>OY764867.1:0-2810853 GCA_963668535.1 Bacteroidaceae bacterium
AAATAAGCCTACCGCTTCCTCCTTTTTCATGGGTAACAACATGATATCATCTATAGCCACCAAGTCTGCTTTAATTAGCTTATTGTATGACCGCATAGCCGTTGGTGAGACCTCTCTCATTTTAATAATAGATAGCAGGTCTTCCATGGTTAGCAAGTAAGCTTTATCGCCTCTTTTTACAGCTTCGTACACCAATCCAGCGGCGATATATGTCTTGCCTACACCCGATGGCCCCATGATTATGATATTATAGTTCTGTTCCATCCATATCAGTTGTCTGAGTTCTGTGAGTTGTTTCTGTGTCACGCCTTGAACAGTACTGTCATCAAACAAGTCTAAATCGTGCTTTCTAGGCAAGTTGGCTGCTTTTAGTCGCTTTTCAAACGCACGTCGTTTTCTGGTTTGTATTTCATTATTCAAGATGCCTTCAAGGAACTCCAGATAATTGGGTTTCTTCATTTGTGCTTCGTGGATAATATGATCAGCATTCTTGCGTATGCTCCCTAAGTTAAGCTGGGAAGCGAGCTCTTTTAGTTGTTCTGAGTTGGACATATCTGTAAAATATCATTGTACGTACTTATGGTTGATTTCTCTGGCGTAGCCATGGCTTGATGGTCTGCTTGACCAAGTAGCTTTATTTGACTACTATCTAGCTCTTGAGGTGATTTCTTACTCATCGTACACACCACCTCTTGTAGACGATATGCCGAAGCGACATCGTGGAGCACACACCATTTGACACCTTGTAGCAAGTCTTCTTTGGAGTAGCTTTTCAGATGTGCTATTAAGTACTTTAAGTGGCTCTTATAATAGTTGCCCAACTCTATTTTCAGGTTGGCAAGTAGTTTATACATAAAGTCATCCGACTGCACATAAGTCATGATTTGTTCCTCTAGCTGTGCCACTTTCTTATCCAAAGGACGCTTATGCGCTTCTTTATTGATATACTGCCCACGCTTAGAGGATATCGTATGGCGTGTCAACTCTTTGCCTGTTTGAGTAGCATACACGATCAATTCATTGTGCTGTACTAAGACATAACATTTCTGTCTTGGGTGTTTGTAAGTGCCATAAGGTAAGCTATATGTATTTGCTTTATAATGGATTACATTGGTCTTAGACACATTGTACGGCACTGGCTCTATATTAGGAGCTGTAGGCTTCCCGTAATAAGGCCTAAGTGATTTTATTTCCCGCAAGAACTCTTGAGCAGGTATCAGCTTTGTTACGGAGTGTTCTAATTGATTTCCTGTACGGTTGAGCCAGTCAATGGCTTCTTTATTGTACTGCGCTATGGTGGTAAATTCCTGTGTACGCATGAAGTTGCCTTTAACATACTTCACCACATTCTCAACCTTGCCTTTACTTTCTGGATCGTTCTTATGACAGAACTCAGGTCTAAAACCAATATCATCCACAAAACGCTTAAACTTATAGGTCAATTGATTGTCGCCATAATACTCTTTATACAAGAAGCACTTATCCTGGTCATACAGTATCGTTTCTGGTACGCCACCGAAGAACTCAAAAGCAAGTTCGTGTGCATAAACCGATTTCTCTGTAGTGAACGGAGTATCGCTCATAAACACAAACTTATAGCGCGAACGAGAGAGTACCATAGCCATAAAGTAAATGCGCTTATGGCCATTGCTACCAGCCACTGGCACACGACGTTCACCAAAATCAACCTGTGCCTGATAACCATAAGGGGTAGCTTCAAGCTGAGTCATTATGCGATGTTGTTCATAGCCAACTTGCGCTATGCTATACTTCGCACGGATGTACTTTGTGTAGTTGTAAACCGTTTTACGCGACACACGACCTACCTCTGGGAAGTACTTACGGATATAATCACCCACTTCTGCAGAACTTACAAAAGGATGTAAGTAAATGTATTGGTAAATCTTTTGTTCATACTTATCAAGCACACGAACATAATTGCGCTTGTAAGCTTTACTGGCCACAAATTCATTGCGACTCATACTAAGATAACGACCGACACGATGACGGTCGATACCTAAATCAAAAGCTATTTGCGTGTTTGTTTTGCCTTTTGAAGACAATTCCCTAACTTTGTCGAACATCTGGAGCTTCTTTATGCAAGAAGGGAACGATGGAGAGGTAATCATAAATTTGTATTTTGGGTTTGGTCACACAAAGATTACCTCTTTTTTTGACACTTACCGTGGCGCTTTTACGTTACACATTTAGGGCGCTTCAAAGATACACATTACAAATGGGCTAAGAACCTTGAAGATGAAGTCTTAGCAACAGCTTTACTAGATAGATTACTCTACCAATGTGAGGTGCTTAATCTATCTGGTACTAGCTACAGAATGGAAAACAGAAAAACAATATTTTAAATTTATGTATAACCTGCAAGGAAGGACGTGACACAAAAGTGGTGCATTAACGTGACACAAATAAGGGGCTTTTTACTTGCACATTACAAGTGGCGACTATCCACTAGCCCCCTCACAGGATAATATCCAGAAGCACCCTGCATAGGTCCTCGCCAAAGAGTGGCGAGGTGGCCCAAAGGGCCGGAGTGGTTGACAATACAATAACGCAACAACACAGTAGTAGATATAACTCCTGGTGTGGCTATCGCCACGATTATTACTCTTCAACCACTCAGGCGCTACGCGCCAGCTCGCCACTCTTTGGCGAGCAGCTATCCAGGGTCTTAACCTATGCAGTGCCATAAGCTATCCACTAGCACCCTACACAGGAAAATATCCACTAGCACCCTGCACAGGTCCTCGCCAAAGAGTGGCGAGGTGGCCCAAAGGGCCGGAGTGGTTGACAATACAGTAGTGGTTGATAACGCAGGAATGGTTGATAATAAAAAAAAGCTCCCCGCTATCTCGTGTGAGATAGCGGGGAGCTATATCTTAGTACAAAAGAGAAACGAACTAGTTTGTCTCCTCTGCTATTTTTTTCTTATACAGACGTACAAAATTCACAGACGGTAAAATCACAGGATGAAATCCAGACTGCAACGTCACATTAGAGATATATGCCCTAACGTATGGGAATGCAATTGCAGGTGCATTTTGATTCGCAAATTCACCTTTTAGGAACTCATCCGTCACCATTTCATCCGTTGTAAATCTATATGCTATGACCAAATAAAAGGTATATCTTGGATCAACAATATTCATTTCAAATTTCACAAAGAACTCGTTTTCTTTGTCACCTGCATACGTTGTATAATCCAAATTAAACTGTCCATCATTTGGATCTATTTCTTCTTTTTCAGTAATCTGAAATTCATAAACTCTCCAATTAGCTAATTGTAAATTCATAATTAAGCAGCTTTAGGGTCTGTATTATCAGACATATGAATAGAGTATTCTCCTTCATTAAACTTATTACTAAGTTTCTTTCTTTCATCAACAACCGATTCAGTAAACGTTTTTGCTGAGCGATTAAAATGCATTTTCTGGCATCCCATATCATTACTCTTCAACACTTCGATAGTATACATAGGTCTTGAAATTTGAATTTCTCCTTCTTTACTAACTAAAGTGTCATCAACATTATATTCTCCTTCAAGCTGAGGAATTTCTTCATACACAGCTCCAAATTCTTTTTCAAACACATCGAAGAATTCATCGTCTGATAAAGACTCCATAAACTCTTCAAAATCTTTTAGTATATCACATTTCTTCATAATTCGTTCTCCTTTATATCACCTTCTTTACAACTCTCTTTTTCCAATATTTTACTCATATCATACACCGCACATATAGTACAATTTGGAAAACTTTGAGTAGTATTACTACCATTTCTTCTTTCTTCAGACGATATCTTTATAAACATATTCGCGATACATATTTTATAGCCATATCTCTTCCGTAGAATTTTTAGTATAGTTATATCTAAGTTAGTCGGTCTCCACTGTTTTCGCTTTTCTTTGTCTGTAGGTTTAGGGTTACTTATTCTAATTCTATTTCGGTTGGTTTCTTGTCTTAAATATTTTTTGCGTATTTCGTTGAAGAAATCCGTATCTTCTTTTGTTGTCATATCCAAAACAATTTCATTATCGGAACAGTCAATAGAAGCTCGTATCACCGCATACCTTACATATGTATGTCTCTTTTTTATTTTATCCCACGCAACAGCCTTCGCCCATTCAGCAGCATGTTCTTGAGGCACATCCCCCAAGCCATCAACAAAAAAGTAGATACCTATACCCAGCCAATCCTTTGATCTTGTATTCATTACAAAACCATTGTTTATAATAGACTCTACATTGTCAAAGTTTGTGCCATGAAATCCATTTATAATTTTATTGCCAGCCATATGGTGCATTATAATCGTGCATCTCCATCATTGCAAATATACTTACTATTATTTTAACTAGAAAAGAAAACTTCAAAATTCTCTACTGCCATCAATACTTGATAAGCACATTGCTAATACGCCTTCTCTTCCCCCTTCACCACATTATACACCGTTAAGAATATAATACGTAGATCCAGCAGCAGCGTCCAGTTTTCAATATACCAGATATCCTTTTCCACACGGCCCTCCATATCCGAGAGCAGCTTCGTCTCCCCGCGGAAGCCCGTCACCTGCGCATAGCCCGTCACCCCCGGCTTCACCAGATGGCGCACCATATACTTGCCTATCAGCGCCGAGTATTCCTCCGTATGCTTCAACATATGAGGACGAGGACCCACCACACTCATATCCCCTTTGAGGACATTCCAGAACTGCGGTAACTCATCGATATTCGATTTTCTCAGGAAATTGCCCCACTTCGTCTTGCGAGGATCATTCTTGGTAGCCTGCACCGTGTCCGCATCCTTATTG
This sequence comes from Bacteroidaceae bacterium, assembly GCA_963668535.1. Lineage (GTDB taxonomy): Bacteria > Bacteroidota > Bacteroidia > Bacteroidales > Bacteroidaceae > F22. The sequence goes on from OY764867.1 coordinate 4,822, forward strand.
ACCTTCATACTGCGGAACTTATAACAATAGAAGTCCCGACCATCCAGTCCCGTGCGCAACTGCTTAAAGAACAGCGGCCCCGGCGAAGTCAGCATCGTACCTATCCACACGATAGGCAGCAACCACGGAAATACCAGCACAATCACCAATAGCGCAAACAGCACATCAAAGACACGCTTCGCCCACCTGTTCACATCATTGTCCAGCGGCTCATTGCGCATCGTCAATAGCGGCACCTCATCCAGCACACTAAACGTCACACTACGTTTGAAGTAGCGATGCAAACTAGGGATAAAGAACATATGGATACAATTCTCCTCCGCCAGCTTCACCACCGGCAAGATCAAATCCGACATCTCACTACGCACATGACTGTAGATACGATCCACCTCCACTTTATGCTCCACAAACCACGGATACATACTCTGCAAGTCCCCCAGATAAGTCAAGCCCTCCGGCTCATCCTCCATCGGCTCCTCAGCGAAGTACCCCATCGTCTTTAGCCCCATAAAGTGATTGCGATCCGTCGTCTCGTATAGCTGGCGCACACTCAGCGTATTGCCCAGCAGCACGATATTACGGTTGTTATGCCCGTATTCTCGGTAACAGCGCAACATAATGCGCACACACATACGCCATAACAAAATCACCACCGCCTCCACGATCAGCCCCAGAATGATAGGCTCCGTATCGCGGCCCGTATGCGTAAGCACCAGAAACGCCACCAAGAAAAACACCGCACTCCACCAGATAAGATACCCCAGCGTCATGCGCATCATCGTCCATATCCGCCCAAAGCGAATCTTGTACGTATAGTTTCTGTGCATGCCACTCAAGAAGTAACTCGCATTGTACACCACCAGCATCTTGTCATGCGCAGCAAACGCATCCCCCAGCGATGTATGATCCCAATACGCAGCCCACAGCACAAAGAGCGCGTTGGCTATCACGAGATCTCCAAGAGAGATCAAAAAAGGAATGACACGGCTCGTGCCGTGCTTGGATTCTCTGCTATCCATAGAAATTGTATTAAGTAGTACACTTTAAAATGAGCCCTCTATCCCTATATAGAAGATAGAGGGCACTCACTATATTCCACTATCCAGTGGCTTTCGTATTGCATTACAATTATTTCTTTTTTCTCGTCATCAATTTATATCGTGTATAGATACTATTCTTAAGCGTATACCATAAAAACCACGAAGCCTCCCCCCGAGCCAGCGAGTACAAGCGAAACAACCTCTTGATAATATTCACCAGCGACGTCGCCTTGCGAATCACAAAGCCACGCGTGATAGGATCAATCTTCTTAGACTTTTTATTCAACATACCGAAATTGCCCGAAGCCATAAACTCATTCAGCAACAGCTCCACCTGCTTATCCGTCGGCATGTATGGGAAACAATGATCCAAGTCAGAAAATCCCATATACCTCACCCCGATCGTCAGCAATGTCGATGCAAAGCGCAGCAGCCCCATTTTACGCAGATCCCGCTCCATCATCCCCAAGTCCAGCTCCTCAAAATGCTTATTCATAAAGACAAGCCAGTCGATAGGCTGACGCAAGCTGATCCCCTCACGCAGCAAATGCTCCAAGATATGCACCAATAAAAACACCGCATCAAACTGGATAGGCGCCACCCCGATCGTCGTCTGTTCTATCGTGATATGCTCGATTGCACTCGGATACCACTCCTTCAGCATCCTGTTGAAATGTCGGTAGTGCGACGGCATAGCCATCACCCCCATCTCCTTGTGCACCTCGATTTCGATCCCATTCAAGAACCACGACCGATGCTTGATGATCTCGTCGCCCTCCTCATCAGCACCGAGCGACTCTATCAGCCTATTTGTTCCCGCATATCGTGCATGCCCCACATAAAGATCGATATCGCCACACTGCCTCCTGAGCGGATTGGGATAGTTGAGCGCCACCCCCTGCCCCTTCATCAAGGTAGCCGCCAAGTTTTTCTCACCGAATATGTCAAACAGATGCGCCACCTGCTTATTTTGCTTCTGGTTGCTCTGCTCTATTTTAGTGGCCCATGCACATGCTTGAAGATACAATTCTTCGGGCGGTCGCAGATTGGCTGGCAACGTAGCGATGCCCTCTACGACAAGTCCTATAACTGATTGCTCTTTGGCCCATTGGAGTATTTGTGTCCAAGCGAGAGCGTCGTACTGCTCTATTAGTACATCATGACTCTCTGTTTGCTTTAGCCCTAAAGCAAGTATATTCATAAATCCAAGCAATGTATCTGTCATGCGGCAAATATATTTTAATTGTCTTCTACTTAGGAAATTGGTACCTATACAGTACCAATTCCTACATATTTGAATCCTTCGTTTTCACGAAGATAATTTCCATCATACACATTGCGACCATCAATAATGATATGTTCATTCATTGACTTCGCAACTACTGGCCATGAAGGCATACGGAATTGCTTCCACTCAGTGACCAACAATAAAGCATCCGCATTTAGCGTTGCTTCATACATATCCTTAGCATAAGTCACCACATCGCCAATGCGACGTTGGCATTCTTCCATAGCCACAGGATCATATACCTGCACCTTACAGCCCGCCTTAAGCAATTTCTGAATAGTCACCAAAGCAGTTGCCTCACGCATATCATCTGTTTCAGGCTTAAAGCTCAAGCCCCAAAGACATACCGTCTTACCATCCAACTCACCATTATAATGCTTATATAACTTCTTGAACAATACAGACTTCTGATCTTCATTCACCTCTTCTACTGCATTCAACACCTTCATACCATATCCTGCTTTCTGAGCAGTCTTAATCAAGGCTTTCACATCCTTAGGAAAGCAAGAGCCACCATAGCCACAACCAGGGTACAAGAACTTAGAACCGATACGAGAATCACTACCGATACCCTTACGCACCATATTCACATCAGCCCCAACAAGCTCACAAAGATTGGCAATATCATTCATAAAACTGATACGAGTAGCCAACATAGAGTTTGCAGCATACTTGATCATCTCAGCAGATGGAATATCTGTAAAGACCACACGGAAGTTATTCAACATCATAGGGCGATATAATTGCTCCATCAATGCTTGTGACTTCTCACTTTCTACACCCACCACTACACGGTCAGGCTTCATAAAGTCATCAATAGCGTCCCCCTCCTTCAAGAATTCAGGGTTAGAAGCCACATCAAAGGTAATATCTACCCCACGCTTATCCAATTCTTCTTGAATTGCTGCACGCACCTTCTTTGCTGTACCCACAGGCACTGTACTCTTAGTCACCACCACCTTATAATCGTTCATATGACGACCGACAGTACGAGCCACTTCGATTACATATTTCAAATCAGCACTACCATCCTCATCGGGAGGTGTACCTACGGCACTAAATACCACTTCTACATCATCCAAGATAGATGCCAAGTCTGTTGTAAACTTCAGACGACCATCTCGGTGATTACGAGTCACCATTTCTTCTAGTCCTGGTTCGTATATTGGAATAACGCCGTTATTCAATCCGTCAATCTTTTTTTGGTCAACGTCTACACAAATCACGTTGTTTCCCATTTCGGCAAAGCATGTGCCGCTTACTAGGCCTACGTAGCCTGTACCTACAATTGCTATATTCATATAATCTTATAGATTTTATTATTTAGAATTCATCTCATCTTTTAAAAATTATCAGCTTAGTCAACACGAACTGAAAACACGCTACTACTCCTATAGTACAAAGTTTAGATAATTTGGGATCAAGATTAAACTGATTTACTGCTAAATACAGAGCCCCTGTACTTATAGCAAGACCTAATAAATCGATAAGATAAAACCGTATAAAACGATGTCCAACTTTATCTTTTACTCGAAAATTAAACTCTCTATTTAATATAAAGCTACAGAGCATTCCACAATGCACACTTATTACGTTCGATATAAGAATATCAATAGAAATACAAGTCAATAAACTGTACACAATAAAATCAAAACCTGCACTAATTGCACCAATGATACCATACAAAAGAAAATTACGGTACTTAAGAACTAATGTAATCATATAATTATATGTAGTTTAAATACTTGTAGCAATAAAAAATTCATCTTATAACTCTCAGTTATAACTTAGAGTTATAAGATAATATCTGATTATCTTGATTTCAATCTTTTATTTATCGATCTAAAATCACCAAGAGCCTTCCAACCAATACCTACAATTCTTTTGAAATTAATAGAATTTACCCCACCCTGACGAGGTTTAAAAGTAATAGGATACCAATTTACTTTCTCATTCCATTTAACAACAATAGTACTAATCACAACATTGCTCAAGAAGAAATCATTTGGAATTACATCCAAAATAGGTTTCAAGCGTTCAACTTTCATCAAACGAAAAGGAGTATTTGCATCAGCAACGGCTTCACCAAACATCATCCATACAACGAACTTCAAAACTTTAGTTACAAAGACACGTTGTCCACCATCTTCACGTGAACCACGTGTACCAATTTGAAAGTCATAAGATTCTTTATTATTCCAAAACTCCCAAAACTCTTCTGGATCTGTTTGACCATCAGAGTCAGTCTGAAACACATAGTCCGCACCATCATCAACAGCACGATTATACAAAAACATCAAAGTAGCACCATGACCACTATTGGGTTTATCCATAGGAAGTAGTTTAGGGTACTTTTCAACCAAGCCACGCATGATGTCGATAGTATTATCCTTACTACCGTCATTAGCAATGATTAATTTACTATCTGCTCCTAGTTTTTCAACTACAGGATGCCACTGTTGAATCGTTTTTTCAATGTTTTCAGCCTCATTATATGCAGGCATTACAATGTAAAGTTTACTGTTGTTCATCGTTTAAATGTTATAAATTTATTAAGTACAAATTGAATTAAGGCCACTATAATGATGGTTCCTAGCTTTGCTGGTTTGGAATCCATTTGGCACAGGTTCACAGTGAAGTATAATAACCCAGAACTAATAGCTAACCCCAATAAGCCAATTAGATAAAAACGTACAAATCGATGGCCAACTTTATCTTTTACTTTGAAATTGAATTCTCTATTCAAAATAAAGCTACACAGTATTCCACAGTGAACACTGACAACATTTGCGAGCAAATAATCAAGCGGTATGTGAGTTAAAAGGCTATATACACCAAAGTCAATTGATGCACTGATAGCTCCAATTACCGCATAAAGAATCAAATTCTTTTGTTTCAGAATTAATGCAATCATTACTATTTGTTTTTAAGTGGCATGTTCAATACTTTCTCTATAATCACATGCATATCATAATATTTATATTCAGCTAATCGTCCACCAAAAATCACATTAGATTCTTTTTTCGCCAGAGCTTCATACTTACTATATAAATCAGAATTACGGTCATTATTAACTGGATAGTAGGGCTCACTACCTTCACTCCATTCTGAAGAATATTCCTTAGAGATTACTGTTTTTTCTTGCTGTCCAAACTCGAAATGTTTGTGTTCAATTACACGAGTATAAGGCACCTCTTTCTCTGTATAATTGACAACAGCATTCCCTTGGTAGTTTGCTGTATTAAGCACTTCCTCTTCAAAAGTTACTGTACGATACTCCAGTTTTCCAAATTGATAGTTATAGAACTCATCAATTTTTCCTGTAAAGACAACATTAGAAGCTACAGTTTCCCACTGTTCTCTATTTTCAAAGAAATCAGTATCTAACTTCACATCAATACCATCTAACAAACCATCAATAAGCTTATTATATCCTCCGATTGGAATCCCTTGATATGAGTCATTGAAATAGTTATTATCAAAAGTAAAACGTACTGGTAATCTTTTAATAATAAAAGCAGGAAGTTCGGTACATTTTCGTCCCCATTGCTTTTCAGTGTACCCCTTAATTAGAATCTCATAAATATCTTTGCCGACCAAAGAAATAGCCTGTTCTTCTAAATTACTTGGATTAACAATACCAGCTTCATTTCTTTGCTTTTCAATAATCTCTAATGCTTCATCAGGCTTTGTAACTCCCCATAAAGCGTAGAAAGTATTCATATTAAAAGGAAGATTATACAGCTTCCCTTTATAGTTAGCTACAGGCGTATTCGTATATCTATTAAAAGGTACAATAGAGTTTACAAAATCCCACACCTCTTTATTAGAAGTGTGAAATATATGTGCACCATATTTATGTACATTAATTCCCTCAGTTTCTTCACAAAAAACATTTCCACCTCTATGAGGTCTTTTATCAATTACTAGGCATTTATAACCAGCTTTTTTTGCTCTATAAGCAAATGTGGCACCATAAAGTCCTGAGCCCACAATCAAATAATCATACTTCATTTTAATATTATTTTATTACTCTATAAACATCATAATGCTCAGAAGAATACTCTTCTTCCTTTTTAACAGTAGTCTTATTCTCGTTTAAAAAATTGATATAGGAGTCAAATTCTCTCTTTTGTCTTATATAGTGTCTGTCATTTATATGGTTAGTTGGAATTACAAGATACGAGATTTCTTCACGTATGTATTTAAAAGGATAATTACCCAACGTATACGTCTTACTGGTATACTTCTTGAAAGCATAATATGCATCCCATGAAATACAAATCGCATCTTCTTCTGATAAATTCATATTATGAGCTACTTGAGAAAGCTCATTAATTCTATCGCTATCATCTGTCTTGATTATATTGGCATAAGCACCAACACATAAAAAAACTGATATCAATAGTAACAGAATTAATGGTTTATATTTCGAAACAATCTGACTAAAAATAAAGATAAATCCAAGCAATGCAATCAAACACCCCATCCAAGTATAATAAATCACGTATCTGCCAATAAATGACATCAACAATGGAAAAATAGCAGCTAAAACGACAACCCATACTCCTTTAAATTTTCTTTGATTGATATAGTTGTATAAAACTCCAAATAGGGCCAATATAACCAGTATTATGTATTCGATATTCAAAGAGTATGCACCGAAAATTCTTTCTATTAACGAAGGCCCCGCAACATCATCAGCGGCTCTTGCTAAATATGAATCTACATCTATGCCTAAAAGAGGACCTACTAATGGTAACATTTTAACTGCTAATGCTTTTACCGTTGCAGAATAAGATATTAAAGACACAAAATAAGTCCACTCATATCCAACTACAAAAAAGTATGCAAATGTTATCAACTCACCTACCAACAACCCAACTATCATGTACAAAGCTGCCTTATAAAGTTTTTTACGATAACCTGAAAAAATAATTATAAGAAATAATGTCACTAGAAAAATCAAAATTGCAGCAGGGATACCTGCCAACATTGTCAACGCACTTGCCAAAGAGACCAAAATCACTTTACGCCCATAAATAATATAGTTGTACAGAAACTTTAAAAACAAAATACAAGTCAAGAGATTTAACGCATCTGGCCTTCCTGTTAAACTTAATAACATAGAAAATGTAAGAAAGCTAACTATAGAAATCAAGATAGTATTTACTTTACTCAGAGTATATTCATTAGCAAAGAATATAGAAATTAAATAAGAAACGATCCCCACAATCGTAACATTGAACAACCTTAATGAAATAATTGAAGTTCCTAAAAGCCAATGCCAACAAGTGGTTAACCAAAGATATAGCGGTTGATAATTCTGAAAGGGAAATAAATCAGGGTGTTTAGAATCCAATCCACAATCATTCCAAGAATATCCAATCCATTCGCCAGTTTTAAGGTAAGTTAATGCTGTATCCAAGAAGGCAACTTCATCTTCCCACGGTAAAACTCTACATTTAAAATAGGTAGTAACAATCACCATTGCAATAATTACGAAGCCCAACAGAAAATATTTTTTTCTTCTACTATAACTGAAAAACTCAACCATATTAATCTATTTTTTATTATTACGTTTATTCGACAATTTATAAAATAGGTTTTCAATTACATACTTGTTAAACCAGACAGCCTCACGAGGATTTATGTCTTTCAAAAACAATAATCGCTTAGTTCTTTGATTAAACGCATACCATTTTCCGGCCCATTTACTCTCTGGTCTATTATGATTTACTGCTGAATAATGTCCAAAATTACCATTCTCGAAGATATCATCAAGAAGTATCTGAGCTATCTTTTCTTCCCCAGCTTCAATAGGCAAATCTTGTTGTTTAAATCCTAGATATCTTACTCCAATGTACGCAACCGCTTTTCCAGCTTTAAATAGTCCAAGCTTACGTAAATTGTGTTTTAAAGCTACAGGATCAATGTGCCTATTATTATTGTAGATCAACATTAGCCAATCCAACAGCTGGCGTAATCCTACCCCTCTATCATAGACATGATGCATTGCATGAACTAATACATAACAAGCATTAAATTCTAAAGATGGGACTCTTATTTCAATAGCATCTTTTGTAGAAACAGAATCTATATTTTCAGGAAAAAAGTCAGTGGTCATTTTCTTTAAATGACGATTGTAACTTGGAGTTGCCATGATTGCAGGATATCTGTGTACTTCTATTTCAATCCCATCAATGAACCAAGAACAATGACGAATCATCTCTTCACCTTCTTTAGTTTTTGCACCTAATGACTTAAACAACTTATTTACGTAATCATAATTCTCTTCTCCAACAAAAAGGTCTATATCACCACACTGTCTTCGAACAGGATTAGGATAGTTTTGTGCAACACCCTGCCCTTTTAAAATAACATAAGGTATTTTACTGCGGTCCAAGAAGTCCGAGTACTTATCCACCTGAGCATCAAGACGTTTATTAGCTTGCTCTATTTTTGCAACAATTGCTAACCAATGTAACAACAAAGCTGAATTAGGGCGAACACTTTGTGGTAAACAATAAATACCGTCCAATATAAGCCCTAATATGGCTTGTTCTGTTGACAATTTGAAAGTCTCCTCCCAATTATAACGCTGATTTTTTTTTGGTTTATTTTGCCATAATCCCAATCTTAATAATTCAACAAAACACTGTTGTATTTGAGTCATTTCTTGCATAACAGTTTATTTCTCACATGATTTTACACAGTCATAGAAGCCTTTAAACATCTCATTAATACTCAAATTGTCATCATAAAATTTTGATATTTCCTTCTTAGTGGCAGCTAAAGACTTGATATTTTCAATTTTAGACTTTAGTTCTTCAACATTATCACAAATAAAGCCATTGAAGCCCTCTTTCAAATAATGGATCTCAGGTGCATGCACTCTATTCAAGACTGCAACTGGTACCCCCCAATAAAAAGCTTGATTTAAGGCTAACCCAATATGTCCAGGTGTACTAAACACATCACCAATAGCATAAATCTCATCAACTGCTTCCCCATAAAGTTCACCCAAATAATGATAATGCGAGGTTTGTTCCACCTTTTTTAGCTGAATATCACTAATTGGTGAACCAACTATAACAAGCTCAACATTCTCAGAATCAGACAAAATATCTAACAAAATATCTAAGCCTTTATATGGTAATATTCTTGAAATATACAATACAACGCTTTTTCCACTAGAAAGCCCTAGTTTATCTTTTATTTCAGGAACATTAAAAGCAAATCTATCAGATTCTAGATTCAGAGTATTGTATGCGATGTAAACTTTTTGCTGATTCTTTTTAGAAATATACTTAAGTTGATCAGGGGTATATAGAATAATCCTGTCTGAAATTGTATGAACAGCTTTAAAAAAAAGATTTTTAAGCTTGTTATCTGGATCTTTCAAATTTACTCCATGATTCCAATAGATGCATGGAATTCCATAAAGTTTACATAAGCCAGTTAAAGTGAATAGCAAACGATCTTTAAGATGGAGAAAGTTTATCACATAATCAGGTTTGAGTGATTTCATGACGGAAGCTACAGAACCAATATTTAACTGTATATCATGTTTAAAGAACTTATATTCTTGGTTTTGATTGTCCCACTCATTACTAGCAACGTGAAACTCATATTCGTTCTCTTTAAACATATCGAAGAAAGCATTATAAATTTCAATTCTATAATGCATCACTTTATTCGAAACAAGTAATATTCTCTTCATGGAATGAACTATTTATTATTTCTATTTTGCCATTTGTCTTTTCCTGATTTAGGTTGACTCTTTTTATCCTAAATCGGAATAAAGTTGACTATGGTTTACATACTAATACATGTTAACCTTGTATTTCCATTAACGGAATAAGATTGAATTTAGGTCCTTATACCGAAATCACTTGCCATAAAAACTAGGGACAGCCTTTCTAGCAGAGCATTCAACTTATCAACATCAGTAGAATAAACCTCTTTATTTATTGATGTCTTGCCTCTCTGGTTAGCAGTCTTCTTTGTCATAAGCTCGGAATTTAAGTTGCTCGGTTCAACAAAGATACTAATCCATTTTAAAATGGTAGGATAACTAAGAGGCAAAATACTGCAAATACGAGATTTGCTGTAGCCCAGTTGATGAAGACGAATGACTTCATCATAATACATCTTGAATATGCTTCCAATTCTTCTGGTGACATGTCATAAAACGATTCTATTTCATGAATATATTTTTTATTACATACTCACTTCTAAGCAAACACTTCGGAGTTTCTTATTAAATACTTTATAAAATCCATGCTATTATGATCGAAATGTACAATCAATGATTATTCATTCTTGTTTATTGCTGGAATACCAACAAGAATTGAGTTCTTAGGAAATGAATGATAAACAACAGCATTTGCTCCTATTTTACTACCATCTCCAATAGCTATAGGACCAAAAATTTTTGCGCCTGGTCCAATATACACGTTATCACCAATTTCTGGAACACCATCGAAATTTCCTATATTTACACCGACATGAATTCTACAGTTTTTACCAATACTTGCTTTCTTATTCACAACTAAAGTTCCATAATGACATATACAAAGTCCAGAATCAAAACAATTTGGATGAATACTAAATCCGAGTTTATATGACAATTTCTTAAACATGAAATAGACAGCTGGTTTATACCACTTTTTTAAATTCGTAGCATACTCAAGACTTCTAAGATAAAAATGGAATCTTAATCTTGGGTTCAAAAGAACGTTCCTAATAAAATACAACGATAATATTTTTTTTTCGTCCAAAATTATACCATTAGCTTTCATGTCAGCTCGAACAAAGCTCTTGAAATCACACAGGTTGTTAATCATAAATTAATTCGATATAGTTCTTGAAGTTTTTCTCTATAATTCTCAATGCTATGCTCTTTAGTCACATATTCATAACTTGCCTTTCTTTTATCTAGAATTTGGGCAGGGTTATCTAGTATGTTTAGTACTATTTCTTTTAATTGCTTGCGCAATAAATAACGGATTTCTTCCTTGTGCTTTTCTGATGTTAATGCTAGCTCTGATGTATAATTCATTGGTAATTTTATTACCCAACCATTTGAGTTCGTTTCTTCAAGAGCCCTTACACATGTTGATATTACTGGCACACCTGAAGCCTGCATCTCTAACACAGAGTATCCATAACTATCTGCCCAAGTAGGTAATAAACCGACATCAGAATCACGTAACAAATCATAAACTTCATCTTGGGTCAATCGCTGTACAATTGTCACCCAATCTTTATCTTTTACTTCTTCAAGTATAGTTGAAGTGTACTCATTACTATCTGGCCACTTCTTAAATGCATAATTCCAAGTTTTACTGACATCAGTAATTAAAGTAAGTTGGAAATCTTTTCTAACTTCTGAAATCTCATCAAATACAGATAATATTTCACATCCTCCTTTTCTTACAAAATCACTTCCTACAAATATAAACTTTACTCTTTTAGGAATTTCTTTTTCTGAGAGTTGCTCTATCAGTTTGGGCTGTGGAACTGGTATGTAATGTGTTTTGTTATTTAACTGTTCAGCGTAGTCTTCGAACTGACTATTTACTAACAATTGAAGCTGATAGTTACACTTTGAAAAAGCAACTATTCCCAAACAATTATCCCGTAAAATAGTTCGCATCAACATCTTTTTGTACCAAGACGTATTTATCGAAAACTTCGAATCATTGTTTATATTAATCATATCGCCACCACGAGGTAGCATTGTTTCGAAAGAGCACAACCACTTTCTATTTGTAAATAAAATTGTATTTATTGAATGATAGATTGTGTTTCGATTAGAAATATCAAATAAACATGGTATTGTAAATTCATATCCTTTTAATCTTTTCACAACTGGATTAAACCAATTCTCAATACATTTATATAAACAACTATTCAGGTGCCCCATAACAAGACGAATTTGAGGGTACTTTTTCCCAAACGTTACTATTCGCACTTTCTTTTCATCTTCCATTTTGAACATATATTATATATAGGATATATAGATTCTGTAATGTTATTTTACTGTATTCTAAGGCTGTATTCTCATAGCAATACAAATATCAACTAAAGAAGTATAGTCGAATTTGTTACTACTTCTGTAATCAAAATAAATTATACCCAGAACTTCATCTGATGTATATAAACATTGCACATTTTTTACACTTTTATACAACTTATACAACAAGCAGCTACTTCATATTCAGCACATAAGCATCTTATATAGGTTTATTATTTCAAATCGTTAGTATTTCCAGTCACAATACGTCGCAAAAACAAATAAAATTTATCTGACAAAATCGAAGTTATATGAATTAACACAAATTGGGCATAGCTTTTTAGTATGTTTTTTCTTAGTAATTTTCGATATTCTATGTTTAACCATAGAGTATTAATCGGGTTTGAAACAAAAGGCGAATTGTATAAAGCACTTATTCGTCCTCCTATTGACACCCCCATCTTCCGAGTTCTGTTTATAAAAACATCATGCTGAGCACATTCACCAATATATTTTTTACTAGTGCAGACTTTAAAACCCGACTTTAAGGCTCTAAAACCATATTCATAATCTCCTCCATGATGCCAAAACCTACCGTCCATACCTCCAATCTTATTATATATTTTTTTAGGTACAAGAACAAAATTACCATTGAGATACAATAAATCTTGACAAGTACCGTTAGGTTCTAATAGCTTCTGATTTTTATCCTTACCACCGTAAGAAGGTGCATCCATTCTAGGATCTTTTGTAATGCCACAGATAATTATTGATGAATCAATTTGCTCCATCGAACTCAACGCTTCTGATAAGCCGTCTCGGTACAACGAGACATCATCATTTAACCATAAATAGTAATCATACATGCGGAATTTAGACGCTTCATCCCAAGAGTTTATCATTCCTCTTGTCCAATACAAGTGCCCGTTACCTGAAAAGGTTTTCACTTTGGGAAAATTGCGCACTACTTCTTCCTTTGTCCCATCTGTTGACAAATCATCAGTTAAAAAAATATCGAAACTGTATTCTGGCAAACTCTTAATAATTAAGGATAGAGTTGACAAACAACTAATAGTTATATCCTTGCGATTAAAAGTAGTTATTAGTATAGCTACTGATTTCTTTTTCTTTATTTCATGCATATGAATACTCGTATAAGTTATGGTTGTTTTATATTTTCGTCTTTTACTTCCCTATCGCTCTAAAAATCGTATCATACCCATCAATCAAAACCTTACTTGTATGCTCCCAATTAAGTTCATTTATTATACGATTATATCCATACTCAGCCATTTGTGCACGTTTCTCAGGATTATCCAATAGTGCGACAATCTTGTCAGCCATATCTCTTGCATTATTTCTCTCAGCATACAAAGATGCATCCTGTGCTGAATAACGTCCTTCAGTTAAGTCAAACTGTACTTGTGGTTTTTTAAGAGCCATATACTCCAATACTTTATTCATCGTTGACTTATCATTCATTTCATTGTACTTGTCACAGTTCACACATACATCAGCAGTGTTAAGATAATCAAGCAGCACTTGATCAGATACACGACCTGTAAATTCAACGATATCATCTAGTCCCATTTCGCTACACTGGCGACGTAGCTCTTCTAAGTGAGGACCACCACCAACAATACCCCAAAATATATCATCTCTTTTCAATTCTTCCTTTACATACTTAGCAGCTTCAAGAAGATACTCTACCCCTTCTTGTTGACCAATTACACCAAGATAGCCAACCATAAATTTACGACCTCGTTTAATCTCTGGCTTAGGTGCTTGAATTTTTAAACGCTCCAATTTTGGCCCACTTCTCAATACAAACACCTTTTCTGGATCCATACCGCCACGCTCAATAGCAATTTTCTTATATGAATGATTTGTTACAAAAGCGTACTCACAGTTTTTGTAAGTTTGACGTTCAAGCCACAATTGACTTTGGTATAACAAGCCAGTCTTTTTACCAAACTTAGCTTCGTACAACTCAGGACAAATATCATGATGATCAAATACATACTTCACATCATACTTTCTAAACTGACGAGCAACCATATAGATATTATCTGGTGGGTTACAACCATGAATCACATCAAAGCCATGCTTCTTATAAATCAATTTAGCTAAACGAATTTCTTCTCGTAAAGCAGTAAAATACTCTTTAACATAACCTACAAAGCCATTTCCTTCTTCTGGCAAATCATGACGATAAATATGTACCCCATTCAGGTGTTCATACTCCTCATTAAATCCTTTACCTTTAGGACAAATAACAGACACTGTGTATCCATTATTAACTAATGTGGTTGCTTCTTGCCATACACGAGTATCGAATGGCACAGGCAAGTTCTCTACAATAATTAGTACTTTTCTAGTCATCTTATTTTAGTATTTTTATTGATGTATTTATTTGACTACCTTCCCCGTACAGGCGTACAGCTTTGATAGGTCTTTCAATTCCATATTCTGGAGAATAATAACCTGTCTCGATGCGAATTTCGAAATCACCTTTGCAACACAATTCTGCAACAACGTCTTTAGAACCTTTCTTTGAAATAAAGACAATATTATCTTTAAAATCAACCTCAAATAAAGGTCCAATCAAGAAAGAAGATACAAAACTTGCACCTTTATTAAATTCATCTTTAATAAGAAGTTGCTTGTTCTTGTCAAAGATAAACTGTCTTTGATGCGTAGCATTATATCCATTATGAGCAACTATTAACTCATCGCTGTCTACAGAGAATTCTTGCTTAATTACTTCACATTCTGCACGCTTACCCCACAGGAAGGCACCAAGCATTTGAGACTGATCTTGTCCCTCTAATTCAACCGTATTATGATGCCTTGTTTTTCTATATTTATCACGCTTATTAAGCCAACAGTGATAAATATAAGTACCTGGGTCTATAAACAGTTCATCCCCATCTAAGGTTAATTGAAAACTTAAGGCATCAGCATGACCATGTGCAGCAATACTACCAAAACCTAATGGTGCATGGTCTATACCAATAAGAATTCTGTCGTCAGTAGAACGCATAAAACTGTAGCCACCTTCTGAGAAAGTGCAGCTCTTATGTTCACATCTAGGCAAACTTTTAATGTAGGCCAGTTGATCCTCAGAAAAAAGCCACTGGATGTTCGTACAAGTTGCATCAAAATCATGATACTTCTTATTTAGTAATAAAGAGCAAAATTGCAAAACATACGCATAGTGAGAAAAGTATGTCCCATCTAAATCGAGTATTTTACCTTCGTCATTATCACCAAAAGCGCAAGCTTTCGTTGAAGTGAACATGGAACTACTTACAAAGATAGACATCTTGTCAAGTAAAGCTTCCCATTCAGTAGGTATCTCCGTTTTGTTTGCATGCATGGCATGCATCATCAATGCATATGCTTCCATAACAAACGTTTGATAATGAAGTGACACCTCTTTATTCACGCCATCTTTGAAGTTTTGCTTATACAATTCTTCATCCAACAAAGAAACAGCTAATCTAACCCATTCATCTTGCTTATATGCAAAACCTGCAAGACCAATAGCTGTGGCTTCAACTAATAAGTGATTATTAGCTGATGAATATCTAGAATAATGCAGACTCACATAGTGAATCATATTTTGAATACCAATATTTACTCTTTCGATAAATTCTTCTGGTACACCCTCAGACTGTTTAAGAAACGCCAAGCACTCCATCCAAGAAATAGCACGAATGGCTACTTCCATTACACTGACCCACGCTATTCCATGCAACCATGGATTATGTTTATTCCAGTCTTCAAAGAGTTCAATAAGCTCGCCAAGTTCACTCTTATCCTTAGTAAGAAAGTACAATTTTGCTAATAAAGCGAACTGAAAATGACGATGCAATTCCCAATTAGTTCTTGCATCCCCTATTTCATCACATTGCTTATATTGTAAGTCATAAGCAAACTCAACTGGCCATTTTTTTTCTGTCTGAAAACCCGCATGCCAGTCTTTTTTATAGCGGTTATAGTCAAAACCACCTAATAATTGTATGCCTTTTTTCGGATTACTCTCTAAGTTACTCCAATTTATTCCCAGCGCATCGGCATTAAATGTATCAACACTCTGTATTACTCCATACAAAAAATTATCAGCAACACTTATGTTACAGTTAGAATAGTTATTTTTCTCACTGCTCATTAACTTCTTTTGCTGAAACCTCCAATAGACTTCAGGCACACTCATTGCCCGAAGTCTATTAAAGTACCAAGTGATTTTACTCATATTTTAAAAATCTGTAGCTTGAATATCTTTTTCGATAGTATTATTTTGAGATTCATTTGTATTAATTGAACCCCAAGAAAGTCCTTCATATACACCGTCATAGTCTACTTCTTTCCATGCACGTACAAGGTCAATAACAATCTTATTTGGATATTTCTTCAATACTTCATTAAACTCTGCTTCTTTATTTGTTACAACAATAACATCAGATTCAGCGCATACAACATCCAACTCTGCAGTTACAAAATGCTGTAAGTGTGGAATCTTGGCCATGATAAAGTCCTTATTCGTACCAGTCAACTCTGACACCTTAACATTTTTATCATATATATTAATTGAGAAACCTTTACCCAGTAATGTTTCTACTACATCAACGATAGGGCTACAACGCAAATCATCAGTTCCAGCTTTGAAGCTCAAGCCCAAGATACCAATCTTACGCATACCTTGTTTGATAATCAAATCAATAGCTTTTTTCTTTTGCTTTTCGTTACTGTCATTGATACTGTTAATCACAGGTACATCGATATATAAATCACGCGCTAGCGTTCTTAATGCTTTTGAATCTTTTGGAAGGCAAGAGCCGCCATAAGCAAAACCAGGCTTGAAATAATAAGGTGAAATATTCAATTGACGATCCTTACAGAAAATTTCCATCACTTTGTGACTATCAATATCTAGACCTTTGCAGATATTTCCAACCTCGTTACCAAAAACAATTTTCAAAGCGTGGTATGTATTATTTACATACTTCATTATTTCTGCTACTGCGATATCAGTTGCAATAAATTCAGCATTGATATCCTTATATAGCGTTCTAAACTTTTCATCAGCAATTTCGCTATCTGTACCGATAAGTGTCAAAGGAGGATTCATATAATCTTCAACCGACGTACCTTCACGCAAGAATTCTGGGTTAGAAACAACTGTAAATGCCTCACCACGTTTTTTACCTGAAGCTTCAGCTATTATATTTCCAACTTTTTCATTTGTTCCTGGTAGTACTGTACTACGAATCGCAACAATATGAAAATCATCTTTCTCTGCAATTGCTTCTCCGATTCGTCGAGCTACATCAAAAATATAGTTCAGGTTCAAGTGTCCTTGAGGAGAACTTGGAGTACCTACTGCAATAAAAGAAATTTCAGAGTTCAAAACTGCTTCTTTAGGATCAAGGGTAGCTGATAAACGACCATTATCATGTCCCTCTTGACACAATGCGTCAATATCTTTCTCAATGATAGTTGGCTTCCCTGCATTAATAAGATCAATCTTATTTTGGGAAATGTCAACTCCAATAACGTTATGTCCTAATTTAGCACAGCATGCTGCACCAACACAACCCACATAACCTAGTCCAAAAATACTAATATTCATAATTAAAAAAATTATCTATTCAAACTGTTCGATTAATTTACTTCTCTAATAAATCGAGCTGGATTACCAGCCCATATTTCATTGTCAGGAACCGATTTAGTAACAACAGAACCAGCACCCACAACAGAATTTTCGCCTATAACCACACCTTTTAATATATAGGAGCCAGCTCCAATGAAAGCACGCTTTTTAATACGTATTGAAGCAGTTCGTTTCCCGTTTAAATCCTTAGCGCGGCAATCCCTATCATATGGTTGTAAAGAATGAAAATCTGTATCATAAATCTTAACCCCCCCCCCTATCTTCACTAAATCTTCAATAACAATATGATTATGACAAACTATTGTACTTTGTGACATTCCAACGAAGTCTCCTATAATCAAAGTTGCTTTTGGACCTACTCTAAAAATTGAAGGCTGCGGAAATCCTATAGGATTCGCGCGTTTACCATTATTTATGGTGAAATCTTTCCCCAATTTGCATTTACCACTCCAATCAACATCAAAATAAGGGACACCTCTCGTTATTACTCGTTGAGAATCAACTCTATTAAGTATCAACTGATAGTGCAAAGATGCTAATGAGTAAACACTTGCAAAGTACCTAAAGAAAAATCTCATCACTTTAAAAAACAAAGAAAGTATTTTTTTCATATTTACAAATTCTTAAAAAACAACTTTATCTTTTCATCAGGCATTCTTCTAAACTCATTGGAAGAAACTAAAGCTATAAAAATCCACAGTACAATGTGTTGAGTATCAAAAGCAATTGTATCTTCTATCCATCCAATACACCATCTTGCAGCTACAAAAATTGAGAGTCCTCTGCACATTACATTATCCGAATAAAAAGCTCCTAGAATTATTGCTCTTATATAAAAGAGGCTATAAAATACACATCCAATAACTCCAATCCAAGTAAAGACATTAGGAAAACAAACTTCATTCTTATTTCTAACAAATCTTCCTTTATATCTAAAGTCATTCTTTGACATACTACTTCGTTTAAAAAGCCATGGAGAGTCATTACCTAATGCTGGGGTTCTTCCCATCAGGACATAATCATTATTTATAGCGGAAGAAAATGTTTCAATATATATAAAGGATCTTGTATCAACAAACATACCCCCATCTTCGTTATCTGTCTCTACTTCACTGCCCACATATTGTTTAAAATCAAACACATTAAAGGCGCCTGAAATTCCAAGAGTAAGAAAAATCGGAGGGAAAGCTAACAGCAGCACTATACTACACTTGTAGATAAAATTCGATATTTTACTGTAATTATATATATAAAACGCACTACAACAAGCAAAAAACATTTTCAAAATTTGAGATCTAATACCTCCATAATCAAAAAGAGCAAAAGCTATCAAAATAAACAAAGGAAGCAGTCTCTTCTTGTTTATATTAGGATAAGAACAAAGGATTAAAAAATATAATGGAAAATAAAACTGAATTGACGGGTATTTACCTAATAATAAAACAGATAGAATAACGGGGGCAGTAAAAAAAGCAAACCACTTTCGGCTTATTCTTTGTATTAAGCCCAAATTAGAAAAAGGAATTAACAATAAAGGTAAAGAAAGACACAAACTATTTGAAATCAAGTTCTTGAACATTGCAAAATTTTCAACAATAAATGCTCCTTTAACAATAGCTATTAACACATAAATCGAATATATCATTAACAGTTTATCGCTTGAAATGCGTTTTTTTTGACTAAATATTGAAACAAAAAGTAGAACTAAAGAAATTGCAATTGACAATGTAAAGACCTTAGGAATTGCTTCCGTCCACGCTAAGATATCTACACAATTCAGTAGAATAAACAATAAACCAACTAAATTTATTTTATTAATTTTCATAACTTAAGTTCAAATGTAAACTTGCTTGACAGAAAAACGAGCTCTCAACATATAACAAACTCTACTTTTCAAACAAGTCTTTAAGTTTGTCATAGTAAACTTGTTTAAAGTGTGGCTTTAATTTCACCTCTTTGTAATCATTGAGAATTTTAGCTACACTACTGACAACCATATTCAAATCATCCGCAAAAGACACTATATCATATACACCATCAAACCATTGAACACCTGTAGAAACTTTATGATCATTTGTCTTAATCACAATCACCGGAGTGTTTGCCACTAGTGAAAAAATTGTGCCATGGTACCTATCAGTGATAATTACCTTGTACTTTGAATATTCTTCAAACTCATCCATAAGAACCCCTAGTAAATCATTCTTCAGTTTATCTTTAGGAATATTCTTTGTTGTGTCAGATATAGTAACTTTCTCTCCAAAATTAGCTTCTAGAGTACCTGACAACTTTTGTAGCTCTTCTTCACTATAAAACTTCTCGCCATCGTTTCTTCTACACAAGAGAATACCTTTCCTTTTATTAAGGAAATCAAATTTGCCTATGAGAGTTGTAACAATGTCTGGATATAGTGCTAGTTTCAAATCAGGAAACATCTCAACAGCTTTCTTATACGAAACTTTATCTCTTGATAAAAACAACATGTTCTCGGCTGAATTATAACTACTACTAGTTCTTAATTCATTTTCCTTTCTTTGAAAGAATATTGTTTGTGGCATCATAAGAATCTTTGCATTTGGAAAATTATCTATAACTAATCTATGCATCTCATCATGAAGTCCACCTAGGTCTTGAGTTGTATATCCACTCTGGAATACAATTATGTCGTTATTTTGCTTGCATTTAGAATAGTGCTCAACAAACTGAGCTCTTTTAGTTGTTACTTCAACTGGTGAGAATTCAGTCACTAATGCATCTGGATAGTTTTCCTTTATCCACTCTCTTATGCAAAATAATTGTGCATTATCTCCTAAATTATTGTGCGTTACAGTACCTAAATAATATATTCTCTGTTTACCTAAAGAATCAGAACAGAGCATATTAAACTTAGATTCAACACTCCTTGCGACGCATTTTTCACGCCATAATTTAAAAAATGGTCGATACAACGGACCAAAAACTCG
Source organism: Bacteroidaceae bacterium (assembly GCA_963668535.1). GTDB lineage: Bacteria > Bacteroidota > Bacteroidia > Bacteroidales > Bacteroidaceae > F22. The sequence goes on from OY764867.1 coordinate 25,811, forward strand.
CTTTACTACCATATGCTATCTTTTATCTAATGTTCCTGAACCACCAGTAATATACAAAGTGTCTCCAACAACATAATCACCAATATTACTTACCAAAAAAAGTGAAAAATTAGCTATTTCTTCAACATCTGCTGCCCTACCCGAAGGATTACACGTCCATGAATAATCATTATCTTTAGATTTAAAATTAAGCATAGGTGTTGCGGTAGGCCCTGGAGCTATTCCGTTTACAACAATACCATATTTAATTAATTCATCAGCTAATCCTAACGTTACGCCATCCACACACCTTTTTGAGATTTCATATGGTGACCATGAGGGTTTTAGAGCAGAGGCTGAACTCACATTTAGAATATGTCCTTTAATCTTCTTTGAAATCATATGATTGGCTACTGATTGGCTCATAAAATACAACCCTTTCAGATTAACATCTAACACGTTGTCCCAATCATCTTCTGTAACACTTAGAAATTTGCCTTTCCCATGATATCCCGCAGAGTTGACAAGTATATCTACGTTATTATTATCCAAAAAATTACTTAAAGTCGACAAAGCTGCATCTAGATTAGTTAAATCCATACAAAGAGCTTTTACACCTAGTTGATCTGAGATTTCATTTAGCCTAATCTCATTTCTTCCAGTAATATACACAGTACAGCCTGATTCTACAAATTTCTTTGCTATAGAGAATCCAATTCCACTAGTTCCACCCATAACAATTGCCACTTTTCCTTGCAAGAGATCTGTCTTGACTACATCAACGTGCTTGACTACAATTTTTTCTTTAACAAATACCTTGTTAAAATAATCCTTTATTCTGTGCAACATCTTACTTCCTTATTATGTTTCTAACTCCTTTAAGCAGCTTTTTAACCTCATTTTTTTTTGAAGGCTTTCTATTGCTAGAATAGAAACTCTTTGTAATTTCTGCATCAGATTCCATTTCTGTGAAAACCTCCATAAAAATTGGAGTCTTAGATGGTTGACTTAGTTGCTTAATAGCATCTTCTAACTCTTGCTTATTCGAAGCTGATACATATTGTATTCCTAAAGACTCAACCCATCCTTTAGCTTTCTTAGAATGTTCTGCACATATATGAGTATTCATTGTTGGAACATTCGACTTGTCGACAAAAAGATGAAATTCAGCTCCACCTCCATTGTTCAATAATATTATACGTACATTATTTCTCAAGCTACGAATTCCTAACGCATTCATATCATAGAAAAAACTCAGGTCACCTGTTAAACAAAATGCTAATTCATCAGTTGTTGCAGCTTGTCCCATAAAACTTGAAAGACACCCGTCTATTCCTAAGGCACCAATATTTGAAAATGACTTTACATTCTCAGCAAGTTTAAAATATTGCATTACTCTTGCACTATTTAATATTGCCATATGTAATATTGAATTAGGTGGTATAGCTTGAGCTAGCTTAGATGCAACATAAAAATTAGAAAAATCAAATTCAGGTATATAAAAACTATCTAATGCCTTCTTCCACTCATTATAATAGCTAGAATCACTTTCAACTTTGGCTAAAGAGTGCTCAACTATATATTTAAAAAAATAACTTGGGGAACAACAAATCACATCAGTTAAACCCTTAAACACATCACGATATCTACCTGAAGGGTCAATCGACCAGTGATCAAATTTAAGATAGTTCTTTCTTAACAATGGTTTCAGTCCATATGAAACAATGTTATTACCAAAGGAAATCACTAAATCAGGAATTAAAACTTGACTATCATTTTTTTGGGCCTCTGTAATAGGATAAGTTGTTACCGTTCCATTACAATTAAGATTTGATATGTTTTCAACAGAAATCACACAGTTATATGTAGTAACAAATTCCTCAATATTCTTGATATCTTCTTCTGAAAAAACAACATTTTGACCTACAACAATAAGAATGCGTTTTGCCCTTGTTAAGCGCTTTACATAATTCATCCAAACATTCTCACTAGCTTCGAGAGATAAATAGTCAACATGTTTTATAGATGGCAATGTCTTAACATCATAATCTGCATAATTACCTACAATAGGTATGTTAATATGAGAAGGGCCTTTGCTGAAATTCACACTTGCTAATACAGCCTCCTTTATCAATCGTTCACAAAGCCATAATTCATCACTATTTGTACCAGTAGGTAACTCAACAGACTTTAAACTTACGTCTCCAAAAATTGAATGTTGAGTTATTTTTTGCGTCTCAATCTGGCCATTGTAACATGGATTTTTATCTGCTGTAATTGCTATGATTGGGACATTCTGGTAATATGCCTCCGTCATTCCTGGTAGATAATTACTAACTGCAGTCCCTGATGTACATACACATACCACAGGTTCATTCATTCCCTGTGACAAACCTATTGCATAATAGACAGCACTTCTTTCATCAACAACAGAATAACATTTAAAAAAGTCATCTTGCTCTATTGAATGAATTATAGGTACATCACTACCTCCAGGAGAAAGAACGACTCTAGAAATATTATAGCTTTTCAGTACAGCCACCAGCAATTGCACACTTTTAAAATTTGAATACATAGATTTATTTATTTTTTTTTGTTAGAACACTTAACACATACTCTCTCTCGCTCTTTGTTAATCCTAATAATGCAATAACTAATACATTTAAAACAAACGACACAACACTAAGACCTATAATAGAAATAATGCTATTAGAATTAAAAAATAATTGGGATATATATTTCATTGAAACCACAACAGTTAGTGCAATAAAAAAACCTCTGAAAAGCACTTCTTTGACGAAACGATAGCTTTTAAATTTCAACTGTTTTTTAAGTATTAGAAGTCGTGCAATCAAAGATATAATTGACACTATACATCGCATTACATACGCATAAAACGGATTATATCCTAAATTAAACAAAACGATGGCCCCTAAAAACTCAATCCATTTTATACCTGACATCCAAATTTGGTAATTGCGAATATTACCGGAGGCTTGAATTATCATCCAAAGTGGTCCAGAAAATGCTTCAATTATCATTGATATCAAAATCAACTTACAAAAGACAACAGCATATTCAGGCACTTGGCCTAACCATAATGTCATAATTCCCTGTGTCTTGAATAAAAAAGGGATAGCTAATATAAATATCAGACAGAACGATAATTTGGATGTACGAAAAACCAAACTATCTAAATATTTAGTTTCGTTGTTAGCAAAAGATTTTGTAACTTGCGGATTAAAGGCCATTTGAAAATTAGACACAAATTTTTGAACGGCCCCACATAATTGATTTGCAACACCAACAGCAGCATTGACTGTAACTCCAAAAAACATATTCAATATAACGTTCACACCTTGATTTGCAAACATAACAGACAAACTTCCAAACAGTGTCCACCCTGAAAATTGTCCAATTCTAAAAAGCAATTGTCGGTCCCAATAATATTTAAATTTACAAGTTGAAAAGTTGTTTACACAATAAAGCAAAAAAGCAAAAAGCAGTGTTGCAGAAACAACTGCTACTAAGCCTGAATATAATATTAACTTATCAACAAATACTGCAGTTAGCAAGAAAACGATAACGAGTTTAAATACCACCTCAAATATAGAGGTGTAAGCGTAAAAAGACATTTTCTCATAAGCAACAATCACTGCATTAAATGGAGTTTTTAATAGGTTCAGCACAAAAGCCAAGAGACTAAACTGATAAACCCAATTAGCTGCATACATTCTATCATTTGAAATATTAAGCTTATTGTTTAAAAACCACAGGCCAACTGTTTCCGCTAAAAATATAATTATTACAGACAGAAACAAATACAAGATCACACTCATATTGAAAATCTCGTTAAACTTATCAAAGTCTTTTTTGCCTAGTTCAAAAGTTAAAAATCGTTGTGTTGCTTGAGTTAATGCACTGTTTAAAAAAGAGAATAAAACAACTAATCCACCTACAATATTATAAATACCATAATCCTCAACACCTAATACATTTAGAATTACTCGGCTAGTGTATAACGTAACCGCCATTGTGACAGCCATTCTAAAATATAGAAGAATCGTATTCTTAAAAATACGTTTATTAGTTTCACTGTTAGACATTTTTATTTTTGTTGCTACAACATCGCTTTATAAATCTCATTAAGAGCATCAAAATGCTCTTGTTTACTCATTCTTTTCGCAGCCAATTGGCTTGTTTTATCCAAGTCTAGCAAGTGTTTGTTAGAGAATACTTCATCAATATAATTCATTAGCTCAGAACTTTCTTCAACTCTATATAAAAATCCTGTAGAGCCGTGTTCAATAAACTCTGTCGTTCCCCCTACAAAGGCAGACACACATGGAACACCAAGAATTTGAGCTTCACATAAAGAGTTCGGTGAATTCTCAATAACAGATGGTAATACATAAACGTTCGCATCTAAATAATTACGAATCATTTCTTTAGCTGAAAGAGAACCTAAAAACTCGATATTATTCTCCATTTTCTCTCTCTTAATAAAGCGTCTTAGATATATCTGATACTTCGAAAACTTTAGTCTCTTTTCTAAAGAATCGGTCAACAAATTGTCTCCTACTGCCTTAACTTTAACATCAGGATATTTCTCTCTTAGTTTTGATATGGCTTCAAGTAAAAAATGAAAGCCTTTATATGGTACTGATGTGTTTGTACAGAACACTACGTGTTTTGTACAACTATCAAAACTCCATTTTTCAGAACTATAAAACTCGTCTCGCAACACTTCATTACAGTAATAGTACTTAATTTCAGAATTTATTGATTTGGCATTTGAATAATCCCAATGTGTGCGACCAATCACAGCATCTATCATCGAAAATAATCTTATTTCATAACTAGCTCGACGTAACATCGACTTTTCGGAACTCTGCCCTAATACTAAACGCAGAATATCTTTTACCGAAATTGTATTTTTATATCTAACACTAAATAATCCTCCATGAAAATATTTGATATACACACTTGCTAATCCTTGTATTGATGCCACAACAGGAACATTTATGCTTTGTTTGTTAGCCAAAGCTATTTCAAGAGAAAACGCAGATTCTAAACCATTGATATGAATGACATCAGGATTAAAATCTTCTAGGACTAGGCTAGTCAACTGCTCTGTAGCTTCATTCTCCAATACAAAAATATTATTTTGAGGCACACCATAATAAACGACGCCATCCTCTTCTATTTTATGAACTGAGGCAAGCCCTTTAATAGGTGAGACTACTGCAAGTTCAAATTCTAGCCCTTTTTCTATCAAGGTGGAAATTGAGGCATTGAGCCACCCGCCAAAATAATATGACGACTGACGATTAACAAAGTTACTTAATACAGGAGGAGCTATTGTACTTGTAAACAACACTTTCATAAAACATCAATTAAATGAACACGATTATTAATAAAATTGAACTTAGCTATTAGTTCATATCTGATTTCATTCACACAAGGTCATGCTTACAGATCGCAGCATGTAATACTATTCGTTTTTATACCTTAATACTCTATCCAGAGTATTTACCTTATAGTGTACCCCTATTTTAGGACCACATTTACTCTTATTTAAGAAATGATTCGTCCATTAGATAGGTTAATGTTGATTTTCTAGTTTACACTTGGGCTTCATATTAAGCCGCATAATTGGTTTCAAAAGAACGTTGATATCTTCTAGCAGGGAAGTCATTTTATATTCCCTGATGATGTCTGCGTTCATTGTAATAGTTGATATAATACTTAATCCCTTGATACAGCTTTGAGCCATTGTCAGGTAGATGTAAGTAATACTTGCTTTGCGAGTTCTTAGGATAAATAGCTTGTAGCCCCATGACTTTCATTAAGCGTGCTATACGTTTTTTATTGACCGTATAGCCATGATCTTGTAACACCGATTGCATGGTACTAGCCCCAGAAGTTGTAAATTCCGTATATTGCCTATCCATGACACGCATAACCTGTAGGTTATCCTCAGACTCGCCGCAAGGCTTGTAGTAATATTGGCTACGAAATCCCTAAGAGGCGACACTGCTGGCGAACACTAAGCTTGCTATTGCCTAGTTATACGGCTTTTTTTAGTACGCCGAGCTTGTCGCAAGTACGTTCTAAAAAGTCACGCTCGATAGTAAGTTGACCGACCTTTTGTTCGAGAACACGGATATGTTCATCTTTGGCGGCGCTTTCTTCGCCAGGATATTTGCTCCAAATAAAGATTCAAGTTGAGAAAGAGCTTCTTTCTTCCATTGAATGATTTGACTAGGAGCCACTTCAAAACGGTGAGCTAACTCAGAGTAGTCTCTTGTTCTTTTAATGCTTCGCGAACTACGCGAGCCTTGAATTCACTGCTAAATGTACGTCGTGATGCCATAAGCTAAATTTTAGGATTGCATCAAATGGTCGAAAAATATCGTTTCTTAGCAAGTGGTCCGAAATATGGGGAACATTATACGAAAAGTTGTCATGATAAATATTGATTAATATTAGTGTGAAGAACATTCACCTCAAAGGTCATGCTCGCAAGATGCTAGCACGTCTATCACTTCGATTTTATACCTTAAAACTCTATCCAGAGCTTACCTATTAAAATCGTTTTGTCGCTAAGTCGTATATTAGCGATTTTTATGTCACAAATGTAGGATTAAAATTGCATACCTGCAAGAGAGTGCCTTCATTTTTTGATAAATAGCAATGACAAGAATGTGTCAAAAATATTACATTTTTAAGAACTGGTATCTAGTCTTGTTTCGTAATGTGCTGGTATGCACGTGGTTACATAATAAAAGTGTATCGGTTACACTAAGCATGTAGCAGTGTACTGTATTTGAAAAATTTTCATCAAAGTCGTAGAAAAAGGAATACATTTTCTGTTATTTGTTAATCATGTATCAATGTAAGTCTTTTGCTTCAAAACAACAGCCCACAAACTGTATACATTATTATATAAATATTGACATGTTGCCAGAAAAACGCCCCATTCACTTGACACCAATCAAATAATGACTTATTGACTAGTCTATATTCAAAAATTAACATGAATGAAACATCGACTTTCTTTCTCCTTACAAAATTATACGTATATTTGTTCCAGCATTAATGAAACTAAATTTATAAACAATGAGTAAAGTAGCTCTTATTACAGGTATTACAGGTCAGGATGGCTCTTTTTTAGCCGAGTTGCTAATCGATAAAGGATACGAGGTACACGGGATTATCCGTCGCTCTTCTTCTTTCAATACAGAGCGTATTGAGCATCTTTATCTTGACGAGTGGGTCCGCGACATGCACAATCAACGCCTAGTGAATCTACACTATGGTGATATGACTGACTCAAGTTCTTTGGTACGTATTCTTCAAATCACACAACCAGATGAAATTTATAATCTAGCGGCACAAAGTCACGTGAAGGTGTCTTTTGATGTGCCAGAATATACAGCGGATACTGATGGTATCGGTGCATTGCGTCTTCTTGAGGCGGTACGTATCTTGGGCATGGAGAAGAAGTGTAAGGTGTATCAGGCTTCGACTTCTGAACTATATGGTAAGGTACAAGAGGTGCCTCAAAGTGAGACCACTCCTTTCTATCCTCGTAGCCCATACGGTGTGGCTAAGCAATATGGGTTTTGGATTACTAAAAATTATCGTGAATCATACGGTATGTTTGCTGTCAATGGTATCTTGTTTAACCATGAAAGTGAACGTCGTGGCGAAACTTTTGTAACTCGTAAGATTACACTGGCCACTGCACGCATCAAACAAGGTTTGCAAGATAAGTTGTATCTTGGTAATATGAATTCGTTGCGTGACTGGGGATATGCGAAGGATTATGTGGAATGTATGTGGTTGATTCTTCAACACGATACTCCAGAAGATTTCGTGATCGCCACTGGTGAAATGCACACAGTACGCGAGTTTACGACACTTTCTTTTGCTGAGGTAGGCATCGAACTACGTTGGGAAGGTGAAGGTGAAGATGAAAAGGGTATCGATGTGGCTACTGGCAAGGTGCTTGTAGAGGTCGATCCTAAATATTTCCGTCCTGCTGAGGTGGAACAATTGCTTGGTAATCCTACTAAGGCGCGTACTAAACTGGGCTGGAATCCTACAAAGACTTCATTCAAGGAACTTGTGAAAATCATGGTGGCTTCTGATATGAAGAAGGTGGCACGTACAAATGCTTGTAAGTAATCTCTATACAAGTATATAAGCAAGACAACAATGAATAAAGATAGTAAGATATATATAGCTGGGCACCGCGGATTGGTGGGTTCAGCTATTTGGAAGAATTTGCACTCGAAAGGATATACCAATCTAATTGGTCGTACGCACGCAGAATTGGACTTACTCGATGGATTGGCTGTTAAGCAATTCTTTGACGAGGAGCAACCAGAATATGTGTTTCTGGCGGCGGCTTTTGTGGGTGGTATTATGGCCAATAGTATTTTCCGTGCGGACTTTATCTATAAGAATTTGCAGATTCAGCAAAATGTGATTGGAGAATCGCATAAACATGGGGTGAAGAAGTTGTGTTTCTTGGGTAGTACGTGTATCTATCCCAAGAATGCGCCGCAACCTATGACGGAAGATGCGTTGCTGACGTCGCCTTTGGAATATACCAACGAGCCGTATGCGATTTCTAAGATTGCGGGACTAAAGATGTGCGAAAGCATTAATATGCAGTATGGTACAGACTATATCGCAGTGATGCCGACCAATCTATATGGTCCTAATGACAATTTTCACTTGGAACGTAGTCACGTGTTGCCTGCCATGATTCGTAAGATTTATCTAGCGAAATGCTTGATGAATGAAGATTGGGCGGCGGTATCGGTGGACTTAAATAAACGTCCTGTAGAAGGTATCAATGGGGAGGCTTCGCACGAAGCGATCACTCAGGTATTGGGCAAGTATGGTATCTTTCGTGACCATGTGGAGTTATGGGGTACGGGCAAGCCGATGCGTGAGTTCTTATGGAGCGAAGAAATGGCCGATGCCTGTGTCTTTGTGATGGAGCGTGTGAGTTTTGCGGATCTCAATGGTTTGCCTGCTGAATTGCAGGGTAAAACGACGGAACAACTACATGCAGAAGGGCATAAGATTCCTGAAGTGCGCAATTGCCATATCAATGTGGGTACGGGCAAGGAAATCTCTATTAAGGGATTGGCGGAACGTATCCAGGAGGTGATTGGCTTTGAAGGATCTATCGTATGGAATGCGGATAAGCCAGATGGTACCATGCGTAAGCTAACGAATGTGTCGAAGCTCAATGGGCTTGGATGGAAGCATCAAATAGACATTGAAGAAGGGGTACAAAGGATGTATGACTGGTACCTGGAAGATATGAAGAAATAAAATATATTTTGTTATTAAAATACATTCTATTTTAAAACATGAGTTGGCCACACCGTGAGGTGTGACCAGTTTTTTTTATTCTTCTAAAAAGTCGCGTGCAGCGGCAGTTAATACACTGGAGAGGTTAAGGTGCTGGATAGCTGCTCGCCAAAGAGTGGCGAGCTGGCGCGGAGCGACTGAGTGGTTGAAGAGAGATTATCGTGGCGACAGCCACACCTAGAGTTATATCTGCTACTGTGTTGTTGTGTTATTGTATTATCAACCACTCCGGCCCGTTGGGCCACCTCGCCACTCTTTGGCGAGGAGCTATGCAGAGTGATTGTGGATACGTAAATACCCTGCATTGGTTAATACCCTGGATAGCTGCTCGCCAAAGAGTGGCGAGCTGGCGCGTAGCGACTGAGTGGTTGAAGAGAAATTATCGTGGCGATAGCCACACCAAGAGTTATATCTGCTACTGTGTTGTTGTGTTATTGTATTATCAACCACTCCGGCCCTTTGGGCCACCTCGCCACTCTTTGGCGAGGAACTATGCAGAGGGCTTGTGGATGTTGTCCTGTGCAGGGGGCTTCTGGATGAGTTAAGGTGCTGGAGAGGTTATGACCCTGCATAGCTGCTCGCCAAAGAGTGGCGAGCTGGCGCGGAGCGACTGAGTGGTTGAAGAGAAATTATCGTGGCGACAGCCACGCCTAGAGTTATATCTGGCTGGGTTATCAACCACTCCTGTATTATCAACCACTCCGGCCCTTTGGGCCACCTCGCCACTCTTTGGCGAGGAGCTATACAGGGTGTTATCTTGTGCAGGAGCGAAAAAACAAAAAAAAACAAGAGAAAAAAACAGATGATCTGTGCCCTGCTATCACCTAGGATGGGTATCTTTGCGATATAACCACACGCTTACATTTATGACTAAAGAAAACTTAGAAAAGAAGGCGCTTGCCTATTTCATGCGTAAAGATGAGCTCACAAAAGCGGAAGCTATGCTATGGGCTAACATCAAGAATAAGAAGTTGGGGTATAAATTCCGTAGACAGGTTGTCATTGACGGGTTTATCGTGGATTTTTATTGCCCTAAGGAGCACTTGGCAATCGAACTAGATGGACAACATCACTTCGATTATCGTAATAATGACCCATTTCGTGATAAGGTATTGCGCAAAAGAGGTATTCGTGTATTGCATATCGAAAATAAGTTTTTGTTTACTGATACGATGACTGTACTTGAGGCTATCAGAATGGAGTGCCAGGCGCCTTGGAGTATGATCAAGAAATGGGAAGAATAGCGCCCACTAGTAATCATGTCGGGATGGCGGAATTTTATTTTAGAGAGACGGAATAATTACTAGTTATGTAACATCTCTGAAATATTTCTGTCGGGATTGCGGAAAAATGTACGGTTTATATCATATCGCTTAAAATAAATCCATCTTTCTTATTCTAACAAATTGTTTTCTCTTACATTTAATGCAGATAAGGGCTCAATATGGCTCACATTGGATGACTTTAATAGGCCATCTAGCTGGGTAGTATATGAGCACATTCCGAGTAGTATATAAGCACGAGCTGTCAAGTATATAAGAGCGTGCTCTTATATACTTGCTAGGTGGGTTGTCAAGTATATGATAGCGCGCTCTTATATACTTGACAGCAGAGGGACACTTAAGACACCGAAAAATAGCGTCGAGACACTGGATAGCTGTCAAGGGTTTGCATAGGTTGATACCCTGCATAGCTGCTCGCCAAAGAGTGGCGAGCTGGCGCGAAGCGACTGAGTGGTTGAAGAGAAATAATCGTGGCGGTAGCCACACCAAGAGTTATATTACTTTTTTATTATCAACCACTCCGGCCCGTTGGGCCACCTCGCCACTCTTTGGCGAGGAGCTATGCAGGGGGCTTCTGGATGTTGTCCTGTATAGGGGGCTTCTAGACAAGTCAATACTCTGCATAGGTCAATACCCTGGACAGCTGCTCGCCAAAGAGTGGCGAGCTGGCGCGTAGCGACTGAGTGGTTGAAGAGAAATAATCGTGGCGGTAGCCACACCAAGGGCTATATCATCTGCTGAGTGGAATCTACTGTATTGTTGTGTTATCAACCACTCCCCTGTTATCAACCACTCCGGCCCTTTGGGCCACCTCGCCACTCTTTGGCGAGGAGCTATGCAGAGGGCTTTTGGGTATTGTCCTATGCAGGGGAATTGTTGCGAGGAGCTATGCAGGGTACGTTTGGATATTGTCCTATGCAGGGGGCTTGTGGATGGTATCTTATACTAGGAATTATTGGAAAATTACCTTAACATATATTTACTCGCCAATAAAGGCGTTTTGACCAATAAAAATATACAAAAAGAGTTTTATAGAAAATCTATAGAGTATGGATAAATGACTTAAAAATCGCACTAAACATATTGTGTTTGAGTGCTAAATGGCGAGAGGAATGTCGCTTGACGCTGAGTAATAAATTAGACAGTTATGTCACACAAAGCCTATAAACAAATGGATATACAGAAAATTGCGTATAAAATGATGGAGAAGAAACAATGAATAAGTTGATCGCACAACGTGATCGAGTTTTGCTAGTAAAAGAAAGAGAATCTAATTCTCTTGATTGTTTAAAATGGGAATAAATGTGCAGAAAGCGCTCTGGGAGGTGTTTTGTTGCAAAAAGCGCTCTGGCATGAATTCCTTTATTTATAAATAGAGTTCCTTCAGAACTCTTTGATCAGGGACTGAGTGTAGAAAAATGTTAATATATTTTTTGTCATGAAACAACCTTATGAGGCATCTGTCGATGCCATACTTTTGACGTACTTCAATCCAAGCGGATTGACTGTTATCTCCATGCTGGGAACTAACCTAAGGTTTCTCCAGTTGTGGGTGATTGATTTGATTTTTGATTTGACGCTTGGGCTTAAGCCCCGCGTTTCTCTGCTGCCCTCTGTGTACGATACACTGGTGGGCAAACAGGTCATTCGGTGGGTGACCAACAGCACGGGGAGCAAGTCGGCCATTGTGGAGCAGATGGTGGAGGCGCATGATGCAGTGCCTGCGAAGGGGTGCCATATGAAAGTACCTTCCATGGATGAGCCCGTCGACAACGTGCTGCTGCATAGGGTCATACCCTGGAGAGGTAAGGCTCTGCACAGGTTGAGACACTGGGTAGCTGTCAATGTTCTGGATAGGTCATGGCTTTGGGTAGCTATCAATGTTCTGCATAGGTTGATACCCTGCATAGCTGCTCGCCAAAGAGTGGCGAGCTGGCGCATAGCGACTGAGTGGGTAAAGAGAAATTATCGTGGCGGTAGCCACACCAAGAGTTATATCTGGCTGGGTAGAATCTACTGTGTTATCAACCACTACTGTGTTGTGGTGTTATGTTATCAACCACTCCGGCCCGTTGGGCCACCTCGCCACTCTTTGGCGAGGAGCTATGCAGAGGGCTTCTGGACAAGTCAAGACTCTGCATAGGTTAAGACACTGGGTAGCTGTCAATGTTCTACATAGGTTAACACCCTGCATAGCTGCTCGCCAAAGAGTGGCGAGCTGGCGCGAAGCGACTGAGTGGTTGAAGAAAAATTATCGTGGCGGTAGCCACATCTAGTTGGAGCTTACTTCGTCTTTTGTGGCCACGCCATTGCCGTTACTGCGGGCTACTAAGAAGAAACACGAATGGTATGGGATTTGTCGCTGTACTTGTCGAGTTTGAAGGTTTGTTATGGTTTTTAACAGGAAAATACAATTTTCGCACGTTTTTCGGGCACTTAAGCGTGAGGTATAGATTTCTTTTTGTTACCTTTGTATTGAACATAAAAAGGAAAAGATGAAGATCAACAAACTAACCATAGAGAATTACAAATGTTTTAAAGAGTTCAACATTGAATTTGCTCCTAAAACGACTGTCCTTATTGGTAAGAATGGTACAGGTAAGACGTCACTGATTCATGCAATGCACAAAGCATTGAGTTTTGTGTTTGGTAATAGTACACACAAAAATGTACAGACGATTGCCGCTGCCAATAGTGATCTTAAGGTGGCCTCTATAGCACCCCGTGAGTATTGGAAAAAGGATAAGACGGCCGCATCTTATGTCAGTATCTCCGCTAATGCAGTTTTTCATGGTCAAGAATTGGAGTGGACTATGTATAAAGATAGACGACTCAATACCACAAAATATGATGATGCGTACAGGAAGTTGGCAAAAGAATATGAAGCTAGTGATACTCTGCCATTATTGGCTTATTTTTCTGATAGCCACCCACACTTAGAAGCATCAGTCACTAAATTTGCAACTAGCCAAATAGATAGTGTAGATGGTCCTTTGCGTAATTTTGGCTATTACCAGTGGAATAACGAAAATTCGTGCTTCAAGATTTGGGAAAAAAGATTTATCAAATCTTCAAAGGATTCTGCTATGCATGAAAAGTCTATACATGAGGATCTTCAAGAAAAAGGCGACCAGATTAAAGAGATTTTCGAGACACTAGGATTTGAATATCATATGTTCAAACCCACTATTCCTACTGAGATTTCTGTAGATAAAATCTCAGAAGTTAAAGCACACGCAGAAAAATCACCATTGTTCAATAAGATTTTAGAGAATGCTTTACTAAATGCTGAAATTCAATTTGTCTCCGACTTATTGATGGAGTTTTCAAAGACAACGATTACCCACGAAGAAGACATGTATGAGATTGCTTTTGTTGAAACAACAAATTATGAAAACAATAATGAAATCTTGTTTGATTTTAGTAGTAATAAAGTAAGTAAAACAACATTCTTAGATTTGCCAGCTGGTTATAGAAGGCTGTTTTCTATCGTCTTGGATATCGCCTACAGGCATCTGATGTTGAACTGCTTACATAAAACTGAACGTATGTTCTCTCTTACTAAAGAAAACATACAGGGGATTGTAATAATCGATGAAATTGATTTGCACTTGCACCCTAGCCTACAGCAGGAAGTTTTATTAAGACTTAGAAAAGTATTTCCTAATGTCCAGTTTATTGTGACCACACACTCTCCTTTGGCCATCACGAACCTACCGACACATGATAAACAAAGTGTTATCTACAAACTTGAACTAGGTGAAAAAGCACCCGTAGCTGTACACCCTATTTATGGCATAGATTACAACACTGGGCTATATGATGTTATGGAGACGCCTCCGAGCAATATCCGTATTGATGATTGGAAAGAATCAATTAGACGTGCGTTACTGTTTGAAGACGATGAGCTAGTAGAGAAATACAAAAAGAAGCTGGAAGATGAAATAGGACAAGAGGCTGTAGAAGAGTATATAAACTCCATTAAAGCATAAGCCATGCAGTATATTGATAAATTGACTGATAGTTCGCTTGCCACATCCCTCAAAGAGCATATTCAGGGATTTATAGAGGCTCAATGGCATGAAGAGGACAAGCGCTATGTAAATTTGAGCTATGACGCTTTGCCCAAACAAGCACTTTATGAAGGCTTAACTGAAGAACAACATGGTTTTTGTTGTTATTGTATGCGCAGTTTGACTGTCACGGAGAAAAAGAATGTCACACTAGAACATGTCATTCCGCACAAATTACCAATAACTGCCATGGAGGAGCTTGCTCGTTATCAAGCATATGCACCTTTGCACAAAACACTGGTACAACTGACAAATCCTAAGCGCCCTATTACTACTAAGATAACCGAAGCACCTTATCCACATTTTATAGCTTATGAAAATCTAGTCGCTTCGTGTGATGGCAAATTTCCCAACAAAAAATCATCTATTTGTTGCAATAATAAAAGGGGAGATGAATATGTAGATCCTCTTTTCTATATCGAAACAATTAGCGAAGAGATTATTTATTTTTCGTCTGGTACTGTTGGTAGTAAACACGATACATACAAAGAAACAATAGATACTTTAGGATTAAACGATCTAACATTGAAGTTCATCAGAAAAATATGGTTTGGGCTAAATAATATCGAAGATAAGCTGCACAAATGTATCCCAAAGTTTTACAGTGATCCAGAAACGAACATTATCACCTACATTCTTACAAGTACTGAGGATCAAAGAGGATATATTGCCGATAAGTTAGCTGGTATTGGAGCTATAACTGATGAAGAGAAAGACAATTTAAAACAAACAATATATTGGAAAATTGCTGAAGATTTCTTCTGGTTCGCAGGAGTTACTCCCGTGTCTCTATAATATCGACCTTTTATAGCAAAGTAAAAAGAAATAATTTGGCAGATAGACAACAAACTTGTAACTTTGTTAACATGAAAATAGCCAATAATCTTACTTTCTCAGTTCGCGACTTTCGCGCTGTTCATTCTGCCGATATTAATCTCAACGGGATTACTGTCGTGGCAGGTATTAATGGTTCGGGGAAAAGTACACTGTCAAAGCTTATATATAACTCGGTGGAGAATATACTGCACTTTGATGGGTTAGTACGAAAAGAGGTTAATAATGAAATAGAGGCTATTTATAGGTTGTTTGAGAGACTACATGAGCGATTATCTGACCTATTACCTGTTGAATTGCTCACTGAGGAAGATTTGCTGGAATATGATGGCCCTTCTGTTTTCTTTAATGAAATTGATGAGCTAGGGCTTAAAGTTTGTCTTGGCTATTTAGAGTTTTCATCTCGTCTATTGAAATGGGAAGATGACAAAAAGGAACTCAGAATCAATCGTTTTGCGTCTGTGCTTCATTTTATTGATAAAGAAAAGTTTACTGTAGATTATGCACTAGAGACTTTATCAAATCGTGTGCATCAAGGAATAAGTTCAGTCGAGAATTTCAATGAAGAGATGAAAGAACGCTCAGCTGATCTCTTTTATTCGAATTTAAAGCGTAAGTTTAACGACCTACATGCTGAGAATATATCTCTTGATGAACTTGGCGAAAACATCTTCTCTAAGGATGAATCAAGTGTTGGCGAACTAACCACCTTAAATAAAGCAATCTATTTGGATAGTCCAATGATTGTAGGACTTAACCTTTATGATGCAAGTAAAGTGTCAACTTATTGGGAGAGTTTCAACTTATTACTCAGAAGAGATGGGCAGCAAATCGAAGGAGCTGTTTCGATTACTGATATGCTTAAAGACACCATACAAGGTAGATCTGCTAAAGATGAACAGCGATATAAGGTGGGTTTTATCTATGAGCGTTCCGACGGCCAACGTTTCGACCTTGAAGAAAGTGCCACTGGTGTACGTGCCTTCTCTGCTATTCAAATCTTACTGAACAACGGAGTGATTGACGAAGATACCTTGCTGATCATCGACGAACCAGAGGCGCACCTGCACCCTCAATGGATTGTGGAGTATGCACGACTAATCGTTCGCATGAATACACAACTGGGCGTGAAGTTCTTTATCACTTCTCATAGTACCGATATGATTAGTGCGTTGAAGTATATCAACAATAAGGAAGGAATCAAGTCGAGCCTGACATTTTACAATGCTGAGCCACTGCAAGAAGATCCATTCAAGTTTGACTATCGCAATCTAGAAAGAGATATAGAGCCTATATTTGAGTCGTTCAATAAGTCATTTGATAAAATCGAGCAATATGGCACAGATGAAGACTAATAGCAATCCTGCATGGTATACTAACCATGACCTCCTAAGCAAATACGGAAAGTTGGAACTACTGAATGTACTTCTTGAAACTGAAGGGGGCAAAGGAGCCAAAGCTATTATAGACGACAAACATCTAGGCTATAATTTCGATGATATAGAAAAAGCTAAAAAGACTGGCAAATCTGGTCATAATAGAGAGCGCACAGTAGATATCGTCACCGTAGATAACAGAACGCATCTGTTGATGTTGGAATGTAAGTTTCGCGCTATCACTGGCAAGTCTGTAACGTTATCCAGCTTGAACGACAAGTTCAAAGATACCTTGCTCGATTTACAGAGTAGTGTGAAACATCGCCCTATTTCTCCTCATAGACTAGTGCTGTGTAAGGATAGTATAGCAAAAAACAAGATAAAAAGGATGATTAAACAGAGTCCCAAATATCCTGTGATTACTATGACAGAACTTAAAATTTATATAGAGTAAGACCAAAAGGCTAGCGGTGCATGACACTGCTAGCCTTTTGGGTTTTATTTATTCTGATTTTTATACTTAGCTGCCTTTTCAGCTTCATATTGAATAATTTGCTTGAGCCTTCTTCAAAATAGGATTTCAATCTTTCGATTAGGACATGCATCTGGGTGCAGAACAATGCAGGAATACCATCACACTGGATAGATTATCAAGCTGTCGAGCTAATACCCTGCATAGGTCAATACGCTGGATAGGTCAAGACACTGGACAGCTGCTCGCCAAAGAGTGGCGAGCTGGCGCGAAGCGACTGAGTGGTTGAAGAGAAATTATCGTGGCGACAGCCACACCAAGAGCTGACAGGTCAATACACTGCATAGGTTAACACCCTGGACAGCTGCTCGCCAAAGAGTGGCGAGCTGGCGCGGAGCGACTGAGTGGTTGAAGAGAAATTATCGTGGCGACAGCCACACCAAGAGCTGACAGGTCAATACTCTGCATAGGTCAATACCCTGGATAGCTGCTCGCCAAAGAGTGGCGAGCTGGCGCGTAGCGACTGAGTGGTTGAAGAGAAATAATCGTGGCGATAGCCACACCAAGAGCTATATCTGCTGAGTGGAATCTACTGTGTTGTGGTGTTATCAACCACTCCCCTGTTATCAACCACTCCGGCCCGTTGGGCCACCTCGCCACTCTTTGGCGAGGAGCTGTGCAGAGGGCTTTTGGATATTTTCCTATGCAGAGGGCTTCTGGATGAGTTATGACCTTGCATAGGTTGATACACTGGACAGATTATGACTCTGCATAGGTTAACACCCTGCATAGCTGCTCGCCAAAGAGTGGCGAGCTGGCGCGTAGCGACTGAGTGGTTGAAGAGAAATTATCGTGGCGACAGCCACACCAAGAGCTGACAGGTCAATACTCTGCATAGGTTGATACACTGGACAGATTATGACTCTGCATAGGTCAATACCCTGGATAGCTGCTCGCCAAAGAGTGGCGAGCTGGCGCGTAGCGACTGAGTGGTTGAAGAGAAATAATCGTGGCGATAGCCACACCAAGAGCTATATCTGCTGAGTGGAATCTACTGTGTTGTGGTGTTATCAACCACTCCCCTGTTATCAACCACTCCGGCCCGTTGGGCCACCTCGCCACTCTTTGGCGAGGAGCTATGCAGAGGGCTTTTGGATATTTTCCTATGCAGAGGGCTTCTGGATGAGTTATGACCCTGCATAGGTTGATACACTGGACAGATTATGACTCTGCATAGGTTAATACACTGGACAGCTGCTCGCCAAAGAGTGGCGAGCTGGCGCGAAGCGACTGAGTGGTTGAAGAAAAATAATCGTGGCGATAGCCACACCAAGAGTTATATCTGCTGAGTGGAATCTACCGTATTGTGGTGTTATGTTATCAACCACTCCGGCCCTTTGGGCCACCTCGCCACTCTTTGGCGAGGAACTATGCAGGATGCTTCTGGCAAGGAGCTATGCAGAGGGCTTCTGGATGTTGTCCTGTGCAGAGGGCTTCTGGATGAGTTGTTTTATTTATTCTGATTTTTATACTTAGCTGCCTTTTCAGCTTCATATTGAACAATTTGCTTGAGCCCTTCTTCAAAATAGGGTTTCAATCTTTCGATTAGGACGTGCATCTGGGTGCAGAATAGTTCTGGGATGCCATCTGAATCTTCTTTGTAGTTGGCTTTGGAGTTTGTTATAGCTTGTTCGTAATTAAAGATATCTTTATCTGGTTTTACTCCTCCTGGAATAATTTCTTTGGATTTATCTTCCTGAGGACCAAGATAGTCTTTGAGTTCACCGCTTATTTTATGGACTTCAAATGGACCAAAATTTTCTGGTGGCTTATCGAAATAATGATAATACAACCAAGTTTCAAAGCAGGGGTTGCTAATGATAAATTCGTACCCTTTTTCTTTGCATGCAGGCATGACTTCTAGGATAGATGCTCTAAAGACATCCACATCTGTTACGATAGCGATGATATCTTCTTCAATCAAATCACCATATTCACTCTCTAATAGCGTATCCAATTTACCCTGTTTTTCGTTGGCTGTACGAAGTATGCGATGCAGTTCATCGGTACCAGTAACGACAGAGATTCTTAATCTAGAAAACACTTTTGGGTACTCTATTATATATTTAAAATAAGCCTTTTCACGGATTTCTCCACCACTAATAATGATGCACATGGCGCAATCCTTATCTAAA
Organism: Bacteroidaceae bacterium; assembly: GCA_963668535.1. Classification (GTDB taxonomy): domain Bacteria; phylum Bacteroidota; class Bacteroidia; order Bacteroidales; family Bacteroidaceae; genus F22. Next base: position 45,419 of record OY764867.1, read on the forward strand.
GTCTCTTTTTGAGTCAAAAGATTCTCACCAAATGTTTCTAATACGACACGAATGATATCGTTTGAATAGACTTGCTTTATTTCTTCAGAGATATCTTCTAGTTCATCTTCAGGAGCCATATCTAGTTCCTTTCTACGCTTGCTCCTGAAATCTTCTTTGACCTCACGATACACACTCTTCTTTGAGTTTCTTCTATTCTTAAGCAAATCTTCGAAACTCATGGCACTATTCCTCGTCTTCTGTTGGCGTGTTCAGAACTGTTTCACCACTATAGAATGGGATGGCACCATATCGGCCATTCAAATAGCCTTTGGCAATATCTATCGTTTGATGTTCTTTGAAGTCATTCAAAGAATATAGCTTAGAACAACCTTCTTCTTTTTCAGCAAACCATACTTCATCGGCACGAATATGCTTTTGATCTAAAAGAAGTACTTCATGTGTGGTGAAGATAAGTTGACCTTTGGTGTCTTTTTTATCTAGAAATATCTGCAAGAGTTGCTGAATCAATAGAGGATGTGAGCCGTTTTCTATTTCGTCAATAAATACTGTCGTATCTGCTAGAAAAGCTTGTGCAAGCGCTGGCATCTTGGCTATCAATTGTTTTGTTCCTTCAGATTGGCTGTCTAATGTCATATCACAGGTGTATCCATAAGGCCCTTTGTGGCTAAGAACAAGATCTTTAGCAATGAGTTCACCCTCTTTTTCAGAAACAGCTAGTGTAGGTATTATACCATTTTTTCTATACAATATCGTTGAAGGCCATTCTTCTGTTCCTCTATGAGTAGCCATAATTAAGTCTTTCTCTCGTTGAGACAACTCATTTAACTTACGAGTTCTTATATGCAAGGCCCCGATGTCAGAAAGCAGAGTTGTTGTAATATCATTACTAAATTGCAGAAACCAGGCATTAGTATCCATCAATTCCACTAACCCCTCTCTAAGTGTACTTAAAGAGACTACAGATAAGCCCTTCTTAAACCAACTATATGCTTTTTCAACCAGTTCGCCTCGTAAAATCGGATATGTAGTATGCAAACTCATCACAGAAGAAGAAGGATTTTGTTTCAAAAACGTAATTGTCTTTTCATCAACATACTCTGAATTTTCTACACCATTGTCCTCAAAAACACGTAGTGACCGATTTCCATCAAGACCTACTTCAGCTATAAATATAGGGTTATCATCCCCATCAGGCTGTATATGGTACAATTCTTCTTTTGTGATTTTATCACGTAACACATCTATATGATATAAAAAAACATCACCTTCAATAGAATATTCTACAGCAAAAGACATTGGATCTTTTTTATTTTCTTGAAGTAGAAATCTAGACTCATTATATACATTATACTCAGTAATGAAGTCCTTCTCCAATACGATATCTTTAAGCAATCTGGCCCCTTTTAATATATTCGACTTCCCTGCCCCATTAGCTCCATAAATAGCCGTAGCTTTAACTACAGGTATGCCCAAATTAGGATACACATGATGTCCTAATCTCTTTTTTCTTGGATTGGGTAAGAGATTAAATTCTGTACCATCTCTAAAAGATAGTACATTATTGAAAAGTAAACGGATGAGCATTATTTTTTTTATTTATAATTTTTGAGTTGCTGCAAATATAGAAAGAATTATCGTATCGTGAAATTTTCACGGCATTTTTCTATATGTACACTCTCACTACTTAATACATAGGGCTGATAGGTTAAGACGCTACATAGGTTGATACACTGCATAGGTTAACACCCTGCATAGCTGCTCGCCAAAGAGTGGCGAGCTGGCGCGGAGCGACTGAGTGGTTGAAGAAAAACTATCGTGGCGACAGCCACACATAGAGTTATATCTGGCTGGGTAGAATCTACTGTGTTGTTGTTATGTTATCAACCACTCCGGCCCGTTGGGCCACCTCGCCACTCTTTGGCGAGGAACTATGCAGAATGCTTCTGGATGAGTTATGACACTGGAAAGGTCAACACTCTGCATAGGTAAATACACTGGATAGCTGCTCGCCAAAGAGTGGCGAGCTGGCGCATAGCGACTGAGTGGTTGAAGAAAAATTATCGTGGCGATAGCCACACATAGAGCTGATAGGTCAACACTCTGCATAGGTAAATACCCTGGACAGCTGCTCGCCAAAGAGTGGCGAGCTGGCGCGGAGCGACTGAGTGGTTGAAGAAAAATTATCGTGGCGGTAGCCACACATAGAGTTATATCTGGCTGGGTAGAATCTACTGTGTTGTCAACCACTACTGTGTTGTGGTGTTATGTTATCAACCACTCCGGCCCGTTGGGCCACCTCGCCACTCTTTGGCGAGGAACTATGCAGAATGCTTCTGGATGAGTTATGACACTGGATAGGTCAAGACACTGGATAGGTTAATACACTGGATAGCTGTCAATGTTATGCATAGGTTAATACCCTGCACAGCTGCTCGCCAAAGAGTGGCGAGCTGGCGCGGAGCGACTGAGTGGTTGAAGAGAGGTTATCGTGGCGATAGCCACACCAAGAGTTATATCTGCTGAGTGGAAAATACCCTGCATTATCAACCACTCCTGTGTTGTGGTGTTATCAACCACTCCCCTGTTATCAATCACTCCCCTGTTATCAACCACTCCGGCCCGTTGGGCCACCTCGCCACTCTTTGGCGAGGAACTATGCAGAATGCTTCTGGGTATTGTCCTATGCAGGGGAATTGTGGACAAGTCAAGCGCTATTCACACCAGATGTCACCTTTGTGACAAACAATCTGATTCTTTGTACGTATCTTTGCACTAAGAGATACAACTAAATAGAAAGATTATGGCTAAAACAAGCATTGAAGTAGGTGTAGCTTTTACACCAGTAAACCTATCTGATTATTCAAATGGCGGTATCGTAAGTCAACAATTGACAAAAAGCGAAGCGGGCAATGTGACACTATTTGCCTTTGACGAAGGACAGGGTCTAAGTGAGCATAGTGCGCCATTTGATGCCCTAGTTCATGTGATTGACGGCGAAGCAGAAGTGATTATCGGGGGAGAGTCAAATACAATCGTGGCAGGTGATATGATTCTGATGCCTGCGAATATCCCTCACGCTCTGAATGCACCTAAACCATTTAAGATGATTCTGACAATGATTAAAGGATAAACTAGGATTCGTACTCTAGCCCCCTACGGCGGCTTATTTCACCACACAAGCCGTGCCTGTGGCCGTAAGCATCAGCATGGATTTGTCCTTGCCGCTGATCTCATCAAAATCAACGGAGTACCCTACTACTGCATTGGCTCCCTTGGCTTTGGCTTCTCGGATAATGGCTTCCTGAGCCTCATCATACATCTGTTTAAGTCTGCGCTGATAGGTCTGTGATTTGCCTCCGAAGAAGTCGGTCAATGAGGCCCATGCATCGGCAAAGACATTGATACCGATAACGAGATTGACGTTGAGCACGTCGATATACTCGACCGACTCGGCGCCTTGCACCACGTCTGTGGTGGTAATGATAAAGTGAGAATTCATGATTTTGTTTATTATATGAATAAATAAGTAGGTATGACTTGTACTCAACGCCAGTAAAACGCAACTGGCGAGGGAGCACATATGTTTTGTCTATATAGGATGCAATATAGTGAAATTATCTCACGGTGGGATTGTTATTTTGGAATTTATTGCAAGAAATAGACTCTTTACGTATAGATATGACTACGCAAGAAGCTTTGAAAGATGCAAAAAGCAAACTATTTGTCTGTGCTTTTTTTGTTTTTTTTAAGCGATTGACTATATTTGCAATATAGAACATTGTGTACATTAATTGTTGTTGAATGTACCATAAATCACAAATAAAAAATATCTCGTTATGATTGAAAAAAAAAGTACAAAAGGTACAACTATGTTTTGTTTTTCATCTAAAGGACGTTGTACTCCCCGTCTGTTCTTAGTCAGTTACTTATTTTATGTAGGAATCGTGACAAGTATGGTCATTGTGACCAACATAATAATGCATAACGGAGAATATTCGGCTCGGCTATTTTACCTAACTCCAATCATATGCTTTTGTGTTGGCCTCCTCCCAATTAACCCCGTGACTATTAGTCGCTTGCACGACACAGGTCTATCAGGCTGGTGGTCATTGATTTCATTTGTACCATTAGTTGGGTCACTCACATTGTTTTATTTGTTGATGCGATCAAGCGAGAAGAAAGACAATAAGTGGGGAAAATATGTATACAGCGCCAATTAAAGGTGCAGTTAATTCTATCGAAAAAATATGCGCATCGTGGGAGGAAAGTGTAGAAACCTCTCACGATACACATATAATTCCCCTATTCTGGCCCTTTTATTTTGGAAAACTCGCCACTCTTTGGCTAGGAACTATGCAGGATGCTTCTGGGTATTATTCTATGCAGAGGGATTCTGGATGAGTTATGACTCTGCATAGGTTGATACCCTGGATAGCTGCTCGCCAAAGAGTGGCGAGCTGGCGCAGAGCGACTGAGTGGTTGAAGAAAAATTATCGTGGCAGAGCCACACCAAGAGTTATATCAGGCTTGGTAGAATCTACTGTGTTATCAACCACCCCTATATTATCAACCACTACTGTGTTGTTGAGTTGTCAACTAGTCCTGTGTTGTCAACCACTCCGGCCCGTTGGGCCACCTCGCCACTCTTTGGCGAGGAGCTATGCAGAGGGCTTCTGGATAGGTAAATACACTGCATAGGTCAATACGCTGGACAGCTGCTCGCAAAAGAGTGGCGAGCTGGCGCGTAGCGACTGAGTGGTTGAAGAATAATTATCGTGGCGGTAGCCACACCTAGAGTTATATCTGGCTTGGTAGAATCTACTGTGTTAGTTGCATAACTAGTCAACGTTTATCGAAAAAGATTTCCCTATAAGTACAAAAAATAGTATATTTGTCTGCCTTTTTTAGGAGGATACGTCCATCAGGCTCCCTCCAAAGGTCTTGATATCATTACAGAAAAAAACAAATACTATGCTTTACAAACTTGTGTTGCGGTACATGACAGTGGCAGTCAAAGGATTAATGTCGATGAATATCACTCGAGAGAAAAAGATACAAATGTGGGACATCTATACAAAAACTTGGTCCCTTATCTGGGTCAATATGCTATTTCCCTTCCTAATTCCATGCTCTATTATGGCCCGATTGAAACATCCAGTTAGTGAGGAATTTAATGCAACGTTATTAGTCAGCTTATTTCTATTGTCTCTCAGCACTATGATCTATGGTGTAAGAACGGGCTACTTCAAGTCTCTTCAGGAGGAGGCCGATGCCATGACCTACGAGCAACACAAAGCAAGATACAAGAAGATGCGACTACCCTGCATGTTGTATTATGTAATGCCGATATTAGTGGAGGTGCTGATTTCTTGTGTGATACAGGAGTAGGTGTTGAGGTACCTGTTACGAGATTATTAAAACGAAATAATCACACTATAAAAAAAATCATATATATGATACATGGCCTGCAGCACTTCTTTGTCCTCTTGCTCAGCGGCCTGCAACTCCGTGGCGAGGTCTTTACATTTCAGTCCATACTGCAATGCTTTCTCCATCTCTCCACAGTCTTTGTATAGTTCAGCTAGATCTTTGATCGATTCCAGATAGAGTAATTGCAAATCCCTGTCATACGGCACGGCAGCGCTTATCGCTTGGTATGCGCTATACCGATTTATTTTGTAGTCGACAGCTATATCCTGCATGTCAAAGGTATAGAGTGTATCTCCAAGGTTGCCCACAAACCTTATCATCCTGCGGTAACTCCGCTCAAATTTCCATTTGAGTGATATATGCGGACTGCATACAATAGTATGCCCCTTGATAATCGCCGAGCATCTCGTACTGCCTAGCTAGACGGATCGCCAGGTGCTTTTTCGTCTCTATATCTGGCTTTTGTAGCAAGATATCTGCTGCATGCTTGAAGTCTTCGTTGAACACCTCGATTTGCGCATAGATATAATCGATCGTGGTTTGGTTGAAGTTGTTCATGCGTTCTGATTTATAGTGTATATTTGATAAAAGCAAAGATAACAAAATAAACTGGTTCCTCGCAGATTTAAAGCCACAAGGAACCAGTATTATTTAGTTGAATATATAATTTCTACCACCAAGTACCATAGTGGAAATCATACACATATGAACCAAATTCAGGTACGGACATTGTCTTTGAGTTTTCAAAAAATTCTACATTAGCACAAGTTCCTATAAGTGTCTTTCATGAAATTGAAACACGCTTAAAAAATGAAGCTCGCGTAGTTTGCGAAGCATTATAACGAACGTGGACATCACACCCAGCATTCGTGTTATTACACATCACAAGCGATTCTTTAGTACAGTCTCCGACTTTGCACTTAATACCACTTTCACCAAATCATCCAAATCATGATATATATACCCACCTTTAACCACCAAAGATAATTTCTTGTAAGTTTCTTTCAATTCTTGACTGTATCCATACCTATCCATCATACCCATGATAATATGGGAATATACACTATAGTCTTTATACAGTTCTTTTGTTAAAAGTCCTACGTTAGAGCAATGACTACCAATTACTTTATTAAACCTTAAACTCACTAGCTTAACCAATAGCCCAATGACAGACTTGCTATTCAGCTGATTTCTAAATAGTTTGAGATCATCTCTATCACCTACTTGTTGATAGACTCTATTGACGAATACTAAAAAGAGGATCTTTTCAATATCACTAGGTGAGTAAACAGTCTGCAATGCCATATAAGTCGTAAGACTATCAAAATCCTCCATATAACGATGACTCATACTTGTGATAAGCTTTGTGTCATAGGGCTTGAGAGCTTCGATAAATTGAAACACGTCATAGGGCAAAGCAAAAATTTTGTCTAAATCCAGTTGAGCGGACTTACCAGTTATATTCTGCTCTAAAAGGCTACGTTCTATGGACTGAAAAAGCACTATGGCTAAGTCATCTAAATCTCGATCTAAAGAGTGCTCATTATGGCTGCATTTCATTAACTCAGTATAGTTCAAGTCCCCAACAACATCCTTACAATTATAGTAATTAACCAAAGACAAGATTAGATGTGCATAAGAAGACTGAGTAAGTAAAAAGTCACTAGTCAAAACTTTCAAATCGCGAGCGAGAAGTAGCACATCTCGACCAAACTTATAACTAGTCAACCGCACTAGAAAAAATACATTATTGTAGTTACTTAATAGGCGGCGATATTCATCTTGCAATTCAATATCATCGACATCTTTAGATAGCTTATATATGAAAGACAAGTACACCAATTTGCCTAAATCAGAATCGTTGTAGTTACCATCTATAAATCGCCTAATATAAGGCATACACTGTTCAGCAATACTATAAGTATCAAAGGCATATAAGGCATAAAAAAAAGACTCTAAGCCTACACAACGTTCCCAAAGCAAATCCAATTTCAACCCTTCATTATACTTATAAGGGATAAAAGATGATTCAGCACAATCTACCCCCAAAGTTTGGGCACATTCCTTTGCTTTTGTAGCACTATCATAATAATATGTCTGATATTCACCACCATAGACTAAATTCTCTAGCGTGACAACCTTTGAGTCCCACTCATAACTGACTGTATCGTCCTTTATTACTGGTTTCCAAAAACAACATTTGAGATATAGTTTATGCTCACTGCGTGATTGTGCTATCATCTCTTCATCTAATTGAAAGATATTCCAGTTAGCTGCTCCAAGTATATCAGCTTGAGTAAATGAGATATTATCAGTCTCAACATCTAAAGAGTCTACAATCCAAATAATATGCTTCTTCTTTTCTTTATAAAAGCGAGTACGCTCCCGAATCACTTCAGATGAAGTAGAGGATAACTGCACCTCGAAGACGACACTGTGATTATCACGAGTAGCCATCACGTCAGGTCGACGAAAAATCTTCTTCAATTTTTGATATGCAATCTTCTCACCACTAATTTCACGAATGAGTGATACACTCTTCTCCACTTCAACCTTGTACCCCTCGCCTTCTAAGATTTCTTTAAGCACACCTTTGAGTTTCTTGTGTAGTTCACTCTCAGGTAATCCATGAAATTTTATACGATTAACCTCATCAGGGGTCAGCACATCATATCCATTAAAATAAATACATTCTTCGTGTTTTTCTTTGTGTCTAAAATGTAACGCCTTACGCCTCACTCCTTTGTAACCGCCAGCTAAAAAAACTGGTTGACGACAAGATGCACAAAGATATAATGGTTGCCCTTTTTTTATAGCGTCACTAATTTCATCTTTCTTTTGCGAAATAGTCATGAAAGATGTGCCATATGACTCTAGAATCTCGTCTGTTTCTAGGACTATTCCCGTGGATCTGTCAATGACTTCTAGAATTGTAAAATGGTTTTGTTTGTTCATATTCTAATTATAGATGTAATGCATATCTTTGAAGCCTCATAAATATATAAAATATAAGACTCAGTATCTCTACTTCGGCACATTCCCACGATACGTATCAAACCTCTTAAAATCACACCCAGCATTCGTGTTATTACACTTCACCAGCTTATACCGATCACCATTCTTACGATACCCCTCACGATACACATACAATTCCCCATCTTGGCATCTAGGACAAAGCTTTGAAGACTGTGAGAGCTTCTGAACAATCTCCTTCATAAACACAGAGTAATTGTCTTGGTCATACACAAAAGTGACTTTCTTTCTAGCTCGTGTCATAGCCACATAAAAGAGGCGTCTTTCCTCACCGTACTGGTAGCTATCAGCCTCACTCAACAAATAGTTCAGAATAAGGTCATCTGCTACTTTGGATGGGAATCCGTAGATACCTGTATCGCAGTTTGCAATGATAATATGGTCAGCTTCTAGCCCTTTGGCAGAATGTACTGACATAAATTCATAGGCGCGACCTTTGTACTTGATTTTATTGAACTTATCGTCTACAATAAATGGTGCCCCGTTAAACCTTTGTATATCAAAGTTATAGCGTCCTAGGATAAGCACACTATCGTCTGTGGGAAATGTATCGAATACTTTCTGCAGTTCTGTACGGAAATTGATGTTATCGTCGTCTTGCACAAAAGGGATGGCCACAAATTCTGTTTTGTTGCCTTTTATTGCCTGAATCCGTTTGGTCTCCTGGTTAGGATTCTGTTGAATAAACATAGAGGATACATCAATCAGCGGATTACCGAATCGGTAAGTCGTTTCAATCTTACACTTTTCGGTGTATCCGAAGTACTCTTCAAAATCTCTAAAGAGGCCTATATCGCTTCCTGCAAAACGATAAATAGACTGCCAGTCATCTCCTACACAATACACGTGAGAAGTATGCTCCCGCAAAGACTGAATAAACTTATACTTATCGATAGAGGTGTCTTGAAACTCGTCGATGATAATATAATCGTAGGTACTGATAGGTCGATCGAGATTGATGGCTGTGGCATCAATAATACAGTCGGCAAAATCAGATTCACCTTTTGCACGCATAATTTCGGTGTAACGAGTATAAACTGGTGCGATGATATGATCTAACAAAAAGAGATTTCTATCTTTTGTGTAGGTATCGACTTCTGCTTCAATGAGTCTTCTGATATCTTCAAGAGATTGTAAGCTAGATTTAAGCAGGGCAATAAATGTCTCAATCAAATTGAGGATACTCCCCTCCCACTGCTTATCTCGCTTACTGATCATTGCATTTAGCTCCGTAGCACTGCGTTCTTTATATGGAACACCATGCTTATCTAAGGCTTTAAAAAGTCTCTTTCTTAAAGTTTTGTGTTTAAAATCGGCACTAAACGTTTCAATCAACTTGGTTTTGTATCTCCTATGTACACCACGTTTCCACTGAATACCCGCATTGTACTTCTTATTGGCTTCATGCCAGCCACCTGGGTAACCATCACCAAACCAACTAGGCACACGACCATTCTTGTCGATACCAAAGTGCTCTAGGTACAGACGTTGTCTTTTACGATTATGGTCATAATAGTAGATGGAGAAGTCGGGGTAATATCGACCATAGGCAGAATTGGATGTGTCTACTTGGTACTGCTCCTCATAGCGGAACTGAATGCCATATTGAGTCAATAGATTACAAAGTATATTCTCCTCCTCGCTACGTGTGTATATGGGTCTATTGTCCATATCATTGAAAGCGCATCGTATTCCGTACTTCTTTCGTTCACGGAAATAATCCACACTAGTCTTAGCATCAAAATCGCCCAGTGTGGGTTTGAGGTAATACAAATAAAACAAGTTGAGGTGACGAATGTAGTTAGGTTTCTGAGCTCTGACGTCGTTAAACGCAGCTCGTATCGATGTAGTAGCAGTGATCGTTGGTTTGGTGCCTCTATGCAAACCTATAATATCCATAGCCAGTGAATGAAACGTACTGGCGTGCACATGGCTATTCTTAATCTTTTTCTTGAGAGTATTCGCAGCATTTCGAGTGAAAGTAACCAGTAAGATTCTTGTCGGATCTACACGCTGCTGCTCAAGTAGATATCTCACTTTACCTACGATAGTTGTAGTCTTACCACACCCTGCCCCAGCGATAACTAGGACATTGTCTTCATTGGTTATAATGGCTTCTCGTTGTTGATCACTCAATGGATGACTGAAAAGAGTATCAAAGTAGTCTTTCTGAAATTTCAGCTCTTCACGCTTAAAGTTTTCGTTGCTTTCTTTTCTGAGCTTTTCTGCATTGGTATATTTCTTTATGAATTCGACACAGTTAGTTCTCTGCTCTACAGGGATGTGTATGAGGGGTGAATTCTTGGACTTTTTATACAAATCCTGATACTTCTCCTGGTACGTTTGGATATCAGTATAAGAACAGAATCTGGACTCTGAAAGTATCTTAGAAAGTTCGTGCAGAGCGATATTAATCTTCTCATAGTCGGACACTTCAAGTGGATCGGTTGTCTCGTTATTGTCTGATTCGTTGTCGTTGTTATTGTTCTTTTTAGATTTCTTATTCCGCACTTTCCCTGTATAGTCAACAAGGGCTATGAAGCCTATAATGAGGGCTAACCATATGGCTGTGGCAATGAAGCCACTGAAAAGTTTGGATAGTATGTCTTGGAACATGGGGGTAAATATTTAGGTCTTACAAAGGTAAGGGAATTCTTTGTAAAGGCATAATTTCTATTGAAAAGAAGGGTGGAAAGCCCTAGAAGGAAACTGTAAAATGAACTATTGAAACAAGCATTGTTATAATAATGGTCGAAAAATATCCTTTCTTTGCGAATGATCCGAAATATGGGGGACAGTATACAATGTTAACCTATCAAGTGGACGAACCATTTCTTAAAGGAGGGTATATGTGGCCCTAAAATAGGGGGACATTATACTCTTTGAACTTAAACTCGACAGGTAATTCTACTAATTGACTCAATAAAGATGCTTGAAATTTTTCAGTTGAAAGACGTTCTACTTGAGCTTTAGGTAAATTATATTCATCAAAAATATCATCTTCAATAATTGCACGACTAAATTCAGTCAAGTTTAAATCCAGTTCAACATTATTATCCAACATAGAAGACTCATTTATAGAAACTTTATTTCTAAATAGTGTTCGTAAAGATGACATAGCAGTGTTATTTCTGAAAACAACTAAGCCAACATCTAGCTTATTCTCTGCTTTTGATCTACCAGCTCGTCCAATAAGATTCATTACAGAAAGAGGCTTACTCTTTTCAAACCTATCTATAACAACTGCATCAAAAGGCATATTAATGCCTTGAACTAATGTTGAAGTAGCAAAACAGATTCTACATAACTTATTCTTTGTATAATCTTCAAAAACCTGCCGTATATGTAATGGTAACGAGCCATGATGAATAATAACACCTCTTTTAAGATTATCTTGCATTTGTGAATAAAATTCGCCTGATTTAAAAGCACCTGCACCAGTATATTTTTTTAATCTATCTTGGTAAACTGCATACTCATTACTTTCAAGTGGTGTATATTACACCTCGACGCTTGCGTGCCCGCTTTTGGCGGTACACTCCTATTCTGTCGACTAGGACGATAAAGGCTATAATGAGGGCTAACCACCAGATTGTGGTAAAAAATCCTTGAAGTATATTTGTGAAGAAGTCATTGAGCATTTCGAGTAAATGATTGTTTAGTGAACAAAGATAGTGAAAATTCGTATTATTTGGCACTGCAATTATCCGAATTTTCCCAACGCAGACGTGCTATCTTCCTAAAAGAATCACCCTCAGCTATCAAACGACTTTTTATTTCATCCGCTTACATACCAATACCCATTTAGGTATCGGGGACACAAATAGATTGCCTCTTTTTTGGAGGGGGAAGCACTTAATATGATGCATTTACGTTGCACAAATAAGGGGCTTTTTACTTGCACATTACATGGCTTTACAGTCTCTTCCTCTAAGTGCACATATACAGTTCATGATAGACTAGACACGCACTCTTTATTATCGTACAAGGCTAAGAGGTTTAATTATTAGTTATTTAATGAACAAAATTTATTTAGCCCTTTTTCTAATATAAGCGCAGTCATAGCAATAACAAGATTTCCTCCGTTACTAAATTCTGTGCTTTTGGATAAAATTAAATATATCGCAAGAAATATTTCTCTAGTGTTACCATTAATCAAATCTGCAATTTTACTATTAACTTCTTTACCATTGCAGATTAAACTAAAAATCTTTTCTTTCGCACTTTCAAAATAAGTGACACCTATGGCTTCCTTTTCTTCATCATCTAATTCATTAGCTAATCCATCATTTAATTCATCAGGTGATTCAAAAGACTCAAGGCTATTTAGTAGTTTTTGTTCTAAAAATCCCCCATCAAGTTCACTATGCCCAAATGGACCATCTAAACTTTGTAAGTTGTTTAATCGATTTTCATTTAAGACTTCCTCACCAAGTTTTTTATACCAAAATGCATCATCCACATTTTTATTAAGAAGTGAGTTATAGTAACTATAAGCATCATTCTCGTTCAATAGTTCTCTCATAATTTGTTAATCTATTCATTATTAGTAATTTCATACAAATCAGATACAATTCCGATGAAGTAGTTGAAAAGCCTTCTTTTCCATTGAAATGTTCTGTTTATTCTTTTTCTATTTATATTGAAGACATCATTTAGGCAAGAATCTAATTTTACGAACTCATTAATTGGAGACAATTCATTCATTAATCGTTCCAAGTAAACTTCTCTTTTGCTATTGCTTTCAGTTTCTTGCCCTTTCTTAAAAGTAATAATATATGATAGTATTGCAAAGAATATGCAAGGTGCATACAAATAATACCTTCCATTTTCTATCATGTTAGCTAAAACTATCATCGATATAGCATCACATATATTTTCTTCGTTGGCCAAGATTTCTGGTAATAAATCTGAGCTATAGTACTTATTTAAAGAAAATCGATTTACTCCATATTCATGCAAAAGCAGATGGGAATATTCGTGTGCTACTACAAAAATTTCCATACCAAACAGCAAACTATCATCTTCAGGTATTATAAATAATAGCGAAAAAGCATTAGTGTGATCTTTAAGCAAATGTGCAACACAGCTTCTGCGGAACATCCTATTAGAGTACCACCCCAAAAACCTATCTTTCAAGTTGATTTTAGGCGCTTCTTGTTCTTTTATAGTAAATAATAGTTGTAAAGAGCGCGCCCACAAATGAGCATAATACGCTATTCCTGCAGAAATAATAATGTCACCATGATTTACTACATTAAGTGATGTTGCTTGGTCATTATTAAAGCCATGAGCACATTTTAATCGAATACTTTTCAATGGATTAGGAAACTCTTCAAGTCTTCTAATTGTTCTTTCAACATTTAAAAGATGTTCATCAAAAATAGGTTGATAGTTTAATCGCTTTATATTCCTAAGATAGTGCTTTTTAAAATCAGTTTTTTCAACGAATGCAATGAATCTAGCCAATGATTTCAACTTTGTTAATTTGTACACAAGCAATAAGGCCCAATGCCTTTTAATAAACCAGTGTCCGAAATCACACTCAAGATTAATGCAAGTTTTATGATATAACCACCTGCTTTCTTTTTTCACAAATGAGTCTCTTTTCATCTTTGTTTTATCAAATCATAACCCAATCCATTATTTTCACTTTTATCATAAGCATTTTCTATATACAAATCTGGATTAGCCAAAAATACATCCTCTTCCACGAAAGAAATAAAACTTCCAGAAAACTCATTGACACTCTGACAAGTCATGCATGAATATACTTTGGACTTTTGATTAAACCTGTTATTATTGATTATATCATGTACTAATTGTGTGTGATAAAAAGTATTGTTACAGCCATCACTCATTCGTGAATAATATTTAAACCAATCGTAGGTACCATGAACTTTCATGATTACACATACTACCCCATTTGTATGAGACGTTCGATTCTGTCTCACAATATTCTTCAATGAGTATTCTATTTCCCAGTCAATCCACTTGCTACTTTTCATATTTGGTGAGAGAATAACAACTGTTACAGAGGTTTTATACATCATATCAGCTAGCTTTCTCTTTATTGTCTCAGTTGTGAAATCAATTAAATCTGGTGATTGACTAGTTTCGCCTTGATAGTAGTGACCTTGTATACCTAACTTTCTAATTATTCTATCTCTCAAATCTCGAGCTTCGGAATATTTGTATGATATAAAAACATTGCGTGCCATATAATTATTTTATTAGTTGTTTTATTAATTCTATTGTGTGATGTTGTATCTCGTCTAAAGCTAGACTTGAATTTCCTATTGCATCAAAATGCTCTAAATAGGTAGAATTACTGGGATTCGTTTCTGACATTTTCTGTTTCTCATTTTTCCATAATTCTTCTGCCATATAACCAGTAGCACCAATAGGGAGTAGTATATTACCTTGTTTTTCAGATATTTCATATTCTTTATACACTCCATCAGCATTCTCAATTTTTTCGCTCTTTAGTTTGTTTCCTAAGAGAAAAATAGAGATACCACTATAATTAATCATATCTCTTCGGTATGATTCCCATAGTGCTTTATCTCGCGAATTCCCTCTAGGAAATGGGCGCAAAACAAGCTGATCATGTAACTGTTGTCTATCAACATTATATATTTGATTTAATGCACCTGAGATAACAGAATCACCAATTCCTTTACCAACACCAGTGACGATTCTACATCCCTCTTTAATTAAAGCTCCACTTAATTTTGAAATAAAATTGTGATACGCTTCAGGACCTAATTCTCCATACTCTTCAGCACTACCTGAAATGTAAACAGTCTTATTTCTGTATATTCTCTCGATTTCAGAGAGAATATCAGTGATTTCTCTATATGAATCGACTAACAGTGTTTCAATACCATATCGCTTCAAATCATTTATAAAGTATTGTTGCTTAATACGCTGATAATTGTATTCATCTTCGACATCATATTCATCTTCGCACACGCTCTTCAATATATAATAGTGCTTTCTAGGGTTATCTTTTAATTCAACACGAACACGACTTAAAATATAGTTCAGATTAGGATCTGCAAAACTGAACCCCAAAAACAAAAATGTCTTTGATACTAAATCACCACTAAGCGCACGTATGTAAGCATCGTGTGTCCTATAATATTCCTCATAATCTTGACGAATCAAAATTGTGTTACCTGGCTGATCAACGTCTCCATGCATTTTATATACAATCGCATCTCGTCCTCTTATTGTAATTGCTAAATCATCTGTACTTACTTTTGCATCGACGATTTTACCAACGTTACGTAAAGATTTTTCTATAAGCTGATCATAGTTTGTTGTCCAATATGTTGATATTGGTAATCTAGAAAGTATTTCATGATTTATATTAGGCTCTACACCATGGTGAAACTTGTTAGCTATTAATTGGTTTATGTCATTTTTTCCTCCAGCTGTTTCATTCACGTAGTATTGAGCTGCTGCTACAAGATCATCTTCTCGATGCACATCGAGATTCAATTCGGTGACCATGTCTTTCAAAAGTGTTTTCCAATCTACACTTCCAGATGCTAGAGAAAAACCAGCACCAGCAAAAATAGCTGCATTGTTTTCTGTAATTTCAGATAAGAAGCTTTTAATAAATGTATCTTTAGTAAGTATCATCTTCCTTATTTTTTGAACCATTTCGATAATGAAGTGATTGTTCGTGAACTATTCGCATTCCTTGTTACGACATAATAATCTGCTTTTACTAACGTGTTATCAGTGTATTTTTCGTGGCCCAAATATTTTGATATATATGGGTAAATGTTTAAGTACTCACTCCCTTTATAAAGTAAATTTGAACCTCTTTTTTTCTTGATTGGGAGAATAGCTATTTTATCCTTATACTTTTTTGCATCTCCATAACCTAACTCCCAATTACACCACTTTGATTCAATTGCATCATCTGTTGCTAATAGAATAAAACGATCACATTTATCTATAATAGCTTTAATTCTTGTTGCCGTTTCAGGTGAAGTTCTATCAGGCATTGCAGAATCCTCACTATCAATGTAAATATCGATATTATACCTTGAACGTAGAAAACCTATTATTTCTTTGACCTCTTCAAGATCCGAATGTTTATGTGATAAAAACACAGTCGTTTTATAAGTGGAAATCTCCCCTCTTGAAAATGATCTTGATTCGTTAACAATATCATTAATTGCACTATCATTGATTCCAAAATTCCTAAAATACCCACTTTCAAAAATATCAATCATAAGATGTAATTATATTTTTTGTTTGAAAACTTTGATTACGTATTTCATATAGCTTGATGCTAAATCAAATATCAAATCAATTTCTAACTCTGCTACTTTACTATTATGTTTAACGTGTTCATTTTGATACTTTGCAAACAAATCCACTAATCGAGTAAACGCATTTCTTAGCTCAGAAGATTGCTCTTGTTCTTTTAAGAAATTACCTAAATTTGATCGTTGCTTCTCCAATGTAGCGTTATTATTGAGTATATTTTGTAATAGCTTTTCAAAGGACAACCTCAAATCATCCAATGTATTTCTTTCGAATATATTATTCTTATATTTTGCGAGTGCTTGATTATACAAGTTGAATGATTCTTGAAACTCTTGAAGCCAATGAACTGTTTCATTTATTAGTTCAACATTAACATAGTCTGGTAGAGTTGAAAGTTTTTCACCATAACGAGATATTAATTGAATTTTTAGTTTTTGAACATCCTCTCGATCTCTCATGTAATCAAGATTACATAAATCTAGAATTATTTTATATTGCTGTTCTGGGCTAAAGCACAACAAATTTTCTTTTAATGCAGTTCTCTTGTTTTTCATGTCTTCAAAAGGACACTCTGCATTTGGAATTTTTTTGTTGTATTCCACAGCATAAGCCACGCACAGTTTGGCTATTATAGATCCAGTTAGATTCCCTTCTGTGTTGGCAAGTATATCAGAAGCATATTTAATAAATAAGTGTGGTATCATTCCTCTATTTTTTTTAGTATGATTTTTATAGTCTCAAAGTAATGATTTGCGAATCTTTTACCGTCAAATGTAGCTGGAACCATGCTGCGATCTGAATTTGTATACCAATTAAAAGCTCTAACATACTCTCTTGCACGTGCCCATGATTCAGATACTGATTTTCCTTTGGTTTCGTAATCATTTAGAGCCGCATGGTCTAAGTTTAGTTCGTTGTATAATTCCAATGCTGTTGTTATGCTTTTATATTTCCCTTCAAAGTAATGAATTGAAAAATCATGCATCTCAAATTCCTGTTGTCGTTCAAAATAACTCATAAGTTCATAGTTTTAAATTGTTAGCAATCTGTAGTTCACTTAGTTTTACTTAAATCTCTCCACACTCACCTTCAACTCCTCAGCATACTCATAAATCCCATCCAGACTTTCAAGAGCGTACTTAGTCTCCTTCTTCTCATCGTCCAACAACGCAATACGCTTATTATCCGAGTTATTAAAGTACAAGCGACAAATAGGTTTACGGTTATTATCATCCAAAAGCACAGCAAAATACGACACCGCATCACGATACGTAATACGCTCAGGAGGGATTACACCTCTCAAGATAGATTTCACTAAATAGAAGCCCTCTAGCTCTTCCTCAGTCGTATCTATATTACTCTTTCGAGAAGACACCTCTTCCACTGGTGCTGCATCGCTAGGCGCATCAGTAGCTTCTGCAGGAGCCAATACTTTTACAGGCGTAGTTCCCTCTTCCGACTGCATCGCTTGATTCAAGCGGTTAGAAATCACATCGTTGATATGGTTACCTACAGAACGCTTCACTAAAGTAGTAAATTGCTCTAGTAGACGAGGAGTAATCATGCCATCATATACTTTGCGTGCGAATAGCTTCACAAAGTCAGATGAAGGATTAGAAAACTCATTCTTAATCTGAGCTTTTAGTTCTGACATATACTTTAGGTCGTTGGCCGAACTATGTATGCTGTCTAAGTCAAAATATGATTTATGGAATTGCTTGATGGCATCGACTTGGTGTTCTGTGTAGTCTTCGATATTGAATTCGAGGAAAGGAGTCTCGTCCATCAGATTTTTGGCAACTAGGTCGGTGTAAAAGCGGTATGTGACGCCATTGGTAAGGACTCCGAATTTGGCTTTGGATGCGACGAAGTATTTTTGGAGTTGGTTGTCGTGTAAGGATAGATTTTGTTCCCAATGCTTACATTCGATAAGCATAATTGGTTCGCCTTCTTTCATGATGGCGTAGTCTATTTTTTCGCCTTTTTTCTTTACTAGATCACAATCCATTTCGGGTACGACTTCTAGTGGGTTAAATACATCATAGCCTAGTAGTTGGATGAAGGGCATGATAAAAGCATTCTTTGTTGCTTCTTCTGTATTAATCTGTCCCTTGAGTTGGCTCACTCGTGTGCTCAGCTGAGCAATGGTATCTTTAAAATCCATATTTATTTATTATTTAAGATTAGAATCTCACAAAGATAGAAAAATTATCGACTTTTCTATTGTATATTTTCGCAATTACATACATAATAAGATGATTATTCCAATTTATTTAGCATTTTACGCCTAACTTCTTCATGCTCTGCTTCTGAAATGACTCCGTCATCATACAAATCTTGGAGCAGCATCAATTTCTCCTTGATGATTATATACTGCTGCTTATGCACCTTTTTTTGTTCCACACGCTCGATAAACCCTGCTCCAATGATGCTGGTGGGAAGTGCTACAAGTCCAATACTAAAGAAACCGATAATGCCCCCTATTACATGTCCTGTGGCTGTTGTAGGAAATAGGTTATTGCTTCCTATGGAGGCCATGGTGCCGAGCGTCCACTGAAAAGCAGCAAAAAGGTTGGGAAAGGCACCTGACTGCTCGGGCCCTTCAAGCGAGTACATCAACAAGGTGGAGATAATTATCACAATAAGGGCCACAAAACTGGTGACGAGAAGTTCATATTTCTTCTCTTTAATCACACTCCCCACTAAATGCATGGAGTTATTGTATCGGTTGACCTTGAGTATGCGAAGGATACGAACTAGACGTATCATTCGGAGGAATCGGAGGTCGATTGTAAAGAGTAATGGTAAGTAAAAGGGCAGAACAGCAACAAGGTCTATGAGTCCATACATGGAAGTCATAAACCGTAGGATGGAACGCCATCTGGTGGGAGCTGGATGGGAGATATCTGCTACAACGATGCGAAGGAGATATTCCATAGTGAAGATAACGACGCTAATGGTATCGAAGATGTTTATATAGTTGCCTATGGCATGGTGTACACTAGGGATGGTGTCTAGGATAATGCCTAGCACACTAAAGACGATCAGCATCAAGATGCTGTGATCGAGCCAAGAGGTGTTGTACAATAAATTGTAAAGTTTCTGCTTCATTGTAGATTGACTTATGTGAAGCCACAAAACTATGTAATCTAACTGAGTAATTCACCAGAAAATACTTGACAAAAACTTGACACTTTGGGATATTTGGTGGGAATTTACGGTATATTGACACAAAAATGCCCCTCAATGTCACATTTGTGCGCATGAGGGGCTGTTTTCTTATCACATAAAAAAATCACGCCCCTAGATACCATGTACCCAGAGGCGTGACTTCCTTTGTAAGGAAATACCTGCTTACTTCTTAGCAGCAGTTGAATCGCACTTTACTGAATCAGCACCACAGCATGGTGTAGTGGCTGTTGAGTCGCACTTTGTAGAATCGCCCTTGCAGCATGTAGCTGTTGAGTCGGTCATTTCTGTAGCTGCTTTTTCAGCTGCTTTTTTCTTTGTACTTTGACAAGAATAACATGCTAGTGCGAATGTAAGGCATAGGCCTAGTTGTAGTGATTTGATAGCTGTTTGTTTCATACCTCTCTAATTTGTTAGTTAATTATACAATCTTTTTATCTAAACTTCGACAAATATACAAATTTACGATTAATAACCTAGACAAATGCTCGTTTCTTTTTGTATATATGACAAAATTCATAGGATTGTGACAAATATATGGCAATTTGTATTGCTCGGGAGTGTTATATATAGGGGATACTGTATTATATTATTGGGGATAATAGGTAATTTCTCGCTGTATGCTGCTGAATAATGTATCTAAGGTGTGGACTTCTTGCTGGATCCAATTGCCATGACTGTCGTAGATATAGCTAAAGGTGTAGGATTGTTTGGTGGTGTGCAACTGGGGATTATTGGGGTTGTCGAGCTCGCTCCTCTCGTGGCCTTCTACCTCGCTGGAGGTGCCTCGAATGGTGGCGATATCGTGGTGATCGTTGTAGGTAATCGTGTAGATGTGTCTATACACGTCGATGGGACCGCCTCCTTCAAGGACTATCTTGTGTACGCGATGGTCTTGCAGGTATTCTTTGACGGAAACGCCGTTCTCATAATAGGTGGTGGTATAGGCAAGTATATGGGGCTTGGTGTAATCAAAATCGATGATGATATAGAGTTCACCTTCTTCTATAAGGCGCTGGATATGGGTCAAACGACCTGCTGTGTAGGTGCAACTGGGCAGGGGGGAATCCCCTACTCTAAAATGGGCTTGTATATTGGGATATTCGATGATATGGCCTTGGCGGTCAAAGTGGAGTTTTGGGGGTAGATGGCTTTGCCAAAAGGTGCGATGGGGACGGTCTTGGACTTCGGCACGGATGGTGCGCACTGCTTGGACGGGGCCTAGCAGGTTGATGTCGCTGCGGTGAAGGGGATGGGTCATGCGCCAGATGGTCATGGGGGTCGCCTCTTGGGCGTGTAGCTGAACGAGCGGAAGCATTAACAATAGGATGCTGAGGGAAAGAAGCTGAATCGTTTGTTTATTCATATGACAGGGGTTCCTTTTAATTTATGCAGTAAATATAGACATTTTAATCTTTTACGTGGGGCTTTGTAGGGATAATTTCTACGAGTTCTTCTCACAAATCAAAAAAAATGTACTATATTTGAATCGATTATAAAGTTTAACACCTTATTGACTACATAGACTATGCTACCATTCTTCCGATTATATTACGATGGTTTTCGCCAGATGCCTCGCTGGGGGCGCATCGTGTGGACGGTGATTGTGATCAAGCTGATCATTATGTTTGGGGTCTTAAAGGTGTTTTTCTTTCATGATACACTTAGCACGCGCTATGATACGGAGGCGCAGCGTACGGAGGCGGTGATTCAGGATATTGTGGATACGCCGACGGAGGAGGATGCGCTTATAAAGAAATAACTTGTTCAAGAGCCTTGTCTTGATAACCAAACCAATAACCAACTAACACATTGTTTATGATGCAGTCTGACATTACCGCTTTAGTAGATTGGTCGAGGGTGCAATTTGCGCTCACGGCTATGTATCACTGGCTTTTTGTTCCACTTACTCTCGGACTTAGTTTCTTAATTGCTTTTATGGAGACGCTGTATGTGCGTACAGGCGATGCTAAATGGAAGCATATCACCAAGTTTTGGATGCGATTATTTGGGATCAACTTTGCTATTGGGGTGGCAACGGGACTGATTCTGGAGTTTGAATTCGGCACGAACTGGAGTAATTATTCCTGGTTTGTGGGGGATATATTCGGGGCGCCGCTGGCGATCGAGGGGATCATGGCGTTCTTTATGGAGAGTACGTTTATTGCGGTGATGTTTTTCGGCTGGAATAAGGTGAGCAAGCGCTTTCACTTGATGTCGACGTGGCTTACGGCGATTGGGAGCAACTTGTCGGCGGTGTGGATTTTGGTGGCCAATGCGTGGATGCAGGATCCGCAGGGGATGCAATTCAATCCGGATACGGCGCGCCATGAGATGGTGAATTTCTGGGATGTGTTCTTGTCGCATACGGCGGTGGATAAGTTCAATCATACGGTGATGTCGAGTTATATGTTGGCGTCGGTCTTTGTGATTGGGGTGTCGGCATGGTATCTGTTGCATCATCGGGAACGGATATTGGCGAAGCGGAGTATCTTGATGGCGAGTATCTTCGGACTGATTGCGGCGTTGGCTACGATCTATACGGGGGACCGCACGGCGAGAAATGTGGCGAGAAATCAGCCGATGAAGTTTGCGGCGATGGAGGCGCATTTCAAGGGGTACAATGCGGTGCCGCTGAAGGCGCTGGGTATCGTGGGGGATGCGGACAAGGCGACGCGAGACTATACGGGTCAGGATGACGGTATGGTCTTCGCACTGGAAATTCCAGAGGCGTTGAGTTGGTTGACCAACGGGGATGGTAAGAGTTTTGTGCCGGGTATCACGGATTTATTATATGGGGATCCTACGCATGGTATCTTGTCGACTCAGGAGAAGATACGTCGTGGCCATGAGGCGCAGGAGGCGCTGTTGGCGTACAAGGAGGCGAAGCTGGCGGGGATGCCGGAGGCGGCGCAATTGCGTAGGCCTTTTGAGGATCAAAAGTGGATGAAGGAGACGTTCCGCTATTTCGGGTATGGCTCGTATTATAAGGCGGGTGCAGACGATAAGGCGGAGAATGTCTTGGCGGTGGTACCGCCTATCAGTATGACGTTTTATTCGTTTCATATCATGGTGTTCTTGGGTTTCTGGTTTACGCTTTTGTTTATCTTGATGATTGTCTTGGTGATGCGAGGAAAGGTGCACAAAAATAGGTTGTTGCTGCATGCGGCGGTGTGGAGTATCCCATTGGTGTGGATCTGCAGTGAGTGTGGATGGATTGTCAATGAGGTGGGCCGTCAGCCGTGGATTATTCAGGATTTGATGAATACGACGCAGGCGGTGACGAAGATTGATAGTATGAGTGTGGTGATGACGACGGTGCTGTTTGGGGTGGTCTTTACGGGACTCCTGATTGCGGAGGTCGGTATCATGCTGAAGCAGATCAAGAAGGGAGAGGATGCGCAACTGGAGGTTTCACCTAAAGATGGAGGAGAATAAGATGTTTGAACAATTGGACTTGTTGACTTTACAACAATATTGGTGGATGATCGTGTCGCTGCTGGGTGCCCTACTCGTGTTTCTGATGTTTGTGCAGGGGGGCCAGACGTTGTTTGGCGCGCTGGGACGCACGGAGGTGGAGAAGACGATGCTGGTCAATGCACTGGGACGTAAATGGGAGTTTACGTTTACGACACTGGTCACTTTCGGTGGGGCGTTTTTTGCGTCGTTTCCGCTGTTTTATAGTACGTCGTTCGGGGGTGCATACTGGGTATGGATGTTGATATTGATTGCTTTTGTGGTGCAGGCGGTAAGCTATGAGTTCCGCACGAAACCGGGCAATTGGTTGGGACGCAGGACGTATGAGGGCTTGCTGTTTTTCAACGGATTGGTGGGCACGATTTTGATTGGGACGGCTGTGGGGACGTTCTTTACGGGGGCGAACTTCAGTCTGGACATCATGAATCATATGACGTGGGATCATCCGCTACACGGATTGGAGGCGGCGGCCAATTGGCGCAATCTTTGTTTGGGATTTGCGGTGTTTTTCTTGGCTCGGGTGCTTGGGTTGATGTATTTTATCAATACGATAGATAGTGAGGCGATCAGGGTGCGTGCGAAGCAGCAGATGATCTTGAATGCGGTGCCGTTTGTGCTGTGTTTCTTGGCATTTTGTGCGGCCATTATGGTGCATACGGGCTATACGGTGGTGAGTGATGGTACGGTGATTCCTGAACCATATAAGTATTGGCATAATCTATGGGATATGCCGGTGGTGTTGGTGCTCTTTCTCGCTGGGGTGATGCTGGTGTTGATGGGGATCGGTTTGACGATTTGGCTGGGTAGCCGCAAGGGGATTTGGTACACGGGGATCGGTACGGTGATCACGGTATGGATGCTGTTTATGCTGGCGGGGTTGAACGATTCGACTTTCTATCCGTCGTTGACGAGTCCGCAGAGTTCGCTGACGATACAGAATGCGAGTTCGAGCAAGTTTACGCTGGTGACGATGAGTTATGTGTCGCTGGCTATTCCGTTTGTATTGGCGTATATCGTGTATGCGTGGCGGAGTATCAACAAGGTGCCTATCAATGAGGCGGAGATGCAGGATGAAACGAATCACACGTACTAGTGTGGTGTCGGGATGTGGAATGACTTAATCCTTTAGAATATGATATATACGGGAGCTATTTTGGGCTACTTGATGTGGCCTGCGATGATTGTGGTGAGTTATGTGATCATCAAACGCGCAATGAGAAATATGAGGGACAAATAGTTTGGCTGATTGCCGAGCAATTTGTATCTTTGCTCTACCAAAACCTGAGAGCAGTCACGTCTTTTATTCGGGCGTGACTGCTCTCGTGATATATACAGCATGGCGAAGCAAGCAAAATTTCTGACGAGTGGCGATATTATAAAGATGCTCCAATCGGGGGCGTCGGTTCCGGTGTATTATTTGCACGGGGAGGAGGCTTATTATATTGACCAGGTGGCCAATTGGGCGGAGTCGCATCTACTGAAACCTGAGGAACAGGGGTTCAATCAGACGGTGATCTATGCGACGCCGGACAGGAAGACGGCGGATATTTGCAATGAGGCACGACGATATCCAATGATGGCGGAGCGCACGGTGATTATCGTGAAGGAGGCGCAGAACTTGAGGGATCTGGATCGATTGGGGGATTATCTCAAGAAACCGATGCCATCGACGGTCTTGATTTTTTGCCATAAGCATAAGAAGATTGATGCGCGCAAGAAGATCTTTTCGGAGATTAAGAAGGCGGGCGGTGTGCTGTTTGAAAGTGAGAAGGTGAAACCGCATCACTTGGGGCCTGTGATTACCAATTTCTGTACGCTACGTCAGGTGACGATTGATGCGAAGGCGTCGCAGATGCTGGCGGATCATGTGGGGGCGGATTTGACGCGTTTGTCCAATGAGATTGATAAGTTGGTGACGTCGCTAGGACCTAAGCAGAAGAAGATTACGGCGGAACTGGTGGAGCAGATCGTGGGGATCAGTAAGACGTACAATACCTTTGAGTTGCAGAGGGCTTTGGTGCAGAAGGATGCGGTGACGGCGATGCGTATCGTTTTGTTTTACGAGCAGAATCCGAAGACGTTGGTGTTGCCGCTATTGCTGGGGACGTTATTTGAGTTTTTCAGCAATCTGATGATTGCTTATTATGCGCCGCATAGAGATGAGCGGGGCGTTGCGCAGTTTATCGGACTGCGGGCTGACTGGCTGGCGCGTGATTATGTGGCGGCTATGCGGGTGTATTCTGGGACGAAAACGATGCAGATTATCAGTATGATACGTACCACAGATGCCCGTAGCAAGGGGATTGGGGCGGCCAATCAAACAGATGGTGCGCTATTGCGCGATTTGGTGATGATGATTCTAAATTAGTGGTTTGTTTTTGTGCATTTTCTTTCGTAATTGTTCTGTATAGTTAGGATTTATGCCTATATTTGTATAGCAAAAACTTAACACTATTAATTAAATCCGAAAAAATTATGAGAAAAAATTATTTTCAATTATCGAAAGTATCTAAATTGATGCGTAAGATTTCCCCTATCTTTTTATTGTGTACATGCTTAACGCTAGGACTAACTAGTTGTGATAGCAATGATGATCCAAAGGAAAAACTAGTAGAACCTAACGAGTTCGTACAAGTTATATCAGGTAATACATTTGAAATCGGTGGCCAGCAAGTGGATATTAATCAGGTGATAGCTGATGCTGATGCCGATGCTAAAGCGCATGCTCCAGTAAATTATGCACAAACTAATGGTAGTAATCAAGTAATCGCAAACTATGTATTGGATCACAATCCTTGTACTAAGGCATATACATTGAAAGAGATGAATGGTTCGTACTCCGTATTTAAAGCGGGTGATAATGAGCTTATTATTTTTTATATTTACGAAGGACATGCGTATGTATATGAATATGCGAAATCAAATGACACATGGATGAATGTAAATTCAATGAACAAATCAGCGATGATTCGACCTACAGAAATATATATCATGGATATCACAATAACACAACTAGAAGATAATTCTGTTGATTTGATAATGGGATATCCTACTTCTCAAAGAGAAGCCTATATTCAACAAATCATGAATGCAGAACAAATGACATATGAACAAGCATTTGCGCTTTATGAATCTCGTATGACCCATATGAATATGAATGTGTACTATACAAACAAAAGTACTCACTCTTTTGTCTTCTGTAAGCATTTCTCTACTCCTGATGCTGATGATAGAGAAATATACAACATCAGTGAAAATGCGGCTTACGCGAATGATTTTTGGGTAGTAAGCTTTACATTTGGGTAGTATGCTTGTCTTTTTAATGACTCTATCATTAGGATAGATAGAATACAATAAGGGGTATGTCAAACGATTTGACATACCCCTTATTATTTATGTTGCACTAGGTAAAAACTAATGATTACAATTCCATCAAATCTTGAAGTACAGCAAGATCAGCTTCGGTGACTTGATCGATCTGAAGCAACTGATTGCAGTCATCTACTAGGGTGTGTTCAATCTTTATTTGTTTCTTCTTGTCCAATTCGATGCTTTTATACAGTGCCAAGAAGGCTTGGAACTGGTTAGTCTTTCCTCTAAAGAAGGTAATATAGAGCATGTTTTGTAGGGCGGCTTTGTCGTGCAAGGTGGTGGCCTTGCAGTATTGACTCAAATCGTCAGCTTCTACGACATCGGTTTCGGGACTTGTATAACCATTGTCTTCTTTCGAGACGACGAGGTCTTGGTATTGTTGGGCTTTGTCTAGTTGCCAATCAAACAGGTAGGCCCAGGCTAGTCCTTGCCATACGTATAGGAGGTTTTTACCATTTTCTTCGTAGGTAAACAGCAGGCGCTGGTAGATCTTGATGGCGTCTTTGACGCGGTTCAGATGGATATAGGCGCTAGCGGCATTAAAGGAGATGGTGTCGTCGGGTTGGTCTACTTTTTCGTAGAGTTCGATATAGATCTCATGTCCTCGTTGTATATGTGCAGAGTCTTTGGACTGGACGTAGAAGTAGGCTTCGCGGCGTTTTATCCAATAACTTTCATCACTGGTCATCACGCGCTTGGTGCGTATGGTCTGGATGAGTTGGATGGGATCGGGAAATTCCTGCATGTCGTCATGGGTTACGCCACCTTCGCCTTTGGCTAGTTTGTCTTGGGCATATACGATGTGACGGATAGTATCAAAGGAGCAAGTGTCGTAATCAATGGGCAAACGAAGGGCTTCGAGATAGCATCGGTGGGTGGCTAGGAAGTCGCAATAATCTGCCATGGGCAGTTCGAGATCGAGCTTGTTGGCGATGCAATCGTCTTGGGTAAATGAGGTGTTGATATTGAGGGCGGACCTCTTGAACTCACGTCCTTCTTTAAGGGTGAGATAACGATTGAGGTCGTGAAGGAAGTGACGGGTTTCGTTGATAGGATGCGCATTGCGCTCTATCATATCGTCGGCCAGTTGTTCCCAGGCTTCGGTATCGCCTTCCATCTTGCTGAGGATGGCTTCGCCGACGTGTTCACCCATTTCGTCGACTAGTTTCATCAAACTGAATTTGTCGTTATCGCACATCATGGCGCTTTCGCAGACGCGACGCAGACGTTCGCCAAGGGCGGTCTTGCTGAGTACGCTCTTGAGTTCAGGATGACGGAAATCGAAGGGCATCAGCCAGTTGACTGGTCGGTTGTAGAAAGACAGACGCTTGAGGGGCAAGAAGGTCATGTAGTAGATATCGTGCCCTTTCTCGTTGAGCTCGGAGATGCGCTGCATGTTGTTTTCGACTTCTTTGGAGAGGCCGAATTCGGGGTGTTTACGGATCATCTCATCATCCGATCCCATGGCTTTGTGCATGTCTTGGGTGAGCCCTGGTATGATATCTTCTTTGAATATCTGTACGAGATGTGGGGTATATAGGTTTTCAATCACAATTTGGTAGATCTGCGTAAATTCACGTTTGTGATCTATATGCATGTCTTCATCGTAGATATGAAATTTCTTGAAGGAGGTTTTGTCCCACTTGCTTTCTACTCGCCCTTCATTTTGAGGATATACCTGGTGTTCATACAGAAGCATAAGCAGTTTGGCACGATACCGCAGGTGGGCGTCCATCTCATCGGAAGCGATGATGGATAGCACGTTGGCTTTGGTATAATCGGGCTTGGCATGCAGGCTGAGGTAGATGCCGGTAAGGATAAATAGGCGGTCGGTGGTTTCGAGCGCGGTATTATTCCAAATCTCCATAAAACGGCCAGTATCTTCTACG
The DNA here is from genome assembly GCA_963668535.1 of Bacteroidaceae bacterium. Classification (GTDB taxonomy): domain Bacteria; phylum Bacteroidota; class Bacteroidia; order Bacteroidales; family Bacteroidaceae; genus F22. The sequence continues at coordinate 74,101 of OY764867.1, forward strand.
CGCCATGGCATGGAAAAACGCAGGGTATCGATGTATTGATCGCGCGCTTGGTAGAACTCGTCAGTGCGCTCTTCGGCGAGGGCTACAAGGGAGAGGCCTTGTTCGAGTAAGGACTTGGCAGCGGTGCTTCCGCGGTGATTCTTATAATACTCTGGGTAATAGATGACTGCGTACAAATAGGCCATGCAGCAATGGACATCGCTGAGTAATTGTGCGGTGAGCTGGGCATATATATTGCCACGTTCGGGATCTTGAATCCCTTGGAGAATATAGTGTTTCATGGATTGGTAGGTGCCATATACAGGACTGGCCGAGGGGAGCAGTTGAGCGAACTCGGCGCTGTAATGGCGGGCCTCGTGGTATTTCTTGAGGGCCAATGACATGCGTTTTTTATCTAATAGGACAATGACTTCTTGGAGTATATTATATACTGTTTTGGCGTCGCCTACGTTGATCAGGGCTATATCTCTCATAGTTATTTTTATTTTCGTTATTTGCACACAAATATACTCAAAGTCGGTGAAAACGCTGGACTTTCACTAAAAAAGTTGGGGCGAAGCGCTTGTTTTCCCCTATTTTGTCGTATTTTTGTCGACACATGAGAAAAAAACTCTTCGCTTTTCGCTACCGTATTACGGTACGCAATGAAATCAATGGGCACAAGGTGACTTCGTTCCGTATCTCGCGAGCTTCGCTGACGATGGGAATCTTAGCTATCGTGGCCGCGCTGTGTGTCGTGACGTTCTTTCTGATCGCTACGACGCCCTTGAAGCAGTTTTTGCCTGGCTACTTGGATGTGTCGGCTCGCAAGCAGATTGTGACCAATGCGCTACGTGTGGATAGTTTGCAGCAGGTGGCGCTGGTACAAAAGCAGTATATTGCGAATTTCCAAAATGTGATGTCGGGGGAGATTCCTTTGGATAGCATCAATGCAGTAGATAGTTTGGCGCGATATCAGCAGGATACTTTAATGGATAAATCATATCTGGAAACTCAATTTCAAAAGGAATATGAGGCCAGAGAAAAATATAACTTAACAACCATTACCGCTAAGGTAAAGGGTAATGAGCTTTTATTTATGCCGCCTTTGAGGGGGCTGATGATGAAGCCTGACTTGAAGCAGGAGAAGGCTCTGGGTGTGTGGATTACGGCCGATAAAAAGGAGCCTATTATGGCGACGCTGGGGGGGACTGTGATCATTGCGGAATCGCTGAAAGGGGGATTCTTCTTGATCAGTATACAGCATCCACAGGGTTTTGTGTCGTCGTATCATGCGCAGGGCACGATGCTGGTCAAGCAAGGGGATAAGGTCACGACGGGACAGGTATTGGCGCACTTTACGGATGGAGATATTTTGCATTTCTCTATGTGGAAGCAGGGCGAGGCCATCAACCCGGAACATATCATCGTGTTTTAATGCGACCAGCTTGTTGCCAATGAATGTAATCACATGAACAAATCAACTAAATCTACAGATGAATCGACCTCGGGTAAGAGGTTGGCTATATTGGGTTCGACAGGAAGTATAGGGGAACAAACTCTAGAGATCGTGGCGGCCCATCCTGACTGTTATAAGGCATGGGCGATTACGGCTAATAACCGGGTGGATCGCTTGATCGAACAAGCCAGGGTATTTCGCCCTAAAGTGGTGGCTATTGCCAATGAGGCGCATCTTATCAAGCTGAAGCATGCACTGGCTGATATGCCAGAGGTGGAGGTACTAGGTGGTGCGCAGGCTATTGCGGATCTTGTAACGGCTCCCGAAATCGATACGGTGGTGACGGCACTGGTGGGCTATTCGGGCTTGCTCCCTACTATCAATGCGATTAAGGCGCATAAGCAGATTGCGCTGGCCAATAAAGAGACGCTGGTGGTGGCTGGCGACTTGGTGATGGCTTTGGCTGAGAGGTATCATGTGGAGATTCTTCCTGTTGATTCGGAGCATTCGGCGGTATTCCAAGCACTGCAAGGTGAAGATATGAATAGCGTTGAGAAGATTATATTGACGGCTTCGGGTGGTCCTTTTCGTACATGGAATCTGGACGAGATGCGTCAGGTAACGCCTGCGCAGGCTCTGAATCATCCCAACTGGGATATGGGGGCGAAAATCACAATCGATTCGGCTACGATGATCAACAAAGGGTTTGAGATTATTGAGGCGAAATGGCTCTTTAATGTGTCGCCCGACAAAATAGAGGCGGTGGTGCATCCTCAAAGTATTATCCATTCGATGGTGCAGTTTAAGGATAGCAGTATCAAGGCGCAGATGGGAATGCCCGATATGCGTATGCCTATCTTATATGCGTTGGCGTATCCCAATCGTATGCCGAGCAGTTTGGAAAGATTAAATATGTGGGAGTGCCCTACTCTGACATTTGAGAAACCAGATCTGGAACGTTTCCGCAATCTGGCGCTTGCGTATCGTGCTATGGAAAGTGGCGGGAATGCGGCGTGTATTATGAATGCGGCGAATGAAGTGGCGGTGGCTTCCTTCTTGGCGGGTCATATTTCGTTCTTGACAATGAGTGATATTATTGAGGAGTGTATGGAGCGTGTCGATTTTGTGGCACATCCATCGCTAGAAGATTATATACAGACGGATGCGGCGGCTAGATGCTGGGCTACGGAATGTATAGATCGATTGCAATAGGTATAAATAAGAATTTAAAATAAAAAGATAGCCCCTATGGACATTATCCTGATTCGTGCATTGCAGCTGATGCTTTGCTTAACTATTTTAGTGACGCTACATGAACTTGGTCACTTCGTTTTTGCTCGATTATTTAAAGTACGCGTTGAAAAATTCCGTTTGTTCTTCGACCCTTGGTTTGCGTTAATCCACGGTAAACCAGAAGGTAGTGATACGGACTGGGGGATCGGTTGGCTGCCTCTTGGGGGGTATGTCAAGATTGCTGGAATGATCGATGAGTCTATGGATACGGAGCAGATGCTTAAGCCTGCAGAGCCTTGGGAATTCCGCAGTAAGCCAGCATGGCAACGTCTGTTGATTATGATTGGTGGGGTGTTGGTCAATTTCATCACGGCTTTTGTGATTTACTCAATGATTTTGTTGACATGGGGCGAAAAGTATGTGCCATTAGATCAGGTATCAATGGGGATGTCGTTCAACCAATCGGCTATATCTATCGGTTTTCACGATGGCGATGTGCTGTTACGTGCCGATGATCAGAAGTTGATCAAGTATGATAGTGAATCTCTCAGAGCTATTGTGAATGCACAAAAGGTATATGTGCTTCGGGATGGACAAGAGGTGGCTGTCAATATCCCTAAGGATTGGATGTTGACCTTGATGGAGGATAAACAGCCATTTGCTGATTATCGTTATCCTTGTAAGGTGGACAGTGTGATGCCAGGTAGTTTGGCGGAAAGTATCGGTATGAAGAAGGGTGCTGAGGTCGTAGGATTTGGCGGACACGATGTGGCGGCTTATGCAGACTTAAGAAAACTCTTGGCGGTGGCCGACTCTACGGGTACGACTACTATTGCATTTATGCAAGATGGTAAACGCCATGAGGCGGACGTGCAATTGGCGAAGCCTTTCATGTTGGGCATCTACCGTGTGCCTGCTACGGATTATCTACCTGTAGATTCTCAACGATACAATGTGTTGAACTGCTGGGGTGCGGGTATAGACATGGGGTGGAATACGCTGAAGGGCTATGTGAGTGATTTGCGTTATCTATTTACAGAAAAGGGTGCGAAGAGTGTCGGTGGATTTGGTACGATTGCCAAGATTTTCCCTCCTACTTGGGACTGGTTCTTGTTCTGGAAGATGACGGCGTTTATCAGTATCATTCTCGGTTTTATGAATATTCTGCCTATCCCAGCATTGGATGGTGGGCATGTGTTGTTCTTGCTGTATGAAATGATAACGAGACGCAAACCAAGCGATAAGTTTATGGAATGGGCTACGATGGCGGGTATCTTCCTACTCTTCGCGCTGATGATTTATGCAAACTTAAATGATATTATAAAGGCCTTCTTTTAGAGGGTGATTCAATTGATTAAACAAACAATGGCAAGAAAAAAGAAACCTCTTCCTTTACTGGAAAATATTACCATTACGGATGTGGCGGCTGAAGGTAAATCGCTGGTACGTGTAGACGACATGGTGGTATTTGTTCCTTTTGTGGTACCAGGTGATGTGGTCGACCTACAAATAAAAAGAAAAAAGAAAAAGCACGCAGAGGCGGTTGCTGTTAAATTTCATTCGTATAGTCCAGATCGCATGGAGCCGTTCTGTAAGCACTTTGGTGTGTGCGGAGGCTGTAAATGGCAGATGCTTCCATATGACAAGCAGATTGCGTATAAGCAACAGCAGGTGGTGGACAACTTGACTCGATTGGGCAAGGTGGAACTTCCTAAGGTCTCTCCTATTCTAGGAAGTGCGAAAACGCAATGTTATCGCAATAAACTGGAATTTACGTTCAGCAATAAGCGTTGGCTTACGGAGCAGGAGATCAAGGAGAATGTACAGTATGACGTGATGGATGGTCTGGGATTTCATATCTCAGGGGCCTTTGATAAGGTACTGGATATTACGGAATGTCATCTTCAAGATGATATTAATAATGCGTTGCGCAATGGCATTCGTCAGTATGCACATGAGCATGGTTTGTCATTTTATGATATCCGTCAACAGGTGGGATTGCTGCGCAATATTATCGTGCGTACGAGTTCAACGGGTGAGTTGATGGTTATCTTGGCTTGTCAGGTGCACGAGGAGGAAGAACGTCAACAGATGATGGATCTGCTGACTTATATCAATGAGACATTCCCTCAGATTACGTCGTTGTTGTATGTGATCAACAATAAGAAAAATGATACCATCGGTGATCTTGATATTGAAACATTCAGTGGAAAGGATCATATGTTTGAAGAGATGGAGGGCCTTCGCTTCAAAATCGGACCAAAGTCGTTCTATCAAACGAACTCGGAGCAGGCCTATGAGTTGTATAAGGTGGCGCGGAATTTCGCTGGACTTACGGGCAAGGAATTGGTGTATGATTTGTACACTGGAACGGGTACCATTGCCAATTTTGTGGCACGCCAATGCCGCGAGGTGATCGGTATAGAGTATGTGCCTGAGGCTATTGAGGATGCTAAGGTAAATGCAACTCTCAACAACTTGGATAATACGAAGTTCTATGCTGGGGATATGAAGGATATGCTGACGACGGAATTTATCGCCGAACATGGTCGTCCTGATGTCATCATTACGGATCCTCCACGAGCTGGTATGCATCAAGATGTGATTGATGTGTTGCGCTTTGCGGCCCCTACTCGCATTGTGTATGTGAGTTGCAATCCTGCTACGCAAGCACGCGACTTGCAATTGCTTGACGATATGTATCGTGTGACGAAGGTGCAGCCGGTGGATATGTTCCCACATACGCATCATGTAGAAAATGTAGTTTTGCTTGAGAAACGTCCTGAGCCGTTGGTTAAGGAGGTGGTAGAAGAAGCAGCTACTGAAGAAGAAAAAGAAGATTAGTCGTAGACTGATAATATAGGGTGTGCTCTCATGGTGAATGGGGGCACACTTTTTTTGCATTACAACGAATTTTATTTACTATTATTCACGTATTAAGGTCCGGTGGATTTGTCCAAATTTCGTCTATTCGATTCATTTGAATTTATTCTTGAAAAAAAGGGCGCTTCCTTTTGCTGAAATGCCAATAAGTTACTACATTTGCGCTGTTTGTAAACTCGACTTTGCAAATTAAGATGATTATGGCAGAAAATATTTCACATTCGGGGGTCATCAAATCTATTGATGGAGCCCATATTATAGTGCGTATACTACAGACTACTGGGTGTGCGTCTTGCAGTGCTAAAGGCATGTGCAATAGTGCAGAAAGCAAAGAACACGAAATAGATATTATAGATCACTCTGGCCAATGGCATGTGGGTGATCGTGTACAAATTATTGGGAGTACGCAATTAGGGCTAAAAGCGGTGCTTTTAGCTTTTATCATGCCTTTTGTGGTGTTGGTGGGCGTGCTCTTTTTGTGCATTGCTGGACTTCATATGACAGAAGTAAGAGGTTCTGGATGGGCACTGGGTGCTACGGCGGTCTATTATCTGATATTATCGCGATTTAAGCTGATGCTTAAAAAAGAGTTTGCCTTTCATATTGAAGCTGAATAGCGGAATAAGACAAACGTTGCTGTGAAAAACAATAATAAATTGACCTATAAATTAACTGATTGATTCTTATGAGTGGAATTATGATTGCGGTGATCGCTATTGCTGCCATTGGTCTGATAGCTGCGGCTATCTTATACGTGGCTAGTAAGCGTTTTGCTGTGTATGAAGATCCGCGTATTGCGGAAATCAACGAGGTGTTACCTCAAGCCAATTGTGGTGGTTGTGGTTATCCTGGATGTAGCGGGTTTGCTGCTGCATGTGCGGGAGCCGAAAGTCTTGATGGTTTGTATTGTCCAGTGGGGGGCCAACCGGTTATGACCGATGTGGCTAGTATCATGGGATTTGAAGCGCAAGAAGCAACTCCTAAGGTGGCTGTCGTGCGATGCCAAGGGTCTTGTGACCACCGTCCACGCACTTCGCAATACGATGGGATGATGACTTGTGCCATTGCTGCGGTAACCTATGGTGGTGAAACGGATTGTAGTTATGGATGTCTTGGATGTGGTGACTGTGTATCGGCATGTACATTTGATGCGATTCATATGAACCCTGAAACAGGTTTGCCTGAAGTCGATGCGGATAAATGTACGGCTTGTGGTGCTTGTGTAGAGGCTTGTCCAAAGAACATCATCGAATTGCGCAATAAGGGTAAGAAGGACCGTCGAGTGTATGTATCTTGTGTGAATCAAGATAAAGGGGCGAAAACACGTAAAGCATGCGATATCGGTTGTATCGGTTGCGGTAAATGTGTCAAGGAATGTCCATTCGGTGCTATTACGCTTGTCAATAATGTGGCGTATATCGATTATGAAAAGTGTAAGTTGTGTCGCAAATGTGTAGCTGTATGCCCTACCCACGCGATTGTGGAAGTGAACTTCCCTGCTCGCAAGCCTAAGGTGGCCGTGGTGACTAAGGCTGAGGCACCTGCTGCAACAGAAGTGCCAGAGACACCAGAATCTAATGCTTAACCATCCTAAATAGTATATGAAGACATTTAATATAGGTGGAATTCACCCCGAAGAAAATAAATTCTCGGCTCATCAGCAGATTACGACTGCTGCGCTTCCATCAGAAGCTGTCGTGATGCTTGGCCAGCATATCGGTGCTCCGGCTAAGGCGATCGTAAAGCGTGGTGATGAAGTAAAAGTGGGACAAAAAATTGCAGAACCTGCTGGGTTTGTCTCTGCGGCGATTCACGCGCCAGTAAGTGGTAAAGTGACTAAAATTGATGCTATACAAGATGCTAGTGGCTATGCTAAGCCTTGTATCATCATCAAGGTTGAAGGTGATGAGTGGCTAGAGGATATCGATCGTAGCGAAGAATTGGTTAAGGAAACAAGCCTTACTAGTGAGGAAATTATCGAGTGTGTCAAAGATAAGGGTATCGTGGGACTCGGTGGTGCTTGTTTTCCAACACATATCAAATTAATGCCTCCTCCTGGAGAAAAAGCAGAATGCTTGATTATCAATGCGGTGGAGTGTGAACCGTATCTTACTGCCGACCATCAATTGATGCTGGAACATGCGGAAGAGATTCTAGTAGGTGTCAATCTGCTGATGAAGGCGGTGAAGGTCAACAAGGGTTTTATCGGTATTGAAAATAATAAGCCTGATGCTATCAAGTTGATGACCAAGGTGGCTGCAAGTTATCCTGGTGTGACGGTGGTGCCTCTAAAGGTGCAATATCCTCAGGGAGGTGAAAAGCAGCTAATCGATGCGGTGCTTGGTAAACAAGTGGGTAGCGGCAAATTGCCTATCACAACTGGTGCGGTGGTACAGAATGTGGCTACGGCTTATGCGGTGTATCAAGCGGTGATGAAAAATAAACCGTTGATTGAACGTGTTGTATCGGTTACTGGTAAGTCGGTGGCTATCCCTTCAAATATTATGGCGCGTTTCGGTACACCTATGTTGCAACTGGTGGATATGGCAGGTGGCCTTCCAAAAGATGCTGGCAAGGTAATCGCTGGGGGTCCTATGATGGGTAAGGCTATTTCATCGCTTGAAATTGCTACTGTGAAAGGTTCATCAGGTATCTTGATCATGACTGAGAAGGAAACTAGACGTGGCGAAATGCAGGATTGTATTCGTTGTGGAAAGTGTGTCGATGCTTGTCCTATGGGATTGGAACCATATCTGCTAACTGCAGTGGGTATGAATCAAGACTGGGAACGTGCTGAAAAGGAAAATGCTATGGACTGTATCGAATGTGGTTCATGTGCGTTTGTTTGTCCAGCCAATCGCCCTTTGACGGACTACTGTCGTTTGAATAAGATGAAAGTTGGCGGTTTAATCCGTGCACGTCAAGCAGCTGCTCGTGAGGCAGAGAATAAGAAATAAGAACCTAAACATTATTACCATAACAACAATGAGTAAGAAATTAGTTGTATCGCTCTCTCCTCACGTACATAGTGGAGACAGTATTGCGAAAAATATGTATGGTGTCCTGATTGCATTGGCACCAGCAACGATTCTATCGGTAGTCTTCTTTGGCTTCGATGCGTTGCGCGTATTGCTGACCTCTGTAGTGGCTTGTGTGCTTACAGAGTTTGTGATTAATAAATGGCTGATGAAGCGTAGTCGATTGACTATTACGGATGGTAGTGCTATCTTGACTGGTTTGCTTCTGGCTTTTAATGTACCATCAAATCTTCCAGCTTGGATCATTATTATCGGTGCGATCTTTACGATCGGTGTCGGTAAGATGTCTTTCGGGGGATTGGGTAATAACGTGTTTAACCCAGCGATTATGGGACGTGTGTTCCTATTGCTTTCTTTTCCTGTACAAATGACTACTTGGCCAGTGGAAATGGGTATCGATGGGCAAACGGCGGCAACACCATTGAGCTTGATGAAGGAGGCGATCTCGTCGGGAGCTGGTTTGGATAAATTGCCTTCTACTTTTGAACTTTTCGTGGGTTCATTCCACAATCTTGGTGCGGGATCACTTGGTGAGGTATCTGCCCTAGCCCTTCTTGTAGGTTTGGCGTTTATGCTATGGCGTAAGATTATCACATGGCACATCCCTGTGAGCATCTTGGCTACTGTGCTTGTGTTTACTGGACTTTTATATCTAGGCAATCCTGATCATTATGCATCTCCATTGGTACAGTTGAGTTCTGGTGGCTTGATGCTAGGTGCTATCTTTATGGCGACTGACTATGTGACATCTCCAATGTCAAAACAAGGTATGCTTCTATATGGTGTGGGTATCGGTCTGTTGACTGTAGTGATCCGTAACTGGGGGGCGTATCCAGAAGGTATGTCGTTTGCGATATTAATTATGAATGCATTTGTTCCACTTATCAATACGTACATCAAACCTCGTCGATTTGGTGTAGTAGCTAAGGCTAAGTAAGAGAGGAATCTTAAAAAGTAGAATAACATGAAGAAATTAGAATCATCTCTTAAGAATATGCTACTGGTACTGACTTTAGTTTGTGCTGTGGCCACTGCCATTCTGGCTTATGTCAACAATTTGACCACTGCGCCTATTGCTGAATCGGCAGCGAAAACATTGAATGAAGCAATCAAAGAAGTAGCTCCTGAATTTGATAATAACCCATCTACTGAGGCACAAAACGTAACGACTCCTGCTGGGGAGTTTGTGGTATATCCTGCTTCTAAAGGTGGTGTGTCTGTAGGGGCGGCTGTAAAAAGTAAAACAAATGGATTTGGTGGAGATTTGGAAATCCTTGTTGGATTTACTACTGACGGGACTATTAATGGGTACTCGATCTTGAAAACCAATGAAACTCCTGGACTAGGATCGAAAGCTGGTTTTTGGTTTAAACCTGCTGTGGCTGCCAAACCTACTCTGATTGAAAAGATTTTTGGATTTACTGTGGCTTCTGCACCACGTAAAAGTGATATCACAGGCAAGAATCCAGAGAAAAATAATCTAACCGTACACAAAGATGGTGGTGAAATCGATGAAATCACTGCGTCGACTATTACTTCACGTGCTTTTCTTTTGGCAGTGAGAAATGCGTATACGGCTTTTAAGAAAAACCAGAAATAATACGAAGTATGAAAAATAATTTCCAAATTCTAATCAACGGAATCGTTAAGGAGAACCCTACTTTTGTACTTCTTCTTGGTATGTGTCCAACGTTGGGGACGACTTCTTCGGCTATCAACGGGGCTGGTATGGGACTAGCAACTTTATTTGTGCTTGTCTGTAGTAATGTGGTAATATCAAGCATTAAAAGTATTATCCCTGATATGGTGCGTATCCCTGCTTTTATCGTTGTAATCGCATCTTTTGTGACTTTGCTTCAGATGGTGATGCAGGCATATCTTCCTGGATTGTATGCATCGCTTGGATTGTTTATTCCATTGATTGTGGTCAACTGTATCGTACTGGGTCGTGCAGAAGCTTTTGCTGCTAAGCATAAGGTGGTGCCTTCATTCTTTGATGGACTGGGTATGGGACTTGGTTTCACGATTGCTCTGACTATCCTTGGGGCTACTCGTGAGTTCTTGGGAACTGGTAAGATCTTTGATTTTGCTATCGTACCTAGCAATTATGGTATGCTTCTATTTGTGCTTGCACCTGGTGCATTTATCGTGTTGGGATACCTTATTGCACTTGTGAATCGTCTAACTCCTAAAGGATAAAATATAAAAACGAATTGATATGGAATATCTAATAATATTTATCGGTGCGATATTTGTCAATAATATCGTGTTGTCACAGTTCTTGGGTATCTGCCCTTTCTTGGGGGTCTCGAAGAAGATTGAAACGGCGATTGGGATGAGTATGGCTGTTGCCTTTGTATTGACCATCGCTACCATTGTCACTTGGTTGTTGCAACACTTGGTGTTGGATCCAAATAATCTACAATACCTGCAAACAATTACGTTTATTCTTGTAATTGCTTCGTTGGTGCAATTGGTGGAAATTATCTTGAAAAAGGTATCGCCTGCATTGTATCAAGCACTTGGGGTGTTTCTTCCTTTGATCACAACAAACTGTGCTATCCTTGGGGTGGCTATCTTGGTGATCCAAAAAGATTATGCCCTACTCGAAGGAGTTGTTTTTGCCTTTAGTACTGCCCTTGGTTTTGGTTTGGCTTTAATCCTTTTTGCTGGTCTTCGTGAGCAGTTGGAATTCAGTGACCTACCTAAGTCTATGAAGGGTACACCTATCGCACTAATCGTGGCCGGTATGTTGGCTATGGCATTTATGGGATTCTCTGGGATTACACAATCTATGGAGAAAGCCAACAAGGCTAAAGAGGAAAAAGTCAAGGTGATTGACGAACAAGCTAAAATACAAGCGGAAGTAACAACCACTGCTACTTATGTATTTAATGCGTAAATTATAAGCTGTCGGTAGACAGTGACAACTCCCTGACCAGTACAATGGTCAGGGAGTTTTTTTGTATAGAATCAAAATATGTCGTATCTTTGAAGCTGTTATATAGATGTGGGGATATGTCCTAGCATCTTCCTATACATTTATTTTATACCGATATTAAGATGACATCATTTGAATCATTACTAATCAATAGACGCTCATGCCGTCGATATACAGAGGAACAACTGACGCAAGAAGAAGTGGTTACTCTTTTGCAAGCGGGCTTATTGGCTCCTACTAGTAAGAATAGTCAATCTTGGCAATTTCTGGCTGTGGATGATAAAGAAAAGCTAGCCAAGATTGCGAAGTGCAAGGAAAAAGGAGCAAGCTTTGTCGATCGCGCTCCATTGGCCATTGTCGTACTAGCAGATCCTTTGTCCAGCGATGTGTGGATAGAGGATGCGAGTGTAGCAGCAAGTTATATTCAACTGCAGGCTGCGGCCTTAGGGTTGGGCAGTTGCTGGGTACAGGTACGTGAGCGTTTCGCTGGACCGGGTATGACGGCTGGAGAATACCTTCATGAGGTGTTGAATATTCCATTGCAATTGCAAGTAGCGTGTATCATTACTGTAGGGCATGCCGCCAAAGAGTATCCTGCTCATGATGTGTCCAAATTGCCTTGGGAGAAAATTGCCCTCAACGAATATCCTGCGATTGATCCTAGTGAAGCTGTACTACAAGACGAAACGGAAGGAGAGGAAACGACACCAGGCATTGATCCTACTGTCAGCGAATCTCTTGATCCTGCATTGTGGGAATCTACTGCGCTAGAAGTTAAATCTTCGGGTACAGTGATTGATAATAAAATAAGCCTAGATGGTACTCCACTGGATCAACTAGGGAATCCTGAATAAAATGGACGTGTCTATGGCGACTGTAGCAAAAGATGTACGTGTGGTGCTCTTAGGCGCTGGCAATATGGCGACCAATCTGGGTTGTGCGCTGCAAAAAGCGCAGTGCGCTGTTGTGCAGGTGTATAGCCGTACGATGGCATCGGCTTCGTGTCTGGCTGAGCGTCTAGGTTGTGATGCAACGGATAGTCTAGACAGCTTAAATAAAGATGCCGACGTGTATATCGTCGCACTGACTGATAATGCTTTGTTGGAACTAGGTCCTACGCTTCCATCGCTTGTGCCCGACAAATTGTGGGTACACACGGCTGGGACAGTGAATATGAGTGTTTGGGGCAATACAACAGCGCGTGTTGGAGTGTTCTATCCGATGCAATCGGTCAGTAAAGCGCAAGTGATCTCTTTGCAGGATGCACCTATATTTGTAGAGGCGGTACAAGCACAAGATGAAGCCATGCTATATACTTTGGCACAAGCAATCACTTGTCATGCGTATAAGGCCAATAGTGAGCAGCGCCAAGCAATGCATCTTGCAGCTGTCTTTATCAATAATTTCAGTAACCAGATGTATGTTTGTGCAGAGGAAATACTCAGGAAGTTTGACTTACCTTTTGAGGTCATGTTGCCCTTGGTGGACAATACGGCGGCCAAGGTACATGATTTATCTCCTGTAGATGCGCAAACGGGGCCTGCAAAACGTTTGGATTACGATGTGATACAAAAGCAGCATGCCATGTTGAAGGATTTTCCGCATTATCAAGAAATATACAAATTGGTGACAGAGGCGATTATCGCTTCTCAAACTACACATAATAAACAATAAGTTTACACTATATACCTATGTCAAGTATTAATTACCCTTTAGAAAAAATCAAGGCGCTTGCCTTCGATATAGACGGCGTGTTAAGTGCCGAAACCATTACCCTGCATCCATCTGGGGAACCGCTACGTACGGCCAATATTAAGGATGGATATGCCTTACAATTGGCAGTGAAACAAGGTATTCATGTAGCGATTATCACTGGTGGAAATACGGAGGCTGTGCGCACTCGGTACTCTAAATTGGGGGTAAGCGAACTATATATGGGTTCTGCTGTCAAAATTCTTGATTACCGTAAATGGCGTGATAGCTTGGGACTGCAAGACAACGAGATTCTATATATGGGTGATGATATTCCTGATATTGAGGTTCTTCAAACAGTTGGTTTACCATGTTGCCCCGCAGATGCTGTGCCTGAAGTCAAGGCAGTATGCAAGTATATCTCTCAAAAGGTTGGTGGACACGGGTGTGGTCGCGATGTCATCGAACAGGTACTTAAGGCTAAGAACTTGTGGATGCAAGGAGATGCTTTTGGGTGGTAAGTTCCCTACTCGCATATTTATTGATCTCTATATATCAAAACCTTTCATCTAAAACCACTGCTTATGTTGTCGGATAAAGCACTAACTTTTACTTTAATCGCCTTCTGTGCGTTGATGCTGTTTTGGGTGTTTTCAAGTAAGGAACAAAAGGAACCAGACCTGGAATCGGGAGATGATCCAATTATCAAAGGAACGATTCTTTCTGGGGATACTAAAATAGATCGCTCCCTGTTGATGGCTAACTTAGGAGTCAACGCTATCCGGTTACCCGTATTGGTGCATCCTGCTGATGGATGGTGTAATCGTGCTGATGTGGTTCAAAAGGCTATGCAGGCAAGGGAGTTGGACTTGGATGTGATGATTGATTTTCATTACAGTGATTGGTGGGCGAATGTCGATAAACAAAATAAGCCTAAGGCGTGGGAATCGCTTTCTCTAGAGGAACTTCAAGAAGCTGTGGGTAAACATACGCGTGATGTATTGAGTGACTTACGCAATCATGATGTGGAACCTCAATGGATACAAATCGGTAATGAAACATCTGATGGGATGCTTTGGCCTACTGGGCGGGCATCGGAATCAATGACAAATTATGCTACGCTGCATCAAGCGGGTTATACCGCAGCCAAAAGTATATGTCCCAAAGCTCTGGTGATGGTGCATATAGATCGGGGGGAGGAATGGCCTCACCTACAATGGTTACTGGATGGTCTACGAGCCAATGGCGCTCAATGGGATATGGTGGGAGTGTCTCTCCATCCTGAACTGGAAACTTGGCAAGGTGTAGCAGATGCGTGTATCTATAACCTGGAGCAATTGGTAAGAAAATATGATACACCAGTCATAATTTCTGAAGTAGGCCTATCTGATGAAAGCACAGAGGTCTTAAAAAAGTTTACCGAGTACTTATTGTACAAAGGAAAAGGTATGAATACGGCGGTACAAAAGAAGGTTTTCCATGGGTTGTTTTATTGGAAATCTCAGTTAAAAGCGGTATTAATATAGAGTTTACTAATCAATTACTAGAACAAACAATTAAATATACTGCTTATGAAATGGACAAAGAGTTTATCGTACACGATAATTGCAGGTTTATCTGTAACTTTAATCAATACATCTTGTACATCAAGTGATATTAATACAGTCTACAATGGACCTGTAGTAGAAGCTAAAAAGCAATCCTTTAAGTGATTTAAGTCCTAGTGCCAATTTTTCATGGTCTACTATGGGTGATGGACTATTACTATCAAAGTAAACGACCAGTTTGATAGTGTGTATGATTATTACGTAGATGTGTACACGGAAAATCCAGCGACCAACAGTCAGGCGGTACCTTTTCTTACTGGAGTGGCTAGAGGTAATTTTCCGCTGACTTCATCTGTAAATATACCAAGCTATTCAGACAAAGTGTATATAAAGGTGGTTGATCCGGAGGGACAAACCAAAGTCTATAATTACAACGCTCCTGAAACAAACACAAATATAACTTATTCTTGAGTACAAGGGGGAACAGTTATCGCGTCAACAAAATCAACAACAACTCGTTCATCAATAAACACTCGATTAGATGACGAAGATATTGAAGGGGCATATTCTGCAGGCTACACTATCAATTTTGAAGATCAATGGCCTTCTTTTGGCGATTATGATCTTAACGATGTAGTATTGCATGTGAAAAGTTTGGAAACAGTACAGGGACATAAAAACTATGTACAAAGTGCTACTTTCACTTTTGAGTTGATGGCTGTTGGCGCAACTCATATATTGGGGATAGGACTTCAGTTTGACAAAATCCTCAATTCAAGTGTAAAAGTAATTACTCATTCACTCAGAAATACACCTGGACTAGAGCCTACCGATGAGGGAGCATTTGATATTCACAGCAATGATGATTTAAGAGAGGATGGAAATGGGAATGAATTGGTTATTATTCCTCTTGCATATGATGCACATAAACTATTTCTAGATAAAGATGATTTAAGCGATCGTTCTACACTGAATACAGGATCTACACGTGAAGGGGGACGAGAATTTACTGTTCGCTTAGATTTCAATAGCCATAAAGTAAAACCTGAATATTTCAACATATCAAATTTAAACTTCTTTATCTATCGTGTAGATGATGAGGTAGCTAAACAAAAAGAACGTGTAGAAATTCATATGAGTGGGTATGCACCTACGCGCAATGCATCTCCATATTATTTTGGAACAGGCAACGATGATTCGGACTTAAGTACTGATAGGTTTTATACATCTGCAGATAATTTCCCTTGGGCGATTGTTGTCAATGACATCTCAACTGATGAGACAACCAAAACTTCTTGGGTATGGCCAAGTGAAACACAAATTATTACTAAGTCGTATACACGCTTTGCTGATTGGGTAAATGGTAAGGGAGCTAAAGATTGGATGTTCCGCAATAAATGATGAATAAAGAATAGTAGTAAATTATTCTATATAGACAGAGGGTGTGTCAAAAGTATCTTTTGGCACGCTCTCTTCTTCATTTTATGACTTTGCAACCTTTATAATCTCCATATTACGCCATCTCATATTTTTAAGCAGATTTGGCAGTCTGTGGATAAAGTAGCGTTATTTGAACCCATATCGGGTGGTTTTTAGTCGTATTTCATTTGCCCAAAGACAGCCTCTGGCTCTATACACCTTCGGCCTCTATGGTGTATTCCTTCTTCTGAGAGTAAGAGTTTTCTTGCTTTTTTCTTGTACTTATGGAGTTGCACATTGACTCCGATAACTCTATTACCTTCTGCTTTGTAGCATTGTCCTTTCAATGGACATCCTGTGCATTTTTGTGCTTTATATTTATGGATTTTGGAGGGATAAATATAAGGGGCATGTTGGCCTTTTTATCAGTAAAAAACGCAAGCGCTTGCGATTTGCTACATATCGGGATGTTTATTTTTGTGCAAGCGCTTGCGTTTTGGGGTGCAAGCGCTTGCACAAAAACACGGAAAAGTGAAGTGATTCGTCGAAGATTTGTGTTGCAAGTTTGTTGTTTTGGATAAAATTTGCACGTTATTTTTTTTCTTGCAAATCTTCTCCAAAAGCGATGAAATTTATCGGGGGTTGTTCTTTTGATTACTCGTTTTTTTTGTTGAATTTTACGGTGTATTGGGGTGGAAAAGTAGTAGTGGAGGGTGAATTGTGTGTTTGTGGAACATTAATTATAAAAATCAAATGGAAAATAAAGGAGTTTTGTTCTCTCTGAGAAATTTTCGTCACATCCAATCGGCAGACGTTAAGGTGGGTACAATCACAAGTTCGTTTATTAATATTTAAAGAGAGGCTTTGCCAAATTACTTTTGACATAGCCTCTCTTCTATAATGTGTAAGTAAAAACTTATTTAGCAAGAAGTGTTTTGACTTCTTTTTCGATTTCTACGATGTCGTGCAAGCCTCTTGCAGCAATCTTACCATCTTTGTCAACAATGACCATAAATGGAATCGCATTGAAATTGTAGATAGGACGTGCAGCGCAATCCCAATATTTCAAATCGGACATTTGTGGCCAAGTCATGTTAAGCTTCTTCACTGTTTCGTGCCATGCTTTTTCAGATTTAGGACTATCCAATGATACTCCTACAATTTGGAAACCTTTAGCTTTGTATTTCTTATACAATTTAGCTAGACCTGGCATAGAACGGCGGCAAGGGCCACACCAGCTTGCCCAAAAGTCAACAATAGTTACTTGACCTGGTTTGATATAATCAGATAACTTTACTGCCTTACCCTTCATATCCTTCATTTCGAAGTCTACATAAGGTTGACCAACTGCAGTTTTACGAGCAACTTCTGCTTGTGCTCTGATTTTAGCAATGTCTTCTGTTTTTTGCTCATCTTCAGGCAACAAAGAAATAGCAGCAATAATCTCGTCTGGAGTCATTGCATGACGTGCCACAACTTGCTTCAAATACAATCCACCAAGTGCATCACTGCTATGTGCAGTAAAGTTATCTTTTAGATAGGATTCTAAAGCTTCTGTTTCTTTATCATACACATCTGAAATACTATCACGCTTAGCTAGTGCATCTTCTGCCTTAGGATCAAGTGCTCGGAATGCTGAAATCAATGCTGTCATTTTAGCATTGACTTCGAGAGCTTTCTCGCGATCTTTTTCAAGTTGTGCGTTCAATGCTCCACCTGTGCGAGTCACCTTTTCAGGATGTGCACTGATTGTCAATGTTGAGATCAAGTTTGGTTCAAGCACAACTTCCAAAGGTGGAATATTAATATCAGTCGCTGAACTAACAAAGACTAATTTAGGTGCATCAATGACTTTTTTGAACGTAAAGTGGTTGTTGACAACTTTAACTGTGTCAGCGACTCCGTCAATACCTTTAACGACAACTGACTGTACATTCAGAGAATCTGCTGCAAGCAAATCTCCATTAAGAGTCGCTTGATTTTTAGGTGTACAGCTTGCAAAGCCTAATGCAATGGCTCCTGCTACCCATAATCCATTTGTTTTCATACTTTTGAGTTTAAATAATTGGTTTTATGTTATTTGGTCTCTTCTTTCTTTTCTTGTGGCACCAAGTAACGATCACCAGTGGCCTTCACATATTCTTTAAGGAATGACTCTGCATATCCTGGACGAACTGGTGCTGCTGGACGACCTTGTTTGTTGTACTTGAAATGACCAGTACTATCTGTAGGTTGCACAACCATATCATTGTACTTGACAATCAAGTAATTACCTAGTTTACGCCATGTGTCATGAGTAGCACTAGCCATCTGTCCAGTATAATTGGTCAAGAAATCAACAGCTTGTTTATGATCTTTTTGGTAATAAGCCAATGCTTGGGTTTCAATGGCACTTTGTGTGGCTGCAAATTGATCTTCTAAATTCTTCTGTACTTTCTTCAAGTCACCAATCATCAAGCTGTATCGTGGATACACCATGTTAGAGACCCAGTTGTACACCCAGAAGCTGCTCTCCATAGAGAAAGTAGCAAGATCCAAACCATTTTCTTGGTAACACTTAGGGATGCGATTAGTGCAACAATATACTGGAGTAAATACCGTCATATTGGCATCATCCAATCCGAACCATAGTACCCCGCCAATAGGATCGGGAAGATCTTCACGCATCTGAGCAACAAACACGAAACCAGTTTGCTGTGTAGAGATAGGACGTTCATTGAAATATTCCTTACCATCGACTTTGAAATGTAGAGGTGATGGACGATATGGCATTTTCCATGGACCAGCCCCTAAATCTTCATTGATGGCTAGAGGTGTTCCTTCATAATGGTCGCGCATCATATTTTGGACATCGCGCACAGATAATTTACGATCTGGCTTGATAAACAAAGGCATAGGTGTTTTGTCTTTACCATAGATATATGGCAAGAACTCTTCTCCTCGTTTTGTGAAGCGGTTATAAAAACTCCACACACGTGCTTCACAGTAGCGAAGTCCACCAAAATCTAATGGTGCATAGGCATCAGCAAAGCTAAAGTCTTTGTTTAGCCCATTGAAATATCCTTTTTCACGAGCAAAAGAAATGACATCTGATGCATACAAACAATTGTCTTTATCGTCTAGTGGAAATTGTCGAATGCGACTTTGGTTGGCATGAGCACTGATACAATCATCTGGCACTCGACGAGCCACCCATACGGCACCACGTACACCAGGTCCCTTACCAATCATTTCCATGATCCAAGCCTCGGTAGGATCGGCAATAGTGAAGCTTTCCCCACTGCTATAATATCCATATTCTTCGACTAAGCTAGTCATAACATGAATGGCTTCACGCGCTGATTTGCTTCGTTGCAACGCAACATAAATCAAGCTACCATAATCCATTACAGCTGTGCTGTCCACCAATTCGGGACGACCACCGAAAGTCGTTTCTCCGATAGTTACCTGATACTGGTTCATATTGCCGACAACATTGTATGTTTCTCGGGCTTGTTTGATACTACCGAGATACTTGCCTGTATCCCATTCATATATTGGTAATTTAGCACCTTTTGGATAGGTAGCAGCTGGATAATGATATAACCATCCATACATATAGTATGAATCTGCTGCGTAACTCACGATGGTACTGCCATCGACTGATGCTTTTGGACCTACAATTAAATTGGTACATGCTGTAGACTCTATACCAAGAGCAGCTACAAGGCAAAGTAAGGTCGAAAAAATTCTCTTCATTATAAATCTTTTGGGTTGTAAAATAAAGCTTTTGACATCCATTTGATAGCTATTTACCATCTGGAGTGTATGTATCGCCATAGTAGACACAAAATTAAGGCTAATTTGTAGAGTTTCCAAATCTAGCCATAAAAGTATCTAGACTTTAACTGTTAAACTATACGCAGGAAGCGCGGGTTGTATATTTATAAATATTAATAAAAAAGACAATTGTTTAATTCTTTTGCTTTTTTGATAATAGCTGCCTTGTTTTGATGGCTATTTGTTTGATTATACGTATATTTGGTCTATTGAGCTTATCATGTATACACGGGTAATATCGGAAACTACACTAATTTTTATAGTTAATGACTAGGATATAGCATATAGACAATATTATGATACAAGTGCACATCGCTATAATATGTATGTTACTTTTGCTCGCAATAATCGTTGCTTTTCAAGTCTATCGTTTGAGAAAGCTGAGTTGTTTATTGCAAAACAAGAGTATATACACCTATGTCATTCATCGTCTTCCCTTCCCTATGTTTTTACGTGAGATTCAAACAGGCATGGATGGTAGGAGCTATCTCGGGCGATACATATTCTATAATAAAGTGGGTGGACAAATCCTAGGTGTTAATCCCTACCAAATGATAAACAACTTAGGAGAGCAAACTGCGAAACGGTGGACAGATAGTTTTGATCGACTTATTAATGGGGAAGAAGTGAAAGATGAAAATCACACAATCTACACTAAAGATGGTGTGAGCTTTGAAGCCCAACCTCTTATTCGAATACTAGAAATCAAAGGCCAAAGATACCTTATGGGTACTTTTTTAAATATTTTTAAACTTCAGCATCACATCCGTGAAGCTAAAAAAGCAGATAAAGAAAAAAGCACCTTTCTAGAACAGATTAGCTATGAATTACGTACACCACTGAATAGTATCCTTGGTTTTTCTTTACTTCTTGCAGACGAACATGCCACTCTTCCTAAAGACACCCAAAAAGAATATGCGGAAATCATTCTCCGTAAAAGTACGCATTTAAATGTGCTAATCAATGACATCCTTATGCTTGCCAATGTGGACAACCAATACATGGAGCAGCAAATAGAGGATGGTGATATCATTCCTCAACTTCATCAATTGGAGTATACATTCCAAAAAGCCATCAAACCAACTAAAGAAATTCAACTTACTTTTGAGTTCCCCTACTGTTTTGCTATGATGCGTTATGATAAAAATGTGTATCCATATATCATTGAACAATTTATCAGCAATGCTATTAAATTTACAAAGGCTGGTACGATTCGCTCAGGAATTTATTTTGAAGGAGACAATGAGGTTATGTATTGCATCAATGAAGTTGACCGAACATATAGTGATTCGGAATTGATTCATATGTTTAAACGCTTTCATAAAATAGATCCATTTAGCCCTGGGCCAGGCCTCGGATTAAGTATTTGTAAGGCAATAACTATGCAGAAGAAGGGCTATATTGGAGTAAAACAATGTGGTCATAAGCTTTTATTTTGGGCTCAACTTCCAGCCATGTATGACGTGGAGGTAGAAGATGAGGAATTGCTCCATGATATCACAGAATTGATAAGCAATCGATGGGATGGTATATGGTTTGCCGAAGATGGCATAGCTCAAATGGGACAACCTAGAGAGGACAACGTTGAAAAACAAAACATTGTATAAACATTGATTATGAGTATAGATTTAGTTGCATATATTGTATATACCATTATAGCTGCCATATTATTATGGTACGCTATACATCTTTATCATATTCGAAAAATACTTCAACCCAAATGCGACAAAGCCATTATTGCCGAACAAACAATTGCTCATTTACCATATAAGACCTCTTTTATGCCCAAAAAGAAGGGGGAAGAAGGCAGTAAGATTAGGGGAAAATTCATGATCCTGAAAAGTATGTTTAAATATCATGACACCAAATATGAGATTACTTCTTTTGCCAATCAATCTGCTCTTGTAGAAGCACGCCAAAAGATAGAAAACAACAATGCTATGAAATCAAATTTCGTGGCCAATATGAGCAATGAAATTCGTACCCCACTAAATGCCATTGTGGGATACTCTCAACTTAT
This sequence comes from Bacteroidaceae bacterium, assembly GCA_963668535.1. Classification (GTDB taxonomy): domain Bacteria; phylum Bacteroidota; class Bacteroidia; order Bacteroidales; family Bacteroidaceae; genus F22. The sequence goes on from OY764867.1 coordinate 96,131, forward strand.
TATCGATGAAGAAGATCCTGATGTGGTAAAAGAATATGCTACGGTATTGGATAAAAGGGCTCATGAGCTGTTAAATACTATAAACGATGTGCTCACACTCACAACTCTTCAAAGTTCATCGGATGCCAATCGCAATAAAGTAGACACGTGTAGATTTCTCACTGAGATGAGAGTGTATGCCTTGTCTTTAATCCAGAAAACCAATAAAACGATAGATGTTGTAATAGATCATCCATACAAAGAGGCAGCTTACTATGAAGATAGAGATCGCATGATACAGGTGGCTAAAAATTTCATTTCTAATGCGGTAAAATTTAGCGAAAAAGGAGTGATACGTATTGGCATGATTCATGTGGAAAAAAATCAAGCTGTGTTTTATGTTGCTGATGAAGGTATCGGTATTGATGAAGATGATATTAATACCCTCTTTCACGATACAGAGCCATCTCGTATTGAGAAGTCAACACGAGGCTTGGGGCTATCTATATGTCGCGAAATCATCACCCATGCCCATGGGCAATATGGAGCGGTCAATCGCCCAACTGGTGGATCCATTTTCTGGGCCTACACCCCACTACGCTTCACGTATTCATCTCCAGACGCGAGTGCCGATTGGGATGCTATCAACTCCATTCTTGATTTGCTGCCCATAAAATTGAGTGATTAACTTTTTCTGTATTCACGGAAAAAACCACTATCTTTGTACTCCTTATATAGGCTTTAAATAATAAGACTCAAATATGTTACATCAAGATACAATTGCGGCCATAGCTACTGCACAGGGAGGTGCCATCGGTATAGTACGCATGTCGGGACCAGATGCTTTTAAGATCGCCGACACTATTTTTACATCCAATCGTAAAGGTGACCACACCTTCTCTTTGGCCTCACAAGATGCATATACCGTGCATTTTGGACAAATTATTCATCCACAAACAAAAGAAATTATTGATGAAGTCTTGGTGTCTGTCTATAAGAATCCTCATAGTTACACTGGCGAAGACTGTATCGAAATAGCTTGTCATGGCTCTAGTTACATTTTGCAACAGGTGCTTCAATTGCTGATTGTGCAAGGATGCCGTCTGGCTCAACCTGGTGAATACACACAACGAGCATTTATGAATGGCAAAATGGACCTCAGTCAAGCCGAAGCAGTAGCCGATCTAATAGCTTCAACCAATAAAGCCACTCATCAATTGGCTATGAATCAAATGCGCGGTGGCTTTTCTTCTGAATTGCGTCGCCTTCGCGATCAATTGTTGCACTTTACGTCGTTGGTGGAATTGGAACTGGACTTTTCGGATCACGAGGAACTTGAGTTTGCAGACCGTACGGAATTAAAAGGCTTGGCCTCTGAACTGCATACTGTAATTCAGAAATTGGCGAATTCTTTCCAAGTGGGTAACGCCATCAAACAAGGGATTCCTGTAGCTTTAATTGGACAAACAAATGCGGGAAAATCGACTCTACTCAATGCCCTACTCCAAGATGATAAAGCTATTGTTAGTGATATTCACGGCACTACACGCGATGTGGTAGAAGATACAATCAATATCAATGGAGTAACCTATCGTTTTATTGATACAGCTGGTCTTCGTGAAACAGAAGATACTATAGAACGAATCGGCATACAACGCAGTTACCAAAAAATTGACCAAGCGCAAATTGTGCTTTGGATTATTGACTTACAACAAGGTATCAAAAAGGTACTCCACCTACTTCCTAAACTAGCTGCACATATGCAAGAGAAATCAACGATTATGCTCTTTAATAAGGTAGATAGTTTAGATGAAAGTCATATGCGCTTAAAAAATGAATTAATGGCAGAAGTAGAGAAAACGATCGATTCTTCTACCATTCATTCGCTTACAATCAGTGCGAAGACCCAACAAGGTATCCCAGAACTGCTAGATATGCTTCAGAAAGAAGCCAATATTCCAAACCTAAATGAACATCAACTGATTGTCACCAATGCCCGTCACTTTGAAGCTTTGACACACGCACTAGAAGCAATAGATCGTGTACGTGACGGACTTGAGATGGAGATTCCTGGTGATTTACTTTCACAGGACATTCGTGAAGCAATCTATTATCTCAATGATATCATAGGTGAAGTCACCACTGATCAAGTGCTGGGTAATATCTTTAAGAATTTCTGCATCGGAAAGTAAGAATACTAGCTTCCAAAGTCTATAGTCAAAAAAGAAGGATAATGGAAAAAGTAAAAATAACAGTAATCCGTAAGGTTCATTACGAAGACTTGTCGGCCATATATGAAAATCCTATAGAACATGCTTGTACTATGCAAGAAGGGCAGACATTTATATCCGTCGATAATCAGCGACCGGAAGGCTTGTGTGAAAGTGCATGGCAATCCATGCAACCATTCGTGATGACCTTGGCGCATGGTGGTGGTAATTTTTACGATGGCTGGATGAAGAACCCTCAATCAGCCATGATTTCCTGCAACGATGGTTTTCGTCCAGTAAGTTTTCTTGTTGAAGTCATTAAATAAATTCATCAAATCCTTGAATACTTATTTCGATATTCATTAGGAGTTAATCCTGTGTGTCGCTTAAAATAGTCGCAGAAGAAAGAGAAGTTCTCGAATTTAAAACTCCATGCAATATCATTGATTGGGTCGTCTGTGTTTAATATGACCAATTTAATTTGCATGATGACATACTCATCAATGTTTTTCTTGGCTGATGAACCCGTACACTCAGTAACTATTTTTGTAAGATATCTCGGCGTTACATTCATTGCATCTGCGTAATACGCCACGTTTCTTGACTCTTTAAAATTATCATGAAGCAATTGAATGAACTGAGCAAATAGTTCCTTCGACCGAGAGGAATAGTGTCCGACATCAACCCCTGTGCTTACTAAATAGGCATGATATGCGGTAAAAAAAGCACTCAACTGATAAATGGAGATTCTGGTAGCATCGGCTACTGTACCAAAACCAATAGAAGCATTTATTATATTGAACAGACTGTTTGCAAGAATAGATATTTCTTCGGATGAGGAATGATAATACTCTTTAAACGTTTCAATCGAAAAGGATTTCAGCCCCACCAGTGCATAGTTTAGAATCAATTCGGTATAGACCATATATTCTATTTCAAAATCAGGACTGACATTTTCTACCATCACCGCATCACCAGGAAATAGAATCACCACAACATCTTTTTTCTGCTGCACTTCACGAAAGTTTACTTTTAGTGTAGCAGATCCCTTACGTACCAGTATAATATGACCACAATCGACTACAATCTTATCTTTGATGTACTCTTGAAATACACCATCTAGAATAGATACTGGCTTTTCCGGCGTGACTAATTTAATCTTCATACATTCTTATTTTCAGTACAAATATAGAGAAATGAATGATATATCAATAAGTATATTCCTGTTTTCTACATTTTAAAGTGGATTTTCGTAACCATTACATTCGTTTTATGCCCTATCTTTGCACCATAATAAATGAGTTACTATGGATAAAATTATAATCAAGGCAGGCAATGTGATGATTCCAGCACAATTAAATAATACTGTTGCAGCACGTGACTTTAAAAAGAGACTCCCGTTTACAGTCTTTGGTCACCGTTCACCTGTAGATTATTGTTGCATAGCGGAGTCAAGTCTTTATGATGTTGATGAAATGCAAACTGGATGGAAGAACGGTGATATATCACTCGGTGGAGGATGGTTTGCCATTCTTTTTGACGGCGAGGAAAAGTCAGATGTCTATAAACACATGATGATTATTGCACACATTGATAAAAAAGACCTTTATTTGGTACAAAATCTACCAGAAAATGTTACTTTTACCGTAGAGCTAAAATAAGAAACACAATTTGAAAAATGAACAAAAATGAACAAAACAAGACTTTTTATATTGTTTCTTTTCTTGACGACGATGTCACTAGCTGCGTGCAGCAAAGGAGACATCCTGCAAACAGAGCAGAATGAAGAAAATACTATAACTACTGATTCACAACAAAATTCAACAAATGACGATAATATGGAAAATAAAAAGATTAAACTGGCGATAGGGAATCATGTCTTGACAGCGACTTTGGCTGATAATAGTTCAGTCGACTCTTTGGTACAAGTTTTGAAGACAAAAAATATTGTTGTAGACATGGATGACTATGGAAACATGGAGAAGGTGGGATCTCTCGGACAGTCTTTTCCTCGAAACGACACGTCAATTACAACAGAATCTGGAGATATTATCTTGTATCAAGGTAATATGCTGGTAATATATTATGCACCTAACAGTTGGAGTTTTACTCGACTAGCTAAAATAGATAATATAACAGGAACAGAACTAAAAAGCATTCTTGGTAAGAGTGGCGTTACAGTTACACTATCATTAGTTGAAGAATAAACAAAATATTAAATAAAATGGAATTAAGCAATAAACAAAAAAGCTTTGTCGCAATTGCGGCATTAGCTGCAAAAGGTGATTTGAGCAACCTTGAAGAGGCAATCAATAAAGCATTAGATAACAAAGTAACAGTCAATGAACTGAAAGAAGTGCTATCACATTTATATGCTTATGCAGGTTTTCCTCGTTCTCTAAACGCTCTTGGCGTATTGCAAAAAGTCGTATCGGATAGAGATACAAAGGGAAAGGAAACAGTCACAGGTAAGGACTTTGTGATGCCTAACGACTTCGATGCACTGAAAACGGGTACAGATATACAAACCAAATTATGTGGAGGTAACCCATTTAATTATACATTTGCCCCTCAAGCAGATTATTATCTAAAAGCCCATCTATTTGGAGACATCTTCGCAAGTGATGTATTGTCCGAAGCAGACAGAGAGATTGTTACAGTAAGTGCTTTGTCTGCTATTGATGGAGTAGAATCTCAATTAATATCGCATGTAGGCGGTGCTTTAAATATGGGTGTACAAGTAGAAGAATTGGAACTGATTCCAGAAGTATTAGATACGGAAGTGGGTTCTATGGAAGCTTTTCGTGCACGCAAAGCCATTGCTGCGATATTGAAAAAGTCTTTCAATGAAGGTGCACCAGTTGATTTCAGCATTTGGCCTAAGGGTGAGCTTAACACAGCATATGCCAAATATTTTATCGGCGACAGTTATCTAGCACTTATGGATACACAAAACGGTGGTCCTATAAACGTCACTTTCGAGCCTCGTTGTCGCAACAATTGGCATACACATCATAAGTGTGTTCAAGTACTTATCTGCGTAAGTGGTCGTGGCTGGTATCAAGAAGAAGGTAAAGAAGCTGTAGAAATGACTGAAGGAAGCGTCATCGCTATTCCTGAAGGTGTAAAACACTGGCACGGAGCAGCAAAAGACAGTTGGTTCCAACACTTGACATACAATACTAGAGTCGGTGAAGACGCCAGCAATGAATGGCTTGAGCCAGTCACTGATGAAGAATATGACAAACTTAAATAAGGATTTTAATAATTAACACATATAGATATGCTAGGAAATTTTAGTTTTCACAATCCAACAAGATTGTACTTCGGAAAAGAATCTCTGAAGTTTTTACGAGACGAACTCGACAAGTACGGTGCAACTGTCATGCTAAACTACGGTGGCGGCAGTATCAAGCGTAATGGTATTTACGACCAGGTTATTGCGGTGCTAAAAGAAGCTGGAAAAAAAGTAGTGGAAAACCCAGGAGTTATGTCCAACCCTACTCTTGAAAAACTTCTAGAAGGAATTAAAATCGCCAAAGAAAATGATGTCGATCTTATTCTTTCTGTAGGAGGTGGCTCTGTATGCGACTATTCCAAAGGAGTAGCAGCCGCAGCGTTTTACGAGGGTGATCCTTGGGAAACATTTTATCTTCACCAACAAGATCCTGCTGCCGACCAAAAGGTACTCCCTATAGGTTGTGTCTTGACAATGGCTGGTACTGGTTCGGAAATGAATGGTGGTTCTGTTATTACAGATGTCAAGAATTCATTTAAAATTGGTCATGTCTTTGACGAACGTATGATGCCTAAGTTCTCTATACTTAATCCAGAATACACATTCTCGGTTCCAGAAAATCAAATGAAGGCTGGTATTTTTGATATCATGTCGCATATAATGGAACAATATTTCTCTGGCGATGATGACAATACATCCGACTATATCGCTGAAGGATTGATGTGTGGACTGATTAAGGCCTCTCGTGTAGCTGTAAAGAATCCTCAAGACTATGAAGCTCGTTCAAATATCATGTGGACAGCAACATGGGCGTTGAATACACTTATCGGTGCAGGCAAGCAACAAGATTGGGAAGTACACATGATCGGACACTCAGTAGGTGCTTATACCCATGCTCCACATGGATATGCGCTAGCTGCTGTATCATTGCCTTATTATACACTCATTCTTAACGATGGACTTCCTAAGTTCAAACGATTTGCCGAAAATGTATGGAAAATCAACCCAGAGGGCAAAACAGATCTACAAGTCGCTCAAGAAGGTCTTGAAGCATTGAAAGCATGGATGGTAGAGATTGGTCTTCCACTAACTATCAGCGAATTAGGCGGTACAAAAGAAATGCTAGAAGGCATTGCCAAAGGTAGTATTATCCTTGACGCTGGCTATCATAAGCTTACTCCAGAGGAACTTATGCAAGTACTAAATGAAAGTATGTAATATGTAGTTACTGCATAAACAAGAATAAAATGGGCATGTCAATTTTTGATTGACATGCCCTAATTCAATTCAGACTATAGTAATCGAGACGATTAATATACGGTAAAGTAACACCCCGTTGGGAAATGAGTATGATTTTTCAAGTCATACATCAAAGTAAACTCGTCACCTGCTGTACTCCATCCAAAGATATCATTAATTAAGAAACTCAATCCATATCCTTTGATTGTATGCATAAAGACCTCCCCATTATGAGGATTTACAGAGATGTTATTGTAGGCCATTTTGGCATCGGTACACAAATCCAACAAATTGGATAACAAGCGACAATCACCAGTAGTGAAATCCATCATATAGACCTTATTACTTGCATTGTTATAATAGATTTTATTGCCATATGCACCAAATGAAAAAGTATGTGGTCCCCAACCAGCGCTAAATCCACCTTCAGTCACTTCTTTACTATCCAAGATATTACCTGTGGCTGTAGACATCTTAATTATGGATGCTGGGCTCTTGATTGCTACCCAAAGATTACCATCGTCTGTTTTATGCATCCCAGTTATAGAGCCCCCCATATCGAATGAATTTTCTACGGTAGTTCCACTGATAACACAGATTTTACTGCCATTGATATAATACACTTTACCATTGATCATTTCAAATGGGAGTTGCGATGCTCCAGAAGTACCTTCGATCTTTGTCATGGCTTTTGTTTCGGCATTAAATAATTGAATGCCATCTGCATCACGTACATAAATATGTGCTGGGTCAATAGCTGCTACACTTGAAGGATTGTCCAATGAAGCAAATTCATCACTACAAGCATATTCCATCTTCAATGTTTGTGCTGCAGCCACTACTAAGTAATCACCATCCATTTTATTTCCATTCTGAGAGATAAAATAGATATGATTTTTACTCACCCACATGTTTTGTACCACATTACCAAGTGGTCGTTGATTAGCTTTATAATAAACGCTATCAGTAATTTGTCCATCGGCATCAATGAAACTAACAAATCCATTCTCTTGTGTCATGTTGCCTTCATTCAACACAAATGTACCTTTATAATATGGTCCTACTACATCAAACTCAATTGTTGCAGATGCTTCACCATCAACATTTGTAGTGATTAATTCGACCACCATGTGTCCCAACTCATCAGGCACATATGTGTAGGTATCTTCCGTAGATACTTTTTCACCGTTTAAAAGCCATTGATGGGTTTCGTCTGTTGTAGAAGTAATTTTTGCAGTGAAAACAACTTGGTGATTCAATATCACGGGTTTATTGTCTTCTATCTTGCAATCAATAGCTGCTGTAGGCATTTCTTTGGGCAAGACTGTCAGATTCAAAGTTTTTGAGGATTCTCCTCCTGCGTTAACTGCATTTAGTTGAAGCGTATGTGCCCCTTCCGCATCTGGCACCAAATCAAGGGTTTTGCCTTGGCCAACCTCTTGACCATCATATAACCAAATAACACGAACTAGTTTGGTCGATGACGCCACATTTGCTTCATAAGTCACAGTACGTCCTATCACAATCTGCGATAATTCACTAGGTACTTTCGTTTCAATTTCCACACCAGCTAGAGGAGCTTTACTGTCATCGTCACTACAAGAAGTAACCAATGCAAGGAGCAACAACGTACACACGCTCCATGCCAATTTAAATTGTTTCATGATTAAAATATTAAATAATTGATACTATAATATACAGCTCCTTTGATGTTATCTTAGCAGATACACCACACGACGCAGCCTGAAGACAGAAGTCCTCAAACATCAAAGTAAAAATATAATGAGTAATAAATTGTGGTTGCCAAACCTGAATCCAGAGGTTAAGTAACACGCAAAAGATAATGGCAGGTCTTCTGACTTACTCCAGTCTGTGCGTCCTTCCCGTTTTATCTACAAAACAGTGAACATTAAGAATTGCACAGCCATAACATGAGAGTTTACAGCAGCTGGTCTGTTCAGGATTTTCACCTGATTCCCTTTTCACACCTAACACCCGCAGGGCGTAGTTGCACCAAAATCGCTGCAAATTTAGTATTAATTACTAGACAAGATTCTAAAAAAGCGATTTTCTTTCTAAAAAACACAACATTTCTCGCAAATAATCTATTGTTTTCCCATTTATTTGTCTTGATACAGAAAAAACATTTACTTTGTAGATTCATTACATAACCTAAAAATAAGACAATGATTAAACAGGTATTTGCTGCCGTTTTGGTAGCCTCATCTCTACTCTTCACGAGTTGTGCTAGTGATAGACAAGTCGTCAAGAAAGTATCCATCATGGGAGATTCTTATTCCACTTTTAAAAATTATATCCCAGAAGATTATGCATGGTGGTATGCCCAAGGGGTCAATGAAGGAGGAGAACATAATGACGTCAAAGAAGTCGATCAAACTTGGTGGAAATTATTGACCGATACAGACAAGTATTCACTAGAAGTTAATGACTCCTATTCTGGTTCGACTATATGCACCACTGGCTATGATGCCAAAGACAGTACCCACAGCGCATTTGTAACACGATACAAACGTCTGGGGCACCCTGATATTATTTTAATTTTTGGAGCGACCAATGACAGTTGGGCCAATTCCCCTATCGGAGAATATAAGTACCAAGACATTAGCCAAGAAGACAAAAAGGCCTTTCGTCCTGCCTTAGCCTTTTTACTGACTCATATTAAAGACTATTACAAAAAAGCAGAAGTCTACTATATTCTAAATTCAGAATTGAAAGATGAGATCAATGAAAGTGTACACACAATTTGTGCACACTATAACGTGCCTATAATTAGCTTACACGATATTGACAAGCAATATGGACATCCAAGTATCGTGGGCATGCAAGCTATATATAAGCAAGTAGACCAAGCTTTATCTACTCTTCATAAATAAAGCATAGATTTTATCTTCATCCAATAAAGGATATTTCTTTATAATACTTGATACTCGTTCCTTGTCGACTATGCGAGGGGCGAGTATTTCAAGTACATCCATTCGTTCATCTGAGAAAGAAAATTGAGACATCAACTTAATAGCTTGTTCACAAGTAAATAGTTTATGGTCAACGCCCAATGCCAAGAGTTTCATCTTGTCATCATTAAACGCCTCACCTTTCAAACTTGCATACAACTGATGAAATTCTTCATCGCTACATCTTCTTGAGAAAAAATGGTGATGATCGTATTCATCAGACGTATTACTATCGACAGTCACCACATTATTAGTAGATTCTTTAGCTGGTACTACATATGAGTCCATTCCTACTACATGTTGGTCTTCAAACTGGATAACAAGCATTTTATCGTCATTCCATAAACTGCTGATTCTATACTCCCACTCTTCGCCTTCTTGGTTGAATCGTCTATACTGTGGTTTATTAAATAGGTGCAACACCTCATCCATAGTCATACCTTTATGTATGGCCATGATATTATGTGAAGCGCTTTCTTGTGTCACACAGCTAACGCAGGTTGCTGCAATAGCCAGTGCCATGATGATGATTTTTTTTGGTGTTTTCATATCACAAATATAACGATAATCACTGATAATATAGCTATTTATACATAAAACAGTTAGGATGTATGCTTTTTTTTGTAACTTTGGGCACTCGAAAACAAACATCAACCACAATACGACCCTTTTCAAATAAGGAGGTTGACAAAATTTAATAGACATGCATACAGTCGATTATTTAGTTGTGGGAAGCGGACTAGCTGGTCTGTTTATAGCCCACAGAGCATCTGCATATGGTCAGGTTATGCTCATCACAAAAAAAGGTCTACGGGATAGCAATTCATACAACGCGCAAGGAGGTATCGCCGCAGTAGTAGCAGAGGGAGACGCACCCGAAAATCACTTTAAAGACACTATTATCGCTGGTCGCGAATTATGTGATACGACCCCTGTTAATGTCTTAGTTCATGAAGGTCCAGACCGCATCGAACAAATCATATCCGAAGGGATGCAATTTGATGAAGAGAACGGCCACTTGGCTTTAGGGCTAGAAGGTGGACACCATAAAAATCGCATTCTCCATGCTGGAGGCGATTCTACGGGAAGGGAAATTACCGAGTTTGTAATTTCTAAAGTGCTACACGATAAGAATATTAGTATTGAAGAGCGATACTCTGTGTTGGAACTGCTCGAAAAAGACGGTACTTGTTACGGTGTACGTGCATGGGATAAGACCGAAAACAAAGAAGTACTGATTTATGCTAAAAATACGTTCTTAGCATCAGGAGGGGCCGCCGCCATTTTCTCACGTACAACCAATCCTAATACTACCGTGGGTGACGGCATTGCAATGGCTTATAAAGCAGGATGTCGTATTGTGGATATGGAATTTATCCAATTTCATCCATCAGGCTTATATATCCCAGATACGAATCGTGCCTTTTTGATTAGTGAGGCCGTCCGTGGTGAAGGTGCTCATCTCTTGAATAAAGATGGCGAACGCTATATGGTACCTCTACATGAATTGGCCGAGTTGGCGCCTAGAGATATTGTGGCTCGAGCCAACTATGCACAAATGAAAAAAGATGGTCTACCATATATCACTCTATCACTCAAACATTTGGATGGAGAACGCATCAAAAAACGATTCCCTACAATCAATAAAGCGTGCCAACAATTTGGCTATGACTTAACAGATCAAATTCCTATTGCTCCTGCTGCTCACTATACTGTGGGGGGGGTGTCTTCCGATTTATATGGGCGCACAGATCTTAAACACCTATATGTATGTGGTGAGGTAGCTTCTACAGGCATTATGGGAGCCAATCGTCTCGCTTCAAACTCGCTACTTGAATGTTTGGTCTTCGGAGACAGAGCTGTACAAGATGCTACACAAAGCGAATCGATCAACGCATGGCCAGAATTTGAAAATATATACTACAAAGACGGTGTAGCGATGCATGCTTATCATGCTTTGCAGCCACGTGTCCAAAAAATCATGGATGAATCAGCGGGTATTATCCGTAATGAAGCCGACATACTAGAAGGGCTCAAGAAAATAGCAGCCGAAAGGGAAGCACTGCACACATCCATCGATGAATATTTCCATGTTAAAATGGATCACTTGCTTACTGTGGCCGAACTGATCCTTAAGAGTGCATTGTACCGCAAGGAAAGTCGTGGAGGTCATTACCGTGAAGATTACCCACATGCAGATGAACATTTCAAGTTCCATATCATCCAGCAATTGGACAAAGATATCACAACCAAGAAAGTCAATTAATTACTTATCAATTACATTATAATAATGAAGTACGAACATTTGATTACTAAAATCATTGATTTAGCTTTTGAAGAAGACATCAATACAGGGGATGTGACCACGGATTCCATCATCCCAGCCGAGACACAAGCGACAGCTACTATGACTGCCAAAGCAGAAGGTGTTGTTTCTGGATTGGAGATTGTACATCTTGTTTTTCAACGTTTCCAAAAAGACATTGAATGGATGCCACTTGTAGAAGATGGAGCACATGTACAAAAAGGTGATGTTATTCTTAAGATTAAAGGAGAATATCCTGCGATGTTGAAAGCAGAACGAGTAGCTTTAAACTTCTTCCAGAGAATGTCGGGTATTGCAACTGCTACGTCCAAATATGTGAAGGAACTAGCAGGTACACATACAGAAATTCTTGACACACGTAAAACTGTTCCAGGGCTACGTGTATTGGACAAAATGGCTGTTAAACATGGTGGTGGTACCAATCATAGAATGGGATTGTATGACATGGCTATGATTAAAGATAATCATATCAAAATGGCTGGTTCTATTGCGAAGGCTGTAGAACAAGTACGCGCGCACATCTCTTCAGACATAAAGGTCGAAGTGGAAACAACAAACCTAGACGAAGTACAACAAGCCATAGATGCTCATGCAGATATTATCATGCTTGATAATATGGATAATGCCACAATGGCCAAAGCTGTACAAATGATTGGTGATAAAGCAAAAACAGAAGCATCAGGCAATATGAGTGTGGATCGTCTACATGGAGTTGCCGAGACAGGTGTAAACTTTATCAGCGTCGGTGCGTTGACTCATTCAGTAAGTGCTATGGATATCAGCATGAATATTCAAGTGCAATAAGTTGCCTTAAAATAAAGAACATGGATAAAAACCAACTAATAACGGCAATTACCCAAATGAAAAAAGAGAAGAATGCCATCATTCTTGCTCATTATTACTCAGACCCTGATATTCAAGACATCTGCGACTTCTTGGGCGATTCCTTGGAGCTTGCTCGCAAAGCAGCCGAAACAGATGCCGATATTATCGTTTTCTGTGGTGTACACTTTATGGCTGAAACGGCTTCACTATTAAGCCCAGAGAAAAAGGTGATTATTCCAGCTCAAGAAGCTGGTTGTTCCTTGGCCGATGGTGCGACTGCCGAACAATTACGTGCTTGGAAGGCTGAACATCCTGGAGGTCTAGTCATTAGTTATGTCAATACAACGGCAGCCGTTAAATCTGAAACAGATTACTGCTGTACATCGGCCAACGCACAAAAGATAGTAGCCTCTCTGCCTAAAAATACTCCCGTAGTATTTGTGCCCGATAATAACTTAGGAACTTATATTTCTAAGACACAGAAAGCAGGAGAAGCTACCGATTTACATATGTGGAATGGTTGCTGTCATGTGCACCAGAAAATTACAACCGAAGTTGTACTTGAGCAACTAGCTAAATATCCTCATGCTGAGTTTTTGATTCATCCCGAATCTCAATGTTCTCACAGTGACGATGTGGTCAATCATCCCCGTTGTTTTATGTCATCTACCTCTGGTATGTTTAGACACGTGGCCAACTCCACATGTACACAGTTTGTGTTGGGTACAGAAATGGGCACATTGCATAAGATGAAAAAAGATTTTCCTGATCGTGAATTTATCATGATGCGAAATGATCTAATATGTGAATCAATGAAACAGTCTACTTTGGAAGCCACATATATTGCTTTGAAAGAAGAACGATATGTTGTGACTGTCTCTGGAGATATAGCAGAACGTGCAGCACTGCCTGTTAAGCGCATGTTGCAATAGCATTAGAATTATCATACAATGTATAGGGTGTGTCGAAATTACTTTTGACGCACCCTATTGCTATATTATTAGGCAATGCCCCACTTATAGCACACAAGCACAGCACTAAGTACGTCTCTAACGATTAGACTACCCTATTTAATCATACATAAATATAAGACTACACAAGTATATATGTACATGTATGCACGTGTAAATGTATATCTATGACTACATATATGTACATTTATACACGTATAAATGTACATATAAGCATACTCATAAAGAACTAACAGCCTCTATGCAGTACAGATATCGCAAGCTCACAGTCAAGAGAGTGTCCATGGAATATTAAATTCGTTTTTTTTGCAACTTATTTCCACCCTAGCTGCGTCTTACACATGAAGACAATAAATCAGTGATGGTTTTTTAAACGTGCGCATTTTTGATGAACTATCTAATCAACCTTAAAGTGAAGAATCATGAAAGCAATTATCTTCAAATCAGCACTCGTGACAATTATGTTGTTTTTCACCTGTATAGGTGCCTCTCTAGCCCAGGATAAGAACTTTTATCACAATGTGATAGAAGCCGAGGGAACTAAAATTATTAATGTATATGTAATGGATGATTTTAATTCATTGCGCAATTACAAGAAGTCAGTTATAGATTTTGACGAATATAATCGCCCATTGAAAAAGGTGGTTCGAATGTGGTCAAGAAATAGGGATAAGTGGGAACCTTGTCGTACTTTCACCTATAAATATACAGATGAATTCTGCTATATCACCATGAAATGGCAATGGAATTACACCTTTATGAAAGATCAAAAGTATGCTTTCCCATTAGCTCCATCTGGTTTAGCACTTCCTGTAGAACAATTAGCCATGTTTGATATTGATCAAGATCAATTCTAACCGATTTCTAAGTATTCCTATTTGAACGAAGAAATTTGAGTGAGATTGCTGATACAGTTTAAGAACTGTAATCCATATAGAAAAGTCGAGAATATGTCCTAAAATCACATATTCTCGATTTCATTTTATAACGCCCTGAAACAAGTTTTACTACCTATACACAGCAAGCTATGCGGTCATGTCAAAAAGAAATTGTATCTTTGCCCCCTATTATAAAATTATTCAATGGTAAAATTTACAGATTTCCCTTTGATTACGCCTATTCAAAACGCAATCAAAGACGCAGGATACACCGCACCAACTCCAATTCAGACACGCGCTATTCCTGAAATATTAGCAGGAAAAGATATTTTGGGATATGCTCAAACTGGTACTGGTAAGACAGCCGCTTTTACACTACCTATCATTCAAGGACTTGCGAACAGCAATCCGCGACAAGGAATTAAAGCACTTATCGTTACACCTACGCGTGAGCTTGCCATCCAAATTGGTGAAAACATCTCGACATATAGTCAGCATGTACATAACGTACACCACACCGTCATTTTCGGAGGGGTCAATGCGACTTCACAAGTAAAGGCCTTGAAACGTGGTATACAGATTTTAGTAGCCACTCCAGGTCGCCTACTCGACTTACATACTCAAGGGTATATCAAACTCCAGTCACTCGATTATTTTGTATTGGACGAAGCCGATCGTATGCTGGACATGGGATTTATTCATGATATCAAACGTATCTTGAAAATTATCCCAACAGAAAGACAAACTCTCTTCTTTTCGGCTACCATGCCTAAACAGATAGAGCAGTTGGCTTCACGCATGCTTAAACGCCCTATAACAATAGAAATCGCACAAAAGAGTTCGACAGCAGAACGTGTAGAACAGCGTTTATATCATGTTTCTAAAGCAGATAAACGTGATTTATTGGTCTATCTACTTGAAGATCCGACACTCGAATCGGTTCTTGTCTTTACCCGCACTAAGCATGGAGCAGATAGAATTGCACGTATTCTAAACAAAAATAAGATCTCTGCTGCCGCCATTCACGGTAATAAGTCACAAAATGCTCGTCAGAAAGCACTGAGTGCTTTCAAATCTCGTGACATTCGGGTGCTAATAGCTACAGATATCGCCGCGCGTGGTATTGATGTGGACAACCTATCGCATGTGATCAATTATGAATTGCCTAATATCCCTGAAACATACGTACACCGTATAGGTCGTACTGGGCGCGCAGGTCGAGAAGGAATAGCAATCTCATTTTGTGATATAGAAGAGAGAAGTTATGTGGTAGATATAGAAAAGTTAATTCGTCAACGTATTCACAAAATTAGCGATCATCCTTTTAGCGCCAATGCAGATGCAATGCCTGCTCCAGTAGAGAAGCCAAGACCTAGCAGAGAAAAAAGCAATCGGCCTAAAAGAAATAAGTCGACTAAACCATTTTCAGCCAAACCTGGTGTAAAGAAACAGTTTAGAAAGAAAAACGCCTAAACAAGTTTTATACAGAGCCCTAGTATCCATGCCCTCAAAAGTGTATCATTAACTTTTGAGGGCATGGATTTTGTGATATATGTAAACATCAGTAATTTTGGTCACAGAATCTGTAATGTACATCGCAAGAAATTGATACTTTCACCGTACTTTTGCATTGTGATAATAGCGAATAAAATAATGCAGATTAATGTTACAACTAAAACCAGCAAGTCAACATGAATAAGACCATATCATTCATTGCCCTTATGACCGTAATAAATATATTGAGTATCAAAGGGCAAAACAACACAAGAGAATTACCTCAAAAAACGAAGCCCCAAACGAATCAAAGCTATCAAAAAATGACTAAAAACAAGAAATCATTAGTTGTCTACTTCTCGCGAGCAGATGAGAATTACAATGTAGGTTATATAGAAAAAGGGAATACAGAAATTGTGGCCGAACTAATCGCCGCAGAAACCTCTGCTGATTTATTTCATATTGAGCCAGTCACTCCCTACCCTGCAGAGTACGATCAATGTACCAAAGTAGCACAAAAAGAAAGAAGAGAAAAAGCAAGACCAGAGATTAAAGGGGATAAGAAGATTGAAGACTATGACGTCATTTTTATGGGATATCCCAACTGGTGGGGAGATATGCCCATGCCCATTTACACCTTTATAGAACGTCACGATTGGCACGGAAAAACTGTGATTCCATTCTGCACACACGAAGGTAGTGGCCTTTCTCAAACGGAGACATATATTCGTCGAGCGTGCGTAGGAGCAACTGTCTATTCAGGATTGGCAGTACGAGGAACGGATGCACAAAAATCGACACCGAAAGTAAAGACAGTCGTCAAAGAATGGCTTAATAAATAGGTATTAATCATCATACAGAAAACAAGGAATCTCTCTTCAAAAAGGGAGATTCCTTATTGTTCATTTTAAGATGAACAAGTAATTAATTGATTTCAAGGATAACAATATAATATGAAAAAGAAAGAAGCACCAGGTATATATCTGGTACCAACAAATATACTATTTTTATTTATTCTAGGTGGTCTAATGGCATTGACATCCTTATCAACGGATATTTATCTGCCAGCCTTGCCACAAATGGATATTGATTTACAAGGCAATATTGAATTAACAATCACTGGCTTTTTAATTGGATTTGCGGTAGCTCAAATATTTTGGGGACCTATCAGCGATAGAATCGGAAGAAAAAAACCTCTTGTAATAGGGTTGATTTTATTTATCATTGGTTCCATTTGCTGTGCCCTATCCCACACAATCACAGAGATAATCATCGCTCGAGTTATACAAGCATTTGGTGCTTGTGTAGGCCCTATGCTTTCACGCGCAATGGTGCGAGATCTATTTGGACGTGCCAAAGCTGCAGAAATGCTATCTACACTAATGATTATAATGGCTTTGGCTCCAATCGTGGGACCTTTATTGGGCGGACAAATACTTCGATTGAGTAGCTGGCATAGTATCTTTTGGCTACTTGCCATTATTGGAGTGGTGATGCTGATTTCGTTTAAGCAACTACCAGAAACCTTGCCTAAAGAAAAACGCTTACAAACCTCTGTATGGAAAGCCTTTCATGAATACCGATTGTTGTTGCGAAATACCCGTTTTATGCTATACACGCTATGTGTCACGTTCTTTTACGTTGGTGTGTATGCCTTTATTGCTGGTTCCCCTGCTGTATATATCAATTATTTTCACGTGCAACCCCAACAGTACGGCTGGCTCTTTTCGCTAAATATTGTAGGTGTTATGGGAATAAGTTTTGTCAACCGTTTGCTCATTCGTATGTACACGTTAGATCATCTATTGAAAGTATCTACGACGATTGCGATGTTAGCTGGGGTGACTTTATGTATGCTAGTCAAATTAAACCTTGGAGGAATATACGGAGTGGTTATTCCTATATTTTTCTTTTTTGCGATGAACGGTGTAATAGCTGCCACTTCTACTGCGGCAGCACTTGATTTGGTACCAGAAATGGCTGGATCAGCTTCGGCTTTATTGGGTGCCTTACAATATGGTAGTGGTATTATCTCCACTATTATATTGAGCTGGCTCCATAACGAAACTGGCAATCCATGGAGTATGAGTTGGATTATGGCAGCGTTTGCCTGCCTGTGTGCCCTAGCAATCTGGGTTAAAACACTAACTAACAAAGCCAGAGATTAATACCCCTCGGTGTCTCCTTTAAAAGAGGAAAAGTCCTTCAAAACATAGATATAAAATTGATACACTGGCGCACCTCGCAAATAAGTGATATGCGTATGGTATTCATATCCAGGTGTAAAGGATTCTTGCACCTCGTCAGGTAAAGAGGGTGCATCTTTCAAAAGACGATCTTTACTGTGGAAACATTTACTACTAATAAAGATTCCTGTATACCCCTGATTGGCGTATTGATTGATGCCTCCCAATTCCTTGTTCCATAGATCAAATTGGTTCATTCTCTTACCTATATTCACAAAATACACATTGTGCCGAGGATACATATAGAAAAGCAATTCGGATGTCACATGGTAGGAATCAGAAAAGAAAAACACCTTGTCTGTATTCAAACTTTTTTCTAAATCAAGAAGATCATCAGACAATTCATTCCATCCAACCATATGCTTACTCGGATCAGATGTCGAAGGCATTACTCGCTTCATCCCAATCACATCTAGACAAGACAAATTAGTTCCAATCATGAGCAATATAATCGTAATTATAGACAACACAGAAGCCACCCTTTGCTTTTTAACATCGACTAGATAAGATGACAAGATAATAGGGAATCCTACGTATGCAAACATCGTCCAATTGATATTGGCTCCAGATCGACGTGTAGCTGCTACATACAAAAATAGGATAAAGATCATCAGTCCGTGAGAGGCTAAGAACCACATAGACTTATTGCACTTAATACGTCGGAAAGCCTTTGTGTACATAACTAAAAACAAAGGAGAAATAATGGCCAACTGTCCACCTACATACTCCAGAATCTTACCTATTCTTTTCCCCCACGTCAGTGGTATATCATGACTTCCTGAAAGATGAGCAATATGTTTATAAGCCACAAAATCATGTTGTGCTCCCCATATCATAACAGGTACAAAGAAACACAAAGACAGTACAATGGAGACATATAATTTGGCATTAGCCAACACTTTTCGGTCCATCATCCAAAGATATATTCCAAAAGCTGGGAGGAAAAATAACATGGCATACTTAGATAGATACCCCAATCCCAATGCAACAGCTAGCCATAACCAATGTTTCCAATGATCATATTTCACAGCAATCCAAGCTAGATAAAGTGCCCAAATATAAAAGAATAAGAGTAATGCATCTGTAGAGAAAAACATAGATGCCCCTTGAAAAAATGGCATCACATAAATCAAAAGAGATGCCCATATTGCTTTTGTTGTATCACGTGTCATTTCTTTGGCCAATAGATACAATACTACTGCACTGAGAAAACCCAATACTATGGCATTAAAACGTACTGCAAACTCTGAATGACCAAAAATTGCTTGTGAAATATAATTTACATAAGCAATCAATGGCGGTTTGGAATAGTACGACCAATCCAAATGTTGTGACCATGTCCAATACTGCGCTTCTTCATAATGTAAGTCTAAATGACCAAAAATAACAAATAAACATCGACTTAATGCCACTGCGATATGAATCATAAACATGTATATCACAGCTTTTTTTTCCATACACTTCTTCATGCCGTAAATATACACATTTTTTGCAACTTCATACCATTTAGCAAAATAAAGTAATTTATCTCTACATCACTTTTCTTGCAATACACACAGTAATTTCATATCTTTGTATATATATCGTCTCTTTACGATAAAGTATATACGGAGATTTTGAATCATGAAAAAAATATATTCAGCCCAAACAACCCGTTTGTGGGATCAATCTACTATAGAGGAAAAACACATTTCTTCTTTAGACTTGATGGAAACTGCTGCCGAAGCACTGACCGTTTTTTTTACTACCCAGTGGAATGTTCACCATCCAGTTATTATTTTTGCAGGTTCTGGTAATAATGGAGGAGATGGCGTGGCCATGGCTCGTCTACTAAGCAATAGAGGATATCTCGTAAAACTATATGTTTTTCATCTCCAAGGGAAAATCAGTCCAGACACTACTGCCAACATAAAGA
Source organism: Bacteroidaceae bacterium (assembly GCA_963668535.1). Lineage (GTDB taxonomy): Bacteria > Bacteroidota > Bacteroidia > Bacteroidales > Bacteroidaceae > F22. The sequence goes on from OY764867.1 coordinate 116,424, forward strand.
GACTTCCTCCAAAAGTTGCCTTCTCTTTGATTGAAGATATAGACGAAGTACACAAATTGTTTTCCAGATTACAAGAGTTAGACTTTTTGTACATCCCCCCCTATCCTATTATACTAGATGCCCTTTTCGGTTCTGGATTAAGTCGTCCACTTAGCGGCGACTGTGGGGCTATCGTGTCTGAAATCAATAGCCTAAAAACTCCTATTATCTCAATAGATATACCATCGGGCTTGCACTGTGAAGACAACTCACAATGTTCGCCCGAATATATCATAAAAGCAGATATGACTTTAGCTATACAACGCCCTAAATTGGCTCATCTACTTGAAAGTAATCATTCCTATATAGGAGAGGTGTACACAATCCCTATTGGTCTATCAGAAAAAGCAGAGAATCATTTGAATGCCTATATATATTGGCTAGACGATGAAGAAGTCACGACAACCATCAAGCAACTACAAAATGAGTATCCTACGGAAACATGGACATCTGAGATAGAGGCGCTCGTTTCTCCATCATCCGATAGTTACTCTCGTTTACAAGCCATTCTAGACGCTGCAAAATCCCGTCAGATTCTCATTCATTATGAAGACTTACATCAAGTCATCTGTTGTCCAGATGGTACTGTATACTTGTACAAATAAGCTATCTAAAGATATCTGGTCAAAAAGAATAGCTAACTATAGTTCACATCAAACGACAATAAAAAAATGACAGAATATAAAAGGTATAATATTGGGGGACAAATCAAAAAATAATGTATCTTTGCCCCAGTAAACCAAGCTGATAATTGCATGTAATTAACCAGCAGGTATACTTAACACTCACTTATTAATCAAAAAAAAGAAAGCATGAAAAAATTCCTCCCTCTTTTGCTAGCAATCGCTCTAATCGGGGTGCAGCCTATGCATGGTCAACTATCTAGAAGAATACTGCACGCTAAAGAAACATCTAGAAATCATCAAAGAAATCGAACAGCAACCTATCCAGGAGGACGAGTAGCTCTTGATAGGTACGTCAAAGCACATCTTAGAACAAACCATCTGATGAAACTTGCTAAACGTTTCCCACATCCAAAGGTGGTCATGGAATTTGACATTGATACACGCGGTCGAGTTATCAATCTACATAAAATAAGTTCACCGCACAGTGGATTTACGGATGAAGCAGCTCGTGTTATGCGCAATTTGCCAGCTTGGTATCCAGCCAAACATAATGGCAGAGCTTATGTAAGCAAACAACGATATACAGTGTATTTTGATTTACACCAAAGACGATATAACTCATCAGATAGAACAGCAATGTTCCCAGGTGGACGTGCAGCGCTCAACAGATATGTAAGAAGACATCTTAGAACAGATCATCTTAGAAAGTTAAGAGGACGTTTTGCCAATCCTAGAGTTGTTATGGAATTTTCCATTGATACTCACGGAAATGTGATTAGATTAAAGAAAATCAGATCACCTCATAGCGGATTGACTGATGAAGCAGCTCGTGTTATTCGTAGCCTACCTAGATGGCGTCCAGCCATCCGTGAAGGTAGACCAGTCATTAGCACTCAACGCTACACTGTGTACTTCAACCTATAAAGGATATAAGATCGACTCTATAGGATAGTTAATACATAGAGTAAATACATTACAAGGCCCGAACTGCTATTCAGTTCGGGCCTTGTGTTATATATGTGTTTTTCAAGTTACTCTACATCAATCATCTCCCAACTATAGACCTTTGGTTTATATACAACCTCAACAACTGTACCAACTCCTTGCCTAGATTGTACTTGTATCGTACCATTTCCTTTATCCAAAATTGCTTTACATATAGCTAGGCCTAATCCAAAACTATCCTTTCGCTGATAATCATGTACATCCTTACCTGAAAATAAGTTGTCCACTTTTTCTTGACTCATACCGGCACCAGTATCAGTCACTTTAAGAAATATGGCCTCTGCCTGTTCATTGTATCTTGCATCAATACATACACTACCCTGATCAGTATATTTACAAGCATTGGACAATAAATTGACCAATACTCGATGTACTCGGCCAGAATCGGCCAATACGACCATCTTTGAGAAATTGGTAGTCAATATAATGGATACGTTATCCTTCTTATTATGTTTTTCAAGATACAATTCATGCTCCATCACAGCCCGACGTAATACTGGGTACAGATCACATTCGGCACGTTTATGTTTATGAATACCTTCAGTTTGCACTTGAGATAGATGGATAATCTCATCAATAAGATGAAGCAGATTATTTGTATTCATCTCTATAATTTGAGCGTACTCGGTCATTTCTTCTGTATCTTCACAGGTACTCATTAAATCAGCAAAACCTACAATGGCGTTAAGAGGTGAACGTAAGTCATGACTTGTATTAGCCAAAAATTGAGTTTTTAGATGAGAAGAGGTGTTGGCTTTTTGACGGGCCTGTTCGAGTTCTGTAACATCCATCTTCATCACAATCTTTATGTTATTTTTTTTATAAACAAATCGAATGTACTCTTCTTTATAAAAGACATTATCGGGATCTGCAAGGTATGCCTCCTCTAATTGTACACTTTGTTTATTTCTAAATATGGGTTCAGGATTTTCATTGACATACATATCTACTGCATGAGGTAACCCCATCAATATATCTTGAAATTCATGGAAACTTCTGACCTGTGAAATTGTTCTCTTACGCACCAGATAAATCGCCATAAGCAACACTAAAGTCAAAAAAGCCAAGAGCACCAACACCAAAGTAAGACGACTCTTTACATGCAATACTTTGTACTCATGAGGATGACCAAACCAAGTATAAAACACATGATCAATTTGCCCATTCGTCACCAAAATGGCAATTCGTTGATCTAGCCATGCTGCAAATTTCTGAGAATAATTATCCCCTAGATATATTTTATATAGGGACGGTAAACTCATAAGCTCTTCAACGGAATAATTAGTCAGCAGATTCTTTTCAATAAACCAATAAGCTAATAAATAATCGGTAACAATAAAATCACAGGTGTCATTATCCAACATCTGTACAGCTTCTTCTAAAGAATGAAATGTGTGTACATGATTAGCTGGTACAAATAAGCCATATGATTTCATCTCATTCATAAAAAACGTCTTATCTAATACACCTATCTGAAAATCACAGATTTCGGAAAGTCGCTGAATACGATGTTTTTTCTTGTGGATCAAAGCACTATTTGCGTGAAAAAGCAAACGAGAATAGGTATTTGAATCTGCCAGTTGGGTCCACCTATTTTGTGCCAAAATAGTACATGGAGAATGCGCTATAGAATCACGAGATAAAGTATCTCGAAGAACAATCTCATAAGATCTTGACGAATGTTGAAAAATTAAGTCAATTAGATCAACGTATACTCCTTGAACCTGGCCCATTTGATTACGAAACGCGTATGGGGGAAGTTGCTCTAGATATACTTTCATCGGGTTGTTAACCCGAGTCTTTGCACTAGCTCCCACATTGCAAACGAATAGTACACATATAAGAAAAAAAATAGTATAATGCTTCATATACGATTACTTTTGAAATAAATGTGGTTTTCCATTAATCCAAACAGCTCTCTCTATTTTAGGAAGTGCTGCATGATAATTTTGTAAATCACTACAAGATGATTTGCATGGACAAAAGAAATAACATGTTGTCCCTTTTCTCAATTGACTATACACCCCAATATGTCCATTAAACATATAGCTAATAGCAGAAACAATAGGCATCCCTAGTCCTGTGCCTTGAGTAAAGCTATTGACTTTCACAAAACGATTAAAAACATTTAAGCTATCTGATTGCGACATTCCGATTCCAGTATCTTGAACATAATAGACAACATAGTGAGGAGCATAAAAGTATCCCACATGTATCTCGCCTTCTGATGTAAACCGAATGGCATTTTGTAATAAATTACTCAGCAACACAAATAATAGCTCTTTATCAGTTTGCAGTAAACCATCCCCAGGAGCAGGATCCACAATAATAGGCACAGAAGACTGAAGATCCATATTACATAAGACAGCCTCTACCATATTATGAGTCCAAGCATCAAAGGCACATGTGTCTAAACGACATGTAAGTGCTCCAGATTCTAATTTAGCCAATAACAATATATCATTAATCAGTTTGTGTAGTTGTTTACTTTTTTTGTCAATGATAGCCAAAATTTCAGGGCGCTCCTCCAATGGTATTTCTGGTAGTAATTGACAAAAGCCAAGAATAGCATTAAGAGGAGTTCTCACTTCGTGACTAATGGTTGCTAAAAAATCATCTACTTTTTGAGCATTTTCTTCAGCCTGTTCCTTTAGAAGCAATAGTTCTTGAGTGTTTACCACTGTTTTAACAGCACAGGTTTCTCCTTCAAACTGACAACCAGAAATATATATGCTATAAGGAGCATCTGGTTTTCTGCGATCAACAAAACTCACAGTTTCTTGAGTATCTATAGCCAACTCATACGCCTTTTTTAATCTTTTTCGATGGTTCATTAACTGCTCTGCAGTGCACGAATTACGAGAACTATATTGCTCTGTTTTAGCCACATCATTGATATACTCGTAACAGATATCCCCTTTTTTAGATTTTAGAATAAAAAGGGGAATAGGAATTTTACTCAATAGGCGTTGCATGTAATTCCTTTTATATTTACTTTTCAAAGATAGCACCGCTAAATAAATAAGAGCCACTAGACATCCTATAAACAAGAGTATACAAACAACCACTGCCATGCGCAAATAATTTTGCATCCGCATAAATTCATCCGTATACTTATCAAATCCAAACCATTTCTGTTTGTATTGATTAATTTGTGCTTGATCACGTAAATGTAGGACTGCACTATTTACAGCACGCATTATTTTATAGTCATCCAATTTCACACACGCAGAATAAAATGTATGTTTGCTTTCTAGCAAATAGTCCCATACCAACCATTCATGAGTGATGGTATCTCTAGGAACTATAATTCTTGTTTTACAAACCAAACAATCACATTGTTTGGTATATACCGCATAAGCAGCTTGGGATATAGAAGGGAAAATATGAAGATCGAAGCGATCAAAATGAGAAACATATCGTTTAGCTATTACTGCATCTTCTTGACATATAGCAACTTTCATTTTTTGCGTTGGGTCAAGCATTGAATAATGCACGTCTGTTTGTGGCAGTCGCCCCATTTTATAATGTACCTCTTCATATGGTATAGAATAAACCATTTGGGAACTTAAAGAATCGATCTGAGGACAACCAAAAACAAGATCTAGAGAATCAATTTGAAGAGCATGCATCAGATGGTCATAAGAATCAACAACATATTGATAATGATATTGCGTTTCGCACATAATCGTATCAACCAGATCAATTAAAAAGCCAGTAGATGTGCTGTCTTTTTGGATCAGATATGGCGGACACATGTGCACAATCCCCACTCTCAATGGCTTGTTGTCAAAATATAGCTGATGATGCGACTTCTCTTGGTAAAAAGCATTTGTTTCATTATTTGCGTAAGCCAAACATGTAAGGTGAACAATCAGCGTTAATATGATAATAGATAATAATCTATGCATAGATTTTGTTTATATTCATGTATTAAAATGCCAATATTAATAATATAAAGGCAATTTACACAAGGCAAATATACGTTTTTTTACACATTAAACAAGCACTTTAAGTGAAAAAAAAAACGCTCACAGAGTATTTAACATGAATGAATCACTAGAGAGGATGAAGTATTACAAAAAATATATGTATATTGCAGAAACATTTTATAAATAGCATCATTATATTATATGAATAAGGTAGCACTTATAACAGGAATCACAGGTCAAGACGGCTCTTTTTTAGCTGAGTTTTTGATCAATAAAGGATATGAAGTACATGGTATTATCCGTCGTTCTTCTTCTTTCAATACAGGACGTATTGAACATTTGTATTTGACTGAATGGGTACGAGATATGCATCAGAAAAGAGCGATTAACTTACACTACGGAGATATGACCGACTCAAGTTCCTTGGTACGTATCTTACAGATTACTCAACCAGACGAAATATATAATTTAGCGGCTCAAAGCCATGTGAAGGTATCTTTTGATGTGCCAGAATATACAGCAGATACGGATGCCATTGGGCCTTTACGTTTATTGGAAGCAGTGCGCATCTTAGGTATAGAAAAAACATGTCGTATTTATCAAGCATCAACTTCTGAACTGTTTGGTCAAGTACAAGAAATACCTCAAAGTGAGACCACTCCTTTCTACCCTCGCAGTCCATACGGTGTGGCTAAGCAATATGGTTTTTGGATTACGAAGAACTATCGTGAATCGTACGGTATGTTTGCTGTCAATGGCATCTTATTTAACCATGAAAGTGAACGTCGTGGAGAAACTTTTGTAACTCGCAAGATTACACTAGCCACTGCGCGTATCAAACAAGGATATCAGGACAAATTATATCTGGGCAATATGGATGCTAAGCGTGACTGGGGATATGCAAAGGATTACGTAGAATGCATGTGGCTGATGCTTCAACACGATACTCCAGAAGATTTCGTAATCGCCACTGGTGAAATGCACACAGTACGCGAGTTTACGACACTTTCTTTTGCTAAGGTAGGTATCGAACTACGTTGGGAAGGTGAAGGTATAAACGAAAAGGGTATCGATGTGGCTACTGGCAAGGTGCTTGTAGAGGTCGATCCTAAATACTTCCGTCCTGCTGAAGTGGAACAATTGCTGGGTAATCCTACCAAGGCTAAAACGCTTCTTGGATGGAATCCAACACAAACATCCTTTAAAAGATTAATCGAAATAATGGTGGCACATGACATGAAAAAAGTGGCACGTATGTATGCTTGTAAGTAATCTCTATACAAGTATATAAGCAAGACGACAATGAATAAAGATAGTAAGATATATATAGCTGGGCACCACGGCTTGGTGGGTTCAGCTATTTGGAAGAATTTGCAATCGAAAGGTTATACCAATCTAATTGGTCGTACACACGCAGAATTGGACTTACTCGATGGATTGGCTGTTAAGCAATTCTTTGACGAGGAGCAACCAGAATATGTGTTTCTGGCGGCGGCTTTTGTGGGGGGTATTATGGCCAATAGTATTTTCCGTGCGGACTTTATCTATAAGAATTTGCAGATTCAGCAAAATGTGATTGGAGAATCGCATAAACATGGGGTGAAGAAGTTGTGTTTCTTGGGTAGTACGTGTATCTATCCTAAGAATGCGCCGCAACCGATGACGGAAGATGCGTTGCTGACGTCGCCTTTGGAATATACCAATGAACCGTATGCGATTGCGAAAATTGCGGGACTTAAGATGTGCGAAAGTATCAATATGCAGTATGGGACGGACTATATCGCAGTGATGCCGACGAATCTATATGGTCCTAATGATAATTTTCACTTGGAACGCAGCCACGTGTTGCCTGCCATGATTCGTAAGATTTATTTGGCGAAATGCTTGATGAATGAAGATTGGAAGGCGGTATCGGTGGACTTAAATAAACGTCCTGTAGAGGGTATCAATGGGGAGGCTTCGCACGAAGCGATCACTCAGATATTGGGCAAGTATGGGATCTTTCCTGACCATGTGGAGTTATGGGGTACGGGCAAGCCGATGCGTGAGTTCTTATGGAGCGAAGAAATGGCCGATGCCTGTGTCTTTGTGATGGAGCGTGTGAGCTTTGCGGATCTCAATGGGCTTCCTGCTGAATTGCAAGGCAAAACAACAGAAGAACTGCATGCAGAAGGGCATAAGATTCCTGAAGTGCGCAATTGCCATATCAATGTGGGTACGGGCAAGGAGATCTCTATTAAGGGATTGGCTGAACGCATCCAGGAGGTGATCGGCTTTGAAGGATCTATCGTATGGAATGCGGACAAACCTGATGGTACGATGCGTAAGCTAACGAATGTATCGAAGCTCAATGGCTTGGGATGGAAGCATCAGATTGACATTGAAGAAGGGGTACAAAGGATGTATGACTGGTACCTGGAAGATATGAAGTAGGTGTATAAACTACTAAAAAGGGAACACTGAACTAAGAATTCATATTAAATAAATTTGAGAGCTGGTTGCACTTTGAAGTGTGATCAGTTTTTTATTAAAACAAATGACAGTTAAAGCACTAAATTGATATTTTTTCTTGTTTAAATAAAATATAATATTTATTTTTACAACTTGATACAATAAACCCACACTAAAACATACAAAAATGGCAAATAAAACGAAACATGTTTCTTTTGAAAACTATCTTATCAAAAGAGATAGTACTGAAGCTTTTCTACATTATTATTGTAGTAAACATTATTTAAGGCGCTTACGAACACGCCGTCTTCGAGCTTGCACCATGTATCGTATAGGACTATTATCCACCCAACGATTCCATAGTCTATTATTAAAAGACCTTATTCAAGGCATGCCGCAAAAACGTTTTGAACGCATTGCCCAAGAATTTGCAGCTAGTTTTCTAGACACATATGTCAATATGCTCCACGTAAATCGTGTTTTACAACTCAAAAACAAAGGATACATTATTGAAGTGCAATCAAAAGGTTTGGAAGAATGGGTACGTCCATGGTGTGATAAATTCGGTCTACTCTACGTACAAGCCTCTAAAGTTTGCATGGATGAAAACAAACGTCTAACTGGAGAAATTATAGAGCCATCGCTATAATTCATGTGTAAGCAAATTGTTCTACGAAATGGAACGTAGTCTATATGTACGTGGAGTCATACCAGTGTACCTTTTGAATAAGCGTCCTAAATGCTGTGGATAAGAAAAGCCTAAAATATACGCAATTTCGCTTATTGTTAAATCAGTTCCCGCAATGAGATCTTTGGCCTTCTCAATAATCTTAAATTGAATATATTCTTGTGCAGACCTTCCTGTCTCTTTTTTTACTAAATCACCAAAATAATTTGAAGACAAAAAAACTTTATCTGCAAAATAGGCTACAGTTGGCACCCCCAATTTCTGTGGTAAGTGACTGGCAAGATAGTCATCTAGTAATTTTTCGAACTTTTGTAATACATCTTTATTAGAAAGCTCTCGAATATCGAATTGACGCTCGTAAAACCTAAGGCAATAATTCAGTAATAAATCAATATTCATCAAAATCAATTGCTTGCTTTGCTTATCTTGAGGGCGGATTAATTCCTCTTGAATTTTATGAAGACAGTCCATTACTACATCTCTTTCACGTTGCGATAAATGCAATGCTTCTCTGGAAAAATAAGAAAAAAAACTATAATCCCCAATATGTTCACCAAGCACAGTGCCACGTATCAAATCTGGATGAAATAGTAAGCCATACACTTTAGGATGCACATTATCCTCAAGCATATTTATTTCAGCAACTTGACCTGGTGCAAAACTAACCAAAGTGCCTTCTTGATAATCATAAGCACGACGGCCATATTGGATGTCACAGTCTTTACCCCCTTTTAAGAAAAGGGCATACAGTCCATAATGTATTTGAGCATGGTTGACTGCTTTTGTAGCCTTCGTCAAATCCACAACTGCTACTAGAGGATGAAATGTTTTAAAACCAAATAATTGATTGCAAATTGCAACAGAAGATAAATCTATTCTTTCCATATTAGTCGTTCTAATTACCTGTATCTGAAACAAAGATAAGTTCTTTTATGGTATGAACAATTAGAAAACTACAGAAAATCAGTAATTAGGGTTGTTATCTCCGTAATTTGCATCTTTTATCATTCAATTTATCGCCGTAAATTTGTTGTAGAATAAGTCTATTGAATAATTATCAACAATCAAACTTAGTAAAATGAAAACAAAAATTTTAGCAACCATCGCAGGCATCATTGGTTTAATATCAATGGTAGCATGTGTTGGAAATAAAAAAACAGAGAATATGAGTAAATCAGATTTAATAATGACATGGGATAAAACTTTTCCCAAAAGTGAACACGTTACTCACGAAAAAGTAACTTTTAAGACTCGTTTTGGCATCACTCTTTGTGCTGACATGTACAAACCTAAGGGTGTAGAAGGGAAATTGCCAGCTATCGCTGTTAGTGGTCCATTCGGCGCCGTTAAAGAACAAGCATCAGGGCTATATGCACAAACCATGGCAGAACGTGGTTTCTTGACAATTGCATTTGATCCATCATTTACAGGTGAAAGTGGAGGTGAAGTACGCAATGTAGCTTCTCCTGACATCAACACAGAAGATTTCTGTGCAGCAGTAGATTATCTAACGACACGTGAAGATGTGGATCCTGAACGTATAGGTATCATTGGTATTTGTGGTTGGGGCGGCATGGCTCTCAACGCAGCAGCAATTGATACTAGAATAAAGGCAACTGTAACATCTACTATGTATGATATGAGTCGCGTAACTGCAAACGGCTATTTTGATTCAATGGATGCAGATGCAAGATATGCATTGCGTCAACAACTAAATGCTCAACGTACTATTGATGCTAAAAATGGGATTTTTGCACGTGCAGGTGGCGTACTAGATCCGCTTCCAGAAGATGTTCCTCAGTTTGTTAAGGATTATCACGCTTACTATAAAATGCCAAGAGGATATCATAAGCGATCATTAAATTCTAATGGAGGTTGGAATACAACATCAGCACTTTCATTTATGAACACAAAGCTATTATCATATAGTGATGAAATTCGTAGTGCAGTACTGATGCTTCATGGAGAAAAAGCACACTCTAGATATTTTAGTGAAGATGCTTTCAAACATTTGAAAGGGGATAATAAAGAACTTATAATTATTCCTGGCGCCAATCACACTGATTTATATGATAACAAAGATGTGATTCCTTTCGATAAAATTGAAGGGTACTTCAAGAAATATTTGTAATAAGAGACATCTCTTATAGAGTACTTAATATCGGTTCCTTATCGTTTCTATATGGCGATAAGGAACCGTATTTATGTATTCATATTGGAAAAAAGTAGATTTGATAAAATATTCTTCTTTTTATCTGTATCTTTGTATAGCCTAAGTATGAACCATGACATTTTTACGAGACGGATATGAATCTAGAGCAACAAGAATTTATTGCAGCTATTAAGCAAGCACCAACAAATGAAATTCACATAAAAAAAACAGGTAGAGAAGGCATCAATTTAATGAAGCATTCTCACCATCAATGCCAAATCGTCTATACTCTTTCAGGCACACTACATATCCAAATTGACAACACTAATTATTTTGTACCTGAACATCATCTAGCATGGATTCCAGGAGGAGTAGAACATGTACTGTCAAGTAACAATAAAAAAATATCTTTGATCAATTTCTATTGTACACTAAAAAGCTCTACGAAAAATGCCATATGGGAACAATTTGCCGTTTATGTACCAAACGCATTCGTCATGCATAATCTAAGGTTTATTGCAACAGATAGAACTGTGATTAAGCAACCCAAAGCAAGACATATATATCAATTTGCTTTGAGTTTTTTTAAGTTGTTGCCAACCATAAATTTACCTTACAGTTTACCATTACAGACATTAGTAGCTCCCCCAGACAACAGGTTAACTCCAATCCTAGAATATGTTAGAAAACACGCATGTGAAGAGATCACTATCAAACAAGTAGCCCATCACTTTGGTTTTTCAGTTAGGAATTTAACTCGATTACTTCAACTATCTGACATTCGTTTCACACACTATCTACAAGGTCAACGTGTCACAAGAGCAATCGAATTATTTGCCGATAGAAATAAATCCATGCAACAAATTGCTTATGACATTGGTTTTAATTCATCAAGAAGCTTTAATCGTGTCTTCAAACAAATCACTGGAGTTAGTCCTCAGGTTTATTGTACCCAAAGAAGGAAAGAGCTGGATTGTTTTGAAGAATAATCGAAGAGGATTAATTGTTCACCTCACTCTGTTGTTTTTTGTTATATAGACCTTCTACCATACGGCAAACTTCATCATTATCAATCATACTCGTATCACATGTCAAATGATAGTGATTTGTATCTTCCCAACGCTTTCCTGTATAATGATTGTAGTGAGCTTCACGCGATTTGTTGATCTGAGTAATGGTATGCGCTGCATTCTCTGGATCTATACCATATTCATGAATGGCATGAGTAATTTTATATGCCATATTAGCATGAAGAAAGACATGAATACAATTGGGAAAGTCTCGAAGTATGTAATCGGCACAACGCCCTACAATCACACTAGAACCCTTTTGAGCCAAACGACGTATCACTCGACTTTGCGCCACAAAAAGAGCATCACTTGGAGAAAGGCTCTTGTTTATTGGTGATTCATAATCTTGTAGAATGAGCTGGTACAACATGTGGCTAGGTAAATTCTGCTCTTTTTCACTAATAAAATCTTCACTAAATCCACTTTCTTTAGCGACTAATTCAATCAAGGAATTATCATAAAAAGGAATACCAAGATGCTCAGCTATCTGCTGACCAATCAAATGTCCACCACTTCCATATTCACGAGATATGGTAATAATTATAGGGGCCTGTGCAAGAGCTTCTGTTTCTTCAACTTGAGTTGAAACATAATTGCCAGCTTCCCATCGTTCTATACCAACCAATAAAGGCTTAAATAAACGTACGAATGGGCCAGTTATTAGTGCTGCAATAACAGTACCTTCACGTACCCCCTCTATATGTCCAGATAGTAACCAAGAAGCTAAAGTAGCAATTATAACAAGGGAAACATCAAAAATTATTTTGATAAAGCCAAATTCTTTACGAGAACATAGAGAAGCTATTTGAACAAAGTACTCCCCACTCACCATGGTCACATCAGCGACGACTTCAAAACAAATACCCAATGCCAATACAGCGCACCCAATGCAAAGGGAAATCAGTTTGAAAGCATAGAGCGTGGGGGCTAAATGACTCAATAAAGCCATGGTAAGGTCAATAAAGAGGCCAAATATTACTGAAATCGGAATTTGCATTAAGAGATCAATTTTGCGACGAAAAATTCCCTCTTTGTCCAGCATTAAAAGTTGCCCTATAATCAAAACCATATTAAACAAAAAGATATAGGTCCCCATACTCAACGATGTGTTCAGACTAAGGACATATGGTATACTGGATATGGGGGACGTGCCGAGGTAAGAACGAGTAATGATACTAACTCCCAATGCGCTGACAAATAAAGCAATGGTAAATATAAAATAACGCTTCAATAATTCTCTTTTCTTCATAATTTCTCTCTTATGGAATAGTGGTGCTTTGAGTGCACAAACAATCTTTTTAAAATCGGTGCAAAGGTACGGATTTTGAAGCATATAGTATAGACCGATTAAGCTAGAATATTCACCATTTAAGCCAGATTATAGTAAATAGAAAAAGAGCATGTCTCAATGCAAGCCATGCTCTTCTTCAAAATCACAATAAAAACATCTAATTACCTCCGCCATTGTGAGATGGAACAATTACTTCAGATTGTACAAGTACATCCTCGTAAACAGTTCCTTCAGCGGGATTGTTCTCAAAATCTACAGTAACCTCACGATGTTGTTGTTGGGCACTGAACGTATATTTTGCACCAGCTGGAACAACAAAATCTGCCAAATAAGTCATTGTTACAGTCTCAAGTCCATCACAAACAGCCAAGTATTTTTGAAGAATTTCAAGTGATTTACCCGAACCAAAAAGCCGTGCCCCCACTTGCATATTGTAGGTTACATCAGTCTTGTTTGAATTGGAGGCATAAATACGATCTATAGTACTCGGACTCATATCTAAAGCTGAAATTATGGTACGATCAGTTATATCAACATCACAACATATACAAATATCAGCTGATCCTTTCAAAGCAAATGTTATATTACCATTATCACATGTAAAATCATCTACCTCCCCATCTAAATAAACGATATGTATTCGACAACCATTTTCTATAACTTCATGTATTGAAATTTCTATAGTCACTCCATCTGGAAGAGTATATGGATTACCTTCTTCATCTACAAGCGACACCACAAATTCATCAATAATAAAACGGTCTATAGTCAATTTAGTTTCAGTTTGATCATAGCGTGGTTGAATACAAATACAAACTTTTTCACCATTTGGAGAGATATCAGTTGGAACAACTGCTGTTATAACAGTTTGAACGGCTTCATTTCCAGCGACTGTCTCAGTTGCAACAGATACAATCGTTTGACTAGACGAATTGATTTGTTGAGGCTTATAAGCATTTGTCATACGAAAATTAACCATCTCCAAAGGGTGCTGATTATTGCTATTAATCACGACAGTTTTACTTAAGGTCAGTTTACCATCAACGCTAGCTTCAATCACATAGGTACCCGACTTTTTGAGTCCCTTAAAAGAATAGACCCCATTTGCATCAGTTATAGTTGTAGCTTCTTCCATTCCTTGTAGCGTAACAGTGGCATTTTCAATAGGCTCACCACTAATAGCTGAGACAACACCAGTAATAGTATGTTGAGCTTCTACAGTTGGGAGAATAACTTCAGGCTGAATGACTTCATTTTCAAAATCACAAGAATTCAGTGTACCTAGTAGCACAATAGCTAGCAATACACGATGTAGCTTTTTTACTGTTGTCCTTTTCATAATTCCTTTTTTACAGTTTTTTTCATTCAAATTTAGCCATGTATTTTGCGACATGTCCAGCGTAAAACGCATAAAGATTTAGATAATTACAGGTATCATATAATAAATAATTTATAACTGAATAGAGAGTCCTACCCCTCCACTGAATCGTCCATCAAGCAAGGAAACTTGAAGCATGAGAAGGCGCCATAGCAACAAATCACTGCCAACAAGTATATCATCTCCATTGTATCCACATATAAGCCTCCACCTAGGACAACAAGAAGGACGAAAATCTACACCTCCCACGAAACCATTCCAATGGTCATTGTGCGTATTGGAATTATATCGTCTATAAGTTATGTGTCCCCCTATTCGTCCAATAGTCAAATCGCAATGTTTAGTAACAGCAAGATAATAATTCGTATAATGTTGGCTACCGCGCTCACCTGTCCATTCTTGATTGAACGGGTCTTGCACCCCAATAGCTATTAATGGCATATAAACACCTTCTGTAAAAGGACTAATTTTAAAAGAAAAATGCCGATCTTTTTGATAATAACCAACTTGATCACTGTATGTTTTCTTCGTTTTAAAGAGTACTTCTGTATAGCTAACTTCAAGCCAACTTAAAGGAGTAAAACCAATATAATAACTATAGGTTTCGTATGGTTTGCCATTATACTGAAAACCACTAGGGACCATACCAACATTCAAATAATGCCCTCCTACTCGTACAGTAAGTTCATCACTGATATCTGCAGTAGGTACATGTATAAGTCCACTAGTTCCATCATACTGTTGACCATATATCGATTGTACACCACTTATCAATAAACAGACAAGGCCTAGGATTATAAATCGACTATTCATCGCATCCCTCCTTTCGTTAATAAGAAGTTGCCTTCATGTTCATTATACTCAGGATCTGTAAACAGTAAACTGGCTTTCTTACTACCAGCATCCATATTATTAGTCAATCTAAAATTAGATGCAGGTCGTATTGTACAATGTCTCTCACTTGAAGTATAGGGAGGAAGCATCACAATAATAGTAAATCCTGCAGTACGATCTTGCTTTGTTTTAATAGCAAAAGCACCTATACTACAATATCTCGTGTGCCGAAATATTTCAGCACGAAGCCCATAATCTGCATGTATAAAACGCCCGGCTAATAAACGTGCTTGTATGTTTTTTGATGTATAGTAATAACGTAGACCAACAATATACGAAAGCCTATTAAGCTTACTATGAGTAAAGTCCTCCGCAAAAGAACAAAAGCCTGTAAGATTTGTTTGGAGTTCTAATGAAAAACGCTGGCTCAAATGATGCAACCAATGAGCATGCACACCATATCGCTCCTGATTAAATAGACCCGTACTACATTTTAAATAACTATTGTGCCATAAACAACTCTCCTTACTAAGTACAAACATAGTAGGTCGTACCTTTTCATAGTATGGGCCATAATCATTATACACAGGAATAGTCAACTGCCCAGCAAGCATCCAATAATGAGGCATTTGCCATTTAAATCCAGGATTGAGGTTCACGACAACTTCATAGACTTTGTCATACATAGTGTCTGAATAGAGCAATTCAGGGCCTATAAAAAGGTCCAACTTGTGCTGAGCGACAATTGGAACAAAACTATATAAAACACTCACGACACAAGCCATAGCTAGTCGTATATATTTCACAATACCAATAATTAAATTAAACAACCAAGCCTCAACTTGTAAAATCTTGTTCAAAATTATTGTTATATATTTATTCAGCAAAATATACGGCACTTTTATACCTATCTACGCCAACTATATATAGATTGTGTTAAGAATTGATGAGATGCATATAGATATTTTAATCAGCAAAGATTACTATATAAAGTACACGTTCATAATGATTTCATCCAGTCTATTGTGTTACACCAACAACAATTGAAGAATCTACATCTTTAAACGTAGAAATACATCCACGCGTCATAGCCACATCATGTGGAACTGTAGGGGAATGAGCTATTGCATAACGCATACGAGCTATTTGTCCAGTGGAAAAACCAACAGGAACAGATTCACGCATATAATAATCCATGATATTGGTACTACAAAATGCATCAGCACTATGACTAAAGATGCTATAAGTTGATGCACTCCCATAGGGTACACGCCAACTAAGTTGGTCCTTGGCAATCTCAAACGCTGTTACGTCTTCAAATGTACTACGATCGCCCCCAAGATAATGGCTGTATGCAGTGATAAAACTTTTATAATAGTCGATATACATACTGCGATCATAATTGGGCGTGTCGTCAACAGCGTCATCACCATAAGGTCCTCTAGCATCATTAAATACATGGTAAAGACCAAAATAGTGTCCAAGTTCATGTATGGTTGTGTCGACTATATCAGAGCTTACTATAGGCATATTTTTAGAATCAAACATATGTCGGGCATTGATAGCAATGCTATGCAAGCTTGGTATAGCACTAATGGGTGTATCATTTGATAAAGTGTAGAAATACCCTAGATATTGCTCATTGATATTGGAGCGTAAATAAGCATAATTTGACCATCCAGTAGCAGTGTCGTCAGAAGAAAATTCAAAAATAAAAATATTGATATATTGATCCTGAGGCCAAACCATAGCACGGTCTGCTGCATCGGTGCTCATAAGAAACTCTCGACCATTTCGATAAGCATTAGCAACGTCTTCTATAATGACTCCATTGGTCGTTTGACCATCTGGTGTTGTATCAGCCAAACACAAACGTATATTTGCATCACAACAGTTCATAAAATGCCCTTGAGGTGTATACTGAGGCATATATTGGTAGCGATGATTTATACTATCAAGAAGAGCTTGACAATGATTCATATTAAGATTTTGAGTACGACTAGTCCCATCACATAATATGTGAAAAACGACAGGCAAGGTGTGTATTTTAGGCTGTTGACGAATATGAATCTTTTGTGTTGCCCCATAACAATTAGTAATAGTCACAGATCCTTCACGCCACTCATTACTCGTATTAGATGATACAGATAGACTCGGGCCATGGCATCCCTGCCCTTTTGTCTCGCTTAGATTAATCCACGAATTATGAGTGGTTGCTGTCCAAACAGTATACCGATTAAGGGAAACAGGTAACTGTGATTCTGTATAATCAAGCGTATATAGATTATTATTTTCACAAGTGATAAACCCCTTATCACGATTAGCCTGAGGGATATCAGTAGAAAATGGAGGAGTTTGATGTTCTGCTAGTGTATAACGCACTACATATTGATGTCCGGGTTGAAAATCAAGACTAACTGGAGAGGTCGTGATACTATAATAATTGCGAGTAGAATGATTGGTTGATACAACGATAGTGAAAGATTGGTGCACAAGTTGTACTGGTGCAAGCATCATATAGGCAGTCAGAAGATGATCATCTCCTAAAGTAATGTTACTTAAGCGGACAGTTTGCCCATTTGTATAGGTATTATGATTTGAATCACTAGGGCATAAAGAGGAAATAAGTTCACAATCACCACTAGTTATTTCAAGAGATATATTAGTTATATCTCCCACAAGATCTTTTGGTAAAGTAAGTTCAAACTTCAGTTGAGCAGCAAGATACTTAAATGTCAAACTAGTCTCTGTAGTGAGCACAGCATCAGCCATCATGTAGGTATAAGCAAATAAACCGTCAGTGGAGCCATTGCCACTCTGAGATTGCCCACTAAATGGTAAATGAAGATTTTGAAAACCCACTTGCCCATCTGTATTAGTGCAACTAGCTGGATAAATAGCTTTATCCATTCCATCAAGGAAGCGCCCACTAAAACTACCAGTTGTCGTACCAGCACCATCCGTTAATGTAAACAGCGTACCAGCACTATTAGTATTATACCAACGAAAAGTGTCTCCTTGAGTCCAAGTAACCATTTTTCCATCACCGCTGGCATAGGCCATGCGGGTATTACTACCCGTTGAGGCCTTGACAGTAATAATTGGTGAGCTAGAATCGGCACTATCACTTAATAAATCTGTATAATCAACACAGCTTGATAGTAAGCCTAATATAAGTATAGTAGGGAAAAATTTGACGACCTTATAGCCGTACAATACATGAAATTTGTTCATTGCGACGTGTAAGTATATGTCATTTACGGCGCAAATATAACATATATTTTTCTTAACGCAAATGTCTGCTAAATAGCTTTGAGATTTAGTGTGCTTTATTCAACGTATATAGACAAAAAGATATGCGTTATTGATTGTTTTTTATATTTGAAGTATCTGTATCTATCACAGTAGCAATACGCTTGGCAACTGCTTCCCATGCGTATTGTTTGATGTAGTATTCTCTATTAGCTTGTACACACGCATGTATATGATCAGCATGTAATAATGAGTACATCTTGTTGGCTAGAACACAAATATCATCATTGTCAATTAAAAATCCTGTTTGCCCCTCTTGTATATGATAGGGCATTTCATAACAATTTCTACCTATACAAGGTAATCCAAAGGTTAGAGCTTCAATAAAACTAAAGCCATAAGCTTCAAAGTAAGATGGTTGGCATAATATATCGCACTTGTTGTAATAATCTACCAATTGATCATAAGTCACAGAATGTATGTAATATATATTAGGAAAGTTGTGTATATTTGGATTGGTAGGAGGTCCAATTATATACAATTCAGCAGAAGGCATCCGTTTAAGTAATTCGCAAAAAGCTTTGAGCACAAGAGGCCCCCCTTTACGCTCATAATCGTGTCCCACAAACAAAATTTTATTTTTAGCTTTCCGACTATAATCTATTTTCTGAGGATCAACATTTATTGCCCCTCCTACATGGTGAACTTTAGACGCAGGGATACAGCACTTATCTATCATGTACTCTTTCAACCAACGAGCCATTACAAAAATACCTTTGGCATTTTGATAATAATCATTTTGATTTTTTTTTCGCCTTTGTATGGCCTTAATTGAATAATGAGCGAAACTAGAAAACTGGAATCTTTCGGGATCTCGCTCAGCAAGATCAAGAAGATAAGAGACATTAAGATCTTGATAAATATACGTGGGATGTAAATCAGAATCATAAACTTCTGCAAACTGAAAAATCGGTACCCCCTGTTGCTCTCTAATGACACGACATACATCGCTACGTTGAAGACAATGAGTACGGATATCCATATCGTCTGAAAGAATATGAAATTTACGCATAATCCTTATCAATATGGAGGGCGTGTGTTCTTTTAGTGGAATGTCAATGACATCAAAATACCTTTTAAGAGCTACATATAGCCCCCAACAAGTACCAGACCAACGAGTTCGTTTGTTATTTTTCCAATTAACGAGAAAATAAAGTTTATTCATAGACTGTTCATGTGTGTAAATTATTTACAAATATAAACAAATGAAAGTATATTACAAAAAAAATATTTGTTTTTTACCACAGCAACTATATATAAGAAGCATATTTGAAAATTATGGATACAGAATTATATGTCTTGGTATCCACTCCCTCTGATACTTTTCAACCCCAACTTATTTAATGTTATATGCAAGCAAAAACGCAAGCGCTTGCGATTTTCTAACTATCGGGATGTTTACGATTTCGCAAGCGCTTGCGTTTTACTAAAGTAACGCTTCACTGAAAGCATGTCAACAAGCACAAAGAAAATAATCAAGATTTATTTTGTTTATTTGCATTTTTAGCTATATATTAACCTCAAAATCAAGAACGAATGAAATAACATAGTACAGTTGTACACTAACTCACTACTCTATATGCTTCAAAAAATTATCCTTATAATCCCGATTCTTGCAGCTATATGTATGTTGTGGCTGGTCACTAGACATAGAACGACCAACAAACTAGTTAACATATTAGGAGGCTGTGTACTTGGTCTCATAAGTATCCTGATGTTTTCATATAAGTACTACGTAATCTATGACAATGACCTCAGCCAATGGATGTTTTTTGCAGCCCATTTAAGCTGTATACTTTTATTTCCTGTTGTTGATCTATATATAACCGCATTTACAACAACAAAAATCAGTTGGTCCAAATGGTTGCTTTTAGGAATAGGTAGTTTCATGATACCTTGTGCACTTCTTTCTTACGAATTATGGCACAAACTACATTGGCTAGTACTCTTTTTTACCCTATGGGTAGTAGCTGCTTATTGTGCTATAGATACATGTAAATTACTGTATGTTTTCATTAGAAAAGTCAGAAATCACTTTGATAATATATCACTATTAGAAGAAGGATCTGTGTATTCTCATCTACATCTTTTTGGGATGACATCAGCTATCGCACTTATGTTCTATACATTACTACATATACATTCCCATGAGATGAGATATGTATCTACTATTTTGTATCTGTTGAGTGCCTTAATGGTGATTCATATAGGGCATAACATGTTGATACATCATAAGCATTTTAATTTATACCATGATGCCTTTGCACATATATCGGATTACAACAAATTATGGTCTATATCAGATTTTAGGAATAAACTGAATGAACAGAACATTCATTATTTAGAAAATGGATTTAATCTGTATTATGCTTTAGAATTGATACAGAACAAACTGGATACACAAAAGCTATGTGATAATGATAAGACAAAAGGATGGAGAAAAAAAACTCATGTATATATGCATTACAAAGATAGGCCCAAAACAGTAGAAATACCTGCTGTGTATGAAGTAGAAATATTGAAAGAAATGTACAGCAAAACATCCAAAAGAATGCAACTAAATGCTGCTGCATGTAAAAAATAAAAAAAGCCCTTTTACAACTTTCGCAAGTCATAAAAGGGCTTGATTTTTGTTTATCTGAAATTATCTTTCAATAAACTCATCAGAGAATCGGTACACAAAGTCGATACCAGCAGGACTTGCTTCGCGATCTGTATCATAATGATAAGTACGCAATGGGCTTGTCGCATTAACTGGATCATACACGCAAATCGTTGCATTCATATAGGTCGTTTGACTCAACCACAATTGTTCACTAGTTGGATGAACACCCAAGATACCATATACGATATCTGTAGTATTAATTAAGTTGGAAGTCATTGTTTTAGTTTCATAATTATAACAACCTACGCTATGCGCTGAAAAATCAGCTTGATCCACAAAATATAAACAAGGAGAAGTAAAGCTAGCACATAGCCCAACTGCTGGCGACCAAGTAGCTACAGGAAGATCGATATCAGTCAATTCATGTTCATGAATAATTTCTCCTTCATGATTCATACCATATACAATAGGTTTATTTGTATATGTAGGCATATAGGTTGACCCAGTAAATTCACCAGCGGCCAAGAAATAAAGATTATTATCGGCTGCTTTTACAATACCTTTAATTTGACGTCCTGGATAATCTAGTTTCTTGATAATTTCACCAGCTACAGGATCAATAATAATCACGTGTTCACCACAAGCTGCATAAATCTTACCACGAGAATAAACCAAACGAGTCTTTGTAGCACCTTTTGTAGTAAAGTCCCCAAAAGTTCCATCTATAGTCTTATTGAAACTCACAGCATCGTCAGTTAAATCTAAGCGACAAATCCCAGAAGTGGCTTCCATACCACGTTGCGAATATTGTACATAGGCTGTATGATCATCGGTCACGACAAGATGTTGTGGCCACACCAAGTTGCCATTAGGATCTTGTATTTCTAACGGATCACAATAAATCATTTTCATTGTTTTGGAATCACAAACGACCCAACGACCTTGACCACCCATACCACTGGAACTAGTAGCTGTACCACCTCCATTTTGAGTCAGTAAGTACGTACGCCCATTGTACATATACATATCCTGTACAACATTCCCTATTTCCTTGCCATCATTAGCCAACTCAAAAATATGTGGATAAGCCTTTCCTGCTTTATCGTAAAACAGCACAGTTCCATTGGCAGAAGTCATATTTCCTTCACATACCACATAAGTTCCATCTGGATCTTGCAAATCTAATAGGGCTTGTACTGGTATATCAAGAGTAACTTCGGACTTATCTTTAAGTTCGCCTACTACTGTAATGACAACAACATCAGACTGAATTTTATCCGTAAATGCTGGGGCTTGAATATTTACCTTCTTGTTGGTTGTATCGTAACTAGCTGTCCAATCTTCTGTAGGATTGACTAGATGAATATTAGAGATACTTTGCGACTGTATAGTAAACGTCAATTGCCCTTCCCATGGGCATACCGCTGTTTCTCCAGATTGGTCAACAAGCTTAAGCTCTGGATCTACAATCACGGGTAAAACGGCTAAGTGAGTGTTGCCTATTGCATCAACTGCTGTCAAGATGATCTTACCAGAGCCATTACTAGAATCAGTTTGAGCAGGCGCTTGTACTGAGACAGATTTACCAACTTCTGCAATATTGACTTTCCAACCTTGAGGAGCTTTAAGTAAGGAATAGTCACTTACATTTTGAGTATTCAATGTAAAATCAAGCGAACTTCCAGCTGTAAAGTGAGCAAAACCATCGGGAGTTTCCAGTACAGTACCGAATACAGGCAACTTATCCTTGAGATCTTGCAATTCTTGACGAAGTTCAGTATCGTCGTAGATGTCGTTATCATCTGAACAACTAATTTGACCAAATACAGCCAGAAGCAGTAACAGGCAAATAGGATATAGCTTTTTCATTATGTTTTTACATTGAGATTAATTTAAATATGAAGTCTTCGCTTCTTCTTCTGTAACAACTTCCCCTGAAATATGCAAGTCAGTGGCTCCGCAAACTTCTGTAGATGTTTCACCCAGCCACCCAGCTAACTGGTTTAAAGCACAGTGTACTTTTACAAAGTCGATGTGATTGAGTTGCACAGAATGGCCTTCTGAATCTACCGCCCAACTTAGGTCAAAACATGATGCGGGATCACTGTTTGGAGCATTATCTACATATCCCCATGGGTATGAATACAACACCCAATAAGTTCCTTTTCCACTCTCATCAATGGCATTGTTTGCTAATTTGGTTCCAGTTAACGTATAGTCATCACCACTTATCCAATTTGGATAGTAGCTTTGTTTATGAAAAACATTCTTTGGCAACCAACCGCTTCCTCCTTGATTGTCTGTCCAAGAAATATATTCTTCAACTGGCGGATTTGGATCCGATTCAGGTTTATTATACGTGATACTATAATTTTTGATTGTAGTGTCTTTATTATATTCACTACCAGCCAATTCGTACCAAGTGTCATCTGGTAGTCCATTACCATTGGCATCAATAGAAACACTTACAATACCTGGCTCACAACTACCACCACGAGTATTGCCATCTGGATTAGGATTCGCAGCAGCCCAAAAAGCATTCCCCATGATACGAAGATCGCATTGTCCAGCTACATTGATCACTTTGTGGTCGAAACCAAATACTACATATCCACCAAATCCGCCTAAGGAAATCATGCCTGCACGTGCCTTTGCTAAGTCATTTTCAGCTTTTGCCCGAAGGTCTTCTGCTGTGTCGCCATCAGCACATACTGGAAGAGTGTTTGTAAACTGTCCTACACCAGGCAAGTATTCATACACTTTATTAATATATGATTTATAAGCCACATCTTCACTTTCCACTTCTACAACTGTCGTTATAGTTTTTACTAAGTCACCACGAGTCACATCAAGCTCAAATGTATAGTCTCCAGTCTGTAAAGCAGTAAAGTGCAAAACTTTTTCCGAACTAACCAATTGACGAGTAGCATCCACCTTTGTTGTTTCAGCAACTTCAGATTGAGCGACTGGTTGTCCAACAAGATACCAAGCGAAACTAGCTCCTTGTGGATTCAGAACTTCTGGGTCAATGACAATATCGCTGCAACGAGCACCTTTTGTCACTGTTGGGACTGATATTTCTAACTTAACATCAAGCGTAGCCACCAACACATTTTTTTTCTCATCAAGTGCTGTAATACTAATCACAAGAGGTTCATCAAGTGTCTCACTGGCATCATTTGGAGCCGTAATTGACAATGTTTTAGTCTCTTGATCACAACTAGCACTCCAACCTGTAGGCAGTGTCAACACTTCAAAGTCTGAAACATGTTCTGCTTCAATTGCAAATGTTTTTGTCTCTTTGTACACAAAGAACGCATCTTCATCTGATTCAGGCTTAGTAATAGCAAAATGAGGGGCATTGTCTTTCATTTCATCAATTTCTTGACGAATATCTCCATCATCGTACACATCGTTTTCATCTTTACAGCCAACCAATACAGTTACTGCAATGAGGGGCAAGAATGCCCACTTGTTAAATAGTTTCATGATTCATTTTTTAGTTAAAATAGTATTGTTTTCTAGATCATTAAATTTCTAAGGTTGTTTATACAAGAAGGCAAAGTGAGCTGGTATATTACCGGCCTCAACACTCCATTTTTTCTTTCCTTCTTTAGAGAAACAGTACACATAACCTGTTACAACATAATTTTGAGCATCCGTTATATAGACATCTTTATTGATAGGATTAACGGCAATTCCATACGGAATCATAATTTCTTGGTCAGTTCCATCTGTTATGATATGATCATTGACGACTTCTTGTAGTTTGGTATCATATATGCCGTAATTAACGGTATTGCTACCTGTATTGTAACTCCAGGCTACACTATAATAATAAAGCGAGTCACCACTTAGCGTCATCTCACTAACTGGAATATCGAGTTTTTTCTTCACTGTATCTGTTTCAGTATCTATGACATATAGATTGGGAGCTACATTGTAGTAATCGCCACGACTAGATACATAAAGATTACCATAGTGATCAAGTTCTAAACGGTGAAGATTGATTGCCACGTCAATGGTTTTGATTACCTTAAAGCTTTCTAAGTCAACTACACTAACAGTCGTATCATAATCAGGCACTCGATAACCGCCTGAATTGGCACAATATAGTTTATTATCCTTAACAACAATTTCATCCGGCTGATACCCCACAGTCACTTTGCGTTGAAGTTCCAAGGTCGTAGTATCTATCTCGGCTACAAAACCAATTTCCGCATTAGGATCAATAGCCACTGGACCAGAGTATGAAGAGACATAAGCTTTATTACCATGAAAAGTCATATAGCGACAATTAGGGACTTCGATTTCTTTAATATGTATACCCGTGTAAGCATCAAAAACTTCGATATAATTAGAGCAGTTAATCACTGCATAGCATTTGCTACCATATATTTGAATATCGTTACCGACATCTCCAAGTTCTTTGACGATGGTAGGATTACGTTCTGAAAAGATATCAGTGTGATATTGTCCAGCCCGAAAATCGTAAAAATCAATAGTCGCACGATTCATACCCATATTGCCTTCATTTAGTAAATAAAATCCAAGCAGAGGGCTATTTTTATATCCAGGATCAACATCCTTCTGGGATGAAGTATAGATAATAGCGTCCTTTCGACAACTAACAACTAATAAAAGGGCAAGAATACTACAAATGTGCATCACTATATGTAGATGTTTATTGATTATCTTCTTCATGGGAGCATATATTATGTTGTGTATTTCTTAAATACGGATTAGTATTGTACAGTTACAGAAAATTTGTAATTTCTACCTGGCATTGGATAATTCAACACAACGTCATAATGCTGATCTAAAACATTATTGACTTCGGCCGAAAAACGTGTACTGTACTTTTTATAACGCAAGGTATAATCGAGAGAAAGATCGTGAGTGTACCAAGGTTCTACATGATTACGGGCTATATTATTGACTGCACCATCATAGCGTTCACCCACATAGATAAAAGAATAATTGACTCCCCACCCTCTCCAAGTTAAACCTGCAATAGCAGATCCACTATGCCATGGAGTATAAGGGATTTGGTCGCCATAACTAGACATCTCTTTCCCATTGATTTTCGTAAAATCTTGGGCTTTACTATACCCATAAGTCAAATTCAAACGACTCATCACTGGCCCAAGTGGAACGGTAATTTCTGCGCTAGCATCAATTCCTTTAGTTTCAACTAAGCCCATATTGGTCATCATCCAACGAAAACTACTTCCTGTTGGCGAAGCGATAATTTTATCAGTAATGCGAGAATAGTAAGCATCTGCTTGGATGCGAAAGTGAGGTATTTTATAGGTAAATCCAACATCCACCTGATCGGTATGCTCAGGTTTCAACTGTGCATAGCCTATTTGAGCATAATATAAGTCATTGAACGTAGGCATACGAAAAATGTTCTTATAGAATGCTCGCAGATTCCATGGACTATCTGCATAAGGACGATAACCAATAAAAATGGCTGGACTTAACTCATGTTTGTCCGGCGCTGCCGTGTTGTGACGCACTTTCTCACTGACATAAGTACCCACAAGTGACCCTTGAACCTTTAAAGCACCTAAATTGACAGCATTGGCCCAAGAAGCGAGAATAGTATATCGCTGAGGATAACTAAAGGGCGTCCCTACTCCATGCATAGTCGCATTGAGCTTATTGTAACTAGCATCAATGGCCAATGACATATCCCAAATAGAAGTAATGCGAAGGCCTTGTACCAAACTGAGGTAAGTTTCTTGTTGATAGTACTCATTGTCAAACTGCATCTTTTTGGTCACATCTTCGTCCATAAATTCAACAGTTTCACGAGATTTGTAATGAGTATAGTCGTAAGCAAATTTCCCCTTGATTTGTATCTTATATTTATCCGTAATTTCTTGATAAAAGTTAGCTTGAGCAAAAAAGTTTTTGTCTTTTTGCCGTTCGCCACTACTAAAAACGTTTTTGACAATAGCCCCAGGGAGTCCACGGTCACTTTGGTAGTAATACAACTTACCTTCCCACTTGCTATGAACACCCTGTCCAAAAATCCCTGCCTCAATACGGTAGGCATCAATATCACTGTTGTGACGCACAGCTGTAGTGTCATAAGCCACCGTACCATTTTGATACAAACGACGGTAACGGAACTTATATTGACCATTGCTATGAACATATTCGCCATGAAACATAGCAGATAGTTTATCTGTTATCTTATGAGAGACACGGAGCGAAGGATTGTTAAGCTGAATAGATCCCGTGCGATAGCGCGCGCAGACATGAGTAGTCTCACCTTCTTTAAAATGAGGTCGTTTCGTTTGCATATAGACAGCAGATGCAGAAGCAAAATCTTTGGCTGATTGAAAGATATCACTTTTCTGTCCGTTATACAGACTCACAGATTCCATGTTATCTAAACTAAATTTGCCAAGGTCAACGACACCGTTTTGAGCATTCCCGACTTCTATTCCATCATAAAAGACTCCGACATGATGGGACCCCATATTACGCACATCGACAGTTTTGAGTCCACCCATACCCCCATAGTCTTTTATTTGGACACCCGAGAAATAGCGCAGGGCATCCGCTACAGACAAAACACTTAGTTTTTCTAGCTTTAGACCAGAAAGACTTTGCACAGGAATAACTTCCTTATAAGGCTCTGCCTCGATGACAACTTCTTGCAGTCGTTGAATACTATCAAGACGGCTTTGGCCATGGAGAGGAGTCCACGCCAACACACACACACTGGTTAAAACCAGCTGTGCAGCTTTCATAAAAATATTGTTCACGAAAAAATACGTTTCGCTTCTACCAGAAACCAAGTAGTAAAAGCTGGTTACATATTTTGGCAGGTATTCTGACTTGCTCCTTTCTATACGTCCTTCCCGCATATATATTATGTAGTGGACTAAGAGAGTATAGAAATGGTTTGAGGAGCTCACAGCAGCTTGTCTGTTCAGGATTTACACCTGATTCCCTTTTCACCGTCACTCTTAGCTTGAAGAGATAACGACACCAAAACGGGGGCAAAATTAAATATATTATTTGAAAAGGACAATATTTTTTGAAAAATCTTCTTCACAAGTTTTTCTAATTTATTTTTATATCAAAATAAGTCTGATCAAAATAAATACAAAAAACTGAGCAATAAGGAGTGTATCTATACCCTACAAAAAAACAGATGAGACTTATCAAAACCCTATTTTGCATATTTATATGAATAAAAGCTTTCCAATCAAGCATGTAATAATTTCTTCTATCTCATTCAATACACGTGTTAAATTAGAATGCTCCTACAATACATAACTAAAAATTTTTTAACGGACTTAGTTTTTTTTATCATGTTTAAGTCCGTATCTTTGGCACTAAATTATTAACGAGACTTACAATGCATCGAGTAAACAAATTATATTTCAAGTATGTCGTTTAAATCGGTAAGAAAAATAGGTATGGTGCTGCTCGCTTTCAGCACAATCGTGTTGTCCGTACATGGACAAAGTAATAAGGTAGAAATATTCTCTGGGGCTACTTTACAGTATAACGATGACCAGCCTAATCAGATGTACCAGGCAAGATTTGACTTAAATCCGGGTTTTAAATGGCATTTAGCACACCATGCAACTGTTGCTGGGCAAATTGCCATCCCTCTCTATAATGATTATGGCAAACGCTATAACAACATACGTCCAAGTATGTTGACTCTATCCAAAGAAATGAATTACTACAATTGGGCATTCGTAAAATGGAGTGCTGGATTGTTCAGTCATGAAAGGTATGGGTTGAACATGCAAGTATTGTGCCCCGTCTTTGACTGGTTAGCATTAGAAGGTCAAGCAAGTGCTACAGGTATTATGACTTTTTATGATGGCTACAAACGTGAAACATATATCAACAAAATATCTGCGGTAGCTGGTTTATCAGCGTACTATGCAAAAGAAAATATTCAAGTAAGACTGTTGGCTGGTAGATACCTGTATGAAGATAAAGGTATCAAAGCAGAAATATGGAAACACTATAAACATTGCTCTATTGGTGCATATGCACAAAATTCAGGTGGTGATTTAGGCGGAGGTTTCAAATTAATCTTCCGTATCCCTCAAGTTAAGAAAGAGGTTGGTCATGATATTATTATTCGTCCAGCATCAAATTTCAGCTTGGACAACAGAATCAGTGCATCTGATGAGGCCTGCCAAATGGTACATGTAGATCCTGAATATAATGAACAAGATGGTCACTTTACAATTACGAAAGGAGGTATGCGATGAAAAGATTATGGATTCTAGCTATTCTTTTGATAGGAGGTTTAGCGTCGACCATTCAAGCACAACAGTACACTGGAATTAGCGGTTTGGTACATGTGCCAACTGCAGAAATGTCTCCAAAATCGAACGGACGTATTGGTGGTCACTATTTATATCAAGCATTGACTCCAGATAAAGTACAATTCAAAGGGAAAGAATATAATACTTTTAGTCATTATGTAGCCTTTTCTCCACTTAGTTGGATAGAATTATCCTATACATGTGTCTTTAAAAAGGGACTAGATAATAATGGGAAAGAAGCATTTACAGATCGTTCATGGTTCACTTCAGCCAAGATTAGAGCGTTAAAGGAAACCGATAATTGGCCAGCCATAGCTATTGGGACACAAAATGCAAGAGACTACTTTAGAAAAAGAGATTTCAAGTATTACTATGTCAATTCATATGTATCTGCCACAAAACACTTTGATGTAGCTCTAGGCACACTAGGCACACACTTGACATATCGTCAATATGAAAACGATGATGCTCAAGATCAATGGGGAGGAATTGTAGGAGGAGTAACCTACCAACCCAATAGTGTAGATAATTTACTACTATCTGCGGAATATAACGGAGATGTTATGATCGCCTCAGCACAATTAAAGATGTGGAAATATGTAGTATTTCAGGCCATTTTAGTTGACGGAATACACTTTTGTGGAGGTGTAGGACTAAGTCTCCCTCTTAATTAAAAGTACACACAATACAAAATGAGACCCTTTCTTGTCAAAATAGACAAGAAAGGGTCTCATTTTGTATAAGTTTTTTATCTAGATTATTTTAAAAAAACGCATTATTTGAAATTAATATATATTGTATTTTGAATTCCGATTGTTAATATGTATTTTTACACCCACTTCCTATAAGCATATATAAACAATAGAAAAATATGGAACTAGGCAAAAAGCAATCATCATTTAAGTCAATCAATTTATTTCATATTTTGGTATATACACCAATAATCATAACGCTTTGCGCATGTAAGGCAAACCATGGAATTGATATCGAATACCAAAATGACAGCGAGCAAACTATAACAGTACAAGCTTCAGTAAAGGCAACAAGAATTCCAGACGAATCAGTTGAACCTCTAATAGTTACTTGGACTAGCGGAGATGCATTTTGTTTCTTCGATGACTATGCAGGTGACGTATTTCATCTAATAAATGGTGTAGGAAGCGAAAAGGGAGTATTTTCTGGAAGCGGACTTAATGGCATGACAAAAGCGATTTATCCAGTAGCATGCAGATTGGGACTTGGAAATGGTTTTGACCAACTGATGCTACCACTTACGGGGCAAGTACAAATAGGCAACAACAATAATAGTAATTTGTCGTCATTCTACTACATGATAGGTCAGGTTGAAGCACATGCTCCCACAAACATTGTCTTCAACTTATTAGTGGCACAAGTAAAATGGATTCTTACATTTCCAAACGACAGCAAAGGCGTCATTGATAAACTCGAAATATCTGTCGATTCGGGTGAAGAGCTATTGATTAAAAATTTGTCTCCCAGTCGTCGTGAACACAGTGTTATGACTAGCAAGCAATCTCTAGTTCTACAGAATGCTGAATTAGACGAAGCGCACACACTAACTGCATATATGATGGTAGCACCAGTAACATTTGTCAATCAAGACCTTACCATAAGAGTATCTATGACAAACCAAGATGAATCTAGCTACTATTATGCTACATTGCCACAAAAGTCGGTAAATATACAAGCAGGTAATACATACCTCATTCAATTAGACTTACACAAACAATAGTTTAATTACAAATATCAACTTTCCATTTCAATCGAGCGAGGGGATGTGTCCACTATAATGGCCCATCCCCTCTTATTTCATTTAAAAAAAATAAAGTTGTACAAACTCATGAATACCTATAATATATAGACGTCATCTTATGCATCTCCATACCACAATCCATGTAGATTACAATACTCATAAGCACCAATAACAACTTCATCTGGTTTTAGTTCAAACGTAGCCACAGGCTGAGCTTCAGGTTCTAATGTAGCCGTTTTTAACCCTTTATCTGTATACAACCAAATTTTACAGATATGATGAGCTGGCAACATAGGATGTAGTGTACTTCCCACAGTAACAGTCACTGTATCCCCACCAATATCTAAAAGAGGCACATGTTTCTCTGTTGAAGATTCAGCAGTATGAACAGATAATAGTTCCATAGGCTCATTACAACAAATAGGCACAGTAGTGTTTGTTGCATCTTGTACGACTAAGTTTTTACATAGTGCACAAAAATAAAAATTGTACTTTTTCATATTACTTTTGTTTTAGTTGATAGTATGTTTTATGTCAACACCTTAAAGATGATATAAGTCATCTCTCCTACTTCTTTCATTAAAAGCAGCTTTTTGTATACTTCTTATACGCTCTAAAAGGCGATTACTTTTACGTTCAATTCCACGAGCATATGTGCGAATATCCTCTGTGGTTACGTGATCTTTCTGAATCACACGGGAAAGACTTAAAATAGCTTCCATTGAAGTCGTTACAATATCATTCAATTCGTTGAAATAACACGTAGAGATATATGATTCTGAAATCGAACTTTCTGTCTGTGATGGCAGCAACACTGATTCATTTTCTTCCTTGTCGCGGCACATGTCATGCTGCTTATGAATGGTATTGATAAGTTCTGCATGTTTATCGTTATAATAATAGACCAATGAAATATCCTGTTCGATCATCTCACGAAAAATGCGCAATATAGTTTTCTCAACTTCTGTGTACATACGTTTTTTATGCCCCAACACGCACAATGAACCAAACGGGACTCCATCTGGATAATTCAAAGGATAGCCAAGATAATTAAGCAACCCATTGTTTAATTGTGCATTATGCACCCAACGAGGATCGCTGGTTGCATCAGGTATTTCAACAATTTGTTGACTATTAATTACAGCCTCACAATAAGAACCAGCTAAATCTCTATGACTACCAGGAATAAATGGATTATTTTTTGTATCACTAGCAAGATATACCTCAAGCTCCTTCTCATCTAGTTTCATAATAACAGCAGCTGGAATATTAAATAAATCAGCTATTGCATTAGCAAAACTTTGCCACTTTTCTTGAAGCCAGTATGGTATCTGTCTTTTCATAACTAAGTTTTCATATAGATTTTAGAAGACTTCCTATTATACACTTTAATGCAAATATACTTATTATTTTTGATTTGTCAAAGATTTTAGATAGAGAATTCTTTGCCGATAGCTTTGTTTTTTTTACATTTGTCTAGTATACAAATGAAATTTGATAATAATTCAAACATGAAACAGTTTATAGCCTTTTGTAGCTTCGTTTTAGTTACGATTTCTTCCACTATTAGTGCCCATGACTTGTCTGGTGCTTATGATCAAAAAGATCTATCAATGGATCAACAAATCATATCTTTATACACAAGAGCACTCATACCTATTCAATCCCCTATCCTAGTTGATAGCACGGATATCAACAACACAACATATCAGAGTGCAACTCTACTTGACACATATGTTTCACAATGGATGACCAAAGGATCTTACACTGTACTACGCGTAGATAGTACAGGAATTATTCAAGTGGAAAAGCCACAAACTCAACAAGCACTCAAACTTATTCATATGGAAGCTATGTCATCAGAATATACTGTGGCAAAGCTTAAAGTGACTTGCGGCATGCCATGGGTAGCATATGCTAATGGGAAAGAAATAAAAAAAGACGAAACCTGTACAAAATATCCTGATGAAGTTGCTATACCAATAACACTACTTCCTAATAGACGTATCAAAATCGATTTTAAAATCCTGGTTGCTGCACAACAAAAAGCAAATTATTCCTTGAAACTGCGGATGGGCGCTGAAAGAAACAACCAAATAATACCATTAGAAATCAATGGACACCTTCCTGAATACTATTCGTTATGGCACACAGTATATGGTGACCGTGTCAGCAATGTTACTATTTCTCCAAATGGTCAGTACATACTAACAAGTTACGTAAACAAAATAAATGTAGACCATACAACATATAAACAAGTATTGCGTGAAACGAAAAAAAATACAGTAATACGCACTTTCCCTAAAAGTAAAGACTTGAGATGGATGCCAAAATCCAGCCTCTTGTACTATATGGAAAAAGGGCAAAACGGCCTAGATGTACACATAGTATATCCTAAAACGCTAATAGATGAACGAGTCATTGAAGGATTACCAGAAGGCAACTGGTTTTGGAGTACTGATGAACAGTATTTGTTTAGTACAAAAATGAACAAGATGAAGGAGAAAAAAGTTCCTTACAAACGATTACATAACAGATACGACCGACTACCAAACTCAAGACAATATAATCAAATCATTAGATACAACCGTTATACTGGACTTACAGAGACATTGACATTTGGTCACGAACATACAGTAAATGTCTTAGGTACAAATGAGACAGACACAAAGATCTTGATGATGATGGATCACAGAACACCCACCAAACGTCCTTTCAATGCACAAGCACTGTTAGAAGTAGACATGAATACGTTAGCTGTGGACACTTTGGCAAAAGATGCATTTATCACCAACGCATCATATATTCCTGGCACAAATAAAATTGTTGTGATGGGTAGTCCTGAAGCTTTCAACAAAATCGGAATAAATTGCGGCAAAGAACCTATAGCTAATGATTTTGATAATCAGGCCTTTCTATTAGATCGAGATACAAAAAAAATAACAGCTATCAGTAAACATTTTGCCCCATCATTGCAATTAGCAACAACATGGACAAGCAATAAATGTATCTACTTCAAAGCAGAAGATAAAGACAGAGAAAAAATTGCAGAATATGATTTAAGAAAGAACACGTGGACAATTTTGCCCATGGCAGAGGATGTAGTCAGAACATTTTCTGCAGCTCGTCAAAAACCGATAGCGACCTACTCAGGTGTGAGCATGAGCAGTAGCAGTAAAGCATATATGTACTCGTTAAAAAAACACCAAGAGACATTATACACATCCCCTATGTCCAAATCCCTAAAGGATATACAATTTGGTCGTGTAGAGGATTGCAATTTCACAACTGAAGATGGTACAACTATTTATGGTACCTTGACATATCCTCCGACTTTTGACAAACACAAAAAATACCCTATGATTGTTTATTATTATGGGGGAACCTCTCCAACTCCACGTTATATGGATTTTTATTATAGTAGTCAATTATTTGCATCCAGAGGATATATAGTATATGTACTCAATCCAAGTGGGGCTACTGGATTTGGTCAAGAATTTAGTGCACGTCATGTAAACGCATGGGGTAAACGTACAGCGGATGAAATTATTGAAGGGACTAAAGAAGTAATAAAGAATCACTCATGTATTGATGCCCAACACGTAGGATGTATTGGGGCTAGCTATGGTGGTTTCATGACCATGTATCTACAAACTAAAACCAACATTTTTGCAGCAGCAGTAGCTCACGCAGGCATTTCGATGGTAGCAAGTTATTGGGGCGAAGGATATTGGGGCGTTGGCTACAACAGTATAGCTGCCGCCAATAATTATCCATGGACAAACAAAGAACTCTTTACTCAAGGTGCCCTATTCCATGCCGATAAAATCCACACACCTCTGTTGATGATGCATGGTTCAGTGGATACCAACGTACCTATTGGAGAAAGTATACAACTATACAATGCACTACGTGTCTTAGGTAGAGATGTCGAACTGATCACAATAAATGGCGAGGACCATCATGTTATGGATTGGAAGAAACGTCAATTATGGCACAATTGTATTATGGCTTGGTTTGCAAAATGGCTACAAGAAAAGCCAGCTTGGTGGGACGCTATTAAAAATTAATGCGTATATTTGTTGCTACCCCAAAATCTTAGGTTGCATATATGAATCACATTTTACTTGCTATACTAACGCTTACAGCACTATTTATCCTTTTCCAAATAGGGAAATGGGTATATCGTTATACGAATGCTACGTATCAATGCAAACAAGCACGTAGGGACCATTTTGAGATGCTCATCTCTCAAATTCCCTATCCAGTAGTTGTAAGACACTATAAAGACCTATCAAAAATTGTATTTTTTAATAGGCCTGCTAAAATCTTGTTTGGTTCTCGTTTTGAAGAGAACGGGCTTACCAATTTGTTTTCTGAAGAGCAACAAGAAGAGATTTTAAATCTGTGTAAGAAAATTCAAAAGACCGGAGAGCAAGTGGTGCGATTTGAAAAATTCACCTTGCCTCATGGACAAGAATACGAATTGCAGACGATGCGCAAACGTATCAAAGTTCACGGGCATTACTATATCATGACCCTGTCATTAAATATACAAGAATTGATCGAAGCTCAAAAAAACGCAGAAGAAGCAAACGTACAGAAAACAGCTTTTATGGAAAGCGTTAGTCATGAGATTCGCACTCCACTAAATGCAATTGTCGGCTTTAGTCAACTCCTTGAGCATGAAGAAGATGAGAAACAAAAGAAGGAATATATTGATATTATAAACACAAAAGCGGAGCATCTAAACAAATTGATCAACGATGTATTGTTGATATCCAAAATAGAGTCAGGCATGATGCCATATGAGCACAAGCTTGTGGATGTCATCCCCATGCTAAGACGTCTTGAGCAGATGATTGTTGCACAAGCTGAAATATCAGATGGTGTCCAAGTTATGCTACAAGAATATTATGAATTCCTTGAGGTCGAGGTGCCACTTGTATGGATAGAACAGCTTATTAGCAACTTGGTCCTAAATGCTATAAAATTTACATCTGAGGGCTATGTAAGATGGGGAATTGTATATCAAAACGAAGAATGTATTTTCTTTGTAGAAGATACAGGTAAAGGCATCAGCAAAGACAAACAGGTTAATTTATTTAATCAGTTTGAAAAAGAAGACAGCTTCTCCCAAGGTACTGGTTTAGGTCTAAGTATCTGTAGAGCTATTATGCACAAGCTGAATGGTAGCTTAGGCGTTGTATCGAGAGAGGGCACAGGCTCTTTCTTTTGGGCTAGTTATAAACCGTCTACAATACCCAATTGCAAGGCCAATGCAGCAGACACCAAACATATTATATCAATGCTAGATAATAGATGGAAAGGTATATGGTATGCACATGATCAAGAGGAACTGAAACTTTTTGGAAAACATATTCAATAAATTCTATGCATTCAACTTACATATACACAATCTCATTGCTCATCGTTGCAGCTGGAATTATAGGCTGGTTTATTGCACGATATATGCCGTCACACCAACAGTCACGACTTGGAGAAGAACTGATGAATCAGATTTTAGAGGAACTGCCTGTACCATTGTTTTCAACTAAAGTCACGCAAGGAAAATCCCAGAGACTAGTATACTGGAATAAAGCTTGTAATCATTTATTGGGCTACTACAAGCCCTTTAAAAGCACGTTGAGAAATATGTCCAGTGTCGAGCACCGTTATTTACACTCTCTCAACTTGCAGGTCATTAAAAACAAACGACCCATCGAACGGTTATACTACTTGAAAAATGCACAAGGAGAACCAACCCATCATTTTATGTTGCAAAAAATGCTGGGGCGTGATTATGACAACAATCAATATGTTACAACAGTACTATCCAACGTCAACAACTTAGTCGAAGCACGCCAGGCTGCAGATAGAAACAATAATTTAAAATCGGCATTCATTGCTAATATGAGCCATGAAATTCGCACTCCACTCAATTCCATCGTCGGTTTTAGTGCGTTACTAAAAGATGCTGAGAACAAAGAAGAGATTAAAGAATTTGCAGATATTATTCAAACAAACAATGACTTATTGCTTAAGTTAATCGAAGAGATATTGGATTTAGCGCAAATGCAAAGCAAAAACTTAGAATTATTTCCCGAGTGGATAGATATCACCAAGTTGATGCAAGAAATGGAAATGACCACATTACAACAAATCAACTTCAAAGAAAAAGAAATAGAACTGCTTGTCGATAATCCATATACTAGGCTTGTTGCATATGTCGATCGCAACCGTTTGATGCAATTACTGACTAACATTTTAACCAATGCAGTCAAATACACCATGGAAGGTAGCATACGTATGGGCATGGTGGTCCAAGAAGGTAAACTATGGTGTTATGTCCAAGATACAGGCATTGGTATTACGCCTGAGAAGTTACCTAAAGTATTTGAACGATTTGAGAAACTAGACGATGTAGCCCCAGGAACTGGTTTAGGCATGGCCATTAGTCAAAGTATTGTTGAAGCAATGAATGGACGTATTGGTGTATTCTCAACTCTAGGTGAAGGGTCTACTTTTTGGTTCATATGTCCAGTGCAACTTGATTATAGTGAAAAAGTAAGCTACGATTGGACAGAGATTACGCCAATCATAGAAAAAGTGCAGCAAAACAGGGAATAATTCAAAAAAAATCGTTTAATTTGCGCTATCATTTGGCCCAATAAAGCATATTGGGTCAAGGGTAGCGCAAATTTTAATATAATAAGTATGGAATTTTCAGCAGAACAAATAGCTGGCGTTTTGCAAGGAGAAGTAGTAGGTGATGCATCTGCTACTGTAAGTACCTTTGCAAAAATTGAAGAGGGTATGCCTGGCGCCCTATCTTTCTTAGGTAATCCTAAATATGCACATTACATATATAATACAGAGAGTAGTATCATCTTAGTAACGCGTGACTTTAAACCAGAACAAGAGGTAAAGGCCACGCTTATTCGTGTAGACAATCCGTATGAAGCTCTTGCTACATTAATGCAAATGGTTGAACAAGCTAAGCCAAAGAAAAAAGGTATTCATCCAACTGCTGTAGTAGCTGAATCGGCAATGGTAGCCGAAGATGTCTATGTAGGGCCATATGCAGTCATTGGTGAAGCTACAACTGTAGGAAGTGGCACAATGATTCATCCACACGTTTGTGTAGGTGATGGCGTCAAAATAGGCAACGATTGTGTGCTATATCCTCATGCTACAATATACGACGGTTGCGTAATGGGAGATCGATGCGTCCTACATGCTGGTAGTGTGTTAGGAGCGGATGGATTTGGATTTGCCCCTTCAAATGATGGATATGAAAAAATCCCTCAGATAGGTATTGCCCAGTTAGAAGATGATGTCGATTTAGGTGCCAATACTTGCGTAGACCGTGCCACTATGGGTCGTACGATTGTACACAAAGGTGTGAAACTGGATAATATGGTACAAGTAGCTCATAATTGTGAAGTCGGTGCCCATACCGTAATGAGTGCACAAGTAGGTATTGCAGGTACAACAAAAATTGGAGAATGGTGCATGTTTGGCGGACAAGTCGGTCTGGCAGGACATCTTGAAATCGGTGATAAGGTACAAATTGGTGCACAATCAGGAATTCCTGGCAATGTAAAATCTGGTAGCCAGATAATGGGAACCCCTGCAATGCCGCATCGAGATTATTTCAAGGCAATGGCTGTGGTAAGAACATTACCAGAAATGCGTCGTACCGTAAATCGACTAGAAAAAGAATTAGCCGCACTAAAAAAATAAGAATTAACAAAACAAACGAGTTATATGTCTAAACAACAAACCCTTAAAGAAGCTTTTTCACTGACGGGTAAAGGGCTTCATACTGGATTAGAAATTACAATTACTTTCAACCCTGCTCCAGAAAATCATGGATATAAAATCCAACGTGTAGATATGGAAGGGCAACCTATTATTGATGCTGTAGCTGACCTTGTGGCGCAAACAAATCGAGGTACAGTATTGGTAAAAGGTGATATTAAGGTCAGTACTATTGAACATGGTATGGCAGCATTGTATGCTTTGGGTGTAGACAACTGCTTAATCCAAGTAGATGGTCCTGAGTTTCCAATTCTAGATGGTAGTGCAAAATATTATGTAGAAGAAATCGAACGTATAGGTCTCGTAGAACAAAATGCTCCTAAAGATTATTACGAAATTAAACATAAGATTGAATTTCGTGA
Source organism: Bacteroidaceae bacterium (assembly GCA_963668535.1). Taxonomy (GTDB): domain Bacteria; phylum Bacteroidota; class Bacteroidia; order Bacteroidales; family Bacteroidaceae; genus F22. Next base: position 156,082 of record OY764867.1, read on the forward strand.
TGAAGAAACAGGGTCTAGTATTATTGTCCTTCCTGATGATAAGTTTAGCTTGAACGTAATGGTTAGTTATGATTCTGAAATTCTATCGAATCAATTTGCGACCCTTGAAGACATGTCACTTTTTGGTCAAGAAGTAGCTGCTAGCCGCACATTTGTCTTTGTACGTGAAATAGAACCTCTACTACAAGCTGGCCTTGTAAGAGGTGGTGACTTGGATAACGCAATCGTTATATACGAAAAAGAAATGGACCAAGATGCCTTTGACAAGTTAGCAGACATCATGGGAGTTGAAAAACACCAAGCAAATCAATTGGGCTACTTAAATCACCGTCCACTTGTATGGCCTAACGAACCAGCTCGCCATAAACTATTAGATGTTATTGGTGACTTAGCACTTATCGGGAAACCAATCAAGGGTAGAATCATTGCAACTCGTCCTGGACATACGGTGAATAATCGTTTTGCTCGACAAATGCGTAAAGAGATTCGTAGACATGAAATTCAGGCTCCTACTATCGACATGAATAAGGCACCTATCATGGATATTAACAAGATCCGTGAATTGCTTCCTCACCGTTATCCTTTTGCATTGGTAGATCGTGTCACTGAAATAGGTGGCAACTACATCGTTGCAACTAAGAATGTCACTACAAATGAACCATTCTTTGTGGGACACTTTCCAGAGGAACCCGTTATGCCTGGGGTACTTCAAATAGAGGCTGCTGCACAAATTGGAGGATTGCTTGTCTTGAATTCAGTAGAAGAGCCATCACGTTACTCGACCTACTTTATGAAGATTGATGGAGTAAAATTCCGCAGAAAAGTAGTTCCTGGCGATACGCTAGTTTACCGTGTAGCTATGTTAACTCCTATTCGCCGTGGTATTGCTACTATGAAAGCATATGCTTTTGTGGGTGATGATGTGGCAATGGAATGCGAATTCATGGCACAAATCGTAAAAAACAAATAAGAAAATATATCCAAAACAATATTATAAAAAAAGTATGATTAGCGAACAAGCTTTTGTGCATCCTGAAGCAATTATTGGTAAGGATGTAGAAATTGGACCTTTCGTCTACATAGATAAAAATGTAGTCATTGGTGACAACAATAAAATCATGCCTAACGTTACTATTTTATATGGTACACGCATGGGTAATGGAAACACAGTATTTCCAGGTGCAGTTATTGGTGCTGTACCTCAAGATTTGAAATTTCGTGGCGAAGAAACAACCGCAGAAATTGGTGACAATAATACAATTCGTGAAAATGTAACCATAAACCGTGGAACAGCAGCTAAGCAAAAAACCAAATTGGGTAGTGGCAACTTAATCATGGAAGGTGTACACTTGGCTCATGATGTAGTCGTTGGCGACGGATGTATCATTGGTAATGCGACAAAACTAGCTGGAGAAGTAGTTGTAGATAGTCATGCAATTATCAGTGGAGGTGTATTAGTACACCAATTCGTTCATATCGGTGGATATGGTATGCTACAAGGTGGTAGTGCAGTAGGAAAAGATGTACCTCCATTCATTACTGCTGGTCGCTCTCCTTTAAGCTTTGCTGGATTAAATATTATTGGGCTACGTCGTCGTCAGTTCTCTAGAGAACAAATTGATGAATTACGCGAAGCGTATCGAGTGCTATACCAAAGTGGAAATAATATTTCAGATGCTATCAAACTACTTGAAGAAAAAGAAACACGTTCAGAACATCTACAATACATTATCGACTTTGTAAAGAGTTCAGAAAGAGGTATTATTCCTTCGTTAGTATAACGACAAAAATTTTAGACGAACCCCAGTTGGGGGGACAAATTGTATTGCCCCTCTTTGGTGAGGAGCTCCATGTTATAACGTATAACCGCTGCTTACTAAAGAGGGGTTCGTGGTGGCTTACATACCACTTTAACTCAAAACTTAAAACTATTTTTTTACAAGATGACTTTCACATTACTATTAGTATCTGGTGAATCGCAGGATTTTGCGTGTGAAATTAAAATTGATGGTGAATCTACATTCTACCAATTACATCGTGCTATTGCTAAAGCATTAAAATATAATGAACAGGAATTTGCTTCGTTCTTCTTGTGTGATGACAACTACGAACGCACAGCTGAAATTTCTATTGATGAGATGTTTTCAGGAGGTCAATTTGAAGTCTTATTAATGCATGAGACTAAACTAAAAGATGTTTTGACAAAGAAAAGCCAAATATTTCAGTATCAATTTGACTTGTTGGCTCAACGCTGCTTCTTCATCAATGTATTGGATCTAGACAATAAGACATTAGATAAACCCAAATGCATGAAATTAGAGGGCGATATACCTGTACAGACAAGTAACGCCTCGCTAGATGAAGACAATGATCTAGGTGATTTAGAGATGTTTGACATGGATCTAGACCATGAACTTGCTGCAAACGATGATCTACTCGATGATCAAGAAACTGAGAAAGAAGAGCAAGAACGTCAAAATAAAAAGAAAATGACAGCTAGTGATCGCGCAAAAGCCAAAAAGAAAAAACTAGCGGAAATGTCTGCCGACGATTATTTAGGTAGCTTCGAGGATGAGCTTTCTGACTCTGACCTAAGTAGAGGTATATATGGATTTGACGATGGAGACCTGTCGCTAGATGAAGGCTTCCATGATATGTATGACGAATATTAAAATGAACAGACCTATTTTAATCATATTAGTAGGCCCTACAGGTGTCGGCAAGACGGAACTATCGTTACGTCTTGCCGAGGCTTTTGATGCAGAAATAATATCGAGTGATTCGCGCCAAATATATCAACAAATGCCTATTGGTACAGCCGTGGCTACTCAAGAAGAGCAATCACGCGTAAAGCACCACTTTGTGCAATTTCTACCACCTGGCACATACTATAGTGCCGCACAATTTGAACGCGAAGTTATCGAATTTCTTCCCAAAGCATTTAAATCGCACCCAGTAATGCTCATGACTGGAGGATCTATGCTATATGTTTCTGCTATCTGCGAAGGTATAGATGACATGCCAACTGTCACATCAGAAATCCGGGAAGCTGTTTTAAAAGATTACGAAGAAAATGGTCTTCCCCCCCTACTCGACGAACTACAGGAAAAAGACCCTCAATATTTTGAATTGGTAGATAGAAAAAATCCTAAACGGGTCATGCATGCTATCGAGATTATTCGACAAACTGGAGAAACTTTCACCTCATTTAGAGTAAAAAAAGTCAAGGAACGCCCATTTGAAATGATCAAAATCGGGTTGAATAGAGACCGAGCTACATTGCATGAGCGCATCAATAGACGTGTAGATCAAATGGTTGTGCAAGGACTAATCCAAGAAGTACAGAATCTAATGCCCTACAAAGCGCACAATTCTTTAAATACAGTGGGGTATAAAGAACTGTTCGCATTCTTTGATGGAGAGATGGAGTTGGACGAAGCAATTGCTAAAATTAAAACGAATACACGAAACTATGCTCGCCGTCAAATAACGTGGTTCAAGAAAGATCCTACAATCACATGGTTTGATATGGATACTACTTCCGTTGAAACCATACTAGATTTTGTCCATAAGAAAATCGACACCATACAACAAGCGCATTAACTCGAAATACTTCTTCCTTGTTTTTTTCAAACAAAACTGTAAAGGTCCCAAATTCTCGCTTTGAATATCTATCATCAAGGCAAGAATTTGGGACCTTCTTTATATTATCTATAGTACTTAATTGAGACTATTATGATGCCTCTCCAATGAAGTGAGACACAACACAGATTGCTACAAATACATAATAGCGGCTAAAGAACTCACACTAATAATAATCCACAACAACACACCTTGTAGTAATGGACGTACCCCCACTTTTTTCAATACAGTTATATGCAAAGATGCACCTATAAAAAACAGAGTAAGAGTTAAGCTCTTCTTAGCCAACAAAGCAATCCAATGAGTATATTCTTGCAAACCACCAAGTAGATACGTGTTGAGAACCACAGCTAGTACAAAATAAAAGATGAACCACGGAATACTAATTCGCCGTCCTCCACTACGAAACAAGAAGGAAGTCACAAGAGCTACTGGTATAATCCATAAAGCACGTGTCAGTTTAATAGTCGTTGCTACTTGCAAAGCTTTTTCTCCATATGCAGCGCCAGCTCCCACCACACTACTGGTATCATGAATCGCTATCGCAGCCCATGTACCAAATTCTGTTTGAGTCATGTGTAACCAATGCCCAATGTGTGGGAAAAGAAATAATGCAATCGCATTTAAGATAAAAATAGTACCTAGTGAAACAGACATCTCTTCTTCATTGGCTTGAATAACTGGACCTACTGCAGCAATGGCACTCCCACCACAAATAGCCGTTCCAGCACTAATCAAATACGATGTACGCTTCTTGACTCGCAATACATAATATCCTATTACAAAACCGATAGACAACGTACCCACTACTGATACGATAGTAAAAGTCATTCCCTCTGCACCCGAGCGCAATGATTCATGTACGTTCATACCAAAGCCAAGTCCGATGACAGACCACTGCAAAAGTTTTTTACTACTTTTCTTGTTGAAACGAGGATAGGCTTCACCACAGACTAAGGCAAATACCAATCCTAAGAATAAACTTACTGGTGGATTGATCCACGAAAAATAAGGAGATAAGCTAGGATGCATGCTCGCTAATAAGCCTAAAGAGATGATGGCCACAAGCGCAATATACACCTTGTTGATTAGTTGTTGATTTTTCATCAGGAATTATTTTTATCTTAATAAAAAAATACGATTACAAACTTGTTTGATGTAAGATTGCAAAGGTAATAAAAATATTCAGCGAATGTTTTCCTTCATTTTATTTTTAGGATAAGTTCCTACTAAATTGACTCATGTCAATGAGATACAAAAAGAGACTTGCCCTTTGAAAATTTTGTATTATCTTTGCACTCATAATTGAAACCCCAAACCTCAACGTAATGAAAACAGACATTGAAATTGCTAGAAGCATTGAACTGAGACGTATCAATGATGTAGCCCAAGATGCTGGCATCCCTGTAGATGCCGTAGAACACTATGGTCGATATATAGGCAAACTCCCAGAAGAACTTATTGATAACGAAAAAGTAAATAAGAGCAAGTTAATCCTTGTGACTGCTATTACTGCCACCAAAGCAGGTATTGGCAAAACCACTGTAAGCATAGGGTTGACTCTTGGTTTGAACAAAATAGGGAAAAAAGCAATTGTCGCTTTGCGCGAACCTTCACTTGGTCCATGCTTCGGCATGAAGGGAGGGGCTGCTGGAGGTGGCTATGCCCAAGTACTTCCTATGGAAAAAATCAACTTGCATTTTACTGGTGATTTCCATGCCATCACTTCGGCACACAACATGATCAGTGCCATGTTGGATAACTATCTATATCAAAATCAAAGCTGTGGTTGCTGTCTAAAAGATATTTTGTGGAGAAGAGTATTGGATGTTAACGATCGTAGCTTGCGCAGTATTGTAGTAGGTATAGGTCGTAAAACAAATGGTATCACTCAAGAAAGTGGTTTTGATATCACACCTGCATCAGAATTGATGGCTATCTTATGCTTGGCTACAGATATGGAAGATCTACGTCGTCGAATCGGTAAGATCATCTTGGGATTCCATCACGATGACACCCCATTTACAGTTGAAGATCTTGGCATAACAGGCGCAGTTACTGTGCTATTGAAAGATGCTATTCGTCCTAATTTAGTACAAACCACAGAAGGAACTGCCGCTCTAGTACATGGAGGTCCTTTCGCCAATATTGCCCATGGTTGCAACTCGGTACTTGCCACCAAAATGGCCATGACTTATAGTGATTATACCATTACAGAAGCTGGGTTCGGCGCGGATCTAGGAGCTGAAAAATTCTATAATATCAAATGTCGAAAAACGGGATTACAACCAGCATTAACGGTGATTGTAGCAACAGCTCAAGGCCTAAAGATGCATGGAGGTGTACCTATTGATACTATCAAGGAACCTAATCTTTCTGGTTTGAAAGAAGGTTTTGCTAATCTAGATAAACATGTGCGCAACCTTCGTCAATTTGGACAACAAGTAGTAGTCTGCTTCAATAAGTTTGCTACAGATTCTCCAGAAGAACTTGAAGCTTGTCGCAAGCATTGTGAAGAGAAATTGAAGGTTGGTTTTGCGATCAACAATGCATACAACGAAGGAGGAGAAGGAGCAATCGATTTGGCTCAACTTGTTGTCGATACAATCGAAAACAAACCATCTAAGCCGCTTGTACACACATATACTGATCAAGACAGCTTGCAACTTAAGATAGAAAAAGTAGCCCACTCAATATATGGTGCTAGTGTGGTCACATACAATAGTGCAGCACGCAGATGGATGAAACGTATTGAGAAACTAGGTTTAAGCCACTACCCTATCTGTATAGCAAAAACACAATACTCTTTCAGTGCCGACCCTTCAATATATGGCGCAGTAGATAACTTTGAATTTAATATTAAAGATATCGTACTAAACAACGGAGCTGAGATGATTGTTGCTATTGCCGGAGAAATTCTACGTATGCCAGGATTGCCCAAAGTGCCACAAGCAACGCGTATTGATATTATAGATGGAGAAATTGAAGGCTTGTCATAATAGCATTATACCCTTCATATAGTGTATAGATAGAATGTATGCATATTATCTATAGATATCTTATATAACTCTCAACGAGAAACAGCCCAACGCTACTTGTGTAGTGCTGGGCTGTATATTTATGGTCTTAGTACTTGATATTCGCGTTTCTTACTTTATCACCCTAGATTCAGCGTGTTGTTCGCCTCGATACAGCGTGTTGAATCGAGGCGAACAACACGCTGAATCGACAGCCAGCTACTATTCCAGAGAGAAACTCCTTGATATGCAGATGAAAATTAAAGCTATAAACCATTATTGTCTTACCTATTAATAGTTATTTGACATAGATTACACAGCTATATATAAAAGGGCGCATCAAAAGTAACTTTTGACACGCCCTGATTTTAATCCTATATTTTTAAGAAATCTCTTACATGATGAAGTTTAAAAAGACATGGGTACTTCTTCTGGTGGATTTCTATCTTCTTTATTATCCTTATTGGTACAATTAGGATTACGCTTTGCGTTATTTGGATTTCTGCGACGACCACGAGCTCGCATCATCTGATGGATAAATTTAAACTCACACGTTTTAAACTTATAATACTTCTTTGCAGAAATCACTTGTAAGAAACTATCTAAATACTGTGTTTCCACATCTCTTTCAGCATTCATATATTTAGCCATATCTCTGACCATCTTCTCGTATTCTGCATCAGTCTTTACCTCACCTTTGCGTTCCTTTTCAAACAATTGGCGCACTTTATCGTGGTAATAATGACTCTTTTTGTTCATACGTTGTAGTAAGGGGATAAACTTTTCAGTTTCTTCTTTTGTCAACTCTGTTTCTTTGACAATATAATCCATCTTGCGTTTCTCAAATTGTTCACGAGACATCAACTTACACTTACCATCCTCTTTTTTTTCTTGAGCAAAAGCATTTGGTGCAAGTAGAATAGCGAGTGTAACAATCAGAATTGTATATATTAATTTATTCTTCATATGCATTCTATATTATATTTATTCTATTTACATAAAGGAGCATACTGAGCAATTTTTCATTACTCACTAGCCATCAAAGTATACACTTCATAATCATCCATGCATGATGTATTCATGGAAGATATAATGTAGGTATCATCAACTACCACATCAGCCTGATCCATTAAGGTAGCCAATTCTGTTTCTTGTATGTTGTTTTGTTCACTAGTCACATAACTACGACCAGTACGTGCCAAAAAGAAGGCACCTACAAACATGGCTGCCATATACACCCAAGGTTTAGCTTGCTGCCAAAGTGTAACCTTTGGACTGATCGCTTCTCGCTCGGGCAACTGATCAATAATACGATTAGGTAGCTGCTCAAAATAACCATCTGGGACTTTATATGGTGATTTTGTTCCAATCATTTGACGAATTTGATCTTCTGCTTTCATAACTTTGGTCTTTTATCCTTAGATAGTATAGTACTTAAAAGGTTTAATTTGACTTTTTCTATTCACCTTGCAATATACCCTTGATTTTCTGTACAGCATGGTGATAACTTGCTTTAAGTCCTCCAACACTTGTACCTAAGATATCCGCAATCTGGTCATATTTCATATCATCAAAATACTTCATATTAAAAACAACCTTCTGCTTAGCAGGTAATGTGGATAATGCTTTCTGAAATTTCTCTTGCATATCATCTCCCTCAAAGTAAGCATCGCTTTCCAACTGGTTAGCCATAATACCGTCAGGATCATCCATGGATATGCCCATATGTTTCTTTTCTCTTTGAAGATGGGCTAAACTTTCATTATAGGCTATACGATATAACCAAGTTGATATTCTAGACTCTGCACGAAATTGATCAAGGTGCTGCCAGGCTTTTATAAAAGTATTCTGAACAACATCATCTGCATCTTCGTGGCTCACCACCATACGGCGCACCTGCCAATACAGTGCCTCACTGTATAGACGGACTAAACGCTCATATGCCTTTCTCTGCGTCGGTGGATGCATGAGTGCCTCGATTAAGTCAGCTTCTTCACTTTTTGTCAACTGTACCATATTGATTTTGTTCTGATCCTTTGATTGTTTTTTTTTCCAAAGGTTTAATCAATCTCTAGATTTTATTCGTACCATTCTCCCGCTCCCTCACGTACAACTATTGGTGTACCGTCTGTACAGTCCACGATAGTCGAAGCCTGTACACCACCTATTCCACCATCAATGACCAAATCAACTTGCTCTCCCCATGATTCGGCAATGAGTTCGGGATCTGTAAGATATTCAATATCCTCATTTTTTTCGTAAGGAACTGTACTACTCAAGATCGGCGCCTCAAGCATTTCAACAACCTCTAAAATGGGACTATTAGGAATACGTATGCCAACTTCCTTTCGATTTTTGAATATCTTCGGCAATTTGTTCATTGCTGGCAAGATAAAGGTATATGGACCTGGCAAATAGCGCTTCATAAGCTTAAATGCTTGGTTGTCTATCTTAGCAAATTGGCTGGCTTGTTGAATGCTATGGCATGTCACAGACAATAGTTGTTTGCGAGTATTTAACCCTTTCAATTGAGCCACTTTCTCTATGGCTCTTTCTTGTAGTCCGTGGCATCCTATGGCATACAAGGTGTCTGTAGGATAAACAATAACACCTCCTCTTTCAAGCACATCTACAACTCGTTGTATATCTGCTCTTTGATTGTTTTGGGGATACAGTTTAAGTATCATAGTGCATAAGGTTAATTGAATATATACAAATATATCAATTATTCATCAAAAGACGAGCGACTTGCCCTATTTTTCTTTTCTAGTAAACGGATTTTAGACCATGCACGTTTGTATTTAGGATATACTGTTATAGCTTTATTATAATTGGCCATGGCAGCTTCTAGCATATCATGTTCTAGACAGTCATCCCCCATCTGAACAAATTCAGCCGCTAATCGCTTTAACTTTTTACTCCGTATTTCTTGTTGGTCCTCTAGCTCCTTTATTCGCAACTTTAATCGGGTAATCTCGCCCAATTTTCTCCTCAGTAGACGCACCACACTAGGTCGTTCTATATCGTAACGCAGATGCATCGCTTTGAAGAGATGTTTTAAGGTTTGATCAAAATCAGATCGAACAAAAGCCGTATTCGCTGCTCGGTAATGAAGATCTGCTTGCGCATCTCCCAAAGCTTGCTGAACATGCTTCTGATTGTTGAATGTCGACGCAAAATGATTGACTTCTGCACGCACCATCACGTCACGTTGCGAAATAGGCTGTTTAAGAAACAATCCATCAAAATGGCTGCAACGACTAAGAGCCACATAAGTCATACCAGGTGCAAATGCGCCTCCTCCTAAGTCTATCACAGCCCTGCGAAAGGTCAATCCTTGGCACTTATGTATAGTGATAGCCCAAGCCAACTTTATTGGGAATTGAGTATATGTACCTAGCACCTCCTCTTCAATTTCCTTCTTTATCTTATTGTAGGTGTAGCGCATGTTATTCCACATCTCTTGGTGTACAGTATGCTCAATGCCATCTTCTGTAATAATGTATAATATTCCCTGCAACTCGTCTATGCTAGAAATAACGCCAACCGTCCCATTGACCCACAGTTTTTGAGCGTTGTTTTTTACAAAGATCACTTGCGCACCTACTTTGATATGAAGTTCCATATTGGTCGGGAGATTTTTCTCATCATATTCACCATCAATATGTCCAAGTAAAGTGATTGGTGCACCAGGTAATTTCCCTAATTCTTCGGTATTGATAGCATCAACAGTATCTCTTCTTGAGCATAAAGTCACAGCAAAATCATGATTATCTGTACGTTCAGGAATATTCTGTAAGTGACGTTGATTCAAGGCAACATAGTCCTGCTGTCCTGCGGAATTATTGCGCACACGATCTAATAAAGCAACAAAATCTGGATCTTTTTGTCTGAACACCTGCGTTAGCTCGATAGAAACAAGCTGCATTTCTTGAAAGACCTTAGCAGAAAAGAAATATGGATTGGGATAAAATGTACTAATGTGTTCTCTATCTTCACGACTTAGTACGGGTTCTAATTGATACACATCTCCTACCAGCAATAATTGCTTCCCGCCAAAGGGTTGTCTACGATTTCGTGAAAACACACGCAAGATACGATCTATTGCATCAATCATATCCGCACGTACCATGGATATTTCATCAATGATAATCAAATCAATATCTTGTAAGATTTGACGCATATCATCATTGAATTTGAAGTATTTGTATATACGCCCACCTTGGGTACTAAGATTGGGATCATCAGGCAACATGGGATAAAATGGGAGACGAAAAAAACTGTGTAAAGTAACTCCACCAGCATTGACCGCAGCAATACCAGTAGGAGCTAAAACAACATATTTTTTCTTTGTTGTCGATGTCACATACTTAAGAAAAGTAGATTTACCTGTCCCTGCCTTTCCTGTAAGAAAGACAGAATGCTGGGTGTACTGCACCAGGTTAAGCGCTTCTTGAAAAGGCTTACTAGACGTATCTACTGCTTGAATATCAAAGGACTTCTTTTTCACCCCACAAACTTACTAAAAATTAAGGATATGTACAATGTGTATGCTTACAAACTATCCAAATCATTATAAGTCCGTTGCAATTGGGCTTTCGCCTTATTCAACCAGTGATCTTTTGGATTGGTATCATCACGTACTATTTTATCGCTGGCACAGTCGTACACAGCAGATCCTTCAGCAGTAATAATTCCGACTGCATCAGGAAAAGTAAAATATCCAAAATGAGCTTGCGTAGAAGAGAATATATTATGGCTAAAAGGAAGTTTGTCTGTAGGCATCCGCAATTGGTTCAACAAAGTAGCAGCAATGTCCATTTGCGATGCATACGTATCAATGGTACGTGATTGCTTAACTGCACCTCCTGCTATGACAAAAGGAATATGATATCGTAAATCCGATAAATTATCAATATTTCTTGGGTATCTTAGTGTATGATCGGCAACAAAAAGAAAAATTGTATTATCCCAGATGTGTTTTTTAGTTTTCATATGGCGCATAAAAGCTCCCAAACAACTATCTGTATAAGCCATAGCATTCATTTCCTTACTGAGTCCTGCACGACGAAATGGCACCTCAAAGGGTTCATGACTAGAGCTAGATTGAATGACATATAAGAATGGAGATTGTTCCGAAACAGATTCTTGAGCAAATATAGCTTCCTCAGCCTTATTGAACACATCATGATCAAAAGCCCCCCATTTGGAAAGACGAGCGCTCATAGGAAAATCATCAATACTGACCAAGTTCTGAAATCCTTGCGCACAAAGATAGCTGCGCATATTGGTAAAGTTGGCATCTCCCCCATAGAAATAGCGCAATGAATATCCGTTGTTTGCCATAATACGTGGGAAGCTATACAGATGTTGAGACTTCTCGGGCAATTTCATCACACTAGTTGTCGGTTGCGAAGGATACCCACTTAATATACTAACGATACCACGATCTGTACGGAAACTATTGGCATAAAAATTAGTAAAACACACTCCTTCACGTGCCAAAGAGTCTAGGTTGATTAATATATTATCCCAATCTCCAGTCGTTTTCATAGCCCTGGCCATAAAACTTTCTAGGATAAAAAGAACCACATTGGGACGCTTTGTAGTAAATAGCTGGTTATTAGAAGAGACTTGATGATTAGGAGCAATTTCTGCAAAAAGATTTTCCATTTGTTTTTCCGACATGAATCGATACTTGTCCTTGAAATCCTCTGCATGTAAAATTGATTCCAGAAAGCTAAAACAAGGATTGATTGCTGCATGATTTAACTTCATATTCGTACTAAAATACACCGTACCGCTATTGAGAGTAGCCACAGAGAAACCTCCACGTATCGGAATAAAAAGTACTGCTATCAATATGACCCCTAAACCAGTTTGTTTCCAACAACATATTGTATTAGGCTGTCTATCTTTTTGATGTACAAGCAATATAAAACGGCCTATACCATATATAATGGTAGCTACACCAATAGTGGCTCCCCAAATACCAATTGATTCTATCCAAGATACGCTGGCAAACGCATCCATTGGACTACTCATAAAATAAAAGAATGGTGTAGCATCTAAACGAAATCCCCAAAAGGGATATAAAACCATATCAGCCCCATAGATTATACTTAAGACTAAGGCACTAATGATAAGATATACATGCTGCGCAATACGAATGCTCAAATGATTGGTCCATATTTGGATAATACGTAAAGCGAAGGGTATAAGCACTAAATAAGCTGCAATAGCCATATCCAAAGGCATCCCATGATACATAATGGATCCTAAAGACGACCACATAGATGAAAATATCTCTTGATTATACAACATAAAGAGAGGCTTCATACATATACAGAGCAGAAAAAAGAAAATATAATACTTAATACAAAACTTGATCATAATAGAAATATGTGGTAAATCAAAAGTGACAGTATCACAATGCTGTCCTCGATTGCTTGGTTTGGACTGACAAATATAGATAAAATATCTATTTCAATAGGAAGTAAATAAGAAAAAGTGTGTTATCTAGGGGGTAAGTAAGCGATGATCCACAGACAATAGAGAGCAATACGGGATACTAAATATTTCACATTTTTAAAGCAATCAGCGCAAAAGCATCTATTTTGGACACAATATTGATTTTTATTAGTATATTTGTCAATCACAACATTAATATATCCATTATTGAAAGTAAGTAAAAACACTTTTCTTCCTATATTGCACGTTATATTAATAGAAGAAATTAATGATTATGATACAAAAAACAAAGGGTTTCGTACAGACGCTATCAACGATATTTGCTTTTGTAGCTTGTATAGTATTTCACATGCCCGTTCAAGCACAAGTGTCTACTGGCACATATCGAGGTACAATGAAAGTGTATTTGGATAAAACACTATCAACCACAGAGAGCAATCAATGTTTGCGTGTAGAAGCACTAAAACCAGGCATTCAATATGCAATATATCTAGATGCATTTAGCGTATCCAGTTTTGATATTCCAGCACTAAAATGTAAAGCTACTGCCCAAAGAAGTGCAGAGGGAATTACCATTCATGGAAAAATATCAAACAAAACGGGGACCTTCCCAGTGATCGGTTCTCTCGAAGGAATAATAGACACATCGGGCATTGCTAAAATGACATACACATTACATTTTGGGAAAATGCCTATGATAATCTACGCGCATTATGATGGCAAGAAATAGATTGTGAATGAAAGGAATATAATGTTTTCATGTGAAATATAGACGCGTTAATTGTATGACACGTCTATATATTTGTAAAATGCACATGGTATACAGCTAGCTACCATGCAAATATGACATTATTAAAATATCGAGCCTTTTATTTTGACTATTTTTTTCGAAATAAAAAAAATAACTGTATATTTGTGTAGTCATTAACGTAAATCTATATTAAAATGAGACAAAACAATTACTTAAATTTAGTGTGCAAAACATTTTCAGTTACATTAATGCTATTATTACTTTGTACTTTACCTTTAAAAGCTCGTAGTGTCAACAAATATGTAAGACCTATTTCTGGTACAGAATTCAAAATTAATGGCAAAATTGTTGATATTTATAAGGAATACGAAAAACAATAAAAAGCATATAAGGTTCTACTGGATAAAAATCTACCACAAAATTTCATTAAAAGTGAAAATCAGTTTAGACATCTATACATCGAACAACCTAAATGGAAGGGAACTTATAAAATAGCGAAGTTAAAAAACTTTTACACTATTTGTTTCAATGAAACTAAAGACAAACTTGGTATAATCTACTATAAAAACAATGCAAAATACATGTATGAATTTGCATTAATCGACAACAAATGGATTCCTCGTGCATCGGAAAACGAAACAGCATGTGTGCGCAATGAAATCATGAAAATAAATACAGATTATACAATTATTCCAATAAATAAAGAGGAACAGAAAAATATCAAAAACCTTACCGATTTAGGCTATAGTTATAATGTTGCACAAATGCAAGTTAGAAAACTATACAGAGAAATGCTTGTAGATAGTCGACTTGGTAAAAAACATTCCGGCTATGAAAGTTTTCAGATAATTGGTCTTGATTATGATAATCACGCCATACTAATTGCAAATCATTATGTGGGTAACTTTGCAGAAGCCTACGGAAAGATTTACGGACTACCTAATGTTTTGAAAAAATATAACGATTTTTGGGCAGTACAGTAGAGTACAGCAAGAAGATCAAGGAGGCATACCATTCCCACGAGAAGCCTTTTATGTAAAATATTTATCCGCCTATCACTTGATTCTGAAGTGATAGGCGGATTGTTTATTGAAGGACATCTTTATTGTTTATATCCACTCTTCTTCATATGTTTAATGGTCATACTGAGTTTCTTTCCTTTTCGCTTTTTATCAACGAATGATGCATTATAGTGTGCCTGCTCATTACGTAAACGAATATAATTATGATATTCCCGTTCAGAAAGTTGACCATCATGTACAGCTTTCAAAACTGCACATCCACTTTCTTGTGTATGTGTACAGTCTTTATATCTGCATTGACCAGCCCAAAATTGAACATTATCGAAGCCTTCGGTGATATCCTTTTCTGTATCAACCATACCAATCAGTTTCATCCCTGGAGTATCTATCACATACGCTCCACATGCCAATTCGAAAAGATCTCGTGACGTAGTAGTGTGTCGCCCTTTCTTGTTAAACACACTAATTTCTGATGTTTTCTGTACACTATTTCCTTTTAGGGCATTGAGCAATGTTGACTTGCCAGTACCTGACGAACCTATAAGACAATAGGTTTTTCCAGTCTCCAATACAGATTCTAACATATGAATACTTTCAAAATCATCCACACTCGTTGTCATAACGGGTATCATAGGATGACTGCTGCGAATATCGGTAATCAAAGTGGCCACGCGATGCATATCACTAAGATCCGTTTTGGTGAGTACACACATTACCTCTATACCAGCACCATAACAAATTGTCATATAACGCTCCAAACGATTCAAATTGAAATCCTCTGTAACAGCCATGGTAACTAGAGCCATATCAATATTGGCTGCGATCAATTGTTTTTCACTTTTAGCCGATACATTCTGACGCATTAACAGTGTCTTACGGGGAAATACAGATAAAATGATGGCTTCATCATCTGACATATAAGTTATATCAACATAGTCGCCAGTGGTTGGAAAATCCTCAGCAGATTGTGCACTATATCGTAAATTACCTGTTATCTCACCCGATACATATTGACCATTAACCAACAGCAAATAACGATCTTTATAAACAGATACGATTCGGGGACGCTTGTCCGAGTGGACAGCACATTTTTTATGTACATTCATGACTATTCATTTTAAGTTTTAAATTATTCTTCTGCTCATATATAGAATAGATACAGAATCACTCTCTTCAGTCCACTTAACTGAAGAGTAACGACATATACAGGCTAACTAGAATAGCCTGTTTACCTCACGGATATCATGTACAAGAATAAAGTTTCTACCATAAAATGAATAAAATACTCAAAAGAGTAACTTGACAAATATACTTATTTCGTTGTAACAAACAATATAAAACACCTATTATATAGCCAACCCACACAAATTTCACAATAAACGAACTACACGTACATATAATTGTACCCACTCCATCTAACAAATGAGCGTGGCATCTAGTAAAATAAGTATAACACCTCTCCCCATATATACAATTGTCCGCATAGTGAAAAGCTGACACTATGCGGACACATTATTTTGTATTTGATAAATACTATTTCTTCTTTAGATCAATGAAAGGCAATGCCCCGTTTCCACCTACAGAAAGAGGCATTGTACCATCCCACTTTTCAATAGCCTTCAGCTGAAGTAATTGAGGAGTAATAGATTGCTCTAAGAGTCTATTGGCATCTGCTTTCCCTCTAGCAGCTTCACGTGCCTTATCAGCTTCTGCAATAGCAGCTTTCTTTTCATTCTCTACACGCAATGCATTTTGAATGGCTGTATTTTTTGCATCAATAGCTGCCTGTAACGTAGCATTAGGTTTTACTGAAGACTGAATATTGCTAAATGTAAATCCCTTACTTCCAAGACGAGTTTTTAAAAGGTTTTCAACTTCCTTCTCAAACTGTGGACGATAGTTGATCAAACTATCCGTATCGTATAAACCTGAAATATCTTTGTAGGCATTTTTGACCTCAGACAATATAACTGTACGTTCTAAGGACTCAATATCCTTACGATATCTCAAGAAAACATCTTTAGCCTTTTCTCGTTCAATAAAATACTCAATCGTTGGATCTGCCTCAAAAATAGTTCCCTTCTTATCTTGAATATCAAAAGGTTTATAATCGACAATCTGTACATAAGCAGGGTACTCAAAAAGCTGCTTTGCAAAACGGTTGTACACTACCCACCCAGTTTTAATAGAGGCATCGTCTACTCCACGTTTACTTCCTGCCAAATTGACCATAATTCCAGTTTGTCCAGAATCAATGCGCTCAATTCCAAAGAATGTCATAAATATCACTACAATAAATACCAAGACAGCTGCCGTAATGACTAGATTTCGAGGACTTTTCACTTGTTGGTTCATATAACTTTGTTTTTATAATAATATACATAATGTATGTTTGAATTACTACAAAGTTACGAGATTTATTGATTAAACAAAATATATAGACTAAATTTCCAATTCCAAAACATTGTAATATGGTAACTTTTTCTTATCACAATAACTAGTATTGTACAATATTTTACCCCTCCATTCTACCCGTTCATGCGAACCTGTATGTACATGACCACAAAAAACATAGCGTATATTCTTCTTTTAAATCGCTTCGGTTAATTCCCACATTCCTCGATCTTGTAAAGTCCCTTTTTTAATCATAACCCCTAAGTTCCCAACTCCATAAGGTACCCCATGTGCTATAAGAATATCTAGATTATCTGGAATCTCTGAAAAAATTTGCTGTAATTCTTCACTGGTTCTAGTAAAAGCAAAACTACTTAAAGCAGGAGGTACATTAGGTGTCCCATATATTTTTAGTCCTAGCAACTGCACTCCTTGATTGCACAGTACAATTAACTTTTGCGACGTATCAGGTAAAGGACCAGACATATCACTACAACCGCTAAAAATTTCTTCCCAATAATAATCATGATTACCAGGGACTAACACAACGTGTTGACAAGGCAGTGCATCAACCCATGGCATAAAGACCACCTCATGCCATTCGCGCTGTGCTTCATAATTTTTCGGTATACTAGATGGAAAGACATCGCCTCCAATAATCACGATGTCGCAAGAAGATATTTTAGGGAAATATCCATGTATATCAGAAGTAATGGTCAACTTCATGTGCACTCTTTATTCTATAACTTAATCACACAAAATTCTGGATTCATTGCTAAACGTAGCCCTAACCTCGCTTCCACCTTCAAAGGATCCAATTCTCTTCGGTATTCGACTTGAGCACTTTCTTGCCAATCAAAACAGCTCCCCCCCCTACAGACTTTAGAAGTAGTAGATGACAGTCCACACTCCGTATTCATTGACTTAGATATAATTGCATGCTTTTCGTAAGCATCATCACAACATTCCCACACATTGCCACTCATATCATATATATCTAACTCATTGGGTTTTTTGAGTCCAACTTCATGTACTTCATAATCACTATTCAATTCAAACCAACCCAATTCACTAAGGTTATCTCCTCCAGCATACCAATGTCCACGAGTATTTAAACCTCCCTTAGCCGCAAATTCCCATTCCGCTTCTGTTGGCAAACGATACATTTTGTTTGTCAATTCATTCAGTTTATGTACAAACGCCTGAGCCATTTCCCAACTGATGCCTTCCATAGGCATCTTTCCCTTAGCTGGATGCAACTTTTCTCCCATTACGCCGCACCATAGCGCACGTGTCACCAAGTATTTTCCAATATAAAAATCATTTAGAATCAGATGCTGTTTACCACCCATATAAAATTCACCGCCTTCCACCTTTACCATATCCAATGACATATCATTGAGCCATAAAACATCTTCAATCATCTGATCTTGGTCAAATACTTGCACTAATTTTGACCCGCAAAACGGACAAAACCTAGCTCCTACTGGCATAGATTTCGATTTGCATGCATTATTGGGACATATAATTCTAGGGTGTATCATAAATCGACAAATTAAATGGAAAAGATGTTATACTAAACAAGCACATTTAGCATAACATCTTTTACCCTAATAAAACACTATAATCAGTTTATTTCAAAACCTGCTCTTTTGCTTTTTCAAAACAAGCCAACAGCTCTCTTTCTGCTGCAGAGATAATCAATACGGTTTTCTCGATAGCAGTTACAAAAGCCATAGGTTCTTGTACAAAATACTCTGCACGCAACTGGAAGCTTTCTGTTGTGACCACCATCTTCACCCCCTTATACATATTAATTTCATTAGCTGCAACTTTAACGATTAGTGAAGAATATTCCTGTGGTAAAGTATAAGAAGAAATTAAATTGACCATCATAGGGTTCTCTAGCTGTCTATCTACAACTATATAAAACTTCTCCCCTTGGTATTTAAAGAGAATATCACCATCATCATCTAGCTCTGGTCTAAAACCCTCATTTTTAAGGTAAGTAATAATTCCAGTTCTCAACTCCTTTTGTTTTGGAGAAAGGTCCGTTCCATTTTCGATTGACATGTCTTTTCTATTTTACATTAATACTAAAACTGTATTTTCTTCGGTGTAGTATATGAAGCACCGTGATGCACTTCATGTTGCTAATATAGGCTTTTCTTTTTCCATATCCAAAAAAAGTTGTATTTTTTATAAAGCTAACATGTTATAGGTATATTTTATGTATAAATTTTTGTTTATAAGAAAGTCATGATATCCAATACCATCTTATAAACACAATCACAATGAAAGAGTACGCAAAGCTAGATATCTCTGAATTTATCCGTATATTTGACGACAAGAACAATATTCTATAGCCTAGTGACTAATACAACGCCCATACTATCCTTTTTAAATCCTTTAGGAACCTCAGCACCCATATGGTGGATGACAATCTTTTGTGCTTTTATAATAGGCCTCAATAAAAGCGGACTTAAAGGCTTATCTATGATCACCATTCCTTTACTAGCTCATGCTTATGGTGGCATGACTTCTGTAGCAATCTTATTGCCTTTTCTAATAGTTGGAGATGCGTATGCACTCTGCTGCTATGGTAAGTCTATACAATTTAAGCATATCATTCAATTATTTCCATGGGCTCTACTGGGTATTCTCATTGCAACATTTACTGGTAAACATATAGACGATACAACTTTCAGAAGAATTATAGGTATAGTTATCCTGCTATGTATGGTGGGCATGCTTTATAGAGAATATAGCCAAAAGAGCAATATACCTCATCACCCAATTGTCATTAAATTATTTGGTCTTATAGGAGGTTTTGGTACCATGATTGGAAATGCAGCAGGCCCCATATTCAATTTATATATTCTAGGCATGCGCTTACCTAAGATTTCGTTTATTGCTACGGGAGCAACTTTTTATATCACCATGAACATTATCAAATTTCCCATACAACTACTCTACTGGAAATCCATTACACCAGATACAATGCAATTGAATGCAGTCTGTTTACCAGCTCTTCTGATAGGAGCTATACTAGGCAAACGTTTAACGTCATACATTCCCGAGAAACCTTTTAGAGCTTTTGTAATGGTTATGACACTATTATCAGCCATATTCATGATTTGGTAAAACAAGCTTATACATAAAAAAGGTCTGAAAAGCTACGTGCTTTTCAGACCATTTTTATTTTATTGAAGATGGATTACTTAATCATCCAATCCTTATCTTCTTTCCCATTTGAGTTCACCCAATGAACAAATTTGGTATATTCCTTAGTAATAAGTCTGCTTTCTGTAGGCCAAGTCCATGCCACATTAGCAGTTGCATTTTCTGCCACATCATTCACTACTATACCCCAAGGGAAACCGTCAGTAGTCACATAATAATTGCCACTAGTTGATGCATCATTTCCTTGTCCAAAGTAATAATCACTAGCATCACGAGTTGGTGCATATCCCTTCAAGTGAATTTCTACACGCTCACCCTTATTCAATTGTATTTCATCCTTTGGACGGAAAATAAAGAAGTTCAATGCTGATACCATCAAGTCATCTGGTGACACATTAGCACCATCTGCAAAAGTAACTGTGATTGTCATTTCACGACCAGCGCTACGTGAACTATTTGTATTCAATGGATTATAGTTAACAATCGTTTGATTCAAATATGCCTTGTGTGCATCGTAACAGATAGGCAAAATCGCAGGATCTGTACTATTACCTGCTTCTACACCCGCACCATTTAATGTAAATGCACCTTGATCACTATTCATCATACCTGGTTTACCAGCTTGGCTATATACCACAGAAGCAATATCAGCATTGGTGATATGATCTAACTGTAGTCCAGCTCCCAAAGTATAGCTAGCACCAACAGCCATCAAGTCAATAGTAAATGTAGCTTTAGTCACTTTTGTACTAGTTTGCAATGTCGCAATCTTCTTAACATGCAATACAATGTCGTTGACATCATAATCACCAACCACTGGCCATTGATCCTCAAAATTTACAGTATAGGCTGCTTGCACTTCACCTTCATATGGATCTGGTTGAACAATTGGATCACTTGGATTATCTTCACGACCACTGACATTACCAGTACAAGTTTCAAGATCGATAACAGTAGTATTTAAGTCAGCATTAGCCGCTCCGCTTTCTATAGCTACACCACTGTCACCATCAAGATTAGCGCTATCATATTCTGCTACAACATTTTGGCTACATCTCAAACCGGCACCCCAAGATACTGGTTTTGTCTTAATTGTACCACGCATGCGTAGTAAAGATGTTGCAGAACCATCAGCGACTGCATATCCATACACATATGTTCCTGCAATAGTAATATCTTGCACATCCATATATGAACCATTCATCAAATAAATTTTCACATCCCATTCATCGCCGTAAATGAAAATCGGAACTGGACTAAAAGACAACTTATCATTATCTACAGTCACACCTCCAGATAAAGTACCATGCTTCAAATATGTATCATGTACGTTCTGAATCTTAGACTTCACAATCATAGTACACATATTGTAGATATTAGCAGTACGTACTTTACCACCGTCCAATATATCTGCACTAAATAGACCAGCATTGTAGATAGGACATTGGAATTGTACTGTTTCATTGACAATCATACGTGCATTTTCAGCCACAACAATCTGAGCAGAACCCACTTCGTTTTTCACAGTTTTACAAAGGAACTGTCCACTGCTTTGTTCATTCGAGTCAATATAGAACTGCCCTTGGCTACTATTAAATTCAAGTGTGTATTCCTTGTTCTCCAATGCTTGGCTACCCTTAGCCGCACCAATAATTTGTCCAGTTGGAGCTATATAAGTATTTACATCACCTTGATTAAGCACCAACTTGTTAGACACATACATCGTACCAGCGACATATAAATATGCACTAGATCCCGCACTTTGGATTTCATGAAGAGATGCTTCACCACCCTCTTGTACGGCAATGATAGCCCCTTCTTGTGGCACAATTTTATTACCAGTAACCTTACCTCCATTTAAAATATACAACTCTGTATTATTCAAGATTGTCAAACAGTTCTCCTGAATATCCAGTGTACCAGCCACATATATACGTACTCGTTCCCCATTTCGAGGTTGGAAATTACGATTTCCAGTAAATGTAACTGTTGTATTGGCAGGCACCACATAATTTTTGGTGATTTGGTATCTATCTGCATCCGGCAAAGTTTCTGCATCCGCAGGAATTGTCCAGTCCATAGCAGGAGCTTCTTCAGCTTCAGGTATAGAGAAATCATAGCTTGCTACCATCTTAGTTGCAACCGCTTTAGTCGTTCCATGTGCTTCTTCACCAATAACACAAGGTAAAGTTACACTTTGTCCTGCTTCTGGTGCTGCATAACCATAGACCATCACATATCCTTTAGGATCAGTAACCTTCACATAGATATTGGTTGCAGAAGCAGGTAGATCAACTTCGTGAGTCAATGGTGCATTACCTCTAGCTACACCAGAAAATAAAGCATCAACATCTTTTCCTGTAGGATTAGTTGCATACAACGCTACATAATAATTATACTCGCTATTAAAAAGATCATTAACCTCAATAGTCACGGTACTATGCTGCATAGTTGACCACGAGAAATCAGAAGATGGAGTTAGGTTTGCCAACGGATTAGTATCCGCTTTCACTTCAGGTCCTTTGTAGACATTATTAATATCAGAAGAGCAGGATGCCATAAACAAACTGGCTACTCCAAATACAGTCCAAAAGACTTGTTTTGTAACTTGTTTTTTCATTTTTATTTTACTCTATAATTTACATTCAAATTTTGTCCCTGAAATTTCTCATATATGTGCATATGAACAATCAATACCATGTTCTGCACAATTATCAACACAAAGATAATTCATTAAAATAGATATCATTCAATATATACAACAAATACTCCACAAGTTACCTTTTTTTTATTTTAAGACAGATATATTAACTATAATAGTGTAACAAAAGATTATTTTAATCGGTAGACATACAAGTTTCAGGCCTTAAAAAAAAGATATGCCTCTATTATTAGTTGTATTTTCTATCCACATCAATCGATTTAATAATCCATAGAAATTACCATATGCCCCATCAAGAAAAATATCCCTTCATTATGTAGGGTTTTTCCCTTGGGTACCAAAAAAGCACCTAATAACTTACATATAAGCTATATAATAATGTATCCATAAGAATTTCCCCAAAACCTTTAGGAAATCACCTCTACACATATAGGAAAAACACCGAGTAATAGTTCGACGAAAGTTGTACTTTTGTACTATCGAAAGTTCAAAAATAGAATTAGATAATTAAGGACATTGATTTTTATTTCAAGAAAAGATTTGCATGATGTGTCTTATGTATCAAATCGACAACATTCAATAGGTAGATAAACGCGTTCTCTATGATAAATGATTTGCATAATGTGTGTTATCAAATCGAATCGTTAGAAAATCGCCACTCCATTGTGAAATGGAGTGGCGATCCTTATGTTGTTCTTTATTTACTGTTATGGTGAAACAACTCCTTTAGAATAAGTGCTCCACCACCAATAACCAGCAGCAGGGTCATAACAAGTATGGCCACTATAACTGTGTCTGTTAAGTTTGTTCGTACAAATGCACAAGTAATGACCAGTCCCATAACGCAAGCCAACCAAAAACATAAAGTTAAAGCAGCTCCTTTTAAAATATTGACTTTTAATTTTGTCACCTCATGGTGCCCAGTATCAGTACTATGTAGATTGTCGCTCATAAGCAGTTAGTTTAGTGATTGATGATTAGTTCTCTATAAAATCTCCTAGGCAAAAATAATAAAAAGAACAATACTCACAATAATAACAAGTCCCAAAAACGTATAAGCTGAATAAAAAATATATCTGATAATAGCCAAAACAATATTGGCAATCCATATAAAGACACCAATCGTAATCATTGAGATATAATAAAAGATGACTCCAGCAATTCCTCCTCGCAAAAGTGCCGTCCAAAAACCGTCATGTACCCAGATCATAATAACAGCTAGTGCAAAAAACAACCAAGATATGATAAACAGCACCATCGCACAATAATTTGTTATTGATTCACTATGTTCGGCAAACCAATATCCAATACGAGAAACACCGTTATTAAAACGCTGCCATATATTATGAGTGCGCATATGAACGACATGATGACGAGAAGTTGCCAACGGTATAGGCCGTACTACACCAATATCTCCACCCTGAAACTCACCTGTTTCAGGATCAAACCGCACACCACCAGGTAGATGCATAATTCTACTCATATCTGTCCCTATTTTATGATCTAACTAATATTCAGTACACTCACTACAATAAGGATTCTTATCAAATTTCACTCCATACCATTGCAAGATTGTCGATCCTTTACGTCCAGGATTGTTGTTAAAAGGAGCCCAATTTGCAAAATAACTTTCACGTCGATTGGCCCACATATAAAAATCATATGTCAATTCCTCCTCAATAGATGCAATGATACAATCGGTATTCTTTGACAATTCCATTATAGCCAGCTTCGTCACCATAGTATTGATAGGTGCAATATCCGTTGACAGTCCCACTTGTACCATTGCCTGAGCATCTTCTTCCGAAGTATAAGCAGGAATAATACCCTCTTTTCTAGCTCGAGTCAAATCTGATATTTCTTCCTCATTATTAAACCAAGGACTTCCCTTCAGGCAGGCATAACATGGTCCACCGGGTCTCACTCGTAACACATCGCCTCCTTCGGCTCGAGTAATAGCTCGACCAAACAGCCCCACTTTACCGTGTTTAATAATCAAAGCATTCAAATTGTATCGACTCGTCAAACTATCCGTAGCAGCTATCACCAGATCTGTTTTTAAAATCTCTTGCTCCATCAACTCTAAATGCCGATTCATATCGACCTCATATGTGTGTACAACAGCGTATGGATTTTTAGCCAAAATAGCATCTCTGACTACATTCGTTTTCAGTCGCCCCAACTCATTTATACCTGCTATATGGCGCGATATATTATGCAACTCTACCCGATCAAAATCTACCAATGTGAAATGTCCTACTCCAGCCTTGGCTAGTTCCACCGCTATCAATGCGCCACCACTTCCTAGACCAACAATCAAAACATGCTTCTTCTCTAAGGCTCCTACTTCTAGCAAGCCCTTACTACGGGTGTACAATTCACTTTTATCTGGGACAAACTCTATATGCAAAGCTATAAGTTCGCCATTTTCAACCACAAAACCCTTCTGTAATAATTGTCCATTATCTAGATACAAGAAGATAGCCATATGCAGATCTCGTCCATGACTAGAATGAAAAGCCTTGGATAAATCTTCAAACATCTGACGCCCATTTTCAAAATGAGCTTTAGAACGCAATTGTTTAAAAACACACGTAACAGGAAAACCCGAAGGAGCTATTTTAGGATACTCCATAAAAACATGATACACCCGCTCCCCCTTCCATTCATACCCTACTCCCAACTGTTCATCATTGGGAGCATTGAGAAAGTCTTGAAGTTGGTATTGATACAGATAGGCAATACTTTCCATACCTACAACAAGTAATAATCCTTTTTCGCTATTTGAGTTGCTTTCACACCATCCATATGTGCCACCTCAGAGACAGGTACTGCTTGTAATTCTCCATCAGGCCCCATCACAAGTTCCACACCTCTATTGCCCTCATGTTGGTTCTTAATAACTTGCCCCAACTCTACACAATCACTAGAATCATTTGATTCCTTATTTTTCTTTTCAAATAATTTCATACTGGTTAATTTTATATCATTATATTGTACACTATATCCTCACCATTTATTGCTCTGCACTAGTCAAATAATAATCTAATGGCCTACCTGTTTTCAAATGCACTTCATACATCTCCAACCAGATACGCACCTTTACTATGACTTGATACAGGCTCACATTAGGCACCCAATCAATCTGCCCATAATGGCATACCCTCACACAACCATTTTCCCCTTGCAAAGTATGCATAGAATGACTAGGCTCCAACATTGGATGTCCATCCCAAGTCAACAAAGGTTTGGGTGTCATAATAAAGACACTGGGCACACTATAAGGAAATCCTCCAGTCAAATCCACCTTAATCGTGTACACTTTCTTAGAATTTGTTTGCACTGCAAATATCAACTTATCCATATCTAGTTGAAATTGTTTATAAGAAAAAAATGCGGCCAAGGCAGCATACTCTAGTTTTAATCTTTCAGATGTCATATCTAATTGCATGTATAAGTTGAACAAATGATTCTACTACATTATTGTGGTCCCAAGTGTAGTGCTCATCAAAATTGATAGGTAGCCCTTGGAGCACATGAATAGAGGGTATTTTCTGAGGAAACTCCATGGTAAAATGTATGTCAAGTTTATGCACGCCCAAGCTTACTTCTATATGAATCGTTTTATCCTCCTTTTGATACACTCTGACATCATCAAATTTTGACTTCAATAGATGTAAGATTCTGACTAAATCCTGCTTGCTACTATGACTATTCAACCAATATCCATTGGGATATGTAATCTTCATGGGAATTGATGACTCTTCCTCAATCAAACGACATGTCGGCATTTTTTTCATATTAGGAGGTGATTTTGGCACGTACACACCACTATGATGCGACTTATCATAAACAGCTCTAATTGGACTAATGCCCTGTAAAACCACCCATACAAGTTGCTCGAAAGTTCCATCTGAATGATATCTATATGCCTGCACAGAAGATTCTCCTTCTCTACAATTACCGATCAATAAAAGAAAACTTTGCAAATCGCATTCTTGCATTCCCTCAAGGGTAGATATCGAATCACCCCGACTAGGTTCTGTCAGCCCTAGCGAATGGTGCGAATGCCAACTCCCAATATGATGCAAAGCATGTTCTTCGACCAATTGGTCTGCATGCATCTCCAAAAAGTGATAATCTTGACGAAAGTGTGCAACATGATGTATCGCATGTTCACCTGGGCCAACAACATAATGCACCACTGGAATTCCAAATGGTGTCCAAAAGCCAAAGAGATTACCCCCTGTTTCTATCTGTGGGTAATCTAAGATACATTGAGACAGGTAATTCAATTCACTCTGATATATGATTATTTTTCTATCTTTAGAGATAGAGCAATTATCAACTATATCTTGCTCAAACACATGTGGTATTTTTGACATATATAGGTGTATTTCTTACAGCATGCAAGTAGACAGGTTGAAACAAAATTTGATTTATACTAGGGCAATGTACAAAAAAAGCAACATATACTTAGATTACACGAGTAAAAACAAGACATATTTAACATCTTATAAACATTCAAGTATAAATGAGAATACAAGACAGGAAATAAAAAGGACATAAAAAGATAGTCCATTCTCTATGAGTAAACTTTCTGCCTTAAATATGTCTATTCGCGCCTTGAATCTCGACATCACCCTCATCTTTGCGATTCAGGGCAGGATTTTTTAAGATCTCTCCTTAACAACATGCCTGTAAACGGACAAAATTATAGAGTAGTATATCTGCGTCAGCTAGCAAGTATATAAGAGCGAGCTATGATATACTTGCTAGCTATGTTGTCAAGTATATAAGAGTGAGCTGTGATATACTTGCTAGCTATGCTGTCAAGCATATGAGAGTAAACGATGATATAGTTGACTACAAACACGTCAATAATAAAGAATTGATTATGATTGGTAGGCAAAAACTAAAATGCGTACTTTTTGTCAAATCATTTTCTTGGTTTCTTTAAATTCATACACTACATTTGCAATCAATTTTAACAATCAAATAATACAATACACCCATATTATTCAACTAATAAAAAAAAGAAACAATGAAGAAAAAAATGAATGTAACTTTTAAGGCCATACTTCTAATCACAATCTGTATGTTTTCTATAAGCTTTTCAAGCTGTACTAAAGACAATGAGTATTCTCAAGATCGTGAAATTGCTGAAAATATAGTAGGTACATGGAAAATAGAGCAAGCAGATACTGGTGATGGTTTTGAAACATGGACAAATAAAACAACTAGTGCTACATTTAATGAAGACGGAACTTACAGTGGAAGCGGTTTATTTGGTAATGGTACAGGAACTTATAAACTAAAAGGCAACACAATCACATGTTATGTATCTGGTGATGTATTTCTCGTGTATAAAGTTATTACTCTTAATGGAAATACCGCCACATTAATAGTTGAAAAGCCAGGCGAATCTGACAAATTAAGCATCATTTGTTCAAAGAGCACCACAGCACAACAAGAATTCTAAAAGCAACTTGAATCTATATAATATAGGTGTATACACTGCCCCATTCGCTAAGAATGGGGCTTTTTATTGCGACAAAATGTAAAATGCGTACTTTTTGTCAAATCATTTATAGTCATTATTTGACATAAAAATAATATATTTGCTCCCAAACCTCCACACAAGTGGATTCAAATGCTAACTTATACATATAAAAGATGAACAAATTGATTAGATTTTGCATTATTCTCCTTATGCTATGTACAGTATTTCCTCTTGCTGCACAACGTAAAAAAACAATGATTTATGAACTAGGGTTGAACCGCTCCATCAATCTTGGAGATAGAAATACAGATAGCAAAAAATATAACCTCTATTTTCAAATGAGTAGAATGATCAAGAAAACACCTATTTCTATTGATTTTACTTTAGCCTTCAATACATTTAATGTAGAAAGAGAGGGAACATATACAGAAGACATAGGTGATGGCCCTAGAATTTTTTCGTTTACCTACGATGATGAAACCAGTGCATTATCCTTAATACCATCTATCAATTATCACTTCTATAGAAATAAACAGATAGATGCATATGCGGGTATCGGTATAGGAGCTTCTTTTAATGCGTTTAATCATAACATAGTGTCTGACAACCTTAGAACTTATGCCACAACTATGCCTCGTATTGGAGCTTTATTCTTTAATCACATAAATATTTCTTTTGAATATTACGCCTATTACAAAAAATACAACAGAGGCACCTTCTCCTTCGGGTATGTGTTTTAATAGGGTATAGGGCAACATGGCACTTAGGGGTATATGGAGCCCCCTTAAGTGGATTGTGACTGTACATTTATTATACGATTTAATCATTTAGATCTCTCCCCCACTTGTTGCTCCCCTTTTGGCATCTCCTGATAATAAATAAATGAGCTTAAGCGTACCAATTATGGGGATAAAACCAAGAAGCGACCATAACGCTGAACGACCAGTATCATGAAGGCGATATAGTATTCTAAAATTTAGAGGCCAAAAACGAACATACAAGTACTTATTATTAGGGATGCTCGATACAGCAATATACCCTCTTTATGGTATTGATTCTGATTATACTTTCCCATATCTTTGTACCTATATAATTATAGTTCGTAACACACCGTGTGTTGCATTAATGCATTAATACTATTAGATATGAAAAAATTTATGATTGGCGCGATACTATGTATTGCATGTATGGGTACTACATTTGCTCAAGAGCACAAAAAATGTGCAGAAAAGACAAAGACTTGCTGTGCTAAGAAACAAGCTAAAGGATGTAAGAAGGATTGCAAAAAGACCTGTCATTTGTCCACTAAATCAGATGAGATAAAAGCCAGTAAGAAGACCTGCAAGAAGAGTGGTAAAAAGACCTGTAAAAAGGCCATCAAATCATCATCAAAAGAACAAGCAACAAAGTAACAGACTCTGTTTTCAGTGATATAGTATAATTGAGAAAGGCTATTGAGTAATGGGATACTCAATAGCCTTATTTTCAATATAGGTGGCAACACTGATTCTCACAGTGATGCCAACCATAAAACACGATTGATCCGATTGCTTTGGTCATCGTTTGGATATGTATTCCATATATATGGTATAGATCTGATTCGCGTAAGTTAGTAGGGATATCTTAAAAAGTAATATTCATACCCAACGCAATATCAGCGTTAGCATTGCTGATAGGAATAAACTGTTTATTGAGTTTACCAATAATAGCATCACCGCCAATAAAGAAGTTGACGCATCCAGGTGTAAAATTAAGCATCCACCCAATCTCACCCCCAAAATTACTTGCAGCTCCTGATAGAGAGGCTTGCAACCAATTAACAGGCTTCACATTGGCCGATAAACGAGCTTCACAATTGGTGTAATCACCATAAAATCGTCCTGTCAGCAACAATCCAGTAGTCAATTTGTTGTAAAAAGGCATGCGATATTCTGCACCAATATGAGCTGTAGTTCCCAGCATCCGTGTCTTCGAGGTGTGCCCTTCATCATAAAATTTAAGTGCTTGCTTGGCATCATCTGCAAGGTCATCTAGTTCATCGCTCAAGGACACGTCGCCAGCTTCTACATGGTCTTCGTCTAACACAAAATTAGAGAATCCATCAAATTCAAATCGATTATTCGGATCTTGTCTCCCCTGTATCGTTTCTGACCAATTGATGAAACCAAGATCTGTCAGGGAAGCTGATACCGTTAAATTCTTGACAGGTGTCTCCCATATCACTCCTAAATCTACAGCAAGTCCATATCCTGCAGGAGCAGATATGTTATCAGTATCGACATCATCGATTTCATTTTCACGGGTTATGAGTTCTCCCCGTGTGTTGTATTCATTATCTGCATATGTCCACTGGGCACCTTTGGCTGCAATATCTAAATATCCTTGCGATTCAATATACCATCGATCACTACTCATTTCCACACGCATTTGTTCTATTTTCCCTTGGATATACCCCATACCTACTAGCCCTTTTAATGTAGCCCCTACTCGAATATGAGGTGTAATTGGGAAACTATGTCCAAGCGAAATCTCAGCATATGATTCTGATAAGAAAGACAAGTCTTCTATCAAATATTGAGTACCGCTTGCTGCAGTTTGTCCTGCTTTCATAAAAGCAAACAATTCCTTAGGGGCATGAAACATGGTATATGTGCGTAGATTAACCCCGATAGTTGTATAATGCTCTCCTCTACTCCACCCCATAGAAAACGCCGGAATATGTAAGCTTCCTTGGATATCTGTATTGTCTGGCAAATCGTTAAGAAAAGAGGCAGCAGACACGTGACTATTCAAGAATGTAGTAGAACTATATTGTCCTGTAGGATCTTGATAATCATATATAAAATTTTCCAATCCAACATTACCACGCGACATGATATGCATATTTCCAAGTAAAGGAACAGCCACATAATTCTTTTTGTTGCCAAATGCCGGATTCATCTCATGACGATATAATGCATCTTCTTGAAAATAACTAGTACGCAACTCTTGAGCATTACTCACTATTGCCAAGGTACTGGCAACGGATAAGGTAAAGAGGTATTTCTTCATGTAAGTCTTATTTAGTCGTTCATATCTACATGTACTCCACCAGCAGCATGTACTTTAATTTGTGTAAATTGAATATATTGATTGCCATTTAATGATTCACCAGCCACTAAATCGTCTGATGTAGCATGGAGATGAAGTTTGATAGCATCTAGTTTGCTTAATCGATCACCTTCAGCTTCCACTTGGACCGTCACCGATGAAGTCGTAGGTGACGATAATGTACCAGCCATCACATCTGATTCGGTCGTTACAGTGAGCCCATCTATCACATTGCCTTGCGTATCAACGGCTTCCGCTATCAGTTGCAGATCCAATGGTACAGTATTGACCAATTGCGCTGTTATCGTCCATTTTGGATCCAATACATCATCAGCAATACCGTCTAGAGTACCCATCAAGCCGTCAATAACCTCCGTGTAGCTAAAGTCTGCGGTATCAAAAGCTAATGGGATGGATACATCATAGGCAGCACCAATATGCATATCTTTATCTAAGTCCACTTGCATTGGAGTATCTGTGGCCACATCGGCTACTGCTTCTATCATCACAACATATGGAATCTGGGAAGTTAGTTCAGGAAGTTCAGGGACGACTACATTGGTATAGCCCTCTACAGCAACCGACTTGGCACTGAGTATTATTTTAGTCAATCGAGGTGTACCTTGTTGAGTGGAAGGCTGCAAAGTCAGTTTAACAGGTGGGATATTAGCCCCAGTTAGTGTATGCTGATTTTTGTCTTCTCCACGAATATTCATGACTACAGAAATCGGCAGTAAACTACTATTAGATAAATCAAGTTTAATTTGTGGATTGGTTAATGCGAACTGACTCTCACCATTTTGTAAGAAGTCTGCATCATCACTCAAGGAAATAGGAATACGTGTCACCACTGGACTAATAGTAGGATGGACGACTGCCTTGACTTCATTCAGTGTACATTGATTAAAGCTTGCTGTGACTACCATCTGCATATCTTGCAGCGTATTGGTATCTATAGTCAGCGGACCACCTTCTATCTCGCCATTTACCGAGAATGTATTATGTGTATTGATAGCAATCAAACGATCGGTTGTGCCTGAAATAGGCGTTGTAGCCAAACCAATAGTCGAGTTGAATGAAGAAAAATCAAACCCGTCTATTGCTATAGTACGAGTATATCCATCGTGTGGATTAAAAGACGTGTTAAGCGTAAGAATTTGACCTGATATATCACTATCATTTCCCCACTTTAGAAAATCAGGCACTTGTATCTTCAAGTTATTAAAATGTAAACTAGTCATATTAGCAGGTACATTTTTAAAGCCAATATGCAGAGTTATAGTCGGTTTTTTACTCGCATCTAGCTGAGCAGAATATATACTTTGCAGTGCACTTGGCACTAGCTGACTTGCCGTAATTTTTGCCGTCTGATTGATTGTCCCTGAAAAAGAGCTCAAATTAACAACGTAACGAGTAGCTACGCTCACATTATTAAAGTCAATACCTTGGGTGATCGAGACTGGTTGCAACTGCAGATTTACTGGCTGGATACTTAAATCACGAGAGGCCATAGTCCCTGACTCTTCGATGACATAGTCACCAGTTCCATTAAAAGCTAACATATCGCTAGGTTCCAATATACTACTGACCAATGTTTTCTTTCCAGTACCTAGAGGAATAATCAATTCATTTCCTCCTACATTCACGTCTAGGTTCAATTTATCTCCTGATACGTCCAAAGTGTCCTCTACGCAACCAGACAACACAGGCAATAAAACTCCTATACATAACACGATTGATTTCCAATTCTTTCTCATATACAACTCTTAATAAACAATATAATCCATCTCTCCATTTTACAATTGCAGTGCAAATATAGTCAAAATCGGCACATTTCCATAGTCTAAAAACGCCAATTTTCTTTGAATTATCGTAATATTACAAACAGTAATCTAGACAAAAAAAAGCTGAAGTTCTTGATTTTGCTCAAGAGCTCCAGCATCAAACGACTTTATCAAGTAAATAATTAATATTTCTAAATTAAGAAGTATAGTACATGCCTGTATAAATCAAAAAGCATATCTATTTTTGCTTAGTAAAAGTAACAGTTTTATCTACGACATTGATTGTTATATCATAGGTACCAGCAGCATCAGATGAGTTGACTTTAAATTTCAAATCGGTATATGGCTCTGTATCACTGTTGGTATAATTAATTTGATAACCAAGTACTGCACCATCATAAATAGATTCATTAGCTTGTAAAGCTTTTATAAATTGGCCATTCCATACGTCACCATAATCATCTATGGGGAACTTAATTTCGTCACCGTTATTAAAGAGCAGACCTCGAACTGTAAATTCATCAATTCGATTTTCATTGTCAATATCACATGTTAATTCATAATTGGGACCATTGGCACTATTACTATCCCAATTATTAGGATTTCCAACATAATAAATTTTCCGTCTACGAGCAGTCTTTACTTCACCTTTGAGTACATCTACTCGCAACACATTTTGCTCCCCCCATGTAGGATAATATGGAGCATTGTACTCTGGATAAAAACCAAAATTATCAGGAGAGCTACCCATAAATACAGACCAATTTTCTGATAGATCAGTTAAAGTAAACTTCATATTATCCCCACTACTGCTCCATGTACATGGTTCATAGTTATCTTTATTTCCTAAGAAATATAAAGCCGAATTATCCAAAGCTGCTGTCATCTTATTGTAACCTGCATTAACCGCATAATTATTAGTAGGCCCCCATGCATACAAAGGAGCCACCTCCCATGCATCAGATTGAACTTGCAAACGATAATTTTTACCTTGTTCTAAAGTAAAACCTGATACAGCTTTAGTACAAACAAAATACCCTCTGTCTGTAATTGCAGTCACAGAGATATTACTATATGTTCCCGGAATAACGAATATTTGACCAGTATATTGTGTACTAGCAGTAGCATCAGTAGTCGTGGCACTCATAGGACCTTTTTTGAAACCACCAAGGGCTGTTCCTCCGTCTGCTGTCATCTTAATCGTTGCATAGTTATTGAACCCACCATCAGCTGAAAGCATGATGTGACTGACAGTTGTAGGCTCATCAAAATTAAGTACTACTACAACAGAGCCCATCAAGTGAGTAAACAGTAAACTTGTATGTGCATCCTGCCATGTACCATGTGCTACCATAATATCCATAGAAGGATCGCCATCGCCATTGGCCTGAATGGTCTGATCTTTCATCTTAATTTCCTTAGTACCCTTATCACTCTCCAAAGATGTGACTAGAGAAGGATAAATGGCTGTAATATCATCTCCTGTTTGTATATTAAGCGGAGTAATATTATTTGTTTGGAACACAGCAGTCTGTTCAGTATGGCTCTGCATCGTAAAATCGACAAACGAATTCGTATCATCTGCTTTGAACACTTGTAAAGCATCTGTATCACTCCATCGAACAGTAATTGTCTTATTATCAGCGCTGCGCTCATAATCTAAGCGCGTTTCAGCAACAGCTGCTCCTATAGACATAGGAACTGGCTTCACGACCTCTTCAGGTAGTGGTTCTTGGGTAGGATCCGACGATTCGCTGCAACTTGTGGCTGGTAAGACCATCAAGGCAGCAAATACATAAATTAGTTTTTTCATGGTTGTGTATTTTCTTAGACTATTGGTTATTTTGCTTCACTATCCGCTGAATTATCCAATAAGGAGAATTCTCGCGTTGAATTGACACTACCAATATCACCACCATAATTGATATTAGGCGTTGTACTAGTGCCTGAATTTGCAATAACATCTGTCTCAATCTCAACAGGAATACCAAGCACAATCGGATTTACATACACTTTCTTTTTCATACTTTATATTTTAAGGGTTATTATTCTGCAGGTATCACAACATTACTGTCGACATACAATTCAAAATTGCATGCAGCTACTTGTGGATGATATATTTTATCTTCACCCACAGTAAAGGTTTCGCCTGTCATATAGTTGGTCCATGTACCAGTATGTGGCATATAGACTGTCATCTCTTTACCATCAACATCGGTATAATTAGCCACAACAACTAGGTTCTTCGCTATAGGAGATGCACAATCTAACCACATAAATCGTCCATTATCCCAATTATTAACACCAACATTCCAGTTAAAATTGGAAGACATATCGAAAAGATCTTCATTGGCGTTACGCAATGCCATCAAACGACAATAGGTATGGTATAATTGAGCACGATCTGTATCGTTAAGCATATCCCAACCTGGAGCTTTGTGCCCCATACGGCCTCCATCCATAATCGATGTGTCATATCCGAGTTCTTCAAATTCCCAAATCATCTTTGGACCTGGAACGGTCAAGAACAGTGCAGCATTATTACCCAGTTCACCCATACGCAAATCCATGCGATCTAGACCTTTCAATGGACCATATCCATATGCAAACTGTTGATATCCAGTACGCTCTTCATCATGGCTTTCTTGATAAGCCACCCAATGACCGCCTGATTTGTATGCAGCTCCAAAGTCACTGCCATCAGACCATCCAGAGGCCGCTTGACAGTAGGCATGATTGCAATTCTTCCACATGAATATGCCATTTGCATCATAAGCATTTTCTTCGGCATCATCGGCAAATAGCTCTAGAATAACCATGACGTTAGGATCTACATCCTTGATGTAACTGTTATAGTCA
Organism: Bacteroidaceae bacterium; assembly: GCA_963668535.1. Taxonomy (GTDB): domain Bacteria; phylum Bacteroidota; class Bacteroidia; order Bacteroidales; family Bacteroidaceae; genus F22. The sequence continues at coordinate 192,460 of OY764867.1, forward strand.
TACCAAATATCGAATCGACTTTGATCGTAGTTTGGAGCTGTATTCACGTCACTTTGTGTCTGCGTCATTCCTTTGGCCAAATCAAAGCGGAATCCATCGATCTTGTATTCTTCAATAAGGTATTTCAAACTACGTTTTACATAGTTACGTACCAACGGTGACTCATGGTTAAAGTCATGAAACACACTATATGGGTGAGGTGCATCCACATTAAAATAAGGATTATTACTAGCGGTCTTATTGGCACTGCTATTCCAATACAACTTGGCCAAAGGACTAGCCCCTGTGGCATGATTATATACCACATCTAAAATAACAGCAATACCAGCCTGATGGCATAGATCCACAAAATGCTTGTAATCATTGGGTTCCCCATATGTTTTGTCCATGGCAAAGAAGAAACATGGATTGTATCCCCAAGAATCATTTCCATCAAATTCTTGTGTTGGCATTAACTCAATCGCATCAACACCTAAAGCTTTTAAATAATTCAAATGAGCAATTGCTCCATCAAGATCACTTGTTTTTGAAAAATCACGCAGGTGCAACTCATATATGACCATGTCACGAGAATCTTCTATATCATAATCAGGCATCGTCCAAGAATATGGATCAGGGTCTTCCAATTGGAAAGTAGCTACAGTACCAATAGCCTTCTCTGGATATTGACGTTTGGCCGATGGATAGGTGGACTCAGGAATATATGTATCGTTGGGATCAAGAATTTTGTGCGTATAAGCATCTGCCATATAAAAAGCATCGTTGCCACTACCTATATAATATTCAAAAGCATATTCTTTGGTCGGTTCTAAACCAGAATACGTTATCCACCAACAACCAGCTGTATTATCTCTATACATTTGCGAAGACTCGTTGTTGGCCAAAGTCCAATCGTTCATATCGCCAATGACGTAGGCATATTCATGAGATGCTCCATTGGTATCTTTATCATATAGCACTAGAGTAACTGTATTGTCATCTATTTTATTGATGCCATATTTCAATCCTTCTGGCATCGCTTGTTCAATAGGATTGGCAGGCAAAAAACTTTCAGCCTGCTCATCAGTAACAGGAATATAGACATCACTACCTACTCCATTTTTAGCACCATCTGCACTACGTACCACAAAACCGAGTTGAGTCACAGCATCTGTTCCTGCATTATACCAACTACGGATGCTAGGAGACATCACTAGCTTCCAGGTGTTATCTTGTCCAGCAACTGGGGCCATTTTACACTTATCTAAATTGACATCCCAAGCAGCAGGCACATGCCCCCACACTCCATTTGAAATGACACCAGTATGTAAATACACATCGCCTGTATAGCCATATAAATCAGATTCACTATCAGCCTTAAAGTACACAGTCATTTCTTGATCAGCATCTGGAGTAGCAGGAACAGTATGTAGCCCCACTGTAATATTTTCTGGATCTGTCAAGAATGTAAAAGTCACGGTACGAGCTATCTGATCTAATTCTACACGATAGCGTCCAGAGGTCGTTACAGAAAATTTATAATCGGCTCCCGAACCAGTCCCTTGCGGTCTAAGCGAAACCCCATAAGTTCCTCCACTACTTGCTATCACCTGATGCCCATTATCATCGACATCGTCGGCAACATACTGAGGCACATCCCAACTTGTACCGCCATTAACAGCTATAAATTTCAATTCTTTATCCGCAGTCAATTCACCTTCCCAAGTGTAAACAAATGGTTTATCTTGTACAGCAGTCATTTGTGTAGAAGACAGGTTGTCTAATGACCAACCTGCTGGAGTAGCGTCTCCAACAAGAGAAAGAGTTGAAAATCCCATTGAAGGTTTCCATGTAGACGTATTGATATACAGATAATCACAATCACCGTTCAATGTAGCATTTGCATTGTCTGTAATGTTAGCCAGCCAACCATCATATTTGACTGTATAAGTGGTGGCTCCATCCCAATCTTTTTGATTTAAGATCTTGTATTCACCCGCATGCAGGTGCCCTCTGTACTCATAAGCACCTTCTTCATGAGGGATAGGAGTCAATGCAATAGGAGTATCCCAACCTGAATCTTCACCATTGACTACTGTACCTCTTATGTATAATGGAGTGACATGTTCCCAATCATCTCCCCCTACAGTGAGGGTGTATCTAGTGCCAACTTGTAGATTTTTTTCCCCCGTTGTTTTATAGACCAAGAAACCATTATCTGTTTCTAAAACAAGCGATACAGAAGTCATTTTTCCACTAAACAAAGCAAGATTCGTTTTCAAACTGTTGACAGCAGAAATGGGCAGATTCGTGGCAGCAATACGATCTAATCGTCCTAGTGACACTTCACCAGTTCCAAATCGAACATATCGTCTATTGTATAGTCCATTTTTGGCATACAGATATATATTTTTGATAACAGTCGAAGCATCAAAAGAAAGATCTAAAGTGAGTGTAGAAGTTAGATAAGAAAATCCAAGATTAATATTTGACGTATAGTTCGCCTGCGCCACTAAAAATTGATAGTCTGTATTAGGTACAGCATCATCGCCAACGAGTAAATGTTGAACACTCAAATCAAGCACAACCCCTTTGTCGGCTACGACCTCTAACCCTGCAGGATATACAGCCAACACACGATTGTCTTCCTCTAATCCAGCGGGAATAGTACCGTGAAAATCAGCATGATGATGATCTATAGTTTCTGAATCAATATCAAATCGACCAGCCACCTGATTATCTGGATTGTATAAAGAAAAAGCATCATTGCTACTCCATGACATCGTAATGCCATCAGCTCCATTATCAACATAATCCATGCGTGTTGCATCTTGCGTTGCATGAATTGTGATTTCTTCGCCAGCTGGTGGAACGGTCGATTCTTTTACGACACTATCATCTGTACATGCAGTCATAATAGACAACAAGCCAGCAAACATTGTCATCATGATATAAGCACCACGTCTCATATTAGATAATTCGATTTTTGTCATCAGTATAGTATTAAAATTTATCCATTAAATCAGTGATACTTTCCTCAGAAGAATTGGAGCTGTATCCTTTAGATACAGATGAAGATGCACTCGTTGAACTTTGACTAAATGATTCAAGAGGAGTTCGATTGGAGGGAAGGACATTAAATGCTCCACCATCTTGAATAACACCAGGTGTTGATGCCGCAAAGACCTCGCCCTCTATTGTACAGGACAAAGCCATCAGCGTAGGCTGACAGTACTTTTTTTTACTCATGGGTATAAGATTAAATATTAGGTTGCAACAATGTGATAAGGTAAGTATTTTTCGTCGTACGTAAGGCGAGAACTCATTTAACAAATCACACAAAACTGTACAAAAATAGTTGAGAAACAGCATAGTATGTAGAGATCTAGTATTAAAGCTTATATTTTGGTACACAAACGTTTTCGGAAACGGCCCATAAATCTCACAAATGCTCCCCCGTTTGAAAAAGAAAAAAAAAAGAATAATTAGACTTGGTCGTACCATATAAAAACTGTACCTTCGCATATGTATGGAAATATCATCAGCTGAATTTATAATTAGTAATACGGATCCGGCAAAATGTCCCGATTCACAATTACCAGAGTATGCGTTTATCGGACGTTCCAATGTGGGAAAGTCCAGCTTAATCAACATGTTGACTAATCGTCGTAAATTGGCGATGACTTCTTCAACGCCTGGGAAAACAATGCTTATCAATCATTTCCTTATCAATGATGATTGGTATCTTGTGGATTTGCCAGGGTATGGATTTGCACAAAGAAGTAAAAAAGGGAAAAAGCAAATCTCAAATGTCATTGAAGATTATATTGAGAAACGAGAACAATTGACTTGTTTATTCGTTTTGATTGATATACGATTAAAACCTCAGACTATAGATCTAGAGTTTTTCGAATATCTAGGAGAAAAAGGGATACCTTTTGTTATTGTATTCACAAAAGCAGATAAACTAAAAGGTGGAGAACAAAAACCTAAGATTAAACATTACCTCAAACATTTAGAAGCACAATGGGAGGAATTACCACCCTATTTTGTTTCTTCATCTGAGCGTCGCGTTGGTCGTAATGAAATACTTGGTTATATCGAAAGTATTAATCATATGATTCATGAACAAACTACAGATAACCCATTTTAAATAAACATAATATCATGAGCAGACTCTTTCTTATTCTTGTTTTCATGTGGCTAAGTTTTCTCTCAGCAAATGCCCAAAGCTTATCAGACCTATTTAAGGCCAATAAAGATAAAGTTGAAGCAATTGTTGAAAAGAACACTGGTTTTTCTTTATTCAACCTGAAAGGTGATTGGAAATACACTGGAGTTGCTGTAGAACTAAATAGTGACGATCCATTGATGGTCTTAGGCGGATCTGCTATTCAAGATAAAATAGAGACACGCTTGGACAAAGAATTGCAATCACGAAAAATAAGTATGCAAACTATTGTTTTATCATTCGATGGTCAAGAAAGTTTTTCTGTACTAAATACACAAAACAAGCGCAAAGTTAGTGGACATTACAGTTATGATAAAGACAAGAAGGTCATTACACTGTCTGTTCCTAAAACAAAAGCAAATGTCCCTTTATTCATTAGTGGCACAACGTCAACATTACAATTGATGTGTAGTGCTGATAAATTAATTGATCTGACAGAAACTCTAGGAAAAAAAGTCGAAAAAGACAGTAACATTGGATTAATTTTAAAAGTCGCTAGCCAATTTGATGGTATGAAGGTAGGCTTGAAGTTAAAGAAACAATAATCTCCACTCTATATTGCACATATTCCTTTTGCCATTGTAGAAAATATCACTACCTTTGCACGCGGATTTTTAAATAACAATATCAAAAACCGACATTCAAAAAAAGATGAAGGAGAATAAACCATTTATGGTATTTGCTGGCTCAAAGTCTCGTTACTTGGCCGAAAAGATTTGTGAACATCTAGAGGCTCCTCTAGGAAAAATGAATGTAACTCATTTTGCAGACGGTGAGTTTACAGTATCTTATGAGGAATCTATTCGTGGTTCACACGTATTTCTAGTACAATCAACATTTCCAAACTCAGACAACTTGATGGAATTGTTGTTGATGATTGACGCTGCTAAACGTGCTTCTGCACAAAGCATCGTTGCTGTCATTCCTTATTTTGGTTGGGCTAGACAAGACCGCAAAGACCGTCCACGTGTAGCTATCGGAGCAAAATTGGTCGCAGATATGCTTGCAACAGCAGGTATTGATCGATTAATGACTATGGACCTTCACGCTGACCAAATTCAAGGATTCTTTGATATCCCAGTGGATCACTTGTACGGGTCGGCAGTATTTATGCCCTATATTCAATCATTAAATCTTGAGAACCTAGTCATTGCGACACCGGACGTTGGTGGTTCTAAGCGTGCTAGCACATACTCAAAGTATTTAGGTGTTGATCTTGTCATGGCACACAAGAGTCGTGAAAAAGCCAATGTTGTTGCAGAAATGCGTATTATTGGCGATGTAAAAGGCAAAGATGTGATCATCGTTGACGACATTGTAGATACAGCTGGTACAATAACAAAAGCTGCTGAGATCATGAAAGCAGAAGGTGCTAACTCTGTACGTGCAATTGCTTCTCACTGTGTGATGTCAGATCCTGCTAGTGAAAGAGTTACTAACTCAGTACTAGAAGAAATGATTTTTACAAACAGTATACCTTACTCTAAGGGTTGCGAAAAAGTAAAACAATTGACTGTAGCCCCTCTTTTTGCCGAGACTATTCGTCGAGTACTTAACAACGAATCTATTTCTGACCAATACTTAACTAAGTAAACAGTCGAAATTAAAGTATATTTATGGGGTAGTCTAGCCAAGTAGGCATAGACTACCCTTTTTTCCCTTATCAATTACTTTTAAGATAAATCTACTAATGGCTAGAGTTCTTATTATTGGTGCTGGTGGTGTTGGAACCGTCGTAGCGCACAAAGTGGCACAAAACAGCCACGTCTTTACAGACATCATGATAGCAAGCCGTACAAAAAGCAAATGCGATGCTATCGTAGAAGCAATAGGCAACCCTGCAATTCAAACAGCAGCCGTTGATGCAGATAGTGTTGAACAACTTCGTGCACTCTTTCAAGAGTTCAAACCTGAGTTGGTCATCAATGTAGCGCTTCCTTACCAAGATTTAACCATCATGGATGCTTGTCTTGCAGAAGGTGTACACTACTTGGATACAGCCAACTACGAACCAAAGGACGAAGCTAAATACGAATACAGCTGGCAATGGGCATACCACGAACGTTTCAAAGAAGCTGGTCTTACAGCTATTCTTGGTTGTGGTTTTGATCCAGGTGTTACAGGTGTTTACACATCATATGCAGCAAAGCACTACTTTGATGAAATACACTATCTTGATATTGTAGATTGTAACGCGGGAGATCATCACAAAGCATTTGCAACCAACTTTAATCCAGAGATTAACATCCGTGAAATTACCCAACGTGGTAAATTTTACGAAAATGGAGAGTGGAAAGAAACAGATCCTTTATCGGTACATCAAGCCGTGAACTACCCTAATGTAGGTCCACGTGAAAGCTATTTAATGTATCACGAAGAGCTAGAAAGTCTTGTAAAACACTATCCAACTATAAAACGTGCACGCTTTTGGATGACTTTCGGTCAAGAATACTTAACACACCTTCGTGTGATTCAAAATATTGGTATGGCTCGTATTGACGAAATTGATTACAATGGACAAAAAATCGTACCTATCCAATTCTTAAAAGCTGTATTACCTAATCCACAAGATCTTGGTGAAAATTACACAGGTGAAACGTCTATAGGTTGCCGTATCCGTGGTATCAAAGACGGCCAAGAGCATACCTATTATGTATATAACAACTGCTCACATGAAGCAGCATACAAAGAAACGGGGATGCAAGGAGTTAGTTATACAACAGGTGTACCTGCCACAATAGGGGCAATGCTTTTCTTCGAAGGTAAATGGAAAAAACCTGGAGTATTCAATGTAGAACAATTCGATCCAGATCCATTTATGGCACATCTCAACGAACAGGGATTGCCTTGGCATGAACAACATAATAACGATATTGAATTCGGAAAATAATTCTCCGAAAATAGTAAGCGACAAGGGCAGATATGCAAAAGGATTTTTGTATATTTGCCCTTAGTTGTATACGGGTACATATTCAATATGCGTATCTTATAAGTGTAGATTAATTAATAATATAGAAGATATTATATGGCAAAAAAGACTGAGACTGCTGACAGCAAGCAGCTAGAAATGGCTGGAAAATTGAAAGCCTTGCAGGCTACCATGGACAAAATGGATAAAAATTTTGGAAAAGGTACTGTAATGCGCCTAGGAGATCGTCCATCATTGGAAATCGAAGTGATTGATTCTGGATCGCTTGGTCTAAACGCTGCACTAGGTGTCGGTGGCTATCCAAGAGGTCGTATAGTAGAAATCTTCGGCCCTGAATCTTCAGGTAAAACGACATTGGCAATCCACGCCATGGCAGAAGCTCAGAAAGCGGGTGGAATTGCAGCGATTGTAGATGCTGAACATGCATTTGATCCAACATATGCAGAAGCTCTCGGTGTCAGTACAGCCGATTTGCTTATTGCTCAACCTGATAATGGGGAACAAGGACTAGAAATTGCTGAAGCGTTAATTCGCTCGGCTGCCATTGACATCATCGTTATTGACTCTGTAGCAGCGTTAACTCCTAAAGCTGAAATAGAAGGCGAGATGGGCGACAATCGTGTAGGACTTCAAGCACGTTTGATGTCACAGGCACTCCGTAAGTTGACAGCTGCAGTAGCCAAAACAAATACGACATGTATCTTTATTAACCAATTGCGTGAAAAGATTGGTGTGATGTTTGGCAACCCAGAAACAACAACGGGTGGTAATGCTCTTAAATTTTACTCTTCAGTACGTGTTGATGTACGTCGCAGCACTCCTATTAAAGATGGTGATACTGTGATTGGTAACTTAACAAAAGTAAAGATCGTAAAAAACAAAGTGGCTCCTCCATTTCGTAGATGTGAATTTGATATCATGTTTGGCGAAGGTATCTCTCGAATCGGCGAAGTACTTGATTTAGGAGTAGACTTTAATATCGTGAAGAAAAGTGGATCATGGTATAGTTATAATGATACTAAATTAGGTCAAGGACGAGATGCTAGCAAGAATATGCTACAAGACAATCCAGAACTAGCAGAAGAAATCTCAGCCTTGATTATGGCTGAAATCACTGGTAATAAAGAAGAACTTATCGAAGGCAATAATGCAGACGAAATTCTGACACCAGAAGCCTAAAATTTATTCCAAACAAAAAATTCAGGGTGAATCAGCAAGTATGTCTGATTCACCCTGAATTTGTATTTACACAGGAATGAACAAGTACAAAAGCAATTCAAAAAATAAAAGTTGCTTACCAAAATTTATTATGCTCTATACTATATTCAAAGCCAGCTTCGGCCAATTTACTTAACAATTCATCTTTATCAATATGCATGTCTTCGCAAAGAACATCCAAATTAGCATAATCATCACGAAGCTTTGTATTGATAAAGCTAAAGAGTATCATTGGATCTTGTGGTAAATGTTCCATCTTAACTGATTATTTAGTTTTCTTTTCAAACGAGTTATGGCAGTAGCCAACCAAAAGCCAGGGTAAATCAATACTGCTTTTGAAATATTATGTTTGCTTGAATAATTCGCGTTAATTCCGTAGTCACTAAGGGGGACAGGATAAGTGCACGGATAATTCTTCACACGACTAGTAATACGCAAATCATTACTCACATTACCCTCATGCACAATTTCCATCCACGCTGGTGGTCCTTCATTAATATCTATTACAGGCAACATCTTACGGATCTTAGCATGCTTGTATGCTTTCACCGTTTTAAAATCCTTATTCAACTCTTGAGCCAATGTCAAGAAATGATTGTGTGGGTAATGAATTCGCAGTAATAGTTCCTTATCTAAGAAAAGCTGTTTCCCCCATGGAAAAGCATAAATACCATCTTGAGGTTTTTCCTCAAATGTCCGTTGAATACGAGCTATGGTATCTTTGTGTAGACAATCATCATTATCCACATTAGTGGTCAATACGTATCCCTTAAATTCATCACAATATTCGCGAATCAGACGCCTAAATACAAATTCCATATGCGCAGCACCATCCTCATTCTTCACAATATCTTCATCATCTGATAATATATAATAAGGATGAAAAAGTGCGTAGTTTACCTTGTATTGATCAATACGCTCCTTATACTCTTCAGGTGTATCCTTGTCAAAAAACACCATCCAATGATAGTTCTGAGATGTTTGCTGCATCATGGATGGCAAACAATAATTCTCAAAATACTCAAATCTAGTACGCAGCCACTTATCCGTATGACACTGCTGATTATTTTTATCAGTAGCATACAACTTCAAATTAAACTGCGTCAGCACGATATGTTTGTACTGCATAAATATATTATTCCTGATTAACTTTTTTAATACCATAAGGAGTGCGCTGTACACCCCGAGTACGCGTCTGTTTACGGATAGCTTTATTCTTGGCTATCGATTCGGGTGTAGCATATCCTCGGCCATGATCTAAATGGAGTACTGTTGAAGAATAGCGTACCTGCTTACCGTGAATACCCATATTTTCCAAACGCTCACCAAACTCACGATCCTGACCTCCATATTGCATGCGCTCGTCAAAACCATTCGTTTCAAGTACATGTTTTTTCCAAGTTGAAGCCCCATGACCATTCCAAGTAGGTTTAGTTGTCGTGATAGCATTAAGCAGTTTCACTTTCCATTCTTGACGAGTAAACTTATTATTCTTAAAAGTTGATGGGAGTCCATGTGCCTTTAACCAAGATAAATCAAAACAATCTCCATTAAGAATATGCTCCTTCGTAATAGCTTTGGACAATTCCATCCCTAACTTATAATACCCACAAGATAAAAAGCGTCCTGGTTCACGCTGACTCAAATGCATCGCAATATAATCTTCACGTGGAATACAATCGCCATCGCTAAACAATAAATAATCTGCTTTAGAGGCTAAAATAGATTTATTCATAATCACACACTTCTGAAAGCCATCATCTTTATGCCAAATGTGTTGAATAGGATAGCTCACCAAACTCTGCATACGCGCAATTGTATCTCGCGTTTCATCACGTGATCCATCATCAGCTATGACAATTTCAAAGTCATGTGTTGTCTGAGCTTCATACCCCCACAAAACCTTTTCTAACCAAATGGGATGATTATATGTTGTCAAAATGACGGAGATGCTAGGTATAGCATCATATATCTGTTTTTTATCGTCTACTGGCATAAGGGAATCATTTGTATACAATTTACTGGTGCAAAAGTAGACATTCTTAACGGTAAACCCAAGTAGACTAGGCAAATAATAGCATTTTACATTTATGATTTGATAAGTATCAGGTAAAAGGCATTATGGCAATCAAAAATAGACATTATACTAGTAACATGCCCCGAATAATGGGGTTCATGACAAAAAAGCAAAAACAATCCTGAGCGTTTTCTTTATCATACTATGAATGTTTACAAAAAAAATCGTACATTTGCAGCGACATTCGAAGGAGGGGTGCCCTAGAGCGGGCTGAGATCATACCCATTGAACCTGATGCAGATCATGCTGCCGGAGGGAAAAATGAATACCATCTTATTGTGGTACCAATGCATGTACCCAAAACTTCTCCTTTTTTAATTCATCTCAATAAATAATTGAAACAATGAAAATGAGACTCATTGCTGGATTGGCGTGCACATGTTTTATCGGTTCTACGATGATGGCACAATCTCCAAGCGAAAAGATGCCTTCGGATAGTCTTCACTATCTTCTTGACGAAGTAGAAATTATTTCTACTCGAGCCACTAAACACACTCCAGTGGCATTTACAAACATCAACAGCGAGCAAATCGCAAAGAAAAACAAGGGAAATGACATCCCATTTTTACTCAACAACACCCCATCGTTAATCATTACCAGTGATGCGGGAGCTGGTGTAGGATACACAGATATGCGTATTCGCGGTACAGATGCAAGTCGTATCAATATCACGGTCAATGGTGTACCTATGAATGACTCAGAAAGCCACAAAGTGTATTTTGTCAACATGCCAGATTTGGCGTCTTCATTAAAAGACATTCAAGTGCAACGTGGTGCAGGTACATCTACCGATGGTGCAGGTGCTTTCGGGGCTAGTGTGAATATGCAAACCAAGATACAAGCAGGACAACCATATGTGACGGTTGATGGAGGTTATGGTAGTTATAACACGCATAAGGAGACAGTTAAAATTGGTTCTGGACTAATCAATAACCACTGGACAGTAGAAGGACGTTTCTCGAACATAGGTAGTGACGGCTACGTAGACCGAGCATCAACCAAACTAACAAGTTACATGCTTAGTGCTGGATACTTCGCTAAAAATACGTCCATCCGATTTGTGACTTTTAATGGATGGGAAGAGACATATCATGCTTGGGACTATGCTACTAAGGATCAAATGAAAGAATATGGTCGCCGGTACAACCCATGTGGAGAATACAAGGACGAACAGGGTAATATACATTATTATCCTAACCAAACTGATAACTATAATCAACAAAACTATCAAGTACATTTGACACAGACGATAGGGTCTGCTTGGAAAAATCCTTTGATTCTACGCGCAGCGGCTTTCTATACACGTGGTGATGGATACTACGAACAATATAAAAGTGATAGGACACTTCAAGAATATGCACTTTCTCCATATGTAGCTACCGATGGTCATACTGTAACATCTAGTGACTTGGTAAGACGTAAAAAAATGGGAAATGATTTCTTTGGAGGTGTCTGGAGTTTATCTCATGATACCGATAGACTATTGTCTGTACTTGGAGGTGGGTTCAATAGATACATTGGAGATCACTTTGGGCAAGTCATTGATGTCATTGATCCACAAGTAGATTTTACGAAGAAAGTAGAATATTACCGCAATGTTGGTAGAAAAAATGATGCAAATATATACCTAAAGGAACAAGGTCTTATAGGCGATTCATGGAGTTATTACGTAGATGTACAATATCGCTACATCGACTATAAAATTATGGGTAGCAACGAAAATTGGGATTGGAACAACGATCAAATGCAACATTTAAAGATACACGACACCTTCCATTTTTGGAATCCTAAAGTGGGTATTACCTATGAGATTGGCAAAGGACAACGTGCATATGCTAGTGTATCGCAAGTACATAAAGAACCTACACGAAATAACTACACTGATGGATACATAAATAAGTATCCTAAAGCAGAAAAAATGATTGACTACGAATTGGGCTACAGCTTGCAAAGAAAATCATACAGTATTGGCGCCAATCTATACTACATGGATTATACAGATCAACTAGTTCCAACTGGAGAAAAAAATGAAATTGGAGAGGCTGTTACATCCAATATACCTGATAGCTATCGCATGGGGATTGAATTAATGGGTAGTGTGCAAATTATCCCAGGTTTGGTCGCAAATGCTAATGCTACGTGGAGTCGCAACCGTATCAAAAACTACAAGGAAACTTTACTAGACGAACATTATGTTCCTCATGTAATTGAACATGGAGATGTGCAGATTGCTTATTCACCTGAATTTATGGCCAACCAAAGTTTTACGTTTGATAAACATGGATGGCATATCGACTTGCAGAATCAGTATATTGGAGAACAATTTATGAATAATGCTGAACAAGATGATTTGAAACTAGATGATTATTTTGTGAGCAATTTGAATGTAAGCTATACGTTCCATCCTAAATGGGTGAAAGCGGTGACTGTGGGTGGAACTATTTATAACTTATTTGACCAAAAGTATGAAACTTTTGGTTGGACTGATAGTGGCTTATCCGAAGATAAAGAAGGTAATTTACAACGTTGGAACTGGAGTTCATACTCTGTCCAAGCTCCTATTCATTTTATGGGTAATGTGCGTTTAGAATTCTAATAGCATGAATGAAGTAATACTATATTTAAGTAACCATACACTCGAGGCTTTGGGCACGGGTGTAGGGTTACTATACCTATATTTAGAATATAAGGCCAGCATATGGCTTTGGTTGGCAGGAGTTGTCATGCCAGCGATCTATATCAAAATATATTTAGACTCTGGACTATATGCAGATATGGGTATCAATATTTACTACCTTATCGTCAGTATTTATGGGTGGTTATGGTGGTATAGATCACAACTTTCAAAACAACAAAAAACTCAAGACAACAGTCCATCAACAAGTAATATTGTACACACAAAAGGTAAAGAATGGATTGTGTATATACTAGCCACTATCGGACTATTTATATTAATTGGCTGGGGCTTAAAGATGTACACTGATAGTACTGTGCCATGGCTAGATAGTTTAACAACTGCACTCAGTATTATTGGTATGTGGCAATTGGCTAGAAAACAAATAGAACAATGGTTTACATGGATCATTGTTGATTTAATATGCGTCGGTTTATACCACTATAAGGGATTGGAACTAACAGCCCTACTCTATCTGTTCTACACTGTTATAGCTTTCTTTGGATATAAACGTTGGCAATCTATGATGCATAAAGACTATGCCACCAAGAGAGTGTCTTATTAATTTTTCATATTATCAATTATGAGTATACCTTATGTGGCTATTCTTGCCAATGGTGAACTACCAACACATGAAATTCCAAAAGAGTTAATCCAAAACGCAACGAAGTTTATCTGTTGCGATGGAGCTGCTAACCGATGGATGGAACTGAACCATCGTATCCCAGATGTATTTATTGGAGACGGAGATTCGATTGCTTACACATTAAAACAAACATATATAAACCGTTTTGTTGAAATCCAAGATCAAGAAACAAATGATTTAACCAAAGCTGTTGCGTATTGCCATAGTCACTTTCCCAACACACCTATATATATTTTTGGTGCAACAGGCAGACGTGAAGATCATACCCTCGGAAATATCTTTTTGATGGAACATTACTTCCATACATTTGACCAAGCAGTCACACTATATACCAACCATGGATGTATGTCTATACATAAAAATCATGCCCAGTTTGACGGGCAAACTGGGCAACAATTTTCAATTTTTGCGCTAAATGCGCATACATTTTCTTCTACAGGACTTCGATATCCACTGTATGACTTCTCCTCCTTATGGCAAGGTACATTAAATGAAGCGATTCAAACATCGGTTACGATTGACGCACATGGCATCTTTTTGGTGTACAGAGTTTACCCTGGTATGGAGAGCAAGTAGCATGTATCTCTATATTTCCAAGAAATAAATCGAGAGAAATGTTGAGAGAATTAAAGATGACTACTTCCTAGAAATACAAGATCAAAAGCGGCGTGTTGGCATGGAAAATCATTCTCTTTGCAATACTTGGATTGAACAAACGAGAAAAGACTGTTCGACGATGAGCCGATGATACCAACATATTAATATCTTGACTAGAAATAAACTCATCAAGGTGCTGCAACTGATGATCAAAAGTTACAAGATGGCAATCAATTTCAAATTCGGGATATTGCTTACGCAAATATTCACACATACCATCCATAAATCCTGTATCTACAGTACTATTTTTATCTTCAAGATGGATAAATGACATCTTGAATTGTAGTCCCTTAAGACGTTTTACAAAAGCATCAATAGAAATCAAATCTCGTTGTGAGAAATTGGTCATAAAACCAACATGACGAATTTCAGCTAAGTTTGTAAACGGACATTCTTCCGGAATAGCTAAAATAGGCACACGGCTACGATCGAAGACTTCGGCAGTCACACTACCGATTAAATCATGTTCACGTTGGTCTTTTCCACGCATACCCATAATAATCATTTGAGCTTTCTCTTCACGACATAACTTGATAATTTCTTCTTCTGGAATACCTTCACGTAACTTACAACGATACGGAATATCAGGTAATACGCCTTCGGCAATTCGCGTTTTAATTTTATTAGATAATACATCCAATTCTACTTGTACATGCTTTAAGACATCGGAAATACGACGTCCATCAATCAACTGAGGAGGTATGACGTCACCATAAAATGGTAACGAATCACTATAAATAGGTGCAAAATATACGTGAACTAAAACAACTTCAGCATTGCGTCTGTGCGCCATGTTGAAGGCAATCTGGATGACTTTAAGTGTGTGATCTGAGAAATCAACAGGAACCAAAATAAGATCTTTTGTGTGTTCACCATGACTATCCTTATCTAAGTCTTCTTCCTTGATAACATGTTCTGACAACCATGCTTCACTTTCAACCATCATCAAGGCTTTTGGTAAATCCTTTTCATAGATTCGCACGCGTACACCAGCAGAAATCATAGGTTGAATCTGGTTGATATTCTGTATACTAGCTTGAATACCATTTGATTCTAGCACATTTTTCAAGATTTGTGCTTTGGCATAAGTCAGAATGGCTAATGTAATAAGATTTTCTTTCATAATACTAGATTTTAAAGGGTTAATAGGTCATTCAGCACATGATACAGAGTAGATTACCAGAATCAATAGCCGCTTCAAAAAGGAAGAGGAGATAGTTTTCTTACAATGGCAAAGCTTCGCTTATTTATTGCAAGACAACTGTCTCCTCTCTTTTCTCTATAGGCTTGGGCTACATGGGACAATCCATAGGTTGTCAATTACATATAGCGTACATATGTCTGCTGCTACATATCGAGTCAGTTTTCATATTGTGTTTCTACTACATCTTTACATCTTTTCATTTTGCATCTGTCTTGATAGACTTTCTGTCAATGGCTGGATGCGGGGATATGTAGACGCTTTGCATTGTACTGGAGCTATAAATTATACGTCCATACATTGTAGTCTAAGCGAACAGAGCTTAAAGCATCATACATTTTTAATTCAATTCACTTCAAACTATTACATAATCCAGTAATACGTTCTTCTATTAATGTATTAGTGATGCTTTTGTTCATTCAGGATATGAAGTGCTCTATCGAGTACAGTTGTATCGTCAATCTTTACCAAACCTCCATCTGGTCCTGGTTCAAAATGGACGCCAGCACTACGGCCCTGCTTAAAATTATGTCCTCCGAAGAAGTTACGCACTGTTTCGGCATTAATGCCTAAATCATCCGCTATGCGGTCAATACTGCCATGGGGCAGCGAATCCTTTACTTTTCGTAATTCGTTAAAAGTGATTGTCCTCATGTTATGATAGATTTATTGGTTATTCAAGTTTTCACTATAAATAAATGGATATTTCATCCTTAATACACATGACCGTTAGTTAGGTAGCTTTCATACGTCAAATATATAAATATAAATTAAACAAAGCAAGAAAAACGACAAGAAAATAAACAATATATGACATATAACATGTTTTTCGCAAATATAAACATATATATATTAGATAAGCCTTCTCATTTTAAGTCTCTATACACACGTAAAATCAAGTCTTATTTACAGGATTCATCATGCAAAGCACAATGGCTTCCACATAGCAATGTACATTGCTCATACCAAAAAGAGGCATGTCAAAAAATTTGACATGCCTCTCCTACTCTATAATTAAATATCAACTTTTAAATCAAATCTACTGATCGCTTGATAAAGTTACTCAATGCTTCACCTCTCAACATTCCATTTTGAAGTAAAGCTAAATCAATTAATTGCTTCACGACTTTATTATCAGAAACGGCTGCTGCTATATCCGTTTTCTTCTTTTCTTGAAGGTCAACGACTTGTTTTTGTACGCTTTCTAACTCATCTTTTTGGCTTTGAGAAATTTCCTCTGGTTTCTTATCCTTTTGTGCTTCTTGTAGCGCATTTTCAGCTGCACGAGCATCAGACAACTGTGAGTCTAAATCAACCAATTCTGGGCAAGCTGATTCAATATCCGCAAGCACACCTTGTACAAGAGAGTGATCAGAATTCAAAACTACATTATATGAGTCTGGCATATCACCATAGAAAGACATGCCTGGCTGCAATTGAGCTTGCTCCTTCATACGACGCATATATTCATTTTGTGTTATAACTACTGGAGCCGTAGCTGCACCCATTGCTGATGTAGAAACATTAAACATGGCTTTATCTATCGTTGGCATTAAGCTTTGGAATGATTCGGACAAAATAGTGGCCTTTTCAGCTGGCAATTGATCAGCAATAGTATCATCCTTAACAATCAATCTATCAACGACATCGCTATCAACGCGTGTAAAACTACACTTCTCAAACTTTTGTTCAAACAAGCTCACAACATGTACATCTAATTGACCATCCATCAACAAGACGTTATAGCCTTTACCTTTGGCCATCTCAATATAGCTATGTTGATCTTCCTCGTTTGTGGCATATAAATAGATTAGCTTGTCATCTTTATCGGTCTGATTGTCCTTAATAAGTGTTTTATACTCATCAAAAGTATAATGCTTACCATCTGTATCTGTAAATAAAGCATATTCCTTAGCTTTATCGTAAAAGTCTTGCTGAGCAAGCATGCCATAATTTATGAATAGCTTCAAATCATTCCACTTTTCTTCATATTGTGGACGATCTGTCTTAAAGATACCACGTAAACGATCTGAAACTTTTTTAGTAATATGAGAAGAGATCTTCTTCACATTGCTATCACTTTGCAAATAACTACGAGATACGTTCAATGGAATATCTGGAGAATCAATCACACCGTGCAACAACATCAAAAAGTCAGGAACGATACCTTCTACAGAATCTGTAACAAAAACTTGATTACAATACAACTGAATCTTGTTCTTTTGCAACTCTAAGTTACTCTTAATCTTAGGGAAATATAATACTCCAGTTAGATTAAATGGGTAATCTACATTTAAGTGAATCCAAAACAATGGTTCATCACTCATTGGATAGAGTTTACGATAAAAATTTATGTAATCTTCATCTTTCAATTCTGATGGTTTACGTGTCCACAGTGGAGTGGTATCATTGATTTGATTCAATTCATCTAGCTCAACTTCAGCACCATCTTTCCATTCCGTTTTCTTACCAAAAGCCACTGGAACAGGAAGGAAACTACAGTACTTCTTTAATAGATTTTCAACACGTGCTTTTTCCAAAAACTCTGTACTATCATCGTCTATATGAAGTACGATATCTGTACCACGATCAGCTTTCTCTGTTTTTTCTAAAGTGTACTCTGGCGAGCCGTCACATGACCAATGAATAGCTTCCGCTCCGTCACGAAAACTCTTAGAGAAAATTTCTACTTGTTTTGACACCATGAAACTTGAATAGAAACCGAGTCCAAAGTGTCCAATAATTGCATTGGCATCGTTTTCGTATTTTTCAAGAAAATCATTTGCACCTGAAAAGGCGATTTGGTTGATATATTTTTCGACTTCATCAGCTGTTAAACCAATACCACGGTCACTGATAGTCAGTGTTTTGTTTTCCTTGTCTAGTTTTACTTCAACAGACAATTCACCTAATTCACCTTTAAACTCACCAATGCTAGCGAATGTTTTCAATTTTTGAGTTGCATCGACTGCATTACTAACGATTTCGCGCAAAAAGATTTCGTGATCGCTATAAAGAAATTTCTTGATTACTGGAAAGATATTTTCCGTTGTAACGCCAATAGTTCCTTTTCCCATAATAATTGCTTTTTAAATGGTTTACTATATTTATTTGTTTATATCACTTCGTTGTGAGGTAACTGACACAACCCTGACATTTTCTCAGTATTTGGTCACTATTTCTTCACGACAATGGTTATTGCAAAGGACGTGCCATTGTTTGCAAGAGTAAAATTTTCTAGGTATTTTTGTATCATCACATCTAATTTTGAATGTGTTACACATTATAATATATCAACGGTATGAATACTACTGACTTTATTTCTGACGATAACCAAGACACTTTAGAGGCCTTACTTGCTGACTTACATAAGTTTATTGATCCAACAAAAGCCGCCTTCTTACCAACCTTCTTTAAAACGGGAATTGGCCAATATGGAGAAGGTGACCAATTTCTTGGTATTATGGTACCCAACGTACGCAAGATTGTAAAGATGTACAGTGGAGTAAACCGTTGTGTAGTAGAGAAATTACTTGACAGTCCTTGGCATGAAGAGCGTCTATGTGGCGTACTCCTATTGGTTGATGAGTATGAACAAGCCACAAAAAGTATCAAGAAGCTACAAAAGCGTAAACATCTATCAAATAGCCATGCCATACAAGAAATACGTGTCATCCAAAAAGAGATTGCTGAATACTATCTTAATAAGAGCACTCGAATCAACAATTGGGATTTGGTTGACTTATCAGCAAGGAAAATTATTGGTTGCGAAATGCTATTATGTTCCCAAGAAAAAAGAACATTATTGTACCAATTGAGCCAAAGTAACTTGTTATGGGATCAACGCATTGCCATTGTATCGACATATGCTTTGATTAGAGAAAATCAATTTGAAGACACCATCAAATTATCAAAAATATTTATACATCATCCTCACGACCTGATGCACAAAGCTTGTGGATGGATGCTTCGAGAAGTTGGAAAAAGAGATAAAGACACACTTGTCGAATTTCTTGAAGAACATAAAGAAGCCATGCCAAGAACCATGTTGAGATATGCTATTGAAAAATTCTCTAAGGAAGAGAGAGATTATTATATGGGACGCACACTATATCAAAAGATAAGCCCAATATTAAAGCTTAAACGTGAATAATCTGCTGGTAATACGGTATAACGCAAGGAAAGTTTCAAATGATTAACCAAACGTATTCCAAATAAAGGAATTAAAGCAAAATGTCGTTTAGCCCCATCATCGAACAAATTGTTTTCTACATTATCTAAGGATACGCCTGCACCCAAACCTAGATAAGGAACAAAATACTTACATCCCCTAAAAGTGTAGGCTGCATAAGGATAAATAGTCAACCCTTGAGCATCAAAACTTGTACTTCCCCCCTGAACTGGTTTATAAAAAGTATAATTTTCATAACTGACAGTAGTTCCGACTGATATAGGAGAAAATGGGAGTACCAAATGTAAAGTCCCATAAGCTCCAATCCCACTTTCACGTGAGTTAAATTCAGGCATCCCTATAGCATGATTCACACCAAGCTCAAATCGTATATGTTGTGCACATGCTTGCTGATGAAATACAAACATTAAAATTATTACCGAAAAAATTGCGACCATTTTCTTCATATCTAACCATTTTAAAGTTACTTTTATTAGTACTCAAGAGTTACAAAAAAGTACTCTCATAACGACAAATATACACATTTATTTCAAAAGTAAAACATATTTGCACTTGTAAAAATTAATTATCATATAAAATAGACAGAAAGCTCTATACAACCATCCTTTGGGTCTAAAATAAAAGATGAAGAAAGCAATAGAGTATAAAGTACAAACTACATTTAATAGTAGTGATGTACTTTATACTCTATTGCCTTCTTCATTTTAGTACATTCTTGTCTATATGCCGTTATAGCATATAAAAAAGGAGAACATGTACGCATAACATGAAGAAATTTATTTCAATAACTTCATCATTCGTTGTTTAAATGATCCAAAGTCTTTTGTAAAAGCAACACTTTGCTTTTCTCCTTTCATAAAGGCCTGTAGTTTAGCTGGGATATCAATATCGTCAGCAATAATACGATCGACAGTTTCTTTAAACTTAGCCGGGTGAGCAGTTTCAAGAAAAAGGCCAATTTCCCCCTCCTCTAAACCTTCTATCAGTGCACGATAACCACATGCACCATGTGGATCACATAAATACCCATTTAATGCATAGCAGTCTTCAAGACTTTCTTCAATCTGTTCATCCGTATATGTAGCCCCTGCTATATCCTTCTTTATCGCTGCATATACAGCCTTATCTGAGATTAAAGAAAGTGTATCTTGCTGTTGTAAAGAGTCGGATAACGTATCTCCAGGCTTTTCACCGCTAGCGATACGGGCGTACAAATCAAGTACTCGTGCATAGTTCGATGGATCACCTACATCCATAGCATTGGCAATTGTAGAGACAGATGGACGGGGATGGTACTCACCTGTTTCAAGATATTGATAAAAAATATCATTGGCATTATTAGAAGCTATAAAACGTTTAATAGGCAGTCCCATATATTTCGCAAACAAGCCTGCTGTAATATTACCAAAATTACCACTTGGTACACAAACCACCAAATTATCCCCTTTGCCCATACGCTTCATTTGAGCATATCCCCAAAAGTAATAGAAAGCTTGTGGTAGAAAACGAGCCACATTGATTGAATTTGCAGATGTTAGTAAGAAGTGATCATTCAAATCTGAATCCATAAATGCTGATTTCACCAACGCTTGGCAATCATCGAAGGTACCTTCAACTTCTATGGCCGTTATATTTTGTCCTAATGTTGTAAACTGACATTCCTGAATGGAACTGACTTTACCTTTGGGATACAAAACAAACACATCAATACCATCGACTCCCAAGAACCCATTAGCCACAGCACTACCAGTATCGCCCGATGTAGCGACTAACACATTAACATGGCGATTCTCTTGCTTGATAAAGTAGCCCAGTAAACGCGCCATAAAACGCCCACCTACATCCTTAAAGGCTAATGTAGGACCATGATATAATTCTAGGCTATACACATCTCCATTCAATTCTGCTACTGGTGTATCAAAAGATAAAGTATCATACACGATTTCTTTTAAATCTTCTGATGGAATATCTTCTCCAAAAAACGCATGAGCTACTTCAAATGCAATCTCTTGGAAAGTCATCTCTTCAATATTGTCATAAAATGAAGTTGGTAAAGGATAAATACGCTCAGGCATATATAAACCTTTATCAGAAGCCAATCCTTTGATAACTGCATCTTTCAGTGTCACAGGATGAGCTTTTTTGTTTGTCGAATAATAAAGCATATTGTTTGTTTTTATCTATGTAGTCTGTTTATAATTCCATGAATTTTCTTAAGAAGTCTGTTTCAACTAATACCCCAAACGCCCCTTTTGTACACGATTGCTCATCATACTGCTGTACACTATCTGGTTTCATTCCTGGTGCATACATCAAGAAAGGTACTGGATCGGATGTATGAGTACGAAGTGCCACAGGTGTGGGATGATCGGGCAATATAGCTATAGCTACGGGGTCGTCCCAATATTTTGTCGCACGATATATCGGACCTACTACTCGCCCATCAAGATCTTCTATTGTACGGATTTTTAAATCCAAATCTCCCTCATGTCCAGCCTCATCGGCAGCTTCAATATGTAAATAAACAAAATCATCGGTTTGTAAAGCTTCTAACGCAGCGCGTACTTTCCCCTCGTAGTTGGTGTTGTACAAGCCAGTAGCACCTTCTACTTGAATACCTTTTAAACCTGCATATTTTGCAATACCATGAATCAAATCTACAGCAGAGATAACACTTCCTTGTTTGATCTGAGGATATGTTTCTGTCAAAGGAACCATTTGGGGACGATATCCTGGGGACCAAGGCCACACACTATTGGCCTTATCTTTACCAGCTTCGGCACGCGCTTGATTTATGGGGTGATGTTCAAGAAGTTGTTGTGATTGAATAATCAAATCATTTATCAAATCAGCCGTTTCTTGTGCTTCAGGTACTTGTGCCTTAACAAGCAACGGGCGAAATGGATGCAATGGTTTGTCATGAGGTGGTGTACAGTATAAACGCTTATCTCCTCCTTTTATAACCAAAAGGTGACGATATTGGACTCCTGTATGAAATTGGACTCTATCAGACCCCAATTTTTCTTGTAAAAAATGAATCAAAGTATCGGCCTCTTCAGTGGTGATATGTCCCGCAGAATGATTCTTTAAAATGTCGCCTTCTACACACACTAAATTAAGACGCATAGCCAACTCATCAGGCGCTAAATCAACCCCAATACTTGCTGCTTCAAGCACACCACGACCTTCATACACTTTACGCATATCATATCCCAAAATAGTCATATTGGCCACTTCACTGCCAGGGTGAAATCCCTCAGCGACAGTTTGCAAAAGGCCTGTTTGACCTTTTTGAGCCAATAGATCAATATATGGTGTATATGCATATTGCAGCAAAGTCTTATTACCTAACTGTTCGACTGGCCAATCGGCCATGCCATCACCTATTATAATTATTTTTTTCAATTGATTTGTTCTTTATGTGGTTGTATTTTATACGGAAGCTATTCTCATAATGTCTGCAAATACCCCAGCAGCTGTCACCGAAGCACCAGCACCATATCCTTGAATAAGCATAGGGTATTCTTTATAACGTTCCGTCGTAAGTAATATGATATTATTGCTTCCTTCAAGAGCATAAAATGGATGATTTCTATCCACTTCTTGCAGCCCTACCGATGCCTTGCCTTTATCAAGTGTAGCCACAAAACGTAAACGTTTTCCTTCTGCCTCCAAACGCTTACGATGAGCTTCAAAGTCAGCATCTATAGTACCTATTTTTGTCCAAAAATCATCTAAAGACCCTTCAAAGAAACTATCAGGAACAAATAAGTGTTTCTCTACATCTTTTTGCTCCAATGGGAATCCTGCTTCTCGAGCTAAAATCACGAGTTTACGTATAACATCTTTGCCACTCAAATCGATACGTGGGTCAGGCTCAGAGAAACCTATTTCTTTGGCTTTACGTATAGTCTCACTAAATGGGATCTTATCACTTAATGTATTGAATATAAAATTAAGTGTACCAGATAAAACAGCTTGGATTTTCTCTATCTTATCTCCTGATGCAATTAAATCACTCATTGTAGATATAATTGGAAGCCCTGCACCAACATTGGTTTCATACAGAAATTTAACTCCGCGATCTAAAGCCAAACGTTTTAATTCTAAGTAATTTGTATACTCTTCGGATGCCGCAATCTTATTGGCTGCAACAATAGAAACATTGTGTTGCAACAAAGGCTTATATAAATTGGCTATTGCACTACTCGCCGTAGTATCTATAAACACAGCATTAAAGATATTCATATCTATTATAACCTGTTTCAAGATTTCTGGATCTGACGGTTGTCCCTCTGACTCAAACAACTGCTTATATTGGTTCAAATCAATCCCTTCGCCATCTCTTTGAGTAATAATCTTGTTGCTCTTTGCAATACCTACCACGCGAAGCTTCAATCTATTTTCTTCCATCAATTTGTGTTGTTGCATACGAATTTGTTCGATTAAACTACTACCAACCGTACCAATACCACAAATAAAAAGATTAAGTACCTTGTATTCAGAAAGGAAAAAAGAATCATGAATCACGTTCAAGGCCTTACGCAATGAATTATGATCAATCACAAAAGATATATTGGTTTCTGATGCTCCTTGTGCACAAGCAATGACATTAATACCATTGCGACCAAGTGTACCAAAAAGCTTTCCTGCAATACCTGTAGTATGCTTCATCCTCTCTCCAACAATAGCCACAGTCGCCAAATTACGTTCTGCTGAAACTGGACTAATTTCACCTGCGGCTATTTCTTCAGAAAAGCAACTATTCAAGACTTCAATAGCTAGATCCGCATCCGCATTACGCACTCCAATAGAGGTACTATTTTCTGATGAAGCCTGAGAAACTAAGAAAACGCTTATACCATTGATAGCAAGTGTTCTAAAAATACGATGATTGACACCGATAACACCCACCATTCCCAATCCAGTAACAGTAATCAGACTCGTATCATTAATACTTGAAATACCTTTGATAGCCTGCCCTCCATGTACATGAGGTTTGCTTGAGATAAGAGTTCCAGGTGCTTCTGGATTAAATGTATTTTTAATGCGTATTGGAATATTCTTATGACACACTGGATATATTGTTGGCGGATAAACCACCTTTGCGCCAAAATTACAGAGCTCCATGGCTTCTACATAACTAAGTTCCTGCACAGGATAAGCACGAGATATAACTCGAGGATCAGCGGTCATGAAACCATCTACATCTGTCCAGATCTCAAGCACATCAGCCTCTAAAGCAGCTGCTAATATAGCGGCTGTATAATCAGATCCACCACGTCCTAAGTTTGTCGTTGTATTGGTGTCAATATCTGTAGCTATAAAACCACCCATAAGAACACATGATGGCATATCTATGAAGGATTCCTTTATCAATTGATTTGTCGCATCAGCATCCAAAGCATGATGGCCATGACGAGTTCTCGTTTTTATTAATTGGCGAGAATCATACCATACAGCTCCTTTAATCAGTCTAGCTGCAATCTTAGAGCTTAGTCTTTCCCCATAACTAACAATTGTATCGGAAGTTTTCTGACTCAAATCATGAATGAGGTATAGTCCTTGATAAATATTGTCTAATTCAGCCAACAGTTCATTTACTCGGCCCAATAAAGCTACTTTGGCATCCCCCTCAGGAATCACTTCATCTATCATGGTATGATGACGATGTACAATTTCTGTATAATGCTCAAGATAAGCACGATTGCCATCCGCAGCCATACGTGCCGTGTTTAGCAATAAATCGGTTATTCCGCCTAAAGCTGAAACGACAACTACTACAGGCTCTTGAACTGACTCGACTATTTGCTTCACATTAAGGATGCTTGTGACACTGCCTACGCTAGTGCCACCAAATTTCAACACTTTCATCTGGTGGTTTTACTATGTGGTTAAATTAATATTTATCGCAAAAATACGACTTTTCCTTTACATTCTATCATTTCAAATCTGTTTTTTCTTGTTTTTGTCAGGAGATACAAGAATGACATGTTATATAACAGGCTGAAAACAATAACAATAAGCTATTACATTTAGAAGTTTTATGCTATTTTTGTTAGAATAACACACCAAAACCGATTATGAAAGAGTTAAAAAGTAACATATTGCTAATATATACAGGTGGAACCATCGGAATGATTGAGAATCCCCAAGATGGTACTCTACAGAACTTCCAACTAGATCAACTAATGCTCCATTTACCAGAAATGACACAAGTAGGATGTGATATAGACAGTTACGCTTTCACACCTCCTATTGATAGTAGTGATATGGAACCCAAAGTATGGATAAAATTGGTTGAAGTGATCGCAAATCAATACCATCAATACGACGGATTTGTCATTTTACATGGTACAGACACGATGGCTTATACTGCTTCTGCATTGAGTTTTATGCTTGGAAATCTAACTAAACCCGTCATACTCACAGGTTCCCAATTACCTATTGGGGCACTTCGTACTGATGGCAAAGAGAATCTACTAACAAGCATAGAAATTGCATCAAATAAAATACACAACCATGCTGTTGTTCCCGAAGTCTGTATTCTTTTTGAAAATAGGTTGATGAGAGGAAATAGAACCACTAAAATAGCGGCTGAAAATTTTAAAGCATTTCAAAGTTTCAATTATCCAGATCTAGCTCATTGTGGCATTCACATACGATATAGTCACGAATATATTCTTCCATGTTATAAACACAAGCCACTTCATCCATATCTCAATATAAACGAAAATGTGGTCATTCTAAAACTTTCACTGGAATTCAAAAATACGTAGTAGATGCCATCTTAAATATTCCTCAACTAAAAGGAGTTATCTTAGAAAGCTTTGGAGCTGGGAATGCACCGCAAAAAGACTGGCTAATCAGCTCATTAGCTAAAGCTAATCAAAACGGTATTGTCATTGTAAATATTACTCAGTGTGCTCAAGGAAGTGTTATGATGGGAAGATATGCTAATGGATATCAACTTTATCAAGCAGGGGTCATTAGCGGTAAAGATATGACTACTGAAAGTGCACTGACTAAATTGATGCACTTGTTAGGGCAAGGATATAATCACGAAGAAATAAAAAGGCTCATAAAGAAACCTATAGCTGGAGAAATTTCGCACACATAATATAAGTCCTTTCTCCAGTTTATCATAGGTTGATAGACTTCTTATTCAGAACCAATTGGCCTGAATGTATATTTGGATTTTGTCATCATCTTTTCCTTAAAATGGTTCATTATCTATTGAAAAAATCGCAAGCGCTTGCGATTTGCTAGACATTGGGATGATTGGATTTTTGCAAGCGCTTGCGTTTTGGATCGCAAGCGCTTGCAAAAAACACGTAAAATAGTACTAGTTTTTTGATCAAAAAGATGTGAATATAGGTGTTTTTGTTTTGTTGAGCGTATATTGTATCTCTTGAATGGATGAATAATCGTAGTGCATATCAATTGATGAATGACTGACTTGAAGAGGTATCTTTGCATAAAAGATCAATCCTTGACTCAGTAAATTTACGACACGCATATATCCACCAGCCTCTTTCAAAACAGAACGAGTATAATATAATGCTCCACGCATATTGTCTTGTATTTCTCCTGAATCAAAAATAAATAGTTCAGCCAGCTGTTCGTCTTTATAATTGAACGCACTGCATTCAATATATAATTCTAAATTATCAGCATCAACAGTCCAATACACATGAAGATGTCCTTCCCCAGTGAGCTTTCGAGCGACATCTATTATCGTAGCTATAAAATCTTCAACGAAAGGCCTAGCAACATATGCTTGTGCTTCAGTATATGGGCTAGAAAATAAAACTTCTAACAACTTAAAACTATTCTCTACTGACAATATCACTTTATCATAATGAGCTTGAAAAATTTTATGTAAATCGACCCACTCTCTAGCTTCTTCATGGTAAGAAGCAATACGTTCAGATTCTTTCATTGCTTGATTCACCAAATGTAATAAGCTGTCATTGGCTTTGTTCAATTTTGCCAAAACCAACTCTTGAACTTGCTCATCATCATCACTAGAGTGGCATAAGGCAGTGCTATACTTAATAATATCATCCAACGGTTTTCTTATACTTTTAGTCATAGAGGCAATGAATGCATTCTTCATACGTTGAGCTTGAAGAGAACGATTACGTGCATCTATCAAGTCATTAATAACCATACCAACAACAATAATAGCCTTTTTTTGCGCATAATTTATACATGTTTTAGCTATTTGCATATCCAATTCTTGCCCGTCCACAAGCACCCAATGCGCTGTACCAAAATAAGTTTTGCCCGTACGAATAACTTCATTTTCTATTTCAGATGTTCTTTTTTTACCTTCCCCTTTTTGTTGGAAAGTAGATACTTTATGCCCGTCTTTACCAATCAATTCGATAGCCGCAGGATTCGCATAAAGAATCTTTTCATCCATACTGGGGTCTTTTATATATATAGGCAATGGCATATTTTTTAATGACTGCATAATCAAATTTTGTTGACTCCTCATCATCATATGATGACGACGACTTAAAATGATTAACATATATCCCATTGGAAAGAGCAATACAAAAAAAGACAATGTAAAGAAAACATATATATATGACCGATCACGCTTCACATCAGCACTATAATTAGTAATCCATCGGCGATGCATGTGATCAAGAGATCTATCAGCATATATTTCTTGAAAAGCAACTTGTAAACGATGAAGCAATCCTGGTGTCTTATCATGACATATCATAATAAATTGCAAAGTAGATTGGATGTCAATCATACGCATATTCTGTAGGCCATAACTAGCATGGTTGAGTAGATACCCTGCAACATCTTTTTCAACATATAAAGCCTGAATTTTTCCATCCTTAAGTTTTTGAATACGATGGGGCAATATATCATACTTGTACCTGATTCTATTTTCTTTTTGTACATTAGCATTATTTTCATATACGTACAAAAGAGAATCTGCACCTATTACATGATCATTTAAATCCTTAAGCGTATAAAAAGGAGAATCATTTGGAACAATAATACACGCATTTACATCGTTCACACGCCCCACTCGTTCTTCTGCCCCCATATGGTTCAATTGAAACATACTAATCGTCAGATCCACTTCCGATTTTTTGAAACGTCTATCGTTTTCACTCCAACTACCAAGTATAAATTTATAATATTTTATACCAGCACGTCTCATTAATGATTTATATAAATCGATATGAAAACCTACTGGTATTCCTTTATTATTAGTAAATTCTAATGGCGGATATTGTCGATTAACAGCAATCAACAACGGGTTATTTTCAGTAAATACGGTATCGGACAAAAAGCTTGTTTGAGAATCAGACTCATTATTCGGCACTTCCTTTTTCATTGGGGTAAAGAAAAGCATATAAATAATAAGCACTACAGACAAGGCTGCAGCAAATAATACTACACGCAGCAAATAAGGAATCCCCGATGTATCATAAGTTTCAAATCCTTTAATCTTCATATGCTTACAATTTAACTCCTGAAGGAGTATTATAACTCATTCTACCATCATCTTCTGTCTCATACCAAACACCTTCCCAGCGCTTATTAAGCTGTGCCACGCGATGAGCATGCCCAATATCATCTATTTTTACACAGATTGCGTCTTCTGCAGGGAAAGAAATCCAAAAAAGACTACCTGTATTTTCTTTGGAATAAACTCCTATACACCCTCTAGCTTTCATTGCGATAGATTGACAGATAGCTAAGCCAATACCTGTACCTTGTGCAAACATATCCCCTTTTGTAAAACGCTCAAAAATATAAGGCAACTTATTTTTACTGATTCCGCACCCTGTATCTTCTACATAAAAGATCACATTTCCTTGGTCATACACTACACCTGACGTAATCACTCCTTCATCGGTATGCTTTAAAGCATTAGATATGAAATTTTGCGCTACTATATTGTATAGTCGCACATCAGATTGAAATAAACATACTTGAAAAAATTTTTCTGTCACTAAACGCACCTTAGAGGCTTGATGATTTTTTGGAAGAAGACCTTCTACTGAAAAAAACAACTGCATAGCATCGTTCGAATTGAGCACTATTTTTATTTGTCCAGCATCCAACTCTGACAATGTTATGAGGTCATTAACCAACCCATCAATTTCTTCATTTTTTTGTAATATCAGATTTTTAAATTCATTACGCAATTCAACATCTTTTTCTAAGTGTAATAAATCACTAAAACCAATAATACTGTTCAAAGGAGTACGAATCTCATGACTCATATGTTCAACAAAAAGCTTTTTGTCATTGACAGCATTTTCTGCCCTTTCTTTAATTTCTTTCCACTCATCTAATTCGTAAGCTACAGTAAGCATATATGTTTTATTATACGAATCAAATACTTTGAGATTCATATTAATCATAACATGTTGCCCGTTTGGATAAGTGTATGGCATATCTACTACCACTACTTCACGAGTACGTATAGCTTCTACTCGTTTCTCTAAGATAAGAGTATAGGTATCTGCTGATAAACTTTTGGAGAACTCATAAAAGCCACGTTCACCAATCATCACATCACTAAAATTGTTAGAATGCACGAGACAGCCAATGCCTCCTTGAAAACGAGCATCAGTTATATCTTCCAATGTATAATAAAATGGCATTCCAAAACCGACTTGTTTAACAAACTCATCCAAATTCTTCTGGTCTATATCTTTCTGTATTTGATAACGACGCCAATAATAAAAAATAGCTCCATAATACACAACAAGTAAAAAAATGGCAATCAATAATAAACGTTCAGTCGTTGCCCATGTACCTGATGATGCCATAAACCATTTATGTTGCAATTGATCTATATCTCCACGTTGTTCTAATATATCCCATGCCTTTTTAAGTGCAACGTCCAATTCTGGATTATCTTTGGTTGTACACAAATATATCGGCATTGTAGGGAAATTAAATTCAAGAAAACGGAATTGTTTCTCTTTACCTTCTTTTCGAATTAAATATTGAGCAACTTCTTTTCCTACATATAAGGCTTGAAAGGGTCCGTTCTCTAGTAAATAAAGAAGCTCATCCACATCGTTTACCTTTGTAATTTCTGGATTAAATCCCATTGAATGTAGATGTGCTTCTGAAAAACCATCATTGAGTACTAGTATATGCATACGGGATAAATCATCAACTATAAAATGTGCGTCTTCCCGACGGGTAAGTAGTATAGGATGAATGCGATATATTGGCAAAGCAAAATTCATATACTTATCTATATCTCCTACGGAATGATTAAGACTTAAAGTTAAGTCTACATCATCTGAAACTTTATCAAAGAGTTGCAAAGAGGTACTTAATTTGTAGGTATATGGTACGGACATCTCATTACAAAGTGAACTAATAAGATCTGTTATATACCCTTGTAATTTCCCATCTGCATCTACATATTGCAATGGAGGCCAATCAATAGTTCCACCAATAACAATCCTGTCACTCTCTTTTGGGGAAGGAGATGACAATTTATTTGATAGCACTTGAGAATAGCTTGTCGTACAGAGAGCGCAGAACAAAAGAAACAGTCCCAAGCACTTATACAAGATGTAATTAATTTTCATACACATGGAATTGTTTGGTTTTTATTTGTTCAAATACTTTATTAACAACATTCCATTCTGTAAACTTTGAATTAGGCACAGAATCCACATGTACTGGAATGCGATACCAAAACAAAGTTCCTTTATTTTCTTGACTAACCAAGTCTATTTCACCATGTAAAAATGTAGCTATTGATTTACATATAGCCATACCAAGTCCAGTTCCTTTGGCTATTTCATCTAATTTGGCAAAACGATTAAAAACTTGCTGCTTCCTTTCTTTAGATATACCGCTCCCAGTATCCCAACAAAAAAACAACAAATGCTCTCCTTCATTAATCAACCCAATAGCGATAGTACCGCTAGATGTATATTTTGCCGCATTACCAACAATGTTATGTATCACTTGAAGCAATCTATCTTTATCTAATATTGCACGCAATTGATTGTACGGTTGAAATAATTGAAAACTAATATTTCTATCTTCAAGTACTTTGCAATAATGGGCATCTATTTGACGCATGAGAGCATACAAATCCGTATCTACAGATTCAAAGGTCATGGTATCTGTCTGTAAATGAGAGATATCAATTATATCCTGAAATAGTTTAAGCATGAACTGTGAACTAGAAACGATAAGTTCCTTATAACTATCAATATCCTCTTTATTCTCAATAGGTGTATGAATTAATACATCAGAAAAACCCACCACCGCATTTAAAGGACTTCTAATATCATGACTCATATTGGCCAAAAAAACTGATTTTGTGCGTTCTGCTTTTTCTTGTTGACTTAATTCATTGATATATTGCGTGACGTCATAAGCCAAATAAATCATAGTTCCATCCAGTAAATCAGGAAGCCAAATAGACCATTTTTTTACATGCTTATTGTCTCCATTTTCATCTTGAACAACTGTTATATTATAGTTTGTATGTTGTTGTGGAACACGCACATGTGTTAAACGCACTTCAAGGGGTAAGTTCTCTTTTATTTTCGCAAATAAATCATTCTTGGCCAAGTCCCGTTTTTTTCTCCACTTTTGTATAAACAAATAAGTTAAACAGCATGCTCCCAGGATACATAAAACAAACGATAAAACAAGAATGACCGACAGGTTGCAATATAATCTGTACTGGCTATTAGTATAGGGAAACCATTCCTTTTGTAAGCTTGCCCATTCACCATCCCTTTTCATGTCGGCAATTCCTTGGCTGAGTATAGTATAAAGGTTGGCATCCCTCTTAGAGATACGTAAACGATGAACACGTGGTAAGACATGTAATGGTATTTCGTGCAGTTGTACACTCAAATCATGCTCGGCAATGTATGCGTACATTTCTTCACGATCTATAATTATTCCTGAAATGCTATGTCCAACAAGTAATTTTAAACGTCTATCGAGAGAGGTGTTCTTATGTATAAACTTTATATTACTAAGCTTTGAATCATTTAAGTCACAACTATAATTTGTCGATATAAGTGTAGTATCAGCAACGAAATCAAACAAACGTTTATACTTAGAAGTAGATAATACAAATAATGATGGATGACCAACATATAGTGTATCACTATAATAGTATAGGCTATCTTCGGTCACATTGTTAATATCGTCCAACCAGACATCTATCTTTCCTATAGAATTTTCAATCACTGAATCGCCCAAAAGAGAAGTGCAAAGAATCTTATAAGGAATTTTATGCTTATCAAAAACAGTCTTAACCACATCAACAGTAAAGCCCCTGACTTCACCATTTGCTAGACGTTCATGAAAAATGGAGGATGAGTTTACCGTTCCTACAAGAATCGGATTAGAGCTCTCCATATGCACTGTTTTTTTTGAGAAAGCACTCATAGAGCATACTAACAGGAGAACAAGAGTGGAATATCGCAAAACATTATACACTATGGCCTCCTTTCCTATAAAGAGATCCATCATTTCGAATGATATATTGTTTTTCTTGACGAATCCCGTAGCATTTAATATTATCCGAAGTAAAAGCATCAAACCAAATACCTTTTGTTCGTAGCTGTAACATTTTTTGAATCTTTTCATTATCATAAGACAATGATAATTCAGAATCTATCGTCATTGGCAAAGCAATCCACGCAAAAGTTCCCTGTCCTTCTTCTGAAACCATACCTGTAGCTCCATGTAAGGCTTCACACATTATTCTATTTAATGCTAGCCCCATACCAGCTCTCGAACTATTAGAATCAGACTTATAAAAGCGCTCATACACACGTATCTGCTCACTTTGTGATATACCTTTTCCAATATCCCGACACCACATATAAAACATGTGGTCATATACAAAATATCCAACTCGTATCACAGGGCTATCAGCATGTAGAATTGCATTTTCAACTAGACGATTCAAACTTGTTGCAAAATATAATAAATCAAGTTGAATATTTAATTTTTCATACGGGTGTTCCATAGTGATAACAATTTGCTTATCTTTTGGCACCCACGATTTGTACACATTTTCGCGTTCCTTCATCACAGCCACTCCATCAAACCAAGATAGATTATTGAGCACCGTACCAGATTCAATCTTCGCATACAAAAGAATATTCTCTACGATATTCAATAAACGTTGATTTTCTAGAGTTAGTTCCTGTGCCAAATGCTCACGTTGATTACTAGGTTTCATAGTTGTCAATAGAATAGACATATCAACAATTCTATGTAATGGTTCCCCGATATAAGAAGAGACATTATGCAAAAAGGTCAATTTTTCTTGACGAAATATTTGAGTTGAAAAATCATGTGCATACAATTCACCAACATCTATAGCCACCGCTAAGTAATAATCCAATTGATGTAAAGAAAAGGGAACCAATTGAATGACGTAAAATAAAGTATGCCCACTTCTAAGCTCCATCTTTAATAGATGTTTTTGAGATGTTTTTGTCCGCACAGTTTCGTGCACAATCTGCTGTAATGCACCAACCGTTGATGGAGTAAAACGATGGCGCAAATCTTGTATTGTCATTTGGCCAAGCAACTCAGAAGATAATTTATTTGCATACACCGATCGACTAGTTACAAAAGCACTATGCCTAGCCTTTTCTTCATATTGACAAACCACTATAGGAATTGGTATTTGTTCAATCACTTTGGCAATACGACGATTAGTCAAGATACGACGATAAATACGGCTATTTGCGTAAATATTGTATATAATCAAAACAATTAAGCAAACCAAAAGCAAAGATAACACAACGACAAGCCCCCATAGTTCTTGTATATCGTGATCGAAAAAGAGATTGCGACAAAACGCAATAAAGTGGTGTGCAAGTGATATCATTACTTCTCTTTAAATATTGCTCTCAAGTATATGCAAATATAAAGAACTTAGCTATATTATCAAAGAGTTTAGTATTGAAAAGTAAAATGACCAAGCATTATCTATACTCTATTGGTTATTATGCATCTCACAAAATAATTGCTTGCATAAGGGACGATTAGGCTTACCTGTTTCAGTCATCGGAATATGCTCCACAAAAAGTATATGTTTTGGTTGAAAATATCGAGGTAAAAAGTCAAAATCTATTTCAGATAGATGGCAATCCATATCATTACCTTTTTCAACAAGTAAAACTAAAACTTCACCAAATTTGTCATCTGCTACACTTGTGACGACAAAGTTCAATGACGAATAAACTTGAGCTATTTCTTTTTCAACCTGTTCTATCTGAATTTTAACCCCTCCTGAATTTATGATATTATCTCTTCTACCTAACACTTCAAATTTTTGGTTGACGCAATGTACTACATCATTAGTTTGTAGCCAATCGGGATATATTTCTGGTGCAAAAATACGCAATGCATCATGCGTATCCGTATCGATGGTCACTCCTGGTAACGGCACATACCATGAAGAAGCGTGTTCTCCATTGACTTGTCGCATTGCAATGTGAGACAATGTTTCAGTCATCCCGTATGTACTATAGATACGAACTGGATGAAGCTTACTCAATTCTTTCTCTAGGACAGGAGATATAGCACCACCACCAATAATTAAAGTGCCTATTTGTTGAAGCAACATTTTCTCTTGAGGGACTTGTAAGCTATTAAAAACTTGCATAGGAGTCATAGCTACAAAATCAAAACGAACACCTAGATCAACAAAAGCTTCCAATGGATGTCCACACACATCCCCTTCAATAAGATGTAGTCCACCTACGATACTTCGCACGACCATCATCATTCCAGAAATATATTTCGTCGGTAAACAAAGTAAAGCAGACTGCCCTTTTTGAATCTTCAAAAAAGTCAAAGTTGCCTTAGCAGACGCAATCATTCGACTTTTTTGCACCTGTATTTTTTTAGGAACACCAGTCGACCCAGAAGTCTGTACAGTAACTAAATCACTAGATGTATCCAAAAATAAAGCACGAAAGGAAGCGCCATCAATGCGCTCCCTTTCAGAATTATTTAATTTTTCTACCATACTAATTAATAGGCAAACAGAGGGTAATGACTCATCATTTCATTCACTTCAGCACGTACAGCTGCAATGATAGTTTCGTCCTCTGGTGCATCAAGCACTTTTTCTATAAGTTCAGCAATCTTAGGCATTACGTCCTCTTTTACTCCACGAGTTGTAATAGCTGGAGTACCTAAACGAATTCCTGATGTTTGAAAGGCACTTCTTGAATCAAAAGGTACCATATTTTTATTGGCTGTTATATCTGCAGCAACTAACGCCTTCTCTGCTACCTTCCCTGTTAATTCAGGATACTTACTGCGTAAATCTACAAGCATGGAGTGATTGTCAGTTCCTCCAGATACGATATCAAAACCTTTTGCTATTAACGCGTCAGCTAAGCAACGAGCATTAATTTGCACTTGCTTTTGATATTCCTTGTATTCTGGCTGTAAACACTCACCAAAAGCGACTGCTTTAGCCGCAATAATATGTTCGAGAGGTCCACCTTGTATACCTGGGAACACAGCAGAGTCAAGCAATTGTGACATTTTCTTGATTACTCCCTTAGGTGTCTTTTTACCCCAAGGATTATCGAAATCTTGACCCATTAAAATAACTCCACCACGAGGTCCACGAAGTGTCTTATGAGTAGTAGATGTGACAACATGTGCATATTTAACAGGATTATCTAGCAAACCTGCAGCAATCAATCCTGCAGGATGAGCCATATCAATCATCAAAATAGCCCCTACCTTATCAGCGATTTCACGCATACGTTTATAATCCCATTCGCGACTATATGCACTACCACCACCAACTATCAGTTTTGGTTGTTCACGAAGTGCAATCTCTTCCATTTCATCATAATCGACACGTCCAGTTTCTTTATTCACGTTATACTCACAAGGTGTATATATAATACCTGAAGTATTGACATGAGATCCATGTGAAAGATGGCCACCATGAGCTAAGTTCAATCCCATAAATTTATCTCCAGGGTTCAAACAAGCCAAAAACACTGCGGCATTAGCTTGAGCACCACTGTGGGGTTGTACATTAGCATATACTGCATCAAAAATCTTGCATAATCTATCAATGGCAATCTGCTCTGTTTGATCTACAACCTCACATCCTCCATAATATCGTTTACCAGGATAACCTTCTGCGTATTTGTTAGTCAATACACTGCCTGCTGCTTTCATTACTTGAGGACTTACAAAATTTTCTGAAGCGATTAATTCGATTCCTTTCAATTGACGTTGATGTTCTTTCTCAATCAAGTCAAAAATTTGGTCATCATTTCTCATAACGTTTGTTTAAAATTAGTAGTTTTGGGACGCAAATATAACGATTATATCGCAAAAACAGCTGTTAAAAAATCAATTTTATTCCATTTAATTTACTAGAATATCTATTATTAACTTGACGCATATGTAAGTCAAAGAAAAAACATCTCAATAAGCTACAAGTTGTACTAGGCTATTCAAAATATAGTCCTGCACAAATTTAAACTATTTCATATTGTTATCAAAAAAATATAGCTACTTTTGCAGCATGAATACAACAAATGAACAAACAATTTCTTTGTCCACATTATTCTGGATTTTTGCAAAGATTGGTGCATTCACAATCGGAGGTGGATATGCCATGATCCCCCTGATTGAAGAGGAGATTGTTACTAAACGCAAATATATTTCTGAAGAAGATTTTATAGATATGGTTGCCGTAGCTCAATCGCTTCCAGGTGTGTTTGCAGTCAAATTAGCCACATATATAGGCTATAACCTGCGAGGGACACTGGGAAGTATAGTTACAAGTACAGCAGCAGCTATTCCTTCTTTTTTAATGATTTTGGTAATCGCCATTTGCTTTCGCGAAATAAAAGACTATCCAGAAATAGAGGCTATTTTCAAAGGTTTGCGCCCAGCAGTCGTAGCCCTTATAGCTGTACCCACCTTACGTCTTGCCAAACGAGCTCAACTAACATGGAGTACTATTTGGATCCCAGTAGTCTCAGCATTGCTCATATGGTACATAGGTGTCTCACCAATATGGATTATACTAGTCGCTGGAATAGGCGGACTACTAATTGGCTATAAAAAGCAATTAGAACGACAAAAAGTAACCAGGGACATCAATCACGAAAAATCCTCTTCCAACAAAACAAAATAAACCATGTTCTATCTTTATCTACATTTATTCTGGAGTTTTTTTAAAATAGGTCTTTTTGGCTTTGGAGGCGGATATGCAATGCTTTCACTTATACAAACAGAAATGGTCACTAACCATCACTGGTTGTCAGCTGAGCAATTTACAGACATTGTAGCCATAAGTCAAACGACACCAGGCCCTATAGGTTTGAATTGTGCAACTTATGTTGGCTATACAGCAGTCATAGGACAAGGTGGTGCCGAGTGGGTTGCTATCCTTGGTGCATGTGTAAGTACACTGGCTTTGTTATTACCAGCATTTATTCTAATGTATGCGGTAAGTCGCGTCATCACCCAATTTAAAGATTCTCCATATGTACAAGCCATATTCATAGGATTGAGGCCTACCATAGTTGGACTTTTAGCTGCTGCTGTACTATTATTAATGACACCACAAAACTTCGGGGTATTAGCTGTACACCCAGTACAGTTTGGTATTAGTTGTGCCCTGTTTGGTATTACGTTTATTGGTACCTATTTTTTTAAGTGGAACCCAATACTCATGATTGTCCTGTGTGGAATTACAGGTTGGTTATTATACTTTGTGTTCCATCTATAAATAACATCCATTAGAGATGGAATTACTTCACTCTATACATCATCCATTTGGGGTTTCATATTGACAATATTAAGACTGCTTGTGATAAGTCTGAACAGCAAACAATCCAAAAATCAAAGCAAAGCCTAGTAAAGCCTCACAGACCACTCGTATATCTATAAGTGTACTGCCTTTTAAAAAGATAGCACGCATTCCATCAACAAAATATTTTGGAGGTATAAAAGCTGCAATCCATTGAGCCCAATCGGGCATAGATTC
Source organism: Bacteroidaceae bacterium (assembly GCA_963668535.1). GTDB lineage: Bacteria > Bacteroidota > Bacteroidia > Bacteroidales > Bacteroidaceae > F22. Next base: position 231,303 of record OY764867.1, read on the forward strand.
TACGGGCGTAAATAGTCCACTCATCAATATGAAAATCATAAAAAGGAAAAACATCACAAATTGAGCCTGTTGCATAGTAGTCGATATATTAGAAATGATAATGCCAATAGCCGACATAGTCATAATAAACAATACAGCTATCGCATACAAAGCCCAATAACTACCAACGGGTGTATAAGAATACACTAGAAAGCACAAAATAAAACAGATACTTAGAGCTGTCAAGCCAAGCACCCAGTATGGAATTAACTTACTAAGTATAAATTGCCATTTATCAATCGGAGTTACATTAATTTGTTCAATAGTTCCTATCTCTTTTTCTTGTACAATATTCAGAGCAGGCAACAATCCAGTTAAAATTAAGAGTACAAAGACCATCAATCCAGGGATCATAAAATGTTTATAATCCAATGTTTCATTAAACAAATATTGCACAGAAACACGAGGCATCATTTCGGTAGCCTTTTCATTTGATGTGTTTTGTATTCCTGCGTCACTGATTTCCGTTGCTGCAAAAGCCTGCACAACTTGTTGCAAATATTGAAGGGCTAAATTTCCTGTCATACCATCCACAGCATTGGCAGACAGATATATTTGTGCCTGCTTAGTCACCCAATCCTTATCAAATGTGCGTGGAATCTCCACTACAACTGTAGCATTTCCTTCCTCAATATCTTTTATTGCTTGGTTATAAGTAGCATAATGCCCAGTAACATTGAAAAAAGGCAAAGCTTCAATCTGACGTGTCAATCGGGAAGATAATTCAGTCTGACTATGATCCACTATACTAACAGCACAATTTGTCAAATCAAGATTAGTCGCAAACGGCATTAGAAACATGACTAAAATAGGATACATTATAGTCATTCTCTTCAAGAAAGGGTGACGCCAGAATTGCTTAAATTCTTTTCTGAGTAAATATTTCAATCGTGTCATATCTATACTATTATAATCTAATTTTAAACTTACGTAAAGCCACAGCAACAACCAAAATAGTCATCCCTATCAGTACAGAAAATTCAGTACATACTTCCGACACATTCACACCTTGTATCATCAACTTACGTATACCCGATATATACCATCTAGCTGGGATTATACAAGATAGTTTTTGAAGTATCCATGGCATATTCTGAATTGGAAAAACCATGCCCGATAAAAGAACAACTGGCAACATCAATCCTAATATAGAAGCAATCATGGCTGTAAATTGGCTATCTACAAGTGTTGAAATTAATAATCCAATAAACAAGGACAAAGCTATATATATTAAAGAGAGTACACATATTGCGACCAAGCTACCAGCAATAGGCACTTTCAATACATAGTAAGAAAGAAATAAGATGCTAGTAAGATTAATACATGCAAGAAGAAAATATGGAATCATCTTGGAAAAGATAACGACCAATGGACGTACAGGAGACACCAATAACACCTCCATATTTCCTTGTTCTCTTTCACGCACAATAGACACCGAAGTCATCAAAGCACAAATCAATATAAACACTAAGCCCATAACGCCAGGTACAAAATTATAAGCACTCAATAATTGTGGATTGTACAACATGCGCGGAGCAACTTCAATTCTTCCTGTATTATCTAGACTGGCTGTACGTATTATCGCTTGCAGATAAAAAGCGATGGTACTAGCCGTACTAGGATTACTTGCATCCGTAATCACACTGATAGCTCCATTATGATTAGGAGATTCTATACCTGTTTGACCATACACAATAGCTGCATCAATTTTGCCCTCACGCATTGCTTGTTTCGCCTCCGCAATGCGCGAATACCATTGAGTTACATCAAAAGTATCCGAAGTATCAATCACTTGCGATAAACGCGCCGCCATTTGAGGGTCTTGAGCGTATTGCTGCCCCACAATAGCGACTCGTACGTTTTGTACTTCTACTGAGATAGCAAACCCAAACAACAATACTTGTATTACAGGCATGATTAGCAAAATAAGCATGGTCCGCCTGTCACGTATAATATGATAAAATTCTTTTTGAATAAAAGCAAATACTCTGTTCATTTCTTTACATTTCTAATCATTCACCTCTAGTTGCTCCTCGTGCTAAAGCTCGAAACACTTCATCCATAGAACTAGCCCCCATACTCTCCATTAAAGCTTGAGGGGTGTCTAATGCCTTAATTTGACCATCAACCATCATTGATAAGCGATTGCAGTATGCTGCTTCATCCATATAATGCGTAGTCACAAATATAGTGACTCCCTGCGCAGCTGCTTCATAAATCAAATCCCAAAACTGTCTTCTAGTTTTCGGATCTACCCCCCCTGTGGGTTCATCTAAAAAGACCACCTCTGGGTGATGCAACATAGACACTGCAAAAGCTAGTTTCTGCTTCCATCCTAAAGGGATATCACGCACTAAAGTGTCTCTTTGATCTGTAAACTGTAAACGATTCAATACGGTCTCTGTTTCCTTCTTGATCTCATTATCACTAAGTCCATATATCCCGCCAAAGAGTTCTATATTTTCCCAGACTTTTAAATCTTCATATAAGGAAAATCGTTGACTCATATAACCAATGTGTCGTTTGACTTGCTCGGCTTGATGAGATATATCATATCCTGCAAGCGTTGCCGATCCAGAAGTCGGTACACTCAATCCAGAGAGCATACGCATGGCTGTCGTTTTCCCTGCCCCATTTGCACCTAAGAATCCGAAAATCTCCCCTTTATATACTTCAAAATTCAAATGGTCAACCGCTGTAAAACGACCAAATTTCTTAGTCAAATCATGCACCTTAATAACAGGTTCATCCGATGTTACGGTAGATTTTATTTGCACCTTTCCAGTAGCCTGAAGATAATGAGCTAACACCTCATCAGGTTCCCCAAGTTGCACGACACATCCTTCGCGCATTAAAGCTAAACGACTACACTGACGAGCCTCATCTGTATAGGGTGTCGACACAACAATCGTAATTCCCTGCTCTTTTAAATGCTGTAGTGTTTCCCATAATTCTTGGCGCGACGTAGGGTCAACCCCTGTAGTTGGTTCATCCAAGAACAACACTTTTGGCGCATGAATCAGCGCACAACACAAAGCCAATTTCTGCTTCATACCACCAGATAACCGTCCAGCTCTCCGCTTGCCAAATGGACGTAGCATTTTATAGATATCCTCAATTAAATATTGATTTTCTTCTACAGTAGTGCCAAAAACAGAAGCAAAAAAAGATATATTTTTATCCACAGTCAAATCTTGATATAAAGAGAACTTACCTGGCATATAGCCCACTTTATGTCTAAGTGCTTTCATATCTTTTACGACGTCTAAACCGTCAATAGACACACATCCTGAATCAGGCACCAGCAATGTCGTTAGGATATGAAAGAGAGTTGTTTTACCCGAACCATCTGGGCCAATCAAACCTAAGATTTCACCTCTACGTACATCTAAATCGACTTTTTCAAGTGCCTGTACATCAGCATATGCATGAGATATATCTCGAATATAAATAATAGAATCTGTATTCATGTTCTTTAGATATGTATCTGACCAGACATGCCAATCTTGACACTACCATCATTTTTTATACGCACTTTTATAGCATACACCATTGACGCACGACTATCGGCTGTTTGTATCGTTTTGGGAGTAAACCCATTTTTATCAGAAATCCAATAAATTTCACCATCATATGTTTTAAACACATTCTGTCCATAATCTACGTCAACTTTCACATGCTGTCCTATTTGAATTTTCTCTAGCTGTAACGAAGTGACATAAGCACGAAGATACATGGCCTCCAAATTGGCAACTTTAAAAACTGGTTTACCTGGTGCAGCCCATTCTCCTGCCTCAAGATACTTTGCTAAGACTGTTCCATAAATAGGAGAAGCTATTTGAGACTTCTCTATTTGATCTTGCACCTGAGCCACTTGAATGTCCACCACGGAACTTTGCGCATCTATATGTTGATTTGTGGTAGCCAATGTGCTGCGAAGTGCTACCAGTTGGTCGATTAAAACCTGCAAATGAGTTGTCGCATCATCTACCTGCTTCTCTGTAGCTGCATCGGCTAGTTCCAAGTTTTTTAGTCGCACTAGATCTTTCTTGGCATATGCTATCTGAGTTTTCAATGAGGCTATTTGTTTATACACTTCAGGGCGCGTACTGAGCACAGATGCACCTTGCTTAATAAGCATAAGCTTTTGGAGGAACAACTGGGTCGTATCAATCAAACCCACTTCTTCTTGTGCTTGCAACACCTGACCTTCATCCACATTCAGATGCACGACTTGCCCACTTGTTTGCGCAGAGACAATTACTTCAGTAGCTTCAAATTCACCATACGCAATATTCAATTCATCTGTCGAATGACACGATGATAATAGTAAAACGGTAAGCATACTACTCCCTATCGAATAAATTATTTTTTTAGTACGCATTGTCTGTATATTTTAGTTTATAAATTGATGATAATAATCCAACGTGGTGTTCTATTTGTTGTCGTTGTGCATTACTTTCTGCTGTAATTTCTCGTAACAAATCACTTGCGACTATAACACCAAGCTTAAATTGTTTTTCAGCTGTTTCACGAATACGACGACGCAATTGAATCAACTCATCGTCTTTGGCTAAAATTTGACGCATTTTTTCCACTTCCTGCATATCTTGAGTTTCTTGAAGACGGGTATTAAATCTAAACACATCCTCTTGCACTGTAACTTGTTTTTGTTTCCGATCCAAAATCCTCAATCTGTCCTTATGTGTATATAAAGCAGAAAGATTCCATTTTATTGAAACACCAACACGATAATTGCACGTCCAATCAGCATCCAACATACTCTCAAACATATCCAGACCAGGATTACCATAATATCCATTACCAAAAATCGACAACTTAGGTTTAAGATCGGCAAACACTTGTTTGCGTTGATTAGTATATAACGTTTGCAGAGCTTGAAAGGTATGCAATTCTGGACGGTTGTTCTGCAGCCCTACAACATCCGTAAGCTTAGGCAAAGAAAGTTCTGCAATACCAATCGTCTTACCAATAAACACCCCAAGCATATGCAAATAAGCACGTAATGACGTATCTATTTCTGCTTGTTGCTGTTCATTAGCCACACGATCAGCTAACAATTGATCTAGCTGCGTACGTGTAGCTGTACCATTTTTTAATGCCGCTTCCATACGCTTCACATGCTTACTCAGCAATTGATACACTTGAACATTCTGATCACTACGCTGTTTCAGCATACATGCACCAAAATACAAAGCATTGATTCGATCTCTTAAAGCATACATTTTTTCGTCAATTTCTCGAATACTCACTTCTTTTTGAGCACGAATCACCTTTCTTTTGGCCGCGATTTTACCACCATCCCAGATAGATTGTCGCAAATTCAAACCAATCTGATATTGGTCTTTATTCAATCCATCAACAGACAGTCCTGCTTGCTCATAGCTCTGTTTCATCGGGGCAGGCAAAGTATTCACATCGGATTGATAGGTACCTTGTGCATAGACGTCTACTTGAGGTAGATACATTCGCCGTGCATTGGCCAAATTAAATGCTGCCGTCTCTTCAATCAATTTATATTGATGAATAGCAGGGTAATTGTTCTTAGCCAGCTCATAACATTGCTCAATAGTCACCTCACGTTTTTGTGCAGCCAATGGGATCGTAAAGAGCATACTCCATAATAGTATATATATAACTTTATTCATAATTCAAACGGTTCATAATCATTCTAACATTTTCATGACGACGCATAATTAAAAAAGTAAAAAAATCAACACCTGTATCAGATAACATTTCTGTTAACACAGGCTTTGCCATAAACAAGGTTGCATTCAAAGAAAAAACAGTGAGTAAGAGTTGCTCAGGCATTATGGGTTGAATTTCCTTCCTAGCAATAGCCTCTTGCAGATCAACAAGAAAAGTATCCTTCAGAGCATCTATCATTTCTCGATAGCATTTCATGAACACAGGAAGCGCATCAGGATTATTAAACACCTCGTTGACCACAAAACGTGGCTGATCGGGCGATTTAGCGATCAAATCAAAGTGCCTTTCCACTCCTAATGCAATGCGTTCTTTTATTGGTAAATCACTATTAGAAAAGGAAGTTATCAACTCATTCATCATTTGGTGCACCTTGGTCACAAGCACATGTTCAAACAACTGCTTTTTTGTTTTAAAATAATAATGAAGCATCGCATGCGTCACACCTGCTTCGGCTGCAACTGCCATTGTTTTGGTCCCAGCAAAACCACGTGTCATAAATAATTTTTCTGCTGCTTCTAAAATGGCTTCTTTTTTATTGGTACTTTTATTGTCCATATTGCATATGATTTTTTTTGGGTTTTACTTCTTCATTTTTCTATTAACAATCTTGTTAGCGCAAAACTATTACATAAAATGCATTTGACAAAATATTAACTCTATTTTATTTATACATTTTACATTATTTACCATTTTAACACAACGAAGCACTTTTACTTTATGTACGGCATGTGCACCATCACACTCAAAAAAACAGCTTATCTCACAGAATTAACATCCACGCCTTGCCCATATTCAACTATATTAGCTATATTTGTTGAGTCCTTTAAAAAAGAGTTGTTTTCATTAAAACAATAGTATGATATAATTTAGTTTTAACCAATAGACAAAAGATGATTAACAAAAGGTGTATTTATTTCATAGTTTTATCAGCACTGGGGCTGATTGCAATAACTAATATCTTGTCAAGTTGTACTGATGACGATGTAATTACTCAAAAATCAGATCATTCACTCATTACTATACAAGCCTCACTAGCAACAACTAGAATGGCTTATGAAGGTGAAAACAGTAAAGAGTTGACATGGAGCGATGGGGATGCATTCCGATTTTTCAACGACGAATCGGCTGGTACCACTTTTACATTAACAAGTGGTGCTGGTTCATCCAATGCGACCTTTACAGGGACGTCGACAACTGGCATGAATAGAGCCTTTTATCCAGCATCCAATACCAATATCGGTTACGCTATTGGATATGCCAATCTGATCCTACCATTTTATGGACAAAAACAAAATGGGAATGCTCAGACAAACAATTTGACTCAATACACCTATATGATGGCAGAGACAACATCTAGTACGCCATCTCATCTTACATTTGCGCATCTAGCTGCACAAATAAAATTTGAACTTACACTCCCTCAAGGATACCAAGGTAATATAGAAAAGCTAGAGCTTCTTCTACCTCCTGGTGAAAACCACTTTATAGCTGATTTATGTCCTAACGATCAAACAAAAAATGTGATGACCCACCGTCAATCTCTAGCATTGTCTAATGTAACAATAGGCAGTGACCGAGTTTTGCGAGCATACATGATGATGGCTCCAACCACTCTAACCAGCCAAAATTTGACCATTGCCGTAACAACAAGCGGTGATGAGATTGACTATTATTATGCGGAAGCCAATAATATCAGTTTACAGATAGAAGCTGGGCACCAATACCTTGTAAAATACGCCCTACAAGCTGTCGGTGAGAAATATGCAGCATCCAATTATCAACTATCATCCAATGGTGATACCTTAACCCATTGGAACACATATACTTCGACTGCACAAGCGATTGATATGACCAAAGATATTCACTTAAGAAAAGTAGTTTCTCTTAGTGAAGACGCTTTTGCCAACCGTGTTGGAGACGATAATTACAACCGAGGATACTTTAGTTGGATTCAATTGCCCGACCATCTTCGTGACATAAACTTTGATGGCTTTGTATATATAAAAGACACTACAGGCAAAACACAAATTGGTGTTGGTCCAGAGGCCGATGATATATCTGGATATAGCTCACAACTATGTCATTTATCATGGAATGTTAGCAAAGACAACAACTACTACACAGATAAAGAGTCACACCTTTTGAGTAAAAATGGCGATCTACTAGTCAACCTTAGTTTACCAACAACAAACAATAGTACAGTAGAAATTCCTGAGGGCGTTATTTCTCTAGATCGATACAGTATCAATACAGCAACGAATATTTCTCGTTTGGTTCTTCCTAGTACGATTAGTAATATTGATTCATATGCTTTCGGGTGGACTAAAACGCTCAGCGAACTTGTCGTTCCTCAAACCAATCCAAATGCAATTGAGGTTACCTCAGATAGCTTTTATTCTACTATGTACAGCAGCACCAAACTAGTCGTACCAACGGGTAGCTCAAGTGCTTATGCGGCTCATTCTGTATGGAAACTCTTTTCAAGCGTTTCAGAAGATGACATTGCTAGCGATTTCACCATTGACATACCAAGTGCGAGTCGTTCTCCATATCTTATTACCAAACAGTTGGGCTATCTATATACAGTAGATAAAGACAGTTATACCTTACCTTTAGAATTGAGTAAGAACATACAATGGACTGCAAAATCTAATGCCGATTGGGTAAGTCTTTCCGCAAGTACCGGAAGCTCTAAAACTGGGACGACACTACAAATTGCTGCCAACACATCCGACAGCTGGCGTTATGCAACTGTTACAGTGACAGCTGGTGGTTCTACACAAATGATTCGTATCCAACAACAGCCAATCAATCACATCCTGCCTGTTGTTCTACACATCTTAAAAGATGGTTCAACAAACACAGAAGGCTTTACCACAGCAATGGGACAAGCTTTCATAGACAGTTTGAACAACCGATATGAACACACGAAGAACTACAATAGTCAGGGAGTGGTTATCAATACTTTTGACACTCATATACGATTACAATTGGCAACCAATGATCCTGATGGCAATCCAACATCAGGGGTCATCATGGAACAGGTAGATAACGCCAATGTTGATCCACATGACTTCTTGAACTTTGATTACCCTAATTCAGAACAAGATAAGAAAGATCACAGTCTTCTGTGGCCACAAAACAAATATATCAACATTTTCCTTTTTGAATTTGTCGATAATGATGGAGATGAAAATACTTATATCGCTGGTGTATCTAACTTAGCTTATATGCGTCCAGATGTTGATAGAGAATATCTTGGCAATTTCTACACATTAGATTATGGTTATGACTTTAATAACCTAAACTCGATGCAATCTGTCACTCTCAACTCTGTATTGATGTATGATGCAGATGGCAATGGACCTACTGTCAATACAGACCTCGTCAACACAGCCATTCACGAAATTGGTCACTACCTAAGTTTACATCACACTTTTGATGATGGACCTGGAACAAATGGGGATGATGGTGTGAGCGATACGCCCAACTATGACAGAGATACTTATGTCACTTTTGCGAATAAATTCTGGGATTATTACGACGAATACACAGCTCTACAAGGTACTGGAAGTACAGCTTCTGCTTTCTTCCCTAATAGAGATGCGCTCGTAACAGGCTATTACCAAATATTCTGGCGATTACCTAAAAACAGTGCTTCTGAATATGCATATGACGGTCATGCTAGTGACGCATTTAAGGGCTCTAATATCATGGACTACTATTATTTCTGGGATGATATCCAAGGATTTACTGCTGGTCAAGTAGAGCGTATGCGCTATGCAATAGCCCATTCACCAACCATTCCACACGAAGGGTACAGCACACGCAGTGTTGAGAGAGTGAAGTTTGAGCCCAATCCAGATATTGAGATTCATACTTCAGTGTGTCCTCCACTATGTACACAACACAATCACCACCATACAACTTTGAGACAATAACCATATGATTTATATAACAGAAGAAACAAGTATAATGAAACAATTTCGACACTCTATACGATTAGCCAGCATCCTACTCGCAAGTATGGTATTCTTTATGTCATCATGTGGTGGTAGCGGTGGAAAAGATGAACCAAATGTTCCTACAACACTGCAAGCAATTAATATCCTAGGTACTATCACGACGCTAACTATTGGACAACAGATAACGTTAACTGCAACTGCCAATCCATCCACAGTTACACTAACGAATCTTGTTTGGTCATCATCAAATAAGAGCGTTGCTACAGTCAACAGTTCTGGTACAGTAACTGCCATTGCAGCTGGTACAGCGACCATTAAGGCAAGTGCTCTAGGTAAAACAGATGAATATGACATAACGGTTAGCGAAAAACCAGCAACTATTATCGACGCAGAATCAATAGATTTGCAAGAGTCAGCTACGATTGAGCTTGGACAATCAAAACAACTAGTAGCCACTGTATCACCATCTAATGCAACTTCTCAAACCATTACATGGACATCATCAGATACTAGCATTGCCTCAGTAAATAATGGATTAGTTGAAGCGAAGAAGACAGGTTCTGCAACCATCGTCGCTACAGTTAAGAATGCCGATAACTCAGAAGTATCTTCAAGTTGTGAAGTTGAAGTGGTCAAATATGCTACAAGCCTAACGCTCAATAAATCTTCCATAAGTCTTGAGCAAACAGAAACAGCTTATTTATATGCTACTGTACTGCCAAGCGACGCGACATACAATACTGTGACCTTCTCTTCATCTAACGAAAATATCGCGACAGTAGACAGAAGCGGAAAAATTATGCCTGTTAACACGGGAACTATCATCATTACAGCTACACTCGACAATGGAGACAAAGGAAAACTTGAAGCAAAATGTACTGTAGCGGTAATAGCTGAAACCATATTTACGACAGACTTAAGTATTACTCCTACTTCAAAGACATTAGAATCGGGACAAACCGTACAAATACATCATACAGTCACTCCAAGCAACGCAACGTATCAAACAGTCACTTGGTCATCAAGCAATTCAACGGTTGCTTCTGTAAATGGCAGTGGACTGGTTACGGCCAACAATGAAGGTACTGCGACTATTACAGCTACTCTTCAGAATGGTACACAACCAGCTATTGTTAAAACGGTGACTATCACAGTCACTCCAGGTACGCAAGGAAGTGGAGATGGCATCAGCGATAACGGAGAGATTGGAGAAGTGGGTACCAATTAACCACCCCCATGAGAAAGACTATTTTATACACAGCAATTTTAACTTTGCATATTGTGTATACAAACAATCAGTCTTAAGACGAAACATGTAACTTACTACGAGTAGAGGAACTATGGCAGTACGTACTGCCATAGTTCCCTACTCTTCTTTACAATATGATCCATCCTTTCAATCAAGACATCAGTCAAATAGATTTGCCCAAGGCATTCACCTATCCTTTCCACTATACGCCTCACGCATTAAGTATTTTGGCAAGCGAGCAACTTCAAGACTACCTCTGCACACAAACACAGTGGAAAGAGGTACTTCAAGAAGGGAAAATGTTTGGCGTACTTGTTGTCCAGCACGAAAAAGGGCTAGGCTTTTTAGCTGCATTTTCGGGTTTATTAGACGGTGATAACACCCACGAATACTTCGTGCCACCAGTCTACGACTTATTACGTCCAGATGGTTTCTTCAAACAAGAAGAGACACAGATTTCAGCTATCAATACAGCCATAAAAGACATTGAAGAGAGTGCTGAATATCAAGACAAAAGGCAACAACTGCAAGAAATGCAGAAAATCTCACGTCAAGAGATCTTACTCATGCAGGATCAAGCCAAAAAAGATAGAGCTAGACGCAACGCATTGCGTCAACAAGATTTATCCTCAGAAGATATTCAAAAGCTTGTTTGGGAAAGTCAATTCCAAAAAGCAGAGTTAGTGCGTTTAAAACGTTTATGGAAAGAACGTATTTCGCAACGCCAATCTTCACTTGAAACAATAGAGATGTGCATTCAGGAGTTAAAAGAAGAGCGCAAGCAGCGATCAGCCGCTCTGCAACAAGAGCTATTCAATCAATTTCAAATGCTCAATGCACATGGAGATCCTAAAGGGCTGTGTGCTATTTTTGAAGATACCGCACACAAAACTCCTCCTGCAGGAAGTGGGGAATGTTGTGCTCCTAAACTCCTGCAATATGCCTACCAACATGGATTGCATCCTATATGTATGGCTGAATTTTGGTGGGGCAACTCGCCACAGACAGAGATTCGTCATCATGGGCAATACTATCCATCATGTCGAGGCAAGTGTCTGCCTATCCTTGGGCATATGCTCCAAGGTCTTACTGTTGACCCCAATCCATTGGTTTCAACAACTCCCCAGTACCTCAGTAACCAACTCACTGTGGAGTATGAGGATCAATATCTTATGGTAGTCAACAAGCCTGCTGGCTTATTATCTGCACCAGGCAAACACTCGGCACATGCTTCGGTATATTCCATCATTCAAGAAAAATATCCAGAGATTACGGGACCATTGATCGTACACCGTTTGGATATGGACACATCGGGACTCCTGCTTGTGGCTAAGGATAAACTAACCCATCAGCTTCTGCAAGCGCAGTTTCTTGCACGCTCCATTCATAAGATGTACCTTGCAGATATTAAACTTAAAATCGTCTCAAAGATTAAAGAAACAGGCGAAATCTACCTTCCTCTTATCTTGGATCATCTAGATAGGCCAAGACAGAAGGTAGATTTTGAACGTGGTAAGCCTGCACACACCACCTATAAAATTCTCTCACAGGATCACTACCACATACGTATCAGTCTTTTTCCGCACACAGGTCGCACACACCAGCTTCGGGTTCATATGGCACATCCATTAGGACTCAATGCTCCTATTGTGGGCGATCCTTTATATGGTGAATCAGCTAATAGGTTGCATCTCCACGCAGCTCAATTACGTTTCACCCACCCTATCACGCAAGAAATCATAAGCATTGAGACACTACCTGATTTTTAGAGCAACTTACATTTTGTCAATATCAACACATCGATTCTTGCTAGAAAAACCCAAATAGCAAAGTGCATCCCTCATAATGAATAGGAACTCTAGTAAAAAGTAAGAGTTTTTTAATCGAGCTTTTTGTCAAATTTCTTTTATTTTCTTATATTTGTTGGGCTATAGCTAGATGACGAGTCTACACAAACACATCATCCTTGTAGCAGGATCAAAAACAACTAGTATGGAGAATGTAAAAAAAGAGCTCAAAGAACTCATCCTATTTTGTCGTTCAAAATTATCTATGAACGAGGAAGAGATCAATCGTATTCAAAAAGCATTTGATTTTGCTTGTGCAGCTCACGGCACACAAAAGCGTAAATCTGGACAACCATTCATTAGTCACCCTGTGGCAGTAGCTACCATTGTGACAAAAGAATTTGGGTTGGGAGTCGATGCGATCTGTGCTGCTTTTTTACACGACATCATTGAAGACACAAAATACAGTCAAGAGGATATCAGTGAACTATTCGGTCAGTCGGTGGCCATATTGGTACAAGCCGTCACAAAACACAAGAAGGACAATTACGAAGTGTCTCTTCAAGTAGACACCTTCAAACATATGCTCGAATCAATCAATTATGACATTCGAGCTCTTATGATAAAATTGGCCGATCGTCTACATAATATGCGCACATTGGACAATATGCCATCATACAAGCAAGTAAAGATTGCCGCAGAAACGGATTATTTTTACGCAGGATTGGCCAACCGTCTTGGACTATATGACGTTAAAAAAGAACTTGAAGATCTATCTTTGCGTTATCGCACACCACTAGAATATCAACATCTACAAGAATACTTAGAAGCAGAATATATCAAGGCTCAAGATGGAATCGAAGCTTTTAAAGAAGAAGTAGAAAACATACTGCAAGCACACCAGTTAAATGCTCAAGTTCTTGTAGAAAGACGACCTGTGTGTAGCATATACAGACGTATCAACGAGAAAAAGATTGATGCTTCTCAAGTCAATCATAAGCACTTCTTTACTATCGTATATGACTCTTCTTTGGAAGAAGAAAAAGTACGTGCGCTAGAAATATACTCAGTCCTTACTGATCAAATTAAAGACAAGCCCAAAACACTGAAAAACTATATAAATGCCCCTAAGGAGAATGGGTATCAAAGTTTACATGTAGAGCTACTCAATCAACGTAGTGGATGGGAGGAAGTGCATATATCATCCAATCGCATGATGGCCAAGCACCATCGTGGATGTCTTACAGAACGCAATAACAATGCGGAAACATGGGTCGAAAAATTCCGTAAACAACTACAAGATATTGCCTACCATGGAGCCACAGGCAATTACATGGAACAAGTAACGACGAATCTATATAATGATGATATTTACATCCTAACTCCTAAGGGAGATATTCGTTCACTGCCTAAAGACAGCACTGTACTGGATTTGGCTTTTGATATCCATACCAACGTGGGGATATTGGCTAAATATGCCCATGTCAATGGGGAATTGTCTTCAGTCAAACGTGTGCTTCATCGTGGAGATATCGTAGACATTCACGTCAGTGAAACACCTTGTGTCAAAACGGACTGGATGGAACATGCCCGCACCTATAAGGCACGTCAAAAAATCAGTAGTTATTTGCATAAACAAGCCAATCGTTTGCAACCAGACTTTCGTTTGTGTCCATACTGTTCCCCTATCCCAGGAGAAGAGGTGGTTGCATTTAAACAAGCAGATCAGCCTAAACTAGAAGTACACCGTCGTGCGTGCACTAAGGCAATTAGCAAAGCTGCTCAAGCAGGCGATACAATCATAGACTATAAACTAGAGCCTCATCCAGGTAATCTATACCCTGTCTCTTTGCAACTGATTGCTGGAAACAGTAAGCACTTATTGGCAGATATCATTCATGCGATTTCTACTGAACATGGACTCAATATGGATAGAGTAGATAGTATATCTGAAGATGAGATTGTAACTTGCCATATTGATTTCGCCGTACACTCAGTATATGAGCTCAACGATATTATTGCTTATCTACGCAATCTTCAAGAAGTATACATCGTGAAACGAACCGTTAAATAAGACTTGCTTATCATGATAAGTAGATCCTGCTACACATGATAAACAGGTATTACTACTCGTGTTAAGTAGATTCTACTACACATGATAAGTAAGGTGTATTAAAAAGAAACGGGTGCTCCTCGCAAAGACATCATGAAAGACTTGCCTGTAGTCGAAGAAGTCCATTGAAGCAGAGCAAATCGACTTGACCAAATACAAGCGCATAGGTCAGGAAGAAACCAAAGTGATGGAGTTCACTCCGGGCAAGCTGTATGTACGCCATATAATACGACCCAAGTATGCTTTAATCAATCAAGAAGATGATAAAACACATCCTGCTATAGCCATTGCTAAAATGCCTCTTTTACCTGTCAATAAAAGTATGGCAGGATCTAGTTTACTAGCCGAGGTGATTCAGCAAAAATACGCTTTTCACTTACCCTTCTACAGACAAATTCAGCAGTTCAAGCAACTAGGTGTTAAGCTCTCTTCCTCAACTATCAATGATTGGTACAATGCATCAGCTAATTTATTGGAGCCACTCTATAACTTAGTTAAAAAAAAGTCTTAGCTAGTGACTACATCCAAATGGACGAAACAGTGCTACCTGTTATTGATAAGAGCAAACACATGGCTGCCAAACGGTATATGTGGGTAGCACACGGTGCTGGGCGTATATCAGAAGGAAGTTCTTCGATGCCCAAAAGCAAAACAAGACACTTGCCCAACACGCATTATCTCAAATCAGCCTTCTATATGATATTGAAGCCAAAATCAAAGAGCAAACTCTTTCTTCACAGGAAATCCTCGAGGAAAGGGAACGTCTTGCTGCCCCTATTATTGATGCACTAGAAACATGGATAGAAGAAAACTATAAAAAGGTACTTCCAAAGAGTACCTTAGGCAAAGCCATGTCTTATACGTATAGCTTGATACCTAAGCTCAGAGTATATCTTCAAAATCCAGCATTGCTCATTGACAACAATATGGTAGAAAATGCCATACGCCCACTAACACTAGGAAGAAAGAACTTCCTATTCTGTGGCAACCACAACTCAGCTAAAAACACAGCTATCATGTTTACGCTAATCAACTCGTGTAAGCATAACGATGTCAATATCAGAGAGTGGCTAACTCATGTCATGACCAAGATTCCTTACATGACTCAAAGCAAAGAAGATCTACACAGCTTACTGCCTGCCAACTGGAAATAGACCTCAAAAGGACAGGAGTGAGAAAGTCGTGTCAAAAATTCTCATGACTATCACTTTTTCTCATTTAACCGCATTCTTGAGCATGTTGACCCCTCCCTTAGTGCAGGGGGAACGTTATCATATGGTGTGATTCATCGGACACTTACTTTCCTTATATAGAAACAAAAAAGAAGGCATGCCGATAAATTTCTCGGCATGCCTTTATTATTATACGATATAGCACCACAGTGGCTTATCTCTTTTCATACTCCTTCAATCCTGCTTTTAGGAATTGCACATATTCAGGAATACTTTCATTGTAGCTGTACGCACCTTCCAACGGTAAGCCATCATTGTCAACAAGCACATAAAATGGCTGTGCATTGACTCCAAACTTCACACGTTGTAAATAACTCCACTTATCACCAAGAGTACGCAAAGTACGAGATTTACCGTTTTCTATGACTTTCAGTTTCTCTGGTAATGGTTTCTTATTATCCACATACAAAGTAATCAACACATAATCTTTGTTGATGATGCTAGATACAGTAGGATCTGTCCACACAGCTAATTCCATACGACGACAATTGACACAACCATACCCTGTAAAATCAAGCATTACTGGTTTATTGTGCAATTTAGCATAAGCCATCCCAGCTTCGTAGTCTTCGAATTGTGCATGCACTTCTTTATCATATAAATTAAAATCTTGGGTTTGCATAGGAGGAGCAAAAGCACTAATCGCTTTCAATGGTGCTCCCCATAATCCTGGAATCATATATACTGCAAAAGCCAATGACAACAAGGCCATAAAGAATCGAGGGATACCTATTTTATTGTTGTCATCATCATGTGGGAATTTAATCATCCCCAACAAATACACGCCTAGGAGACCAAAAATGACAATCCATAATGCAAGAAAAGGTTCTCTATCTAATATTCCCCAACCATATGCCAAGTCGGCTACTGATAAGAATTTCAGGGCAAATGCCAACTCTAAGAATCCAAGAGTTACCTTCATAACGTTCATCCATCCACCTGATTTGGGCATTCGTTTCAACCATGTAGGAAATAACGCAAACAATGTAAATGGCAAAGCTAATGCCAGGGCAAATCCAAACATTCCAATAGCTGGTCCAACAACACTACCCGTTGTGGATACTTCTACTAAAAGGAAACCTATGATTGGACCAGTACATGAAAAAGAGACCAATGCCAATGTAAACGCCATCAAAAAGATGCTAAGCATCCCACTCGTCTCTTCACTCTTACGGTCTACCGCATTGGACCATGAACTAGGCAGGGTAATCTCGAAACCTCCAAGGAAAGAAGCTGCAAATACCACAAGCATGGCGAAGAATAAGATATTGAAAATAGCATTAGTTGCTAAGGAGTTGAGTGCACTAGCACCAAAAATTAAAGTGATAGATAGCCCTAACACCAAATAAATAACAATAATAGATATACCATATGAGACAGCATCGCGTATTCCTTTGCTTCTATCCTTCGTACGTTTTATAAAGAAACTAACCGTCATAGGGATAATAGGCCATACACATGGTGTCAATAAAGCAAGTAATCCGCCACCAAAACCTGCCAAGAAGATGAAAATCCAAGAATGGTCTTTCGTCTCTTTATGAGTATCAAAAGCGCTTAGTTCTTCAATAACAGGCGTCCACAAAGCTCCACCAATAGCAGACCTTTTTTTGGCCTCTATCTTTTTAACAGGTGTAACACTCCCCTTTTTATCTGATTTCTGTACTTTTATGGTCTTCAATGTAGACAAATCTACCGGTTTACCCGCTTCGTCTGATTTTTTAGCAACTGCTTTTTCTAACGCAACAACATCTCCATGAGAGAAAGAGAAATCGACTGATGTAGGAGGTAAACAACTCTCATCGTCACACGCACCGTACTGGAAGTATCCTTCAATTAAATAATCCTCTCGATCTAAAATGACATTTTGTGTAAACGCCGCATTGTGCTCAAAATAGCGCACTTTCATGGCAAACAAATCGTCATAAGCCTCTATTTCAGTTCCCGCTGGCAAGAACATCCCATCTAAATGTGCTCCTAGGATTTTTTCAATATGTATTGCCGCCGAAGTCGGTCCATCACCAAGTCTAGTAGAGTACATATGCCAACCTGATGCAATAGTAGCTTGAACTAATATTTGATATCTCTTAGCCGAACGTTTTTGAATCTGCACATCTATATGGACGGGATCTTCACTCAACTGTGCCCGCATAGCTACAGGCGACAATAAAGTAAAAAGAAGCAAAAGAAGGGGGAATAATTTTTTCATATATAATTAAGTGGTTCTTAGTTTTAAATAAATTACGCGGAATAATCGGCACATGCACGATAAACAACATGGTCTTTTATAATACTCGCAGCTTTGATGTGTGCGGGGTGTTTAGCATAAATAGCGACATCTTCCATAGTAGCCACTTCACACATAAGTGCAATGTCAAAAGACTCTTCAGGATTCTCGTTAAAGCCCACTTCTATAGATTGAATCACATCAATAGCATTAGGCAATGCTTCGATTGCATTTTTAAAATCTGTCTTAAGTTTTGTGATTTGAGCGGCGCTCAAATCTTCATTTAGCTTAAATAATACATTGTGCTTGATCATAATTTGGCAGTCAATTAATTTGTTACTATATTTGCTCGGCTATACGAAAAGGGAAATGGTTTTACCCATTTGAATAGCTCCGTACAAAAATAAATAAAACCTCTGAAAAATCCTCCCTTTAAGATGTTAATTATCGGTATTGCGGGCGGCACCGGCTCAGGAAAGACAACTGTGGTGCGCAAAATTATTGAAAGTTTATCCCTTGGTGAAGTCGTACTTCTTCCTCAAGACTCCTACTACAAAGACAGCAGCCATATACCTGTGGAAGAACGTCGTCATATCAACTTTGACCATCCAGAAGCTTTTGATTGGGAACTTCTTTCAGACCATGTAAGAATGTTGAAAGAGGGCAAATCTATCGAACAACCCACATACAGCTATATTACGTGTACACGTCAGCCTGAAACAATCCACATAAAGCCACTCAATGTTATTATCATTGAAGGTATTCTAGCTCTTAGTGATCCAAACTTACGTGAATTAATGGACCTTAAAGTCTTTGTTGACACCGATGCAGATGTACGCCTCATCCGAGTTATTCAAAGAGATATTGAAGAGAGAGGTCGTTCGGCCGAAGATGTTATGGAACGATATACTGAAGTACTTAAACCCATGCATGAGCAATTTATTGAACCTTGCAAACGATATGCAGATTTGATTGTACCAGAAGGTGGTAGTAATCATGTGGCTATCGATATTTTGCGCATGTATATCAAGAAGCATATGTAAAATGAGAGCTCACTTTCAGTGGACATCAAAACTAATACATAGTAAGAATGCAAGAAAAAGAGTGATTCTTTTTCTTGCAGTTCTCGCAGTGATCATCTCTTTCACCATCTATCATCCTAAAAACAAAGCGATAGATACCCAACCAAATAGCATCC
This sequence comes from Bacteroidaceae bacterium, assembly GCA_963668535.1. Lineage (GTDB taxonomy): Bacteria > Bacteroidota > Bacteroidia > Bacteroidales > Bacteroidaceae > F22. Next base: position 250,840 of record OY764867.1, read on the forward strand.
AAAATATCATAGGTCGTGATACCCTTCGTGTGGGCACTGTATATAGTGGGATTTCATATTTCATTTATAGAGGTGAACCAATGGGCTGGCAATATGATCTTGCTGAACAATGTGCCCAACATTTAGGCGTGGAACTAAAGATCTACACAGCCAAAGACATAAAAGGGCTTTTTGAGATGCTTCAACATCATGACATTGACATTATTGGCTACTACCTTCCTATTGATCAAAGCTGGAAAGATAGTCTTATATATTGTGGACCGCAAAGTATATCTCACCAAGTGCTTGTTCAACGCAATGCAGGTCAACGACAAATTAATGACGTGACTCAGCTAGTGGGAGAAAAAATATATGTCTCTGAAAAAAAATATTGCGAACGTATCGCTAATCTTCAAGACGAACTAGGCGGCGGCATAGACATCGTGTATATCCCATCAGATAGTCTAAATGCAGAAGAGCTCATCACTAAAGTTGCGTTTGGCAAGATAGGCTATACTATCGCAGATGAAGATGTGGCCAAATACAACAAAACGTACTTCCCTAATCTACGTACAAATTTGGCTGTTAGTTATGATCAACGAGCACAATGGGCTGTTGGCGAGGGGATGACTGTTTTGGCCGACACACTCAATTCTTGGAGTCATCGATTGGAGATGAAGCCAGCCTATCAAGCCAATATGAAAAGATATTTCGAATTGAGCAAACTAAAAGCAAAAGCTCCAGTTATATCTATTCAAAACAATGTGATTTCCCCTTACGATGCTTACTTTAAAGATTTTGGAACTCCCAATGGATGGGATTGGCGTTTATTGGCTGCTATTGCATATACAGAAAGTCGATTTGACTCAACTGTTGTGTCATGGGTCGGCGCCACGGGGATCATGCAATTGATGCCTACGACAGCTCATGCTATGGGAGTACCTGAAGGTCAAGAAAAGAATTCGAGATACAGCGTTAAAGGAGCAGTCAACTATCTGAACAGTCTTGAACGCAGCCTAAAAAGACGAGTTCCTAAAGCATCGGAAAGATATAAATTTGAGTTGGCAGCATATAACTCGGGACTAGGACATATCTTAGATGCCATTGCTTTGGCGCAGAAGTATGGCGCAGACCCTACTGTCTGGGATAATAATGTAGAACGCTTTATTCTATTAAAGTCAAAAGAGAAGTATTACACCGATTCTGTTTGTCGTTTTGGGTATTTCAGAGGGGCAGAAACGTATCAGTATGTACGTGATGTAGACAGTCGCTACAAACAGTATATTAAACTGGGTATCAAATAAAAAAAGCATTCGACCAGCCTTCTTTACCCTGGGAGCCACAATTCAAATCGGCTTCCTGTGCCAACAACAGAGTGCACCGTTATCTTACCTCCTAGATTCTCTGCGATAAGTTTACATAAACTCAATCCTAATCCAGCTCCTTGTTTGAACTCATTGGTTTTATAAAAGCGTTCGAAGATATAAGGTTGTTCACATGAAGATATTCCACACCCTGTATCCTCTACATAGATCACAATATGTTTAGTCTCTTTATCGACATCGTAGCCCAATTTAACTGCTCCATCAGTTGTAAACTTAAAAGCATTGGTCAACAAGTTGGCTAATATATGATCCAATTTCTCATTATCAGTAGTAATATCGACACCAGGATCATCGGGCATCGTCAATACAAAATCAACCCCCTCTGGGCAGTTGGATTTATGCGATTGATAAGTAGCATGCAAGAGTCTATTTAATTGATACTCATTGAATGTATAATTCATCGAATCACTTTGAATACTAGACATATCCATCACATCACGTATTAGACTAAGCAACAAATCAGAGTTTGTCTGTATAGAATCAACCATCATATCAACATCTTCCTTAGAAGCTGATGGCAAAATATCAGGAAGCACAGAGGTAAATCCAACAATCGCATTTAATGGGGTACGAATCTCATGGCTGATATTGGCCAAAAATGCAGTTTTCATCTTGTCCGCCTCTCGAGCTGCATCTCTAGATTGAATCAACACTTGTTCCGAATCTTTATATTGTTGGATATTCTGGCATACTCCTACTATATGATAGTTCTTTTTATTATCGACAACACCTACCATATAAGAACAAGACACCTCATACCAATAATATTTACCGTACACATCGGCGATACGTATTTGGAAGGTATTGGGTTTGTCTTTATGCATACAGGTAAACATCGTTTTTACTCTCTCAAAATCATCTGGATGTATTTTTTCTTTCAAACCAGAAAGATCCAAAAGTGTCACTTCACCATATCCAAGTGCTTCGAGACTATTCATTAAAAAGGTAAACTGATTGGTAGCAAAAGAAAATCTCCATGGAATGATTTGAGCATTTGTCACAGCTAAATGAAACAAATGCTTATTGATCTCTTCTTCAGCTATATTTCTAAAACTTAGAGCCACACCCACTATTTCTTGATTCGAAATGATAGGAAACAGACTACCAGATATTGGATATACTTGGTCGGATTCAATGAATTGTATAAAAGCACCTTTGGGTATATCCATCGGATTTTTGGAAGCAAGCGTCTTGTCCAGAAGTTCTTCAAGCACACTTTTATCTTCATATATAATACTGTATATACTTCCAGCAGGTAAGCCCTCAAATTTCTCAGGTTCTATTTCGTTAATAGGGAAATTACTGCCATTGATCAATTTGCGAAGACTGTAATTCACATAATGAAGTCGCTTGTCTATACTATATGTAGCCAAACAGTCACTCATAGAATGCAGAATATTATCGAATTCTTCTTTTTGGGAAAAGAGTTTTTTGCTCACCTCTTCTTTCAATAAAAGAGCTAATCGCACTCGCTGTTGCTTGCGCCAACTGATGATGATCAACACGATCATAACTGAAAAAGCGATAAGTAGAATAATAATACTCGCTATTATCTGATCATGATACTTGGTGTAATAATTAAAATTGACCACCTTGCCCTCTTTTTTTATATCTTCATAGGGGGTGTGAAAGAACATCAGCTGTTTGTAATCAAACTGCATAATATCCTTTCCATATGGACGTATTCCATATGTTTGGGGAGTTATTGTATGATTGAGATAAGCTACAGCCAAATCACCCACATCTTGCCCAAACTGATACGGATCGGGAGACAAAGCTGCATATGCTCCATTGCGCAAAGCAATAGCTTCATTTGTAAAGAAAGGGCATTTAGAATTCTTACCTAAGACAGCTATGAAAGGGGACCATTTGGGAATCATCGCTATAGAATGACTGACATATCTAGGATATGTGAGCTGTGTAACAAGATCGAAGCTTGTCATTTTAGTCGTATCATAAACACGCAAAGTGTAGCCTGAATGATGCTGATTAAAGATAGCCCAATCACGCTGAAAATCCAGAAAAGCTTGTCTAGACAAATACCCATCATCGTTGATACACAAGAATGATTTATTATTGGGGAACAACTTTATGGAAAGTTCCAAGAGATGCAAGTAATCTGGTTCACAAGTATAACCAAACACAAGTGGAAATGGCTTCATCAGATTAGCATTGGGGTGTTGTACTCCCATTGCCAACACTGGAATATCTGCAACTTTAGCATGCCCGGAGGTTAGAAAAAATGCTGTGGCTTCATCGCCTTCGGTAATGACTAAGGATGCATGATTAGCCAATATCGTATCGGTAAGTAAACGAATATGAGCCTTTTCTTCTTCATATGACCAATACTTCGCATCCAAGTAACGTACTCGGAAGTCTACATCAAGTTTGTTCTTTTTAAATTGATGACGTATCCCATTGGTCCAGTCACTGGCACAAGGTACCGCAGGTGAATACGAATGAATTAAATACACCACGTTTCTTTTGCCGTCTTCCGCAAACACTCGGGAAGACAAGCAAGACATTAAAAATAATAATAGAAACAAGCTGTATTTTTTCATACTTATAAAAGCTGATCTGTCAAACAAAAACAATACTCCACTGAAACACAAGAATGTGTATCAAACAGACGATTCTTACTCTTTCGAAATACTTAGTGTTTAAACTGCCTATCCATTTCACGTTTGTCATCACGTTCACGAATAGACTGTCTTTTATCATACTGCTTCTTACCACGCGCAAGCCCCACCACTAGTTTAGCCAATCCTTTTTCACTTATAAATAATCTCAAAGGAATTATTGTGAAACCTGCTTCTTTAGTCATACGTTGAAGCTTGGTCAATTCTCTACGTTGTAATAACAATTTACGATCTCTACGTACCGCATGATTAGAAAAAGATCCATAAAAATATTCTGCAATATGCATATTCTTGACCCACAACTCGCCATTCGTAAAATAGCAGAAGGTATCGACCAAACTAGCCTTACCCAGACGGATGGATTTAATTTCAGTTCCAGTTAAAACAATACCAGCGATATATTGATCAACTATTTCATAATCAAAAGTAGCGCGTTTATTGCGAATATTTATTGGTCCTTGACTGTTCTTCTTATCTTTTTTTGCCATAATAAAAAAGCTCAATAGCTTATGAACGGTAGAATAAATTCTTTAAACGTTCAACAATAATAAAAATATGCGTTCGAGTGCCATTGGGCATCCCAAACAAAAAATCCCCAATATAGCCATGACTATAAATAGGTGGTCTTCTTTTAAACCGACCAATACGATTAATGCCTCCCATAAGATATAGAATATGTATAGGTTTCCCAATACAACAACTAATTGTAAAATAGCAAGCAAATCATTCATACTACTAAGAATACTCACCAACTTTGTCAGCATGGGTACAAGCAATGAGTAACCAATAACTTGTCTCCACATATTCAAGGCAGAAGGTCCATTAGTACGTTTCTTCCAAACCCAGTCGACCCAATAAGCACCTCCCCAATATGTCAAAAATAGACTCATGGCGTAGCCAGTACTATATCGTATTGCATTAGTCCATCCTGCCCCCAACCACATACTGCTCAAAAATACGGCAAGCACTACTAAGCCTAGAAAAGGAAACAGGAAATGAGTTTGTACTGTTTCGGCAGATTCCTGATCACGAATAGTTGTCCACGCATCTGATGGATGAAAAAGTAATTGAGAAAGACGTTTAATCAAAAATCCAAAATGTATATTAGTTTCTTGTTCCGTCATATATTCCATTAATTATAGGTGCATGTATACAGATTTTTCTCAGCATTTTCCATATTCAAATCGACACTATTATTGTACGTAACAATTTGAATAGGTACTTCATTGCGCCCTGTCACAAGAGTAAACTCTTCTAAGGCCTCGCTCAAATCAAAAGCCATCCAATAAACAGCTGGGTACATAGCACGATATTGGTAACTCGTATTGAGTAAAGCTGTATCTCCATTATTATTGTGTCGTAAATAGACCTGCAATTTGTCTGAGTTTGCTGTTATCTCATCAGACTTGTACACGAGCGTAAAGTAATGAGAAGTATTGGCTAGAAAATATCTATTAGAAATCAACAAATATTTACCTAGCATTCTTGCATAAGTTGCATCCTCAGCTGTATCTGTCCCTATGACATCTAAAGTTATGATAGGAGCGACGGAAGCAGAATCATTCGGGGCGTCAACATAATCAACGCGTTCCACCGTACGATCTAGGCTTGTAGCGTAAAGCATTTCAACGTCTAAAATCTTGTCTTCTGTGATTTGATCATTTTCATATTGAAAAGCAATATAAGCAACTTTTGCATCGTGGTCATTGAACTGATTGGTAGTTCGCATGGTTTCTAATGAAGTAACCGTTGGAATTACTTCTCGACCTGTTGGCAAAGTAAAGGTTGTCCCAATACTAGAATTGTGGACTAATACGACACTGTTAGTAATATTTTCTTTGTTGGCATCTGAATCATTCAGACAGCTTGACAAAAGGACAATATTGACGAATAAAAGAACTATTTGCAATATATGAAACAATTGCTTGTATATAGATCTATTATATATGTTCATGTTATGATTATTTTAAAATAAAAGAATCTTCATGTGTACGCACATACTCGCTCATAGTACCACACCACTCTTCTTCTTCAGTAATGTACATATCATCCCATTCGTCAAAGACTTCATACTGTTCGTACATGGCCATAAACTCCTCATCACTCCGTTCTTGCTCTAAAGAGGCCTTATGTAAATCATAAAAGGCCTTGACCTTGTAAAGAAGTTTACTAAAATCTTTCATTCCAAAAAGACGCATCGCTTTTGCAAATGGATTATCAAAAATATATCCTCCATAACCGTTCTGAATAAGTTGAATAAATCCACCATCCATCACTTCATCATGTACAATCATAAAGGATAAAAGAGCATGTTGCTCACCAGTAAGTACACCCATATTATCGGCGGTCAATTCACCGCCTAGCCGCTTCATGTAGGCATCAATATATTGTTGTAAGTAGTCCATAGTTTCACTCTGTTTTTATAATGATAATTCAAACAAAATTGTTCGGTAATCACACCACTCATTCGTTCTCAAAGAATAGCTTTAGGTACAAGAAAGAGTTTAGCACAATATTATCATTGCAAAGATAGCATTTTTTTGTAAAATCATCCTTATAGACAAAGAAAAGTACCTATATTTGCGGCAAACTAAAACAACAATTTGAATATGGACTGGATAACTAGTCTTTTTATAGAGCAATCGGCCATGCAGGCCGTTGTGGTAATGAGCTTAATTGCTGCCTTAGGTCTTACTTTGGGAAAGCTTCGTATTGGTGGAATTTCTCTCGGGGTGACATACGTTTTTTTTGTTGGTATATTAGCAGGACATATCGGTTTGTCTGTTAATGAAGAAATGCTTTACTATGCCGAAAGTTTCGGTTTGGTACTATTTGTGTATGCACTAGGCTTGCAGGTTGGCCCTGGTTTTTTTAGCACTTTTAGAAAAGGCGGAGTAACCTTGAATGTCTTGTCAATAGCAGTAGTGGCGATAGGTACAATAATGTGCATTGCCTTTAGTCATTTCTCTTCTGTTTCCTTAGCAGATATGATAGGTGTTTTATGTGGCGCCACAACCAATACCCCAGCTCTTGCCGCTGCACAACAAACACTAACACAAATGGGAATAGATGATACATCAGCCACATTGGGCTGTGCTGTAACTTACCCACTAGGAGTTGTTGGCGTTATCTTAGCGATGGTAGTGCTTAGTAAAATAGTCTATTTTGCATCGCCAAAAAAAGCACAAAAGCCAGATAAAAAGAACCATACAATCATCACCTCTTTCAGAGTACACAATCCAGCACTGTATGGGAAAGAAATTAAAGATATAGCTCAGTTATCTCCTAAGAAGTTTGTCATTTCTCGAGTATGGCGTGACAAAAAGTTACTGATCCCTTCATCAACTATGGTCTTGGAGGAACATGACCGCATTTTATTGGCCACTAAAGAATCGGCTGTAGATGCACTCACGGTATTATTTGGAGAGCATGAAACAGATGATTGGAATAGAGAAGATATTGACTGGAATGCTTTAGATTCAGAACTAGTATCTCAACGTATTGTGATAACTCGGTCCAAATTGAATGGTAAAAAATTAGGCCAATTAAAGCTACGAAATCTATACGGAATTAATATTAGCCGCATTTATCGTGGAGATGTAGAACTATTAGCCACATCTGAATTGGTCTTACAAATGGGCGACAGACTGACTGTGGTTGGACGAAGAGAAGCACTTAAACAAGTTGAAAATGTATTAGGGAATCGCGTCAAACACCTTAATGAGCCCAATCTTTTCGCTATATTTATTGGTCTTGTACTTGGTTTGGCTCTTGGGGCTGTACCAATTCCAATTAGCGAAATGACAACTCCTGTGAGACTAGGTTTAGCTGGAGGCCCTATTATCGTTGGAATACTTATAGGTACTTTCGGCCCCAGACTTCACATGCTTATATATGTCACAAGAAGTGCTAATCTTCTTATGCAAAAAATGGGTTTGTCTCTCTATTTAGCTTGCTTAGGTTTAAGTAGCGGGGCTCACTTCATGGACACCATGATGAGAGGTCAAGGTATGTATTGGATTGCTATAGGTTTCGCTTTAACAGTTGTACCCGTATTAATCGTGGGACTGATAGCGACACAATGGACAAGAATTGATTTCAGTACTACTTGCGGAATGCTTTGCGGAGCAATGGCCAATCCAATGGCATTAAAATATGCGAGTGACAATGCACTCGATGACCAACCTGCCGTGGCCTACGCCGCTGTTTACCCATTGGCGATGCTTTTGCGAGTTATGATTGCTCAATTAGTCCTTATGTTGTTTTTAACGTAAAGAGAAATTTACGAAAAAGACATAAAGAATTTTTTATAAAAAAAGTTCTCATTTATTTGGAGAATATATACAAAGAAACTACCTTTGCATCGCTTTTCAGAAAAGAAAAGATTTTGGAGGGTTGGGTGAGTGGCTGAAACCACCAGTTTGCTAAACTGACGTACTCTTTTCGGGTACCGCGAGTTCGAATCTCGCACCCTCCGCTTTTTATTCTTACTGAAGAAGAAAAACGGACTGTCAAACAACATTTGACAGTCCGTTTTTTGTATTTATAGTTGATCAACTCAAATAGTAGTCTTTTTAGTCCAACGACAATTTATTGGGCAATAGCTCCTCTTGTACATTGGTCATACTTTTCCACAAACTATACCTTGCTTCAGGATTCATCTCTTCAAGTTGCCTAAATATTTTTTCCATATCGCTACGATGAGAGTGGCTTTCATATGGACAATTTTTTTTAAGTGAACGATACCCCTCCATTTCACTTAGGTTTAGTAAATCTTTTTCTGGAATAAGACACATCGGCCGAATCACTGTAAGAGGCATTTTACGCATAACCAATTTAGGTGGCATCGTACTAAAAGCCCCCTGAAAAGACATATTCATTAGCAAAGTTACCAAAATATCATCCATATGATGCCCCAAAGCTATTTTGTTGCATCCTAGGCTTTGAGCTGTTTCAAATAAGATTTTACGCCTATTCCAAGAGCATAGAAAACAGGGAGATTTACGTGTATCTGTTGTAGAATCAAAGCTGCCTTCTCTAATTTCCAAAGGCACGCCATGTTGGTCACAAAAATCATGTAAATAATCCGCATCAACAGCATATGGTATATTGGTCATAACCACATGTAATGCTACAACTGAAAATTTTGGTTTATGTATCTTGGCTCGCTGTCCCAACAACTGTACCAAAGCCAATGAATCTTTACCACCAGACAAGCCAATCAAAACTCTATCCCCATCTTCTATGAGTTCATAATCGGCCAATCCTTGATGAAAACGTTTCGTTATTCTGCGTATTAATTTGGAATAAGAACTTTGTTTATTGCTATTTATAGTCATAATTATATTGAGGATTTATTTCTTAATCACAAGTAAAAACATCGTGCAAAAATAGGAATTTTCACACATTATATCTACCTTTGAAGAGTAATAATTTGATTAAAATCATGAATAACAAAAAACAACAATTGACACCTCGTTTTTTCAACACTTTATCCATGTACCTAGGACTATTTTTTCTAGGATTTTTTTGCGCACAACACATTAACGCTCAAAGCTTGACAGCACAAAAACAAAAATTTTACAATGGGCAATACGAAGAAGTCTTCCCTTATTTTACAAAAAAATTCAAAGCATATCCCAATAGTGCTAACTACAATTTCTTTTACGGAGCTTGTTGTGCTCATTTGGGGCAGCTTGACAAAGCTATAAAACCTTTAGAATATGCCGTGTCAAGAAAAACACCTCCTGCATATGAACATCTAATTTGGGCATATAAAGAATTATATCGCTTTGATGATGCAGAAATCGTCGTGAATAAATGGATAAGTTTTTTATCAGACAAACATAAAAACACAGAAGTTGCCACTCAAATAAAAAAAGAGGTAACTCAAAAAGCTTTGATGCTTCGTGGAATTAGCAGAATCACCATCCTTGACTCTATAGTGATAGATAAAGCACAATTTTTACAAGCCTATGCCCTACCCGAATCTGCTGGATTTCTAAACCAAATAAATGCTCGAGAAGTTCGTTATACTCCCCAAATTGAAAGCCAGCAATGGTATGCTGCACAAGATTTGATTACAAGAGAGATTAACAAAGACAGCACTATCACCATTCCTTTATTTAAAATAATGGTACGCCATAGAGAGGGAGAAGGTTGGGGAAAACCTAAAGCAGTAAGCGAATCGGTAAATTCTAAAGATGGAGATAGTAACTACCCTTACCTTATGTCTGACGGCCAAACTCTATATTTTGCAAACAATGGTTCTAAGAGTATTGGTGGATATGATATATTTGTAACAAGAAGAATGACCGAAGAAGGTGAGTTTTTAAAACCACAAAACATGGGCATGCCTTTCAATTCACCAGCAAACGATTATATGTTAGTAATAGACACAAGTCATAAATTGGGTTGGTTTGCTAGTGACCGATATCAGCCAGAGGGAATGGTTTGTGTATATACTTTTGTACCCAACGAAGCACGAGAAGTTTACGACTCTGAAAAATTATCAAAAAAATTGCTCGCTAATTTTGCCACATTGCGCCCAATAGCACATTGTCGTCCTGATAAAAACGAATACAAGAAAGGGCTAGAGAGGCTCAATCTTGTTCGCCAACAAATAAGTTCAGATAAGAAAAGGGGAAACTTAGCATTTTCTTTTGTAATAGATGATGCACACACCTATCACCAGTATAGTGAATTCAATAATCCAGCAGCACGAAAATTATTCAAAGAATACGAAGTTGATTTGGCTGACTATACCAAGTTAAGCAAAAGACTTCACTCACTACGAGATAGCTATGCTACAACAGCAAATTCAAAACAAAAAAGTGCCCTTAAGAAAAACATATTAGCTCTAGAAGACACACTACCAAAAATGAAAGAGAAACTACACATACAAACTAAAAAAATACGTCTTTTAGAAAAAAAATAGTACACAACTAGAGTTATCTCTGGAATATTATGTACATTTACCGCAAACAAATCTTTAATCATAACAACTATGAATTTATTTGTGATTATTCTATTACTTGCACTAGGCATTATTTTAATGGTTGCAGAACTATTCCTATTACCAGGAGTTAGCATTGCTGGTATTGCTTCTGGATGCTGCCTTGTATTAGCCAATTTTTATATCTACAAATTATATGGGTTGACTGCCTGTCTTTGTTCTTCTATAGCCACCTTACTCCTATTTTGTTGGGGTGTTTATAAGTTTATGAAAAGCAAAACACTCAAAAAAATGTCACTAAACAGTGTCATTGATGGACAGGTGCCTAGTGCACGTCATCAAGTAAAAATTGGTGATAAAGGTGTTACAATAACTCGCCTTGCTGAATATGGCCAAGCTGATTTTGATGGAAAAGTACTTGAAGTACGAAGTGTTGATGGATTTATCGACCCCAAAACACCAGTGGAAGTAAAACGCATCAGCGGGGACACCGTAATGGTAGCTAAACAAAAGATTGATTAATCAACTGGATAGTTATTTGACTATTTATAAGTATAACTCTATAAAAACAAAAGATTTATGACACTTCTTTTTTTAACAGGCATACCCTGGGTTTTAATTGGAGCAGTAATCGTTTTTCTAGCGATTTTCTTCCATTATGTGCCTTTCTTCCTGTGGTTAAGCGCTAGCGTTTCCGGTGTACATATTAGCCTTATACAGCTATTTTTGATGCGTTTAAGACATGTACCCCCACACACCATCGTACCAGCAATGATTGAAGCACACAAAGCTGGACTTAATAATATCACCAGAGATGGACTTGAAGCCCATTATCTTGCTGGTGGTCACGTAGAAAAGGTGATTCATGCTTTGGTCTCTGCAAATAAAGCTAACATGGAACTTCCATTTCAAATGGCTACAGCCATTGACCTTGCTGGTCGTGACGTATTTGAAGCTGTTCAAATGTCTGTAAATCCTAAAGTTATTGATACACCACCTGTAACGGCTGTTGCCAAAAACGGTATTCAGCTTATAGCTAAAGCACGAGTAACTGTACGAGCAAATATTAATCAACTTGTAGGTGGAGCAGGTGAAGAAACAGTACTAGCTCGTGTTGGTGAAGGTATAGTTTCTTCTATCGGTAGCGCAGATGGGCACGCATCAGTATTGGAAAATCCTGATAGTATATCCAAATTAGTACTTAGTAAAGGGTTAGATGCAGGTACAGCATTTGAAATATTATCTATTGATATCGCTGATATTGATATAGGTCGAAACATCGGTGCAGTCCTTCAAATAGACCAAGCCAATGCAGATAAAAATATTGCTCAAGCTAAAGCTGAGGAACGTCGTGCAATGGCAGTAGCTAGTGAACAAGAAATGATCGCTAAAGCACAAGAAGCTCGTGCACGAGTAATTGAAGCAGAAGCTGAAGTGCCTAAAGCTATGGCTGAAGCTTTCCGCAGTGGTAATCTTGGAATAATGGATTACTATAAAATGAAAAACATTCAAGCAGATACACAAATGCGAGAACAAATTGTATCTCCTGAAGAAAAAGAAGATAAGTCTATTACTGACTAAAAAATCATTCTATTTTATTATCCAACTGCTCGCTACACAGCGGGCAGTTGGTGTTTTATTAACAACCAAAACCGAATCAAATGAAAGAATATTTTGAACCTTCAGAATTGATTATCAATGAAGATGGCACAGTGTTTCACTTGCATCTTAAACCAGAACAACTTGCATCCAAAGTAATCCTTGTTGGAGATCCTGGACGTGTCGAATTAGTAGCATCACATTTTGAAAGTCGTGAGTGTGAAGTTGAAAGTCGTGAATTCAGAACAATCACGGGGATGTATAACGGGAAGCGCATTACCGTATTGTCAACAGGTATTGGATGTGACAATATCGACATCGTTGTTAATGAATTAGATGCACTGGCAAACATCGATTTTACAACAAGAAAATTAAAGTCAACACAACGTAGTCTAGAACTCGTACGCATAGGAACATGTGGCGGTCTTCAACCATACACCCCAGTGGGGACATTTATTTGTTCTGAAAAATCCATTGGTTTCGATGGATTACTTAATTTTTACGCTGGCAGAAATGAAGCATGTGATTTGGCGTTTGAAGAAGCATTTAAAAAGCATATGAATTGGAATACATTACTAACAGCACCATACGTTATTGATGCAGATACCAATTTGATTGATCGCATTGGACAAAAAGACATGGTGCGCGGTGTAACTATCGCTTGTGGTGGTTTCTTTGGCCCACAAGGACGAGAACTCCGGATTCCTCTTGCAGATCCTAAGCAAAACGAAAAAATAGAATCTTTTGAATATGAAGGATATAAAATTACGAACTTCGAAATGGAAAGTTCTGCACTTGCAGGACTGTCTAAACTGATGGGGCACAAGGCTATGACTGTTTGCATGGTAATAGCCAATAGATTAATTAAGGAAGCCAATACTGGATACAAAAACACTATAGATACTTTGATTAAAACAGTATTGGATCGAATCTAAAAAGCCAAGTGATACACAAGTAAAAAGAATAATTGTTTCTATATATCTTTTTATTCTTGTGTATCACTTTTTATTTACACTAATTGGTATAATTTTGTCAGAAAAAAAGCCATCAAATTATCACAATATTACTTATTGAAATATAGTATAAAAGACTTCCACAAAGTTGCAAAACATGCGCAAATCAACTATTTCTTCTATTTTGAAGTTTTTTCATAAAATGATTTGGTTATAAAAAATGAAGACCCTATATTTGTATCAAATAACGACAGAATTGGTATAAATCACGACACATGACTTGACCAATTCTCATCAAATTAATACAACAACAAACGACAATGAAGAAGGAAAGAATCCTAGTAACAGGTGGAACTGGTTATATTGGTTCTCACACTGTTGTGGAACTACAAAATGCGGGCTATGAAGTAATCGTAGTAGATAACTTATCAAATAGCAACGCAGATGTGATTGATAATATTGAAGCTGTATCAGGTATTAAACCTGCATTTGAGCATTTAGATTGCTGTGATTATGCTGGTTTAGATGCTATGTTTACTAAGTACCCAGGCATTAAAGCAATTATTCATTTTGCAGCAAGTAAGGCTGTAGGTGAGTCAGTTCAAAAGCCATTGCTCTATTATCGTAATAATATTGTATCTCTAGTAAATTTACTAGAATTGATGCCCAAACACAATGTAGAAGGTATTGTCTTCTCTTCTTCATGTACAGTATATGGACAGCCTGCTCCAGAGCACCTACCAGTTACAGAGAATGCTCCATTACAGCCAGCAGAATCTCCATATGGAAATACAAAACAAATAAACGAAGAAATTGTTCAAGATACTATTAAAAGTGGCGCTCCAATAAGTGCTGTTCTTTTGAGATATTTTAATCCAATCGGTGCACACCCTAGTGCATTGTTAGGAGAATTGCCAAATGGAGTTCCAATGAACTTGGTACCATTTATTACGCAAACAGCAATGGGCATTCGTGAACAACTAAGTGTATTTGGTAATGATTACAACACACCTGATGGTTCTTGTATTCGCGATTACATCAATGTAGTAGATCTAGCTAAGGCACACGTTATTGCTATTGATCGTATTCTAGAAAAGAAACAAAAAGAAAAAGTAGAGATTTTTAATTTAGGAACTGGACGAGGTTTATCAGTACTAGAACTAGTAACTACTTTTGAAAAAGTAACTGGAGTAAAGCTAAACTACAAGATTGTAGGTCGTCGCTCTGGTGATATTGAACAAGTTTGGGCAAACCCTGAAAAAGCAAACAAAGAACTAGGATGGACTGCTGAAACTTCTACAGAAGACACGCTCAAATCAGCTTGGGAGTGGCAGAAAAAACTTAGAGAAAAGGGTATTCAATAAGATTGAATATTCAAACAACAAACTCTCTAAGACACAAATAGATAATTATATCACTCAAAATGAGTGTATTATATAAAGACTTTGAGGGATGATTACCCTCAAACCGTGACAGCATGATGCAATTTTCACCATGTGAATAGTGAGATTAGTTACCGTTTTCGACATGCAGTCGCGTAGTAGTTTTGTCGTGTTTTATTTTGTGTTTGTGTTGTGGCAGCATCTCGATGAGAATCGAGATGTTGTTTTTTTATATCTGCCACAACGTTATATAAACACTACACTACTTATTAATCATGATATCAATAATGACATCATCAGTTATCTTCATTCCTTCTTGAGACAAAGACCCAATATTGCGCAAGGTATCCTCTATATCTGTCGCGATAATTCCATCTCCTCCCATTAAATACCGACCTCGCATTGCCAAAATTGCTGCATCAAAAGCTGCATAAGTACTTGTAGCAATTTTCATTGCACAAGAAGCTTTGGCTCCATCGCAAATAATGCCAGATAAATCGCCTAATGTATTCATGATGGCATGAGCAATTGTTTCAAATGGTTCGTTCTTTAAAAAACAAAATGCTCCAGAGACAGCTGCAGATGCACAAATCACTCCACAATAAGCACTCAAACGACCCACATTAGTCTTAATATGAACAGTAGCGGCGTGACTAAAGAATAAAGCACGAATCAGCTCATCGTGAGAAATATTCATAAATTGAGCATAAGCAATTAAAGGCAAGGATGCAGCCAAACCCTGATTACCACTACCACTAGTAGTCATCACAGGCAGTGGACATCCACTCATACGTGCGTCACTAGCAGCACTTGCTAATGAAGCTGCAACATTGCGCGCATCTTTGCCATAAAACCCAGACTCGATATTTTGTTGAATAAGCTGACCAATATTAATCCCATAGCGTCCATCTAAACCTTCTTGAGCAATTTTCTGATTCTTCTCAATAACATCATTAAACAGAGAAGATATTTTAGAGATATCAATTGATTTGGCTACTTGATAAATTCCCCAAATACTCAATTTCTCTCTATCTGTCAACGGAGAATTGAAATCAGCATCGTTACACGGACGTTTTAACACCTCATGCCCATCTTTGATAATTTCAGTTATATTTGTGTGCAGATGCTTTAATTCAACAGAAACACAATGTTTCACTTCACCAGACACAACTTGACGTAATACAATACGCACATATAGTTTTGCTTCAGTCTGTTCATGGAATAACTGGATTTTAGTTTGCTTTATAAAATCTCTGACAGCTTCTCTCTCCTCATCTGTCACTTGAGATATGACCATAAGTTCCTTTTCCGACCTACCAGCAATCAATCCCATAGCGACAGCAGCTGGAATACCCACTAAGCCCCCACTATTAGGTATTACTACACTTTTGACATTTTTGATCATATTGCCAGACACATGTATATCCACCTGATTAGGGATATCACCAAGAATATCTTTAGCCTTTGCGGCAGCATAAGCCAATGCAATAGGTTCTGTACACCCTTCTGCTGGAACGACTTCCTCCCGCAATATTGTCAGGATGTCTTCTTCAGAAATAGCTATAGGTCCCCCGTCCATAGTCTTGTTGTTTAGGTCATTTTGAATGTTCATATTTTGTTGCTATTGTTAATTTATAAACAAATATAAGCATTTTCATTGGCCTTACGCAAGATAGTTATCATGAAATGTTGTTGTTTGCAGATTTTAGGGATTGAAGACAAGTTCACCGAGTTTTTGTGATAATATAAAATATGTTTCAGCACTTCTTTGGTAGAAATAACAAATTACGACAATAGACATTCATCTCTTTTGAGTATCTTTGCGACCTAATTAATTGATTTTTGACACAAAAAAATAAGAAAACACATGAAGCTACCAGACGATTTGGTTTACCTTCCAGAAAAGGCCCAAAAAGTGGCCAAAGAAACCAAGACTTTTTTTAAACAAATAAAAAAACGCCGGTACAACGAATTGGATCAACACGTCCAAGCACTTCATGAAGATATTTTTGAGGAAATTGATTGTCTTGAATGTGCAAATTGTTGCCGCACATTAGGGCCCATGATTACAAACAAAGACATTGAACGTTTATCAACTGCGCTGCGCATAAAAGAACAAGATGTCATTGATAACTATTTACGTATAGATGAAGATGGAGATTATGTATTCAAGTCTATGCCTTGTCCTTTCCTATGCAGTGACAACTATTGTAACGTATATAAATATCGCCCCAAAGCATGTAGAGAATATCCACATACTAATCGCAAAAGATTTATACAAATAAGCTATTTAGCAATAAAAAACGCAGAGACTTGTCCTGCTGTTTACGAGATATTAGAACAATTAAAAGATGAATTTTAGCAATGAATAAGATGAAAAACTTAGTTATACTATTGGCATTGTGCTGTGGACTCAGCACATCCATTTGGGCACAAGATGACATAACCGACGTACAGCTCACCCAGCGTATTTTAAAAAAATTAGGACACGCTAATGACGCCATCAAAACCATCTCGGACAATCAATGGGAATTAAAAGATGGCACCACAATTTATTCTTCTATTCCTTATGGACAGGACATATATGGTTATCAAGACTGCACCCCTATGTTTATTGCAATCAAAAATGGCGTAGTCACCTCTGTTGCCCCTGGCCCTAATAAAGAAACAGCAAGTTATTGGATATACCTAGAGGAGGAAAACCTCTTTGACAGTTGGAACGGAAAAACAATAAAAGAAGCAGAACAACTAGATGTTGACGCTGTTACCGGAGCAACATATTCTTCGATGGGTGTTATAAATACAGTAAGGGCAACTCTAAAAGGCATAGACAAGTAACAATACATGATACTATAATAAAGAAGTGATTCTAATGGACTTAATCCATTAGAATCACTTCTTTATTATTAATTGTTTTCTGAACATCAATCACTCTCTGATTGGAAGATCCACGCCACAATAAGCTAGTGTCTCTCAAGTCATGTTCGTACCTTCCATCAACAAGCACATCAACATACAGTAATATCTGAGAAAAATGTGAGTGAATGTACTCATAAGTATATCCAGACCACAACCAAATGCTTTTTCCTGTTTTCTCTTTAATCAATCTGCATAAATGAGTCACAGCTTCATACTGCATCAACGGTTCACCTCCAAGTATTGATACTGGAAGATAATCAATATTCAGTTGATCATACACTTGCTCGACAGTATGCCAAGTCCCCGCATTGATATCCCAACTCTCTTGATTATGACAATGAGGACAACGCATATTACAGCCTGAAACATACAGCGCATTTCTCAAACCGACACCATCCACAGAAGTGGAGTACACGATGTCCATTACCGCAAGATTCTCAGAAGATATTTTGTTCATACGCTACATTATTTTCTAGCTCCATGAATCACACGATCGTTCAATTCTGCTAATTTACCAGAATTCCATTTATCCGTTGTTCCAACCAAATAACCTGTAATTCGTTGCAACCTGTCAATATAATCTGAGCCACATTTTGGACACACAGTCATGTCATCAGCTGTCTCATAATTACAATTCATACAACGGTTTCTATTATGATTGATAGAACCATAACCTATATTGTTCTGATCCATCAAAGCCACAATGTCTAATATAGCTTGTTCATTCTTAGTCGCGTCTCCATCTATTTCCACATAGAAGATATGGCCCCCACGAGTTATATCATGATACGGTCCCTCAATTTTTGCCTTGTGTACAGCACTACATTTATACCCTACAGGCACATGGTTTGAATTTGTGTAATAGTCCTTATCTGTTACACCAGGTACGATACCAAAAATTTCTTTGTCGCGTCGAGTAAATCGTCCAGAAAGTCCCTCGGCTGGAGTACCCAATACACTAAAATTAAGTTGTGTTTCCGTCTTATACAATTCAACCTTTTCATTCATAAAACGAATAATGCGTAACCCCAATTTTTGAGCCTCATCACTTTCTCCATGATGTGCACCAATAAGGGCGGTCAAACATTCGGCCAAACCAATAAAACCAATACCAAGAGTTCCTTGCTTCAACAAATCCCCCACCTTATCATCAGGACCATATTTTTCTGATCCATTCCACATACCAGACATCAATAATGGGAACTGTTTGATAAGTGCCTCACTTTGGAACTTATAACGATCCATTAGTTGTTGTTTAGCTGTATCAACTGCCTCACCAAGAAGTTTAAAGAACTCAGTAATACGCGATTCTTCTACAGGATTTTTGTACACCCGTAAAGCCAATCCAGGAAGATTCACAGTAGTAAATGACAAGTTACCACGCCCTATAGATGTTTTTTCACCATGCAGGTTTTCAAAAACACGTGTACGACATCCCATAGTAGCACATTCATAAACATAACGCTTTGGATCATTAGCATCCCATTTCTTATGAGTATTAAATGTTGCATCTAAATTGATGAAATTAGGAAAGAAACGACGAGCTGTAACCTTACAAGCAAGCTTAAACAAATCGTAATTTCTATCATCTACGTGGTAATTAGCTCCACGTTTCTTTTTCCATATCTGAATAGGAAAGATCGCCGTCGCATTATTTCCGACTCCACGATAAGTCGATAATAAAAGTTCACGAATAACACAACGTCCCTCAGCAGAAGTATCTGTACCATAGTTGATCGATGAAAAAACCACTTGGTTTCCCCCGCGAGAATGAATGGTATTCATATTATGAATGAAAGCCTCCATAGCTTGATGCACACGCACAACAGTATTATTGATAGCATGCTGTTTCACACGTGCATCTCCTGTTAAGCCAGTCAATTCTTTTTTCACATAGTCATCAATATCTGCCTCAAAGAGATGAGCATAAGCCGCCTTATCATCAGACAACATCAAAGCCATCTTTTCTAATTCTTCCACATACGTTTTACGTACATATGGAGCTAGATAAAAATCAAACGCAGGAATAGCTTGTCCTCCGTGCATCTCGTTCTGAATCGTTTCCATAGAGATACAACTTATAATAGCTGCCGTTTCAATACGCTTAGCAGGACGTGATTCACCATGGCCAGCGTGGAACCCATTCTCTAAAATACGATCCACAGGATGATGCAAACATGTTAAACTACGACTAGGGTAATAATCCTTATCATGTATATGAATAATATTATTGTTGACAGCATCTTTAACCTTATCCTTTAGTAAGAAATTATCCACATATGATTTGGTGGCCTCACTAGCCACTTTCATCATCATACCAGCAGGCGTTTCTGCATTCATATTGGCATTCTCACGAGTTATATCATTTTTTTTGGCCGCAATAATATCCGAAATGGTATCGTTGAATTTTGCATTACGAGCCATGTCACGTTTATGACGATAAATAATATAAGCTTTGGCAACAGTAGGTAGATCATGGTGTATCAATTGCTTCTCCACCATATTTTGAATATCATCAACAGATAGTGTCTCATTATCCACATCTGTATTGGCAACAGCGTCTGCAATAGTCTGAGTTAGATGATAAGACTCTTTTTCATTAACAGCACTCATTGCTGCACCCACAGCTTGGGTGATTAAAGTCGAAACAAACGGTACACGACGTCCATCTCGTTTGATAACATATTCAATCATATTCAGATTAATAGAGGGTTAGTATAATAAAAAATAATAGGTATCTAATTGACAATCCTACTTCCCAAATCGGTTCGACAAAGATATACAAAACGGACAACTTTGAAAAGAAAATCAACGATAAAGTTTTCCAAAAAGATAACCAATATATATAGAACCAATTAGAGATTTTATTATTATCACACTAGAGCAGAGAGTAAAACACTACTAAATAAGCCATAAATAAAGCAACTATAAAAAAACAAGGCTGCAACATAACCTTTTTTCTTCTTCCAAATTTTGGTAACTAAAATATTTTTCCTAACAAACAATTAATCAAAATAGACACGCATTATAACTCTTGTATAAGTTTACCAAAACAAAATAACACATCATCACATATACCAGTTTATCAAATCCAACATATCTCCAATAAATAAAAACATGCCCTTTTCTTTGCCAAGAAACAATAATATATCCACAAAGACATTATCCATTCGAAGATTGAAACTAGTGTCCCCTTATGAAATGAAGTAAAACATAACATAAAAAATAATCTGAAACCCATATATTCTCGTTCTTTTCCTACTCCACAATCGTGTTTTTTTGTATTTTTGCCCTAGTAAAAGGAAGCCTCATTATTGATGGCTTCGTTGAAGTTGTATAACATCTCAAAAGACAAGGAGGACAATACTATTAAAACGTTCAAGAAAATAGTAACCATATTGATATTGGTCATTGCATCGCTCTACTTAGGATCGATGTGGGTGCTCAGTGTCCCAGCCATACAACACCGACTTTCAAGAATCGCTTCAGACGAGTTGAGCAATGCACTTGGTACTAAAGTGACGTTACAGCGAGTACATATACGTCCCATGGATCGCATCGTACTTGATGAAGTCAGCATATCTGATCAACAAAAGGTTGATATGTTACAAATAGAACGTTTAGCTGTACAGTATGATTTCTTTGCCCTTATTCAAGGAAAGATCAATATACATAGCGCCCAATTGTTTTCCCCAAAAATTCATCTCATTCAAGATACCATTTCAGGAAAGATGAACTACGATTTCTTACTGAAATTATTTAATCGTGGCGGCAATGGTAAAGCTGTCCATTTGCGCCTTAATTCTTTATTAATTCGCCGTGGAGAAATACAAATTGATCCACGCAACGTGAGCATACGCAATCTCGCTACACGCTTATCCATAAAAACGATAACAGAAGATAGTGTAGATGTGCGCATCAAATCATTTTCATTGCAAGCACAACATAATTTCGAAATTAATAATTTAAAGATGATCTGTCGTGCCAATCGCCATGGCATGAGACTGCGTAATTTCGGCATCGAATTACCCCACTCCGCTATCAGCAGTCCATCTCTAAGCATCTCATACGACAGTTTACCCAACCTGACTCAACCATTAAAATGGAAACATTTGCACATGTCATTAACCAGAGGCTCTCACCTCACACCTATCGACCTACAAGCATTTGTTCCCAAATTACAAGGTTTTACTCATCCGTGGACAGTAGAGGGAGAAGTGGAAGGCAATGCAAAAAAACTCAATATACAAGGGGGACTTCACGTACCCACACTTGTTGAATTAGCAGGTGAAGCGACCCTAAAAGACATAGACAACAAAGACAAAACAAGCGTAGTTGGTTCATTGACTCAAGGAGTCATCACAAAGAACGGACTAAGTTTATTGGCTCATGAGATTGCTCTTAGCCAAAAAGATAGCACACGATTTACCAAACTAGGACGTATAGAACTACAAGGGCGTGTATATGGACCTTTAAAGGACTGTACATTGCAAGGAAAAGTACAAACACTTCCAGGTAATTTAGACCTGCTTTTGCAAGCTCAAGTAGTCGACCCACTAGCACGCAAAGTTACAGCCTCCATTTCTTCAGACAGCATAGCCGTAGGTACCATCTTAAACGACACGACTTTTGGCAATGCAGCTCTAGATATCAGTGTACAACGCACGCTATCTCGAAAAACGCTAGCACAGAAAGTACCCAATATAGATTGGACTGTACAAGGAGATATTCACGAACTTGGATATAAATCGTACATATATAGAAATATCACAGTTGATATCTCACGCAAGGATAAGCACATTCAAGGCGAATTATGGGCAGACGATCCTAATGGCACTTTATGGATAAACGGTGGTGTTGATATGAGGTACAGACTTCCCAAAGTCGATTTTGAAGCCTCTTTAAAAGACATCCATTTAGATCGTCTACATTTATCCAAACGAGAAGAAGCTCTTGTAAGCACACAAATTGAACTGCATTGTCAAGGTCTACAACCAGACAGTATACGAGGTACACTGCAGATACCATTGTTACGCTATAGCTGCAAAGGACATGATTATCTCACTAAAGACATCACACTTTCAGCACAAACTTTACCAGATACAAGCTCCATAGACAAGCTGAAAAGCAAACTCCCTAACAGACATATTCAACTTAAAAGTGACTTCTTACATATAGATCTTGATGGACATTTTGTTTTTAAAGACGCTATTGCACATTTGAAGAATCAGTTGCTTACCAACCTATCTTCATTGTACAATAAAAAGGATTATGCTGCCAATAATTTGCATCAGTACAAATTGTATGTATCTCTCGACAAAAGTGACTTCTTACAAGATGTACTAAATATTCCCGTACACATTCAAGGCACATCAACACTTAATTTATCAGTAGACGAGAGAAAAGATATAAGTTCCCTTGCAACATATATTCCACGAGTCAATTATGGCACTCGCACCCTCCAATCAATAAACATTAAAGCTAATAACAGTCCTCAAAACACATTTGCCGACATCCGTTTCAATAACATCAAAGAGGATAAGGCCATTAATGTCGTTCTTCATACAGAAGCGCAAAAAGATACTGTACTGACTGCTATTAATTGGGGGAACAATACTGGAGCTACCTATAGTGGACGTATGGACTTACAAACCATATTAAGTCGACAGATACAACCACAAGCTATAACCACCTTAGCACCTACACAAATTATTATTCAAGACTCAATATGGCAAATAACACCTGCAACAGTTACTTGGCGCCCCGAGTATGTAGATATAAATGGATTGCGCATCAGCCATAAGGCACAATTATTGGCTATACATGGCACAGCATCTCATGCAGCCAGTGACAGTATTCTTCTTCAACTACATGACATGGATTTGAAGTATATCTTTAATATGGTAAACCTAAAACGTTCTATTGATTTTGGAGGGATGGTGACCGGTTATGCGTCAATGGCTAATACCTTTAACACCCCGCATTTAAATGCCGATTTGTTTATTAAGAATTACAGCTATAATAACGCAGTACTTGGCAACTTAAACATCACTGGACTTTGGAACCAAGAAAAGAAAGGTATTCATTTACAAGCTACTTGCCACAAAGAACAAGAGCAGCCATTTACAGCCGATGGATATATCTACCCTTTATATGGAGGTGGACTTGATTTAGGTCTCAAAGCAAATGGAGTAAATATTGCTTTTATGCAACACTACCTATCTAGCATATCAAATGATATACAAGGACAAGCTTGGGGAAATATGCGTATTTTTGGTCCCTTCCACGCTATTGATATGGAAGGTGATTTAAACATATCTGGTGAAGGAAATATAGATATTCTTGGAACAAGATATAAATTAGGAGTGCTTGATGAAGACACTACACACAAAAACATTCGTCGAGTTCAAAGCAATCGTATATTACTCACACCTGGGCGTATCGAGACGAAACAATTTGCCGTCTACGACTTAGAGAATCATCCAGGCACAGTAGATATGACAATTACCCATGATCACTTGCATGACATGGCATACGATGTGCGCTTAGAAACTCCTGGCATGCTCGTGCTGGATACTCAACCTAGCGATTCCATCCCATTCTCTGGACACATCTACGCAAGTGGTTCAGGAAGGATATATGGGCATCACAAAGAACTGCGTTGCGAAGCTGGATTGCGTGGGCTTAGAGGCTCTACATTCGATTTCGCTTTACAAGAATCAGAGAGTGCTTATGATGCTCCATTTATTACCTTTAGAGACGCACGCACAACTTGGAATAAACATATAAAACCACAAACCAAGCCAACCCCAAAAGAGTCGGATACAGACATATACATGGACATACAAGTAGATGCAACTCCTGATGTTCAAATGAAATTGGTGATGGATCCTCAAGCAGAAGATAATATTGTAGGAAATGGTAGTGGAAATATACGCTTGACATACTATAATAAAGGCAACGTAAATATGTATGGTAAATACACCATACAAGAAGGACGCTATGACTTCAATCTACAAGAAGTTATCCATAAGACCTTTGATATCAATAAGGGAAGTAGCATCACCTTTGATGGCGATCCATTGCAAGGCAATATGGACATTCAGGCAACATACGTAGTCAATGGAGCTTCACTGAATGATTTAGGAAGCGATGTAGCCAACTTGGTTGACAACCCCAATGTGCGAGTGAACTGTCTACTAAATCTGAAAGGGGCTATTCTTTCACCAGAAATTGATATGGACATAGCCTTGCCAAATGAACGCGCAGAAATCGAACACATGATACGTAACTATATTGGTACAGATGAACAAATGGACATGCAGATTATTTATCTACTGTCTCTTGGAAAATTCTATACACAATTGGCCGGTGGCAATGAAAGCCAAAATTCAAATATGGTAACCAGCGTCATTTCGTCTACATTGTCTGGGCAATTAAATTCAATGATCTCTGGGTTAACCAATAATCATTGGAATTTTGGCACCAATTTATCTACAGGGCAAGAAGGATGGACAGATATGGAAATCGAAGGCATGCTATCTGGACGACTGTTGAACAACCGTCTTTTAATCAATGGCAACTTTGGATATCGAGAAAACCCTCTTAGTGAAAGCAACTTTGTGGGCGATTTTGATGTACAATATTTACTCAACCGTAATGGTGGGCTGATCCTGAAAGCCTATAACAAAACCAACGACCACTATTACACTAGAAATAGTTTGACAACTCAAGGATTAGGTATCGTATTCCAGAAGGACTTTAACAACTGGAATTGGCTTTGGTTTTGGAAAAAGAAGAAGAAAAATGTATCTTTGCAAACTAAAGTTCAAGAAGCTTCAATGGACGACTCATTAGACGCATATAATGAGACAAATAACGATGATACACCGACCAATAAAACAATAGAAGGTCAATCATCAACTCCCAACTTAGAATTTGATTTTATACAATATGAACAATCAAGAAAATAGCAAAAAGGATATTATTATATTAGGCATAGAATCGAGCTGTGACGACACATCAGCTGCTGTGCTTAAGAATGGAGAATTGCTTAGCAATGTTGTAGCAAGCCAAGCTGTACACGAACGCTATGGTGGTGTAGTACCAGAACTAGCCTCTCGAGCACACCAACAACACATTGTACCCGTAGTGGATGCCGCACTAAAAGATGCCGGTATTACCAAAGAAGATTTATCAGCTGTAGCCTTTACCCGTGGACCAGGTCTTATGGGATCATTGCTTGTGGGAACTTCTTTTGCAAAAGGTTTCGCTCGTGCATTAAACATTCCTCTTGTGGATGTGAACCATTTAAAAGGACACGTTCTAGCTCACTTTATTAAGACACCCGGACAAGCCCACACGCCTCCTACATTTCCTTTCCTATGCCTTCTAGTATCAGGTGGTAACTCACAAATTATATTGGTCAAATCGCCTATGGACATGGAGGTTGTAGGACAAACGATTGACGATGCTGCTGGAGAAGCCATAGATAAGTGTGCTAAGGTGCTTGGACTGGGGTATCCTGGCGGACCTATTATTGATAAGTTGGCACGTAAAGGCAATCCAACTGCATATACATTTAGTAAACCTCATATTGCTGAGTTGAATTATAGCTTTAGTGGACTTAAGACTTCTTTCTTATATAATCTCCGTAAATGGATTAAAGAAGAGCCCAACTTTATTGAAAATCACTTAGAAGATTTAGCAGCGAGCATAGAAAATACGATTGTTGAAATTCTAATGGATAAACTCCGTAAAGCTGCCAAAGCATATAACATCAATGAAGTAGCTGTTGCTGGTGGTGTATCGGCCAATAATGGTTTGCGTAATGCCTTCTTAGAGCATGCCAAGCGCTATGGATGGACAGTACACATTCCTCCATTTGGCTATACAACCGACAATGCGGCAATGATCGCTATGAGTGGGCACTTTAATTATCTTGAGGGACAATTCTGTGACATCAATGAGCCTGCTTTTGCTCGCATGACTATGTAATACTTGAATATTTAAATTATAGAATATGCTGCAATTAGATCCATACAACGTCATTTTAGCCAGTAATTCACCACGCCGCAAGGAACTACTTAGCGGACTAGGTATCCAATATATTGTCCAGACATTACCCAATATTGATGAGTCTTATCCAGAAAATTTGTCAGGAGCTGATATTCCCCAGTATATTGCAGAACAAAAAGCCTCGGCATACTCTGAACATATGGCAGAAGATGATCTAATTATCACTGCCGATACGGTTGTCATTTTAGGCGATGAAGTACTAGGTAAACCTAAGGACGCAAACGATGCCTACCGCATGTTGCGTGCTTTAAGTGGACAGACACACCAAGTGATCACTGGCGTATGTATCACCACTAAAAAGAAGAAGGTTACATTCTCAGCACAAACAGATGTTACCTTTGTTGAGTTAACAGATGATGAAATCACCTGGTATGTAGACACTTACAAGCCAATGGATAAAGCTGGAAGCTATGGGGTACAAGAATGGATAGGTTATATAGCTGTATCTAGTATGAATGGTAGTTTCTATAATGTCATGGGGCTACCTGTACAGTTGTTATATCACGAACTCAAAAAGTTTGTCTAATACCCAAAGAATTCATACCTGTAGTCAAATATGATCAGGTAAACATCACGTTTACGACAAGGCGCTCCTTAGCAGACCAACCTGTTCCATATAGCTTTCAAAGAAACACAAACTAGTCTCCACTACAGATCGCACAATATACAATACAGTCATAGATGTACATCCATAGATATGTAAATGTACATATATGACTGTATATATGTACATATACACATGCATAAATGTACATATATACTAACTCACAAAGTATGGCAAACTTGTCCTCTATAGTTGAATAGTGAAAAGCAAAGTATATGCTTTTACTTTACATCTATAGCCATTACATAATCGTTCATCTCATACCCATGTTCCAAAACAAAGTCCTCCTCAGCAATGCATGTCATGCCTAAATGTTCGTAAAAGTTGCGAGCCAAATTATGACGGTTCACTTGAAGAATCATTCGACAAGGTTCCTTTGACATGCCGCGTACAATAGCGACGGCTTCTTCCCATAAACGTCTACCCAAACCTTTCCCTTGAAAGTCTGGAGATAAATAAATCTTATTGAGTTTGTAGATGGGCAATTCAGCAGATTGGATAATATCCAAATCAGATGCGGATGCGTGCACATTCTCGGAAGATATATGAAGATCTTTTGA
This sequence comes from Bacteroidaceae bacterium, assembly GCA_963668535.1. Lineage (GTDB taxonomy): Bacteria > Bacteroidota > Bacteroidia > Bacteroidales > Bacteroidaceae > F22. The sequence continues at coordinate 278,893 of OY764867.1, forward strand.
AGGAGTACTTATGCTGATATATCCACAAGGCTTCTTCACCCAAAAAGCGAGGTAAAATCTCTGAGTATTATTGGAGATGTCGGTCGTTAAAGCCTGCTCAGAATACATCCAATCAAACATCCATTCTAATTGTTCGGTTGATAAGATTGAAGCATACGTAGCAGGAAAAGCTTTAGCTGCAATCTGACGAATAGTGGGCACATCTTGTACCCCTGCTTCTTGTAAATAAAACACATCTTGTTTATTCATATAAGGTCACTTTTTACAATAAGCGTGTATCAGAATACCTGACACACGCTTGTATTTTATACTATAAGATAGAGAATTTTTAATTAGTTATATCCATTCTCTGTCAAATAACGTTCAGCTTCAATAGCCGCTTTACATCCAGAACCAGCTGCTGTAATGGCTTGACGGTAATGTGGATCTGCTACATCACCTGCAGCATAGACACCAGGTAATTTAGTACGAGGGGTATTTCCTTCTGTGATAAGATACCCTACTTCGTCAGTCTCAAGATACTCTTTAAAGATATCAGAATTTGGTTTGTGTCCAATAGCCAAGAAAAATCCATCTATCGGCAATTGATAGTGTTCTTCATCCTCTTTACCCATGCGCTTGACAAGCTTCACACCTTCTACACCATTTTCACCATATAGTCCTTCGGCATTATGTTCAAATAGCACGTCAATCTTAGGATGTTTAGCTACGCGATCTTGCATAATTTGAGAGGCACGAAGAAAAGGCTTACGCACCAATAGATATACTTTGTCTGCAAGACCAGCCAGATAGATTGCTTCTTCACAAGCAGTATCTCCCCCACCAACAACAGCAACAGTCTTCTTTCTATAGAAAAAGCCATCACAGGTGGCACAAGCACTGACACCCATACCGGCATATTTCGTTTCATCCTCCAAACCTAAATACTTAGCTGTGGCTCCAGTACTAATAATCAAAGAATCGCATGTGATTTCTTTTTCATCATCAATAGTTACTATATATGGTTGTTTACTTAAATCAGCCTTAGTTGCAAAACCACTTCTGATGTCACACCCGAAACGGGAAGCCTGATTACGCAAGTCCATCATCAATTGATTGCCATCAATGCCTTCTGGATAACCAGGAAAATTTTCAACTTCTGTGGTCGTTGTTAACTGTCCCCCTGGTTGCAAACCTTCATACATCACAGGGTTCAGATTGGCACGTCCAGCATATATGGCTGCAGTAAACCCAGCAGGTCCAGAACCAATAATTAAGCACTTAGTGTGCATTGTTTCATTGCTCATAGTTTTTTGTTTTATATTTTATCCTATTTGAAGAAGAGTACTCCTTATCGCAGATCTATGAGATCTACATCAGGAATCTGCCCATCTTCATATCTAAAGGTAGCTTTATCAAATTGTAGGCCATTCTTGAAGTCATTGACTTTAATTTGTGTTTCTCCTTGAGACTTCTCATTCAACACGACATATACCACTTGATAATTCTTTGGTGACACATAGACATATACTTGTTTAACCATATTATCTTGATCCTTAGCCATCAATGACACACGATAAACATCATCGTTTTGAAACTTCATCCAATTAGCTTCTCCCAAGCGATAAGCTCGAGCATAATCTAAAATATAGCTATATGGATTGACATCATAAAGCTCTTCTTTAGTGGGGCATGTCCATGTCACTTCCTCATTTTCCTTTAAATAACTCCATTGCGATTCCCCATCATACCATGTACGAGATACAGGTGTATAAATCATGAAACAACCAGCTTGCATTTTTATATGTCCATGAAGCACATCCGAAGCTTGTCCATCTGTTGTCTGGATAATATTAAAACTTGCTGACACACCAGCCTTTTGAAGTACTTTAGCCGCCTCTTTCATAATCACAGAAGCTTTAGGGACACGGTGTCCTGCATGAAGCGTACAAAAACACATCAATGCACAACATAGTGCCATTACTTTATTCATCATACATTCAATATTTTAGAGTATTAATTGGGAAAGATCCCCAAAGAATCAAATCGCATTTGCAATTCCAATTCATCTGCACAAAGTACTTTTCGCCCTTTTTGTCCATCCATTGGGCCAACTATACCAGCTACTTCCATCTGGTCCATGAGACGACCTGCACGGTTATATCCTATAGAAAATTTTCGTTGGATAAAACTAGTTGATCCCTGTTGATGCACAACAATCATGCGTGCTGCCTCTTCAAAAATAGCATCCAAACGGGTCATATCGACTTCAGAACTATCTTGCTTTTCTCCTTCTTCTCCTACATACTCTGGAAGAATATGCGCTGTAGGATAGCCTTGTTGTTTATGAATAAACTTAGTGATTTCATCAACTTCTGGTGTATCAACAAATGCACATTGCACACGAATAGGTTCAACTTCTTTTAGATAAAGCATATCACCACGTCCCACCAATTGGTTAGCTCCAGGACGATCTAGAATAGTACGACTATCTGTCATCTGGGAAACTTTAAAAGCTATACGTGCAGGGAAATTGGCTTTAATAGTTCCAGTTATGATATTAGTTGTTGGACGTTGTGTAGCAATAATCATATGAATACCAACTGCACGTGCCAACTGAGCGATACGGGCAATAGGCAATTCGATGTCTTTGCCAGCTGTCATGATCAGATCTCCAAACTCGTCGATAATGACTACGATATATGGCATAAATCGGTGTCCATTCTCTGGATTGAGTCTGCGATCAATAAATTTCTGATTGTATTCCTTTATGTTACGACAATGAGCATCTTTAAGCAAATCATATCGTTCATCCATCTCCACACAAACAGAGTTGAGCGTCTGCACCACTTTGGTCACATCTGTTATAATAGGTTCTTCGACATCAGGAAGCTTGGCTAAGAAATGCTTTTCTATCACAGAGTAAATACTAAACTCAACCTTTTTAGGATCGACCATGACAAACTTCATTTCTGAAGGATGTTTTTTATACAACAAGGAAGTAATCATGGCATTCAATCCTACAGACTTACCTTGCCCAGTAGCACCAGCCACCAATAAGTGAGGCATTTTGTGTAAATCAATCATGAAGACCTCATTGGTAATAGTACGCCCAATAGCCATAGGCAATTCCATCTTTGTCTCTTGATATTTTTTACTGGCTATCAATGCACGCATCGAAACGATTTGTGGCTTGGAATTAGGCACTTCAATACCTACAGTACCTTTACCTGGGATAGGCGCAATAATACGTATACCTAATGCTTGAAGACGTAAGGCAATATCATCCTCTAGATTTCTAATCTTAGAAATACGTACCCCTTGCGCTGGAGTTATCTCATACAAAGTCACTGTTGGTCCTGGCGTCGCCTTTATAGATGATACCCTAATATCATATTCCAACAATGTTTGCTCAATACGGTCTTTATTGGTCTTTAATTCATCCTCATTCTTTACTGGCATGGAATCGCCATAATCCTTGAGTAAATCCAAAGTCGGATACTTATAGTGTTCAAGATCTAATCTAGGATTGTATGGTGGCAATACCTCATCAACAGTTTCATCTTCAACCGGCGCTTCAATGACAAACTCACTACCACTTTCCTCAATAGGTAAAACCTCTTGTTCAGGTTCTTTATCCTCTTTTTGTACAGCGTCTTCTTGTACGGCGTCTTCGATGATGAAATCAGCACCACCTAGGTCACTATCATCACCAGACAGTGGTGTATATTCAGTAAGTATCTCCTCCTTTTGCTGAATAGTTTGTGCCATATCGTCTACGCAAAGATCTATTTCAGAATCGGATAAAAGATTGTCTACTTCATGATTATCGTTTGTATCAACAGAGTCCATACCTGACACCTCTGATTCATCGGTTTGTGTCTGCTCGTCTTGTATCTGATTGTCGGATAGCTCTGCATCCATATCTTTCTTCGGATCATGCACTTTCGACAAACGCGATTTGCCAAAGTAATGCAACACCTTTGTGGCCATTCCTTTGCGATCTACCACCAGATATACTAATGCAGACACAATGAGCAAAATAATCACTCCAAGATTTCCTATTTGTTGAGAAGTAAACAAGTAATAGTTATACCCTATAAGTCCTCCATAATGGAAGAAACTATCTATGGAAAGTAGTTGTTCAAAGGTAGACAACGCCAGTGCAGTCCATACCGTATACACGGCATATCGAGCGAAAGAACGCAACATGCTAATACGACGTACTCCAAAAAGCTTTAAAGACACTGTCCCTAAAAAGAACACAAGGAAAAAACTAGCTATACCAAAGCATTCGTGCACCAAAAAGTGTCCAGCTCTGCTACCTGTCTGTCCCATGATATTATGTACATTTTGCTGACCAGCTTCACCGACAGTAGAAGCTGCTTTATCATAAAGGCTTGCATCCTCAATTCCATCTTTAAAGAATCCCAGGAGTGCCAGAAAAAGAAAGATTGTCATAAAGAAGGTAATCAAACCAATAATGACACGAAGTGTATCGTCGCTTTTGGCCTGATTGAAAGGCTTTCGTATTCGTGCTATAAGGCTTGGCTTGTTATTTTTTTTCCCTTTCACCATATGAAGTATGTTTTTTTGCTATTATTCAAGGCAAAAGTAGTAAAAATATAGCTACCTTTGCATTCCAAAGAGCAATAAAATGATGAAAAAAGAAAGTCAGACTATATTTGAGCCTGCAGTAGCTGAATTTGTAACTGTAGCAGCTGAATTTTGTGCATTTGTAGAACGCGCAGAAGAAATGTCCACAAAATCTTTTGTAGACAAATCTCTAAAACTTCTACCTCTGCTATATTTAAAAGCAAGTTTACTACCAGAAGTTCATCGCATCAATGACGAAGATTTGGAAGAATATGTAACGGAAGATATTTACACGATCTTACGAATCAATGTTGCAGGAGTCATGGAAAGATATGATGATTATCTGGAAGTGTTTAAGGAGGAGATGGTCTATAGTGACACCCCTATTAAAGCAAGTATCGCTGAGGATATAGCCGATATTTACCAAGACATACAAAACTTTTTATTTGTATTTAGAATCGGTATCAATGAAACAATGAACGATTCATTATGTATAGTAAAAGAGAGTTTTGGGTTGTACTGGGGACAAAAGCTTGTCAATACTTTACGAGCATTACATGATGTATATCACCATGCAATGCCTAAAGCTGAAGAAGAAGATGATGATTTAGGTATCAACGAATAATAAACGACCACTTAAATATAGGAGAACAACGAAAAACGAATATGGAATAATATGTCCACCGAACAATATAAGCATGAAACAACTCCAAAATAAGATAAGTAAAGAAGCTATTAAAACTATGCCCACAGCTAGCTATGAGGGTTTAATCAAAGTCATTGATACACCTGAATTGCTAGAAGAAGCAATCAAAGAATTAGATGGTCATCCTATTTTAGGCATAGATAGTGAGACACGTCCATCCTTCAAAAAGGGAGAAATGCACAAAGTTAGTTTACTTCAAATTGCCACATCTTCTTGTTGCTATCTATTTAGACTGAATAAAATCGGCTTTGCTATAGAACTAGTACATTTGCTTGAATCTAAAGAGGTTATTAAAGTTGGCCTTAGCCTTACCGATGACTTTCTAATGCTTCGTCGTCGCCGAAAAAGTTTTAAAGCTGATGGCTATATTGATTTGCAGCAAATGATTAAAGACTACGGAATAGAAGACCTTAGCTTACAAAAAGTATATGCCAACCTATTTGGTAAAAGATTAAGTAAAGGACAACGTCTATCTAACTGGGAACAAGAGATCCTTTCACCGGCTCAACAACAGTATGCAGCCTTGGACGCAGTGGCATGTCTAGAAATATACAATGCGTTGGTGCAAGAATATCAACCAGGAAATTACAAACTAATCGTCGTTGAATAACCCTTTGAATTCGACTTATAATATGATTACACTTCAACTTAAAAAGAAAAAAGAAGAATCACTTAAACGTTTCCACCCATGGATCTTCTCTGGTGCTATTGCTCGTATGGAACGCGAACCAGAGGAAGGTGAAGTCGTACGAGTGATCACTGATTCAGGCGAATACATTTGCCATGGTCATTACCAAATAGGTAGTATTGCTGTACGTGTACTATCTTTTGATGAAAATGAAACCATTGATCAACATTTTTGGGAACAACGACTTCATATAGCCTACCAAATGCGTGTAGCTATTGGTGTAGCAGAATGCCCTAACAATACAACATATCGCTTAGTACATGGTGAGGGGGACAATCTTCCTGGCTTGGTTGTTGATATTTACGGACAAACAGCTGTAATGCAAGCGCATTCAGCAGGAATGCACAGACATCGCCAAGAGATAGCAGATGCCATTGTCAAAGTAAGCAATAACAACATTCAACATGTATATTATAAGAGTGAAACGACCCTTCCATACAAAGCAGACTTAGATGCTGAAAATTGTTTCTTGGTTGGCGGTAGCGATGAAAATATTGCAATGGAGAATGGACTTAAATTCCATGTGGACTGGTTGAAAGGACAAAAAACAGGATTTTTTGTGGATCAACGTGATAATAGAAGCTTACTAGAAAGGTATAGCAATAACCGAAGTGTTTTAAATATGTTTTGTTACACTGGTGGCTTTTCTTTTTATGCTATGAGAAGCAATGCCAAATTAGTACACTCTGTTGATAGTTCAGCGAAAGCTATAGAATTAACTAAGGCCAATGTCGAACTAAATTTCCCAGGAGATAACCGTCACCAAGCATATGCTGAGGATGCTTTCAAATATTTGGATCGTATGGGCGATCAATACGATTTAATCATACTAGATCCACCAGCCTTTGCCAAACATAGAGGAGCTTTACGCAATGCATTGATAGGATACCGTAAACTAAATGCCAAAGCTTTTGAAAAGATTCAGCCAGGAGGTATTTTATTTACTTTCTCCTGTTCGCAGGTCGTTTCTAAAGAACAATTTCGTACGGCTGTTTTCTCAGCGGCAGCTATTAGCGGACGTAAAGTACGTATCTTGCACCAGCTGACACAGCCAGCAGATCATCCTGTTAATATCTACCACCCAGAAGGAGAATATCTTAAAGGATTGGTTCTATACGTTGAGTAAACCATTCAACCATATACAAAAATGCACATTCATGTATCTCTTGTTGTACATGAATGTGCATTTATTTTTTACGATTTTACAAGCCTATGGGTATGCCCAAAGCCAACCAGCAAACAAATAAAATAAGCCACCCCAATAGTATAGCCACTGAATACTTCCAAGTATACTTGATAATGCGTCCAAAACCAGCATCGGCCTGATACTCTTTCAGAAACATCAAAACTAAAGGAATATAATATAATAAAGGGGTCAATCCATTCGTTGCACTATCACCAATACGATAGGCACATTGTGTCACTTCTGGGGCTATGCCATGAGCGCCCAATGCTGGAATAAAGATATACGATAAGAAGGCCCATTTGCCAGTAGCAGAGACCATCAGAAGATTGGAGAAAGCACAAAACAAAATAAATATAATTAGTGTAGCATAGGCGCCAAAAGACAAACCAGTCATCCATTGCGCACTAACGATGGCCAAGTATTTATCTAATTGTGAGAACTGCATACAAGCAAATAATTGAGCTGCGAAAAAGGCCAAGACTAAGAAAGATCCTAGCAACTTCGTATAGTAAGTCATGCCATCAAAAAGGTCTCGATCACTCCTATACTTACCAACTGCAAAACCATACACCATACCACATAATCCCAATCCAAAGGTCACAAGAAAAAGGGCACTTTGTATCATAGGAGATCTCAATAAACTACCATCTACCCCTCGTAAAAAACCATTTGGCAAAGTCGCTGCCAATATGAGTACTACAATATAGCATAGACCTGTAATACCTGCAGCTCTTAATGCTCTGTACTCATAGGGAGCTAACTTAGCTGGTATTTCTTGCAATTTTTCCCAAGAACTGGTATTCTCATGCAATTGAGGGAGTAAAACACGTACCGTCACTTGATAAATCACCACAGATAAAACGATAAATGAAGCACTCATGAACCAGTAATTACTCATGGGGCCACAAGTATATGTCGAAAGCCCTGATTGTTCTAAAGCTTGCACAGTAATATTAGCCATAATTGGATCCATAGTTCCAACCAGGATATTTGCACTATAAGCACATGCCACGGAGACATATGATGTGATCAGTCCAGCCACTGGTGACAGACGTACAGATTGAAAAAGTGTAGCACTCAAAGGAAGTAAAAAGAGATAACCAACATCTCCTATGACATTGGAAAGCATCCCAGCCCATATGACAAATAATATAATGAATTGTGGACGTGGACGAAGCTGCAAAATAAGCTGCATCAAACTATCCAGGAAACCAGAGTGTTGGGCAATGCCAAGTCCCAAGAGTCCCACAAGTACTAGGCCAACTGGCTTAAAATTCGTAAAGTGTACGAAAAGATTGCGTAATAACCAACGCATTCCCTCGGCACTCATCAAACTGCGCACTTCAACAAGCTCACCTGTTTGTGGATGGGCCACCCGTACACCATAGCTAGCTGCTATCCAACTACATAGCATGACAACCAGTATCAATAAAAAATACAAGCTAGCTGGATGGGAAAATATAGGTTTACTCTTCATCAGCTTCTATTGAATCTAAATCAAGAATACGCAATTCTAGAGCACGTACAGCCAATCGAGTGGCATTAACACCTTGGCGCTCATCTTCATCAAATAAGCGATTAATTAAATCATTCTGCCGCTTTTCTAGACTTTTTACGCCAAAAGGCATAGCTCGTAATTTCGTTATTTGATCTTTTGTATATCCAAGTGCTAAATGACGTAAGAAACGTTCGTCATATTCGTCTATTTCCAAAGATATAATAGCCTCTTGGCGTTTCACATCATTAGATACTGCTTCTCTAAAACGCATCAAAATACGATCTAGGATAGGTTCATTAAAGACCAAACGCTTGCCTGATAATACAGCAATAACGTCTTGTTTTGTAAGCAATTCTCCACTTTTTAAAATAATCCCTACAGCACCAGCATCAAGGACATCCATCCAAAGACGCTCATTCAGAATTTCCCCAGTAAAGACAAGTACTTTAACATCGGAATATTCCTGAGTAAGACGTTGGCATATTGTTACTCCAATGGTAGTAGATCCACCTAATCCTAGGTCAAGGAGTACCAAGTCAGGGACTTTTTTCTCCATTAATGTCCAAAAGTCAGTCTCATTCATAGCTGCTCCTAAGACTTCAACTTCGGGTATGTCTTGTCGAAATATTTGTTGAGTACCTTTTAGTTCTAATTGCATGTCCTCAACTATAATGACTGTGGGTTTATGGGTTGCTGTTTGCATAGCTTATTGTTTTTTTAAAGGTGTATGTATAGGCATAGTCCAAAAGATACGATAGCCATTTTTGCCAGATAATCCAGAAGCTGATATACGACAACCGCGCAAGCCAGCAAATTCATCAACATCGCGTATAATTTGCTTAGCTATCAGCAATTCGTTAATTCCCAACTGAGTATCAAATAAATGATCAATCGTATATGGGCTCGGCAAATGTAATGATGTTTCCTCATCCTGCCACACCAAACAAATAAAATGTCCTTCCTGACGCACTATTGCTTTTAATTGATTCGGGTGACCAAAAACAGTAGTCATAACTTGCAATATTACTTCATGAAGTTGTGTATGTAATACTTTATCCGTCCTGAAATAAGTATTCTCGTCAACATCTATCTGCCAAATGATGGATGATTTCGCACCTTTCTTTTGAAGTCTCTTCATAATTTTGTTGGCTTCAGACACTAATCGTGCAACGGGAATAACTTCTCGTTTGAATGTAGTTTGATGCAGCACTCTATTTGCACCACGTACAAGTAATTGATGTACACTTCGATAGTGTTGAGCAAGTTCAGCAGCAGCTACTAAATAATCATCTGACGACTGAATAAGCTCATGCTCTCGGCACTTATCAATCAATTGTTTTATACGGTTCGGATAATATAAAGTTTCATGCTTTATTGTAGATAAACCATTATCAAGAACCATATTTTGAATGTGTAAAGTACGGGACTCCCACTGAGTACGTTCCATATCGTCTTGCGCCAATACGATCTCCAACATACGCATCTTGCGAAGAGATACAATTTGGTTCAAAAGTTGGCCTAGATAATCAGCGAGTATATCTAGTAATTGCTGTTGCTCAGCCTCTAAAGATGGATAAGCCAAGGTGAGTAATAGTGCCCCTTGGTCAAAAGCAAGTGGTTTACATAAAATGGATTGATTTTGACTAGTCATATCCTCCTTAGATTGCTTTTCATATAATTGAAGATACTCTTTCTGTGAGATGTAACGTAAACTACGCAAATCAAACAGATGCGTGCAACTTCTTTGGACATGCTGTAGCATATCATGAGGTAGATTATCTAATTGTTCTTCACTGACCTGATCATCCAACTGTACCGAATCTGCGAGTTGACTGTGAATATCCAATAGTAAATCAAAATGACGACGTGTGCGCCATCTAGGCAGTAGATAATATCTGTAGTATCCTAATATCATACTGAGTACAACAAGCAAACAAAGGACTAATCCTACAGTACGATTAGTCGTGGACGTTTTAAGCCGATCACAGTATGCAGACAAGGTTTCATCACTACTAACTAACTTATACAACTGCGTATAACAGTCATTGTTAAAGGTGTACTGATCAATCTTGTTTTGAGATAAGTATGCGATGGCCAGCTCATTTCTAAGATATAAAATCAATTGGTAATCAACTTGTACACCTCTATCCCACCAATAAAATTCGGCTGGATTTTGATAGGCATAAGGCGCCAACGTTGGAAAATCCACAAATGAACTATCTTTTTTGATTTGTTGGTTAAACTTATTCATAGCTTGAGCAGCATATCTTATCGCCTTGGAATACATATGTCGTTGATTAGCAGTGTGACAAGAATCAGCCAAAACATAAACACTTTGTTCTTTATGTATCAATGCTTGTGCATGTGCATCCTGCACCAATCCTGGTAGTTGACAAAGTAAAAACACCCCAACAAGAGCTAGCACACGAGGCAAGCGGAAAGAGAAGCGACTACCTTTATGTAAACGACTCTCAATATGTAAACGACACACATCAAATAAAGGACTTGTTTTACGATACTTTTCAATTATACCACGACAATTCATCAGACCGAATCCAGATCCTTTATTTTCCTTTATATGACTTTCGTTGGTGTCCCCCACTTGCTGACTGTCCACAACTTTATCATTCAGAAGGTGAGAAATGTCTTCGGACGACAATCCATAACCAGTATCTGCTATAGAAACCTCTACAAAATTATCTTCAGCCGTAGCACTCAATGTAATGGTACCACCTGCTGGAGTGAATTTACGGGCATTTTCTAAAAGCGTATTGATCATAAATAATGTCAATGCCTCATCGGCTTTCACTTGATAGCTGGTTGGTAGGACAACTAATGTTTGTTCCTTTAATTGGAAGCTTTTTGAACGTTGCTCTTGTATGTCGAATAAGTTCTGTAAAGAAAAACGACTAATTTGTAAAACGACTTGACCTTGCTTCATCTGGATACTGTTGACAAGTTGTTGATTTTGCAACAAAATATCTTTCAATAATTCATCAAGATATCTAAATTGTTCTGATTGTGCTACAAAACTGACATTACTCTCTTTTGTCATTTGACTAAGCACATGGGTCATTCTATCTATACCAGAGCTCAATCCATTGACAATAGCCAAAGAAGACTTTTTAATCGTATGCTGACGCTTGCGTTGTGCAAGTTGTTGCTCCACAACATAATGCTGTTTATCTAACAACTCACGCTGTTCAACCAAAGCCGATAAAGATTGCCCGTTACGATAACTCCAATGCCAAAAACCATCAATTAATTGTTCTATTCTTGTTTGATTACTCGAATCAATAAGCGTGTCCAATTCAGCACGCATATCAGAGAGATCTTTAGACATTTCTTCTTTCCACAATTCCTCAGATAAGTTTTCATCTTCTGGTGGAGTCAAGGCTATAATCTTACGACACAACTGTAAAAGTAAGCTACGCATTTTTTCAGTTTTACGAGCTCTTTGACGTGAATAGCGATTCAAAAGAAACAGTAAAACAGATAATAAAAGAATAGCAAAAATCAACACAAACAACAAGACATTGGTGTGTTTGGCCATAACTTCTAATTCGTCACGCCTAGCTATGATAGCTTTATCTTCACGATTAGCTTCCAATACATTTAAATAGGCAGAACGATGCTCAACAGCAGAATCTATACTTCCTAAGCCTGCAAAAGCGACACTAAGTTGTTCTTGAAGTGCAGCCATTAAAGGGTATCGTACACGATCTCCACCCAACAAGAATATTCCATCTTTGAGATGTCCTAGAGCTGCTTGATACTGTCTCCGACTATTAGCGATTCGTCCTTGCATCAAACAAGCCTCTGCTTGCTGATATGGGCTGTGAACCTGCTTGAATCTATAAAAAGCACGACGCGATGCTCCCGCTGGATATAAACTATCATTGGGCATGGGAATAATCATACGCGCTTCTGCCATTCCTAACAGAGATAGACCTTGCAAATAAGGTAAATGCTCTTGTGTAGCAATCTCCCATACTTGAAGTAAGGCATCCATTTGTTCTTGATAGAAATCAGCTCCCCCAGCTTGTTTTAAATTAATTGTACTCTGCACGACAAATGCATACAGCTGTTGTAAATGATATGAAGTTCCAGACTGAATATCGCTATAAGTTGGGAGCGGGTGTTGCAACCAGCTTACCGCACGCAAAGACGTCTCCAAAGGCACAGGAAGGCCTTGTTGTTCGTAGTAAGAAACCTCACTAAGGTAAAAGGCATTAAAGGCATATTCTATACGTTCTTGTTCATGTTGAGTAATAAAACTAGACCGTTCTTCTGCTATACGATCCATGTGTTTTTGGGCTTGGGTACGCGCCAAATAAAAACGCTTGTTGCTACCTTGTAAACGTGAAACTTCCATCAATCCCACTTGAGCGACCATCTTCTCTAGATCACTGACACTATGTAAAGTCACTTGTGTATAGAGACTATCGGCAAGGGTCCACCGCATTTTATGTAATGCAGCATATGCCAACATATTCATTGCTTCTGATCGCCCTTGTGGATTATTGTGTACTTGCTCCAATGTCTTTCTAGCTATATATTCCATGCTATCCAAACTACTATAACGCATCTGAAAAGCACGTGAATTTAATGAATCAGCCAAAAGCAAAGCATCACTAGATGTACGATAGGAGCAACTAGAGAAACACAAAACAGCCATGGCTACCGTCAATACGGTAGCACATAGCTGTTTTAGGATATAGGGTTTGATCATAGAATCAATTTACTGATGCTGCTCACGAAGCAAATCATTTACAGTCTTCACTGGATTAAAAGTTGAAAGAGGAACTTCTACGAATATCGTATTCCAATCGCTCATTGCTCCGTTCCATAATCCTGGCAATTCGAGTGCTTTCAAATCACGACCATTCTTGCTTTTGTATGAAATAAATCCAGTAGCAGGATCAATAAACTGAGGCAGATCAAATGCTTCACCATTTTTATCAGTTATTGCACACACCAAATCAACTGGATTGAAGTGAGTTCCTTTTTCGAAAAGGGCTTTTTTCTCTGGATCATTCATATCTATTTGAGAACTTTCCAAGATTTGAGGGCTGAAAGTTCCATCAGGATTATAGGCCAAAAATGGTCCTCCACCTGGTTCGCCAACGTTTTTCACCATACCGCACACGCGAATCGGACGATTCAGTTTATTTTTTAGATATAAGACTAGTTCTGCATCTTCATAAACTTTCAACTCTGGGTTCCGGCAACAAAGATCACGTTGAACAAATTGTACAACATCAAGAAGTTCTTCTTTTGAATACTCTCCACTATCCAATAAGTCTAGATATGTAAAAGCTTGTTTTTGTGTGGCAACTAAAACACCTGCAAGAAGTTTCTTGTACTGCACAGTGTCCGACTTTAAACGGTCAGGAACTACATTGTCAATATTCTTAACAAAAACAACATCAGCATCTAAATCATTTAAATTTTGAATCAATGCACCATGCCCTCCTGGACGAAATAACAAACTGCCATCTTCGTTTCGAAAAGGCGTATTGTCCATTTCTACAGCTAAAGTGTCTGTACTTGGTTTTTGTACTGAAAAAGTAACATCATATTGTACACTGTATGCTTCTTCATACATTGGAAGTTTAGACGAAACAAGTTCTTGAAAATACTCCATATGTTCTGCTGAAACAGTAAAATGCAAAGAAACTTTACCATTCGCATCAGCTGCATACAAGGCACCTTCAACGAGATGTTCCTCTACTGGCGTGCGTACCATATCGTCATAACTATGAAATTGAAGCATTCCTTTAGGAAGAGCTCCGTAGTTCAATCCCTCTGGTTGTAATAACATAGCAACAACTTGCTGGTAGGCTCCTTCTGCAAAAAGTTCATCGATGCTTTTCTGAAGGTTTACAATACAGGCGTCATTCAGAGCTTCATAAAATGCAAATTTCTCAATGTCATCCACAAATTTCTTTTCAAAATCTGTCTGAGGCACAGTATATTCTGCATTCATAAAAGCAAATAAATTCTTAAACATTCGACTAGCAGCCCCAGATGCTGGAACAAACTTAGTCACTTTGTGGTTTTCAGCAGTGTATTGATTCCAGGCTTCTAAATAAGTGGCCTGTTCTGGCGAATCAAGCTGACGAATTCCCATTCCTATGGCGGCAGCCGCTTCTATCTCTAGGTATGGGAAGCCCGCCTCAAAAGAGGCTAATTGCGATTTAATTTGCTCCTCGGATATTTGTTTTTCCTTGAGCTGTTGAAGATCATTTGCTAATAACATGTCTAATTATTTTTGATTTTTAGGACGCTCAAAAGTACAAAAAAAAGTACACTTACGAAGCAAATATTAAAAAAAAGTACTACCTTTACCACAAAAGTAACATCATATGAACTCACCTCGACCAACTGACGAAAAAATAAAAAAGCATCTGATTAAAGAATATAAGGAGTTATATCCTAAACTCCAAGAGGTTTGTACACCCGAAGATATGCATCAACTAAAATCTTGGATCAAAAACGCATTTGCAAATGATGTATATGATGATATGCGATTTGAACAACACACACTCATCCACAGATTACATACCCTACACATTTTGCTTGACGATATGGGACTTAAAAGGAGTAGTATTATTAGTCTGCTCATATTGGCCAACGTACAAAAAGGATGTAAAACGTTGGAGGAAGCTGAAAATGATTTTGGTAGTGATGTCTGCACTATACTTAATGGACTTGTAAAAACACAAGCCCTCTACGCAAAAAGTCCAGTTATCGAAAGTGAAAATTTTCGTAATCTGCTTTTATCTTTTGCAGAGGACATGCGTGTTATTCTGATTTTAATAGCTGACCGTGTTAATTTAATGCGCGCAATACGCTATACCCATAATGAAAAAATGCGAAAACAAATAGCAACAGAAGCTGCTTATTTGTATGCACCATTGGCTCATAAATTAGGTCTTTACAAACTAAAATCTGAACTAGAAGATCTCTCTCTTAAATACATGAACAGAGAGATGTTTACTTACATTAAAGATAAACTCCAAGAGACTAAAGAAAGCCGAGATATATACATAGCAGATTTTATTGCCCCAATAAAGAAGAAACTAGAAGAAGTTGGCCTTAAATTTACAATTAAAGGTCGCACAAAATCAATTCATTCTATATGGAACAAATTGATAAAACAGAATACGACAATAGAAAAAATATACGATTTATTTGCTATTCGTATTGTACTAGACACTCCCTTGGAGCGTGAGAAATTGGAATGTTGGCAAGTATATAGTATCATTACAGATATGTACAACCCTAACCCCAAACGTCTTAAGGATTGGTTATCTATACCTAAAAGCAATGGATATGAAAGTTTGCACACGACCGTAATGGGTCCAGAAGGCAAATGGGTAGAGGTGCAAATACGTACACAACGTATGGACGAAATAGCAGAACGTGGATTTGCGGCTCACTGGAGGTATAAAGGCATCAAAAGTGAGACTGGACTTGATGAATGGCTTACAAACATGCGTGAAGCCCTAGAACAACAGGATGTCAAAGACTCTCGAGAGGTAATGGATCAATTTAAAATGGATTTATACGAAGACGAAATTTTTGTTTTCACCCCCAAAGGAGACCTGCATCAATTACCTAAAGGAGCTACAGTGTTGGATTTTGCGTTCCGGATTCATTCACGCCTTGGCTGTCAATGCACAGGTGCTATTGTTAATCAAAAACATGTCCCACTAAAACACGAGTTGGGCAGTGGTGATCAAGTAGAGATTTTAACTTCTAGCACACAAAGTCCTAAACAAGCTTGGCTAAATTTTGTCACCACAAGTAAAGCTAAAAGTAAAATAAGACAAAGCCTAAAGGAGTTACAAGCTAGATATGTCGCTTTTGGAAAAGAAGAGCTAGAGCGTAAGTTTAAAAACCGTAAATTGGTTTATGACGAAAAGGTGATGATGCGCCTAATCAAAAAGATGGGATTCAAGACTGTTACAGACTTTATGAGTCATGTTGGAGATGGCAGCATCAGCATCAACGACATTATTGACAAATACTTGACTCTTAAGCAGGAAATGGAAGACACTGACCAGACTCAACGTAGTGCTGAAGGTTATTCTATGCAACAGGCTCAGAAATTGGAAGCTGACGAAGCACCAGTCAAAGAAGACGTACTAGTCATAGATCAAAACTTAAAAGGAGTAGAGTTTCATTTATCAAAGTGTTGCAATCCAATATATGGTGATGATGTATTTGGATTTGTTACAATTAACGATGGTATTAAAATACACCGTACAGATTGCCCAAATGCAACCCAAATGCGAGAACGTTATGGATATCGCATTGTACCAGCACGATGGGCTGGGAAAAGTACAGGCAAACAATATCCTATCACTTTACGAGTGGTTGGACAAGACGATATCGGTATTGTAACAAACATTACTTCAATTATCACAAAAGAGCCAGGTGTGTCGCTACGCAATATCTCAATAGATTCAAACGATGGCCTCTTTAATGGTACTTTGACTGTTATGGTTAGTGACCAAGGCAAATTAAATACTTTGACAAAAAAACTTCAAAGTGTAAAAGGAGTTAAGAATGTCATGAGATAAGGTATATGGAAAAAAAAAAGCCCCCAAAAGGATATTTGCATAGCTTCACTTACGCAGTACATGGTATTGCCCATTTCATTACACACGAGCACAATGCCAAAAGCCATGGAATAGCAACAATACTGGTTGTGATTTTAGGCCTCTACGCAGATTTGACACGTACTGAATGGATCATTGTACTGCTCGCATGTGGACTAATGCTTTGCGCAGAAGCATTCAATACTGCCATCGAACGTGTAGTAGACTTGTGCAGCCCCAATTACAGTGAACTAGCGAAACAAGCGAAAGATATAGCCGCTGGAGCTGTTCTCATCTTGGCTATATTTGTGGCAATCATTGGAGGGATAATATTTATTCCACACATTATATCTATTGTGACAAGCTGGTAATATCATGTCAAACACTATATAGATCAGCTAAGTAAAAAGTAAAAACTCGCCCAACTTTACTAAAATAATCAAACAGTTCTGAAATATTTCCCAGTTTTGAGAATTTATTTCGGGACTGATATTTTTAGGTACACCTTTTGTTATCGTACGAGAGAGCTGAGAATATTTAAAGCTCAACCAACCAAAACAATAATCAAATAATATATATGACAAGTAAAAAGATGAACCAAAAGGAAGAGACTTCTCAAGAAGCACAAGAAGGTACTGCACAACCACAGACTTCTTCTACAAAGGATTCACAAGAAAAAGTGGAGACAACTCAAGAAGAAACAACTGAGTTATCTCTAGAGGAACAGCTTGCTAAACAAGTAAAATCACTAGAGGAGCAATTATCTACACAAAAAGACAAATATCTTCGATTATCAGCAGAATATGATAACTACCGCAAACGTAGCTTGAAAGAAAAAACTGATTTGATTTTAAACGGTGGAGAAAAAGCATTTACTTCCGTTCTTCCAATTCTGGACGACATGGAAAGAGCTTTGGAAACAATGGAAAAGGCTGAAGATGTAGCCGCTGTAAAAGAAGGAGTAGATTTGATTTACAATAAGTTTGTACAAACCTTGTCTCAACAGGGAGTTAAGTCTATTGACACTAAAGAGATGCCACTAGACACCGACCTTCACGAAGCTATTGCTATGATTCCAGCACCAAGTGAAGAACTAAAAGGAAAAATACTTGACTGCGTACAACAAGGATATAGACTTAATGAAAAAGTTATTCGTCACGCAAAAGTTGTCGTTGGAGAATAATCTAATTAACCCAAAAACATCGAAAAAAGATGAGTACAAAAAGAGACTATTACGAAATACTTGGGGTAGATAAGTCAGCAAACGACGCTGAAATCAAGAAGGCATATCGCAAAATGGCGATTAAATACCATCCTGATAAAAACCCTGGAAATAAAGAAGCAGAAGATAAATTTAAAGAAGCTGCGGAAGCTTATGATGTCTTAAGCGATAAAGACAAACGTGCTCGATACGACCAATATGGACATGCAGGCATGGATGGCGCTAGCGGTTATGGCGGATTTGGTGGGCATGAAATGAACATGGATGATATTTTCTCTATGTTTGGAGATATATTTGGTGGACACGGTGGATTTGGCGGATTTGGCGGCGGAAGTCGTCGTGGTGGTCCAAGACAATTCCGTGGACAAGATCTTCGCGTACGTGTAAAACTAAATCTAAAAGATGTAGCTCACGGTGCAACAAAAAAATTTAAGCTTAAAAAAGATGTGACATGTACCCACTGTCATGGAACAGGAGCTGAAGGGAATCATGATAAAGAAACTTGTCCAACATGTCAAGGCACTGGATACACTGTACGAGTTCAGCAAACACTCCTAGGTGCAATGCAAACACAAGTGGTTTGTGAGACCTGTGGTGGAGAAGGTCAAATCATCAAGAATAAATGTAAACATTGTGGTGGCGAAGGCGTTGTCAAGGGAGAAGAAGTTGTTGAAGTAAATATTCCAGCTGGAGTTATGGAAGGTATGCAACTTTCTATGTCTGGCAAAGGTAATGCTGGACGCCATAATGGTATTCCTGGCGACTTACTTATTCAAATTCTAGAAGAAAAAGATAAAGAATTACTGCGTGATGGAGATGACTTAGTATACAATCTATTAATTACTTTCCCACAAGCTGTTCTTGGAGATACAGTTCAGATTCCAACTGTTGATGGCCATGCTAAAGTAAAAGTAGATGCGGGCACACAACCAGGTAAAGTCCTTCGTCTTAGAAATAAAGGTCTTCCGAGCGTTAACGGATATGGAACTGGAGATTTGCTCGTAAACATAACATGCTATGTTCCAGAAAAACTTAGCAAACAAGAACAAGAAGCTATCGAACAAATGAAAGACTCCGTAAATTTCATTCCATCTGAAGACACCAAAGATAACATCTTCAAGAAATTTAAAAGATTATTTCAATAGTCACAATTAGCAACAACAATAAATGGGCGGACACATTAATTATAATGTGTCCGCCCTTATTTCAAACCGCGATCTCATAAATCTCTACGAACCAATGTATCAATAATAGCATCAAACATCTTTTTTTGCATATTTCTCCATAACAGATATCATGTTTTTAGCATACACTTCTGATGTAAAATACATACTTCTTGCTAAAGCTGCCTGGCGCATAGCCTCTCTTTTTTCTGGATTATTGTACAAGAAGTGTATTTTATCGGCAAGCAACTGCGGCAACCTCTCTATATTTTTATCAACAATAATAGCGGCATCACCCGTCATTTGAGGAACCCCGCCAGATTTTGTAGCTATTATAGGTTTACCTAGATGTAACGGCTCTATTGCAGAAAGTCCTGCTGGTTCTTCCCACAAAGATGGCACAATAACAACATTGGCTACTGCTAAAATAGAGGGCACACTTGCATAAGGAACAAACCCTGTAACGAAAACAATATCCTTAAGTTTTTGAGCAAGTTGACGTACTTCAGACATATAAGACTCCTCATTACCCAATCCATAACTAGACCCACCAATAATCACTAACTTCAAGCGTGGTATGTCCAAACATAATTTTATCGCTTGCATTAACTCCTTCACGCCTTTCTCCTCTATTATGCGTCCACTATATGCTATAATAAAATCATCTTTTTGAAATTTACAAGAGCCATAATCAGGAATCACATTTTTAAAACGCTTTTCATCAACACCATTAAATATCGTTTCAGTGGTGGCAGAAGGTAAATTGTCATGAACTACATCAGCAATATAATCGGAGATACACACACTGACATCACATGCACTAAAAATAGTTTTAGCTTCTGGCAATCTATGTAATGCAGCATAAAATTCATTATGCATATGAAATAATATAGGTGTTTTATCTCCTAAAACTTCCTTAATACGTGGAGCAAATTCTCCGCGATTTTCAACTATAATTAAATCATAATTTTCCTTCTTGATTTGGTCTAGACACTCTTTTAAAAAGAAATCCCAATAACCGTTGCTATAATACTGCCCTACTGTTTTTCTAAAAATAAAGTTTTTACAACGATACCATAAAGAATTCGTATTGATAGTCACATATCTTGTATAAGGATCTGGTAACAACGTACCATCAGAATGATGTTTATCCTGCAAGGTGTATACAGTAAACTCATGATGCGAGTTTTCTTTATTGTATTTCAAATACATATCTACAAGATTCTCTACCGCTCCTCCCCTAAAAGCAGGAACAGGTAGATTCATGGAGGTAATCAATGCAAATTTCATATATCTTTTTTGTTGGTGATTTTGATTAGGCGTTACAATATTAGACAATATCTATAAAGTATGCAAGTATTAGTAGTAAAAATAACCCCCAATACACAAGACTAATCTTAAACAGACACAAAAAGAAACCTCCCATTCAAAAGAATGGAAGGCTTACACAATAAAAACCACAAAAACAAACATTCATGAATCTCGAGTTCAAAACAAAACTCTCATCAATTCTTGAAGCGGTCTGGACGGGACTCGAACCCGCGACCCCATGCGTGACAGGCATGTATTCTAACCAGCTGAACTACCAAACCAAAAAAACAAACGATAAACCACAAAGTGCGGTCTGGACGGGACTCGAACCCGCGACCCCATGCGTGACAGGCATGTATTCTAACCAGCTGAACTACCAAACCAGAACTTTCAAGAATAAAATCGTTGGCGGTCTGGACGGGACTCGAACCCGCGACCCCATGCGTGACAGGCATGTATTCTAACCAACTGAACTACCAAACCAAAAAAGGATTTTATTCCATTCAGTAAAGACTCTTTATCAGTCTATCATTTCACAATCTAAACAGCGTTAAAAGTGCGGTCTGGACGGGACTCGAACCCGCGACCCCATGCGTGACAGGCATGTATTCTAACCAACTGAACTACCAAACCTTACAGCTTTTAGCTCGCTATCTTTCCGATTGCGGATGCAAAGGTAACAATAATATCTTTACCTCCAAACAAATAGAAAGATTTTCTCAACATTATTTTTCATTTTAGACTCTCCGCTTTATCACATTCGCCTGATTTTCGAGCAGCATCATGCATCTTTTGCAAAAGCACACCATCCTTATACCCTTCCTTAGAAAGTACCCAATCTAAAAGGATACCGCGTTGTTCATAACCTTGATTTTCAAATAGAGTAATGCTAGGTATATTGTCTACTGTTACGATAGCATACAAACAATGCAGATGTAATACATGAAAAGCATACTCAGTAAGAATATCCAATGCTTCAGAAGCATAACCATTGCGTCTATAAGGGTCGTGAACAGCTATACCAACCCCAGCTCTTCTATGACTAGGTGCAAAGTCTGTCAAATCTATTGTACCGACTGGTTTATCATCTTGAATGCGACAAATCATTACTCGTAATTGCCTATCTGCATACAAATCGGACATCGAATTCTCTATAAATCGAGATAAAATATGCCGTGAATACGGAGATGTATAACTACTTACATCCCACATACTTGGATCGTTTTCAATTGAATATAAGAAATCCAAATCTGAAGGCTCCATAGCCCTCAGATAAATAAGTTTACCACTAAAACTAAAAGAAGTATTCTTCATAAACGCATGTTTTATTGTTTACTATTGAATCTTTTACGAGCAGCTTCCACTTCTTCATCTAACTTATTTAAAGAAGGAAAGACAAACAAGAGACTCAACACGGCAATCCCAGTGCAAAGTAGTCCTAAATGATCTTCAGTCATATAATAGGTAAATACCCCCAAAAGTGCTGGTATAACCAATAAATCTAAACGAGCAATAGCCAATACTTGATACTTTTTAATAACATCCACTTCATTAGAGCTATTACGCACAATACGTTTTAGCAACCAAGGCATCAACTTCAACGATGCAGGTACTAAACCCAAAGTCAATAAAATACATGTTGTTTGTACTCGATACGTCCAATCAGGAAGTCCAACCAAACCTCCCCGCGTCAAATAGCCAGTTTGAAAAAGCAATACAGCCAACAAGACAAATGAGATATTGATATAAAAAAGCACCTTTAATAAGAAAGTAACTCTCGTTTTTAAAAGTACGTGTTCATTGTTTTCCATGCGTATAATGATATATTAGTTTAATTATTTGCTCCTTCAAAAGGTACTCGATGTATAATACTTCTTCCTAAAGTCACTTCATCGGCATATTGCAATTCATCACCAACAGAAATCCCTCTTGCAATCTCACTAACTAAGACTTTATGCGGTGTTAATTTACGATACAAATAGTGGCAAGTCATATCCCCTTCCATGGAACCATTCAATGCCAATACAACTTCTTTTATATCTCCTTGTTGAAGACGTTCATCCAATAAGGATATAGTTAAATCGCTAGGCCCTATTCCATCCATTGGAGATATGATTCCTCCTAGCACATGGTACACCCCTCGGTACTGCTGAGTGGCCTCAATAGCCATCACATCTCGAATATTCTCTACTACACAAACAGTTGATCTATCACGTCGTGGGTCTGCACAGATGGGACATAATTCAGCATCTGATATATTGTGGCAATTGCTACAATATCGAACTTCTTCTTTTAATTTGCCCACTGCTTGTATAAATTGTCGAACATACTGATCGTCCTGACGCAATAGGTGTAAAACGAAGCGCAGAGCCGTTTTACGTCCTACTCCAGGCAATTTTGCAAACTCGCTGACAGCTCGTTCGAGCAATATAGATGGATACTCTTGATTCATTAATTACGTATTTACTGTCTACAAATATAGCAACTTATTGCAGACAATCCCAGTAAAATGAGTATTTTTGTCGTTATTTTAGAGGAGTATTCCATATGAAACAAACATATATTTTGGGCATTCTTGCCATTTACTTTTGTCTCTTATTGCTTGTATCGTGGTGGACAAATCGCCAAGGAGGGCATACAAACAAAGCATTTTTCACAGCCAACAAACAATCCCCATGGTATATTGTTGCTTTTGGTATGATAGGAGCAACCATTTCGGGAGTAACATTTGTATCTGTATCTGGAATGGCACTAGCCAAAGACATGTACTATATGCAAATGTGTCTAGGATTCGCTGTTGGTTACTACATTGTAGCTTATGTATTGCTCCCTATATACTATAAGTTAAAAACGCCAAGCATCTACTCACTTATTGGACAACGTATTGGCAACAAAGCGCATAGCACAGCATCAGCATACTTCTTATTATCACGCATGCTAGGGACAGCTGCTAAATTATATTTGGTATGTATGATTATCCATAGCTTTCTATTACCTTCTATTCCATTTTGGGCCATTACAATAGGCGCAGTAACAATGGTATGGATATATACTCAAAATAATGGATTACAAACTGTTGTGTGGACTGACACACTGCAAACTGCTTGTGTAATAGCTTCTATGATTTGGATTATTTTCGGCAGCATACATCAATTACATTTATCTCCATCAGAAGCTTTGGACACATTAGTATCAAGTCAACACTTCAAAATATTTGAGTGGAATAATTGGAGCAGCAGCCAACACTTCATCAAGCAATTTTTAAGTGGGATCTTTATAGTCATTGTAATGACAGGATTAGATCAAGACATGATGCAAAAGAATTTAACTTGCCGTACCCTTCCAGATGCACAAAAAAACATGATAACTTATGGCTATGCATTCATCCCACTAAATTTTCTATTGCTATGCCTAGGTGTATTTTTAGGACATTTGGTTGTTGCTAAAGGACTTATACTACCTGAATCAACAGATCAATTATTACCAATGATTGCCACACATGGTGAAATGGGAAACGTGTTTATGACTCTTTTTGCCATCGGAATTATTGCGGCCGCATTTGGCAATACAGACTCTGCACTAACTAGCATGACAACCTGTATGTATGTAGACTTTATCGCTAAAAGAAAATCCTCGAAGTCAAACACACATTTGATTCTAATCAACCCCGAAAACACAAGATACAGAAAATACATACACTTAGGAGTAGCCATCATACTTGCCTTATGCATCCTACTCTTTAATGCTATTCAAAAAGATTCTGTGTTAGATCTCATATTTAAATTAGCTAGCTATACCTATGGTCCTATACTAGGGTTATTCGTTTACGCTATCTTTAGTTTAGGCAAAAACAAGTACGCAGTACACAACGTGGATAAATACGTAATCTATTTTGCTTTATTAAGTCCTATATGTACGTATGTAATTCAATATATCGTAGAAAAATCAACAGGTTATCGATTTGGATACGAGGGCTTACTTATCAATGGTGGTATAATGTGGGTAGGATTATGGATTTCTAGTATATGCAACAAAAATTAAATTAACAAATTACATCCTTTTTACGAAACACTTTTTACACTTAGACCAACATCTATATCAACTTTTTTGTCTTTTCGTAGTATAAAACTCAAAATATTTAGATTTTTATACGAATTTGTTTTGTTGGATAAAAAAATAATTGTTACATTTGCATTGTTGATTTAGCAAAAGACAAATTGCGTTCTACGTGTAAGCTAGATATAACAGCTTTGCGGTAAATAAGAAACGCTGTTAAAAAATATAACACTTGATTGATTAGATTGCTTTGGAGTCTCCTGCCTGTTGAGAGGTCGGGGGCTCTTTTTTTCTTATTATATTAAATGACAAAATCTATCACTTCAACAAAGAATCAAATCCATTATACAAAGCAGCCACTGATGTATATAAAACATCTGCCCCATTATTCAATAACATCTCAGGCTCTAATGGTCCCGTATTAACAGCAATAGTATAAATATTTGCAGCACTTGCCGCTTGTACACCTAAAGGAGCATTTTCGACAACAAGTGCCTCCTCCGGACGAACTCCAGCTTTTTCAAGTCCCATCAAATAAGGTTCTGGATGCGGTTTCCCATGATGTACATCAAATGCAGTAACCATTAAGTCAGGTTGAAAAATACCTGGATAATGCTCCTCAAGACGTGATAATAATGATTTCTGACCAGAGCCAGTAACTAACACAATAGTATACCCTTCCTTTTTAATCTTATTCAGCAACTCTAAAGCACCAGGCATTGGTGGAGCTGGAGGATTATCATTAAACAATTCAGTCTTTTTGCTATATATTGATTCTATTTCTTCTTCTGTTGCTTCACGACCTTTTTGACGTTGACAGACCAAATTAATAGTAGAACGCCCTGTACGTCCTTCATGTTGATAAGCCTCTTCTCGACTTAAATTCAAACCATGCATTTTCATAACAGCATGCCATGATTCAGCATGATAAGGCATAGAATCAAATAGAACTCCATCCATATCAAACAACACTGCTTTTAACCGATTGCGCGTGGGACATACTCTTCCCCGATTTTTTACTATTTCCAAATTATTATTCATTTTACCTTAGTTTGTTCTCTACATGACCTATCATTCAACGACTAGAAAGTATATCCGATATTCACATAACAATCTAACTCGTTAGTCAAATTAGACCAACCAAAACTTAATTCTAACGGCCCAATAGGTGACTCATACCCATAACCACAAGTCATTCCAAAATAAGCCTTATCACTAAATAGATCACTCAATTCATTACTATTAAATCCATAATTAATCGTGGACAATATATAATGTTTAGACCCCATACGTTGCCTTATTTTAGTCCCCAATGCAGCCCAAGAATTATCAACAGCCTCAATATGGTGTACACCCGCAAAGGGCATTTGACTATACAAATATCTTCCCCACTGATCCCCACCTATTTTATTCATTTTTTCTGGCGTTATATCATCGCTAAATACCAAACGTGTAAAAGCAAATGGTTCTAAAGTAAATCTAGAATTGAAAGATATATTTTTATATATAGAAGCACTTATAATAGGCTTAGGTTCTTCATCCTCATATTCAATAAAATTATCAGTCAAATACTCGACCTGTACATGCCACTTCATACCATGTCTTGGATACACCCTCTTATCTGTATCATCATAATCCAAACGACCAAAATAATTTAACGAATGGAAGTTATTGATGTAATCATCATCCATATCAAACTTATTAACATCCTTTAGTATATCAACAAAGTTATAAGCCTCAACATTTACCCCTAATCCGATACGGATACTACGCCAACTTTTGCTAAATTCAATTTCACCAAAATTCTCTATAAAGGTCGTATTATAATATTTTTCCCCTTTATTATAGAAATCTAAATCACTATATCTAAAGCGATATAACGCTTTTATATCCCACAAATTTTTAGGACGAAATGTATAAGCCAACTCACCATAAGAACGTTTACCCAATCTAGTAGTAAAACTTAAATAACTAGGACTACTAGATTTTTTACCAAACTGTTTTGTAGCATTAGCTATCACAGAAGCCAATTCTTCAGAATCAAATCTAAAACCAACACTCACCGAATTAGGTGGTGTTTCAGTTTCTAAAGCAGCAATATCATCTACATTGCAGACCGAATCACAAAGTGCATATGGTTTTCTTGTATATGGTGTAATACGCATACCTAATCCAAGGGAATCTCTTAAGGACATAAGATCTAATGTGTGTCGTTCTGCTGCCTCTTCCCCAGCCTCAATAATTGACACAATATCTTTCTTATTAAAGCTTCCTCCAGTCAATTTTTTATCCATTGGGATATGAATATAGACATCAGTATCTAATACGTTCTCCGTTTTTTTATTATTACACACTAGAGTAATAACCTGAGCAAACACTTTAGACATACCATCAATTTCGTATGGCTTCAAAAGCGGATCAGAGACATCAACCCCAATCACATAATCTGCCCCCATTTGTCGGGCTATATCTACAGGAAAATTATCAACCAATCCTCCATCAACAAGTACTAATGAATCAATTCGAACAGGAGAGAACGCAGCTGGAATAGACATAGAAGCTCTAACAGCAGTGGCTAATTTCCCATTATGAAAATTGACTTGATTGCCTGTAGCCAAATCGGTACTTACACAAGCAAAAGGAGTCGGCAAATTATTAAAATTAATAGAATCAGGGTACGCATACATCAATTCAGAAAAAAGAGTTTTTAGATTTTTTCCTTTAACCACCCCACCACTAGCAACTATATCCTTAGGTACTTTATCAAATGAGAAATTAACAATATACTTACTATCCTTCAACTTTTTGGATAACAATTGTCTATTACGTTTTACATTGTCAGACAGTACATATGTCCAATCCTGCACTCGTACTAAAGAATCCATTTGCTCCGTATTGTACCCGATACTATACAAGCTACCCACAATAGCCCCCATACTAGTTCCTACCACCATATCGATGGGAATACCTAATTCTTCAATTTTCTTAATAACAGGAATGTGCGCCACACCTTTTGCTCCACCTCCACTAAGCACAAGTGCAACCAAAGGTCTTTTAGAATTTGGACGAATGATATCACAAGAATTCACTTGATTATACGGAGTCTTTATAATCTTTCCAACAGGTATTACATGTTTTTGAGGCACAGCCTTTACTTGGCCGAACATACATCCATATCCGAAAAAACAAGTCATCACAAAGACAACCATACAACACTTAATCCATCGATTTACATTCATACACTCGTTTTAATGAGATAAAATTATGACTACAAATACAAATATAGACACTATACTAAAAAGATAAGAGGAAGGACAAGCCACATATTATACAGCTCCTCCTCCCCCTATCTTATATATTTATCTTTAGGAATCTCATACTTGAGACTAAAAGAAATTACAGCTTAGCTTGAATAGCCTTAGCTTCTTCCTCATATCCTGGCTTGTTCAACAAAGCAAACATGTTTTTCTTGTATGCCTCAACACCTGGTTGGTTAAATGGATTCACCCCTAGGATATATCCACTAATACCACATGCACGTTCAAAGAAGTAGAACAATTGACCTATAGATGATTCATCCAACTGAGGAAGTACGATACGCATGTTAGGTACGCCACCATCAACATGTGCTAATAAAGTACCAAGCTCAGCCATCTTATTTACTTCGTCAACTCGCTTACCTGCAAGGAAGTTCAATCCATCAAGATTAGCTTCGTCAGAAGGAACTTCAAGTACATGGTTTACATTTTCAACAGAGATAACAGTTTCAAAAATAGTACGTTCACCTTCTTGAATCCATTGTCCCATTGAATGAAGATCGGTAGAAAAGTCTACAGCTGCTGGGAAAATACCCTTACCATCTTTACCTTCAGATTCACCATATAATTGCTTCCACCATTCACCGATATAGTGAAGTTTTGGGTTATAATTGACAAGAATTTCAGTCTTCTTACCACCTTCATACAGCGCATTACGAGCAGCAGCATACAAAGCAGCTGGATTTTCTTCAAATGGCACTTCTGGACCACAGACTTTTTCCATTTCAACTGCACCTGCAACCAACGCTTCAATATCAAAACCAGCTGCAGCAATTGGCAATAGACCTACAGGAGTAAGAACAGAAAAACGTCCACCCACGTTGTCAGGAATAATGAAGCTCTTATATCCTTCTTTATCAGCAGTGACACGAGCAGCTCCCTTCTTAGCATCAGTTACAGCAACAATAACTTTCTTTGCAACATCTTTACCTCGTTGTTCTTCACATTGCTTCTTCAACAAACGAAAAGCCAAAGCAGTTTCAGTTGTTGTACCCGACTTCGAAATATTGATAACACCAAATTTCTTACCCTTCAAGAAAGTTGTCAATTCATACAAATAGTCTTCACCGATGTTGTGACCTGCATAAATCATAACAGGGCTAGACTTTTCTTCTTGCAACCAAGCAAAACTATTAGACAAAGCTTCGATAACCGAACGTGCTCCCAAGTAACTCCCCCCGATACCAGCAACAACTATAATATCGCAATTTTCACGCAATGTAGTTGCCGCTTCTTTGATATCTGCTATATGTTCAGGAGAGATAGTTGAAGGGAGATGCAACCATCCCAAGAAATCATTACCTGCTCCAGTACCTTGTTCAAGCATTTGTTGCGCTTGTTGTACTTGTGCGCTATATGCGCTAATCTTGTCTTGGCTTACAAAGCCTGCAATCTTGTCTAGATTGAGTGTAATTTGTTTCATTTGTTTATCTCGTTAGTATTGTAAACAATTTTAATATTATTATGTGGATGTGGCTATCTTAACGAATCTGTCAATAATTTAATCTCAATGGCAGGTGCTATACGTTCGTACAATATATTGTAAACTGCATCCAAAATTGGCATATTCACATGATATCGCTTATTGATCTCTTTAATACATTTAGTACCATAATACCCTTCAGCGATCATCTCCATTTCAATCTGAGCCGCCTTCACATTATATCCTTTACCAATCATCGTGCCAAAGACACGATTTCTGGAAAATTTAGAGTATCCAGTCACAAGCAAATCACCTAAATATACCGAATCATTACTATTACGTTGAATAGGGTGTACCGTTTCCAAAAAACGATTCATCTCAACAATAGCATTAGAAATCAGAACTGCTTGAAAATTATCTCCATACTTCAAACCACTGCAAATTCCAGCTGCAATGGCATATACATTCTTCAGCACACTACCATATTCAATACCTGCCACATCTTCGCTCACAGAAGTCTTTATATATTCACTACTGATAAGACGAGCAAACCCCTGTGCTTTTTCAACATCAGGACAAGCAACTGTCAAATAAGAAAGTCGTTCCATAGCCACTTCTTCCGCGTGGCATGGGCCACCAATCACAGCTATATTTTTGGCCGGTATATTGAATTGATGTTCAAAATAGTCTGACACAATTTTGTTATCATCAGGTACAATACCTTTGATGGCTGTTACAATAAATTTGTCTCTCAACTTCACACGCAATTTTTTTAAATGCTGTTTAATATAAGGAGACGGTGTAACAAAAACCAAAGTATCAGCCTCTCGAGCAATATCATTAATATTACTCGAGAAATGAATACGCTCTGTATCAAAGCGCACAGTAGTAAGATATGCAGGGTTGTGTCCCAAACGCTTAAATTCCTCTATTCTATCATCTCGGCGCATATACCAATAGATTTCATCAGTAGAATCTAAGATCATTTTGGCTATTGCGGTAGCCCAACTACCACCACCCACAATGGCTACTTTGCCGGGTAGTTTCATGCTATCTAGATTACGTAACACTTAAATTTTTTCTAACCATGTAGCCACATCAGCTACACTCGGGTTTGCTAAATCAAGCTTATATTTTTTATTGACACCACAGATATCTTGATGAAACTTTTGTGCCTTCACACCAGCCATCATAGACACTTCATTATATCCCGCTTTTTGAATAACAGGTACCCATTCAGCATCAATTCCAAGAACAGTATATTTATCGACACTATCCTTTTTCACCTTTCTCTCTGGACGCATCTGTGGAAAGAACAGCACTTCTTGGATAGCCAACTGACCAGTCAACAACATCACAAGACGATCCATACCAATCCCCATACCAGAAGTAGGAGGCATACCATATTCTAAGGCACGCACGAAGTCCATATCAATAAACATGGCTTCATCGTCACCCTTTTCGCTCAATTTTAGCTGATCTTGAAAACGTTCCAATTGATCGATCGGATCATTTAGTTCAGAATAAGCATTAGCCAACTCTTTACCATTGACCATCAATTCAAAACGTTCGGTCAATTCTGGATTGTCACGATGCTTTTTGGTCAACGGAGACATTTCCACTGGATAGTCTGTAATAAACGTTGGTTGAATATAATTGCCTTCACATTTTTCACCAAAGATTTCATCGATAAGCTTACCTTTACCCATCGTTTCATCCACTTCAATATCAAGTGATTGAGCAATTTCTCTAATTTCGTTTTCTGATTTACCGTTCAAATCATGACCCGTAAACTCCTTAATAGAGTCCAACATAGTCACACGCTTATAAGGTGCTTTGAAGTTTATGACATGATCACCAACCTTCAATTCAGTTGTACCATTTACATCCAAGCAAATCTTTTCAATCATTTGCTCAGTAAATTCCATCATCCAATTATAATCCTTGTACGCCACATAAATTTCCATTGCAGTAAACTCTGGATTATGTGTACGGTCCATACCTTCATTACGGAAGTTACGGGAGAATTCATACACTCCTTCGAAACCACCAACGATAAGACGCTTCAAGTACAATTCATTAGCAATACGCAAATAAAGAGGCATATCTAGCGCATTATGATGAGTAATAAATGGACGTGCTGCCGCTCCACCAGGAATTGGTTGCAATACAGGTGTATCAACCTCCATATAACCGCGTGTATTAAAGAAATCACGCATGGAGTTAAATATTTTCGTACGTTTTATAAAGATATCTTTGACTCCTTCATTAACAGCAAGGTCAACATAACGCTGACGATAACGCATTTCTGGATCTTCAAAAGCATCGTACACTTCACCATCCTTCACCTTAGGTGTAGGAAGAGGCTTGATACTTTTACTCAAGAAAGTCAACTTTTCACAATGTACAGAGATTTCACCCATCTTTGTACGGAAGACAAAACCTTCTACACCAATAAAGTCACCTAAGTCAAGTAACTTTTTAAACATTTTGTTGTACAAGTCTTTATCTTCACCAGGGCACATATCATCACGTGTAACATACACTTGAATACGCCCTTTACCATCTTGTAATTCAATAAATGAAGCCTTACCCATGATACGGCGGCTCATCATACGTCCAGCAATAGATACACGACGAGGCTCTTCCTCATCATCTTTAAACTCCGCTAAAATATCGGTGGAGTGTGCATTTACATCAAATGCTTCTGCTGGATAGGGGTCAACACCCATCGCTCGCAGTTCATTCAGACTATTGCGTCTGATGATTTCCTGTTCGCTTAATTCTAAAATATTCATCGTTATTTTTTAGCTGTTATTTCTAATCTCTATTTGGTGCAAAAATACAAAATCCTTTCGTATATACCGCAGTTTCTCTTAGAAAAGTCAAATATCCAAGGTATTTTAAGATGAAGACTTTGGTTAGCCCATGAATAAAGTGTAATTTTGCACCGGATATGGCACCCCGTATCCCGCATAATAACATATAAGGATAACAGATGGAACAAAATAAAGCGTTGGAGCTTGAACAACAGCCTATAGGCAAACTGCTTATACAATACGCAACACCAGCAATAATCGCCATGACTGCGATGTCACTATACAACATCGTAGACAGTATTTTTATCGGTCACGGTGTAGGTGCATTGGCTATATCAGGTCTTGCTATTACCTTCCCATTAGCCAATATTGCAGCTGCTTTTGGTAGCCTCATTGGCGTAGGTGCTTCTGCCCTACTCTCCGTAAAACTAGGACAAAAAGACTACAAAACAACCCAAAAGATTCTAGGCAATCTAGTTGTCATGAACGTGATAATGGGTATCCTATTGAGTGTAGTCGCAATCATTTATCTGGATGACATCCTCTATTTCTTCGGAGCAAGCGAGAATACAATACAATATGCAAGAGACTACATGTTTATCATTCTCTTGGGCAACATACCACTACATATGTATCTAGGCTTAAATGCTATTATGCGCTCTTCGGGGCACCCTAAAAGAGCCATGCAAGCCACCATGCTATCCGTAGTAGTAAACACGATACTTGACGCTCTTTTCATCTTTGTCTTCAAATGGGGCATACAAGGAGCAGCCATAGCCACTGTGATTGGACAAATTGTAGCTTTAATTTGGCAATGGCGCATTCTTAGCAATCCCAATGAACTTATTCACTTCAAAAAGGGGACCTATAGATTGGATTGGAAACTCGTCGAAGAAATGGTCATGATCGGGTTATCTCCATTTTTAATGAATCTATCCAGTTCTGTTGTCATTATTTTTATCAATAAGGCACTAATGAAACACGGCGGAGACTTAGCCGTAGGAGCTTATGGTATCATTAATCGTCTGATTTTCCTAGCCATAATGGTCATGATTGGTATCTGCCAAGGTATGCAGCCCATTGTGGGATACAACTATGGTGCTCAAAAGTATAAACGTGTAGAAAAAGCCCTTAAATTGGCCATCTATGCAGCCACTGCTGTAGAAGTTGTATTATTCATATCAGGTCAGACTATTCCAAACACTATGGTCAGTATTTTCACCTCTGATCCCCAGCTAATATCCATTTCGGCACGTGCCATGAAATTGATTATTCTTGCTTGTCCAATTGCTGGTTTTCAAATCGTGACCTCTCAATTTTTCCAGAGTGTAGGGAAAGCCAATAAAGCCATCTTTATGTCTTTATCGAGACAGTTACTTTTCTTAGTACCCTTCCTGATAATCTTCCCTCGTTTTTGGGGAACAGACGGTGTCTGGTTGAGTTTTCCAGTAGCCGATGTGGTATCTAGTGTTATTGCAGCTCTTCTCCTGTATTATCAGTTTAAATCCTTTAGGAGAGATAAGAATCGCGTCGTTACTTAAAGAATTTAAAGGACACTTTCACTCCTAAATGGGTCATATTGCCTTTAAGTCCTCCTGCAAACACCCCGAAGTCACACACATTGGTGGCCACCCCGTAACCAATTTCAGAATACGGTGTAAAGTTGGGCATAGACAGCAAACTAAAATACAAACGTTCATTCAACACAAGTCCTTTTTTAGGGAACAAACGATTCATCAACAAAAAAGGAGACTCATACGTAGCGTGTGCCCGGATATATTTATCTGCAGCATTGTAATATTTGCGATCCAAGATTTGAAAAGTTCCCCCAATTTCATCATTCCAATCATCTGGAAGGTTACTCTTGGAAAAGTTCACAAAGTCAGCAAAGAACAAGTCATCCTTATCCACAAAAGCACCAGCCCCTACTCTATAATAGAGATGCTGTAAAGCCCCGATATGTAAATGATGATGCATATCAAGCTCTATACGCTCATAAGACATCGTAGCACACCCCACTCCTGGAATTGCCCTTTCCCAGTCGAGAGTAAATGTTGGATAATCAGAATCTAGATTAACCTTACGCTTACCATCATAGTAGTATCGTTGATAGGGTGTATAACGCACAATTACGCGTGGCGAGAAACTGGTATAGACATGGCGTAACTTAGACAACAAATCGGGATCAACTGACGAATTTGGGTCATCCATAATCAGTTTCGTTTTGGACGTCTCACTGCGTTGATGAATAGAAACCCCTGTATTGATTTCCAGTCCATTGATAGGCTCTAATCGATGAAACACATTTAGAAACTGGTCCTTAAATTTCTGCAAATTGATTGAATCCAGATCAAACTTTGGTTCAGGATCACTCTTTATTTTGTCAATGAGTTCACTACTGTTTATTCTATTTCCCCAACCAGCTCTAATATGGATAGATGCATTGTGAGAAGGCCAATAATAAAATTCGCTCTTCAAATCCCAATAGAACTCATTTCGAGTAAAGTTATACCCCATACGTGGAGTTACACGCAAAAGTCTATCTCCCTTCATGAGGCGATTGTATCTAAACTTCTGCTTATATGTAATCCCATTATTACGGCTATAGTCCAAGTAAAACGGATTGAGAATAGGTGAACATTTCAAATCACCAGCCCCTTTTAAGTCAAACTTATAACTATGGATAAGCCTATCTCCCAAATCCCCCCAAACATTAACGGGTTTCCATGTTTTATTACCAGCCTTGTATCTAGCAATACTATCTTGCTGAAGTCCAAACTGCTTATATGTTTCTTTTTCAACATCAGTCAACGGTACAGGACGCATAGAGGCAAACAAGCAACTATCTTTTTCGACAGGTATCGTATCTTGTTGCAAACTATAACTCTGTGTAAAATCTAGTCTTTGTCTTTCTTTTTTGACACGAATAGCACAATCAGAGTAAGGCACTTGTGTTACAGTTTGATAGCCCAAAGCCGCCGTATAATCCCCGTGCACTTTGTTCCAAAGAAATTTAAAATCAAGAGATACATGCACATCTACGGGCAGAAGCTCGCTACGAGAGTGCAATGTTCCCATATTAAAATGGGTCTTATAACTAAAGAACTCATCCCTTCCTTCATAATACATCTTCCTGACCGTATAGTTACTTCCACTTATCCAGAACCAACCCTTTAATAGCTGGTAGCTATTTGTTTTAGGAGTAAAAAACACCTTGTAGGTCACATCTCCGTTGTATTCAAATATACTATCAATCTTATACTTATAATATTTATCCCCTTCAGGACCTAGAGGTGAATACACATATTGTTTATCCATATCCTCTT
Source organism: Bacteroidaceae bacterium (assembly GCA_963668535.1). Taxonomy (GTDB): domain Bacteria; phylum Bacteroidota; class Bacteroidia; order Bacteroidales; family Bacteroidaceae; genus F22. The sequence goes on from OY764867.1 coordinate 314,792, forward strand.
TATAAATATTCACCTGAAGATGTCGCAATATAGTCGCATGATAATCATTACCCCGAGTAATAGTACCCTGGGCATAACACACTTTTTGATCATAAACATCTGGATAAGTATAATGAAGACTACTCATACTCTCCATGACATAGTGTCGGGTGTCTTTTTTCAGACGAAACATAAATGGGACAAAACGCAAAAGTTGATTCATTTTGTCCACATTGACTGTTCCTTTGACATACATCTGCCCTTTATACTCTTTCACTTGATGCGCATAATGTGGGGAATACTTCCGCACCCCCGTCATCAATTCAGTGAGCACTTTAGAACGTTGAGCAGCAAGCACAACCACCTCATCATCTTCAGCGTAAGAAGATGACATTCCTAATAGACTGATGGCAATTAATACCAACCATCGTTGAAATGTGTTTGTTGATGGATATTGCATATTCGACAAATATAACGTATTCCTATGAGAATATCCAGTATATAAATGATAATAATATAAAGAAAATGCGTATTTTTGCACAGTTCATTAAAGACCAAATATATGAAGACAACCTTTTTAACTACTAAGTACAAAAATAATGTATGGAAGTGTTCCCTTTATGCTGGGATGCTCCTTCTTTTCTTTATAACCTCATGCCAATCTCCCGATGAAAAAGCTCAGGTACTACTAGATCAAGCTGCGACCTCCAAACAAGCAAAGTCATATACCCATGCTTTAGACCTACTAGACAGCCTCCAAAAGACTTATCCTAAAGCATTTAAAACTCGTCATCTAGCCAATAAATTGAAGTTAGAGATTCAATTGGATCAACAACAACAAAACGATAGTTTACTAACAATACAACTCACAAAAAACAGCCAATGTATCGATAGCCTATTAAGCAATAAATCCATAGAAGCGCAACAAGATAAGAAATATCAAGATGCCCCATTCTATGTCTATAAACGTCTACACAAATCGAATGCTTCTCCAGCACGTTTGGCCTTATTTGCTGCCGAACAAGCAGCAAATGGATATGTACGACTTTATCTTAAAGGAGACAAAAGAAATATCCAAAGCGTTCAAATGAAAGACGTCAATAACAATTGGACAAGTGTATCAGCGAAGATCTACACACATATTGTACACATTAATGGGACGCATACTTTGGTGGACATCAAATTGCAAGATGCTGCTTCAGCCCTTGAGACCTACTTAAAAACAGCGACATCAAAAACCACTAAAGCCACTATTCAGATAGTACTCAATGGGCAAAAAACAGAAAAGGTGCCCACTCTTTCTTCAGAAGAAGTTAAGGGTATACGTATTATTTTGCCACTTCATCAGGCTTTTGCCAATAAAGTAGCCTTACAATCATTATCAAAAGAGTGCAGCTTAAAGATACGATTTATCAAAAAACGACTAGAAAGCTACCAATAACTTCATACAACATATGCTTAAATTCATCAGACAATGGCGTCTACCCATAGCCATGGTCATAGGACTTCTCGGAGCACGTTGGACACTACACTTAGGTGGTTTAATGCCCCCACTTATTTTCATGATGTTGTTGTTTACCTTCAGCAATATCGAAATCAAGGATTTGCGTATTCAAAAAATTCATTGGGTTATGCTGCTTTGCCAAGCAATATTGCCCATTATCGTGTTTTTTGTTTTAAGTCCTATCAATAAAACACTGGCACTAGCCACGATGATTTGTACTATAGCGCCAGCAGCTACATCATCTGCTGTAGTGACTTATAAACTGGGGGGGAGTGCCGCTATATTGTCAAGCTTTACACTGGTATCCAATATACTAACAGCTATTGCTGTTTCTGTACTTTTTCCTCTCTTACAAGATCAAAAAGAAGTGGTCTCATTTTGGCTACCTTTTCAAGAAATAGCTCAAAATCTATTTCTCCTTCTAATACTTCCTTTTCTAACTTCCTTGGTACTCCGAAGCACACTGAAACCAGCTCACAGCTACCTAGCTCGAAATGCCAAAATGAGCTTCTATCTTTGGATGATTGCCCTAGCCATAGTTTCCGGACGCACTTACTACGCCATGATACATAGTAGTATTGCCCCTACACTCCTCATACAAATACTCATTGCAGCATTGCTCGTGTGTTTAGGACAGTTTGGCTTAGGAAAAATACTTGGAAAATATATAGGAAGACATCACATTGATCAAAATCGTTTTATCATCAACGGTGGACAAATGATTGGTCAGAAAAACACCATTCTAGCCATCTGGATGGCCCAAACATTTTTGGATCATCCCCATGGTATGGGAGCTATTATAGCATTTGGGGCTGGTAGCTATGTGTTATGGCAAAACATAGTCAATGGCATTCAACTGGCCAGAGTAGAAAAATAACAGATACATTACTGCAAGACAAAACTAAGCAGTTCTTCTCCAGCATGGGCTGTATGAGCACGTTCAGCAGTAATTGCTTCAGAATATCGATAACCTTCCCACGCGAAAGTGCGTACCTCATCACCTACGGATAAAGTGCCCTTTTCTTCCATCAATCGATTGAATAAGAATAAAGACATCTGCCCCCTAGCCATTTTGGTGTACACGACCACTTGTTTCCATCGCCCTGCTTTGTCCACTAGAAATTCAGGAGACAGAACTTTCACCTCATCAGTTACACGCTTCCAATCAAATAAGCCTCGCATCTCATTACTTGCTAAAAACACCAAGACTCCATCATCAGCCTTCACCCGTTCAATTAAAGCATCTGTAAGATATGTACGCCAAAAATAAAAAAGATTTTTTTCGGTGTGTGCCTGTAAAGAAACATCCCCTTCCAACCGGTAAGGATGTATCATATCTGTCGGGCGTAACAAGCCATACAAGAATGAGGTTATATTCAAATGTTGGGCAGCAATAGTCCACATATCCTCGTTCCATTCAGATACTACCAACTGCTTAAAAACAATCCCAGTATATCCACTAACAGCTGGATAAGTCAATGCATCCCCATTGAAAAAGGCCTGATAACGATGCACATTTTGTACAGCTATACTTCCATTAACATGAAGCATCTCCTCAATTTCAGAAGCCGTATGCCCTACTAATTCGTGTATCATCTCATGCGCTTGCTCTTCCCACTGTGGAGCTGTCCACAAGTCGGAATGCACGCCTTTCAAATAGGCTGGTAACTTAGTTGCCATTGTTTTGGCACAGGATAATAATATTTGCATTGCACAAACTTAATGATTTAAAAATTATATTCCAACTATACCTAAATATTTTTCTAGAGTTGAATTATTTTATATATTTGTAGGAGATACAATAAATTTATAGACTACAAATAATTCAATTAAAACCATTATTATGACACAGAAAAGTTTGAAAGGAACGAGAACAGAAAAACACCTAATGACTTCGTTTGCAGGTGAATCTCAAGCACGCATGCGCTACACTTATTTCTCTAGCCAAGCCAAGAAAGAAGGTTTTGTACAGATTTCTGCTATTTTTATGGAAACAGCCGAACAAGAAAAAGAACACGCAAAACGCATGTTTAAGTTCTTAGAAGGTGGTATGGTAGAAATTACTGCTGCATTCCCTGCTGGAGTAATTGGTACTACAGCAGAAAATCTTAAAGCTGCTGCTGCTGGCGAACATGAAGAATGGGCCGACCTATATCCACTATTTGCCGATGTGGCCGATGAAGAAGGCTTCCCAGATGTAGCCAATATGTACCGAGCAATTAGTATTGCTGAAAAAGGACATGAAGAACGCTATAAAGCATTACTTAAGAATATTGAAGATAGCACAGTGTTTAAGAAACCAGAACCTATCTTATGGCAATGCCGCAACTGTGGTTATATTTATGAAGGTGAAGAAGCACCAGCTCTTTGTCCAGCATGTGCACACCCTCAAGCACACTTTGAAGTAATGAAGGCTAACTACTAAAAAGTCGGCCTAAGAGATTTAATAAAAAGAGTACGTGTCAAATAAAATAGACACGTACTCTTTTTTCATTTACATACTACTGTTGCCAGATGCTGCAACTAATCTAGTCACCCTACTACACACTATAAGTAGATATACTTCAAACTTACGTGTGTGCAGAGTCTAAGGATTACAACTTGCACTCAACAAAAGCTTCAATCGCTTCATAATCGGCTAGTCCCAACTTGTTATACAAATCGGCTGTTCCTCGATTACGATCTTCCGAGCGTTGCCAGAATAGGCGATCATCATCACCCAAGAATGGCGCATCGTCCATTTGAGATTGATGTTTGAGAATTGCTTTCTTTTTAGCTTGAAGTTCAGACGGACTCAATGGTACTGCCATCTCGATTTCCTCGATTGGCCATTCAGCCCAAGCCCCGCGATACATCCAAATCTTACATGTATCCAAGTTGAATTCACCTGTTTCTGATAACTCTTTCAAAGCAGCAAGCACAGCATCTGTACAAACACGGTGTGTGCCATGTGGATCGGCCAAGTCACCAGCAATAAAAATCTGATTAGGTTGTACTTCTTTGATAAGTTCACAGACCTTCAATACATCCGTCTCAGTAAGCGGACCCTTTTTAATACGCCCTGTTTCATAGAAAGGCAAATCTAAGAAATGACAATGGCTCAAAGGAATATTACTAAAAGTACAAGCCATACGAGCTTCACCACGACGAATAAGTCCTTTGATGGTCAACAGCTCACGTGTAGCTATTCCCCCAGTCGCTTTTTTGTCCTTAAGCATCTGCTTGATCTCTTTGTACTTTTCTGAAATTGGAGATGGGGGATCTAATTGATCTTGGAAGAACAATTGGTCAAATCCATTGATAAAGTGCATAAAGCGTGTCACTTCATCATCACTTACCGCGATATTACCAGATGTCTCATAAGCCACGTGTACATCGTGATTTTGCGTCACCAAACGTTGCAGAGTACCACCCATTGAAATAATATCATCATCTGGGTGTGGCGAGAAAATCAAGACACGTTTAGGGAATGGATTGGCCCGTTCTGGACGATTGGTATCATCAGAATCTGGTTTACCGCCTGGCCAACCAGTAATCGTGTGTTGCAAGTCATTAAACACTTGGATATTCACATTATAAGCAGACCCAAAGTTGACAAGCAACTCTTCCAATCCATTTTCGCGATAATCTGTATCGGTCAATTTTAGGATAGACTTATCAAGCTTAAGGCTCAACCATACAATGGCAGCACGAATCAAGCGAGGTGTCCATTCGCAGCTAGCCACAAGCCACGGGTATTTTACGCGAGTTAATTTCTCGGATGCAGTCACATCAAGAAATACGCGTACATTGGTGTGTTTTTGCAAAATTGTAGCAGGAACCGACTCCGTTTGTTGTCCTTCCACACATTTATGCACGATATCTGCTTTATCATCTCCCCAAGCTGTTAAGAAAACATGCTTGGCCGACATGACGGTCGAGATTCCCATAGTGATGGCAGTTGTATGTCCTGATACATCACGCCCAAAAAGACGCAGTACATCACGCTGCATAGGTGCATCTAGTTTAACTAGGCGAGTCGTTGATTTTTCCCAAGAACCAGGGCCATTAAAAGCCACATTACCACTCTGACCAATGCCGAGCAATGCGACATCAAGGCCACCATACTGTTTGATCTTCTTTTCATAACGCTCACAGAATTGGATCACATCTTCTTTCTGTAAATCCATAGGAATGGTATGAATCTGATCGGCTGGGATGTTGACATGATCAAACAACATATCACATAGTGATTTGTAGTTTGTCAGTTTATCATCATCATTTGGGAAATAATCGCAAAGATTAAAAACCACAACATTGCTAAAATCAAGACCCTCTTCTTGGTGCTTGCGCACGAGCTCTTGATATATCATTTCTGGAGTAGTTCCCCCAGGTAATGCAAGTACACATTGCTGATCTAGTACTTGATTAGCACGAATAATTTTGGCAATCTCTTGTGCAATAAAGACTGCTCCATCTTCACGTTCATGAAAAATTTGCACGGGAAGTTTCTCCAAGCGAGTAACCAATGATTTCTCATAGTCATTGCGAGGTGATAAGAAGTTCTCAGGCACTTCATGAATCGTGATTTGTGACGACAAGTTTAAATCCATGATCTTATTTTTTAGTGTTCTACTATTTTTTTGATACCGCAGCAATAGTCAATATACCACTGTGGATTAATTCATTGTGACTAATTTGATAGCTGCGTCTTTTCTTGGCATTGGTTCCTCGTCGAATCGTCAAAGATGATTGGCCATCCATCCATTTAGGATTCAACTTGATGACAACTTCGTCAAAAGTTGGTATTGTCAAGGTATAACGTGGCACTCCTGGAGTATCTGGATAAATACCCATCATACTAAAGACAGCCCAAGCACTCATGGTACCTGCATCATCATTGCCAGGTATCCCATCGGGCTTCGTTGTAAAATATTTGGCCAATAACTCGCTGACGAGTTTTTGTGTACGCCATGCCTCATCTGGATAGATACTAAATAGATATGGGTAGGCAATATCTGGTTCATTGGCTGGGTCATATAAACCTTCATCAAAGACACGCTGTAATTTCTGAACAAACTTACGCTTTCCACCCATTAGTTTGGCTAACCCCTTCACATCATGTGGCACATAGAAAGTATAGTTCCATGCAGTTCCTTCATGAAATCCAGGGCATGGTTCAAAGTTTTCCCCTTGCTTAGGATTAAATGGTGTCAAGAAGCTTCCATCCTTATTTAACGGACGCAAAGTACCGTATTCTTTATCATAATACTGGCGATAACGAAGCGATTGCGTATAAAAACGCTTAGCGTCTTCTTTCTTACCTAAAGCATCAGCCATCACACTCAAGGCGTAATCGGCAATATAATATTCAAGGGCATGAGATACACTATTATCAAACTGACTGATAATAGGTACATACCCTAATTGTAAATAATCATCATTATCTGGACGCATGAGGTTATCGGCACTCGGTGCGGTTGCTGAATGGCGCATGGTTTTGTACACACTTTCTACATCAAAGTCTCTAAGTCCCTTCATCCAACTATCGACTATCACAGGGATAGACGGATCACCTTCCATGGTAAGTGTTTCACGTCCAAACAATTCCCATTTGGGTAACCAACCATGCTCTTTGCTCATGCCTATCATAGACTGTACCATTTGCATCTGACGCTCTGGATATACCAAAGTCATCAGCTGATGAAGATTACGATAAGTATCCCAGAGTGAGAATACAGTATACCGATTGCCAGTAGTCGTACCTACATCGTTAGATTCCATCTTAGGATACTGGCCATTGACATCTTGCAAAATATTGGGATGAATCAAAGTATGATATAAAGCCGTATAAAAAACAGTCTTCTGCTCCTTTGTTCCACCTTTCACAAGAATGCGACTTAAATCATCACGCCATTTACCTTGGGCTTCTGCCAAAATATCATCAAAGGTCTTTCCGTGTTGTTCTGCATGGAGATTTTCACGGGCATTGGCAATACTCACAAAGCTCACTCCCAGTTGGACATCGACTTTTTCTGCTTCTTCCGTATCGAAAGAGAAGTACACTCCGATATCGTCTCCTGCTATATCTCGAGCGTATTTCTTATACAATTTATATTGACCATCATCTGGATCCCACTCAGCCTCTACTCCCTGCATTTTGGGTTGCTTCTTCCAATATCCCACTTCTGTTGGTTTCTTAGAAACACGCATCACAAAATAGATAGGAAAGACTGCTTGTGGATTGTAGCAGAAAGTACCTAGAAGTTTCATACCCTCTACTTCCATATCGCCAACTCGACGCATATAGCTACCACTCTCATTGGTCAATCCCTGACCTAAATTAAGCAATATATGGCTCTTACCCTTTGGATAAGTAAAGCGTGTACAAGCAGTACGAGTCGTTGCAGTGGTCTCTACTTTGACATTATATTTATCAAGAGTTGTTGTATAATATCCAGGTGTAGCTTGTTCGTTATGGTATGAGCTACCATATTGAGTATAGTCCACTTGAAGTGGACCTGTTGTGGGCATGACCAACAAAGATCCTAAGTCAGGACATCCTACTCCACTTAGATTGACATGAGCCAAACCAGTAAAGAAACTATTGGTATAATCATAAGGAGTAGACCACCAACGGGCATCTTTGTCGTACTTGTTGGTATCAGAACCCATCACGTTGAACGGTGCAACAGACATCAGTCCATTGGGACATACAGCACCTGGATTGGTCGTACCAAAATTGGTTGTCCCAACAAACGGGTTGACATAATCTAATGGATCGAAATTTGCTTCTTGAGCTTGTATGCTCAATCCACAACATAGGGTACAGCACAACAGTCCCCACTTGCTTATACGTTGTATAGAAGCAGGAATTATTTTAATATATGAGGTTATAAACATAATAGATTACTTTTGTTCTGACACTGCGGGATCAGGATGAGTAAAAGGCACAAACCAGGTAATTAAAAATGCGGGGATAGTTGCAATCAACACAAATAGGAAGAAATGCTGATATCCAAGAGCATCACTCATAAATCCCGATATACCACCAGGAATCATCACACCTAAGTTCATAATACCAGATGCAAAAGCGTAATGCGCCATCTGGTGTTCACCGGGTGCCACTTGTTGCATCATAAAGAGCATCAACCCAACAAAACCAAACCCGTAACCGAAGTATTCAGCAAAAATGGCCGTTCCTATCAAATACAAGTTCTCCGGTTGATACCAAGCGAGCAAAGCATATACTAGGAATGGTATATTGAAGATGCAGCACAAAATAAACAAACTGCGCTTCAAACCACGAGCAGCAATAAAATATCCACCGATCAGGGAACCTATAATAAAGGCTGCACTACCAGCTGTTCCGTATACAAGTCCAACCTCTTGATTGGTCAATCCCAAGCCACCGTTTTCTACAGATGCTTTCAAAAACAGTGGCACTATCTTCATTGCGAAACCTTCGGCAAAACGGTATAAAATGATAAAGATAATATAATACCATACGTGCTTCTTTTGGAAAAAGCTTACGATGACCTCCCATAGCTTAACCAGTACTTCATGAGCAGTCTTATTCTCATTCTTAACCTGGTGCTTCGATGGCAGCATGCGCATGTGGTAGAAACCACAAAGCACTAAGATGCCAGCACAAATGGCCATAATAAACATCCAAGCATAAAGCACCCCAAAGTGATCTTTGAGGACACCTGCTAAGAAAACAAGCCCACCATTAGCCAAGATCTTTGCTGCATTGTAAGCAGCTCCTTGCCAACCAATGTATTGAGATTGCTGTGCTTTGGTAAGCTCCGTTAGGTACACCCCATCAGTGGCCACATCGTGGGTGGCACCACTAATCCCCAATAATGCTAAGAAAGCAATACTCATACTAAAGTAATTGGGTAAAGGCAAGCTAAGGGCAACTAAAGCTAAAGTCAGCCCTGAAACAAACTGGGTAGTAACTACAAAAAACTTCTTGGTCTTGTATAGCTCCATAAATGGGCTCCACAATGGTTTCAAAGAATATGGAAGAATAATCAAGGATGTCCAGAAGGCAATTTGGGCATCTCCTATTCCTAAGTCTTGAAACATCAATACAGACACCAACGAAATAAGGATAAAAGGCATCCCCATCGCGAAGTAGACTGTAGGTACCCAAGTGGCAGGTGACATCTCTTTTTGATTCATTGATAATTGGCTCATGGTATGATATTTTCTTATATTAGGAGACTGCACTATTGCTGTGCAGTCTCTTCATTTGTCATCGAGTATGGTACTGCATCATCAGCTATACCACGTTTTTTGTTAGGTTGATTAAACATGTTGAAGTGTACATGCATCCCTTGAATCATCTTGCTATACTGCAAGTAATTCTTATCATATGATACACCATCTACAGTCATATCATGCACGTAACGATTATCAGCACTATTGGCTGGTGCGTCAATATGTACTTCTTGACCATTTTCTAGGTGAATCACTGCTTGTTTAAATAAAGGTGCGCCTAGCACATACTGATCAGATCCAGGACATACAGGGTAAAATCCTAGCGATGAGAATACATACCAAGCAGATGTTTGTCCATTATCTTCATCACCACAATATCCGTTTGGAGTGGCTTGATACAAGCGATTCATAACTTCACGTACCCAATACTGAGTTTTCCATGGCTGACCAGCATAATTGTACAAATACAACATGTGTTGTGCTGGCTGATTGCCATGGGCATAGTTGCCCATATTGGCCACTTGCATCTCAAGAATTTCATGAATACGAGTTCCATAATAGCTATCGTCATAGATAGGTGGCACGATAAAGACAGAATCAAGTTTATTAATAAAAGCTTGTTTCCCCCCCATTAGATTGATTAGTCCTTGTACATCATGGAATACACTCCATGTGTAATGCCAACTATTGCCTTCAGTAAACGCATCTCCCCACTTAAATGGGCTAAATGGACTTTGGAAACTACCGTCTTCGTTACGTCCACGCATCAAGCCAACAGCTGGACTAAACACATTCTTATAATTGTGTGCTCGCTTCTCAAGCATAGCAATTTCTTCTGCTGGACGATTAAGTTTCTTAGCCACCTGCAAAATACACCAATCATCATATGCATACTCCAAAGTACGTGCTACATTTTCTTTGATTCCTACATTGTAAGGAATGTATCCCAATTTATTGTAATACTCATATCCAAGACGACCTGACGAGTTTACTGTAGGATGTACATGATTTGCCCCATATTGTAGGACACTGTACATTTCTTCTAGATCTTGTGTATTGACACCCTTCAAGATGGCATCAGATACAACAGATGCAGAATTGTTGCCAACCATACATCCACGATGACCTGGACTTGCCCATTCTGGCAAGAATTGACTCTCGCGACCAGCATTCATAAGCCCTGCTTGAATCTTGGCATTTTCTCCAGGGTAAACTAGATTAAGTAGTGGGAATAGTGCTCGGAATGTATCCCAGAAACCAGTATCGGTATACATATACCCAGGCAATACTTTGCCGTTATGAGGACTATAGTGCATAACTTTGCCTTGTGCATCAACTTCCCAAAACTTGCGAGGGAACAAAGTGCTGCGATATAAACATGAATAGAACGTGCGATACTGATCGATGGTACCTCCACCCACTTGGATGCGTCCTAAGACTTCATTCCAACGAGCTTCGCCGTGTTTTTTGATGGTATCAAAAGACAAATCGCCCAATTCTTGAAGATTCAACAAAGCTTGAGCTGGCGAAATAAATGAACTAGCCACTCGTGCATGTACCATATCTCCACGGTTGGTATTGAAATAGACTGCAGCTTGACAATGAGCAGCTTGTATACTTTTCTTGCCTTTCTTCAAACTCACATTGTCATACACTTCTGTGCGTACAACAGAGCGGTCAAATTGAATGACAAAATAATTTTTGAAATTAGCTGGCACACCACCTGAGTTTTGCGTCGTATAACCAGTAATCGTCTGTCCATCTTCAGAAATCTGAATGGAAGATTCTTTATCAAATGCATCGATAATAACAGCGGCATCTTCACTCTTTGGAAAAGTAAAACGCATCATAGCCGCACGATCCGTAGGTGTTACCTCAGCCAATACGTCATGGTCGGCAAGATACACCTTATAATAATATGGTCGTGCCTCTTCTGCTTGATGCGAGAAGTGACTGGCACGCTTTTCTTGGTCTACTGTTGTAAAATGGCCTACAGGCATTAAAGAGAACTGACCGTAATCATTGATCCACGGACTAGGTTGGTGTGTTTGCTTAAAGCCTTGAATCGTTTTGGCTGTGTATTTATAGGTCCAACCATCGCCATTCTTACTTGTTTGCGGTGTCCAGAAATTCATGCCCCAAGGTAGGGCAATGGCTGGATAGGTATTACCAGCAGATAGCGACCAGTCTGACTGACTACCTACTAATGTCTGCACGTATTGTGCAGGTGTATTGACAAGTTCAACAACTTCTGCAGTTTGTGGCGATGCACAGCTGGTCAAGCCAGCTACACAAGCTACAACTGGAAGACAAAAACGCTTCATTGTTTGCTTAAATGTCATTTCTTTCAACATGTTATATGGTTATTAGGTGTAGAAAATATTGCTTGATTTCTCTATTATTAGTTCATCCAAGAAGATGGTTTATTGGTCATCTCAAGAATTAATTGTCCGCCCTTCATAATATCTGAATACTGAATACTTGGAGTTTTAACCTCTTTGCCATTCAATAAAACACGCTTCACATATTTATTTTCAGAGCTATTATTCTTTGCTAGAATATCAAAAGTCTTTCCATTTGGCAGTGTAATAGATGCCTCATCAAGTAATGGCGAACCAATAACAAAATCACCGCCTGCAGGTTGCACCTGATATAGTCCCATACTTGATAAAATGTACCAAGCAGACATTTGACCCACGTCTTCATTTCCAGCCAAACCATTAGGCTTATCGCTGTATAGGTCGGTCAAAACTCTGCGAATCAATGCAGCCCCTTTTGCCGGTTGGCCTAGTAGCGTATAGAAATATAAGATATGGTGACTTGGTTCATTGCCATGAACATACTGTCCTATCATACCAGACATATCAGGTGAGGCTCCTTCTTCCAAATGAGATGAAACAGTAAATAAAGAATCAAGCTTGGCAATAGTTGCTGCACGTCCACCAAATAATTTGACTAGATTATCTAAGTCATGTGGCACCAACCATGAATATTGATAAGCATTACCTTCTGTATAATCACACTCACGATGTTGGGCGAAGAATGGATCGAATGGAGTGCGCCAAGAACCATTTTGGAATCGTCCTCTGACCATGTGTGTTTCAGGATCAAAATAAGTCATCCAACTGTGACTACGCTTTTCAAAATAAATTGCTGTTTCTTCATCACCCAAGAACTTCGCTGCTTTAGCTAAGGCTCCATCTGCGATAGCATATTCCATATCGTTGGCTATACTTTCGTTATATAGATCACTTGGGATATATCCATATTTCTTTAATAAAGATAAACCACGTTCATCGAGCATGGCACTATTCTTCATAGCCACCAAAGCTTGTTGTTTATCAAAACCATTAAACCCTTTAAGAATAGCATCAGAAATAACAGAAATAGCAGGATTACCCACCATGCAATCTGTCTCGCAACCCATTAAATGCCATACAGGTAATTTACCTTGTTGATCATAAATACGAAGCATTGTGTTGACTATATCAGGCACACGTTCTGGATGAATCAGTGTCATCAAAGGATGCTGAGCACGATATGTATCCCATAAAGAGAATGTGGTATAGTTTGTAAAAGTGGTATCTTGATAGACTCTGCCATCAGCACCTCTATAGCTGCCATCAGCATCCATAAATGTAGATGGAGCAATCATAGTGTGGTACATTGCTGTGTAGAAGTTGCGTAAAGCAGATGTATCTTTACTTGCAATATGAATACGGCCCAATTCTTTAAGCCATGCTTCATGAGCTGCTTGTTTTACGGTAGCAATGTCCCAAGTAGTAGTTCTTTCTGTAGAGTGGTGAGCGCATTGTTGGAACTCACAGGTGATAAAGCTACCTTGGTATATAATGTTTGAGTATCTTTCAAATTAAAATCGATGCGGGTAAAACGCACTTGCTTCTTGGCATCTAATTGGGTGTTTGGTTTTTTCAACACCTGACCTTTTGCATCGTAATAAGTTATCTTGGCGATAGGTTGAGAGAATTGAATGGCAAAACTCAATTGTTGGTTTTTAGCCCATCCTTTAGAATTTCTTTGACCAACTAAGGTCGTATCATCTACTTTCTTCAATAATGTTTGAGTAGATTCATCCCAGCATGTACCGTTCTCTAAATCGATAATCACGCCAGTGGCTTGTTTTGTTGTAGGATAGTCATACTGATGTAAACCAGCACGTGTCGTTGCAGTCAATTGCACTCCCACATTGTATCTATCCAAATGTACGGCATAAAAGCCTGGTGTATACTGTTCACTACTATGATGGTACATAGAAGCTTGACCAGATAATGGTTTCTCGATCGTACCTCTCCCTGGTGTAACGTCACCAACGACAGGCATTATTGTCACATCGGCTAAATCACCGATACCAGTTCCACTAAGATGAGTATGACTAAATCCAATACATGTAGAATCCGAAATATGGTAGCCTGAGCACCAGTCCCAAGATTCTTGTATGCTAGTTGGCCCCAATTGCACAAATCCAAAAGGTACATTCGCTCCCATAAACACATGTCCATGGCCTCCTGTACCAATACGTTGATCTACAAAAGTAGTCAAATCTCCAGTCTGCAATACAGCAGCTTGTTCTGTTTTAGGTTGACATGCAGTCATCACTGCTAATAAGCTAGCACAGCACAAGCTAGCAGGTAGGAATTTTTTCATCATAATAGAATGGTTATATTAGAATCTATATCCGCAAAGATAAGAATCTTTGAAGACAAAACAATTTTTACATAAAAATGATATGAAGAGAGAGGCCGCAGCCTCTCTCTCAATCACACCTACATGCACGATTATACTACGTATGGAGCATAATCCTCATGGGACACCTCATTGCTGAGGGGAAACACTTATTGTTAACTTTAATCGAAATATTCAATTAATCATCAAGTACGTTCCATTCAATTCCACGAATTTCGCCTTGGTAATCACCTTTGGCTGCATCGAAGAATACACCTGCAACTTTATCAAGTGGGAACCACATTTCTAGATCTTGTTCAGTACCTGTAACTTCTTGACCAATCTGAGCTGAAGTAAGTGCTGTATTCCAAACACGGAAGTCTTTTACAGACCCGTTGATCTTAGCCCAATAGTTACCGACCCAGATTTCGCTATCACTTACATTTGGTGCTTCGAAACCAGCTTCTTGAGCCACTTGTACACCATCTACATAGATCGTATTTGTCTTAGCTGCATCATCGTGAACCAAAGCTACATGTGTCCATGAACCTGGGCGAACAACACCACCTTCTGACTTAAGCCACATCCACCATGACTCACTACCATCCCAGTGGTTATAGTTACCTACTTGACCAGCATTCAATACATTTTCTTCAGTTAGTTCGTTATAACCATAGATAAACATACCAAAATCGCCAAATCCGAAGATACCACCATCACCACCTTCTGCAAATTGAAGAGTCTTCATCTTCAAATCAAGCTCTACAGTAAAGCTACCTGAAACAGTATATCCAGGAGTAATGTGTAGACCTACTGCATCTGAGTTCTCACGATCAATATATACACCATCTGCTGGCGCTACAAGGTTCACTTTAATACCTGCGATTGCTTTTTCAATACTAGCAACTGCATCATCAAGTTGTTTTTGAAGTTCGGCATCTGCCAAAGTGTCTTGTGCACTTGCAATTAAGCTATCCAAATATTTTAGTGTACCTACAGGATAGTCACCTGTATTGGTTCCTTCTGTAACTGTAGCACGGAATGCTTGTGCTGTAGCAATAGCTGCATTCAATGCATCTTTTTCAAGAACGATTACTGGAGGTGTACCATTTTCCATCCATACTACATCGCCGTGTAGTTTACAACGGTAACGTCCTGTAGCATCTTCGAAATCAGTACCCAAATCGGCTGTCAAGTTGAAACTTGCTTCGAGATTGGCAGCTTCAGCAGATACATCAGCATCAATGTTGTCTTGAATTTCTTGTTGGTTCAACTTCTTTGACCATACACGCACATTTTTAACCATAGCGTTGATTGTACGATCTTGCCATGCACTCGCAGTTCCCACTGCAAATGGGATACCTGCATCTGGTACTCCATATGCATAATCTTGAGCAATTACACGGTTGCCATCAATATATAGTTCTTGATGAGTTGTAGAAATAACAGCAGCTACGTGAATCCACTTACCTGATTGGACAGTTCCAGCAGGGGCAGTTCCATTATGCCAGCTTTCACCTGCACCACCTACGTTCAAGTGAATACTACCATCACCAAAATAACGTACATCTAAACCAAGGTCTTTTGTTCCACCATCTCCTTGTACATAACCAAACATGTTACAGCTATAACCTAAAGTTGCTGTGTTGATGATGTAAAAATCAGCTTCTACAGTGTAGTTATCTGCACATACATCGCGAAGACGACCCGCAGCGCCAGCACCAGTAGGATTATCTGTTAGTTCAAGGAAGTTACCCGCACCCTGTTGTACCCATGGTATAGCAACACCAACAATACTAGTGTTGAAAATATCCACATATTTTTGCAGACGAACGACAGCATTGTTGACATCTTGTTGGCTTTTCATATTGTCAAGCTTCCAAGTACACCAATCGATAACATCTTGAAGTTCTTGCTTAGAACCTGGTTTATGCAAACCAGCATCTATACCTTCTGTAGCATTATCAACCAAACTTTGCGCTTGTGTGATCAAAGTTGTCAATGCTTCAGAGTCGTATGAGCCTCCAGTTTTATCATCATCACTACATGATGAGAACGCAAATAGCACGCTCAGGCAGAATACTGCCCACATGGTTTTATTTAATAATTTATTTATCATGGTTCAGTATCTTTGTATTAGAAATTTGAGTTCATTAGACCATTTGACTTATTCAATGTTTCAGTAGTATCCCACCATAGTAGGTGATCCATACGGTCCTTTTCTGTTGTATTCAATGCCTCAGGCATCATATCTTCGTTATTGCGGTGTTCGTTTTCGTTATAACGAATACGTTTCACAAATTTACCGATTGCAACAGAAGCGTTTGCACTTTGATCTACAGGTAAACTGAAGTCTGGATAATCTGTACGACGGAAATCAGCCCATGCTTCAAGACCGTTAGGGAAGTTAGCCATCCACTTTTGTGTGATAATTTGCTTCAACTTCGCTTCGTTTGATCCTAGAGTATTGATTGTAGCATTCAAACCATCAATATATGCTTCGATATCTGCACTTGCTACGCCACAATATTGCATAGAAGCTTCAATACCTTCTTCATATAGTGATTCTACATCACCAGAATACCAACCACGAAGAGCAGCTTCTGCCAACAAGAACTTCACTTCTGAATAGTTCATAAATGTGTACAACATAGTATGATTTCCACCTGGAGTAAAGTCTGGGAATCCACCTTCTAGGCGCATAATGCAATAGTCATTATTTTGTGTACCTGAAAGGATATCCAAACCATTAGGACAACCTTCATACTTAGCTTTACCAGCGTCTTCTTTGTCCATTGCTTCTTCAGCACCATCAGGCTTGTAGCAGAACCAAATTGAAGCACGTGGATCTTCACTCACTGAAGATTGATTATAGCAATAGTCTGTCAAAGTCTTAGAGATCGCAATATTTCTCCAATACCAACCCATTTGGTTGATGTAGTCATTCCATCCCTTATTCCATGTTGGCACTGCACCGTTATCATCGTTTGACTGCATCAAACCACCTTCACCATTAATTGCAGCTTTTGCTTGAGTTTCTGCAAGAGTAGGATCAGCATTAACAACACGCATAGCTAGACGTAGACGCAATGAATTAGCGAAACGCTTCCATTTCATGACATCACCACCATAGATCAAGTCATAACTTGAACCATATTGATACTGTGCAGCATCACCAGTAATCTTAGGAATCGCTTCATCAAGTACCTTAAATAAATCACGATAAATTTCTTCTTGTGAAGTATATGGTACTGCTTCTCCTGTGCCTGCATTGAAATATGGCATGTCACCATAATAATCTGTCATGCGAGACCAATAATAAACCATCCATACATTTTTAATAGCGATGGCTTCTTGATATAGTTCGTTCTCACCATACATTTCATCAATGGCAACTGAACGACGCAATATTTCTGTATAGAATTGTTCCCATCCGCGGCCAACCCAATCATTGTTATATTCATAACGACCAGATTCAAAACTGTTCACTGTATTTGCCCAATATTGTGAATAAAGGTCTCCATACAAATTGATAACACGTTGATAATCGCGGAAAACCTGCGTCTCCATTTTATTGAAGAAGAACTTAGGTTCTACTGTTGTCGTAGCATCGCTCGGAGTATTCATGTCTCCAAAATCATCAGAACATCCTGTTGCGAATAGTGCTACTGCTCCTAATAATAGGGTATATATATTTTTCATGAGTATAAGCTATTAAAATCCAACATTAAGTGAGAATCCAAAAGTGCGCGTATTAGGCACAGGGTTTGAGTCGTATGCCTGTTGTGCGTAACTTGTACTATAAGCAGATCCATCAGGTGTAGTACCTGGAGTGTCTTTGTACAAGTAAAATAGGTTACGAGCAACAAATGAAGCGCGTAGACTTTGAACGACATTACCTGGAATCTTATTTAAGATATGCTTAGGAAAACGATAACCAAATACCAACTCTTTCATCTTAGCATAAGAAGCATCATATAAGAATTCTTCAGTAATACTAGACTGATTTTGGAAATACTGTTGTGCAGTCACCATAGCAGTATTAATCTGTCCATCTGCTGTGACACCTTCTACGAAGAATGGCATACGGTTGTTAAAATCTGTACGTGCAGCAGTACCTGCAGATGTAGCAGATGCTTCAGAAGAAGATACAATGTCTCCACCTTGGCGAATATCAATCAATGCACTAGCATAAAATCCTTTGTATTCAGCACCTAAACTGATAGAACCAGTCCAATCTGCTTGTAGGTTACCAATCTTCACATTATTGTCAGTACGCAATGGTAGACCATCGTCACCAACTAGGATTTGACCAGTTTCTGAATCACGTAGATATTTCTTTCCGCGAATATCACCTAGATCACCACCTTCAACAGCCCATACGCCAGAGCCTGTACCAAATTCAAATTCCTTCAAGGCATTAGGATCATTTTTGTCGATCAACTCTTCCAATGTACCTTTGTTCTTAGAGAAATTGAAATCAAGTGTCACTGTCAAATCTTTAGTTTTAACAGGCACTGTTGTAATCATTAATTCAACACCTCTATTGCGAATAAGACCAGCATTGATCAATCGAGAGCTATAACCAGAAGACTGTACAGCTTCTACTGCAAGAATTTGGTTCTTTGTTTCTTCATTATAGAATGTAAAGTCTAAACCAATGCGATTATTCAAGAATTTCCATTCTGTACCAACTTCCCATGAAGTAGAAAGTTCAGGTTTCAAGTCCTTAATCACAGCTTGAGAAGGTACATTACCCGCTGTCAAATCAAAGTCTGTTGATTCCAAACTATAGAACTGACTAGTCATATAAGGGTCAGTAGCCTTACCAACTTGGGCTACAGATGCACGAACTTTACCGTAAGTCACCCACTCTGGCATTTGTGTCATTTGCGAAATAACACCAGATACAGAAACGGAAGGATAGAAGTATGAATTATCATAATTACCAGTTGCCGCTGTTAACGTAGATGACCAGTCATTACGAGCAGTTACATCCATATATAAGTAATTACGGAAACCAACTTGACCGAAACCATAAATAGAACGAGTTTCTTGCTCAATGATAGATTCGCTAGACTTGATATTTGAACCAGCACCTAGGAAGTATGTATCTTCTGAAGCAAGTTTACCAGATGTACCTCTAAGTTCATTTGTCTTACGACGCATATCATTAGCACCTAGATTTACGTTAAAGTCAAAATCTTCGTTGATACGTCCGCTATATGAAACCAAACCTTCAAAGTTTGTTTCACGGAAGTTTATTTGACTTGTGTTGTAGTTTGGACGGTTTGGATCTACGCCATCAGCATAAAGGTAACCATCTTGAGAACGGAAACCATAGTAGTCCATACCATATTTCAACTTAGCAGTCAAACCTGGAAGAATCTTGAAGTTACCAGCGATATAACCAAATGTACGATTCTTATCATCATTATTTACATATTGATTCAACAAGAAATAAGGGTTACGAGCGTTAGCACTTACTGTTGTGTACAATTTTTCTTTGTGCTCACCAGCGACCATGTTGTAGCCTGGTTTCAAATCACTTGTGCGGATACCAGCTGGCATTGCATTGAAATAAGACATATAACTATATGCCCCTACTTCTGGACGATTTTGACCTTGTGTGCGGAAAAACGCCACCTTTGTATCGACATTCAACCATGGGTTGATATCATAATCGGCACGTAAATCAACATTTGTTTTCTTTACATTGTGATTTTCAAACAATCCATCCATATCACTATGTCCAATAGACAAACGGAATGAACCCTTATCATTACCACCTGTTAATGATAAATTATGTGATTGTTCTACACCAGTCTGACAAAAGTCTTTGATTAGATTGCCTTGTGGAGTCAAAGCGATTTGTTCACCAGTCCAGTTAGTCACAGTTTGGCCAACCATTTCTGGTCCCCATGATTCAGATGCACTATTGATATAATTGCCACTTACACCTTGACCATAACGATTTTGACGGTCTAGCATGTATGCTGCTTCTGAAAAAGTTACAGAACCTGAATAGCTTATACCAAGAGTTTGCTTACGAGATCCTTTCTTTGTTGTGACAACGATAACACCGTTACCACCTCGTTCACCGTATAGAGCAGCTGCATTGGCACCTTTCAATACAGAGATAGATTCGATATCGTCTGGATTTAGGTCAAATGCACCACCAGCACGAGAAGTCCCACCCCAACCATTAGAGTTGTTCGAGTTTCCGTTATCGAATGGTACACCATCCACTACCCAAAGAGGTTCGTTATTGTCAGATAAAGAACTTGCCCCACGAATATCAATACGAGTAGAAGCCCCTAAGCCTCCACCTGAAGAATTGATGCTCACACCAGCCACCTTACCTTGAAGGCCCGACATTACGTCAGCATCACCTGCTTGTGTCAATCGGTCTGATTTGACATCTTGCACGGCATAACCAAGCGCCTTCTTTTCACGCTTGATACCCAATGCAGTCACGACGACTTCACTGAGTGTCTGAGTGTCCTCGCTTAAATTAATTGTCATTGGCGAAGCTGTTGCTTTAACTTCTTGTGGTGTATAACCAATGTAACTAACTACGAGCACTGCTCCTTCTGGAGCATCTAATACAAATTTACCGTCCATATCGGTTACGGTACCTTTGCTAGTGTCTTTGATACGAATATTAGCACCAATAATTGGCATACCAGATTCGTCAAGGACAACTCCCTTCACTTTAATTGTCTCTTCAGCTACACGCGCTGAAGTTTCTGTTCCGTTCGATAACATCGAACCACCTGCTGGGCTAGTAGCTCCATATGCTGTCAGCGTTGACGCTAAAGCAAAAGCAGATACGAATGTAAAAACTTTGTGCATATACGATAGGTTTTAGATCGGATAACGTATGTTTCAATACTCAAATCATATCCACATGACTTGTATCCTAAGGTAATAATGATTCTGTTAATTATATAATTTAATCACAAGGTTACACTACAAAAGTAAGATATATTTACATGCAACCCGTTATGTAATATTATTGTAACACTTCATTTTATTACGCTAATCCGACTCACTTGTATTAGTTACAAGTATAACGATTAGATTATGGAATATTTCTTTGTAAATTCGACGATTTCATCTATATATCCGAAGGCCAATCCAGTGACTGTATCGGCTGCTCCATAGTAGATAGCGACTCGACCTGTATCTTTATCGTGCAAAGCAGCACAAGGGAAGCACACATTTGGCACATCACCCATACACTCGTATGGTTTTTCTGGTGTTATAAGGTATGGACCAGAACGTGCCAACACTTTCCATGGTTGCTCTAAATCAAGCAAAGCACTACCAAAAGCATAGACAAAACCATTACAAGACGCCAACACTCCATGATAAAAGACCAACCATCCTTCAGATGTTTCAATTGGAATCGGACCTGCGCCTATTTTTGTACACTGCCATGCACTCACTTCAAACGCAGCTGGCGACATGACATGACGATGACGTCCCCAAAATGTCAAATCTGGAGTCTCACTATAAAAAATGTCACCAAATGGAGTATGCCCATTATCACTAGGGCGACTTAACATAGCAAAATGATTATTTATTTTACGTGGAAACATGACACCATTTCTATTGAATGGAATAAAAGCATTCTCTAATTGGTGAAACGTTTTAAAATCGAATGTGTAAGCAACACCAATTGTTGGACCGTGATACCCATTACACCATGTCACATAATAACGATCATCTATCCATGTCACACGAGGGTCATAGCCATACACCCATTCTCCTATTTCTTCATCATCACATTCAAAAGTAAGAGGATCTGGATTAATGTCCCAATCTATACCATTGCTTGAGAAACCAACATGCAAACGCATACGACGATTGGTATCATCGCATCGAAACACACCTGCAAACCCTTCTTCAAAAGGGACTACAGCACTGTTAAAAATGCTATTGGAAGTAGGCAACAAGTCACGAGGGATAATCGGATTCTTGCTGTATCGCCACACTGGACGAGTGCAACCCGCAGGTCTATCTTCCCAAGGCATATTGGGTAGAGATGCTCCTTCGATAGTTAATTTTGAAACCATGTCCTAATTATTAAGGTTAAACATAAGGATTATACTATGGTGCAAAGATATATATTGTTGCAATTAGCCCACACATACATTGTTATCGTAAAGAAACAATAAATTACGCTTATCCGATATAACTATGCATGTGATATTTGGTCATCTAATGAAAATTTAGTATAATTGCAACATGATTTATTAATACACACCTGAATCACCCCACGTTATCTTATGAAAGTCATACACTATCAACTGAAAGAGTTTCTTGTGAACAATGAAACCTATCAGCTCGTACACAGAGAAATTAGCTCTATTCGCCGAGTCGTCATGCACGACCACGACTATTACGAACTATTCTGGGTCACCCGAGGAAGTGGCTATCAGATAATCAACAAACAACGTATGCCTCTCGAAAAAGGGGATTTAGTGATGATACGTCCTAACGATGCACATATGCTTGTAGGAGATCGCGAAGGGATGGAGATTGTCAACATTGCATTCTCCGCCAGCACTGCCGACATGATGCACGAACGCTATTTTAAAACCGCAAGTATCTATTTTTGGTCAGAGGGATTAATGCCTACAAAAATTCGCCTAGACGAGACTCACCTACATCGTTTTACGGATCGTGCACATGAAGCCATGCGTCATCGTTTAACATACATGCAACTTGACTCATTGCTTCTATTTATAATGCGACATCTAACCAACGATGAATCGAGCGACTCAACTAATATTCCGATTTGGCTAAATTATGCCTTAAACCACTTTAAGACGCCAGAGAAATTCAAAGCTGGACGTATTGGTTTTGCCAATGATTGTGGTAGAAATATGGATTATATCAACCGAGTAGTACGCACACACTTTGATATGTCTTTAACAGACTTATTAAATAGTAGAAAAATGTTATGGGCAGCATTGCAACTATCTGCATTAGATACTCCAATTAAAGAGATTTGTTCAGATTGCGGCTTCGGTAATCTGGGGCATTTTTACAAAGTTTTTAAACAGTATTACGGACAAACTCCTCAAAAATACAGAGCTGGTAATCAAAACATGATTTGATAATCATAATAAAACGCCTTGTAATCCTAACCTAAAACAGGCCTAAAACAAAGCTATAATTTTGTTTTAGGCCTGTTGCTAAAGTATTGAATAAGAAAAAAGCAAGTAGATATTCTCTCCTAAAAAATTTAGTACTTACTATCAGACTTTATCGATTGAATGATATGCTTTAGTTCCTTTCTTTGATTCTTGTCCATTGCATCAAAGGTAAAAATTGAAAAACCTTTTGCTCCAGCTTGAATAGCCACTCTGACTGCGTCACTCAAACGATCTTTTGAGCCTTGCTTAAAATCATCCGTGTATAAACCCACATAGATATCAGTCCCCTTATGAGCTTGTGTCACACAATCTGCGACACACTTGCCTATCCATTCAATATGCTCGTCATAAAATCCATTATAAATCATAGGATATGCCCTATCCAATGGCCACTTACCCCAATCTTGATACACCATTCGTGCTGCCATTTCTGGAGTTGGAAATGGAGAAGCTGTAAGTTCTTTACCAGACGATTTAACTCTAACAGCTATCTGATTAACAAGATTATTGACCGCATCCATGCGAAACTGGTGCCATGACTTATCGCCATTGACATCTGCTTGATTACGTGGATCATAATTATACTCTTTCTCAAAAGCTGCTATCATTGCAGGATGATATCCATAATCCCATTCTGGATACACTTTATCTTGAATAACATCGTAATTCTTCCAAAGAGTAGTAGGCAATATTGCATCTACATATCTGCAATAATCTAAACTAATACTCTTGACACCTGGGATAGACAAATATTCATCTATTTTAGCCAAAACAGCTTTTTGCACCCCTGGAATAATAGGATTTAAAAACTTATAATAGTCAACATATGCTTTCTTAAACTGCATCGATTGTCCTAAACGGTTATAGTCCAACCAATCGGGATGTTTAGCCGCAATCTCACCATCACAAAGCGTTTTATACCACACGTGCAATTCCATCTTATATTTATCAGCATAGGGTACCATTTCCCGAATCTGACTAGGCGTACCATGAACAATAATCCCATCTATTCCCACTTCGTGCATCTTCTCAAAATAGGCATCAAGCTGTCCATTCTCTGGATAACTAGTCCAAGTTAAAAAACGTGCTTGGGCAAATACTGACACTACACTGACTATATACAAGCCCATCAAAAATCCATATCTTTTTAAGTATGTATTCATAGTAATCAAAATATTAGTATAGTTAATTTTTAAAGGTTACCGTTCCCCATTTATCAGGTCGATGAATATCTATAATACCAGTTGGCGCCCACACCCAATTTTCTTCATTACCAAATCCTTCTGTGCCAGGTCGCTTTATATATTTTCCATTTTTGACATCAACTTGAAGCCATTCTACTCGAGAGAAATTCATCTTCCAGGTTGTTCCAGACACGATTTTTTCATTCACCGATTTCAGAGGTATACGCAATTCAACAGTCCAACATTTGTCCGCATCACTAGGATCATTTATTGTTCCCTGAATATTGGTAGCGTGTTGTAATCCTTTGAAATCAAAGTCATTAAGAAAAGTACCACCTTGATAGTATGGTTTAGTCATTAATAAGTCCCATGGAGTATTTTGGGCATTAATTTCAAATTCAAAATAACAACGCCCATCCCCATCAGGATCCATAAACACTTCAAAATCATTATCCCAATAGATAGTGCTATCTCTCTTGGCAATTGTACTCCAGATATGCGGTTCTTCTAGTTTAGCCGCCACATATACAGCATCTTCATCCCACAACATCTTAAATCGAGTATTATACTTGGGCTTAGGCTTCTTATCTCCTTGAATATCAACAAATAAATCACTCCAGGTGCTTTTTTTCCAATCTGGATCATCTAGTTTCCCATCAATGTTAACATCACCTTTACGCCTATAGCTTTCATACTTTGGAGACTTTATTGGCTCTTCGGTCATAAAAAAGACAAGTTCACCCCCTGCCAAAATTTGTTGGTGGGAAATAGCTGTACCATGCAAAGTAACTCCATTGAGCTGTATCTTTTGTACATTGGTTGAGTTCAGATCTCCATCTACGCGCACCACGAATTGTTTTCCGTTGGGTAGATTCAAGCTTAACTTTTTACATAAAGGGATTCCCAACTCATACACCCCGCTAGCAGGATCTACTGGGTAAAATCCCATAGCTGAAAAGACATACCATGCAGACATCTGCCCACAATCCTCGTTACCACATAAACCTTCAGGTGTATTGGTATAAAACTGATTCATCACTTGACGTATCAACTTTCTTCCCTTGTTGGGATGTGCCGTTTTATTATACAAATATGCCACGTGATGACTTGGTTCGTTACCATGCGCATATTGACCAATCATACCAGTAGAGAACAAAGGTAAATCTTCATGATCTGCTACTGTTGCATTAAAGAATGCGTCCAACTTCTTCTCAAAAGCTTCTGGACCACCCATAAGTTCGACCAAACCATCGACGTCTTGTTGCACACTCCACAAATACTGCCAAGCATTGCTTTCAGTAATATCTGTTGTATACTCACGAGGGTTGAAAGGAGTTTTAAATTGTCTTTTAGTATTTTTTGGTTGAAAGAATCCGTTTGATTTATTAAATATAGCACGATAACTCTGACCTCTCTGTGCAAACACTTCAGCGACATCATTTTTATTTAGTTTTTGTGCTATCCTAGCAATTGTTGCATCATCATATGCATACTCCAAAGTCTTTGACAGTGATTCGTGTTCTATATCACAGGGCAGATATCCGAATTTTTTATATGCCCCAATTCCGCGATAATCATCATCATTAGCAGTTGTCGTACAAGCATCCAATGCTGCTGTATAATCAAATCCTGAAATGCCTTTAAGAATTGCATCAGCAATGACTGGAGCACTATGATAACCTATCATCATATTTGTTTCACTCGCCTGCATATTCCAAACAGGAATACGCCCATGCTGACGTTGAAAATCTATAAAAGATTGCACCATATCCCCTACTCGATTGGGACAAATAAGTGTATATAAAGGTTGTGCAGCACGATACGTATCCCACAAAGAGAATCGGCTATAGTGATGCTTGTTGGCAGCAGACAAACTGTATATTTTTTTATCTGGTCCTCTATAGCTTCCATCCTCATCATCATACACAACAGGTGCCAACATAGAATGATACAAAGCAGTATAAAAAGTCACTTTTTGATTCACATCTTCTGTTTCAATCTGAATCTTTTGCAATTCTTGATTCCACTGATGCTCAGCATGACTTAAAAACGCATCAAAGCTCTGCTCTTTCGCTCGATTAATATCTGCGTCCAAATTATCAAGTGCATGCTGTGAATCTACAGCAGAAAGTGCTGTATATACCTCTATTTGCGCACCTGGCTTTAGCGTATCATAATATAATATGGCATCCATAGCCACTTTTCCATTGTCTAACTGCACTGTGTCTATCTCAATACGATCCCAAGGGGTAGAGATGCGAGTAGCAAAAAAGAGCGTTTGGTTTCTAGCCCATCCATCACTATGGCGTAATCCTGAAAGCTTTTGTTGATCAATTGCTTTAATAGAAGCATCTAGTGTCTTATCCCAATTCATCGATTTAGATAAATTCAGACGAATGGCTGACGCTCCACCGCTCTTAAAGGTATAGCGCTGCACACCAGTACGCAAACCAGCGGTCAACTCAACATCAATATTATAGTCATCAAGATGCACTTTATAATATCCAGCATACGCTTCTTCTTTACTATGAGAGAAACGACTATGCACACCTAAAGGTTTTTCTGCACTACGTTCTGGAAAACGGACAGGCATAAAAGAAATGTCATACAAATCTCCTGCCCCAGTTCCCGACAAGTGAGTGTGACTGAAACCAGCGATTGTACTATCGGGATAAAAATATCCTGCAATACGATCCCAACCAGGCAAACCGTTGTCAGGACTTAATTGTACCATACCAAAAGGTACTTGTGCACCAGGATATGTATTACCCACATAATTGGTACCTATAAATGGATTGACTAAGTGTGCCAAAGCAATCTCCTTTTTTTCATGCTTTTGGACACATGAAAAAAACAAGATAACAGACAATATTAGAATAAAAGGTTTAAGGATTTTCATCTCACAACAAATGGTTTAAGGTAAATTGGGCACAGACTATATTTTCTCGAGCATATGTTCCACATATGGACGCAAAGTTATCAGAAGTAATACAAATAATTAAACATGTAATAGAGATTGAGGATCTAAATGATCAGCTTCAATATCTTTAAAGTATTTGTAGGTGCCAACTTTCAACTCATCCGTTGCTTCTTCGTCACACACTATAATGCCTTGACGATGCAACTGTAAAGCCGAAATTGTCCACATATGTGTAACAGCTCCTTCAACAGCCTGACACAAAGCTCTAGCTTTACTGTGTCCATTGACCAATATAAGGACTTCACGTGCATCAAGAACAGTACCCACTCCAACAGTTAAGGCCAATTTAGGTACCTTATTGATGTCATTATCAAAGAATCTGGAATTGGCTATAATAGTATCTGTTGTCAAAGTTTTCAGTCTAGTACGTCCACTTAACGAAGAACATGGTTCATTAAATGCGATATGACCATCTGGACCAATGCCACCAAGGAAAAGATCGATTCCTCCTACTGCCTTAATTTTTTCTTCATAACGTGCACACTCCGCCTCTAAGTCATCAGCGTTACCATTAAGAATATTAACTTGTTGTGGATTAGCATCAACTTGCGAAAATAAATTAGTCCACATAAAAGAATGGTAACTTTGTTCGTGATCTTCAGGCAATCCTACATATTCATCCATATTGAAAGTGATAACATGCTCAAAAGAGAGCTTACCTTCACGATGTAATTTTACCATTTCACGATACATTCCTAGTGGTGAAGAACCAGTAGGTAGACCCAGTACAAACGGTTTTTCAGCAGTAGGATTTGCTTTTTTTATGCGCATTGCTACATAGTTAGCTGCCCACTTAGATAGTATTTCATAATCTGGTTGAATAATCAATCTCATACGCCAATCAATTAAAAGGTTACAATTATGTGACAAAGATAGCTGGTTCCTCTACTTAATCCAAGAGGCAAACACTATTTCAATTATCATATATTATATGCTAATCCGACTTTCATCTACACAATACAGGTAGTGGATAGTTGTAGTCATTACTACTATAGTACACCCCTATTTTAGGAGCACACTTACTTTAAAGTAACAATAACCCGTCCATTTACTAACACGACAAAATATAAAGAGTACGTGTAAAAAGTAGATCTTATATGTTTTCTTTTATTACTACGTTTTTGGGGAAATATACTTTAGCAAATGCTTTGTTCCCTTTGTACGTGATTATTGAACCCGTCGGCTATATTACTAGACTTTAAAGACAATCTTTCTGCTTTGTATTGCGCACAAGCTTTTAGAGATGCATCCCATATGCGAAAAATAAATTCTACAGTAAAACTAAAATAATAAAAGGACATGGTAACTTAAATTGCCATGTCCTTTTATTGTAAGAATTGCTATATAGATCAGATTACAGAAAACTAAAACCAACCGAAACGTCTCTTTTTCTTAGGTATTTCCTCTTCCAATGTCAAAGTTTCAGGTCTACTATATACACGATTACTTTTAACCATATTATAAATTTCTCCCCACTGAATGGGGCCTCCTATATTCCGGTCATCAATAAATAAATCTGCCTTAATCTTTCTAGAAAATGTTTTCATTTGTACGTCTTCCTCCGGAAAGTCTCTATTAATAGCATAAAACTCAACGCCTCGTTCACGACACCACTCCACGGCCTCCTTAAGACGTCTTCCTTCGCGCACAGTCCAAAGTATCAGCTCATGTCCATCACTATGAAGCATTTTCAATGTTTGAATGGCAAATGGACGCTCTTGACCGATTTCTGGATAAGCATCAACCACTATAGTTCCGTCAAAATCAACAGCAATCTTCATACAGCAATCAAATAATATTAGTTGATACGACCTATACAGTCATACTCAAAACCAGCTTCTTTAACTTCGGATGGTTCATAAATATTTCGTCCATCGATAATCAAAGGATTATTCATGGCCTTCTTCATAACACCCCATGAAGGCATACGAAATTGCTTCCATTCAGTAATCAATAATAAGGCATCCGCTTCTAGTACAGCATCATACATATCTGCTGCATACTCAACAACATCTCCAATACGGCGTTTACATTCTTCCATCGCAATTGGGTCAAATACTCGTACTTCACAACCAGCTTTCTTTAACAAATCAATAGTAACCAAGGCAGTCGCTTCACGCATATCATCCGTTTCAGGTTTGAAACTCAGTCCCCATATAGCAATTTTTTTGCCTTTTAAATCACCATCGTATTTATCTGAAAGCTTCTTAAACAAAACGTGCTTCTGATGCTCGTTTACATCCTCGACTGCATTCAATACTCGCATATTGTACCCGTTTTGTTCGGCTGTTTTGATCAATGCCTTCACATCTTTAGGGAAACATGACCCACCATATCCGCAACCAGGATACAAGAACTTACGACCAATACGTGTATCACTACCAATACCCTTACGTACCATATTGACATCAGCACCAACCAACTCACATAAATTTGCGATATCATTCATAAAGCTGATACGTGTAGCTAACATAGAATTGGCTGCATATTTTATCATTTCCGCTGAAGGAATATCAGTAAAAATAACTCGGAAATTATTTATAAGCATCGGACGATATAATTTTTCCATCAACTTGCGTGCTTTCTCGCTTTCAACCCCAACAACCACACGATCTGGAGACATGAAATCGGAGATTGCAGCCCCTTCCTTTAAAAACTCAGGATTAGACGCAACATCAAAAGGAATATCTACACCACGCTTATCCAACTCTTCTTGAATAGCAGCTTTTACTTTCTTTGCAGTGCCTACAGGAACAGTACTTTTGGTGACCAACACCTTATAATTTGACATGTATCGCCCCACAGTACGTGCTACTTCAAGTACATATTTTAAATCAGCACTACCATCCTCATCTGGAGGAGTACCTACCGCACTAAAGACAACCTCTACCTCATCAAGAACACTCTTTAAATCTGTAGTAAACTGAAGTCGACCTTCACGATGATTGCGAGTGACCATTTCATCCAGACCTGGTTCGTAGATGGGCATAATGCCATTCTGAAGATTGTCAATTTTCTTCTTATCCACATCAACACAAGTTACATTGACTCCCATTTCGGCAAAACACGTACCACTCACAAGGCCTACATAACCTGTACCTACTACTGCTATATTCATATCAAAAATTGGTTAATGATTCATTTAATTATGAGTACTAGACTCTTATATAAATACTAAGAGTAACTAGTTACTGATCGTAAATAGGACCAGCAAACGACACAAAGATAAGCACATTGAAGGAAGTGCCCAAATTTATAGACTTCTTTTTTGGACGTTACTTCAGCAAAAAACGCTTACCTATTCCTTCATAAGCATCAATGCGTCTATCGCGTAAAAAAGGCCACCAACGACGTACTTGCTCACTGCGTGTCATATCAATATCTTGCAAAATCAACTGATCTTTATCTTGTGTAGCTTGCACCAACAACTCACCCTGAGGCCCAGCTACAAAACTTGATCCCCAAAATAAGATACCACCAGTGACTCCAGATGGGTCTGGTTCATATCCCGTTCTATTAACCGTTACAACTGGGATACCATTGGCCACAGCATGACCACGCTGTACTGTCATCCAAGCATTAACTTGGCGTAATTGTTCTTCTTTATCATCTCGACTATCCCATCCAATCGCCGTAGGATAAATTAGTATTTCGGCCCCTTTCATAGCCATCAAACGTGCAGCTTCAGGATACCATTGATCCCAACAAACGAGTACCCCCAAGCGTCCAATGGAAGTGTCAATAGGCTCAAATCCAAGATCGCCAGGTGTAAAATAGAATTTCTCATAGTAAGCAGGATCATCAGGAATATGCATCTTACGATACACCCCAGCAATACTTCCATCTGTATCAAAGACAACAGCAGTGTTATGATATAATCCAGCAGCTCGTCGCTCAAAAAGAGAAACGACAAGGACCACATGATTATCTCTAGCTACATCCGAATAGACCTTACAAGAAGGGCCTTCAGGTATTTCCTCAGCCAGATCAAAAAAGTCAACGTTCTCTGTTTGGCAGAAATATAAACTATTATGTAATTCTTGTAAAACGACCAACTGAGCTCCTTGTGATGCAGCAGCTTCTATTTGTCGCAACATAGTGATTCGGTTACTCGTTACGCTATCAACATTATGCTGTTGAACAAGAGCAACACGAATGATTCTTTTATCTCCCATGATAAATGATGTTAGGTACTAGAAAAAATGGGAGTCCAAACTTCAGAGGAAGTCTGGACACCACTTATCAATTATATCGTTTCGAATTAGTCAAAATCAGTAGAATAGTAAGCTATAGGCAACGTACGACAATTATACGTAGATGCCATTATTTCGCCATAAGCTCCAGCACTTCTGAAAGCGATCAAATCTCCTCGTTTAGGCAGTGGGATACTTGCTCCCTTTTCAAAGACATCACTAGACTCACAGATAGGTCCTACAATATCTACTGTACTCATTGGAGCATCTGGAGAAGTTATATTTTGAGCCACATGGACTGCTTGATATAAAGCGGGACGCATCAATTCAGTAAATCCTGCATCTAAAATAGCAAACTTACGATTTACCCCCTCCTTTAAATACAAACATTTACTAATCATTGCCCCACACTGTCCTACGATACTACGCCCCAATTCACAATGCACGTGTTGATCCTCACGCAAATCAAGATGCGCAGCAAATGTATCGAAGTACGCTTTAAAATCTGGGATCGGATTTGAATCAGGCAATATATAATCAATGCCTAGTCCACCCCCCACATTGATATCTTGTACATGGAAACCAGCCACAGCTAATTCTTGCTGCAACTCATTAACACGCAAAGCTAAAGCCTTAAATGGTTCAGTCGTGGTAATTTGAGAACCGATATGAAAGTGTAATCCAATCACTTCAATATGACTCATGCGACTAGCTATTTGAAAAACAGGAAGCATGTCTTGCATGGCAATACCAAACTTGTTTTCAGCCAATCCTGTTGTTATATTAGCATGTGTATGCGCATCTACTTCAGGATTGATACGAAAAGCCACACGCACTTTCTTATCAGCCTTTTGAGCCAATTCATTGATAACTTCCAACTCTGGCACTGACTCTACATTGAAACAATAGATATCAGAGGCAATTCCTAATTCTATTTCCCAATCAGCTTTACCTACACCAGCAAATACAATCTGATGGGCAGGCACACCTGCTTCTAATGCAGCGTGGATTTCTCCACCACTCACACTATCCGTTCCAAAACCATTTTCGGCAATTAGTTTCAACACACGAGGATTGGCATTTGCCTTCACAGCATAATGCACATGGTAATTAGGCTTGTCTTTTATTCCTTCTTTTACAGCATCTATTGTCTGTTGAAGAAGGTTCATATCATAATAATAGAATGGTGTGCGTAACGCACGTAATTGTTCTACAGGAAAATTCATTGTCATATTTGTCTTGTTTATCTAACTCCTTATGAGGAAAGCTAATCTACCTCATGTCCAATAAAGAGTGCATTACTTAGCGCTTGAAGAGCCATTTTCTTGTCTGCTTCACGTACTAAGAATGAAATATTATAATTACTGCCACCATATGAAATCATACGTACTGGTACATCACGCATAGCAGCCACAACAGCAGACTCAAAGCCCACATTTTGCCATTGTAGATCACCCACCACGCAGAGGATACACATATCCTCATCAACAGTAACTGTACCATACATCTTAAGATCATTCAAGATGTTATTTAAATTCTTGGTATTATCAATAGTAACCGATACTCCAACTTCACTAGTACACACCATATCTACAGATGTTTCGTGACTTTCAAATATCTCAAACACTTTACGCATGAAGCCATGAGCCAAAAGCATACGACTAGATTTGATACGAATAGCAGTAATATCATCTTTGGCTGCCACAGCTTTGATTTTAGCCAATTCAGTATCATTAGAGATTAATGTACCAGGAGCACTAGGATCCATTGTATTCAAAAGACGTACAGGAATATTGGCATACTTAGCTGGTTGCACACATGTAGGATGCAAAATCTTAGCGCCAAAATAAGCCAATTCAGCTGCTTCATCAAAATTAAGATGACGCACAGGCTTTGTTCCATCTACTACACGAGGGTCATTATTATGCATGCCATCAATATCTGTCCAAA
Organism: Bacteroidaceae bacterium; assembly: GCA_963668535.1. GTDB lineage: Bacteria > Bacteroidota > Bacteroidia > Bacteroidales > Bacteroidaceae > F22. The sequence goes on from OY764867.1 coordinate 348,637, forward strand.
TCTGAATCTCATCAGCATCTACAGCAGCACCAATTAAAGAAGCTGTATAGTCGGATCCCCCACGCTGCAAGTTATCAATTTCCCCGTACGCATTACGACAAATATATCCTTGAGTGATATAAATATCTGCATCAGGGAATAATGCCAATTGCTGTTCGAGGTGTGTACGAATATACACTGGGTCTGGCTCAGCATTCTTATCTGTACGCATAAATTCAAGGGCAGGAAGCAATACTGCCTTCACGCCTTTTTCTTGCAGATAGTGAGCCATCATTTGAGTAGACATCAGTTCACCTTGTGCCAAGATAACCTTTTCCTCAAATAAGGTAAACAAATCTTTTGTATAAGAACGAATGGTATCAAAGATCTCCTTATTAGCTTCAATTGCTTTAGTCACAAGCTCTTCATTATCGTACAATTCCTTAACCACGGTACGATATTTTGCTTCTAACTGATTGATGATTTCATTAGCACCCTCTGGATTCTTTTTATACAGATAGTCAGCAATCTCCACCAAAGTATTCGTAGTTCCCGACATAGCCGAAAGCACTACAATTTTTTTATCACTGTCGGTAATCAAGTTTGCCACTTCTTGGATGCGCTGCACAGATCCTACGGACGTACCGCCAAATTTCATTACTTTCATCTTATTGTCTCCTATACCTTTATATTGTTTATTTTTTAATTCACTATCTTATTCTTTTTCTGAAACGACTGTTTCAATTAATGTAGGCTTTTCTTTTGATTCTGGTGAAGCTAAAAGCTCTTCAAAGACTTCATCTATACAGCTAGTTAAATGTGCATTTGACGTAACAGTTTCATCAACAGGAAGGTCTTGTTGTTCCACGGAACCTACTTGCACTTCTTCGGATGAGACTTCATGTTCATCTTTAACTAGATCATCAACAGATCTACGATAATTTTCGGTAACATCCATAAAGCGTTTTTCGGCACAACGAATAACTCGGCCTGGGTGTTTCTGTACAATAAGTTCATCATGCGTAGACATGATAACTGCCGTTCCATTAGAAGCAATATCCTGTAATAATGCCATGATATCTTCACTACTCTTTTCGTCAAGATTACCCGTAGGTTCATCGGCTAAAATGATTTCTGGATTATTCAAGATAGCACGTGCTATAACAACACGCTGCTGCTCACCACCGCTCAATTGATTAGGCAACTTAAAACCTTTCGTTTTAAGATTCACCATTTCTAACACCTCGGCTATACGTCGTTCAATTTCTTTTTTATTTTTCCATCCAGTAGCCCGAAGTACAAATTTGAGATTCTCACTCACACTACGATCGGTTAACAACTGAAAATCTTGGAATACGACTCCTAATCGACGACGTAATTTCGGCAACCCTCGCATCTTCATTTTAGTCATGTCATAGTCTAGGACTTTAGCTTCAGTAGCTTTATCAATGCCCATTTCACCATACATACTTTTTAAGAAACTACTTTTCCCCGATCCAGACCGTCCAGTGAGGAAAACAAAATCACTAGGATAAAGTTCAAAATCTATCTTTTCAACCACCAAGTAATCATCATGCCTCAAATCAACTCCTTTATACTCAATCAAAGGTGCTATCGATGTTGCCATATCGTTTATTTTTTTGTCCTCTAATGCTTTTTCCAAGTTGGATCATGACGAGTGACTAATTCATCAGCCAAATCTTCAATAGATAGACCTTGAGCGGTCAACATCACGATCAAGTGATAGAGCATATCAGACCCTTCATAAATCACTCGTTCCTTTGTTCCATTTGCAACTTCAATGATCATTTCGACAGCTTCTTCACCTACCTTTTGAGCCATTTTATTGATGCCGTCTTGAAACAAACTAGTCGTATATGATCCTTCAGGTTGTTCTTTATATCGTTTTTCTATGAATCTCTGTAATTCTTCCAAAAACAGCAATGGATTCTTCTCATTAACTTCCCCCCAACAAGTGTCTGTACCAAGATGACATACTGGACCTGCTGGCTTAGCTTTGACAAGAAGTGCATCATTATCGCAATCTGAAGCGATAGACACAAGTTCTAAGACATTGCCACTCTCTTCTCCTTTAGTCCACAAACGTTGCTTGCTTCTACTAAAGAAGGTCACTTTCCCTATTTCTAGCGTTTTTTCATACGCCTCTTTATTCATGTAGCCAAGCATTAATACTTTGCCTGTAATGGCATCTTGTACAATAGCAGGTACAAGTCCATCCATTTTATCAAAATCAATTGTTATTTGCATTTCCAATTTGTTTTAACGAATTTGTTCTATTCCTATGAATCGCTATTTATAATTCTGGCGTACAGCGATACCACGGCTACAAAGGTACGATTTTAATTCGGGAATTTGTATTTCACCGAAGTGAAAAACACTTGCCGCAAGTGCTGCATCAGCACCACCTTCTTCAAAAGCTTCGGCAAAATGCTCCATAGTACCAGCTCCACCACTAGCTATGACAGGAATAGATAAAGTATCATGTAACTCCCTGAGTTCTTTCAAAGCATAGCCTGTTTTCACACCATCGTGATCCATACTTGTAAATAAGATTTCTCCAGCTCCTCTATCTTGTGCTTCGTGTGCCCAATCCATCAAACGCTTATCAGTAGGTAAGCGCCCTCCATTTAAGTAACACATCCATCCCTCTGGATCATGCCGTGCATCTATCGCAACCACACAAACCTGTGAACCAAAATGATCAGCAATTTCATTGATCAATTCGGGACGACGAATTGCTGCGGAATTAATAGAAATTTTATCCGCTCCAGCAGCCAATAAGCGCTCTACGTCACTCAACTCATGGATACCCCCACCTACGGTAAATGGTATACTGATATGGGATGCTATACGCTCGACTAATTGAGCAAAGGTCTTTCGTCCTTCATGCGTAGCAGTTATATCTAAGAAGGTCAATTCATCAGCTCCAGCAGCACTGTAAGCTGCTGCTAATTCCACAGGATCTCCTGCTTCTCGCAATTCAACAAAATTGACTCCCTTTACTGTCTGCCCATCTTTAATATCCAAACAAGGGATTATTCGCTTTGCTAACATTGTATTATCTTTATATAAGAGCCTCATCGACAGAATCAGCCATTGTTTTATTTAAAAGAAACGACTAATCTCATTCAATGAAATGCGATTTTCGTAAATCGCTTTTCCAAAGACAACTGCTGGTATACCAGCCTCATCCAAAGCCTTCAAATCATTCACACTACTCACCCCACCACTGGCTATAAGATACAATTCTGGATGATGTTGCAATATTTCTTTGTACAGTGCAATGGAGGGACCTTGCAACATGCCATCACATGCTATATCAGTACAGATGCATTTAGAAATACCAGCTGCTAAGTACTTTTCTAAGAATGGCATTAATGCCAAACCTGAATCCTCTTGCCATCCAGAGACTGCTATCATTTTGTCTTTTACATCAGCTCCCAAAATGATTCGTTCACTACCAAAAGTATCTATCCAACGCAAAAAAGTCGTAGGATCTTTTACTGCGATACTACCACCAGTTATCATACTGGCACCCGATTCAAATGCGATACGCAAATCGTCATCACTCTTTAAACCACCACCAAAGTCAACGACTAAATCAGTTTGAGTAGCTATGGCTTCTAGCACTTTATAATTGACAATGTGATGGCTCTTAGCCCCATCCAAATCGACTACATGTAGTCTTCTCACACCATGATCAGCAAAAGACTTGGCCACCTCGACAGGCGCCTCGTTATATACTTTTTTGCTGGCATAATCACCTTGCGACAAGCGTACACACTTGCCATCAATCACATCAATCGCAGGAATTAATTCTATCACAGTTTAATCGTTTAGATGAATAAAGTTTGTCAATATACGCTCACCAACTCCCGCACTCTTCTCTGGATGAAACTGAGTAGCATAATAGTTATCTTTATGCAAAGCTGCACTAAAAGGTTGAATATAATCGGTAGTAGCTATGGTGTCATCACACAAGGGGACATAATAACTATGCACGAAGTACACAAAGTCTTCTCCTTCAGTAGAAACACCCTGCATCAAATCACCCTTTGGATCTAGTAGATTATTCCAACCCATATGTGGGATTTTAAAAGCTTTATCTTCCGTTTGAAATTTCAACACGGGTTGATCAAAGATATTCAACAAATCAACATCTCCTTCTTCTGAATGTCGACACATCAACTGCATTCCCAAACAGATGCCCAAAACAGGTTGTTTCAAATCTAGCAACAATTGATCTATACAATGTGCTTTAAGATAAGCCATAGTATTTTTAGCCTCTCCTACCCCAGGAAAGATCACTCTATCTGCTGATTGAATAACTTCAGGATCGTCTGTAATAACAGGGGCAATACCCAATCTATGAAGCGCATGCTCCACAGATCGAATATTGCCCGCATTGTACTTTATGATTGCTACTTCCATGAGCTCTTATAGTTGTCTTTAAATAGTCAGACCACAAAAGTAGCAATTTAATAGCATTTATCGCAATTTTACTCCATAAAGTTGGTTTACCATACCTTTTTATTCGGATATTTTATTTCTTCAGCCATTTGTCTAGCCATGTAAAGAAAGTACGTTGCCATAAGATACCATTTTGAGGCTTCAATACCCAGTGATTCTCATCTGGATAAATCAACAATTCTGCAGGAATACCTCTCAATACAGCTGCGTTAAATGCCGACATTCCTTGAGATGCTAAAATACGATAGTCTTTCTCCCCATGAATACACAAAATAGGAGTATCCCATTTATCGACAAACTTATGTGGAGAATTGGCAAATGTGCGTTGCGCCACGGTATTGTTTTTATCCCAATATGCACCACCCATATCCCAATTAGCAAACCACATTTCTTCGGTCTCCAGATATTGTTGTTCCATATTAAAGATACCATCATGAGCAATAAATGCTTTGAAGCGTTTATGATGATGACCAGCCAACCAATACACAGAGAATCCGCCAAAGCTAGCACCAACACAACCTAAATGGTCTTTATCTACAAATGGTTCTTCAGACATTGTATCGATTGCACTCAGATAATCTTTCATACATTGGCCACTATAATCACCACTTATGGCTTCATTCCACTCATTTCCAAACCCAGGCAATCCCCTACGGTTAGGAGCAACAATGATGTAATCATGAGCAGCCATAATTTGGAAATTCCAGCGATAGCTCCAAAACTGACTGACAGGGCTTTGAGGACCACCTTGACAATACAGCAATGTAGGATATTTTTTATTAGGATCAAAGTGTGGAGGATAAATCACCCAAGTAAGCATTTTCTTTCCATCCGTAGTATTTATCCAACGCTCTTCTACCTTCCCCATAGTTAGCTGCTTGTATAGAGAAGCATTTTCATGAGAAATTTGAGTTTGCGTTCCATCCATACTGACTACAAATATTTCATCTGCAGCACTCATAGAGTGACGTTTTGCAACCAATTTATCATTACCTAACATTGCAAGTGACGCATAATCATGCTGGCCAGCAGTAATAGGTTTTACACGTTCATCATCCAAATTGACTTGATAAATTTGGCTAGTACCATGCCAAGGTCCTATAAAATAAATATTTTGACTGTTTTCTCCCCATACATAGGTATCCACATTACTTTCAAAAGATTTGCTGACAAAACGCTTCTCCCCAGTCTTCACATTCATCACAAATAGGCGATTTTGATCTGACTCATAGCCATCACGTTCCATACTTTGCCATGCAATATACTTACCATCAGGGCTAAAAGCAGGATTGGTATCATATCCCATATTGCCTTCTGTAATATTTTTGGTTGTATGCTCTTGTAGATCATATACATAAATATCAGAATTGGTCGATTCGGCATATGCTTTACCAGTCAACTTACGACAAGTATAGGCTATCTGTTTAGAATCTGGCGACCAGCACAACTGTTCCATTCCTCCGAAAGGACGCATTGGACTCTCAAACGGAGTTCCTCCTAATAAATTGACAAAATTAGTGAGTTTCTCTCCGTCATAATCACAGACAACTGGCTGAGGTGCACCTGTAGTCCATTGATCCCAATGCTTATACATTAGATCATTAATCACCAAGCCAGTAGCTTGTGGCAAGTCTGGATATTTATCTGCTGTAGATTCTACCGTTTTAAACTCGCTGACTAATAACAATTTCTTTTCATCTGGCGAAAAAATAAATCCTTCTATACCTTTATCACAAGACGTTAACTGCTTTTCATCGGTCCCATCAGGATTGATAGTCCACACTTGACCACCACGGATAAAAGCAATTTTTTGCCCACCTTGTATCCATGTGGCACTATGCTCACTAGCCACCGAATGAGTTAAAGCCTTACGGTTCTTGCCATTGACATCACTGATGTACAGATCACGGTTACTCTTATTTTCAGCTACACTATAATAAGCTACACTATAGACGATTTGTTTATTGTCAGGCGATACCTCTACACCACCTATACGCCCAAAAGCCCACAACGCTTCAGGCGTCATGCGACCATCTGTGATCTCCACATGCTGAGGACCAATAATATCGGTCTTCGCTTCATCTTTATTGCCAGCGACACAACTTGTTAGTGTCATCATTGCACCTGTCATAAGAATGTCAGAAAATTTCATATTATGTTTCAATTATCAGGTAAAAAAATCATACAAATATACACGGATAAAGACATTCTCCCAAATAATCTCCCTCTTTTCATCTATAGACCCTAGAATCCAATGAGTGATTCGTGCACTTCTTCTGGAAATTTCTTTTTAATTCTATACCGTACAGCATACACCGTGCTAGGTTCAACATTTAAAAGGATAGAGATATCTTCTACCTTCATATCAATAATAAAACACACCATATAAAATCTGTCAGTAGATGTCACACGTCTTACAGCATGTCCTATCACCTTTTCCATGGCAGAGTAATCTACTTCATCCAAAGACGACAAATATTGTTCCTTGCGAGTATCTGGAATAGGATGATGCATGATACATTGTCTCAATTTTTCGGCTTGATGCTTTGAAGGAGGTTGTTCTAAAGTGTGCATCATACCATTTAACGCTTCCGTCTTCTCCTTCACCTGCTCTTGCACTGCTTTTAGTTGCACATCATTTTCAGAACGTCGTTGACGATACACCAAAAAAACAAAGAAGAAAATTACCGACACCAGACAAGTTGACAAGAGAGATAACAAGGTGAACATACGAGAGTTTTTCAACTTTTCTCTCATTTGAACGACCATTTTTTCAGCAATATGCGCACGCATTTGTTTGGCTACAGACTGCAATATCTCTGTTTCCTGTGTATCAGCAGCTCTTTTCTGCCATACCAACACAGAATCCGTATACTGAAAAGCTTTCTGATTATTCCTATCTTTACGATAAATATGAGCCATACACTTGTAGCAATCCAGAAAAGCTCTCTCATAAGTAAGTTTAGACATATATCTTCGATCAGCATATCGCATAGCTATACGCACGTACTGCAAGGCTTCTCGACTCCGATTCTGCTTCAGTAGCATATCAGCCCTTAGATTGTAAAGATTGACCATGGCATCGTAATAATACGCAGTATCTTTTTTAAGTATTGCATAGGTAGCCCAATGCGTTGCTTTATCTATATAATGTATAACACTATCAGATTGAAATGGCAGAAGGTTTTTTTCATATAAAAGAGCTATCCTATAAAAGCCCCAAACAGGTTTCACATGGTACTTGTCAAGTATATCTAAAGGAATATGTACTAAATATTCATTGGCTTTTTGGGCACTAGCTAAAACCTGCAAAGCATTTGCCTGACTAAGCAATCCATTCTCACTTTGATATTGATTCATAGTACAAACACCTTTCAGTGAATGGAAGTAATAATGTACCAAAGGAGCTTCTACCTGATGAAGCAACATCTCAAATTCGATAAATAAGTGTTTGAGTGCCTCTTCATTTCTTGTCATAGAATAATACATGCCCAACTTAAAATATAAATTCCCGAGCCACTCAATATACTTATCTTTTCTGTCCTTTATAAGCTGTAAACGTAGAATCGTTTGACGAATATTAGAACTCATCTCAACAAACTGATTTGTCTTTTCTAAATAGGCAAACCAATCAACTAAATTCTGTCGCTGTATATCATTTAAAGAAGCCGTATGAAGATCTTGTACATATTGGCGTAAACGCATCTCAAATGCTAACGTATCGGTGTAAACAGCTTGTTTGAAATGAAGAAATTCTTTTGCAATCCGTACATCCGATTTGCTCGGTCTAGCCATACCAGTACGCGCCCAACTCTTACAGAGAAAGAGTTGTACTACAATGTACAGAAAGATAAAATATAGTTTGTGAATTTTCATATATAAAAACATCTCACAAGAATAGCAGAATACTCGTAATAGCTGATAACACGAAGGTTAAGTAAAGTAATGGTCAACAACAAAGGGTTCACAATTATACTTATTTAAATCGATATAAACAAATATTTTATCTTTTATATACTACTTCTAAGCTAAAAGAAGAGACTAATAGCATTATATTTAAATATTTCTAGACAAAAAAACCTTCAACTACGCGAATAGTTGAAGGTTTGTATTCTTAATAGAATGTTTATATATCTATTTTTTTACGGCTTGCGCCATTGCCTGCGCCAAAGCCCTTGCTTGCTCTGTACTATCATTGTTTAATGATTGTTTCATCTCGACACCTTCATAAACAATATCCATATCGCATGCTTCAGCAAAAGACGATAATCTTTTCACAGCACATCCCGCCCACGTGAAACTACCAAAGTACCCTAATTTACGGTGCTTAAGATCACGCATATTAATTTTACTAATTAAACTTTCAATAGGTGGGAACAACTCTCCATTATATGTAGGAGACCCAATAATCACCCCATTATACAAGTACATATCGCGTAATATATATGAAGCATCTGTTGTTGATGCATCGTATACACGAATATGCTGCACACCTTGTGCTGAAAGTTCAGCGGCAATTTCTTCAGCCATTTCTGCTGTATTGCCATACATACTTGCATATACTAGTACGACACCTTCGTCGGACTCCCCTTTGCTCAAGCGATCATACATATTGACAACTTCAGCTATCTTATCATGCCATACAGGACCATGCGTAGAACAAATATATTTTAGATCAAGATCGGCGAGCTTCATCAATGCCTTTTGAACTGGGCCACCAAATTTGCCTACAATGTTTGAATAATAACGCACCATCTCCATCCAATAGGAAGCAACATCCATGTCCGAATCTACAATAGCACCATTAAGAGCACCATAACACCCAAAGGCATCACCAGAAAAAAGTGTCGAAGTTGACACTTCATACGTCATCATCGTTTCAGGCCAATGCACCATAGGAGTCATATAAAACTGTAATGTATGAGTACCTAATTTGATTTCCTCTCCATTTTTCACCTCATACAAATATTCTGACACACCGTAGAATCCTTGAACCATGTTGAAAGTTTTCTTATTCCCGACGATTTGAATATTTGGATATTCTCTTTTGATTAAGCCGATAGATCCAGAATGATCTGGTTCCATATGATTGATTACCAAATAATCTATCTGACGATCACCAATGATACTCTTAATATTAGCAAGATATCTCTCGAAACAACTAATCTCTATAGTATCAACAAGTGCTATTTTTTCATCAACAATAAGATATGAATTGTAAGTCACGCCCATAGGGAGCGGCCACAAACCTTCAAACAAGGTTGTACGACGGTCATTGGCACCCACATAATAGATACCACCCGTAATCAAAGCATTCTTCTTCATTATTATAAAGGGCTTTATAGGGTTTTAATTATACATTTTTTTGTAGTACACAAATTTACGGGTAATTCATGAAATACACAAATTATTTGCACACTAGTTCCTAGAGCTCTTTTACTAGCATTTACGCATGAAATATTTACAATAAGTTATTCGTAAAATTATCAAACAAAGCAAACTATACATTATTATATTTAGTCATACAAATGTATTTTTTTTGTTTTTTGCTATGTACTATTCCACTGAATTATGTATATTTGCGCTATACATAGCCTAATATACCAGAGAATATGATTAAGATTACCACTTCCGACATCAATGTATCTGAATATATTTCAGACATTTGGTTACCACTAAGTCAAGAACAAAGAGATTATCTGAAGCAACATTTTACTATTCAGAGTTATAAAAAAAATGAAGCCATCTACTGCGAAGGAGAAATGGCTTCTAATTTGATGTGTTTAGTAAAAGGTAAGGTAAAAGTGTTCAAAGGTGGAGTTGGAGGTCGATGTCAAATTATTCGTATGATCAAACAAGGTGAATATTTCGGGTATCGTGCCTTCTTTTCCAACGAAAACTATGTAACGGGAGCTGCTGCCTTCGAACCGACACTCATTTGTATGATTCCTTTGAAAGTCATCCGTGAACTAATTCTACAAAATTCAGCATTAGGACTCTTCTTTATTGAAAATTTATCATCAGATTTAGGCACAGCCGATGAACGTACTGTATCATTAACACAAAAACATATTAGAGGACGACTAGCTGAATCTTTGCTTGTTCTTCGTGACAATTATGGACTTGAATCGGATGGATCTACTTTAAGTATCTATTTAAGCCGTGAAGATTTGGCCAACCTGTCCAATATGACTACTAGCAATGCGATTCGCACTCTATCACAATTTGCCCAAGAAAGAGTCATTGCAATTGATGGACGAAAAATTAAAATCTTAGAACTCAATCAACTGGAACACATCAGTAAAATCGGATAAAAAATCATTATATGGACTTATTTTTTATTGCAATTTTCTGCTGCTTGACAGTCTTTGTTATAATCACTGTATGGTTGCAGAAGCGTTATTATGCCTCTAAAATAGAAGAAATAGAAGAAAACTTTTCTCTACTTCTTGAGGATAAGATCTCAGTTATTCTACAGAAAACCCAGCAAATACAAGAGGAACAAACACAAAAACTAGTCAAAGACCAGCAAGTGCAAATACAACAAATGCAACAAGCACATCGTTTGGAGAATCAACAGCTTTTTTCTCAACTTCGTACTGAATTGGGGACATCATTGAAAGAAAGGCATCAAGAAATAATACAAACACTCAACAATAATGTAGTAAATGTACACACACTGATTAAAGACAATCAAGACAACCTACTCAACATCACCAAAGAGTATCAAACAACTATACAATCCGTCTTGAAAGCAGATGCCGAACATGTACAGAACACTCTAAAAGAATATCACGAGAGTCTGCATACCCAACAAAAAGAACGATATGAAGGGATGAAAGTTCAGCAACAAGAATTGCTTCAGCGTACGGATAGACGCCTACAAGAAATGCACGAAATGGTCAATGAAAAACTACAAAAGACACTCAATGACCGAATTGGAGAAAGCTTTAAACTCGTACGTGACCAACTTGAAAATGTGCAAAAAGGACTTGGAGAAATGCAAAACTTAGCACAAGATGTTGGTGGATTGAAGCGTGTATTGAGCAATGTCAAAACTCGTGGTACTTTTGGAGAAGTACAACTCGGGGCTTTGCTTGAGCAAATTATGCACCCTGAGCAATATGAAAAGAATGTCATTACTAAACCTGGAAGTAAAGACTTTGTGGAATTTGCGATTCGCATACCTAGCAAGGATCAAAATGATAATATGTTGCTTCTCCCTATTGATGCTAAATTTCCAAAAGAAATATATGAGCATCTGCAAGAAGCTTTGGAAGCTGGAGACAATGTGGCTGTAAAAGAAGCCAATCGTATCTTCGAAACAACCATCAAAAAGATGGCAAAAGATATACACGATAAGTATATAGCCCCTCCACATACAACAGATTTTGCTATCATGTTTTTGCCATTTGAGAGCATCTACAGCGAAGTAGTGCGTCGTACAGAATTGATGGAACAACTACAACGTGATTTTAAAATTGCAGTCACTGGGCCTACTACATTGGGAGCTATCTTGAATAGCTTACAACTGGGATTCCGCACTTTAGCTATACAAAAACGAAGCAGTGAAGTATGGGCCACACTTAGCAAAGTCAAAACAGAATTTAGTAAATTTGGAGATCATCTATCTAAAGTACAAAAGACATTGACCACTGCTGGCAACCAGCTAGAAGACGTTATTGGCGTACGTACTCGTGCCATACAACGTACTCTACGTGCAGTTGGCACAGAAACGGAATCGCTCTCAGATACCACAAAAGATGATTCCTCCTTTTTTATTGACGAATAGACCCAATAAACAATAAATAAAATAGCATGCACCAAAATATTGATGCATGCTATTATTTTTTACCGATATAACAAATCAGCTATTCTATATGGTTTACTTTCATCTTTTGTACAAAACACAGCGAACAAACACTTAACATAGCTCCCACTACAAACGGAATTCTATAATCAAGTAGCCATAATGCTCCCCCCATTACTGGGATGACAACTGCCGAAATGTGATTAATAGTAAAGCCAACAGCCATAGATGGAGCGATATCTTCTGGTTCCCCTATCTTTTGAAAATAAGTATTGATAGCCATCGAACATGGATAAAATATATTATCAATAATATATAAGACTCCTACTATCCAAGCAGTATCTATAAAAGCGTAACCTAAAAATATAAATACCATCCATCCATACTCCATGGAAAGTACAGCACGTTCGCTATACCTATTAATCATACGTCCTATAACAGGAGCCACAAAATAACTGATGATATTATTTAATATAAACAATGCAGTGACATAAGCTACACTGTAATGATGTCTCTGAACAAGTATAAACACCGCAAAAACGACAAAAATTTGTCGCCGTGCACCACTTAGAAAATTAATGACATAGAACAGCCAATACTTTTTCTTGAACACCATCTTGCTGTTTTGCTTGGGTATATGCTTAGAAGTTGGATGTACAAACAATGCTCCTAAACCCACTATAATAGCCACAGCACCTATAACACAAAAAATAGCTGGTATATCCATCACATACTGCAAGCCCAGAATAACACCTCCAACACAGATATTGACAATAGCGGTCCAACTCAGCAACCGAGCAAAAACCAAAGGCGCTTGCTGGCGTGAAAAGTATTGTAAAATCAACGATTTTCGCGTTGTCTCAAAATAGTGCATGCCAACCGACATGGCAAAGGTCGTAAACACCAATCCCCAAAAACTTCCTAAAAAGCCGGCCGCAGCCACACCGACACCTAAGACAAAGACAGAAAGAGCACTTAGGCGATGTTCCTTAAAAATAAGTAACAAATAAACAACCAATAAAGACAAAAAGCCTGGAACTTCACGAATGGACTGAATGGCTCCAACTTGAAATGCATTGATACCCACTTCATCAACAGCAAAGTTATTAAAGAGGGTACGCCAGCCCTGAAAACTAAAACCAACCACACATGTTAAAACAGTCAGATACCAATACATCTTATGGTTCTGATCAGAAAGAAGAATTCTTTGTTTTGTTCTCATAATAAAAAAATAGATAGTACGTATCTAGAAAATACACCCTGTTATTATATTCTTTACCTCATGATGGCATCCAAAAACACTTTTCGTGTTTAGCCAACTCTATATCTACGGTATATGATATTTTTTACATATTCGCCTTTTAGAATAGTCCAAAGACAATCGACATGAGGTAGCATTTTTAGCATCAGATCGGCGGGTATAATCTCACCCCTCAGAGGTCCTCATTTCGATGTTTTGCAAAAGTACAACTATTTATTCATATCTCCATGTAATATAAAGTAAAAAGCCACACCGTTCAATGCGTAATGCACCCCGTAGACAACTCTTAATTATACTTCATTTTTCACATAATCGACACAGTAACCAAGACATTTTCCTTAGTTCTAATTTGTGTTTTTCAACAGTTTTTCGTATATTTGTGGAAATCAGGAATTAACTACAGAAATGAAGATTATGAAAAAAAAAATACACATTATATCCAACAGGTTACCTTTTAGCATTCTTGAAACGGATGATAAAGAGTATGAATTGCAACCTAGTGTTGGAGGTTTAGCCACTGGTATGGCTTCAATATATAAGCAATATGGAGGCAAATGGATGGGATGGATGGGGCAACCATCAGATAATTACACGGAGAAAGAATTGCATAAATTAAATGGCCTCTTTCGAGAAAAAGCTTGTCTCCCTATACATCTTACTCAAGAAGAGATTCACCACTTCTATGAGGGATTCAGTAATCGAACAATTTGGCCTCTGTTTCATTATTTTACTCAACATGCTGATTTCAAAAGTGAAGATTGGCAATCATACATAGCTGTCAATCAAAAATTTGCCGATACTGCCATCAAGAATATTGACGATGGCGATATGATTTGGGTGCATGATTACCAGCTGCTACTAGTCCCTCAAATGATTAAAGAGAAACGTCCCAATGTAACAGTGGGTTTTTTCTTACATATTCCCTTCCCTTCTTTTGAGGTGTTTCGCCTCTTACCATGGAGAAATGAGCTGATCAGTGGTATGCTAGGAGCTGATTTAATTGGATTTCATATTTATGATTATCAACGTCACTTCTTTAGTTGCGTACGACGATTACTTGGATATGAAGTTTCATTTAATCAAATCATGCTTGAAGATCGTGTCATACTCTCAGATACATTCCCAATGGGTATCGATTATAATAAATTTGCACAAGCTGCAGAAGATATTATGGGACGTGTAGGTGATGATTGCTCACCATTTCAGCAAGAGCTTATCAAATACTATGATAGAGGGGATAGAAAAAAATTAGTTTTATCCATTGATCGCTTAGATTACACCAAAGGGATTCCTCAACGCCTACATGCTTTTGATCGTTTTCTGGAAAAATATCCAGAACATCAGGGACAAGCTTCTCTGGTCATGGTCGCAGTTCCCTCACGTTCAGAAGTTGACCACTACCAACTACTCAAAAAAGAAGTGGATGAGTTGGTCGGACAGATTAATGGGAAATATGGTAAATTAAATTATCAGCCAGTCCGTTATTTCTATCGTTCTTTGCCATTCGAATCACTAGTTTCTTTGTATTGCAGCTGTGATGTCGGATTAATCACTCCTGTACGAGATGGGATGAACTTGGTAGCCAAGGAATATGTTGCTTCTCGTGTGGACAATACAGGTGTTGTCATACTCAGCGAAATGGCTGGAGTCGCCAAAGAAATGGGCGAAGCCGTAATTATCAATCCATTAGATCAAGAGAGCATGGCTGATGCTATTCATGAAGCCCTTGTTATGCCTGTTGAAAAGCAAATAAACAATATTCAAACACTACGACAACGCATACAACAATACAATGTCTTCAAATGGTCGCAAGATTTTGTAGACAAACTAAAAACTGTAGAGGATTTGCAACAAGCATTTTATGCCAAACATATCAATGCAAGTGTTCGAAATGGATTGACTAAACGTCTTAAATCAGCAAATAAAAGAATGATCTTCTTGGATTATGATGGTACGCTTACAAACTTTGTAAAAAATCCACAAGATGCCTATCCTGATCAAGAGTTGAAAACGTATATCAAAGCACTGGCCAGAAACCAGCACAACACCGTAACGATTATAAGTGGACGAGATAGAGAAACTTTAGGAAGGTGGTTTAAAGATATACCAGTCAATTTAGTCTGCGAACATGGTGTATGGTACCGTCCATGTGGTGGGGAGTGGGAAATGATTGCTATTGTTTCAAATGACTGGATGAAATATATTCAGCCCGTTATGGAAGAATATGTAGTACGTACTCCTGGTAGCTTTATTGAGAAGAAAAATTATTCTTTAGTGTGGCATTATCGTAAAGCCGAATTGGATCAAAGTGAACTACGTGTCAATGAACTGCGTGCTGCCTTAAGTGCTCTTATCTCAAACCACAACCTTGAAATTATGGAAGGAAATAAAGTTATTGAGGTTAAAAATGGAGGAATAAACAAAGGTACTGCTGCTCAGTATGTCATGAAAGATACGTGCTATGATGAAATTATTGCAATAGGAGATGATTGGACAGATGAATACATGTTCAAAGGACTACCTGATAATGCAATCACCATCAAAGTAGGATTGACCAATACATATGCAAACTACAAATTAGAATCGGTCAAAGCAGTACGTAAATTGCTGCTTCATTGGATAGAAAACCTTGATTAAATAGAACGTAGATCATCAACCAATATTCTAGAGGGTCTAGGTAAGCTGCAAGCCACACTTCTACACATCAAAACAGTCCTTCTTAAAGAGCTGAGATTCGAATATATATCATAAAAACATGACTTATACGTGCCAGCTAGCTGAGAAGTATATAAGAGTGAGCTAGCAAGTATATAAGAGCGCGCTCTTATATACTTGCTAGGTAGGTTGTCACGTATATAACAGCTCGCTCTTATATACGTGACAAGAAATGGTATTCAAAACTTGCTTAGTCATCTGGCCAAATGGGGATAATCGAAAAAAGAAAGCAAGAAGTATTTAATCATTAGAAAGACATTTACGTATGATTGTTTCTGGTGTGGACTCTCCTTCGCTCATAGCAATAGCCATCTCAATGATAGCCAAATGAGAATAAGCTTGAGGGAAGTTACCCAATTGACGTTTGGTTTTAAAATCCAAGTCTTCACTGAAAAGTCCCAAGTGATTGCTATAAGAAAGCAAACGTTCAAAACGCTCTTTGGCAGCATCTACTTCGCCAATATCATACAGTGCACTGGCCAACCAAAACGAACAGATCGTAAATGCAGATTTAGGAGTACCAAAATCATCTTTATTACGATAACGATACATCAATCCATCATGCTCCAACTCTTTCTGAATGGCAAACACTGTTTTACGGAACCGTTCAGATCCTGGACATACATACCCATACCTGAGCATAAGCAATACAGAGGCATCCAACTCTTCACAACCATAGGCTTGGGTATAAGCTTGTTTTTTTTCACTCCAAGCATGAGCTTCTATATCGTCACGTATCTCGTTTTCCAACTTTTTCCATTCTTCTGCAAGATGTGGTTGATGTAAAAATTCAGCAATTCCTCTCGCTCTATCTACAGCCACCCAGCAGAGTACCTTACTAAAAGTAAAATGCTTACTTTCATTACGCAACTCCCATATACCCCTATCCGTACTATGCCAATTATCGCGCACAATACGCACAACTAGTCGCACAACCGTCCACAGTTCTTCACTATATGATAGGGATGTCGTATATTTCTTGAAATAATAGTGAATAGAGTCCATCAATATTCCATAGATATCATTTTGCTTCTGCATATATGCGGCATTCCCCACGCGTACTGGTTTAGACCCTTCGTAGCCCTCCAGATGATCGAGAGTAAACTCTTCTAAGGTCTTCTCTCCAGAAATGCCATACATGATTTGCATAGCTTCATCCTTATCGGGCAGCATGTTAATAATGTAATGCATATAGCGATTAGCCACATTATTATGCCCCAATTCGGTAAGAATACGCACCACCATGGATCCATCTCGTATCCAACAGTAGCGATAATCCCAATTACGTTCTTCACCAATTGTTTCAGGAAGCGACGTGGTCAACGCAGCAATAACAGCACCTGTTTTTTGGTAGCTGAGCAATTTTAACGTCAATGCACTACGTTGAATCAAGTCATTGTATTGCGGATAAGTCACAGTTACATCACACCAAGTTAACCAATACACCTTGGTTCTTTCCATCTTAAGCTGTGTACGGGTCAAATCTTGCTTATAAAGCTTTTGGTGATAACTCATCAGAAGAAAATGATCGTCATCTAGAATCATTTCTTCATGATTCAGAATGGAACTATGGGGTAAATCAGAATACAAATAAAACGAATCATACGGACTATTCGTATATGCACAGATAAATGGTCCTTTGTCTTCAATTATTGTGTCAGACTTTCCATATTCCAACTTAGGATCGAAGAATATTTTCACACGTGGTTTGCCATCTACTACTCGAAGATATCTAATCACATCAGGCGGACAATAAAAATCAGTCCCGTGAGGCTTATATCTGGGCATAAAATCAACCACTTCGAGTAATCCATCAGGCGAATAAAATGTCGTACACAATAGATTGGTACGGGGGATATACTGCTGATTTATCCCAACACACCCCACAACCTCAATGCGCATCGCACCTCCTTTCGAGGAATCAAGCAATTTTGCAAAAACTGTAGGGGAATCAAATCGAGGTAGGCAAAGCCAGTCAATACTCCCTGATTCGGACACCAGAGCTGCCGAAGTACAATTACCTATAATACCATAATTTAAGTTGTCCATATCTTCTGTAATTAGTAAAACGTCCATAGAAAAAATATAGGCCCCTTCTCATGATAAGAAGGGGCCTACTTATATGATTGTCTGCAATGTACTCATTGCATTAGACATATCAAAATAATCAATACAAAATATCCGTTATGGATTCAGAACTTTAGACTATTTATTATACCAATCTTTGTTCTCAGCACCTTTACTTTGTGCCCAAGATTTGAACAAAGGAAATGCTGCACTGTCATCAATACGACGTCTTTCCACCTTATTCGCTTTCCAATCCGTCACTCCATATAATTCAATAGCAAATGGATAGCCTCCATCACGATTTACATAATAAGCATCTGAAGCAGTATTATTTAAGGAGGTATTTGCCCAAGGAGATGGAGAAGTCATTGGAAGATGTACTTCCGAACGATTATGATCACCAGGAGTATAATTGATAATCAAAAATGGATTAATATTACGTTGTCTGCTTCCTTTGTCCAAATAAGATCCTTCCTCCCATGTACGACGAATTGTAAACGTTTGATTCTTATCAAGGGCATCTTGGTTATTTGTCCAAAGCACAAATCTATTCGAAGCTTCCTGAACAGCATAAGTAGAACCAGCTTTATCTACATTTCCCATAGCTTCATTATAGATAACTGCAAAGGCATTCTTATACATAGCTCCATCATAAACAGGTTTATACTCATCCACAATTTCTTTTACTTCATTCCATTGATTGTATGTAACTGTAGACTTATACTCAACAATCATATCATTAAGATCATAGTCTCCTTCTTCTGGCCATAAGTCTTCAAAAGCGAGGGTACCTTCTTCTGTTGTCGTTTTCCAAATAGGTTGAACAATTTCATCTTTCAATGGTACCGCTTCGGAAGTAAATGCATCTGCAGGATTACATACTGCAAAGAATAAAATATCTTCAAAGCTTGAGTCTCCCCAATCTCCTTTATAAGATTGATCTTCAAAACCTATCACATAAGTCTGTGTGCGACTATCATATAAAGAAATACATCCAGGAAGAGGCATTCCGTTATAAGGTGTTCTACTATTGCCATTGACATTGGCTTCCGTATTTGAATAAATGTATTTACTTTGGTATGTATTGGCTAACTGACCATTAATTTCAGAAAGTTCATCTGCAGTACCAAAATTCACATTAGGGATAAGCATCCAACCAATAGTATATCCAGGAGGGAAAGAATCGACACCAGGTTCATCATAATTGGCACCAAAGAACTGCAAACGAGCGGTCAATTTTACAGATGGTAAACCTTTTGTGGTACGTGGAAAAACTACAAATTTAGGCAATGCATGTAATTGCGCAGGAGTCATATTTTGACCAGCTGGATAATAATAATATGCCATCGCATTATGATATGATCCAGCAGCCCCCAAAAACACTAAATCAACCTGTGCATGATCTACATCCTGACCATCAGTGGTTTTATTCATTACAGTTAAGTTGACATCATCTGCACCACGTAAATAGGCAGAGTTGTCTTTCTTTCGGCCATGATCATACAGTGTGGCATTCAAACGATTGACAAGATCTCCCACGGTATTATTGCCCGTAATACGACTATCATCGGTCAAATAAGCATACAAACCATTTACTTGGCTGTTAATAGTCATATATGCTGTCGTACTGTATGTATGGTAATACGTGTCGTATAAAGAATATAATCCACCCTCATCTAGGGTCAGTTTATTATTACCAACATTCAGATGATTTTCGAAAAAAGCACGTGTAGTTGCATTAGCTAGAGGAAGAATAGCATTCAATTCTGCTACCGTAGGAGCGATCCAATTAACTTGTCCATTCTTGATAGGCAAACCAGATATGATTTGCCCATCAGCGGTCAATTCATTCAACAGAAGAGGGTAACCAGCAGAGACCGCAGAAATATACAAACGTGTCGCATCACTAGGTACAGTGATCTGTGCATCAAAGACCCCATCTTCTGTAAAAGCAGAAAAAATAGGCTTTATTGACTCGTCCAACTCACCTACTTCATTATAAGGATCGCTGGTGTACACAGCCACATCGACCGGTGAAGTAGATGTTTTATAATCTACATGCACTTGTACATCTTGTCTTGTGGAAAAATCGAAATATTCCGATTTATTTTTCACATCTCCCCCCGTATTAGGGTCGACTGGTTGACTAATGTCATTACTTATACAGCCAGTCACCGCTATACCTAAAACAGCAAGACAAGCCATTACCACTCGTTTTCTTTGAAATAATCTCATACCGTATATTAATTAGTTATGTTAAAACTTGTATTGTGACATTCGTGTATTGTATAGTATAAAACTCAAACTGATTTATTTACACGATAAAATCACACTACAAATATAACTCAAGTGAAAGGATTAAACAATTATACAACTAAATTTGTTCAAAAATGGCAACAAAATTAACACATAAAAACAACTTACACCACTAAAACAAACAATGCGAATAAATTAAATAAAGTCATTAATTTATATCCCGTGTATATTATTTTACACAGTCATACTTGTTATTACATCCATTACCTTTTGGGCAATAGACTGGGCTGCTTCCTCACTAGCAGCTTCACTATATACTCGTATGATAGGTTCTGTATTACTTTTACGTAAATGCACCCATGAATCTGCAAAATCAATTTTTACGCCATCCACATCATTGATTTGTTCATCGGCATAGATTTCTTTCATTGTAGCAAGGATTGCATCCACATCAGTATCAGGAGTTAAGTCAATACGATTTTTAGCCATATAATAAGCAGGATATCGTCTACGTAGTTCACTCACCTTCACTTTCTCATGGGCTAGATGACTCAAAAATAAAGCAATTCCTACCAAAGCATCGCGCCCATAGTGACTTTCTGGGTAAATGACTCCTCCATTGCCCTCCCCTCCTATCACAGCTCCAGTAGATTTCATGGCTGATACCACGTTCACTTCTCCTACAGCAGAGGCTGTATACGTGCCGCCATACTGTGCTGTTACATCTCTAAGCGCACGTGTAGAACTCATATTACTGACCGTATCTCCTGGAGTATGACGAAGCACATAATCAGCAACGCTAACTAAAGTATATTCCTCACCAAACATAGTACCATCTTCAGAAATCATCGCTAAACGATCGACATCTGGATCGACAACAAAAGCGACATCAACACCTCCACGCTTCATCAAATTCATGATTGCACCAAGATTCTTTTCCAATGGTTCGGGGTTATGCTGAAAATCACCTGTAGCTTCGCAGTATAATTTTTCGACATGGCCTACTCCAAGTTGTTCCAACAACTGAGGGATAATAATGCCACCTACAGAATTGACACCATCTAAAGCTACACGAAAGTTTGCTTTTCGTATAGCCTCAACATCGACAAGATCAAGATTCAAGACATGATCTACATGTTTCTGATTATAAGTATGATCCTCGTGGCAAGTTCCCAATGTGTGTACATCAGCGTAATCAAAATCTTCAGCATCGGCAATCTTCAACAAGTCAGCACCTTGTTCAGCATTTAAAAACTCTCCATGAGCATCTAAAAGCTTTAAGGCATTCCATTGAGTTGGGTTATGCGATGCAGTCAAAATAATTCCACCACAAGCGCCCTCCATTTGCACGGCTAATTCTGTTGTTGGCGTTGAAGCTAAATCTATATCTACCACATTCCATCCCATTCCCATCAACGTACCTATAACAATGCGTTTAACCATTGGGCCAGACAAGCGTGCATCGCGTCCTACAACAATCGTGTTGCTATCATTAGCAGCATCTCTACGCATCATTGTGGCATATGCCGAGGTAAACTTTACAATATCTAGTGGATTTAGTCCTTCACCTACAGCACCACCAATAGTGCCACGGATACCTGAAATGGATTTAATTAGTGTCATAATTTTATCGGTTTTATTCAGAATAAACACTTTGTACACGACGGTTTATTCTATATTGATTATACAAAAAATAGGCTGCAACTTTGAAAGTTGCAGCCTTATATTGTCCTTTTATTATCTAGTCAATCTGCAGCTTTCGTAAGTCATAAAAATACGGATATACATTGCTGCTTGCAGAAGATGTACCCAATTCACCTGGAACAATCAAACGCACATGGGCATTATCATACAAATACGTTAAACAAAACAGCCAACCAGCAGGCACTGCTGCAGAAGTATACAACGTAGACATAATCCCTTCTGTAAAGGTTCCAGTAGCCGTTCTATTATCATCGCCTACTTCACCAGTAATTGTATAGGTAAAAATATCAGGCTTTGAATAGAATGTTACATAATTTTCAAATTGCGTATTAGGCATATATACATTAAATGCAGTGGTATCTTTATCAATAATACTATGCTCTACAAATCGCACGATAACTTTATCTCTGGTTTTAAAATAATCTCCAGCACCAGCATCTACCACTTGCATATATACCCCGTTTGAAAACAGCACATATTGATTATTAGCATCCATATCTGCAATCTTACTAGGAATCACACGTCCATTCTCATCACACATTTCACTTTCGAAAGTGGCAGGCGATATTACATTGATACCTACAGAATCAATAAAATGACGTATTGCTTTCGTCTGTGTATTCAATAAGTCAGCATATGTTTGCGTATCACTACAAGCACCTAATACTATACTTACCACGAGCAAGCCAAGTGGGAGAAGAGAAAATCTTTTCATATTCGTTTTGGAGTAATTCAATATTAATTTGCAAGCAAAAGTACTATTTTCTTCCTAAAATAAGAAAGGAAATAGCGACTACTTTACTATTTGTACATATATTTTTTATTTGTAGAGTAAATTATAGAATCACATCAGTCATTCAGAGCAATCTATCCACTTATACCCATACTATCTACACTATATCAAAAAGGGATGTGCCAGAAAACGACACATCCCCTCCATACTAATTCAGATATTCTAACAAAAGCTATTTTTCATTTCTAGAAACTCAGTTTCACACCCCCATAAATAGTACGTGGCAATGCAGGACCATATACGTAACCAGAATCTCGTTGAGCCCCTTGATCGAAGTCGTCTTGGTAGGCATCAAAGATATTATTAACCCCTAAACTCACTTCAAAACAAAGCAAATCTGTCAAGTCAAAATCGTAACTTACTTTTGCCCCTAATTCAAAGAAACTATCCGTATCTACATTTTTATCAAACGTTGTATCAGAGACAGAAGCATGAGGTACAATCATCCCGCCAGTATATTTTCCATTTAAGGCAAACTGTAATTTTTTGGTAGGATTGTAACTTGCTGTAAAGTATCCATACACGTCGGGTGTACGCAACATAGTCTTAGTTGCTAAGCTATTATCATCGCTCCACGATTCATATTCGTCATACATACTGCGTTGTAGTGTGGCTCCAGCCTGCAATTGGAACATCTTTTGGTAAGCCAATTTTGCTTCCAAATTCACCCCCCATACTTTAGCTCCAGAACCATTAGTACGTTCATTGATCAAAAACTGATCCGTCTCACCCACTTGTTCCAAAATAAAGACATCATCCAACATCGTATAGAAACAGTCTATCATCCAGTTGGCTTGCCAATCGCCAAAACGGTGATACACATCAGCACTTAAACTAAGCGAGCGAGACTTTTCTTCTTTCAAGTTTGGATCCAACTTGATGATACTTACACGTTCACTCACATTACCAATATGCAAGTCCTCATCAAATGCTTGAGGTGCTCGGAAACCCTCACTATATCCAAGACGTAGATTGACGTTCTCTGTTGGGTTATAGCGGAAATTTACACGTGGACTCACGATAGCATGGTCAATCATTCTGTGTTTATCTACACGAGCACCAAGTAAGATACTAAAGTACTTATTTTTCCATTCGTTTTGCAAGAAGCCACTTCCCACATTAACTGTTTGCTCTAAGTGGTGATCATAAGAATAGCTCTCATCTTTCAACGATTCGTAACTATACTCGGCACCAACAGTCAATTGTGCAGGCATAAACAAACACTTGTCCATTGAATAGTTGAACTGTCCACCCATCAATGCATTCAAACCGTGCGTATGTCCATATCCACCATAGTAGCTATCTCTATCTGTATTTTGCGCTGATGCGTACAAGCTAGCACTATACTTTTCATCTGGAGAAAAAATATCAAATGTCAATCCACCCCCATCAATAGAGTGGTGAATCTCTTCGGTCAAATCAGTCATATAAGCAGGCAAGTGTAAAGCCGTGCTTCCTCCACGTCTATGCTCCTGCAAATGGTGATACTCCGCAGTCAACTTAGTATAATCACTTGTTTTTAGGAAACTTCTAAAACCAACAGTTTGCGATTTCAACATAGGAACTTCCGTATATTTATCTCCATCATAATCGAATCCCGAACGGTGGCGATTCTGCCCAAAGATATATACCCCAGCCTTGTGGTCATCTGTCACCAAAGACAAATTCAATGAGGTTTGATTATCATACGTATCACTATCTCCGATATTGGTTATGGTGTGAGACAATGACCCAGAATTGCGTGTGGGCTCTTTGGTAATGATGTTAATGGTACCTGCAATAGCAGAAGAACCAAACAAAGCCGATGCACCACCTCGCATCACCTCGACACGTTCTATCATTGTAGCAGGTATCTGCTCTAGTCCATAGACGCCAGTCAAAGCACTAAAGATAGAACGCGAATCCATAAGAATCTGCGTGTAAGGTCCCTCAAGCCCATTGATACGTACCTGTGTAAATCCACAGTTTTGACAATCATTTTCAATACGTACACCGGGTTGAAAATTCAACCCCTCCGCCAATGTTGGCGAGTTTGTCACATCAAATGTTTCCAAAGATACCACATTGACCAATGCGGGTGCCAAGCGACGTTTAGTCACATTACGATTGGCCGATACCACGACACCATCTAGTGAGATGGCATCTTCTTGAATACGCATCTTAAGATTTAGCGTATTCCCCTTCTTTAAGACAACAGGTACTTCAAGCGTTTTATATCCCACGCATGTCACAATAACAGTTGCCTTCCCTTCTGGAAGATTTTTCATAAAGAAGTGCCCAGTACCATCAGTCATCACAGCGATAGTTGTTCCCTTAAGTCCCACGCTAACATACGACAAGTGCTCACCAGTTTTATCGTCCACCACATGTCCCACGATATTGGCATCTGTCTTTCGGTATCCCTCCAGCTCATTAATATCATCTGGCAGGGATGAAACCACCTGTACCTGAGTACTTTTTCTATCATTATCTGCGATTATTTCATTCTTTGGTGAAGAGGTATATGCAGACATAGGCAAAACAACCACACTTCCTAATAGAAGCGCAGCAATAAAAGATTTGTTCATTATTGATTAAAATTTTGTTTGGGTATAATTTGAGGAGAGATGCTCACCTAGCATCTCCTCACGGACTTATTATACCGCAAGTGGAGGGCCACGCAAACCACCCGTGAATGGTGGATCCACTGTGTGAGTAGGCACTTGTATATCGACATACAAAACTGGTACAGTACAAATCACAGGTACCTCTACTGTCCATACACTTGGTAACTCAGCACTAACAAAATGAGAGATAAGATCAATCAATACAATAGCCTCTTTGCTATGTGTATGATGAGCGGATGATTTCTTCTGAGAAGCGTGTTTATTTTTTGCTCCTATAAAGCCTTTATCGGCATCTTTTTTCCAGAAAGCATAAGGATGAGAGTGCACAATCGTAACCCCATTCACCACATGTGTATGGGTGAAACAACTAATCATTAACAAATAGCTAACGAAAAGCGTTACAAGCATTTGAGCGATGCGTTTAGTATGATTATGAACTTTCATTGCTACAAAGATAAGGATAGTTATGAAGATACCAAACAAGAGGCAAGAGAAAGGATACCCCCCAAGTATATAATACCAAGAAAAGGGGACTGCATATGCAGTCTCCCTCATTATTTATTGCGATAAGCTTTTATCAAACTATTCTTCTACTTCTTCCAAAATATAAGCATTGACAATTTCACCATAGTACATCGTATGCACATCTTTATTGGATCCATGATATAGACTGTCTACATCTTGTGGATAGAATTTATCTATGAAATCAGCAGGCATCTTACTCAAATCCTGATCTTGTTTATAGATCACTTTACATTCCAAAGTCATAGGCAATTCCGCGATAGCTGGCACTTGTACTTGTTCCCCGTCTACCAGCGTCAAACCCAACTCAGCCAATTTATCTTCATCTCGACCACTTTTTGCTCCAAGATATCCTTTGATTTTATTGACCGATTGTCCATCCAAAGGGATATTAACCGTAAATTCACCATGCTTTTCTAGAAGTTCATGGGTATATCGTCCCGTACGGATATACGTTACAAATAGTGGACTTTGCCACTCTACCCCGATACCTCCCCAAGAAATGGTCATAGCATTCGCTTTTCCATCTGCTTGTGTCGTTATGGTGATCCCCTTCTTAAGCTCCTTCATTATTGTATTGAAGTGCTCATACAAATCAATTGGTCGACGTTTAAACTGTTTCATAATCATTTATTTTATTACCCACATGTTGTGAATCACAGTATACTTTACAAAAAACATACCACTATTAAAGTTTCTCGGTCTACACATAAGGTAGCCGCAAGCCACCTAATGCATATTTTTATATACGATATCAAATATCTTGTCTCGTACATTGATAGTAATCAACTTACGGTTCCACGGATTTGTATACACCCGATTGGACAAGAACACAAAAACCATATCATTGGTTGGATCAACCCACGCACAAGTACCCGTAAATCCAAGATGTCCATACAAGCTACGAGGTGCAGATTTAGGCAATGGTCCATGTCCATTATAGACCACTTCAGGTCGATCAAACCCTAGTCCTCTGCGCGAGATGCTGCTACGCATATTCGAGAATAGAGATATGGTCGCTTTACTCAGATAACGATGTCCATCCAGTTGCCCACCATTGAGCAACATCTGGTACAAACGTCCCAAATCATGCGCTGTACTAAACAACCCCGCATTGCCCGACACCCCACCTAAGAAAGCAGCCGTCTCATCGTGCACATAACCATGAATAAGCCCACCCCTCAACAACTTATCTTTAGCTGTAGGCACTATTTGCTTAATAGGGAAATGCTCATATGGACGATACCAAGTATGCGTCAAGCCCATCGGTATATAAAACTGGCTTTCCAAATAGTCATTCATATGCTGTCCAGTTATAGCCTCAACCATCTGCCATAAAACAATAAAGTTGATACAACTATACTTGTAGACATGCGCATTCAATGGTTCATTAGCAATGCGATTTTTTACTGAATCCAACATCACAGGATTGGCCCAAAGATGATTGGTCACAGGAAAAGAATGCGTTGCATTTCTCTTGCCAGACACCATATTATGAGACAATTCATATCGGCGTTGCACATAACGGTGATTCCACACCTTAGTGGGATATTGCGCAGAACAATAGCGCTGATACAACTTGCCATTATAACTCTTATGATCGATCAAGATATCCGCCACATCAATGCTTGGACGAAGCCCCGACTCATGAAACAGCAAATCCTTGATAGTAATCTTGCCCGTATTATCATTATCCATCCACGGCAAATATTTGGCTACACGGTCCGAGAGATTAATCTTACCCTCATCATATAGCTTCATCACCGCCAACAAAGTAGCCGATGTCTTTGTGACAGAAGCAAGATCATAAATCGCATCATCGGTAACCTTCTTTTTTCTCCTATACGTAAATGTTCCCAAGCACTTATCATACACAGGCGCCCCATGACGTAAAATAAGCAACTGACAACCAGGGAATGCCTTCTTCTTAATGCCATCCTGCAAAAGACTATCCATAGAAGTCCATGCTTCAGGATGGATATCCACAGTTGCATTCTTTATTTTAAGTTGAGCCAACTCACCTTCACTGGCCGCTTCATAAAGACGTTGAATCAACACATGTGCCTCTTTTGAGTTGATGCGACTCTCCAATCCCATCAATGCACGCTGGGGCTTTTTATTCAATCCCAACATATACTTATAAGTCAACACCTTACGACAACGACGTGTAATCTCCTCTTTGGACAATTCCCCCGTCTTTATCGCCAGCATCACACGCTCATACTCTTTACGTAACACCCGAGGCACCAGCAACATATCATTGCCCGCTTGCAGAGCCCGTAGACACTTCTCACCAGCCACGCCAGCCCCCTTCATTTCGAGTGCATCAGTAAATATAAGACCTTTAAAACCCATTTCCTTTTGCAAAAGGCCAGTCACCACCTTCTTCGACATCGACGAAGGCACCCCTTTGCGAGGTTCCAAAACAGGCACTTCCAAATGCCCCACCATAATACCACTTAATCCATGGTCGATATACTCTCTAAACGGACATAATTCGATGCTATCCAACCGAGCTCGAGTAACCTTCAGTAAAGGCAACGTTTTATGTGAATCTTGGTTCGTATCGCCATGTCCAGGGAAATGCTTGGCCACCGAAATCACCCCACCATCTTCTAAACCTTTGGCATAGGCCACCACCTTATCGGCCACATTTTGAGCCTTTCTACCAAAGGAGCGTATGCCTATCACCGGATTATCAGGATTCGTATTGACATCTGCATCAGGCGCAAAATTAACCTGAATGCCCAATGCACGACATTCACGAGCGACTTCACGACCGTATTCATAAATCAACTGATTATCCTGCACATATTCCAACTTGCCATTGCGTGGAAATAGAGGCGCTTCTTTCAGACGCATCGCCAAGCCCCATTCCCCATCAAAAGTCATCATTAAAGGAATATCCGACATTTTTTGAGCCTGATTCATGATATCAGCCTGCACCAACATCTTTCCTCCAGTAAACAGCAATCCACCGACCTTATACTCCTTAACCACCTTACGTAACAGTCGCATACTTTTGGGATCGGTTTTTACCTCACATTTATAGATAAAGAGTTGAGTTACTCTTTCCTTTATAGACATCGTGTGTAGCGTCGAATCGACCCATGCTTGACACAATGAATCTTGCGCCGCTCTTTCTAAAAAAGTCGGCACACGTTCTTGAGCCGATACTTGAATGCTCCCCCCTACAGTGGTCATCAATACGGTCCATCCCAATAGAGCAATAGCATATATTTTCTTCATCATTCGTTGTGTTATTCATTTTATTTAGACTACTGTTTTACCTGAAAAGTAAGTGTCATCTCACCGATGCTACGCCCAAGGCTGCCCATCTGACTAATAGGAATCGGGGTCCCATCCAAATTCTTGACATACTCTGGTTCCAGCATGTACGTATGCGAATGTCCTCCAAGTATTATATCAATGTCACGAGTTGCAGCAGCCAACTTCTTATCTGTATATAATCCCAAATGGGATAAACACACCACTAAATCACATTTTTTTTGGTCATGCAACAACGTAACCATCTTTTGAGCTGTTGTTATAGGATTGCTATACACCGCCCCCTCATAATTAGACTTTTGTATCAACCCATCAGGATTGGGCGTCAAACCAAAAACACCGATTTTCAAGCCTTTGCGTTCCAACACCACATACGACTTGATCACATCCCTTAAGACCGTATTAGAAAAATCATAGTTGGCCGAGAGTATAGGGAAGTCGACTTTTTCAAACTGTCTCTTCATATTGTCCATTCCCAAATCAAACTCATGATTTCCGAGAGCTGCTGCATCATAGCCAGCATCCTGCATCAACACCATACTCACTTCTCCGTAGAAGAAATTGAAATATGGAGTTCCTTGCCAAAAATCGCCCGAGTCAAACAACAATAAATCAGGATACGTCGCACGCATCTTCTTCATAAAAGTATTACGCCTTACATACCCACCTAATCCAGGATTAGCACTGCTTGTCACATACGGTTCAATACGAGAATGCGAATCATTGGTATAAAAGATATGCAATTGTTTATTCTGCCCATGTACCGAAATACACATGGACGCAACAAAAGCCAACAATACAATAGAGTATGTACGTAATATATGGAGACGTGCTGTTATCATGATTTTTAATTTATTTGTTTGATACGACCTTCCACCTGAGCCGTAATTTTCTGCCCAGCCTTCGTTTTATTCTGAATGTAATCTATCATCAATTGACGAAGCGTCAAAGACGAGAATGCATCTACATTTTCGGCCTTTGTCAAAGCCGTCATGCCACTATTTCCTTCTACCAAGTAATCAATAGTAGCTACAGAATACATTTTTTGACTATCAATAGCTTGTCCACCTACCGTAGCCGACACCAGATTGCGTCTACTATCCATCTGAATGACACAGTTACTCACCCCCGCCCCATTCGTAGATGTTATATTCCGCATAAGTTCCATCAAAACACTCCCTTTAAGTGTCACGACACATAGAGAATTTTCAAAAGGAAAGATTTCATACACCTTTCTACTAGTGATATTACCCGCATATAAGTTGGAACGCAACCCTCCTCGATTGACCAGTCCCATATCTGCTGGTTTCCCGAGCGCCACCTCTCCAGCTTCGCGTAGCACATCAGCAACAAGATTGCTCAGAGGAGATTCTGGCGCCTCACGCGTCAAAGTTGTCGAAGCATATCCAATGACTTCGTCCATCTTCTTGGCAATTTCCTCCTTATATGGTTGTAATAAACTAATGGTCGTTTGGTCGGCATTGCTTTCCAAACTTACATCCATTGCATGCACTTTATTACTGATACCAATGAGACTATACTGTACAGTAGCCTCCCCACCTCCTTCGTCGGAGTCATCCCCCGCATCAGGAATCGAATCGGTGATAGCCTCATCATCAGTAAATGTATTTTCTTTGGTAGTACTACATCCTATAAGTACTCCAGAAAGAGCGATGCACACAATCACACCGTATCCTACAACCCTTCTCGTCATATGCTTGTTTTATTCTTTATCCAATGTTACAGTTATTGTACCAACAGAAGCCCCCATTTTACCCATTTGAGAAACAGGAATCTCTACTCCATCTTTATTTTTCACTAAAACTGGTTTAGCTAAAAACGTATGTGAATGTCCACCTAATACAAGGTCAATGCCATTCGTTTCGTGTACCAACTTCTTATCCCCCATCACGTTGGGGTCATTAAATCCCAAGTGAGATAGACAAACCACCATATCACACTGCCCTGCGTGACGTAGAAAATCGGCTGTTTCTTGTGCCACCTTAATAGGATCTATATAGCGCACTCCTTTATACTTAGACTTTTGAATCAATCCATCAGGATTTGGAGCCAAAGCAAAGACACCAATTTTTAGTTCCTTACGTTTCAAAATAATATACGGTTTCACCACACCCTCCAAGACAGTACCAGTAAAATCATAGTTGGCACACAACAAAGGGATATTCACTTTGGCAAACTGTTCCTTAATATTCTCCAGACCAAAGTCAAATTCATGATTCCCCAAAGCCACGGCATCATAGCCTGCTTCCTGCATCAATTTGAGTTCCACTTCTCCTTTAAATATATTGAAATAAGGCGTTCCCTGCCAATAATCACCCGAGTCGAACAACAACAAATCAGGATACTGCGCACGCATCTTTTTGATAAAAGTATTGCGTCGCACATAGCCAGCCCTATCAGCCAATTTTGGAGCATCTTTAGGCGTTGGTTCTATACGTGAATGCGTATCATTGGTATGGAAAATATGCAACTGTACCTCTTGAGCCTCCAATGAAAAAGAAGTCAATACAAGCACCATTGCCAAGACAGAACGAATATATACTGTGCGTATCATAAGTTTATTTTTTATATGTCAATTATTCAAAGAGTTACTTCACCATTTTGATGCGACCATCAATACGTGCATCTATCAATTTGCCCGCTTTGGTTTGCTTCACAATATATTGCATCATCAAATCACGCAGCGTATCGTATGGAAATGCCGCCACACTATCAGCTTTGGTCAAAGCCGTCATGCCATCGTTACCTTCTACCAAATAATCGATAGTTGACACAGTATATACCTTATTCGGATCGATTGATTTACCCCCCACTTTTGCAGAGATCAAATCATGGTTTGCATTGAATCGAATAGTACAATTACTCACCCCTTCACCACCAGCAGTCGCGATATTCTGCATCAATTCTTTTAGTTTATCCCCATGCAGATAGACGATGCTTAATGAATTGTCAAATGGAAGAATTTCAAAGATTGTCCCATTCATAATTTTGCCTTTAGCCATATCAGCACGTAAACCTCCCACGTTGACCAAAGCCATATCCGCTGGTTTACCGAGATGAGCTACAGCAGCCTCTCTCAGCATACGCGCCACCAGATTGCCCAGCGTCGATTCAGGTTGCCCGCTAGTGAGATTCTTGGCCGCCACCCCGATCTCCGTTGTCATAGTCTGATGGATTTTGTCTTTGTACGGTTCCAGGATTTTGATTGTAGCACTATCAGGATTGACTTCTTGCGAAGCATCCATAGTCACAGAATTTCCTACAATATGAACTACTTTGTAGCTTTTTTTAGTCTCACAACTAGTGAATGTCATGCTAACTCCCAAAACAAGAGCCATCATCACTGTACTCATGCGCATTGTCTTCATGCTAAATATAGTTTTTAAATTGATTATCAGTAGATTTCCATTAAAATTCCTTACTTACGCCATCAAAGATACGGAATAAATTGGAAAGCACTTGTGTAATTCAGAAGAAATTCGTTACTTTGCACCGCTTCCGCGTAATCGCTGTCAAACAAGAGATATTTGATATGTTACGTAGAACGATCATACAATTATAAGAAAGAAAAACAATGGATTTCATTAAAATTGCAGAAGAAGCATTTGCTACAGGTAAGCAACACCCAAGCTTCAAAGCAGGTGACACAGTTACAGTAGCGTATCGTATCGTCGAAGGAAATAAAGAGCGTGTTCAGCTTTTCCGCGGCGTAGTTATCAAAATCGCAGGTCACGGTGACAAAAAACGTTTCACCGTACGTAAGATGTCTGGTACTATCGGTGTAGAACGTATCTTCCCACTTGAATCACCAGCTATCGATTCTATCGAAGTGAACAAGGTAGGTAAAGTACGTCGTGCTAAACTTTACTATCTACGTGCCCTTACAGGTAAGAAGGCTCGTATCAAAGAAAAGCGCGTAATCAACGCGAAGTAATCAAGACACTACTTGATAAAAAATTAAAATGCATCGAGAGCTTCTCTCGATGCATTTTTTTATTCGTTTTATTTAGCTAGTCTTTATTTATCCATCCAGTCTTTATTAGACTTCCCATTGGATTTTACCCACAGATCAAAATCGGCATACACCGTACTGATCAAGACCGACTCTTCAGGCCAACTCCAAGGAGTAGATGTATCAGATACATCCGACACAATAAGTCCCCAAGGGAATCCATCATCAGTCACAAAATAAGACCCTTCAGGAAGCGCCTTCAAAGCATCCGTCAAGAATGGAGTATATACTGCATTTCTTGTAGGCGGGAAGTTCTTTAAGTGAATCTCCACTCGTCTACCATTATACGTATCTACCACACGATAGATAAAGAAATTGAGCGATGACGACAAAAGCGCCTCTGGACTCACATTGGCCCCATCGGCAAACGTAACAGTCACAGTAAAGGTACGCGCAGTAACATTCTCTTCACCAGTATTGATCGTTTCCCTTTGCGACCATGGCAAATCACTTTGATCCAGCAACACCTTGTGCGCATTATAAAATAACGGAATAATCGCTTTATCTGTTGATTCGCCAACATCAAGCCCTTTCTCATCAAGATGAAAAGCAGAGTAGATATCCGACTCCTCACAGCCAGCCTGCCCCTCCAACTCATTGACCACACCCTTAATTTGGGCATTATCGACATCCACAAACTCGAGTCCCATGCCCAGTGTGTACGTTGCCCCCACAGCAAGAAGCTCAAATGTAAACGTCGCTTTTTTGACCTCATTACCATTCTGCACAGTATCTATCTTCTTGACATGCAACACGATATCATTTAAATCATAATCGCCCAGTACCGGCCATTGATCTTCAAAGTTTACCGTATATTCAGCTTGCACCGATGCCGCATAGTCCCCAGCAGGAGTTGGAGGAGTTGGATCGACCTCACGCGTCTTCACCGCTCCCGTACAAGTTGTCAAATCAAGCAATACATTCCCATATTTTGAAGACACAGCCCCATTGGATGTTCTAATCTTCTTCGGTTTCTTGACCACTTCCGCCACGACATTGCCATAAAAGGTAAATCCATTTTGACTTTCCATTGTTTGCGAACAACGCACAAAAGACGTTTCAGCATCCCCCTCGTTGTTCACCCCATACGCAGCACCCGTTCCAAACTGCATATCTTCAACAAATATAAAAGACCCATCCAGCATATATATATTGTGCGTATAACTAGGCGCATATTTTTTGAGAGACGTAAAAGTCAACTCGTCGTTATTATGTTGCACCTTGCCCGACACCGTACCATGCTTAAGATACATATCCCCAATCTTAGCAATTTCATCGGATACAACAAGCGTACATGCATTATAGATCGTCGGTGCACTTCCATTATTCCCCTCAATTGTTGCAGCAGAAAATAGGCCCCCATTATACAGCTTACCATAGCATTTCACCGAAGATGTCACATCCATCGTAGCATTAGGTGCCACAATCAATCGCACCGTACT
The DNA here is from genome assembly GCA_963668535.1 of Bacteroidaceae bacterium. Classification (GTDB taxonomy): domain Bacteria; phylum Bacteroidota; class Bacteroidia; order Bacteroidales; family Bacteroidaceae; genus F22. The sequence continues at coordinate 383,604 of OY764867.1, forward strand.
ATTCTCCGCTTTGATCGCACTAAAAGCACATGCACCACTGCTTTGCGTATCGGCATCCACATAGATATCCCCCTGCATATACTCAACAGTAGCCCCACCATATAGTCGTCCAGTTGGCGCCACATAGATATTGCTCCCAGCATTATTAAAACTTATTTTATCCGTGATTCTCACATCACCCTCAGCATACAGTAAGGCATTGCTACCTTGAGTAGTCACCTGCATGACATCACTATATGCACCATCGGCAACATGCAAAACAGCATCCTGAGCGAGCACCACTTTATCCCCTCGTAGTTTCCCTCCAGGCAAAATATACAACTGCGCCCCATTGTACAACGTAAGCGTCTGTATATCGAGAGTTCCCGCCACCAATATGCGAAGCTGTCCAGACGTAGCAGGTTGATAATTATTATAATTGTTTAGTTTGATCGTTTTCCCCTGTGGCACAATATACACAGCATCCTTCCCCCATACACTGACATCGGGGACCTCACTAGCATCTGCAGGCACTGTCGTATCAAAAGTAGGCAATGCTGCTGGCACTGGAATCGTAAAATCAACATCTTCTGCCGCCACAGCAGCACGAGTTTGCGCAGCACGAGTCGTCCCATAGGCTGGTTGCCCGACACGGCAAGGAAAAGTCACACTTGTTCCAGCTGCCGGTGCTTCATATCCATACACTGATGAATACCCCTGCGGATCGGTCACTTCAACATAGATATTGGTCATCTTACTGGGGAAATCCAGCATATAAGTCAGCGGAGCATTTCCACGTGCAGTCCCTGAAAACAGCGCATTAGGTTCATCTACACTTATAGGATCATAACTATAGACACGCACAATATAATCGTACTCGTTGTTAAATTTGTCATCGACTTCTATAGTCACAGAAGCCTTATCCATTGTATTCCAAGAGAAATCAGCGCTGGGCTCTAAGTAAGCCAGTGGGCTAGTACCAGGTTCAATGGGTCGGTATCTGTCGGTATCGTCTATACATCCAGTGACGAGGACAGCTGAAAGAAAAAAAAGCGATGATAGACACCAAGTATTTCTTGAAAACATATATCAATTTATTAAGTGTACGTACTACTTCAATTTGAAAAACTCATACCATATTACAACTTACGTAACAATCTACGTTCTCATACATATAGATATATACAAGTATTGAATCAAAAATCTCCCTCAAATATAGCTGAACGATCTAATATGTACAAGTTTTTGTCCAAATAAATCAAAAAACATTATCTACTCCCCAGTCATTAGACGGGCCCATAAAAACAAACAAGCACCATCTGGTCTATATGATTACCAGATGGTGCTTATTCAATAAAGCCATATCTTCAGAGATTGCAGCACATACTATCAAGAAATCCTTGAATAGTCAACAGCTACCCCAAGCTCATGCGTGGCCAATATCAATGTTTTGATTTGTTCTTTACTTACACGTACTATAGGATAACGCAGCGGTCTTTTCGTAGGCACAGTGGGTACCACAAGCATCCAGAAGAAAGTACCATACGAACCAATAGCTCGTTCAAAAACGACACTTTCTAGATCCTCAGCAGCAAACTCTTTTCTTTTTCTTTTGAAGAAATAATTATGTATCACAACCTTGCCATCCTCTACATGAGCATAGTTATATCCTGAAGCGCGTAGCAGAAACAATGCTATTGCAAAAAATAAGCAGCCAAGCACAGTACCTACTCCCATTTCGTTGAAAAACACGAGTGGAGCAATAAAACAAGCAAAACTGACTAGAAAGGAAAAATCTTTCCAAAGGGGTTTTCTAAATTCTTTCATTACGTGTAGTGATATAATTAAACATTCTCTAGGATTCCCAGAGCGTATAAAGTTGGACAAATATACAATAAAAAAAGACTTACTATACAGTATCCATTATTTAAATTCATTTTTACTATATATCATCCAATACAATCCACCTACAAAGATAGATCCCCCGATAATATTGCCCAATGTGACAGGTATCACATTGTTCCATATGGCTTGCCATACTGTTACATCAGCCCCTTCAAGCAGCCCTATTGTAAAGTAAAACATATTGGCAATGCTGTGCTCATACCCGAGAATCACAAAACAAAAAATAGGTGCCCATAGCCCGATCATCTTTCCCACCGTACTATGCGAACTGATGCCAAGCCACACAGCAAGGCACACCAGCCAGTTGGCCCCAACAGCTTTTAAAAACGCAATGCCCCAAGGGAGATGAGCTTTGTACTGAGCAATTTGAATAATCGACTCCTTGTACGGACTCACATCCAACGTATTGGTCAGATACAATAAGAAATACGTGAAAACGAGCACACCGAGCAGATTGCCCAGATACACCCAAAGCCAATTGGCTAGCACATGCCTCAGCGTGTACTTTTTATTCAACCAAGCAGGAATCAATACCGCTGTATTTCCTGTAAAAAGTTCAGCACCTGCAAATACAATTAAAATGAGCCCCAGCGGAAAAGTAGCTCCAGCCACCATCTTGGCAATAATCGGGTTGCCATTGGCCGCTGCTCCAAATCCAGCCCCCGTAAGGACACTCAAAGCACCGCCTATGGAGATATAGACTCCTGCTAACATCGCAAGAATCACCGTTTTATGCACTGGAAGGCCTACTTTAAATAAGGCCATTTTCTCGGTCTCATTGACAATCTCAAAAGGGGATAGCTTTCCCATAAAACAATATGAATAGTTGATTTTAATTTTGGATGGGCAAAGATATGCTATTTGATGCATAATTCCAATTCCATATACCACAAAGAAATAAAGAAAAAATATGACTTTATCGAATATATCGTATCTTTGTAGCTACAAACGATTTTAACGAATGACAAATACACAGCAACCTATACGTCTGGCCATGGCTCCCCTACAAGGACATACCGACCATATATACCGACGTATTCACCAAACGCTTATTGGAGGGATAGACCACTATTACACTCCTTTTCTAAGACATCCTTTACGCAATAAAGATAAAAAGGACGTAGCCTTGATGTATAACGACACATCATGTACCATCCCGCAGATACTAGGCGGTGACGCCGAAGAGATGCTTACCCTTTTTGACTATGTACGTGATCTTGGATATAAACGTGTAGACGTCAATTTAGGTTGCCCTTTTCCACTCATCACATCCAAGCGACGTGGCAGTGGCGTGTTTAAGCAAAGCACAGAAGACTTTCAGGCCCTTATGGAACAGATACCAGTCGATCTACACGTGTCCCTTAAGTTGCGCCTAGGTTGGGATGCACCCGACCAGTTATTGCCCTGGATGCCCATCATCAACCAGACACCACTACATAGCCTAGCTCTGCATGCTCGTTTCGGGAAACAAGCCTATAAGGGTGCATGCGATCTTGATGCATTCTCGGCGATTTATGACACTTGCCAGCATCCTCTATGGTACAATGGAGATATCAACTCACCAGAAGATGCACAAGAGATACTTGAGCGTTTCCCTACCCTCGCAGGTGTGATGATTGGCCGTGGACTTCTAGCCGATCCTCTGCTTGGTCTAAAGATCAAGGGAGAGATGGCCTTATCAGAAGCAGGTCAGCTAGAAAAATGTTTGGTATTTCACGACCAACTAGCAGAAGCATACACAAACTATCTGGAAGGTGGTGATAAGCAGATAGTCCAAAAACTCAAGAGTATTTGGGACTATTTCTTACCAGACACAGATAAGAGGATTCTCAAGAAAATCAAGAAGGCCAATAAGCTCGAGGATTACCATGCAGCTGTACATTTGCTAAGGTAAATACACGATATGCATACACAATGCATTGATTAAGGACAAAAAACAATCTATATATCGTTTTGATTGACACTTTTTGGTACATTTGTCCTAGTAAAAATCTAAATAAACTATCAGATTATGAGAAAACTTCAGACTATTTTGTACTACCTATTCCCTGTAGTTATACTGTCCTATTTTGCAGCAGCAATCTACTGTAAAGATTTTGGCATTATAATGCACAATAAAGCTGTTATATTGACACTATTTTTTGTATGGTCGGCATTATTGAGAGCTGTCTTTATCCGCAGACGTAGAGAGAAAAATAAGAAAAAGTTTCTATCTCGCTTCTAACCCTTGCAGCTTCCCATCACCATCATCCTCAGGGACATTGGGTGATAGCCCCCCCTGCTCTGGTGCACCGAATAACTCCGTCGAGCGACAACCAATAAGGTATCCTTTGCAATATTGAGCTGCCTGACTGCCCTGCATAAGAACTTAAAGGATGTCTGCGACTTTAGTGTGCTGCGAATAGGATGGGCACGAGAACTAAATAGCTATACGGTGCAGGGCATCTTGAGAATATGAGTTGAGGGTGATGAGGTAAAATTAGTCCAGTAAATATCAAGATTTCCAAATGGACAGAAATGAATCTATACAAAACGAGATATTGATTTTTTCAATATCTCGTTGTAAATAGGTGTACACTATAGTAAGTATGTTCGTCCTGTTTGCATCGTTCAAAATAATACAGGATGCTACTTTTTATTTATATTTGCCCTTATACGGCTCAAACTGACTGGGGTTATTCCTAAATAGGATGCGAGATGTTGTAGAGAAATGCGCTGCAACAAATGCGGATTATCTTTTAACAGAGCCTTATATCTTTCAGTAGCACTGGCAAATAACAGTGGAATAAACTTTTCTTCAGCTTGCAAAAACTCAAATTCTGCTAATTTGCGTCCCCAATTAGTAAATATGGTCCTAAAATAGGGGTACACTATAGATATCTACGTTCATTGTAATAGTTCATATAGTATTAATCCCTTGATAGAGCTTTGAGCTATTATCAGGAAGGATGTATTCCTACTTGATAAAGCGACAAAATCACTATATGGCTATATTAGAATTAAAAACATGAAGAGAGTATAATTGACTCTATAAAATAAAAAATGGGGCTTCGTCGCATGACGAAGCCCCATTAAATATGAGAAATATTATGTATTATCTATTTCGGATAATTACAGTGCACCATTGATTAGAATTAATACAAGAAGTGCAAGGATAGCGTACAACTCTGGGAATACTGCAAGGACCATAGTAGAGCTAAACACATCGTGTCCACTACCAATAGCTGCAATACCTGCTGCTGATACTTTCGCTTGACGAATAGCAGAATAAAGCCCTACTATACCAAGAGCCAAACCAGCACCAAATACAGCTGCTGCAGGTGCCCAAGATGTCTCTGTAATATTGGCCAATTGACCACTCATCAAGAAGTATCCTACGAATCCGTAGATACCTTGTGTTGATGGAAGCGCTGCAAGTGTTGTATATGCACCACTAGCTGCTGGATTTTTCTTCAATGCACCGATAGCTGCGCTACCTGCGATAGTTGTACCAAATGCACTACCGATACCTGAAAGACCGACCATAAGTGCAATTCCGATGTAAGCTAAAACAATTGGAGTCATAATGTTTTCTGTTTAATATGTTATTAATTTATTATTTTTTGAACGGTTTGTATGCAGGACCACCACCTTCGAATCCTGAATTCTTAAAGAACTCAACGAATGTCAAACGTAATGGGTGCACAAATGCACTGATTAAACATAGTGCGATGTTGATAGAGTGACCTACTAGTAGAATTAAGCCTGCTGCTATAATTTGACCAATCAATGGTAAACTACCTGTTAAGTCAAAAGCTAGTGAATTGAATACACCACCTAAGATAGCACCTGAAAGTCCTAAGGCAAAAAGACGAATGTAAGACAACGTATCTCCTAGCAAGCCAGAGAATACATTGTATGCATCCCACAATGCTGTCCCCATATTGACTAGTGGATTCTTTTCTGGTGTATTATAGAACAATATAGGCAATACTGAAACAATTAGTAGTCCATAAAAGCTGTATGTCAACCATGTAGGCATGGCTGTACCTAAGAAAGTTCCACATGCTAAATAGGCTCCTCCACCAATTAGAAATACCATCCAAGCAGCGGGTGCCAAAGCATGTTTCCACCCAAACTGTTTGTTTAGTTTCATTACGTTGAGTCCCATGCCTAGAAAGATTTGCACTAGACCAATCAATATGGCAAAAATCATCATAGGACTATTTCCACCTAATATCTTTGAATAATGGGCATCTGTTATCATATATTGATGTCCTGGTATCCAAGCCCATTGAGAGATATCTATACCAAAGAACACACCAGTAATATATCCAACAATCACCGTGGCCCAGCCTAGCCATACCACAAGGCTTGCATAGTTTCGCATATCTTCTGCTAGACGAGGACGGATGATCATTGCCGCTACAGCAATCAACACTCCATATCCTGCATCTCCCATACATAAGGCAAAGAACAGTAGATAGAACGGCGCAAACCAAGGTGTCACGTCATTTTCACTATAGTTTGGAAGTGAAAACATCTTCATAATAGGTTCAAACAACGTAGCAAAGTAGCTATTCTTCAACTTGATAGGTATCTTATCCTTATCAATAATCTTTGCGTCTTCTGCTTGGTAGTATATGCCTGAGTGCTCTAGGTACTCTACAACACTGGCTTCGGCATCTTTGGGTACCCAGCTTTCTAATAGCAATAGACGATTGTCTGCTTTCTTATCTCCACTCAATTCTACGGTTGTGTAGTCGATGGATTGCTCGAGCGATGTTTGATAGGTTGTCAATGACGCCATATCAACCAAGGCGATTTGCTTAAGAGCTTCGGCAGTGTCATCAATAACAACTTGTATGGTACTGATCTCGCTTTCCAAATCACCTAAACTTCGTTCACTCAAATGAGCAGGTTCAATATCTAGCTGCGGAGTAACGTCAACTGGAGAGACCACGACAAAATTCATGGTGTCTTCCTCGCGGAACTTCACAATATCATATTGTGTATCCCAAAGCGAGCTGTATGCACGAGCTGGACAGCTATAAAAATGTAAAGCATAACCAGCTTGACGCAACTGTTGGACGCGCTCTAAGCTAAAATCCCCCCAAGGACGCATCAATTCGACCTCTTTGTCTAGTAATTGAAGTTGATGAAGTGCCTCTTCACGTTTGGTACGTAGGTCTGCAATGTTTGCAGTCAATTCTTCTCCACGTGCCACGCTGCCTTCATGGGGTGTCACCTCAACAGCACTGGTTTCTTCATCGTCTTCGACTTTACCAAAAGGAGTGACATAGGTGACGAGCTCTTTAAGCTGTTCTAGCTTATCTAGCTTTGCCTGAAGCTCCTCGGTCATAATGTCTCCTTGTTGCTTCGTCACAATGTGTACGACACCAAGCTCGGCGAGCTGGTCCAAGAAGGCCTCATATTCCTTATGATATACTAAATAGGTATATCGTCTCATAGGATCAATCATACGGCTTCCTCCTCCTTTCTTTGTTTTTCTCTTTTCTCCTGGATTGTCTTCAAGATCTTTTGGCTTGATTTAGAGAGGTTCTCTTCATCTTCCATGTAGCGCTTGATTTTCAAGAGGGCATCCTGATAACCAGGAATCTGTACCTTCTCGAAAAGGTTTACCTTCTGGGTCGTTTTTTTGCGGGCATGTTCAAGCAATCCGAGCTTGGCCATCGCAAATTCACGAGCTACCGCTGTGTGGGCAAGCCCACGCAAGAGCGCAATTCCATCCAAATACCACTTAGGGGCATTGAAGGCGCTGTATGGCTGTATCTCAAAATCGACTGTGTCGAGAGATGGGACACGCACACCGGCAATTTTACGGGTACTGAGTTGCACATCGCTGACTTTAATCAGGCTGGCATCAAACTCATTCCAGAGGGCAAACATCGCTTCATACGCCTGGATCTGTTTTTCCAGTTGTTCCTCTAGCTCTTGGGCTTCACCTTTGCTGCGCTTCACTTCCATACGCAAGGCACTTTCCTTATTTTTGATAATAGGAAGAGTACGCTGACGCATCTTGAGCTGCTTGGTAAGCTGCTGCTGAGAGGTTTTATTGTATTGAAACTTAATTGCCATAAATCACGTTTTTTACTTTTTCCAGTACTCGTCTACAAGTTCCTGTTTCACATTGACTTCTTCAGGTTTGAAGTGCTTGCTAAATAGTCCCCAAGCCACATCTAGCATCTCTGTCGTATCTAGATCGACGTCGATGGCCAATAGGTCGTTTGAATATTCTTTAGAAAAAGCAAGAGTACGCTCATCGTAGTCGGTTAGGTCGAAACCATTTTCCAACTTGGTCTTAGCGTTGGCTGCATCGGCATATAACTGTACGGCAGCATTCATCACTTGTGGGTGGTCGGCACGCGTTTTCTTACCTGTAACCAATTGTTTCAAACGAGAGAGGGAACGGAATGGGTCAACAATGACTTTACCGATATCGCTATCACGACGCAAAAACAATTGTCCTTCGGTAATATACCCTGTATTATCTGGTACAGCGTGTGTAATATCGCCACCAGACAGAGTGGTTACGGCTATAATTGTGATAGATCCACCTTCTGGGAATTGTACGGCTTTCTCATAGATCTTGGCTAGGTCAGAATACAGTGAACCTGGCATAGAGTCTTTGGAAGGAATCTGATCCATACGGTTGGATACGATAGATAAGGCATCGGCGTATGAAGTCATATCGGTAAGCAATACAAGGACTTTTTCGTTCTTTTCGACTGCGAAGTATTCTGCAGCGGTCAAAGACATATCTGGAATCAACAGACGCTCTACTGGAGGGTTTTCTGTGGTATTCATAAAGGCTACGATACGGTCCAATGCACCTGCGTTGCTAAATACATTGCGGAAGTATAGGTAGTCATCATTAGTCATACCCATACCGCCCAAGATGATCTTATCGGTCTCGGCACGTAGGGCTACATTAGCCATCACTTGGTTAAATGGTTGGTCGGGATCGGCAAAGAAAGGGATCTTTTGTCCAGACACTAGGGTATTGTTCAAGTCAATACCAGCGATACCTGTAGCGATCAATTCTGATGGTTGTTTACGACGTACAGGATTTACGGACGGACCACCAATTTCTACTTCAACGCCTTCTACTGCGGGACCGCCATCAATAGGATTTCCGAAAGCGTCAAAGAAACGTCCAGCTAGCTGGTCACCCACTTTAACTGTTGGGGCTTGACCCATAAAGATGACTTCAGCGTTTGTAGGGATACCTTCGGTTCCTTCAAATACCTGAAGGGTCACTTCGTCTCCAGCCAATTTCACGACTTGAGCTAGTTTGCCATTAACAGTCGCTAGCTCATCATTACCAATACCTTTCGCTTTCAGCGTGATAGTGGCCTTGGTGATCTGAGTCACCTTGGTATATATCTTTTGAAATGCTTTTGCTGCCATAATTATTTCTTCATTTTTTCTGCTACCATTGCTTGAATTTGAGCGCCATACTCATTGTATTTCTCAGATTCAAATACTTGGTAGTTTTGTTGTTTACACACGTTGATCAGCTTCTTGAAGAAGTCCATGACTTCGTTGAAAGTATCAAACGCAAACTCTGTATGACAAATATCTATCATCATATCCAACGATGCTTCTTGACGTGCCAATGGGGTGACCGCATCGATCTCATCAAAGGCATTCTGTTGAAGGATAACAAAGTCGATCAACTCTGATTTCCAGAAAGTCACGTGATATTCTACTGGCACACCGTCATCGCCAAGGATATTGATTTGCTCAGCAATCTCTTTACCACGAAGCAAACGAGTTTTCACTTCATTGACCTTGGCAGTCCACTTATCGTTGATTTTGTCTTTTATGTATTCCTCAAATTCAGGATATTCGATATATTTTGAATAGGAATCGATAGGGTTGACTGCTGGATAACGTTTCTTATCTGCACGGTCTTGCTCCAATGCATAAAAACAACGGGCTACCTTTTTCGTATTTTCTGTGACTGGTTCCTTCAAGTTACCCCCTGCTGGAGATACTGTACCAATAAAGGTAATAGAACCATTCTGTCCGTTGTGCAACTCTACATAACCAGCACGTCCGTAGAAGTTGGAGATGATGGCTGAAAGGTCCATAGGGAAGGCATCTGGTCCAGGCAATTCTTCCATACGGTTGGACATCTCACGAAGGGCTTGTGCCCAACGAGAAGTAGAATCGGCCATCAACAATACACGAAGTCCCATAGAACGATAGAACTCGGCAATCGTCATGGCTGTGTACACAGAAGCTTCACGAGCTGCTACTGGCATATTGGATGTGTTGGCGATGATAATGGTACGTTCCATCAACTTACGACCTGTGTGTGGGTCATCTAGTTCTGGGAACTCCGTAAAGATTTCTACCACCTCATTGGCACGTTCACCACAAGCTGCAATGATCACGATATCGGCTTCGGCTTGCTTTGAAATCGCATGCTGCAACACGGTCTTACCGGTACCAAAAGGGCCAGGAATAAAACCAGTACCACCCTCTACGATTGGGTTGAGCGTATCAATAGTACGCACACCTGTTTCAAGCAGTTTGAATGGACGAGGTTTCACCGAATAATTGGTCATTGCACGCTTTACAGGCCACTTTTGAATCATGTTGACTTCTAGTTCCTGTCCATTAGCGCCAGTCAATACGATCAATATCTCATCAGCTACATAATCGCCTTCCTTTGCAACACTCTTTACAGTGTAGTTGCCTTCGGCGGTAAATGGGACCATCACTTTCAATGGTTGGTGGTTTTCTTCGACCTCTCCCAACCAATCGGATGCTTTAACGACATCGCCCACTTTGGCTGTTGGTACGAAGTGCCATTTCTTATCGGTATCCAGTGCATATGTATAATCTCCACGTTTCAAGAAAACGCCATCCATCTTGTCAAGATCATTTTGGAGACCATCGTAGTTTTTAGAAAGCATACCTGGACCTAGTGTTACCTCAAGCATGTGGCCCGTAAATTCGGCCTCTGCTCCGACATGTAGTCCGCGGGTGCTTTCAAACACCTGTACGTAGGCAAAGTCACCTACGACTTTGATGACCTCAGCCATAAGGCGATCTCCGCCTGTGGTGATGTAGCAGATTTCATTTTGTGCTACTGGGCCATCTACTTGGAGTGTGACCATATTGGAGATCACACCACTTACAGTTCCTTTCGTTGCCATAAATATATAGTTTCAGTTTTATCTAAATTCTTCGGGTATCTGGACATCGTCCTTGAATGATTGTATAATTGCTCTAAACTGTTGATTACCCAGTTCTTTATCCAATAGCAGCCAACGTTCAACCATTTCAAGTTGCACTAAGAATACAAATAGACGTTCAATGGTGAAGTAATCAAAGAAGCTGTGTTCTTCTACCCAATTCCATTTTAATAGGTCCGTCTTTCTTTCTCGCTCTACTAGATCGGAGATTTCATCTATCTTAATCAACGCATCTATATAGTCCAAATCAGCTGATAACCCAAAGTCGCGAGCATTACTTACTCTAAGGGCTTTACTCACTTCTGTAAAACCAACGATTTGTTCTTGATAAGGCATGTCATGACGGCGCGCAGCGAGTGCGAGCTGGATATTATTGACATTAAGATTATAGGCAAACCATGATGAGATAAATGGGTTTTTAGCGTGTATCGCATAATTATAATAGGCCGAAGCCATGCGATCTTCCCAATTGCCCACAACTTTGTCTTTATCGTCTAGATAGGCCACAACAGCATCTACGAGATATTGTGGCATGCCATCGACTGTTTCTTCGCCGTCGCGAACTAAAGCAATCATTTCTTCTAGCTCTTCAGCAGTAAACACCCCACGAGGATCTATCTCTGCTTGGTCTTCTCGCAATAAAGACAAAAGATTCTTGTTGTCATATTTCAAGTAGAAGAGGTCAAGTAAAGCTGTATCTTTCTTATCAAGTTCAAGATAAAGCTCTTCTTTCATATCCCCTACTGTATAGCTTAGCTTGTTGTCATCAAGTGTGATATCAGGCAAGCCAGCCACGGTACAATAGTAGTTTGATTTCATATCTCCCTACCCTTTCTTTATTTAGTACCAAATAACATTTCTACCAATCGAGGACGTAGAAATGCTTGGAAATAATTCACTAGTTCTTCTTCACCAAAGCTGACTTTATAGCTTCCGTCGGCTGGACCAATCGTAAACAGAGTGTCTACACCATTTACTTTGGTGATCTTCACTGTATTATCCAAAAGTGTCTTAGCGCTCACTTTGAAGTATTTTGTCAATTCTTCAGCATCTTTAGTAGCAATAACGACTGGTTCATCAGCGCTCCACTTACTGGCCATTTCTACAATGAATTTTTGAAGATACTCTTTCTTTGAGGCAAATTCCTTCACAGGAGCCTCCACAATACTTTGGCTTACTAGTGTTGTAATTTCAGACTTGAGTGCATTCACTGCTTGTGCAGCATACATTTGCAACTCTTTTTTTGTGTTTTCAGCTAGCTCATCTGCGTCTTTTTTCGCTTGATGATTAATCGTTTCAGCATCTTGACGCGCTTTTTCTAAAATAGCTGCGGCTTCTTCTTGTGCTTTTGCGATAAGCGATTGAGCTTCTTGATTACCTTTTTCTACACCTTCCTGGTAGAGTTTGTCGGTAAGTTCTTGAATTTTATTGTCCATATTCAAGCTATAATTAGTTGTTTAAATAATATCTATCGAAGTAGTAAAAGTGACTGTTAGCTAGAAAGCAATCATATCAGCTATGACTCTCATTTTCTGATGAGTTTTTTGATACATATTTCTTCATTTGCCTCCAAAGTTATAACATCTCGGAGAAATAACAAGAATAAATCAAATAAAAATCAAGAGAAAATCCTCGAAACGTTTTAGATTTTAACATAGCGAATGTTATTATCCAGACTCGAACCGATTTTGCACAATAGTTCAATGAAGATATACCAAATAAGCTCCAAACACTAGATAAAGCACTTGAATACCAGTATAAATAAGAAAAATAGACTATACAAAAAAAGAACCGTTCAATGAAACAATCCATGTTTCAATTTGAACGGTCCTTTATATAGGGCTAAAATATAATAACTATATTACTCTTGTGCAGCTCCTCCAAGTGAAACATATAAATCGACTAGGCCAGAAGCTTCACTATACCAGTTATTCACCAGTGTAAGTTTAGCTTGCAATGCGGTTTGCTGAGCACTAATCACTTCAAGATAAGTGGTGTTACCAAACTCCATCGTGCTTTTGGTAGCATGTACCGCAGTTTCAGCTGCTTGTACTTGTTTATCAAGCATGTCAGCTTTTCTACGGGCTACTTGACAAGCAGTCAACGCATTATTAACATCTGAGCCTGCTTCTAAAAGCTTGTGTTCAAAGTCCATCTTAGCTTGATCATATTGTGCTTTAGCCACACGCAGATTGGCTACCAATTGACCGTTTGCAAAAATCGGTTGTGTCAACGAACCAATAGCTGTGGCTACTAACTTCGCTGGATTGGCGATCATCGACCCCAGATTATTGGTATATCCACCTTGACCAGTAAGAGTAATGCTAGGGTAGAATTTACTACGAGCTACGCCCACTTGGTAGTAGTAGCTTTGCAAGGAACGTTCTGCTGAACGTACATCTGGACGATTGGACAATAGACTAACTGGGTAACTCAATGTCAACACTTTTGGGAATACCTGAGCCACACGTGTACCACGAGGGATATAATGTGGCTTTTCATTCAACACAAGACAAAGTGCCGTTTCAGCATTATTCAAAGCCAATTTTAAATCTTCTACTGAGGTTGCCGTTTGATAATACGCTGCTTCAGTAGAAGCCACAGCTGCTTGATCGGCCATACCAGCTTCAAACAATGCTTTCGTGCTAGTCAGCGTTTCGCGCATCAACTTCAAACTCTCGTTAGAAATAGCCAACTGCTCATCTAGCATAACCAATGTGTAATAAGACTTGGCAATACCAGCCACAATTTGGCTTTGTACGGCTTGCTTGTAATCTTTGGCCATGCGCCATTGAGCTTTGGCTGAACGATTCTGATTCAGTAGGTTACCAAACAAATCGATTTGCCAAGTGGCTGTAACAGGCATTGTATAAGTTTGAACAGCTTTGCCGTGATCGGAACTAACGACTTGTCCATCTGGATTAAAAGTCAAACTTGGCAAATAAGCCAAACGAGAGGTCATCAATCCAGCACGTGCTTGCTTTATGTTCAAACGAGCAGATTCTAAATCGACATTCTGCTTGATGCCTCGTGCAATCAAATGACGCAATTGCTCGTCAGAGAAAAAATCTTCCCAAGCCACTTGACCTAGAGAAGTTGAGTCAATAACGGCCTCCACTTGATCACCATACAATCCTTCAGTATCTACCTCAGGACGTTCATATGATTTGTATAGGTTACAACTGCTCAAAAGAGCAGCTGCACCTAAAAATATACATAGTTTCTTCATATTATGAATCATCTTATTTGTTCTGAGTATTACTTCTTGTCAGTTTCTGAAGCTTTCTTCTTCATCTCTTGCATAGCTTCATACATTTCATCGATCTTCTCTTGTTGTGTAGCAATAGCAGGATCCACTCCATGTTTAGACTCAATATGAGAAGGATTGAAACGTTCATCCATCCACTGGAAGATAATAAAGAATGTAGGTACGGCAAATAATAATGCCAATGTACCAATAATCATACCACCCACTACACCAGTACCTAATGCACGGTTACCATTGGCACCTACTCCTATAGAGAACATCAATGGGATCATACCAAAGATCATGGTCAACGCGGTCATCATGATAGGACGAAGACGCACTGTGGCAGCCGAATAAGCCGCTTGCGACAATGTCATTCCTGCACGACGACGTTCTGTAGCATACTCGGTAAGCAAGATAGCCGTCTTGGCCAATAGTCCCATCAACATGATCAAACCTGTCTGTAGATAGATATTGTTCTCAATGCCAAACAAACGAGCAAAGAAGAAGCTACCCATCAAACCAAATGGCACAGAAAGCAATACTGCAAATGGGATGAAGAAACTTTCATATAAAGCTGCCAAGATCAAATAGATAAAGATAATACAGAAAGCAAAAATAAGTATTGTACTATTGCTTGTATTTGCCTCTTCACGGGTAATACCACCGTAATCATATCCATAACCAGTTGGTAGGTTTTTCTGAGCATACGCTTGGAAAGCTGCAAGTGCCTGACCTGAGCTGACTCCAGGAGCTGGCATAATACTCAACTGCATACTACTAAACAAGTTGAAACGGTTTAGAGCTTCCGCACCATTCACGCGCTTCACTGAAACAAACTGGTTCAATGGAGCCATCTCATTGCCGATACGTACAAAGACTTTATCCAATGCATTCTCATTCAAAGTGTACTTAGGATCAGCCTGAAGCATCACACGATATACCTTTGTAAATTTATTGATATTGGATATGTACTGACCACCGAAGTAACCAGACATTGTACTAAGTACAGTCGATGGAGAGATTCCTCGACGCTTACACAATGGTATATCAACATCAACTAGATATTGTGGGTAGTTCACATTAAATGTGGTGTATGCACGACCTACTTCTGGAAGCATATTCGCTTTCATGATAAATGGCAACATCGTATTATAGAACTCTTCTGGAGATACCCCTTGTTTGTCTTGAAGGTGAATTTCCATCATGTTACCCATACCATATCCAGGGATTTGACCAGGAGCGAAGGCAAAAATTTGCGCGTCCTTGATATCGGCAGTACGACCGTACACTTGTCCCATAATAGCATCTAACTGCGTACCTGCGTCGTCACGTTTTCCCCAATCTTCAAGACGTACGATCAACATACCTCCTGATTGAGTTTGACCACCCATCAGGCTAAAACCAGCCACAGCCATCGTGTGTTTCACACCAGGAATAGCCATAACACGCTGTTCAACCTTACGCAACACTTCTTGTGTCTTTTCTACTGTTTGTCCAGGAGCCATTGTTGTATTCACAAAGAATACACCATTGTCTTCATCTGGTACAAGACCTGTAGGTGTCGTATTCATAAAATACACCAATAAACCAATAGCAAATGCTAGAGCGGTCCACACGATCCATGCACGTTTCACAAAGAATAAAACGCCATTTTTATACTTATCTAACAGTGCGTTAAAGGAAGCATTATACGCTTTACGCATGCGATCAGAGAATGTCACCTTACCACCTGGTCGAGAGGTTGGCACTGGCTTCAACATTAAAGCACATAAAGTAGGAGAAAGCGTCAAGGCATTTACAGTAGAAATCGCCACGGCAACCGCCATCGTGATACCAAACTGTTGGTAGAACACCCCAGATGTACCAGGCATAAACGATACTGGAATAAACACAGCCATAAACACAATAGATGTTGTGATAATCGCTTGTGTCAATCCTCCCATAGCATCAACTGCGGCTTTATATGGAGACTTGTACCCAATATCAAAACGTGCTTGTACAGCTTCGACGACGACAATGGCATCATCCACCACCGTACCGATCACCAGCACGAGAGCAAAAAGCGTCAGCAAGTTCAGCGTCATACCAAACAACGCAATAAATGCGAAGGTACCAATCAGGGATACGATAATTGAAATCGTTGGCACCATTGTGGCACGAATATCTTGTACGAAGAAGTAAATAACCAAGACCACCAAAAGAATGGCAACAATCAAGGTTTCAACAACCGTATGAATAGATGCATACAAGAAGTCATTGGTTGTCATCATAGTGATGACTTCCATATCATCTGGCATATCTTGCTTTAAGTCTTTCAACAAAGAAGCAATATTTTCGTTCACTTCGGTTGCATTTGAACCTGGCATTTGATAGACGATAGTACCTACCGCATTTTTCATGTCCATATTACTCTGGAAAGCATAGGACTCTTTACCTAGTTCAATATCTGCTACATCTTTCAAGCGAAGCACTTCACCTGAAGGAGCTGCCGAGATAACCATGTTTTTAAACTCTTCTACAGTTTCCTTACGACCATTGTATTTCATGACATACATATAGTCATTGTCACTGTTGTCGCCAAAGCTACCAGTAGCAAACTCTGAGTTTTGTTCTTGGATAATACTAGTAATGTCACTAGGCATCAAATGATACTGTTTCATGACATCTGGCTTCATCCATATACGCATAGAGTATCGTGCACCAAATGCTCGAACTTGACCTACACCACTGACACGAAGCAAAGCAGGCTTTACAACAATATCAGAATAGTTACTCAAGAAACCTTCATCGTATGTACCATTAGGACTGGCCAACATAAAAATAGTCAGCATGGTGTTCTGACGCTTGGCTGTTGTCACACCAATTTGGTTTACTTCAGATGGTAGAGTACCAGTGGCCTGTGTAACACGGTTTTGCACAAACACAGACGCCATATCGGGATCTGTACCTTGCTTAAAATACACCGAAATTGTTGCCGTACCTGAGTTCGTCGCTGTTGATGTCATATACATCATATCATCAACACCGTTGATAGACTCCTCAAGCGGAGCAACCACACTTTTCATGATGGTTTCGGCGTTAGCTCCTGGATAGGAGGCTGTCACCGTTATGGTTGGGGGAGCAATATCTGGATATGTTTCGACTGGAAGCACATTGAGTCCAATCAATCCAAATATTACCACAAAGACAGACAGCACAATAGAAAGTACTGGTCTATCAATGAAAACTTTTACATTCATAATTTAATGGATTCGTTTAATAACCTAGAGAATTAATGCCCCATGCCTTGAGGGCCTTGTTGTTGCGCACCTGATTTAGCCTCTACGATTTGTGTTCCAGGACGAATCAATGCAACACCTGATGACACAATCTTATCACCTGCCTTTAAACCTGACAATACAACATATGTCTTACCATCATCATAAGGAGATAGAGTCACCATCTTAGATTGTGCTTTACCATCAGCATACGCATAAACAAATGCCTTGTCTTGTAGACGGAATACAGATGATTGAGGAACAACAATCGCTTTGTGGTAAATTTCTGGCATCATAATTTGTGCACTACCACCAGAGGTCAACAAACGTTCTGGGTTTGTAAAGACAGCACGCAATTGCACTTGACCACTTGTAGCATCTACGATACCTGAAATAGATTCAATTTTACCTTTATGTTGATAGATAGAGCCATCACACAACTCAAGATCTACACTAGGCATGTTGACCAATGCTGAATCTAGACTACCAAATTGACGAACCATTTTCAAAACTTGAGGTTCAGCCATGGCAAAATACACATACATTTCTGAATTATCAGATACTACAGTCAATGGCTTTTGAATAGCTGAAGACACTAGAGCACCTACTCGATAATTAATAGTTGAGATAACACCATTAGCTGGACTTTTCACAACTGTGTACGACAAATTATTATCAGCATTGACTAAAGAAGCCTCTGCTTGTGCAAGAGTGGCTTTAGCAGTTAGATAACTATTTTCGGCAGTCATCAAAGTTGTTTTTGACACGACCCCTTTATCAAATAAGGCCTTGTTGTTATTGAATGTCAACTCGGCAGTAGCAACTTGTGCTTTAGCTGAAGCTACATTAGCCTTGGCTGTACGTAAAGCAGCCTGATAAGGCACTTGGTCAATAACAAATAGTGGCTGACCTTTCTTTACTTTTGCGCCTTCTTCCACGCATACCTTAACGATTTGTCCCGCAACTTGAGGAAGGATATTAATATCCTGTTTACCTTCCACGCTAGCTGGGAATGCATTAATCAACGTTTTTTCTGTCTCCTGAACAACTTGCATTGGGTAAGCAGCTGGACCGTGTGATCCTGCCATCCCTTGTGATTTTTTACCACATGAGACCAACAAAAAGCTGAACGCTAGGAGAGCGGTTCCTAAAGAATAAACAATCTTCTTCATTCTGTTTTCTGTAATTAAGTTATTATTTAATTTAGAATTATATATACAAATAACATATTGAATGTTTGCCTACGCCATAATATAAAAAATAGCGCCATTTTTGATGGCAACTCACATCTAATAGACAAACTGAGTGCAAAAGTAAGAACTTTTCCTGCATAAACCTGCACAAAACCTCGCCTATATTGTTCAATATGGGATATTCTATTTGAAGTTGACTTTTTTCGTTTATCTTTGTAGCACATTTAGCTTATTGGTCAATATAAGAGAACAATTAGCTGCACGAATATACTTATCAAAATGGACAAAAAAAGAACATCACCTTTTCAGCTTGATGCCAATGAAGATTTTTCAGTTGGCTACACCAATTTAAGCGACTTTGCCGAATGCGAGCAACGTATTTCTGACCCTGTCCTCCTATATTGCACAAAGGGGAATGCGATCATTTTCAACAATTTAGAAGTCTATGAGCTACATCCATTCTGGGGACACATCATTATGCCAGACAGAATATTACGATTAAAAAGTTGCAGTCCAGACTTCGAAATTAAATACATCACTTTCTCTATCACATTATTTAAAGAAGTGAGTCTCAGAATAAAGCCATCATTCTTCCCCATCATAGCCAATATGCCTCCAGAAGAAATGAAGACAGAAGAAGAACGTATGTACTTCACTAACCTGATGACTGAGTTCAAGTATCTTTACGATAGAAGAGACCACCCCTTCAGATTACAAATTTTGACCAATACGCTGCAAAATATCTTTTATGACATCGCTTATCATTTAGAAAAAATCGGAGGCGAAACATTAAAAGCAACCAATGAAGCTGTCAGTCAAAAGCATATTATTTCGAAGTTCATCATGTTAATAAGAGAGCATTTTAGGACACACAGAGATGTCAAATTCTATGCAAGTGAATTGTGCATTACGCCCAGATATCTATCAGCGGTTACACAATCTTCTATACAAATTTCACCCAAACAGCTAATCGACCAACATACAATATTAGAGATTAAAGTCGCTTTACAAAACGAACTCATCCCTATTCAAAATTTGGCTAGTGAAATGAATTTTCCAGATCAATCTTCTTTCGGTAGATATTTTAAGCATCATACAGGCATGTCGCCTACTCATTATAGAAATAGTCGATAATTTGTTTGCATGGCTAATAAATAAGGCCTATATTTGATGTGAATTCATTAAATATAGGACAAATATGAAGATAACTCTCGTTCGCCACACAGCGGTAGACATACCCGAGGGTGTATTTTATGGACATACTGATGTACCACTAAAAGATACTTTCACAGCAGAAGCTGAAGTCACCATGTCGCACATACCCAATATAGAATATGACGCAGTGTACACAAGCCCATTAAGCCGTGCTAAAAAGCTAGCCGTCTACTGCGGATATCCAGATGCTATTGAAGAAAAACGTATCAAAGAGATTAATTTTGGCGAATGGGAAATGAAAGGATTTGGCGACATTGACGATCCTTATTTTCAAGAGTGGTTTTTAGACACCTTACATAAAGCACCACCACACGGAGAAAGTTTTATGAATTTATACGAACGTGTCGTCGAATTTTTAGAAGAACTACAAGCAAAAGAAGATCTAGATAATGTTTTAATTTTTGCTCATGGTGGCGTGCTTATCTCTGCACAAGTCTTTGCAGGCACAGTTGCTATGGATGATGCATTCAGCGTACTTCCACCATACGGAGGCGTCATTGAAGTAGACATCGTATAAAAAATCATCTACATTCAAGATATCACAGTATTTTATTATCGCACATACAAAGGGAGTTTTTATATATAAAAGCTCCCTTATATTTCATTTTTACATGACTATCCTTTATATTTGTATAATATAATATAGTGAGCTATTGAAATCTTTTAGATTTTCCATCCTATTCTCATGTATTTCTTAGAACATAAAACATAAGACTATGAGGTACAAACTTCTTATCCTCCACGCAGAGGAAACACTTTTGCAAGCCGATGGCAGCATCGCACAAGCCGATGTAGATGCCCTTCTTGATCTACAAGAAAGAGGTACACGCTTAGCCATTATCACAGATCACTCGATCGAGACTTCCGAAGCCACATTGGCTCCTTTACAATTAATCAAACACGAAGGGTTTGTGCTCCGTCGTAACCCAGAGGTTATGGCCATTCAAAAAAGTCGTACACCAGCCGAAATCTTGATTTACGATATCAGCACCTTGCTTCAACAACTGATGATAAAACGCAGTGAGGCCGTTGCTATCGGTGCGAGTAGAGATAGTGTTCCCATGATGGAATTTGTCGGTTTAGGGGTAGCTATGGCCGATTCTGAAGAAGCAGTCAAAGCATGTGCCGATTATGTGACCACCTCACTGGCTAGTTCTGGTGTAGCCCATTTAATAAAAAAGCACATGACCGAAGACCTATTCAATGCACAATCTCTTCAAGAAATTGATGAGGAATGTAGGCATTCTTTAATAGGCAACCTCGGTATAAAAATGACTTATATTGACGAAAAGCAGGTTGAAGCAACCATGCCTATTGACGAAAGAACCTGTCAACCATGGGGAGTACTTCACGGAGGTGCATCTCTTGCCTTTGCAGAAACAATCGCTGGTATAGGTAGCCGATTGCACTGTAAGGGAGGCGAAATCGCTGTAGGTATGCAGGTGAGTGGCAATCACGTATCATCAGCTCTGTTAGGAGATACGGTCACTGGACGTGCTACGATTATTCATCAAGGACGTTCTAGTCATGTATGGAATGTGGACATCATCACGCAAGCAGGCAAACTCGTCTCTTCTGTTCGTGTGATCAATAGTATCTTAAAGAAGCGATAAGTCGACACAGATATATGAATATAGATTTCAACAAGCTTTGGAAAGACAACAAAAGTTTTGCTGCATGGCGTGCTCCTCAAAGCAAAGACATCCAGTATATTGTTGCCAATCAGGTGATTTCCCTACATAACATGGCGGAACTCCACAACCAACAAGGCTTTGTACTTACTCCATTTGTCCTGCGCCAAGACCTTCCTATAGTCTTAGTGCAGGGCGATGTATATACGACCCCTCAAACAGTCATCGCTTCATATCAAAACGACTATCAACTATTTGAAGACACCAATATGGACGAATCATATGCCATACATTTCGGCCATATGATGGATCAACTACAAGCTGGTGGTCTGGATAAAGTGGTACTCGCTCGCAAAGAATCTCATGCACTTCCTGTACGAGATACAGATACACCCAACGGTCATTCTTCACAGAACTCCCATCACCCGATAGACATTACCCGTAGTTTTCTGGCAGCAGCCAACAGCTATCCCAATTCTTTTATCTATCTCGTGTACACGCCACAGACGGGACTTTGGATGGGCTGCACACCAGAGATATTGTTATCTGGAACGAACCATCAATACAGCACCATCTCCCTTGCAGGAACGCAAAGTCTTCCTATGGGTGACGATGCAGGTGCTTGGAACGAGATGCGTTTAGAAGCCCATTGGGACAAAAAGAATATTCACGAACAAGCACTCGTGACCACCTATATCCGTGAGCGTCTACAAAAATATGCCACCGATATATGTACCAAAGGTCCTTATACCTCACGAGCTGGGCAGTTGGCTCATCTAAAAACGAC
This sequence comes from Bacteroidaceae bacterium, assembly GCA_963668535.1. GTDB lineage: Bacteria > Bacteroidota > Bacteroidia > Bacteroidales > Bacteroidaceae > F22. Next base: position 406,030 of record OY764867.1, read on the forward strand.
ATTTAGTTTTAAACTCGATTCCGAGAACCAACTATCCAATTTACTCAATGCTCTACACCCTACTCCAGCCGTATGTGGATATCCCCAAGCGGAAGCTATGCAGTGTATTGCGGCACATGAGCAACTGGATAGAAAATACTATTCGGGATTTATTGGGTATACCGACGGACGCGGAAGCTGTGATTTCTTTGTCAACCTACGTTGTATGGAAATCGAACAAGACACGGCCCATTTTTATGCCGGAGGCGGATTGCTCCCCTCCTCTCATGTAGAGAAAGAATATCAAGAGACAGTGATCAAAATGCAGACTATAAAAAAGATTATTTATGTATAGTACTAAACCACACATTCTCGAACTTGTAGCCCTACTCAAAGCACATCAAATAAGTCAAATAGTGGTGTGCCCAGGTAGTCGCAACATTCCTATTGTAGGCAGTATCTTAGCTGACAAATATTTTCAATCGCACCAAGTCACCGACGAAAGAAGTGCAGCGTTTGTAGCCTTAGGTCTTGCTTTAAAAACAGGGCGCACTACAGCTGTTGTCTGCACCAGCGGAAGCGCTGTACTCAACATGCACCCAGCCGTTGCAGAAGCATTCTATCAAAAGGTGCCCTTACTGGTCATTTCAGCCGATAGAGCAGAAGGGTGGATAGGACAACAAGATGGTCAAACCCTCCCTCAAAAAGGCGTGTTTCAATCGCTGAGTAAGTGCAGCGTACAACTCGACGAACACGATATATGGCTCACTAATCGTCTCGTCAATGAGGCCATCCTTGCGACAACCCATCAAGGTAAAGGACCTGCACATATCAATGTGCCCATATCCGAGCCATTCTTTGATATGACCACCGATAGACTTCCTAAAGTACGTGTAATTCATCGTTATCACGGTATGAATGAGTATAACGAACCGTATACACATCTGATAGAAGAACTCAACAAAGCGCAGAAACGTTTGGTCGTAGTGGGACAAATGAACTCAATCTATGATTACCAAAGTACGGTCAACAAACTCATACATAAACATTTTGCGTGGATACAAGAGCATATAGGTAATGGTACTATCCCAGGCAAATCTATCCGTAATATAGACATTCTTCTCGCTCAAATGAACGATGAAGAAAAGCACAAACTATCTCCCGATCTGTTGATCACTTGGGGAGGCTGTGTTATCTCCAAACGCACCAAACAATGGTTGCGTAGCTTCCCTCCAAAGGCTCACTGGCATATCTCTGCCGATGGTGCACTAATTGATACTTTCCAATGTGCCACAACGCTTATCCAAATGGATCCAATGGAATTTGTGGAACGTATTGCCCCTCGTCTAGCGGGCAAAGTGCCGACATATCCTCAGGAATGGATCAAGATTCGTCAGTCATATACTATGCCTGCACTTGATTATAGTGCTCCTATGGTGGTGGGAGAATTCATGCGAGTACTTCCAGAAGGTCATCCACTACACTTGGCTAATAGCAATAGCATCCGCTATGCCCAATTATACGACCTACCGAAATATACAGAGGTGTATGCCAATCGTGGGGTCAACGGCATTGAAGGGTCCCTATCTACAGCCTTAGGATTTGCTGCACTAGATGAACGCCCAGTTTACCTGATTATAGGCGATTTGAGTTTCTTCTATGACATGACTGCCCTAAACATATCACCTCTGCCTAAGAATTTACGCATTCTGCTACTCAATAATCACGAAGGACAAATTTTCCGTGGTTTGCCAGGATTACGCCTACCCGATAAAGCCCGTGAAGCCGTACAAGGCACACACAATATAGATGCACGAAGTTGGGCGATGGCACGCGGTCTACACTATTTCGGTGTACAAGATACAGAAAGCCTGCATTTTGCTCTTCCAGAGTTTACAGCCCCCGAAGCACAAAAAGGAGCAATGCTTATGGAGGTCTTCACTGATGCCAGTGTCGATCAAGCACAACTAGATAAGATATTCAAGAAATAAACTGTATAAACAATTAAAATATAAAGATATGGCAACAAGAGAATGGACAACTATCCGTGAATACGAAGATATCCTATTCGATTACTACAATGGAATCGGACGTATCACTATCAACCGCGAGCGCTACCGCAACGCCTTCACCCCAACGACCACTGCTGAGATGAGCGATGCACTGCGCATTTGTCGCGAAGAGCAAGATATCAATGTGGTTGTGATCACTGGCGCTGGCGATAAAGCTTTCTGTGCAGGTGGTGACCAAAATGTAAAAGGTCATGGCGGATATATTGATAAAGACGGTGTGGCTCGTTTAAGCGTACTAGATGTACAAAAACAAATACGCAGCATCCCTAAACCAGTCATTGCAGCCGTCAATGGTTTCGCTATTGGTGGTGGACACGTACTACACGTTGTATGCGACTTGAGTATTGCTTCGGACAACGCACGCTTTGGACAAACAGGACCACGTGTGGGGAGCTTTGACGCTGGATTTGGTTCTAGTTATTTGGCACGTGTCGTTGGTCAGAAGAAAGCTCGCGAGATCTGGTTCCTTTGCCGCCAATATGACGCACAACAAGCTTTAGAGATGGGACTAGTCAATACGGTCGTGCCATTAGAAAAACTAGAAGACGAGTATGTACAATGGGCCGAAGAAATGCAATTGCATAGTCCTATTGCACTGCGTATGATTAAAGCTGGATTGAACGCCGAATTGGATGGTCAAGCTGGTATTCAAGAATTGGCTGGCGATGCAACCATGCTCTATTATATGACCGAAGAAGCACAAGAAGGTAAAAATGCCTTTCTTGAAAAGCGTAAGCCTAACTTCAAACAATACCCAAAATTTCCATAATGACTGACTATCAGTACAAAATAGAACCATATATCTTGCACTTCAAACAGCCCGCGGGTACTTCGCGTGGCATCTATACTGAACGCAAGATATGGTTACTTTCACTCTGGAAGACCGATGCACCTGAACGCATCGGTCTTGGAGAGTGTGCCCCTCTACCTCAGTTGTCTTGCGATGACCTAAAGGATTACGAAGAGATACTCAACGCACACTGTGCCCGTTTTGTTGAAACGGGTATATTGGATTACGAAGGATTGCGCGACTATCCCTCTATGCTTATGGGACTTGAAACGGCTATCTGGTCACTTTGGTCACCCCACTGTCTAGAGACACGCACATCCCCTTCTGCCTCTCCGCAGATGACCGCCTTTGCGCAAGGTAAAATGGGTATCCCCATTAATGGTCTTATCTGGATGGGCGATGCCTCAACCATGTTATCACGTATCCAAGATAAATTGCGACAAGGGTTCCGTTGTATCAAACTCAAAATAGGGGCCATCGACTTTGAAGAGGAAATGCAGCTATTGCAATATATCCGACAACACTACAGCAGCAAGGATATCGTGTTGCGAGTAGATGCCAACGGCGCGTTTGCTCCTGATAAAGCCATGGACTACCTAGAGCGATTGGCCGCTTTGGATATGCATTCTATCGAGCAACCCATAATGGCGGGTGAGTGGGACAAGATGGCTTATTTATGTCAAAATACGCCCCTCCCTATCGCTTTGGACGAGGAACTAATCGGCGTGAATGATCCTTTCGATAAGATGGCATTATTGGAAACAATTCATCCACAATATATCATCTTAAAACCTTCTCTGCACGGAGGGTTTCATGGCAGTAGCGAATGGATACGTCTCGCTAAAGAACGCGGCATCGGCTACTGGATTACCTCTGCATTGGAGTCGAATGTCGGTCTGAATGCTATCGCTCAATGGACGGCTACACAAGATGTGCGTATCCCCCAAGGGTTGGGTACAGGCCAATTATTCGAGAATAACATCTCCATGCCTTTAGAGATACAAGGAGATCAACTATACTATACCGGTCAAACCATCATAAATAAACCATAAGATCATGAAGAAAGCCCTTTGTCCACAATGTAAGATTCCATCATTTTATGTAATGAACGAAACTGGAGATAGACGCTTAGTCTATGTCGATGAAACAACTGGGGAAGTTATCGTACGTAATGAAGGAGAGGCCTTGGATGGATTTGACTTATCTATCGTGTACTGCCTGGGATGCTCATGGAAAGGGGCCCCTAGAAAGTTGATGAAGAAGTAGGTTATAATAGGAGAGAATATCACGTACAATTCTTTCAAATCGTAACTACTTATAAAAAGCAGACAAACGACATTTGACAAAATGTCAACTTTCCAAGCATTTTCCGACTATACGCAAGCCTTTGCGCGCAATTTATCAAAGGGATATAGACCGTATCGCAAGCTTTGCCACAGACCTATCAAAGCGCTTGAGAATAACCGTGAAGTTTGTACCGTCATTTTCAAAGACAGTTCCCTCAAAAAAATATTTTCAAAAATCGGCACAGCCGTAGATGGCCTTTCCTTTCGATTTAAGGCCTTCTTTTTTTTAGGTGAAATAGATCACTCTGAAAACAAATAGGACGCCCTGCCGTTTTTGACAAAATGTATAGTAAAAACTATTTTCCCTACACTTTCAAATAGAAATGGTGTGCCAAAGTAAAATCTTTGACACACCATTTGCTTCATATAATACACCTAATTTAATACACTACTGGAGTAATAGAACAAGTGTTCTTGATTGGTGATAGAATAAACGTAAATTCATAATCACCATAAGGTACTTGATATTCTGGACGAGCAATACGTCCCCAACTATCTTCACATCCCAATCCAGCTTGTACTTCATCGATACAGAAGTTAGTGACATCAGATTCTTCAACTTCTGGAGAGTGACTTTGATGCTTGTTCATGCCATCATCCAACGAATCAATCGTGTAATGCAAAGCTGACGCAGAGAAAGGATGTGCAGCGATAACTTCAAGACCACAACCAGAGGCATTACTGATCTTCCACCAACGAATATCACTCTTCGTTCCGTTTTCTTGTGGACGGATATAAGGATAGAATTGTTCCGTTACAGATTGGCTATAAATCGCCAATGACGCATTGTACTTACGGTCAATATAGTTCTCTACTGGACCACGACCATAATATTGAATAGTTTCAAATGCACGTGGCATAGGCAACTGCATACCGAAACGGAACATATTGGCCACTTTGGCATTTTTATCTGCGACCATCTTTTGTGTAACCTTGATAGCTCCCACATTATTAATAGCGTAGGTCATAAGCAATTGAGCAGAGACCTTAGGCATATCGTAAGTAACATCTACAATAGCTAGTCCATTTTCAATGCGCGATGTAAAAGCAGTCTGCTTCATCTCCGGATGTTTCCAAACCGCATATTTATATTGCAATCCAGCACCATAATCGTTGTCGGTAGGAGCACGCCAGAAATTAGGCGTCAACGCTTCTCCATCTTTGATCATGTCTGTTCCATCAACCTCATATTTGCTTAATAGCCCACTATGCTTATTGAACTCTACATCGAAGTGATTGCCACGAATAATTAGGAAATTCCAATCATTGTCTTGAACAGTAGGTGCTACAGTCTTTTGGTTGCTCAACTCCTCATTATGAAGGGTCATAGCAGGCGCCTTATATGGATTCAATACCAATTGTTGTTTGGCTACTGCATAGCCAGCAGGAAGTAAACCTTCAGCATGCTTCAAGGTGTACGATACGTTCAGCAAACATTCTGTACCAGCCTGAATATTACCAATAGGCAATTTTAGGTTTACCGTCTTATGTGGGGCCACATGGATATCATCCACACGACCAGTTTTGATAACCTTACCTCCTTCAAGCACTTCCCATTCCAAAGCATAAGCCGATAGGTCACGGAAGAAATTTTCATTGTATATACCGATTACACCATTTTGCAAGTCTACTGGGCTTGTCCAAATGTTTTGATAGAAATAACCGACTTCATACATATGAGGATTTGGTACGCGGTCAGGGCTCACTAAGCCATTATCACAGAAGTTGTTATCACTGGCATCATAGCGGTCGAAATCACCTCCATAAGCATAAATAGTCTTTCCATTTTTACCAGTCCAACGAAGAGATTGATCCACAAAATCCCAAATAAATCCACCTTGATACTTAGGGTACTTACGTATTAGATCCCAGTATTCTTTGAATCCACCTTCCGAATTACCCATAGCATGAGCATATTCACATTGGATAAGTGGTTTCTTATATTGATCGTTTACACTGTATTCTTCGCAATGCTTGTATCCATAGTACATAGGACAAAAGATATCAGTCTTACCAGTCTTGCCCGCTTGTTCATATTGTACCAAGCGGCTGTGATCTTCCGCCTTAATCCAGTCGTATGCTGCTTCAAAGTTTGGACCATACCCAGCCTCGTTACCAAGAGACCAAACAAAGATACTTGGGTGATTAAAATTGCGTTGTACATTGCGTTGATTGCGTTGCAAATGTGCTAATTTATAATCATCTCTCTTAGCCAATGTACGAGATCCGTATCCCATACCATGGCTTTCAAGATTGGCTTCGGCAACTACATAAATACCGTATTTATCGCATAGGTCATACCATAAATTATTGTCTGGATAGTGACAAGTACGCACAGCATTTATATTGAACTTCTTCATGAGCTGAATATCTTGCACCATGCGTTCAGGTGAAATGATATAGCCATTGTCTGGATCCATCTCATGACGATTGGCTCCCTTGATCAGTACTGGTTGTCCATTGACCAATACCTGTCCGTTTTTCAATTCGATCTTACGGAATCCTACTTTGACTGGGATTACCTCGTGTCCATTGTCCATAGAGGCATACAAGGTATAGAGATAAGGACTTTCAGCACTCCATTTGTGCGGATTCTTCAGTTTTAACGTACATGTTGTGTTTGCTTTAGCTTGTGTGGCAGCAACTTCTTTTCCTTCAGCATCTTTTAAGCTGATATTAACGTGTGTGTTTCTGGTACTAGTCATTTGAATAGTCAAGACCCCATTTTTGTACTCTTGGTCTAGGTCTGGTGTAACGCGAATATCTTTGATATGCTTCTTCTCACGAGCATATAGAAAACAATCACGTCCTACTCCACTATAGCGGAAGAAGTCCTGGTCTTCTAGGTAACTGCCATCGCACCAACGGAATACTTGAAAGGCAATTACATTGTCTTGTCCTGGTTTTAAATAACGAGTAACATCAAACTCAGCTTCTAGTTTACTATCTTCACTATATCCCACATATTTGCCGTTTACCCATAAATACATATTGGATGTAACGGAACCAAAGTGAGCAATAATATCTTTGCCCGCCCATGAAGCAGGAACCACCATCTCACGACGATAAGATCCTACGTGGTTATTCTCTGTAGGCACATATGGAGGATTGTTTTTAAACTGATTGCGCCATGCATATCCCATATTGACATAGATAGGTTTACCGTAGCCATGCAACTCCCATAATCCTGGAATAGGAAGATCGTCCCATCCTTTGTCATTAAAGTTGGTCTTCCAAAAATCAGTTGGGCGTGACTGCACATCTTTCACCCAAAAGAATTTCCAAGTCCCATTTAAACTCATAAAATTGGCAGATTGCTCTTTCACTCCACTCTGTGCAGCATCGGCCGATTCATACGCAAAATAATTGGTATGCATTGGCATACGATGGACAGCATTGACTGCCGGATCTTGCCATTCATGGAAGGTTTGCGCACTTGCAGTCAAAGCTAAAACTGCAAGCATTGGCATAATAAGAAGTTTCTTCATGATAATATTTTTTATTGTTACTGAGGCATCTTGTATAAACTACATCTTCCAGAGCTGATCCGAAAGAAACTCGCCAAGCAAGCACTAGTTTATCCACTGTCTCGGAATAACTAAGACACAGGTCATATTGTGTCTTGAATACCTACACTTAATTTTTCACCCCACAAAAATAGAAAAAACAGATCTATAAAGAGGGGTAATTTTCATTCAAAAAAGAGTAACATTAGTTCACTTGCAGGCGATATACCCCAAATGAACGGGCTTGAAGTTCCAAATCCAAGAAACGAGGATTGACCGACACTGGACGCAAACGGGGAAACACTTTCTCTTCCTCTAAAGTATTGACGGCAGTCCATTCATTATTTTGCAAATAGGTGCAGGTACCCGAAACAAGGTGATGCTTTTTTAATCCGTCGAAATCAATATGCATCTTCTGGACTCTATTGGCAGCATTGACTACTTTCACAATAATTTCTCCTGTAGCTGCATCCGATACTGCCGAAGCATATAAACTATCTTGCCCAATAACTGGCTTACCCTCCATCAGCAAAGGAAGTACCTTTGTGCCAGTATTCATTCCATACATCTGTTGGACGTAATAATTGGGTGTACGCATCATGCGAAGGTTATCAAACCAAATCATATCGGGATTCCACTGCCATGCATCTACATGAGCAAACAAAGGTGCATATGTGGCCAAGCGGACAACATCGGCATTGCGTTCCAAACCTGTCATAAAAGCCGCTTCGGAAAGGGCTGATAGAAAATTATTGGCTTTGCCAGTACTGTAGTCATGCGAAGCATATTCACCAGCAAAAACTTTGGGGCCCTTGCGGTCGTAACTGTCGTAACGCCCTGCATTGGCAAAGAACCAATCGGGAGACATGTAGTAATGTTCGTCCACCAAATCGACTCCTATGCGTTTCATTTCTGGCCAAAGGTAATCAAACTTATCACCAGCGGCACTCGGACCAGAGGTTCCGACAATCTGGATATGGGGATAGCGTTTGCGAATGGCTTTGACAAACACCTCCAAACGTTCGGGATACACTGTACCCCACTGTTCATTACCAATGGCTATCATTTTCAGATTGAAAGGTTTGGCATGTCCCATATCGGCACGCACTTTTCCCCATTTGGAATCGACTGGACCGTTGGCAAATTCAATCAAATCAAGTGCATCTTGTACATAAGGGGCCAGTTTGGTGAGCGGCACGACTTCATTGCTTTCGTATTGGCAAGATAGTCCGCAACTTAATACAGGAAGCGGCTCTGCTCCCAAATCTTCGCTCAACAGAAAATATTCATAAAATCCCAAGCCGTAACTCTGAAAATAATCGGGGAAAGCTTTATGTTTGAAGGTATAATTCCAACGATTCTCGTTGAGTGGACGATTTTCGACTGGACCTACACTATTTTTCCACTGATAGCGGGTAGCAAGGCTATTGCCCTCGATAATGCAACCACCAGGAAAACGAAAGACCCCTGGATGAATATCATAGAGTGCTTGCACTAGGTCGGCACGTAGGCCGTTTTCGCGTTGCTTCCAAGTATGCACAGGAAAAAGCGAAATATGGTCCATATCCACAGTTCCTTCTGTGAGCAAGACAACACGCAAGCGAGAATGAGCATCGGTAAAAGGTGCTTGCATTTCGAGCGTCATCTTTTTCCAATCCTGACTATTTACTTGCAGTTCTTTTTTCAGTACATTTTCGCCTTGGGAGTTGACCAATTCGATAGACAGTTTCATGGGTTTAGTATCTGGTGTGCGGGCATACACTGAAAAGCGATATGTTTCTGCTTTTTTCAACCCAATGCCTCGAAATCCTTCATTGTCCAAACCAGCACGCAACAAACGTCCATCGTTGACCACTCGCACATAATGTGGATTACGCTCGAAACAAGAATTTTCGCTCTTTACAGTTACATTGCCAAAAGGCACCCACCCCACAAAAGGTTGAGGGAATTCAAAAGAACGGTTTTTTACTAATTCAGCATATAAACCACCATCTGCACCAAAGTTGATATCCTCGAAGAAGATACCAAACATTGCTGGATTTATTTTGGCTGTCGGTTTTGAAACATCAATTGTCGTTACATGCTGTTGCGCATATAGCCCAAAAGTGCATGCTAAAATCGAAAGAGCTAAAAGTTTTTTCATTTGTTTACTTTGTAGAAATATTGTTTTGCTTGGAATTGTTCCTGAGCTTTATTGCATTAATGATTAAAGAATCCATTATCTTCTTGCTTGTCTGCTTTTTCCGATAGAGCGGAAGCCGCTCTTAACTCAATCGGCAACCAAACAGCCATATTTCCTTCGCCACGATGTGCCCAAGCATAATAAGGAATTAAAGTTAGTTTGACATCATCTATCTCCAACTTACCCGCTTTATTATAGTTCAAGACTTGTGCACCTGTCGTTAACTGATTGATACCGTAAAGTAGATCGGGTCTTTGAACAAGTTTGAATTGAGGGTTTTGATTCAATATAATATGGTGTACATTGAAATCATTATCTGCCGATTCGGCACAATACACAATAGGTCCTCGCTCAATAGCCACTCGTCCACAATCGGCTTTCACTTTCTCGTTAGCTTGTACTACACGAGCTGACATATCGAAATGTACGTCCACAAAATCTCCTTTTTTCCACTGACGGTTCATTTTGAAATAACCGTTGGTCAACTCTGCTTGAATCTCCTTACCATTCAATAATACCCGATAAGCGGGCTTAACTTGATCGGAATAAGAGTATAAATCACTCGGCAAGACCTTATTACGTACCCAGCCAGGAATACGGATATTCAAAGAAAAGGATTGATGGGATTTCACCAGCGTTAAGCGCGTATCTCCATTCCAAGGATAAGTCGTTTCTTGTTGCAAAATAATCTTTTTCTTATTTAGCTTCAATTCGACACGATTGGACATAAACAAATTGACATATACCTGCTTGTCCTTTACGGCATAAATATAGCCTGGAATAGACGGAATGAAACGGCTGATATTGGATGGGCAACAAGCACACCCGAACCAAGGTTTCCGGCTATAATCACCCGTAGATGCCAAAGGGTTGGGATAAAAGAAGCTATTACCGTCGAGCGAAACACCCGAAATAAGTCCATTGTACAGCGTGCGTTCCAACACATCAAAATAACGCGCATCACCATGTAGTAAAAAAAGACGATAATTTAGATACACATTACCAATAGCTGCACAAGTTTCACAATAAGCCGATAGGTTAGGCAATTCATAATTATCCCCAAAGGCTTCCCCTTGGTGGCGTGCACCAATTCCTCCAGTAATATAGATTTTTTTTGATACAATATTGTTCCAGATCTTATCAATAGCTGCAATATAGGAACTATCACCAGTCATGGCCGCTACATCGGCCATACCCGAATACATATAGGCAGCACGTACGGCATGACCAACTGCTTCATCTTGCTCTACAACTGGCTTGTGCGCCTGACTATAAGCATCTTTACGAGCAGTCGTGCCACGTGCATCAAGGAAAAATTTGGCTTGGTCAAGATATTTTTTATCGCCTGTGATCGAATAAAGACGTACTAGTGCCATTTCAGCGATCTGGTGTCCAGGAACCAATCTTTTTTGATTCGGTTTATCGCCTATCGCACGACATACACAATCGGCATATTTAATAGCAATATCAAGAAAATTCCGTTTGCCCGTAGCTTGATAATATGCTACTGCTCCTTCTATCATGTGTCCTAAATCATACAACTCATGACTAAGATTTTCGACAGCTACCCAACGCTTTTTTCCTGCCCAATTATGCGGATGTTTGGGATTCATGGTACGAGATGTGTACAGATAGCCATCGGGTTCTTGTGCTGCACCCACAATGACCAATACACTATCAATATAATGTTCCAATTTTTTATTGGGATACGTTTGAAGGGAATAAGCAGCACCTTCAATGGTTTTATACACATCCGTGTCATCAAAAGGGTAACCAGCGACCTTATAATCATCACTTGGATGAGCCGCTTTCACAAAATTCTCATAGCGACCAGTCTCTTCGCATTTGCTGAAAGCCAACGGTATGGTCACTTCACGACTTGACCGCAGACGTTCTCCCCAAAAATCATCCGTAAGTTTGACAGATGTAAAAGGAACAGGGTCGATAGGATAGCCTGAATGAATAGGTGCTTTTTGCTGCGCCACAACATGTCCTGCTACCATTGCTACAAGAAGCGTTATTAAATATCTTTTCATCTGTTTGTATGTATAGCGATTTTGTATTATTTCTTTTTATCAATCTTCCCATGAACACGTATGACTGTAAATGAATAAGCAGGCATCGAATACGAAAAATCCGTTCCTTTTAATTCAAAATCGGTATAAACTGGTTTCAGGTCTTGATCGGTAGGATCAGACGTTAAAAGGATTTTTGATGCTGTCGAATTTTCTAATGCAAAATGATCCATTTTAATCTGAGTATTGACTTCTACTGGAAGCATATTGACCAATTTCAAGATATAATCACCTGTATTTCCATCGTGTACAACAGACACACCGATACGCTTCTTCACGGCATCACGCTTATTGTCCAAACTGACCACAGACGGCACATACTCTGTTCCAGCATTTTGTCCATACATTTGCTGCGTATAATACCCCACAGTTGGTTTCACCTCGGTATTATTAAAATAAATCAAATCAGGATTCCACTGCGTATGCCCCTCTTTGGCCAATAAAGGCGCATAAGAAGCCATAGATACAATATCGCCATTTCGTTCTACTGAAGTCAGATAAAGGGCTTCTGCCAAAGCGGTTTCTAGATTATTGGGACGACCAGGCAAGTGGGCAGCATATTCTCCCAAATAGACTTTCGGTTTACTGCGATCATAATGGTCGTAAAAATCTTGATTGTGAATAAACCAACCTGGGGGAACATAATAATGCTCATCGACGATCGGTACATTTAATTGGGAAGCCAAATCCCATCCTTCATCATAATCGCTGCCTTCGTAAAAAGGTCCAGTCGTGCCGATGACAGTAATTTCAGGATGCTTTTCTTTAATGGCATTGAATATCATTGTGAAACGTTCCTTAAAGATATCTGTAATCATATCTTCATTGCCAATGCCAATAAATTTTAAGTTGAATGGTTTGGGGTGCCCTGCTTCCGCACGTTTTCGTCCCCACACAGTTTTCCGAGCATCACCATTGGCATATTCAATCAAGTCAAGTACATCCTGGATGTATTTGTTCATCTGTTCCATCGGAATACCGCCCTGCTGACCATAGCGCTCCACTTCATTTTTAGCACCATGCGAACAAGTACCTGAATTTTGGCAAGGTACGCCAGCAGCCAATACGGGTACTGGTGCAGCTCCTATGTCTTCGCAAAACTGAAAATACTCGAAATAACCCAGTCCGCGTGTTTGATGATACCCCCAAAGATTGCGCAATGATTTACGTGCTTCCAATGCTCCGATAGATCCTTTCCAATCGTACATATTGTCAATACCATCTCCATGAGCTACACAACCACCAGGGAAACGAACAAAACGAGGTTTTAAATCGGCCAGTGTCTGCGCCAAATCGGCACGTAACCCATTCTTGTGTCCTTTAAAAGTCTTTTGTGGGAAGAGAGAAATCATGTCCAATTCGTATCTACCCTTTTCTTGTGGAATAATAGCCAATACAGCAGAAGTAGCATCCTGCTTTACACTAAGAATAGCTTTCTGTTTATTCCATTTTTTCCTTGTTGCATGTATAGTGGTTTGTGCAAGTGCTGTTCCTTTTTCATCTAGTAATTTCACTAGTACTTTGCCACCTTTGCTGCCTTCTGTCACACGAACAAATGTTGAGAAGTCGTATTTGTCTCCTTTTTTCAAAGCAATTCCATCGAAGCCTTTATTGCACAAAGCAACTCCTGGTTGAAGTACATTAAACACGGCATAATGAGGGTTATTGGCATGGATGGGATGACTGATTGCGATATCTAGTGTCCCCCCCTTTCCACTTGTGTACCAAGCATAGGTACTGTTCCATTTTTTAGGCGAACCATCTTTCAAGGAGTATTCAAAATCGCGGTTTTGTATCAATTCGGCATAAAGACCACCATCAGCTGCGTAGTTTATATCCTCAAAGAAAATTCCAATTAGATGGTCACTAATTGATTTGCTTTGGGCAGCATCGACCTGCATAACGGCATCTACCGCTTGCAATCCAGCAAAGCGAGTACTGTCCTGCTCGGTACGTTCGTCATTCTGCATCTGACAAAATTTTTGATGATCGACATAGCGTATCAACTGTTCGACTGTTGCAAACGGAACGCGTTGTACCCAGCCCTTTTCTTCTATCCCGTTCAAAACAATAGTTTTCTCAGAAGTAGGATGTACATTTTGAGGTATATATTTTAAACTATCGACTGGGGTAAAATAATGCTGCGGACTCCATTTCAACAAATCGGGGGAACTGGCGTGAGCCAAGACTTTACCATTCTGAGTGGCTGTCCAAAGGCAATGCCACTCTCCATCAGCCTGACTTTGCATTAAGTGAGGACGAAACATTTTTTTCTGCCACCCCCATGGTCCGAAGTCACATCGTACATAATTATATCTATCGGCAATGGAAAACCACTCATTGGCATCCGTACTCCAAGCAAACATAAGTCCACTTCGTCCATTAGCATCGGCATAAGAAAAAAGAAAAACTGAATCAGGTTGGTTCGCCCATAAGGAAATGGGTAACAATAACAAAAAATATATACTTAATTGTTTTAATAAGCTATTCATAGACAGTTCGTTTTAAATCATATCAAATCAATTGAACAAAAGATTATACAGACTATATTAAGATACAGGATGTACTGGCTTAATCGTACCATCTTCATTAAATTCCATTTGGTCAATACATACTTCACGATGAATGCCTGGATGGTCTTTGAGATAGTTCTTATTAATGCGATGGTACACTATGACCCACTTATCTGTATCAGGAATATGCAACACAGCATTGTGCCCTGTACCATATATTTCTTTTTCAGGATTCTGAATTAAAACAACTGGATTTTTGGCCACTTGAATGGGTCCAAGTGGAGATTTGGATGTACCGTAAGCCACATGATAGTTGGCCGAACCAGTATCATCTACCGACCACATGAAATAATAAAGTCCCTTACGGTAAAACACATAAGGAGCTTCTCGATAGGCATAATCCTGCAAAGTTCCTCCTTCTGGAGTCATCACAGTAATGCTTTTTTCATTAATCGAAGTCATATCTTGATTCAATTCCGCTCCTGCCATATAGCCATTGCCCCAAAATAAGTAGGATTTTCCTGAAACAGGGTCGGTAAAAACATCCACATCAATCTGTTGTCCACCGCCAACAGGAGATTTTGACACGATAGAATGCCCCAAATCTGTAAATGGACCGATAGGCGAGTCAGCAATCGCCACACCTATTTGCTTCCCTTCGCCATGTACAGGATTCCCACTGTAATAAAGGAAATATGTATACTTGCCTTGTATGAGTTTTTCTTCAATGCAGGGAGCCCACGCATTGCCATTTGCCCAAGAGACCTGCTCCGATTTCAAATCTAAGATGACGCCTTCATCCTTCCAGTTATGTAAATCGGACGAAGAAAAGACGCTGAAGCTCCATCCACCCCAGCCTTTATGTCCGTCTGTGGTCGAATACATATAGTATTTTCCTGTTTGCTTAGAATATAAGATTTCAGGGTCGGCATGGAAGCCCGATAATACTGGATTGGCAGACAACTTGTCCGACTCGGCTGGCTTGCCCCATTTCTCTGTAATTCGATTCAATTCAGCACGGGTGATAGACATAACCGTACCATGACGTGGATGAAAATTCATCTTCACCTCTTTATCTATGGTTTTAAAATTTTTCAGGTCAGTGCTTTCTGTAAATTGATATTTTCCTTTGTTATACACATCGTACATCAAAATATACTTGTTTTGATTGGTTAGCTTGAACACACAACTGCCTTCAACAGATTCTTTGGTCTGTTGCTTGTAATCACTAGATTCTGTCCATTGCCCTGAAGTCAACTGAGTGGTTGTAGCAACCTTTATCCCATTGCCATGTCCTTCTGTTTTGTAAAACAAATAATACGTACCATCTTTACAAATGATATCTCCATCAATACATGATTTTTTATCTTGAGGAACAAAAAGTTCTTTAGGTTCCCCTTCTAAATTAGTGAAATCCTTATTGGCATAAGCATAATAAATAATATCTGGTCCATCTCCATGTTTCATAGACCAATACACCATATACTTACCGTTTGTCGGATCAAAGATGACTTGTGGTGCCCATACTCGCTTTAAATCTTCTTGGTTTTTATACCGTTGTTGAATATTGACCACAGCATGTGACCAATGTACCAAATCGGTTGATTTGAGCAATACCATAGCTCGATTGGAATCCCATCCATTGGCCGATACCATATCTGTAGCCACCATATAGAATGTTTTGCCATCTTCACATCTAAGGATATATGGGTCGCGTACTCCACCTGTCGAACTAATTACTTTGGAATCAATAACTGGTTTGTTATTATTCAAAGCTTGATAAGTGTACCCATCCGAACTGATGGCATAGCATATAGCCTCTTCACTGATGTCATTGCCAGTGAAGTAGACAAACAAATACCCCCCATCATCATGAGAAGAGGTACAGGATGTGATTAGAGCAACCAAGGCCAACAAGCCCACGCGCATTATTCGTTTTTTCAATTGTATTAAATTCATGGTATTATTTTGTTATATAAGATTATCTGTCAATAATAGTATTTACTTATAGCTGAAAGGATCTGCCTTAACGTATATCTTGTAGTCTTTGATGCCTCCTGGCACTGTACTCTCCATACGAGGAAGATACTGTACAGCACTCACAGTGTGTACGGCTCCTAGGTCAATAACCACCGAATGGGGATATTGCTTACCCTTTTCGGTACTCCAGTAAGTCGATTCTTGTAAGTCAAAGCTTTTGTCGGCCGATCTATTGACATGAGCCACATTTTCACTATCTGCATAGGTAACAACCCAAGGTTCACGAGATAAGCGTTCTCCATTTTTATCCAACACATACATCTCAGCCACACATGCCAGTTCCTTGCCATCTTGAGCATTCAAAGCTTCAAGACAAATGTAACGTCCTGTATAAGGCTTGTCGAAGGTCACTTCTTGCCATCCATTACCTGGTTTGAACTGTCCTGATACAACAGGCTTTTCAACTGACAGATTAAGCGTTTGTCCTTCTTTACGATGAGTAAGAGGTTTCTGTACCAATAATTGATCAAGCAATGGCTTTTTCAGCCCTTCACATTTGGCTTCTTTAGGACCGATGACATCAAAAACGATAATTTCGTTTTTGCCTTTCTTCAACCAACAGCCAGGCATATACAACGTTTGTTGAGGACCGATTTCCCAAATTCGTCCCATGGCATGTCCATTTACATACACCAAACCTTTACCCCAAGTTTCAAAATTCAGGAAAGTATCACTCGGCTTTTTCACGTAAAATGTACCACGATAACATCCAGGAATACGTTGCCCTTTGTTGTCTGTCAACGACTGGATAGGTGTAAACTTCATGTGATTATAAAAGGCATAAGTATCTTCAATATTAAAGACCTCCCAATTTTTTAGATCACAAACAAAAGGACGGTGATCAACTTGGATAATCAGCTCGACCTTTTTGGTAATTCCCTTAAAGTCTTTGATAGCGCGACCAAAATTGATACGTCCCATCGCTTCAACCAAGATATCAAGTTGCGCGCCTTTGGCGGTCACTGGCAAAGTCAATTGCTTTTCACCGTTTCTACGATCTAACTTACCAATAAATTGACCATCCACAAATACTTGGGCATAATCATGCACATCATGTATCGTTAATAAAGAAGGTGTTGTCAATTGAGGTAAAGTCGTGCGATATAGAATACTACCAAACCCTTGATTGTATTCCTCCATAGTACGAATGTTTTCGTCCTTTTTGGCTTTTGGAAGATTGCTAAACAAAGGAGCAACTTCAGTAAGTTGGAATGCTGGGATATGAATAGGCTTGATGAGCTTTGGTACCCTAGGTAACTTTTTACCATCCGTGTATTTCGCCAAAGTCTTACGAAGCATCCAATATTTAGGAGTCGTTTGACCAGATTCACTGATAGGAGCATCGTAATCATATGAAGTCACATCGGGAGCAAAGCCTGGAGAATTGGCACCAGCCCAATGTCCCCAATTGGTTCCTCCGTGTGTCATATACAAACTAAAGGAAATATGTTTAGAAAGCATTTCGTCAATTCCTTCAATCATATCGTCGGCTGGACGAGTTTCGTGGTTCCCTCCCCATTTGTCAAACCATCCACTCCAAAACTCACTACACATCAATGGAGTATCTGGACGCAATTGCTTCAGCTTGGCAAATTGTTGGTCAATGTTGGCACCAGTACCAAAATTCATAGTCCACAATAAATCGTCCAATCCATTATGTGTAAAGTTAGACGACCAATCGCATTGGAACAAAGTAACCTTTCCAAAGTACTTGCGTACAATATCTCGTATTTGAGAAATATAGGTCTTATTTTGACCATAAGAACCATATTCATTCTCAACTTGGACCATAATAATAGGGCCACCTTTGTCAACGGTCAAGTCGGCCACTTGCTCAGCTACCGCCTTTTGGAAAGTATCTACTCGTTGAATAAAATACGGATCAGAGTCACGTAGTCGGATATCTTTCTTCTTAAGCAACCACCATGGCAATCCACCCATTTCCCACTCTGCACACACATAGGGACCAGGACGAAGAATGACATACATGCCATTGGCCTGACAAAGACGACAGAACTCAGCTAAATCATTTTGACCAGTAAAATCAAATTGACCTGGTTGCGATTCATGAGCATTCCAAAAGACATATAAACAAACGGTATTCATCCCCAAAGCTTTACACAACTTGATACGCTGATCCCAATATGGTTTGGGGATACGTGGATAATGCAACTCAGCTGCTTTGATAACAAAAGGTTGACCATTCAACAAAAAGGTTTGTTTCCCAATTGCAAATTGATCATGCTTATTTGTTTGGGCTACACTTGTTAAAGAGCTCAATAACAGAAGGGATAAAACGAAGGTTTTAACCACATGCCAAGATGCGATTCTTTTTAGACATTCCACTTGTTTGTTTACTAATACCATACTATTTTCTATAAATATTAATTACTGACTTTGCATGCTTATCAATGCTTTGACAAATGTACATATAAAAATCCCGCCACATAAGTATATTTCTATCAAAAACACAGTAGAAATCGTTCATATGAACGATTTCTCGTGCAAAAAGAATAATTAAAATGGCCTTACATTATTGAGCAGGAGTGTATAATCGACCAACTTTCAATGAGTCACCCGATAAATCCACTTCAAATAAATGAGGAACACGTATGTACTTACCTTGTACAACTTTATGACTATGTACCGACATCAACCACTTTCCTTCGAAAGTCTTAAAGAGCATACCATGACCATAATTGGGAGGAGTAATCGGTTGCTTAGCTTGTACCCACGGACCATCCAATGTGCCACTTTCTGAATACGCTACCCCTTGTGTATAATCACCAAAGACCCAACTTGTCCATATCATTCCCAAGCGACCTGTTTTTGTTCTAAACAACCAAGGACCATCTGTCACTCGATTAGGTAAGATCTTATCTCCCATTTTCTCTCTACTCCATGGAGAATCACTAGCACGGAATAGAATTTTTCCTTCACCGATAGTACCGCTAAGATCAGGTTTCATCTCAATCTTTTCAACCGTACCATTCATATTCTGTATCCACTCATTGCAATACACCATATAAGGTTTACCATCTCGATCGACCCAGAACGTAGCATCTAGCGTAGCCTTGTTGGCAGGTAGATACGTCGCATCACCCGCCAAATGGTATGGTCCTTCTGGAGAATCACTTACCAATACATGACTAGCTCGACGTGGCACAGCATAACCATTAATTGTGTCAATAGTAAGCGCATGATTGGTGAATGTAGCAAAATAATAATATGTACCTTTATAGTGATGTAGTTCAGCTGCCCATATTTCAGGATGAGAGCCCATCCATGAGTTGCTATCTATTTGGACCACATCATAAGGGCCAGTCCAAAATCGTAAGTCCTTACTTTTCCATAACTTACCTTGGGTACCAGTCATGTAATACATTTTTGTATTCTGATCAGCTAAGATGCAAGGATCGCTGAGCATGATAGAATCCAATGGGACACCCTTTTCTTGTTTTTCCGTACAGCTATAGCTAAATGGAATGAATAAAACCGCAGCCCAAAACGAACAGATAAGATATACAGCATGTTTCATAGTATTTCAAATTTAATTAGTGTGTTATTAATTCAAGTTGTCAAAAAAATCCAAGGTCCAAGCAGGTATCCACTCAATGTAGGGAGTACCATCCTTATGAAATTGGATAGGTAGCCATATGTATCGGCTATCACTTGGGAACTTTGGATGCCAGATATCGGCCATAAAAATAAAAGCATCTTTCTTACCTTGAACAGGAAGTATATACGTGCTTTGTCCCTTGAACGTACTCTGCGCATCCTTTCCGACACAAGGATTAGGATATTGTTTCCAAGGTCCGTCTATATTTTTTGCTGAAAACAGACGAGCCGAGTTTGGAGCCCAACCAGTACATCCAGAAGTAATCATCCAATATACACCATCTTTCTTAAAGATAGCTGGTGCTTCATTCATGCCACCAGCAGCCACACGAGTATATTGGCCACTGTGTGCCTGATAATCATCAGTTAATTCAGCGATTTGTAGTGTCATGTTTTCTTCAGAAGAATAAATGTGATAGGCTGTACCATCATCATCTACATACAGGGTCATATCACGCGCCATCTGACCACCTAATAGATCACGTTTAGTGAATAATCCTTTGACTACAGCATCACGCCAGTCGTCAGTCCACCATTTCTTATAATGATCCATACTCAACGTGTCGAGTATAGCCAATTGTTTCTCATTCATATCAGCAGGTACATATCCTGCATTGACACGTCCAGAACAGATAAATCGATAAGGTCCTGTTGGGCTGTCACTCACAGCCACACCTGCACGTGCTGCTGCATACCCATGTCCTTTTAGCTCAAGGTGAAACCACATTACAAACTTATGTGTTTTTGCGTTGTAGATAACCTTAGGACGTTCTAAGATACATCCACGTGCAATATCTGAGCTATCATTATCAATCACCGACAAAGCCACTCCTTCATTCTTCCACTCCGTCAGATTCTTTGAAGAATAACACATCACGCCAACCATTGCTGCGCATGTTGTATCACTCTTGTTTTCACCAAACCAGTAATATATTCCATCATGCCATAACACACCACCACCATGTGCATTGATGTGTACTCCTTGATTATCAGGCCATATCTCACCCGATTGTATGGCTTGTACAGCAACTTTATTTTGACAAGAAGCCAAACACAAAGCAAAAATAACACCTAACAAATATCTCATACTAATTATTATAACAGACGTAAGACTTTATCAAAAATAATCCTTGTACACCTCAACTAAAACCATCTAAATAGATAAGAAGCATCCAAGCCCTCCGATAGGAGAGGGATTGGATAGCTTCTATCTAACATTATTATCTATATAATCACCTATCTTTATTGTTCTGCTGGAAGATTAGCTTCTGTAGGCCAATAAGGGTTTTGGTACAATGGAGAAGTAGAAATTGTTGAACCATCTGAAGAAGTCAACAAGAACTGCTTGATCATCACAGGATGTAAATATTGAGCCATGCTCCATACATATCCACCGAGTACTTCACTCTTAGCATCAGATTCATAAGGACGTACATATTCACTAAGACTAGACGATGAAATAGTAGAAGCCAAATTAGATGCATCATACCAACTTTCCATTGGAGTATTCCAGATATGGATACCTTCGATATGATATGGAGTAGTCACCATTTGATCAAGTGCTCTCCAACGGCAAAGATCCATCCAACGAAGTCCTTCGGCCATCAATTCACAACGACGTTCACGGCGAATATTGTACAAGGTAGCATCTACCAAATGACCTGCAGTATAAGCCCCCCAGTCATTCAATGCTTCTTTTGAAACAACAGTGTTATTGATTGTTTTTTGGAAGTCTGTATCCATTCCTTCATGACGAGCACGGATAGCCACCCAATACTCGCTAGCTGTTTGATCCAAAGAACCATTCAATTCATAGCAAGCTTCCATATAGTTCAACAATGCTTCCACACCACGCATGATAGGGCATGCAGTATAATTGGCTCCATTATCGCACTGTGCTTGGTCGAATGAACCACCCTTACGCAATGCATAACCAGTAGTATAACATGTTGTAGTGGCTGTTCCCAAAATATCTGGAATAGGTTCAACAGGTACTGCATGAGAACCTTGACCTTCTACCAAGATATTTTTTTGTCCTGGTTCTTTCAAGAATACAGTCAAACGAGGGTCACGATCTTTACGTACATCTGCAATTGTCTGATCACCATTATAACCAGATCCTTGTGCATAGATAGGCAAACCATTCTTCATCAAGAAGCCATCTACCATACCACGAGTAACACCAACTCCATAGTCACCATGTTGAGCTGCAACAACCACACAGTGAGTAACACCCAAACTCTTGCTATATTGTCTCCACAACAAAACTTCTGGATTTGTAGACAAGTCTTCTGTACCGAACATCGCCAAATATGGATTGGCAGCATCGATATCTTTCAAGTTTGTTTGTGTTTGTGGCACGATACCAGTATCAGTAACCATTTGATCCTTCACCAAGTCGCCAACTTCTTTAGCTGCATTCATTGCCTGTTGGAAGAACCACTTGTATTCAGCTTCTATAGATCCAGCTTCAAAAGTGAAACCAGCATTGTAATCTTTGTCCTTACCAGGCCATCCTGCACTTCCTGGTACAAATGGAGTACCTGCAAAATTCTTAAGCCAAGAACCTTCATACAAAGCCACACGAGATTTTAGTAATAGAGCCGCCTTATAGTTGATACGAGTTGTTGCCATATCTTTTCCTTTCATCAAATCAATGGCTTTATCCAAATCACTAAGAATAAAACGAGCCACTTGATTGCGTGGAAAACGCTTACTAGCTTCGACCAACTCTGCTTGATTATCTGCTAGTGCATGTTCAATGATTGGGAAATCACCAAACATTTGATAGCGTTTAAAATATTCATAGGCACGCAAGAAATACATTTCACCAATATAATGACGTACATTGGCTTCATTTCCACTGACTTGACCACCTTCATACTTTGGTAATACGACATCGAAAAAGTAATTGATTGAATTGATTCGTTCAAAATTCCAATCATCACTATTATTCAAAGGCACCTTCCACTTCCCTTTTACATACTTACTGTCGTAATTTCGATCCGTTTGGTTGTCCGTTTGACTATCATCTCCAAACAAGCCATAACTCCAGTTACCATGTGATGGCAACACATCGGGATAGATTTTATTTACATAAGATTCCAGTTGTCCATCATTACTGAAATAATTTTCTGGTGTCACACTAGATTGTGGTTCTTTGTCCAAATAATCATTGCAAGACGCAAATAAAGTTCCTGCCAAAGCAACCATCAACACATGTTTGATATATTTTGTTTTCATATATTGTTTCTATTACAAGGTTAAACTTAAACCACATGATACTGTTTTGGAAAGTGGATATACACATCCTCCCTTACCACCATCGATAGTTTCTGGATCAAATAGTGAAGAAAGTGAAGTACCTGTCCAAAGATTTTCACCTGACAAATAAACGCGTAGTTTAGACACGCCCAACTTAGACACTAATGATGTAGGCAACGTATAACCTAGCTGCAAGTTTTTCAAACGGATGTAAGAAGCATCTTGCAAATAACGTGTTTGAGCATAATAGTTCTTATCCGTGTCAAAAACAGGACGTGGATAATAAGAATTTATATTAGCTGGCAAGTCGTTTGAAGGCTCAGCGCGGAAATAATCTACGTGTTGATCCAACCCTTGTGACCACCAGAAGTTGCCCCTGATACCAAAGAAGTAAGCGCTTCCTTGATAATAATCACGCTTCATCACACCTTGGAAGAAAGCACGGAAGTCAAATCCTTTCCAATCTGCTGACAAATCAATAGAGAAGTGATAACGAGGCGTACTATTACCGATCAATTTACGGTCACCCAAGTCGTTCATAGTTCTTGAACCTTCAGTGATTTTACCATCACCATTCAAATCCTTATACATAATATCACCAGCTGCCCAGTCGCTACCTATAGCATCTTGTCCACCATTAGGCAAAGAAGCCAAGTGATCTTGCATTTCTTGTTCTGATTTAGCAATACCGATTGTTTGGTACCCCCAAATTTCGTTGATATAACGTCCTTCGATATATGTATCAGTCGACAGAGTTGGATTATTTGGGTAACGAGTAATCTTAGTACGAGAATCGGCCAACATAAATTTAGCTGCATATCCTAAACCGTTTTGCAAACGATCATTCCAAGACAATTCAAATTCCCAACCTTTTGTACGCAAGTCGGTATTGTTGGTATTAGGCACAGCAGTACCCAAAGTAGCAGGCAATTCTGGTGCAGGACCAACCATATCCTTAGTATCACGGATAAAGTAATCATATGAACCAGTCAAACGATTATTAAATAATCCCCAGTCCAAACCGACATTATAAGAGTGAATCTTTTCCCAAGTCAACGCTGTACTTACCAATCCAGGGAATTCAGCAGTATTTGTTTTTAAACCATTCTGCATCCAACTTCCATCAGACGATTTCACACTCATAGTACGATATGTCTGATACCAGTTATTTGTATTTTGGTTACCTAACATCCCGTAAGAAGCACGAAGTTTCAATGTATTGACAACATCAGTCATTGGTTCCCAGAATGCTTCACGAGCAATGTTCCATCCCAAAGATATAGAAGGCAACCACACCCAGCGATTGTCAGAACGGAAACGCGAAGTACCATCATAACGAAGGTTAGCTTCAGCCAAATAACGTCCATCATAGTTATAGTTTACACGACCGAAGAAACCAGCAGTAGCCCATTCGTGACGCGCTCCATTAACAGAAGGTGTAACAGGTTCACCAGATGAATCCAATCCATTGGTCAAATCCACTTCTGGAAGACCAGGAATTAGAATACCGTTGCGTTGCAATCCAAACTCTGTCTGTTTCATCTTTTCTGTTTGGAAACCAGCCATTACATGGAAGTTATGTTTCTCAGCAAAGCTCTTATCATATTCAGAATAGATATTCAAGTTCATGAAGTTTTCCTTATAATGATCTTCATGTACATTCGATTCTGTATTTCCATATGTATAAGGGTTGCCATTTACATCATGATTGTAAGTCAATTGAGTATCCCAATGACGATCAGCAGCCTGTACGTGGTAGTTCAATTCGATATGTGTAATCCAGTTCTTAATGGGTTCCAAGATCAAACCAAGTTGATGGTAATTATTATCTGTTTCTTTACGGTCGCTACCTCCAGTAGACATTCCTAGTGCTGGAGACGGAGAACTATACAAATAACCATTAGGATCATACAATGGTAATGTAGGCCATCCTTGACGTCCGATATTGTCATATAAATTGTCAGTCAATTGAGAAGGACGTACATATTTTTGACGAGTCCAACGCATTGTATAGCTGATTTTTGCCCAAGGTGATAGTTGAGCTCTAATTTTGGCAGTCGCATTGTAACGCTTCAAACCTTCATTACCCCACTCCATCAAACCACCTTGATCTAGATAGTTGGCAGACAAGTAGTAATTTAATTTTTCAGTTCCACCTGTAGCACTCAAATTGTGCTCTTGCGAGAAAGTAACATCCTTATACATGATGTCATACCAGTCGTTATTGGCATTACCAGCTGCATATCCATCTTTCCAATATCCATTACCACCATCAGGAATTTCTGTGGTAATTTTACCGTCTTGATAATCTTTGATACGTTGTAGCCACTCATCATTGAAGTTTACTCCCCAACCTGGTGTATTCAAACATCCGTCATTAAAATATGTTGCGAATGTATAGGAATCCATAGTACTAGGCATATTGATTGGCGAACTCCAACGGAAGCTATTGTTATAGTTTACAGAAGTCTTACCACTCTTACCACTCTTGGTAGTCACCATCACCACACCAAAAGGTGCACGTGAACCATAGATTGAAGAAGAAGCGGCATCTTTCAAAACAGAAATACTTTGAATATCTTGAGGATTGATTGTATTCAAATCACCTTCCATACCATCAATCAAGATAAGTGGAGAACCAGTAGAACCAGATCCAATGGTACCTGTACCACGTACATTAATACTTGGCGTACTTTCCAAGCTACCGTTATTTTGTGTAATTTGAAGTCCAGGAACCAAACCTTGTAAGGCTTGTGCAGCATTGGATACAGGACGAGATTCCAATTCTTTGCCATCAGTAACCCCTACTGATCCAGTCAGATTGACCTTCTTCTGTGTACCGAAACCGACCACAACCACTTCATCCAACACTTTCGTATCTTCTCGTAATACCACTTTGATTGCTTGTCCAGGTACGACCTTTATTTCTTGAGCAGAATATCCAAGATAGGACACCACCAATATTGCACCTGGTTTAACGGAAAGGGTAAATCCTCCATCGAGATCGGTAATAGTACCATTGGAGGTTCCTTTTTCTACAACACTTGCACCGATAACTGGTCCGGTTGCATCATTTACTGTACCCACTACCTGCACTTGTTGTTGCACAGCGTGTACAGCAAGATTTTGATTGCCATTAGGTGCGGCCATCAACGGCCCCCCAGCAATAAAACCTGTAGAAAGCATTAAAGTCATCCATGCTTTCCTACTGCTTTTACATAAATCTGATTTCATAGTATTCATTTTATATTATGTGAAGGTAAAAATAAGAATAAGCGAATTTAAGGTATAACAAATGTTCTTTTGTTTCAAACACAGCGCAAATATATAATTTACCTTCAATACACAACATAAAAAATCTATCACAACACCCCAATAAATCATTCATTGAACGTTTTATTACACATTTTGGGCGATTTATCCCTCATGGTATGTTAAAAAAATTGTACTTTTGTCCTAGTAAAATATTTAACTCCATGAAGCATATACGCCTCTTTGTCCTTACGCTATTGATCCATCTGTCTGTGTGTACTACATGGGCACAACAGTTTACATTTCAACATCTTGACACAGAAAATGGTCTGATCAATAATTACATTACCGACCTAGCACAAGATAAAAGAGGGTATCTCTGGATAGCAACCGAAGAAGGTTTAAGTCGTTTTGACGGTCACTATTTCACCTCCTACAACACAGAAAACTCCAGTCTTCAAAACAACGCATTGAATACATTATTATATGATAAACGTACCGACACTTTATGGATAGGTACCAAAGCTGGATTATACATCTTGCATTGCAGCACCCAAGAAATAGAACAACTAGTTCTCCCCAAAGATGCCTTACTAGATAATGTGGTCTATCTTTCTTTTGCTACAGACGGCGACATCTGGATAACCAATTTATACCACTCCATCATAAAATACAACCCCAGCACCCATAAATACACCGTACTGGGGACCCCTAATATTAAAGGCATACACTTTGCCTATTCCTGTGCCATAGATGATGGAAAGGGACACCTCTATGTAGGGCATAGCCAAGCAGGCATGAGCATCATTGATTTGAAAGACCTCACTCTACATACTTTCAAACACAATCCAGATGATCCCAAAAGCATCCCATCCGATTGGGTGACCAACATATACATAGACCATTTTCAAAACATTTGGGCAGGTACCAAAAAGGGATTAGCCTTATTCAATCCTCAACGAGGGAATTTTACCAATTTTCATCATCAACTAGGAGATAGCACCTCCATCTTATCCGACGACATCTGCCATATCGTTGAAATAGACGACAAACTTTGGATTTCCAGCGACTTGGGTGGTGTGAGCATTTTAAACTTACGTGACCTAACGTTGAATGATCTCGGACATATCCAGTTCCAAAACATATCGATCACTTACGATACCAACGGCATATCATCCAAAAACGCACGCAAAGTCTTTAAAGATTCGTTTGGCAATATCTGGATTGGCAATCACAGCAGCGGCTTGGACTTTATCAGCCGTACCCAACCAGCCTTTCATAGTCTACCATACGTCAAAACAGGAGGACGAGTTTTAAAAAACAAACCAGCCAAAAGCATATACACAGAAGGCAACAAAGTGTGGATAGGTGGGGACAACGAGCTCGCTCTTTTTATCGACAATAAACTCATCGAATCGTATTCATTTTCTAATCCCAACGTTGCTTCAAACGGTCAGATAAATGCCATTGTTCGCTACAAAGACGACCTACTGCTTGGCATGAGCGATGCAGGGATCCTACGCTTCAACCCACAAACAAGACACACCACACGCATCCCCCTAACTAAAAGTACAGAAGCCACCTATTGTTTTTTTACAGACACAGATGGGAAAATATGGATAGGTGCAGAAGGGGGATTATATAGTTATCAAAAAGGGCGATTACATCAAGAGACAGCAATTGGTGAACAAATGCATTTCCTTTCTGTCTATGGAATCGTACGCGACACCAAGGGACTGCTTTGGATAGGAAGTTATGGCGATGGCATCTATGTTTTTGATAAAAAAGACCAATTGATTCATCACATCACCGATGAAAATGGACTGTGTACCAATGCCGTCATCCACCTATATCAAGATCGTAAAAAAAGGATTTGGGCCGCCACAAGAGATGGGCTCAATTGCTTTGCACATCCCTCTCGACCTGAAGACACCAAAAGATACAGATACGACGAAGGATTGAAAGACGTCTACGTACGTGCCATCTATGAGGACAAATTGGGCTACATCTGGATTAGCACTACAGAAAACGTAGCCTGTTTAAACCCTAAGACACAGGCTATAGCTAGCTATAGCCGATATGATGGCATACTAGCTAGAAACTTCAGTGACGGCTCCGTTGCAGCAACTTCCGATGGCACCATCTATTTCGGTTCGCTCAATGGCGTCTGTTATTTTCATCCCAAAGATATTGTACGCGAACAAACCATCACTCCCGTTGGCATAGTAGAATGTTTGGGCATCAGCGGACAAATAGAAGAAGGGAGCAATCCAGTATTGCAACCAACAGCATATGGAAAGATTGAATTGCCCTATGCACACAACTCCTTCCGCATTCGCTTTACTATCCCTGATTTTTCTCAATCCCCCATGGCTGAATATGCTTATTTAGTCGATGGGCTATCCAGCAACTGGACCAACACACAAGGAGAAAATCAAGTCACTTTCCGTAACCTACCTCCAAGCGAATACACCTTCAAAGTCAAGGCACGCCTGCACAATCAAGACTGGGACAATAAGCACATCGCCACATTAAAAGTCTATATCCATCCTCCATTGTGGCAAACATGGTATGCTCAAACATGCTATGCCATCATCTTGATTATAGGTACTATCTTCTGGTTTCGTTTTTATAAGCGTCGTTTGAAGTTGAAGAGTTCCTTGGAACTCGAACGGGAGAAGAGCCATAACGAACAAGAGCTTAATCAAGAACGCCTACGTTTTTACACCAACATCACCCACGAATTGCGTACCCCGCTAACCCTTATTATTGGTCCATTGGAAGACCTTATCAATGATGCTAAACTCCCCAAAGCATACAGCCAAAAAATAAGCGTTATTCATGGTAGTGCCCTTCGCCTACTCAACCTAGTCAACCAGATACTTGAGTTCCGTAAGACAGAAACACAGAACCGCAAACTCACCGTAAGCAAAGGCAACCTACACAATCTAGTAACCGAAATAGGCCTTCGATATAAGGAACTGAATCGCAATGAGCAAGTGACGTTTCAGCTCGATATCCCATCTGTATCAGAAAAGATTTATTACGATTCAGATGTCATCTCTACCATACTAAACAACCTACTGTCCAATGCCGTTAAGTACACCGTACAGGGAGAAATTAAACTAGAGCTCCATCAAGTACAAGAAAGCGACAACCAGTATACCGAAATTCTAGTGAGCGACACAGGATATGGCATTGATGCCGAAGCCCTGCCTTATATTTTCGACCGTTATTACCAAGTCAAAGGCAAGCATCAAGCCTCAGGCACAGGCATTGGGCTAGCCCTTGTCAAATCTTTGGTGGACTTGCACGAAGGCACCCTTCAAGTGGAGAGTGCCTCTGGTAAAGGCACAACCTTTGTTTTCCGCATCTTGACATACAACTGCTACCCCAACGCCTTACATAAAGAAGACAAACCAGAAGCGGCTCATTTGGAGACATCCCAAGATCTAAGAACAGAGGCAGAAACCGACAACCGTCCCCTTATTCTTATCATAGAAGACAATGATGACATCCGCGAATACATCGCCGCATCATTTAATGAAGACTATCGCATCTTAACTGCCATCAATGGTCAAGAAGGCTGGACACAAGCACAAGAAGACATCCCTGACATCATCATTAGTGATATCATGATGCCTGTTATGAACGGTATCGAATTATGTAAACTCGTCAAAGGCGATATACGTACCAGCCATATCCCCGTTATTTTGCTAACAGCAAAAGACTCTATTCATGACAAAGAAGAGGGATATGATAGTGGTGCCGATTCGTACCTCACCAAACCATTCAGTGCCAAACTACTGCATAGTCGCATCAACAACCTATTGGAAAGTAGGAAGAAATTGGCCCATCTCATCGCTCAACAACAAACGCACGATATAGAAAACATCCCTAGTAATGAACCTACTACATCCACCATAGTACAACCATCAGAAGATGCCAAGTTGAGTCGATTGGATGAAGAATTTTTGCAACGTCTCACCGATATTGTCAGTGAGAATTTAGCAGAAGAGAATTTAGATATAAGCTTCTTGACTCAAAAGATGCATATGAGTACCTCCACGCTATATCGAAAGATCAAAAGTCTCACAGGCATGTCGGGCAACGAGTTTATCCGTAAATTCAGACTTAAACAAGGTCTACGCTTAATGCTTAAAGAAGGCTATAATATATCGGAAGCTGCATATGCATGCGGATTTAATGACAGCGGGTATTTTAGAAATTGTTTCAAACAAACCTATGGCATGACCCCAAGCGAATATTTAAAAAACATCAAATCCTAAAACACCCACTTTCTGGACAATACATATATAGAGAAAGCATATTGATATAATCTGTCAAGATGTTTTCTCTATTTTTTCTTAAAAAAGTCGTCTTTGCATACAATATTTCATCGATATATACGTCTCAATAAGTAGAAGGCCTTTCCTATTTTTAAACCATTAAATGTATAAAATCATGTTTTTGAGAAATATAAAAGAGAAACCAAAAAAAACACGCAAGTTTGTATCTTTACAAATAGATCCACAACAATGCGTAGGTTGTGGTGCATGCATACGTGCATGCCAGTATGGAGCAGTAAAAAAAATCATAGAATAAAAAGATGGAAAAGAAAAGAGTAATGACACATATAGGCCACGGCCTTATGTTTTGCTGTGTATTCCTCCTAGTAGTAGCAGGTGCCATGGTCTTGTGGAATACCCTTATCCCCTCTATTACAGGGTGGACAACAATCAACTATTGGCAAACAATGGGCTTAATGGTGCTTGGTAGACTGCTTACAGGCGGCTTTTGGCCATCACATAGATCCCATGTATGCACCGCTCACGAACACTTTCATTCCCGATTTTCAAGAATGGATAGAGCCGAAAGACGTGCACATATAAGGCATTTTATGTGTACTCCCAATGAAGATTCTGATCAACAGCCTTAGACGTGCATATCAACGACATATATACAAGATACAGCGCTAAACTAAAGAGGTATATAGACGGCTATATATCTTCAAAAACCATGTCAGATGATATGGTGCAAGATATTTTCTACAAGTTTATCGTCGCCAATCGAGAAGACCCTATAGAATCAGTCTCCTCGTGGCTCTACCATGTCGCCCGTAATCAAATCATTGATTACTCCCGCAAGCACAAGGAAGAATCCATGCCCTACCTAGGAGACAATCAAGACGATGATAGTGCAAGCATGGCATTGTCCGACGTCTTGATCGATGACAAGCAAAACCCAGAAGCAGAATATATCCGTTCTGTCATCTGGGAAGAGCTAGAAAAAGCTTTGCAGACACTTCCCAAAGAACAGCAAGATGTCTTCGAACTACACGAACTGCAAGGCATCTCGTTTAAAGAGATCTCGGAAGCGACAAATACCCCTATCAACACATTAATATCACGCAAGCGCTATGCCGTTATGGAACTACGCAAACGCTTAAATGCACTGTATGAATAAAAAACGAAACAATGAAAAAAATACACCATAAAGATATTTGTTCCCACAAATATGCCGCGAGTTTGGACACCAAGATACGACATCTCGTCCAAAATCCATATAAGCTATTCAGGCCCTATATTCAACCAGGCTTTCATGTACTAGATTATGGCTGTGGTCCTGGATTTTGTACTCCAGATCTAGCCGCATTAGTTGGTCAAAATGGAGAAGTAATCGCTGCCGATATTCAACCAGAGATGCTGGATAAAGTAGAGAGAAAGATACAAGGCCATCCCTACAAAGATGTCATCAAGCTCCATCAATGCCACACCGACTCCACAGGCTTAAACACCACCTTTGACTTTATCGTACTATTCTGGATGTTTCATGAAGTCCCCGCCCAAGAACAGTTATTGAACGAGTTGAAATCACTGTTAACCCCTGGGGGAATGATCATGATTGTCGAACCACTTGTACACGTCAGTAAAAAAGACATGTCATCGGTCGAAAAGATGGCGCTCTCAACTGGATTTAAGATTTTTGATAAGCCACAGATATTTTTCAGTCGTAGCCTATTGATTGGGTAAGACACCTTTCATACATACCCACCACGCAAGCATAAAGACAGCGCCCAGATCTTCACAGACCCGGGCGCTGATTTCAATAGAATATAGTAATAACCAAACAGTTATAATGGAATATTTCCATGTTTCTTCGGTGGATGAGACTGTATTTTATTCTTAGCCATCTCCAGAGCTTGAATCAATTTGAGACGTGTATCCTTAGGCAAAATAATCTCATCGATATACCCCAACTCTGCACTTCTATATGGATTGGCAAAATTATCACGATATGCCTCTACCGCTTTCTTCTTCGTCTCATCATCCGCCTTGCGATACAAAATATTGACCGCACCTTCGGCACCCATTACAGCGATTTCTGCTGTTGGATAAGCCAAATTGACATCACTTCCCGTCTCCTTACTAGACATCACGATATAAGCACCACCATATGCTTTACGAGTGATGAGCGTAATTTTAGGCACAGTGGCCTCAGTATACGCATACACTATTTTAGCTCCATGACGTATGATACCATGATGCTCCTGCACAGTACCTGGTAGGAAACCTGGCACATCTTCAAAAGTGATAATAGGAATATTGAAACAATCGCAGAAACGTATAAAACGAGCGATTTTATCTGAACTATCAATATCCAATACCCCAGCCAAGAAACTAGGTTGATTGGCCACAACACCCACTGTTTTGCCGTCCAAACGGCCGAAACCCACAAGCGCATTCTTGGCAAAATGCGCCATTACTTCAAAGAAATAATGATCATCCAAAACGGGTTCGATAATATCCTTCATATCATAAGGCACATTGGGATCGACAGGCACAATTTCTTGCAGCTCAGGCACTTCACGACGCACATCATCTGTACAAGGCACTACTGGAGCATCCTCCATATTATTGGAAGGTAAGAAACTCAACAACTCACGCATAGACATCAACACCTCCTCTTCGGAATTGCACACAAAATGAGTCACCCCACTCGTACTACTATGCGTATAGGCACCACCCAATTCCTCTTTGTCCACCTCCTCATGAGTTACTGTCTTCACCACATCAGGTCCAGTGACAAACATATAGCTACTCTTATCCGCCATAAAGATAAAGTCGGTCAATGCTGGAGAATAACACGCTCCCCCTGCACAAGGTCCTAAAATGGCCGACAACTGAGGGATAACCCCCGAAGCGATCGTATTTTGTGCAAAAATAGATGAATATCCAGACAGACTCTCCACCCCTTCTTGAATACGTGCGCCCCCCGAATCATTCAGCGCAATGATAGGTGCCCCATTCTTCAAGGCCAATTGCTGCACCTTCACGATCTTCTTGGCATTGACAGGTCCAAGCGTCCCTCCATATACCGTAAAATCATAAGCATACACAAAGACCTGACGTCCATCTATACATCCATATCCCGATACCACACCATCCCCAGCGATATGGCTTTTATCCATACCAAAGTTGGTACAACGATGCGTCATAAACTTATCGAGTTCCACAAAAGACCCTTTATCCAAAAGCACCTCTATACGTTCACGCGCAGTCAGCTTACCCGCCTCATGCTGTTTGTGTATTCGTTGCGTTCCACCACCTAACTCTGTCGACTTATTCTTGTCTTCTAACGATTGATACAATTTATCATGTGTCATAATATACTTTTTTATTTCATATCTAATACCCCCAGTCTAATCAGCAACTGATTAGACTTGATAGCTTCCCCCTCGGTCACTAAAATCTCCTTGACCACACAGTCGGATGCCACCTTATAATTGTTTTGCATCTTCATAGCCTCGATCACAATGATCGTGTCTCCAGCCTGCAGTTGCGTGCCCACTTCCACAGGAATACTCACCACTTTGCCCGGCATAGGCGAGATGATTTTATCATCCTGCCTATCCTCACCCCCTCTTTTGAGACGAAGATATTTGGCCTTAGCATCGATAATCTGCACGTTTTGCGTAGAAAACCCAGTATTCACCTGATAGTTTTTTCTATCATCCGAATGAGTCAACTCGGCATTATACGATTTGCCATCATGCAAAATAGAGTACACCCCCTCGCGCAACATCGTAATATCCACCTCATACTCCTGTCCATCCAACGATAGACACACCTGATTTCCCTCCTTGCTAAGCAGCTCGATCTCCGCCACTCTATTTCCAATATGTATTTCCATGACTAGATTCTTAAAATTCCTTTGTGTAAACCAAAACTTCTCCAACGGCTGTTAGGACGATTATCCGCCTTATTGTCCGAACTATTTTCTTCCAGATTGACTAGATAATCGATATACGCAGCAATCATAGCTATATCTTCAGTTTCCTCATCGGCACACGACTTTGCATTTTTGATGCTTTCAGCATGTTTAGCGATAAACCCCGTATCGTATTTCCCTTCTATAAAATCAGGAATTTCTATAATACTCTTTAGGTAATTGATATTGTTTTTGACCCCCGTGATTTTATACTCATACAACACCCTATGCAATCGTTCGATAGCATATTCACGATTTACAGCCCAAATAATCAGCTTACTCATCATCGGGTCATAATGAATCGGGATTTCGTATCCTTCATACACATAACTATCTATGCGCACCCCTAATCCGTTGGGCTCAATAATCTTCTTGATAACACCAGGTGCAGGCATAAAATTCATGTCCGCATCCTCCGCACAGATACGCAGTTCGATGGCATGTCCACGTTGTTGAATATCATCCTGTGTCAACGACAACACCTGTCCCTCCGCAATTTTAATTTGCTCCTTGACCAAATCCACATCCACCACTTGCTCCGTAATGGCATGTTCTACCTGCAAACGCGTATTCATCTCCAAGAAGTAGAAATGGTGGTGCTTATCGACCAAAAACTCAATCGTTACGGCCCCCACTACATGGACAGCCTTAGCCGCCATCACCGCCTTTTCTCCCATTTCGGCACGCACTTGTGGCGAGATAAAAGGCGAAGGACTCTCCTCTACAATCTTCTGATTTCGCCGTTGAATAGAACACTCCCTTTCACATAAATGAATCACATTGCCATGTGTATCACCCAATATTTGAAACTCAATATGATGCGGTTCCTCTACAAACTTCTCGATATACACAGTATCATCTCCGAAAGAAGACAGAGACTCCGATTTGGCACTTATATAAGCCTCCCTCACCTCGTCTTCAGTTCGTATCAAGCGGATACCTTTACCTCCGCCACCCATAGAGGCCTTAATCATCACAGGCAAACCGATAG
Source organism: Bacteroidaceae bacterium (assembly GCA_963668535.1). GTDB lineage: Bacteria > Bacteroidota > Bacteroidia > Bacteroidales > Bacteroidaceae > F22. Next base: position 441,929 of record OY764867.1, read on the forward strand.
CACGGCTTACCTCCACCGCCTCATCTGCCGATTGCAATCCCTGCTCAGTACCAGGCACCACAGGCACCCCAGCTTTGATCATTTGCTTTCTAGCCGATATTTTATCACCCATCGTATCCATCGTCTGCGAATTGGGTCCGATAAAAATAATACCCTCCTGAATACACCGGCGAGTAAAGTGCGAGTTTTCCGATAAGAAACCATACCCTGGATGAATAGCATCCACATCATGGAGTTTGGCTACCTCAATAATCTTTTCAATTTTCAAGTAACTCTCCGTAGAAGCTGCGCCCCCTATACAATAGGCCTCGTCGGCATACCACACATGTTTGGACGTGCGATCAGCTTCTGAAAACACCGCCACTGTACTTATCCCCATCTCCTTGCAAGAACGCATGATGCGCACCGCAATCTCACCTCGATTGGCAATAAGAATTTTCTTGATTTTACTCATAGTTTATTCTAATTTGGTATATAAAATTCCCTTTATACTATAGCACATCGCATACGTCTACCCTCAATTTAGGACATACGAACACATATAGGTGTACAGCACAGCGTGTACACCTAGCACATATTTGCATTCCGAATAGATCCACATGGACCTATTCTTTCACGTAAAGATGCTTCTTAAAAAGACTTTGGATTGTTGATCACCTCTTTGCTTAACACACAAGAAATGCCCACTGTTGAGACCCCAACAGATTGATTGACACACATGAACCCATGCATACAAGCTACCAGTTCGCGGGTAACTCAAGATAAACGTCTGCATACTTTTAAACCTTTAAATAATACTTATTTAAAAGTCCTTTTAGCCATCAATGACTCCTACAAAATAACATAAGGGGAAAGACATACCTCGATATAGCCAGACGACCAGAAGTATGTTTTCGACTATGCTTTTTTCGCGAAAGCATTGCCAAACCAGATTAAGGCAGGTCTCCTGACTTACTCTCATCCTATGCGCCTTCCCATCAATCGACAGTGGCTTGTGGCATAGAACATATACAGAGCTTACAGTTGCGCGACAGTCCGTGATTCTCACACGGTTCCCTTTTCACTTTACAAACGTAAAACACCTTAGTGGTTAGTACTACAAAAAGAACTTTGCAGGCACAAAGGTATGTATTTTAGTTGATGTGGGAAAATAATCGTGAAAATTCTTTCAAAACCAAAATCTCAACACCTACAATAAACACACCATCACAATTAGGAAATCTTATAATTATTATTTAAATTTGCACGCGTGCACTAAACTCTAGTTTAAAATATGTACTAATTTAATATTATGAGCCATTTTCGTTTAAAAATCCTGTTTACTCTTACATTTTCACTGTTGCTTTTTTCTTGTGTAGCTAAAGATAAAAACACCTATATTACTGGTAACCTATTAAAAGTAGAGACTCAACTAATCCTCCATAATCACTCTTTTGAGCTACATAACACAGTACACCCCACCAGCAGTAAAACAATCCATTTCTACATTACACCTTATTTAGATTTACCCAGTTTGATGGTCACTAACCTTACGGGTAACGGCTTAAAATACGATATCTCAAAGAGCACATCTTCATATTTTGTCACAGTCTATTCACAGAGAGACAGTACGATACATATAGATTACACAGTTGGATTATCAAAACTCCCCCATTCCATATCTCATCATGTAGATAAAAACCAATGCTTTTTATTGTGTGAAACAAACCTCTATCCAAGAAATAGTGATTCATCTATTCCCAATAACCACATCCTTTATACACTAACCATTAAGGATACATCTCCTACGTACGAGTCGTATTATCCCAATAACACAAGTACTTCAATAATTCCCCCTAGCATAATATTGGGCAATTTTAACCGAGTTGATTGCGATAGCACACCCACATATATTCCTAAAGATATAGCATACGACAAAGAACGCTTACATTACATCGTATCTCAATATAAACAATCCTATGCCTATTATAATCACCTATTTGGCGCATCTTCTCAGCAAGCGAATCCTCCCATTTTCTTTTTAAAACGTCGAGGAGGGTATGCAGTTCCCTATGGAATCATAGTAGATCAAAAATTCCTTACCCATCCATTCACCTTCGATCAAACACATGTCGCTCATATAATATCTCATGAGACCGCTCATCTTTGGTGGGGTATAACGTCTGCTGCTCCATCGTTTTATATGAACGAAACACTAGCTGATTTTTCGAGTAATCTATACCTAGACTCGCACAAAATAATGGATACTAAGCACATCTACTCCTACAATAACCTATGTGTATTAAATGCCAATCTTGCCCCAATAGATCTTGCATCTGTTGCGTTGAACGACAAACAATACAAAGCTTATGCATACCAAAAAGGGCCTATTCTTTTGCATGAGTTGGCGTTGAAATTGGGGACTGATTCTTTACTCAGTTGCATGAGAAATTATTACAATGCATCTAAACACCACTATCAAAAATCAAGTATTAAAGATCTAGACACCTTCCTCCCCGCCGATGTACAAAAGGAATTTCAAACCAATACCAATGGCACATTGACAAACTGGCCTGATTATTATATCCAAGAAGTATCTCACGACCAAGTCATTTTCGGAGCACATGCAGTACAGTTTTCAGAGATTGTACCTGTCGACATAACCCTCGCAGACAATACAATAGTCAAAGACACTCTCCATTTTGACAGTACCACCACAGAAGTGACCAAACACTATGATCAGGAGATCAAGAAGGTTGTGCTAGATGGTGACTTTGCCACCAATCAGTCCTATTTGCTCAACGACTTATGGGTAAAAAATAAATCCTCAATAATATATAATAAGTGGGAATATGCTTACGGAAAGGAATACCAAGTCTTTTTTGATACATTATTGACCTATTTATTTACACCCGAAAATCCTTCAATAAAAGATATTGTAGCTAAAAAAGACATCCCTTTTTTGGCAAAGGCTAAGCATTCACTAGAACAAGTGCATATTACAGGCTCCATCGTTTTTATACAAGAGAAAAAGCACTCCTTTAAAATCATGGTCTGCTTCCCTCACAAAACAGCGTTTAGTAATGGGTATATTAGTGGGTATTACTATAAAGAAAATGGTAAGATTACATTGCAATCAATTGTACGTTTTGCAATATAGCTTTTATCATCTTTATACAACTAGTCATTCTTCTTATAATGCAAGTTTCTAAAGATATAATTTACTGTGCGCCCAGTATTTGTTGGAGTAAACTGTACATCCTTTTTTAATCTCAACTCAAGCTCTCTATAAGTATGGAGGTACATTGCCCAAAGATTGAAAATTTGTAAATACATATACTACATCAGTTATTTCACCGGATATTGGATGTATATATAAAGAAAGGGCCAATAAAGCAGAATCATCTATATACCGATCAAGAATCTCACTACAAATAGCCATGCATTTCTTATAAGCAATGACGTCTCCTTCTACAAAAGGTTCACTGCTCTCTTTTGCTTCTTTATTGGTCGCTGCATATTTTTGGGCAACTCCTACAAAAGTCTGATTCTTGTTACTTAATGTAACAACAACATTTTTTTTACAGCATAGAGATAAGTGTAATTACTCCCTTTAATCTCTTTAGAAGCATTGTACACTTTTGTTTGTGCAAATGAAAGGTTGCAGATAAACAAACAACAGATAAAATATAAAGCCTTCATATTGAACAATGTTTTTAATTAGACTCACACAAATCATATATCGATTCGCTTCGTATGCAAAATTCCGCAAAAAAAACGAGTAATCGAAAAAATCCCCGATAAATTTTATCGCTTTTGGAGAAGATTTGCAAGAAAAAAAATAACGTGCGATTTTTATCAAAAACTACAAACATACAGTTTTCCGTATTTTTGTACAAGCGCTTGCAACCCAAAACGCAAGCGCTTGCAAAACGCTAATCATCCCAATGTCTAGCAAATCGCAAGCGCTTGCGATTTTTACTGATAAAAAAGCCAATATAGCCCTTATATTTGTCCCTCCAGCCTAGACCAAGGTTTTCAAGTTTTTCCGCTCGAAAGCCTCTATACAAAGCATATAGACTACAAAAGAAAGGATGTAGTCGCCCACAGACAGCGAGTAAAATATCGTGCCAGAAGGGCCACGCTGTACACATGTCGAAGAAAGCCAATCGACGATAAACAGGGGGATTAGCCCGATTTGAGTAGGTAAAATAGGGTGCGCAAACGTACAAAATGATACAAATTGTACAAAATGTACCCATTTGTAGCAAATAGCCGTTTTACTGCTTTTAGCACAAACTGGCACAATCTGCACCAGATAGAGATATAGATAGAGATAACTATGCAGTTCTATATACAAACCTGCCCTCCCCACCTAATACCTAGGGTTAGGGGTGGGGAGGGGTTTTTGAAACAAAAAAAACAGAAAAAACAGAAAAAAATGGTCCATTTATCCACTCCGCTTCCCCGCAGTGAGGGAGCGTTGCTGACTAGTCAACCCTATGATAACCCATCGGATCTAGTCCAAATACACCACATGCCCCACCACAACAATCGGCCATGTGCACCGCTCAATCTCATCCTGCAGCATCTACTCAACATGCTGCGGTGCTACATTCTCGCCCTCATCCACAAGCAGACAACCCAACTGCTTGATATCAACTATGACATAGTCACTTACGAAGTAAGAAACACCCTGCATAGCTCATCGCCACTTTTGAGACCACTGAAAAAAAGGGCTTAAAGTCTTACCTTTAAACCCTTATTGACACAAACTGAAAATTTTAGAGGCGCCCTAAGGCGTTTCTACATTCTCAAATTGATCTTTGACTTCTGATATTTTACGTATTGAACATGCTATCCAGACCATATGAACGAGTTTTGTTGTACCCATGTTGATTTTTGAGTTCGCCATTCTTGGCTTCGAAAGACAACATGAGCATTCCCCACATGTATCGCCTAAAATACCCCCTGCTTCCTAACTCAAAATGAGGACTTGACAAAATATTTAAGTTAATACAGGGCACATTATGGAACTATCAAATTGACACTAGCTAGTGCACCACCCTCTACAGAGCAACAAAAAACATACTAGTTGTTATTTCGATAATTCCAAATAATTGACTTGACAAAATCTTCGCATTTCCATTAAAATTGTATTTATTTTCAATAAAATATTTCGTATTTTATTTCTTTCGAAAGTATCTATTTGCGAACTTTTGCGTACAAATTGCGTACTTTATTTCTTGGCTACAGCTCAAGGAATGTCTATTTTTACCACGTACTTATTTTACAAAAACAATTATTAAACGTAATCCATTTACTAATGAAAAAAAAGTTATTAGTCATCATATCTATTGCACTGCTATGTGGTGCTTGTGAAGATCAGACTTCGGAGATCTTGACTAAAAAAGACACAGAGACTGTTATTACAGATGAAATGCGAGCACAAGTGAAAGATGTCACTAATTTATTAAATAGTACATCAATAGCAACTAGAAACAACATCACTAGAGAAGTAGAAGAAATTCGTCCTCTGTATGTAAGAGATGCTGAGCTAGAAGAAAGCAAAATCAAGGAATGGGGCCTCAAAAAAGATGAGCCTGTAGGTATTGTCGTTAATTATAAAGATGACAAGGGTTATGTAATCATGAGTAATGATCCGCAAGAACCATCTATTGTAACAATGAACACGGAAGGTAAAGTAGCCCCACACTCTAGACTTAGTACCCAATCAGCCAAATCACTTGTTGGGCCTAAATTAAAACAAGACAGTCTATATGCACTACCAGATGAGCCTGTGTATACAAAAAAGTATGGCAATTGGGAAATTGTAAAAGAAGTAGCTCCCATGTTGGCAGCTAAAAATATACACTATCACCAAACAGCACCTTTCAATATGTTTTGTCCCTATCTTAGTTCAGGACCTGTTATTCGTCAGACCCACGATGATCGTTTAGCAGCTGGCTGTGCTCCCGTGGCCTATGCACAAGTTATGGCCTATTACGAAAGACCAAAAATTAACTGGAATTCAGCCTATAGGACAGACGAAAATACCAATGAAGTGGCAAGACTAATTCGTGAGATAGGGAAAGAATTGCACGCACAGTATCATGGTGATGGTACCTTTGTGTGCCCTTATAGCGCAAAAACTTTGCGCTCAGAAGTAAGATTTGCACACCTTCTCCCATTTATAGATCTTACTTCAGATATTCTAAATGATGATATGAGTAAACCATTCAAATTACGTCACTACTCTCATCCTGGGAAATGGCAGAATTACAAATTAAAAAACATTTTGTCAGATTTAAACAATTCAAGACCTGTTATTGTACTTGGAATGAGTGAGGGTTATAAGTACTTTCAACATTTAAAGACCAAAAAGCTATGGATAAATGGGCACTATTTTGTAGTAGATGGATATATGGTTCGCAGAAGAATCATTAAACATTACCGCGATTCTGAATTATATAGTCAGGAAGTGCAGGAAGAGACTCTATTACACTGCAATATGGGACACAAATCGAGCTTTAATGATGGATACTATCACTCTGGATTATTTGATCTCAATAAAGGTCCTGTTACAAAAGGATTCCACATCGGTAAAATTTTTCACAAAGTAACAGGGTTTATTGGTGATTTTTTCGAAGAAACTTTCGGTTGGGCTATAGATTCAATATTAAGACCACTTGATACTCCTATACCATTAGGAGAAGTTGGTCAGGATAATGTTTGTACACATTATCTGCATACACTAAGCACTGTCAAACCATAATAAAATAATCAATGAAACATTTTATTCTATTTACGCTAAGCATAGTACTACTTGTACTTGCGTTTGTATCATGTATCCCAAAAGATCAGAGAGATCATGTCAATTTATCTGTGGATGAACTGCATGCTGAAAAGTCGGGATTTACAGAAACGGTGAGATGCGACAATATATTTGGTTTCTATCTCATTAAAGAACAAGGGGATACTATATATTGGGTTACTCATCCTAGTTATCAAGAGAAAAGTGAACTAAAAGGGTATGAATTTGTATATGAAAATGGTCTCAAAATAACTGGTAATAATATGACATTAGAAAAACTTATCGGTCACAAATTTCAAATACACCTAGGACCTAACCCGTATAATGAACAAAGATTAATCACAATTATTGTCGAACCACTTGATGGAGAAAATGGCCGTATGGACTCTTTGAAAATTATCCAAGACTACTAAATAACATAAAGACAACACGAGGGGGTACTATCTCCTCGCTATTTAATCAGAACAATGAAGGCATTTATTATATTAATCTTATGTACAGGACTATTTATTATAACATTATCGTCCTGTAGACATAAAAATTTGGATAATCATATAGACTTATCCGTGAATAAACTGTATGCAGAAAAGGAAGGGTTATCTACAACCGTAACTGGTAATAATACATTCAGTTTTTATCTCATTAAAGAGCAAGGAGATACGATATATTGGGTCAATGACCCTAGTTCTCAAGAAAAAAGTGAACTAAATGGATATGAATTTGGATGCAATGCTAGTTATCTCTCTGGTCATAATATGACACTAGACAGCCCTACTACAAAAAGCTTAAAAATACAACTAGGTCCTAATCCATATAATGAACAAAGGATTATAACTATTGTTGTCATGCCTAATAATAGAGAAAATGGTCGTATGGACTCTTTGAAAATTATCCAAGACTACTAAATAACATAAAGACAACACGAGGGGAGCCATCCCCTCGTGTCTTGTATGATCAGCCATAAAAATTTTGTAGCCACCATATCACCCTTCTACCACCTCTTCAAATCTCGTACACCCCTTCCAAAACCGCAGGTTTTCGTCTAGAGATTGACGTGTTTCATGAGTTATATGACTCTTCAACTGCTCATGATGACAAGGAGATGCTTCAGTTTGCTCAAAGGTATAACTATGCCGAAGATATGATGCGAATACAAACAGAAGTCGATACAAGGATGGCTTTATGGGAAATGGGGATACACAATCTCCTTCGAAAAGAGGTTAATGTACTAAAAATGGTCCAAGGATTGATAAAGAGGTATCAAGAACTGGTACATAGGTGGATGAAGGTGCTATAAAGATTTGTTTGAGGCGGCTGACAACTATCAAAAGACATACAACAAAGCAATAAATGATTGACAATTGATTTAAAACACACAAACAAACCATCATAGAGACACAAAATAATAAGCCAATTGACATATGTCAAGTAAATGTAAAAATGCACATAAAAAAACTCTTAAAAACGAATGAACCACTTTTATTTATGTATTTTTGCATCATACTAATCTAAAAAAATCATATAGTTATGAAGAAAATTTGCGTTTTAATGTGTTTATTTACAGTTTCATGCACAAGTAATTCTGATCCAACAATGGGTGATGAAGACATGGCAACTAAGCAAGTCACCAACGAGATCTCTCAAAATGTTTCTTCCAAAAAGTTTTTTGTACCTTTAGAAAGTGCTACAATGTACGCTAGCTCCTTTCATTTCAATGGCGAGAAAGTTTCGCGCCCCATTGACTCAGTTGTTCCTTTTGTAAGTGGCACAGATACATTGATGTACTTGGTCAATTATGCTTCTCCTAAGAATGGATGGATTGTTATATCGGCAGATGCTAGACTAAAACCTATCCTAGCCATCAGCGAAAAAAAGACCATGAGAAAGGAAGATATTGATTCTGGACACTATTTTTCTTTGAATGAATACATGAATATCACGAAAGCACTACAGAACGTGGCATCTGGAGACACACTCAGCGTTACTTACACCATGTGGCAAAACATGAAGATGATGACTCGGCCTATCAATGAACGTTTGACAACAAGGCAACTTCTTCCTCCAGATACTGAGATTCCTGGCAGTGGTTCAGGTGGTGAAAGTGGATCTGGATCTGGGTCTGGTGGCGGATCAACCTATTATGATAAAATACTAATAGACTCATGGGTAGAATATACCTCAAACAAAAAAGTGGATAAATTAACAACAACTGAGTGGGGGCAAAGTATGCCATGGAATCAAAGAGTTCCTCGAGTAGGAGATACCGAAGAGCATTGTGTGGCAGGTTGTGTCGCTGTAGCTGGTGCTCAATTGTTTTATTACTTACATAATAAATGGGGCGTGCCAAAGTATATGTATAAATCTGGAGGTAAAAGAAATTGGACAGACGATGTTGATAAATCATACTTTACTGATCAAGATACATTATGGTCCGTTATGGGTCAAAAAGCATATTTATATTCACTCCCTTCTAGTTACCAATATGACAAGACCCATTATGGAATGTATCACTTAGATCGACCAGAGTATCTTTACCCAGCATTATTAATCGCTTATGTTGGTGATTTAGTCGATACAAGTTACGGTGAAAAGGAGTCAGGTGCTAAGATGAAAGATCTCGGCTATGCGTTAGGACAGGTTGGGATTTACAGCAATTATTCAGAATATGACGAAGACATTATTAAACAAAGCTTAGACAATGGCTTACCCGTTTGTATTAGTGCATGTTGCACTAAACATGATATAAAAATTTATCCTGGCACTGTATATAGTTATTATAAAGACGGACATGCATGGTTAATAGATGGATATAAAGATATACAAAATGTTTATCACTATAGATACGCATGGGTAACTCCTGGAACTGTTATTCCAAGCGAAGAATCATCGGAATTGGACTATAAAAATTGCCCTAAAACTACAACAAGTGTACCTGGCACTACCCAAAGAGTTTGGTATATGAATTTCGGATGGTACGGCAATCACGATGATGAAACTTTCTCCATGGATAATGATGTCTGGACAGTAACAGATATAGATAAAGATGGAAAGAAAACAATAGATAATTACAGATACAAAAAAAGAATTCTCTACAACTTTAAAATTGAAGAATAATGAAAAAGATCACTTTTACCCTCGTAAGCCTTTTACTTTTATTCAGCTCATGCAAGGACAAGTATGATCATAGCGAAAATATTATTGTACACCTTATTGGTATTTATGCCGAAACCTTGAATGTGCTATCCGGTGAACAATTTTATTTACATTCTGGAGATAAATACAAGGTCAATAGACTAACCACTGAGGCTATAGATGCGACTGATTTTATTATGGCTATTGGTATTGGAGAAAAACTAGATGATGAATATATAAAAGAGGTTGAGAGCAACTCTATAGTTTATCCAGGTATATATGAATCCGAGGGAGAAAAATTATTCAGTTATGCTACAATAAGCAATTTCTTGCGAAAAGAAACAAGTCGTTCATTCCATATATCTACAAGTTTATATGATGATTTGGAAGAAGATGTTTCCAATTTTTATTTTTCAACTCGCACGTATATACACCGTATGGAGCTATGCATTACTGGGGTTCAAGACTTTGTGATTACAGCTGACAAAACTATTTTTGGTGTACAGCCAGGTGAGAACTTAGCTTATTATTTTACCCTTGAATCATATTATCCAGACCAGGTGATTAATTACCAAACCCAACAACTTCTCCTAGGCATGAGTAGCGAAGAGAAACTAACAAGTATCAGTCAATGGTTGAGTTTGCATCCTATGGCTTTTCAGGGACTAGAATTGAAATTCAAGACAATACCCACTGAACTGCCTTTGGATGTAACATTTACCGTGGCGTTGCTGCGTGATGACGATGTGTGGATTAAAGGAACGACTTCAGCAAAAATAAAATAATGAAAAAGATCACTTTTACCCTCGTAAGCCTTTTACTTTTATTCAGCTCATGCAAGGACAAGTATGATTATAGCGAAGATGTTCTTTTGGACATTACCGAGATTTATGCCGAAACCTTAAATGTACTATCTGGCGAACAATTTTATTTACATCCAGAGGATAAGAATAAAACCAATAGACTAACGACAGAAGCTATAGATGCTTCGAACTTTGTGATGGATATTGCTATTGGAGAAAAACTAGATGATGAACGTATAGAAGAAGCAGAAAAATCTTCTATAACTTATCCAGGTATATTTGCGTATGAAGAGGAAAAGTTGTTTGCTTATCCTATTATGAGAGACTTACTAAATAAAGAAACAAGTCGTTCATTCCATATATCTACAAGTTTATATGATGATTTGGAAGAAGATGTTTCCAATTTTTATTTTTCAACTCGCACGTATATACACCGTATGGAGCTATGCATTACTGGGGTTCAAGACTTTGTGATCACAGCTGACAAAACTATTTTTGGTGTACAGCCAGGTGGAAACTTAGCTTATTATTTTACCCTTGAATCATATTATCCAGACCAGGTGATTAATTACCAAACCCAACAACTTCTCCTAGGCATGAGTAGCGAAGAGAAACTAACAAGTATCAGTCAATGGTTGAGTTTGCATCCTATGGCTTTTCAGGGACTAGAATTGAAATTCAAGACAATACCCACTGAACTGCCTTTGGATGTAACATTTACCGTGGCGTTGCTGCGTGATGACGATGTGTGGATTAAAGGAACGACTTCAGCAAAAATAAAATAATGAAAAAGATCACTTTTACCCTCGTAAGCCTTTTACTTTTATTCAGCTCATGCAAGGACAAGTATGATCATAGCGAAAATGTTATTTTGGACATTACTAAAACTTATGCTGAAAACTTGAATGTGCTATCTGGTGAACAATTTTATTTACATTCAGGGGATAAAAATAAAACCAATAGGCTAACTACAGAAGCTATAGATGTTTCGAATTTTGTGATGGATATTGCTATTGGAGAAAAACAAGACGATGACTATATAAAAGAAGCAGAGAATTATTCTATAATTTATCCAGGTATATGTTCATATGAAGGAGAAAAGTTATTTGCTCGAAGCATTATGGACGACTTGTTGAATAAAAAAACAAATCGTCATTATGCTATATCTGAGGCGTTATATACAGCCTTGGAAGAAGATGTTTCCAATTTTTATTTTTCAACTCGCACGTATATGCACCCTATAGATTTATGTATAACTGGGGTTAAAGACTTTGTAATCACAGCTGACAAAACTATTTTTGGTGTACAGCCAGGTGAGAACTTAGCTTATTATTTTACCCTTGAATCATATTATCCAGACCAGGTGATCAATTACCAAACTCAACAACTTCTCTTAGGCATGAGTAGCGAAAAAAAACTAACAAGTATTAGTCAATGGTTGAGTTTGCATCCTTTATCTTTTCAAGATTTAGAATTGAAATTCAAGACAATACCCACTGAACTGCCTTTGGATGTAACATTTACCGTGGCGTTGCTACGTGATGACGATGTGTGGATTAAAGGAACGACTTCAACAAAAATAAAATAATGATCAAAAAACAAACCATCATTCTTCTTTTTTTAATATGCATACTACATACGAGTTGCGTTGAAGACAGTAATATACAACCTCCTACTGTCGACAAGCAACTCGTTGTAAATTGCGTTTTAAGCAATTCGGAAGTACAAAAAGCAAGCTTGTCTTGGAGTGATGAATTTCATCATTCCTGGTTGTACGACGAAGTCAGTGAAGAAGCCATTGTAACACTATACGAAGAAGGTGTTATGATAGGACATTTTAAAAAGGCGGGCTACTACGAATGGACCATTCAATGTACTCCGCAGGCAGGTAAACACTATAAACTGACCATAGAGATACCTGATAAACCACTTATTGAGGCTGAAACAGTGATGCCAACAATTCCCCCAATATACGACGATGATCCGTTTGGTAAAAAAGGAAAAAAAAGTTCTACGTTTAGCCAGATCGGGGCATTGGATTATCCAGTATGGATGTCTGCTTTAAGTTCGGATAAAACGGGAATCGACTACGTTTTTGAGCATCCATTATTGACGGAGGATTCTTCAGCTCACTTAATCAATGTCATTGGTACAAGCCATATTGGAGAGGACTCTTTCAATCAATATAGTAGTATGTATAATGAGATTGGAGAGGATGCGACAACAATGGGACATAAGTATTATATCCGCTTGATTGAGGGAAAAAGCAATACTGGGGAATATCCTTTTGATTTTGTTGTTGAGCATCTGGCTTGTACTGGATATTACGTCATGTTTAGAAGTGTATCTACCACGTTGGATCATTACTATAAATCTACCATTGAGAAGATGACTTTCTATGAGGGGGAGGGCGACCCGGTACAATGGTTTGACGAACACGGGAGCTATACAAATATCCAAAATGGACTAGGCATATTTGGTGCATATGCTGAAGTAAGTTATTACCAAAATGCAACTTCATATGTTGATTAATACATTGAATTTTATGAAACCACATAGATTATTGACCGCACTTTGTGTGCTGTTATTGACCAATTTGTATGTTGCAGGTAAAGACTTCAAAGGGGTGGTTGTAGATCCCTATGGGGCACCTCTTGCTGATGCACAATTGATATTGGACAATATCAAAGTGGCAGTAACAGATCAAACGGGGGCTTTTCAGTTTTCATATCAAAGCTTGGGCAAAGTCAAAGTATCCATCCTTTTAGTGGGGTATCATATAGAAAAATACACACTAAAACCATCTACTTTTAGACGATGTATTCTATATCCCTTGAGTGAATATATAGACAATATCACGGTACTCGGAGCGAGAAACAAACGTGGAAACAATCAATTTAGTTTTAACAATACCGAACTGCAACGCATCGTGACTCCTATTGGAGAACCAGATATACTGCGATATATTCAGGTGCTTCCTGGAGTGTCTTCTGGCATGGAAGGTGGACTGGGGTTGTATGTGAGAGGTAGCGGACATGGTAATAATCGAGTGGAACTTGATGGAGTGCCGGTGTTTGCTCCGACACATCTATTTGGTATCTTTTCGACATTTCATCCAGATATCGTAGAGAAAAACACATTCCAAATAGGGGGTATTAAAGCGCATTCGGGCGATTTCTTGTCCTCCTTACTGGATGTGCAGACCAAAGATATCTCGGTCAATGGCATGCGTCATGGCTCTTTTAGTATTTCTCCTTTAATGGCAGGGATGTCTCTAAGCGGGGTACTAAAAAGGGGGAAGCTATCTTATCAAATAGCTGGCAGAACAACCATGCTGGGCATCGAAAAGTGGCTAGTAGATAAAATGTACAGCAATAAATCTGATGATGATGATGAAGATGCGGATATTTCGGCCAATAATTTCAAAATAGGTGTAGCCGATGTGTATGCCAAAGTGCATTATCAAATCAATGATGCCAATAGTGTGAACGCTATGGGATATATCAGTCACGACAAATTAGCATTGAATCAAGATGATGATAGCGATGATTCAGATGTCAGTGCGTATGATATTTCTATAGGATGGGACAATTACTTGGCTAAGATGGGCTGGAAAAGTGAGGTCAATAATCACATACATTTCGAACAAACAGTGTATTGTAGCTACTTTTCAAACAAGTCGAGTCATAAATATGCATCGGAAAAAGAAAAAAATAGAGATGGCTTGAGATTCTCGTCTGTGCACAGTGATATAGGATCTCACAGTAGACTAACTATGGATTATGATCAATGGAAGCTACATGCAGGTATGGATTATGATTGGTTGTACTATAGGCCAGTCACTGAGTATATGGAAAATGTACATGATATTCAGGATCATACCAAAGATTACTGGAACTCTTCGCTGGCTGTATATGGTGACGCCCAATGGGAAGTGAAGGATAAATTCAAGATATTGGCTGGTGTGCGTTGGACGGGCTTTAATGGAGAAGGATACAGCACCTACAATAAGGTAGACCTGCACACCTTGGTGTCCTACGATATATGCAAAAATATGGGTATTGAGTTTACGTATGATAAGATGCATCAGTTTCACCACACGCTGGAAGGATTGCCTGTGGGATGGGCTTTAAATATTATGGTGCCTAGTACTAAGGACTTACCTGCTGAGTATTCCAATCAATATTATTTGGGAACTTATTGGAATTATAAATCTTGGTCGGCTTCTTTTGGTGGGTATTATAAGCGTATGCACAACTTAGTGGCCTACAAAAGCATGCAAAATATATTTGCTGCCGCAAATTTAGACTGGCAGGAGGATACAGAAACTGGACAAGGCAAATCGTATGGATTTGAAGCTTGGATAGAGCGTCGAAAAGGACGATTCAATGGATCTCTGTCCTACACTTGGTCTAAAACGGATCGTACGTATAGAACGATTAACAACGGGGAAACATTTCCATTTAAATTTGATCGACGACATGTATTGAATGGATTATTGCAATGCATTACGGTGAAGAAAAAACAGGCTTTCCAACAAGCCAATGTGTCGCTCACATTCTCTAGTGGTAATCATATCACGATGCCTGTGTCATCTTATCAAGGAGAGCTATTGCCTTATTGGGGTGGACGGTATACATATATCGATCAAACAACAGATGAAAAATATTATGGAGAAAATCAGGTAATCATGTCGAAAAAGAATGCGGTAAAAATGCCTGATTATCTTCGTGTGGATGTGGGATATTCTTTCTTTTGGCAAACCAAAAGACACCGACACGAAATCACATGTATGGTGTATAATGTGCTGAATCGCCATAATAGTTACACGTATTTTTATGACGACGGAAATTGGAAACAATTGAGTATTTTACCCATCTTGCCTTCTATCAGATGGAAAATGTCCTTTTAGTTAATAACGACCACAACTAGGTGATTCAGAATTTATGGATGGGCAAGTAACGATGGCTTAGTAAGCTAGGATACTGCGTACAATCTGGCCTCTCCAGTAAGGTTGTAATTTCTTCTGATTATCTTCAGAAAACGTTTCTGGTGTGGTGCAGGTCCAGGTGATATCATTGTCTGCTGGCGATATCTCGGCTTGCATCAATAGCATGGTAAAGAGTTGCTGAAGATGTTCGAAGGTCTGTATGCTGGCCTTATTTTCGGGGGTGATTTCATTGCCCACGGGTGCTTTTAGAAAGTCTTTGAGTACAGGCACATTGACGTATTTGGCCGTCTTGAGTTTCTGCCAATGCTGATTGTAGACACTGATTTCACTATCGGCTTCTGGAGCTTTGACGGTATGCACCACGACAAACAGGGTGTCTTTCTTATTGGCGAGCATCTTCATGGCGAAGGTGCTCGCTTTTGTGACTTGTATGTGTAGGTAGTTGGTGGTCAGGGTATCCATCACACTCTGCCCATTGAGCCTATTGGTGATCTTAGCTTCCATATGGCTGGCAATAAAATCAATGCAATCGGCGCGATTGACATCACTAAACAGGGGAAGTACAGATGAGGGCATCTGCACAAAAAATTGTCCTATATTACGGGCGGTTAGCGGGGTGCTGCCTACTAGGCATAGCAGCAATGCGGAAAGGAATAATCGGTATGTTTGAATGGTTTTCATTATCATATTATTTTGTTTGATTCGAGTGTTGGTAGGGCTTATCGACCATACTGGGTACCAATATACAAAAATATCATGCCAAGCAGGATAAGACTGAGGGCAAAAGCTTTTCTTTTTATGTTCTTTTCACGTAATAAAAAGATACCGAGGGTAAAAGAAACGAGGACACTACTGCGACGCACCATGGATACGACAGAGATCATGGCTCCGTCTTGCGACAAGGCGGTAAAGTATATAAAATCGGCTAGGATGATAAATAAAGAGATGAGGGGGATGGACCAGCGCCATTGGAAGGGGGTGGTCTTTTTGTGCTGTGGGTACCAAAGGACTAGGAGCATCAAGCCCATCTCGATAAGTTGGTAGGTCATATACCAGGACAAGACGGCTAGTGGTGGTATCTTGTCGTCGAGACTGCTCATCAGGTACTTGTCAAAAAGAGCACTGACAGCTCCCAATACGGCCGATATGCCTAGCATCCAGACCCATCGGTTGTTGCGAAAATGAATGCCCTCACGAGCTCCTGAAAGGCCCATCATATAAATGGCTATAACGGTGACGATGACGCCAACCCATTGGTATATATTGAGTGTTTCGCCAAAAAACAAGAGGGCGCCTACGAGTACTAGAACTGGCCGAGTTGAGGTGATGGGACCGACGACGGTGAGGGGAAGGTGCTTGAGGGCAATATAGCCTCCTATCCATGCACCAAGTACAATCAAGCTCTTTATGAAGATGAGTAGATGTTGTTGCCAGGTGATGGGGGCAACGTAAAAAGGGGTATCTTGAAGGATGTGGGGGGCATAGGTTGAGATACCAATCAATGGTATCAGAAAGGCACAACAAAAAAGGATGTTGAGGAAAAGTACTGGAAGAACGGCGTTATCTCGAAGGGATAGTTTCTTGTTGACATCGTAAAAGCCGAGCATTGTAGCCGATGCAAAGGCCATGAGTAACCATACCATATGGAATCTATTTTGTATTTCTGTTGTCTATTATTATGGATATGAAGCGCTGGGCACTAGCGGGAATAGCAGACTAGTAGGGGTAGCCGATATCTTCCAAGAAGAGGGCGTGACCAGGAACGGACATGCCAGCTTGGCTGCGATCTTTGGCACAAATCATCTCGCAGAACTCATCGATGGTCCACTTGCCACGCCCTACTTCGACAAGGCTGCCCACTATGGCACGCACCATATTGCGCAGGAATCTGTCGGCTTGAATCATAAAGCACCAAGTCGTATCGTCTATTTGTACCCACTCGGCGGCCATGATCTTGCAATCATTGGTTTTGACATCTGTATGTAGCTTGGAGAAGCTGGTGAAATCTGTATAGTCAAAGAGGTGCTGGGCGGCTTCGTTCATTTTCTTGTAGTCAAGGGTCATGGGTAGACGCCAAGCATAATGACGCTGGAAGGGATCTTTGCGGGTGGTGACGTAGTATCTGTATGTGCGATAGGTGGCGTCAAAACGTGCATGGGCTTGGGGATCGACTTCTGCGACATTGAAAATGACAATATCTTGTGGGAGCATGCGGTTGAGCTTAAACACGATCTGCTGAGTGTCTAGGGCATCGGGAAAATCAAAATGGGCCACCATCATGCGGGCGTGTACTCCAGCATCGGTGCGCCCTGCGCCGGTGATGAGGATGTCTTGACGCAAAAATGTGCTGAGGGCGGTACTGATTTCTTCTTGTACGCTACGGCCATTGGGCTGAATTTGCCAGCCGCAATAATCGGTGCCGTCGTAGGCTAAATATATAAAGTATCTATGGGTCATGTATAATGGGAGTTAAAGCCGTGTACGCTAATTTCTGACTGTAATATGAAAGCATGCTTGCTTGACTTCATACTTTACGTAACAACGCTGTTCGAGCTGTTTGTCGCGCAGTACTTGAGCTAGTACTTGCTTCAAAATAGGGATACTGGCTTTCTTGCGTTTAGCTGCAAACCAGGAGGTATCGACTTTTTTAAATCGCTTCCAACTGATGTCGAAGGTGGTGCCAAAACGGTGGCATGATTTAGCCGAAGCATTGATATTGCGACGACGAAGGCGTTTGACGTCTGCCTCGGTACGAAGCACGGAGGTGACGGTGACTTTGTGGTCGGTATAGCCTTTGCTTTTTAGGGAATCACGAAAGGTTTGTGCAATATCGCACAATAATTCTTTGGCTGGTCGCACGAGATATGGAATGGAATAGGTCAATTTCTGTATGACATAATCCTCTCCGTGTGTTATATTTTTAAGCTTGCTGCTTAAGGCTTCGGCTTCTTTTCTATTTGCTATCGGTGACACGCCCAGACGATGGGCGCACGCTAGATGTACGTCATTGAGGGCATGAAAGGTGCGCTGAAATCTATTGACATTGCCCAAATGGGGAATACTGCTGGGAGGATTGTCTAGTTTATTGTTTTCATCGCCGCTACTACATGCAGTACATGCTGTAGTAGTACTTAGTGTAAGGATAACTGTGAGAGCATAAAGGGCATTGGAAAAGGATCGGATACGCATGAAAATCTTTTTTTGGATGTTAAATTGATATTCATCTGCAAATATAGCAGAAATATTGCGTAAACTTTCAATGAGATTCCGTAAATTTGCGCTCTAGGATGCACAATTGAAGGGCATCACTATTCCTAAACGACTAAACGGACTAAATGATAGAAAAAATTATCGTACTGGAAGATGTAGATCCAGTGATCTTTTATGGGATCAATAATGCCAACATGCAAACGATAAAATCGCTATATCCCAAATTACGCATTGTGGCGCGTGATAACGTCATCAAGGTAATGGGCGACGCCGAAGAAATGGCAGCATTTGAGGAGCATATTGGCCAATTGGAGGCGCATTGCGCATCCACTAATCAACTGACAGAAGAGGATATCATACGTGTGGTGAGAGGCCAAGGGCCCAAGAAACGACACCATAATGAGATCATTGTGTTTAGTGTGACGGGCAAACCGATCACACCGCGCAGTGATAATCAAAAACGTTTAGTCGATGCATTTGATAAAAATGATATGATATTTGCCGTGGGACCTGCGGGGTCTGGTAAAACGTATACAGCCATTGCGCTAGCGGTCAAATATCTCAAAGAAAAACGAATCAAACGAATCATTTTAAGTAGACCTGCTGTGGAAGCGGGCGAGAAACTGGGTTTTCTACCTGGGGATATGAAGGAGAAGATCGATCCGTATCTTCAACCACTGTATGATGCGCTTCAAGATATGATTCCTGCAGCGAAACTGAAGGAATATATGGAGAATAACGTCATTCAAATCGCTCCGCTGGCTTTTATGCGTGGACGTACGCTAAACGATGCTGTGGTGATCTTGGATGAAGCGCAAAATACGACGGCTCAGCAGATTAAGATGTTCTTGACGCGTATGGGGATCAATTCTAAGATGTTTGTGACTGGGGATATGACGCAGGTCGATCTACCGCCATCACAACGTTCGGGATTGAGAGAGGCGATGCATATCTTACAAGGTGTGCCTGGTATCTCTTTCATCAAATTGGACCGCGAAGATATCGTAAGACATCAACTGGTAACGCGTGTGGTGGATGCTTATGAGCATCATGACCAGGAGGAAAAGAAACGACGGGAAGATAAGCTTAAGGAGCCACTGGCTGGCAATACGATCTAGCGCATCCCCCACGAAATAAGCACAATAAATGAACCATTATATTTAAACAAAAACAAAACAATGAGCAAAGCATTAGTACAAGCAACATTTCAGTTTGCAGGACAACGCGATGTCTATCACGGCAAGGTACGTGAAGTATATAGCATAGGAAAAGACCGCTTAGTGATGGTGGCGACAGACCGTATATCGGCATTTGACGTGATCTTACCAGAAGGTATTCCTTACAAGGGACAGATGCTGAATCAAATTGCGGCTAAATTTTTGGATGCGACAGAGGATATCTGCCCGAACTGGAAAGAAGCGACTCCCGATCCTATGGTGACTGTGGGGATACGTTGCAAGGGGTATCCTGTGGAGATGATTGTGCGCGGATATCTATGTGGTAGCGCTTGGCGTGCCTACAAAAAAGGGGTGCGTGAATTCTGTGGCGTGACTATACCTGATGGAATGCGTGAGAACGAAAAATTTCCAACACCTATCATTACGCCTACAACCAAAGCGGAACTAGGATTGCATGATGAGGATATCAGCAAGGAAGAAATTTTGGCGCAAGGCTTGGTTTCTCCAGAAGATTATGCTATATTGGAGCAATATACGCTAGCACTATTTAAGCGAGGTACAGAAATGGCGGCTGAACGTGGCTTGATTTTGGTGGATACAAAGTATGAATTTGGCTATACTGAGGATGGTACAATCTATCTGATGGACGAAATTCACACACCAGACTCTAGCCGATATTTCTATACAGAAGGCTACCAAGCACGTTTTGAAGCTGGACAACCACAAAAACAACTCTCTAAAGAGTTTGTACGTGAATGGTTGATGGACAATGGATTTCAAGGACAAGCTGGACAAGAGGTGCCTGAAATGACGCCTGAAGTAGTGAATAGTATCAGCGAACGGTATATCGAACTTTTCGAACATATCACAGGAGAAAAATTTGAACCAGCTGATAATACTGATATCGAAACGCGCATCCAGAAGAATGTTGATGCTTACTTGACCAATGTAGCAGACAACGCATAACAAGGGATGTATGACATCTCAACTAGGTCATTAGACCTGGATGAAAATAAGATTACAGTGAGGGCGTGTCTTTTGAGACACGCCCTCCTAAATTAGCACTTAGCATGGGATACGAGCAAGAAAAAGTTAAGCCATACAATGGGAAAGAGGAGAAACATGTATTGATTACTCATATGTTTGATAATATAGCACATAGTTACGATGTGCTCAATCATGCTTTGTCTCTTGGCATTGATAAGATATGGCGTAGAAGGGCGATTAATCGACTGAAGAAGGCACAACCGCACACGTTGTTGGATATTGCAACGGGTACGGGTGATTTGGCCATTCATGCATGTCGTGCAATGCCTACATTGCAAGTGACGGCAACGGATATCTCTACAGGTATGATGCAGGTCGGAGAGAAAAAGGTGGCTGAGTTGGACTTGACATCTCGCATCCGATTTGAAGTAGCAGATTGTACGGCACTCCCATACCAAGACAATACCTATGATGCGATTACAGCAGCATTTGGTATACGAAATTTTGAAGATCTCGATGCGGGACTAAAGGAAATGTGGCGTGTGTTAAAACCAGGGGGCCGAGTGGTGCTTTTGGAGTTATCGGAACCACAGTGCTTTCCTATGAAACAGGGATTTTATATCTACAGTAAGTGGTGGATGCCATTTATCGGTGGATTGATGAGTAAAGATAAAGGAGCGTACAGTTACCTCACGCAATCGATCAAAGCTTTTCCACAGGGAGAGGTATTGAGGGAGAGTCTATTGCATTTGGGCTTCTCGGAGGTGTGGTTTGAACGACTCTCTGGCGGTTTATGTACACATGTTGTGGCAATCAAATAGAAGTATAACCTTAAAACACGCGAACAATGAGAAAGTATGGATTGATTGGTTACCCTTTGAAGCATTCATTTTCGATTGGGTACTTTAACGAGAGATTTCAAAATGAGGGGATAGATGCAGAATATGTCAATTATGAAATTGCTTCTATTGATTGGTTTGAAAGCATTGTCTTGAACAACCCTGAAATTGCGGGACTTAATGTAACGATACCATATAAGGAGCAGGTGATTCCTTATCTGGATGGCTTAGACCCAGAAACAGCGGGGGCTGTGGGGGCGGTCAATGTGATTCGTGTCATCAGGGATGGAGAGAAAGTCAAACTGATCGGATACAATTCGGATATTGTGGGATTTACCAAATCTATCGAACCGACGATTGATGCCAAGAAGCATACCCATGCGCTTATATTGGGCACTGGTGGGGCTTCTAAAGCGGTATACCACGGTTTGAAGAGTTTGGGAATAGCTTCTATGTTTGTGTCTCGTGAACATCGCAATGACTCGACATACACGTACGACGAACTCACTCCTGAGGTCTTAGATCAGCATAAAGTAATTGTGAACTGTACCCCTGTGGGCATGTTTCCACATACTAATGAGTGTCCTAATATTCCCTATGAACTGCTCACAAGTGATCATGTCTTATACGATTTAATCTACAATCCTAGTGATACTAAGTTCATGCAAAAAGGACGGGCACAAGGGGCCAAGGTCAAGAATGGCTTGGAAATGCTCATCCTGCAAGCCGAGGTTAGTTGGGAGATTTGGAACGCACAGTCATGAGAAATAAATACCTAACTATTAGAGCTTTATTGGTCTTAGTGGTTATTTTTGTACTTTCGGTACTAGCCACTTCATGGTATATGGTCAATACAGCTCTCACTCCCAATGGTCCGCAACGTGATATGTTGTGGACGGATAGTTTGATGGCAGCACGCTACCCTACCGAACACAATTGGCAAAGGGAGTTGTACAAGGAGCATCGCTTATTGGATACGCTCATTACGGACCAAGAGGGCAATCGCTTGCATGCCTTTTATATTCCTGCAGATAGTGCCACCAATAAAACGGCCATTGTGGTGCATGGATATACGGCTAATGCAATGCGTATGATGCATATCGCCTATCTATATGGTCATCAACTAGGGTATAATGTATTGCTACCCGAACTCGAATATCATGGTGCCAGTGAAGGGGATGCCGTCCAAATGGGATGGGATGACCGCATCGATGTGTTGCAATGGATGAAAGTGGCCAACAACCTGTGGGGTGGACATACCGATATGGTGGTGCATGGGATCTCTATGGGTGCGGCAACAACGATGATGGTATCTGGTGAAAAAACACCTGATTATGTCAAGTGTTTTGTTGAAGATTGTGGCTATACTTCTGTGTGGGACGAATTTGCAGGGGAATTAAAAACGAAGTATTCTCTGCCTACTTTTCCTGTACTAAATATAGCCAGCCTTATCAGTCAAATTAGATATGGCTGGTCGTTTCAACAAGCATCGGCACTGAAACAAGTGGCCAAGTGTGACAAACCTATGCTCTTTATACATGGGGATAAAGATACGTATGTGCCTACGTGGATGGTGCATACATTGTATAAAGCCAAAAGGGGCACCAAGGAATTATGGATTGTCCCTGGTGCAACGCATGCCTTTGCTTATAAAACAGCTCCTACCCAATATACCAACAAAGTAAAAGCTTTCGTAGATAGGTATAACCAGTAGCCTGTGTGCTACCATATATCTACGATAAGGGATGAAATGAAAAATAAAACATTTTTAGATTAAACTTTTCCGATCTTATGCTATCTAAGAAATGTAGAATAAGTATTTTGATCTAAAATGTGAAGGAAACATGGTATTAGCGTTGCTAAGTGTGGCAACAAAATAAGGAAAAAACGATGTATAAGTCGTACTCAGAGTAACGGGTACGACTTTTATTTGTTAGATCTGTAGAGATGAGTACTCGATTTATACAATCTGAGTACTGTATATGGCATATTATTACATGCGTGTTTCCAATTCTGTAAAAAAACTGAATAACACACGAAAAACTTTTTTTTTACGGCAATTATGCCTGTGGAAACGTCTGAAATTGTACCTTTGTCTCTATTGTTCTAGACATTTATAGATCAAAGACTAAATCAAACAGAATGAAAATACTTATCACAGGTACCGCTGGATTTATCGGTAGCTACTTAGCACGTCGTTTGGCCAGTAGAGGCGATAATGTTATAGGCATTGATTGCATCAATGATTATTACGATGTTAACTTAAAATATGCTCGTTTGGAATGGGGAGGTATCTCCAGAGAGCACATCAAATATGGAGAAGAAGTATCTAGCTCTGAATTTCCAAGTTATACATTTATACAGTTAAAACTTGAAGATGAAGAGAGTATGAAAGCACTCTTCGATAAATATGCCTTCGATGTAGTGGTCAACTTGGCTGCGCAGGCGGGAGTGAGATACTCCATCAAGAATCCTCAAGCATATATCACCAGCAATATGCGTGGTTTTACCAATGTGTTGGAGTGCTGCCGTGCTAGCGAATCGGTACGACACTTAGTATATGCTTCTTCAAGTTCGGTCTATGGGGGAAATAAAAAAGTGCCCTTTGCAGAAGATGACCGAGTAGACGATCCTGCATCTGTCTATGCAGCGACTAAACGAAGCAATGAATTATTGGCGCATGTCTACGCCGATCTATATGGACTAAATTCAACAGCTTTACGCTTCTTTACGGTTTATGGACCATGGGGACGTCCCGATATGGCTCCATGGCTTTTTGCTGATGCTATTTTACACGATAAACCGATACGTGTATTTAATAATGGCAATCTATCTCGCGATTTCACCTATATCGATGATATTATCGAAGGAGTCGTTAGAACAGTAGATGCTGAGGTGACTAGTACGCGTTCAGAAATCTACAATATTGGTTGCGGACATCCAGTGCAGCTGATGGATTTTATACACACGATTGAAGAAAAACTAGGCAAGGAAGCAATCAAAGAGTTTGTACCGATGCAAAAAGGGGATGTTTATCAAACCTATGCAGATATCACAAAGTTTGAACGTGACTTTGGGTATGTGGCTCAAACATCGCTCAAAGAGGGTATCTCGCAACAAATGGATTGGTTTACTATGTTTCTGAAAAAATAATGGTGCGCAAAATGCATAGAAACACATAAAACAAAGAATGTTATGGCACAAAAAACAAAACATTTAATTATTCTATTCTTGCTCGGGATAGCGGCTTTTTTTGTTCACAACAAAGTGATATTGGCCGATATCATGGAGTCTAGAAACATCATTACTGCAAGGGAGATGGTCTATCAAGGACACTGGATAGTACCAACGATGAATGGAGAGTTGCGACTTGAAAAACCACCGTTGCCCACGTGGATAGCAGCGGGTGCCGAACTGCTGTCTCCGGATAATATCGGCATGCAGCGGGTCATGGCAGGATTGGCTGCATTGCTTTTGGTGTACTTCTTTTATAGTCTTGGCGAAGAGTTGACCAAGAAAAAGGAATATGCATTTATCTCGTCACTCATTCTAATGACGTCTTATAATATTGTGCTCATGGGACGTACGGCATCGTGGGATATCTACTGCCATGCCTTTATGATGGGAGCGATCTATTTTATGATTCGCGCTCTGCGGCGTGAAGGGGCTCAGTGGGGAGGATTTCTCGCGGCTGGGGTTTGCATGGGACTGTCTTTTATGAGTAAGGGGCCTGTATCGTTTTATGCCCTACTCTTGCCTGCTTTATTGACTTTACCATTGCTCGGTGACGTACATAGAAGGAGAAAACTATGGCCTATATTGACTATGATTTTGGTCACTGTCATCATAGGTGGATGGTGGTATTTCTTAATCATCACTTTCCATGCAGATAAATGGGATTATGTGATGAATAAGGAAACAGGTGCATGGGCCAATCGCAATGTGCGTCCTTGGCATTATTATAAGACCTTCTTCTTGGAAACAGGTGTGTGGTCATTGATGTTGATTTCTGCAATCATTACACCGATAGCTATCAGCAAAAGTAAACGAGTGCCACGTACTACATGGTACACCTTGGCTTGGTTGGCTGCCCAATTAATATTGCTCTCTCTTTTACCAGAAAAGAAAAAAAGATATTTACTCCCTATATTAATGCCAGCTGCATATACAATAGGGGCTTTAATCACATTTTGGGCAGAAAAATTCAAAAGAAATCATTTGGCTAAGGGCCAACGTGTGGTCTTTAAGGTCAATGCTTACCTCATAACTACTGTGGTAGCTGTACTCCCTATTTTAGGATATGTCTTTCTGGTACGCCGTGGATTGGTACCTCTTTGGCAGATTCTACTATTGGCTATACTGTTGTGGGGCATTGCGGTGTATTTATTTAAATCAACTAAGCAGGAGCAACCCAATAGATTGGTCTACGGAGTGGCTGCTTTATTTCTAGTGGTCGAATGTTTTATGATGCCATATATAGG
Organism: Bacteroidaceae bacterium; assembly: GCA_963668535.1. Classification (GTDB taxonomy): domain Bacteria; phylum Bacteroidota; class Bacteroidia; order Bacteroidales; family Bacteroidaceae; genus F22. The sequence goes on from OY764867.1 coordinate 468,303, forward strand.
TGGATTGGTCAACAATCCTGAGTTTAAATCAATTGGTGAAACCAGACATATCGAAGCCTTACAACCGCTGCCTTATTTGGCCATGCCAGATGAACCTGTACGTATAGAGTTTGTCTATGAGATGCACAAGGAGATTCATAATCTACCTGCAGCAGATCTTAAGACTTTACAAGCCAAAGCGCCGTTCGTACTGATGACTCATAAACCTCTCGAAGAGACATTACCCGACTCTGTAATCAATCAATTAAACTGTACCCATATAGGTTTCTATGATAATAATCGTCGACCTCGTTCAGACAAACATCATAGCAAAACATTTGAGTATTATGTTACACTTATCAAGAACAAATAAAAGAAGAAATATGAACCCTACGAAAAATTACGATTTTACCATTATTGTACCAGTATATAACGAAGAAGATAATATACATATGTTGGAAGAAAAGCTTGGAGCTTATCTCCCAATAGCTAGCAAGAGTGCTTGTGTACTATTTGTCAATGATGGTTCGAAAGATGCCAGTGAAGATGGACTGAAGAAGATATGTGCGCAAAACGAACATTTCTTTTACGTGAGTTTCGAGAAAAATGCTGGACTTAGTGCAGCCATTAAAGCTGGATTTGACTTAGCTCAAAGTCCATTTGTGGGATATATTGATGCCGACTTACAGACGGCTCCCGAGGACTTTAATAAGTTGCTTGAATCTGCTGATAGCTATCCACTAGTGATGGGGATTCGAGCAGACAGAAAGGATTCATGGTTTAAGAATTTTCAATCGCGTATTGCCAATGGTTTTCGTCGCATGATGACCAAAGATGGAGCAACAGATACAGGCTGCCCACTCAAAGTATTGCAAACATCCTACGCGAAGCGCATCCCTTTCTTCACAGGAATGCATCGCTTTCTACCTGCTTTGATTTTACTTCAAGAAGGTGGAGCATATATCGAAACTCCGGTACGCCACTTCCCTCGTGTAGCTGGGGTATCCAAGTACAATCTTTGGAATAGAATGATCTCTCCATTTAAAGATTGTTTTGCGTATCGATGGATGGCACATCGATATATCAATTACCGTGTGGCTGACAATAATATAGATCAAAAAGGATTCCGCGGATGATTATATATGTGATTGGCCTATTGGCTCAACTCTTCTTCTCTTCACGTATCCTCGTACAGTGGATCATGTCGGAGCGTGAAAAGAAGATCGTATCTCCTACACTATTCTGGATATTAAGTATGCTAGGAAGCTATTTGCTTTTTATCTACGGATGGTTACGTGATGATTTTTCGATATTGCTTGGGCAGCTAATTGCCTATTATATTTATATATGGAATCTCAATCTAAAAGGTTTCTGGTCATCGATTCCGCTACCTTTACGCGCTGTATTGTTGGGAACGCCATGGCTAGCAGTGGGCATTGTGATGCGAGATTTCGATGGTTTTGTGCAGCAATTTTTCCAACAAAAAGAGGTGCCATTATGGATGATTATTATGGGATCTGCTGGACAAATTATTTTTACTTTGCGCTTCGTATATCAATGGATTACGACCCTAAAGACGAAAAAAGCAGAACTGCCCATTGGTTTCTGGATCATCAGTTTGGTAGGTTCAAGTATCATCATCGCTTATGCGGTGCTTAGACGCGATCCAGTCTTAATATTAGGACAGTCATTCGGATTTATTGCCTATACACGCAATGTGATCCTAGGAGTTCAAAGCAAAAAATTGGCATAATATTTTGCTGCATTTTTACACGATAAGCATCTTTTTGTCAAATAAAATACATATCTTTGTACAAACTTGCACAAAGATATGTATTTTTATAACGCGTTTTGACAATGAAGAAAGAAAACTATCACACAAGTATTCCCAGCTTGGTAAATATGGGAAAAATAGCCTGGAATGTACTTATGATTGCCGCTTCCATTTATTTTGGTTGTATCTCCAATAGTTGGATATTATGGGGATTCATAACCCTATTTTCCACCATATTATTTATTGGCAAACTAGTATCGTACTTCTCTAAAGTCTTTTTTGAAGAAGAGTATATTACATTTTTTGACCAGCGAGGCACACCTCGTAAGATTGCCTATGATACAATTATTGGTATTTACGACACACCAAAATGGAGATGGATACCTTTTGTAAATTTTTCAAACATAGTACGTATTCAATTTCTATCTCCCAAAGGACGACTATGCGAAACGACCATTGAAATGAAAGATTATGATGCAATCTATTGCGAACTAATCGCTCATTGTCCAAAAGTTCCCTTTGTATCAAATGAATATGACAATCCCCTTTTCAGACAACACTACAAACACAATTCTATAATATCCTATGCTGCATTCACAGTATATGTCTTGATTATCGCAAGTCTACTGGCAGGTACCCTCTATACGTCCATGGATAGCAGCCGTGTTGAAGATTATATTACTCCACTATTTATAGCACTAATTGGCATAGGAGGTGGCGTAATCCTTTTTATGAATATCAGAAAAATGGACAAGTTATTTAACGCAAAATAATCCATTTCTGATCTGCATTCTCAGACACTGACACGAAGACTTCCTGACACGTATATCTCGTCTTAACTAGAAGTATATCATAGCTCACTGGGAAGTATATCATAGCTCGCTCTTATATACTTGACAACACACCTAGCAAGTATATAAGAGCGAGCTATGATATACTTGCTAGCCGTAGGCCTCTTCTATCTTCGTATTAAGCCCTTTAATCTTCTCATTATGCACAAGTTGCAAGAGACTTTTCAACTTACGTCTGCGCACAGCAACGTAGCAGCAAGTGGGTTGAACAACAATCAGTCCCAAATCTTGAGCAGATAGGCGCCCTTTCTTACATAAGAAGCCAACTACATCCATCTTGCTCAACTTATGTTTCTTTCCCTTGCCGATATATACAGTGGCCCATTCTGGTTTAGGGATAGATGTAGGTTGTGCAGGCAATTCCAAAATAGGCATCTCGTCTAGAAGCTCTTCTAAATAGGCAGGCATTTTTTCTTCTCCATGCAGCAAAACATAGGCACTCCCTGTGGATGTCCAACGAGCGGTACGTCCATTACGGTGTGTATAGGCTTCTTGATCGATAGGCATATGGTAGTGAATGACATGCTGCACTTCTGGAATATCCAATCCACGAGCGGCTAGATCGGTAGCCACCAACAGATGGCGACTTCCTGTACGGAAGGTGTACAGTGATCGTTCCCTATCCATTTGTTCCATACCGCCATGATAACGGACGGCCAGTATACCTTTCTCCTTGAGTAGTTTGTAGATACGATCAACGCTGGCTCTGTGGTTGCAAAACAGCATAGTCGATTCATTTCCTAGCGTACAAAGCAGATTATACAGACATTCTATCTTATCTTTGGCTGGAGAGACTACACGATACATCTGCAAGCGACTAGCAGGTTCTTCCGCATCATCTACTGCTGATTGCACCAAGCCTCCATCCAAATAATCGACACGAATGGCCTCTTCAATAGACGCAAATTCTGGGAGTTCATCAATATCAGTTGCCGAACAAAGAATCGTTTGTTTTAAACTCTGTAGATAAGCCATGATAGATTCCATTTGTTCCTGGAATCCTAATTCGAGCGACTTGTCAAACTCATCAATCACTAGAGAGATCACGCCTTTGGCATTGATATTTCCCTTATCGAGATGGTCTAGCAAACGCCCTGGCGTACCGATAATCAAAGCTGGACGTACACGAGCAATATCTTTTTTTTCTGTGGCTATGGCATGACCACCATAACAGCACACGCTTTGTGCAGGAGATTTCATGGACTTCCACACACTATCTATTTGGATGGCCAACTCGCGACTAGGGGCAATGATAATAGTCTGTAGCCGTTGTGGTTGCTTTTGCACTTGCTCTAATAGAGGAAGTAAAAAAGCGAGGGTTTTGCCCGACCCAGTTGGGGCCAGAAGCGTCATATTTTGTTGCTTCCCAAACTGGGCAAGCATGTCGCGCTGCATAGGGGTAAGTTGCTCAATCTGCAATCGTTCCATAGCGCTACAAATAGTTTCAGTAAGGGAGTTTTTAGTTGTCATATAAAAATAAAATAAAAATGGATATACATGAGCTGTCTGAGACATGGCTCTAAATCTAGCGACAAAAATAAGAAGAATACAGGACTTTTCTGTATCTTTGCGGCATAATTAATCTTTGCGAATACTTAAAAAAGAAATATGAAGTTATCCCTCATTGTGGTAGGTCGTACCGTAAACAAGCTATATGTGTCTGCTATCGACGACTATCTGAAACGATTACAACGTACCCAATTGCCTTGCAGCATGCAGGTCATTCCTGAACTTAAAAATGCAAAGGCGATGTCCAATGAGGTGCAAAAGGAAAAGGAAGGGGAACTGATTATTAAGGCCTTACAACCAGGCGATCATATCGTTTTACTGGATGAACATGGCAAGGAAATGCGCAGCATGGAATTTGCCGACTATCTATCTCATAAGATGCATACCCTACCTAAACGTTTGGTCTTTATTATAGGGGGACCTTATGGATTTTCTCCAGCGGTGTATCAAGCAGCGCATGAGAAAATGTCTCTATCCAAAATGACCTTCTCACACCAGATGATTCGTTTGTTTTTCGTAGAACAAGTGTATCGGGCTATGAGTATCTTACAAGGCTCTCCTTACCATCACGAATAATTATTGTTTGATCAATTGAATCGTTTGGTCACAACGATCTACGATGGCTTGATCGTGGGTGATAAATAAAATCGTCTTATTGGGATATTCTGTAAAAAGAGCATCGAGCAATGCAGCCTCTGTCTTACTATCCAAAGCAGAAGAGGCCTCATCAAGCAATAAAATCTGTCCTGGACGCAATAACGCACGTGCTATGGCGATGCGTTGTGCCTGTCCCTCGGATAATCCTCCCCCGAGTTCATTGATGGAGGTATCTATCGAGTTGGGTAAATCAAACACAAAGTGAGCCTGCGCATGGCGCAGTGCTTCTGTCATAGCCTCATCTGTGGCTTGAATATCTCCCATTAATAGGTTATCACGAATGGTACCACTCAATAAGCTATTGCCTTGGGGCACATACACAAAATTGCATCGTGTATAGGCTGACACCGCCAATTCTTGCTCACGATCTTTGAGATACACACGTCCTGTGGTAGGAAATGCAAAGGCCAACAATAGCCGTATCATTGTTGTCTTGCCCGCCCCTGTCTCGCCTATGAGTGCACAGCGGCTACCAGGTACTAAAGTGATCGACAAATTTCTCAACACCTCTGCCTCAGCATCGTCGTAACGAAAACCGACTTGATCAAAAACCAGCAAAGGAGCTTCCTTAAACAAGACACGATTGGACACATCCTCCATCGGTAAGTCTTCCAATTCCATCAAACGTTCTGCTGCGGTAATCGCTCCCACAAAGGTGGGCACCATACGCGTTAAATCAAATGCTGGACGCTGTACCTTATTGACCAACTGCAACATGGCGGTAATCGTACCAAAGGTAATTTGCCCGAGACTCAACCGATAGGCACTCCAAAGAAAAGCTAAGATATATCCTCCTGAGAACCCCAACTGCATAATGCTCTTACTAACCAACGAGAAACGCGTACGCACATCTATCTGATCACTCAAGGTGGTTTGATAACTCTCTAGTTTGGACAAATGATTCTCTCCCTGTTCCATACTTTTAATGACCGTGCGATGCTGAATACTTTCTTGCATCACTGCCTGAATGTGGCTGCCACTCTGCTTTATTTGATGATTATAGCGACGCATGCGACTGCCATAAAACCGTGCCCCCAACATCAACAAGGGCAAAAAAGACGCCGATAGTAAAGCCAAGCGATAATCGAGATAACAGAAGAAGATAAAACCAGCTAGAAACTGCAACACCGAAATCACAAAACTAGGTACGGTAGTCGTGAGCAGTCCCACGATAGCCCCGCCATCACGTTCTATACGATTGAGCACATCTCCGCTATGGTACTGTTCTAACTCATTCCACCGAGAAGCCAATAGACGTTGAAATAAACGATGACGCATCTGATTGCCAGCCTTAACTTGCAAACGCACGTTGACCCAACTCTGAAAGACTCCGAGTCCCATGGTCAACAAGAGTACCCCCACGGCTACCCCACCTGCAAGCAATAAGGAACCTTCCACATCTTTGGTCGCGATATCAATAACCCACTTATACACCCAGATATCTAGTAGCCCCACAAATACGCCTACAATACCTAAAGCCGTCACCAACAGGATACTGCACCGTGTGCCTTGAGAAACTTCCCAAAGCCAACGCAGTATTTTACGACTCAACTGTATATTGAATGGAGATAAATGATTCGCTTTTTTTGACATGGCGACAAGTAATCGTTATGATTCAAATAATCCGATTTCGACCCATTTGAGCAATAAATCATGCACATCTTTTTGGGCTAATGATTCATCGACTTCATACTCTTTCATCAAGGCATCGACCAACTCCTGATGGTTGACTTCTTGGCCAACAGGACACTGCTGCCAAATATATGCAGCTGTTTCATTTAAGTTGATAACTTGTGTAAAATCCACATGCGATCCATCAGCTGTGATCATAAAAGTATCTCCTATTTCGTGGAGATCAAATCCGGGTTTCTTTTTCATATCTTGTTTCTATATTCTGTCTATTTCAATTTCTTTTTAGGGATTCTACGGTAGATGGCCAATAACCAACGACGCATAGGAGTCAAGATAGCCCACACAGCAGAATAACGTTTCCACATCTTGCCATCCACAGGATAGGTCTTACCCAATCGGATGACATGGGTGACTTTGCCTATCACCTCACTGCGCAAACAGGTTTCCGTGCCCGTCCAGTTGCCATCACCTTGCATCATGATATACGTGTCACTAAGAGCAATCACCCTATGCAATAAGAACATGTGCGCATCGGAATTTTCACGGGCGAGCACACAATCACCAACGGCCAGGTCATCTACATGGCACGGACCTATGACTACTTGATCTCGACGATCGAGCAAAAAAGGGTTCATGCTATTGCCACGCACCATAATAGTCACAGATTTACCCTGCGCTATCAGCTGCCCAACATAAGGAAGAAAAACCTCATTCTTTAGTTGTAATGATTCGGATGCACACATAAACCAGTCTTTTATTTTGTAGGATGATGCACGGTAGCATAACACAAACGAGCGGCTGCTTCATCTGGAAGACATTCCAAAGAATACGTCAACTGCTTCTGAGCTAATTCAATCAAGGTGGCCTTCAAATTATTGAGCATACATTTATCTTGCCGCAATACAGAACAAGAAGGCATCAAAGAAGCGAAACTTTGTACCACATCATCTTGAGTAATTTTATTGTAAGGAGCTTGCGACAATCGCACAACAGCTCCCAAGGGAAGAGAGAGGTTGCGATAACATGGTGTTTTACCACTCCAAGGACTACCATATACCCACGCTTCATGATCAATAATGCGCACAATAGGGTTGTCATCGTTTAAGAGGTCAGTATCTGGAATATGAGTAAGCCACAAACGGCTATGCGTGCTTTTGCCAGTTCCACTTTTGCCCAAAAACATATAGGCATACCCATCGTGCATGGCCACCGACGAATGCATCAATAAGGTTTTTAAGTGAGCGGTAGAAAAGGTGTACATCATCATCAAAAAGTTATTGATGGCAAAACCATCCATAATCACATCTCCCGATAGAGCTGTAACACCCACCTCGTAAGATGAAGATAAACGCAAAGTGTACTGATAGGTCGATGCTTTAGGCTGCATCTTCACGTAATAAAAGTCTGGAGAACGGAAAATTTGCGCATCGGCTTCGTCCCAATCAAATGTAATTAATGATTCAGCCTCTTTAGGGACGTCTTCTACTTGATATTTCAGGTCAGCAGGGAGACACCCCTCTTGTCCATCAGCTGCTCCGACATGCAATGTAAAGATGGCAGGAGTTTCCAGCAATCTATGATCATCACTCTCTAGTTGAAAAGGTGCTAGAGATGGAATCAACTGAAAAAGATCTACTTGCTCAGGCAGGGCAAGTGAGAAGTAATGCTCAGCCACAATAAAGTGATATTTCCGGTTCATACAGTCTATCTTGTTTATCATTGAATCTCCCACAAAGATAATAATTTAATAAACATCCCTACAAGGAAAGCATTAATAATATTGGAAAAGTAATATATTGTTACTATCTTCGCAAAGAAACTAATAACCCGTCACAGACAGATAAACATTATGTACAATAATACATTCGGGCACTTCGTTCGCCTCACAAGTTTTGGAGAATCTCACGGACCTGCAATCGGTGGAGTTATAGATGGTTTCCCCGCAGGAATTGAAATAGATTTTGATTTTGTACAATCAGAATTGGATAGGAGACGCCCTGGTCAATCACGTATCACAACCAGTAGAAAAGAAGGAGACAAAGTCGAATTTCTATCTGGCATCTTTGAGGGTAAAAGTACAGGATGCCCTATCGGTTTCATGATTCGAAATCAGAATCAACATTCCAATGATTACAACAACATGCGAGAGATCTATCGTCCTTCTCATGCTGATTATGGCTATATGATGAAATACGGCATTCGGGACCACAATGGTGGAGGACGCAGTAGCGCACGTGAAACCATTGCCCGTGTGGTGGGTGGAGCACTTTGCAAAATGGCCCTTAAACAACTAGGGATAGAAGTGACTGCATTCGTCTCGCAAGTGCATGACCTCAAATTGGATAAACCCTATACAGCATATGACTTGACAACCATTGAAGACAATCCTGTGAGATGCCCTGACCAAATCTTAGCCAAAGAGATGGAAGAACTCATCTTTGAGACGAAAGGCAAAGGAGATAGCATCGGTGGAGAAGTATTCTGTGTGATTAAAAACGTACCTGCTGGCATCGGCCAACCAGTCTTCGGACGATTGGGGGCGGCACTAGGGGGAGCCATGATGAGCATCAATGCAACCAAAGCATTTCAATATGGCGATGGCGTTGATGCCCCACTCTATACAGGATCGGCTCACAATGATGCATTCTATAATGACCATGGACAGATCCGCACAAAGACCAACTATTCAGGAGGAATTCAGGGGGGGATATCCAACGGAGAGGATATCTACTTCCGCGTTACATTTAAGTCGGTAGCTACTGTATTAATGGAACAACAAACGGTCGATTATGCTGGTCATGACACACTCTTTACGGCACGCGGTCGTCATGATCCTTGTGTCGTACCTAGAGCAGTACCTATCGTAGAAGCGATGGCTGCTATGACTATTTTAGACCACTATTTGATGAATAAGGCGACTACATTATAGTCGCACAATAAACAAGATAACCCAACCAACTATGAGTATACAAGATTTTATTCAACAAGAGGAACCTCGCATGCTTGAGGAACTCTTTTCATTGCTTCGCATACCTAGTGTGAGCAGTGCATCTGAACATAAAGAAGATATGATGCGATGTGCCAACCAATGGGTACAGTTGCTAGTACAATCAGGAGTAGATCATGCTGAGGTATATCCCACTCAAGGGCACCCAGTAGTCTTCGGAGAAAAAATCATAGATCCCAATGCCCCTACGGTATTGGTCTATGGGCACTACGATGTGATGCCGGTAGCCCCACTCGACTTGTGGGATTCGGCTCCGTTTGAACCAGAGATTCGCGATGGACGCATCTGGGGGCGTGGTGCAGACGATGATAAAGGACAAAGTTTCATTCAAGCCAAAGCCTTTGAATATCTAGTCAAAGAAGGATTGTTATCGCATAACGTCAAATTTTTACTCGAAGGAGAAGAAGAGATTGGTAGTCCTAGTTTGGAAGTATTCTGCAAGGAAAACCTAGAGATGCTGAAAGCCGATATCATCCTAGTGAGCGATACATCTATGCTGGGCGATGACCTGCCATCTATCACAACAGGGCTACGAGGATTGGCTTATTGGGAAGTCGAAGTGACTGGACCTAATCATGACTTGCACTCTGGCCATTTTGGGGGTGCAGTACACAATCCTATCAATGCTTTGTGCAATATTATAGCCCAACTTCAAGATGAAAAGGGACGTATTACAATACCTGGATTTTATGATGATGTCGTACCGATGTCTGACAGAGAACGCGAAATGATCGCCTCTATTCCTTTTGATGAAGAAGCCTATAAAAAGAAACTTGACGTACAAGCCCTATGGGGAGAAGAAGGTTTTTCGACATTGGAACGCAATAGTTGCCGTCCTAGCTTCGACTTATGCGGCATCTTCGGTGGATACACTGAGGAGGGCAGCAAAACGGTATTGCCTTCAAAGGTGACAGCCAAACTATCTTGTCGCTTGGTAGCCAATCAAGACCATGAGACTATCTCTAAGTTGATGCAAGCGCATATCGAAAAAATAGCTCCTAAAAGTGTACAAGTCAAAGTAACTCCTCTACATGGTGGAGATGCCTATCTGTGTCCGATAGACCTTCCTGCATACCAAGCAGCTGAAATCGGATTTGAAGAGGCCTTTGGCAAGAAGCCATTAGCCGTGCGCCGTGGTGGTAGTATCCCTATCATCTCTACGTTTGAAAAAGTACTTGGTATAAAGAGTATTTTAATGGGATTTGGGCTTGAAAGCAATGGCATTCATGGACCAAATGAGAACTGCCGTTTGGATATCTGGCGCAAAGGTGTAGTGGCTGTATGCCGTTTCCACCAAGAGTTTGATAAAATCATGGCTAAATAAATTTCTACCAGAAGTTTTTTTATTATCTTTGTTGCTCAGTAGAAAAAGGGGGAAACTCTTTGCTACTGAGCAACAAACTTTTGTATGAGATACACACCTTATGTATCTCCAATCAAAAACCTATTTTTTTAATTTAGAAATACTAAAATGAAGGAAAAAGTAATTAGCGGAATTCGCCCAACGGGTCACTTACACCTTGGGAATTATTTCGGAGCCATCCGCAGCTTCTTAGAGATGCAAAACAACTATGACTGTATGTTTTTCATCGCTGATTGGCACTCCTTCACAACGCATCCGAAACCTGAAGCAATCCGCCAAAGTGCTTACACAATTCTGACTGAATACTTGGCTTGTGGTATCGACCCTGAGAAAGCACCAATCTATATTCAAAGTGACGTGAAAGAGGTGCTTGAATTGTACCTTTACTTGAATATGAACGCTTACCTCGGTGAACTTGAACGTACGACCACATTTAAGGAAAAGGCACGTAAGCAACCTGATAACGTCAACGCTGGCCTACTGACTTACCCTACATTGATGGCTTCTGACATCCTTATCCACCGTGCGCACAAGGTGCCAGTAGGTAAAGACCAGGAACAAAACATGGAAATGGCTCGTAAATTTGCTCGCCGTTTCAACCACATGTATGGAGAAGAAGTATTCCCTATCCCACAATCATTCTCACTAGCCGATACAGCGATCAAAATTCCTGGACTAGATGGTAGTGGTAAGATGGGTAAGAGTGAAGGAAACTGTATCTACTTGATGGATGAAGAAAAGGTTATCCGCAAGAAAGTCATGAAGGCAGTAACTGATGCAGGTCCTACCGAACCGAATAGCGCACGTCCAGAAGTTATCGAAAATCTGTTTACATTCTTAGATATTGTATCTAGTAAAGAAACATACGATTACTTCGACGAGAAGTGGAATGACTGTTCCATCCGTTATGGCGACCTTAAGAAACAACTAGCAGAAGATATTGTGGCCTATACAAACCCTATCCGTGAACGCATCGCAATGTATGCTTCTGATAGAGCTTTGCTTGACCGTATCGCTGCCGAAGGTGCTGAAAAAGCTCGTGCTAGTGCTGCTGAAACATTACGTATCGTACGTGAAACTATTGGTTTCGACCGATAAGATCAATACATATTATAAATATAGCGGCCATAAGACGAATTTGTCTTATGGCCGTTTTGTATATAGTATTATAGGGATTGATACATTTTGCATGCACTTTATACACACCTGATTCAAGCTCAGAACTTTCTAATATATACCTGGAAATGTGTGACGATGCATCACTTGTGTTCTCCTCTTGTCCCACAGCAGATGCTGGGGGCAAAAAAAATAGAGAAACCGCAATAAGCATTGCAATTCGAATTGCCAAACTGTCAGTTGTTTGTTTCCTCATAAATTGATATTTCATACACATAATATTTGTTTTTTATTTTGACACAAGATTAGTACAACATAGAGACATCTGAGAAAAGGAATAGAGTATATCAGAATCAACGACATACCCTATTCCATATAAATAGTTCGTAGAAAAATTAAGCTCATTCCTCACTTCACGTAACCTATGTCAAAGGCACTAGTATTTCTTACGTAAAGTCAGTATCCAAGAATTTATGCCGAAGGATTCCCAAGCCATATAGTTGGATGATGATTTTATCAAACTATAGTCCCTTGCCAAAATTGTGTATTCAGCTCCATATGAGCAAATAGACATATAGTTCTCAGAATAAAATTTACTAGAAAAAAGCGCGAGATCCGATGTTTTCCCCTCTGAATCAATCACATAGGTTTGGCCACCAGTCTTGTTAATAAACTCGATATGGGCTTGATATGATTTCAGAGTTTGACCCTCTGCATCTATTTGCTTAAATGTACCTTCCCAAATAGTGCCACTCAAGTCATCATAGTTTAATGGAGAATCATGATCACTACTACAACCAGTGAAAAGTACTGGGAGTAATGCAAACAAATAGAATATAATATTTCGTGTCATAATATGTAGTTTAAAGTCCTATAATTCTATACGAATTGGCTAAAGAAGCCATAGAGATTCGTTTTTCTGGTAAACTTTCTACCCAATCACGCATCCCATATTCATCCAAAACCCAATCCTCGTCCAATGGGTCAAAATAGTATGATAAAGCAACTCTATGAATTCTATCATAAATATAAACCATATCAGATTTAGGATTATGATATCTATACATTGATGATTCATTAATTGTATTTAGATCTATCACCAATGGACTCATAACGTAAGAATTCAATTTTCTACTCGAATTCATACTAACTTTAACATTATAATAAGAATATTTTTCGAGCCCAATAGCACGAGCTTTTGAAGCGAAAGTTGTAAAATTTTCATTAGCCAACAATTCACTATCAGACGCATCTTTACTATCACCATAACCAATCACAATATAATCTCCTTGTCTAGTTTTCAAAACAGCACCCACTTTGTATAATGGTGTACCATTCGAAGAGACTCTTGAGAATATCTTACATACATTAATATAAGGCAATGTAAAATATGGTTGATAATCTAATGTTCCTTTTGATGTAAAATCAAATCGTTTTTTGAAATTTTCTTCAAGTACAAAGTTAGATAGTGGGTTCAACCCTCCATCAAGCACATCAATAATCGTGTGAGTATCTTCACTTTGCAACGAGTTCAGCCATGGTGTCAAATTTAGATTTAAAGCGTCCATTGAAACAGTTGCGGGTGGTATCTGAAGCATTTGTCCCCCTCCATATGTTTGAATGAACACCCGCATTTTTTCTAGCTTTCCTACAGAAGCAATTGTACTAGTGTTACTATTATCAAACGATAAATCGCCCGATCCATCATAATCACTTTTCCATTTGAACGAAGCGTTGATTACATCTGACAGCGTACGTTCATTAGTAGAAACACTATACCCAGAAGATGTAGTTGCTTCATAAAGTCCCAGTGCTCGGCCTCCAGTAACATAGCCAGTAAGAACAAAATGACCATACTTATCAAGAATATCACCAATAGTACTTGAGTATAAGCTACGTTGAAATAGCTTTGAAAGACATTGACGAGCAATAATTTTGGAAATAGCTGCATCAGTTTGTAAACGATAAGAATTATGCCTTACATAAATGTCAAGTTCACCAAAGACATGATTAGTTGAATCTGTTACAGATGTCGTAAATACCTTTGAGGTCTTTTTCTTACGCCCTATTGAAAATAGACCAATATTCAAGTTAAACCCTGAACCAAACTTCTTGGTAACATTTGATTTATTTACATATTGATCAAAAGAAGAATAGGTAATAACAGATGATTCATTACTTGACAATCGTTTTGAAATCAAACATTCCAAACCTAATTCTTTTATCTTTTGTAGGTTTAACACTGGTGAAATTACATTTTGATAATCTCCCAATATAGAATTACCTACACTATAAGAATAACCCAACAAAGCATCAGAATTACCTATAATTTCACCATTCTGACCAACTGATTTTGTACTCAATTGATCTTCATAAATGATTGGTGCTTTTACAACACTAGGTAACTCTGGATTTCTTTCTTTTATAATGATATCCTTTGATTCTACATATTTGTCACTCGTTAGGTCTGTAACCTGTTCATCAGTGGAACATGAAGCTAACAAAACCACAAGAAAAAATGTAGCAAATAAATAATAAGTTGTTTTCATAATTACTAATTTAAAAAAATCATTTCGTACTAATTAATAGGTATATCATCACCAGTTGTGTTCAACGGAGTATAGGTGACTAGTAGTTCAGGGGCTACAGTAGAAGGGTCTTGAATTACATGCCCACGCCAAGTACCAGAGAATTTCACTTCTCTATCTTGATATGTTGCATAAGCAGTGTAATCAATAGATATGTCATATGTTTTAACATTCATGACAACTGTAGCCATATGCTGTGCAGGAATCAAAACTTCCCTCTCGTAATTAAACCGTCTAGATAACGTTTGTGTGTACGGTAGTTTATAAATAGCATCCTTCGTTGGTTGATTTACTGAAGCATTTTCCTCTGGTGTTATCACTTGGCCAGCTACCACAATAGGTCGAGCAAATTTCACATTTGGGTTTGTGAAATCGAATTTGAGATATCCTTCCTTTTCATTGTAACTAGACGTCTCCCTGAATTCTTTTTTTAATGCGAAAGTAAAAGACTTGTCATAACTATATGTATTCGACTGATGCAGACTTACGGACTCTATAGATTCATTAGTAATAACAGCAGAACTTTCATCATAATCAATAGATGCTAGCTCAAATTTATTATCCAATTGTAATAAAAATTGCTGAGTAGCACGTTCTTCATACTTTGAGAACACCAGTTTATTATTGTCACCAACTTCCAACACAGGATAGTAAATTGACCATGGATTACCTTCCTCAGCTTGTTTTAAATACAAATTACTTTTAATCGAGAAATATCCTTTATGATCATGACATGGTTGCAAATCCCATGCGGCTGAACTAGAAGAAAAGTCCTCATTAGGAGCTGTGTATACAATCTTATTTTCAGGATTACTACTATACTGTCCCAATAACAAAGGTAAATTTTCCTGACATGAATATATCATATAGGGAATACCACAAGATATTGGAAGTACTTTTATAAAAAATCGGTGACGATTACACCAAGTTCTATCAGTGAGACTTAATTCTTTATTTTTTCCTCTTGTGTACCAATACAGTCCATTTTTTCTTCCTTTACCACGCGCTTTGATAGTAACTGGAAGCTCTCGAATATTATACATATTACTACTAAAATTTTCGTCGATGTCTGTGCCATAAAAGGGGCTGTACGACCTTGTCTTAGGAGTAATAGACTCTAATTCTTCAAGTAAACGAGCAGTTGTCTCATCGCCTTCAAAGGCATCGATAGATAAGTTTGAGACACCAGATTTCTCTTCTTGAATAGCAACAGAAACTTCCTGCTGTTCAGATGTTAGTTGCAAATCTTTCTCCACTTCATTGCTACATGATGCAAACAATAGCATCAAACTAACTGATAAGTAAGCTTTAGCTTTAAACATTTTGAGATGTATTTAAATAATGAATAAAATATCATTCATAACTTCTATAAAATACGCTTATTCAATATAGATGTATGAATCATGACAGCACCACCAAACACCAATGCTGCTGTTTATGTATATTGCACCTAAAGTGCATAACGTTTTTAGTCTATTTCAACACCAACAGTTATAGTGCGTGTTGGTGTCTTTATTTTCACTAAATACTCACCACATTGAAGTGATTCTAGTGGAGCTACGTGATTTCCACAAGACTGAATAAAAGATTCATCAGTAAGCACAGGATTACTATTTCTATCAAAAACAGAAATCTCACAAGTACCATTGTAACTTGACTCAAAGAAAACGACTAAACGACCGTTAATGCAATCAATATAATCAACAGGTACTCTGGTTAACACTGAGGTGCCATCTTTTTTTAGTTTAATGGTGCGATGACTCTCAGCGCTAAGAAATGCTAAACTAACAAAAAGCATAATCGAAAACAAAATGACTCTTCTCATAAAAATTGGTTTTAAATTCAACACAAAGAAACAGACAAAAGAGGATATGGCAATGAAAAAAGATACGCATTAGTACGCAATTCACAGAAAAATCAATTATTTTTGTGCGTACTAAATCGTATAAAAGAATGAAATCAACAAGAAATCTCCTAATAATCAACACATTACAGATATTTTGCATTAGTATGGTCTTGCTCTCATGTAATCATACTATCCAACCACATTTAACGAATCAATATCAATTTGATTCAATCAATCTTGATTACTATCCGACAAAAGCCTATCAAAAAATTAAAGAATATTCAATCAATGAACTGACAGCTTCTAAACATGAAATAATGTGTTATAATCTACAGCTTAACCTAGCGAAAGCAAAATGTTTTAAACCACTCCCCAATGATAGCACACTACTTAATTATACTGCATACTTTCAACAACAGGGTGATACAGAAAGACTATTAAAAGCAAATCTCCTTAGAGCGTACAGCTTAATGGACAGAACCAAATATGATCAAGCGCTAGCTATTATAACTAAAACATTAGCTCTTACAAATAGTAAAAAACATCAAGCAATTCTGGCTCATCTATATAGTAGCACTGGAAACATACTATACATAGAGAGATTATACTTAAATGCGTATCAAACATACAAGAAAGCCCATGATTTATATATCCACTCTAAGGACACCATTATGCTAACTAGTAGCTACAAAGATTTAACACAAACTGCAATAAGATTAAACAATGATAGTGCAATGTTTTTCTTAGATAAAGGTCTTCAAAGAGCAAAACTAAATAAAGACACCATTAGATTAAATTGGTTACTCGCTGCAGCTGCTAATTATTACCTAGATAACCATAGCATAAAAGAGGCACAAACTGTATTGAATAAATACACCAGTGGCTACCATCTTTTTGAAAAAACAAAGTACATTGCTTTGATTAAGTATTATGACAGAGTCAAAGATTACAACATGTATAAAATATACTGCGACTCACTTATCAACAACACCTATGCCTTAGATAAATACTTTGGCCATTTCAAGTTATACCAATTATATAACAAACAAAAAGACTATAAAAATGCACTCTACCAGTTGGAAGAATTCAAATTTTGGGACGACTCTCTGAAAGATGTGCAGCAAAAAACAAATATCATTGAGATAGAAGCCAAATACAAAAACAATATATTACAGGAAAAAAACCATTTACTCAAAGAGAAAAATATTTCTGCAACAAGAAAAATATATATATTAGTATTACTCAGTGCCATATTAATAGGTCTGATTTGTCTTTGGTTTTACATTCGAATAAAAAAACGAACACTAGAATCCAAGCGCAGAGAACTGAGACAAAAATACTTATACGAAAGAAGCTTAGATCACTTAAACGAAAGTAAAAAAGAGATTGAACGTTTAACTCAAATCACAAAACGAGACTCAGCCATTGACTCCGACACAATAATAACCCAAAAGAATGTCATTGAATCTAGAATCATCAAGGTTAAAGCAGATCGTAAACACAGAATAGAACTAGAGAAGCAATTAAAACAATGGGATATCTACCAAAAAATAATGTCTATTGTTAATGGCGATATTCTGGATAAAATGACTGTAAGCGATTGGAATAAGCTAGAGAATATGTTTGAACAAACTTACGACAATCTACTCTTCACACTAAAACAAGTGGGAAGAAACCTAAATGATAATGAGATTAAGGTCTGCTGTTTGGTCAAATTGGGGATCCCAAACAAAGGGATTAGTACACTCATCAATAAAGCTCCAACCACCGTGTCAACAATGAAAAAAAGAATCTATAAGAAGATTACAGATAAAGAAGGAGTGGCTAGTGACTTGCAAGACTTTATGGACAAACTATAGATAAAACAAAGCGAAACAATGAGAGCCTATTCAATATTGAATAGGCTCTAAGAAGTATATCAGTAGTTCGAGCGTGCATTCACACAGCACGTTGAATCGAGGCTCGGAAAAGTTCGCTTGCGAAAACGCTATAGTGACTCGTTTAATTCCGCTTGTACTTGATGTAAGAGCTGCATATCCGTAGAAGTATCGCACCCTACGGTAGTCAAATAATTGCCAGTAAGTAGCGCACTGACTCCACAATGCAATGCTTTCTCGATATAAGGCAATATATATTTGCGTCCACCAGCTACTCGAAGCATCGCCTGGGGGCAAGCAACCTTGAACATGGCTAGCGTAGTCAAGATTTCTTCTTCGCTTAGTGGCTTTGCATCCGCCAATGGGGTACCAGGTACGGGCATCAGAATATTGATAACCACTGAATCGACCTGTAATGATTGAAGCATAAGGGCCATATCAATGCGATCTTCCATCGTTTCGCCCATACCGATAATGCCCCCACTGCATACGGTCATACCGATTTCTTTGGCCCACTTGATGACCTCTATTTTTTCGGCCATAGTGTGTGTAGTGACCAATTGAGGGAAGAGGCGTGGAGAAGTTTCCAAATTACAATGATATCGGTGTACTCCATGATTATACAGTTGCTGGAGCTTTTCTTTAGAGACTAGTCCCATAGAAGCACACATATTGATAGGAGTACCTGCTGCTTGCACCTTATCTATAGAGCCACATAGGGTGTCTAGATGGTTCTGAGAGATCGCCCGCCCGCTAGTCACCAAAGAAAAATAATCGACCCCATAGGATGCAGCTTCTTGTGTCTGCTGCAAGACATCTTCTTCTTTAACAAGCTCATAACGAGGCACGCCAGTAGAGAAATGCCTAGACTGAGCACACCATTTGCAGTCTTCACCACAAAGTCCCGAACGGGCATTGATAATGCTGCATGTTTCAAACGAACTACCTTGATAGGCCAATCTGGCTTGGTGTGCTAAGGTGTAGAGAGGAGCTTTATTGTCGGCATGGACAAGCTCAAGTAAGGCTTCTTTGGAATAAGCCTCTTTAGTATATTGTGTCATTCTGTATCGTTTTAAAAAGACATGCTGCTAGGTCCTAAAACCTAACAGCATGCTTGGTATGATTGTTACCAATTGATGGTATAACTTACTCCTGCTTTCATCCAGCGTCCTGGTTGAGGGATATTACCTAGATCGACAACATCTACATCAAAGATATTAGATGCTTCGCCAAATAAAGTCCATTTCTTCCAAGCATATTGCACCTTAAGATCGACTACCCCATAGGGTTTATAGTCGACAAGATGCCCTGTAGAGGTATGGGTATCTGCATCAAACGCAATATATTGCCCCATACGTTCTTGAAAACGATAAGCAATATTGCCGGTGAAGCCTGGCATAAACTGCATGCCTACATTAGCGACAACTTTATGACGTAGGTATTGTAGGGCATAATTGCTTTTGTAGATAGGGGTATCATCGTGTCGTTTCTGATGTATATAGCTATAGCCCAACTTGAAACTCTTCAACACGTGTTGATTAGGTAGCAAGTCTTGGAATCGAGTGGTGGTATGAACCGAAAAGCCCATATTGTCCAACTCAAAACCAGCTGCATGATACGCATCATCTGCCGAATACATCACCCAGTCGATCATATCCTTGCCTTTATTGTAAAAGGCATCGACACGTCCACTAAAGATCTCAGAACGATACTCTGCACCAATAGAAAAGGCTTCTGTCTTTTCTGGTTGCAAACCGACATTGCCTTCTGATGTGGGACTGTTGTAGTATAAATCGATAAAGGTAGGCATGCGCAAAGCTTTATTCCATGAGGCAAATAATCGCCACTGATCGGTAGGACGATAACTCACATCTACTCCTGGATAAAAATCAAGGCCATTATCCAAGGCAGAGTTGTTATTGGCCATGACCCCTAGCGAGATAGTCGCTTTGTCCAATATAATATTGTGTTCAAAGAAGGCACTATAATTGCGTCGGAAGTCATGCTTGGTGTAGTGGGCATCTTCACCATGTACTTTCTTCTCATGTCCTTCGCCCAATGGTTTCCCTAGGGAGGTACTGTAGATTTCTTCCCAACGGATATCATAGCCAGCAGAGGTCTTACCCAAAGAAGACTCTAAAAAGGCATTCAAGCCGTGTCCGAAGACATCCAATCGATGGAAATTTTGATAAGCTGCTGGATTGGTGCGCATCAACACGTAGTGGTCGTTGGTACGCTGAAAGGAGAAACTAGGAGCGAGTTTGATCCACCCTTTATTGGTCTTTGCTTTTGCCGAAGCATAGTATTGACGAGTGGCCTCAAATTGATTGGCATACTTGGCTGTATAAAAGGTGTTGGCTCCAAAATCTTGAGAAGAAACGCCTGCTTGCCAATCGGCATCAAATAGTTCGTTGTCGTGGTGACCTTGGTAATACAACTTGCGCTGTTGAAAATCGCTATTCTCTACTGCACCGTCTGAACGGCCATAACTAGCAGACACTTGATGTTGCATATGCTTGCCCACCTGACTCACTGACGCTCCTGTCTTATATAGTCCATGCTCTCCAGCAAGAGCCCGAAGCGTCACCCCACTCTGCTTGGCTGCACGAGTAACAATATTAATAGCTCCTGAAAATGCGGACGTTCCGAAAAGACGTGCGGCTGGACCTTCGAGCACTTCGATGCGCTCTACATCTTCCATAGCCACTGGGAAATCGGCACTTAAGTGCCCTGTCATTGCGTTGGTGATATTAATCCCATTAAGTAAGATAGTCACTTGATCAAACGTACCTCCACGCAAGGAGATATCTGTTTGGACCCCGAAGGCTCCCCGTTGACGGACATCAACTCCTACAGCATACTTTAATAGGTCATTAATACTTTGCACCGCCGCAGCCTGAATATCCTGACGCGACAGCACAGTAACCGGTCTTGCAGCCTGAAGCTCCTGAAGAGGAGTACGACTGGCAGTAACCTCAATCTCGTCTAGGGCGTACTGTTGCATCTGTTTGCGCTCTACTGTTTCTTGTGCTTGTACATTGAGTACAGTACCACACGCTAATGTGGCCACGGAAAGCACACCAATAGAAACTTCACGTTTGATGCTACGGAACACCGCAAAAGACTTGTTGTCAAAGTGTCTCCATCGAGCATTTCTTTGACGGCACTGATTGTGCTGGTTTTGCTTGTTCATTGTAAAATAAATTAATTAGTTCTCTAAAAACGTGTGCAAAGGTACTATTTTTATTTGTAACACAAAGGGACATAAAACAGAAGATTTGCAACCAGAACAAGACTACAACTACCTATCTATAAAAAATAAGGCACTTTTTCAGAAAGAAAGATAGGAAAAAACTTGTATTTCAAATAAAAGTATTACCTTTGTGGTCAAGTTAGTAACAGAATCATAGATTCAATAACAAACGATTACAACAAGATGATACAATCACATGGTTATTTTTATTACCGATTTTTTAGCTTCTACTTTTATTCACAAGGGTAGGCGGGAGATTGTATGCTGTAAATTAAATGATAAAAAGAATAACAAAAACATCCCGCACTGGATTGAGTGTGGGATGTTTTTGTATATAATAGCATAAATAGGATATAGAAGCAATGAAACAAATCGCTATTCAAGGAGCTATAGGATCTTACCACGACATCGCTGCTCACCAGTATTTCTCTAAAGAGGATATTGAGTTGGTCTGTTGTGATACTTTTGATGAGTTATTTCACAAGATGGGTCATGACAAGAATCTATTTGGATTAATAGCCATAGAAAATACTATTGCTGGTAGTCTTCTCCACAATAATGACTTATTGAGATTCAGCAACACGCGTATAATAGGTGAACATAAGCTACATATATCGCATAGTTTGGCGGTACTGCCGGGCACTAAACTGGAAGATATTGAAGAGATTCACTCGCATCCCATTGCATTGATGCAATGCCGTGAGTTCTTTCAGAAAATCCCACACGCTAAACTTGTTGAATCGGAAGATACGGCTTTGAGTGCACAAGAAATTAAGAGGCAAGGGATTAAAAATCGAGCGGCCGTGTGTTCGGCATATGCAGCAGAACTCTACGGATTGGACATCTTACACCAAGGTATAGAAACCAACAAAGCCAATTATACCCGATTCTTGGTCATCGCTGATAAACAAAGGGCCGCTCAAATCATCCAGGAATCACATCCTAATAAGGCTAATATTGTCTTTACTCTTCCACACGAAGAAGGGAGTCTATCGCAAGTGTTGTCGCTTCTATCTTTCTACAAGAACAACTTGACTAAAATACAGTCTCTCCCTATACAAGGGGAAGAATGGAGATATCAATTTTATGTGGATTTGACTTTTGATGACATCAGCCACTATCACCAATCTCTTACAGCTGTGATGCCTTTAACTAAGGAATTAAAGGTGTTGGGTGAATATGAGGCCTGTGAAAAGAGTGGATCGTACAAAGATATACGCAAGTAAACATACAATACTAAAAACAAGAGATATGGAACAGATGGATCCTATTGATTCGTATAAACCAGCCGACAGATTGGGAGGAGTCAAGGAGTACTATTTCTCTAGAAAACTTAGAGAAATTGCCGATATGCGAGCCGCAGGGCGAGATATTATTAGTTTGGGTATCGGTAGTCCTGACTTACCACCAAGTGAATCGACCATAAAGACACTGGCAGAAGAAGCCGCTAAGGAACAAATGCATGGGTATCAAAGCTATGTAGGGATGACGGAATTGCGCGAAAACATGGCGAATTGGTACCACAAAGTATATGGTGTATCTCTCAATCCAAAAAACGAAATTCAACCATTAATGGGTTCTAAAGAGGGGATCTTACATGTGACTTTGGCTTTTGTCAATCCTGGAGATACTGTACTGGTGCCCAACCCTGGTTATCCCACTTATACATCGCTCAGCAAATTGTTGGGTGCAGATGTGGCTTATTATGATTTGGACGAAGCTCATGGATGGCTGCCCGACTTTGAAGCCCTTGACAAGATGGACTTGAAGAAGGTCAAACTGATGTGGGTCAATTATCCGCATATGCCCACTGGCACACCTGCCACAATGGATCTATTTGAAAAGTTGGTGTCTTTTGCCAAGAAACACAAGATTATCTTGGTGCATGACAATCCATATAGTCTTATTCTAAACGATAAGCCACTGAGCATTTTAAGTGTGGAAGGGGCAAAGGACTGCTGTATCGAGTTCAATTCGATGAGTAAAAGTCACAATATGGCAGGATGGCGTGTGGGATTATTGGCCAGCAATCCACAATTTGTACAATGGATCATTCAGGTCATTAGCAATATCAATAGTGGGATGTTTGCGCCCCTGCAATTAGCAGCAGCCAAGGCACTGGACAACGAACCTACTTGGCACGATGCGAATAATGCAGTATATCGTAAACGCCGTACAATAGCAGAAGACATTATGACTTTGCTTGGTTGCACATTTCGTGCTGAGCAGGTCGGCATGTTTCTTTGGGGGAGAATTCCTGATGACTATAAGGATGTGGAAGAACTCACCGAAAAAGTATTGCACGAAGCAGAAGTTTTTATCACTCCTGGATTTATCTTCGGTAGTAATGGGGCACGCTACGTGCGTATCTCGCTGTGTTGCCCAGAAGATAAACTGACCGAAGCCAAACAACGTATACAAAATATATTCTGAGAATAAAAACCATAGACAACAAAAATTTAAGATAACAAACAATGGAATTAGAATCAATCTTACTCCCTGGAGTTGAAGACAAACGACCTATTGTCATAGCAGGGCCATGTAGCGCAGAAACAGAAGAACAAGTGATGGCTACTGCCAAACAACTGGCGGATAGAGGTCAAAAAATATTTAGAGCAGGTATCTGGAAGCCACGTACCAAACCAGGAGGTTTTGAAGGCGTAGGTGCAGAAGGTCTTGAATGGCTTAAAAGAGTAAAAGCAGAAACGGGCATGTATGTATCCACAGAAGTGGCCACTGCCAAGCATGTCGAAGCTGCACTAGAAGCTGGTATTGATATTTTGTGGATTGGTGCACGCACTTCGGCCAACCCTTTTGCGGTACAAGAGATTGCAGATGCTTTAGAAAAAGCTCATGTAGATATACCTGTATTGATTAAAAATCCGGTCAATCCAGATCTAGAATTATGGATAGGAGCGATACAACGTATATACAATGCAGGTATCACAAAAATTGGTGCGATTCATCGTGGATTTAGTAGCTATGACAAGAAGCTTTATCGCAATATGCCACAATGGCATATCCCAATAGAGCTGCGTCGTCGTATCCCTAATCTACCTATCTTCTGTGACCCTAGTCATATTGGGGGGCGCCGCGAGTTGGTGGCTTCACTTTGTCAGCAGGCCATGGATTTGAACTTTGACGGACTGATCGTAGAAAGTCACTACAATCCTGATCAAGCATGGAGTGATGCCTCTCAGCAGGTGACTCCTGATGTTTTGGATTACATCCTGAACTTACTTGTGATTCGTCACGAAACGCAAACAACTGAAAGCTTGTCTGAGCTCCGTAAACAAATCGATGAATGTGACACATCTCTTATCGAATTGTTGGCCAAACGTATGCGTATCTCTCGTGAGATCGGTACCTACAAGAAGGAACACGATATTACGGTGCTTCAAGCAGGACGATATCAAGAGATCCTAGATAAGCGTGGGGCGCAAGGAGCTTTGTGTGGCATGGGTGAGAAGTTTATCAAATCTGTATTTGAAGCTATCCATGAAGAAAGTGTACGTCAACAAATGGAAATCATCAATAAATAAACGTTGAATTTACCTATCATGAAAATATTGATTCTTGGGGCGGGCAAAATGGGCGCCTTCTTCTGTGATGTCCTCAGTGACAAATACGAAGTTGGGGTGTATGATGTCGATCCCAAACGACTGAAATTCTTATTTGGAGCATACCGATTTACGGATCTTGAGGAGATTCGTGAATTTGCTCCAGATTTGGTCATAAATGCAGCAACTGTAAAACATACGATAGCTGCCTTCGAAACGATTCTAGATTATCTTCCAGCGCAATGTATTATCAGTGACATTTCTTCTGTAAAGAACAAACTACCTGATTTTTATACACAGTGTGGATTTCGCTTTGTATCGACTCACCCTATGTTTGGCCCTACCTTTGCGAGCTTAAGTGATCTAAGCAAACAAAATGCAATTATCATTGCAGAGAGTGACCCTATGGGAGCAGCATTCTTCCGAGAAATTTATGACTCACTTGGGATCAACATATTTACTTACACCTTTGCCGAACATGACGAGACGATGGCTTATTCGCTGTCTGTACCATTTGTCAGCACATTCGTGTTTACAGCGATTATGAAAAAGCAAGAGGCTCCTGGTACAACCTTCAAACGCCATATGGATATTGCGAAGGGACTATTGGGCGAGGATGACTTCTTACTTCAAGAGATCCTTTTTAATCCTGAAAGTAGCGAGCAAATTGAGAAAATTCGTACGGAGCTATTACGTATCAGAGATATTATCAACAATAGAGATAGTACGGCTATGAAGCAGTACTTAACTGAACTCAGAGAGAAACTGTAATAACCACTCTACAATATATTTATAAAAGCATAGGATTGAAGGCTTCACGCACATAAGACTCCATCTTATATTGATCATGTGTATCATATAAGACGGAGGCCACATCAAAGCGTATCCAAGCATCAATCTTATGCTTTTTGATATAGGCATCAGCCGCTTGTATCAAATAACGCATCTTTTTCTTATCAACGGCTTCTAAAGGTGAAGAGATATAGGACGCTGCCCGTGTCTTTACTTCAACAAATACAATATTTTCTTCATACAGGGCAATGATATCTAACTCCTGATGATGATGCCGCCAATTACGCTCCAGTATTTCATAGCCTTTTTTCCTTAGATAATCGACTACAAAACTTTCCCCTTTTGCTCCTACTGTTTGTTGTTTTGCCATAGTACAAAGATAAAAAGTTCTAGACATATAGCCCCAAATACATCGAAAAAATAAAAAAGGCACTGAGATTTCTATATTTCTTTGGGTCAATTTTGGTCAAATAAAATAAACAGCGTATATTTGCACCGCTTTTGAAGCATCATGAGGATGAGTGCTCATCCACAGTGTGATGGCGAATTAGGCATATAACTTAATTTATAGTAACACAAAAAAGATTTTTATTATGAAATCATTAAAGATTACTGGTACTTCACGTACCATCGCAGAACGTTCTTCAGAACAAGCACGTTCTCTTAAAGAAGTTCGCGCTAACGGAGGTGTACCTTGCGTACTTTACGGACAAAAGACTGAACCAGTTCACTTTATTGCTGAACACCGTATTCTTGAAAAACTTGTCTTTACTCCAGAAATCTTCGAAGTAAAACTTGAAATCGATGGTAAAGAATATCTTGCTATCATGAAAGATTTGCAACTTCACCCAGTAAAGGATAGTATCCTACATATTGACTTCTACCTTGTAGACCCAGCTAAACCAATCGTAGTAGCAGTTCCTGTAAAACTTGAAGGTCTTGCAGAAGGTGTACGTACTGGTGGTAAGCTTGTACTTCAAATGCGTAAGATTCGCGTTAAAGCGCTTATCTCTGACATCCCAGAAAAATTAACTATCGACGTTACTCCTCTTGGTCTTGGTAAGACTATGAAGGTGGGTGAACTAAACTTCGGTGACAAGCTAGAGCTTACAAATGCTAAGGAAGCTGTAGTATGTGCTGTTCAGTTGACTCGTGCTGCTCGTGGTGCTGCTGCCGCTGCTGCCGCTTCTAAATAGTAACAGATAAATGAAATATCTTATTGTCGGTCTAGGGAATATTGGTGCAGAATACCGTAATACCCGCCACAATATAGGATTTATGGTATTGGACGCCTTTGCTAAGGCGTCCAATATTTCGTTTAAAGATGAGCGATACGGCGCCGTTGCAGAAACACGAGTAAAAAACAAAGAACTCGTACTACTCAAACCATCTACATATATGAATCTGAGTGGTAATGCGGTGCGCTACTGGATGCAGCAGCACAAGATTCCAGTAGAACGTGTATTGATAATCGTAGACGATCTATCCCTCCCATTTGGGAAATTAAGACTTAAAACAAAAGGAGGAGCTGCTGGACACAATGGCCTGAAACATATTGAGGAGACATTGGGGACAGCACAATATGCTCGTCTTAAATTTGGTATTGGAGACAACTTCTCAAGGGGACGTCAAGTCGATTATGTCTTGGGAGAATTTCCAGAAGAAGAGGTACATGAGCTGCCTTTTATATTCCCGACAACTGAAGAAATCATCAAGAGTTTTGCACTTGCAGGAGCGCAAGTTACAATGAATGAATTTAACAAGAAATAAAACAATGAGGCTAAGTCAATAGAGACTTGGCCTCATTGTTTTATTATATCAAGCATAGATCCAATAACCTATGGAATCTATCTCCATGTAAGCTGATGGTAGAAACAATTTTGTCTATTCTTTTTTTCTATCTAATACTTTTGCTATATTTGCACGTCATCTACTAACAGATAGACAGTGAATTGCTCATTTTGTGTATTATTATCCCTCAAAAAAACATGAATCTTCTAACTCACTTCAAACTATTTCGTTTATTGCAAATACTCAATAAACAACAAAAGTTACGCAATAAGCGCGATCCAATGTGGACCACAAATAAGCTAACTAAATACTTTATAGGATTAACTCTACTTATCTTTCTCGGTGAATTTATTTTCTTGGGGACGGTATTAGGTCTTGGTTTAAGCGAGAGTACAGCACTGGAACCTTACTATATGATGAATAGAGGAATCTTCATCATGCTACTACTTGACTGGAAAATTCGTTTTATTTTCCAACAGCTCCCTGTACAACAGATAAAACCTTACACAATTTTGCCGATTAAGCGTACTCACCTTATAGATGTGTTATTAATACGCAATGGATATGCCAAATTCAATTGGCTTTTCTTGAGTTATATGCTTCCTTTTGCTCTTATTGCTGTAATCCCTAATTGGGGAGTAATGGGAGTTGTACGCTACCTTATAGGATTGAGTTTATTATTCATAGCAAATAGTTATTGGTATCTTTTATGCCGTTCATTAATCAAAGAACATCTGGCTTGGATTGCGATGCCTATTATCGTATATGGAGGAATTGCTGCTCTTGAATTTATTCCTGATGGACATATTATGAGTTATGCAACCATGTATCTAGGGCAAGGTTTTATTGCTGGTTGGACTTGGTCATATCTTATTCCAATTGCACTAATCGCCATACTATACATGATTAACCGAACGCTTTCTATACGTATTTCTTTACGCGAAAGTGGGCATTCCAGCGCGCAAGAAGAAAAAGTAAATGTCCGTTCTGAAATCAGTCATTTGAATAAACTCGGAAATATTGGCTTCTGGATGCAACTGGAACTCAAATTACTCCGTCGAAACAAAGCACTGAAGGTGGCTACAAATATGATAGCTATCATGGTCTTAGTGTTTGTTGTACTCATGTTTTTTGTAGACGACATGTATAAAAGCGATCAATATCTATCTTGGTGGATGTATAGTTACTTTCTTGGATGTGGTGGTTTTGTGATGCTTGCCAATGTCATGAGTTACGAAGGAAATTATATGGATGGATTAATGACTAAAAAGGAGAGTATATATGATATGCTTTCTTCTAAGTATTATTTATCTGCTGCATCATCAATCGTTCCCATGTTATTCATGATGGTACTCGTATATAAAGGTCGATTTGAGTTTTTCCAATTGATCGCCATTTCGATTTATTATGCTGGTGTTTTAAATATGGGCTTTATTCAGAACGCTATATTTAACAAACGTACCATGCCTCTAAATAAAACGATCAACTCGGGAGCTAGGGGAAGCATGAATATGTGGCAACTAATTATTAACTTTGGCACAATGATCATCACTAGTGTAGTGGCCTATGTAGGATACACTTACTTGCCACATTGGGCTACCAACTTCCTACTCGCTGCGCTGGGTATTTTAGCTTTAAGCACAGCACGTATCTGGTTAAAATGGACCTACCTAGGAGTTATGAGAAATAAATACAGAAACCTTGAAGGTTTTAGAGATAGTAGAGAAGAAGTTCTCTAACTAGTATATATTCAGACAAGATACTCATTTAAAAATACACGGAAATTATATTATGATACGCATCAACGAACTCAGCAAAAAGTATGGAGAGAAGCTCGCTCTTTCTATCGACAATTACACGATTCCTGCGGGAGAAATTCTAGGTCTGGTAGGTAACAATGGGGCTGGTAAAACCACACTCTTTCGTCTCATCCTAGACCTGACTCAACCCACATCAGGAGTTGCTCTAATAGACGATTCTCCAGTACATAAAAGCGAAAGCTGGAAAGATATAACTGGGGCATTCATCGACCGTAGTTTCTTGATTGATTACCTTACAGCTGAAGAATATTTTTACTTTGTAGGCCGTTTGTACGGCATGGATAAAGAAGCTGTGGATGCTCAGTTGGCACACTACACCGACTTTATGAAAGATGAAGTACTAAACCAAGAGAAATACCTTCGCAGTTTCTCAGCAGGTAATGCCCAAAAAGTCGGCATTATTGCTGCCATGCTGCACGAACCTAAATTGCTCATATTGGATGAGCCATTCAACTTTTTG
This sequence comes from Bacteroidaceae bacterium, assembly GCA_963668535.1. Classification (GTDB taxonomy): domain Bacteria; phylum Bacteroidota; class Bacteroidia; order Bacteroidales; family Bacteroidaceae; genus F22. The sequence goes on from OY764867.1 coordinate 498,178, forward strand.
GATCCATCAAGTCAATCTGCCATTAAACGATTACTTAGAGAATACAACGAACGTACATCAGCAACTATCGTCGTCTCTAGTCACAATCTAAACCATACGGTAGACATCTCACATCGTATCGCTTTATTAGAGAAGGGATCTATCATACGCGACTTGAAAGCAGATGAATGCAATATTTCAGAAGAATTGACCGAATATTTTCAGGTGTAACACAAAATCTTCTGTATTTCAACATAAAAAGGCTCATATTCTCTTTGCTAGTTAAGAAAAAAAGAGTACCTTTGCAGCCGATAATCCCAATTGGGTCGAAAAGCGTTTTACAACAATACCATGTGCGTGTCGCATACATTGTGCAGTAAAAACACCCAACGGATATAACCTGTATTATATTAATAACAGATGTACGCAATTGTAGAAATTAACGGCCAACAGTTTAAAGCTGAAGCTGGCCAAAAGCTATTCGTTCACCACATCGAAGGTGCGGAGAAGGGACAAACAGTAGAATTTGACAAAGTATTGCTAATTGACAATGACGGTACTGTAAATGTAGGTGTTCCTACAGTAGAAGGTGCTAAGGTTGTTGCTGAAGTAGTATCTGATCTAGTAAAAGGTGATCGCGTGATCGTATTCCACAAGAAACGTCGTAAAGGTTACCGCAAACGCAATGGTCACCGTCAACAATTTACAGAGATTACAATCAAAGAAGTAGTAGCTTAATCACTTAAAAACAAAAAGAAATGGCACATAAAAAAGGTGTAGGTAGTTCTAAGAACGGCCGTGAATCAGCAAGTAAAAGACTTGGTGTGAAGATTTTTGGTGGTGAAGCTTGCAAAGCAGGTAACATCATCATTCGTCAACGTGGTACGCAACACCACCCAGGTGAAAACATGGGTATGGGTAAAGATCATACTTTGTTTGCACTTGTTGATGGTTCAGTTAGCTTTAAAAAGGGACGTAACAATAAGAGCATTGTTTCTATCATCCCTGCGTAATTAAGTTTACGATTCAGCTAACAAGCTGTACAGCATAAAAAATAAAAATAGGCTATATCATTTCTGATATAGCCTATTTTTTTATCGTTACAGACAGACGTACATCCCCAAACGCATATAAACTCTCTATATATATGAATTGCCCCGTAATCACAGGGCATGATTACGGGGCAATATACACATAGTATGATTGTACAAATCACCTATGGGCAAAGCATTTCTTATTTATTATCGCGAATTTCTACACGACGAATCTTTCCACTAATTGTCTTAGGAAGTTCATCAACAAAATCAATCACACGAGGATACTTGTAAGGTGCAGTCACACGTTTTACGTGATCTTGTATCTCCTTTTTCAAGTCCTCACCAGCTTGATCTTTATATTCCTTAGAGAGTACAATAGTAGCCTTCACTACCTGTCCTCTGATTTCATCTGGTACTCCAGTAATGGCACACTCAACAACGGCTGGGTGAGTCATCAAAGCACTCTCTACTTCAAAAGGGCCGATGCGATATCCTGAACTCTTGATGACATCATCTGCACGGCCAACAAACCAATAATAGCCATCTTCGTCACGCCATGCAACATCTCCTGTATAATAGATGCCATTTTGCCATGCTTCATGGGTACGTGCAGCATCTCGGTAGTACTCTTTAAATAGACCAAGTGGTTTGCCATGATGGGTACGAATAACAATTTGTCCTTGTTCACCATCTTCAACAGAACGTCCTTCACCATCGATAAGATCGACATCATATTGTGGATTAGGTACACCCATAGATCCTGGTTTTGGTTCCATCCAAGGAAAAGTGGCAATAGTCAATGTCGTTTCGGTTTGACCAAATCCTTCCATCAACTTAATTCCAGTCAGTTTATAGAATTGATTATACACTGCTGGATTGAGCGCTTCACCTGCTATCGTACAATATTTAAGCGAACTTAAATCGTATTTAGTAATATCCTCACGAATCAAAAATCTAAAAATAGTGGGAGGTGCACACAGTGAAGTGATATGATGTGTTTCGATCATTTTCAACATATCGGCAGGAGTAAACTTCTCGTGATCGTAGACAAAAATATTTGCTCCTGCTATCCATTGGCCATATAATTTACCCCATACAGCTTTTCCCCATCCTGTATCGGCAATGGTTAAGTGTAAACTATCCTCTGTAAGGTTATGCCAATAGCTTGCTGTAGTAATATGTCCTAATGGATAGGTAAAGTCGTGAGCCACCATCTTAGGTTCTCCAGTCGTTCCAGAGGTAAAGTACATCAAACTAATATCTTCATTACTATTAGCGTGTGCAGGACGCACAAAAGGATCAGCTTCTTCAATGCCAGCTTGGAAATCTAAGAAGCAATCAGCATCTACATGTTCAGTAGCCACTAAATGACTCACAGAAGGACATTCAGGCATAGCATCCACAATGTGTTGTACAATCACCTTATCATTGGCACAAACAATCATTTTGATATCAGCTGCTTGGCAACGATAAATTATATCTTTCTTGGTCAATAGGTGTGTAGCAGGGATAACCACTGCTCCCAACTTATGCAACGCCAGCACAGCAAACCAAAATTCAACTCGTCTTTTAAGCACAAGCATCACCATATCTCCATGGCCTATTCCAAGTGATTGAAAATAAGCTGCTGTTTTATCTGAGTATTCTTTTATTTCAGCAAAAGTATATTGACGCACTACTCCTTTGTCGTTTGTCCAAAGCAATGCATTCTTTTCTGGTGCCTTCTTAGCCCACGCATCTACAATATCGTAGGCAAAATTAAAATCTTTTGGAACCTTTATCTCTAGGTTATCTATAAAGTCTTGTTGAGACGTAAAAGACGTCTGCTTTAAAAACTGATTGATCATAATTATTTTCTTCGTTTTTTACTAAGTGTTTCTGTTATGTTTAGATAACAACACATAAAAATTTCACTTCTTTGTCATCCAAAGCTCGCATTCCATGTGGTTGGTTACAATCATAATAGATACTGTCACCTTCTTCTAGTACAAGTACCTTCTTGCCAATAGTAATTTCAAGTCGCCCATGCAACACTAAGTTAAACTCTTGATTGTCGTGCGAATTAAGTGGTACCTCTTCATCAGTCTCTTTTGGAGCTACAGTAACCAGAAATGGGTCTGCTTTACGATTACGAAAACCATAGCCTAACAGCTCGTAACTATAAGCCTTACGACGTTCTACATTAAGACCATGATTTTTGCGCGTTAAATGGTAACTAAGCATGCGTGGTTCTTCTCCAAACATCAACACATCTAAAGGGATATCGTACTGACGAGCAATTTTTTGAAGCATACTCACAGATAGTTCACCTACCCCATTTTCTGCATCTTGTAGTTTATCCAACGATAGACCACAAGCTTCTGCCATACCCTCCTGAGTCAATTCTAGGACATCTCGTAAACCGATAATACGATGCCCTATTTGTTTGATTTCATCTTCCATATTGTATAATATATAATAATACGTTCAAATTGAATAACAATCTGAATAAATATTCTAAGTGATAAAAACAAATGAACGAATAATTTATGGATAATGCAAGAGATTCGCTATTTTTATCTACTTTTGAATCCAAATTGTAAGAAAATCAACTCGAAAATAATAAAAACGTCATTTACACATTGCATAATAAATTAAAAGTATTATCTTTGCAACACTATCAGATTACCGCAAAACAATCAAATAAGATACTAATCTATCATATAAGTCTTTTTGAGAGTGATTTTTTCAATTAAAATGAATTTGGATATTGATAGGAAAAGCTAAGGTAAAAACAAACAGAGATTCGAAACAAATATGAAAAGAGAACTTAAGAACACCCCTCCGAGCCTCAACTTTCGACAGCCCAAAGTTATGGGTTTATACGAAAGTGAGCAAGAACACGATGCCTGTGGAGTAGGTATGCTAGTAAATATCGATGGACATAAATCGCACGCCATAGTGGAGTCTGCTCTTAAAGTCCTTGAGAACATGAATCACCGTGGTGCCGAAGGTGCTGATAACAAAACTGGTGATGGCGCAGGTATTATGCTTCAGATTCCTCATGAATTTATTTTATTACAAGGTATTCCGGTTCCAGAAAAGGGACGTTACGGAACAGGACTTGTTTTTCTTCCTAAAGATGAACAAGCTCAGCAAGCCGTACTGCAAATCATGATAGAGGAGATCGAGCGTGAGGGACTCAACCTAATGCATCTACGTAACGTACCTACTAAATCTGAAATTCTTGGAACTTCTTCAGCAGCTGTCGAGCCAGCCATCAAGCAAATCTTTGTGACAGGCTTTGAAACAGAAGAAGGAGCGGATCGCCGTTTATATATGGTACGTAAACGTATTGAAAATCGTATTCGAACAAGTGTCATAAAGTCTAAAGATGACTTTTATGTAGTCTCTCTCTCAACCAAAAATATTATTTATAAAGGTATGCTCTCCTCACTACAACTGAGAGAGTATTACCCTGATTTGACCAATAACTACTTTACTTCGGGTATCGCATTGGTACACTCTCGATTTAGTACAAATACTTTCCCACGTTGGAGTCTGGCACAACCTTTCCGTTTGTTGGCTCATAATGGTGAGATCAATACAGTACGCGGTAACCGAGGATGGATGGAAGCCCGTGAAGCCCTACTCTCTTCAGGACCTCTTGGAGATATAAAGCCAATCAGCCCTATCATACAACCCAATATGAGTGATAGTGCCTCTTTGGATAACGCTTTTGAATTTTTCGTACAAAGTGGCATGAGTTTACCTCACGCCATGGCCATGCTTGTGCCAGAATCTTTCAACGAAAAGAATCCAATTACTGATGATTTGAAAGCATTTTATGAATATCATTCAATTATGATGGAACCATGGGATGGCCCTGCTGCTCTATTGTTTAGCGATGGCCGTTTTGCTGGTGGTATGCTTGACCGTAACGGCCTGCGTCCATCACGCTACTTGATTACTGAAGATGATATGCTTGTTATAGCCTCTGAAGTTGGCGTAGAAGACTTTGAGCCATCAGCCGTAAAGGCAAAGGGACGTCTCCGTCCTGGTAAACTACTTCTTGTCGATACAGAAAAAGGACAAATATATTACGATGGTCAAATTAAGGATGAACTTGCAAAAGCTTATCCTTATAAGGAATGGCTTCATACAAACCGTATTGATTTGGACGAAATTAAAACGGGTCGTAAAGTCACACAAAAAGTTGATGAATACGCAAAAAAACTTCGTGTTTTTGGTTTTTCTCGAGAAGATGTTGAGAATATCATTACTCCAATGTGCGAAAATGGAGCTGAACCAATTGGTTCGATGGGTAATGACACTCCATTGGCGGTTATGTCTGATCGTCCTCAATTAATCTATAACTACTTCCGTCAACAATTTGCTCAAGTAACCAACCCACCAATTGATCCTATTCGTGAAGAACTCGTTATGTCTCTTCAGGAATATATCGGTTCACAGGGGGAAGATCTATTAACTCCGAGTGAAGAACATTGCAAGATGCTTCGTTTGGATCACCCTATTTTGACTAATTCTCAGGTGGATATCTTGTGTAATATCCGTTATAAAGGATTTACTTCAGAAGTACTTCCTACTGTATTTGAAGTCGCTGGTGGTGCGGCAAGTATGAGCGAACGTCTTACTGTTCTCTGCAAAGAGGCAGAAAAGGCAGTAGATGATAAAATACACTATATTATCTTATCGGACAAACATGTAGATAAAGATCATGCACCTATTCCTGCACTCATGGCACTATCGGCAGTTCACCACCACTTAATTTCCGTTGGTAAGCGCATGCAGATTGCGTTGATTGTGGAAAGTGGTGAGATTCGAGAAGTGATGCACTGTGCCCTATTAATGGGATTCGGCGCAAGTGCGATTTGTCCTTATATGGCCTTCTCTGTACTTGATGAGCTCGTGACCAAAAAAGAAATACAATTGGATTACCATACAGCTGAAAAGAACTATATCAAAGCTATATGTAAAGGTTTGTATAAAGTCATGAGTAAAATGGGTATTTCTGAAATACGCTCATATCGTGGTGCCAAAATCTTTGAAGCTATTGGACTTAGCGAAGAGATTAGCAACCTGTATTTCGGAGGACTTAGTTCGAAAGTGGGCGGTGTGCGTATAGAAGAACTCGCAGCGGATGCTATCAAGCTCCATACGGAAGGGTATAAAAAAGAATTGGATAATCTACTACCACATAAAGGTCTGTACTCTTTCCGTATGGACGGAGAAAAACATGCTTGGACCCCAGAGACAATCAGCTTGCTTCAACTATCTACTCGCATGGGTAGCTACAAGAAATTCAAAGAATTTACAAGTAAAGTTGACACGAAGGAGAAACCAATCTTCCTACGTGACTTCTGGGACTTCAAGCGAAATCCTATTCCTTTAGAAGAAGTCGAACCAGTAGAAAAGATCATGCGCCGTTTCGTGACAGGGGCTATGAGCTATGGATCAATTAGTGCGGAAGCTCATGAAGCTCTTGCTATTGCAATGAACAAGATTCACGGTAGAAGCAACACAGGTGAAGGTGGTGAAGATCCAGCTAGATTCAAGCCAAACCCAGACGGTACATCGCGCCGAAGTGCAATTAAACAAGTAGCTTCTGGACGTTTTGGCGTGACCACAGAGTATCTAGTCAATGCTGATGAAATTCAAATTAAAATCGCTCAGGGTGCAAAACCAGGTGAAGGTGGTCAATTGCCAGGATATAAAGTGAATAAAATTATTGCAAAAACACGTCACTCTATCCCAGGTATTTCATTGATTTCTCCTCCTCCTCATCATGATATCTATAGTATTGAGGATTTGGCGCAATTGATATTCGATTTAAAGAATGTCAATCCAAAAGCCAATATCAGCGTAAAACTTGTAGCCGAATCTGGTGTGGGAACAATTGCAGCAGGTGTGGCTAAAGCAAAAGCAGACTTGATTGTGATTTCTGGTGCTGAAGGCGGTACTGGTGCTTCTCCTGCTAGCTCTATTAGATATGCAGGTAGTAGTCCAGAACTTGGGCTGAGCGAGACACAACAAACCTTAGTTATTAATAGTTTGCGTGGACAAATCAAGCTGCAAGTAGATGGACAACTAAAAACAGGACGTGATGTCATTTTGATGGCCATGCTTGGTGCAGAAGAATTTGGTTTTGCTACATCAGCTCTGATTGTACTAGGCTGTGTCATGATGCGTAAGTGTCACACTAATACGTGCCCAGTAGGTGTCGCAACACAAAACGAGGAACTGCGTAAACGTTTTATTGGTCGTAACGAATATGTTGTCAATTTCTTCAGCTTCTTAGCACAGGAAATTCGTGAATATCTTGCAGAAATAGGGGTACGTAGTTTAGATGAGGTTATTGGTTGCACAGATTATATTATACGCAAAAAGGAAATCATTAACCCCAAGCATAAACTAATTGATCTAAATCGTCTTTTAGTCATGCCGTCAAAAGAAAATGGGGCAGCTATCCGTAAGGTCATTGATCAAAATCATGGTATTGAAGCCGTTAAGGATGTCGAGATGATTGTGCATGCTAAAGATGCAATTGAATCTCAAAAAGAAATTTCTCTTGAATACACAATAGCCAATACCGATCGTGCTTGTGGTGCAATGCTTTCTGGAAAGATTGCTGAAAAATGGGGCGAAGAAGGGCTTCCTGAACAAACCCTAAAAGTGAAGTTCAAAGGCAGTGCTGGACAAAGTTTTGGAGCTTTCCTACCTCACGGTGTACAATTTAAACTAGAAGGTGATGCCAATGATTATCTTGGTAAAGGACTAAGTGGTGGTCGTATCAGCGTAATGCCTCCAATGCGCAGTAACTTCGAAGCTGAAGAAAATACCATTGCTGGTAATACTCTTCTATATGGTGCAACAAGTGGTGAGGTCTACATAAATGGTCGCGTAGGTGAGCGTTTTGGTATCCGTAACTCGGGTGCAACTGCCGTAGTAGAAGGCGTTGGTGATCACTGCTGTGAATACATGACAGGTGGACGCGTAGTCGTTTTAGGTTCTACTGGACGTAATTTTGCTGCTGGTATGAGTGGTGGTGTAGCCTATGTATGGAACAAAAACAATGACTTTGATTATTTCTGCAATATGGAAATGGTTGAACTAAGTCTTGTGGAAGAGTCAACATATAGAAAAGAGCTACATGAATTGATACGTCAACACTACCTATATACAGGTTCTAAGCTGGCTCGTACGATGCTTGACAACTGGGCATTCTATGTAGAACAGTTTATTCAAATTGTTCCAATTGAATACAAACGCGTACTTCAGGAAGAACAAATGAAAAAGCTGCAACAAAAAATTGCGGATATGCAACGTGATTATTAAACGAAGCCTGCACAATAAATAAGAAAAATAATAATAAGAACCTAAGGGTTCTCAAGTCAATGAGAAATCAACTCACTAACTTGAGTATTCCACAAAAATATAACAAATGGGAAAACCGAAAGCATTCTTAGAGATTCCAAGAATAGAAGCGGGCTATCGCCCTATTCATGAACGTATCACCGATTATGGTGAGGTGGAACAGACACTCAACGCAAGAGACCGTCGCGCACAAGCATCTAGATGTATGGATTGTGGTGTTCCTTTCTGTCACTGGGCTTGCCCACTAGGGAACAAACCTCCAGAATGGAACGATGCACTGTACAAAGCAAAATACAAAGAAGCCTACGAATTACTTAGTGCAACAAATGATTTTCCCGAATTTACAGGGCGCATTTGTCCTGCGCTTTGTGAGAAGAGTTGTGTCTTGAAACTTAGTTGTGATGAGCCAGTGACCATACGTGAAGATGAAGCTGCTATCGCCGAAATGGCCTTCAAAGAAGGGTATATTCAACCTAAGCAACCAAAACGAAATGGGAAACGTGTTGCGGTTATCGGTGCAGGTCCTGCTGGTATGGTAGTTGCCAATCGCCTAAATCATAAAGGATACACTGTAACACTTTTCGATAAAACAGAATCGGTTGGTGGGCTACTTCGTTGGGGTATCCCTAATTTTAAGCTCAATAAAAATATTATTGACCGTCGAGTAGCTTTGATGGTTGAGGAAGGTGTCGAACTTGCTCTAAACACCCCCGTATCAATAGATAAATTACCCAAAGGATACGATGCCTACTGTTTATGTACAGGAGCTGAAACTCCACGCGATCTACCTATTGAAGGACGTGAATTGGAAGGTATCCATTTTGCTATGGATATGTTATCACAACAGAACCGAGTATTAGCTGGAGCAGAATTCTCACCAGAAGAACGCATCACAGCTAAAGATAAAAAGGTACTTGTTATTGGGGGCGGTGACACAGGTAGTGACTGTATTGGTACCAGTAATCGACAAATGTGTAAATCGGTACTACAAGTAGAAATCATGCCTGAACCACCAGTAGGTTATAATCCTACGACACCATGGCCGACATGGCCCAACGTAAAACGCACATCATCTAGTCATGAAGAAGGTTGTGAACGTCGTTGGTGTATTACAACAAACAAGTTTATTGGTAAAAAAGGACATGTTGTGGCGGCTGAAATAGAAGAGATTGAGTGGAAACCAAATCCAGAAGGCGGTCGTCCAGAACTCGTAAAAACAGGTAAAAAAGAAATCGTAGAATGTGATCTAGTATTGCTTGCTATGGGATTCTTGAAAAATCCAGACACCAAACTTCCGAAGAATGTGTTCATAGCTGGTGATGCGGCTAGTGGAGCTAGTCTTGTAGTTCGTGCAATGGCGCATGCCCGTGAAGTGGCTCAACAAATGGATGAATACCTTCAAAAATAAAAGAAAGTACAGCCATACTTTTTATTAACGTGTTTAAATAACGGCATCGAGTGGGTCTCATTAAAGGACTTGCTCGATGTTTTTATACATAGGTATATTACGTAAAAACGGAAGCGCTTGCGATTTTACAAACATCCCGATAGTTAGCAAATCGCAAGCGCTTCCGTTTTGCCAATTTAAAGCTACTTTCTATATATACGTCCGTCTGCCTCTATTAAGTCACCTTTCTGTACCATTTTATACAATAGATGCGTCAACTGAGCATGCCGAAAAGAGGGCATTTGATCGCCTATTTCTTGGACTGTCAAGCCAGAACTTGGCAGTAATTGCATTAATCTATCTGCACAAGCATTTTCTTCATCTGCAGACATCGTGTGTTGATTTTTCTTTGCCAAACAAATATCACACTGCCCACAAGGTTCCCCTCCTTGTTCTCCAAAATAACGCAACAAAACAGTGGCACGACACACTTCCTCTTCCTTTATGAAATAAATCATAGACTGTATACGTTGTTCATACCGGCGTTTCTTATCAAAATAGACTCTATTGGCAAATAATAAATCATATTTATCTACACGTCCACAATTAAAAGTAATTGTAGAAACCTTCTTACTAGGTATATAATGCAAGACTCCCTCAAAAGTAAGTAAACGCATCGTTTCATAGACTTCTTGTCTCGACCAGCCCAAAACTTCACCAAGCCATTGTTCACTAATCTGCACATAATCCTGAAAAATACCCGTGTAATGACGCAAAAGCTCAGTGAGTAATAAATCGAGCTTTTCGTTGTGAAAATCCCTATCGTACAAACTACGTTTATCTAAAACAATTTGTACTCGTGAGGCATCCTCGTGTTCAGGACGAAATTGAATATATTTAGCACTAGTTAATAACTCCAAAGCACTAAGTACTGGAACTGGAAAACGTTTTGTTTGCAGACAAAAGGCATCTAAATCAAAAGTTGTAGTCCACCCTTCACCAGTGCCTTCTGCCATTTCATAATAATCACACAATGCATCATATACATCAGTAATGTATTCAAGATCAGGAAAACTATCCCCTATCCTTCTTTGCAAAATATTTTCATCATGTGGGGCATGTAGCATAACAGCAAATGCCGTTTTCCCATCTCGTCCCGCACGTCCTGCTTCCTGAAAGTAAGCCTCTATATTATCTGGAATATCGTAATGTACCACAAGACGCACATCGGGCTTGTCAATACCCATACCAAAAGCATTAGTCGCTACCATCACACGTTTTTCATCCTGCTGCCACTGACGCTGACGTTTATCCTTTAAGTCTGGATTAATCCCTGCATGATAAGCTACAGCTTCGATGCCGTGTTCTACGAGCTCTCTTGCAATATCTATAGTACGTTTACGATTTCTAACGTAGACAATGGTACTTCCTTGTACATGATGTAATATATGAAATAACTCGTCCAATTTATCTGCCGTTTTACGCACCACATACGAAAGGTTGCTACGAGCAAAAGACATCTGAATACAATTGGGCATCTTGAATTCCAATTGTCTCTGAATATCCTGTGCTACAGGTGGTGTAGCTGTTGCTGTCAAAGCTAAGATAGGTACACCTGGAAGTAAATGCCTAATCTTTGCTATCTGTAAATATGCGGGACGAAAATCGTATCCCCATTGACTAATACAGTGACTTTCATCAACGGTTATTAAAGTCACTGGCATTCTTCTAACTTTTGTTTGAAAAAGAGACGAGGACAAACGTTCGGGAGATACGTATAGGAAACGATACGGACCAAAAATACAATTTTCTAACGTATCGATAATTTCCTGTTGCGTCATACCGCTATAAATAGCAGCAGCCAAAACACCACGTGAACGTAAATTCTCTACTTGGTCTTTCATCAAGGCGATCAATGGAGTCACTACAAGACACAGACCATTATGGGCCAATGTAGGGACTTGAAAAGTGATGGATTTTCCTCCCCCTGTAGGCATCAAACCTAACGTATCACGTCCAGAAGCTATACTATCAATAATCTGTCGTTGTACCCCACGGAATTCATCGTATCCCCAATAGCTTTTCAACGTGGCAAGATACTTATCTACCATATTTTATTCGTCTAGAAGCGTTGGTTTAATATCCTGAATCTGCAATTGTACTTCTCCAGGTTTATGACTATTTTCTTGAATAGAATATACGATATCAAAGGCTCTTTTACTTTTTATATAGCGTGCTTGATCACTTTGTCCAAAGGCAATTCCATTCACTACATTATGTGATTTATTATCGACGAGTTCTAATTTGATATGGGCTTGATCACGTCCAACGACCTTACTCGTTCCATAATCATAGCACTGCTTTGTTCGAAATAGTGGTTTAGGATTACCTGGACCAAAAGGGCTGAATTTTTTTAAGTCTTTAAAGAACTTCTTACTGATAGTGCGAAAATCAATAGTAGCTTCAATGTTTAAGATAGAAGCATGCTGTTCATCATCTATATGTGCTGCTACATAGGCCTCTAATCTGCTAGAGAATGCATCCATATTATCGGGATTCATAGATAGTCCAACTGCATATGTGTGCCCTCCAAACGTTTCTAATAAATCACGGCAACTAGCCACAGCATTATAAATGTCAAAACCTGGTACAGACCGAGCTGAACCCGTTGCAAATTCACCTGTTTTAGTTAGAACAATAGTTGGTCGATGATAGACTTCCGTCAACCGTGAAGCGACAATCCCAACCACACCTTTATGCCAAGATTCATTGTAGATAACCACACTATGTTTATCTTCCCAGCCTTCAACCTGTTTCACTTGTATTGTAGCTTCTTCAGTTGTAGCCTTATCCAAATCTTTACGCATTTCATTATAGCAATCGATTTGCTTACATTGCTCTACAGCAAGTTTATAATCTTTTTGAATCAACAGATCTACAGATTCTCGGCCACACATCATTCGACCAGACGCATTAATACGAGGCCCTATTTTAAAGACAATATCACTCATAGAGATGTCCTTCCCACTGAGTCCAACCAAATCAATAATGGCCTTCAGCCCTACCCTTGGATTACTATTAAGTTGACGTAAACCATGATAAGCTAGTATACGATTCTCACCTAATGTCGGCACAATATCTGCTGCAATGCTTACAGCAACCAAGTCCAACAAAGGGATCAAATGATGAAACTCAATATTATTACTGAGAGCGAAAGCCTGCATAAATTTAAAACCAACTCCACAACCAGATAGGTGTGGACAAGGATAGGTATTATCCAGACGTTTGGGATTTAGAATAGCGACAGCATCAGGAAGCTCATCATCTTGCATATGATGATCACAAACTATTACATCAATCCCCTTTTCACGGGCATACTGTACTTCTTTGACAGCTTTGACACCGCAGTCTAAAACTACGATAAGAGTGACCCCTTTTTCTGCAGCAAGATCTATCCCCAACTCGGTTAATCCATAGCCTTCGTCGGTTCGATCTGGGATATAATAATGTAGCCCAGAGTAATATTGCTGAATAAAGGTGTATACTAAAGCGACAGCAGTGGTTCCATCCACATCATAATCGCCATAAATCAAGATTTCTTCTTTGTTGCCCATAGCCCGATTAAGACGCGCAACTGCTTTGTCCATATCTTTCATCAGAAAAGGATCATGCAGTTGGAGCAGATGTGGTTTAAAGAAAGTTTTGGCTTCTTCAACCGTGTGTATACCACGGCGTGTAAGCATTTCTGCAAGTACAGGATGTATTTTCAATTCTGCAACGAGCTTACCCACAGCTTCTTGGTGTTCATCAGACGAGCCCAATTCGTTCCATTGGTTCATTATGTGGTTACTTTTTCGTGTAAAGGTACGGAAAATTCTTGGCATAAGCATACAATCACACATTTTTTAATTACCTTTGCAGAGATGAAAGAAGATATTAAACAAGCATGTAAAATCCTAGAAGAGGGTGGTTTAATCCTCTATCCTACGGATACAATATGGGGGATTGGTTGTGATGCAACCAACCCAGATGCTGTCGCCAAAGTCTACGCTCTTAAACAGAGAAGTGACAGCAAAGCATTGATCTGTTTAGTAGATAGCCCAGTAAAAATTGACTTTTACGTAAGTGACCCACCAGAGATTGCTTTTGACTTGATTGAAATTGCTGATAAGCCCACAACTATTATTTACGACGGAGCACGTAATTTGGCTCCCAATTTAATAGCTGAAGATGGCAGTATTGCCATACGTGTAACTCAAGAAAAGGTAAGTCAAGCATTATGCCAACGCTTCCGAAAAGCGTTAGTATCTACCTCTGCCAATATTAGTGGTGCAACGTCTCCATCTTGTTTCCAAGAAATTTCGCAAGAAATTATAGATGGTGTTGATTACATACTGCCTTTAAGACAAGATGAACCACCTGGTGCAAAAGCCTCTAGTATCATCAAATTAGGACGTGGTGGACAGATCAAGATCATACGTCAATAACCAAGCCTATCCTTCCCAAATCCCTTCCGAGAGAGACTAACACACTATAATCATCATTATTGAAAAACGACACTTGGGCATAGCCCTACACTATAATTATCAATTGATGATGCTTGTCCTTGAGACAGCAAAAAACATATGAAGAGTAAAAACAAAAAGAGGAAAAAAGAGCAGCCAAGCCTTCAAGATAGATTGGTTGAATGGAGAGAAAACAAAGTAAGCGAAAACAAGTTTATACTAGTTCTGAGTTTTGTAGTGGGTGTGTTGACTGCAATAATTGCTTATATTCTTAAGTTGCTGATACACAACATACAACATTTCCTAACACACAGTTTTCATGCAGATAAAGCCAATTGGTTGTATCTCGTTTTTCCAGTTGTAGGTATTTTATTGACCATGTACTTTATCAAGTATATTGTTCGTGACGACATCGGACACGGAGTCACTAAAATTCTTTATGCCATCTCGCGAAATAAGGCACGCATCAAGATGCACAATACATGGAGTAGCGTTTTGGCTAGTAGTATTACTATCGGATTTGGTGGATCAGTCGGTGCAGAATCACCTATTGTTTTAACTGGCTCTGCTATTGGTTCTAACTTGGGAAATTTCTTTCGACTCAACCAACGAACACTAATGTTACTAGTTGGATGTGGTGCATCTGCAGCCATTTCAGGTATCTTCAAAGCACCTATTGCTGGACTTGTTTTCACTCTTGAAGTTTTGATGATAGACTTGACAATGGCTTCTCTAATGCCTTTACTGATTGCAGCAGTTTCTGCTTCAGTGGTCAGTTACTTGTTTGAGGGACAAAAAGCGATGTTTGAATTCCATTCGGCAGACGCCTTCTTTAATTTACATCATATTCCCTATGTCATTTTATTAGGTGTCTTATGCGGGCTCGCCTCATTGTACTTTACAAGAGCAATGAATTGGTCGGAAAGTATCTTCCGTAAATTTGACAATCCATATAAGAAATGGATGCTTGGTGGACTTGTATTAAGTATCTTGATTTTCTTATTCCCAGCTCTATATGGTGAAGGATATGACAGCATCAGCATTCTACTAGATGGTACAACACAAACGGACTGGAATAAAGTAATGGAAGGTTCTTTCTTTGCTGGTCATAGCAACTTATTACTATTATATTTGCTTTTCACTATTCTCTTTAAAGTTTTTGCATCTAGTGCTACCAATGGTGGTGGTGGTTGCGGTGGTCTATTTGCACCATCTTTATTTCTAGGAGCTGTCGTTGGATTCTCATACAGCAATTTTGTCAACAACATCACCAGTGCTCTAGGATTGCATGAAAAGAATTTCGCATTAGCAGGGATGGCTGGTGTCATGAGTGCTGTCATGCATGCCCCATTAACAGGTGTGTTCCTCATCGCAGAGCTCACTGGCGGGTATAGTCTTTTTGTCCCATTAATGATAACATCTGTAAGTGCTTACTTAACCATTCTTGCATTTGAACGCCATAGCATCTATAGTATGCGTCTAGCACAAAAAGGGGAACTCTTGACACATAATAAAGATCAGTCGGTACTGACTCTTATGAAAACAGAAAATGTAGTTGAAACCAACTTCAAGACAGTAAAACCAGAAATGGATTTGGGACAACTAGTTAAAGTTATTTCAGAGTCTCATCGTAATATATTTCCTGTAATTGATGATGCAGGAGTATTAAAAGGGGTAGTCTATTTAGATGACATCCGTAATTTAATGTTCCGTCAGGAACTGTATCATCGTTTCGATGTCCAAAGATTAATGACAACCATACCAGCCACTTTGTTGAATACAGACAGGATGGATGTTGTGATGAAACGTTTTGACGATACAAAAGCTTGGAATTTACCCGTTGTTGATAACAAAGGGAAATACCTAGGATTTGTATCTAAGTCTAAGATTTTCAATACTTACCGACAAGTATTGGTTCATTTTTCTGACGAATAATTTATTTATAATTGTACACTACATGAAGAAAGAATCACTTAAGATAATTTATATGGGAACACCTGATTTTGCGGTACTCCCATTACAAAAATTGGTTGAAGGAAACTATAGAGTAGAAGCTGTTATCACCATGCCCGACAAGCCATCTGGACGTGGACATAAAGTTCAATTTAGTCCAGTAAAACAATATGCATTAGAGAAAAATATCCCTCTACTACAACCTACCAATCTAAAGGATCCAGAGTTTATAGAAACACTTCGTAGTTATCAAGCCGATTTGCAGATTGTCGTTGCTTTTCGCATGCTACCAGAAATAGTCTGGAATATGCCTCCTATGGGTACATTTAATCTACACGCTTCATTGCTCCCTCAATATCGTGGAGCGGCACCCATTAACTGGGCAGTTATCAATGGTGATAAAGAAACGGGGATCACTACTTTTTTTCTACAACATGCAATTGATACAGGCGAGGTCATTCAACAAGAGCGTGTCCCAATTGAAGAGACTGATGATGTAGGTATCGTACACGATAAATTGATGGTCTTGGGTGCCGACTTGGTCATTGAAACCGTTGATGCCATTTTGACTGGTAACGTCAAGACAATTTCTCAAAACGAAATGGCTGATCCTACCACACTGCGCCCTGCACCAAAAATCTTTAAAGATACATGTCAAATTAATTGGAATCAACCAAGCAAAGTCATTTATGATTTTATTCGTGGCTTATCACCATATCCTGCAGCATGGACAACACTACAAACGCAAGATGGACAAGCAGCAGGAACCGTCAAGATATTCAAGACTCATCGTGTAAATGAAGAAATTTCACAAGAAAGTAGCCCTGGGACTCTCATCAGTGACAATAAAAATTATCTTCGCGTGGTTACTGCAGATGGACTATTAGAAATTGATAGTTTGCAAATGCCTGGCAAAAAAAGAGTAAGTACAGGAGAATTCCTACGTGGATATAGAGAGGATATGAATACTGAGTGTTTTATACATATAGAGAATTAACAAACAACCTTAAAACAACAATATGAAAACAATTATTTCACCTTCACTATTATCTGCTGATTTTGCAAACCTAATGCCTGAGCTACACATGATCAACGAAAGCGAAGCTGAATATTTGCATATCGACATGATGGATGGTGTATTTGTACCCAACATCTCTTTTGGCTTCCCTGTACTACAATGCATCAAGCCTCATCTAAAAAAGCCTATGGATGTTCACTTAATGATCGAACATCCTGAGAAATTTATTTCAGAGGTACAGGCACTAGGAGCACGAATCATGACCGTACATCAAGAAGCATGTGTACATCTACACCGAGTCATTCAACAAATCAAAGATGCCGGTATGATGGCAGGTGTTACACTCAATCCTGCAACGCCAGTTTCGACTCTTGAAGACATCTTACCTGATGTAGACTTAGTGATGCTTATGAGTGTCAATCCTGGGTTTGGTGGACAGAAATTTATCCCTCAAACTTTGAAAAAAGTAAAACAATTACGAGAGATGATTGATGCACAAGACTTACATTGTTTAATCGAAGTAGATGGAGGAGTCAATCTAACAACTGGTCAACAATTGATAGATGCTGGAGCTAATATGTTAGTTGCTGGAAATGCCATTTTCAAAGCAGATGATCCAGAAAAGATGATCCATGATTTAGGGCAGTTAACTCCAAAAGAATAATGTCATGCATCGCTATCCGGCTCTACTAGTGTTAAGTATATATGTTGGTATTCTCCTTATTTGGGGACCAAGACCAAACAAACATATACCGATAACACTGGAACACTATACGGTAGAAATAACTAACGATGGACAAAACAAAGGAAAAACAATACAATATCCAGTGAATATACTGGGCTATTATAATACAAGGGACTCTATGTGGGTCCCTTGTTCTGTTTCTGGACAAATATACTTCTCTCTAGACTCTCTTGAAAAGCCACCAAGTATGGGTGATAATCTGATGTGTCATATGGCGTTTCATCCCATATATCACACTGGAATATGTTATATACATCAATATCAAAAGCTTCCACATCAAGCACTTACTTGGGATACAAAAACACGTCAAACCATTCATAAACAATTTAAGGAACTTGGCTTCAATGGTGATACCCTAGGTATTGCGGAGGCACTAAGTATTGGACAGAAAACAATGGTTTCTCATACACAAAAACAACATTTTTCAGCTACTGGAGTTAGTCATGTTTTGGCCTTATCTGGTTTACATGTGGGATTATTAGCTGGGATTTTCTTGTGGAGAGAGCGCTACGATAAGAGACGATCAAGAAGATGGATGCGATTTATATTCATGGTAGGTACCTTGGCTGTTTTTACTGTTATAGCTGGAGGTGCCGCTTCACTATGTCGAGCTGTGCTATTGATTACTTTATTCTATATCGGAAAAATATTATACAAACAAATAACTCCTGTCAATATTTTGGCTTGTGTAGCTTTGGGTCTGTTACTATATAAGCCTACATGGTTATTTGATTTGGGATTTCAATTAAGTATGCTAGCTGTGCTTGGGTTATTTATCTTGTATCCTAGCATACACTCCCTACTCTCTTTTAAAACCATAATAGGAAAAAGAATTTGGGAATTTACTGCTGTAACACTATCGGCACAACTAATTACTCTACCACTTACACTACCTATTTTTCATACCATTCCAATCTACTCACCTATTAGCAATTTATTGGTTCTCCCACAATTAGGTCTATTATTGTATAGTCTAATGAGTATGATAATTTGTGGAGGCATCCATCCTGTTACAACAGTATTGGCTTGTTTAGTGAAAACACAAATAGGACTGCTTTTACAGACTATCAACTGGATACATCAATGGCCCAAAGGTGTATGGAACATTCACATGCATCCATTAGAAAGCGTTCCATGGATTATAGCTGTACTTTGGAGTGCGTACGTATTGCGTAAACGGACTTGGTTACAAGCCAAATTATGGTTGGTCTATGTCTTAATTTTGCTCACTATACACTATATTTTATATAGAGCGTAATCGCATAAATAGAAACTTGTTTACAGCGTATATTACTATGCAAACATAGTATACAGACAATGTAATCTACTTATAGCTTTAACAAAGAAACAAAAGCATTAGACATATTGACAGTAGGAATATCTGCATCAGGCGAAAAGATGCCAAACACGGTAGCACCAGAGCCACTCATCGCAGCATATAAAGCCCCCTGTTCATAAAGAAAATCCTTCACTTCACCAAGTTCTGGAAACTTAGAGAAGACGCTGCCTTCAAAATCATTGACTAAGCAATGACGCCAAGTTTCAATGGGTTGTTGAATGATATCTAATATATTTATATCACGTTTAAATGGTTTGATCTGTGCAAAAGCATCTTTCGTTGAAACAAACACATCGGGCTTTACCAATAGTAACTGGTATCCTTCTAAAGAGAATTCTATGGGCGTAAAAATTTCTCCAATACCCTCTGCATACACTGGCTTGTTTCGAACAAAAATAGGACAATCTGCTCCTAATTTCAGTGCGTAACTTTCCAAGGTCTCATCAGACAGTTCTAAATTGGCCAAGGTATTTATTGCTTTTAGCATAAACGTAGCATCGGCAGACCCACCACCTAATCCAGCACCTGTGGGAATATTCTTTAATAAGTGTACATTAAGTGCAGGTAAATCAAAATCTTTTGCCAACAAATAGTAAGCTTTACACACGAGATTCTTTTCTGGATCACCTTCTATATTTAGACCATCCAGATGAAAATGTAGCGCAGATGAATGATCTCCCGTTGGGACTTTTTCGACAGGAACATGGAGTACTTCTAAAGCATCATACAATGGGATCGGATAAAAAACAGTTTCCAAATTGTGATACCCGTCAAGACGTTTCTCTGTAATATGTAGTCCAAGATTTATCTTGGCATTAGGAAATATAATCATCGCTCATTTTTTATAATCAAATGCAATAATCGGAAAAATGTATGACATGTACAAATTAAGGGAGTACATTCTCAATTATTTTTTCTACCTTTGTTGACTAAAACGAAATAATTAAATTCATTTTTATATATTAAAAGATGGCTCAACAATATTCTGGCAAACGTACAATTCGTGAAAGCCGCAATTCTCGTAAAAGCAGCAACGGTAAGCTCCAACCGCAAGCAGTGGAGTTGGAAGAAGCTGTACTCGGAGCTTTGATGGTAGAGCAACAAGCTATAGCTGAGGTGAGTGAAATCCTCTCACCTGAAAGTTTCTACAAACACTCACATCAATTGATATATAAAGCGATTCGAGAATTGACAGAAACTCAATCACCTATTGACTTCCTGACGGTTAAGAATCAATTAGAAAAAAATGATGATTTAGAACGAGTTGGGGGATTACCATATCTTATGGAACTCACTCGAAATATTGCTAATTCTGCCCATATTGAGTATCATGCCAATATCATTGCACAAAAAGCTCTAGCTAGACAACTTATCACCTTCACCAGCGAAGTACAACAAGATGCTTTTGATGAAGGTTCAGATATCAGTGAGTTGATGCAAAAAGCAGAAGGAGAACTATTTAAGATATCACAAAGAAACCTGCAAAAGGATTATACTCAAATTGATCCAGTAATCAAGGAAGCACAGATTCTCCTTAGAGAAGCCCAATCTCGTGATGGCCATATGAGTGGATTAACCTCTGGATTCGACAAATTGGACGAAATGACACACGGATGGCAAAAGTCTGATTTAGTGATTATCGCCGCTCGTCCTGCAATGGGTAAAACAGCTTTTGTACTCTCAATGGCCAAGAACATGGCTGTTGATCATGACATTCCAGTTGCTATATTCTCGCTGGAAATGAGCAACGTTCAGTTAGTTAACCGTCTTTTAGTTAACGTATCACAAGTTGAAGGGGATAAAATTAAGAGTGGTAACCTGAATTCACAAGATGCCGAAAATTTCGCTATGGGAGTACATACTCTACAAGGGAAACCTATTTATGTAGATGATACTCCATCATTGTCTGTTTTTGAGCTACGTACTAAAGCACGTCGCCTGGTGAAAGAACATGGTATTGAAATGATTATTATTGACTACTTACAACTGATGAATGCTAGTGGTATGAAACATGGTTCACGACAAGAAGAAGTCAGTACAATATCTCGTTCGTTAAAAGGTTTGGCTAAAGAATTGAACATACCAGTTATTGCACTATCTCAGTTGAATCGTGGTGTAGAATCTCGTGAAGGGCCTGATGGAAAAAAACCTCAATTGAGTGACCTTCGTGAGTCGGGTGCAATTGAGCAAGATGCCGATATGGTTTGCTTTATCCACCGTCCTGAATATTATAAGATTAAAGAAGTCAATGGTATATCTACAGCTGGTAGAGCGATGATAATTATTGCAAAACACCGTAATGGTTCTGTTGGAGATGTAATGCTCGAATTTAAGAAAGACTTTGCTAAATTTGATAATATTGATGACACATCACTCGAAAACATCAGAATGGAAGAATACGAAACTGGTGCTGGAGCAAACGATGGGATATATCAATCTCGTCTAAACCACAATTATGGCTCTATTCCACCACCAGAAAGCAATATGCAATCATCTGATAATTATAATGTACCAGATTTTGCAGCTGGTCTTCCCGACACATATGGCACCATGCCCCCTCCACCATCTATGGACGAAGGACAACCTTTTTAGGGTTCATATGGTAGACAAAAGTTATTGAAAAAGGCATTAGTAGACAAGAAAAATAAAAAATATCGCATTTTTCACAGCAATAGTTTGGATGATAAGAATTTTATCCGTACTTTTGCATCGCTTTTAAGGAATAGCAGTGCTTAAAGTAGTGCTTGGAGAGATGGCAGAGTGATCGATTGCACCGGTCTTGAAAACCGGCAAACCGAGAGGTTTCGGGGGTTTGAATCCCTCTCTCTCCGCCAAGACGACATGAATAATGACGTACATGATTACCTTATAAAGCACTGGAGAGATGGCAGAGTGATCGATTGCACCGGTCTTGAAAACCGGCAAACCGAGAGGTTTCGGGGGTTTGAATCCCTCTCTCTCCGCTTTTCATATCGTAATAAAGAGTCCAGATAGCACTTATTTTGTACTGTATGGACTCTTTTTTGTACGTTAGACAAAGAATTGCCAAAACTTTAATCCCATTAAAGAAGCTCTACTTCACTCACTTTTTCATTTGGAAATTTCTTTCTCAAACGATAACGCATTGTGTACACGCTGGCCTTTGCAACTTTAAATATCTTAGCAATATCCGACGTGCTAATTCCAACACTGAAACAAATCATGTACCTTGTATCAATGTTTGTAATATGCTTGGACGACATCTTTCGAATTTCTTCAAACCTGATGTAGTCAAAGCGAGATAGAATAAGCAAATAGTGTTTTTTCATCCTTTCATCTATGCTACTCATTCTCACTTTCTCTTGTACTAGAGCCCACTGTTGAAGACATGGAAATTCCGCCTGCAACATTACAAAATCAGGACTATTTTCTCTTAACGTTGTATTCATAATCAATATTAGCTTTAAGATTTACAGATAATACTCATAACTAGTAGAAACCGTCACTTTAGTTAGTGTAATAATACATTTATAACAATCTTTTACCATAACGTGCTTTATGCAAAGTTAATAAATAATATTTATTTACATAAACATGACATAGTTTTATTTGTTAATCTATACTAATTTGACCATAAAAGAAAAATAAAGACTAATATGCTATCTATAAAAAAAAAAGGGTATGCCGCAATTGATACGGCATACCCTCATATTATTTTCTAATAAAAATTACTTCAATAATCGATTTACTGACGAATTAGCAACATTTTTATCAACTGGAACATATTCTTTTGCTTCATTAGGATTATCCAAAACTCTAAATGCATTGACACGCATAGCTTCAAATTCATCCTCGCCAGGTAGCACATGTACTGGTGCTATCCATTGTACTTGCAACTTGATATTCTCAGTGATTGTACTATTATTAGCAATTCCACCAGTCAATAAAATAGCATCTACTTTACCCATCAACGCAACAGCACACATGCCGATATACTTGGCTATAGAATATTCCATAGCTGCAATCACTGTTGCTGCATGGTGATCTCCATCACGAACTTTTCGTAAAATATCGGGCACATTTGTTGTACCGAAATGAGCCATCAACCCACCTTGTCCAACGATTAATCTCTTGGCTTGAGTATAAGTCAGTTGTTTTTTAAAAATATAGTCAATTAATTGTCCCGCTGGTAGAGTGCCAGAACGTTCTGGAGAAAATGGTCCTTCACCATCAAGTGCATTATTGACGTCAATAACACGACCTTTCTCATGAGCACCTACAGATACTCCACCTCCCATATGACAAACAATGATATTGAGTTCATCATATAACAAACCAATTGAACGACAATACTGACGTGCAACAGCTTTTTGATTTAGCGCATGAAATATAGATAAACGGGGCATATCTGGATGGCCAGAGATATGCGCTTTCTCAGTCATTTCATCAACGACTACAGGGTCAGCAATAAGCGGAATACAATCTGTATAACGATATGCTATCCTAGCCGCCAAAATAGCGCCTAAATTTGATGCATGCTGACGAGTTGCATTTTCCAAATCATAAATCATTGGATGATCTACTTTATACACCCCACCTGGTAATGGATGTGTCAACCCCCCACGACCGATAACGGCCGAAAGCGGTTTTTGGAAATCCATTTCTAACAAGGCATTAGAAATTAACTCCAATCTATATGGAATTTGATCTTTAATAGTAGGATATTCCGCCAATTCTTCATGCGTATGACGTATCACCTTCTGATGGATAAGAATATCTTCACCATACACTGCCAACTTGGTTGAAGTTGACCCTGGGTTGATAGCCAATACGTACCTAATTTTGCCCATAATTTTCTATTTTATTAAAAATACATACCTCCTAATCCACAAAGAGGTATGTGTACTTATATTATAATATCTGCAGTATCACTTTAATTCTTTTGTCCAATAAAATCTTAGGAACTCATTTTTTTCATAAAAACACTTTCTCTAGGAACACAATGCCGCAAAAACAATACTGTTGAACTTAGATTCTGAAGAGTCTGCCCGTGAAGGCAATACGACTGGACATATTGTCCCTTGTAACATACCAGCCATCTGTGCTTTAGTAAATAAAGACACCGTTTTGTAAAAAGTATTTCCACTTTCTATGTTGGGAAAAATCAGCACATCGGCACGTCCTTCAATACATGATGCTACCCCTTTAAGGGATGCACTTTTTACTTCACAAGCACTCTTTACATCCATAGGTCCATCAATAAGCACATCACCAAATTCACCAGCTTCCGCCAATTCCACAATATTTACATAATCAAGAGAAATGGGGAATTTAGCACTAACCTTTTCCGTAAAATGCGTCAAAGCAATACGAGGCTGTTCAATACCAAATTGATGACAGACGTTAATGGCATATGTAATAATCTCAATCCTTTGATGTACGGTTGGACGTGGTATAACAGCTGCATCAGAAAAAAACAGCAATTTATCATACCCTGGTATTTCGACTGCTGAAATATGAGTCATCACATTTCCTGCAGGTAATATACCTTGTTGTTTATCTAAAACAGCTCGCAACAAATCATCCGTGTTAATCAATCCTTTCATTAAGATATCAGCTTCACCATTTCTACACATCAAAACGGCGTGTCTTGCAGCTTCCTCAACATCTTGAAAATGAATAATTTCTACATTTTCTGGATAATTATTTGCACAAACTGTTTGAGACAACTGTTCTTCATCTCCAACCATAATACACTGAACAACCCCTTGTTCTAAAGCCATGTGTAAGGCTTCTTGAGTATGGTTATCAACAGGATTGACAACCACCATCCGCTTACACTTGCTTTGACGATGCAGGTATTGTATCAGTTGTTTAAAAGACTTCAATTGTTCCATAGTGATAGGTTTATGGAACAAATATCTAAAAAATCTATTGATTTTCCATTATATTTTGGCTACTTTTGTACAATAGACAACGTTAAATAATGAATAGCCTACAATTTCCCCCGTTTTTAGTTCCAGGCGATACAATTATCATTTTATCGCCAGCCAGTCATATAGACCCTAGCTTTGTGAATAAAGCCACTAAAATATTAGAATATTGGGGTCTACATGTCATTCAATCCCCTCACACATTAACTCAATATGCAGGGTATTCGGCCACGCATAAAGAGCGTCTACAAGATCTACAAGAGGCATTTGATCATCCAACAGCAAAAGCAATTTTATGCAGTCGTGGAGGATATGGTACAATGCACTTAATCGACAAATTAAATATAAAAAATTTTAGCAAGCACCCTAAATGGCTCATTGGGTTTAGTGATATAACGTGTATTCACAGTTTACTCCAACATTATGGGTTTGCATCTATCCATGCACTAATGGCAAGACACTTGGCTGTAGAAGGGCTAGGTGATACATGTAGCAATCTTCTGAAGGATCTTTTATTTGGAGAATTACCAGCATACTCTGTTCCTGCACATCCACTCAACAAAGTAGGGCGTGCTACTGGCGTGTTACGTGGCGGCAACATGTGTATGTTACAGTCATTAAGAGGCACCCCATATGACTTCCCTGCAAATAATACCATCCTATTTATCGAAGATGTGAGCGAAGCACCACATGCTGTAGAGCGTATGTTACTCAATATGAAATTGGCTGGTATATTAGACAAATTATCAGGATTAATCATAGGTCAATTCACAGACTATGTTGAACACACACGTCTTGGCGCCCCATTATACGAAGCGTTAGCTACCATATTAAGTGATTTTTCCTATCCTATTTGCTTTAATTTTCCAATTGGACATGTTCAAGACAATCGTCCAATGATAAATGGAGCATTATGTAACCTACAAATCAATAAAAAAAGCGTATCTTTGTCATTCGACAATCAAGAATAAATAAATCATATGGATATTATTCAACAAAAGCTTAGCAAAGCTAGCATAGTATGCTTGACTATAGCTCTATTATGTAGCTGTGGTACTGGTAAGAAACAAAAAAAACTAGCAGTAAGTACGACAGACCATGCCACTGTAGTTGTACCAACTTTTTCAGCAGATAGTGCCTATCATTTTATAGAACAACAAGTTCAATTTGGCCCACGTGTACCAAATAGCCAAGCACACAAAAAGTGTGCTCAATATTTAGGCAACACATTGTCTCGTCTCGGCGCAGAAGTAACCTATCAACGCACACAACTTGTTGCTTATGATGGCACTTTATTGGACGCTGTAAACATTATTGGTAGCTACAAACCAGAATGCAAAAAACGTGTTGCATTGTTTTCACATTGGGATAGCAGACCATACGCAGATCATGATCCAGATAAAAGCAAACACCGCACTCCTATTTTAGGAGCCAATGACGGTGCTAGCGGCGTAGGTGCCCTTTTGGAAATGGCCCGTCATTTTCAACAACAATCACCGACCATCGGTGTTGACATCATCTTTTTAGATGCAGAAGATTATGGAGCACCAGCTGATTACAAAAAAGAGCGCAAAGATACTTACTGGTGTCTAGGATCTCAATATTGGGCACGTATTCCACATAAAGATCGCTATAATGCTCGTTTTGGTATCTTACTAGACATGGTTGGTGGACCTAATGCAACTTTTTATAAAGAATATTTCTCATTGCAATATGCAAAAAAATACACCGAAAAGATATGGGCTGCTGGTAAGTCTCTAGGATATAGTAAATTTTTCATTTCTGAAGAAGGCGGAGCTGTCACAGATGACCACGTCTTTATTAATCAAATAGCAGAAATACCAACTGTAGATATTATCCCTTATCAACCCAACTGTAAACACTCTGGATTTGGGGCTCATTGGCATACTATAAAAGATGATATGTCCTGGATAGATAAAACAACTCTACAAGCTGTGGGACAGACTGTGATGCACGTAGTATATCACGAAAAGTAACTAATCAAACTCCACTTTATTATGACAATAAACGAAATACAAGATGAAGTCATTGAAGAATTTAATGACTTCGATGATTGGATGGATAAATACCAACTTCTTATTGATTTGGGTAACGATCAAACACCTATAGCAGAAGAATATAAACAAGATCAATATCTCATAGAAGGATGTCAAAGCCGTGTGTGGCTACATGCAGAAGCTAAAAACGGTAAAATTTATTTTGAAGCAGAAAGTGATGCTGTAATTGTTAAAGGTATTATAGCCTTATTAATTAAAGTCGTATCAGGCCACACACCTGATGAAATTCTAGAAAGTGATTTATATTTTATAGATGTCATCGGACTAAAACAACATTTATCACCAACTCGAAGCAATGGCCTTTTGTCTATGGTCAAACAAATACGTTTGTATGCCATGGCTATTAAAGCTCGTGAAGCTCAGTAAAATTACTTCTTTGCTTTGAGAATTGTATATAAACCTCCTACTCCAATCAAAGCTGCAAATACCAACAAAATTGGATAGGACCACATACCAGAGTCATTGCTTACTAAAGTACGCAGTGACTCTGTTTTATCTGTACTATATAGCGTAACTCCTACAGCTAAACTATTGTTTATTACGTGCAACATAATAGGCAAACACAAACTGCGTGTTTTATAATAACTAAAAGCAAGTAAAATCCCCAATAAACCAGCCCCTATAATCTGAGGGGGATTAATATGTACAAGACCAAATATAAGGGCTGATACAAGTATACTGACAGATGGGGTCGCATACCCCAACAGACGCTCCGTCACCCCAGCACGAAAAACAAATTCTTCTGCAACAGGTCCTAAAAGAGATATGGTCAATATTCCCCATGGGCTCTGCATCAAACCAGACATCAATGAGTTATTCCAATCTGGGAGCTGCAACCAAGACAACAAGAAATCAACCCATACAACCATTCCGAGCAACAGTGCAACATAGGCAACAAATTCTTTAAAACTTGGCATAATCCATTGTTGTCGAGATGTTCCGATATGCATCAGCGACAACAATCCAATGGTCAATAATGAAGACAATACGAGAGAAAACAAAGAGATAGATATAGTATCATGAGCAATCCATTGAGACACTTTAACTTGTTGTTCTACATTTTTCATCAAATGTATCAATATATCACCTAGCATCACAAGCACTTGCGTAAGCACTTGTACTCCCCAAAATATAAATACTGGTATCAGTACCTTAACTATAAGCCCCCATCTGTTGCGTACAGTTGTAGTGCGAGTATATTGATGTACATCGTTCATTGTTGTATCTATTTAAATAAATGACCACTAAGGTCTAAAAGATTGCTTATTCAATAATCGGCGTGAATCAAGCTCATCTTGTTGCAACTGTGCACGCAAAGCCAATAAACTAGCGAACTGCTTTTCAGCACGAAGACGCTCTACAAAATAGACTTGTATACTTTGGTCATAGAGATTACCTGCATAATCGAGAATATGCACCTCTATACTGACATCATCCCCATTGTGGAATGTCGGTCTAGCACCAATATTGAGCATCCCTTTATGTGTTTCACCAGATGATAAGACACACCATACAGCATAGACACCTCGTGGGGGGATCAATTTTTCTGAACTACTTGGTCTAATATTTGCGGTAGGAAACCCTAACTTTCGGCCTTGTTGAAATCCTCCAACCACAATACCTGTAATGCAATATGGTTTAGTAAGATACCTAGTAACCGAATCTAGATCTCCTGCTTGTAATAGTGTGCGTATTAACGAACTACTGATCTCTCGTTCATCATGATGCAATACACTACTTAAACGATAGGCTTGAACGATCTCTACACCACATTGTTCACCATACTCTACATAATCTTCAAAAGATTCAGTACGATTATGCCCAAAACGATGATCATATCCAATCAGCAAAGCGATTGCACCAAAGCGTTTAGCCAAAATATCTTGAATAAATTCTTTTGCTGAATAATGTGCAATTTGTTTATTGAATGGCAGCAAGAATAAATAGTTACACCCTAACTCTTCCAACAAAGCAATTTTCTCGGCTTCTGTAGTCAATAATGGCATTGGTTGATGAGGGTGAAAAAAAGTACGAGGATGGGTCGCAAAACTAACCACTCCCCAGGGCACACCACGCTTGAAAGCAACCTGTTTAGTTTGCTCCAATAAAAAACGATGTCCCACATGCACACCATCAAAAAAGCCAATCGTAACGACACAAGGAGTAGATTCCTGTGGATTAAGAGTACGGTATATCTTCATTCAATACAAAATATATTAGTCAAACAGTAAACGCCAGTCTTCACCTGGCACATACAAGTGGGTATGCATACCCATTTGGGAAGCTGCCTCTATATTCTTTACCGAATCATCAATAAGCAAAGTCTCTTCTGGCTGTATACCAGCTTCATGCAATACATATTGAAATGCAGCAGAATCTGGTTTAGCCATATGCATCTCATACGACAAGAAAATTTTCTCGAAATAATCTTCTACCTTATAATTTTGATAATTGAAAGCATGATCACAAGACCAATCCCAGTGAATTTTATTTGTATTGCTCAAACAAAAAACACGATAATCATCTTTTAGGGCCAATATTTTCTGCAATTTATATTCGGGTATTTCTCCAAGAATGGACAACCAAGCCTCATCAATATCTTCATTAGTAACTCCCTCTATAAGATATGTTTTGATAACTTGGTGAAAATCATCTGTAGACAAATCTCCCAATTCAAATTGATTGAACGGTCCCAATTGATGCGTGTTACTAATAAGATACTCAACTCCTTTGAAACCGAGTTGTTCGAATCGAGCAATACATTCATTACGATGTAGATCTATCAACACGCCTCCGAAATCAAAAATTATATTTTTAATACCTTGGTCCTTTACTGTCATGATTAATTTTTATCAAGTAAGTCTTTGAATAACATTTTGTATGCAAAGATAATCATAATCTGTACTACACCATATAATTACTTGCTTTTTTCCGAATTTCTCGCTATCTTGCTCGCATAATGTTTATCTCATATAAAAGAGAAGATTATGGCACAAACAGTCATTATTTATTGTAAAAATACTGGGCAAAGTAAAGAGATACCTATGGGAAGCACGCTTAGACAAGTGTATAATGCTTTCCAATTATCATTACCTTATCAAGTCCTTAACGCTCGCGTCAACAACCGCACAGAAAGTTTACGATATCAGGTCTATAAAAATAAAGATGTTGAATTTCTAGATATATCTCACCCTTCAGGATATCGTGCATATGTGCGATCATTAAGCTTTGTGCTGTGCAAAGCAGTAGAAGATTTATATCCCAATGGACGTATATTTCTTGAACATCCTATATCACAAGGATATTTCGTGAACATACGTTTGAGTGAAGGATTGCATATGCAGGATATCATGAAGATCAAATCGCGCATGCGTGAAATAGTAGAACAAGATATTCCTTTCGAGCGTCTTCAGCTCCATACCGAAGAAGCTATTGAGATGTTTCGACAATTGGGACGCAAGGATAAAGCCAATCTTTTATCAACTTCTGGACAGTTATATACCTATATACATCGTTTAGGAGAAAGCGTCGATTTTTATTATGGCTCATTAGTGCCTAGTACAGGATATATAGACAACTTCGACCTAGTTAAATATTATGACGGAGCTTTGCTCAGAGTGCCTTGTCGAAAAGATCCCGACAAGTTGGCTGACGTCATTAAACAGAAAAAGATGTATGATGTATTTACCGAGGAACTTCAATGGAACCACATCATGCACCTATACAATGTAAGCGATATTAATCATGCCATCAAAAGAGGATGGGCATCCCAATTAATTCAGGTTGCAGAAGCATTGCAAGAAAAGAAAATTGCACAAATCGCCGATACAATAGCCCAACGAAATATTGAATCAGAAGGAGTACGAGTCGTGTTGATTGCTGGCCCTTCTTCATCCGGAAAGACAACCTTTAGCAAGCGCTTAGGCGTACAACTAATGTGCAATGCACTTAGACCGGTATCCATCGAAATGGATAATTACTTCGTGGAACGTGAAAAGACTCCACGAGATGAGGATGGAGAATATAACTACGAATCAGTTTACGCTATAGATATCAAGCTTTTTAATAGTCACCTTCGTTCTCTTTTGGCTGGTGAAGAGGTTTCTTTACCTACATACAACTTTAAAACAGGGCATAAGGAGTATAAAGGAAATACTTTAAAACTGTCTCATGATAACCTCTTAATTATAGAAGGTATTCATGCGCTTAATCCTGAAATCACTCCCCTTATTCCTGATAATGAAAAGTTCAAGATCTATGTTTCTGCTTTAACAACAATATCTCTAGATGATCACAACTGGATACCAACAACAGATAACCGTCTGCTACGTCGCATTATCCGTGATCATAAATATCGCGGATATTCTGCTCAGGAAACCATAGCCCGTTGGGATAGTGTGAGAGATGGTGAAGATAAATGGATATTTCCTCACCAAGAGAATGCTGATGTTATGTTTAATTCAGCCCTTGTCTTCGAATTATCTGTTATTCGTCGTCACGTAGAGCCCATACTTTTAGAAGTACCTAAAAATTGTGATGAATATGCAGAGGCGTACAGATTACTACGTTTTATGAGTTACTTTGTATCTATCATGGATAATGAATTGCCACCGACTTCTCTACTAAGAGAATTTTTAGGTGGGAGTAGCTTTAACTATTAACCCAACATTTTCTACTTAAACCATCAGATTTACCTAAGGCATTATTGGCTGACAGTGATATACAAACTGGAATCTTGAGTACTCGTAAAAGTAAATGAAGTTGGCGCTTTTTTATTGTCAACTGTAATCACCCACGGACCTTTCTCGACAAACTCCTGTCCAATAGTCTGCGCATGTGGATAATAGGCTTTATTGAGTGTTGGATTTAATTTTGAAAAGACAACTTGATCAGTTGTTCCTTCCACTTTCGTACAAGTATATCCCACAATACCTTTCCAATATCCTGAGCCAGTACTCTTTAAAGAATAAAAGACAAAAGCATGCTCGTTGACATCATTGGGATATGATTCGTTATATCCCATATATCCACCGTACAATTTTTCTCCAAATGGGACACAATCTG
This sequence comes from Bacteroidaceae bacterium, assembly GCA_963668535.1. Classification (GTDB taxonomy): domain Bacteria; phylum Bacteroidota; class Bacteroidia; order Bacteroidales; family Bacteroidaceae; genus F22. The sequence goes on from OY764867.1 coordinate 530,569, forward strand.
CGGTATGAAAATTGGTAAATAAGGTCGCAAAATCAGCTGACATTTCTTCAAGTATGGTATCATTAATAAAAGATGCATTAAACCACCATCTATTTGTTGATTCTGTCCAAACCTTATTCAAAGGAGGGTACGCTTTCTGAATATAGAAATCAACACCTGAATCAACACAGACGAAACGATCCATTTTTTTAGAAAAAGTAAAATGTTGAATTTTAGGATTGCTATCATGTGCCTCATAAGAGAAAGGATATGCTGTACGAAATCCATCCAATGTAGGCACAATAGGGACTGTGATCGCTATAGTATCTAACCCACTTATTTGATAAGTTGTCAACACATTATTATTAATAGAATTGGTCTTAACGACCCGTTGACCATTGTTGTAAAACGCATACAACGGCGCCTGAATATCTTCATTCATCGTTGACAAAGTATTTAATGTTGTCTCCCATGAAACATCCTGCTTGTAACGTGTCAGACGGCACATACGTTGATGCTTAAGCCCACGTAATTCAATCGTATCAGTAGAATAAGATGTCACAACAAATTCAAAGTCAGCTCCTAACCCTTCATTATCCCCTTTATTATTTCCAGGTGATACAGGATCTGAATAAGCGTGTATGACACTATTATACGTATTGAATGATAAGACAGGTCCTCCATTTTGAATCATGGAATAGAAAGACTCATCAGAAGAAATACCATCACGATAGTCAGCAGCAGTAACCTTTCCATCGACAAATTTAAGCAACAAATTAGTTCCACCCGTTGCAGTAAAAAGGTCAAAATACCATCCATTCGAAGAACTTTCCAATAGCTCTTTTACTTTTTGATTCGTATTTTTAATCCTAGTTGAAGGCGATTCGTCAAAAATATCATCTTGATTGGAACTACAACTACTACACAGGATTGTAGTTAATATCATCATGCATACATAAATATATTTTGTCATATCGTGAAAAATTAAAGGGAGGTTAAATCTAAAGTATTGATACTATTACTACGGGTCAATACACTGCTTCTTAAATCAGACAATGAAAAGCCCCAGTTCTTCTGATAATAAGCATCAACCATTTCCCACTTTTTTAGGATAGTTTCATCCCCACCATAAAATAAATAGTAACTAGTTGATTCTTTACCTTCACTGTCGGTTGTCTTTACAGACTTCAAAGTAGCATTGGTTGGTATTTCTTTTGTTCCGTTTGAATAAGCCATATAATAGGAAGCCGATATTTTAGTTTGCTTAGCTTTTTCCAGCATAGCTTCCCACCAATCTTGACTATGTGTTACATAAACAGCTGTTAATTCCACAAAATCTTCATCCACTGAGCTCATCGCATAATTACTTACATACCCTAGACAGCGGGCTTCAGTTGTTGAATATGTAGACCAACCCGTTGACGTATACGTATCAGCTGTTATCAATTTAAAATCAGTATCATCCCCCTTTGCTGCAAGTAGAATATGGCCATATTCATGATGCATCGTATGAAACCATTTGTCATTCATACTAGCCACATCCAAATCATCCAGATTCAAAGAATTGACATCATATAACGTCACTTTCAATCCGCCCTCTGCTTGTCCCAACATAAAACTCCCGTCTTCTTGCCAAGCAGCAGAGCCGATTAGCTGAATAACACGAGGACAATACATCTGAATTAGATTGGGATTCACCTGTTTAGTCACCTCAACATAAGCATCCAACCAAAGATACTTGATTAGCTTGGCCAATGCGATAGATTTTTCATAGTCCGCTGGTACAACATTATACACTTTGTTCGTTTCGACATCTTCATAGCGGTAATTAAAACAAATATTGTATGGCAACGTGTAATTCTCAGCTAGCCATTCATCAAAATCTGTAGAGGAATCTTTGCCTAAATCAATAACAGATTCAGAGTGTATCGTATCAGTAGAACAAGAAAAAGTACTTATAGATACTAATAGAAAGAATATATATTGAAATCTTTTCATGTGATGATTGTCTATTTATGAACCATTTATTCTGGATTTTTCTCTAATCCAGCAGATAGTACATCTGCTGGCAATTGTAGCGCACGTCTCGGATCACCTACCGCTAAAGTTAAAGGTGTATTGGGCATATCAGCTTGTAAATGGGTGACTTCTATTCCATAACGCTTGATGTCCATCCATCTCCCCCCCTCATGAATCGTTTCTATACGTTTAAGGTGTAAAATCAGCTGGATCAATTCTTCTTGATCCCCATCCTGCACGATAAAACCTTGAGGATGGAGTGTGTTTTTTATAGCAAAATCTGCTATTGAAGAAGCTGGAAATTTTGTTGTTTCAAGTGTATTCATATAACTCACCAAGTCCTCTTTCGTATATTGAGGGTGAGTTGATATGCTAGAATACATCCACAAATTAATATCCTCAACAGCTTTGTCCAACTGATTATCCAAGACATATGCTTCTGCCCGTTCAAGAAGGACTTTGTTTGTTGTAAAAGGCACTAATACTGTGTGTGCATATCCAATACCCGCACTTTTATCTGTATACTCAATCTTTTCGGGTATGCAGAAATAGGCAACTTGTTGATTGCTTGATGTCGTGTATTTGGCTTTAATCAATTTAGAATAGTTGCCCCATATAAATGCATGTTCTAAACCCACTTGATTGGCTAAAGCCAAACTATGAGCATATCGCTCACATTCACCAAGATATGTCACATATCTAGCTAGATTGGATTGAGGAACAAGAAACATCAAGTTGTTGGACAAATCTGCATCTATATAAGCGTTCCACAATACTTCCGCAGATACTGGTCCACTTGCCCATGATGACCAATCACGCAAGACGGTATTTGGAGTATCTCCTAATGCTTGCGAGGCATAACTTATAGCCTTCTTATAATTGGTATAGTACAGATTGAAACGCGCAGCAAAAGCATATGCCGCTTTCTGATTAAAATGATACGTAGGGACGGGATACAAATTATCATTAATCAAAGGCAGTGCACCTTCAATATCTTTATTGATATTGGCATATAATTCCTGCATGGTACCTCGACTATACTTAGGAGCAACTGTCGTTTCAGTATGAGTCATGTATGGAAGACCTAGATCGGTCGATGCAGTCTCAGGATTGTATGCCAAACAAAAATTCTGACTAAGCAAAAAATGAGCAAAGGCACGACAGATTAATGCCTCACCACGCATGGCATTTGTACGCGTATTTATATCAAATTTATCTAGAGCTTCCAAGGCTTGATTTGCATTCGCGATTGCTAAATAACATCCTTCCCAAAATGCTGTTGGAGAATCATTATCGATTGAAGTATCTTGTGTCCATTGATAAATTTGGCTAATCTGATGCTTAGGGTTACTATATTTTTGCCCATTGTCTATCACATTATCACTAGACCATTCCATTGCTAAATCTCCAGAACTAGTAGGATATGCCGCTAATAATATCTGGCGCACTTTTTCTGGTGAATCTAGTGTTGTACGTTCATCTGGGTTGACATTTAAAAAGTCATTGCAAGAGGTTACCAAAACAAATATTCCTAGAATCAATAGCCCGTGTAGATTTCTCATTACTTTCTTCTATGTTAAAATTAAAAGCCCATACGTATTGTCATTGTGCACTGCTTAGGCAATGGAGAAGACACCCCACCAGCATTGTAATACTGAGGATCTTGGCCATGCAACGCACTGTCCTTGTACAACAGACACAAATTACTCACTTGGATCTTAGCTGATAAACTCTTAACCCACAATTTACTAAGCAAATGCTCAGGTAAGTTATATGCCAACGAAATTTCTTTCAAACGAATATGATCTCCCTTAGCTACACGAGCTGTAGAATAATTGTAAGCATTGTACGCCAAATTAAGGTTATCAATAGTTTGATTCTGACGCTGAGTAGCGATAGCAGGTATATTGGTACGATTCTCATCACCTGCTTGCATCCAGCGATTCACAAATTCTCGAGGCATTGCTGATAAATCGGTGTAGCTACTGCTATATACAGGATTTAATCGCACAACGGCGCCAAAAGCGTATGTTAGAAACACATTGAACGTCAAGTCTTTATATTTAAAGACATTGTTTAAACTACCAGTTATATCTGGCAAAGTAGACCCTTCATATTTCAAATGCCCTAAGAGATTGCGTTCCTGAAAATTAATATCGCCGATAGTCACATCTCCATTTCGGTTGATAAAGGTAGGTAAGCCCACTTCATTTAAGCCTTGAAAATCATAGGAGAAAAGAGCACGTACTGGATATCCCTCCATGGCATATCCAGATCCACTAACTAAGTCAATGGCTCTACTACTACTTTTTAAATCGGTCACTTTATTTTTCATTTTAGTAAAAACAAGTGATGTATCCCAAGAGAAATGATGAGCTTGGATAGTATGTGACTGAATGCTAACCTCTACACCACTCGTTTTCATAGCAGCAACATTAGCTAATTTTGTCACTTGTCCCCCTACTCCTTGAGTCGTTACATTCCCTATCAAATCATAGTTATGACGTGTATACCAATCAGTTACAACACGAATACGATTGTTAAAGAGTCCCATATCTACCCCTATATTCCATTCGTGTTTTTTCTCATACGTTAAATCTTCATTGGCTAAATTGTCAATATGCAATCCTGATTTTTGTAGATCAGAAAAAGGACGATATGGTGTATAAGATGTAATTAAGACTTGAGAGTTGGTCACTGAAACAGGTCCTCTATCAGCCGTTAAGGAATAGGATGTTTTCAAAGTCAAATCAGACAACCAACTAGGCATATACTGCCAAAATCTTTCGTTGTGAATGCCCCATGCGCCAGAGACATTCCAAGTAGGCAACCAACGAGCGTTCATACTTTTGCCTAAATGATTTGAGCCTTCATAACGTGCCGTAGCATTAAGAGTGTACTTCTTTTTATACGAGTATGTAGATGATGCAAAGAAAGCGGCTTCACGGGAAGAAGCATCATTTATCCAATAATACTGTCCACCTTCTTCTGCTAGTTGTTTGAAATAAGTATAATCATATGAGGGTAAACATCCACTATCATACACAGTGCCAACGCCACTAAAATAATCAGCATGACGATTCAACGAATTGACTTCCAGTCCCCCAAAAAGATTAACAATATGCTGTTGAGCGAAAACGTTTTTATAACTTACGGTTGATCGCACGTTCCAACTATTCATAGTGTACTTCGTTTCATTATAAAATCCTCCAGATGGTAAAACAGAGACTGGCAGAGTACCTGGTTTTTCAGGATCAAGATACAACCAAGCATTACTATTACGCATCACTGGGTCTGATGCCATTCGATACGTCATTGCCTGATTAGAATGTTCGGTAACTCGATGTGTTTGTGTGGATGAAACATATTTATAAGCTCCTAGTAAAGAGAACTGGAGATTGGGATTTGGCTTATAGATCAACTGTCCCTGAAATTTCAAATGACTGACATTTAGCTCTAGATAATTATTGTTTAGCTCGTCCAGGATATTAAATGGAGCGTAATTTTTTATATAATATGTATTAGCCTGCAAAGTACGAGAACTACTTAGCGCATAAGTATATGGATTAATTTCAAAGTTACGATTGGTCTCACCTTCCACAAGATCAAGACTAGAAATAGAGGTTCCAGGAGCTCGTTGTGTACGATAGGATGCATTGGAAATTAAGTGAGCAGATAAAGTAGGATGCAACTTATAAGTCGCATGTAAGTTTGCAGTGTATCTTTTGACTTCACTTTGTTTTGTCCACCCTGGATCATTCATAAAAGACAATGAAGCATAGTAGGTAGATTGTTCTGTCCCTGATGCTATGCTTATAGAATGGTTAGACAGTACATTGTCATTATACAATGCATCAAACCAATTCGTATTACGCAACTCTGCTTGATGCAAAAAAGCTGTTTTAGCAGATATAGTATTGGGTAACCCATACCCAGTCATCGGATCATAACTATTGATCATGTGGTACATGCGACCATAGACCCCACTATTTTGCGCACGATAAGTATCGGATAGATTTAAGAAACCAGCAGATTGCATCTCTTGATATGCTTCCATCTGTTCTTGAGAATTCATGATATCATAGTCACGATAACTTGGTTTAAAACGATATGTGAACTCTCCAGTATAATTGATTTGATGGACGCCTGTATGGCCTTTTTTTGTGGTGACAACAATGACCCCTGCCATTGCTTGCGCACCATAAATTGAAGTAGCCGATCCATCTTTTAGCACTTGAATACTTTCAATATCTTCGGCATTCAAACCCGAAATGGCAGAAGTCATTAAAGTTATAGGATTCCCAGTAGACAACTCATCTAATGATATATCAACAAGATCATCAACAACCACTCCGTCCACCACCCATAATGGTTTTGAACTACCGTAAATAGAAGTTGCACCGCGTACATGTATGTTGGGAGACACTCCAAAGGTATTGGATACATTTTGCACAGATACTCCAGCCACACGTCCCTCTAAAGATTGACTAATATCAGGAACACCATCCATCTTAAAATCTTCGGCCTGTAGTTTTGTAGTAGCACCAGTAAAAAGACGTTTATCTATATGTTGCATACCAGTCACAACAACTTCATCTAGAAGTTCTTCATTCGTTTGCAACCATATTTGAAGAATTGGTTTTATCGATACAAACTTTGTACGCATCCCCACAAACGTCACACAGATTTGCTTTGCCTCTTGGGGTATTTGACGTAAAATAAAATGTCCGTCATCATCAGTTATACTACCAATATCAGTACCAACAACAAGTACCGAAGCCCCTACAACAGGCTTTCCGTCATCAACGGCCATGACAACTCCGGACACATCTTGTGACTGAGCAGTTACTAATTCTACGCTTAAAAAGAATAGAACTAGCAACAAAAATAATTTATCTCTCATAAGTTTTCTCTCTCTAATATACAAGGTCAAGCATAGTAGGTGAAGCTTTCACCCTTTTTAATCGCCCACGCAAATATAACGGAAGCAGATAAACCATGCAAGAATAGATGATTATTTATTAAAGAAAACATCAGCAAACACTATAGTGTTCCCCTATTTTAGAGCCATCTTTGTTCTTATTTAAGAAATAACTCCTCTGTTTAATAGGTTAAAATCGTGCCCCTTGTTTAGATTTGTACTACATCATTAAACCGCATAGTTTGTTGCAAGAGCATATGGGTATCTTCTAACTAGCAACACTGAATGTACAAGGGAGTATGTCGAATGTAGCTTTTCATACGCCTTCTTTCCTTTACTACTACTCCGATCTTTGTGTAGATAAGATTTAGCCAGTTGTTTCTGTCCTTTGCGCGTCTCGATTCAAACGTTTGGTCCCATCGATTCAAACGTTTGAATCGATGGGACCAAACGTTTGAATCGACGCTGACAAAGTATATTGCACAATTATTGAATACGTTGACTACATTACTAGACTTTAACGACAAGCTTTCTGGCTTTAGATGTAGCACAAGCTTCTATAGATGCATCAAAGGGACACTGTAATCATATGACCTGATACAAGGTTAGAACAAAAAACAAAGAGAATGCATCAAAATATATTTTGACACATTCTCTTTGTTATATACTATGATAAACCTTAATAAAAAGGTCACATACTAGTTGTTTTCAGGACGCAATTTACGTACGACCGCACCAGCTTGCCACATTTCGCTTTCACGTAATGATTTCAATTCTTTTTCTAGTCCTTCACGATAATCAGGCTTAGAATTAGTATCAATAGAACGCTGTGCTTCGTTACCACACTTCACTTCTGAATATAATTTTTCGAATACAGGTTTTGAAGCATCATGAAAAGGTCCCATCCAGTCAAGTGCACCACGTTGTGCAGTTGTTGAACAGTTTGCATACATCCAATCCATACCATTAGCTGCAAACAATGGCATCAATGACTGTGTCAATTCTTCAACAGTCTCATTAAATGCTTCTGATGGAGTATGTCCATTTTCACGAAGCACTTCATATTGTGCCAACAATAGCCCTTGAATAGCTCCCATTAGAGTGCCACGTTCACCGGTAAGGTCACTGTAGACTTCACGTTCGAATGTTGTCTCAAATAAATAACCTGAGCCAACACCAATGCCCAAAGCTACTGTACGATCGAAAGCACGACCTGTTGCATCTTGAAAAATCGCATAAGATGAGTTCAATCCACGATTTTCTAAAAACATAGTACGCAATGATGTACCAGATCCTTTTGGAGCAACTAAAATAACATCCACGTCGGCAGGAGGTATAATGCCTGTACGCTCTTTATATGTCACACCAAAACCGTGTGAGAAATATAGTGCTTTACCAGGAGTCAAGTGTTTTTTTACAGTTGGCCACACTTCAATTTGTGCTGCATCTGAAAGCAAATACTGAATAATAGTACCACGTTCACAAGCCTCTTCAATCTCAAAAAGAGTTTCGCCTGGCACCCAACCGTCAGCTACTGCCTTATCCCATGTCTTACCTTTTCTCTGACCAACAATCACGTTGAAACCATTATCACGTAGGTTTAAAGATTGACCAGGGCCTTGTACGCCATAACCAATCACTGCAATTGTTTCGTCTTTAAGCACTTCACGTGCTTTTTCCAATGGGAACTCTTCACGAGTTACGACGTTTTCAACTACGCCGCCAAAATTCATTTGTGCCATAATCTTTTTCCTTTAGTTTGAAATTTGGTTTATTATTATTTTTAGTTTTCTCAATTATGCATTATCATTATTTGCTACTGCATTCTCTATAAAAGTTAGCTGGGCCTTAACAGCCACGACCCCATCAGGACGTCTAACTTCCAAATTATACTTTTGTGTACCGACTTGTTCTTTGTAGATACTAATTATCTCGCCAGCATAACATTCAGCAGAATACGCAATTTCAAATCGTTTAAGTATATACTGCTTATGAAAATCCATATCAAAAGTATTCAATAGGTGCTCAATATATCGTACGCTATTTAAATGTCCATTCAAATCAATATCGCTATAAGCTACTTTGTGCGTATACACAACAGGTGCATCTACACTCAACTTGACTCTTCCTGGTCCGTCTATGGGACTCACTTTCTCAGGAATCAAATACTGCAATAGCTGTCCATCATTAAAATGAACCAGATCCTGTGGTTTACGTGTTTGTAAGTCAATCAGTGCCCATATTGCACGTCCGTGTCCAATAGGTTGTCTTGCCTCATCAAGAATGGTGTAATTACGAGAAGTAAATAATCGTTGCACATTCTCCACCCATGTTTGAACAGAAAACTGTTCATGCTGCATAGGCATATGATCTATCTCAACAACAAGTCTAGAAAGGACCCAACTATAATTGATCAGGTGCTCAATATTAAAATGTCTCTCAGAGGCATGATTACCCGAAGCATTTAACAGATGATTTCCTAAATATCCAATAGTCAATCTCCCAGCCCAGTCACAATGGAACGGTTCTGCTCGGAGCAAATATTCTCCTAATCGACTATCTAAAACATTTTCTTTCATTAATTTTGGTTTAAGTTATTAGCATAGATAATACGCGTTATCTTTATTGTAGACAAAGATATACTCTTATTTCTATTCATAGAAAAGCAACTGATGTTTTTCTCTACGTTCCTTAAGATATTGGTTCACTCTCTCGAAACAACTTGTTGTAATGGCCACACGGCCACAGCGTACAAACTGCAAGATACAATCTAGTTTCTGCAATGCTTCGTATAGCGCTGTAATATCCTCGTCCACACCACTCATTTCTACTACCGAAAACGTTTCGTTAGCTTCAATAAGGTGGGCACTAAACTTTCTAATAACTTTTGAGATTTCGGAATTATTTAGCAAAACTGGAGTCGCCAATTTATAGAGTGCAATCTCTCTATGCATCACTTCGTTATCTACAAAATAATGAGCATGCACCACATCTATCTTTTTCGATATCTGCTGAGTAACTTTATTGATATTATCCTCATCAGTGATAGCTGTAATGGTATATTTATGAATCCCTTGAATAGAGGAAGCCGACACATTTAGACTCTCAATATTTATTTGACGACGAGTAAATGCTGCTGTAACTTGATTAAGTACACCAACTAAATTTTCGGAGTGTACAATCACAGTATATACTTGTTGTTCCATAATATATCTTACTTAAATTATTTATTATACGTTGCATCCTACTCTTCCATAGAAAGGATCATCTGACTTACCGTACCACCTGGGGGAACCATTGGCATAACATTGCCTTCTTTTTCGACACAGGCTTCAAGCAAGAAAGGGCCATCAGTAGACAACATCGTCTGAATGGCTTTATTTAGTTCATCTTCATTGGTCGCTTGACAATATGGAATATTATAAGCGGCTGCTAGGTGTTCATACTTAGGATTATGCATTGGAGTAAAAGACAATCTATTTTTGAAAAACATAGCTTGCCACTGTCGCACATTCCCTAGAAATTCATTATTGAGTATCACAATCTTAACAGGAGCATTTTGTTCCATTATAGTTCCCAACTCTTGAACGCTCATCTGAATTCCCCCATCTCCAGTCATCAAACACACTGTACGATCGGGAGCTCCAAAAGTGGCACCAATAGCAGCTGGTAAACCAAAGCCCATGGTACCCAATCCACCACTTGTAAGTAAACTTCGAGGTTGAGAATATTGGAAATAGCGAGCTGAAAGCATCTGATTTTGTCCAACATCAGTCACAAGCACTGCTTTATTTTGGGTAGCTTCACTCACCCTACGTGCAACCTGACCCATTCGAAGATAGCCTTCAGGAGTAGATGCCAATTCTTTTTGACACACTACATCATGCTCTTTTTCAGCATATACTTGAAAACTCTCAATCCATTCGGTGTGATCATTTTCTTCTAGAAGTTCAGTAACACGTTTCAAAGTCCATTTACAATTCCCCAATACAGGTACATCCACAGGTACATTCTTACCCATTTCTGCTGCATCAATATCAAAATGTACAACCTTAGCCTGAGGTGCGTAGGTTTTGAGATTGGCAGTTACACGGTCATCAAAACGCATACCTACAGCAATCAAGACATCGCATTCATTCGTTTTTACATTAGGCCCCAAATTTCCATGCATGCCCAGCATACCTTTGTTTAGCGGGTAATCACTCGACATTGCCGATAACCCTAGCAAAGTGGAAGCCGCTGGTAATTGTCCTTTTTCTAGGAAAGCCTTCAACTCTTCTGTTGCATCTCCCAATAAAACTCCCTGTCCAACTAAAACAAGAGGTTTTTTAGCTTGGTTAATGAGTGCTGCCGCTTCATCTATAGCTCCAATATGTGGTGCAGGATCTGGATCGTACGATCTGATAAAGTCAACCGTCGCAGGTTTGTATGTAATGGTATCAACTTGCGCATTTTTTGTAAAATCCAAAACAACAGGTCCAGGACGTCCTGTACTGGCAATATAAAAAGCACGAGCTACAGCCATAGGGATATCTTCTGCACGACGAATTTGGTAACTCCACTTAGCGATAGGCTGTGTTATACCCACCAAATCGACTTCTTGGAAAGCATCTGAACCCAACATAGAAGTGCCCACTTGCCCTGCAATCACTACAACAGGTGTACTATCTATCATAGCATCAGCAATGCCAGTTACAGTATTGGTTGCTCCTGGTCCACTGGTGACCATACACACCCCCACTTTACCCGACACTCTCGCATAACCCTGAGCGGCATGTGCTGCACCTTGTTCGTGACGAACTAGCACATGATTAATTTCATCCAAATGGTCATACAGTCTATCATAGACTGGCATAATGGCTCCTCCTGGATAACCAAAAATAGTATCGACACCTTGTGCTAATAACGATCGTATCAACACTTCGCCACCGACCATCTTTTCGTTTGTTGTATGTGTTGTTATATCTGTCATAATTATACTCTTTTATACTTCGTAGATTATCTACTCTATATCTCGCGCACGGCTCCTTTGTCAGCTGATGTCACCATAGCCGCATAAGCCCTCAAGGCTTTACTAACTGTACGTGTACGTTGTACAGGACGCATAGGTCTAGCTTCAAGTTCCTCAGCACTTATCTTCACTTGTATTAGTCTGTTAGGGATATCAATCTCAATGATATCTCCATCAATAATTTTACCGATAGCACCACCAGCAGCAGCTTCTGGAGAAATGTGTCCTATACTCAATCCAGAGGTTCCACCACTAAATCGTCCATCTGTAATAAGAGCACATTCTTTTCCTAAATGTTTTGACTTTATATAAGATGTTGGGTAAAGCATCTCCTGCATTCCAGGGCCACCTTTAGGACCTTCGTGGGTGATGACAACAACATCACCACTAACCACATCTCCTCTTAAAATACCAGTACATGCAGCTTCTTGTGAGTCAAAAACTTTGGCAGGGCCTTCAAAATGCCAAATAGAAGCATCTACCCCTGCTGTTTTAACAACACAACCATCTAATGCAATATTGCCTCTAAGAACTGCTAAACCGCCATCTTGGCTATATGCATGGGGTATATCACGAATACACCCTTCTGCTCTATCCAAATCGGGCTCTTTATATTGGGTGTTATGCGAAGCCATCACTAAGTTGAATCGCCCCTTGGGAGCTGCCAAAGTTCTTGTCATAGCTTCAGACAAACAATTAGGTGATGTAACGACTTGTGTATCTAATGCCTCAGCCAATGTCAAACCGTCTACCCTAGAAACAGAAGAGTCTAATAACCCTCCTTTATTTAATTCTGCAAGAATAGCCAACACTCCTCCTGCTCTATTTACATCTTGAATATGATATTTTTGAGAATTAGGAGCTACTTTACATAGACATGGTGTTTCTCTTGATAAAGCATCAATATCCGCCATAGTAAAATCAACTTCAGCTTCTCTAGCAATAGCTAGCAAATGCAACACGGTATTTGTACTTCCTCCCATTGCTATATCCAATCGCATGCTATTGAGAAAAGCAGCTTTTGTTGCTATATTTCTTGGCAATACACTCTCATCACCATCCTCATAATATTTATATGTATTCTTTACAATCAAATCGGCCGCTTGTTCAAAAAGTGTAGCACGATATGCATGAGTAGCTACAATAGTTCCATTACCTGGTAATGCCAATCCTAAAGCTTCATTCAAACAGTTCATGGAATTGGCTGTAAACATTCCTGAACAACTACCGCATGTTGGGCAAGCTCTTTTTTCAATTTCAGCAACTTCCTTATCTGTTTTACTATCATCAGCCGCTTGTACCATAGCATCGATTAGATCCAAATGCTTTCCTCCTAATTCACCAGCTTCCATTGGGCCACCAGAAACAAATACAGCTGGGATATTTAATCGCATAGCTGCCATAAGCATTCCTGGAGTAATTTTATCGCAGTTGGAAATACAAATCATGGCATCTGCTTTATGGGCATTCACCATATATTCAACACTATCTGCTATAATTTCACGTGAAGGGAGGGAATAAAGCATACCATCATGCCCCATTGCAATTCCATCATCAATGGCTATTGTATTAAATTCAGCGGCGAAACAACCATGAGATTCTATTTGAGCTTTCACCTTTTGCCCTATCTCATGCAGATGCACGTGTCCAGGTACAAATTGAGTAAAGCTGTTGACCACAGCAATGATTGGTTTTCCTAATTGTTCGCGTTTCATACCGTTGGCAGTCCATAGAGCTCGTGCTCCTGCCATGCGTCGTCCTTGCGTACTCTGTGCGCTACGTAATGGATACTTCATTGTCTTATCTTTGTACGTTATAGAAACTCTTTTACCTTTACTTTAACAGTTATAAAAATGCCCCTCACCTTCTAAACGAAGACAGGGCATCCATTGTAATACGACAAAGGTAGATATTATTTCCAGCCAAACAAACAAATCAGAAGAAAAATATTAATTTTACTATCAATCAGCTCGATATATATACAATATTACAATATATTATCACAATAATTTCTGGCATGCTATTTGCATTTTCTGTGTTTTAAAGTTTAGAATATTCACTGGGACAAACTGACAGGGGCGTCTCACAAACAAGAAAAATTATGGCAGAGACAATGCAAAGCAAGTACATCGCAGTAGCTTACAAATTGTATGTCACTCATGACGGTGAAAGAGAGATGATTGAAGAAGCTCCAGAAGAACACCCATTCCAATTCATGACTGGATTTGGCATGACACTTGACAAATTTGAAAGCACATTGATGGAAAAGTCAGAAGGTGACAAGTTTACACTAGACTTGACTGTTGAAGAAGCTTACGGTGCACGCAATGACGAATATGTTATTGAATTAGATAAAAACATTTTCTCAATCGATGGAAAATTTGACGAAGAACATATAGTACCTGGTGCTATGGTTCCATTGCAAACTGCAGATGGTCAACGCTTGAATGGCCACTGTATTGAAGTCAAAGAAGATAAAGTTGTTATGGACATGAATCACCCATTGGCTGGCGAAGCTTTAACTTTTGAACTATCTGTAAAAACTCACCGAGATGCTACAGAAGAAGAAATTAACGAAACAATCAAGCAACTAACAGGCGGCTGTAGCTGCGGCGACGGTAGCTGCGGTTGTGGTGATGGAGACAGTAGCTGCGGCTGTGGTGATGGTTGTTGTTAATAGTGCGGTTGAAAATTGATACATTAAACTACATCGTATAGACACAAGAAACGACAATAAAATCGTACATACACTAGGAGGGCTTACCTTAATGGGTAAGCCCTCCTATAATATTATGTCAATAAACTAAACTAGCTTATACATACTAATCATATTAAGCCTTTACAACTTTTACTTGTGCAGCTATTTCTTTGGCCAAATTGCGTACAGTATCTAAATCACCATCTAATGGTGCATGCGCAAGAGCGACCCCCATGCGTCGACCTACACGTGCATTTGGTTTCCCAAACAAACGTATATCAGAATCAACGGAGATTTTTAATGCTTCCACAAGTCCTGTATATATAGGATAATCTGTTACGGTTTCTTCAGACAAAATAACTGCACTCGCTCCAATACGATGAGGCACAATATCCAAAATAGGCAATCCCAGTACAGCACGACAATGCAATTCAAATTCATTAAGATTTTGAGTATCTGCCAAAGTGACCATACCTGTATCATGTGGACGAGGAGACAACTCGGAAAAATAAACACCTTCCGTTTCACTCAAAAAGAATTCGACTCCCCAAAGACCAGCGCCTCCTAAGGCTTCAGTCACTTTGCCAGCCATACGTTGGGCTTCCATAAGTTGATCCTCTGCTACTGGAGCTGGTTGGAAACTTTCACGATAATCACCACTCTTCTGTACGTGTCCAATAGGAGGACAGAACAATGTAGGGCCATCTTTCTGTGTAACAGTCAATAGTGTGATTTCACTATCAAAATGCACAAATTCTTCAATAATCAATTCCTTGATATCTCCACGAGATCCTTCGCAACCATAACGCCATGCTTCTGCCAATTCGTCAACTGATTTAACCATAGACTGCCCTTTACCAGAAGAAGACATTAAAGGTTTCACAATACATGGAAATCCGATTTCAACAGCAGCAGATTGCAATTCTTCAAGACTTTTAGCATACTGATATTTTGCCGTTTTAAGACCCAATTCTTTTGCCGCTAAATCACGAATTGCTTGTCTATTCATGGTATAGTTTACCGCTGATGCACAAGGCACGACCTGCAAACCAGCTTTTTCTAATTCATACAATTTTTCTGTACGAATAGCTTCAATCTCAGGCACAATAATATCTGGCTTATGCTTATCTACAGCTGCTTGTAATCCTTCGCCATCAAGCATATTGAAAACCTCACAGGCATCAGCAACTTGCATTGCAGGTGCATCTTTATAGGCATCACAAGCAATCACATACTGTCCCAAACGTTGAGCCGCTATCACAAATTCTTTTCCTAGTTCCCCAGCTCCAAGGAGCATGATTTTCTTTCTCATTAAATTATCTTTTGAATGTTTGTTTGTATAAGGATTATAAGGCATATCGTTGTAAACTCAACAATACACCTTATAAAATGGTTTTCATCTTTCTTTAACAAGTCCAATACGATAAGCGACCAAAAGTTTTTTGAGATCCTCAATTTGTTTCTCAAGATGCTTTCCTTTATCCGTATCTCTTACACACATACGGTTTTGATTGAACTCAAGCACAAAATTTGTCGACTTAATATCTCGACCTTCAGCAATTGCTTGTTGTCTAGACATAAACGGTTCATGCTGAACAAGCTGCAATCCACGAGAATGATAAACTAATGTATAGCCCGCAATACCAGTTGTTGGTTGATATGCACGAGAAAAGCCGCCATCAATAACAAGTAATTTTCCATCAGCCTTCAGTGGTGATTCACCTTTCGAATGCTTCACTGGCACATGCCCAGTAATGATATGGCTCAGTGAAGGCTCCATACCAAATTCACGAAAAATCAGATCACAAGTATTAGGGCAATCCCTATACTTATAAAAATGTCCTTTGACCTCTTTGCGAATCTCTTTGTCATCACAAAAGTAATTTTCAAAGGTTGCCATCTTACTTTTGTCAAAAGGAGCGGCATCTTTGCCACACCACAGATACCACATGTAATCACAAGCAAAATCATGTTGCTCTGGATCAATAGAGCGCTCATCCTGAGGATCGTAATAAGCTTCACGGACCAAACGATCTAGTTTATCTAGTAAAGATTTCCCTTTATAAGCTTTTCCTTGAATCATCACATGCTTGAAATTACCATCCTCATCCAACGGAATAGAGGCATGAAAAAGTAAGTTATTATTAACTACTAGATACATACTGCCATGAGTAAGCAAGCAATTCATGTGTTTCTTCATTCCTTCACTCTTTGTGAACGAATTGTGCAAACGATCTACAATATCAGTCTCTTCTGGAGTTAAAGCATACGGATTCTTAGGATCCACAGTAGGGAAATTCGTATCATTCAATGCGTATTCCTTTCCTTCGATAGTAACGACTCCTCGTTCTAAATCCATTTTATCAAGAAGCAAACGATGAGACATTTCAAATTCTGGATGCTTTTTAATCAAAGCCGCCTCTACTTTAAATTGAATGATTGAGATAGCTTTGTGCATCTGCGACATTAATCGTAAATTTTTATCTGTATGCTCAGTATTGTCATTAGATATTTTAGGAGCAAAAGGGGTACAAGGATCATTTCCATACACCTCCAATGCAAAAGTAGCCAAAGGCAATAAATTGATACCATATCCATCTTCAAACGTCGCCAAATTAGCATACCGCAGTGATATACGCAAAGCATTACACATACAAGCCACATTGCCAGATGCAGCCCCCATCCATAATAAATCATGATTGCCCCACTGAATATCAAAATTATGATAATCATTTAATGTGTCCATGATTATGTGTGCTCCATTACCACGGTCGTAAATATCTCCCACTATATGTAAAGAATCAATCACAAGACGTTGAATCAAATTACACATCGCTTCTATAAATTGATCGGCACGACGTGTAGAAATAATGGTAAAAATAATCTGATTAGTATATGCTTGTTTATTATAATTCAAACTACTTTCATGCAATAATTCCTGAATGATATAAGAAAATTCACGAGGAAGTGATTTACGTACTTTAGAACGAGTATATTTAGATGATACATTCTGACATACTTGAACAAGTTGATTCAAAGTAATCATATACCAATCATCCAAATCACTTTCTTGCTCTTTTACTAGTTGAAGTTTCTGTTTAGGATAATAAATCAATGTGCAAATATCGCGTTTAACAGATTCTCTTAGAGTTTGTCCAAAAATTTCATCCACTTTTCTTCTCACAGTGCCTGATGCGTTCTTTAATACATGTTGAAATGCTTCGTACTCACCGTGCAAATCACTCAAAAAGTGCTCTGTACCTTTTGGTAAATTAAGAATAGCCTCTAGATTGATAATTTCAGTACTTGCCGCAGCAATAGTTCGGAAGCTACGAGAAAGCAAATATAGGTAACGTAAATCTTCTTGAATAGACTCTGGCGTAATCTTACTTAATGCATTCATAAGCGATTTTTTTATGTATTCCTGTTCAGTATCACAAATGTGTAACACCTAGGAAGCGTGTTATGTTTCTTTTGTTGTAAGGCAAAGATAACCACTATTTTGAAATAATATACTGTTTATCTCAATTTTTCTACAGCTCCCTTTGAGCCAACCTGATCAAATTATTCATAACGCATAGACTCACTAGGATGAATACGACTGATAATATATGTTGGCAGAAGCATAACAAAGAGAGAAAGGCACAAAGTGATAATATTAATACCAATCCAATACCATAGGTTAAATTGCAAAGGAACACTATCTACATAATATACAGTTGGGTTTAAAGGAATAACATGTCCATAATATTGAATCACAAAGAAAATAGCAGCTAAGATATTCCCCCATAACATGCCCTTGCCAATCATCAAAAAAGCCAGCCATAAGAAGGTATGCCGTATCTGACGATTAGCACTCCCAAGTGCCTTAAGCAAACCTATCATTTGTGTACGTTCTAATATAATAATGAGTAATCCAGAGACCATAATAATCATGGCAACCCCAAACATCAAAACTAAAATAATCACAACATTCATGTCCAACAAATCAAGCCAAGCAAAAATTTGTTCATGCAGTTGTCGAGTATTTTGCACGTAATATTGTTCCCCATGTCCATCACTTTTGGCTGTTAACCTTCTAGCCAATGCATATGTTGTGCTTTCTAAATCAGTTTCTGGCTGTAAAGAGATTTCTAAAGTAGTGACTTGATTGGAGTCCCATTTTTGTAGACGCTGTATAGTATACATATCTACAAGTACAAATACTTTATCATATTCAACAAAGTGGGTTTGATAAATACCGCACACTTTAAAACGGCGTGCTTTGACTTTGTCACTAATAAAGTAAACATACATCTTATCCCCCACATCCAATCCCATTTCTTGGGCTATCCTTTGCGAGATAACCACTCGACCTGTACTTTCTTTATTACTGAATGTAGGCATCTCACCTTTCACAAGATGTTGGGCAAAAAAGTGAGAATCGTAATCTGGTCCTATTCCCTTCAGCACTATACCGCTAAAAGCTTGATCGGTCTTCAGCATCCCAGGTTTTATAGCTGTACGTTGCACATGCGTAATCGAAGGATAATCTTGTTTTAATTCGACAATTAAACTATCTGACACATATATCGGTTTCTTTTCATATGACGTTACAGCATCAAAGTTACTTAATTCAATTTGTGCGCCGAATCCTGTAATTTGATTCTTGACTTCATTTTTAAACCCCGTTACAATACATACAGCAAGGAGCATCACCATCAATCCGATGGCAATGCCCCATGTAGCTATAGTTACTGCAGGAGCTGAGACTCTCGACTTGCTCAGGCCCCCATCAAAAATTCGTTTTGCAATAAATGAGCTAAGGTTCATAGGTTATATTATTTCTTTTGATACGTATTGCCAGGATATGCTTCAAGTGCTTTTTCCAAACAGATTAGAGCTCGCTCAAGCTCTTCTTGACACAATACATATGCAATACGTACTTCATCTTTCCCCGTATTAGGTGTTGTATAAAAGCCTGATGCAGGTGCCATCATAATTGTTTCTCCTTCATACTCAAAATCGTTCAGACACCATGCACAAAATGCATCAGCATCATCAACAGGTAGTCGAGCAACAGTATAAAAAGCTCCCATAGGAATTGGGCTATATACACCGGGGATACGATTTAGACCATCCACTAATGTTTTTCGTCTCTCTACATACTCATCATACACATCAAGCATATACTCTTCGGAGGTATCTATAGATGCTTCCGCAACAATCTGCCCTATCAAAGGTGGAGATAAACGGGCTTGACAAAACTTCATGACCGCATCATGTACCTCTTTATTTTTCGTGATTAATGCGCCAATACGAATACCACAAGCAGAATAACGTTTTGAAACGCTATCAATCAAAACCACTTTATCTTCGATGCCCTCTAAATGGCAGGCTGAGATATAAGGAGATCCAGTATAAATAAACTCACGATATACTTCATCTGAAAACAAAAAGAGATCATGTTTCTTTACCATGTCACGAATTTGCATCATTTCCCTACGACTGTATAAATAGCCCGTTGGATTATTAGGGTTACATATCATGATACCACGCGTGCGCTCATTGATCAATTTCTCAAATTCTTCAACTGGTGGCAAAGAAAAACCTTGTTCAATAGTGCTAGTAATTGTACGAA
The DNA here is from genome assembly GCA_963668535.1 of Bacteroidaceae bacterium. Lineage (GTDB taxonomy): Bacteria > Bacteroidota > Bacteroidia > Bacteroidales > Bacteroidaceae > F22. Next base: position 550,817 of record OY764867.1, read on the forward strand.
TAGTTGCACCAGCGGAAATAGCAAAAGCCATATAATTAGCATACGCAGGCTCTGGTACTATGATTTCATCACCTGGATTCAAGCAACTCATAAAAGCAAATAGGACAGCTTCTGAGCCACCACTTGTTATGATGATATCATCAGGGCTAAGATGAATATCATATTTTGCATAATAACCGGTCAGCTTTTGTCGATAGCTATAATATCCATCACTAGGACTATACTCTAGTTGTGTACGGTTTATTGTTTTCAGTGCTCTCATTGCCTCAGGAGGAGTGGGCAAATCTGGTTGACCAATATTTAAATGATGCACATGCACCCCCCTAGCTTTTGCATAATGAGCTAATGGGGATAACTTGCGTATTGGAGATTCGGGCATGTTGACAGCCCGTTGACTAATCTGTGGCATATACCTTTTATTAATTACAATTTAAAAGAATTAATCGCAAATATATAAACATTTAATGACTTCAACAAGGAGATTATGACAAATCGTCCAATTCAAGCCATCTCATTTCTTTTTCGTCCAACTGTTCATTGATCTCATTTAAACGCACACTAGATGTCGTTATTTCATCTACAGAAATAGAACCACTAGCCAAAGCTTCTTCCAACTTCGTTTTTTCAGCCTGCATCTGGTCTATTTCTTTCGTTAATTGCTCCAACTCACGCTTTTCTTTGTAAGACATCTTACGCGTACGATTGGTGCGCATTTTTTCATTATCACTAATGTCAGTATCAACGATGAATTGTTCATTTTGTTTGCGTGTCTTATAGGCTCGTTCTTTTTCAGCTTCCTTTTCGGACTTTTCCTTAGCCTCTTTCCAAACACGATATTGAGTGTAATTACCTGGGAAGTCGCGAATATCTCCTTGACCATTGAAAACCAAAAGATGATCAACAACTTTATCCATAAAATAGCGGTCGTGAGAAACCACAATGACACAACCTTGAAAATCTTTAAGATACTCTTCTAAAACATTTAAAGTAACAATATCTAAATCATTAGTAGGCTCGTCAAGCACAAGAAAATTTGGATTCTGCATCAAAACTGTACAGAGATATAAACGACGTCGCTCACCACCAGATAGTTTGGCCACATAGTCATACTGACGTTCTGGTGAAAATAAAAAATGCTGCAAAAATTGAGAAGCCGTCAAACTTTTTCCATTACCCAAATCAATCATTTCGGCAATATCACGCACAACATCAATCACCTTTTTCCCTTCATCAAATTCTAAACCTTGCTGGGAATAATAGCCAAATTTCACTGTCTGGCCAATATCCATCACTCCACTATCAAGAGGTACTTCACCCAACAATATTTTAAGAAATGTAGATTTTCCCGTTCCATTATTTCCAACGATGCCCATCTTCTCATAACGAGAGAATGTATATGAGAACTGATCTAGAATGACCAAATCATCAAAAGACTTACATAGATTGTCCGCTTCAAATATTTTCTTACCAATATAACTTGAAGAAGTATTCAAACTCACTTGTTTATTACTAACACGCTGCTTAGCGACCTTTTCCAACTCATAAAATGCCTCTTCTCGATAACGAGCTTTATGTCCCCTAGCCTGAGGCATACGTCGCATCCACTCAAGCTCTGTACGGTACAAATTATTAGCGCGCTCTATCTCGACGTTTTTTTGAGCGATACGCTCTTCCCTTTTACTAAGGTAATAACTATAATTGCCGGTATATCGATAGATTTGGTTATTATCCAGTTCCCAAATGACATTGCAGACATTATCCAAAAAATACCGGTCATGCGTAACCATCAATAATGTAATATGATTGCGCGACAAATATTTTTCAAGCCACTCTACCATTGGAAGATCCAAGTGGTTTGTAGGCTCATCCAGAATTAACACATCAGGTTCTTGAGCTAACAGATTGGCCAAGGCCATGCGCTTTACTTGTCCACCACTCAATTCTTTGACCTGTTGCGAGTGGTCAGTAATATTCAACTGAGTTAGTAAGCGTACCAAACGCTGTTCCATTTCCCAGTCCTTATGCGTAGCTTTATCCAAGCATGCATCTATTACTGATTTATCATCTGGGTATTCAGGATGTTGTTCGAGATAGCCTATAGAAATATCTTTTTTATTATCAAATTGACCCTTATCATAAGATTCTTGCTCTGCAATGATTTTGAGTAAAGTTGTTTTTCCTGTACCATTCTTAGCTATTAAACCTATATGATCACCTTGGCACACTGTAAAACTTAAATCTGAAAAGAGCACTCTGGCCCCAAAAGATTTAGTCAAACCATCAACTTGCAGATATGGAATTGAAGCCATAAATTATTGAGTATAAAGATTTTATTAATTATTATTAGATTGGGTTATTCACTATCAGCCAATAATGTGAGACATTCTTGATAAACAACCATTAAATCACAATCCAACTTACGTTTCTTCTTGCTCCAAACCAATTTCATCGGATCAATAACAAGATCTTTTGCAGAATAATACAATACAGGATCTTCACGATTACCATCAATCAAAGTACGCCATTCTAGACCTTCAACTTCCTCAGCTAAAATAACACACAAAGTAATGCCAACAGCCAACCACACGTCTCTTTTTTTATCAGAATAACCAGCTCTTTCTAATGCTTCAATCAATAACACGATATCTTCATCCCGTCCTTGGAAATTCTTTTTGATTTGCTCACGCACTAAGTGCGACATCATGTTATAGGCTTCATTAACAATACTAATTTCAGCTACACGAGGTGGAATCAACTCTGTAGAGTATTTTTTATGAGCATAACGGGGTTCCAAACTTTCAATCACTTCTACTGCATCAGCAATCTCTCCTCCTTGAGGACAAATAAACGTACACTCAGCAACAAGATGTTCCAAATCTACCACCCATATATGCATTGTGTATTCATTACCATCTTCTTCGACTGGATAAGCTAAATAGGCTGCTACATGTGGACCTACTTGTACTTTATGAGCAATATTTTCTTCACGTATAAATTCGTCTACAGCATCTTGGCCGTAATGTGTATTTCCTTCTTCTTGATATGCAGATATACGAAAATTACCCGACCATATGTTAGGGTTGTAAAAGAGGAAACTATCGGGTGTGTCTTCGCTCTCAAACCAGCTTTCAGGATAGGACATAGAGAACCATCCTCCGGGAGCTATAAATCGTTTAGAATGTGACATAAATGTTACAAATAAGTGACAGTTTTGAATGATTGAGGACAAAGATAACAATTATAACACGGAAAAGAAAACTGCATGAAAAAAAAACCTAGCGGGAAGCTTTTTCAATTAAATTATTGATTATATTTGTGTCAAATAAAACAAACCACTCAAAAAAACAAGTAAAAACCCAAGAGACTATGATAAAAAGTTCGAGTGAATATCGCATTCTGATTGTAGATGATGAAGAAGATATCTGTGAAATTTTGAAATTTAATTTAGAGAATGAAGGATACACTGTAGATACAGCCCATAGTGCTGAAGAAGCAATGAAACGTCCTCTATATGAATATCATCTTTTACTCCTTGATGTCATGATGGGAGAAATCTCAGGTTTCAAAATGGCAAATATTTTAAAAAAAGATGATGATCTTAAACATATCCCTATCATATTCATTACTGCGAAGGACACTGACAACGATAAAATCACTGGTTTTAATATTGGAGCAGATGATTATATTTCTAAGCCATTCAACTTACGTGAAGTTGCAGTTCGTGTTCGAGCAGTTTTACGACGAACAGCTACCATGGATCCCCAAAATGAAGTTATTAGATATGAAAACCTTCGCATACTAACAGCTAAAAAACTGGCTTATATCGATGATGAAAAAATCAATCTCACAAAAAAAGAATTTGAAATACTCGTTCTATTTGTCAGCAATCCTGGTCGCGTATTCTCTCGTGAAGACATTCTTCATCATGTTTGGGATAATGAAGTCTGCGTATTGGATCGAACTATTGATGTAAATATCACTCGCCTTCGTAAAAAACTAGGGCATATTGGCAAACAAATCGTGACTCGACAAGGGTATGGTTATTGCTTTGAAAAATCAATATAACTTTGTTTTAATATCTATCTAACTCCTTCAAACAATATGTCTTTTGCTCTACGATTATTCACAAGTGTAGTCCTTTTTTTTCTGGTATACACTGGCTTACTACTTGGTTATCAGTATCGACACGATAAGGCATATCAAGAAACATTAATGTTGAATCATCTAAAACAATACAACACACTAGTATATAAAGATTGGACTAGTTTAGGAGGAATAAAAGAAGTAGATTCCACAATGTGGGTTACAGTTACAAATTTACGCGGCGTCCAACTCTATGACAGTAAAGGCTATTATAGAGACAGCATATCATTTATGCAACTTCCTGAAGTCAAGGCAGCTATGAATATGCGTATTGGAACAAATATTCGCAATGTCCATAAGCGTCGACTAGACATTTTAAAAATTGACTCCCTTATACAAAAAGATAGCTCTACTAAAGCTATTTCTCCTGCTGATGAGCTTTTAGCTGTAGAAAACACAAGACTTTCAAATTTAAAGATAGACAGTACCGAATACTATTTTGTGGCAACTAGATACCCACGCTGCATCATACGTACAGCTCAAATGTATAACGTAGATATATTAAGCGGATACAGAACAGATAATCATGTACTCATATTTACTGGTTTACTGGGTGTTGCCATGTTGATCGTCTTATATATTTACACCCAACGTTTGGGTAAAGTCATTACAGAGCTACGTCGTTTTGCGCGCAAAGCAGAACGTAATGAAACCATCACGCTAGAAATGGTTGAATCATTCCCGAAGAATGAGCTGGGTGAAATCTCACAACATATTATTAAAGTATATCATCAAATGCAAGCTACAAAAGAAGCATTACATTTGGAACAAGAAAAAGTCGTAAAATCATTAGAAAGTCAAATTCGTTTAAAAAAGCAACTCACTCAGAATATTTCTCACGAATTAAAAACTCCTGTGAGTAGCATTCAAGGATATCTAGAAACGATTTTGAGCAACGATAATATTCCCCCTGAAAAAGTACGTCTTTTTTTAGAGCGCAGCTATGCACAAAGCAATCGATTAACCAATCTTCTTCAGGATATTTCATCACTAAATAAGATGACTGAAGCAAGCACTATGCTTGTGATGGAAGACATTAATATATACAATTTAGTTCATAGTATTGAAAGCGATGTGCATTTACAACTCGAAGTCAACAAAATGACTATGCACATTGAGCTACCTGAAGGATTAACTATAAGAGGAAACAATTCATTGCTGTATTCTGTTTTTCGAAACCTAATAGACAATGCTATTGCCTATGCAGGCAACAATACAACTGTCACCATTCGCCTGGCAAAAGAAGATAATCACACTTGTTATTTTGAAGTCTCTGATAACGGAATAGGCATAGACCAAAAACACCTAAATCACATCTTCGAAAGATTCTACCGAGTAGACAAAGGACGTTCCAGAAAGGCAGGAGGTACAGGATTAGGTCTTGCTATTGTGAAGAATGCCGTGATAGCACATGGTGGGAACATCAAAGCTACCAGCACACTCGGCGAAGGAGTCTCATTTGCTTTCCACTTATCAAAAGGTAAAAGGGACATCCAATTTTAAAACTAGAATTTATACAACCCAAGTCAGCACATACTCATCTTCCATGCGATAGTACACTTGCGCCTGACAATGTTGTTCTGTAGCAAATTCCTTAGCAATCAATTGATTACCATCTGCTTGTATGGACAGATGTCGTTTATAATCTACAAGTTGCTCACTGCCTACATACTTAAAAAAAGCTTCTTTGGCTGACCATGCCAAAACATGCTGTTTCACCTCAAGAGAGAAATTAAGGCTACCCAATAAGTAAGCTGGTAAAATGTCTTTGGGATGCATAAATTTGGAAGCAACACGCAATGCCTTATCACTATAAGTTTCAATATCAATACCCACTTTGGAAGCTTCAGAAAGAATAACAGCTACATACTCTCCAGAATGAGAAATACTAATGGACTGATTCTCGCCCACTAAAAAAGGTCTTCCATTTGTATGATACGTCACTTTCTGTTCACGTCCACAAAGTTGGTTGACTAAAATCCGTGAAGCCAAAAGCTCTTTCTTACGCTTATTAGATCGCACAACCTCTACCAAATCCTTATAATAAATAAGATTATCAGATGGACATAATTGAAATAGTTGATCAACCGTTTCAGTAATATGCCACAAAGCCAATTGGCAAGTCGTGTTATCCACAATCATTTGAAGCATCGGCATACTAGCTATTTTTTATCTCGAATTTAACCTTCTTGATACGTCTATCATCCATTTCAAGCACTTCAAAGGTATATATTGATTTATATTCGATCGTCTCGTGCATCTTTGGGAACTCACCTTTAATTTCTAAAAGTAAACCAGCTACAGTATCTACTTCACTTGAAATATCTTCAAAAACCTCTTCATCTAAATTGGTTATTCTATAGAAATCACTTAGAGAAGTCTTGGCTTTAAAAATCCATGTGTTCTCTTCTAGTTGTGCAAAGTGATTCTCTTCCTCATCATATTCATCACTAATCTCTCCTACAATTTCTTCAATAATATCCTCCATAGTCACTAGACCACAAGTTCCACCGAACTCATCAACAACAATAGCGATGTGCACTTTATTTTCTTGAAAGTCCCTCAGTAAAGTATCAATCATTTTTGTATCAGGAACAAAAAGAGGTTGACGCATTAACGACTGCCAACGAAACGTATCTCCCTTCTGAATATGCGAAAGTAAGTCTTTGATATAGAGCACCCCTTTGATATTGTCATTAGATCCGGCATACACAGGTATGCGTGAATAACTATGTTCCGTAATGCATTTTAGTACAGAATGAAAAGAGCTTTTGATATCTAAAGCCACCATATCTAGGCGTCCAGTCATCACATCACGAACGCGTTCTCCACCAAATCGAATAATTCCTTCAAGAATCTCATTCTCTTGTGTAATTTCTGTTTTATCCGTCAATTCCAAGGCTTGTGACAAATCAACAACAGATATTACTTTCTTTTTTTTCTGAAAACGCTTTTGAATATGTTCGGTAGAAGAAGTAAGTAATCTACTGATAGGAGCAAAAATTCTTTCGCATACAGCCACGCCTGGTGCAGCGATTCGACAAAAGCGCAGTGTATTCTGCGCTGAAAAAATCTTTGGCATGATTTCACCGAAAAGCAACAATAAGAAAGTCAATGCAACTGTAAGCACTAAAAACTGAGCCAGTTCGTTATGCCCAAAAGAAAGACATTGTCCAAAGAAAAAGTTGACAAGTAAGATAATCAAGACATTCACAAAGTTGTTGGTTACCAATATGGTAGCCAACAAATGCTCTGAATCCTTCAAAAGTCTTTTTATTATTTTGTCCGAAGTATGCCCCTCATCTTCTATCTCATTCAAATCTTGAGGAGAAAGAGAGAAGAAAGCTATTTCAGATGCAGAAGCAAATCCCGATCCTACAAACATAATAAGCGCTAAAACCAAGGCTATCCACCCCGACGGCTCAGGTTCATCTATGGTGACGCTACTGAAAGCGTCTCCTACTTGTACTATAAATTCTGGTATACTCAATGTTATGGTGAATTAATTATTATCTTACTTTTTCATAGGAAATGCCTAAACGGGATTAACCTCTTGTTTTGCAGGACGTCCTAACATTTCCAACTGATGTACTTCTATTTCTGTATAAGAACGAGTAATACCTCGTTTATCTTCATACTTATTGGTCTTTATACGACCTTCCACATAAATACGGTCACCTTTGCGCACGTACTTCTCTACAGTTTGAGCATACCCCTTCCAAAAAATGAGATTATGCCATTCAGTTTGTTCAGGCACTTCTACTCCATTTGGTAATTTATACGCTCGAATAGTAGTAGCCAATGGCAAGCGAGCTACTGCTTGATTGGCATCAATATATTTGACTTCTGGGTCTTTTCCTACATATCCCAAAAGAATAACTTTGTTTACTGACATATAGCAAAATTGTTTATTTGTCTATTTCTTGTTTACCAAGCGTTACAAATATAAGTAAAACCTATTAAACAACAAAATCACATGCCTATTTATATAGGAGAAAGATACAAGGGCGCTTACCAATAGTATATGATTGTTTTTTCCAACTACTTATTTTTTGCGTTAGTATCATTTCATCCTCACATGAAATATGACATGCCACACACAACTTAGTATCTGGCTTACATTGCTTAATCAAAGTGTTCAACATTTTGTCATTTCGATAAGGAGTCTCAATAAATATTTGTGTCTCATCATCGTGATAAATGCGTTGTTCCAACTTTTTTAAGACTTGTTCCCTTTCAGACGATTGAATAGGTAAATAACCATGAAATGCAAAATGCTGTCCATTAAATCCACTAGCCATTAAAGACATTAGTATACTACTCGGTCCAACAAGAGGTACAATTTTCAGATGCTCTGTTTGAGCAATGGCCACTACATCAGCACCAGGATCGGCCACCCCAGGACATCCTGCTTCGCTGATAACTCCTATAGATAGGCCAGCACGCAGAGGCTTCAAATAACTCGAAATATCGTTGAAATTAGTATGCTTATTTAATTCATAAAAAGTCAATTCATCAATATCAATTGTACGTTCGCACTTTTTCAAGAAGCGGCGTGCACTACGAATGTCTTCGACAATAAAATGACGAATGTCTAAAATTACTTCCCTATTATAAGCTGGTAATACCTTATCAATAGGCGTATCGCCAAGTGGGACAGGTATCAAATAGAGCGCAGACTCAATAGTCTGCGCTCCTTCTTTTGGGGTATTTCGTAAAACTGTATCTGTATTCATCCAGTTTATTTTCCAATATAATTAGCCGTAGATGATATGACCATCTTCAGCTTTGTATTCATCTAATCCCTTTTGGTAAGTCGCCATTGCACGAAGACTCATACCAACATTTGAGAACCCACCATCATGGAATAAGTTCTGCATAGTAACCTTACGAGTCAAATCACTAAACATCACGATACAATAATCTGCACATTCCTCTGCGGATGCATTACCAAGTGGAGACATACGTTCACCGAAATCGAATAAACTATCTATTCCCTTCACACCACTACCAGCAGTTGTCATAGTAGGAGATTGAGATATTGTATTGATGCGTACGCCATGTTCACGACCATAGATATATCCCATGCTACGAGCGATTGATTCTAGTAACGCTTTTGCGTCAGCCATATCACTATATCCATAGAATGTACGTTGTGCAGCAACGTAACTAAGCGCCAAAACACTACCTCCCTCAGAAATAGCATCAAGTTTCTTAGCTGTTTGCAACATTTTGTGGAAAGAAAGCGCTGATACATCCAACGTCTTATCCAACATTTTATAGTCTAAATCATCATAAGTTCTTTTCTTACGTACGTTTGGAGACATACCAATCGAGTGCAATACAAAATCGATTTTACCTCCTAAAATCTCCTGAGATTTAACAAATACATTTTCCAAGTCTTCTACACTAGTAGCATCTGCCGCAATCACTTCGCTATTGATTGACTTAGCCAGTTTTTCAACATCACCCATACGAATTGCCATAGGTGTGTTACTTAGTGTGATAATTGCACCTTCTTCAACAGCACGTTTTGCTACGTGCCAAGCTATTGACTGCTCATTGAGTACGCCGAAGATGACGCCCCTTTTACCTTTCAAAAGATTGTAACTCATACTTTATTGTTTTATTACTTTAACGGCCGCAAAGATAGTACACTTTTCTCACATCGACGAACAATGTGCAAAAAAAGTGATCTTTAGCATCCCGTGTATGTTTATTAATCCCTAATAAGAATAGACCCATTTCAAGCACAAGATGCTCTTTTATAGTCCAATAATAAGTGTTCGCATCACAAAATTCTATGTGCTCATTACAGACCTGTTTCATTCTCAAATTGTTCATGAGGTTAGTGTTATTTCATAGACTCCTTCTGGACAAATATAATGATTTCTTTCGATTTCCTCTCGTATTTTCTTGTATCTTTGTAATTATGAAACAGTTTCAGCATCATACGTCCATACACACTGGCCTCACTTCACAAGAAGTAGAAGCTAGTCGTAAACGATATGGCAGCAACCAATTAACAGCTCCTCAAAAGAAAAATCTATGGTTGGTCTTCCTCGAAAAATTCGAAGATCCTTTAATTCGTATTTTATTGGTGGCTTTATTTTTGTCTGTTAGTATCGCTTTTTATCATGTGTATGGAGAAGCTAGCCCATTACATGTATTTCTAGAGCCATTGGGTATCTTTATATCCATTCTGTTGGCAACAGGTGTTGCTTTTTGGTTTGAAATGCGTTCTGAAAAAGCCTTCAATATATTAAATCAGAGCAATGAAGAATCATTGGTTAAAGTATTACGCAACAAACATGTACAACAAATAAAGAAAACAGAAGTGGTAGTAGGTGATATCCTTCTACTCGATACTGGAGATGAGATTCCTGCAGATGGTCTATTGCGCAAAGCACAAGCTCTACGTGTAAATGAATCTAGTCTTACTGGAGAATTAATGTGCAGCAAAAGTATTCATCCAGAAGAATTTGACACAGAAGCGACCTATCCAAGCAATGTTGTTCTTAGAAGCTCTACGGTCATTACTGGACATGCCATGGTGGAAGTTACTCAAGTTGGCGATGCTACCGAATACGGCAAAGTATATCAAGCCACACAAATAGACGATTCTGTAAAAACACCTCTCAACAAACAATTGGACTGGCTAAGTAAGATCATTACGTGGGCCAGCTATATCATTGCGCTTATCATTGTTATAGGGCGTACTACATGGTTTTTAATCGACTACGATAGCAGCTTATCATGGATTTCTTTGAGTAGCAATTTCCTACAGACCTGTATGCTTGCTGTAACACTTATTGTTGTGGCTGTACCTGAAGGACTTCCACTAAGTGTTTCACTGAGCTTAGCACTAAGCATGCGTCGCATGTTATCAACTAATAATTTGGTACGTCGCATGCATGCGTGTGAAACTATGGGTTCTGTGACTGTAATTTGCACAGATAAAACAGGTACATTGACTCAAAATAAGATGCAAGTAATCCACGCCTTATTTGAAGGAGAAGATCATATCCTTTTACAAAAGTTCCCCGACGCTCTGCGAGCACTTATAGCAGAAAGCATTGCATTAAATAGCACGGCTTATATAGAAGAGAGTGATGAACAAAACTTACGTCCATTGGGAAATCCTACGGAAAGTGCATTACTTATCTGGCTTCATCACCAACATGTGGCTTACCTACATCTGCGAGAACAGACAGAGATCATTGAACAATTACCTTTCTCACCTCAACGTAAATACATGGCTACTGTAGCGTATTCGCCTAGTTTACAAAAGCGGATACTTTACGTCAAAGGAGCAGCAGAAATACTGCTTACGTATTGTACTCCACTGGAAGGACAAAGGAATGCATCTCTAACACAAGGTATGCTCAATGATCAGCTATTATCATACCAACAACAAGCGATGCGCACTTTAGCTTTTGCATACAAAGTATTAGATAAAACAGATACCAAAGTACTTTCTGAAGATAACATTCTAGTTAAAGATCTCAATTTTCTAGGTATAGTAGGTATTAGCGATCCTATTCGTCCAGATGTTCCCGATGCTATTTCCACGTGTCAACGAGCAGGTATATCTATAAAGATTGTAACAGGAGATACCCCAGCAACGGCACGTGCTATAGCACATCAAATAGGCCTACAGTCAAAAGAAGGATTAATTACTGGGCCAGCTTTTGAGGCTTTAAGTGATGAAGAAATCATTGTTAAACTTTCCTCAATAGATATTATCGCACGTGCCCGACCTATGGACAAAGCTCGACTTGTTCGCCTATTACAACAACAAAACGAAGTTGTGGCTGTTACAGGTGATGGCACCAATGATGCCCCTGCGCTTAATCAAGCACAAGTGGGCTTGTCTATGGGGAGTGGAAGCGCAGTAGCTAAAGAAGCAAGCGATATAACTATTATAGATGATAGTTTTGCCAGTATTTCTCAAGCCGTTTTATGGGGACGATCTTTGTATCAAAACATCCAACGATTTATTCTATTTCAAATGACAATCAACGTCTCAGCCTGTTTGATTGTCTTATTTGGTGCTTTTATGGGTTCGGATTCACCCTTAACCATCGCACAAATGTTATGGGTCAATCTAATAATGGATACTTTTGCAGCCATGGCTTTATCCTCTCTCCCTCCATCACCAAAAGTAATGAAAGCCCCCCCTCGCAAGCCAACAGATTTTATTATCAACAAACAAATGGGAACAATTATTCTATCCGTTGGAATTCTATTTTTCTTGTCATTACTTACTTTAGTACAAATATTCAATCACAACGACATCTCTACAACAGGTTTCTTCACCATGCACACATTACAAAATATAGATTGGTCCTGTATATGGAAGTTTGATCATATCATTCACGGTCTGAGTCCATATGAACTATCTATATTCTTTACTATATTCGTCATGATGCAATTTTGGAATATATTTAATGCACGCAGTCTATTTACAAACAATAGTGCCCTAGTAGGACTATATAAAGATAAGATGTTTTTAAGTGTATTGGCCTTTATATTCGTTGGGCAAATTGCTATCATTCATATAGGCCAACAAACCTTCCAAGTACAGCCTATTCAACTTATAGATTGGATATGGATTGTGATATTAACTTCTACTGTACTTTGGATAGGAGAAGTAGTACGTCTTGTTTTAAGGAAAAGAAGAAATACTATATAATAGGACTAATTATCATTAGAAATGGACAGATATGCTTACTTAACACAGGTGATTGATTTCTCACTAAATAATAAGAGCTACAGATTGTGCCTACTTCTTACTTTCTGTAACAACTACATCCATAGGAATATCATGACTACTAGATGGGATCTCATCCATATATTGAAAATCAAAACAAATACCCACAGTATAGACATCTAATTGTGGAATTAACTTATCATAATAGCCCTTTCCTCTACCTAGACGATTCCCTCTTGAATCGAAAGCCATACCAGGTACTACAGCTAAATCAATATTAGCATACTGACAAACAGGATAATTTTCTCCTACAGGTTCATAAATACCAAATACAGGTTCCTTTTTAACGTGCGTTGCAGCATTGTAACGCCTTAATTGCAAACGTTCACCTTCAACAACAGGCAAAAAGATTTGTTTACCTACACGTAGAGCTGCCTCTATCAACTTTAGTGTTCTTACCTCATCAGGGAGTGCATTGTATAATAAGACTGAATGTGCACTTTGCCATATAGGCAAAGCAATTACTTGCTGAATAATTATTTCTGATTTAATATCCAACTCCTCAGCTGTATATGTCTTTTTAACCTCACGTACAAATTGACGAATTTCTTTTTTTGTTTTCATAGCCTTTCATTTAGTGTATTACAGTGTAGCAGTCCTTGTTAGGATCACAATTATACTTATTTGAGACAAAATAGAAGTTTAACTAAAGGAACACGAGCTAACTACCATATGCTTCCTGTTAAATAAAAAAACCAGACTGAGTCATACATCTTGCCCAGTCTGGTAATTTCCTATATAAGCTAGAGCACTTTTTTAGTCTCTACGCAAAAAGATCATAATATAATAAAGCAAAGTAGCCAATGACGATAATGCAGCCACAACATATGTATAAGCTGCAGCTCTCAAAGCATCAGATGCTTGTGATTGGCTCTGACTAGTAGTCAATCCACTGTTATTCAACCAGACAAGAGCTCGACGACTAGCATCAATTTCCACAGGCAAAGTCACAAAACTAAAAATAGTGGTAAAAGCAAAGAGCACAATACCAGCTAACAACAATTGTGGAAATGCTTGCACCGTAAAGATACCAGCTAATAAAATCCACTGTACCCATGAAGAAGCGAAACTTACCACAGGAACCATAGCACTACGTAATTTCACGGGTGCATATCCTGCTTGATGTTGTACTGCGTGTCCACACTCATGGGCAGCAATAGCTGCGGCCATAATACTCCGACCATCATGTACCTCAGGGCTCAAATTTACGGTCTTATTCGTCGGATTATAATGGTCTGTCAGCATACCTGGTGTCGAAAAGACTTCCACATCATAAATGCCATTGTCATGCAACATTTTAAGCGCAATCTCTCGACCACTCATACCCGATGGGAGCATGACTTTGGAGTACTTCTTAAATTTATTTTTTAATCGAGCTTGAACGAGAAAACTAACTATCATCAAACCGATTAGAATTATCCACATGATTGCCATAAGCTATCTTTTTATAAATAAATACTACTATTCTGCCTCTACGTCACGCACAATTGTTTGCTCGCGATCAGGACCTACAGATACAATAGCAATATCCACGCCAAGATATTCTTCTAAGAAAGAAAGATATTGATTAAATTCTTCTGGGAATTCATCTTCGGAAGTCATCTTAGTCATATCTGTTTTCCAGCCTGGAAACTCAACATAGACAGGTTCAACCTCTACAGTATCAATATTATAAGGGAATTCATTTGTTTCCTCTCCATCAATTTTATAAGAAACAGCTGCCTTTATGATAGGGAAAGCATCCAAGACATCACTCTTCATCATGATCAGCTTTGTTACACCATCAATCATGACAGCATATTTCAAAGCCACTAGATCAATCCACCCACATCGACGTGGGCGACCAGTTACAGACCCAAACTCATGACCCTTTTCAGCAAGTTTGCTACCAGTCTCATCAAACAATTCAGTAGGAAATGGGCCAGCTCCTACACGTGTACAATAAGCCTTGAAAATACCATACACTTCACCTATTTTATTAGGAGCGATACCTAAGCCAGTACAAGCACCTGCACAAATAGTGTTGCTAGATGTAACAAAAGGATAGCTACCAAAATCAACATCCAACATTGTTCCTTGTGCTCCTTCACAAAGAATGGCTTTGTCGTCTCGCATCATATTATTGACGGTGTGTTCACTATCAACCAAAGTAAACTGCTTCAAGTACTCAACACCATCAAACCATTCTTTTTCAGCCTCATCAAGGGTGTATTCAAACCCCAAACTCTTCAAAGTGCTTTCATGACGAGCCTTAGCCTTAGCATATATCTCATCGAAATTGTGAAGTACATCACCTACACGTACACCATTACGGCTTACCTTATCGGTATATGTAGGCCCAATGCCTTTACCTGTTGTCCCTACTTTAGAGTCTCCTTTAGCAGCTTCATATGCCGCATCAAGCAATCGATGAGTAGGCAATATAAGGTGTGCCTTTTTTGATATGTACAAACGTTTTGTTAAATCAAAACCAGATGCCGCCAATGCTTCAGCTTCAGCTTTGAATAAAGCTGGGTCAAGTACAACACCATTACCAATGATATTCACTTTATCTCCCTGAAAAATACCAGATGGTATAGAACGGAGAACATATTTTCTACCATCAAATTCCAATGTATGTCCAGCATTAGGGCCACCTTGGAAACGAGCAACGACATCATATTTTGGGGTCAAGACATCAACAACCTTGCCTTTGCCTTCGTCTCCCCACTGCAATCCTAAAAGAATGTCAACTTTCATATACTAAATTTGTTATTGTTTGTTTATTGTGATTGATCTTACTTATGTTTTGAATTTCTTTTTTTACGTTGGCAATTTGCACACACACCATACACATACAAGGCGTATTGTGATTGATGAAATCGTGGAAATTTAGCCTCAGAAATCGCTTTATGAATAGCTTCATCAGTGCGTTCTGTAACTTTACCACACACCATACATATTAGATGATGATGCAATTGCGTTCTGTAGGCTTTTTCAAACTGAGCAGAATTGCCAATTTGATGTTTTTGTACTAGGTGGCATTTCAAAAGAAGAAGAATCGTATTGTATATAGTAGCCCTGCTCACCCGAAATTGGCGTTCTTCTAGAAGTCGATATAAGGTCTCTATGTCAAAGTGTCCATCAATAGTATATATCGTTTCAAGAATCGCGTACCTCTCGGGTGTCTTCCTGCACTTATGAGTAGTAAGATACTCAGTAAAGAGTTGTCTCACAGCCTTTATCGTGCTAGGCTTATCGATCTGCTTACTTTTTTTCTCCATACGAAAACGCTTACAAAGGTAATATCTTTTAGCGATTTGACCAAAAGACTACCTATATTTGTAAATTCGTTTTTATACCTTAACTTTTACATCTATTCATAAGCTGAAGCTTCCCATTCTACTTGACGAATCAATTGGCGCGCATATTCCGTATCTATAGCCTTATATTGATCTACTAAACGGCACACTCGGAAAGCATGGTTTTCACTATGCTGCATAAACCGTTTAATGGCTTCTACAGCTACATGGCGTACATTATATTGCTCATCAAAAGCAGCTACTATTGCTTGATCTAGAAATTCACCAGCAACTCTATCTTCCATGTCACCCTTTTTACTCAAGAGACGAGTAATCAACAAATAGGCACATACTTGAAAGAACTCTTCTTCACGTGCCAACCACTGAAAAGCTAGTTGTGGGGCGTAATCCATATATTGTAATAAGTGCATCACCAAGTTCTCAGCAATCTCCAAATACTTTATATCTTCCACCCAAATTTCAGCAATTTCGGGATAAAAACTTTCTTGTGGCTGCAACAAAGTTGCCATTATTTTACACTCGCGAATATCTTCTTTCCAAAGTGCTTGCGCTAGCTTGTGTTCTGGTTGAAAAAACGAAGCGACATATTTGATTCGTGGTAATTCTACGCCAAAAATAATGCGATAATTTAACCCTTTATCTCTCATGCTTTGAGAGACCACCCCATTCATACTCAAACGCAAACGCTTTTTGATTTCACGCAATTGGTCTTGCAATTGCTCATCATTTGGTGCTATCATCTTGTTTATCTTAATTTCTTATTTTTCTTCTCGAAGTAAAGTGCCATAACCATCATTCAAGAAACCATATTGTTGACTATATCGCAACATTTGTTCATCGTATTGTTCATCATAGCTAACTGTTACATCCTGTATTGCTCCCTCTTTATCACACACCAATGTGTATTTAGGATTGACAAAACCTTTGTATGGAGCTATATTCAAAGCAGCATACCTATCTAACACCTCTTTATGTATATCAGCATCAATTTCAACTCCATAGTTTTCAACTAGTTCTCGAGCTGCTTCATAATCTCCACTAGACTTGATATGTTGCACTAAAGCAAGCAATTCTCCAAAAAGTGTACGTAAAGCCAAATAATCATTCACTTGCACATAAGTCTTATCGTCTTTTTGCACTAGCTCAACAACGTTCTGTTCACGCCCCTTCTCGTACACCCATTTGGCAATCAGCTGACGATTACGCATATGTGATTCCTCGATGATCGCACCTCGCTGTATACGTACTAATTGAGTCATCAAGCCATTCATAATATAAGTGTAATAAGCAGGTTTGTAAGCATCCTCTGTAGGCAACAATCCAAGTTCTACAATTTTCTCATCGGACATAAAATACAATGCAAATAGGTCGGCTCTAGCTTCCTCTATTGTAGCTCCATGAGCTTTCAAAGCATCTTCACTAACACCTGGTAACAATTTACCAGAACCATGCCCGACACATTCGTGTAAATCTGTATGTAAATCATCTGTAATTGAGCCATATGCCTCAATGGCCTCCAACATATCATCATCAATCACATATTCCTTTAGAAAGCCATTGTCTTTAGAGGCATCATGATAAGCCTTGGTTATATTAGCTAGAGTAACGGACTTAGAACCGTGCTTACTACGAATCCAATTGGCATTAGGTAAATTTATACCAATAGCTGTATGCGGGTATAAATCACCAGCCAATATGGCTGCTGTAATAACTTTTGCACTGACACCTTGTACATTATCTTTCTTGTAATCTGGATTGACTGGACTGTGATCCTCAAACCACTGTGCATACTGACTGATCGTTTCAGTACGCTTAGTTGCTTCATTATCTTTGAAGTTTACAAGAGACTCCCAACTAGCCTTAATACCCAATGGATCTCCATATGTTTCAATAAAGCCATTTATAAAATCAACATGGCTATTTGTATCCTTTACCCAAGCAATACTATATTGATCAAAAACGATCAAATCACCAGTTTGATAATACTTGATAAGTAGTGAAATAGCCTCTTCCTGCATCTGATTTTCAGCCACATTTTTAGCACGTCCCAACCAATATACTATGCGAGAAATAGCAGGACTGTAAAGTCCACCTACTTTATATACGACTTCATAAAACTCATTGTTTTTACCGCGACGTAAAATACTATTTAGGCCATAAGACGGACACTCATCTTGTCCTGCCTTCATACGACTATAATAAGAAGATGCGGCTTGCTGGTCTATACCATTACCATAGTAGTTACATGCACTTGTCAACACCAAATCTTCACCATCTTTCTGGTTCACTTGCTTAGCTGCGACTTCTGACATAAACACATAAGGATACAATTGTTGATACAGATTTTCAACAGTTTGACTACCATAGATAGGCAATACTTGCAGAGGAGTATTACGCAACATCTTGTTGAAGTCTTGCGGTGTACAATCTATTGACATCTTCTGCATACCATAATGGTGATGAATGCCACTAGAAAACCAAAGACGACGCAAATAAGTATGCAACGCTTGAAAAGGTTTACTATTTCTATCTCCCTGATAATGTAGGAAAATAGCTTCTAAAGTACGACGTAATAATAAATTGAGTTCACCATGTTGATCAAATAATATATCTCGCCCACACAAGGCTGCTTCAGATAAATAATAAATCAACTCTTTTTGCTTTACGGGTAAAGCGTCAAATCCTGTGACATTATAGGAAAGGATTTCAATATCTGCAAATCGAATACTCATATAAGGATTTTTATTTTCTTTGTATGTATAAACCGAACCGCAAACTTACTTATTATTTCATAGGTAGCCAAATTGAAAATCATAAAAACGTTCAATAGAGACTTATTTTGAATTCAATAAACGAAGCAACTCTTGTGGAGTCAATTCGGATGCCATGCTACTTCCATCAAGCAGTGTCTCTGCCATAAAACGCTTTTCTTTATGCATCCCCAAAATCTGTTCTTCGATGGTGTTTTTTGATATCATACGATACACCGTTACTGGTTTATCTTGTCCAATACGATATGCTCTATCAGTTGCTTGTGACTCAATGGCTGGATTCCACCATGGGTCAAGATGAATAACAAAATCTGCTGTTGTTAAATTGAGTCCTACTCCACCAGCTTTTAAACTAATCAAAAAGATGCGGGTTTTTCCCTTATTGAATTCATTGACCAATTGTGCACGCTGCTTAGCACTAGTTTTCCCATCTAGATATAAATAAGACACTTCCATTTCATCTAGCTTTTTTCTGACTAGACCAAGATGACGAGTAAATTGACTAAACACCAGAGCAATATGGTCGTTCTGGCACAAACGTTCTATAATCTCCACCAGTCGATTCATCTTTGATGATTCTACTTTAGACTTAGGTTGTACTAATTGAGGGTGACAAGAAAGTAAACGAAGCTTGTTGATTTCTTGCAAAGCTGTAACCATGCTAAGCACACCATGATCTAATGTCTCCAAAGCACGGACACGTACCATCTCGTACAATACACGCTCTTTATCAGAAAGTTCTACGTGAATATCAATTTCTGTCTTTAGTGGCAACTCCTTAGCAACCTGTGATTTTACACGTCTCAAGATGAAAGGCTGAATCATAAGTTTTAACCGTCCATATTGTGTTTCATTCTTTACAGCATGCACTGATTGTACGAAGGTAGATGTAAAGTGTTTGTAGCTCCCCAACAAACCAGGAACAGCTATATCAAATAAATTCCAAATTTCTGCAAGATGATTTTGTACAGGGGTACCAGTTAGCAGTAAAGTAAACTTGGATTGTAACTGCTTTACTGCTTTGGACATTTTGGAACCACGATTTTTTATGACATGTGCTTCATCCAGTACTAATATATTCCAATCCTTTTGATTAACACTCTCCCTATTGGTGTGTACAAGTCCATAAGAAGTAATCACCACCTCCCCTGCATCAGCTGCATCTATCATTTTCTCCCGATTTGTCGTCTTATTTAATAAAGACACGCGAAGAGAAGGTGCAAAATGTTGAATTTCATCTCGCCAATTATATATAACCGAAGAAGGTACCACAATCAAAGAAGGACCATTATGTGCTTGTGCAAGTAACAAGGTAATCGTTTGCAAAGTTTTACCTAGTCCCATATCATCAGCTAAACAAGCACCTGCCCGCCATTGATACAAACGAGTCAACCACTCATATCCCACTTTTTGATAATGACGTAAAGTAGCACATAAACCATCTGGAATGGATGGAGTTATCTCACCAACTTCTACAATACGCTTCAACATCTGTTTTAGCTGAATGCATTTTGATAAATGCATCCCTGTTTCTTCATAACGCGCTAATACTGGGGCTGAAAATGTAGATATAATTTTTTTACTTCCTTTATTTTGTAAGAGGGCATTCAACGAAAAAAGATGTTCTTTCAATTCATTTGTTATCGAAATAAAAGTGGATTCGTCTAAAGGAATATATTCTTTCTTTTCATTAGTTTTTATCAAATGAATAAGTTCGTCCAAAGGAAGTACTGTATTCTCCAAATTTAATGAGACTTGTACCTCAAACCATTGTCGTAAACTTTTTGTTTTAATTGTAACATCAGAATTTCTTATTTGAATAGGGCGACTGATAATTCCACCTCTAGGCCATTCAACAACAATTTTCTGCTTTTCTTTATGCAAGATATCAAGCATACCTAAACAAGCTTCATTACTAGGAAGAAAGAAATTAGCTCCATCGATATTATAGCCACCAAACTCCTCAACTCGCTTTGTAATAGTTTCCATCAAACGAACTTCAGTCTTTAATTGACGTTTAATCAAAATGATTTGATGGTTATGTAATTGAAGACAGACTTCTGGTCCTTTTCCCGGTGCAAATTCCACTTTTCCATTCATTGAAGGGCGTACTAATAAATGACATTGATAGCCCTCATTTCTTGGATTGAATTGAGCAACCATATAATTGGAAGCAGCTATTTTTTGAACCAAATGGTGCACCTGACGCGTTAATAGAATGTCAGACTCAACTTGTATATCAGACAATTCTTTAATCAACTGTACAATAGCATCATTTACCTCAAGAGGCAAGGGTTCTAATTGCTTCAGTTGAATAATGGCACTCACCAATTGATCAGGAATTGTACATAATTCTCTTACTCCATCACATGGCTTGTACACATATGTTGTCTGTCCTTCCACAAGAGCTATAGGTTTATCAAAAACCAATGTTATTCCTGAAATCGTTGTTCGCAACACCTTATCCTCAAAATCCATCTTCCGAACCCCGATACGAACAGTAGTCGATTTTACTTCAACCTTTTGTTTAGGTAGATTTGCTTCATACAAAACATTCTTGCCTTTCAGCATCATTAAATAATCAGGATTGCCTTGTTTAAGATAACTATCTTGAGGGTATTTGGTCATCAGATCAGCAATCTTATTATCCAAAGCAACCATTCCCTCTATTGATTTATCCTCAAATTGTGACAAATTAACACGATTACTAGGCGTCCACAACCCATCAGCTTCAATTACACGCTGATATGGAGTAATCATGTGCCTTTCGTTTATACGGTATACTATAGACTTTTTTTCAATAGTGGAAGTTGCTGAAGAGACCCAAGCCATATCATTGACTTTAGGTATAACCTCTTTTTTTTGCCGTTGTCTACGTGCACGAATACGTTCTAAGATATCCAGATTCTCTTCGACAACAGGCTTTTTTATTAAGCCAGATTTTAGCATAGTATTTTCATATCTATAGGTGTATGCTGCCCACAATGTATGATTTTGATTCATTCCTTGAAACACCGACGATAAACATTCATCTATTTTTTCTCTGGATACTATATCTAAACAACTTAGGTGTTTGACTCCTGTTTTCACTGTTTGTTTCCAACAATCATCATATTTTAGATATTGATCCATGCTCAAAACGATACTTTGCAAAGCCTCGACATAAGGATATTGATAATCCCATTCTATAGATTCAAACGTAGTTTTTGTATACTTAAATATATATTCTAAAATAGGTAAACGCACTTCATCTCTTATGTGAACCCATACCATATCATACTCGCGACCAGGATTTACAAGGATATTTTTTTGAATACAACAGCATATGTCATAATCAATGGAGAGCCAATTACCCTCAAGCATTTGCTCGAAGTGCAAAGCTCTATCCTTATTCATAAGCCGTTTTTGATATATAGTTAGACTTACAAGTTCTGAAATATCTTCACAGCGAAGTTGATTTATAACCGATTCTATTAATCTATATCTTTTCATACCTTATTTAATACTGTGTACACAGAGATACATATTCTAGAGATACATGCACGAATATCTTCATAACCAAAGACTCTATGCCTATTGAAATATTGAATAACAGCAAAGGTAAAAAAAATAGGACCAGCACAAAATTTATGTGCTATTTTATCCATATTAACTGAAATAATCACTTGAAAAAATACAATTGTATTACAAAATAAAGATTATCAAAAGTTATCTCTAACACTTTGAGATGTTTGCCTCAAGAAATGACTAATTCCATATTCATATTTCTTCATTTTTGCTTGACGACATGAAGACATGAAGGGGGGAATAGAATCTTTGATAGGACAACGCACCACATAATTCCATTTTCCCTTATTATCGGCATATTTATCAACCCAGGTCAGTTTATACCCTACTTGTAATACACGTGTGTGGGTATCATTCTTAATCAAATGCAATTGAAGAATCATACCTCCATCCTTGGGATAATTGCGTTGATTAGACACAAAATTACCTAAAGAATAAGCCACTAAATGACCTGTTTCAGGATAATATACTACTGGCTGAACGACATGAGGATGCGAACCTATAATAGCATCTACACCATGCTGGAAACACCATTGTGCCAACATTTTTTGATTCTTCGAAGGATACTGTTGATATTCATTTCCCCAATGCATTACTAGTATTAAATAATCAAGACTAGGATGCACTCGACGAGCTTGTTGTATATCTAACGCCATTTGCGTTGTATCTATTCTATTGACAAACACATCACAAGGTGTTGGTATTCCATTAGTCCCGTATGTATAATTGAGCAGACCGACACGAATTCCATGTTTATCAAGCACTAAAAGGTTATAACGCACTCTGTTTACAATATTACGAAAAGTACCCGTATGTCGTATTCCTACAGAATCCAACACATTCAACGTACGAATTAATCCTCTCTTACTTCTATCCAAACAATGATTATTGGCCGTAAGTAAAACATCAACTCCTGCATCGACCAAAGAGCTAGCTAACGCATCGGGAGAAGAAAAAGTGGGATAACCTGTATAAGGTTGCCCCCCAAAAGTGACTTCTAAATTACCGATAGTCCAATCAGCTTCCTTAAAAAGAGGAATTACATCTTTCCAAACATTATAATAACAATAACGCTTTGTTACTTGATCATAAGCTGATTGTATTTGAGGAGAGTGCCCCATAATATCACCTAAGAATAGCAGTTTTACCTCTGGTGCAAACATTTCTTTTAATGGAAAATGGCACTGAATCTTATATTGTAACTTGTCTTCTATACCTATAGTGGAGATCCCGACCATAGATATCGTATCCGAAACTGCTGCAGTCATTTTCAGACTTAAGAATACACTTAGAAGTAAAATCAATAATTTTCGCATAAGTCATTATATTGTAGCAGACAAAGATAAAGAAATTCACCAAAAGTACAATAAACATACAATATGAATCAATCCGAATATATAAAAGAGCAAAAAGAACAATTTGAGCCTATTTTTATATCAAATTGCTTTGCTATTACATTTTTAACCCATATATTTGTCACCAGTAAACTCAAGAAACTAACAAAATAACGAATCAGAATTATTATGTGTGGAATTGTAGCTCTATTTGATCTCCAGCAACCTGGAGAATCTTTAAGAAAAAAAGTTTTAGAAATGTCCAAGCGTATCCGCCACCGTGGCCCAGATTGGTCTGGTATATACGTAGACAATAACGCAATATTAAGTCACGAACGCTTATCTATCGTTGACCCTGCATCAGGCAGCCAACCTTTTGTGTCTGAAGATGGCAATCTTATTTTGGCCGTCAATGGCGAAATATACAACCACCGAGATATCCGTGAACAATACAAGGATAAATATACTTTTCAAACAGGCAGTGATTGCGAAGTCATCATGGCTTTATACAAAGATAAAGGTGTAGACTTCCTAGATGAACTTTCTGGTATTTATGCATTTGCGTTATATGACAAAGAAAAAGATCTATACTTGATAGCTCGTGACCCAATGGGAGTCATTCCATTGTATTGGGGAAAAGATGCGGATGGCACACGCTACTGTGCATCAGAACTAAAAGCTCTAGAGGGGTATTGTGAAACATATGAACGCTTCCCCCCTGGACACTTATATTGCAACAAAGAAGGTAAGCTACATAAGTGGTATGAGAGAGAGTGGTATAACTACGATGCAGTAAAATTAAATAAAGCATCATCACAGGACATTCACGATGCTTTGGATGAGGCAGTAGAAAGTCAAATGATGTGTGATGTACCATACGGGGTGCTACTTAGCGGCGGATTGGACAGTTCAGTTATAAGTGCTTTAGCAAAACGCCACGCTTCTCGTCGTATCGAAAGCAATGGAGAAAAAGACGCTTGGTATCCACAACTCCACTCTTTTGCCATCGGTTTAAAAGGATCACCTGATTTAGAAAACTCTCGAAAAGTAGCCGACTTTATTGGCACAATTCATCACGAACTAACATACACTATACAAGAAGGCCTAGATGCAATAAGAGACGTCATTTATTACATAGAAACTTATGATGTGACTACGGTACGTGCAGCAACTCCTATGTATTTGCTAGCTAGATATATCAAAAGCATGGGTATTAAAATGGTTTTATCTGGCGAAGGTGCAGATGAGATCTTTGGCGGATATTTATACTTTCACAAGGCACCAGATGCACAAAGTTTGCACGAAGAAACCGTACGTAAAGTTAGCCGTCTACACTTATACGACTGCTTACGCGCCAACAAGTCTTTAGCAGCTTGGGGAGTAGAAGGACGAGTACCTTTCTTACACAAAGAGTTTATGGATGTTGCCATGAGTATCAACCCAGAAGCTAAGATGTGTGGTAAGGGACGTATGGAAAAACATATTGTACGCGAAGCCTTTGAGTCGCTTCTTCCAGACGAAGTCGCTTGGAGACAAAAAGAACAATTTAGTGATGGTGTTGGATACAGTTGGATTGACACTTTACGTAATCAAGCCAACGAAATGATTAGTGATGAAATGCTAGCTAATGCAAGTAAAACATTCCCAATTAATCCGCCACTCAACAAGGAAGAATATGTTTATAGAAGCATCTTCCAAGAACACTTTCCAAGTGATAGCGCAGCTCGCAGTGTACCATCAGTACCTTCAGTAGCTTGCTCAAGCAATGAAGCTTTAGCATGGGACCAGAAATTTAAAGAAATGAATGAGCCATCAGGACGGGCCGTAGGTGGCGTGCATAAATCTGCTTACTAAAAGATATATAAGAAGAAGTAGCATGTGGTCACAATACCAC
The DNA here is from genome assembly GCA_963668535.1 of Bacteroidaceae bacterium. Classification (GTDB taxonomy): domain Bacteria; phylum Bacteroidota; class Bacteroidia; order Bacteroidales; family Bacteroidaceae; genus F22. Next base: position 576,601 of record OY764867.1, read on the forward strand.
ATGCTACTTCTTTTCTGCTTGAACCAATATAACGTCTTTCAACTTGGTGGTATAGCATCTAGATAGATGCTCTTCTTTTAATTGCCATGAAGCTTTCTTCTCCCTCTGTTGTCTATCTCCACAAGATGCTTTCTGAGCTGCCACACGCACACACTCATGTCCACAATTTGTATTTATTTGATCCATCACGGATGATAAAGCATTAAGTTTAGTTCGATCAACATCATCAAAAAGATCTGGCTGAATAATAGTATTGGATGAGATATCCTGTAAGATTACTCCGCTTTTCTTATAATAAAACTCTTCACGATAAATCATACGCAAACCCTGTAGAGCAGCTGAAACGACACTTTGAGTATCACTTATAGCTACTGGAAGATGCACATAATGTGTATTGAAATACTGAGGAAGATCATCCCGATGTTTATTTGTTTGTATAAATACCGCCACAAGTGCACATACTGAATGTTGTGCACGTAATTTTCGAGCACCACGAGCCGCAAAATGAGCAATAGATTCAGCCAATTCATGATAGTCCGTAACTAATTGACCAAAAGACCTTGATGTACAGATACTCTTTTTTTTAGGTATATCTGCAGTATGAATACATGCGACTCCTTGTAATTCCTTCCAAGTACGCACACCAGTAATAGATAAAACTCTTTTTACCCATTCTTCCGATTTTTGTGTCAAATCCCATGCTGTACACACATTGTACTTCTCTAGTTTATGCGAAGAACGTCTTCCAATACCCCACACATCAGAAACAGGTGTCATCTTAAGTGCTTTTTCGCGACGCTCCAGAGTATCAATTATGCAACATCCCTTAAAAGCAGGGTATTTCTTTGCAAATCGAGAAGCCATCTTTGCTAATGTTTTTGTTGTCGCTACTCCTAAAGAGACGGGTATACCTGTATGACGATATACAGTACATACCAATTGTTCTCCATATGCCCGAAGATCAATTAATTCCATACCACACAAATCCACAAAAGCCTCATCGATAGAATACACCTCCATATCAGGTACATTATCAGCGATAGTACGCATCACACGAGAAGACATATCTCCATATAAAGCATAATTTGAGGAAAACACATGAATATCATGCTTTTTTATCAGATCTCTCACGCTATACAGAGGACTACCACGCTTAATACCTAAACGCTTAACCTCATCACTCTGTGCCACTATACATCCATCATTATTAGAAAGTACCACAACAGGTTTCCCTTGTAATTCTGGATGAAACACACGCTCACACGACACATAGAAACTATTACAATCTATCAATCCAAACATAGCTACATATAATGTATAATCGTGATATTTTTATCTTCGACGTCTTATCGTATAAATAACGATCCCCCACACCATGAATTGATCATCTTCCGTAATCTTTATAGCATGAAAATCAGAATTAGCAGGAACCAAATATATTGCTTGAGATTCAATTTTAATATATTTCAAAGTAAATTCTCCATCCACAAAACAAACAGCCATATCACCATCTTGTGGTTCTAGAGATTTATCTATAACCAACAAATCCCCATCATAAACTTGGGCATCGACCATACTATCGCCAACCACCCGACCATAAAAGGTAGAAGCCGGATGTTTAACTAGTTCAGTATTTAAGTCGATAACCGACTGCATATACTCTTGTGCTGGCGAAGGAAATCCAGCACGAATTCCCTCGTCTGCTATGGGTAATGCCAACGAAGAACTTTGATCTATTTTATGAATTTGAATACTCATAGGATTGACTGATAAATGTTTCAGGCTATTAAATAACAGCACAAATATAGCAAAAAAGCAGGATATGTCACAGATTTTATCGTACCTTTGCAGCTCCAAAACAGAGAGGTAAACTTTTAATCACATTATCACATCAATCACCACTCAAAGAAAAATAATATTATCTATGATTCCATATAGCAAAGAAACTGTTATGCAATATTTAAGTGCACCTATTTTTAGCCATATCCAACAAGTCGCCGACAAACTTGGTATGCCTTGCTACGTTGTAGGTGGATATGTGCGAGACATTTTTTTAGAAAGAGCTTCAAAAGATATTGACGTAGTCGTTGTGGGTAGTGGAATAGAAATAGCCACTGCGTTGGCTAAACATTTAGGCAAAGGGGTTAACCTTGCCGTGTTCAAAAACTTTGGAACTGCACAAATTAAATGGCACGGTATTGAAGTTGAATTTGTCGGTGCGCGCAAAGAGAGCTACACACACGATTCGCGCAAACCAGTTGTGGAAGACGGAACGCTAGAAGATGATCAAAACCGTAGAGATTTCACTATAAACACATTAGCACTGTGCTTAAATAAAGATCATTTCGGGGAACTTATAGATTCCTTTGGAGGCATGCAAGACATGAAAGATGGACTTATTCGTACTCCACTAGATCCAGATATCACATTTAGCGATGACCCACTCCGCATGATGCGGTGTGTACGTTTTGCCACTCAACTAAATTTTTGGATTGATGATGACACATTCAATGCTCTTACTCGCAACAAAGCACGCTTAGAGATTATTTCTAAAGAACGCATTGCTGATGAGCTAAACAAAATCATGGGCTCCCCCATACCATCAAAAGGATGGATAGAATTAGATCGTTCTGGACTGTTACCATATGTATGTCCAGAACTAATCAACTTACAAGGTGTAGAAACTAGAAATGGACGTGCTCACAAAGATAACTTCTACCACACATTGGAAGTCTTAGACAACATATGCAAAGTAACAGACAATCTATGGTTGCGCTGGGCTGCTCTACTACACGATATTGGCAAACCAGCGACAAAACGCTGGGACAACAAGGCTGGATGGACATTTCATAACCACAACTATGTGGGAGAAAAAATGATTCCTAAGATGTTCCGTAATATGAAGTTACCCATGAACGACAAAATGAAATATGTTCAGAAAATGGTCAGCATGCATATGCGTCCTATTGCCATCGCTGATGACAAAGTAACCGACAGTGCAGTACGACGTTTACTTTTTGAAGCAGGAGACGACATAGATGATTTGATGACACTTTGTGAAGCTGATATTACAAGCAAGAATAGTGAACGCAAAAAACGTTTTCTACAAAACTTCAAACTTGTACGTCAAAAGTTAGTCGAGCTTGAAGAAAAAGATCGCATTCGTAATTTTCAACCTCCAGTAGATGGAGACGAAATCATGACTATATTCAACCTGACTCCTTGTCGCGAAGTGGGTCAATTAAAAAGTTCAATTAAGGACGCAATCTTAGATGGAGTTATTCCCAACGAACATGATGCAGCATTTAGCTACATGTTAGAAAAAGCACAAAAGATGGGTTTAACCCCTGTAAAATCAGAAAAATAAGAGGTTTAAGAAAAATAAATCGTCAGATTTAAAAAAAAGTAGACAAAAGATTTGGCAGGTCAAAATAAAAGCCCTAATTTTGCATCGCTTTTGAAAACAAAGGGCGTTTAGCTCAGCTGGTTTAGAGCATCTGCCTTACAAGCAGAGGGTCGGCGGTTCGAATCCGTCAACGCCCACTAAAAGAATATAAATTTGTTTTCAAAAGTAGTTACACGAAGTCATTTGGTGTGTCTTGGGCGTTTAGCTCAGCTGGTTTAGAGCATCTGCCTTACAAGCAGAGGGTCGGCGGTTCGAATCCGTCAACGCCCACTAAGTTTAATCAAGACAACACCAAAATACATTCGGGCGTTTAGCTCAGCTGGTTTAGAGCATCTGCCTTACAAGCAGAGGGTCGGCGGTTCGAATCCGTCAACGCCCACTAAGTTTTCATAGATGTAGTTAGTGTGTTTTTTATTTTACCGCACGACAGTGGTCGTGCATTTCGGGCGTTTAGCTCAGCTGGTTTAGAGCATCTGCCTTACAAGCAGAGGGTCGGCGGTTCGAATCCGTCAACGCCCACACCGAACAAAGCAAACTAACAATCTATTCAAGTTGCAGAAAGCCCCCCACAAAAAAGTGGTTGGGCCTTTTTTTTGTTTTTAACCCACAATAAGCGACTTTTTATAGAATTCGTTGGGCTTATTAAAAAGAAAGCATTATTTTTGCACATAAGTAATACCATAATGCAACAGCATGACGAGTTTATCCTGGAAGCATAATAAGTAAACGATAAAAGATTTTATATCATAGATAACCAAAACAAACATTTTAATTAAAGAAGAGCGTTTTTATGGAAGCCTTTGAACCATTACTAGCCGTATCCCCAATTGACGGTCGATATCATAGTAAAACAACCCCTCTCAGTCAGTATTTTTCAGAAGCAGCCCTCGTACGAGGCCGAGTCATTGTAGAAGCTGAATATTTTGCTGCTCTATGTGCAATTCCCCTTCCCCAATTGAAAGATGTCGATTCTGACGCAGTGAAAGCTTTATGCGAATATGCTCATAATCTTCCTCTAGAAGATGTCAAGCACGTAAAAGAGATAGAAAGTGTAACAAACCATGACGTCAAAGCTGTAGAATATCTACTCAAAGAATACTTTGATAAAGTTCCCACTTTAGCCCCATACAAAGAATTTATTCATTTTGGATTAACTTCACAAGACATTAACAATACGGCTACGCCTATGTTAATGAAACAAGCGATTGACGCCGTATACCTTCCACAACTAAGGGAGTTAATTGATCTTCTCCGAAGCAATGCAACTAAGTGGGCTAACATCCCAATGTTAGCCAAGACACATGGTCAACCCGCCTCACCAACCAGATTGGGAAAGGAGATTTATGTCTTTGTATATAGACTAGAAGAAGAACTTGATCGATTATTACACTTACCTGTGAAAGGAAAATTTGGTGGCGCAACTGGGAATATGAATGCACACTTTGTGGCATATCCTTCAATTAATTGGAAACAATTTGCAACCGATTTCTTAACTAATCATTTACATATCGAACGTGAATGCTTTACTACACAGATTTCAAACTACGATAGTTTAGGAGCTATTTTGGATTGCTTGAAGCGCATCAATACAATTATGATTGATATGAATCGCGATTTTTGGCAATACATTTCAATGGAATATTTCAAGCAAAAAATAAAAGCTGGTGAAGTGGGTTCAAGTGCCATGCCACACAAAGTGAATCCTATTGACTTTGAAAATGCAGAAGGCAATTTAGGTGTAGCCAATGCTATTCTTGAACACTTATCTGCTAAGCTACCTATTTCACGCCTTCAACGAGATCTTACAGATTCAACGGTATTGCGTAATCTGGGTGTACCATTCGGACACATTTCCATTGCGATACAAAGCAGTTTAAAAGGATTAGGCAAGTTATTATTGAACGAAGAAGCTATCCGTAGAGACCTTGAAGGATGTTGGAGTGTGGTTGCTGAAGCCATTCAAACCATACTTCGTCGTGAAGGATATCCTAATCCTTACGAGGCACTTAAAGCATTAACACGTACCAATAAAGGTATAAACGAACAAACAATTTCAACATTTATCGATACTTTAGAAGTAGATGATGCAATCAAGGATGAACTTAAGAAAATTTCTCCTTATACGTATACTGGTATTGATCAAATGAATAATTAATATTAGCAATAGATTTTTTAATTAACTAGGACGAAACTCAACGAAAGTATATGAAACCGGGAGGCTTCACTACAGAACAGGAGTAAGTACTAAACCTCAAAACCCAGAAAAAATGGCAGAAAACGAAAAATGGCAGAACGAATCTAATAATGAAGAGCGTACTAGCCAAGAAGGTACAAGAGAAAGAAATTATGAACGTGTAGACACACAACGCAACTATCGTCCACGTTACAACAGCTACAACGATGAAAACGTAGAAAGACCACAACGTAACAGCAGTTACCGTCCACGCTATAACAGTTATAGCGAAGAAAATGGGGACCGTCCACAACGCAGCTATCATAGCTATGACCGTGATGGTGGAAATTCTTCACGCGGAGGATATCGCCCAAGATATAACAACGATCGCAATAGCGACTACAACAATCGTGGTGGATATAATCGTGGTGGAAACGACTATAACAACCGAGATAATCGTGGTGGTAATGAATATAACAACAACCGTGGTGGAGAATACCGCCCAAGATATAACAACTACCGTAACGACGACGAACAAGGACAACAAAACACATATCGTCCACGATATAACAATTATCGCAATAACGATGAGCAAGGTGGAGAAAATGAATATCGTCCAAGATATAATGAGTATCATAACAATGATCGTGGCGGATATAGACCCCGCAACAACTCCCGTCCTTCGTACAACAACCGTCGTCCTGGTGGACACAATCCATATAACAATCGTGGACGTCGTCCAATGAACAATCAATATGACAACTCAAGTAAAGAAATTCGCTACTCTGAAGTGAGTCATGATCCAAACGAAGAATTGCGTTTGAACAAATTTTTAGCTAATGCAGGTGTTTGTTCCCGACGTGAGGCCGATGAATACATTCAAGCAGGTGTTGTATCTGTGAATGGTGAAGTTGTTACAGAACTAGGAACAAAAGTAAAACGTAGCGATGAAGTTAAGTTCCACGATGAAACAGTAAGTATCGAACGTAAAATATACGTTTTGTTGAATAAGCCTAAAGATACTGTAACCACAGTAGATGATCCACAAGAACGTAAAACCGTACTTGATTTGGTAAAAGGCGCTTGTGAAGAACGTATTTATCCAGTAGGACGTCTTGACCGCAATACAACAGGTGTATTATTGCTAACCAATGATGGGGACATGGCCTCTAAGCTTACTCATCCTAAATTCTTAAAGAAGAAAATTTATCATGTATATACAGATAAATCAGTAACTCAAGCAGATATGGATAAGATTGCTGCTGGTATTGAACTTGATGACGGATTGGTTCAACCAGACGGCTTAAACTACGTAGGCGAAAAAAGGAACCAGGTAGGTATTGAAATCCACTCAGGTAAAAATCGAATAGTACGTCGTATCTTTGAAAGCCTTGGTTACCGTGTAACAAAGCTGGATCGTGTACTTTTCGCTGGATTAACCAAAAAGGGTCTTCGTCGTGGAGACTGGAGATTCTTAAACGAAAAAGAAGTAAACTTCCTTCGTATGGGATCATTTGAATAAATAAAGAACCCAAGTTTAGTTCGAAAATTCGATGACTTCAACCGTATTTTTTACGGTTGAAGTCATTCGAGTTCATTCGAATGTACATTTTATATAATAAAAAGTAACAATGGAAAAGATCAAAAGAACAAAGGTCTCTGACCTCCTAAAATCACAGGAGTTTGGTGCGACAGTCAATGCTAGAGGCTGGGTCCGCACTCGCCGTGGAAACAAGACAGTACAATTTGTAGCTCTTAATGATGGCTCAACAATAAATAATGTACAGATTGTTATCGACGTAGAGAACTTTGATGACGAAGAGCTTAAACGTATCAAGACAGGTGCTTGTATCAGTGTAAATGGCGCATTAACTGAATCACAAGGAAAAAACCAAGCTTCGGAAATTCAAGCTCGTGAGATCGACATTTTGGGTGATTCGGATGACAAGTATCCTTTACAAAAAAAGGGGCATACGATGGAGTTCTTGCGAGACGTTGCGCATTTACGTCCACGCACAAATACATTCGGAGCTATTTTCCGTATCCGTCATCACATGGCACAAGCAATCCATCGTTTCTTCCATGAGAAAGAATTTTACTATTTTCATGCTCCACTAATCACTGCTTCTGACTGTGAGGGTGCAGGCCAAATGTTTCAAGTCACTACCATGAATTTGTATGATTTGAAAAAAGATGAGAATGGACAAATTCGTTATGATCAAGACTTTTTTGGGAAACAAGCTAGTTTGACTGTATCTGGACAACTTGAAGCTGAGCTAGCAGCCATGTCTATGGGTGCTTGTTATACGTTCGGTCCTACATTCCGTGCTGAGAACTCAAATACACCTCGCCACCTAGCAGAGTTTTGGATGATTGAACCAGAAGTTGCATTCATTGAAATTGGAGAAAACATGGATCTTGCAGAAGAATTTATCAAATACTGTCTACAATGGGCACTTGATAACTGCATGGATGATCTAGAATTTTTGAATAAGATGTTTGATAAGGAATTAATCGAACGCATTCGTTTCGTACTAGCAAACGACTTCAAACGTCTAACATATACAGAAGGTGTTGCTATTTTAGAGAAAGCTGTAGAAGAAGGCCAAAAATTTGAATTCCCAGTATTTTGGGGAGCTGATCTTGCTGCCGAACACGAACGTTACTTGGTTGAGGAACACTTCAAACGCCCTGTTATCCTAACTGATTATCCAAAAGAAATCAAATCCTTCTACATGAAGCAAAATGAAGATGGTAAAACGGTGCGTGCAATGGATGTACTTTTCCCAAAGATTGGTGAAATCATCGGCGGGTCTCAACGTGAAGAAGACTTAGAAAAGCTAGAAAAACGAGCAGAAGAAATGGGCGTGCCAACAAAAGATATCTGGTGGTACCTTGATACACGTCGTTGGGGTACAGCTCCTCACTCTGGTTTCGGTCTTGGCTTTGAACGTTTACTCTTATTTGTTACTGGTATGACAAATATTCGCGACGTCATACCATTCCCAAGAACCCCTCGTAATTGCGAGTTTTAATACATAAAGCACGAGTATTCGTGACGATTTTTATATATGAAAGAATTTATCCTGTCTGAGACAGAGACTGAAGAAGCGGTCCTAGTGGCCATTATTACTCAAAAACAGGATGAGCGAACAACCAACGAGTATCTTGACGAATTGGCTTTTTTAGCTGATACGGCTGGTGCTCGTGTGGTAAAGCGCTACACCCAACGCATGGAACGTCCACATTCTGTTACCTATGTTGGTAAGGGAAAATTGGACGAAATACGTGCTTACGTTACCGAACACGAAGTTGGTATGGTCATTTTTGATGATGAATTATCAGCCAAGCAAATACGTACACTTGAAGAAACACTTAAAGTAAAAATTCTAGATAGAACATCACTTATCCTAGATATTTTTGCCATGCGTGCACAAACGGCAAATGCGAAGACACAAGTCGAGCTAGCTCAGTACAAGTATATGCTTCCTCGCTTAACAGGTCTTTGGACTCACTTAGAAAGACAAGGTGGTGGAGGTGGTAGTGCCAAAGGTGGTAGTGTAGGTCTTCGTGGTCCTGGGGAAACCCAACTAGAAATGGACCGCCGTATCATCCTTAAGCGTATGTCACTTTTAAAAAGTCAACTCAAAGACATTGCACAACAAAAGGCTACCCAGCGTAAAAATCGTGGACGCCTTATTCGTGTTGCACTTGTAGGATATACCAATGTAGGTAAATCTACAACAATGAACTTGTTGGCTAAGAGTGAAGTCTTTGCTGAAAATAAACTCTTTGCTACTTTAGACACTACAGTACGAAAAGTGATTATCGACAATCTACCTTTCTTGCTTTCAGATACCGTGGGATTTATCCGAAAATTGCCTACAGATTTGATAGAAAGTTTCAAAAGTACTTTGGATGAAGTGAATGAAGCTGATTTGTTGATTCACGTAGTCGACATTTCACACCCAACATTCGAAGAACAGATCGAAGTGGTCAACCGTACTATAGCCGAACTAGGTGCAGCAGATAAACCAATGTTGATGCTTTTCAATAAGATTGACGCATATGAACATGTGCCTAAAGAGGAAGATGATTTGACTCCTAAGACCAAAGAAAACATCACTCTTGAAGAATTGCAAGAAACGTGGATGGCTAAAATGGACAAGAACTGTTTGTTTATCTCTGCGAAAGAGCGACAAAATATTGAATATATGAAAGAGGTTATCTATAATAGAGTCAAAGAACTACATGTACAACGATTCCCTTATAATGATTTCTTATTTCAGACATATGAAGAATTAGAAGAATGATTTATCGTTCACTTACGACTCAAGAAATAACACTCCTTATGCAACGTGCTTGTATTGCCTCAGACTGGCAACGCATCACGGTGCACAAGGATTTTTTGCCTGAAAGCTTGTATAATGTACATTTTTCTGGCGATATTCAGATAGGTAGTATGAACAATGTACACATACTTCCTGGAGGAATAGAATGCCCTAGTGGCATTCGTAATACCAAACTTCATAATGTACGTATTGGTGATAACTGTTACATAGACCAAATTCCTAATGGTATTTCCAACTATACAATAGGAAACAACGTACGTATTATCTCAACAGACAAACTTATCGTAGATAAACAAACTGGATTTGGTAATGGGCAAACTGTAGCCGTACTGGATGAGACTGGGGGACGTGAGATCACAATCCACAATGCCTTATCTGCACAATTGGCTTATATACAAGCTTTGTATAGACACCGTCCTTTACTAACCCAACAACTTTCTGCATTAAGTAAACAGTATGCCCAACAGCATAGTAGTACAAAAGGTCACATTGGAGATCATGTACATGTAGTATCTTGCGGCACACTATGTAATGTACATATAGGTCCTCACGCCCGTCTAGAAGGAGTTGCTCGGCTTACAAATTGTAGTATTAACAGTAATGTAAGTGATCCTATTCATATTGGACACGGTGTTATAGCAGATGATTGCATACTTTCTTCTGGCTGTCATATTGATGAAGGCAGTATGCTTACACGCTGTTTTGTAGGGCAGGCTTGTCACCTTAGACAAAGCTACAGCGCAGTTGACTCACTTTTCTTTGCGAACTGCCATGGAGGCAATGGAGAAGCCTGTGCCATTTTTGCAGGTCCATATACCGTCACTCACCATAAAGCGACTTTACTCATTGCAGGAATGTTTAGTTTTATGAATGCTGGTTCTGGTTCCAATCAAAGTAACCATATGTATAAACTAGGACCTGTTCACCAAGGTATCATGGAAAGAGGCGCAAAAGCAGCTTCGGATAGCTACGTCCTATGGCCAGCCCGAATAGGAGCTTTTTCACTAGTCATGGGCCGTCATGTTAATCATCCAGACACAACAGACTTCCCATTTAGCTACCTTATTGAATACAAACAGCAAACTCTCTTAATACCTGGAATCAATTTAAAGACGGTCGGTACAATGAGAGATGCAGCCAAATGGCCCAAACGAGATAAAAGAAAAGACAAGCATCTATTAGATCAAATCAATTTTGATCTATTGAGCCCATACACTATACAAAAGATCTGGAATGGGCGACAACGTCTTCAACAATTGATTGTAGCAGAAGGAGCAAGTTGTGAAATCTATTCCATAAACAACACACAGATCCACAATAGTGGGCTAAAAAAAGGTATTCACTACTACGAATTGGCACTGAATCAATTTTTAGGGCACGCTTTAATTGATCGACTCAAGGATCAGGACTTAACCACTGCAGAAAAAATCCATGCAGCCCTTAAGCCACAAACAAACGTCGGACAAGGAGAATGGGTAGATATTGCTGGATTAATTGCCCCAAAATCTGAATTAAAATCTCTTCTTCAACAAATTGAAGAAGGCACAATTAAACAGATTGAAGATATCAATGCAGCATTTGCAGATATACATAAACGATACCATTTATCATGCTGGAGATGGACATATGATAAATTGGAAGAATATTACCAAATCTCACTATCAACAATCACTAGTGAACAACTTATACATATCATAAGTCAATGGGAGAGTGCTGAATTAGAGATCATGAAAATGGTCTGCGAAGATGCGAAAAAAGAATTTTCCCAAGAATCAATGACTGGTTTTGGTGCAGATGGACTAGAAGTTGATAAAAGACTCGACTTTGAACAAGTCAGAGGACATTTTGAAAATAATGAGTTTGTACAAAATGTCATCAAAAAAATGCAAAAAGTTAAATTGATCAGTAAACAACTTACTTGCATCTTAAAGGAGTCTACCAACTGACATCTAACAAAAACGACAAAGAGAACTTGCCATGACAGTAAAGAAACTATATGATACTTATGGACAAAACCCACCTGAGAGCCATACAAAAACCTATATGCCTGCAGAATGGGAGGAACAAACCAAAGTACAACTAACTTGGCCACATTCTAAGACAGATTGGGCGCCTATTCTAAAAGAAGCAGAAAATTGTTTTATTCAAATAGCCAAAGCAATAACTTCTTACGAAGAAGTACTTATCGTTGCAGATAACCCAGACGAAGTATGGATTAAACTGAGTCGTGCGGGATGTGCAATGAAACATGTACGAGTTACTCGATGCAGTAGCAACGACACATGGGCTAGAGATCACGGTGCAATTTCTGTATTTACTCCAAACGGTTGGGAAAAACATGATTTTTGTTTCAATGGTTGGGGACTCAAATTCGCAGCTGATAAAGATAATCAAATTACGAATGCTCTAGTTGAACAAGGTTTTCTTACTGGTCGTTACGTCAACCAAAATGATTTTGTATTAGAAGGAGGCAGTATAGAGACAGATGGACATGGCACCCTAATGACAACTTGGGAGTGCATGATTAACTCCCCCAATCGCAATAACTATTACACACAAGATGAAATAGAAGAGCGGTTAAAAAAATCCCTTCACCAAGATCGTATCTTATGGCTATTTTCTGGACATCTTGTCGGTGATGACACCGATGGGCATGTAGACACATTAGCTCGATTTTGTTCACCAACAAGCATTGCATACGTAAGCTGTGATGATACAAATGATGCACATTACGCAGACCTTAAAAAGATGGAAGAAGAGTTATGTGCATTCCGCACAAAGGATAATGAACCATATGTCTTATTTCCTCTTCCTCTTCCAGACCCTATATATTTTGAAGGCGAACGTCTTCCTGCAACATATGCCAACTTCTTAATTATCAACAACGCAGTTTTAGTCCCCACATACAACCAAAAGAAAAAGGATAAAAAGGCGCTTAGTATTTTAGGAGAAGCTTTTCCTAACAGAGAAATAATCGGTATCGATTGTAGAGCTTTGATTAAACAACATGGCTCACTACATTGTGTTACCATGCAATATTATGGATAAGTTTAAAATTTGTCTTTTACTTTATATACAACAAAAATGAATAACCCATTACTATCTTCATATACTACTTATAAGCAAACGATTCCTTTTGCTCAAATTAAGTTTGAACATTATGAACCTGCAATCATGCAAGGGATTCACGATGAAGACTTAGAAATAGAGTCTATTGTTAAAAACACAAATAAACCAACATTTGCCAACACTATTGCAGCTCTAGAGCATAGTGGACACTTACTTGAAAATGTCACAAGCATATTTTTCAACTTACTCAGTACAGAGAGTAATGATAAAATGCAAACTCTGGCACAAAAAATAGCCCCGATATTGAGTGAGCATGCTAATAATATCCTTCTCAATACCGATTTATTTCAACGTGTAAAACAAGTGTACGATACACGCGACACATTGAATCTAGATTTAGAGGATGCCCGTCTTTTAGAAAAGACCATGTTATCTTTCACTAGAAATGGCGCAAACCTTACAGGGGAAGCAAAAGAACGATTTAGAGCACTCTCGACAGAACTGTCGGTGCTCACTTTGAAATATAGTGACAACTTACTTAAAGAAGTCAACACATATCGCTTACAAGTTACCGATGCAACCAAACTTGAAGGAGTACCTACTCATGTATTAGAAGAAGCAGCTGCCTTAGCAAAAAAAGAGCACAAGGAAGGTTGGTTATTCACTATGCAGGCTCCTAGTTATCTCCCTTTTATGCAACATGTAGCAGATAGAAATCTTCGTGAAGAAATGCATACTGCATATCGTTCAAAAGCTACTAGTGGCGAAACAAGCAATATAGAATTAGTTCAAGCTATTGTCAACAAGCGTTTAGAGAAGGCTCAACTATTGGGATACAAAAGCCATGCAGACTATGTGCTAGAAAACCGAATGGCCCAGTCACAAGAAAAAGTACAAGAGCTACTTGCTGAATTAATTGTGGCCTATACTCCAAAAGCTAAAAAAGAGATTGAGGAATTACAGGCATTTGCTCAGCAGACAGAAGGTCCTGATTTTATTTTAATGCCATGGGATTACGCTTTCTTTTCCGAAAAGCTCAAAGAAAGTCGTTACGCAATCAACGATGAATTACTACGACCATACTTTAGTCTTGAAAAAGTAAAAGCGGGTGTCTTTGGACTTGCCGAGAAACTGTATGGCATAACATTTAAGGAAAACTCGGACATTGAAACCTTTCACCCAGACGTCAAAGCATATGAGGTGTATGATGAAGATGGAAGTTTCTTGTCTATATTATACACCGATTTCCACCCAAGAGAGGGGAAACGAGCAGGTGCATGGATGACCAATTTTAAAGAGCAATACATGACTCAAGTGGAAGGTCAGCTAACTGATCATCGTCCACATGTGATGATTGTTATGAATTTCACCAAACCCACCGAGACTCAACCAGCCTTACTGACATACCAAGAAGTCGAAACTTTTCTTCATGAATTTGGACATAGTTTACATGGCATGTTTGCCCGATCAAGATATGGAAGTCTCAGTGGCACAAACGTACGTTGGGATTTCGTTGAGCTTCCATCTCAAATCATGGAAAATTTTATGACAGAGCAAGCATTCTTAGACACTTTTGCTCATCATTACGAGACAGATGCCCCTATCCCATCTGAATACATTAAACGGATTAAAGAGGCGGCCAATTTTAACGCTGGATACGCTTGTTTACGCCAAGTCAGTTTTGGATTACTGGATATGGCATGGTATTGTCGTACGACTCCTTTCCAAGGCGATGTGATTGAATATGATCATATGGCACTAGAAGAAGTTGCACTATTTCCCAATCAAAACGATGCATGTATGAGTACTCAATTTAGTCATATCTTTGCAGGGGGGTACAGTGCAGGGTATTACAGCTACAAGTGGGCCGAAGTACTAGATGCTGATGCTTTTACTCGTTTTAAAGAAGAAGGCATACTTAATAAGCAGGTAGCAAGCGATTTCCGAAAAGAAATACTATCTCGTGGAGATACAGAAGATCCCATGACTCTGTACTTACGTTTCCGTGGACAAGCACCTAGTATCAAAGCATTATTAAAACGAAATGATATACTTTAAATAATCTAATTATGAATGAAAACAAATTGACCAAACAAGAGTTATTAGACGAACGATATATCCGCATGGCTAGGATATGGGCAGAAAATTCCTACTGTACTCGCCGTCAAGTTGGAGCACTTATCGTGAAAGGCAAGCGCATCATTTCAGATGGGTACAATGGAACACCATCTGGTTTTGAGAATGTCTGTGAAGATAATACCAATCAAACTAAGCCTTATGTGCTTCACGCAGAAGCCAATGCCATCACAAAAGTGGCTTGTAGTCACAATAGCAGTGAAGGGGCAACCATGTATGTAACAGCATCTCCTTGTATCGAATGTGCCAAGCTAATTATTCAAGCTGGTATTACACGTGTTGTATATGGTGAAGAATATCGTCTCACTGATGGTCTAGATTTATTAAAGCGGGCCCATATCGAAGTTAAATTCATAGACATAAAAAAATTAAGCAAATAAAAGATATTAGGTATGAGTAAAAAAAATACGTCTATACTACTACGCACTCTATGGGTTGTTGCACTAATTCTTATTGGTGCTGTATCAGTCCGAGTGGCAGATTATTACCAAGGTCCACGTGTAGTGAAAGTAGCACAAAACAACAAAATCGACCTATTGTTGTCATTGGTTAAACGTCAATATGTTGACACGGTCAATATGCACGAGATTATTGAAGAGGCTATGCCAGCCATTCTGTCCGAACTAGATCCTCATAGCAGCTATATTCCAGCAGAAGATAATCAAGAAGCTACCGATCAATTAGAAGGAAGTTTCTTTGGAATCGGAGTGATGTTTTCTATCCACAAAGATACTGTACATATTAATGACGTAGTCAAAGGGGGACCATCAGAAAAAGTGGGCCTTAGAGCTGGCGACCGTATTGTTGGAGTCGATGATTCTACGTTTGTAGGCAAAAAAGTGACGAATCACTTAGTCATGAGAAAACTAAAGGGGCCAAAAGATAGCAAAGTAAAATTGGACATCAAACGTACTGGAGCGGATGAAATTTTACATTTTACAGTAACTCGTGATCGTATTTCTCAAAACAGCATAGAAACAGCATATATGATTCGTCCAGGCATAGGCTATATTCAAATAGATCGCTTCGCACGTACTACTCCAATGGAAATGATTAGTGCCATAGCCCAATTGAATCACGATGGCTGCAAAGGTTTGATTATAGACCTTCGTAGCAATGGAGGAGGATATATGAGTAGTGCTATCCAGATGGTCAATGAATTTTTAGAAAGAGGTGATCTAATAGTTTACAGCCAAGGTCGTGCCTATCCCCGCATGGAAGAATTTGCCGATGGTACAGGAAGTAGCAAACAAACACCAATTGTTGTACTCATTGATGAACAATCAGCCTCAGCAAGTGAAATTTTTAGTGGAGCTATTCAAGACAACGACCGTGGTGTTATTATTGGACGTCGTTCTTTTGGTAAAGGATTAGTACAACAACCGATAAGCTTTAGCGACAACAGTACCGTACGCCTTACTGTAGCTCGTTATTATACTCCATCAGGACGTTGTATTCAACGCCCATACACAAACGGACGTGACAAAGAATACAAATATGACTGGTTTAACCGCTTCGAACACGGAGAATTATACCACAAAGATAGTATCCATTTAGACTCATCTAAAGTATATACGACTAGTCACTTGGCTCGTAAAGTATATGGTGGAGGAGGAATCATGCCCGACATTTTTGTTCCTCGTGACACTACTGGTACAAGCTCATACTTAACAGATGTACTTGTACGTGGATTAATCAGACAATACACTTTTGATTATAGTGATGCGCATAGAATAACATTGGAAAAGCACAAGGATTTGAAAAGTATGATTGAGTATTTAAACACTCAAAATTTAGTCGCCAAATTCATCCCATTTGCAACAAAAAAGGGAATAAAAGCACGTACTAGACTTATCAACAAATCATATTCTTTACTTCGAATGAATATATATGGTGGAATTATATATAATGTATTGGGACGCCAACCATATGTAACATTTATCAACCAGACGGATAATACAGTCAAAAAAGCAATAGAGGTTTTGGAGGAAGGGAAAGCAAATCCACAAACCAACTCGGCACAAAGTAAATAATTCTAGTAGACACTACATTGTAGGGGGACATCAACATAGAAGTAGAAACGTTCCCTCTGTGTTATATATTAGTCTGTAAAAAAACTGGTTCCTTATAGCTTATTTTTAGCTATAAGGAACCAGTTTTCTTCTCTTCAGATACCCCTATTTTTGTTAAGCGCTTATGTACCAAAACGCAAGCGCTTGCGAATCGCCAATCATCCCGATGTATAACAAATCGCAAGCGCTTGCGTTTTGGGGAATAAATAACGTCCCATTTAAAGCAAAATCTACACAATATCCACAATTCGGGTCGTTCCAAATTTTTCTGTATGTACTTGCTCCATACAAAGTATAATATCCCACTTCCCTTTATACTGACCATCCAAATCTAATTTAAAATCTTCGGATCCATGTGCATTGATGCGATTAATCACAAATGAAACCGTCAGTGTTTCCAAATCTAAAGATGGCTGATAGCCCATTTCCTCTGTTTTAGGATCAATAATGGTCTCATGCAAGATATCAACTTCCATCAGAGTTTCTAGAACCAATTGTACTAAACGAATAGGAATAGAATGCTTATCGGATATTTCTATCGCCGATAAAGGACGATCATTATTTTGAAATCGTTTGGCTATTGTAGATAATATCAATATAGTCACAAAGTCTTGATAACGCTTAGAAATATTACGTGTATCATAATCAAAACTATAGTGCTTTAAATTTTGCTGGGCATAAGTCAATTCAACCCCGAAAAGGATTAAAGACCATGACAGTTGTAACCATAATAAGAATAAAGGCAAAGCAGCGAAACTACCATATATCGCATTATATCTCGACACATAGACCTGAGAACTGATATATATAAATTGAAAGATCTGGTATGCAGTACCGATAGTAATACCTGAAATGATAGCTGGACGCATTTGAACATGCGTATTGGGCATAAACACATATAGACCAGTAAACATCCCCCATGTAATTACAAAGGGAATCAATTTAATCAAAACTTTTACAATTGGGGCTAGAATTTGATATTCCTCCAAACCAGAAGCAATTTGTCCAACATAGATAGACATACCACTTGAAATGACAATCAATATAGGCAACAGAAGAAACATCGAAAAATAATCAGTTACCTTCCGCAAAAAAGTACGAGACTTTCTCACATGCCAAATTCGATTAAAAGTAACCTCAATATTATTGGTTAGATTTATAACAGAATAAAACAAAGCGACAATACCCACTCCTAAAAACACCCCACTTTTTGTTTGATTTAAATAGGAATGTACAAATTCAAGCAATACTCGTGTATTTTCATGAGGGATAGCCACACTATCTTGCAAGGTTTTTTCTAGCATATCAGCCAAACCAAACCCTCTTGCTATGGCAAAAAGAATAGCTAAAATAGGCACCAAAGAGAACAAAGAACTATACGTTAACGCAGAAGCTCTACTGACCAAAGTATTCGTTCTATAACGCTGTACGCATAGATACAAAATCTTCAAAACAGAGTACATGGAAAAACGAGTACGATTAACTTCGTCTCGATTTATACGCCATATTTCATACGATAGAAACTGTAAAAATCTTTTGAATGTGCCCATATTTTATAAGATGTAGTCTATCATGTAGTATTATAAAAGAAACAGTAGGCCTGTAAGCCGGGTTCTGTACTCACCTGGAGCGTCTATCATTTATCTCGATGCACCGTCACCGATGCACTCTAGCAGTCTACCCTCTGACAATCGGACGAGCAGTCCTCAAGCGTCAGTATACTTGACCTTGCAGTTCCTGAGGTCCACAGCACGTATGTTGCCACACGACTGGTGAGCTCTTACCTCACCTTCTCACCCTTACCTACAAAGAGGCGGTTATTTTCTTCTGAACTACTTTACCCTCACGGACAACTTTCTGTTAGGAAGCAGGATGCTCTATACTGCCCGGACTTTCCTCCCACATTAGTGAGCGATAAACCGGCCTACTGTATTCTGGAGACAAAAGTAAGAAAAAAACTAAGGATAGCCAATTTACATCCCCTCAAAAATCGTATCTTTGTTTGTAGTTAATTAAATGTGCACTCATATGAGGCAATAATCTGTAGAAAACTATGAAAACATCAACCTTTTTAATCTCAATAAGTCTGGCAACGATTGTTGGCTTAAATGTATGTAGTGCATGTCATCACCAACAAGCTGACCATGCCATCTTCAAGCAAAAAGCATTAGATTGCACCTTTGCACAAAATAATCAGCGCTTGCTTGAAAACGAAGAACAGCACAAAAGTTCTACGCTTGATAGCCTATCCCACCCCTACGGTATCATCAATCTCTCCGTAAGTAATATGCGTGCATCGGCATCATTCTCAAGCGAAATGCTCACTCAAGGCCTTTTGGGCATGCCAGTACGCATTTTATCGCATTCCAAGAAATGGTATCATGTTGAAATGAAAGATGGCTATAAGATTTGGTGCCATCCAACAGGTATTCATCCAGTAGATAGCACCACTTTGGCTCAATGGAATCATGCCAAAAAAATCATGGTAACAGCTATTTGGGGACAATGTTTCACCCATCCACAATGCGGTTGTCAACCAATATCGGATGTTGTAGCTGGAGATCGCTTGCGATATCTGGGTGAAAAAGGGCGTTTTTATATCGTCAGTTATCCTGATGGGCGAAGTGGTTATCTCCCAAAACAATTAGGCATGCTTGAATCAGAATGGCGGAATAAAATCAAAAAAACAGGTTCTGCTATTGTTGAAACAGCACGCAGCGTCTATGGTGTACCTTATCTTTGGGCAGGTACTAGTCCCAAGGGATTTGACTGTAGCGGACTCGTACAATGGAGTTATCGTATGCATGGCATAGAGTTGCCAAGGGATGCCTACCAGCAAGCAACCATTGGACAAAGTCATATCAAAATAGCCCCTAAATGCCACAATCTCCTTCCTGGAGATCTTATTTTCTTTGGACGAGCAGCCACAGATTCACTTCCAGAGAAAATCTCTCATGTGGCTATATATATGGGTAATGAACGATTTATTCATAGTCAAGGAGACGTACATATTAGTAGTTTCAACCCGAAAAGTCCAGTCTATGATGCCTTCAACTACAACAGAAGGTTATTTGCAGGAAGAATAATCGCCAATAAAAATAAGTAATATATTTACTATTTACATCCTTGCCAAAATCAAATAATCAGCCAGCTATTGACTCTATCCTCTGTAAATAGCTAAATAAGTCAATGAATAGCGCAAAATAAGAGAAAAAGAATTCAAATCCACACATTACAGTAATATATTTATCATTTAAACAATCAAAAACAAACAACACAACTAGATCATCAAAATAAAACATACTGATAATGAGAACTAAAGCGCAATAAACCCCTTCAGACACGAAGTATTAAACCATCTTTGCATTTATGTTAATATTCAAATAGTTAAGGCAACTGTTATTTTGTTTACAGCAGAAATAAAACAGTTAAAAGCACGCCTATAATTTAAACAAAAACTAAAACAAAGCTCAAAATGATACAACCTAAGAGTATTGTTTTTATATTGGAAACGTGAAACAAAACAATCTCGTTTTATTAACATTCTAAACATTTGAACAATGAACAAGATAGTAAAGAACGTATTAGGTGCTACATTAGTAGTTGCTCTTAGTGCTGGAGTAGCTCGCTACACAGCTCAAACAACCAGAGATGAACAAAACAGTTCACATATTGATAGTACACTGTTTCCACAACAGGCGTCCAACAATTCCCCGAACCAACTGGCTAGTATAAACGGAGCAAGCAATCAACCTATAGATTTGACATACGCTGCTGAAAAATCACTGCATGCAGTAGTACATATTAAATCTACAATAAGTGGAGAAGCACAACAATATAGACAACAGCCCCAAGATATTTTTGAATATTTCTTTGGCACACCCAATAGACAGTACCCCCAACGTAGAGTACAAGCGCAACCAGAGATTGGTTTTGGTTCTGGTGTCATTATCAGCTCGGATGGATATATTGTAACCAATAATCACGTAGTGGACAAAGCCAACGAAGTAGAAGTTACCCTTAATGATAACCGCACATTCCAAGCGACCGTTATTGGCACAGATGCCAGTACCGACTTAGCACTTTTGAAAATATCAGGCGATGAATTCCCAACAATTCCAATAGGTAATAGCGACGCTCTAAAAGTTGGCGAATGGGTACTCGCAGTCGGAAATCCCTTCAACTTAACATCAACCGTAACAGCTGGTATCGTCAGTGCTAAAGCACGTACACTAGGTGTCTATAGCAAAGGAGTCGAATCATTTATCCAAACAGATGCAGCTATCAACAAAGGAAATAGCGGCGGTGCACTAGTCAATGCACGTGGAGAACTTGTGGGCATCAATGCTATTTTATATAGCCAAACAGGCAGTTATGCAGGTTATGGTTTTGCCATACCAACCACTATTGTGACAAAAGTCATTAGTGACTTAAAGAAATATGGAACAGTTCAACGTGCTCTTTTAGGCATTATGGGGAGCGACATGGGGAATAACCTAATGGCCGATCAACAAAAAGAACAAGAAGACAAGTTGGGCGTTAACGAAGGAATACACGTACAAAAAGTAATCGAAGACGGTGCTGCCGCAGAAGCAGGGGTAGAAGTTGACGATGTTATCACTGGCCTAGATAACCATAAGGTGACCAAAATGGCCGAATTACAAGAACAATTAGCTCAACATAGTCCTGGCGACAAAGTTAGACTTCAAATTGTACGTAATAAAAAGAAAATATATTTAGATGCTACCCTTCGTAATGAACAGGGAACAACTAAAGTCATGAAAAAAGTAGACGAACAAGTACTAGGTGCCGCATTTGTCCCTGTGCCAGAAAAAATTAGAGGCCGCTTAAACCTCGGATACGGTTTGGAAGTCACAGGAGTACAAGCAGGGCGCATGAAAGATGCAGGTATTCGTAAAGGCATCATTATGCTAAAAGCGAACGGCGTACAGCTCCACACAACAGAAGACTTCAATAAAGTATTCCGTGCAGCTTCTCGCACACCCGAACAAGTCATCTTTATCAATGCCATGTATCCATCAGGAAGACGAGTGAATTTCGCCGTGGATATATCGCAAGAATAAACAGTAAAATCTCTCTCAAAATAATACAATAAAATTAGGTATTAGATTAGTTAACAATAGAAAAAGGTCCAGTGGGACTACCAGGTATTAGTTTTGTTTGTATATAACTCGTGATGAGATGCATATACAAAAGTAAATTGATTGTTTTAATAGGATAGAATAAATCATCATCAAGAATAATTGATACATATTAGTTAGTGAATAGTTGTGGGTGGCATGGTGCGGGAGCATCGTGTCACTTTTTTCAAAAAAAGACGAGTACACGATGGAACAATATTCCTATTTCTACGTTATATATACAGTGTTCTAAGAATACAAAAATAAATTATATATATGAGACAGTTAAAGATTACCAAGAGTATCACAAACAGAGAGAGTGCTTCGCTTGACAAGTATCTACAAGAAATTGGCCGTGAAGAATTAATCACCGTTGAAGAAGAAGTAGAACTAGCTCAACGAATCCGAAAAGGTGATCGTAGAGCTTTGGAAAAGCTAACACGTGCCAATCTCCGTTTCGTTGTATCAGTAGCCAAACAATATCAAAATCAAGGACTTAGTCTACCTGACTTAATCAATGAAGGGAACTTAGGATTGATTAAAGCTGCTGAAAAATTTGATGAGACTCGTGGTTTCAAATTTATTAGTTACGCAGTCTGGTGGATTCGTCAGTCTATTCTACAAGCATTGGCAGAACAATCACGTATTGTACGTCTTCCACTAAATCAAGTAGGTTCACTGAACAAAATCCAAAAAGCCTTTTCACGTTTTGAACAAGAACATGAACGTCGTCCATCAAACGAAGAGCTAGCAGAGGAATTGGACATCGAAGCAAACAAAGTATCTGATACGATGAAAGTTTCTGGTCGTCATATTTCTGTTGATGCTCCATTTGTAGAAGGTGAAGACAACAACCTATTGGACGTATTGGTCAACGATGATAGTCCATATGCAGATAGCAACCTAGTAAAAGAATCTCTACGTCGTGAAATAGAACGTGCATTGAGTCAATTAGTAGATCGTGAACGTGAAATCCTGCAACTCTTTTTCGGAATTGGAGATAAAGAAATGACTCTGGAAGAGATTGGTGATAAGTTTAACTTGACCCGAGAACGTGTACGTCAAATTAAGGAAAAAGCTATCCGTAAACTTCGTCAAGACGATCGCAACACCTTGCTTAAGAGTTATCTAGGTTAAACAAGTCGACAATAGACCGTTAATGATAATAGATGTCATTAACTGCTCTATTCGAAACATTAATATCAAACATATGAATATAAAAGTCGCTCCTATAAAGTGGACTATAGCATTATCTTGTTTCATTTTGCTTAGTTCATTCACTCTATTCCCTAAGCCCAAACATAAAGATGTATATGCTTATGGTGTAGCTGCAGATTTTTCGGATAGCACAGTATATTTCACTGTTATTCAAAAGTTGGACAGCGTCAAACTTACTGGAGAAAGATTCTTACCTGAACGTCAGCAATACAGTTATCAACTTAAATATCACTTGGAGAATCAGGGACTGAAACATCGTACCTGCATGATCTTTTTTGATACAGATAAAAGCAAATTAGCGAAGAAACAGAATAAGCTAATGGAACGTTATCTAGAGAGTCACACCCAAGTAAAATTACTTGATATAAAGACATTCCATTTTATCAAACCTGAGCCGTCTGAGCCTGTCAAAACAAGTGTACAGCCTCAGCCTAAACGTAAACCTAAAGATCATCCAAAAGGTAAACCTAGCGGTCCAGCTGGCGGTCCTATGGGCGGGCATCCAAGAATGTAACAAAACTAAAGCAGTCCTTATCCGAGCTCTTGACGTTCGGATAGGGACTTTTTAGTACAACACCTAATTTATTATGAAAAAAATAATTTCCTTTTTTTTAAAATACAAAGCCTACCCACTACTTGCTGGTGTCATTTGTACGTTCTTAGTAGCATGCGATAAACATAAAGACAGCCCTTCTCCGAACACTGTGAGTAAAACCACAGTGATTGGCCTCATTTTAGGAGATAATTCCTTAAACGACTTCGTATCAAGCGATATTAGCGAGATGTGTATTGGGCTGGAAGACGTTGATTTGGACAAAAACAACCTAGTACTGTATGTCGATAATAGAGGAAGTAACTTACCTAGCATCTTATCTTTTAAACAAAGCACACAAGACCATTCAAAGGTTGTCACAGATACGATCTATCGATATTCAGAAAAAGAAAGTAGTGCAGATCCTAAAGTGCTAAAAGATGTGTTGAGTAGAATCATCACAAAATATCCAGCAGAATCATATGCCATGATTCTATGGTCTCATGGACAAGGATGGCTCCCTACTCCATCGACAGTAGTAGAAAATTATATATCGACCAAATATTTTGGCCAAGACACCACTGGCGGTGGTCAAGAATGGATGAATATATCAGATCTAGAAGACGTCATTGCTTACGGACAAAATTTACTCGGTGGAAACAAAAAGTTTGATTACCTTTATTTTGATGCGTGCTTTATGGGGAACATTGAAACAGCGTATCAACTGAGAAAAACATCAAACTATTACATCGCTTCTGTTGCAGAAACTCCTGGACCAGGCGGCAACTACGAAACTCTCGTCCCTATCATGTTTAACGCAAACACTGATAGAGCTAAAAAAATAGCAGAAGCATATGATCTAGCATACAATGATCCAAAAGGATACCCAGGATGGACATATGGCGCGCAAATTTCCGTTTATGACAATTCCAAAATGGATGCTTTAGCTAATGCCTGCCAAACTGCATTCTCCAATATAGGTATTGCCCAAGCTATCCAAGGAGTCAACCTGTATGCATCTGACATCCAACATTTTGATAGAATAAGCTTCCCTGCTTACTTTGATTTTGAGCAAATTATGGAGAAAGCCTTAACTTCGAGTGAATATTCGCCACTAGAGACTGCGCTAGACAATGTAGTCGTGTATAATGCTCGTCCAGCTTCAGTATACAGCGTAAACGGTGGATCATTTTCTATGGATGTAAACTGTGGATTAGCAGCCTACTTCCCACAATACAGCACATATAGTACTGTACAAAGATATAACAACTACTTTGCGACCTATGATTGGGCACAAAACACACAAATGACATCTTGGTATCCATTAGTAAACTACAAATAATCAAGAATCATTCATGTACATAACAAAAAGCAGCCTATCTTGAATTGTTCAAGATAGGCTGCTTTTACATATATAGTATATAACTTTATTTTGTAAGAGGCACCGTACAATAGAATGTCGATCCCTTGCCCACTTCAGATTCAAACCAGATACGGCCACCATTCTTGACAATAAAATCTTGACAAAGAAGCAAACCCAAGCCAGAGCCCTCTTCATTGTTCAATCCAAATGTTGAATAATGAGTATCTGTTTTTAGCAATTTACTTTTACCTTCCTCATCAATACCGCATCCTTGATCCGATACAGCTATCTGAGCAAATCCATCCACCTCTTTACATGCAATAGATATAGTCGTTTTATCAGGACTAAATTTCAAAGCGTTGCTTAAGAAATTGCGTACTACTGTTTTCAACATATCAATATCGCATGTACATTGAACTACCTCAGGCACATCCATATCAAAAGTGATATCTTTCAGCTCAGCAGCCGCAGTAAATACCTGCTGTACCCCTCGCACAGTATCGCACACATTGATGTCTTGTTTAACCACTTTGAGTCGACCTATAAGCGATTTAGTCCACTTCAACAAGTTGTCCAAAAGCGAGAACACTTCTTCGGTAGTCTGATTAGCCGTATTAAGAAGATCATACATCTCTTCGCCTATCTTCTCCTCTGGTATACTTAATAGCATCATGTTTAGTACCATTTTAATACTACCGATAGGAGAACGCAAATCGTGAGCAATAACAGAATATAACTTATCGCGCCCTGCAATAGTACGCTTAAGCTCATCATTTTGCCTTTCAATAATACGTTGCGCTGTAATCAAAGAAATTTGATGATGCACACGAATCATCAACTCTTCCTTATTAAATGGTTTTGAAATAAAATCATTTCCACCCACTTGAAAGCCTTTCACAATATCACTTGTATTATTTAGAGCCGTCAAGAAAATAACAGGAATAGATGCTGTTTCTGGATTTGCTTTTAGTCGTTCACAAACCTGAAAACCATTTAGGTCCGGCATCATCACATCCAACAAGATCAAATCTGGTTTAAACTCAGAGACTTTTTCAAGACACTGAGTTCCATTTTCAGCCACATCAAGCTGAAACTTCTCAGCTTTAAGAAGCACTTTTAACAGTAAGACGTTAGATTGCACATCATCTACTATTAAAATTTTATTTTCGGAAGGATTAATTTCCATACAATTTATTATTAATGTGGTATATTTTTAATCGACATGCTTTTTACAAAGATGCTTAAAGTCCATCTTCATTTGTTCCAAGCCTTCTAACAATTGCACTTTAGGTTCCCAGTTCAACACCTTCTTAGCCAGTGAAATATCTGGTTGGCGTTGTTTAGGGTCATCATTAGGAAGTGGCTTAAATACTATTTGAGAATGTGAATTGGTCACCTCAATAACTTTTTGAGCGAGCTCCAATATAGTGAATTCATTAGGATTACCGATATTAACAGGTCCTGTAAAATCATCAGGAGTATCCATCAAACGAATCATCCCCTCAATCAAATCATCTACATACTGGAAACTACGTGTTTGTGTTCCATCCCCATAAATAGTAATATCTTCTCCGCGCAATGCTTGGCCAATGAAATTGGTCACTACTCGCCCATCATGAGGTTGCATCTGAGGGCCATAAGTATTGAAGATACGCACAATTTTAATGCGTACTTTATTTTGACGATGAAAGTCCATAAACAACGTTTCAGCTGCGCGTTTTCCCTCATCGTAACAAGAACGATCACCTACCGTATTGACATTTCCCCAATAAGACTCTACTTGAGGATGCACCAATGGATCACCATAGACCTCAGAAGTCGATGCTTGAAGAATCTTGGCATTGATTGAAGTAGCCAATTCCAACATATTAATAGCCCCCAACACAGACGTACGTGTTGTTTTGATTGGATCATATTGATAATGCACAGGACTTGCAGGACAAGCTAAATTGTAAATTTCATCTACAATAGCGTGATAAGGTACAGTTACATCATGACGCACCAACTCAAAGTGCTTATTGCCAATTAAGTGTAATATATTTTCTTTTGATCCCGTAAAATAATTATCTAAACAAATCACATCGTGACCATCATTAACTAATCGAGTACATAAATGAGAGCCGATAAAGCCAGCTCCTCCAGTGACAAGTATTCTTTTCATGCGCATTTACAATATTTAAATTCATCTATCCACATAGCCACAAATATAGCATTTGTTACGCTAGCAGCAAAATTATATTTGGTCAAAATATGACAAGAATATACATATCACCGCTAAGTGATGCTAAAGATACAGTTTTTCTTGCCAATATCAAGCACTTTATTTAATTTTGCTGCTTGTTATTAGCATAAGTCATGCTAACAATTATCATCTAGAGATCTCAATATGGACTACAAAATCACCTCAAAATACAAGCCTACTGGTGACCAACCAGAAGCTATCGCTCAACTTGTTCAGGGATTACAGGATCAATTGCCTGCACAAACACTTTTGGGGGTAACTGGTTCGGGTAAAACATTTACAATTGCCAATGTGATTGCACAGCATAAACGTCCGACACTTATCCTAAGTCATAATAAAACTTTGGCAGCACAACTATACAGTGAATTCAAAGCTTTCTTTCCTAATAATGCCGTAGAATACTATGTCTCTTACTATGACTATTATCAACCTGAGGCTTATTTACCAGGGCAAGATCTATACATAGAAAAGGATCTACAAATCAATGAAGAGATTGACCAACTACGCCTAGCAGCCACTTCTCAACTGCTATCTGGTCGAAGTGATGTTATCGTAATTTCCTCAGTCTCGTGCATCTATGGTATGGGAAACCCTGCTGATTTTTACAATAGTGTCATTCGGGTCCAAGTAGGTGACCAAATAGACCGCAACAAACTCTTACGCAATTTGGTTGACAGCTTATATGAGCGCAACGATTTAGCTGTAAACAGAGGACAGTTTCGTGTTAAAGGAGATACCGTAGATGTGTATCTAGCCTACGCCGAACAAATGATACGCATTATCTATTGGGGAGATGAAATAGAAGAAATACAAGAAATCAACCCCATTGATGGGCACGTCATCAGTAAGTTTGAGCACTTTGACATCTATCCAGCCAATCTCTTTATGACTTCAAAGGAGAAATTAGATGCTGCCATGCGTCAGATAGAAATGGACCTGGTCAAACATGTTGAGTATTTTGAATCAATAGGGCGCCCGTATGAAGGAGCGCGATTAAAAGAACGTGTCACTTATGACTTGGAAATGATGCGAGAACTCGGACACTGCAAAGGGATAGAAAACTATTCTCGTTATTTCGATGGTCGAGAAAGCGGTAGTCGCCCTTATTGTTTACTCGACTTCTTCCCGAAGGACTTTTTACTTGTCATAGATGAAAGCCACGTGAGTGTGCCGCAAATTCGTGCGATGTATGGTGGAGATAAAGCTCGTAAAATGAATCTAGTTGAGTATGGTTTTCGTCTACCTGCTGCAATGGATAATCGGCCACTTAAATTTGAAGAATTTGAAACCCTTACCCCACAAACCATTTTTGTGAGTGCCACCCCTGCTGATTATGAATTGGCACGCAGTGAAGGTATTATTGTGGAACAAGTTATTCGTCCAACAGGTCTATTAGATCCTAAAATTGAAGTTCGTCCTAGCGAAAACCAGATTGACGACCTGATGGAAGAAATTCATAAACGCATCGAAAAGAACGAGAGGGTACTAGTGACTTGTTTGACCAAACGAATGGCCGAAGAACTGAGTGAATATCTATTAGACTACAATATCAAAACAGCGTATATACATAGCGACGTAGATACACTGGATCGAGTCAAAATCATGGATGATTTGCGACAAGGTAATTATGATGTATTAGTTGGCGTAAACCTACTTCGTGAGGGCCTCGACCTTCCAGAAGTGTCTCTTGTAGCCATTTTGGATGCCGACAAAGAAGGTTTTTTACGTTCTCATCGCTCTTTAACACAAACAGTTGGACGTGCTGCACGTAATATTAATGGTATGGCTATCATGTATGCAGACAAAATCACAGATAGTATGCAACAAACGATAGACGAAACCGCACGTCGCAGGAAGAAACAAATGGACTATAATACAGCTCATGGTATTACACCTCAGCAAATTATAAAAGATAGAAACTTAGCTGTATTCAAGTCAAATACTGAGTTTTCCGATAACAAACAAACACAAGCGAATATTGATCCTCAGGCTTATACGCAAGAGACACACAATCTCAGCGTAGCAGCCGATCCAATCTTACAGCATATGTCGACTGTGCAACTTGAAAAAGCTATTGCTCACAGCCGTGAACTAATGCTTGAAGCTTCTAAAGCGTTAAACTTTACCGAAGCTGCAGCTCACAGAGACGAGCTCCTACGTTTGGAAGAAATTATGAAAAAGCACGTCAGTCAGTAATTCGTTATCATCCAATCAACATATAGATAAAGGCGTGTTAGATATAAGTCTAACACGCCTTTAACTATATATTATTCGTCGGGATGACAGGATTTGAACCTGCGACCACTCGCCCCCCAGACGAGCACTCTACCGGGCTGAGCTACATCCCGAATAATACCCCTAAACAAAAAGTACACAAACAAGTGTACAGGTAGCTTTGGGAACACAAAAGTAATACTTTCAAGAACAAAAAACAAATGATTCGATTTATTTATCACACAGTATTTCATGTATATTGGTTCATAGACAATACAAATTTATTAATAGGCTCCCAGCTAGCATGTATAGATGATGTGATTTACACACGCTCGTGAAGTATCGTACACGAAATTAGATAAAAAATAAGAGTCGTTGTCACACGTTTGACAACGACTCTTATTCTTAGAATATATCCTATTTAAAAATTACTTCTTAGGAGTTTGCGCTAAAGTAGCCACAAGGAAGTCCCAGAACTTTTGTACTGTAGGAATTAATGCACGTTCATCTGGTGAGTGTGGAGAACGCAAAGTAGGGCCAAAACTAATCATGTCTAAGCCAGGTACATTTGCACCAATAATACCACATTCCAAACCGGCGTGAATCACTTTGACTTCTGGAGCCACACCAAATTGTTCTTCGTAGCTCTTGGTCATCGCAGCAAGAATTGGACTATGCACATCTGGCTGCCATCCACTGTAAGAGCCACTAAGTTCCACTTTCATACCAGCCATAGAAAAGCAACTTTCAAGAGATGTAGATAAATACTCTTTCTGACTATCACTAGAACTACGTACCAAAATCTTCACATCAGCCATACCATGACCGATTTCAATAATAGCCAAGTTGCTTGATGTTTCCACTGTACCTGGAATACTTGGAATCATGCGTTCCACACCATTAGGGCATGCAAAAATAGCATCAATCAAACAATCTTGAATTTCTTCAGGAACTTGCTGCACGGCCTTGTCAACAACGACTGCTTGAACAGTAATTGGAGTTTCAATAGCATCATATTCTTCGTTGAATACTCCTTGGCAGTAACTAGCCAATTCGATAACTTCATCTTCATTGCCTTTAGGAACAGATACCTTAACGACACACTCACGAGGAATGGCATTACGCATATTTCCACCATGCCAACTGACTAGGCGTCCTTCGTATGTAGCAATAATCTCACGTACCATGCGTACCATCAATTTGTTGGCATTAGCACGTCCTTGGTTGATTTCAAGTCCAGAGTGTCCACCTCGAAGACCTTTTATAGTCAATTCAAGAGTCACGTCATCATCATCCGCTTCTTCATCTTTATATTCTAAAGTAGCAGTTAGATCGATACCACCGGCGCAACCAATGTATAATTCACCTTCATCTTCTGAATCAAGATTTAATAAAATTTCACCTTGAATATCTTCGCCCTTTAAACCGAAAGCACCTACCATACCTGTTTCTTCATCCATGGTAATAAGTACTTCCACAGGACCGTGAACTAGATCTGTAGCTTCCAAAACGGACATAGCAGCAGCAACACCTAGACCATTATCGGCACCTAGTGTTGTTCCTTTAGCCTTCAACCATTCACCATCTACATATGTTTGAATGGGATCTTTTTCAAAATCGTGTACCGTATCAGTATTCTTCTGAGGCACCATATCCATATGTGCTTGAAGAATGACCCCTTTGCGGTCTTCCATTCCTGGAGTCGCAGGTTTTCTAATGATCACATTACCTATAGAATCGACTTTTGTTTCTAAACCTAAGTTTTGTCCAAAATCAACTAAGAATTTGGTAACTGGTTCCATATAGCCCGATGGGCGTGGGATTTGTGTCAAAGCGTGAAAATTACGCCACACATTCTCTGGTTTAAGGGAAAGGATTTCTTGCATAGTTATTTTGTTGTTTTTGAGGTACACTCACTTTTTAGAATAAAAGGAGAGATATACCATACTTATTAGACTGAGCAAAGCTACTAAAAAAGTTTGAATTGCGTGCACAATGAATGCAAAATCTGCGGCATCATTTTGAGACACACCATAAATCATCAGACCTGCAATAACGGCCGCATGCCAAGGTCCTGCTCCATTGGGTGTAGGCACCAAAATGGCGAAGCTACCAAGCACAAAGCCCAACAAACCTGCCCCTATACCCAGATGTGCAGTGAATGGGAAACTATAAAATGCAAGATAAAAATGCAAGAAATAACTCAACCAAATACCCGCTGTAAACAACACGTATAAACCAGGATATTTTACTTGACGAATGGACTGAACACCACTCCATACATCCAGAGCTATTCGCTTAATACGTGTATGTAAACGTAAACGACGTATAACCATCACACCTATCCAGATAAGAATAAGCACTGCAGACAAGATTGCATACAACGGTACATCGTGCAAAACAGACTGCCAGTTTTCTAGCTTACTAGTATCTATCTCAACGACACGTTCTAATAAGGTCCACTGGGTGAGCATAGACAAGAAGACAAAAACAAGCGAACTCAACATATCGACTACCCGCTCACTCACCACGGTACCTAAGGATGTACTAAAAGGAACTTTAGCCTCTCGATCAAGCACAGTACAGCGACTGACTTCTCCCAATCGTGGAACGACCAAATTGGTGCCATAACTCAACAAGATAGCATGTACACACAATGCCTTATCGGGGTTATAGCCCAAAGGGGATAGTGTCAGTCTCCATCGCCAGCCACGAAACACATGACCTGTGACTCCGAAAACTAAAGACAACAACATCCACCAGGGGTTCATTTGATTGACAAAGACATCTCCAGCACGTGAAAAATCAAAATCTCTGTAGAGCCAGATCAGTATCGAGAAGCCTATCAATAACGGAAAAATTACTTTTAAGGCTTTTATGACGGATTTATTCAACTTATTTTATATCTATGTGTAATTATATGAAAGGATTTTGTCTCTTTGCTTGGTACAAATCAATAGAAATTTTATCTTTGTACTGTCGGAAAGTAAAATTCAACGACAAAGATAGCATTTTTCTGAAAAAATGAACGATAAATAAATGATGAACAATAAGGTAAGACCTAAAAAGTTTCTAGGCCAACACTTTCTAACGGATTTGAAAGTAGCTCAAGATATTGCAGATACTGTCGAAACCTGTGAAGGGCTCCCAGTATTGGAAGTTGGTCCTGGTATGGGTGTACTGACTCAATATCTTTTAACAAAAAAACGTCCATTAAAAGTAATCGAGATCGATTACGAATCAATCGAGTATCTTAAGGAAAATTTTCCAGAGATGGAAGAAGATATCATCGAAGGAGATTTTCTAAAGATGAATTTAGAAGAACTTTTTGATGGTCAACAATTTGTATTAACTGGCAATTACCCATACAATATTTCTAGTCAAATATTTTTTAAAATGCTGGATTATAAAGAATTGATACCTTGCTGTACTGGGATGATTCAAAAAGAAGTGGCCGAAAGAATTGCGGCTGGCCCAGGAAGTAAGACCTACGGTATTATCAGCGTATTGATTCAAGCTTGGTATAAAGTAGAATACTTATTTACGGTCAGTGAAAAGGTATTTAACCCACCACCAAAAGTGAAGAGTGCCGTTATACGAATGACAAGAAACGATGTCCAAGATTTAGGATGCGATCCTAAACTATTTAAAACCATCGTTAAGACGACATTCAATCAACGACGAAAAACATTGCGAAACTCAATCAGACCTATATTAGGTAAAGGAGATCCAATTACTGAAGATCCGCTATTTAATAAGCGTCCTGAACAACTCAGTGTACAAGAATTTATTGAGTTGACCAATAGAGTGGCAAGCGCACAAGAAAAAATAAAAGCTGCTCAAAAAGCAACAACAGAATAAGGCAGTTTTTGAGTTATATATGGGTCTAATCAAGTTTTAAACTGGCTGGACAATAGAAAAGAAAGACAATGTATCAAGAGCAAAACATACACTTAGTAGATGAGCTCAAGAAGTTGATTGAGAACAATGAATCTCAACAGCTTCAACAGACATTGACACAACTCCATCCAGCTGATATCGCTGAGATGATGGACGAGTTGACGCTAGATGAAGCCCAAGTCATCTACACGCTGCTCTCCAATGAGATGGCGGCTGACGTCATCGTTGAGATGGATGATGATGACAGAAATAAGCTCCTCAATTCTCTTTCATCCGAAACGATTGCCAAGCGTTTTGTAGACCATATGGACTCGGACGATGCGGTAGAAATCATCCGTGATTTGGATGATGCTAAGCAAGATGAAGTCCTTTCACATATTGAAGACATCGAACAAGCGGGAGATATCGTCGAGCTGTTAAAGTATGATGAAAATACGGCTGGTGGTTTGATGGGGACAGAAATGGTTGTCGTCAACGAGAACTGGAGTATGCCCAAATGTCTCGATGAGATGAGACAACAAGCTGAAGAGCTTGATCAGATTTATTACGTATATGTAGTAGATGATGATGAAAGACTACAAGGAATATTTCCTTTAAAAAAGATGATTACTGACCCTTCAGTCTCTAAAGTAAAACATGTAATGAAGCGAAATCCGTATACAGTGCATGTAGATACAGAAATTGAAGACGTCGTTCAAGATATTGAAAAATACAACCTCGTAGCAGTACCTGTAATCGACAGTATTGGTCGACTTGTAGGACAAATTACGGTGGATGATGTGATGGATGAGGCACGTGAAATCTCGGAAAAAGATTATCAAATGGCCTCTGGTCTATCAGAAGATGTTGAAGGCGATGACAACGTGTGGTTGCAAACCCGCGCACGTCTACCTTGGCTACTTATCGGTATGGTAGGTGGAGTAAGTAACTCTTGGATATTAGGAGGCTTTTCTGAAGTCTTTACAGCTCATCCAGAGATGGCCCTCTTCATCCCGCTTATTGGCGGAACTGGAGGAAATGTCGGGACACAATCGTCAGCGATTGTGGTACAAGGCTTGGCAAATAACAGCATGAATTCCAAAAATATTTGGAGACAACTGATTAAAGAATCGTTGGTGGCGCTCATAAACGCTTCATTAATCTGCCTGTTACTGTATGCCTACACGTTCTTCCGATTTGGTGCTGTTTCTGTCATTACATATTCAGTACCAATAAGTCTGTTCTCAGTGGTTATGTTTGCTTCGTTATTTGGCACTTTTGTACCAATGATACTAGAACGATTCAAAATTGATCCTGCTATTGCGACAGGCCCTTTTATTGCGATTACTAATGACATCATAGGCATGATGCTGTATATGGGAGTTACGAGTTTGTTGTCGTAATTCTGGGAAACTTAAGTCTAACATAAAGAATGTAAAGATGGATTCAAAGGAAAAGGAAAAAAATCAATTAGTTGATGGTGCAGTGCAGGCACCAGAAGTGGACACTACACCCGTGGAAACTACTGCAGAAGCACCAACTGAGGAAACTACACATGCTACAGCCGTTGAAAATTCAACGGAAGAAGTACCTGTTACTACCCCAGAGACCAACGAATTAGAGAGTAATAAAGAGGAAGAAGTTACTGCTGAAGACTCTAAAGAGACAGCTGAAAATTCTCCTGAGAGTCCATTGCTTGTGGAGGACCAAAAGTTTGAAACACGATCTGAGATTCTTCTATTTATGGAGCGTATTTTTCAATCGGGACAAGTCATGTCTCGCATTCAACTAGAACGCATCAAAAAGATATACATGAAGATTAATCAGGCCAAACTAGAAGAAGACCGCGCTAAACACCTTGCTGAAGGTAAAAGTGCAGAAAGCTTTTTGCCTGTACCAGATGTGGTGGATGAACGTATTGATGAGTTGACTGCTATATTCAAAAAACGTCGAGAAGAGAACAACAAGGAAATTAACGAGCAAAAGGAAAGTAATTTAGCACGTAAAATTGAAATTATCAACCGTCTTGAGGCAATCGTAACAACAGACGATGATATCAATAAATACTATAATGAAGTTAAAAAGCTTCAGGAAGAGTGGAATGAGCTCAAATTAATTCCTGCACAAAAAGTGACTGAACTTTGGAAGAAGTATCACGAACAGATTGAAAAGTTTTATGACCGCCTACGTATCAACCACGAATATCGTGAATATGACTTCAAAAAGAATCTAGTAACTAAGACCAAACTATGTGAAGTTGCTGAAAAGTTGGCTGAGGAAGAAGATATCCTGTCTGCCTTTCATCAACTACAACAGCTTCATCAAGAGTATAGAGAAACGGGGCCTGTTGCTAAAGATGATCGCGAAACCCTTTGGAAACGCTTTAAAGATGCCTCTGTAATTATCAACAGACGTCATCAACAGTTTCATGAAGAACAACGCGAACAAGAAAATGAAAACCTAGATGCGAAAACTGTTATCTGTGAAATCGTTGAACAGATTGACGCTGATTCTTTGAATAGTTTCAAAGAATGGGAAAAAGCAGCTAATGAAGTCATTGCGCTTCAAAAGAAATGGAAAACTATAGGATTTGTGCCTCAAAAACACAACACCAAGATATATGAACGTTTCCGCAAAGCGTGTGACAATTTCTTCCAAAAGAAACAAGAATGTTTCAAGCAACTGAAATCTACTCAGTCGGACAATCTTGCTAAGAAACAAGCACTTGCTGATGAAGCAGTATCGCTTAAGGATAGTACGGAGTGGCAAGCTACCGCTTCACGTCTCTCTGAAATGCAAAAAGAATGGCGTACTATTGGGCCTATACCTCGCAAACACAACGATAGAGTGTGGAAACAATTTATTGAAGCATGCGATTATTTCTTTGAGCAAAAGAAGGAGAAGGCTCCTAAAAGTAAAAGCGATCAAGAAAGAGCTAATATGTACAACAAACGTGCTGTCATCCAGTCTTTACGTGACTTATTAAATAAAGAAGAAGGGACAGAACGTACAGAAGCAGTGCGCGAACTTCAAGAAAAATGGGATGAAATTGGTCACGTACCTTTCAAAGACAAAGACCGAATATACAAACAGTACCACGAGGTACTTGATGAATTACAAGGACGATCAAACAGCTTTGCTGGTCGTGGTTCGCGTAGCGGAAAACGTCAATCCTTCACACCAGGTGGAGAACGTGGACGTATTATGAAGCTAATCGAACAAAAACGTAATGAAATTCTAACATACGAAAACAATCTTGGATTCTTGTCTGAGGGAAGCAACAATAAAAAGGCAACAGCCAATCCATTGCTCATTCAGATACAAGAAAATGTAGATAAGCTTAAGGAAGAATTGGCAGATTTACAAGACAAATTGGCCACGTTAAGCGCTGAATAGACTCTCATTATCATGCCTATAATAAAAGGTTGTGTCAAAATATTTTGACACAACCTTTCTTTATTTATAAGCAACTCAAACTGTAGTATAGAGCTACGATTTAGCATAGTTTAAGCACCATTTCCTGTCAAGTATATAAGAGCACGCTGTCA
The DNA here is from genome assembly GCA_963668535.1 of Bacteroidaceae bacterium. GTDB lineage: Bacteria > Bacteroidota > Bacteroidia > Bacteroidales > Bacteroidaceae > F22. Next base: position 613,946 of record OY764867.1, read on the forward strand.
TATACTTGACAACATACCTAGCAAGTATATAAGAGCGCGCTCTTATATACTTCACAGCGCGCGCTTATATACTACTCGGTTTGATGGCAAGTATAAGTCGGCTGTTAGGCGCTTTATTTACAGCAAAATCTTTAACACAGCTGCTTCATAAGGATCAATATGAACGTCTACAGTACGTTCTGGCATAAGATGCAATTCGTGGATCTTATTGGTAAACAAATCTAAAGCATGTGCCCTCTCCTTGCTAGAGATATGGAAATAATCAAAAAGATGCTGAGGCAATAAAACTCCGACATTAGCTGGATGTTCATCGAAGTTAGTAACAACGATGATAAGCTCTCCATCATGATAACGCACAAAACTATATTGTTTGTGTTCATTGTATCTCCACCCATTCTGATTGGCATATTGCAAATCGAAAAATTGTCCTTGTTGAATGGCTTTTTCTTGCACACAAATCTGCATAAGACGTTGGTAAAATAGATATAATCTCTTTTGCTCGTCCGCTAGTAATTGGCCATCAAATGTTCCATTATTACGCCAACGACGGACGCTTTCGACACACCAATAATCAAAAATAGTCGTGCGACCATCACGCCCAGAGAATCCTTCAGAATCCATTCCTAATTCTCCAAACTCCTGCCCAAAATAGATCATAACTGGCGAAGTTGACATTAATGTGGAAACCACCATAGCCGCTCTCCCTTTTCGTCCATGTGATGCAAAATGCGAAGACGCAATGCGCTGTTCATCGTGATTTTCCATAAAATGCAACATTTTATCGTGAATATCTTCAGTCGCTTGCCAACATCTAGTAATATCATTGGCGCTACCATATCCACAAGTCACGTTACGCAGTGTATCATACAAGCCAACTTTATCATACAAGTAATCAAACTTTCCAGTAAAAATGTAGTTTCTATATTGATTCGGATTATACACTTCTGCAATAAAGTCAACAGGATATTGTGCCTTGATTTGTGGTATAACCCAATTCCAAAACTCGACGGGCACCATTTCGGCCATATCACAACGAAAGGCATCTATACCTTTGGAGGCCCAAAAACATAATATGTGATACATTTTATGCCATGTATCTGGAATAGGATCAAAGTAACAGGCCCTTCCATTACAATAGTCCACTCCATAATTTAATTTCACTGCTTCATACCAATCATTTTTATTGGGCATTGCATCAAATCGATCATTACCCGTAGCTTTTGCTGGATTTTCTACGTAAGCACATGGTGCATCGCCACGCATATCAAATTGAGCATGCAAAGGTGTACCAGGGATATAATAGAAGTTATTTTGGGGATCAAAAGATTTTGTATTATCATCTTGTGCTCCCAAAGGCAATATCCCATCTGGTGCAGATGCTCCTGTATACTCTCTAGATACATGATTGGGTACAAAATCCATTATAAACTGTAACCCAGCCGTATGAGTTCGTTCAATCAGAGCTTCAAATTCTAACATCCTATTGGGCACATCTACAGCCAAATCAGGATCAACATCGTAATAATCCTTGACAGCGTAAGGGGACCCAGCTGCTCCTTTAACGATAGCTGGATGATCTTTGTGGATACCGTATGAACTGTAATCTGTCTTTGTGGCGTGCGCTAAAACACCCGTGTACCATATGTGTGTGATTTCTAGTTTTTTTAATTCCTCAAACGCTGCTGAGGTGAAATCATTGAATTTCCCACAACCATTTTGACGAATATCTCCATCAAAAGTGCTATGGGATGTACAGTTGCCAAACAATCGAGGCAAAACCTGATAAATAATCATTTTCTTCATATGAAATGCAGTTTACAGTTATATTGATAAAAGTTGAAATAGAAAATTAACAATTTGTTTCGTTTGATTTCAAATATAACCATTTTATGGCACTATACCAAAAAAGATGCAGTAAAGAAATTCATTTCTTTACTGCATCTTGCTAAATATCAAAAGTATATCTTTACTACATTAATAAAAATAGATTATTTGCGATTCTTTTGCTGTTGCATAGCCTCTTGTTGTTTTTGCATCGCTTCAACACGAGCTGCAAAACCAGATTTCTTTTTACCTTTATTCTTCTCTTTGTAGGCCTCCATCTTGGCAAGCACAGCCTTTTCATCCACCACGCGTTTCATAACAAGCATAATGAGTACAGAGGCTAATGTAGAGATGAAATAATAGTAATTCAAACCAGCAGGATAGCCATTCAAAATAAATAAGAACATAACTGGCATCAAGTACATCATCCATTTCATAGAGGCCATTTGATTGTTCGAACCATTATCTTGTTGCTGCATTGTAAAATGCTGATTAAGCAATGTGGTAACGGTCATTAACAAGCAAAAGATACTCAAATGATCACCTAAGAATGGGATATTAAATGGTAATGAAATACCTGTATCATAATTGGATAAATCGGCTGCCCACAAGAAAGACTGTCCTCGGAATGCAATCGCCGTAGGCACAAACATAAACATGGCAAACAAAATAGGCATTTGTATCACCATCGGTAAACAACCGGCCATAGGACTTGCACCATACTGAGAATACAACTGCATAGTCTCTTGTTGTTTCTTCATGGCGTCTGCCTCGTTTGGATACTTCTGATTGATTTCTTCAATCTTTGGCTTCAAAACTCTTGTCTTAGTTTGAGATATAAATGTCTTCCAAGTTGTAGGCATTATGACTATTTTCACAATGACTGTCATAATGAAAATGATCAATCCCATATGCAAGCCTAGTCCAGACAAGAAGTCAAACAATGGCAAAATAAAGTATTCATTTACTTGACGAATAATAGGCAAACCTAAATCGACCAAATCAGTCAAATACCATTTATCATTACGCCCTTTATCATAAGTCTTCAAAGTACGGTATCGCACGGGACCATAATAAATATGCATGCTAGTCATCTCATGTCCTGTAGGATCAAAACTAGCCTCCATTGCAGACTTAAAGTCCTGCAAATAATGAGATGTTTCATCAGGTACTACTGTACTAGAAACTTTTAAACCTGAAAAATAGCTATCAGAGATTAAGCTCATAGTGAAGAAACGGTTTTTATACCCTACCCAATTGACCATTTCTTCTGGACTTTCTACTTTTGTGCCCTTTGCAGACTGTAAGCTCTCTGTACCTCCGTCTTGTAGTTTGTATAAACACTTGGTATATCGTTGAGAATACTTTCTATCTAGCTCAATCTGACGCATTTTACTATTCCAAGTAACATGCATAGTTTTACTAGGGAGCAACTTATCACTCATATTTACAGCCTTGACTTTCATGTCTAGCAAGTAGTCATCAGCATGCAAAGTATACATAAAATCGATATAACTGTGTGCATCTGCAACAAGACGCATGGTCACAGTACTATCTGTTTGTTGTACAGGTTCAAAATAGAGTTCTTCAGAACGAAGGATAGCCCCTTCACGAGGAGCAAACTCAAAACTAAACTGAGTATCCCCTGGATTCATTAGGGTAACTGGAACTTTTTTTCCATCTTGATTTTCCTTAGGAGATTCAAGATAGTCAGCAAAAGTAACAGATACAGGTACACCACCTAGCGTACTCAATGTTATAGCAGTTTTTGCATTTTTCAAGACCACTTTTTGAGCTTCACCAACAAGCGCTGTATGGAACAGTTTAGTTGAATCAGCGGCCATTTGCTGAACAGATTCCTCTGCAATTTTGGCTTGTGCTGCTGCCTCTTGTTCGGCACGCAATTTGGCCACTTCTGCTTGTTTCTTTTGGACAACAAGCATAGAATCTTGATATGCTTTTTGGCGAGCCTCCTGCTGCTTGCTAGGTTGGCTAAACCACATAAATCCTACTAATAAAAGGCCTATTAGCACAAGGCCTGTCAGGGTATTTCTATCCATCTATTTTGTTTTTAATGTTAGCTATTTAGATCCTATAATGATTATTTTTCTGATGCAGCTTTGATAAATGACACAAACAGCTTATGAGGATTCAAAACTGTGCTACTATATTCAGGATGAAACTGAGTGCCAACATACCACTTATGATTAGGCAACTCTACGATTTCAACTAAACCAGTTTCTGGATTTACCCCAGGACACATCATACCAGCCTTTTCAAAAGCCTCAAGGTATTTATTGTTGAACTCATAACGGTGACGGTGACGTTCTTCAATATATTCTGTACCATACGCAGCTGCTACTCGGCTACCTTCTCTAAGGGAACAAGCATATGCACCAAGACGCATTGTGCCTCCCATATCAGTGATAGCTTTTTGTTCTTCCATGATATCAATAACAGGATTTTCTGTTTTATCAACCATTTCGGTAGAATTAGCATCTGCTAAGCCCAATACATTTCGAGCAAATTCAATACAGATACTCTGCATACCAAGACAGATCCCAAATGTTGGGATATTATTTTCACGAGTATAACGTGCTGCAACGAACTTACCTTCAACACCTCGATTACCAAATCCTGGACAAATAACAATGCCATCAAGACCTGCCAATTTTTCCTGAACATTTTCATCAGTGATATAATCACTCTGGACAGTAATCAACTTCAATTTTTTATCATTATAAGTTGCTGCATGAGACAATGATTCAGAAATAGATTTATAGGCATCTTGCAATTCTACATACTTACCGACCAAAGCAATCTTAACTTCTTCAGTAGCATCTTCTCGACGCTTTAAGAAAGCTTTCCATTCACGAAGGTCTGGACTTTTTCCTTTTTCAAGTCCCATCTTGTCCAATATTGTTTCATCAAGTCCTTGTGCTTGCATCAACAAAGGCACCTGATAGATACTTGGCGCATCGATACTTTGCACAACAGCCTTTTCCTCTACATTACAAAAGAGAGCAACCTTCTTGCGAAGATTATCCGACAGCTCGTGTTCAGTACGCAAAACAAGAATATCTGGTTGAATCCCTACTGACTGCAACTCCTTTACAGAATGCTGAGTAGGTTTGGTCTTAAGCTCACCTGCAGCTGCAAGATAAGGCACATAAGTAAGGTGTACGCAAAGTGCACTCTTGCCCAATTCCCACTTCAACTGACGGATACTCTCAAGATAAGGCAAAGACTCAATATCTCCAACAGTCCCTCCAATTTCTGTGATAACAAAATCATATGTTTTTTTGCTACCTAAACGCTTTACGTTACGACGAATTTCGTCGGTAATATGAGGAATAACCTGCACAGTCTTACCTAAAAAATCACCGTGACGTTCTTTATCAATAACGCTCTTGTATACACGACCTGTTGTAATATTGTTTGCTTTCGTAGTTTGTATGCCTAGAAAACGTTCATAGTGACCAAGATCTAGGTCCGCTTCATGTCCATCTACTGTCACATAGCATTCGCCATGTTCGTATGGATTTAGCGTGCCTGGGTCAATATTGATGTAGGGGTCAAACTTCTGAATTGTCACGCTATATCCGCGTGCTTGAAGAAGTTTCCCTATTGACGAAGAGATAATGCCCTTACCAAGTGACGATGCTACACCACCGGTCACGAAAATGTACTTTGTTTCCATGTCTATAACTGATTCTATTATGTATTGTCCACAACAGAGTGCAAAAGTACAAAAAAACCACCACATACATGGCACTCTCAAGCTTTTTTTCTATTTTTGCAAGGAATAGATACAATGATCATGGCTTATGGGCTGTTTTCTGATTTGTCAATCACAAATATGCAACCTATTCTATAAAAAAGGACCTGATAATATGATAAACAAACGCTTCCTCCTACTTTCGTTTTTTTGTGCTTTATTTTTCACATTCAGTAGTATCAAACTGTGTGCCCAAGAGCAGACTATCCCACTGGATAGCACCTATGCAGATAGTACCACTCATAAAGTCTTTTTAGCGGGTTCCACTGGAGCTATCATGCAAGCACAATTTCGTGCCGAAAAAACACGTGATTCCATTCGTATAGCTAGACTAGATAGTATCAACAAACTATATCAAAATCACCTACTGACTTTACAAGATAGTGTGAATGCGTATAAACAGTTCAAAGATAGCTTAACTCAGTATAATGCGGCACAAAAGAGACATCTTGCTGCTATGCAGTATCAAGCATATCTAGACTCACTACCGACACAATTGTACCGGAACTACGAGTCGACTCAAGATTCGATAAACAAAGGATTAATCCCTCTGAAACGAGTCACCAACATGGGCTATTACCGCCTTTTTCTTCCAGTAATGTTATATAGAGAAGATACACAAATTGTTCTCAAAGATTCTATAGAGGATAGCACAATTCATATACTTGAGCAACAGCAACTTGCAACAAAAGAAACAGGTGCTTTTCAGTGGACAAAAAATCAACTCCAGACTTTCTATACAACTCATCCAGAATTGGTCAAGAAGACACAAGATCAAATTGATGAGATTACCCTATATAGAGATAATATTCAAGAAGAAAGTGATCAAAAGGCACATGCTTCTGTCGTTGATCTGTTTAAACCAGTAAATGATCCTATCCCGAATCCCACAAAAGAAAGAGCTGCTCCTGTCATTCAACGACCCAATTTTTGGAAAAGAGGGGGCGATGGTTCATTACAATTCACTCAAAATTATATTTCTAGCAACTGGTATAAGGGGGGAGAAAGTACCAATTTATTAATGGGAACACTGCAACTATTTGCCAATTATAACGACAAACAAAAAGTGCAATGGGAAAATTTGTTTGAGGCCAAACTTGGATATAACACCCAACCATCCGATACGGTACACAAATACCGTGTCAATACAGACCTGCTGCGTATAACCAGTAAAATTGGTTTGCAAGCCAATAAACGATGGTACTATACATTATCTGGTGAAATCAACACGCAATTCTGCAGAAATTATGACAAAAATTCTAACAACCTAAAGACAGCCTTTTTATCTCCAGTCAACGTTATATTGGGACTCGGTATGGATTATAAGATACAAGAAAAGACATTAACCCTGTCAAGTGAAATATTTCCTTTGACATATAATATGCGCCATATAAACAGTAGTCAGGTAGATGAGACTAAATTTGGTTTAAGAGAAGGTAAAACGACTATGCACACATTTGGTAGCACATTCAAAACAACTCTTTCATGGAAAGTCGTTTCATATATTAAAGTGGATTCTCGATTAAACTGCTTCTCGAACTATGATCATGTGGAAGCAAACTGGGAAAACACCTTCAATTTTATTCTAAACAAACACTTAAGTACTAAGCTCTTCGTACATGCTAGATTTGATGATAGCATCGCAAATGAAGACAGCTATTTTCAATTAAATGAACTCTTGAGTTTTGGATTAAACTATTCTTGGTAAGAAATATGACAAAAAAAGATACAAAAGAAGACTGGAAACCTGGAACAATGATATACCCTCTCCCAGCAGTTCTGGTGTCTTGTGGTACAGTTGCAGAAGATTATAATCTCATCACAGTTGCTTGGACAGGTACAATATGCACCAATCCACCCATGTGCTATATATCAGTTCGACCAGAAAGGCACAGTTATGATATCATAAAAAAAGACATGGAATTTGTCATAAACTTGACAACCGAGAATATGGCCAAAGCCACAGATTGGTGTGGGGTACGTTCTGGACGTAATTATAACAAGTTCGACGAAATGAACTTAACACCAACACCAAGTACAGTGGTTCGTGTGCCTGGAATAGCTGAAGCACCGCTTTGTATAGAATGTCGTGTAAAAGAAATCAATCGCTTAGGTAGCCACGATATGTTTATAGCTGAAGTCGTCAATGTACGTGCTGACAGTCGCTATATGGATGAATCTGGAAAATTTCAGCTTTCTAAATCCAATCCTCTAGTTTATCTCCATGGTGGATACTATGGCTTAGGCGACTTCATTGGCAAATTCGGATGGAGCGTAGAAAAGAAAAAATAATTTTTAGCGCGAATCATCACCACGTTTCTGCTATTTGAATCATATCTAAGATTTCTTTGCCATACTCGCTAACCGTTTTTGGTCCCACAAATGGTAATGCTAGCAATTCTTGTGCATTCTGAGGTCGATTATTAGCTATAGCAATAAGTGCCTTGGTATGTACGACCGTGTATGCAGGACGTCCAAATTCTTTTGCTTTTTTATTACGCCATTGAAGTAAACACTTATATAATGCTTCATTTTCTACCTGATCAGAAATAACTTGTGACGTATTGATACCAATGGTGCTTTGGTTATTCACACTGCGAATAGCACTTTTCATGTCAACTTTGTCTGTTTTAATTTCACTAGATAGTTGTGACGCATTTTTCGCACGTTGTACAGTCGAGCGACTACTTTTTTGAGTGGTTCTTTTTTGAGGTTTGGGCTGTCCCCCCATTAAACGAACAATTGTTTGTGCTCGGGCCTGTTGAAAGCTTTGCAAATCAAAACCATTTTTTGCAACAAAACTCGTCAAAAGCGTTTGTTGATTATAGGCAAATGCAAATTCTTCAAATGCATTTTTATAGGTTTTCTTTGTTTGTTTGTTATTAATTTCCAGATTACCAGCAGGTAAAAGATGTTTAAGTTCAACATATTGTTTGGCAAAATAATTTGCACCATTCTGTACACGTTGCAATAACGCATTCCGCACAGAAATAACATCCAATTGATCACCCAATTGTGCATATTGTCTTTGAAAAGACACAGCAACCTTTTCTATCTTTTCTTCAAAAAAAGACACGGCTTCTTCTGCTCTCTTCACCTGTGTTTCATGCATTGAATATAGATGCTCCATCAAAATGCGTTGTACACGAAACAAGGTCATTCGTAGAACTTGCATATCAAAAAGGACATTCAGTTGTTCTATAAAAAACTGTCGCTTCATCTCTCCCAGTTTGTGTTCATCTGGAATACCTGAAGCTTGTTGAGTAAATTGACGTACTGTGGAGTCAGAGATGATGGAATGCTGCATTAAAGGACTACTTAAGACTAAACCTTCAAGACTCTTACAACGCGATAAAGCGACATACACTTGTCCATGTGCAAAGCTACTAGTAGCATCAATAATGGCTCTTTCAAAAGTAAGTCCTTGGCTTTTATGTATAGTAATAGCCCATGCTAGCCGCAATGGAATCTGCTTAAAGCTCCCCTCTATAACTTCTTCAACTTTACCCAATTCATTGGTCATGTATTTGACATTCTCCCACTCTAATGCCCCCACTTCAATAGAGGTTTCTTCTCCATCACAAAGCACCGACACGCTTTCGGCCCCTAAGCTAATAACTTGTCCTAATTTACCATTATAAAAAGCTCTTGATTCAGAAGAATCATTTTTTATAAACATCACACGAGCTCCTACTTTTAGAGTCAATAGCTCATCCGCAGGATAACTTCCTTCTGGAAATTTATCTTTCACTTCACACTGATATGTCATCATGTGTGTAGGCAATGCCTTCAAACGTTTGTCATTGACAGCATCAGCTTGACGATTATGAGTCATTAGGCGTACATACCCCTCAGAATCCTCTGGCGAGAAATCAGGTATATATCTTTTATTCAATGCGCGCAACACCTCTTCATCCGCTTGATTATCACGTATCGCATTCAACAATGAAATAAAATAATTATCTTCCTGACGATAAACTTTTTGCAATTCAATAGTAAAATATTCAATAGCACGTAAAGATTGAGCGCCAAAAAAATAATAACTCTCATAATAACTACGAAGAAATTGTTCATCACTTTCAGTAATGACTGGAGCAAGCTGTTGTAAATCGCCAATTAATAAGAGTTGCACTCCTCCAAAAGGCAAATGTCTATTGCGGTACTTTCTTAATGCCGCATCAACAGCATCCAACAAATCGGCACGTACCATAGAGATCTCATCAATAACCAAAATATCCATAGTACGAATCACTTGACGCTTCTCCTTACTAAAAGCAAAACGTTTACTTGTACTTTCTCTGGGTTCTTCACCAGGTACATGGACACCAAAAGACAACTGAAAGAGTGAATGTAAAGTTACTCCTCCAGCATTGATGGCAGCAATCCCAGTAGGTGCGGCCACAACAATACGCTTTTGACTATATTGACAAAGTTTTCTTAGAAAAGTTGTCTTACCTGTACCAGCTCGACCAGTCAAAAACAGACTACAACTGGTTTCATTAAGAATTTGCCAAGCAAGCAGTTGCTCTTGATTATTAGGATCTAAAATATCAGTGATTATCATTTTAATTATTTATAGATAGCTCAAAGCATCCCACATAGAGATGAACTTTTACTCACACAAAGATACAAAATAATCAGTAATTAGCATATAGTAAATATGCTAATTACTGATACAACTCAAAAAACAAAAATGATTATAGCTCTTTTTTAGTCATTGTACTTCGGTAATACATGATAAACAACACAAGAGAAAACAAGGTTAAGACAACTCCAATTGTATAAGAAAGCTCATGCGATAAGCCAAAGACATCTGGAGAAATAAATAGATAGGTACTGCAAACGGCTGTCATAAATAAAGCAGGTATCAATGTCAAAATCCATTGCTTATTAGATTTGAGTAAGTAAACAGTCACAGTCCATAAGGTAAATACTGCAAGCGTCTGATTACTCCAAGAGAAATATCTCCACACTTTACCAAAACCACCTGGATCTTTCTGACTCCATAGCAACAAAACAATTGCTGCAACAAATAATGGGACACTTATTAGTAAGCGCTTAGCGATACTCTTTTGTTCTAGATTCAAAAAATCAGCCACAATCAAACGTGCACTACGAAATGCTGTATCACCAGAGGTTATAGGAGCAGCCACAACTCCTAAAATAGCTAATGCACTACCAAAAGTGCCCAACCAATGAGAAGTCATAAATTGTACAATCACAGCTGCGCTGTCTTCTTGAAAACCTTTCTGCCCTAGCGTATCTCCATAATGAAAAAAATAGGTAGCCGCTGCTGCCCAAATTAAAGCCACCATTCCTTCGACAATCATAGAGCCGTAAAAAACAGGACGCCCGTATTTTTCGTTTTTAATGCATCTAGCCATCAATGGGCTCTGTGTAGCATGAAAACCTGAAATCGCACCACATGCTATAGAAATAAACATCATTGGAAATATAGGAAGTACTTCTTTTTTCGGGTGAGTATTCTGCAAACCTTCCCAGACCTCAGGCAAGGTGGGATGATACCACAAAAGCATGACTAATATACCAACAGCCATAAAAATTAGTGCGAGGGCAAATACTGGATATATACGTCCTATAATTTTATCTACAGGCAACAACGTTGCAATAATATAATAGATAAACACTAAAAATATCCAGAAAGTTACATCGAGATTTTCGGTTGTGAGTTTGGCCAATAAATCGGCTGGTCCTTTAACAAAAACAGCCCCTACGAGAACCAATAATAAAACAGAAAATCCTCGCATAACTTGTTTAGTCGGGAGACCTAAATATTGCCCTACAATTTCGGGTAAACTCATCCCTCCATGTCGCACAGAGAGCATGCCAGATAAATAATCATGTGTTGCTCCACCAAAAATACATCCAAAAACAATCCAAAGGTAACATGCAGCTCCATACTTGGCTCCCATAATAGCTCCAAATATAGGTCCTAATCCTGCTATGTTTAAAAATTGGATCATAAAAATTTTCCACGTAGGAAGAGGTAAATAGTCCACTTCATCTTGATACTCAAAAGCAGGTGTTTTTTTGTGTGAGTCAGGAGAAAACACTCGTTCAATTAATCGTCCATAAGTAAAATACCCAATGACTAGCAAGGCCATTGATATAAGAAATGAAATCATGATTATATAATGTATTAAGTTGATTTTTAGTTTTGTCCTGCTTAGAAACAAACAATCACGTAGATATTTGTCTCATTTTGCATCAATCTATCATCCAGAGCACAAAAGTAGTGTTATTTTTCAGCTCATCAATTTGTTTGGCACATAAAAGACACAATTGAGAAATAAAACTACACTTTTTTGCAATCTCTACTTTGCAAAACAAAAAGTTTCGACTATATTTGCGGGGAAAAGAGTAAAATTTAATCCGAATGGAATCATTCTATAGAACTCACTCCTACCTCGTAGAGCATACAAAAGCCCCAGTCCGTCGCCTTCTGATGGATGAAATTGATTGGTCACAGCGACTGATTGGTATCAAAGGAACACGAGGTGTTGGGAAAACAACCTTTCTACTTCAATACGCCAAAGAATATTATGGAGACAGCCGTGGATGTCTCTATATTAACATGAATAATTTTTACTTCGCTAGTCACACTTTATTGGAATTTGCTCAAGAGTTTGTGAGTCGTGGAGGTCGCGTATTATTAATAGACCAAGTTTTTAAATATCCACATTGGAGTGAAGTCATTCTAGAATGTTATAAGAAACTTCCGACCTTACAAATCGTATTTACAGGTAGTTCGGTAATGCGACTAAAACAGGAAAATCATCAATTGGGTGGCATTGTAAAAAGTTACAATCTACGTGGTTTCTCATTCCGGGAATATTTGAACCTAAAAACAGGAAAAAATCTTCCCCCGTTGACTCTTTCTGATATATTGGAGAGACATGAAGAGATTGCTCGTGAATACTGTGTCATAACGAATCCACTCAATCACCTACAAGATTATATACATCACGGATTTTATCCATTTCACTTAGAGAAGCGAAACTTCTCTGAGAATCTTCTCAAAGTTATGAATATGATGATAGAAGTGGATATATTGCTGATCAAACAAATTGAACTAAAATATCTACCCAAAATAAAACAATTATTTTATTTATTGGGAACAAATCCTTCAAATGCAACCAATGTAAGTCATTTGGCCAAAGAAATTCAGACTTCAAGAGCCACTGTCATGAACTATTTAAAATATTTGACAGACGCACGTCTTATTAATATGGTGTATAAAGTTGGCGAAGAGTTTCCAAAGAAACCAAGCAAAGTACTTTTACATAATTCTAATATGAACTATGTATTATATCCTCGTCGAAACGATGAACAAGAAATCATTGAAACTTTTTTCATGAATTCTATGATGAAAGATCACACGGTTAACCTCGGAGATAGATACAGTACATTTATTGTGGATTCAGAAATACCATTTAAATTATCGACCATGCCCGAAAAGCGAAAGAAACGAGATAGCATTACCTATGTCGAGAGCAACCGCTTAGTTGGTAAAGATAATGTAATACCACTTTGGTTATTTGGTTTTCTCTACTAAAATTATTTATTTTGCTATCAATAGAATACATAGATTATATTATAAATTTACTAATCCCATTCATTATGACTAAACAGAAGAAATTTATCACATGTGATGGAAATCAAGCTGCTGCACATATTAGCTATATGTTCAGTGAAGTAGCTGCAATTTACCCTATCACACCGTCTTCTACTATGGCTGAATATGTAGACGAGTGGGCGGCTCAAGGTCGCAAAAATATCTTTGGCGAAACTGTCCTTGTTGAAGAAATGCAAAGTGAAGGTGGAGCTGCTGGTGCAGTACACGGTTCACTTCAAGCAGGTGCTTTGACATCAACGTACACCGCTTCTCAGGGTCTTCTTTTGATGATCCCAAATATGTATAAAATTGCTGGTGAATTGTTGCCATGTGTATTCCATGTGTCAGCACGTACACTTGCTTCTCACGCTCTTTCTATCTTTGGTGATCACCAAGATGTAATGGCAGCACGTCAAACTGGTTTTGCAATGCTTGCTGAAGGTTCAGTACAAGAAGTTATGGACCTTGCTGGTGTGGCTCATTTGGCTACACTTAAGAGCCGCATTCCATTTATCAGTTTCTTTGATGGTTTCCGTACATCTCATGAAATTCAAAAAATTGAGATGTTGGAAAATGATGATCTTGCTCCACTTATTGATCAAGAAGCTCTTGCTGAATTCCGCCAACGTGCGTTAACTCCAGAAGCTCCTGTATCTCGTGGTATGGCAGAAAACCCAGATCACTTCTTCCAAGCTCGTGAAGCTGTCAACCCATTCTATGACAAGGTGCCAGAGATCGTAGAAGAATATATGGAAAAGATTTCTGCTATTACAGGTCGTAAATATGGTCTTTTCGATTATTACGGTGCTGATGATGCAGATCGAGTAATTATTGCAATGGGTTCTGTAACAGAAGCTATTCGTCAATCAATAGACTATCTAAACAATAAGGGTGAAAAAGTTGGTCTAGTAGCGGTACACTTATATCGTCCATTTTCAGCGAAACATTTCTTGGCTGCTGTACCTAAAACAGCTAAGCGCATTGCTGTATTGGATCGTACAAAAGAGCCAGGTGCAACAGGCGAACCTTTATATCTAGATGTAAAAGATTGCTTCTATGGACAAGAAAATGCCCCTATCATTGTAGGTGGTCGCTATGGTTTGAGTTCTAAAGATACAACTCCAAGTCATATGATGTCTGTGTATGAAAATCTAGCACTACCAGAACCAAAGAACCACTTTACTGTAGGTATTGTAGATGACGTAACCTTCACTTCTCTTCCAATGAAGGAAGAAATTTCTGTAGGACAAGCAGGTCTATTTGAAGCAAAATTCTATGGTTTAGGTGCTGACGGTACAGTTGGAGCCAATAAAAATTCAATTAAAATTATTGGTGATAACACAGATAAATATTGCCAAGCATATTTCTCATATGACTCTAAAAAGTCTGGTGGTTTTACATGTTCTCATCTACGTTTTGGTGATCACCCAATCCGTTCTACATATTACGTCAACACACCAAACTTCGTGGCATGCCACGTACAGGCCTATCTTCGTATGTATGACGTAACTCGTGGTCTTCAAAAAGGTGGTTCTTTCCTATTAAATACAATCTGGAAAGGCGAAGAGTTAGCGGCTAACCTTCCTAATAAAGTGAAGCGTTATTTTGCAAAAAATGATATCAAAGTCTATTATATCAACGCCACAAATATTGCACAAGAAATTGGTTTGGGTAACCGTACCAACACAATCCTTCAATCTGCATTCTTCCGTATAACAGGAGTTATTCCTGAAGACCAAGCAGTAGAACAAATGAAGAAATTTATTGTGAAGTCTTATGGCAAGAAGGGTGAAGACATCGTGAACATGAACTATGCTGCTGTTGATCGTGGTGGAGAATATGCTACTCTTGATATTGATCCAGCATGGGCTAACCTTCCTGATGAAGAAGCTGTAGCTAACGAAGATCCTGCATTCATCAACGAAGTAGTTCGTCCTATCAACGCACAAGATGGTGATTTGTTGAAGGTGTCAGCTTTTGCTGGTCGCGAAGATGGTACTTGGGATAATGGTACTGCAGCGTACGAAAAACGTGGAGTTGCTGCATTTGTTCCAGAATGGGATCCAGAAAACTGTATTCAATGTAATAAATGTGCTTACGTATGTCCTCACGCTGCGATTCGTCCATTCGTTCTTGATGAAGAAGAACAAAAAGAGGCTCCATACGATACCTTGAAGGCTGTCGGTAAACAATTTGCAGGAATGACATTCCGTATCCAAGTAGATGTTCTTGACTGTCTAGGATGTAGCAACTGTGTAGATGTATGTCCAGGTAAGAAGGGTAATAAAGCTATCCAAATGAAGCCTATCGAAACTCAATACGACCAAGTGCCTAACTGGACTTACAGTGTTGATAAGGTGACTTCTAAACAACACTTGGTAGACACAACACAAAACGTGAAGAATAGTCAGTTTGCTAAACCTCTATTCGAATTCTCAGGTGCATGTTCTGGTTGTGGTGAAACTCCATATGTTAAATTAGTCTCTCAACTATTTGGTGATCGTCAAATTGTAGCTAACGCAACAGGTTGTAGCTCTATCTACTCTGGTTCTGTACCATCAACTCCATACACAACAAACGAAAAGGGTCAAGGTCCAGCTTGGGCAAATTCTCTATTCGAAGACTTCTGTGAATATGGTCTAGGTATGGAATTGGCAAACGCGAAAATGCGTGATCGTATCGAACGATTGATGAAATCAGCGATGGAAGCTCCTCAAGCAACTGATGAAGCTAAGGAACTATTCACAGCTTGGATTGATAATCGCAAAGATGCCGATAAGACAAAAGAACTAGCTCCACGTCTTCGTGAAGTCTTTGCAGCAGGTAAAGAAGCTGGCTGCCCAGTAGCAACAGAACTAGAATCATTGTCTCAATACCTAGTAAAACGTTCTCACTGGATTATTGGTGGTGACGGTGCTGCATACGATATCGGTTTCGGTGGTCTAGATCATGTTATTGCTTCTGGTCGTAACGTAAACATCTTAGTACTTGATACTGAGGTCTATTCCAATACAGGTGGTCAATCATCTAAAGCAACTCCAGTTGGTGCAATCGCTAAGTTTGCAGCTTCAGGAAAGCGCATTCGTAAGAAAGACCTTGGTCTAATTGCATCTACATATGGTTATGTATACGTGGCTCAAGTAGCTATGGGGGCTGATCAAGCACAAACATTGAAGGCTATCCGTGAGGCAGAAGCATACGACGGACCATCTGTAGTAATCGCTTATGCTCCATGTATTAACCATGGTATCCGTAAAGGTATGGGTAAAGCTCAAGCAGAAGAAAAATCAGCAGTTGAAGTTGGATACTGGCACCTATGGCGTTACAACCCAACACTTGAAGCAGAAGGTAAGAATCCATTCACATTGGATAGCAAAGAACCAAATTGGGATGGCTTTGTTGATTTCTTGAAAGGTGAAGTACGTTATGCATCAATGATGAAGCAATATCCTACAGAAGCAGAAGAATTATTCGCTGCTGCTCAAGAAAATGCTCAATGGCGTTACAACAATTACAAGCGTCTTGCTCGCCAACAATGGGGAGTTGAAGAAGAAGAAGCATAATCGCTTAGCTAAGTAATAGATAATAACTCGGCTCACTTTATATTCTATATGAAGTGGGCCGAGTTTTGTATGTGCCACTATTATCTAATCCAGCAAACGTTTGCGTGCACATAGCACACAATCCCACACGACTGCGCTTACTACCTGAGATAAAAGTTGTATTATTGCACGTATAAAACAATTCGAACCTTTTTAAAGCCTTAAAGTATGATTGCATCTTTCGAGATAGAATACCGCACTCATTGGGGAGAACAAGTCTGTGTACTGGGCTCTCTCGTAGAACTAGGAGGACATCCAGGTGGTAAGCCTATCCCTATGGAAACGCTTGATGGTATCCACTGGCATCTTAGCTTGCCAGTTAGTATGCCTACAAACGAAAAGTCTTTTACGTATCACTATTGCATATGTCGTGGTGAAGAAATCGTACGTAAAGAATGGACTGGACATGAACGACGTATATTGCTGCAAGATGATGTGCAAAAAACGTATCGTTTTATCAATAGCTGGAAAGAACTCCCAGTGCAACACCCATTTTATAGCTCAGCTTTTACAAAATCGCTTTTGGCATTTCCCAAACGACCTGTACAAGCTAAACAACTAGCCAAAAGTGTACAACTACACGTCATGGCACCCAATATTGGTCCAGACAAACAATTGTGTATATCAGGCAATCAAAAAGCACTTGGTAATTGGGAAGTCACAAAAGCTCCGACTCTTACATATCTTGAAGCTCCAGAATGGATGATTGATATTGACGCCAAGCAACTCACTTATCCATTAGAATATAAATTTTTTCTAAAAGATAAAGCAACTGGTCACTTAACCGCATGGGAAGCTCATGAAAATCATTATCTTCATGATCCTCAATTGGAAGATAGTGAAACAATAGTCTATACTTTAGATGATTTATATTTTGAGCAACCTCAATGGAAAGGTGCTGGTACAGCTGTCCCAGTATTCTCTTTACGTAGTGAACAAAGCTTTGGCGTGGGTGACTTTGGTGATTTGAAGCGAATGGTTGATTGGATAGTACAAACTAAGCAACACATACTACAAATCTTACCGATCAATGATACGACAATGACCCACACATGGGTTGATTCTTATCCATATAACAGCATCTCTATTTATGCACTGCATCCCATGTATATTGATATCTCTCAATTGCCTAAGTTAAGAGATGCAAGTCAACATACACATTTTGAAGAGATCCGTCAAACACTAAACAAAAATACATCAGTAGATTATGAAGCGGTCAATCAAAACAAATGGACATACTTCCGCTTAATATTTGACCAAGAAGGGAAACGTACTTTTAATTCAAAACGCTTCCAAGAATGGTATACTGAAAACGAAGAATGGCTAAAACCTTACGCAGCTTTCAGTTATTTACGCGATTGTTATAAAACGCCCAATTTTAATGACTGGCCAAAATACAATGTATTCAAACAAGCAGAAATTGATGCATTAACTGACGCTAAAAGTGACAATTTTCAAGATATTGCAATATACTACTATATACAATTCCACCTGCATATCCAATTGGTTGACGTGGCTAAATACGCACGAGCTAACGGAGTAGTACTTAAAGGGGATATTCCAATTGGTATCAGTCGCAACAGCGTGGAAGCTTGGAAAGAGCCCCACTATTTCAACCTCAATGGACAAGCTGGTGCCCCACCAGACGATTTCAGTGTTAAAGGACAAAATTGGGGATTTCCGACTTACAACTGGAAAGTTATGGCAGAAGATAATTACGCGTGGTGGCGTAAGCGTTTTCAAAAAATGGCAACCTACTTTGATGCATATCGTATTGATCACATATTGGGTTTTTTCCGCATATGGCAAATCCCTATGCATTGTGTAGAAGGCTTATTAGGACAATTTGTACCAGCTATTGCCATGACTCCTGAAGAAATTGAAGGATATGGCTTACACTTTGATTATAATTTCATGACTAAACCGTATATTCACGAGTATTTCTTACATGAAGTATTTGGTGAATATACAGATTGGGTTAAAGAAGAGTTTATTCAACCAACGAATAGCTACGAAATATATGAGATGCGTGAAGAATATAAAACACAACGTGCTGTGGAAGCATACTTCTATGACCGAACAGATGAAAAATCTATTCGAGTACGTGATGGTTTATATTCATTGATCTCAGACGTTTTATTTGTTGCGGATATTGATGATCCACATCGTTTCCACCCACGTATTGGGGTACAAAACGAATTTGTATTCCGTGCATTAAATGGTCACGAACAAGCCGCATTCAATCGTTTGTACAATAATTACTATTATCATCGTCATAATGATTTCTGGTACAAACAAGCCATGAAGAAACTTCCTACTCTTACTGAGTCTACCAAAATGCTCGTATGTGGAGAAGATCTTGGTATGATACCAGCATGTGTACCTGCTGTTATGGAAGAATTACGTATTTTGTCTCTAGAAATTCAGCGCATGCCTAAAGATCCCAAACAAGAGTTTGGCTATCTTCTAGGCTATCCTCAACGTTCGGTCTGTACTATATCTACACATGATATGGCTCCTGTACGCATGTGGTGGAAAGAAGACAAAGAAGTGACTCAACGTTACTATAACTTTGAATTAGGACATTGGGGAGATGCCCCAGAAGAGGCATCTGCAGAAATTTGCACACAAATTGTGCGTAATCATCTGTATAGCAATTCGATGTTATGCGTACTGGCTTTACAAGACTGGATGGCTATTGATCGTCACTTCCGCTTACAAGATGAAGATGCTGAGCGTATCAATATTCCAGCCAATCCTCGTCATTACTGGAGATATCGTATGCATCTAACGATAGAGCAACTTTTGGAAGCTAGTAGCTTGAATAGCCAAATAGTTGAATTGATCGAACAAACAGGTCGATAGTAAAAAGAGAAGTAAACTTCATAAAAAAGATAGATTTAAGTAAATGTAGAAAAGGGGTGTATAGGTAGTGACTTATGCGCCCCTTTTTGTATGCTCATTTTTTTGAAATAGCTGGTTTATTAGTATATTTGCATGAAGAGAGTAAAGAGAGAAACAATATATAGGCTATTTTCAGTATGACAAAAATCACGACAAAGAGGATACCATTTATAGATCTGACCAAAGGGGTATGCATCCTCTTGGTTATCCTTTTTCATGTAGGAGGCCCTATAAATCAATTAGATCCTCATCATATGATTGCCAGCTTTCGTATGCCGCTTTACTTTTTCATATCAGGTGTTTTTTTCAAGCCTTATCATGGAACGACTGAATTTATTATTCGAAAGATTAACCGATTAATTATTCCATTTTTGTTCTTCTTTCTAATCCCATTCTGTTGCGCATATATATTGGGAAGCATTAAACCTGATTTTTTTCAGATAGCTCCTAGTATGCGCGAATTATTCATCCCATTTTCTAGCCATGGCCTCATCAGATACAATCCACCAATCTGGTTTTTACTAGCTTTGTTCGTATGTAACGGCTTATTCTATATCATACATGAATGCCTTAGAAAACGTAATGAGAAATTATTCATACTTACAATCATTGGAATCGGGTGTATTGGGTATATATTAGCAAAATACAGAATCGAACTTCCCTTATATATTGACGTAGCTATGGCCGCACTTCCATTCTATTTTGGAGGTTTTTGGGTAAGAAGATATAATTTCTTTTTACAGAAACACAGGTATGACAAATACATTCCTAGTATTGTTGTTTGCTTAATCGCTATTTTATATTTGTCGTCAGGCTATATAGGACTACGCTGCAATGTCATACATAACAATATCATAGGATTTTATCTTGCTGGATTCAGTGGTATTTTATCTATTCTTCTTGTCTGTAAGTTAATCAATTATCTCCCAATAGTCTCTCAAATGGGTAAAACGAGCATTGTATCGCTGGGCATTCACTCAATTATTATTACGTTCTTGGAACGTAGTCTATCTCATTCTTTTGACAACCCATGGTGGCTAATCGCTGTGATTTATACGCTAACCATTATTGCTTGTTATGCACTAACCCCAATAATTACTACATTATTTCCACGAGTCGTTGCACAAAAAGATTTTATCAAAATACAGCTAGGGCCTGATAAACTACATCCTCTCGTCTACAAAGATAAAACACTCATGACACCAGAAGAAGAATACATATACTTTAGAAATCAAAAAAGATTAGAAAGACAAATGCTTATTCGTCGTTTGAAAGAAAATACGCTATCTTACAAACAAAAAAGGACTTCCATATATCCTCTAGATGGAATTGAATGGACGGGAGCACAAACGAAAGAATCTATAGAGGAACAATTAAAAGAGATACAAGATCCTAAATAAATAACATACTAAGATCCAAATTATGTACGTATTAGACACGCAAATAACTCTTGAAAAAGTACGCTGCTTTGCCTATCACGGAGTAAATCCACAAGAGAAAAAGATTGGGAATCACTTCCATGTAACCCTTACAGTTAAAGGTGATTTTAAAGCAGCTATGGATAAAGACGATTTGACACTGACTGTCAGTTATGCTGATTTGCTAGAAACCATTCAAGAACAAATGGCTATTCCTAGTGAACTTCTTGAACATGTATCTGGCCGTATACATAGAGCTATCTACGAACGTTTTCCTCTTATTGAACAAATAGAATTGGCTATCACTAAGTGTAATCCACCTATGGGAGGCGACTTAGATGGAGCTACGGTAACTACGCGAAGTGAAAGAGATTAATTTTTTTGGGGAACATTATGACACAAAAATAAGCACTAATTTCAGATGTAATAAGGTCACTTTGTTGGCTATATTTATTAATTGACAGCATAGTCTATGCACAGCTGAGCATATTATCTAAAACAAAAAAATAAGAGAATGCGTCAAAAAGCTGTTGACACATTCTCCTATTGTATATACAGAGTCGACTGTATAGCCTAGTCGTTCTACTTTTTCACAAACAATAATGCCGCCCAATTATCATTGGTGCGTTGCACAAGCTTCTTCAAACCTAAATCTTCGGCGCATGCTTGAATAGCAGCTACGTCTTCCGTGTAGAATCCACTCATAATGAGACAAGCCTGATCAGCCATCTCAGCAACATAGTACTTCATATCATTCAATAATATATTGCGATTAATATTCGCTACGACTACATTATATGGACCAGTACCAGCCAAACTAGTTGCATCTCCCAACTGTACCTTAAGATTATCCACATGGTTCAATACTACATTTTCTTCAGAATTGATGATACAATGCTCATCAATATCAACACCAAAGACAGATAGAGCTCCACGTTTGCTAGCCATGATACCTAGAATAGAAGTACCACATCCCATATCAAGCACACGTCCACCTTGTAGGTTGTTTCTCAAGACTATAGCCTCGTCATCCAAAAGATATTGTAAAACCAGAGAGGTTGTCGAATGATGCCCAGTGCCAAATGACATTTGAGGATTAATCACAATAGCATATTCAGCTTCAGGAACATCCTTGTGAAATGTGCTATGCACTACACAGCGATTACCGACCACTATTGGTTGGAAGTAATTCTTCTCCCACTCCTCATTCCAATTCTTATCCTCTACTGCATCATGCGTATACGTCAGTTTAACTTCAGGTAAAGCAAAATCATCCACCAATGCCTCAATCGCTTCCATATCCAACAAGGTATCTTGAACATATGCTTTAAGCACATCGTCCTCTTGAATAAAACTCTCGAAGCCAATTTCCCCAAGATCTGCCGCCAGCAAATCATAGGCAATATCATTCAAAGGCATAGCCTGCCAAATAAATTCTATATATTTCATGCAGCAAACTTAGTGTTTTCTCCCTAGATACACAAGGATTTCGCACTTGGATATCACAAATAGGGAATTCCCCCCATACGTTTGGGGGATTTCCTCCCCTTTTGTTATACAGACTTGCTATCTTTGTAATATCAAAAGTAATCACTAAAAGATTTGTATTATGAAACGATTAGTTCTATTAACCCTTAGCTTGATGCTCGTCCCTGTGAGCATGATGGGACAGAGCTATGACGATGATATGTACTTCACCCCTACAGAAGGGAAAAGTAAGGTAGTTGTTGTCAAAGAGAAATACCGCACTCCAACACAGGACAAAACGGTCACTACTATTACAACGGATAATAACAATGATAATTATCTCTATAATTACCAAGACACGTTGACAGACCCACAAAATAATGGTTATTGGGTAAACGGATTCGATGGTGATCAAGATGATTATGAATATGCTATGAGACAAATCCAATTTGGTCAAGTTTCCTTCCGTATCAGTCTAAGCAGTCCTTATTACTGGGATATGGTACATGGTGCTAGCTCCTATGAGTGGAATGTCTATGTAGATAACCACTATGCATATTGCTTCCCAACCACAACGAATAGTTTGTATTGGGATTGGAGAATCGGACGTGGCATGTTTGCTCCAAGCGTACGCTTTAATGGCAATTGGTCGGTAGGTACTAGTTTCTATCTGGGCAGTGGCTGGTCATTTGGATTGAATTGGACAAACCCATTCTATTATAGTGGATACAATTATTATAATTCATTCTACGATCCATGGGACTCTTGGTATTATGGTTATCCAAGTTATTACAGACATCATTATTATGGACCATATAGACACCATCATTATCCATATTATAGATACGGGTATCACCATGGTTATCATTGGGGATATATGCCTAGAGTACGTACAAGTAGAGGATATGTATCTGGATTCTCACGCTATGGTTCTGTACGTACCCCAAATAACAGACGATATTATGGCTCCAACAGCCGTGCAACCAGTTCTAGATCTAGAAGTTATTATAGTACTCGTTCTAGACGTAATTCAAGCACACGTTCACGTAGCGAAGGATATCGTGTAACTAATTCTCGACGTACATCTGGTCACTATACAGGTTCAAGGAATACAAACCGAACTACAAGAGGTACATACACTTCTCGAAGAACTAGCACTCGCACTGGTGGTGTACGTTCTAACAATAGAAGTCGAACTTATAAGTACACATATCCTACTAGGAATAGATCAAACACTCGTTCAAGTGGTGTAAAATCGACATCACGTACTAGAAGGAACTACAAGTACTCCTATCCTACAAGAAGCAATTCTAGTAATAATAAGTCATACCGATCTAGAAGCAATAATACTTCAAGACGTGGATCGTATACAAACTCTTATTCTAGAAATAGAAGATCGAGTTATTCTAACTCACGCAATCGCAATTCTTATAGGAATCGTAGCTATACTCGCTCATCTACTAATACTCGTAGTCGAAGCAACATGTATACAAGACCTTCTCGTAGTACATACAACAGTAGTCGCAGTACACGTACTCGTAGTTATTCGACTCCAAGTCGCAATACCAATAAACAATACACACCAAGACGAACAAGAAGTTCATCAAGCTCATCACGTAGCTATAATAGAAGCTCTAGAAGTAAAAGCAAAAGCTACAATAGCTCATCATCAAGAAGTACACGCAGCTACAGCAGCGGTTCGTCAAGAAGTTCAGGTAGCTATAGTGGTGGTTCGTCAAGAAGCTCGTCAAGATCTTCACGTAGTGGTGGCTCATCAAGGCATTCGAGACGATAACTCATAAACTCTCTGCTTGCCAATAATCTTTATTGGACAGATTATTGGCAAGCAGAAAAAAACTTTGATTATTCACTTATAAATCATTATAACGATGAAAAAATACATTCTATCTCTAACCATAGTTGCAGGTCTTAGTCCACTCGCCCTGCAAGCTCAAAGTCAGTACACAGCTAGCCAATTCAGTCAATATGATCTTAATGGTACTGCAAGATATGTGGGCATGGGAGGAGCTATGGGAGCTCTTGGTGCTGATATGTCAACAATGGATACCAATCCCGCAGGTCTTGGTTTATTCAGATCATCTGAATTTGCCATGACTGCTAGTTTAGTCAATACAAATGTAGATAGCTACACAAATGATGTCAATAAATTTAGAGGTAGCTTTGACAATATTGGGTTTGTATTTGCTAACAAACAAAGTAATATAGAGCCTTTACGATTTTTCAATTTTGGAATTAATGTCTACCGACAATCCAACTGGGATAAGACTTTATCTAGTAGCTCTACTTTTTATGGTGCTTCGCAAACTGACCAAATGGCACATCAAGTAGGTCCTCATCAATATGCTAATGGCAACACGATTGGTGGTTTATATGCAAATGCTCTTGACGCTCCCAATTTTGTTGATAACGACAACATACCGTTCTTAGGTGCTTTGGGATGGAAAGGTAGCCTTATCGAAGAAAATCCAGCCGACTCTCAAGAATATCGTTCTTTGATTAGTCATGTCAATGATCAAGCGCAAACCATATATAGTAACTATTGGGGCGAACGTAAAGGAGGTATATATGCTGTCGATTTTGGTCTCGGTTTTAATATCTACGATCAAGTTTATTTTGGGGCTAGTCTAGGTATTAAAGACGTAGACACTGAATTTCATAGTCAATATCAAGAACAACTACAAGGTGATCCATCAAAATACACCCTTGATACATGGGAAACAACAACTGGAACTGGTGTAGACTTTAAAATTGGTATGATTGTTCGTCCTGTTCTTGAATCTCCACTACGCTTGGGATTTGCCATCCATACACCAACTTTCTACAAACTAAAAACACTAAGCAGTGCAAAAATTCAAAGTGATATGGATATGAACCTAGACGGCCAAATCACAGATGATGAGCTTTTTGATTACGACACAACATACTTCTACGACAATAATGGACGTCGAGTAATTGTAGGTGATATGACGACAAAACGTGAACTATACACACCTTGGCGTTATAACTTTAGTTTAGGGTATACAGTGGGACGCGAAGTCGCTATAGGTCTTGAATATGAATATGCCGATTACTCTCAATCCAGTCTACGTTATGATAATGGTGAAAAGATGGTTGAAGAGAACCAACTTATTGACCAATATATGAAAGGAGTATCTACCTTCAAATTTGGTATAGAATGGCGCGCAGCTCCTGGTCTTGCTCTACGTGCTGGATATAATTATATTACTCCAGTTGTCAAAGAATCATCAAGACGCTCATTGGCCATTAATTCTATTGAAACAGATACTAGTTGGGAAAACATGAAAGAACAATACAATTATACATTGGGGCTAGGATATAAATGGACAAATTCATTTTACACTGATTTTGCTTACCAGCTTAACACCTATAAAACAGACTTCTATGCATTCAATGCAGACGGAGTTACTGCCAATGAGTTGACACATAAGCGCAATAAATTTATGGCGACATTTGGTTTCAAGTTCTAAGACTAATCTCTTGAAATTAATATAATAACAACCTCTCTATTTGATAGGGCGTACCATATATAGGTGCGCCCTATCTTATTTATATCTTTTTTTGTATCTTTGCCCCATGAATGACCAAACGACAATTCCAAGACACTACAATTTGTGGACATTATCTCCCCTTTTTGTATTCTTGTGCGTGTATCTACTCACTTCGATATACATGCATGACTTTTACAAAATGCCTATTACCGTAGCTTTTGTTATTGCATCGGCATGGGCTATTATGATTAGTCGGGGAGAAAAATTATCATCTCGCATTGAACGATTTAGCAAAGGAGCCGCCAATCCAAATATCACCCTAATGATATGGATCTATATCCTTGCTGGGGCATTTGCACAAAGTGCAAAAGCTATGGGAGCAATAGATGCAACGGTCAATTTGACACTTTGGATAGTTCCTGATCAACTCTTAATGGCAGGAATCTTTATAGCTGCATGTTTTATCTCACTAAGTATCGGAACTTCTGTGGGTACTATTGTAGCTTTAACTCCTGTCGCTATAGGTGTTGCCGAACGTTTGGGGATCTCTACCCCATTAATGGTAGCAATAATTATAGGGGGAGCCTTTTTTGGAGACAACCTTAGTTTTATATCTGATACAACTATTGCAGCTACAAGAACTCAAGGATGTAAGATGCGTGATAAATTTCGCGTCAACAGTTTGATCGTAATTCCTGCTGCGGTCATCATTTTGATTATCTACGTAATCATGGGCCTTCAAATACATGGAGGTGCCGAAGCTGGAGCAGTAAACTGGATAAAAGTCATTCCTTATCTAGTTGTATTGATAACAGCTGCTGCTGGAGTGAACGTATTATTAGTCCTTATGCTTGGTATTATATTGTCTGGTCTAATTGGTGTGTTAACACATAGCTTTGGTGTGTTTGACTGGTTTGGTGCCTTAGGAGATGGAATTCTAGGCATGGGAGAACTTATCATCATAGCATTACTTGCAGGAGGTATGCTAGAAATGATTCGTCATAATGGAGGGATCAATTACATCATACAGTTATTAACTCGAGGTGTGAAAACTAAACGAGGAGCAGAGTTATCAATTGCAGCTATGGTATGCATTGCTAATCTCTGTACAGCTAACAATACCATTGCGGTATTAACCATTGGTCCTATTGCACACGACATCAGTGTAAAATACCAATTAAAGCCACAAAAAACAGCCAGCATATTAGATACTTTTTCCTGTTTTATTCAAGGGCTTATCCCTTATGGTGCCCAAGTCTTAATGGCAGCTGGCTTAGCAGCTATTTCACCTATAGAAATTGTGTCGTACTTATATTATCCAATGTGTATGGGACTTTTCGCACTTGGAGCGATTCTACTTGGTTACCCAAAAAAATGGAGTTGATTCATGAAAGAACAAATTGAATTAGACGGTATTCCCATAGAAGTCTCTTGGAGAAATAATATGAGTAAAATTAAACTTCGTGTATGTATTCCACATGGAGATGTCAAAATATCAGCTCCACCTAGTGTTTCTATCGAAGAGATACAAAAACTTTTTCTCCCTAAAATGAGCCGTATCAAACAAATGATAGCTCACACTAAAGAGAGCATGAAAGACAAATGTCGTCTATACAACGATGGTGAAAAATTTCAGATATTTGGACAGAGCTATACTTTAAAAACTAAATTAGTACAAAAAAGTTCTCGTCTACCCTATATCAGACATCAAGATTTGATCATGGAGAAATTCCCGAAAGAAACACTTGAGACAAGTGAAAAACGAATGAAATTATTTTATCAGCATCAGCTGATTAGGCTTTCAGATCCTATACTCAAGAAGTGGAGCAAGATCATAGGTGTACACGTACACAAAGTCACTTACAAGCACATGAAAACACGTTGGGGAAGTTGTTCATCACGTGGTCATATATCATTGAATGTTAGTTTATGCAAGCTTCCAGTAGACCTTATAGAGCATGTCATAGTTCACGAATTGTGCCATCTTGTTGAAGCCAACCATAGCAGAAAATTTTATGCCCTAATGCAAAAACATTTGCCCGATTCTAAAGAACAAGATCTTAGAATCAAGCAAATGGATCCATTATTTTAGCCTACTAAAAATAATATCGACGTATATAAAACGCATTTATAAACTGGTTATGGATGCGACCTAATTGTCTAAGCTATTCTCTTCTAGATTATCAAGTAACTCTTTGATTCTTGCAAGAAGACTATCTACATCTTCCTTGGTGGTATCCCAAGAAGTTACAAAACGTATCTCATGAGCAGCTTCATTCCAGAAATAAAAGAAATATGTTTCTAGTAACTTTTGAATGACTGGATAAGGCATTTTCAAAAACAACTGATTGCTTTCGACTTCTTGGGTAAAAGTCACCTGTTCAAATGCAGCAAGACCTTTATATAATCTATCAGCCATATCATTTGCATGACGTGCATTTTTCAGCCATACATTATTATCCAAATAAGCCGTAAATTGGCAAGATAAATAACGCATTTTTGAAGCCAACTGTGCTTGTTGCTTACGCACGAAAAGGACATCTTTCTTTAAGGCATCATTAATCACAAGAAGGCACTCACCTACCATTAGCCCATTCTTTGTACCACCTAATACAACAACATCTACACCCGTTTCAACAGTCATCGCACGGAGACTACAACCTAGAGCACAACAAGCATTGGAGATACGTGCACCATCCATCAAGATGTATAAGTTATGCTTATCTGCAAAAGCTCGAAGTAATTTAAGTTCCTCAAGAGTATAAATGGTACCAAGCTCTGTACATTGAGAAATATAAATAGCTCGAGGCTGTGAATGATGTTGATCACCTACTCCATGGATATGTGGACGGATTAGTTCTGGAGTTAACTTACCATCTGTAGTCGTTATAGGGCGTATATGACATCCTGTTGATTTGGCTGGAGCACCACATTCGTCAACATAGATATGAGCCGTTTCAGCACAAAAAACAGTATGAAAGGAACGCGTCATTAATTGTAAAGCAACAACATTAGCCCCAGTCCCATTGAACACAAAAAGAGGCATAGCTTCTTCACCTATAATCTCGGCAATCTTCTTACAAGCTGTTTTGGTCCAAAAATCATCACCATATCCAACAGCGTGATCTATATTTGCATCCTGAATGGCTTGCATAATCTCTGGATGAACACCAGAATTATTATCACTTGCAAAACTTCTCATTGAAATGTCCATATTTGATATATACTTTTTTATGGTTCGAAAGATACAAAAAAGTAGAAGAACAGCATCGCTGTTCTCCTACCTTCTTTGATTTTTAACAGTATTTCTGTCGGGCATATTACATCATACCACCCATACCGCCCATACCTTGAGCACCTGCCATAGCAGACATATCTGGTTGAGGTTCTTTCTTATCAACAATAACACATTCTGTAGTCAAGAACATACCAGCAATAGATGCTGCATTTTCAAGTGCTACACGAGTTACCTTAGCTGGATCAATGACTCCTGCTTTAAACATGTTTTCATACACATCTGTACGTGCATTGTATCCAAAATCCCCCTCACCTTCTGCAACTTTCTGCACTACAACAGCACCTTCTTTGCCTGCATTAGCGACAATCTGACGAAGTGGTTCTTCGATGGCACGACGTACAATTTCAATACCTGTTGTTTCGTCTGCAACTTCTCCTTCTAAATTATCTAGAGCTTTAATCGCACGGATCAAAGCAACTCCACCACCAGGTACAATACCCTCTTCCATCGCAGCACGAGTTGCACAAAGTGCATCATCTACACGATCTTTTTTCTCCTTCAATTCTACTTCTGATGAAGCTCCTACATACATCACAGCCACACCACCTGCTAGCTTAGCAAGACGTTCTTGTAGTTTCTCTTTATCGTAATCTGAAGTAGAATTCTCAATTTGAACTCTAATTTGTGCTACGCGTTCTGCAATCTTAGCAGAATCCCCAGCACCATTGACTATAGTTGTACTATCTTTTGAGATGTTGATTTTTTCAGAAGTACCCAACATGTCAAGAGTTGCTTGTTCTAAAGTAATGCCCTTTTCTTCGCTAATAACGATACCACCAGTCAATACAGCAATATCCTCTAGCATTTCTTTACGGCGATCTCCAAAACCAGGTGCCTTCACTGCACAAATTTTAAGCTGAGTGCGTAAACGGTTCACAACCAATGTAGTCAACGCTTCACTATCTACATCTTCAGCAATAATCAATAATGGGCGACCAGTTTTCACGGCTTGTTCTAGGATATTCAACATATCCTTTAGATTAGAAATCTTCTTATCGTAAATCAGGACATATGGATTTTCCATCTCAACTTCCATTTTTTCTGTGTTTGTCACAAAATATGGTGATAAATATCCACGATCAAATTGCATCCCTTCAACAACTTCAATAGTTGTTTCACGTCCTTTGGCTTCTTCGATGGTAATCACACCATCTGTACTTACCTTACGCATTGCTTCGGCAAGAAGAGCACCAATTTCTTTATCATTATTTGCTGATATAGCAGCCACTTGTTCTATCTGTTCATAGTTGTGACCAACTTCATGGCTTTGTTCTTTAATTGACTTGATTACAGCCGAAACAGCTTTATCAATTCCTCGCTTCAAATCCATTGGATTGGCTCCAGCAGTAACATTTTTCAAGCCTTCTGTAACAATTGCTTGTGCCAAAACCGTAGCAGTAGTAGTACCATCACCTGCATCATCACCAGTCTTACTTGCAACTTCTTTAACAAGTTGTGCACCTGTATTTTGGAAGGCATCTTCTAGTTCTATTTCCTTTGCTACTGTCACACCATCTTTAGTAATATGTGGCGCACCAAATTTCTTTTCAATAATCACATTGCGACCTTTAGGGCCTAGAGTGACTTTTACTGCATTTGCTAAAGCATCGATACCTTGCTTTAACTGATCACGAGCACTTACTTCAAATAAGATTTCCTTTGCCATAGTTGTTTATATTTTTTGTTCTATTTATTCCAATTGATTATGTAGGCTTTAACCTATTGTAGCCATAACGTCATTTTGACGCATAATAATATAAGTAGTACCTTCATCTTCGATCTCTGTACCAGCATATTTGCCATATAAGACAACATCACCGACTTTAAGTACCATCTCTTCCTCTTTAGTGCCATGACCTACAGCAACGACTTCCCCTTTAAGAGGTTTTTCTTTTGCTGAATCAGGTATAATAATACCACCAATTGTTTTTTCCTCTGCTGCTGCAGGAAGAATTAAAACTCTGTCTGCTAATGGATTAATTTTACTCATAATGTTGTTTATTTATTAGTTAACTTATTAATAGTTTGTCGTTGTCAAATAATGAACAACTAATTCGGATACTTTCAACACTTGTGCCAAAAATGAAGTATAGGAAATATTTTCAGACTATTTGCCAAAAAAAAGATAGCGTGTGCCAAAAAGTCTCCTTTTAGCACACGCTATTGTCATATATTTTATAGTCAAGACTATGCTTCTGTAGACTTACGAGTCTTACGAGTAGCACGACGTTTTGGTTTCTTATCAGCTGGTTCCTCGATTGAAACACCTGCCAATTCTGGGTCAATCAAAATACGTCCACAATATTCACAAACGATAATTTTCTTACGACTACGAATATCCAATTGACGTTGAGGTGGAATACGATTAAAACATCCTCCACAAGCATCACGCTGTACGTATACGATACCTAAACCATTACGTACATTAGAACGAATACGTGAAAAGCTATACAATAAACGTTCATCAATTTTAGCTTCAAGTTCTTGTGCAGTAACACGAAGCAATTCTTCGTCTTTCTTTGTTTCATTGGTAATCTTATCCAACTCAGCACGCTTAACTTCTAAATCGGCAGCACGTTCATCAATTAATTTTTCGCAATGATTAATATCATATTCGCATTTCTTAATTTCTTCATAAGCTCCACGAATTTTCTTATCCAACAATTGATTATCCAGTTGCTTAAATTCGATTTCCTTGCTCAAGAAATCAAATTCACGGTTATTACGCACATCTTGTTGTTGCTCAGTCAATTTCTGTATTGACATCAAATTTTCCTCGCGTTGATTATGGAAACGAGCAATGTCATGTTCTATTTCCTTAATATCAGCTTCGTATCCCTCACGACGTGTTTCTAATCCTTTAACTTCGTCTTCAAGATCTTCTACTTCTAGAGGAAGTTCTCCACGTAGAGTTTTAATTTCATCAATACTTGACAAAGTTTGCTGTAAAGCATAGAGGTTATTAAGTCTCTCCTCTACTGTTGCTTCAGATGATTTCTTTTCTTTTGCCATTTTATTATTTTTCTATTAGTTATTTCTTATGGTTGTACGTATAGCATTTGTACAAATACGCGTGCATGCTGTAGGTAAGTCAGGAAGTGCATTCTTTAAAACACGCTCTAACAAAGCAATTGCAAATTGTTCCGTTTCATAATGTCCTGCCGCCGTAATTAAGAGTGTATTATCAAAGCCAAAGAACTCGTGATATTTAACCTCGCCTGTCAAAAAAGTATCCGCCCCCACACTTTTTGCCTCATCAATCATAAAGGCACCTGCACCAGTACACATAGCTACCCACTCTATCTGTTGCGTAGATACATAACGATTATGTTGGATCACAGGACAACCCATAATATCCATCAATAAATCGAGATAATCAGGTACCGACATTGATACAGGTAAACGCCCTAAAAGGCCACCACCATGCCCAGTATAATTAGGATTAGGCAACAAAGGTCGCATGTCTTGTAGGCCTAGCTGATGCCCTAATGCATAGTTGACACCTTCATAAGCATTATCTAAATTTGTATGAGCTGCATACAATGCAATACCAGCTCGAACAGCTTTCATCACACAATACGACACAAAGTCATCACGACGCAATTGCTTCACTCCTCCAAAAATAATAGGATGATGAGCAATCACTACATTTAGTCCTCTCTCTATGGCCTCATCAATCACCTCTGGGGTAATGTCAAGACACAACAATGCCCCTGTAGCTTCTTGCTCCTCTGTAAATCCAACCAACAAGCCAGCATTATCGTAGCTCTCCTGAAGGGGCAAAGGTGCAAAATGTTCAAGGGCATTTACTATCTCTTGGATATTCATGTGCACTAAAAAGTATATTTAGGCCACAAAATTACGACAAAATAGCCATATTTCCAAATTCTATTTCTTATTTCTTTCTGTGTGTCAGGTTCATTAAGTGTACTGCTGTCAGAGCAGCCGTTTCTGTTCTTAGACGAGAAGGGCCTAATAATACAGGAATAAAACCGCAGTCAAAAGCCATTTGGATCTCTTCTTCACTAAAATCTCCTTCTGGACCAATCAACACTAAACTATCTTGTGTTGGATCAATCAAGTCTTGCAACTCAGTACGCACTGGCAACCCTTGAGCTCCTTCACTATAACAGTATGCAATAAATTTCTGACCAGAGAATTCTTGCTGTACAAAAGTCTTAAAATCAATTATTTCATCTAATTGAGGTAATCGAGCTTTCAATGATTGTTTCATTGCTGATATCATGATCTTCTCTATCCGCTCTCGCTTGATAACTTTACGTTCTGAATGTTCACACTTAATAAAAGTAAGATGGTCAAAACCTATTTCTGTAGCTTTCTCTGCCAACCATTCATTTCTATCCATATTTTTAGTTGGAGCTACAGCTAGATGTATTTTTTTATTCCACAAAGGAGCTTGATTTTCTTCTGTATCAATTTGAAACAAAACTCGTTTTGGATTAGCTGCAGTAATAGTCGCCTCAAAGAAATGGCCTTTACCATCAGTCAAAGTAATACAATCTCCCTCTCGCTTGCGCAATACACGACTACAATGAGCTGCCTCTTCCTGAGGCAGCTCATGCACTGTTTCTATATTGGGTGTATAAAACATAATATTCTTACATTAGTTGGACACAGCATCCATTTCTTTTGGGTTGTGCTTATATCTGAAGAAAATACCAAATAAGATAGCAACAACAAAAGCAAATCCTGCAAATATGTACCAAGATATCATTGTGTTTCCCAACTTTTGCACGACTGCACCCGCTGCATAAGATCCAATAAAGGCACCTAGCCCATTGGTCATAATCATAAAGACACCTTGCGCACTACTACGAATAGAAGGATTTGTTTCTTGTTCCACAAATAACGAACCTGAGATATTAAAGAAGTCAAAGGCTACGCCATAAACAATCATGGACAAGACAAGCATCCAAACTCCACTTCCTGGATCACCAGCTCCCAACAAGCCAAAACGTAATACCCATGCAAACATACTAATGAGCATTACTTTCTTGATTCCACATCGTTTTAGGAAGAAAGGAATCAATAGAATACATAACGTTTCGCTTATCTGAGATAAAGAAATCAACATCGTAGAATGTTCTACTCCAAAAGTACCAGCATAAATTAGGTTTCCTGCAGCATCTTTCATCTCACCAAATTTTTTGAGATAATCGTCTGCAAAAGCATTTGTAACTTGCAAAGACATACCCAACAACATCGAGAAAATAAAGAACAATGCCATTTTATGATGCTTGAACAGCATAAAGGCACGCAACCCCATGTGATCGACCCACGACTTCTTCTCTACATCCTCTTTCTTGCTTACTGGACAATCTGGAAGAGTAAATGAATACAATCCAAGTACAAAAGAAATAGCTGCTGACAATATCAACTGAGATGAGCTCAAGCCCAAATGACAAAGATCAACAAT
The DNA here is from genome assembly GCA_963668535.1 of Bacteroidaceae bacterium. GTDB lineage: Bacteria > Bacteroidota > Bacteroidia > Bacteroidales > Bacteroidaceae > F22. The sequence continues at coordinate 648,840 of OY764867.1, forward strand.
CCACATAGACACAATAAAACCTACAGTTCCCCATACACGAATAGGTGGGAAAGCTACTACTGGGTCCAAATGCGCCTTGTCCAAAGCGTTGTACGCTACTGAATTGACCAATGCAATAGTTGGCATATAAAAACAAACACTGAGCAACATCAAAGGATATAGAAGCTCATACTGAGTTTGAAAAGAAGCGGCAACTATAAAAGCACCAGCAATAAAATGACAAATACCAAGCAGCTTTTGAGCTGGAATCCATTTATCAGCTACAATACCAATAATGGCTGGCATAAATAACGAAGCGATACCCATGGTGGCAAAAAAACTACCAATCTGTAACCCTTCAAACTGTAGTGTACCTCCTAAATATGCGCCTAGCGAAATCAACCAAGCTCCCCAAACAGCAAATTGGAGGAAGTTCATAATAATTAATCGAAGTTTTATACTCATTGATTAGGTCTTTAGATAAAAGAATTGAATTTTGTGACGACAAAGTTACAATTTTTGAACTATCTACCAACTTTAAAGTCTATGTTTTAGCGCATATCCTACGATTAATAATACCTAATCACTGAAGGAGTAACAGCTCCTATTCTCCCCAAAGACCTTTTTTGTACAATTTAGGATACTTATAGTAGATATTGGCATGGCACAACTGTCTACGGTGATTAATTTCTTCTGCGTATTATGATTTTCATATAATGTATTGAATTATAAATAACTTTTGAGTGCCTCCACATATTCTTTAAAAGCTTCCCGACCAACATCCGTCATTCGACACGTTGTTTTAGGACGCTTACCTTCGTAGCCTTTATTAATCACTATATAATCTGCTTCAGCTAGTTTATTCAACTGCACACTCAGATTACCCGCAGTTGCATGAGTTATTTCTTTTAAATAAGTAAAATCAGCTGATTCTACTGACACTAAGGTAGACATAACTGCTAAACGTATTTGAGAATGAAGCAATGGATCTAATTGTTTAAACATTGGCACTAGCTTTAATTCTATTCAAAAAAACACCTGGTACAAACATGGTAGCAAAAAAGATACAACCAAAATATAACACCTGTAACGAAGTAAAGTAATATGTAAACAAAGGAAACAATAAGACTAACACCAATCCAATTACTCCACTAAAAACAGTTGTATTTTCTTTTACCATAATACCAGTTATCGTTGTGCCCACTGAGAGCAATAAAGAGATCACAAACAAAATATTGTAATGCATAGGCCATGTTCCTGTAATCTGGGCATACAACATAGGAGCAAAAGCAAATACCATTACACAAAAACCAATAGTCAACCAAAGGCGAGAGATTAAACAAGATAGTTCCGTACTACAATGTACAGGATGCCTTCTTCGTAGCCAAAGACTTATGAGACTACCTAATACAGGAATAAGCAGCCATAACAAATTCATAATATGATTATTTGTGTACATTAGAGCAAACCACACGACAATAGAAACAAATGTCGTCACACCACCCCAAACAATAAAAGGCACGCCAGTACTCTTTCCAACTTCCTTTTGAGTCTTTTTCATGACTTGTGCTATCAGCGCCAGACTTTCTTCTCTTGTCATCTCCGTCAATGTATCTTTATCTTTCGTTGTCATAACATTATTTTTTTGAGACCCTTTAAACTAATTCACCAACTACGGGATCTCATTCGTAAATTGGTTTACAAAATAAACTAAATCCGGATAATAAAAACAATGAAGACAGCTGTTTACTTCATTGTTTGATGCAAATATAAATAAGTTTATTTTATAAACCAAATTATTTACACATTTTTTCTACATACATAAAAATGGCCACTAACTTCTAACAAGTAGAAATTAGTGACCTTATAGTTATATAAAGACGTATCGACTCTCGCAAGAGACCAACATCTATCATTTAGATATCAATACTTAGGTTGTGGAGAATGTTTTGGTAACACAAAATACAGAACAAAATATCCCAAAAGTCCCGCAATAAGCGTACCCAACAAAACCCCCATCTTGGCTTGGTTCAGCAACTCTGGATTAGAATCAGCATAGGTTAAATTGGAGATAAATAAAGACACTGTAAATCCAATACCACCTAACAATGCTACTCCTGCAGTATTACGCCATGTCATGCCTACTGGGAAATCTACAATACGTAACTTTATCGCAATCCAAGTAAACGACAAGATACCGATAAATTTACCAATAACTAAGCCCCCAGTAATACCCATTGTTATTGGGGCAAATAAGTTCGCATTACTTCCCAATACAATTCCAGCATTCGCAAAAGCAAATAAAGGCATTACAAAATAGTTGATTAACCCAGATAACTCATCTTCTAAACGTTGAAGCGGAGAAACGACTTTTAGCGAATTTGCTTCTATATTTTGTAATACAGCTACTTGATCATGTGTCAAAATAATACGCTCTGGTCCTTCTTTAGATAAAGGAAATACGGATAGATTATCGCGTATACGAGCAATGTATTTGGTGACATCCATTTTAGGAATTGCAGGTACCATAAAGGCAACCGCCACACCAGCAATGGTGCTATGAACACCAGATTGTAATGTTAAATACCACACCACAATACCTAGTACGACATAAAAGCTACGTGCCATTATACGACGACGATTCCCAATAAATAACATCAAGAGCACAACACCCGCACCCAACAAATACATCGTTTCTATATGACTCGTGTAAAACAAAGCGATAACCATAATACCACCGATATCATCCACAACGGCAAATGCGGTTAGGAAAATCTTTAGACTAACAGGTACACGCTTGCTAAATAGACTTAACACCCCTAAAGAAAAGGCTATATCGGTAGCCATAGGGATAGCCAATCCATCACTTTGCGGCCCTTCAGGAGTTAATATATAATAAATCAAAACTGGTAAAACCATTCCTCCTATAGCTGCAATAACAGGCAGCATTGCTTGACGGAAAGAAGAGAGATGCCCTACTAGAATTTCACGTTTGATTTCAAGTCCCACTGTAAAGAAAAATATAGCCATCAAAGCATCATTGATGAACTCAGAAAAATGCATGGGATGGCCATGATGACTAAATAGGTTAAAAGAACCAATTTTCAATCCAACTTCGTGATGCCACAAAGCTTGGTAATACTCGTTTAAAGGAGAATTGGCCACAAGAATAGCTAAGGCAGCCACAATAATCAAGAGAACTCCACTATTCATTTTTTTACTAATAAATGAAAGGAGAGTAAAGTCAGCAAATGGAGCTGTAAATCTTTTTTTTGCCATGATAGACTGTCGTTGTACTTTAAAATTACATGTTTTAGATAGTTTGAAATTCAAAGGTCGAAATTTCAAGTTTCAAAGGTACTAAAATACTTCCTATTTATATCATTACAGTTCAAAAAAAGAGGGATAGAGAAGGGGTTTTAAATCAAAAACACTATATTTGCAAAGGCGAGTTTGCAATTGTAAGACTTTTATCTAAACTACAAGTTTATAGGGCTGATTATCCATCCTAATACTTATCCAATGCATACTCGCATCTCTTCAAATTAAGTTTAAAACAAGATGAAAAAGAGCCTCCATCATACAACATTAGTATTACTCAGTGCAGGACTTATGATTATAAGTGCATTGGGACAGTTTTTGCACGCACAATCCCCAGTCTCTCCATACGACATTGTGGCACGAGGGAAAAAATATGGTATCTATTACAACCTACCCTACACCAATATTCAAGTTACATTTCACGCAACAAAAACAGTATATACTCCTGGGGAACTTAATCTGTATGGAGAAAGATATTTGCATATTCGTGGTATTGCCCCCACTCCATCAACCAAGTGGCATTTGGATAAGGTCACAGCACAAATTATAGGTGTTGCAGATACAATGCGCAGCTACTTTATAGAGTTGAGAAGCAAATCAGCTCCACTCCACATACAAATGGCAGATAATGGATGCATATGGAATATCAACTTTCCGTTAATCAAAGAAGATCCTAAAGAAACTCCTAAAAAGAGTCCAAACATCCAAGCATATAATCCTCAAAGTGCAATGACTCAAGAAATTCTAATGGCAACCTCAAAAATTCGCCGTGCAGAATTGGTTGCGGATGAAATATTTTCCATCCGTGACAGTCGCAACGAACTGACTAGAGGGCAAGCTGATTATATGCCTACCGAAGGTGATGCACTCAAATTGATGTTGGATAAATTAGATTTGCAAGAGAAGACATTGACTAGTCTATTTACTGGAACCACAAAAACGTCGGAAGTCAGTAGAACGTACACAATTACTCCTAAAGACAACCTTGAATCTATCATCTGCAGATTCTCATCTAAATTGGGATTTGTAGACTCCGATGATTTATCTGGTGCACCAGTTGTCCTATCTCTCACGGATTTACATCGTCTTCCTGATGGTATTGCAGACGATAAAGAAAGTGGAAAGCTACAAGCCAAATTGTCTCGTAAAAAGCCATTAAGCGGTATTGCTTACAATGTTCCAGGTCAAGGTCATTGTACGATCAAATTAATGGATCATGTCATACTTGAGCAAGAATTTCCAATCACACAATTTGGAACAATCGAATTTCTTGCACCAATTTTATTTGAAAAGAAACGAACAATACAAGTTTTGTTTGCACCAGAAACGGGTGCACTTGTCAAAATATACTCTAACGAAAAAAAGAAATAATCAACCTAATTACAAACCAATAAACCAATAAATCTATGAGTAATTTAAAACTTGAAGCTGCACAGATGCTAGCTTCGACACGTTCAGTGACCATGTCTTCTATTAATCCAGAAGGCTATCCAGTACCTGTAGCTATGGTACCTGTAAAAACGGATGGTTTACAAACCATATACTTATCAACAATCACTTCATCAAACAAAGTGAAAAACATTCAAGCTAACCCCAAAGCAGGCATAAGCTTTTATAAAAACTTTAATGGCGTAACCCTTATAGGTGAGATGGAAATAGTAACCGATAGAACTATTAAAGCTGAAGTTTTTGATGAAAGATGGATGCCCAAACACTTTCCAGGCGGTGTAGATGATCCAGAATACACCCTTTTAAAATTCACAGCCAAAAGTGGTGTAGTCGCTATTAATGAAGAATTTGAAAGAATACAATTCTAATTACAGACATACACTATAAAAATAGAGAAGAGGGATGTTTATAACAAACATCCCTCTTCTCTTACTATATGGAACTATGATTTTATTCCTCAGCCAACGGAGCCATATTAGTATATACGTTTTGTACATCATCATCATCTTCAAGACGATCTACTAACTTATCAATAGCAGCACGTTGTTCTTCATCTAATTCCTTTTCATCATTAGGGATGCGAGAGAACTCGGCACTTTTTACTTCAAAGCCATTATCTTCAAGATAGTGCTGCATTTTGCTGAAAGAAGTTGGTTCTGCGTACAAAGTAATATCACCTTCTTCTTCATCAATATCATACTCTTCTTCTACACCATAATCAATCAACTCAAGGATTAGATCATCCATATCTACCCCCTCTTTAGGGGCAATAGTAAAGACAGCCTTGCGAGTAAACATAAAATCAAGACTACCACTTGTACCTAAATTACCACCATTCTTATTGAATGCTGCACGTACATTGGCAACAGTACGCGTCGTATTGTCTGTCGCAGTTTCTACAAAGATGGCAATACCATGTGGACCATATCCCTCATAGTTCATCTCCTTATAATCTTTTTGATCTTTGCCTAGTGCGTTTTTGATAGCACGTTCGATGTTATCTTTAGGCATGTTCTCACGCTTTGCATTAGCAATGATAGCACGCAAATGTGGATTCATATCAGGGTCTGGTCCACCAGCTTTAACAGCGATGGCAATTTGTTTACCGACACGTGTAAAAACACGAGCCATATTGCCCCAACGTTTTAGTTTAGCGGCCTTACGATATTCAAAAGCTCTTCCCATTTTCTTGGATTATTATTTGAGTTTTATAATTATATTTCAACAGACATAGCCCTACTATCACCAAAGACACTAGGGCTACTTCTTTTTTATCTCAATTCAGCATTCAACTGTTTTGTCAAATTTTGAATGATTTTATTCATGACTTTATCAATAGCTTTGTCATTGAGTGTCTTCGTTTCATCAAGTAACGTAAAGTTCACTGCATATGATTTCTTGCCTGCTGGTAAATTTTTACCTTCATATACATCAAAAAGATTGACAGATTTCAATAATTTCTTTTCGCTTTGGAAAGCAATCTTTTCTACTTCTGAAAAAGGAATAGATGCATCAAGCAATAAAGCCAAATCACGTTTCACTGCAGGAAATTTATTCACTTCCTTGGTGCTTACAGTATGATTGCGCACTTGTTTCATCAACTCATCCCAAAAGATGTCTGCATAAAATACAGGCTGCTCAATATCAAATTGTTCAAGCACTGATGTTTGCACAATACCGATTGTAGCCAAAGGTTTATCACCACGTGTCTTAATCTCCAATGCAGCAGCAAACAAGTCATTACTAATCTGTTCGCCGATCACAATTTGTCCCATAGAAAGCCCTACACGACGGAAGATATTAAAGACCTCAGCTTTTACTTCAAAGAAAGAATTTGCTTCATCAGCATGTGCCCAAGACCCAGATACACGATTACCTGTAGACCAAATAGCAAAATGAGCATCTTGAGAATAACCACTCAAAATTTCTTCATTTGACTCGTGTTTAGCTTTATTGAAATAATAGCAATTGCCCACTTCAAATAAACGAAGATTTTGCTCACGACGTTTCACGTTATATGCAATACTTTGCAAACCACCAAACAACATTGTTTGACGCATCGTGTTTAAGTCTTGACTCAATGGGTTAATCAACATCACACAGTTTTCACGTGGATATGTTGACAAAGTATCATAGTATGCAGCACGAGTCAATGAATTATTCATAATCTCTTGATATCCTGCACCAACAAGCTGTTCACTAACCAAGTTACGCAACTTATGACTGCGATCTACTGACGTTTTAGTAGTAAGCACTGATTGCAATGTTGTAGTGATCTCCACATTATTGTATCCATATATACGCAATATATCTTCAATAACATCCACATCACGCTGCACATCAACACGGTAAGGAGGAACATCAAGCACAAGCCCTTCGTTCGTTTCTTCTACAATAATCATTTCCAGTGAACTACAGATTGATTTCACTGTTGCCACAGGAATATCTTTACCAATCAAACTATTCACTTTACGATACGCCAAATCAACACGGAAATAAGGAAATTCTTGCGCTTGTTTATCCACGATTTGGCTAGACACTTCACCTCCAGCGATTTCTTGAATCAACATCGCTGCACGTTTCAGACAATAAATAGTATTTAATGGGTCAACGCCACGCTCGAAACGGAAAGACGCATCTGTATTTAACCCATGGCGACGTGCACTTTTACGTACCCATGTTGGGTGAAAATAAGCACTTTCTAAAACAATATCCACTGTATCATTCGTAGCACCACTAGCTAATCCACCAAAGACCCCAGCAATACACATAGGTTCCTGATCATTACAAATCATCAAGTCACGCTCATCAAGCTTGCGCTCTACTTCATCCAAAGTAACAAATGGTGTATCTTGCGATAAGGTCTTCACACGAATGATTCCACTTGAAATTTCTTTAGCATCAAAACAATGCATTGGTTGTCCATAGGCATGACAAATATAATTTGTAACATCCACAACATTATTAATAGGACGAATACCAATAATATTCAATTTATCTTGCAACCACTTTGGAGATGCACTGACATGTACACCTTTCAAGCTTACAGCTGCATACCGTGGACACGCCTCAGTATTTTCAACCTCTACTTGTACAGGCAACTCTTCCGAATCGACCTTGAAGGCATCAACACTTGGACGAGAGATGCTCGCTTCATACCCATGCTGAACCAAATAAGCATAAAAATCACGTGCAACACCATAATGAGAACATGCATCAGCATGATTAGGTGTGATATCTACCTCTATAATATAATCGGACGTAACTCCATAATAATCAGCAGCTTTCAGACCCACAGGGGTATCAGCTGGTAGATTGATAATACCATCATGAGATGTACCAACACCAATTTCATCCTCGGCACAAATCATGCCTAAAGACTCTTCACCACGAATCTTACCTTTCTTGATCTTAAATTCTTCATCACCATCATATAGCACAGTACCTACAGTAGCAACGACAACCTTTTGACCTGCATCTACATTTGGGGCACCACACACGATTTGTACAGGTGCGTCGTCTCCCAAGTCAACTGTTGTAATATGTAAGTGATCTGAATTAGGATGATCTACACAAGTTAGTACATGTCCTACTACTAGGCCTTCAAGACCTCCTTTTATTGACTGTACTTCTTCCACACTACCTGTCTCGAGTCCGATAGAGGTCAAAGCATCAGCCACCTCTTGAGCTGAAAGAGTCGTAGGTACGTACTCTTTCAACCAATTGTATGAGATATTCATCTAATATATAGCTTTTAATGATTATGCTTGAAAAATGTGCACCTCCAATGCTCAACAAATGCATTGGTCATCTTTTTTTAGATAAGGTACGGCCACACAGACGGCAAATTTACAAAGATTTTTGGACACACAGGGCAGCAAAGCATAAAAAAAACGCTATATTTGCATGGTTTTAAGACTGAACCACTTTTTATAGCCACAATATACCTTATATAAATATTCAAATCTATGAGTTTAGTCAATATTGCAGAGCTCAGTGAATCTAAGATTCGCTATTTATTGGAGCTAACCCAATTTTTTGAGAAGCATCCCAACCTACACATTCTTGAAGACCGTGTGGTTGCGACGCTTTTTTTTGAACCCTCTACTCGCACACGTCTTAGTTTTGAGACAGCTGCCAACCGACTTGGCGCACGTGTCATTGGATTTAGTGACCCCAACGCAACAAGTAGTAGTAAAGGTGAAAGTTTGAAAGATACCATCATGATGGTTTCTAACTACGCCGACATTATTGTCATGCGTCACCATTTAGAAGGAGCAGCACGATATGCTAGCGAAGTTGCTCCCGTACCGATTGTCAATGCTGGAGATGGGGCCAATCAGCATCCAACGCAAACAATGCTTGACCTCTACACAATCTATCAGACACAAGGCCGATTGACCGATCTCAACATTTACTTGGTAGGTGATCTTAAATACGGACGCACCGTTCACTCTCTTCTTATGGCTATGCGCCATTTCAATCCTACATTTCATTTCATCGCACCTGATGAGCTTAAGATGCCACAAGAGTACAAAGACTACTGTAACGAACATCATATAAAGTATGTAGAGCACAGTGATTTTACAGCAGACACGATAGCCAATGCAGATATTTTGTATATGACACGCGTCCAAAGAGAACGTTTCACAGACTTAATGGAATATGAGCGCGTTAAAAACATGTATATTCTTCGTGCAGATTTACTCAGTAAATGCCGGGACAATATGAAAGTGCTTCACCCACTTCCACGTCTCAATGAAATTACCCCTGACGTAGATAACACCAAGCATGCCTATTATTTCCAGCAAGCCAAAAATGGATTATTTGCCCGTCAAGCTATCTTATGTGACACTCTAGGCATAGGCCTTGACAGTGAAGAACTCAAACCATACATTGAAAAAGACTAACATCATGAATCATCGTATAAATCAAGACAATGCCCTTCAGGTAGCAGCACTTCGTGATGGGACAGTTATCGACCATATTCCTAGCGACAACCTCTTTAGCGTAGTCTCAATCTTGGGACTAGAACACGTCTCTAGTAAAATCACTATTGGGAATAACCTGCTCAGCCAAAAATTAGGACTTAAAGGTATCATCAAAATAGCCGACCGCTTTTTTGATGATGACGAAATTAACCAAATTGCTCTGGTAGCACCCAATTGTCGCTTAAACATCATTCGTGACTATCAAGTAACAGAAAAAAGACAAGTACGTCTACCAGATGATTTCCAAGGTATCTGTAAATGTGCTAATCCTAAATGTATTACGAACAATGAGCCTATGCTTACTCGTTTTCATGTATTGGGAGAAGACAGAAAAACTTTAAAATGCCATTACTGTGAAAAACAAATGAACCGTGATGAGGTTTCTTTGTTATAAGAAACTAATGGACCATTTATATGTTGAAGTACTTTATTTGCTTTAATAAAATATCATCCATAAAACAGAAAAAACGTACACAAATAGTAGTCAAGATGGCAATGTAAGTTTTTTTACCAAGACAATAGTGTTTTTTACACCGCCTACACATTACTTGGCATACAAGTTGTTTGTACACATATGCGCACAAAAAGGCAAGTTACGAGCTTGTACAGGTCAAAAAAATTGACTACTTTTGGCGTGAAATTTTGAAAGAAATCATTCTTATTTACTCAAAAAATAAAATTAGAAATTATGAGAATTGAATCAATCGTAGCTCGCGAGATACTTGACTCTCGTGGCAATCCTACTATCGAAGTAGATGTAACTTTAGAGTGTGGCGTAGTAGGACGTGCAGCTGTACCATCAGGTGCATCAACAGGTGAAAACGAAGCACTTGAGCTTCGCGATGGTGATAAAGGTCGTTACCTTGGTAAAGGTGTCTTGAAAGCTGTAGAAAACGTAAACACTAAGATCGCTCAAGAACTAGAAGGTATGAGCGTACTTGAACAGCGTGCTATCGATCACAAGATGCTTGAACTAGATGGAACTAAAACTAAGAGCGTACTAGGTGCTAACGCTATCCTAGGTGTATCTCTAGCATGTGCTAAGGCAGCTGCTGAATACCTTGAAATACCTCTTTATCGTTATATCGGTGGTGTAAACACATTTGTACTTCCTGTACCAATGATGAACATTATCAACGGTGGTTCTCACTCAGATGCTCCTATCGCATTCCAAGAATTTATGATCCGTCCAGTAGGTGCTTGCTGCTTCCGTGAAGGTCTTCGTATGGGTGCTGAAGTATTCCACGCATTGAAGAAAGTACTTAAGGCTCGTGGTCTTGAAACTTCTGTAGGCGACGAAGGTGGTTTTGCTCCTAAAGTAAACGGTACAGAAGATGCTATCGAATGTATCTTGAAGGCTATCGCTGACGCTGGTTACGAAGCTGGTAAAGATGTAACTCTAGCTATGGACTGCGCTTCTTCTGAATTCTACGAAGATGGTGTATATGACTATACTAAATTCGAAGGTGAAGGTGCTGCAAAACGTTCACGTGAAGAACAAGTGGCTTACCTTTCTGAACTAGTAGCTAAATACCCAATCGATTCTATCGAAGATGGTATGGATGAAAACGACTGGGAAGGTTGGAAAATGCTTACAGATGCTCTTGGTGACAAGTGCCAATTGGTAGGTGATGACTTATTCGTAACTAACGTAGACTTCTTGAAACGTGGTATCGAAGAAGGATGTTCTAACTCTATCCTTATCAAGGTTAACCAAATCGGTTCACTTTCTGAAACTCTAGATGCTATCGAAATGGCTCACCGTGCTGGTTTCACTACAGTAACATCTCACCGTTCTGGTGAAACTGAAGATGCTACTATCGCTGACATCGCTGTTGCAACTAACTCAGGTCAAATCAAGACTGGTTCATTGAGCCGTTCTGACCGTATGGCTAAGTACAACCAACTTCTTCGTATCGAAGAAGAACTTGGTGATCTAGCAGTTTACGGTGACAAGTCAATCAAAACTTGCCGCAAGTAATCTATAATAGATTAGCAAACTAATTATAACGCGCCTTTTGGATTTCCAAAAGGCGCGTTTTTTATACCCAAAATTCTGACCTTAAATACCCATATCTAAGTCTTTATTATTACTACTCTATTTTTGTGGAGATAAGCTTTAGTCAGTGATTTATATCCTTAGCGCGTGTCGATTCAAACGTTTGGTCCCATCGATTCAAACGTTTGAATCGATGGGACCAAACGTTTGAATCGAGGCTGGGAAACTGTGGTGTAGGATTATTGAATCTATATATGGGAATTTAGTCAACTTTTAAATGTTCGTTACGCGAACTTTATTATCTTTGTCCGAAACAATACATATGGACAATCATGAAATATTCCCCTTTATCTCTTCTCTTTTTGTGCTTATTGATAGCATATACCAGTGTAAGCACCAACACGCAAGCCTGTACCACAGCTATCGTATCTGGACGCTACACAGCTGATGGACGTCCACTCCTTTGGAAAGTACGCGACACAAGCGCATATGACAATAAGATGATTTATCTTCAAGATGGACGTTATGCATTCATAGGTCTAACCAACACAAAAGATACCCTTGGACAACAAATCTGGGCTGGAAGCAATGAAGTTGGCTTTGCTATTATGAATAGTGCTAGTTTCAATGTCAATCTAGAAAAAAAAATCGACAAAAAAGACCAAGAAGGATATTTTATGCATAGAGCACTAGCCAGTTGTAAAACACTCAAAGACTTTGAGAAAATGCTTCGCAAAGAGCCACGTCCAATGGGATTGGCCGCTCATTTTGGAGTTATTGACGGAGAAGGAGGGGCAGCTTTCTATGAAGTAAATAATGAAACGTTCACTAAAGTAGATGCCAATGATCCATTGCTTGCACCCAACGGATATATTCTACGCACAAATTTTTCTTTCACTGGCAAAAAAGATATTGGATATGGCTTTATTCGTTTTCAAACGGCTCAAGACTTGTTCATGCAAGCCGATGCAATGCATCAGCTAACTCCCCAAACCTTCATGCAAAGATTTGGACGTAGTCTGAGTCATGCAATCCTTAAAAAGGACTACTACAAGGAATATAATCAAGTTCCAGCTAGCAGTGAATCCTTTATAAACACAGGCGATTTTATCTGTAGGTACGAGACTGCATCTCAAGTACTGGTACAAGGCGTAACAAAAAAAATGGAAGCCGACATGAGCATAATCTGGACTCAAGTCGGCTTTCCACAAACCTGTGTAACCATTCCTCTGTGGGTAAGAGGAGGGAAACAACTACCTAAAATTGTTACAGCTGAGTATCAGAAAGAGACTAAATATCACAGCTTCGTCGCACTCAATAATTGGGCTTATCAATGGAAGAAAAAGATATATCCAATTGAAAGAAGTGCTGGTTATAAATATATGTGTATCTCTCGCCTAGTCAATCAAGAAAAGACAGGCTATCTTCAGCGTATTGAAAAATTTGAAGATCAACTGTTTAAATCAGCTTATGCACATAAGACTAAATGGGAAAAAGAAAATCCTAGTGCCCAGGAAATCTATACTTACAACAGTGAACTGAATAAGCTTGTAACAGATTTCTACATATCACAACAGTAGTCGCCCTACGTGCCAAGACCTTTTAGCTTAAAAAACTATTCGTATTCAGCATGTGTATGTTGACTTGAAACCTCCCAAGCATCTGTTCTATAAGGAAGAAGGGGTAATCCATTCTTAGAGAAAACGCTCAGACTAGGATTATCACTCCACGCATAACGTACTGACGCAATGTTCATGCCCTTAGGGGCAACTAATACTAGACTATTCTTAGTGCGTTGAACTTTAGCCCACACAAATTTTTGATCTGTACCAGCTACTGCAAATCCTTTGCTGCCTGCCAACTGCTTTATTTCAACCTTATTGATAGGCAAATTAAGAGTTACATACGCCTTATTTCTGACCATCTTCACTTCTTGTATCATTGGGTATTGTGGTAAGTCAGCTATTTTATACACTCCTCCAAAAGCTAAATGAGCCAATCTGTCACCGACTTCTTGTTTGTGACTAGGATGTATATTATTGGCGTCGCCCAAATCTATAGCAGTTGCCATATATACAGATGGCAAGTCTAATACGCTGGCTTGTGATTCTCTTAATTCAGCCCAAAGTGAAGGAGACGGAGTGTTGTCTTGTGCATGAAAATTAGCCAACTGTACAAATAAGAATGGAAGTTCTGGCTTTTTCCAATGTGCTCTCCAATCATTGATTAATCGACGAAAATCCTTACGATAATGGTATGCGTATAGATCATTGCTCTCCCCTTGGTACCAGATAGCTCCCTTAATTGTAAAATTCAGCAATGGGGAAATCATACCATTATACAAAAATGTCGGGAAATTAGGCTGGTCCTCTCTTAAATAGATTGTATTGAGTTCTTGATTGTTGTAGCCTAAGTGAATACGCCAGTCTGACTGTATATCAACACGACTACCATCGTCAAACGCTATATATTGGTTGGTAGCTTTTCCACCAATACCTCCACCACACCATATATCTTGTATACGTACGGAAATCACATTATCTCCTGCATGCAACAACTTAGATGGAATAGCATACACGCGATGTACATCCCAACCATTGTTTTCTCCAACTTTTACACCATTAATCCATGTTTCATCAATATCATCTACTGGACCGATGTGCAATGTTGAAGGTAAGGAGGTCTTTTCTTTATCAATTTGGAAGTGTTTACGTGCCCACACACAACCATTCATATTGCCCAAGGGCGTATTTTCAATATAGAAAGGAACATTGACTGGAAGCCAATCTTTCGCATCGTATTGAACCGACGCAAACAAAGTGTCATTGCCTGCTATACCTTGATCTAGAATAGCTTTTTCTTTGTTATGAGCAATTAATTGTTCACGACAAACAGCTTTGTATGCTGTGCTATCACTTGGTTCAGCTGTGGGCATTGCTTCTATTATACGAGCAGCTCCATAGGCTTTTGAACCTTTTGGGAACCCTTGCACGCTAGTCCATGCTTCAGCAATTGTACCACCCCAAACAGACTGAATAAGCCCGATGGGTACATTAAGCTCTTTATATACCTTGCGGCCGAAGAAGTAGCCCACTGCAGAAAAATCGGCAACGACCTCGGGCGTACAACGCATCCAGGCATGTTTCACACGTACATTTTCAAGAGGATGGGCTGCAACTGTAGGCTCAACAGAGAACAAACGAATATCAGGATAATTAGCCGCTTGAACTTCGGCCTCACTATTATTGACTTTTGCCCAAGTACATCCCAAATTCATCTGCATGTTTGACTGACCACTGCACAACCACACATCACCAACCACAACATCAGCTAGACGAATCGTTTGACTCTTTGTTGTTATTGTTAGGTCATTAGATTTGTTTGTTGCTTGAAATGTACCTAATGCAGCAATCCAACGTCCTGATTCATCGGTTATACAAGACACAGCCGAATCAAGATACTTGACTGTAACTTCTGTTCCAGACGGAGCAGTTCCATATACTTTGCAAGGTTCTCCTCTTTGGAGTACCATATGATCTGTAAATAAAGGATTGACTGCGAAAGTAATTTCTTTCTTACTTTGGCAACTAAAAAAAGTAAGTGCTAGAAGCAATCCACATATTAAATGTTTCATAAACTTATTGTTTTTGATGTTTGTTCATTCATATGAACAGGTATATTATTCCCGTTTACTCGTATAATTGTACTATACTTTTGAGAGGCATGAAGGGTTATTTTCTGACACACTCCATTTTTCCATACGATATCTACTATAGCTCCACCACGTACTTTTACTCCAGATAACTCTCCAGAACGTAAAGCAGTAGGACAAGCTGGCAATATATCTAAGTAATAAGCTGGATAGGTAGACTCAAATTGTTCGGATATAGGGTCTTCACTTTGAATAAACAATCCAATAATACCAGGAATTGCACCAAGATTTCCATCTATTTGATAAGGAGGATGAGCACAAAACAGATTAGGATATGTGCCGCCACGTTGCCCATCTGCAGGAAGTGGGAACAATAAATCTTTCAGCAGTTTATATGCATGATTTCCATCGTGCAAACGGTTCCAAAAATTGATTTTCCAAGCCATAGACCACCCTGTACTCTCGTCACCACGACACACTAAAGTTTTTCGAGCTGCTTCGGCCAACTGAGGAGTACTATCCATCTGGATAGAATGTCCTGGGTACAATCCATAGAGGTGCGACACATGACGATGATGAAGATCTTTTTCTTGATAAGGGAAGGCCCATTCCATGATTCGTCCATCTGCTCCAATTTCAGTTGGTCGAATTCTTTGTAATTGTTTAGCAACCTTGTCTAACACATCATCATTCTTATTTAATATTTTAGCAGCATCCAACAAATCTTGGAACAATGCAGAAATAATTTGATTGTCCATAGTCGTACCACTTGCTAAAGAGCATTCTGAACCATCTTCTTTGATAAAGGAATTCTCTGGTGATACACTTGGTACATTGACCAAATATCCATTTCTAGGATCCGTTATCATGACATCAGTAAAGAAAAGAGATGCACCACGCATTATTGGGTACAACTTTTTTAAATATTCCGTGTCTTGCGTATATAAATAATGTTGGTATAATTGATCACAAAGCCAAGCAGCAGATGCATTAGAGGCTCCCCATGAAGGGTGTTCACCTGGTGCGGTAAACTGCCACAAATTACCTAGTACATGAGTGACCCATCCTCGTGCATGATAAAAGACCTGAGCGGTATGCTCTCCTGATTGCACTTGGCTAGCTACCCAATCAAAAAATGGATCGTGTGACTCACTTAAGTTTGCAAGGTCTACGCCCCAATAGTTCATTTGCAAATTAATATTCAAATGGTAGTCTCCATTCCAAGGTGTTTGCACCCCGTCGCACCATAATCCTTGCAAATTTGCAGGCAATCCGCCAGGTTTACTACAACTCAACAACAAATAACGCCCAAAGTCAAGATATGTAGCCATCAAATTGGGGTCTTCATCCTTTTGGCAAGCTTGCAAACGCTTGTTTAATGGTTGATGAACACAATCTGAATTCGTTAATTCATTATTATCAAATCGCAAATGTAGTCTATTCATTTTGCTTGAAAACACTTTATTATGTCGACTTTTTGACGATAACAATAAGGTATCAGAAAGCGATAATTGGTTTGCAACCTTAGACTGTAACTCATTTACGGGAGTCTTATATGACGTTTGAAGTCCCACTAACACATAAGCCTCGTTTAATGCTCGAACCTCAATTCTATTTGAGTCAAGTTGAGACACATGCCCGCCATTAGGGAGTCTCACAAGAACCTCGCCTAAATAATGCATCCCATCGTGGTTGTATCCATCGTTTAAAGCACCTGAAATTATTAAGTGATTGCCACTAACTTGTATATGCTTTCTTTCTGGACGAGTTAGTTGTAGAACAAAAGCAAGTGTATCTTTACCTGATTGACTCTTCTTCGTGTAATGAGCAACACCAATATCATCAACACAAGAAGTATAGTATGTACGCTGAAAAGATGCATCACTTGTTTCAAAACTGGTCACAACTTCACCTTGAGTCATATTTAAGCTCCTCCTATAAGAGTGCACTTTCTGCTTTGCAAGTGTTGGAAACTCAATATGTACATTGGCAAACATTTGATACGATCCATAAGGTGCATTATGTCCACCTCCATAAGCACTCCCTTGTCCACCACAGACAAATGTACGATTCATCAACAGTTCTGCTTCCTTATGATGATTTTTAAAGATCAGATGACGAATAGAGTCCAGATGAACATATGCGAAAGGATTATCTGCATTTTGAATGGATCCAGACCATAGCGATTGTTCATTTAAAGTAATTGTCTCATGAACAACCCCACCATTTGGCATCATCCCTATTCTACCATTTCCTAGTGGGAAACATTCGACCCAAGCTTGTGCAGGTTGCTCCATATAGATAACAGAATCAGCAAAATCAACCTGTTTCTTTTTATTTATGCAACTAGCAAGGAAAAAGACTTGTCCGACCAAAATGATCAGACAAGTCATGCACATTAATTTACATTGTTTTATATGCTTCATGTGGATATTAATCTTGTTGCATATTTTCAGAAAGTCCAGTGATCATTGCATCAATAGCAGCTTGACCAGCTTCGTCATAAATAGCTCCGGTACTACGATTAAATAATGCACTTCCTTTGCCACCAGCATCCCAGTAAAATGGTATAACACCATTTTTATTCGCTTCTGAAACAACTGTTTGCAAATAATAATTTCGACAAGTTTCATGTTTTGTTTTTTCTTCACCAGTCAAATTAGTTTGCAAAAAGGCATTAAACTCTCCTAGAATAACTGGAATACCTTTGTCAACAAAGGCCGTTTTCAAACTGGCCATCTTTTGTGCTAGATAATCCTCTTGTCCATAAGAAGATAGAGTGCCATAAGATGCATATTTAGTTCCCCAGTATTTTATTGTAGGACTATCTCCACAAAAATCCCATGGATCGTAGTAATGTACTTCTGCCATCAAACGATTGGCTGCAATATCATTTGGCATAGTCAAATGCTGAACAGCTAAATCAACATTTGTATTGTATGATTGTACAATAAGGCATCGTTCTAAGTTATTTCCTTTAGTAGCTCTAACTGCATCTACAAAAGTTTGATTGTAACTAGCTTGTACTGCCAAATTTTCATCTGTTGGTGTTCCATAGCCATCATGAACTTCATTATTTCCCGCAAAAAGTAAATGGTCATTGTAATCCCTAAAATAAATAGCGATTTGGTTCCATATAGCAGCTTCTTTCTTCAGGATATCCTCTTGTGTATCATAAGCAACATGATTTTCTAACCAGCCACCATCCCAGTGAATATTGATCATGACATACATATCTTCAGAGATACAATAGTCAACCACTTCTTTTACTCGTGCTAACCAACTTTCTGAGATACGATAAGTATTTTGATCAACGATATAGCCATTCCAAGCACATGGTATACGTACAGAATTAAATCCTGCAGATTTTACTGCTGAAATAAGCTGTTGTGTAACTTTAGGATTTCCCCATGCTGTTTCACTAGGTGTATCATTGTTATACGCTTCAAGAGTGTTTCCAATATTCCATCCTAATTTCATTTGCGCAGCAATTTCTGTAGCAATGCGCATATTTTGTTGTACAGCATCAGAACCTGTATTTCCATCTTGTACAACCGTAACTGTTTGAGTAAGTGGGCCAGCTTTAATCTCTATATGCCCTTCACGTGATTCCAAGAATGGATTTCTTGCAATTTCTGCAGCAAATGTATTTCCGGTATGAGCAACACTGCTGTCTACTTCAATCCAGTCAACATCACTACTTACAGTATATTCTGTAGCACTATTAACTGGTATAGAAAGCCCTTCTCCTAAAGCTGCTCCATCATAACTTGTTGTCGCAACTGTTAAAGAGTAAGCCGCCTGCTGCTTAATTTGGATAGTCTTTGACAAGTCACCAGCTTGAACAACTAAAGTACAAGTACGAGATGCAACATCTGTATTCTCATCAGCACTTACCGTTACTTTTTGAATAACTGCTTTACCACTAGCTTCACTAACATGACACCAATCAGCACTGCTTTCTATAGTCCAGTCGACAGTACTTTTCAGATTAAATGTCAATTCTCCTCCCTGATTAGTAAAGTCCAAATTTGTTTCTGTAACAATTAGTTCAGGGGTAGTACTATCGTCGCTACTACTACAAGCGACGATAGTAAAAAGTATACACAAAAGGTGTATTGTAAATGAAATTCTTCTCATTATTTTCTATAAAATCAATATAATGTTATACTATCTACAGTTGCCGTGACACCTTCTAGATTTTCAACGTCGTCTGCTATATTCATAATATCTATACAGAATACTAGTGCACCACCTGTAACAGTAGATGATGCATCCATCTTAACAGTGTATGTACCATCTCCTGTTACAGTCGTATCATTGACCGTAGGCTCATCTGCAGAAGCCCAATAACTGACAGCCCAACCAACACTTGCGAATGATAAACCACATGGATAACTTCCAGCTGCCCCTTCCGTAAATTCAAGTCCAGAAATTGTGAAAGTAACCTCCATACTATCAAAAGTCAATTTAGAGTTATCTATACCCGGATCATCTTTAGTGGTTCCGTCTCCATATTCGTTGTATATTTCGATACGAATATTATTTTTATCTGGCTCAAGTTTTCCTACCAGTACCTTAGAATTCTCAACTTCAAATTCTGTTCCTTTTGGTTGCTCATCACCGTCTTCGACTTTCAATGCAAAACTAATTGTTTGATATTGTTCTGCATTCGAAGGATCAATACAACCTAAAGTCATTATTTTAACTGCACCAGCTTCTTTTTCCACTTTGATAACGCGCATTTTATTCTCTTGAGTTGCAATAGTCAACTGATTATCAAGATTATTGACCCAAGTAATTGGTTGTCCAAAGTCAATCCAATTTTCATCATCAATAGTGTAACTTCCTTCTATAGTTTCACCATCACCATTGACAACAACGTAAGTACCACTAGAATCACCATCTTTAGTCATCGTCATACTAATCTGTTGGAATGTAGCAATATCATATGGATGATTATCTCCACTCAATGTAGGTACACTGCCTGACGTATCCCAAGAATAGACATCATTGCCACTTAGATCAGTCCAGTTATAAGGAGCATCCATGTGAAGGCTCCAACTTTTTGTTTCAGTAGTTGTCGTTGTCAAGTCATCATTAGCATTTCCACTATATGGCAAAGTTGGTTTTTCTGGTTCTGGTTGCCAATTATTTCTATATTCTTCAGAAATATAATTATAACATGTTCCAGTAGCCGGAACCATCAGTTGCATAAAGTCATCACTTATATATAAGATATTGAAAACACCACCAACAAGATTTGCTTTCATTTCATCGTGACGATTTGTATCGTGAACAGGAAAGGCATTCGTGAATTGTAGTGTATGGTTTTCGGTATTCAACATATAAGTTCCTGTTGAATTATCAATTCCATATGCTTCTTGATTAACAGCAACATGTGCTCCGCCAATCAAATCAAAAGTCATAGATCCAAAATCAGCAGCATCACACATCCATGAATTGCCAGCCCAATCGGCTGTCCAATACCAAGTAGCACTACCATCTGTCAAATTAGGTACAATAGCTTTTGTAGCATCCCAATCACTTGAATCAATATAATTAGCACCAGATGAGCTATGCAAATTATCCCAATTATATCCTGCTGTAAAGAAGTAAATTGGACCAAGTGCATAACGTGACACACCCTCAGCATCCAAATCAAGATACCAAGTCTTTGATTGGCCTGCTCCGCCACTCACTTTAGTCCACATTGGATCTTTTATAAAATCAGAACACATATCATCCACTGTAAATTGAACAGGTTCTCCATATACAAGTCCTCCGCGAGTTTGTACACCAAAAGTAACACTATACGTACCAGCAAATGGGATCTTCAAAGTCACTTGCTTTGCTTGACTGTTCCCTTGTGGATGAATCCATGAAGGTTGATACTTATCATCCATCAAACTTGTAAGATATACAATATTAGGATTGCTCGCATCGTGAGTTATCTCAAATGAAATACCCTCAAGTAGTTCTCCACTTTTTACATCAGGAACACTTGTAGAATATGACTCTGGGGTACATGCCGATAAAATCGACACAACCAGTAAAGCTAATAAATAAGATATATAATTTGTTTTCATTGCTATTCGATTTTTTACCATCCTGCGTTTTGTTGAAGCACTCCCTTGGACAGAGTTATTTGTGTATTAGGTATCTGTTGTAGTCCTTTTTTTGCAACTACATTTTGTGATTCAACAGATACCACTCCTGCTATTCCACCATTTAGTACATCTACAGACATCGCTAGCTTATTAGAAGCAGTAGCAATCCCTTGACGCATTAGATCCCAATAACGAATTCCTTCAAAAGCAAATTCTAGATGTCGTTCTTCATAAATATTCTCAAGACTCACTGTTTTTTCACTATAATCAGCAGACAGAACTCCATCTGTTGTGTAAGCACGTTTTCTTACCTGATTGTAGTAATCTTGGGCGTTAGCACTACCCAACTCAGCTGCCATCAACAAGACATCAGCATAGCGAACAATCACATAATCTTGATGTTGTGCTATTTGGAAGTCACCAGACCCATCTTCTTTGGAAGCAGATGTTCCATCATAAAACGCCATAGGTGTATACTTCTTTATAGAATAACCAGTATACTCTCTTTGACCTTTCAAATCAAAATCAGGTTCGATTCCTTCTCCTACAAGATCAATAACAGAAGCTACTTTACGAGTATCGCCCTTACCATAAAGATTCACAGTACTTGGATTGACGGTACACGCCCCCCAACCTTTACCATATGGAGAGAAGTTGGTATTACGCAATCCAACCATCACTAGCCAACGGTTACCATCCAAATTACCATTATAATCTTGAGTAGTATTGAACTTCATAGACAAAATGGTTTCTTTGTTTCCGTCACCTGCATAGGTTGACTCAAAGGCCAATTCTCCATCAATAGGAGTTGAAGACGCAGCTGGCCATAAGTTTTTGAATTCAGAAATCAAGCCAAATTCTGGGTCTGAAATCACATCTTCCAATCCGGCCAAGACTTCTGATTTTGAAGTTCCTTCTAATTCTTTACCATAGTACCCAGTGTAGTATAAATATACTCGGCCTAATAATGCTTCTGCCGCATACTTGGTAATATGACCATCGTTTGTACTAGCATTTGCTTTTGGATAGGCATCTGCAGGAATATTCTCAATTGCATATTGCAAATCTGACAAAATAACAGCATAGACTTCATCCGCAGTAGCCTGAGGTACATTTTCAGAAGATGGTGATGTCAACAATGGAATATTACCAAACAATCTCACCATATCGAAATATAATATTGCACGCATGGCATGAGCTTCACCTAAATAGGTGCCTTTCTTAGACTCATCACTACTCCAGTCTATTTGTTCTGCTTTTCCTAATAAAGTATTACATCTAAAAATAGCTGTGTAGTAACTAGTCCACAACGTATTGAAAATATCGACATCAGCTGGAGCATATGATTGATCAAAACGATCTAAAACCATATAATTCTTACCATCCGTATTTCCAGTACCACCGAAACAGTCATCACTCATAATTTCGGAAGCTTCAAAGAATGAAGGAACACCATTACTTACAGTGCACTGCCATCCATCATAACAAGCAACAAGAGCTCGATAAGCATCATCTACAGTCTTATAATAGTTTTGTGTTGTTGTTTCTGTTTTAGATTCTGTGTCTAAAAAGCTACTACTGCACGACTGCGTTGCCACTCCTAGGGTTAATGCAACGCCTGCCAAACAAAAAATATTTTTGATCTTCATAATGAACTAGATTAAAATTTAAGATTTACACCAAATAGAACGGTACGAGGACGAGGGTAATAACCTAAATCAACGCCCGAGACCCAACTATTGTTTCCATATCCAATTTCAGGATCCATCCCATCATACTTAGTAAACGTAAACGCATTTTGTACTTGTGCGTACAATCTAGCTTGTGAAATGTATGGACACTTTAACAAAGAAGCAAAGTCGTACCCCAAAGTTATATTGCTGATACGTAAATAATCACCATCTTGTATAAATAAGTCAGAGAACTGATAGTTAATATTAGATGACGTTACACGTGGAATTCTATTTGATGTACCTTCTCCAGTCCATCTTTGTAGAATTGCAGTAGTATAGTTAGCATAGGCATTTGGTTGATTTCGATACGTTTGAACAATATCATTACCAATCACTCCATTAGCAGTCAATGCAAAGTCGAAATGCTTGTAATCTAAAGAGATGTTGAAACCATATGTAAAATCAGGCATACCATTACCTAAATCAATTTTATCAGATTCATTAATAACTCCATCTTGATTTTGATCAACATACTTCACATCTCCAGGTTGAGGATTGGGCTGTAAAATACCATGCTTACCGTCACTATTCCAAGCATCGATCTCTTCTTGATTTTGGAAAATACCGCAAGTCTTGAATCCCCAAAAATAGCCAATAGAATGCCCATTTTGCGCACGATAGAACTCACTACTATTATCATATAATGCATTCAAAGCACCATGAATAATACCATCTTCGGTAGGAATATTACCAACTTCATTCTTATTATATGCACCATTCACAGATACATTATAGTGTACTCCCTTATAGGTATCATTCCAATTAAGACCTAATTCAAACCCTGTATTTTTCACGTCACCACCATTGATATAAGGAGCTCCAGTTCCTGCTGTGGCCAAAATGGGAGCTTCTACTAACCAATCCTTAGTTGTTTTAATATAGAAGTCAGCATTAACTCTTAAACGATTGAACAAGGTCGCATCAAGACCAATATTTGTTTGTTCTGATGTTTCCCAAGTAATATCTTCATTAGCCAATCGACTTGGGTATGCTCCCCAAATATTATAGTCAGCTCCAAGAGAAGTACCAAAAATATAATTTGTTGTAGACGTTTTAACGGGTGCTACATACTGGAAACTTGAAATGTTCTGATTACCAACTTGTCCCCAACTAACACGTAGTTTCAAGAAATCCAACCAAGACTTAGTACTTTCCATGAATGCTTCATTAGAAATGACCCATCCAGCAGATATTGAAGGGAAGTATCCCCAACGATTATCTGAAGAGAATTTCGATGATCCATCAGCACGAATTGTGGCTGTTGCCATATAAGTTTCTTTCAAATTCCAGCTTAAACGTGAGAAATAAGATGTCGTGCGTACATCATCATAAGGATAACCTTCTATGTTCATGTCATCGGCAGCAGTAGCTTCTGTGTTGTTGATATATGCATGTTCCCAATTATTAAACATGGATTTAAGATATTTCCTATTTCCACCCAAATAATCGCCAGAATAGCGTGAAGATTCCATACCAATTAAAGCGACAAAATGATGTTTGTTTACATCAAAATTATAACTAGCTGTATTAGTTGAAGTCAAAGTCATGCCACTACTTGTATTCTGCGAAACATTAGTCGCTGTGTCATTGTAACTATATGGTGAGAAATGATATAGTGGTTGATAATATCTATAATCTGAATTGCTCTTATTCACAGCTAACACTGTGCGCAACGTCATGTTTTTGATAGGGTGTAACTCTGCATATACATCTGCTGCAAAAGTAGACGTTCTTGTCAAGTTATTCACATCGGTCATCATCAATCCATATGGGTTACCGTCTCCTTTGTACCAACCAGAATTAGTTGTATCGTTATAGGGAGAGTCATATGTATTGTTATCACTATAAATTGGTGATAATGGTGAAGTATTGAATGCGCCACGAAGAGTATTGCTATACTGATCACCTACTTGTACACCAGTGTTCTTCTTATAAACATAACTTGCGTGTTCACCCACTTTCATGAAGTCACCAAAGAATTTATGTTCAGAGTTAACACGGAAATTATATCTTTCGTAGTTAGAAACATCTTCGCCACCAACGATACCTTCTTGTTGAAAATATCCCAAAGAAATGCTGTATGTTGATTTTTCTGTCCCTCCACTAAACCCAATGGTATAATTTTGAATGACAGCATCATCTTTAAACATTTTATCTATCCAGTCACTATTGGCTGGAGTGCCATCAGCATTTGTAATGCCGCTCATGCTATCCCAATCGTATGCTGTACTACCATCATTTACAGACTGTTCGTCCATAATCATTTTGTATTGAGAAGCATTAAGCATGTCTGCTTTTTTAGCTACATTTTGCAAACCATAATATGCATCAAAAGAAACTTGTGTACGTCCTGCCTTACCATGCTTAGTGGTAATCAAAACAACACCGTTTGCTGCCTGTGCACCATAGATTGCAGCGGAAGCTGCATCCTTCAATACATCAATAGATTCAATATCCGCTGGATTCAAAGTCGAGATATCTCCACCGACACCATCAATCAAATAAAGTGGACTAGCGTCACCAACGGTACCTAGACCACGAACGGTTACTTTTAAATCAGCCCCTGGTTGACCAGAAGTAGACATAATAGAGACACCTGGTGTTTGCCCCTGCATCGCTTGTAAAGGATTCGTTGTATTGCGCTTGGCAATATCATCTCCTTTTAACTGAGCAGTAGCTCCAGTAGATAATTTCTTCTTCTGTACACCATAACCAATAACAACAACCTCTTCTAGTGCTTGAGTATCCTCTGTCATAATAACATTGATAGTTCCAGCTTGTTTCAGTTGTACATCATATGGCTTATACCCCATATACGTAAAATGAAGAGCACTATGTGCAGGGACTTCTATGGTGTAACATCCATCGAAATCAGTGATGGTACCATTGCTAGTACCCGCTTGCATAACGCTTACTCCAATCAGGGGTAAACCATCTGTTTTGGAAGTTACAACTCCTGTAACTTTCCACTTTGCAGAATTTTGTGCATACATTACTTGTGTGTGTATTGCCAACACAAAAAGTAACAAGACGGTCCATAATTTAGACCGAATTTGTAGATTAAAAATACTTCGATTCATAAGGTTAACTGTTTATATGATATTAGTTCTTATAATGAAAGGTCAATTTTGATTGTATATCTTCTGTAGATTTGCCAACATAAATAGTAAACTTATCAGCATCTACACGCCATTCTTTTTTAGTATCGTCATAGTATTTCAAATCATCTGCCGTGATTTCAAATTGAACTTTTTTGGTTTCACCCACTGCAAGATGTACCTTCTTAAAATGTTTCAATTCAAATGTTGGGCGATCTAACAGTGGATGTTTCTGTCCAATGTATATTTGAACAAGTTCCTTTCCATCAACATCACCTGTATTAGTAACAGGAACTGTAAGAATTAGTTTTTCATGACCAGATAAACTATGACTGGACAAATTAGGTTTTCCAAATTCAAAAGTTGTATAACTAAGTCCATAGCCAAATGGAAATAATGTTTTGATTTTCTTTGTTGTATACCAACGATATCCAACATAGATTCCTTCTTTATACTCCTCCTTAATGCTATCACCTGGATAAGCCAACGGGCCAAAAGAATGTGCAGGACTATCTTCTAATGTTTTTGGGAAAGAAAATGGTAAGTGACCACTAGGATTTTGCTTACCACTAATGATATCGGCCAAAACATGACCTGCTTCAGATCCATTATACCATCCTTGAATGACAGCAGGCACCTTATCCAACCATGGCATAGCTACTGCATTGCCACTCAATAGGGTTACAACAATATTTGAATTACTCTTTTGTAAATCAGATATCAAACGATCTTGACCGAATGATAAATTATAACTCTTGCGATCTGAATCTTCACAATCTTGGAAATGATTCTTGTTAAGGCCTCCAAAATACAAAACAAGATCAGCTGTTTTAGCCTTAGCAATTGCTTCATCATGAAGTTTGTTTTGTACTTCTGGTGCTATTTCATCTTGCCCATCATACCTTGGTCTACCTGATTCATAACCTTGTGCATAGATTATCTTATCACCATACATTTTCTGCAGTGCTTCTAATGGAGAACATTCATATTTAACTTTCAATTCGGAAGATCCACCTCCTTTGGTAAGCTTACGAGTAGCATTTTCACCAACAACAAGGATACGAGCATATTTAGAGGTATCCAATGGTAACAATTTTGTCTTATCATTCGTATGTTCATTTTTTAAAAGAACAACTCCATTTACACCGACCTCATATCCAACTTGCGCATGAGCTTTTGTAGCTAAACTTCCCCAAGGACGATTAGTATTCATAGCTGTGCGCATAATCAAACGAAGGACTCTACGTGCTTTGTCGTTTAAAACATCAATGCTATATTTCCCTGATTTTAATCCATTAAGATAAGGATTAGCAAGATAGTATTCTGAATAAGTGAACTTAGACTCTGTGGTCAATCCATTAGTATATGTTCCCATTTCAATATCTAGACCATTATTTACAGCCTCATCAGTATCATGACATCCTCCCCAGTCGGTAATAACAGCACCATCAAACTTCCAATCACCTTTTAAAACTTTATTGAGCAAGAAATTATTATGGCAAGCGTGTTCGCCGCGAAGTTTATTATATGATCCCATTATAGACCAAACATGCCCCTCCTCAACTGCAGCTTTGAATGCAGGAAAGTAAATTTCATATAATGCTCTATCAGATAAGTCTACATCAATATGTCCGCGCCATTTTTCTTGATTATTTAGAATATAATGCTTAACACAAGCTGCCACACCATTTGATTGCACTCCATGAATATAAGGTACAACCATTACAGAAGCCAAATATGGATCTTCGCCCATATATTCAAAATTACGACCATTGAGTGGTGTTCGATAAATATTTACACCAGGTCCTAAAAGCACACTCTTTTTCCTATACCTTGCTTCTTCACCAATAGCTTTCCCATATTTCAGAGCCAACTTTGGTTCCCATGTTGCAGCAAGACATGTAAGAGCTGGAAAGGCGGTACACGAATCATTCGTAAACCCAGCAGGTGCCCAAGAATCCCAACTAATCTCTTCTCTAACCCCATGTGGGCCATCACTCATCCAAATTTCTGGAATTCCTAAACGAGATACTCCAGCCACACTAAATTTGCTTTGAGCATGACATAAAGCAACTTTTTCTTCTAAAGTCATTCTAGATAGTGCATCTTCTACTCTATCATCCAATTTTGCATTTTCCTGCAAATAAACAGGAACATTCAAATTCTGAGTCTGAGCTTGAGCTACAAAACAGCTTATCAATGTGAAAACTGATACGGCTATCTTACGTAATTTGTTCATTGTATTATTTTTTATTTTAGGGTTTATCAGTCTACTGTTATAGGAATATCAACACTTTTAAGGTGATCACTTTCAATATGTACGATTGCCTTTCCTGTGCTATCTTTACTACGCACAACAACTAGACACTTACCGTTGAATAATTGTCCATTAGGAGATTTCAAAGAAGTATGTCCAGTCTGGCATCCATTGTCCATTCCCCAAAAAGTAGCTGCACCAGATACTTTACAAGAGATTGTATTGCAAGCGGTAGGTACAATACGCCCTTCCTTATCAAGGACCTTTATTGTTATAAAGACTAAATCTCCACCAGAATGAATTTCTGTTTTATCAACTTGAGCATGTAAACTGATACCACGACCAGCTGTATAGCGAGACACACGCTTAACTTCTTTGCCACGTAATCGACTAATACAGGTTACAGTTCCTGGTTCAAATTTAACTCTCCAAGACGCATGTAGACAATCTCTATTTTTCTTCCTGATTCCTTGAGATTTGCCATTTATATATAACTCAACTTCATCAGCATTATTATAATATGCCCACATGTCTATTAGCTGTCCCTCTTTCCAATTCCAATGAGGGAATAGATGTAAAACTGTATCATTAGTCCATTCAGACTGATACATATAATACACATCCTTTGGAAAACCAGCTAAGTCTACAATCCCAAAATAAGAACTTCTTGCTGGCCATGAAAAAGGTGTTGGTTCACCTAAATAATCAAAACCTGTCCAAACGAAGAGACCTGATACAAATGGATTATTTTTAACAGCTAACCAAGCTTTTTCATGAGAAGCTCCCCACGGTGTTCTGCAATTATCATAGGCACTACACTTACTATCTTCAGTTGAAAATGGGATGTCCCATCTTTTAGGCCAAAGTCGTATACTATCCGATGGCATTTCATAATATCCCCTTGTCATTAAAGCAGATGTTGATTCTGTAAACACAAACGGTTTATTAGGAAAAAAAGAACTTATGCTATCAAGATATTGTTCGTGATAATTGTAGCCTATAATATCTAAGGCATGGCTACGAAACAAATGATTACCAGGACGTGGCTCATTACAACCGGCAGTTACATAGCTTTCAGGGACGTACTTCTTTACCAATTTGACTAACTTTTGTGTCAATCTTGCATTAAATGATAAAGTATCGCTTTGTTTACCCAAATTAGATGCATCTTTCGAAGCATTCAATATAAGATTAGCAGCTTCAAGGGAAATAGTATCTGTCGAAATATCATTCCATTGTTCTAGAACTTCATTTCCTATACTCCACATCATTATTGATGGGTGATTACGATCGCGCAACATCATATCATGAATATCCTGCTCATACCAATCTTCAAAATAAGTTGAATAGTCATAGGTCGTTTTTCTACGACGCCACATATCAAAGCTCTCATCCATAACAACAAATCCCATAGAATCACAAAGAGATAACCATTCAGGAGCGGGAGGATTATGAGAACAGCGAATGGCGTTACATCCCATTTTTTTTAAGATTTTCAGCTGACGCTCCATAGCTTGTCTATGTATAGCACTTCCTAAACATCCTAAATCGTGATGCATACAAACACCCTTTAATACTACTTTTCGCTCATTCAAGAAAAAACCATTCTGAGCATCAAACTTGTAACTTCTTATACCAAAACGAGTAGAAATAGTATCTCCTGAACTTAAAATAGTACGCAATGTGTACTGTTGAGGACAATTTATATCCCAACGCATTGGCACTGCATCTAACTCTATACTTTGCTTAATTGTTTTAGGTAAATATCCACCCAATCTAACATTGGTATTTTCCTCAGCAACTTTAACACCCGTAGGTGAAAATATTTGCTGAACAAGATTCACTATACCTGTATCATTTTGATGATTCTGTAGTGTGGTTTGTACAGTAATTATTGACGATTTTTCTTTTGGTACTGCATGTACATATACACCATTATCGGCAATATGAACATTTGGTTTTCTTATTAACCATACATTACGGTAAATACCACAACCACTATACCATCTCGAATTAGGTTGAAGTTGATTATCTACACGTACCGCTAATATATTCTGTCCCAATTTCGCTTTGGATGAAATATCTACAAGAATCGGCAAATAACCATTTGGTCGTCCTCCTACATATGTGCCATTTAAATATACCTGTGCATTCATATAGACACCGTCAAATAGCACATATATACATGTAGACAAATCACTCTTATCCAAAAATATATCTTTGCGATACCATCCAATTCCTCCAGGGAGTGCCCCTCCATTTGGTCCAGCAGGTGCATTTTCTAAAAAGTCTGATTCAATAGCCCAATCATGTGGAACAGACAACTTTCTCCAGATTGAATCATCAAAGTTTTTTTTCGAATATGTTGAATCATCTCCTAAGTGAAACATCCAATTTTTATTCAAAGGTTGTTTCTCAAATGAAGATTGGGCTAATGTTGTCTGCCATAAAGGAGACAACACTAGCATGCCAATCATACTCAACACAAATCTTATAAATTGAAAATTAATCATTAACTTTTGATTAGAAGTAGACTTTACAATTGTATTTCTAGACGAGTTCCCTTATACTCAACTTTCTTGACTTTACTAGATAGCACATCAATTCCTGAAGGAGAGTTAGGGGTTACATAATGTATACGAATAGACATTAACTTAGGCTGCTTATTCCATTTTCCATTAGTTTCGCCCAAAATTATTTTTTGCTTTTTGTCATCATAACTGATATGAATCTTAGTATAATGTCCATGTAAATAATCTAAGTTACTACCCTCATCATTGTAATAAGTAAATTCACCATTACAACCCTGATACACCCACAAATCTAATAAATCACCTGCGTATTGGTTTGTATATTCCATATCACGCCCCATAGGGATTATTGATCCAGCTGGTACAAAAACAGGCATTTTTGTCATCGGAGCGTCAGCCATTATAGTTTGCCCACCTTGGTTATACTTACCATCATATAAGTTATACCATCCGCGATTTTCAGGTAAATATACAGAGCGACGTCGTTGACCATACGCATATACCGGACATGCCATTAAAGAAGGTCCAAAACTAAACTGTGTATGAATATCATAGGTTTCCTTGTCATCAGGGAAGTCCATAACCAATGCTCGCATCAATGTATAATCATCATAATACGTCTTAGCTGCAAGTGAATATATATATGGCATTAATTTGTATCTAAGTTTCATATAATAAAGAATACCTTGATACGTTTTACTTCCCTTAGGTGCAATCTGCCATATTTCACGATACGGAAATTGTCCATGCGCTCTAAACAATGGAACAAACGCACCAAATTGATACCATCTAGAATTCAATTCACGCCATTCTTTTAAATCCTCATTAACGACTCCAGAATGTAGGTATAGTTGTTGTGCTCTTGAATAACGATTTTCAACACAAAAACCACCAATATCCATACTCCAATAAGGAACACCAGCCAACGAGAAATTCAATCCAGCAGTTATTTGAGCTTTCATATCTTCCCATCTAGATGCTATATCACCACTCCATACAGCGGTAGAATACTTTTGTATACCAGCAAACCCAGATCTAGTCAATAGAAAAACACGCTTAGTAGAATCAGTCGACATTTGTCCGTTATAAATAGCCTTAGCATTTTCTAGTGCATAAGCATTAAAAAATTCTGTAGATGATCCTAACGCAGTAGGTCCGCATAAGGCCTTCCTATAAGGCATATCTGTACAATCTTTTACATTAGGCTCGCTAGCATCCATCCACCAAGCATCGATACCTAATGGATACAAATGTTCTTGAATTTGACGCCAAAATATCTTTTTAGCTTCATCGCTGTATGCATCATAAAATGAGCCAACATACCCTGGGCCAACCCAATCTCTTAGACTATCTTTAACAGCCTGTCTGTACATTAAACCTTTTTCGTCAAATTCTTTAAAGTTCTTAGTTGTACAATAAAATTTTGGCCATACTGAAATCATAAATTTAGCATGTTGTTTATGAACAGAATCAATCATCTCTTTTGGAGATGGGAAACGATTTTTATCAAATTCATGGCTTCCCCATGCATCTTCTTTCCAATAGTTCCAATCTTGAACAATATTGTCAATCGGAATATGGTTTTCTCGAAAATGATTTAATATACCGAGTAGTTCCTTTTGAGTACGATATCGTTCTCTGCTTTGCCAAAATCCCATAGCCCACTTAGGCATAATGGGTGCCTTACCAGTTAATTTACGATATCCAGAAATAATTCTATCTGCATTATCTCCTTTGACAAAATAATAGTCAATATTTTGCCCCATTTCAGTGCTAAATGAAAGATTATTTTGTTCTTCATCCGACTCAGGAAGCACTGCACGCAATCCTAAGTAAGAGACAGCTCCATCAGGTTTCCATTCAATATGCAGAGGTAACTTTTCACCTTTTGTACACTTAAACTGGAAACGGTAAGCGTTTGGATTCCATGCCGTACGCCAACGTTCAGGTACAACTATCTTTCCATCAACAACAACTTTTACATATCCTGCATAGTATAATTGGAAGAAGTACTTACCAGATGATTTAGCATTAATAAACCCGTCATAAGTAACAAGAGATCCATCAAGTGGAAATTGCGAAGGTAAATTCTTTATAGTTTGAATATCTTCATAATAAATTTGATTCTCTAATCGACTCAAACGTTGTTTATCATGGCTAGCAGATGCAGTATAAGTTGCCAAAAGACTTCCTTTTTTACCATTTGGGGTAGAAAGTTCAAACAGTTCATCTAACTGTTTATAATCTGTAGGCACGCCAAATCTACACAAAGAATAATTATCCCACAAAATGCCGTAGTGCTTTGATGATTGAATAAATGGGATAGAAACTTTCGTATTATATTGAAATAAGGATTCATTTTTACCCTTATAATTAAACTCATCTGATTGATGTTGTCCTAATCCCCAAAAGGCTTCATCATCTTTAGACATAAATTGTTGATATGTGCTGAATCCACTCGTACCATCTACAGTAATTGGAGTGAATTTAGCAGTATTATCGACCTCTTTAAGCAATGTATTACCCTGCAAATCTGAGAAACGTACAGAACCAGAATATTTATTAACGTGTGCTTGTAATGAAGCAGTTGATACTGTCACTACAGAATCATTGTCGTTAATATCAACATTGGTATATAAGGGTTGATTGGTCACAACTAAGCTTTTCCTATCTTTAATCGCATTAGTTGGAAATTCGGTAACACGAATAATATCATCCGATATTGCTTTTAATCTTACAGCATGTGGCTGTTCTGTACTAGCTTGAGATATTTGTACCACGACTCCGTCAGACATCTTTTGGACATTAGGAGAGCTGCAGCTTATGATACCACAGGTACACATTAAAAGAATAAAGTTTTTCATACTAAATTAATTGGTTCAATTGTTTGACACAAATATATACAAACAGAACCAAAACAAAATCAAGCAGCAATTAACAATAAGACACACACTTGATTCCATTTACGGTAATAAATGATGCATATCACCAAAATGCATCATTTATCACCCCTCTAAGCAACATTTACACCTTATCCATTCCCCTTTATGAAAGCAGAAGGTGACACTTTGTAAACCTCTTTAAATTGTTTCGAAAAATATTTGGGGGTATTGAAACCTACAGCATAGGAAACCTCTGAAACATTCATCTCTCCATTCTTCAACATATGTGCTGCAGTTTTAAGTCTTACTAAACGAATAAACTCAACGGGGGATTTACCTGTAATAAATATTAGTTTCTTATATAAATGTGCACGACTTATTCCAAGTTCATTGCTCAATGTCTCTACAGAAAGATCCTCATTTTTCAAATGATCTTGTACATATCTCAAAGCATTTGTCAAGAAAAGCTCATCTGCTGCCGACAGATTCATACGACTTGGTTCGACGTAAGCTCTATATTGAAATTTTTCTTGTTGCAAACGATTCTTATCTAAAAGATATTCTATTCTCAAATTTAACACATCCCAATCAAATGGTTTACTCAAATAATCGTCAGCTCCTAAAGACAACCCCTCTATTTTACTCTCATCATCCATACAAGCAGTAAGCATAATAACAGGAATATGCGCAGTACGCACATCCTCTTTTATGAATTGACAAAGTTGGATACCGTCCATTTTGGGCATCATCTTATCCAAGATAATTATATCAGGCATCAAAGTCGGAATAATATCCCAAGCCTCCACACCATTACATGCAGACTCTAAATGATAATACGCCCTCATTGTATCTAATAAATACTCCCTAAAATCATTATCATCATCTACAATAAGAATCAATTCATTGTGAACAGGTGCCACAACTTCCGATAAAGCTGTAGTCATCTTCGCTGTTTGTTTAGAAGAGATACGTACGCTTCCTATCTGCGAACTTTGTAGTTCTACAGATACAGGAATACATATCTCAAACACACATCCACTCTTATCATGTCCATTATTACTCAAAGTAATAACGCCCCCTAGAGCATCAACATATTTTTTCACTAAATACAAACCAATACCAGTTCCCTTTACATTTGTACTTGATTGCACTTTATCAGTGTTTCTAAAAAAACGATCAAAAACATACGGCTGGTCTTCTGATGAAATACCAGGTCCATTGTCCACCACTGAAATCTTTAATTTAGGCAGTTCGCTGGAATTCTCAGAAACAACAATATCGTAATTTAGTTGTATAGCTACATTTTGTCCCCCATACTTAAGGGCATTAGATAGCAGATTTGTTAATATTTTTTCAATTAAATCACTATCATATGTACAACACAAGTTTTGTGGACCTTCTAAACTTAATTCGGCTTCTTGTTGGGAAATTGCGAACTCAAATTTATCAATCAACTCTAAAATTTGTTCTGAAAAATTATGTGTTTTCACATTCACTTTTGTTCCAGAAGCATCAATCTTCCTATAATCCAAAATTTGATTAACCAAATTCATCAAATACATCCCATGCTGCTGCATCACACCCATTTGCCTTTTTACACTATTCAAGTCATTTGATTGTATGCAGCGTTGTAATGGACCTAATATCAAAGATAATGGGGTACGTATTTCGTGAGAGATGTCCGTAAAAAATTGTAATTTTAATTTTGTCAGTTCTTTCTCTTTTTGAGCAGCATACGACAATTGTAAAATCTGATACTTTTGATGCAAATGATGACGCACCAACCACACCACACCAATACTTAATGCTCCCAAGAGTATTATATATAGACAATAAGCCCACCATGTAAGCCACATTGGAGGGTTTATGTGAATCTTCATTGTTACTTGATTACTCTTATAATACCCAGTTGGATCATACAAACGCAATTTAAAAATATAATCCCCAGGCTTCAGGTTCATAAGATGTACTTCATCAACTCCCTTTTTTATAGGCATCCATTGTTCTTGTACATCACTAAGCCAGTATTCAAACTGCTGCTCCGAAGTATTTAAAATATTATCTGAATATGCTGAAATGGAAAAAACATTTTGGTTATAATTTAGAGTCAAAGTCGTTAATTCAGAAATAGGTTTTGACAAAATAGTTCTTCCATTGTACACACTATCAGGCACCACCTTTTGGCCTTTAAGGAACAAATCTTTCAGGTGAACTTGAACGCGTTCTGTATAGTCATACATTTTTTTAGGATCTATACATGTTACACCTTTCCCCCCACCAATCCAAAAATGCCCTAAATGATCTAAGGCAATAGACCTTTGATTAAATGCTTTATTTTGAATATAGTTGGAACGTCCACAAGCACGTAGATTAAAAGAGTAAGAAGATATGTTTTTCCGTTGACTTACAGTAACAAGCCAAATTTGATCTGCACAAACAATACACACTCGCTTCTCATTATCCTCGGCAATAGAAGAAAATTTCAAGTGAGTTCTTTCTTTAAGAAAAGGGAGGTCTATTAATTTCTTTTGTTTAGTATCATACACATAAAGTTGTGTACGTGTCAGCATCCATAGTAGCCCTCGAGAATCATAATACACTTGTATAACATCACTTCTATTCATCATATGGGCTTTGAAACGAGCATCACCAATATATTCAAAAGTTTCAGTATAACGATGAAAAGCACAGACCCCATTAGAAGTCCCAATATATAAGACATCGTTTGGTCCAGGACATATAGAATATAATCCATTAGAAGGCAACATAGCATATTGTTCCATTCTGTAGGTTTTAAACCTCTTTTTTACAGGATCAAAAGACTGAAGACCACCTCCTAACGTTGCAATCCACAACAAATTATTTTCATCTCTATATATATCCCACACATTTTCACATGACAAACTATTACTATTTCCTGGAATATGGTGATACTGAATAACTTCCCCATTTTTTAGACATGCCAATCCTCCCCAAAATTGCCCAATCCACAAGGATTTTTTAGCACCTTCACAAAGACTTACTACAACATTGGATGATATACTAGGCATAGTCTGAGTATTGTACTCCTTCACGACCTTGTGTTGCAATTGACTATAAAAAAGTAAGCCATGCTCATTTGTGGCCAACCAACAACCAGATTTTATAGGCATTACAGCTGTGACGTCTGGTATATAGCTCAAATCTCCCAAAGTACTAAGATAATTATTGACATAATCGGCCTGCATATTTATATGATAAGACACTCCCCTCTTATACCCACCCAACCACATTACATACTGTGTATCTTGAAACAGACATAAAACATTATTATGAGGAATAGAATTGAATAGTTCTATAGATGTTTGGTAATTCTCAATTTCACTATTCGGGTTAACAATTATAACACCAGTATGATCTGTTGCAACCCAAAGAGCTCCATCATGATCTAAACATAAATCATTGATAATATATTCATTTAATATTGTATCATACCGTTTTGAACTTGGTATGTATCTAAGCACACCACTTTTTCCAGGTTGATAATAATAATATACCCCCTTCTTATCTACATATAATTTTGCTTGATTACTACTAACACGCAAATTTGAAAAGTCAGCCTTAATAATTAAAGCAGTGTCTACTAGAGATAGTACTCGCCCATTTGAAGTCAAAAACACCTGATGATCAATAGATTTATCAATAATATACCCATCTTCCTTTGCAAAGGGATACGTGTACAATCTCTTTGATACATAGCTATATCGTTTTATATTTTTTGCACCTTGAAAACTAAACCAAATATTATCAGTATCACTATATAATTGTTGTATTGCATCCATTGAGACCATCTTAGGGTACACTTCCAAATCAAAGTTATTAATCACGCACCTTTTAATTGGATCAAAAAAAGCGTATCCCCTTGTCGTAGTTATAAGAAGCATATTATTCGGAGCTAAAGAGATACCAATAATATGATTATCAGGTAAAGAGTTTTTTACTGTTTCATCATGATAAAATGAAGTTATCTCATAACCATCAAAACAATTTAACCCATTGGAAGTTCCTACCCACAAAACACCATTTATATCTTTACAGATAGCATTTACTTCTTCATCTGAAAATAAATGACTCTCTTGTAAAAACACAAAATGTC
Organism: Bacteroidaceae bacterium; assembly: GCA_963668535.1. Classification (GTDB taxonomy): domain Bacteria; phylum Bacteroidota; class Bacteroidia; order Bacteroidales; family Bacteroidaceae; genus F22. The sequence goes on from OY764867.1 coordinate 686,977, forward strand.
TATCCTTTGCTATTCCATGCAAGAATAAAAAATTAAATAGTATAATGTACAATAAGGTTTGATAGTTTTTCATGAGGCTATGTTTAAATTGACTTCTTCGTATTAGATCAGGATATATCGTTGAACAAATATACCACTATATCGTATAATCCCCAAAAATATTAATATCAAGAAAAGAAGTGATCGGAAATAAAAAACAATAAATCCATACAACTTAACATACATTTTGTTACTCGGCCTTTTTTGTATACGCAAAATCACATTACACAGAGGAATAAGTCAATAAAAAGGGAATCAGTACACTTAAACTGACTCCCTTAAAAATATATTCTACTTATATTCTAACCTCCCATATCGAGTTGGAACTAAATGTCTATCTCCTAAAGTATTATCAATACGAGATACATTAACCCAGAACTTATTGATGCGTACTTCTTCATTAGGATATACAGCTTGTTCTCGAGAATACGGATGCGACCAATAATTAGCCACAGCTTCATATTCTGGATGAGGAGCATTAACAAGCACATTGTCTTCTTTAGGGAATTCTCCAGATACTACTTGATAAATTTCTTCCCAAATACCACGCATAGCCAAAATAAATCTATCTATTTCTACTAGACTCTCACTTTCCGTAGGTTCAACCATTAAAGTGCCTGATACTGGGAACGATAACGTTGGCGCATGATAACCATAATCTATTAGTCGTTTGGCAATATCACTCACAGTAATACCAGTGGTTTCAGTTACTCTGCGACATTCTAAAATCAATTCATGTCCTACATAACCATTAGCACCTCTATAAACAATTCCATATGTATCTTCCAATGCTTTTGCAATATAATTAGCACTCAATAGCGCCTGTTGTGTTGCACGTTTTAATCCATCAGCTCCCATCATACAAAGATAGCCATAAGTAATACTCATAACCCCTGCACTTCCATATGGTGCACTAGCTACCTGTATACCTCCATTTCCCCACTGTGTATGCGTAGGCATAAAAGGGAGCAAATGTTCCTCAGCACCAACAGCACCAACACCTGGGCCACCGCCACCATGAGGAATCGCGAATGTCTTATGTAAATTCAGATGGCACACATCAGCCCCAATATAACCGGGAGAAGTTAGTCCTGCTTGTCCATTCATATTTGCTCCATCCATATATACTTGAGCTCCAACTTTATGAATAGCATCACACATATAACGAATATCAACTTCAAAAATGCCATGTGTAGATGGATACGTAATCATAAAAGCAGCAATATCGCTACCATATTCAGTAATTAAACGATCAAAATCAGCAATATCAACATTACCATTCTTATCAGACTTAATGTGTAAAATTGCATAACCAGCTTGGATGGCTGATGCTGGATTTGTACCATGTGCAGAATCTGGGATAAGCACATATTTTCGATGTCCCTCTCCTTTACTCGTAAGATACTCCCGAATCATACGCAAACCAGTATACTCTCCTGAAGCCCCTGAATTGGGTTGAAGAGTCACATCATCCATCCCGATAATGAGAGCAAGACGACGACGAAGGTCCGTTAACATTTCAATATATCCCTGAGTTTGTTCTTGAGGGGCCAGCGGATGAATATCTGCCCATTCTAACTGAGATATTGGTAAAAGTTCTTGCGCCGCGTTAAGTTTCATAGTACACGACCCAAGGGGAATCATACTATGTATTAAAGAAATGTCTTTTCGTTCTAAGCGTTTAATATACCTCATCATTTCTGTTTCGTTGTGATATAAATTAAACACTTCATGTGTCATATAAGAAGTAGTACGAATCAAATCTGGGTGACACGGCGGACATTCTTCATCATTCATTATGGGAAGTGACCATTCATGATGAGCAGCATGTGTAAAAACAGTCATTAAACGCTGCACTATTTCCTCCGTAACTTGCTCATCAATAGAGAATCCTACATCCCCATTTTCAAAGTAACGTAAATTAATATGCTTGCTTAATGCCAATTCTTGTAGTTCGTTCACTTTTACAAAATTGGGTAATTCAAGACGTACAGTATCAAACACATACTCACTTATAGGTCTATAACCTACCTTTTTCAAGGCAGCTAATAACCTCATTGTGGTTAGATGTATGCCTTGTGCAATAGCAGCTAATCCATCAGGCCCATGATATATTGCATAAAAACTGGCCATGGTAGCTAATAAGGCTTGTGCTGTACAGATATTAGAAGTAGCTCTCTCACGTTTTATATGTTGTTCACGTGTTTGTAAAGCCATACGATAACAAGTTTTTTCATGCGTATCAACACTTAATCCAATTATACGACCCGGAACCATACGTTTTGCAGACAATGGAGCTGCTAAAAAGGCAGCAGATGGCCCTCCAAAAAAACGAGGTATTCCCATACGCTGGCTACTACCAACGACAATATCTGCCCCCCATTCTCCAGGCGGAGTCAATAAAGTCAAAGCTAAAAGATCCGCAATAACAGCAACTTGTACATCGGCTTTGTGAGCGCGTCTGGTTAACTCTGAATAATTTACGACTGTTCCATCACTATTTGGATACTGTACTATAAGTCCTATGTGTTCATCAGTAAATTCTGTTTGAGCAATATCAACAACTTCCAATAATATCCCTTGAGGGACTGCACGTGTGTACATTACCGCCAAAATTTCTGGAAAAATATGCTTGTCAACTAAGACTGTATGTGCCCCTTCTTTTATCTGTTTTCGACTACGCATATTCATCATCATTGTTACGGCTTCAGCTGCGGCTGTAGCTTCATCTAGCAACGAACAATTAGAAAGTTCCATAGCAGTCAAATCAGAAACCATAGTCTGAAAATTCATCAATGCCTCAAGACGACCTTGCGAGATTTCAGCTTGATATGGCGTATAACTAGTATACCATACTGGATTTTCTAAGACATTTCGTTGGATGACAGCTGGCGTAATTGTCCCATACCACCCTTGCCCTATCAAAGAGGTAAAACATTGATTTTTCTTTCCCAACTTTTGAATATGAACAGCATATTCTGATTCACTCATAGCAGGTGGGAGTTGTATATCTTCCTTCAACAAGATATCTTGAGGAATAGTTTGCTTCACAAATTCGTCCATATTTTCAGCTCCAATTACACGAAGCATATGTTCTGCTTCAGTAGAAGTCACTCCAATATGACGATCTGCAAACACAGTGTGTTTAAATTGTTTCATAGTACAGTCTTTCATTTAGTTATTATCTAAGGTTTAAAGTATTAATGCAAACGTTTTTTAAGAGAAAAGCTTTTGCAATGTACATAATGATAAAGATAAATGTCTAGACATGCAAAAGAAAAGGACAATCTAAATGTTTAGGGAAAATATTTCCCTAAACATGATTTAAGCAGTTTTATCTAAAGAAAGGGTTTTCTCTCTTTTCAACTCCTATAGTTGTTGGCGCACCATGTCCTGGATACACCACAGTTTCATCAGGTAAGGTAAAAAGTCGTTTACAAATTCCTTCACGAAGTTCCTCAAAATTACCACCTCGTAAATCGGCACGACCTATACTTCCTTGAAACAAGACATCCCCACCAAACAAGCATCTATCTTTTGCACTATAGTAACAAATAGAGCCAGGCGAATGTCCAGGCACATGAATAGCTTCTAACGAAACATTACCCAACACTAAAACATCTCCATCTTCAACGGGATATCCTATTGGGACTTGCGGTTTTGGCGATTCAACCCCAAACATGCGGGACTGATGGGGAGCATTCTCTAACCAAAATTCGTCCCCTAGATGTGCATATGGCTTTACATTATACTGCTTACACACATAAGGATTACCCAATATATGATCTAGATGAAGATGTGTATTTAATAACATCTTTAAATCCAAATCATGCGTATCTAAATAAGTAGTTAGCGTTTCTTTCTCTTTATTGTTCCAACAACCTGGGTCAATAATTAACGCTTCATTATTTTCATTCCAGAGCAAATAGGTATTGACTGGAAATAGGTTAAATTCAAATTTTTTAATCTTCATCTCTTCCGAGCTATGCTTAGGTTATTTTTTTTTCTTTCTAAAAGATTGCTTACTACCCTTTGTCTTAGACATTTTTGAACTAGTTGATGGCAACAATTTTGCGGCTTCAACAGCTGGCAAATACACCATTTTTTTTGTCTCAAAAAACGCTTCATCAAAATAATCAGCAATTGAGAAAATATCGACAATATCAGCACAACGTGCTAATTCATCGTCCAAATCACCACCCTTAAGACAAATCAGACCATTGGATACAATATTTTTTTCTTCTTTGGATATATTCTTTTGTACAATCTCAAAAAGATCCATCATAGGCATTACCCCACGGCTAATTACAAAATCAAATTGTTCGTGTATATCCTCCCCACGATTGTGTTGAATCGTGATATTTTTAAGCCCAATAGCTTTGCCAACTTCTTCACACACTCGAAGCTTTTTAGCAATACGATCTACTAGATAGAAATGTACTTTAGGAAACATAATTGCCAATGGTATAGCTGGGAATCCACCTCCAGTTCCAAGATCCATGATTCGAGTCCCTTCACCAAAAGCATATACTTTAGCAATAGCCAAAGAATGGAGCACATGATGTATATACAAATTATCAATATCTTTTCTTGATATTACATTTATACGAGCATTCCACTCATTATACAATGCCCCTAAACGTCCAAATTGATCTTGTTGTATATCGCTCAATTCAGGAAAGTATTTCAAAATTTCATCCATATGTCTATCTGTTAGCCTGCTTACTCATACTCCTTATGAACAGGTTTAGGTTTTAATCTGCTTTCTCAGGGCAAATATAATCATATTCTTTTAAGAAGTTGTCGCATAAGTCCGAAAAAAAACGCTAACTTTGTCCATATCTCTACGTATTGTTCCTAAAACCGAATCACTATGCAAACAAAAATAGTAGACTGGGGGTTAGTCCCCTACCCAAAAGCTTGGGAAAAACAGCATGAAATATTCTATGCACAATTGGAACGAAAACAAACATCACTTCCAACACAAGAAGATACAATCATCTTCTGTGAACATCCGCATGTCTATACTTTAGGGAAGTCAGGCAATGACTCTAATTTACTCATAGATACTGCCTCACTGACAAAACTTGGAGCCACATTTTACCGTATAGATCGTGGGGGAGATATTACTTACCATGGTCCTGGCCAAGTTGTTTGCTATCCCATCATCGATTTAGAACGTTATCATCTAAATCTACGTAGTTATGTATACCTTCTCGAAGAATGTGTCATTGAGGTATGCGAGTCTTACAATCTACATGCTACACGCATAGATTCTGCCCGCGGTATTTGGATTGACGGGAATGGACCTAATGCACGTAAGATTTGTGCTATAGGTGTCCGATCTAGTCGTTACATTACTATGCATGGATTAGCATTTAATGTGAACACAGATCTGAAATTTTTCGATTATATCAATCCATGCGGGTTTAAAGACAAAGGTGTTACTTCATTACAAAAAGAACTAAACAAAAAGATAGATATTTCAGAAGTCAAGCAAAGATTAGCAGCTTCGATCAACAAGCATTTCCAACTAAAATAAGACAGATAATCGATTAGCTTAAATTTATTATGTTATAAATATATATAGGAAGAAATCTCACTCTGAGATTTCTTCCTATTCTAATTGCTAAATCCGAGGAAAGTCACTACTTTTGCAGTCATGAGAAAGAAAATTATTATTAGTTTATGGATCCTTTTTTTTCTAGGTTTATCAAGCATTGTAACATTGTTTGTCCTAATTAACAATGGAAAGATTGGATATATGCCTCCTATTGAGGAATTACAAAACCCAACAGTAAAGTTTGCGACACAAGTCGTTTCTTCTGATGGCAAACAATTAGGTACTTATTCAGTGTCTACTGAGAACAGATTATACTGCTCTTACGAAAATTTATCTCCTTATTTAGTTCAAGCTCTAATTGCAACTGAAGATGCACGTTTTACTGAACATTCAGGTATAGATGGTAAAGCCCTTTTTCGGGTACTATTCAAAACATTAATCTTAGGTCAAGACAATGCAGGAGGTGGGTCTACTATAACGCAACAACTTGCCAAGCAACTCTTCTCTCCTAGCGCTTCATCTTTTATGGACCGTGCAATGCAAAAACCAATTGAATGGGTCATTGCGACAAAGCTTGAGCGCTTCTATACCAAGGAAGAAATTCTAACAATGTATCTAAATAAATTCGACTTTCTTCACAACGCAGTAGGTATTCAAACAGCTGCAAATACTTATTTTGGTGAAAAGCCAATCGATTTAAAAATAGAAGAAGCAGCGACACTGATTGGTATGTGTAAAAATCCAGCTTATTTTAACCCCATCAGCAAACCAGAACGCACTCGTGGTCGTCGCAACGTTGTGTTGGATCAAATGCATAAAGCATCATATATCACTCAAGCCACTTGTGATTCATTAAAAAGACTTCCAATAACTTTGGATTATCATCGTGTGGACCATAAAGAGGGATTAGCTCCTTATTTTCGCGAGTATTTACGTACAATCCTAACGGCTAAAAAGCCCAACAAGACAAAATACCGCGGTTGGCAAAAGCAACAATATTACGACGATTCCTTAGCATGGGCAACCAATCCATTATATGGTTTCTGTCATAAATACAAAAACAGAGATGGTAAATACTATAATATCTACACAGACGGACTTAAGATATATACCACGATAGATTCGCGTATGCAAAAATATGCAGAAGAAGCAGTAGAGACTCATTTAAAGGGTACTCTTCAACCAGCTTTCTTCCGTGAGTTGAAACACAAACGTCAACGTCCTTTTACGACAGATCTTACTGAAGAACAGGTCGCAAATATTCTACAACGTGCAATGAAACAAACTGATCGTTGGCGTACAATGGCTAAAGCAGGCATTAACAAGAAAGACATTAAAAAGTCCTTCTACAAGCAACATCCAATGCGAGTATGGAGTTGGCATGGTATGCGCGATACCATCATGACCCCACTAGACAGTATTCGTTACTATAAATCTTTCCTACGTGCTGGGTTTATGAGTATGGACCCACATACTGGTGCTGTAAAAGCTTATGTGGGTGGGCCAGATTTTAGAGTGTTCCAGTATGACATGGTCAGTAAAGGACGTCGCCAAGTTGGTTCAACGATTAAACCATTCCTATACTCCTTAGCAATGGAAAACGGTTTTACTCCATGTGATATGGTGCGTAATGTACAACAAACAGTTGTTACTGAAGATGGACAAATTTGGAAGCCACGAAATTCTAGTGACAAAAGAATAGGAGAAATGGTGACCTTACGTTGGGGACTAGCAAACTCTAATAACTGGATATCGGCTTACCTAATGACTAAATTATCTCCATACAGTTTGGTACGTATGTTACATTCGTTTGGTATCCAAAATCAATCATTACAACCAACCCCAGCTCTTTGCTTAGGTCCATGTGATATTTCAGTCAAAGAAATGGTAAGCGCATATACAACATTTGCCAATGGCGGTATACGATGTAAACCCATGATGGTAAGTCGTATCACAGATAATCATGGTAATATCATACTAGACTTAACCCCTAAGATGAAAGAAGTCATTAGTAAAGAGAGTACCCAAAAAATGTTAGATATGCTCAGTGAAGTCATCGACCATGGTACTGGTGTGCGTCTACGTTACAGATACAAATTTGATGGTGCAATAGCTGGAAAGACAGGGACTACCAACGGGAACTCAGATGGTTGGTTCATGGGTATCACCCCTAATTTAGTATCAGGATGTTGGGTAGGTGGAGAAGAACGTGACATCCATTTTGATCGTATGTATTATGGACAAGGTGCTTCTATGGCCTTACCAATTTGGGCTGAATATATGAAAAAAGTATATGCTGATAAGCAATTAGAGATACAACCTGATACGATTTTTCCTATTATGGAAGATTATGAGCCATGTAAAGAAGCTGTTAACAACAATCCTATATTGCAAGATAGGGATAAACAAGATGACGGATTAGATGATTTCTTCCAGTAATCACACGGTATTGAGTCTCAGAGATATAATGAAATAAATAATAATTACTTCTTTTTATTTATCGCAAGTACCGCTAAGTGTTTCAACCATGGCCAGCGTAATTGTTTAGGTTTTAATATGATTTTATCATAGATAAGCAAATCAATGTCCATACGAATAATATGTTGTTCCTTTTCAGCTCTACATCGTCCACAATTGTGTTCGATTTGTTTACAAAGTCTCTTGACTTCATCAATAGTAAGCGAAGTGTTGAAATGAGCAACTTGATTGACAAATGGCTCAGCGTCCATGTCCATATCTTGTGCAGGAGTGTGCAACTCTGCTTCAAATACAATACTTGGCCAAAGCTCAGTCAAAGCTTGTTGAGCATAAGTCATATGTGGGATAGGGAGATGATTGCTTCCTAGACAAATTATACAGCGATGATGAGTCATATCAGTACTTTTTTCTTTGTGTCTCAATAGAACCTATATGCGCAAAGGTAACAAAAAATAATTAAAAACTAGAACAGATTGCAATGAAAGTAATCGGAATTATACCAGCTCGATATGCATCGACTCGATTTCCAGGTAAACCATTAGCTATGTTGGGCAACAAGCCTGTAATACAGTGGGTATACGAACGAGTTAAACAAGCTATACCTACAGTATGTGTAGCCACAGATGATGAACGTATTGCCTCAATTGTTGAATCATTTGGAGGAGAAGTTGTAATGACAGATATTAACCATCGCAGTGGAACAGATCGCTGTAGAGAAGCTTTACATATTATGATGCAAAAACATAATACAAGCTACGACATAGCAGTCAACATACAAGGAGATGAGCCATTTATTCAACCAAGCCAAATCACAAGTTTAATCAACTGTTTCCAACAAGCCCCATCAACACAGATCGCCACTTTAGTACGGCCTTTTTCTGCTAGTGAACCAATCGAAGCACTATTGGATCCAAACTCGCCCAAGGTAGCGCGTAGTAAAGCTGGTCGTGCCATCTATTTTAGTCGCGAACCTATTCCACACCTACGTGGTGTAGAAAAGAAAGATTGGCTCAAGAAACATATTTATTATAGACATATTGGCATGTACGCATTTCGCAGTGCAGTGCTTGATGAGGTATCTCAACTCCCCTATGGAGTTACTGAAACAGCGGAAAGTCTTGAACAACTGAGATGGTTAGAATATGGATACACCATCTGGACTGCTGAAACTAATATAGCCACAGTAGGAATTGACACCCCTGAAGATTTAGAAAAAGCAGCTCAATTGATTAAAAATATCTAAGCAATTAATTTTAATTTGAAATGACGCAACAACATACAGCTCCACTCGATCGTACCGTCGCACCTCCTCTTAGAAATGGCGAATCAATCAGCTTGATTCCTCCTAGCTCACAACTACTTCCTAATGGAGTAGAACTACAAACAGTATGTACAGGTAATCAACAAGTAATTCGTTTGGACGTTACTTTCGAAGCTGGACGTTTAATTGAGCCACAACGACTAGTAGCAGGAATGACCTGTAAAATGATTCAAGAAGGGTCCGAAAAATACACCTCTGGAGAAATAGCAGAGATGTTAGACACATATGGTGCATTTATGTCTGTTAATGCGAATATGTACGACACAAATTTTACACTGTTCTCACTCACCAAACATGCGCCAAAACTGATTAAACTACTTTATGAGCTAATTACAACTCCTACTTTTCCCCAACATGAACTTACTCAAAAAGTGAGTCAAGACAAGCACGAGTGGCTTGTGTCAATGGAAAAAGTGACCTACTTGGCAAGTCGTGAACGAAGCAAAGCAATATATGGCTCTAATCATCCGCTTGGGGAACTTCTTCAGGAAGATGATTATAACAAATTAAATGTAGAAATCTTACGTAACTTTCATAAGCAGCATTACATTGCTGCAAAATGTTGGTTATTACTTACAGGACAATATAACGATATAATCATTGATGCTTTAGCAAGTACATTTGGATCTGTCGATTTTGGGATACGTACATCTCATGAAAAAATAAGTTTTCCCAACTACCCAATGAATCCATGTACAAACAAACAGGTTCTTGTCACCCGCTCAGAGGCACAACAGTGCGCTATAAATCTTGTTGCCCCAGCCATTACTATGTATCATCCAGATATTCATGGTGTACAGATGTTAATGACATTACTAGGTGGATATTTTGGTAGTCGATTAATGTCACAAATTCGTGAAAAAGAAGGATTAACCTACGGCATCGGTGCCACCATTAGTGGTTCTCCTCTTGGAGGTGTATATGTAATTAGTGCACAAACAGACTCCAAACACGTAAAACAACTCATAGAAAGTGTCTATAGAGAATTACATCGATTACAAGATGAGATAGTCAGTGAGGAAGAGATGGAACGTTTACGTAATTATATGATTGGGGAAAACAGTCGAAAGATTGAAGGATTATTCGGTATATCTTCATATTGGTTGACTCTTCACGAATATAATCTACCATTGGAAGAACTGGATAAAATTGTTCAAGTAACACAAGATATGACTCCAAGTGAGATGCAACGTTTAGCAAAAACCTACTTACGTATAGACGACATAAAAGAAATTGTTGTAGGAAACATTGAAATTGAAAAATCATGATACAAAAAGAAATAATAAGAATAAGTAGCATCGCTATACTCTTCAGTCTATCAACCACCACTTGGGCAGGAGATGACATACATGTTGGCACTTATACATATAAAGATAAAAGTGTGTATTATGGAGATGTTCGTAGTGGTCGTCCATATGGCTACGGTGAATGCGAGTATAGTGATGGAAGTCACTACGAAGGCAACTTTATAAAAGGGAAACGCCAAGGATATGGGAGCTTCCATGGAGCAGATAAAACATCGTATTTTGGAGATTGGTACAACAATCAAATGCAAGGACATGGAGTGTACTATTATCCAAACAACAACCGTTATGAAGGTTCTTTGAAAGAGAACTTGCGCAGTGGAAAAGGGACCATGAAATACTATAATGGAGACACATACGTAGGGGCATGGAATATGGATCAACGCGTCGGAGAAGGTGTCTACACATGGGCCAATGGTAGTACGTATGATGGGCAATGGTTGAATGATGCAAAGACAGGTCATGGCACTTTACACTGGAGTGATGGTAGTAGCTATGCTGGTGAATGGGTAAATGATTATCGTCAAGGACGTGGCATCTACATATATACCAACGGGGATAAATACGAAGGTGAATGGAGTCAGGGCGTTCAGAATGGTGAAGGGACCTACACATTTGCCTCTGGTGAAAAATATTCAGGAAGTTATATCCTCGGACAACGTACTGGACATGGTGTGTACACTTTCCCAAACGGAGATAAATACGAAGGGAACTTTAGAAATGGTCGACGTGAAGGACATGGTGTATTCGAATGGGCAAATGGTACTCGCTATGAAGGTGACTGGCACAATAGCATGCGCCATGGCAAAGGATCGTATAAAGCCAACAACGGGAGTAGTTATATTGGATATTGGTCCAACAATAAGCCTAATGGAAAAGGCAAGATGACTATGGCAGATGGTACACTGTACGAAGGCCAATTTAAAAATGGACAATGGGACGGAAAAGGTATTATCATATCTACCGATGGTAAGAAATTTGTAGGGACCTTTATTCAAGGAGTGAAAGAGGGAGGTTTTAAAGAATACAACAAACAAGGTAAACTAATTAGAACAGGCCTATTTAAACACGGACACATCGTATCACAAAAGACAAAGGAAGAACTTACCCAATAAATTAAGTTATACTTCACATATATACAAAATGCCACAACAGATCATTGTTGTGGCATTTTATATATTTGTTGTATAGTTCAATTATAGCGCAGCTAACTTCACACCAGAAATCACCATGCCTGTTCCTATAATAGCTAATATCAAACCCATAATTTTACCTATGACTTGCACCATATTTTTATTGAGATGAGACATTAACCAAGCACTACCGCGAAAAGCTATAAAATTGAGCACTAGTAATATAGCCAATACACCAATAACCACAGCCATATTAGCCATAGAACCGTTGGTAACCACATTCATAGCTGTAACTAAAGTACCAGGCCCTGCCAATATAGGAATTGCAATAGGAGAAATAGCAATGCTTTCATCTATTTTAGTCTCCTTGGGAGATTGAATTTTTGACTCACGTGAAATCAATTTTTCAAAACCAATATATCCAAGTAACAATCCACCAGTGATTTTAAAAGCAGGAATAGTTAAACCGAAAAGTTGAAATAAATATTTTCCTAGTATTACAAAACAGCAAGTAATAATAAAAGCATAAAAACAAGAGTTTTTGGCTATTCTCTTTTTTTCTGCAGGAGTTCGATCAACAACTAGGCCAACAAAAGCCGGAGCTGTAGCCAGAGGATTCATGATGGCAAATAGACCAGTAAAAGTCGTTATAGCCAAAGTGATTAGTTCATTATTCATGTTTTTTCTTTAGTTAATCAACATAGTTTGGTTTAGTACTTTATCAAAGTGTACAAAAATAAGACTATCATGAGCCAAAAACAAACAAAACCTGTGCTTTTTTATAAGCAAGCGTGAAATCGGTAACAGGTTCTCGATTTATTACTATCTTTGCAAATACCAAAAGGAACTTATATATGACCAAACAAAATAACCAGGAGCTCCTTGGTATTGCTCCTATTTCTAGTCTAATTCCCAAATTTGCGTTACCAGCTATCATTAGTGGTTTGGTCGGCGCATTCTATAATATAGCCGATCAAATTTTTATAGGACAAAGTATTGGTGTACTAGGAAATGCTACGACTAATGTTCTTTTCCCTCTGACAACAATCTCTACCGGTATAGCTTATCTTATTGGCATAGGTGGGAGTGCCCGATTTAATCTATCATTAGGCGCTAAAAACGAAGAAAGTGCAGGGTTTAGCGTAGGAAATGCATTAACTCTAATCCTACTCGTAAGCTTAACGCTAGTTGTACTATGTAATCTTTTATTGTCACCTATTTTACAATTATCTGGGGCTACTGCTGCAGTAATGCCATTGGCTACAGAGTATGGTCGTATCACAATATTAGGGCTTCCTTTCTTCATGAGTGCTATGGCAGCTAGCCAATTAGTACGTGCCGATGCCAACCCACAATTCTCTATGTTCATTCTAATGGTTGGTAGTATCATTAATCTGATACTAGACCCCATCCTTATTTTTGGATTCAATATGGGCATTGCTGGTGCTGCATGGGCTACAGTTGTAGGACAAGCTGTTTCTTTCATTCTAAGCATATATTACTTTCGTTATAGATTTCATTCCATAAAATTATCATGGCGGTATACACGGTTACATTGGCAAACTGTAAAAAAGATACTTGGACTTGGTATAACTCCATTCAATGCTTTTATTTCTATGATGCTTGTGCAAATCGTATTGAATAATACCTTAACCCATTATGGAGCACAAAGTAAATATGGTAGTGAAATTCCACTAGCAGTTGTAGGTATTATCTCTAAAATCAACTACATATTTGTTGCTATCAATATCGGTATGATCCAAGGTGCACAACCTATTGTAGGTTTTAATTATGGAGCAAAGAAATACGATCGTGTATTGAATATTCTGCGCTATATAGTTATTCGTTCTCTAATTATCGGTAGTATATCTTTTATCTGTTTTCAAGTATTTCCAAGACAATTAGCAAGCATTTTTGGAGGACATTCAGAGTTGTTTTTTGAATTTGCAGAGCAATATTTTCGCATCTTTATGGTCATGTGTATATTTAATGGACTGCTTCCAGTAACAGGTAACTTCTTTACAGCTATTGGCAAACCAATATATGGAGTCATGACCTCCCTTAGTCGAAGAATACTAACCTTGATCCCATTACTAATAATCCTCCCACATTTCATAGGAATAAAGGGCGTATTGTATGCTGGCCCCATTGCAGACAGTGTGGCCATTATACTTGCTGTAATTTTACTAACACATCGAACACGCATCATTCGCAAAAAGCTACATGAACCTAAAGAAAATCACACGAGTGAGGAAGAAACTTCTACAAATATGACTATCTTTACCCCAAGCGAATAATAGCCAAATAAACCAAACACATGATGGAAAAACTGAAACAGCTAATTAAAGATAATCCGAGACTTCTGGAAGTCTTTAAATTTGGTCTAGTAGGTGGACTAGCCTCAATATTGCAATTTGTCATATACAATATCTGTATTTCTATTTTTGCTCATTGGATATTTTCATCAGACCATGTACATACACTCCCGATATGGGCATTAACTAGCTGTGTTGTTGTTAGTTACTTAGTCAGTATGGTATTTAATTTTATTCTGACGACTTACTTCACTTTCAAGGTTAAACCAAATGCTAAACGTGGGTTAGGCTTTGTTTTTAGCCATATGATTAATATGGGGCTTCAAATAGGCTTAGTAAACTTATTCATATATATTGGTGTAGCAGAACAATGGGCTCTAATTCCCACCATGTGTATTTGCGTTCCTATAAACTTTTTATTGGTACGCTTCTTTGTGAAAAGATAAACTGGCAATTATACAATTTATAAATCTATACCATACACGATGAAAACAAATACCATTTACTTTGACTCAAAACCCCGTTATGAAATTTTAGATGGGCTTCGTGGTGTTGCGGCGGTCCTAGTATTAGCCTTTCACTTGTTTGAAACATACTCTAACGGACCAGTCTTTCAAATAATCAATCACGGATACCTTGCCGTTGATTTTTTCTTCATGCTTTCTGGATTTGTTATCGCATATGCCTACGATGACAGATGGAATAATCAAATGAAACTTTGGAGTTTTTTCAAACGTCGACTTATTCGTCTCCATCCAATGCTTATATTGGGTACATTTATAGGTATATTACTTTTCTATTTAGGAGCTAGTGCTGTCTTTCCAAAAATTGCTGTAACACCTTGGTATAAAGTACTTATTCTAGGTATATATTGCATGACTATTTTACCTGCACTTCCTTCGTGGGATATCCGTGGTTGGGGTGAAACCAATCCACTCAACTCCCCAGCTTGGTCTTTACAATGGGAGTATATTGGAAATATTTTATACGCTATTCTTTTACGAAGGATAAAGAAATTACCACTACTTATATTAATATTTGCAGCCGCAATCCTTACACTCGACTTGACGTTGGGGTTAAATATATTTGGACTTATTGACACCAAAAGTTGGTCAGCTCACACCGTTATAGGTGGATGGAGTTGGGAGCAAAAACAAATCTATATTGCCACTACCCGATTACTATTCCCATTTATGACAGGTTTGTTTTTATCTCGTATTGGACATTTTATACGAATCAAAAATGGCTTCTTTTGGTGTAGTGTTTTTATCTGTATACTACTAGCCATGCCCAATATCGGAGGGATGCATACAATTCACTTACCTAATGGCAACGAACAAATTATCCACACTTGGTATAATGGGATGTACGAGGCCGTAACAATTATAGTATGCTTTCCTATAATCGTTTTGATAGGCGCTGGTAGTAAGATAAAAAGTGCAGTAGGCAAAAAGGTTTGTACTTTTTTAGGAGAAATTTCTTATCCACTATACATCACACATTATCCACTAATTTACCTACATTGGTCTTGGGCTAGTAATCATAAAGACGCTCCTATAGAAATGCGTATTTTTGTTGGTATTGGCGTATTTATTTTATCACTACTTGTAGCATATGCTTCTCTAAAACTATATGATATTCCTGTTAGAGAGTGGCTAAAGAAAAGACTATTTGCAAAAAAATAAATATAGATCTTGTATACAAAGTCCTATCTCATCTAGTCGTAAGAAATATTTTTTAATTCCTTAATGGTATCTGACTTACTAACTGGAGTAAATAATTGAAGCAAATCAGAAGGACTAATAGAGGTCGTAGGATGAAATTCTGGAGAATCCATATAAAGTAAGAGACTATTATAAAATTGAGAAACTTCAGGTACATCATTTTGATTGCTCAAATCTGCCATACAAATTAATAATTTTCCCTTACCTACAGACAGTTCTAGTAACAGTCCCAATTTGTAGTTACGCTCTACATTATCTATTACTTGCACAATAGGACGATAATTTTGAGGTAGATGATCCAAGATCAACGGATAGCTATTCTTTACTATAGAATACCATTGCCAATTCGTATGATTTTCTGTAGGGAAATGATTAAATACTGGATGTTTTGAGTCTGTCAATAATCCCAATGTTCCTGGAGAAATAGGCTTTTTTAAATAATCGCAAATACTTTTGAACATTCTATAGTTCCAGTAATCTGTTTGGAAAAGTCCACCAACCGTAACACCCTTGCAGTCTTTTTGATTTGGCATCAGCAATACTTTTTCCCCATGTTGCAGGGAAGCTATCACATTATCCGACAACTGGTGTACTATTTTAATATCTTTACTCTGAATCGTACCTCTTTTTGGATACACCCATATAGGATAAGTATTCTGATAATCAGTACCACTTATATATAAAGAAAGAGTAGCCTTATAAGCATCTTTCATTGTAGGCAGTACTGTACGAATAGTATCTAGATTTAGTACTCCCATGCCAGAAGGTATAGTCGCTTTGCCTTTGGAAAGAACAGTATGCCCATTTTTCAACATCCATAATAGTTTTTTCCCTTCTAGAGATTTTTCTGCATAATTAGCAATCTTAAGAATTGAATTAAACTCTTCATTCTCTGTCCAACAATACTTCTTCATCAGCAATAAAGGGACAACTTCTGAACAAAAATTTCGCCATTTTCTTGGCGTAACCAATCCCTTACTATCCATAAAAGCATCTAAGACACCGACATAGGCAGAGCCTTGTCCGGGGTAATCTTGCAAATCAAGCAACTGGAAACCAGCCATATGTGTTGAACGAAGATTCATTTCAATATCAGCTTTATACAGTTCTACAGCCCAAGCCCCAGAAGCCTTAAAGAAATCATCAGCTTGCTGCCCCATACCTTTCTGCTCCAAATGTGCACGAAATACCTCAAAATTCCACGGTGCAAGCACTCCAGTATATTTACCTATTTCATTATAGTTTGGATAAATCTGGTATTGACCAGTTTCGTGACCAATAACTGGAACAGATGATTTCAGTAGTGCTTTATCAAAGTTCATCTGAGTATTGGGATATGTATTATTTAGGTAGCCTCCTTGATCAGCATCAGCGAAAGAAAAAGAGGCTCGCACATGCGTAGTATATTTATCTCCCCATCCCACTCGACACGCCACTAAAAAGTCTTCTCCTGGTATATGTCCTGCACCTCCTAGATAAATATTGGAGCCATATGTATATAGGTGTCTGTTCTCCATCTCTCTGTACCTATGGACAAATCGTTTCATCACCTCTATTTTACCATTCAATTCATTCCCAAGGGAAAATAAAGTAAAAGAAGGATGATTACTATATTCGGATTGTATCCCTTCTCCATCTTTCATAAGGAAATTCATGAGCTCTTTAGCTTTCTCTGAGAATTCACCCCAAATCGGAAGTTCTGGTTGCAAATATATACCTTCTAAATCAGCAGCTGCAAAACAGGCTTCAGGTGGGCACCATGAATGAAAACGGCAGTGATTCAAACCATATTCTTTACATATTCTAAAATATCGTCTCCAGCCATTTATATCCATTGGAGGATATCCAGTCAATGGAAATACACAAGCATCGTGTTTGCCTCGTAAGAACGTTATTTTTCCATTGATATAAAATTGTGTACCTTTTGCTTGGAAGTCTCGCATGGCAAAAATGACCTCTTGCTTGTCCACACCTACTAACTCAACATTGAGACGATACAAAGCAGGAGAAACATCACTCCATAACTGTACATGCTTACCTAGCGAATAACAAAAATCATATTCACGTTGATCATTTTCCAATACACACGTTTTAGCTTTAACTTGATGCTTATAATTTGTATTGAAAGTAGAAGCCTTTAAAACGATTTTCTTTCCTTCCAAATTTTTGGACTGGGATAACGTAACTTTGACATGCACACACTTTGCTTCGATATCTGAATAGGTATTGATAGACTGTATATGCAATGGATTCATACCTTGAAGCTCAATTCGCCCTATGATACCATTCCAATTTGTTTGTGTTGATTCTGCACATGCATGAGAATTTGAACGAATCTGCGTAGGAATGCTCGTACCATTGTCTACACGTATTGTTATACGATGTGTACCTGGTGTCAAAACAGCAGACAAGTCATAGCGATGCGGTGTAGATAAGTTATTATTCGACCCTATAAACTGTGCATCCACCCATACTCGTGTTGGACGCGTACGCTCCATGAATAAAATAATATGCTTGTCTTTCAAATCACTAGGAATAACAACTTCCTTACTATACCAAGCAGCCCCCTGATAGGTATAATAACGTGACAAATGGGTAGTCTCGGATTTATTTGTATTTTTGTTTCCAATATGATTAGTATCTGTAGTACCTGGAAGAATAACAGTATGAGCAAACTGTTTTGTCCAATAAGCTTCTTGAATGCCCTGATTAAGCGAATCGAGTGTACAATTCCAACTTCCACTCAAGTCTAAGACATATCGGAAATCATGTTTACTTATTTTCAAAGTATGTGCCTTGAATCCCAATTTGTTTTCTACCCCTTGATGACTCAATTTAGCAAGATGTTGCATCCCATCTGTACTTAAGCTAGCAGCTTGCATACATTGAAAGGGCATATTTACTAAGAGGAATAAACTACAAGTGGCTACAAAATTATGTATTAATCGTGTTCTCATCGCCATAGATTAAATTAAAGATTATCATTGGCACAAAGTTAATAAGAAAAATGTAAGCATACGTTCCCTTATGTTTTTTATACCTTCCGATTTGTCATAAGATACATTTAAGCATCAAATAAACACACTTCGTTATCTATTTTCCATAACTCGTAAGCATTACCAGAAGAATCATGCTCACTGTAGTTAGCATCAATCTTTGTAGAAAGATACATTATAGCCCCCCCGGTGTATAACACAAAAAAAAGAGACCTCCGAGATACATATCTCGAAGGCCTCACTAAAAAATGGCGACTACCTACTCTCCCACAGTTACGCAGTACCATCGGCGTGATTAGGCTTAACTTCTCTGTTCGGAATGGGAAGAGGTGGAACCCTAATGCTATAGTCACCTAAATAAGGTAGACATATCGTACAAACAAATATCATTACTAAAGTAAAGAACATATACTAGAAGAAAGTGAACGGGCAATTAGTACTGCTCGGCTTTGATGTTACCACCTTTACACCTGCAGCCTATCAACGTTGTCGTCTACAACAACCCTAAGAAATCTAATCTTGTGGCCGGCTTCGTACTTAGATGCTTTCAGCACTTATCCGATCCAGACGTAGATACCCAGCAATGCACCTGGCGATACAACTGGTAAACCAGAGGTCTGTCCAACACGGTCCTCTCGTACTAGTGTCAGAGCCACGCAAATTTCATACGCCCACGATAGATAGAGACCGAACTGTCTCACGACGTTCTGAACCCAGCTCGCGTGCCACTTTAATGGGCGAACAGCCCAACCCTTGGGACCTTCTCCAGCCCCAGGATGTGACGAGCCGACATCGAGGTGCCAAACCCCTCCGTCGATATGAGCTCTTGGGAGGGATCAGCCTGTTATCCCCGGAGTACCTTTTATCCTTTGAGCGATGTCCCTTCCATGCGGAAACACCGGATCACTATGCTCTAGTTTCCTACCTGATCGACTTGTAAGTCTCCCAGTCAAGCACCCTTATGCCATTACACTCTACGGACGGTTACCAATCGTCCTGAGGGTACCTTTAGAAGCCTCCGTTACACTTTTGGAGGCGACCACCCCAGTCAAACTACCCACCAAACAATGTCCTCGCATTAGCGAGTTAGAATTCAAACAAGTAAAGGGTCGTATTTCAACAGCGACTCCATCAACACTAGCGTGCCAACTTCAAAGTCTCCGACCTATCCTACACATCACGTGCCCAAATTCAATGTTAAGCTATAGTAAAGGTTCACGGGGTCTTTTCGTCCCATCGCGGGTAATCGGCATCTTCACCGATACTACAATTTCACTGAGCTCGCGGTTGAGACAGTGTCCAGATCATTACACCATTCGTGCAGGTCGGAACTTACCCGACAAGGAATTTCGCTACCTTAGGACCGTTATAGTTACGGCCGCCGTTTACTGGGGCTTCAATTCAAAGCGTCTCCGAAGATAACTTCTCCTCTTAACCTTCCAGCACCGGGCAGGTGTCAGGCTGTATACGTGATCTTTCGATTTTGCACAGCCCTGTGTTTTTGGTAAACAGTTGCCTGGACCTATTCTCTGCGCCCTACTAAAAGTAGGGACCCTTTATCCCGAAGTTACAGGGTTAATTTGCCTAGTTCCTTAACCGCGAATCACTCAAGCGCCTTAGAATACTCATCCCGACTACGTGTGTCCGTTTACGGTACGGGTAGTATAATAATTAACGTTTAGCGGGTTTTCTTGGGAGCATGGTTACACATACTATCTCATCAGTCCAAAGACGTCTGAGTACTATCAGGTTCGACACACTCGGCGGATTTGCCTACCAAGCGTATATCTACACCCTTTAACCATCTATTCCGTCAGATGGCGATGCTTTCACTTCTCCGTCACCACATCACTATATTATACTAGTATGGGAATATTAACCCATTCGGCCATCGACATCGCCATTAGGCTTAGTCTTAGGACCCGACTAACCCTGATCCGATTAGCGTTGATCAGGAAACCTTAGTCTTTCGGCGAGGGGGTTTCTCACCCCCTTTATCGTTACTCATACCTACATTTGCTTTTCTACACGCTCCAACACACCTCAAGGTATATCTTCAACGCAGAGTAGAATGCTCCCCTACCATCCCATAAGGGATCCATAGCTTCGGTAAACCACTTATGCCCGATTATTATCCATGCAAAACTCCTCGACTAGTGAGCTGTTACGCACTCTTTAAATGAATGGCTGCTTCCAAGCCAACATCCTAGCTGTCTTAGCAATCTTACTTCGTTAGTTCAACTTAGTGGTTATTTAGGGACCTTAGCTGATGGTCTGGATTCTTCTCCTCTCGGACATGGACCTTAGCACCCATGCCCTCACTCCATAGATTAAACTAATGCGCATTCGGAGTTTATCAAGACTTGATAGGCGGCGAAGCCCTCGCATCTTATCAGTCGCTCTACCTCACATTAGTAATTCTATAGGCTGCACCTAAATGCATTTCGGGGAGTACGAGCTATCTCCAAGTTTGATTAGCCTTTCACCCCCACCCTCAAGTCATCCAGAAGCTTTTCAACGCTTATTGGTTCGGTCCTCCAGTTAGTGTTACCTAACCTTCAACCTGCTCAAGGGTAGATCACTTGGTTTCGCGTCTACTCACACTGACTATGGCGCCCTATTAAGACTCGCTTTCGCTTCGGCTACTTGTCTCTAGACAATTAACCTTGCCAGTGAAAGTAACTCGTAGGTTCATTATGCAAAAGGCACGCCGTCACACCATATAGATGCTCCGACCGCTTGTAAGCGCATGGTTTCAGGAACTATTTCACTCTTCTATTCGAAGTACTTTTCACCTTTCCCTCACGGTACTGTTCGCTATCGGTCTCTCGGGAGTATTTAGCCTTACCAGATGGTCCTGGCAGATTCACACAGAATTTCTCGTGTTCCGCGCTACTCAGGATACCACTAGGGCCTAAGTCGCTTCCTGTACGGGATTATCACCCTCTATGATCACACTTTCCAGTGTGTTCCAGTCACTACTTATGGTCCCACAACGTGGTCCTACAACCCCATTAATGCCGGAACATTAATGGTTTGGGCTAATCCCCGTTCGCTCGCCACTACTAGGGGAATCACTTTTGTTTTCTTTTCCTACAGGTACTAAGATGTTTCAGTTCCCTGCGTTGGCCTCCTATTTTAGGATAATATGTCTTCAACATACTAGGTTGTCCCATTCGGAAATCCACGGATCAATGGTTATTTGCACCTACCCGCAGCTTATCGCAGCTTATCACGTCCTTCATCGCCTCCGAGAGCCAAGGCATCCGCCATGCGCCCTTAATTACTTTCTTCTATACTCATTTAGTATTGCTACTAAATGCGCTCGTATAAATTCGTTACTTTACGGTTAATCTATCATTTACATGATTTCATAACAGAAAATTGGTTGTACAATATGTCAAAGATCAATCTGAATAACGCCTCGATACTATAAAGCATCAAATAATTATTCTAAGTGGAGAATATCGGATTCGAACCGATGACCCCCTGCGTGCAAGGCAGGTGCTCTAGCCAGCTGAGCTAATCCCCCGAAAGTAGTCCCACGCAGATTTGAACTGCGGACCTCTACATTATCAGTGTAGCGCTCTAACCAACTGAGCTATAGGACTAGTTCAAAATAATCTGCTGTGTGATGGTACTCAGCTTCTTACTTTCTCTTATTTTATTTTATAACAACAAGCAAGCGTACAAGCTTATCAAACCGATAAGTGTAATGTACTTGACACATTTAACTGTAAGTAGTCATCTCTCCAGAAAGGAGGTGTTCCAGCCGCACCTTCCGGTACGGCTACCTTGTTACGACTTAGCCCCAGTTACCAGTTTTACCCTAGGCCGATCCTTGCGGTTACGGACTTTAGGTACCCCCGGCTTCCATGGCTTGACGGGCGGTGTGTACAAGGCCCGGGAACGTATTCACCGCGCCATGGCTGATGCGCGATTACTAGCGAATCCAGCTTCACGAAGTCGAGTTGCAGACTTCGATCCGAACTGAGAGAGGCTTTTGAGATTAGCATCCTGTTGCCAGGTAGCGACCTGCTGTACCCCCCATTGTAACACGTGTGTGGCCCCGGACGTAAGGGCCGTGCTGATTTGACGTCATCCCCACCTTCCTCACATCTTACGACGGCAGTCTCACTAGAGTCCTCAGCATGAACTGTTAGTAACTAATGATAAGGGTTGCGCTCGTTATGGCACTTAAGCCGACACCTCACGGCACGAGCTGACGACAACCATGCAGCACCTTCATAGGAGTCCGAAGAAAAGACCATCTCTGATCTATGCACCTATAATTTAAGCCCGGGTAAGGTTCCTCGCGTATCATCGAATTAAACCACATGTTCCTCCGCTTGTGCGGGCCCCCGTCAATTCCTTTGAGTTTCACCGTTGCCGGCGTACTCCCCAGGTGGAATACTTAATGCTTTCGCTTGGCCGCTGACGGTATATCGCCAACAGCGAGTATTCATCGTTTACTGTGTGGACTACCAGGGTATCTAATCCTGTTTGATACCCACACCTTCGTGCATGAGCGTCAGTTGCAGTATAGCAAGCTGCCTTCGCAATCGGAGTTCTTCGTGATATCTAAGCATTTCACCGCTACACCACGAATTCCGCTTACCTCCACTGCACTCAAGAATGCCAGTTTCAATTGCAATTTGAACGTTGAGCGTCCAACTTTCACAACTGACTTAACATCCCGCCTGCGCACCCTTTAAACCCAATAAATCCGGATAACGCTCGGACCCTCCGTATTACCGCGGCTGCTGGCACGGAGTTAGCCGGTCCTTATTCGTAGGGTACATACAAAACATCACACGTGACGCACTTTATTCCCCTATAAAAGAAGTTTACAACCCAGAGGGCAGTCATCCTTCACGCTACTTGGCTGGTTCAGGCTTGCGCCCATTGACCAATATTCCTCACTGCTGCCTCCCGTAGGAGTCTGGTCCGTGTCTCAGTACCAGTGTGGGGGACCTTCCTCTCAGAACCCCTATTCATCGATGTCTAGGTGAGCCGTTACCTCACCTACTAACTAATGAAACGCATCCCCATCTATTACCGAAATTCTTTACTTAAAGTCCCAGGCAGGACCTCAAGACCATTGGGTATTAATCTTCCTTTCGAAAGGCTATCCCCAAGTAATAGGTAGGTTGGATACGTGTTACTCACCCGTGCGCCGGTCGTCATCGGAAGCAAGCTCCCATGTTACCCCTCGACTTGCATGTGTTAAGCCTGTAGCTAGCGTTCATCCTGAGCCAGGATCAAACTCTTCATTGTAAAAATATTATTTCACGATATACATATTATATATATAACATGCACATCTAAGTTGATCTGTTTTATCAAGATGACCTGATTTCAAGTATTGGATTACACCTGTTTCAATATTAATATTGACGGTTTAATAATTGCTATTATAAAATCATAATAGCCTTGTACTACTTGTTGTTATGTAAATATCTTCAAAGAACACTTTTCTTTTTGTCTAACTCTCCGCATGGTAGCTGGTTCACCATTGCAAACCTTGTTTCTTTCGGAAAGCGGATGCAAAGATACAAGCTTTATTCTTACGCTCCAAATTATTTGAGCAGAAAATTTCAACTTTGTTTTTGAACCGAAACTCAAAAAGTATCTAAGCAAATACAAACACAAAACGAGAAAAAAATCAATGCGGTTGGTTGACCGCAGACACCTCGTTTCCTGATTGCGGATGCAAAAGTAGTGCTTTTAAACATACACACCAAATAAATACAACAGAAATGTCACAAGAATATGGGCTTTTAACAGAAAAAGACAATGAAAAGGCGAGACAAGGAAAGAACACATTATATATATATAAACAAAGGAAGAAAAGTGATGTGCGCAATAGGTGCTCAAGAGGTTGCGAAGCTATGGCAGAAAAAGACGGAGTAGTAGGAGAACGACCTACTCTGCATGTAAAGTAGGTCTTACTACACATGTAGAGTAAAATGTGCTTTACATGTAAAGTAGATCCTACTATACATGCATAGTAGGTACATCTCCTTTAAAGGAAACGACGTGATCTATAGGAAGAGACGATGCTAAGAGTAAGAAGGAAACAGAGAAGAAAGTAGACACACAAAACTATAACAACAAAAAAAGCACATAGAAAAAAAGCAAACACTCTTCACATTACCATAGCTACTCACGAGAAATAATGGAATATAAGTAATTAATAAAGAAATTTCGTCACAAAAAAAAAGATTGCCCAAGGAAGAGGAGACTAATCTCTTCCTTTATAGGCAATCCCAACTAACTTAATTCAATTATAAAAATGACTGATTCATTATGATTATACTAATTCATCCCATATGACGCTACATTATGTACACATCATGGTTAGTACAACTTGACAATGCAAAGATATGACATTAAAAACATATATAAAATCACCATTAATTGGTAAACGTTCTATAGAAGTACCTAGAACTAATGATAATGAACAATAATACCTACAATAGGGGATAGTACATAAAACATTACCTAATTGTAGCGATTGATATTTATTTACACCTTGACTACTTTTGCAACCGAATTAGGACTAAAGAAATACAACGAGTGAAACTTATTAAATTATTATATTGTTTATTACTGATCTTTCTATGGGGAATTTCCCTACAAGCAAAGAACTCTCCTGCCCCCCCTATCCTTTCTAAGCATCAGACATACACATTAAAAGGAAATGTTGTGTCAATAGATCATTACACCCCTCTGAGTTTTGCGACAATAGAATTGTACAACAATGATCACATAATAAATAGACAAGTGACAGATGTACATGGAGTATTTACTTGTACACATTTATATCAAGGAGCCTATACAATCATTGTTCGATATATTGGGTATCAAAACAAACATGTACAAGTTCACCTAAAACAAGACACGACCATACAGATCTGTCTAAACGAATCAAATACAAGTCTCCAAGGCGTCGTGATTACAGCTGCCGAAAGTAAAGGAATAACCAGTGCGTCTACCATAAACAGAGAGGCACTAGAACATATTCAGCCCAGCAGTTTTTCAGATATCCTCGCATTACTTCCAGGCAATACAACACATACCCCCAACCTCACAGCTGGCAACGTAGCAACATTACGTGAAGTTGGCATCAGTAGTGCAGATTATGCCGTTACAGCACAGGGCACTCAGTTTGTCGTGGATGGAGCTGTTCAACAGCAAGATGCTAACCTACAATATGTGGCTCAAGGGTTGACGAACCAAGATGCCTCTAGAAACATGGTAAATTACGGAACAGATATGCGTAATTTGTCCACAGATGATATAGAAAAAGTAGAAGTCATTCGTGGGATTCCATCCGTACAATATGGTGATATGACTTCTGGGGTGATCAATATTACCCGTCGATTACATGCCACCCCTTTCGAGACACGCTTCAAAGCTGATGAGTACACCAAGCTCATACATATTAATAAAGGAGTTGCATGGAACAATGACAAGCAAATAATACATTTTGACTTGGGTTACTTAGACTCCAAAGCTGACCCCCGTAATCCGTATGAGACCTATCAAAGAATCATGATTTCCACAAGATATAAACGACATTGGGAGTGGGATACACACGCACTCAACTGGAATATTTCGGGTGACTATCGTAGCACAATTGATGCAGAAAAAGAAGATCCCAATATAGCCCGCCAAGCAGAAGACAGCTATAAATCAAGTTACTCATACTATGCATTAAACAGTCGCTTAATCTGGAAGAACAAGAAAGAGGTAGGACTAAAAGAGCTCTCTTTACAAACAGCAATCAATTATTCGAAAAACAAGATAACTCGTACAAAATTTGTCCAATTAGATCGAGATGAAGCTGCACCAACAAGTCTCGAAGAAGGAGAACACGATGCAGAAATTTTACCCATCAAGTACACTGGACATTTAGTTGTGGATGGGCAACCATTCAATAGCAATATCGAACTGCAAGGTATAGTACAATTTTCTATTGGAGCAACCAGACATCATTGGACAATAGGTAGCAACTGGAGATATAGCAAAAACTATGGCAATGGACAAGTCTTTGACCCCAAACGTCCAATTAATTATGGCACATCATATAGAGCCAGGCCCTATCATACAATCCCAGGAAAAAGCCTACTTGCCAACTATATCGAAGACCGCATACACTGGTCTATAGGACAAAATCGTTTTACTGTTCGAGCTGGTATGCGCAGCAACACATTGCTAGGACTGAACAAAGCATATAAGATGCAAGGGAAATGGTATATCGATCCCCGCATTAATGCCCAATGGGAATGCCCCAAACTATATATTGCCGACGCTCCATTGGAAATAGATTGGACATTTGGGTGGGGAACTATGACCATGTTGCCCAACATCCATCAATTGTATCCGAACAAACAATATTGGGATTTTGAAGAATTAAATTACTACCATTCCAACAAGGCTTATAGACGGATATACACGAAAACATTCATTATAGACCAAAACCCATACAACATCACACCAAGTACAAACACAAAAAAAGAATTGCGTCTTGGAGCTAGATATAAAGGCAACAATATATCTGTGACATATTTCAAAGAACGTATGGTAGATGGATTTAGATATGTAAGTACCCCTATGTCTTTCACTTATAAAAAATATGACACTTCTGAAATAGATGGCAGCACCTTAACCGCTCCACCAGATATAAACAATTTGCCTTATGCTGAAAAGACTATTCTTAGTAAGCATAGTCTTTTATCAAATGGAACACGCGTTTTAAAAGAAGGTGTAGAATTTCAAGGAAGTACTCGACGATTTTCCTCTTTACACACTCGTATTACTGCGACTGGAGCATGGCTTAAAACAACATACACAAATAGTGCATCCCAATGGGACAATTCGTATGACCAAGTCGTTTTGAATCAAGCAGTCAGAGACTTGTATATAGGTCATTATAACTGGGTGTCGGGATATGTCAAACAACAATTCAATACAAATTTTACTTTTGACACCTACCTCAAGAAACTAGGATTTATACTGTCCACAACGGTTGAATGCATGTGGTGGAGCAAGCAAAAGGATTTAATAAAAGATGGTACTCCATACGAATATATGGATATCAATGGCGATATACATCCATACACTGAAGAGAGTAAAAAAGATATTTTTCTAACTCATCTTATACAATCTCAACCCACCGTAAGTGGTGGAGATGGAAAAGAACCCTTCTATGCCCTTGTTAATCTAAAGGCATCCAAAACATTTGGAAAGTGGATCAAACTGTCTCTTTTTGTAGATCGTATTCTCGATTACACCCCAGACTACACAGTAGATGGGCTAACAATACGTAGAAGTGCCAATCCATATTTTGGGATGGAAATTAAATGTTCATTTTAAACTCACATAAATAATAGTACAATCAAATGAAAAAAGTAAACAACAATTTGCGCTGGGTAGCAAGCATGCTCCTAGTATGTATCGGGCTATGCGTTAGTTCGTGTTCCGATGATGATAATGTATCGCATAGTAAAGTCGCATTAGCTTTAGAAAGTCCAACAGCCATAAGCGACTTTCACTACACAAACATGCAAGTCACATTTACCGACAAATCAACTCAAGAAGTGACACAAATGGCATATGATGCTGCAAGTAGCATAAGCACATCGCTTGTAGACGGGATATACGACATCATGGTTGAAGGTGAAGGCGATGCCACAGTAGCAGGACAAACAAAGCACGTTAAAGTACGCGGTGAACTACAGTCTGTGGAGATTGCTGATGTCACCGATATCAAGACATTAAATATCCCACTGCATTTACTGGATATAAACTCTGGTTTTGTACTAGCAGAAATCTTTATTTCTGGTACAGAAACTCCAGAAGGTGAATGGTATAGAGGCGACTCCTATTTTCGCATTTACAATAACAGTAGTGAGCCATTAGATGCACAAGGTTTAATTCTTATGGAGTCGGCATTACAATCGGATATGCATAATGACTTCTATGTATTAAGAGAAGAAAAAGAATCAGAAGAAATTGTAGCAGGTGAAGGCACTCCTTATGATCAATACAAAAATAATCATTTCATCACCGATGCCGTGTATATGATCCCTCGTGGCACAGCCGTAATCGTAGAACCTGGACAAAGCATTTTACTTGTTGATATAGGTAAAGACCACTCGGTAGACAATCCAAACTCATTCAACCTGACTACTGCTGACTATGAGTGGTATGATGAAAATGACGTACATGCTGATATTCAAACTGAAGTGCCAGACTTAGTCAAACTATACGCCTCATCGGCCTCAGTTTGGTCACCTCATGTACGTGCCATAAAAACATACGCCATCGCACAAATGCCAGAAGATGTAACCACTGAATCATTTATTACAAATAACACAGTACAATACTATTACGAATTTGTATATGGAGATCTCCGTAGGATTATGGATTCAAAAAAATATTTTGTACCTACTACATGGATT
Organism: Bacteroidaceae bacterium; assembly: GCA_963668535.1. Lineage (GTDB taxonomy): Bacteria > Bacteroidota > Bacteroidia > Bacteroidales > Bacteroidaceae > F22. Next base: position 716,319 of record OY764867.1, read on the forward strand.
AAAGATTGCGTCAATCTAAGTAATGAGACTGCTTATGAATGGAATATTGTAAGTACAGCTTTAGACAATAGTTATGCGTGGGTATATGATGGTACTGGAACTGGATATAGAGGCAAGGCAGTACGTCGCAAAGTGATCAGTGGAGCGCTTTTACAAGACACCAACGATTCGGCCCATGACTTTGAAAATAGTGTTGATGCTAATCCTTTTTATGTATTCCATGCTGAATAAATCTAATCTCTATCTTTCTATATGCATTAGATATACATGGCTAGCTTGTCTAGCCATGTACATCTTTCCTTCAAGCATACATGGACAAACCATGTCTCATGCATCATTGAAATACCACGAGTTCAATAAAAGTTATGCAGAAATGAAAATGGAGTATAGTTATGAACGATCACCTCAAGCCGTTGTGCAACAAGACGGACGTGGGGTAAATCAATTAGAGATACAAGCAAATGCTTATCATATACTGGACGAGCATAGCAAAACTTGGGGCAATGTATCCTACACCAATTCATGCATATGGGATGTACAAGGTACAGAAACATCCGATTATCACCTTGTTGCCCCCTATATCATGTCCGACACTATCGGTGGAGATATGAAAGCAGAGCGTTACTATTTTAACGCAGGATATGCATGGCAAACTAGACACTGGACAATAGGAGGGGAACTGGCCTATCGAGCTCTACTGGCTTATAGAGATATAGATCCTAGACCAAAAAATCGCGTTGGGCACTTACATGCCAATGTCAGCATGGCATATGCATTACCAAACACCCATCTGCTTAGCCTATATGTAGGTGCACAAAAATATAAACAAGGGTGTATCTTAGGATTTAATGATCCCAATAAAATGGTCAAAGAATATCATGAAACAGGACTGGGTACAGTGTATTCTCGTTTTACTGGCCAAAACACCAGTAATGATATTCAGGGACAGGCCTATGATTTTTCTTTAGCCTATTGTCCTAGTCTGCCCAGTGGTATCGGTGCACAAATGGATTGGGAAACCATGCAGTTGCAGAAAAAGCTCAATGGTTTTAATGAGTTGCCCTTAACTGATTTAGCGACTAACGATTATACATTAATGGCATATTACCGAAAAGAGAATAAACACAATCTCTGGAAAATACAAACAATGATTCATATTCTTGAGCGAAAGGGGACAGAGAATATCTTTGGTACAGATGCCACAACCACATACGAAAAGATTAGTGAACGACAGTATTACGATCACCATATATATGCTTACAGCTTACAGGGCCTATATGAATGGGATACTCCCCAAAGACACCACTATAGCATCCAAACTGAATGTATTTGGGAAGAAAACGCCCAAACGCACAAAAAAAATCATGATCAACTTGATTATACATGGCTCAAGACCAATATGGTGCTAACGAGTAAATGGGCTCTACAAAAAAGCTCCTTGCAAATACAGATCACAGGAGGGGTACAATGGGCAATACATAGCACCTACAACATACCCCGAACAACCTGGAATAGGTATCGACTTAAGAATTATAAGATAGCTTCCAAGAATCAAACTCGACTAAGTACGCAGATGAGATATGACTCTCCTTGGAATATATCACAGAAACAAATATTTGTTGTAGCTAAATACCAATATGGCAACTTTGCAGAGTCATTACAAACTCACCGAGGAACATTCGGTATTGGTATTATTTTATAAAACTAAACTTACTTATAATTATGACGGCAATCATTAAATGTACAAACCTGACTCACAAATATGGGAAAAGGGTTATTTACGAAAATCTAAGTTTTGAGGTCCCACAAGGTAGAATTCTAGGTTTATTAGGTAAAAATGGCACGGGCAAAACAACCACAATCAATATCTTAAGTGGCTTTTTAAAACCACAAAGTGGAGAGTGTTCCATTTTTGGTCATGACCTCCATTCTATGCCAGCAGCACTTAGAGCCAATATAGGTTTACTTATCGAAGGGCATATACAATATCAATTCATGACTATCGAACAAATAGAGAAATTTTATAGTCAGTGTTATCCTAACCAATGGAAACGTGACGCATATTATGACTTAATGAGTAAATTGAAAGTGGCACCTAAACAACGTATTTCACGTATGTCGTGTGGGCAACGTTCACAAGTAGCCTTAGGACTTATTTTGGCTCAAGATCCTGAGCTCTTGGTATTGGATGATTTCTCGCTTGGATTAGACCCTGGTTACCGAAGATTGTTTGTCGACTATCTACGTGATTATGCTAAGTCGGAAAACAAAACTGTTTTTCTGACATCGCATATTATACAGGATATGGAACGACTGATAGATGATTGTATCATCATGGATTATGGAAGTATATTGCTACAACAACCAGTCAATAAGCTTTTAGATCAAATACGCTCATACCAAATCGATACAAATTGCAGCCATGCGGTACAAGCTTTATCGTTGGATAAAGATTTTTTTCACCCATCTTATTTAAGTGGCAAGATAGAATGGTACTCTTTTTTATCGCAAGAAGCTATTATGTCTAGACTCCAATCTTTAGAGATTCCATACACCCATATACAAACCACACGCGTCAACTTGGAAGATGCATTTATTGGTTTAACAGGAAAATATTAATCTTACAGAATACACATATGTTACAAGCCTTATTTTATAAAGAATGGATTAAGACACGATGGTTTCTCGCCATAGCCTTCTTAATTTCGATTGGCATATCAATATATAGCATGATGATTTTTAAACATGCAATGGACATGAAAGGCATTGCCCACATTTGGGTAATGATGCTTACCCGTAAGGTAACACTTGTTCATCTAATTACCTACGTACCAATAGCCATTGGTCTATGTTTAGGTGTCGTACAATTTGTACCTGAAATGTACAAAAAAAGCATCAAGCTATCTTTGCATTTACCTTTTGACATAAATCGTTCTATCGCTATAATGCTATTATGGGGAGCAGTAGGTTTGGCGATCTGCTTTCAAGCTAATTTCCTGATTGTATGGCACGTATTGCATCCACATTTACCTAGTGAACTTTTAGCCCAGTCACTATCCACCATATACCCCAGTTATATCGCAGGATTTTTTATCTATTTCATGACTTCAGCCATTGTGTTAGAACCAACATGGAAGTGGCGTCTAGGTTACATAATCATCTCAGCACTAGGACTCCATTTGTTTTTACTTAGTCAGACTCCATTTGCATATAACAAGTTTATGTGGGGACTAATGCTTATTACTATCATAATCACCACCTTCTCTTGGCGCTCTATCTATCGTTTTAAAGTAGGCTGTCAAGATTAATCAATAACACCAAGTAATATGAAAAAAGTTAGTCAAATAAGTCTTATTGGAATGATTGCCCTTTTACTCATCTGGCAATTACCTTGGATATATCAATTTATATTTGCACACCCACAACAAAGTGCTATGCGCTTTATGCTATTTAGTCCAATTACCTATGAATTTACTTATCCTGACAGAGGGGCAAACGATAAATTAATAGGAAAAGATTTGGCAGGGCACATATACAGCGCCAACCAACTGGATAGTGTTTTGCCCCTATTTTACAATAGACAACTAGCAGATCGCAATGCATTCCCTGATTCTATTATGGGAAAACCAATCAACCTAAAAGACATCCAAGAGGGACGTTTTATGTTCCGTAACTTCCCAGAAGACACGAATGGTCCTATCGCTCCATTATACATGCTTTTAGAAAGTGCTCCTAAACGTTTAGATTTTGAGCTCCCCAAAGACATGTTTCGTTGCACAACTAATGGGTTGGAATTTATAACAATGCAAAATAACCAGATTGATCTGGCAAAAAGCACATTATTTACCCAAGCATTAAAAGATGTAGGATGCAGTTTCCCTATCATTCATCTTCATAACATACCCAATCTGCGCAAAAGATATGACAACGGCTTTTTATTAGTCGATAGACAACATCAATTATTTCATATGCAAATGACACACAACAAACCAGTTTGTCATCGCATCGACTTGCCCAAAGATGTATTAGCTAATCAAGTTTTTGTCACAGAATTTGACTCGAGAAAACACTATGGTTTCTTCACGGATACAACAAACAAGATGTATGTCATTGATACCCCTAACTATCAGATACATCCATTAGACATCCCTGAATTTAATCCTACAACACAGGAAATCATGATTATTGGTAATCCATATATGTGGACCATTCGTATTGAAGATGATAGAGGGACTACATTCTATGGATTGGATGGATCAGATTATCATCAGTACAGAAAAAAAGAGTATATTTACCATAACAAACCATTTATGGGACTACACTTCACATCATCAAACGATGGGTATGTGTATCCACATTGGAATTAATCATTAAATACAGAATTATTATGAACAAAGTAATTAGCACATTAGTGCTTGTCATGAGTTGTATCGTATCAGTATGGGGACAAGCGGCTCCAGAAGACACAGCGCAAAAAGTGACGTTAGCAAACCTTCTAGAAAACGGAAGTCAATATGTAGGAAAAACAGTATCATTTTCTGGTAAAACAATACATGTCTGCTCCAAAAGTGGCATGAAGTTATTTATGGAAATCCCTGGTACTAAACAAACACTTCGAGTAAATTCAACTCCTAAACTGGGTAAATTTCCAAGAACATGCAACAATCATAAAGTAGAAATTACTGGGATTGTTGAAGAATCTCGCATTGATGAAGATTTCTTAAAGCAATGGGAAAGCAAAATAAAAGCTCAGACAGAAGAAAAACATGGGCATGGAGAAGACGGTTGTGCAGCAGAAAAAGCAGCAACAAAAGAAACTGGCCATTCTAGTTCACAACGAATTGCTGATTTTCGGAAACGTATTGCTCAACGCAAACAAGCAGAAGGGAAAAATTATTTGAGTTTTTATCATGTTAAAGCCATCAGTTACCACATTGTACAATAAAGAGTATTTCTAGCATAATGGTTCCTAGTTTAAGAACACATTATACAGTAAACAGATTGGATATATCTATTCTTTTTATTATTTTTGATTTATGGAAAAACTCTATCAACCCACAGATAAATTAGCGTACATCTTATCAGACAATTATAAGATGATACAAGTATTAAGTCGCTTTGGCATTGCATTAGGATTTGGTGATAAAACAATCCAAGAAGTATGTGAAGAGAATCAAGTAGATACTTATACATTTTTGATTGTACTCAACTTCGTGTTTAGGGGAGCTGTCTCTTATGTCAATGAAGAAGAAATTGCTGAATTGTCGATTCCCACCCTAATCGACTATCTGAAACAATCTCATACTTATTTTATTGATTACAGCTTGCCAGCTATTAGAGAGCAACTTATTGTGGCATTGGATGGGGCGAGAACCCAAGTTGGACAGATGATCATGCATTTCTTTGATGAGTATAAAACATCAGTAGACAAGCATATGAGTTATGAAAACGAACGAGTTTTTAAATTTGTTGATAGCTTATTATCTGGTGAGAAGAATCATTCATTCAGTATAGCTACATACAAAGATGAGCACGAAGAAATTAATGAAAGCCTAGTTGAACTAAAGAACTTACTAATAAAGTATTACCCTTCAACAAGCTCAAATAATATCTTAAATGGTGTATTATATGATATCTTTCGTGTTGAAGAAGAATTGGAAGATCACAATAAAGTGGAAGACTATTTATTTATCCCTGCTATTATTCAATTAGAGAAAGGGGTGATATCATGAGTAATAATAAACGAAATATAATGCATGTTTTAGTAGCTCACGAATCAGACATTATTCGAAATGGTCTCATTACCATTCTAAGACAATTAAAATACGTGCATGTCCATCCTATCGAAGTACTATCTTTACGATCTATTCATAATTGTATAGATACGCAACCAGTAGATGTATTATTTGTATCACCTAGTTTTGAAGAAAACTTTGATCTTCCTACATTTAAGGAGAAGCATCCATCTATACCTGTTATCGCGGTTCTTAGTCGTTTATATCCATCAGCTAGTATGTGTGATTATTCAGGGCGATTTACTATACTAGACCCAATAGAAAAAATCGCCGATTTACTAGTAAGCATCGAAGAGCTACAAACAACTTTAGAGACAAATGGCAAAGAATATATACACAATGGTGATTCTACAGCTCCGACAGTAACCATTCCTAAGAATCAGGATACAGATGCCGATAATGACACATTGAGTAGTCGAGAAAAGGATATTATCATAGCTATTGTGGAAGGGTTAAGTAATAAAGAGATAGCTGATAAATTATTTTTATCCATCCATACAGTAATCACACACCGACGTAATATCACGAAGAAATTACAGATTCATAGTACGGCTGGACTAACGATATATGCTATAGTCAATGGGCTTGTTCAAATAGAAGAAAAATAAACGAAAACATCAAAGCTTGACCGTATTTTTGTACAAGCGCTTGCGCCCCAAAACGCAAGCGCTTGCAAAAAGCCAAACATCCCGATATGTAGCAAATCGCAAGCGCTTGCGTTTTTTCACTGATAAAAAGGCCAACATGGCCCTTATATTTATCCCTCCAGCCTATAGCAAGGGTTTCAAACTTTTTCACTCGAAATCCTTTAGACATAGGCATATTGACGACAATAGAAAGGATTTAGTCGCCCACAGACAGCAAATAATACATCGTACCAGAAAGGGGCACTCAACTGGCTCCTTACAGCTGTACATTTGACATAGGTGACTTTACAGTCTCGGTAAAACAAGTACGAATAATCTCTATCATTCTATTTGTATTATATAATTCCATCAATCGTTCTCTGTGCACACGTTGCTGAGCTGAAGACAAAGGAGTATCTAAACTTTCTTGCGTCATCTCTTCCAATACGAACAGTTCTACACCAATAGATCTTGCCCACTCATGAACCGGGCTGTATTTTGACAAAAATACTTTGGCACCCAAGTATAATGATGTCAAGATATTACCAATAGCCTCTTGTCTGAAATTGGCATAAACGACCACTGTGTTATTACACATCATACGAGAGTAATCATCTAGAGGCATAAAGTCAAGAATAGGATGAAATTGATCTCCAAAAAATTGTTGTCCACCCTCAAGTACTGGTTTTCTATAATACTCACGTATTGAGTAGCTCAATGGCACACAAATGGGGCGGTTATGTAAATCAAATGTAGACAATATTTTAAAGGCATACAAGTGATTGTTTGTCGGTGAACAACTATTCCCCACTTGTATTCCCCCATACACATTACTTTCTCTTCCTGTATTAACTGACTGATCTACCAAAGGTCCAAGTAATTCATCAATTGGATAATAGAAAAAAGGCACATGTTGTTTTGAAGCCATTTCAGGATAATATTGTACCAACATCTGATAATCATTGTCAGTAGTATCCGTCATGATATGCGTTACTTTTTTTTCTACAAAATTACGTACACGCCTAGCCTTCATGGAAGCCCATATATTTTTCCAACGTGTATTCAGATTTGATTTAAAAGGATTATCATTGTCATATAGTGGAAAGCCTTTAGGTGCGAGCAACACATTATAAAGATCCATCCCCCATATTACCCAATAAGTAGGCATTCCTTTGGGGATGCATTTATCGGCAACATTCAGAGCACAGTGTGTCAAATTATGAATAACGACATACTTAACCGTATTCCATCTTGCCATATCTGACATGTTCTGGAATTCCTTCAACCTAATAATACATGGTCCAGTCTGTACATAGGCATACTGCTTCCGACGAGATGTCACTAAAAACAAGTTTTTCCCTGGCAATGCTTCCTCAAATATCTTAATAATTCGATTAGCAATTTTCTCGTCTGGTAAAAAATGCAATACTTTGTCCATGCTGTATCAAATGGATAAATCGTTACGACTAAAGAAATTAGAAATAGACTGGCACACCAGTTTTACTTGATGTTCTGTCATGTCATTGAATAAAGGCAATCTAAGTAGACAGCATGTATAATGATCACTTTGCGTCAATTGTTCTCCTACATATTGAGTCTTAAAATAATCACTTTTATGTAAGCTTAAATAATGAAATACGGCATGAATCTGTTGCTCTTTTAAAAAAGAAATTAACTCAGTACGTAGCTCACAAGAGGGCAATACAATATAAAAGACATGTGCATTTATTTGGTTGTACTCATAAATTCTGGGAAGACAAAAGCAGCCCTTATCAGCCAGAGGTTGAAGCACTTGTTTATACATATCCCAAAGTTGAAGTCTTCTAGCATTTAATTGCTTATATTGCGTTAACTGTCCATACAGGAAGGCAGCAGTCAACTCATTTGGTAAAAAAGAAGAACCAGTATCGACCCAGCCATATTTATTGACTTCTCCCCGGAAGAACTCCGATCTATTGGTTCCTTTCTCCCAAATAATATCGGCTCTTCGACTGAAATGCTTATCATTTACCAACAAGGCTCCACCTTCACCACAGCTTACATTTTTGGTTTCATGAAAAGAGTATGTACCAAGGTGTCCAATAGTACCTAGGTAACGCCCTTTATATGTAGCACCGATTGCTTGAGCTGCATCTTCTACAACATAAAGATGATATTTGTCAGCTATTGCCATCAACCTATCCATATCGCATGAGGAGCCACCATAATGTACAGGAACAATGACTTTGGTACGAGACGTAATAGCTTTTTCTACCTCATCCAAATTCAAGTTAGGTGTACATCGTTCACTATCTACAAACACCAAAGTGGCTCCCTGACGCACAAAAGCAATAGCGGTAGACACAAAGGTATAACTAGGAACAATAACTTCATCGCCAGGCCCCACATTAGTAAGGATAGCAGCCATTTCTAAGGCATCTGTACAACTTGTAGTTAACAAGCACTTCTGTACACTAAATTCATTTTCAATATATGTTTGACACTTTTTTGTGTAAAAACCATTTCCAGCCAAAGCTCCACACATCAATGCTTTGTGAATATACTCCTCTTCCTTACCAGAAACAAAAGCTTTATTAAATGGTACAATTTCGCTCATTGCAGTAATAGATTAATTCGATAATTAAGCAACAATTTGTCTAATATTATATACGATATAAGATTTTGAGGCAAATATACTTATATAATACCTTAACCAATCAATTCACTGCATGAATTAATCATAAAATTACACATTTAATATTTGTTTACTACTGGCTTTATAAAAGGTATATTATTTACTACTGCTACTATTCATTATTCCAACCGCATAGGGTAAAAGGCACTAGGAACGTGAAAATTGGGAGAATCGGTATATATAGGGAAACTAGATAAATAGTGTGGTTCTTGTGTTTTATCCCCACACTTATAAAAGTTTGCACTAAATTCTTCTGGAAACATTGCACTTTCTGTACCTATATATTTCATCAAAACAGCTTTTGGCACACCAACGATACACTCCCAATGGATAGGCTCAGACTTGGAAATAGTCTCATAAGATTGATGGGGAAAGGTCGTAAAACGTACGATAAGATTTAGATCTTCTTGGGCAAAAGCTGCTTTGTCTGTCCTATTCATACGACATGAAGCTAAACAAGTACCGACACAATTAACCTCTATATTAAAGTAAGTCTCTTGATGAGGCATCTGCAAAAACCACTCCACACAACTATCTTCGTAAACTGGTCCCATATCATCCAAGTTCACACCACGCACGTGATATTCATTCACTCGATACAGAGCCCAAAGATAGGAGTCATCATGAGCTATATGTACATCAACCTCGGGACATAAAGGATATTCTTTCCAATTGATCACATCTATACTGAGGGCTTGACCTTGGTTCAAAAGTATAGTACGTAAATTGTCATCATTCACATTTACGCGTGGCAAAAGCACTGGTTTTTTATCTATTGTATTACGCATATATTCAAAATATTAATAGTTACTTCTATGCAAGATACACATTCTAATCTTCATCAACAATCGTTTGTCGGAACGGCATAAAAAATATCCCCATATCCAATACTAGAAGTCTTGGACACGGGGACATTACCCTATAATTATATTTCGTTTAGACTCTTGTCTTCATCGAGCTTTTCACACAATAACCAATCAATACGCAATACGCAATAACAGAAAGGCTCTGTGCATAACCGCTGTCTGACCAACCAGAGAACCATTGATCCATAGCTAAATGCACCCCTAAGAAAGCAAGTACAGCGCTAACAACTCCCATCAAAGCTCCCCCTGCGATGAATCCAGAAGCAATTAGAGTTCCCTTGTCAAAGCGGGCTGTATTCAAAGCTTCATCTTTACTACGTGTGGATACATACCAGCTAATAAGTCCGCCAACTACAAGAGGTAAATTCAATTCTAATGGGATAAACATACCCAGAGCAAATGCTAAAGCTGGAACTTTACAGATTGTCAAAACAATAGCCATAACGGCTCCAATTCCATACAACAACCAAGGAGCTGGAGTACCATTCATCAAAGGTTCTACAACTGCAGCGAGGGCATTGGCCTGTGGTGCAGCGAGAGCGTTATCTCCTGTAAAGCCATAAGCTTTATTCAAAACAATCATCACACCACCTACTGTGGCAGCTGAAACTAAAGTGCCTAGAAATTTCCAACCTTCTTGTTTTGCTGGAGTCGTTCCAAGCCAATAGCCTATTTTTAAGTCTGTTATAAATCCGCCAGCCATAGCCAATGCTGTGCAGACCACACCGCCCATCACTAATGCAGCTACCATACCTCCAGTGCCTTTCAAGCCAACTGCAGCCATTATAACTGAAGCAAGAATTAGGGTCATTAAGGTCATCCCAGATACGGGATTAGATCCTACAATTGCAATCGCATTAGCTGCAACTGTTGTGAATAGGAATGCAATGACGGCAACCAATAACAAAGCGATAATAGTATGTAATAGATTACCACTCATTACGCCAAAATAAAAGAAGACAAGAATCAGTAAAATAGTTGCTATCACGCCATAAGCAATTACCTTCATAGGAAGATCTTTATCTGTGCGCTCTGACTGTACCGACGCTTTAGTACCTCTAAGTTCGCGTCCTGCTAGACCAACTGCACTCTTGATGATCCCCCACGACTTGATAATACCAATAATACCTGCCATCGCAATACCACCAATACCAATGCTACGCGCATATTGTTTGAAAATAACTTCAGGTGACATCATACCTACAGCTTGCGTAATTTCAGTATTCCATTGATTAAGCACTGCATCTCCCCAAAAAACAGACATCAGAGGTATAATCAGCCACCATACAACCACACTACCTGCACAAATAATCAATGCATAACGTAGCCCTACAATATAACCAAGGCCTAAAACTGCTGCACCACTATTCAATTTAAATACTAGTTTTGCTTTATCAGCCATATATTGTCCCGCAGACAGTGCAGTAGATGAGATATTTTCACTCCATAAGTGGAAAGTCGACACAATAAAATCATATAATCCACCGACAAGTCCAGCCATAAGAAGAGGTTTTGCTTGACTTCCCCCTTTTTCACCAGAGATAAGGACTTGTGTTGTCGCAGTTGCCTCTGGAAAAGGATATTTTCCATGCATCGACTTCACAAAATATTTACGAAAAGGAATAATGAATAAGATACCTAAGATTCCACCAAGCAACGAGCTCAAAAACACTTGTAAAAAACTTACAGTCATTTCTGGATATTTATCTTTCAAAATATACAATGCTGGTAATGTAAAAATGGCTCCTGCAACAATCACCCCACTACTTGCACCTATACTTTGAATAATCACATTTTCACCCAAAGCTTTATTTCTTTTGGCGGCTGTAGATACCCCCACAGCAATAATGGCAATCGGAATAGCAACTTCAAATACCTGCCCAACTTTTAAGCCCAGATAGGCTGCTGCCGCACTGAAAAGGATGGCCATAAATACCCCCCATAAAACCGACCACATATTCACCTCTGGATACACACCTTTTGCGTGCATCAATGGTTTGTACTCTTCTCCTTTTTTTAAAGGTCTAAAAGCGTTTTCTGGCAGCGAACTACCTAATTTCTCTGAAGAATCTTGCATTATTCTATACGTATAAATTAAGGAATAGGCATAAATAACAAGTGGCTGCTTCTATCTGCCGAGCAAATAAAAGCTACCACTTGATACACCTTACTATTTATTATTTTTTAGGTATCATCTCTCCCTCGATAAACAATCGCATAATGGCATGTTTCGAGTTGGTACGGATAGTAATCGATTTTTTAAATTTACCTGGAAATTTGTTTCTTCCGTTGTAAGTTACTTCTATAACACCTGTCTCACCAGCCTTAATAGGTTCTTTTGTAAATTGTGGAATCGTACATCCACAAGATGCCACGGCCTGATGAATAATCAAAGGAGCATTCCCTGTATTGGTAAATGTAAACTCGGTCTTCACGACAGGACTCTCTTCAGGAAACTCACCCACATCAATTGTAGTTTTTTCAAACTTAATATCAGCACCAGTTTCAGTGTCAGCAAATACGACCATAACCAAAGTCATAATCATCAACGTGCTTGCTAGTAATTTTTTCATATTATATTTTCTACATTGATTAGTTATTTTCTTTCAATATTTTACCCCTTGGCCTCTTGGTACATAAATCGCTTAATACTCTTCTTTGGAGTTTTGGCAAATTCTTCAGGATAAATTTTCATTTTGGCCAATCGAGAATAAGCTGGTAACTCAGCATTCAACGCCACGCGATTTTCTTCCATACGCACCGTCACATCATCGTTTGTCAGTCCATTAGCGAAAGCTTCATCAAAGTCTGGATACACCAAACCGACAAGCTTATCTCCTTGCTGCACGACTAAACTTTCAGCAACATAAGGCATATTATTGAGCTTATCTTCAATTTCCTCAGGATAGATATTCTGTCCACTAGCTCCAAGCAACATATTTTTGCTGCGTCCCTTGATAAACATATTTCCCTCAGCATCCATAATTCCTAAGTCGCCAGTACGCATCCATCCATCTTCTGTAAAAGCAGCTTGCGTAGCCTCTTTATTCTTATAGTAACCAAGCATAACATTGGCTCCCTTACACAAGATTTCACCTACTTCGTTTTGTGGGTCTTTAGAATCAATCTTTAGTTCCATGCGAGGTGCTGCTTTGCCACAACTACCTTGTGCAAAACGTGACCAATCTTCGTAAGCTAAAATAGGGCCACATTCAGTCATTCCATATCCAACAGTATATGGGAATTGAATATCTTTTAAGAATTGTTCTATTTCTTGATTAAAAGCAGCTCCACCAACAATCACCTCAACAAATCGTCCACCAAAAGCTTGTATCATCTTATCGCGAACAGATGCACGAATCTTATCATTGACAATAGGCACTTTCATCAACATCTTCATAGCTGGAGTTTCCAACTTTGGTAAGATACTTTTTTTGATAATCTTTTCAATAATCAAAGGAACAGCAATGACAAGATTAGGCTGAACTTCTGCAAACGCTTGAAAAATAATTTTGGGACTAGGCATACGAGTCAAAAAGTAGATATGTGCACCTACTGAAAACTCGTACAAGAACTCAAAAGCCAAGCCATACATATGTGCCATTGGCAACATAGATACTAATTTGCTTCCTGGTTGCAGCTCCAAAACTTCATAAGCAAACTGTGTATTACTCCACAAAGAACGGTAAGGCAACATCACCCCTTTACTATATCCAGAAGTGCCACTTGTGTAATTTAACAACGCCAATTCCTCTGCGCTATCTTGATGATATTTTACATGTTCAATGCGAAAATTCTTTGGATATTTCTCACCAAATAATTTATTAAGATTATCACGAGCAAAATCCAACTTTTTACGTCGGGATATCAAGACTGAAAAATCAGGCATAAAAATCACTCCTTCTAATTGAGGCATATGATTTTCATTCAGATTCTCCCACATCATATCCCCTACAAAAAGCAATTTCGCTTCACAATGATTTACTATATGGTGTACGTTATCAGGCTTAAATTCATGTAAAATTGGCACAGCGACTGCACCATAAGTAAGAGTAGCTAGAAAAGTGACTCCCCAATGTGAACTGTTACGTCCACATAAAGCAATCTTATCTCCTTTTTTGACGCCGCTATGTTCAAATAAGATATGTAATTTCTCTATTTTCCGTGCTACATCTTTATATTGCAAGGTAGCTCCCTTGTAATCAGTCAGGGCATCTAAGTCCCAGTTTTTTTTAATGCTATTCTCTATGAATGCGATAAAACTCTGTTCCATTTATTATTGCACAGTTAATTTAAATCTGGGCAAATATAAGCCTTTCTCAAAGAATATCAAGTGATTTCTAGCGTTTTTCTAGTATTTGTTCAGTGAAAGAGTATATCCTTTGTTCCACTTGTACACTTCAACTTATCCAATCATTGATCTATTTTCATGAAGAGAAAAGCTTATAGTTACAATTGTTTCAATGCTATTTTAACAACTTCTTCAACTACAGCAGAAGGGTGTTTCATTAAAATAGCTTGCACTGCCTTTTGAGTCGCTGCAGGCTGAAAGCCGAGCATGGTTAAAGCGGCAACAGCCTCTTGGCTCACCTGATGCTGTACAGCCAATGCGCTTGGAACTCCTCCACCAGACATGTCAACATTTACTGCACCAGACATTTGACCAGATACTTGAGCTATTTTATCTTTAAGTTCGACAATAATGCGTTCAGCAGTCTTCTTGCCAATTCCCTTAACACTTTGCAATAAGCTAATATTTTCTGTCATGATCACATCAGTCAATTCACGAGCTGACAAAGACGACAAAATTGTTCTAGCCGTATTACCCGCAATCCCCCGCACAGAAGTCAATAATAAAAATAGTGAACGTTCAGCACGACTTACAAATCCAAATAATTGATGCGTATCTTCTCGAATCACCTCATATATATATAGTTTGACTTCTTTCTTTCCTTGAATGGCACTGTAAGTAGTCAACGAAATATTGACCTCATACCCCACCCCATAACATTCAACAACAGCTACAGTGGGCTGAAGTTCGGCCAATTCACCTCGTAAATATTCAATCATAATTGGTCTTTCATTTTAATAACAAGCGAAAATACAGAAATTATATGACATAATCGAATAGATTTATTACTTTTGCATCTGCTGGCTTTCAAAAATACACAGCCAAGCGTTATTATATTCGAATTCAAAATATATCACCCAACAATGAAACAATACCAAGATCTCCTTCGCCGTGTTCTTGAAGAAGGTGCACAAAAAGGTGACCGTACAGGCACAGGTACCCAAAGTATATTCGGGCACCAAATGCGCTTCGACTTACGTGAAGGTTTCCCAGCTTTAACAACTAAGAAATTACATCTTAAGTCAATCATACATGAACTGTTATGGTTTCTAAAGGGAGATACTAACGTAAAATATCTACAAGAGAACGGTGTACGCATTTGGAATGAATGGGCCGATGAAAATGGAGATTTGGGACATATATATGGATATCAATGGCGCTCTTGGCCTGATTATCAAGGTGGACATATTGACCAAATATCCAATTTAATCGAAACCATAAAAAAAGATCCCAATTCACGCCGTATGCTAGTAAGTGCTTGGAACGTAGCAGATATCAACAATATGAATTTGCCTCCATGCCATATCCTCTTTCAACTATATGTAGCTGACGGACGATTAAGTATGCAACTGTACCAACGCTCAGCAGACATCTTTTTAGGAGTACCTTTTAACATCGCTAGCTACGCGCTACTTTTGATGATGATGGCGCAAGTCACAGGACTAGAAGCAGGCGAATTTATACATACATTAGGAGATGCCCACATTTATAATAACCATATTGAACAAGTCAAACTACAACTTACACGTGATCCTAGACCATTACCACGTATGGTCATTAATCCAGATGTAAAAAACATATTTGATTTTACATTCGAAGATTTCTCACTTGAGGACTACCATCCTCATCCACATATAGCGGGTAAGGTTTCGGTATAATCTGAAACCTTACCCGTTGTGCTGACTGATGATACCACTCGTTAGTTTGCTTAGAATATCATTATTTTAATTATACCAAAAACACAGTTTATGAAGTATCAGATGATTGTACTGGCCAAACAAGTGCCAGACACCCGAAACGTGGGTAAAGATGCGATGAACGAAGATGGAACGGTCAATCGTAAAGTCCTACCTGCAATCTTCAATCCTGAAGACCTAAACGCATTAGAACAAGCACTTCTAATCAAAGACCGCTTTCCTGAATCCACAATTACTATTTTAACCATGGGGCCTCCACGTGCAGCTGATTTATTACGTGAAGGATTATATAGAGGTGCAGATAGAGCTGTATTGCTTACAGATAGAGCATTTGCTGGTGCAGATACACTAGCCACGAGTTATGCCTTATCACAAGCTATCAAGCACATAGGCGACTTCGACCTTATCATTGGTGGACGTCAAGCAATTGACGGAGATACTGCTCAAGTTGGTCCACAAGTAGCGGAGAAACTACATATTCCTCAAGTCACATATACAGAAGAGGTTCTTGATATCACACAAAAAGATGTGACTATTCGTCGTCATATTGATGGTGGAGTAGAAACAGTAAAAGCTCCTCTTCCACTTATGATTACGGTAACAGGATCAGCCACTCCCTGCCGTCCACGTCATGCAAAATTAGTCATGCAATACAAACGTGCCATGACCCCTACAGAATGGGAAACGACTTATCCAGATCGTGCATTACTTGCTATTGAAAGTCCTTTGCACATCGCACAATGGTCCACTCAAGATGTCAATGCTGATATCGCACAATGTGGTCTATCAGGTTCTCCAACTAAAGTAAAAAAAGTTGAGAACATCAATTTTGTAGCCAAAGAAAACCGTCGCTTGACTGGATCAGATGAAGAAATAGAAAGCCTCATCTTGGAATTACTTGAAAACCACACAATCGGATAAACCATGAAAAATTTATTTGTATATCTTGAAATAGAAGGCGATGTCGTAGCAGACGTCAGTCTAGAATTATTAACTAAAGGCCGTTCATTGGCCACAGAACTAGGTGTTGAACTAGAGGCTATCGCTATTGGTTACGAGCTCGAAACAATTGCTGAACAAGTCATCCCCTACGGAGTCGATATCCTACACTTATTTGATGATAAGCGCTTAGCTCCATACACTACATTGCCAACAACAAGTATTTTGGTCAATCTTTTCAAAAAAGAACAACCACAAATTTGTTTAATGGGGGCTACAGTTATTGGACGTGACTTAGGTCCTCGCGTTTCTTCAGCTTTAATTAGTGGACTAACAGCAGATTGTACCTCTTTGGTTATTGGTGATTACGAAGACAAAAAGATGAAGAAACAATACGATAACTTATTGTATCAAATTCGTCCAGCATTCGGTGGCAATATCGTCGCTACAATTGTTAATCCTGAAAATCGACCACAGATGGCCACCGTGCGTGAAGGAGTCATGAAACGTCAGATTCTAGATCCAGACTATAAAGCAAAATCAGTCGTACGTCACGAGGTCAACGAATTTGTATCAACAGAAGACTTCGTTGTAGAAGTTATTGATCGCCATATAGAAAAAGCAGCTCATAATTTGAAAGGCTCACCTATTGTAGTCTGTGGCGGATATGGTGTAGGATCCAAAGAAAATTTCAACCTACTTTTTGACTTAGCAAAATGTCTAAGTGGTGAAGTTGGCGCTAGTCGTGCAGCAGTAGATGCAGGATTTGCAGACCATGATCGCCAAATTGGTCAAACAGGTGTTACTGTTCGCCCTAAACTATATATTGCTTGTGGTATCTCTGGACAAATTCAGCACATTGCTGGTATGCAAGAAAGTGCAATGATTATCTCAATCAACAATGATCCAGATGCCCCAATTAATAACATCGCAGATTATGTCATCACAGGAGATATTGAAGAAGTACTCCCTAAGATGATTCATTTTTACAAAAGCAACAGCAAATAAGGAGGACAGAACATGGCTAATTTTTATTTAGATACACCAGAACTAAAAAAACATCTACAACATCCACTAATGGAGCGTATTATCACGCTAAAAGAACGTGAGTTTAGTGAAAAAGATGCATATGCTTATGCTCCCAAAGATGTTCAAGATGCGCAAGACAGCTACGACCGCGTATTAGAAATTGTCGGTGAAGTATGTGGAGATATCATTGCCCCTAATGCAGAAGGAGTCGATAATGAAAAACCAGTTTGTGCCAACGGTCGCGTCAGTTATGCATCAGGTACAGCACAAAACCTACAAGCATGTCGTCAAGCAGGGCTGATGGGCATGTCAATGCCACGCCGTCTTGGAGGGTTGAATTTCCCCATTACTCCATATATTATGGCAGCAGACATGGTATCTCGTAGTGATGCTGGATTTGAGAACCTTTGGGGACTCCAAGACTGTGCTGAAACAATATACGAATTTGGTAGCGAAGAACAAAAGCAAAAATACATCACTCGTGTCTGCGAAGGTGAGACAATGAGTATGGACTTAACAGAACCTGATGCGGGTTCTGATTTACAAGCAGTAATGCTTAAAGCCACATACAGTGAGGAAGATCAATGCTGGTATTTAAATGGCGTAAAACGCTTTATCACAAACGGAGATAGTGATATTCACTTGGTACTGGCTCGTTCTGAAGAAGGCAGCAAAGATGGACGTGGTTTATCTATGTTTATTTATGACAAGCGCAATGGTGGAGTTACTGTACGTCGTATTGAAAACAAAATGGGTATTAAAGGGTCTCCTACTTGCGAACTTGTGTACAAGAACGCTAAAGCAGAGCTATGTGGTAGCCAACGACTAGGGTTGATTAAGTATGTTATGGCATTGATGAATGGCGCACGTCTTGGGATTGCTGCCCAATCAGTTGGTATCTCCGAAGCATGCTATCGTGAAGCAAAGGCCTATGCAGCAGAACGTATGCAATTTGGCAAAACTATTGACAAAATGCTTCCAGTGAGCGAAATGCTGAATGTAATCAAAGCTAAATTAGACGCTAATCGTTGCTTGTTATACGAAACTTGTAGATATGTAGATATGTATAAGATTTTGGAAGATATCAGCAAAGAACGTAAGTTAGACCCAGAAGAACGTAAAGAGCAAAAAATGTATGCCAAACTAGCAGACTCATTTACTCCTATTGCTAAAGGCATGGGTAGTGAATTTGCTAATCAAAATGCTTACGACTGCATCCAAATTCATGGCGGATCTGGTTTCATGAAAGACTACGCTTGTGAACGCATCTATCGAGATGCTCGTATCACATCTATTTATGAAGGAACAACTCAACTACAAGTCGTCGCTGCCATTCGTTATGTCACAACAGGTGCTTACCTAAAACGTATTCTTGAGTTTGAAGAGATGCTAGATACCTCTGTTGCAAATTGTGCATCGGACGGATACTATTGTGAATTTGCTTCTGATTATAATACAGAAATAGAACGCATAGTAAAAATGCGTGAACATTTGGAAGAAGCGACTGCTCGAGTTGTAGAAACAAAGAACCAGGAATATCTAGATTTATTATCTCGCGAACTAGTAGAGATCGCTGGACATACAATCATGAGTCACTTGCTATTACAAAGTGTGAAAAACATTCCGGAAATGCGCAACTCTTGTCACGTATACATTCGTTATGCATTTGGAGAAGTTTTAAAACACTATAACCGTATCATGACTACAGAAGTCAGTGATCTTCACCTGTACAAGCTACAAAAAGAAGAAGCATAAAAGTTTTGTATAGTCATAGAACACATTTGGGGTGTATCGAATTATCGGTACATCCCATTTTTTATTCTATCAATCAGTCACTTTAAATTGGAGTAAGTCTTTGTTTTTTTAAAAAAATAAATGTAAGTTTGTAGCTCATATTCAGGCAGTCTGTTCTATTTATGATGAAGAGGCTGCCTCTCATTTAATTAATTGTATATTATGAAAGAAAAAGGCATTGCATATGTTTTATGGTTTTTCTTAGGCTCTTTATCCATGCACCGCTTCTATTTAGGCAAATGGATTACGGGAATATTGTACCTTTTCACATTTCAATTATTTGGCATTGGTTGGATCATAGACTTGTTCCTTATCAGTGGCATGGTAGATCGTTATAACTTCGAACACGGCTATATTCAAGCTAGAAGATACTAATTTTTTTATGGTAATACTTAATAACACAGTGAACTCTCTTACAGAATTCAACCACTTTTTTATAGCTATTTTCCAATGGGATGCAACAGATACAATGCACATTTTGTGGGCAAAACTTATCACTGTTGCTGCTATATTCTTATTTGCCTGGGGATGTAATAAGGTTGTACGGTATTTCCTCGTTCATGTTGTCACTCCTATTATCAAAAAGACCAAAATACAATGGGATGATATTCTCTTGCATCATGGTGTACTTACCCATCTTAGCAAACTAGTAGCCCCTATCATCATATACACGCTGACTCCAGCAGCTTTACCTGATGGAGATTTTTGGTTTGCAGTACTTGAGCGTTTAAGTTTAGTCTATATCACGATATCTTTTACACGCATGATAAGTTCTGTGTTTACTGCTATATACGATATGTTTAGTGATAAACAAGAATATAAGGGACGTCCCCTCAAAGGTTTACTACAAACCTCCCAAGTCATACTTATTATTATAGCAGGCATATTATGTATTTCCATTATCATGAATGAATCACCTAAAACACTATTGACTACATTAGGTGCTTCAGCTGCTATTATATTACTTATCTTTAAAGATAGTATTATGGGCTTTGTTGCTGGTATTCAACTAGCAGCCAATGACATGGTCAAAGTTGGCGATTGGATCTGTATGCCTAAATACAATGTTGATGGTAATATTATAGAAGTCAGCTTGAATACTGTCAAGGTACAAAATTGGGACAATACGATTGTTACAGTCCCCCCTTATGCCCTTGTTAGCGATTCTATGCAGAACTGGAAAGGAATGATTGAGTCGGGTGGACGTCGCATAAAACGTGCTGTTTATATAGACCAAAACAGCGTGGATTTTTTGAGTAAAGAAGATATTGAAGCTTTTAAAAAAATACAAATTCTTCGACCATATATAGAAGAGGAGGAGGCCGAATTGATCGAGTATAATAAAAAGATGGGAATAGATGACAGCGTACTAATCAATGGCCGTCGTCAAACCAATCTAGGCATATTCCGTGCTTATTTAAAACAGTACCTTTTGAACCTACCAGTTGTCAATCAAGAGCTCACTTGCATGGTGCGTCAACTACCACCTAGCCCCAAAGGAGTACCATTAGAACTCTACTTCTTTAGTACAATAAAATCATGGGTCGCATACGAAGGCGTACAAGCTGACGTATTCGATCATGTTTTAGCTGTTGTCCCTCATTTCGGACTACGCGTATTTCAGGAGCCTACAGGTCAGGAGATTCAACAAGCTATTTCTAGTATATCAAAAAACTAAACAAGACAAAAAAGGCATTAGCAACCTATTAGCTAACAAGTTTTTTCTATCTTTGCAGCTGTATATTGTAAAATAACTGTATGAAACAACAAAATATTCTAGCCACTCTTTTCGGATTTCTCTTCTTTTGTATGCTTCCAGCACAAGCACAACGTGTTTACACCGATGACGAAATGGAAAAGAAAGGCTATCAAATAGACCCCAATATGAAGGTAGGAAAAGACTCAACAAAAGTTGATGTCGAAATTCCCGCCCCAAAGTTATATTCATGGACAGTCAGCAAAAACCTAGGCAATATAATACCTGTTGATGTGGATACGCTTGCTCACAATTTCCAAAATGAGCAACTTACAAGCGGAATGAAAGGGCATTACAACTATCTTGGAAATCTAAATAGCCCTCGTATTAATCGTTTGTATATGGATCGTAACATGTATAGAGAAAACATCTTTCTACAGCCATACTCATACTTCATTATTAATCCAGAACAAGTTCACTTTACAAATAGCAATATACCATACACGAACTTGACTTACTTCAAAGCAGGGAACAAACAATATGGTGAAGAAAACTTCAAATCATATTTCAGTATCAATGCAACGAAAGATCTATCCTTTGGATTCCGTTTTAACTATCTTATAGGTCGAGGGTACTATGCTGATCAATCCACCAAAGGATTTAACGGCATGGTTTTTAGTTCTTATCGAGGAGAACGTTATCAACTCCATGCTGTGTACACCAGTAATTACCTTGAGACATTAGAAAATGGAGGGATAGAAGATGATAAATATATCACCGATCCTCAAGCAATGGCCGAAGGGAAACGCAGTTACGAGACGATGAATATTCCTACAAATATGACATCTACTTGGAATAACAATCGTAATGCAATGTTCTATCTTAGTCATCGCTATAATATAGGTTTTGCAAAGAAAGTTGCCGTAGCCATTGAAGACTCCACAAAAGCTAAACGTGACTCATTAGGCCGTGTGTTGCCCGTCTTTCGAAAAGAATATATTCCAGTCACAAGCTTTATTCATACGTTGAGTATTGAACGAGATTTTCACCGATTTGTATCACGTAGTGAGGCAGAAGATCAATATGACTACACATATATTTCTCATACCAATGGACTTAGCAATGACACAACACGTTATCTCGGCATACGCAACACGATAGGTCTAAACTTAATGGAGGGATTTAATCGATACGCTAAAGCAGGGCTTACAGCATTTGTGACTCATAAATATGACCGCTATCTACTTATGGGGGAAGAAGCTCATAAGGAAGATATTTACAAAGAGAACCGCATATATATCGGTGGTGAATTACGTAAAACACAAGGCAGTCTATTACATTACACTCTTTGGGGACAAGCAGGTATTGGTATGGATGCGATTGGTGAAGCTCAATTTAAAGGGGATTTAGATTGCAATTTGCCTCTATTGGGAGATACCTTGACGGTCAAAGGATTGGCACAATACAATCGCTTACTACCCAACTTCTATCTACGCCACTACCACGGTACACATTTCTGGTGGGATCAAGATTTAGATACAGAAACGCGAATGCGTTTAGGTGGTTCATTGCAATCACACCGTTGGGGAACGAAAGTATCATTTGCGATTGAAAATATCACCAACTACGCCTACTTTGGACAAACTGGTATAGCTCAACAATATGACGATAATATCCAAATGCTACAAGCCCAGTTAACACAGAATTTCAAGCTGGGTATTTTTCATTGGGACAACGAATTGACCTATCAAAAGAGCAGTAAACAAGAAATTATTCCTGTTCCAGATTTCTCACTCTACTCCAATTTTTATATTAAAACTGCCGTAGCTAAAAAAGTACTTAAAGTCCGTCTTGGAGCTGATGTCCGTTATTTCACATCATATAAAGCCCCATACTACGTACCAGGTATCAGCAACTATGCACTACAGCCTGATAATGACCAAGTAGACATAGGCAACTACCCTATCGTCAACTTATACGCCAATTTACGTCTGAAGCGTACACGTATATTTGTACAAGCTTATCACGTAAATCAAAGTACTGGAAACTACTTCTTAGTACCGCATTACCCGATTAATCAGATGCTATTCAAATTTGGTCTTTCGTGGAATTTCTACGACTAAACATAAGTATCACGTTTTATGAGAATCATTCCTCCTGACAAAATGCGTTTTTGGGGGCGGTGGCTTATCTTTATTTTGCTAGTTTTTGCTTTGATTCATTTTACTACACAATGGGTTAAGAAGCATTATCACGAACAACGACTAGCCATCCAACAGGCCAAAAACACAGCTTACCATCCTAGAAGCTGGCAAGAAATATTGGCATCCGACACTCTACGTGCCGTGTGTCCATACAATAGTATTGACTACTACGTAGAAGGAGATACTATCAAAGGTTTTCAGTACGAATTGATACAAGCATTTGGTCAAAGCCATCACCTCTATGTGCAAGTAATTCCTGAAATGGATTTACACAAACAACTCTTAGGTTTGACACGCGGTCAGTATGACTTAGCAATAGGCGCCATTGCCTCTACACAGGCCGTTAAAGATACATTATTAATGACTCGTCCGCTTTTGCAGACACTACAAGTACTCATTCAATGCAAACCTGGAACAGTCCATTCACTACTTGACTTAGCGGGTGACACTATTTTTATCCCCGTTAATAGTCCAGCAGTTAAGCGCATACACCACCTCTCGGAAGAAATAGGTGATAGTATCCATGTGGTAGAAGTAGCTGGATACGGAGAAGAGCAACTTATGGCTATGGTAGCAGCAGGAGAAATAAGTCTAACAGTATGCAACCTCCAAACAGCATCAGTACTTATGGATTCCTTGCCTCAATTGGCAGGTTTAATGCCCATAAGCTTCACGCAATTTTATGCTTGGGGAATTCCCAAACACAATCCAGAATTGAGAGAAGCGTTAAATAAATGGATTGATAGTATCAAAGATACACGATGGTACAAGACATTATATCATCAATACTATAACAATGTAAATGAATAGCAATCAATAAAATGATGAAAAAAGATATTATCAGATGGGGATTTATTGGATGTGGTGAAGCTGTAAAACTAAAAACAATGCCCGCCTTTCTGCAAACCCCCAACTGCGAAGTAGTTGCTGTGTTTAGCCGTACACTAAGCAAAGCAAAAGATTTTGCAAAGGAACATGGCATCAATAGATACTACAACAACGTCCAAGATTTAGTCGAAGATGAAGATGTAGATGCCGTATACATTGCTACTCCTCCATCTTCACATGCCACATTTGCTGTAATGGCCATGGAAGAGGGGAAGCCTTGCTATATAGAAAAGCCTATGGCCTCTACCTATGAAGAATGTGCACGTATTAATCGGGTGAGCCGAGAAACTGGGATACCATGTTTCGTAGCCTATTATAGACGACATCTACCCTACTTTCAAAAAATCAAAAGTCTCGTCAATGAAGGAGCCATTGGCAAAGTTGTGAATGTACAAATACGTTTTGCTCAACCTCCTCGTGCCATGGATCATAATCAAAAAGATCTACCCTGGAGACTACGTCCTACTATTTCTGGAGGTGGTTACTTTTATGACCTAGCCCCTCATCAGTTGGACATACTACAAGAGATGCACGGTGCTATTTTGGAAGCCAAAGGATACCGCAGCAACTTAGGTGGTTTGTATGAGGCAGAAGATACTTTGAGCGCATGTTTCATGTTTGAAGATGGCCTAGTTGGTTCAGGCTCTTGGTGTTTTATAGCCGAGGAATCTGCCGAAGAAGATCGCATAGAGCTGATTGGAGATAAAGGGATGATTTGTTTTTCTGTATTCACCTATGAACCTATCGCTTTACACACAAAAGAAGGACGACAAGAGATTATCGTCGAAAACCCCAAATACGTACAACAGCCACTTATCGAAAATGTAGTCAACACCCTAAGAGGGTTAGAAACCTGTGATTGCACAGGCGAAAGTGCGACCATGACCAATTGGGTGATGGATCGCATACTAGAAAAGTATTAATTTGTTACCTATAAACTATGACAAAAGAGGAACTAATGAGAGAGGCTATTCGATTAGCCACAGAGAATGTAGTCAATGGTGGTGGTCCATTTGGTGCTGTCATTGCAGACAAAAAAGGTAATATTCTAGCAACAGGAGTCAACCGAGTAACGGCAAGCCATGATCCAACTGCTCATGCAGAAGTTAGTGCCATCCGTGCAGCGACTAGCAAACTAGGGCAATTTGATCTAAGAGGATATGAAATTTTTAGTAGCTGTGAGCCATGTCCTATGTGTTTAGGCGCCATTTATTGGGCACGACTAGACAAATTATATTATGGAAATTCACATACTGATGCCAAAAATATTGGATTCGATGACTCATTTATATATGATGAGTTGCGCTTGACTCCACCTAGACGCAAACTTCCTAGTGAAGTCTTGCTAGCAGACGAAGCCATTGCCACTTTCCAAGCATGGCAAAATAAAGAAGACAAAATAGAATACTAATATTATTTGTAAGCTATCCATATAAGGACTAGGGGCTGTCAAAAGTGATCTTTTGACAGCCCCTAGTCCTTTATTCTATCTCTATCACCTCTTACTCCATTGAGAAGAGTATAATGAATTACATGTATAGTTATTAAAGCATAAATAGCTATAGACTAATTCACAAAGACAGCGACACAAAAGAAAACTCACCAAAAGACACAAATTGACTATTTCAACCAGTGTCATGATAGATAAATCAACAAAACATACACACGTTGTCGATTATTTCTAAAAAAAACAACACTTTGACACATTGAATATTGAATTATTTATTATATTTGCATAATTTCTTAAGAGAGAAGAGAGATGATTTATTCATATAACTGATGTATTATTATTAAAAATTGAGAGAGATTTTATGAAAAGAAAATTGATGATGTTGCTTTCTTGCGTTTTTGTGTGCATAGGATTAGCAACGGCTCAGTCGTCGAAAGTCACAGGATTGGTGATATCCAAAGATGACGGCCAGCCAATTATTGGCGCCTCTATCTTAGTTGTAGGTACCAGTGTTGGTACTATTACCGACATTGATGGTAAATTCACTATTGAAAATGTCCCTAGTAGTGCAACAAAACTGCGCGTATCATATATTGGTATGAAACCGCAGGAAATTAAAATTAAACCATTCATGAAGATTGTAATGACTTCTGATAGCGAAATGCTTGAGGAAGTGGTAGTGACTGGTATGCAAAAGATGGATAAACGCCTATTTACTGGGGCATCCACTAGGCTTCAAGCAGATGATGCCAAACTAGATGGTATTCCAGAAATTGGACGTGCACTAGAAGGACGTGCTGCTGGTGTCTCAGTACAGAACGTATCTGGTACATTTGGTACAGCTCCTAAAATCCGTGTACGTGGTGCTACATCTATCTATGGTAGTTCCAAACCACTTTGGGTAGTCGATGGAGTCATCATGGAAGATGTCACAGAAGTAAGTGCCGATGATTTATCTTCTGGAGATGCAGTCACTCTTATTTCATCAGCAGTGGCCGGTTTGAACTCAGAAGATATCGAAAGTTTCCAAATCCTTAAAGATGGTTCTGCTACATCTATCTATGGTGCTCGTGCCATGGCTGGGGTGATTGTTATCACAACAAAGAAAGGGAAAGCAGGTACCAACAAGATTAGCTACACTGGTGAATTCACCTACCGTTTGAAGCCTAGCTACAACGACTTCAACATCATGAATTCTCAAGATCAAATGGATGTGTACAAAGAAATGCAAAATGCAGGTTTCTTGAATTTATCAAGTACATACCGAGCAGAAGATAGTGGTGTATATGGACGTATGTATCACCTTATCAACAGCTATGATCCAGCTACTGGCTACGGTATTGCTAACACACAAGAAGCGATGAATGCGTACCTACGTCAAGCAGAATATCGCAACACAGACTGGTTTGATAAACTATTCAATACAAGTATCGTATCGAATCACTCTATAAGCATGTCTTCAGGAACAGACAAGGCATCTTACTATACTTCTTTATCCTATTTGAACGATCCAGGTTGGACAAAACAAAGTAAGGTAGAACGTTATACTGCAAACATCAATGCCTTGTATAAGCTAGACAAAACCCTTACTGTCAACTTGATTGCCAATGCATCTTATCGTAATCAGCGTGCTCCTGGTACTCTTGGTCAAGACGTAGATGTTGTATCAGGTGAAGTAAAACGTGATTTTGATATCAACCCATATTCTTATGCGTTGAATACATCTCGTACCCTTGATGCAAATACTTACTATGTACGCAACTATGCTCCATTCAATATCTTAAACGAATTGGAGAATAACTACATGGATTTGAATGTTACAAATATGAAGTTCCAAGGTGAAGTTAAATACAAACCTATTCAAAAGGTTGAATTATCTTTACTCGGAGCTTATAAACATTCAAGTACAACACAAACCCACTATGTTACAGAGAGATCCAATCAAGCAATGGCTTATCGCATGATGGATGATTCAACCATGCGTGATGCCAACCCATGGTTATATAGTGATCCAGACAATCCCAATTCATTGCCTGTTTCAGTTCTTCCAGAAGGTGGTTTCCATAACGAAAAGAAGTACAGTATGACCAGTTGGGATATGCGTGCTACAGCAAGTTACAACGATGTCTTCAATAATGACCATATCTTCAATTTCTTTGGTGGTATGGAAGTCAACTCTATGGATCGCCATTCCAATTCATTTGATGGTATTGGTATGCAATATGATAGTGGTCAATTGGCCTCATACGACTACAAATACTTCAAACAATTGAGTGAAGAAGGTGGTGAATACTATTGGGTATCCGATACTCGTTCACGCCAAGCAGCATTCTTTGCCACTTCAACCTATTCGTATAAAAGACGATATACGATCAATGGAACAGCCCGTTACGAAGGTTCAAATAAACTTGGTAAAAGCCGCAGTGCACGTTGGTTGCCTACATGGAACATTTCTGGTGCTTGGAATGCCCACGAAGAACCATTCTGGGATAACGTATCCGATTATATCTCTAATTTGACCTTGAAAGGCTCTTACTCTTTGACAGCCGACCGCGGTCCAGCTTCTGTAACCAACTCACAAGTTGTCATCAAAGCATACAATCCATTTAGACCATTCACCAATTTGAAAGAAACTGGATTGCAGATAGATGACCTTGAAAATAGTGAACTAACTTACGAAAAGAAACACGAACTTAATATTGGTATGGATATCGGTTTCCTAAATAACCGTATCAATGTATCTGCCGACTGGTATAAGCGTAACAACTATGACTTGATTGGTATTGTCAACACACAAGGTATTGGTGGACAAATATCTAAATACGCCAATGTGGCTTCCATGAAATCACATGGTTTTGAATTGACACTATCGACACGAAATATTGTCACAAAAGATTTCAAATGGAATACCAACTTTATCTTCTCAAAGACAAAGAATGAAGTTACTGATCTAGAGACACGTACACGTGCTATCGACTTAGTGACAGGTACAGGTTTTACAATGGAAGGATATCCAGTTCGTTCTTTGTTCTCATATGATTTCCAAGGGTTGAACGAAGAAGGTCTTCCAACCTTTATCAATCGTGACGGCGAAGTTACTGTTACAGACCTTTATTTCCAAGAACGCGACAATTTAAGTCATTTAAAATACGAAGGTCCTACTGACCCTACAGTTACAGGTAGTTTGGGTAATATCTTTTCATATAAGAACTGGAAGTTAAATGTGTTTATGACCTATTCATTTGGCAATGTCATTCGCCTTGACCCAGTCTTTAAAAGCAGTTATACTGACTTGACATCTATGCCACTTGAATTTATCAACCGTTGGGTAATACCTGGTGATGAAGCAAGTACCAATGTGCCAGCTATTGCAACAAAACGTCAATTGCAACGTATTAGTGACTTGAAATATGCATACAATGCATACAATTACTCAAGTGCACGAGTAGCCAAAGGAGACTTTATTCGTTTGAAAGAAGTATCTTTAGCTTATTCTTTCCCTAAAAATTGGTTAGAATCTCTATGGATCAACAGCTTATCCGCCAAGATTCAAGCTACTAACTTGTGCTTACTGTATGCCGATGATAAATTGAACGGACAAGATCCAGAATTCTTCAATACAGGAGGGGTCGCTTCTCCAGTACCAAAGCAATTTACATTTACCCTACGTGCAAGTTTCTAAAACAATAATCGAATAAGATAAGACAATGAAAAAAATATATTTACATATAGCTTTAGCACTTGGTCTCGGTAGTGTCGTGTTCACATCATGCGATGATTTCCTAAACACCACTCCAGACAATCGTACTGAAATTGATACAGCAGATAAAGCACGTCAAATACTAGTTGCAGCCTACCCTACAAGTTCAGGAAATATAGCTATGGAATGGTCCAGCGACAACGTCACTGATAATGGAGATGCCTACAAAAATCCAGGACGTAATATGGATCAAATTTACAGCTGGACTCAAGATACTTCAACAGGCAACGATTCTCCAAAATCTTTTTGGAGTGCTTGCTATAGCGCAGTAGCCAATGCCAACCAAGCTCTAGATGCTCTTAAAGGCATGGAAGAAACATCTGATGTACTGGCCATAAAAGGAGAAGCTCTATTATGCCGTGCATTTGCGCACTTCCTATTGAGCCAAAATTTCTGTTTGGCATACAATCCTGAAACAGCAGCAACTGATTTGGGGCTACCTTATGCGATCAAACCTGAGACAGAAGTTGCTCCTCAGTACTCTCGTGGTACCATGGAAGAACTATATGGCCACATTAATAAGGATATTGAAGAAGGTCTTCCTTTGATTAAGGATGCTATTTATACTGTACCTAAGTATCACTTCAACAAGGCGGCTGCCTATGCATTTGCGACTCGTTTTAATCTGTATTATACTAATTATGACAAAGCTATCCAATATGCCTCTGAAGTCTTGACAGACAATCCGAGTGCAGTACTACGCGATTGGGCTACTTGGTTAGAATTACCAAAAACGTTTAGTGCTATGTGGAATGGGTATATAGAGAAAGATCTACCTAATAACTTGATGTTCCTACTCCCAACCTCTTCTCAAGGACGCTATATATCTTATAGTGGTTATTGTGAGCAATATGCTCATAGTCTAGAATTAACAAAGGTTGTAGGGCCTCGTGCAGATTTTATTTGGGAGGATTATCATAGATTAATAAAAGCAAAGTACTCTGGAGCAAACAACCAACGTGTAGGTTATATATGTATGCCTGAAAAATTCGAGTACACAGATAAGGCCGCTGGTATCGGGTATGTACACACAGTGTTGATTCCATTTACAACCAACAAAACGCTCTTGGAACGTGCCGAAGCCTATGCATTAAATAATGAAATAGACAATGCCGTTGCTGATATCAATGCTTGGATGAAATCAAGTTTAACCACGCAAGCTCAGTACACTAAGCAGGAAATATTAGACTATATTACTCCTATTGCTTATACCAAATACCCAGCCACATCCTTAAATGATTTGACTGTGAAAAATGAATTGCATCCACAAGGATTTACAGTCAATTCGGGTGAACAAGAGGAAATCATTCAATTTATCCTTTATTTGAAACGTGTAGAAACAATTCATGAAGGAGGACGTTGGATGGACATCAAACGTTATGGTATAGAAGTAAGTCACATGGTAGAAGACGATCCTGCCAATCCATTGCTTCTTCCCGTAGGAAGTCCTAAGCGTGCGCTTCAATTGCCTGCAGACGTGATTACAGCTGGTCTTCAAGCTAATCCTGAATAAGAGAGTTAGAAATGCTTAGCAACAATAAAAAGAATAAGAAATGAAAATATTAAAATATATTCTTCTCCTTGGAATCGTGTCTATCTTCGCCTCATGTTCTGAAGATTCCTTAGACTCAGAATCCATCTTTAAGGACGAAAAGACAACTCCCAATGCACTTGACACTTGGCTGAGTGATAATTATACGTCACCATTCAATATCCGTTTCAACTATCGTTACGTAGATATCGAAAGTGATCGTGAGTATAATCTAGTACCAGCAGAATACGACAAATCTGTAGCTCTTGCCAAAATCATCAAATATTTATGGCTCGATGCTTATGTAGAAGTTACTGCAAATGCCGACCCTTCTTTTATGCAGACATATTGCCCTAAAGTCATTCAATTGATTGGATCTGCTGCATGGAATGACGATGGCTCACGTATTCTAGGACAAGCCGAAGGTGGTTTGAAAATCACGTTGTATGAAGTCAACGCGATCGATTTAAATAATATCAATGTAGAGACAATGAACGATTTATGGTTCCATACTATGCACCACGAATTTGCGCATATCTTACATCAAAACAAGCTATATAGCACAGACTTTAAGTTGATTACAGGTTCTACTTATAATTCAGCTGGTTGGACAGATTATTCAAATACAGACGCCCATCATTTAGGGTATATTACTAACTATGCAAGTAGTGAGCCTAATGAAGATTTCGTAGAACTTGTTTCTATGTATGTAACTCACACCGAGGCTTGGTGGCAAGCAATGTTGGCTGATGCAAAACAAGCTCAAATTTCTGCTAGTGCTTATGCAAGCTATGCCAACGGAGGCACTAAATTACCTGACAATGCTTCATTGAAGACAGTAACAGGACAAGATGCTGAAGGCAACGATGTGACTCTATATTATCTTTATTATGGTGGAGATGAAAAGATCAAACAAAAATTTGAAATTGTTACCAAGTACTTTATCAACTCTTGGGGATTCAATTTATCTGACCTTCGTGATATTGTACAAAGACGTAGTGAATCACTTGATTCATTAGACTTAACTTCACTTTAAGACGTAAACAACAATGAAAAAAATAATTTATTCATGCCTCATATTGGCAACAACCTTATTTGTCGGTTGTACGCCTGAACAAGATGAAATCTTCGACGAGTCTGCTGCTCAGCGTGTAGAGTCAAATATAAAAGGTATAGTAGAAACTTTGGAAAGCTCTCCAAATGGATGGCAAATGGACCTATTTACAGGTACTTTCGGAACAAATGTAATGGTAAAATTTGCAGACGGTAAAGTGACTGCTTCAGATTATCTCGTACACGATGCAGACGAACAAAGTGAATCCTTGTACTCAGTCATTCAAAATGGTGGCCCGGTACTTACATTCAATACATTCAATGAAATATTCCATGCCTATTCAGATCCTGTTGCACCTGGTGCATCATATGGTGATGATGAGGGTCTGGGTGCCGATTTTGAATTTGTGGTTTTATCTTATTCACAAGACGAGATTATCCTTCGTGGCTTGAAACATAGACGCCTTTGCCGTTTAGTTCGTCAACCAGAGACAACACCTTGGACTGAAACATTAGGTGCATTCAAAACAATGCAGTCTAATATCGGCGCTCCTATGTATGAGTTTTATTATAACGGAGAACTAGTACCAGGTACAAGCTCATTGTCAGGAAATTCACTCGTATCTAACCGTACTGAAGCCATAACAGGTGATGATGTGACAGAAGGTGATGCGACAGAAAAACTAGTAAGTTTTAGTAGACCTATCGTACCAACAATGGAAGGATTCCGTACAGAGACTCCATTCTCATACACTTCAGATGATCCTAATCCAACCATTCAACACTTCAAATATGATGCAGAGTCTTTGCGATTTGTATGTACAGATGAAGGAGTCGATATGTATATCGTGAAGGTATATCCACCAGCAAATGTTGCATTTGCGAATACAACATCTCGTTTTTATTTTAACTTTAGTTTTGCAGAAGCGACACCATATGCTAAGGACATGACTCAACCTCTGATTGATTTATTTGAAGCAATGAATGCTAGTGATTGTGTCCCATCTGGAGAAAAGTTAGCTGCTGCTAGCATGGGGTATAATGATGGAACATCGGATGCAGATTTTATCATTAAGTTTTACTCATATGCTGGAATTGGATATTATATATCGATATATGGCTATTCCGTAACTCCTGTTTCAAATACAGAAGACCAAGTTGTCTTCTCTAAAATTAAAGGAATCAAGTATGCAAATTATTATCCTGGTGGAGGTGATATAGCAAATGCATTAGTCGATTATAGCCCTTGGACTATCTCGTACGATAACGAAGTGTCACCAAACGAATACACTTTTGTAAGTACAAAAGATGCAAGTTACAGTTTCAAAATTTCTAAATAATCCCGTCTAGTTTCAGACAGGGAAACTATACAATTTCTCTCTTTAACAGTTTTAACCTAACCGTTTTTGAGATCGAAGGGCACACTCAGTGATGAGCGTGCCCTTCCTATATTATACAGATTATTGCTTAGCTATATATATGATGCTTTTATTTACGTTGATAAATATTGGTACATGGGAAAGGTATCTCAATCTTTTCCTGATCAAATCTATTTTTGATGCTTTCCAACAAATCACATTTGATAATAAAGGCATCACCATAACTAGCTGTCCAGCACCATGCTCGTAGGGTAATAGCCGAATTGCCCAATTCTATCACACGAATAACAACTTGTGGCACACCAGCCGCTTTATCAGCTTCTGTACGCATATCGACAAGCTTAGGATGCTTCATGCATTCCTCACGCATAATGGTCATTGCCACTTTTAAATCAGTATCATAAGACACCCCAACTTCTACTGCAGAGCATGTCTCAGTAGGGCCAATAGATGAATTGACAATATCTGCAGAATTCATCTTGCTGTTAGGAATAATAATTTTACGGTTGTCCAACTGATTAATTATTGTGTGGCGCAGGCTAATGTCATCAACATGTCCCACATGTCCGTTGACCTGAATAAAATCGCCTATACGATATGGTTTAGCTACGACAATGAAAACTCCACTGATAAAATTGGACAAAGCTTCTTGAGATGCAAAACCTATGGCCATAGCAAAAACACCAGCACCAGCCAACAAGGAAGTACCTAAAGTCTGCAACCCAGGAATAGTACGGAGAATCATTATTCCACCGACCACGTAAATCGTGTAAATACATACTTTGCGTAAGAAAACCACAGTCGTTTTATCCAATTTTGAATTGGGACCATACTGCTTGTTCTTTGGAAACAACATCTTAATGACAGTCACACCAACCGCAATAAGTACCAGTAAGACCACGATGGTACCTACTATCTTCATAAGAGGCATCCATTCACTGGCTACCCCCATACTCGTCAATGCATTTTCTACTGCACCGTTTACAGGAAGCACAGAAGCTGTTTGTACAGAATCTTTTGCTAAATCTGATTGAATCATAAGGCTATAAATTTAAAATTAGTATATTTGCAAATATAGATATTGAAAACAGATTAACCAAATCTTACGAATAAAAGCATGAACCCTATTGAAATTATCAATATATACTATCCTGAGGAAAACGACCTCCGCATCACTCTGCTCACTCACTCATGTCAGGTAGCCAAACATGCTTTAGCCATCATTAAGCGCCACCCAGAGCTTCCAGTAGATGAAGATTTAGTATATGAAGGCGCCATGCTTCATGATATAGGTATTCTGCATACCGATGCCCCTAAAATATTCTGTACAGGAAAACATCCATATATTTGCCACGGCTATTTGGGTGCCGAGATGCTTCGTAAAGAAGGCTATCCTATTCATGCAGGATTTTGCGAACGTCACACTGGGACTGGATTAAGCATAGCTCGCATACAAGGAGCCAATCTCCCTATCCCACGAAGAGACATGCGACCGCAAACTCTAGAAGAGGAAATTGTGTGCTATGCCGACAAATTTTACAGCAAATCTAGGCTGAAACGAGTAAAAACTGTTGAGGATGTCCTGCACTCCCTCTCAAAATATGGTCCAGAAGAAATCGAACGCTTCAACGAATGGCATAAAAGATTTGGATAATGCCTACTCTTTTTGTACTTTTGTGCCAAATAACAGATAAATCAAGAATTGAAAAAATTTTTCCGATATACCCCACTGAGTGTATTGACTCTCCTCCTGCTTCTGCCAGCTTTTGCTAGCAATCGGCGAGGAGGTTTTGGTACATCTCCACTGGCCAATCCATATTCCCTGACAGACAGCCTACTGCCTGATTCTTTGGGACGTCACCACTTGAGTCAACACCGTGATACCATCGGTAAAAATGGAGCTGATTCTACCAAGAATAAAGTTGGCCTAGAATCTCCTGTAGACTACTCAGCAAAAGACTCTATCGTATTCGAAAAAGGTGGCTTTGCACATCTCTTTGGGGAGAGTAAAGTAGGCTATCAAAAGATTAAATTGAGTGCAGAAGTTATTTCCATGAATATGGATAGTAGCAATGTATATGCACATGGTATTGCCGACAGTACTGGAAATATAAAAGGCAAACCCGTCTTTGAAGATGGAAGTACCCCATACGAGACGAAACAAATCCGCTATAACTTTGATAGTAAACGCGGATTGATCTCCAATATTGTAACACAACAAGGTGAAGGGTACGTAACAGGACACAACGCCAAGAAGGATCAAGACAACACCATTTGCATGGCAGATGGTAAATATACAACGTGTGACCATCATGAACATCCACACTTTTACCTACAGATGACGCGTGCTAAGGTACGTCCTAAGAAAAATGTGGTTACTGGTCCAGCCTACCTTGTAGTAGAAGATGTTCCTCTTCCTATTTGGGTTCCCTTTTTCTACTTTCCTTTTACCAATAGTTATACGTCTGGTTTCTTAATGCCTACCTATGTCGATGACAACGATAGAGGTTTTGGTCTTCAAGAAGGGGGATATTATTGGGCTATTAGTGACTATATGGATTTGAAACTTCTAGGAGACATCTATACCAAAGGATCGTGGGCTTCGCATATCAAACTAAACTACAACAAACGATATCGTTATTCTGGCAACTTCAACTTGGACTATCAAGTAACTGTATTAGGAGATAAGGGGCTACCTGATTATTCCAAAGCTAATGACTTTAAATTGGTATGGTCGCACCGTCAAGATGCAAAAGCCAACCCTAATAGTTCCTTTTCAGCGCAGGTCAACTTTTCGACCTCAAGTTACGAACGTACCAACCTGAACAACCAATACAATCCGATAGCTCGTTCACAAAATACCAAGACCTCTTCGGTCAGTTATAGTCGTTCGTTCCCAGAACAAAAATTGACTATTTCAAGTACATTCAATATTGCACAGACACTGAGAGATTCTTCTGTGTCTTTGACACTGCCAGATGTGAATATCTCATTGGCCAAACGTTATCCGTTCAAACGTAAAAACGGAGTTGGCGAGGAGCGTTGGTACGAAAAAATCGGTATGAGCTATACTGGACGTATCACTAACAGCATCACCTGTAAAGATGATGAGCTTTTTGAAAAGAGCTTTGCCAAAGACTGGAAGAATGGGATGAACCACAGTATTCCTATCAGTGCTACATTTACCCTATTTAAGTATGTCAATGTGACTCCATCGTTCAACTACCGAGAAAGATGGTACACACGCAAGATAGAACGTAACTGGGACGATGCGGCATACAAAGAAGTGCAAGATACCCTTACTGGATTCTATCGTGTATGGGACTATAATATGGCTATCAGTGCCAATACCAAACTCTATGGTATGTACAAACCTCTATTTTTTAAGAAAAAAGAGATACAGATACGTCATGTGATCACTCCATCGATTAGCTTCTCTAGTTCACCCGATTTCGGACAAGAGAAATATGGCTATTACAAACATTACACCTATGTAGATAAGGATGGTAATGAGAAGGTTGTAGATTACTCACCATATCAAGGTAGTGCGTTTGGTATACCAGGGAAAGGGAAATCAGGAACAATCAATTTTGACGTGTCCAACAACTTGGAAATGAAGTATAAAACCGATCGAGATTCGACTGGATATAGAAAGGTTAGTCTGATTGATGAATTGGGTGCTTCCATATCATACAACACAGCAGCAGATGTACGTCCATGGAGTGATCTATCTCTTCGTCTACGTTTAAAACTAACCAAGAACTACACCTTCAATATGAATAGTACCTTTGCCACTTATGCTTATGAATTTGATGACAATGGTAATGTTGTAGTGGGTGATAAGACCGAATATAGTTATGGTCGCTTTGGCCGTTTCCAAGGCTGGGGATCTAGTTTCAATTACCAATTCAATAACAATACTTGGAAAAAGTGGTTTGGGCCTAAAGACGACGAGAAAGATAAAGACAAAAAGGATCAGGACAAATCAAAAAGTGACTCCAAAAATCCTAATTCTACTTTAAAAAGCGACCACGAAAAGCGCAAGGCAGAGATGTCTAGCGATGGGTACCAAAAGTTTACCATGCCTTGGTCACTAAATCTAAACTACTCGTTTAATATCCGCGAGGACCGCACAAAAGACATCAATAAAAAGACCATGCGTTATCCATATAAATACACGCATAATTTGAATGCCTCTGGTCAGATCAAGTTGACAAACAACTGGAATATCAACTTCAGTTCTGGATATGACTTCCAAGCCAGTGAGGTGACTCAAACGTCTTTTACCATTATGCGTAATTTGCACTGTTGGGAGATGTCTGCAAGTGTTACTCCATTTGGACGTTATCAATCATACACGTTCAATATACGAGCTAGTTCGCAGATGCTGCAAGACTTGAAATGGGATCAACGTAGTAGTACGCAATCAAATATTGAATGGTATTAAGTATGTCCTACTACACATGAGTATGCGATGCACATCCTACTATAATAAAAAGAGTGAGGACATATCGGTTGATATGTCCTCACTTATCTTTTGTAGTCTAAGGGATTATCTTAGAACAAGTTTGCAGGATATTCACCAGCATCAATCAATGCTTGAATCTTATCGACTACACCTTGACGATCTTCTGCATACGTTACTCCAAACCATTTGCTTGTAGTATCTAGTACACGTACAGTTGATGTGTTTGAGTTGATCAATTCGTTCACAACAAGTGGAATAAAGAATTCACTCTTCAACTCTTGTCCCTTTTCTTTCAAGAAGTCAACGAACATCTCATCACTGTGTTGGAAATAATCAGGAGTGAATCCCCACATGTTCATACTAACAGGAGTATTGTCTTCGATAGCTACCCAAGCACCTTCTTCGTCTTTGTAAGATACTTTGCCATCTACACGCATGATTTCTGTACGTTCAACAACAGTAGTCAAATTACCTTCTTCATTTGTGCCACAAATCCCACGAGCTACAGTACCACTTTCACTCAAAGTATTGCCCACGCGGTAACCCACCATGCAATAACGATTTGTTGTACCTTCCATATCTACAAGTTCCTTGGCTAGCACAGCAAAACTATCACGTCCATAAAAGTCATCTGCATTAATCACAGCAAAAGGCTCGTTGATTACAGATTTACCCATCATAAGGGCGTGATTAGTACCCCAAGGTTTTACACGTTCTTCTGGACACGTAAATCCTTCTGGAAGATCATTTTTGTCTTGAAAAACAAGTTCTACAGGAATGTGATTTTCATACTTTGAGATAATTTTTTCACGGAAATCTTTTTCAAAGTCTTTACGAATAACGAATACTACTTTACCAAATCCTCCGCGGATAGCGTCGAAAATAGAGTAGTCCATGATTGTTTCACCGTTTGGTCCTAGACCATCAAGCTGCTTCAAACCGCCATAACGGCTTCCCATACCAGCAGCAAGTACAAATAATGTTGGTTTCATCTGTCGTATTGAATTTTAGTTTGTAATACGACACAAAGATAGTTATTTTTCTCGTATCAAAAGATTAATGAAGTGAAAAAGGTACCCCCATTATCCTAAGAGTTTTTATGTAAGAAACGACGATACTCGTATATAAAAGCAATAGCCGCCATTGTCAAGGCTATCGGAAAGGCCATCCATATACCAGGCAGTCCATACCCTAAGCCAATGGCCAACCAATAACTGATCGGAATAGAAACCAGAACATAGACTACAAAACAGATATAAGGAATAGTCTTCACTGCACCTACTCCACGTAATATATTGACATAGGTCATCTGCAAGCCATCTCCTACCTGATAGAGCATAAGAGGCACCATGGTTAAAGGGATAAGTGCCAGCACATCTGCATCGGTAGTAAAGAGCAACCCTATCTGATGCCGCAACAGATAGGCCCCAACGGCGTTGATCGTCACAAAAACACCCATCAGATGCAGTCCTGCTCGTCCACCTCTCTTTAAATTGCCCCAATCTTTCTGCCCATTATAGATAGAACTGCGTACGGAAATAGCAGTACCAACTCCAACATAAAACATAAAGAAAATCTGTGATATACTCAACATTACCTGATGAGCAGCCATCGTTGTAACACTGATCCAGCCAGCAAATAAAGTGGTCATGGCAAATGCAGATGCTTCCATAACAATCATCGTTCCCACAGGCCAACCAATTATAAAGAGTTCTTTAATGGCTGTCTTATCAAAAAACGCTTTTTGACTAGCTACCCAATAGCTTTTCAAACTAGGTACATATTTCAACAAGAAGATATAAGATACCGCCATGAAAACTCTTGAAATAAAAGTTCCCCAACCTGCCCCTGTCAATCCTAACTCAGGGAAAGGGCCAATACCATAAATCAAAAGATAGTTGAGCAAAATATTCAACAATACACCTCCAAAGATAATACACATGGATGTGGCAGGCTGCGTCACACTATCGGTAAAACTCTTTCCAACAAAAAAGCAAGCAACAAAAGGTAAGGAAGCTACTTGAATCAGATAATATGGTCGTATGTAGGGTAATACACTGGGGTCTTGTCCCAACAATCCTAAAAAGAAATAGACAGCCAGCATAATACAGACAATCACTACCATGACTGCACCATTCATCATCAGGCTATTGCGCAGATAATGGCCAACTTTATCAGTATCATTTTGTCCAAAAGCTGCTCCGCCAAGAGTAATCAAACTCATGGATACTCCCATACTAAACATTAGGGGTAAAAACATCAGACTGTTGACAAATGCTGCGGCTGCAAGTTCTTTCGTACCATAATGCCCAACCATAAGCGTATCGAAAAAGCTCAATAAAACCATAGCAAGCTGTCCAAATATCGTAGGAATACTTAACTTGACAAGCGCTTTATAATGGGTATAATAAGGAGCAGTCTGTAAATAAGATGTTGATGTAGTCATAGGATTGTATTCAAAAAGTGCCTAGTCTTCATTAAACTAGGCACTCTCAGTATATCGTTTATTTCTTCTTATAAAATAGCACATTGGCATGGTCACGCTGGAAACATTGCTTGGAAACTCGCCGTATGTCTTCGGCGGTCACCGCATTGTACCGATCGACCTCTGTATCTAGAGTAAACTCTGGCCCATAGAGTTCATGTAAAGATAGGCTGGTGGCTTGTTGCAAATAACTAATATGTCCAAAGACAAAACTTGCTTCAAACCTAGTATGCAATTTTTCTATTTCACTCTGTGCCACAAGCTCTGTATGTAGCTTTTCCAATTCCTCCCAGACAGCGGCTTCTGCTGCTTCCAAAGTTATTCCCTCCGCTGGACGACCTATAATATGGAATAGGCCAAGATCCAATGAGCCACTGATATGTGCATCTAGTGTAGAGAAGATACGGCGCTCTTTGACCAAACGCTGATTAAAGCGACTAGAGGTACCCAAGCTCAACACATCCGAAATCATATCGTACACGCAATAATCTGGATGAAAACGATCACACATATGAAACGCCATATAGAGAGTGTCCAAAGGCACTTGACGCTCTACTATGAGTCGACGTTCTTCTGTCTGCTGTGGTTCCACTGGACGATTGCGTGGAGGCAATGGAGTATTGGGAATAGGAGCAAACCATTTTTCAGTAAGTGCTTCCGCATCTTCCCATGAGATATTGCCAGTGACTGCTAACACTGCATTGCTAGGTTGGTAGTAGGTATTATAGAAGTCTTTGACCTGCTCCATCGTCGCTTCTTCTATATGACTAATATCTAGCCCAATAGTTGGCCATCGATAAGGATGTTTCTTATATGCCAAATCACGCACAAGATGGCCGATATCTCCATAAGGTTGATTGAGATGAGTTTGTTTAAACTCCTCAATCACCACCTGACGCTGCACCTCTAGACTTTCTTCATTGAATGCCAATTGCAACATGCGGTCAGATTCCAACCAAAAAGCCACCTCTACATTATGTTTAGGAATGGTGAGATAATAATTGGTGATGTCATTACTAGTCCATGCATTGTTTTCTCCACCAGCTTCTTGTAAAGGAGTATCATATGAAGGGATATGGATAGATCCACCAAACATCAGATGCTCAAATAGGTGTGCAAATCCAGTATGTTCTGGAGATTCATCACGTGCACCAACCTCATACAATATATTCAATGCAACCATCTGTGTACTGTCGTCAAAACAGTGCACAAGACGCAAGCCATTATCTAGGACTTTTCTATGTACTTCGTTCATCTAGCTAGACTTCTTTGACTTCAAGAATACGGATATCCTCTTTAGGACGGTCGTTTTTATCAGTCTCAACAGCTTGGATGTCATTGACAATATCCATTCCGCCCACCACTTCACCAAAGACTGTGTACTCACCATCCAAATGCGGAGTTCCTCCTATATTGGTATAGGTACTCATTTGCTCAGGTGTGAAGGTAAAGTCTGGTGTGGCGTTAGCGCGCACTTCTGCCAATTCAATCAGATGATTTTGAAGTTCTTCCAAACCAGCTTGGTCATTGGCTTTACGCATCTTGTAAATGTTTTTCATTTGCTCTTTGACCAATTGGTCAAAACAAGTCTTTACTTTACGTTGATTGCGTTGTTGTTCCATGCCTAGCATCATCTCTGGTGAATAGGTTGTACCTGTGACAATGTAAAATTGACATCCTGATGAATTGCGTTCAGGGTTCACTTGATCACCTTGACGTGCAGCACAGAGAGCACCACGCTTATGATAATAGGTAGGATATACAATTTCTGCTGGGATGGTGTAACCCACATCACCAGCTCCTAGAGATTTTCCTGCTGGAGCATTTTTTGAATCAGGATCTCCCGCTTGAATCATAAAATTATTAATGACTCTATGGAAAAGTGTATGTACATACGTTCCATCCTGTATTAGTTTAAGGAAATTCTCTTTGTGACGAGGAGTCTCATCATACAACGTAATTGTTATAGTTCCTTTAGTTGTAACAATTTCTATCATAAATCAAAAACCTTTTGGTGCTGACCGCTTTAAATAGCGACTTTTTTATTTAGTTCAGTAGGCAAAGATACTAGATTTTCCTTACCTTTGCAATAAGAAATTCTTTTTTAATATATATCGTATGGAAATTCAATACATCCTTGAACTATTGTTGTTCATTATTCTGAGTCTGATTGCAGGTGGTATATTACAGCGAGTTCTTCGCAAGAGTCCGATTCCTTACACGGCAGGTCTTTTTCTTCTGGGGCTTATAGCTGGGCTGCTGGGGCGCATCAAACCATTCGGTTATTTAGACCCTATTGAAAATGCAATCATGGATGTGGGCAATATGGATCCCGATTTGATTCTATACTTATTTCTTCCTATTCTGGTATTTGATGCAGCATACGAACTCGATTTCCACATCT
Organism: Bacteroidaceae bacterium; assembly: GCA_963668535.1. GTDB lineage: Bacteria > Bacteroidota > Bacteroidia > Bacteroidales > Bacteroidaceae > F22. Next base: position 759,408 of record OY764867.1, read on the forward strand.
TTAAGAAGAACTTAGTCAATGCTTCTATACTGGCCATACCTGGTTTGTTATTCAGTACAATACTCACGGCTGCAGCCATTATAGGTTTATCCAAATGTTTTGGTATTTATGGCAGTTGGACTTGGCCAGTGGCCATCATGTTTGGTGGTTTGATTAGTGCTACCGACCCAGTAGCCGTGGTGGCATTACTGAAAGAGCTAAAAACAAGTAAACGGTTTTCTACTTTGGTTGATGCCGAATCTATGCTGAATGATGGAACAGGTATCGTGGTCTTCATGCTGTTCTTTACAACGGTCAAAACAGCGTTTGGAGCTACATCAAATGCGGGCTTCGACAATCCATTCTTAAACTTTATTTTTGTGGTTAGTGGGGGAGCTACTCTAGGACTAATCATGGCTTGGGGAAGTCTCAAATACATTAAGGCAGTATCGGCCAATATGCTCGTACAAATTAGTGTGATTCTGGTCAATGCTTATCTTGTCTTTATACTAGCGCAAGAATATCTCAATGTCTCAGGAGTTATCGCCCTTGTATGTTATGGGCTATATGTATCGTATTATGGAAGTTTATGCCTAAAGCAAGAAGTCAATGACTTTATGAAAGAATGCTGGGAACTACTAGCCTATATAGGTAATACCGCTATCTTTATCATTGTAGGTATAGTCATTGCTATGAATGTCCACTTTAATTGGACGAGTTTATTGATGCTCGGATTGATTTATATTGCTGTCAATATCATCCGTCTTGCTATGATTTTCTTCTTCCGTCCTGTCATGAAACTTGGACGTTATGGGCTGACACGTCGAGAAGGTGTTATTTTGGCTTGGGGTGGACTACGTGGTGCCCTTGGTTTGACTTTAGCCTTGATTGTGTATAATACCAGTATTATTCCTTTGGAAATACGTGAAGAAGTGCTTTTTCAAACAGCTGGTATCGTGGCACTCACATTGACCATCAATGCGACAACCATTGCCCCTTTATTACGATATTTCCACTTTACAGAATCTGGAGTAGCTCAAAATTATTTGGCAGCCTCTGCCCGTCGTCTATGGGTCAAAGAGATGCAAGATTATTATGAGTCGTTGCGCAATAAAGAACAATTGGAAGATTGTAACTGGGAAGAAGTAGTCGAAAAGCATTTGCCTAAAATACATCAAGAACTTCCTGAATGTAATGAACTGAATTTGCTCAACGAATTGCGCTTACGTATAGCACGTCAACAAAAATTATATGTATGGGAACTTCTTCACAATGGGGTCATACAAGCCCACTCTTTGCAGAAACTCCAAGCATTGGCAGATGACCTATTTGATTCGGACGGGAAGATACCGCTACAATCTGAAAGCATTTTATTTGTACGCATGCTTCGTCGAGGTACCCGTATGTTGGGATTCAAAGCGCCTTACTGGTATCGTGGATTCCTTGACAAATTCTTTCCTGCACGTACAGTGAAACGATATGACGTCACACGAGGCTTTATCTTGATACAAAAGAATGCACTACAACTTATACAAGAGTATGAAAGCAGTGAATTTTTCGCAGGAAACAAACATATTGTTATTGAAGAAATACGTGCGGAAATAGCGTACAATCTGAAAGCAGCCGAACACTATATGCGCCGTTTGAAGAAACGACATCCTGTATCTTTCCGTCAAGCTGTGACGATTAAAACAGAACGCATGTTAGACTTTAAAAATAGATCTATCAGAAAGAAATTAGATCAAGAAGGTGTCTTTTAAGTAAAAAGGACGGTGTCGCAATGACACCGTCCTTTTTACTTAATACGTATATAGAGTTATACCTTAATTGGCCATTTCTGAAATAAACATGATGCGTACCAAGCGCACCTCTTCTTCAGTATAGAACTCCTCAAGTTCTTTCATGGCTATAGGTAATGCATCTGTCTCAGCTTCTCTGAAATAATCGTATATATCATCAATACAATCATCATCTAGCACTTCCTCGACATAATAGCCTATATGAATCTTAGTGCCTGAATACACAATTGCTTCGATTTCCTCTAATAAATCACTAAACTCAATTCCTTTGGAACTAGCGATGTCATCTAAAGCAACTTGTCGGTCTATTGCCTGAATAATCGAGACTTTCATACGCGATTTATTGGCAACAGTACGTACACGCAAATCTTCTGGTCGCTCAATCTCATTCTCGACACAATGTCGTTTAATGAGTTCACAGAACTCTTTACCATAACGCTGAGCTTTACCAGCTCCTACTCCAGGAATATTCTGCAACTCGTCCAAAGTGACAGGATAGATGGTTGCCATGGACTCCAAACTAGGATCTTGGAAAATAACAAATGGAGGCACTTCGAGCTTCTTAGCCATACGACGACGCAAATCCTTAAGCATACTAAACAAGGCCTCATCTGCTGCACCACTACCCACATGGTCTTGTGCTGCTTCTTCTTCCATCAATTCTTCAAAATCATTATCTTCAAGAATCATAAACTGTACAGGTTTTTTTAGGAAATCATGGCCGGCATCTGTTATTTTAACCAAGCCATAGTGTTCAACATCACGACTCAAATACCCTGCATACATTGCCTGCCGAATAACTGCACTCCATATTGTCAATGGGATCTCACGACCACATCCAAAGAATTCACTCGATTCGTGCCCTTGTGTCACTATTTCAGAGGTTTCTTTTCCCAATAGGAGATCTATGATATATCCAGCTTTAAAACGTTCTTTGAGTTCTATTATAGTCTCTAAAACAGTCACCAAGTGTTTCTTGGCATCTATTTTCTTTTTCTTTGGTTTTAAACAATTATCACAATTTCCACAATTTTCTTGTGTATATTTCTCACCGAAATAATACAATAAACTGATACGACGACATACAGAAGATTCGGCATAGGCTGCTGTTTCAAGCAATAGTTGCTTGCCAATCTCTTGTTCTGCAACAGGCTTACCCTGCATAAATTTCTCTAACTTTTTCAGATCCTTCTCGGTATAGAACGTGATGCATTGTCCTTCACCACCATCACGACCTGCGCGACCAGTCTCTTGATAATACCCCTCCAAACTTTTAGGAATATCATAGTGAATAACAAAGCGCACATCAGGCTTGTCAATCCCCATACCAAAAGCAATAGTCGCAACAATCACTTTGGTCTTTTCCATCAAGAAGTCATCTTGATTTTGGGTACGCGTAGCTGTATCCATCCCAGCATGATATGCTTTAGCTTCTATTCCATTGACTTGCAAGACTTCGGCCAATTCCTCTACTTTCTTTCTGCTAAGACAATAAATAATACCTGCTTTACCACTATTCTGACGTATATAGCTAATAATATCTTTATCAATATTATCAGTCTTTGGACGTACTTCATAATACAAGTTTGGGCGATTGAAAGACGACTTAAAGACTTTCACATCCATCATCCCCAAGTTTTTCTGTATATCATGTTGAACTTTAGGAGTTGCAGTAGCTGTTAAGGCTATCAAAGGTGCTTCACCTATTTCATTAATAATAGGACGTATACGCCTATACTCAGGTCGGAAATCATGCCCCCACTCCGAAATACAATGTGCTTCATCTACAGCATAGAAGGAGATTTTGATTGTTCTAAAGAAATCGATATATTCCTGTTTGGTTAAAGATTCAGGTGCAACATATAGTAACTTTGTTACACCAGATTGAATGTCGCGTTTAACGGTATCGATTGCTGATTTGTTTAGAGAAGAATTGATAAAATGCGCAACGCCTTCTTCTTGGCTAAAACTACGCATAGCATCAACTTGATTCTTCATCAAAGCTATAAGGGGTGAGATAACGATGCCTGTACCCTCCATTAATAATGAAGGGAGCTGGTAGCATAAGGACTTACCACCTCCAGTGGGCATCAAAACGAAAGTATCGTTGCCATCCAATAAATTTTGAATGATTGCTTCTTGATTCCCTTTGAAAGTATCAAATCCGAAATATTGCTTCAGTTCTTTTTTCAACCTACTCTGTTCTGTCATCTCGAAATAAATTTAATACGTTGTTCGCAAACAAAGTTAGGAACAAAAACAAAAAAAACAAAGATTTAAGAAAAAAAAAGTGGCCCAATATTTAAATATTAGGTCACTTTTTTCGTCTTAATCTGTCAATTAATCTCTTAACTGATGCATATATGTATTGTTCATACGTTCTTGACAATATTTTTTAGTCAAGATATATGTGTTTAATCCATTGGATGGTGCATCAAACATGACATCTGTCATAATCGTTTCTACGATACCTCGCAATCCACGTGCGCCAAGTTTAAATTCTTCTGCCACATCCACGATAAAGTCTAAAGCTTCATCATCTACTGTAAACTGAATCTTATCCATATCCATCAATTTCACATACTGTTTCACGATGGCATTTTTCGGTTCAGTCAATATGGCACGTAAAGCATCACGCGTCAATGGATTTAAGTGTGTGATGACAGGAAGACGCCCTATAATTTCAGGAATCAATCCAAAACTCTTGAAATCCTGAGGTGTCACATATTGCAACAAATTATCCATATCCAATTGCTGGTTATTCTTTGCTGCCTCAAATCCTACTACATGAGTATTCATTCGATGGGCTATTCGCTTTTCGATACCATCAAAAGCTCCACCGCATATAAATAGAATATCTTTGGTATCAATAGGGATCATGCGCTGCTCTGGGTGCTTACGTCCTCCTTGTGGGGGCACGTTTACAATAGACCCTTCAAGCAATTTCAACAGTCCCTGCTGTACACCCTCTCCACTCACATCACGTGTAATGGATGGATTATCATTCTTACGAGCGATCTTGTCAATCTCATCAATAAAAACGATACCTGTTTGCGCTTTCTTGGCATCATAATCACAAGCTTGCAACAATCTAGAGAGCAAACTTTCGATATCTTCACCGACATACCCTGCTTGCGTCAAAACTGTGGCATCTACGATAGTAAAAGGAACTTCAAGTAACTTAGCAATAGTTCGAGCCATTAGCGTCTTACCTGTACCTGTTCTACCGACCATGATAATGTTTGACTTTTCAATCTCTACATCATCATGACTATTGGGTTGCAACAAGCGCTTGTAGTGATTATAAACAGCAACTGCCATTTGACGCTTAGCCACGTCTTGACCAATGACATATTGATCCATATGTGCTTTAATATCCTGAGGTTTGGGAAGGTCCTCAAGTTTAAAGCCTAAATCGGTATTCTGTTCGGAATCTTTTACTATTTCTGTAGCACGAAGCGCACACTCATCGCAGATATATCCGTTGATACCAGTAATCATCAAACGTACTTCATTTTCTGTACGTCCACAAAAGCTACAACGGTCTACATGGTTATTATTCGTCATTATTTATTTTCTTGGTTACGAAGCATTATGCGGTCAATCATACCGTAGTCAAGTGCTTCTTGAGAAGTCATCCAGTAGTCACGATCAGAGTCAGCCCATACTTTGTCATATTCTGTATGTGAATGATCTGCTATGATAGTGTATAGTTCTTTTTTCATCTTTTGAATTTCACGAGCAGTAATCTCGATATCTGATGCCTGCCCTTGTGCACCACCTAGCGGCTGGTGAATCATGACACGTGAATGTTTCAAAGCAGCACGTTTACCCTCTGCTCCAGCAACAAGCAAAACCGCTGCCATAGATGCTGCCATACCTGTACAAATAGTAGCGACATCACTATTGATAAACTGCATCGTATCATAAATGCCTAAACCAGCATATACAGATCCGCCAGGTGAATTAATATAGATAGAAATATCTTTGCCTGGATCTACAGAATCTAGATACAACAATTGAGCTTGTAATGTATTGGCTGTATAGTCATTGATTTCTGTACCTAGGAAAATGATACGGTCCATCATCAAACGTGAGAATACATCGAGTTGCGTTACGTTAAGTTGGCGTTCTTCTAGGATATAAGGATTTAAATATCCAGCTTGCGCCTTAATTACATCATCAAACACTTGGCTGTTTATTCCCAAATGTTGTGTGGCATATTTTTTAAAATCATTCATAATTAAAATTATTATCTTGTTTTTATATGGGTATCCCACTACAATCAAGCGAGATTCAATGTACGCAAATATACAAGTTATATGCCACATCTCCATAAAAAAAATCACTTATTAATAATTAACTCATCAAACCGTGGCGAGGGAACAACTGATTAAAGAGAAAGCCAGCCTAAGAGAATTCTATAGGCTGACTTTCATCAGTATTATGTAGTGCTCAAGCACTAGTTATGCATCAACGAACTAAGCGTTTTCGAAAAGGTTATTGAATTCTTCAACAGAAACAGTCTTTTCGTTCAACTTCACTTTATCCTTAAGAGCTGTTGCCAACTTCTTATCGAAAGCAGAGTTTACAATCATTGTACGTTGTTTTTCGTCTTGCATCATTTGCTGAGCATATTGCTTAGCTAACTCTTCAGGTGCATTAGGCATACCATATTGTGCAAGTTGCATACGTACACTCTCAACTGCTGCTGCTTCAACATCTTCTTGTTCAAGCTTAAGTTCAAATGACTCAGCAAGCTTATTTTTGATAAGCTCCCACTTCAAGCTCTTGATATTTTCTTCAACAGCTTCGTCCATGTCCTTGATTGTGTTATCTTTATCATTAGCTTCGATGACACGTTTTACAAGATCCATATCGAAGGCCATGTCTCCAGCACGTTTTTCTAGTACGGCACGAGCATCCATCAAGAACTTATAATCTTGTTGAGTTACTAGACCTTCAGCAACTTGTTCTTTAACGCGAGCACGGAAATCTTCTTCTGTAGACACTTCACCTTCACCAAATACTTGATCAAAGATCTCTTGTGTCAACTCACCTGGGACGAAACGAGTGATTTCATTGACTTGGAAACTGAAATCACCATCATACATATGAGCATCATCGCGATCTACCTTCAATAAAGTAGCGATTTCTGCTTCAGCACCATCGTATGCAGTAGTTGGGTTGAATGTGATTACATCGTTTACTTTTGTACCTTCGAACAACGCCTTTTGGTCATCATTCTTCATGTAAGCAGGCATCAACACAGCATCATCTACCTGAATGCCACCTTCTAGTACATTACCTTCTGCATCTAATTGAGCAACTGTACCTTTTAGCATATCACGATCCTCGTAAGAATCTACTTGCTTGTATTCACCGTTACGTTGTGTGTAACCAGCGATTTGTGCTTCAACCATTTCGTCTGAAACTTCAATGGTATAGTAGTCTATTGTATTGCGTTTATCTACAGCCACTTCAAATTCTGGTGCAAACATCACATCGAACTTCATAGTGAAGTTCTCGCCTTTGTCCAAATCAAGTGGTTCCATGCTTTCGCTCATCAAAGGTTGACCTAGCACTTGCTTATCTGATTCGCCTAGCACTTCGTTCAATTTTTCGTCCATCAACTTGTTCAAGATGTCACTCAACGCACGACCACGGTACATCTTATTGATTAGACCCATTGGCACCTTACCTTTACGGAAACCTGGCATAGATGCTTGTTGACGAGCAGTTTTCAATTGCTTTTGCAAATCTGCTGCATAATCTTCTTTATCAACAGAGATAGTGACTACACCACTAACCTGTCCTTCATTGATATCAATTGAAGTATTCATCTTCGTTGTATTATTTTTTTAGAAAAGTTGGATTGTATCATGGTGTAAAAGAGCCCCGCACTCCCACCCTGGGGATGCGAGGCCACTTTTATATTGGGGTAGCTCTCTATCCAGAGAACTTATTACTCAGCGTTTAGAGTAAAGCGGTGGAAAGATGTTACTTTCAAGCCCTTAGATGCGCTATCTAGGTACTTAGAAACGACTTGCTTGTTTTCATCCATAGCAAGTTCTTGATTCATCAAGCACACATCCTTATAGAACTTATTGATACGACCCATAGCGATCTTTTCGATCAAGTTCTCTGGCTTACCTTCTTGACGTGCTTTGTCTGCTGCAATTTCTTTTTCTCTTTCAAGAACCTCTGCTGGTACATCTTCTGGAGATACAGCAATTGCGTTCATAGAGGCAACTTGCATACAAAGTTTGTCGACAACTTCTTGATCTACACCTGGTTGGTTGAAAGCAACTACGGTAGCTAAGCGACGGTTAAAGTGAGTGTAGCAACCTACAGTTTCACCTTCTACAAAACCGAAACCTTCTACTTCAGTCTTCTCACCACAAACACCTGTGTATTCTGCAACCTTGTCTGATACAGTAGAACCTTCCATAGGCAATGCTAGTACTTCTTCTAGAGACTTACATTTGTTTTCTACTACTAGATCAAGGATATCTTGAGTCATTTTTATGTGATTCGCGTTGTTAGCAACGAAGTCTGTTTCACACTTTAGAGCAAGTACTGCAGCATATCCATCTACAGTCTTAGCTAGTACACAACCTTCAGAAGTTTCACGATCTTCACGCTTTGCAGCAGCAGCTTGACCCTTCTTACGTAGGATTTTTACTGCTTCGTCGAAATCGCCATTAGCTTCTTCCAACGCTTTTTTACAATCCATCATACCAGCTCCCATCGTTTCACGAAGGTGCTTGATATCTGCCATTGATACAGCCATAATTCTTTTCTTATTTAGTGATTAATAAAAGACTTATTTATAGGTGTGTATCTCCTTTCGGGATACACACCTGTATAGAGTTCTAATAATTAAGCTTCTGTTGCTTCTGGAGCAGCCGCTTCTTCGCCCTCTACACGAGCACGACGAGTTTTGCGAGGACCTTTAGTCTCTACTGCTTCTTTCTCTGCACGCTCAGCCTTACGTTCTGCTTGTCCTTCAGCAATAGCCTTGCAACAAGTTCCCAAGATAACTTCTACTGACTTAGTAGCATCATCATTAGCTGGGATTACGTAATCCACTGTATCAGGATTAGAATTTGTATCCACGATAGCAAAAACCTTAATACCTAGACGTTGTGCCTCACGTACTGCAATATGTTCCTTCATAACATCAACTACAAAAAGTGCAGCTGGAAGGTGGTTCATCTTAGAGATAGAACCTAGAGTCTTTTCTAGCTTTGCACGTTGACGTGAGATTTGAAGTACTTCACGCTTTGAAAGGTTTGAGTATGTACCATCGTTTGTCAACTTATCGATAGTAGCCATCTTCTTGATTGCTTTACGAATAGTTGGGAAGTTTGTCAACATACCACCTGGCCAACGCTCGATTACATATGGCATATTAACACCAGCAGCAGCATCTGCGCATACTTGCTTAGCTTGTTTTTTAGTAGCAACAAATAGAATGTCGCGTCCAGTTTTTGCGATTTCCTTAAGCGCTTCAGCAGCTTCGTCAATCTTAGCGACAGTCTTGTGAAGGTCAATGATATGAATACCATTGCGCTCCATGAAAATATAAGGGGCCATTGCAGGGTTCCACTTTCTCTTAAGGTGTCCGAAGTGGCAACCAGCCTCTAATAGAGTATCAAAATCAATTCTTGACATAATTCTTGTCTTTAATAAGTTCGTTTACTTTCTTTTTTGTTTTCTCAACCAACCCTCGGGTAGTCAGTCTATACATAAGTATCTCCTGAATCCTGGGAGTTTAGATACTAAACGTTTGGGGATGTTTCTGACTATACAGCAATAGTATAGTATATATGAAACAGCGGATACTAACGTTTACTAAACTGGAATTGACGACGTGCTTTTGGTTGACCTGGTTTCTTACGTTCTACAGATCTTGGGTCACGTGTTACAAATCCTGCTGCACGTAGAGCAGCCTTATCCTCAGCATTAATCTTCACAAGTGCACGAGCAATTGCAAGACGAAGTGCTTGACTTTGTCCAGTAAAGCCACCTCCGTAAAGGTTTACTTTAATGTCATACTTTTCCTCTGCATCGATCAAGCTCAATGGTTGTTTTACCACATATTGTAGGATTGATGATGGGAAATATTCAGTGAGGTCACGCTTGTTGATAGTGATCTTACCAGTACCTTCTGTTAGGTATACACGGGCTACAGCACGCTTACGGCGTCCCAATGCGTTAATTACTTCCATGTAGTCTTCTTACTTTAGTAGGTTAATATCAATATTCTTTGGAGACTGAGCGTCTTGTGCGTGCTCAGCACCTTCGTATACGTAAAGATTGCTAAGAAGCTTACGACCAAGCTTATTCTTAGGCAACATACCCTTTACTACTTTGTTCACTAATTTCTCCCAACCATCTTTCTTAGCGATGATGCGTTCTGGAGTTAGTTCGCGCTGTCCACCTGGATAACCAGTGTAAGATAGATATACGCGATCAGTCATCTTCTGACCTGAAATCACGATTTTGCTTGCGTTAATGATAATCACGTTATCACCGCAATCTACATGAGGAGTAAAGTTTGGTTTGTACTTACCTCTCAACAGTTTTGCAACCTTAGAGCCAAGGCGACCTAGTGTCTGGCCTTCAGCGTCTACAACTACCCACTCTTTGTTTACGGTAGCTTTGTTTGCAGAAATGGTCTTGTAACTTAAAGTATCCACTCTAAAATTCTTTTTAAAATTATTACTACTAAAAACTTCACCACAAGCACTTCCCCCCGGACAAAGGGTCGGTACATGCTATGAAAAAATTGGTTTTCTCGATTGAACGAGATAATAATCGGCCTGCAAAAGTAGCAATAATATCTGATACAACAATAACCTAAGCCTATTTTTTCTTCATTTTAGGTATTTTCAACGCAAAAAGAAGAGCTTTTGCTGTAAAACCTCTATTATTCAGGGTATTACGCGCAAAAGCTCCTCGCTATATATGTAGTCGTGGTTTTATCGAATCAAATCTGGAGGGCAGTCTTCAGGCATCACAACACGTCGCCATGTTTCATGGAACCAACAGTCTATCACATTGCCTTTCTCATCTTTTTCAATATAAAATTTAAGAGACAATAAATTACCATCCTCACTCAAACTATATTCTATAAGATTATCACTATTATTTAGTACTGGATTATCCAATGTTTTAGTAATGTGTTCAACAAAGGCACTATCAGAAACAACTTCCCAAGTTCCAAATCCTAAAATAATAGACTCATGAGGTGGCCTATTAACCAAATTAATCATCTGGCCTTCATTTGTCAGAATTTTAAAACTATGCCCAGAGCGCAAGTCGCCTTTGCTATTTGGTGTTTCAGAGACATAAAAACACATTTGCCAAATTCCAACAAGCGGATTGGCGTCATTTTTAGGGAAACCAATATTTTGAGCAGTAGTCCACATTGTACTTGCCACCATCATAAAAGCAGCAAGAGTCATTAGTAAGCGTTTCATAGGCATTCTTTTGAGGGTTATACATTAGGGTTAAGTGAGTGGTTCATCTGTTTTTAGTCCACTATATAGGCCAAAGATAATTATTTATTTTTAAACTTCCTAATAATTGATTCACTTTTTAAGGCACTTAGTATAGCACACATATTCTATTGTATTTCAGACTGCTTTAGACTATAGCTAAAAAACAGTTCATGATATATTTTAGATATTTGAACAATAAAAAGATGAGGATATGCTAAACTAGAAGCTTAACATATCCTCATACTGATCAAATACACAGTCAAAATAAAATTAGTCTGTCATAGACATTTTTTAGAACCAACGCACAAAATTAAAGTCTTGACGATGTGGCAAATCTGCATGCTTAGGATACATACGGAAAGCAAACTTAAATTGTCCAGCTTCATTAATAACTTTATCCGTTGCAAAAGTATATCTCGCACCTTCTTTCTTGACAACTTGTAGCTCTACTGCAGCATACAAGTGCTCCTTGCCGTCTCCACCAATATGTGTAGTAACAAGCTCTACACCAATAGCATCTGTTAATCCTTTTTCGTCAATGACAACTTCAATAGGATAATCATTACCTGCAGTTACAGCATTCTTTTGGAATGTATCATAGATGTTTGTTGAAACAATTTCAACACTATCCCACTTAGCTGATACTTCTTCCTTCCAAGCTGCAATAGCTTTAGCTTTTGCATTGTTTCTTGCAGCAAGCGTTTCGAAACGACTCGCTTGCTGATTGTAAAACTTATCATAATAGTCGTCCAACTGACGCTTCATCGTATAGTGAGGAGCTATTTCGTGCATAGATTTTTTCATCGTTGCTACCCATCCAGTAGGAACTCCCTTTGAGTTGCGCGCATAATACAATGGAAGAATCTCATTTTCAAGAATACTATAGATAGTAGCAGCATCCAGTTGATCTTGGTGTTCTTGATTTTCATAGGTACGCTTGTCGGTCAATGCCCAACCAGCACCTTCACGATATCCTTCTAACCACCATCCATCAAGCACAGAGAAGTTAACAACACCATTCATCAATGCCTTTTCACCTGATGTACCCGATGCTTCCAAAGGACGAGTTGGTGTATTCAACCAGATATCAACACCTGTAATCAAACGGCGCGCCAATTTCATATCATAATTTTCCAAGAAAATAATTTTACCCAAGAATTCAGGGCGACGTGAAATCTCAATAATACGCTTAATCAAACCTTGACCAGCTCCATCATGAGGGTGAGCCTTACCAGTAAACAAGAATTGTACTGGATAATCTGGATTATTAACAATCTTAGCAAGACGATCCAGATCCGTAAACAACAAGTGTGCGCGTTTATATGTAGCAAATCGACGTCCAAAACCAATCAACAAAGCGTTTGGATTGATTTTATCCAGTACAGACATAATACGAGAAGGATCCCCTTGATTTTTCAACCATGTATTACGGAACTCATCACGAATATATTTGACAAGCTTATTCTTTAATGTTACACGAGTTTCCCAAATTTCTTCGTCACGTACACTTTTAATAGCCTTCCAGATATCTTCATTACTCTGATCATTGATAAATTGTTCATCAAAATGACGATCGTACAACGCACGCCATTCAGAAGCACACCATGTTGGGAAGTGCACCCCATTTGTTACATAGTTGACATGCAATTCTTCAGGGAAATATCCTGGCCAAATAGGGGCAAACATCTCTTGAGAAACTTTACCATGCAACCAACTTACCCCATTTACTTCTTGTGATGTGTTGCAAGCAAATGTAGACATACAGAAACGTTCACCTTTATCATCTGGATGGATACGACCTAAACCAATAAACTCATCCCACGTGATGCCTAGTGTTTCTGGATAGCCACCCATATATTTTCCAAACAAGGCTTCATCAAAGTAATCATGACCAGCTGGAACTGGAGTATGCACAGTATAAAGAGAAGAGGCACGTACTAGTTCAAGTGCTTCTTGGAAGTTCAAACCAGATGCTACATAATCTTTCAAACGTTCTACATTGATCAAAGCAGCATGGCCTTCGTTACAATGATATACATCTTTCTTGATGCCCAAAGCTTTCAAAGTCAACATACCACCGATACCAAGTAGAATTTCTTGTTTCAAACGATTTTCCCAATCACCACCATATAATTGATGTGTAATAGGACGGTCAAATTCACTATTCATATCGTTATCTGTATCCAAAAGATACAAAGATATACGGCCTACATTAACCTTCCAAACATTGGCATATACCTGATAGTTTATATACGGTACAGCAACCACAAGTGGATTACCATCTTTATCCTGTACTCGCTCTATTGGTAAACTATTGAAGACTTGCGCCTCATAATTAGCCAACTGTTGACCATCCATAGACAAAGCTTGATTAAAGTACCCATAACGGTACAAGAATCCAACTGCACACATATCGACATTGCTATCAGAAGCTTCTTTTAAGTAGTCACCAGCCAACACGCCAAGACCACCAGAATAAATCTTCAAGACATGCGACAACCCGTATTCCATACAGAAATAAGCTACAGATGCACGGTCAGCATCTGGCTTAACATCGACATATGCACGAAAACTTTCATATACATTTTTGATGCGCTTCTTCATGATTTTATCTTCAGCAAGCGCTTCCAATTTACTTACATTCATGCGTTCCAAAAGCGCTACAGGATTACCATTTACGGTTTCCCAAAGCTCTGGATCTAAATCTTGAAACAAATCTGTTGCTTCACTGTTCCACACCCACCAAAGATTATGTGCGATTTCAGCAAGTGGCTGAAGCGCTTCAGGGATATGGGATTGTACAATAAGTTCCCTCCAAGCTGGAGCACTTACATTGCTAACCTTGATTTTCATACTTGTCTTTTATTAAGTTCAGGATTATTTATTTGTATCATCTATTAATCTAAAAAGAATCACCTTTGTGCATTTCTAGCTTGTGCACGACGCAAGGCTATATCATAGGCCTCATAGTAATATTGAATAAAATGCTTCCATAATGCTTGCTCAGCTATTTCTGCAGCATTCTTCCTAGCAGTATTAACTTGCGTTTTAGTCATTTGGCAGAAATCTATAATATTCTCACGGATTTCATCTGCAACAGCGGATCCATTGTAATCGGTACGTTCCAAAACGGCAACACCATCAATAAGACTACCTTTTACAATATCCTTATGTGCCACCCACAAACCAAAACCAGCTTTGTCTGTAGTAATCGTAGGCACCTTAAACGCTACACTTTCTAACGGTGTATATCCCCAAGGTTCGTAATAAGAAGCATAAACAGTCAAATCATGACCTATCAACAAGTCATAATACTCTTTATGCATTATTCCATCATCTCCTTGCAGATAGCATGGTACAAATACCACCTTGACCTTATCTTCTGGACGATTATGCATATCCAAACATTTTAAGCCATCAAGCACTTGATCATGCGTCATATTATGCAACCAATGAGTTACGAATGGTACTTCTAAAGGTTCAGTATAATTCCCCCCTTCTTCCAGACGTTTCTTCAAATCGTCACGTGGGTCACCCACCCAAGCAGGGACATAAATAAATGCAAGCACATTGCATTGCAAGTTTTTATCTCGATTTAACCTCTTCAAACTTTCAAGATACACCCCTAAGCCCTTGTTACGATACTCATAGCGCCCACTAGTGCCGACTATCAACGTCTCGGGGCCCAAATCTGTACCAAGTAGTTTATTGGCCACATTCAACATCGTGTCACGTGCTTCTTTACGTTTACGAGTAAACATGGATTTTTTAGGGACAAAGTCATCTTCAAAACCATTCATCAAGATCACATCCGCAGGACGTTCCAACAACTCTTGACACTCACGATTCGTGATCTCACTCACTGTTGTAAAGCAATCAACACTGTGTGTTGCTTGCTTTTCCACAGAATGCTTAGCTACCATATTCAGCTCTTGCGCCATTTGGTCACCATTATAAGCAAAAAGATAATCGTAAAGAGGTTTATGATTTCCAGCAATACTACGTCCTATTGATGTAGCATGTGTAGTGAACACTGTAGCGATTTCAGGCACCCACTCTTTTATAAAGATAGTGGACATCCCAGTTTGCCACTCATGCGCTTGATACACCACTTTATCAACTGGTGTCATTTGAAATTTGTAGATACTTGTAACAACTCTAGCTGCTGCATAAGCAAACATACAACATTCGTCGTAATCACCGTAAGCGTTTAATGAATCCACCTTGCCTAATTCCCACGCACGAGCATATATATCATTCTTTTGGTGAAAAAACGGCAAGAAATCAACCAATATAGCTATCGGTTTCCCTGGCACATTCCAACGGCCTACACGCACCTTCAGTCCATCATGCAGGGCCTGTATTCTCCATTCCACTAGTACATCATCACAAGATATAAACAAAGGATTTTCTTTCATTTCCCACACATCAGGCCCAATAAAAAATAATTTATCAGGAAATGCTTTTTGAAGTGTATTAGCTCGTGTTGATAGGACAGTATATATTCCACCTACTTTATTACAGACCTCCCAGCTTGACTCGAAGATATAATCGGGGGTAATCAGTTCTTTCATGTTGTATAGTTTTATGTTATAATGCTCAATAAAGAAGGTGATTCTTCTTATTATTATTCTCTGATATAGAGAGATATACTACATGCGCATCATATGTACTACGGGGACAAAAATAAGAATAATATCGAATATAATATGCTATAACAGGGAAAATCTAAAGCCTTTTTTCTTTGCAATCGTTTTCATTCCCTATTTAAAGGGGATAGATACAGAACAATTTTGGAAGGTTTGACAGGGGTGTGACATTTTAATAAAATAAAGAAATACCGACAAAACATTACTGTTAAAAATAAAATCCTAGTCCCCTTATGTGATGCATTTCCACTTCTATAGCTATGTGTTTTCAAATACATAGTGATGATTTAAAGATAGTATACAAGAAGGAGAATGCCCATTGGACATTCTCCTTCAGTACGTTCTACAAGGTCTTGTTTAAAGCCCTATTTATACTATGTATATCATTAGAAAGTATACTTCACACCAATTTGTGCGTGCCAACGAGAGCCTACGCTTTCAACACCTTCTATTTTCTTTATATCAGCAAAACTGTAGTGTCCATCTTTGCTAAGTGAGATAGGTGATACCGAGTAACCATTTGATGGCGTACCATAAACACCCCACTTTGGATTTAACAAGTTACCAACATTCAAAATGTCAAAGTTGAACTGCAATGTGTGACGACGTTTTCCTGTGTTGATAAAGAAATCTTGAGCAAAGTGAAAATCAAAGTGATGTTCAAAATCTTTTCTCATTGCATTACGTGGCACATACGATCCAACGTATCCATCCAGTTCAGCATTACGATCCAACCAAGCAAGATAATCGTTAGCTTCTGCTCCGAAAGCAGCTACAGCTTTATCACGAGTTGGCAAGTATAAAACATCATTGCCCCAACGACCATCATGATTTGCATCACTATAAGGTTCTACCAAAGAATAACGTCCACCATTATAACCTTGATAGAACAAGCTTACTTCTGTTGCAAAATTACCAAGATATTCCTTACGATAAGAGATATTAGCAATAATACGATTGCGCACATCAAAATTAGACCAAGTAACTTCTTGAGAAGCATCATTATAATAATTGTAGTTATACTTCCAGCATGAATATGCTTGTGAAGATGCCCCATCGTTGACTGAACGAGCTTGACCATATGTATAAGCCACCATTGCGTTTAGACCAAAATCAAAACTCTTTTCTAATTTAGCCGTTACATTATAATTATACCCTTTATTGGTATTAGAAAGAAGAATTACATCTGTAAAGTTATTATCCACTTTACTCCACATTGGACGATTGTCGCCAGAAGCAGCATTCTTAGTCCCATCTTGTGCATAATTGAGATTATTGTACAAAATGTTGTTGTATGTCTTTGAATACATAGCTTCTAAGGTACCTCGCACTCCAAATGGCAGTTGTTGTTCAACGGCAAAATTCGCACGAAGAGTTTGTGGAAATTTAAAGTCGTCATCAATAACATCGACTTCTGCTGTTGGAATAGCAGCGGTTGGATCAATCCATTGGTTATTGAGATCATAATTAACTTCAAACCCCTTAGCACGCGCTGCCGCAATTGCATCTTTACTGCTTAGTTTAGTATCTGCCATCCCCATACCTGTATTTGAGAAAGCATTAGAAATCCAAACAAATGGGATACGACCAGTAAACAGACCCACACCACCACGAAGCAATGTAGAATGGTCTTCATTAGCCCACCAACGGAAACCAACACGTGGAGAAATAAGTGGAGTAGACGATGGAAGTTCACCAGTAGATACATGATGTTGAGCTGCCAAAGCGCTGTTATTAAATGTATCATTTGTCATTGGATCATCAAAGAACAATGGTACATCTACACGTACACCATAAGTCAAACGGAAATTGTCATTTACACGCCATTCATCTTGACCATAAAAACCAATTTGACCTGCACCCCATTCTGGCATCCAACGATTAGTACCCGTAATATCCTCACGAGAATAGCGATAACGATAGTAAGAAGGATCATTATTCAAGAAATCAGCTAAACTATTATAAGTATATGTACCACCTGCAAATGCAATAAACAGGTTAGCCATATTGAAGAACTCATTATGAGTACCAACAGTTACTTTATGATCACCTACAGACCATGTAAAATTATCTTCAATAGTATAAATATCTTGATCTAACGCATTTGCAGCTGAATAGTTCTCTATACCAAAATTCAATGTGGGAGCATCCCCCCCCATTGTATTTGTCAGCCCCTTTATTGTTACATTAGACAATGGAGACGCATTAGGATCACGGTGATCACGAACACGAGTGTACGTTGCACGGAAAATATTATTCATTCCATTGTCAAAATTTGAGTTTAACTCTGCAACAAATTCATTTGTCTTGTTAACCATATTATAACCAGATGCTAAAAGCAAACCTGCAGTTTTACTAGAGGTAACACTTTTCATTTGCTCTGCATCAAGCATAGAGTAACGGAACATCAACTTATGTTGATCATTAATATTCCAATCCAAACGGGCTAAAAATTTCTCATTTTCTGTTGGTACATTGATTGCACCATACCCACCTGCATCGGTACCCCAATTTGTTTGAAGATAATTGATAACCTGATCGACCTCATTGGCATCTAAGGCAGACTCTCCTGTACCTATAACGTTACTCGACAAATATTTTTCTTTGTTCTTTTCATAATTGGCAAAGAAGAACAATTTATTTTTGATGATAGGACCACCAACAGTAAACCCATACGTTTTAGTAGACTGATCGCCTAATTTTTTACGAGAGCCTGTGAAATCTTCACCGCGTTTACCTGGAGTCTTGCCATAAAAGTTTTCATTATTATAAAACATGTACGCAGAACCATGGAAATCATTTGTACCTGACTTAGTAATAGCATTGATACCACCACCTGTAAAGCCAGATTTACGTACATCAAATGGGGCGATAACAACTTGCACTTCCTCAATAGCTTCCAAGGAAATTGGATTTGCGCCTGTTTGACCACCATTTGTACCTGTACCAGAAAGGCCAAACACATCATTTGATACAGCACCATCAACTTGGAATGAATTGTACTTATTATTTGCTCCTCCAAAAGAAGTACCACCACCAGTCGACATAGCTAATGGATTGGTTTTTGTCACATCAAAAATAGAACGGCTTACAGAAGCTGTTTGTTGAATAGCCTTGCTATCGAAATTCTGTGCAGACCCCATACGGTTCATATTAAACACAGAAGTCTTATCAGCTGTTACAACGACCTCACCAAGTTGTTGACTGTTTTCAGCCATCTTCACATCCAATTCGAATGTTTCACCTAGTTGAAGCGTAATCCCTTCAAATACCTGTGTACGAAAACCTACGTAAGATACAGTCACTTTATAAGGTCCACCTGCACGTAAACCTGTCAACATAAAGTTACCAGACACATTAGTTACAGCACCGTAGTTTGTGCCCGTTGGAACATGTACAGCTTGAATAGTAGCCCCAATGATTTCTTCACCAGTTGTAGACTGTACTTTACCACGAATAGCAGAGGTCGTGACCTGAGCCATAGCAGCTGTTGCGACTAAACACAACACCATCGCTAATGAAAGCAATCTTTTCATCGTTTGATAAGTTAATTGATAAATAAAATTAGTTTGCTCAAAAGACCTCAAAAGAGGCCAACATTTTTCTTTTTACGATTTCAAAGTTAAGTAATGTACAACTAACCACCACTTTTATTGCTAAAAAATCATTCATTTGTCATGTAGTTTCATCAATACATAAACGTTTTGTAACAAAATTGTAACAAATACCAATTTTAAACACACATTACTAGTAGACAGTGTCGGAAAACTTGAATGTATACACATATTTTAATAACACATTTCTTTTTTAGTCGAATACATATTTCTCGCTGTCAGAAATCTCATATTTTATCCATTGGGAAATACACAAAAACTGGTCTATATATGTCATCTCACCGAGAAGTATATAAGAGCGAGACGAGAAGTATATAAGAGCGAGCTCTTATATACTTGCTAGGTAGGTTGTCAAGTATATAACAGCGCGCTCTTATATACTTGACAGGAAATGGGCATTGAAGTATTCGGAACTAAGTATTAGTTATCTATGAAAGTACAGTAAAACGACAACACAAAAAGGTGTATCTAGAAATCTAGATACACCTTTTTACATAAAAGAAAATTTTATTTCTATACGTCATTGCGATAAAACGCACGACGCATGATAAGCACCTTATCGTTACTCTACAGCATGCATAGAATCTTCGACATACTTATACGAACCATCTGATTGAATAATATATTTAATCGTCCAATCTTCAGTAGCTCCTGTATATACAGTGAAATTGATAGTAATAGACACTTCAACTCCATCAATATATTTCAAATTAGGATTAATAGATGGAAGTACACTAGCTAATACAGTCTTAAAGTTTTCTTGCATAGACTCAACAGCCTCCTCATCACTCATACTTCCGTATGCACTTGGATTTTGCTCTTTTGCCTTAGCTGCACGCCAATCAACATTACCATAATATGCAGAAGCACCAGTATAATAATCATTATTTCCATAACTAGAGACAAAACCTTCACCCTTTTCAGCAACTCCTGCTGGCACATCAACATTCTCCCATACCCAATCAATCATAGGCTGGAAATAGGATACAGAAAGTGGATCATTCTTCACATATGGAAGAGTAACGGTGACACTTGGATTGTACACCCAACCACCTTCAATCAATTGGAATTGCTTTGTTTCTTCTGTCGTATAATTTTCTAGTACCCATACACCATTAGTATAGACATATTCTGTAGACAAAATTGCATTGTCTCCACCATAATATAAGTATGCACAAACTTGTGAATCTCCTTCTTGAGCATATGGTAAATGCATACGCAAATAAGCAGGCAAGTAGTCTTGAGGCAACATAGAACCACTAAAATTGCCATAGCTGTTACCCATTTCCTCAAAGTCAGCCTTTGAAGGACACACTGCATCTACAGCAACCCACTCGCTTCCATTATACATATATATTGCATGAGCTGTATCTGTTGCTACAGTTGCACGTGTTAATACACGATTATTGGCTACTGAAGCAGAAGAAGCTTCCACTATTGAAGTTACTAGAGTATATATATATTGACTACCACTATTGGTACCAATAGCAAATCCTGTTAATGTTACAGTCTTACCATCTAGCGCTGTAGCTGCAGTAGCAATAGCATCAGTTGGTTTACGAATTGAACCAATAGCCGTAGCACCATCAATAGCAATATTATAATAATCACCACTTTTAGATAGGACTCCAGTATATTGAACAAATTTCGTACTTACAGCAGCTACATAAGCATCTGAAGCAGCACCATCTAAAACTTCTGGAGTTGGCAATGAGAATGTTGCAGTTCCAACTTTTTCAACCACTACTTGTACTGGATCTACAGTAGTGAATTCTATAATGCCAAAATAATCTTTAACTGGACCAGCTACAGTAGCGACATCACCCGCGCCCACTGTTGGGACAGCCCCTGTATAAACTAAGATATATCCAGTGGCATCTTGCAATATAAAGGAGTTAGCATTCACAGCTAACACTGTTCCCTTACAAGAGAATGAATTAGTACCATTTGCATCTGCACCTGCAATAGCTGTTGATACAGAATCATAAGTCACACCAGTGTCACCACCTGTATCTCCTCCTGTGTCACCTCCAGTATCTCCACCTGTGCCACCACCAGTGTCTTCACCTGTTTCAACAGCAGGATCTTCGTCAGCAACACTATAAGACACCATCATATAATCACCTTCTACTGCATCAGGCTTAGCTGTAGCAAGAATGCCAGGGATAGCATCTTTTGCTGATTTAGATGGAGTAAAAAAGGTATATCCACTACCATCTGTCCAAACTGTTGCATAATCATCAGCTGTCAATTTATATTCTGATGATTGATTGATGGCTAAAACAACTGGATTGGTATCATCCATTTTATTATAGGTAACACGAACTACACTACCTTTATCAGCTGTAGGGTATTTATCCGCCAAATAAAAAGGCACATAATTTTCAGCTTTCAATGCAGTAGTAAAAGCCATAGTCGTTTTCAATGCTGCCAATGCATCTGATTGGTCATTGGCAGTCGCATAACTTTTTCCTAAAGAAGTTATAGATGTATAATCATCGGCTGTTAATGTATAATCTAGATTTTTGACATCAGTAATAGTTGTCATATCATCCAGCCCATCGAAGTATTTATCATTGTAATCACAACCTGCCAACAAAGATGAAGACAGCAGTGCTACACTTAGAAAAGTTTTATTTAGTTTCATATCTTGCTTATTTAGTCTTTGGTCTAACTTAGAATTGTACCTTTAGTTTTACAGAAGCAGTACGGCCGAATCCATAAAAGACACGGTATGCTGTCTTCCAGTTATGATCAGATCCATCATAAGCATCAGCAATATACTCTTGATTGAAAATATTGGTGATGTTACCAGTAATTGTACTACGTAAATCGCCTATTTTGAAAGTATAGTTTGCAAAGCCATCAAATGTCCAAGCACTTGGGATACGCCAAGGTTGCTCATAAGTTTTTTCTCCATTGACAATAATATCATTAGAAGAGACTTCGAAATCTGCATAATTACGTCCTTCAAAGTTACAATCAAGACCGATATTGAAATCACGATTGACCTTAAACTTAGCTCCGAGAGCAGCAGTTGTTTGTGCAGATCCACCAACCTTAATATCTTTCATGCGTAATGTCATCTTAGCATGATCTGGAGCTAAAATTCCAGAAGCAACTTCTCCTGCTGCATTTTTAATCGGTTGACCAGCTGAGTTATAGAAGTAACCTGTTGGATCATCTGTCCATCTCCAGTCACCCACAGAAAGCATACCTGTGATATTTAACCATTTTGTTGGTTTAGCAATAAAGTCAAGCTCGATTCCTTCGTGCGTTGCATTTACACCAGACATATTCAAAGTTGCACGGTCACCATCTTGCAAATCAATAGATCGAGCCATTGTTTTATTCTTCCAATCTGTATGGTATACATTTACGTGTGCATCAAAGAATCTGCTCTTATATCCATAACCTAGTTCAAGTGAGAAGATTTCTTCGTTTACTGCATCTTTATTGACCATATTGCTTGATGTAGACGAAAGGAATACACCTCCAGAGAAGAATGGTGCACGACTGATATAACCAACATTTGCAAAGACATTATGATGTGCGTCAATATTATAATTGGCTCCACCTTTCAATGTCCAACCTGTTTTATTAACTTTATCAGATTCAGCATGCGCTTTGTCATAGTAATATCGGTCATAACGCCACTGCGATGTTTCATTGATAGAACCAGCTAAGAAAGTATTCAAATTATCAAGTGAATATTCCACTTGACCAAACACCCCACCTTGAAGGATATGACTATCATAATCACGATATACAACATCGCCCACAGAAAGTTTTTCGTTAACCCAAGTTGGATCGTTTGCTTTATAATTGTTTGCTGCATCTACGCGACTACGATAATAATTATCAACATAATAATCACCATCATATAAATCAACGATTTTATTGGTATGTGTACCTATATAATAACGAGCATCGACACCAACATAGTATTCAATATTGTCAGTAGGTTTTTGAGTAAATGTAGACAAAAGACCATACCACTTGTGATTATTTTTAGAATCAGTCATTACCATTTGTGAACCACTGTCACTATTGGCATTGATTTCTTGAATTTCATCGTAAGCAAAAGTTCCATCAGTTTTACGGAACTGAGTATTTAAGATACCATTGTTCGAACCGTACCAAGCGCCAGAATAGGCTGATGTATTCTTACCAGAATAACCACCACCATCACCTATAGACAAATAAAGGCTAGTAGACCACGATGTGTTCACGTCAATATCCCATACGTGATTAATAGAGAATTGTGGCTTGTGGTAATGGTTAAAGCTACTGCTACGACGTTGTCCATTCTTATCATAACCAAAAGTTGGATTATAACGGTACTCATTACCATCACCCATATATTTCTTAACATCTTGCCATCCTTGAACAGTCAATCCATCATATTTACTACGTTGGTAATGCTCTTGCTTTGCTCCAAATCCAGTGAATGAAATCTGATGACTATCTCCGATACGCTTAGTAATATTCAAGAAGTAGTTATAATCGACAAAGTCTGTACCTTGAATATAACCATCTCCCCAGACTTTAGCACCCATAGCTGTAACAGCCCAACCGTTATCGTTCAAACCTGTTGAAACCGAAAAGCCAATACGTTGGTATCCGTCGTTGCCCATACCATATTCTACTTGACCACCACGCTTGCTGTCAGCAGCACTTGTAATCATATTCATCGTACCACCTACGGATGGCGAAGATACTTTTGAAGCACCAATACCACGTTGTGTTTGTACTGTACGCGACACTGAGCTCAATACAGTCCAGTTACTCCAATACACACCACCCCATTCCATATCGTTCATAGGGATACCATTGACCATAACAGCTACATTGGCACTTTGAAAGCCACGCATATTAATTTTAGAATCTCCATAACCACCAGCACCTTTAGTAACATATACACCTGGTGTAGATTTCAATATTTCAGGAAACTCTTGAGTCCCTAATTTTTCCTCGATCAACACAGGATCAATGGTAGATACTGCAACTGGTGTTTTACGTGCTACTGCAACTTGTGAAGTAATGGTCACATCGGCCAAGGCGATAGCATCAGCCTTTAATTTGATAACACCTAAATTTACACTCCCAGTGCGAGTAATCTTGCGCACCTCGTCTTTATAACCTACATACTTGATTAAAATACTTTTTTCACGATCTACACTTAGTGTGAAGTATCCATCATAATCAGTCACAGTTCCAGTTGAGGTTCCTTGTACCATGACAGCCACACCGATAAGCGGCTCACTTGTCTCGTCATCTACAACTTGTCCTCGAACTTTTGTTACTTGTGCCATCACATTTGTCGTCAACGCGACGACTAACATGGCTAGAAACAACAATCGTCTCTTCATCATGAATAAAATTTGTTTTAGTTAATTCTTAGGTCTAATTATTAATAAGTTAAGCCAGTATAGTCTAGTCTAAGTGAAAAAATAAGGGCTCTCTCAATAACGACTATTCCTATGTACAATACACTGCACAAAGATATATAAAAAAATTAGCACTACATATTACATTACTGTTACATTTTAGGTATTGTCGAACAACAATACGAATGTTGTATAATATTTTTCCTTAAAAAAGAGGGCCAAACAAGAAAAAAGGAGATTGGCCTATCTATGATTTAATAGATTAACCAATCCCCAAACAAAAGACACATATTACGCATCCATTTTTTAATCCTGAGTCAATTTACGATAACGCATACGTTTAGGCTCTTCATTTCCTAAACGTTTAATTTTATGTGCTTCGTACTCTGAATAACTTCCTTCGTAGTAATATACCTCACTGTTGCCTTCAAAAGCGAGAATGTGCGTACATATACGATCTAGAAACCAACGATCGTGACTAATCACAACAGCACAACCCGCAAAATCCTCCAAACCTTCCTCCAGCGCACGCAAGGTATTGACATCAATATCATTAGTAGGTTCATCAAGAAGCAACACGTTGCCCTCTTCTTTAAGTGCCATTGCTAGGTGTAAACGATTTCGTTCACCACCAGAAAGTACTCCCGCTTTTTTTTCTTGATCTCCACCATTAAAATTGAAACGACTTAAATAAGCACGAGCATTTATATCTCGGTTACCCATACGAATAAGATCATTTCCACCTGAAATAATTTCATAGATACTTTTATCTGGGTCGATGTCCTTATGTTGTTGATCTACATACGACACTTTAACTGTTTCACCGATATCAAAAGTACCTGCGTCGGCTTGCTCGAGACCCATAATCATACGGAAAAGCGTTGTTTTACCCGCACCATTAGGCCCGATAACACCTACAATGCCATTGGGTGGAAGAGTAAAGTTTAAATCATCAAACAATAATTTTTCACCATAAGCTTTTTTTACATGCTGAGCATCAATAACCTTATTACCTAGACGTGGTCCATTAGGAATAAATATTTCAAGTTTTTCTTGTTTTTCTTTTATATCCTCGTTCATAAGTTTATCGTAACTATTCAAACGAGCCTTTCCTTTAGCTTGACGTGCTTTAGGAGCCATACGCACCCACTCCAACTCACGTTCCAATGTTTTACGACGCTTGCTCGCAGTCTTTTCTTCCATCTCCATACGCTTGGTCTTTTGCTCCAACCAAGAAGTATAATTACCTTTCCATGGAATACCTTCACCGCGATCAAGTTCAAGAATCCAACCAGCCACGTGATCCAAAAAGTAACGATCATGCGTCACAGCAATCACTGTTCCTTCATATTGTTGCAAATGTTGTTCTAACCAATCAATAGACTCAGCATCTAAGTGATTGGTAGGTTCATCAAGCAATAAGACATCTGGTTTTTGAAGTAATAGTCGACATAAAGCCACACGACGACGTTCACCACCTGATAAGACTGCAATTTTTTGATCTTCTGGCGGACAACGTAAAGCATCCATAGCACGTTCTAGTTTACTATCAATATTCCATGCATCCGTAGCATCAATAACATCCTGTAATGCCGCTTGTCGATCAAACAACACTTGCATTTTATCTGGATCTTCGTAATATTCAGGAAGTGCAAATTTTTGATTTATTTCCTCGTATTCATTCAAAGTATCTATAACAGACTGCACCCCTTCCATAACAACTTCCTTAACAGTCTTGTCATTATCTAGACGCGGTTCTTGCTCTAAGTAACCCACAGAATAGCCTTGAGAAGAAACAACTTCACCTTGGTATTCTTTTTCAATACCAGCTATAATTTTCATTAGGGTTGACTTACCTGATCCATTCAATCCAATAATGCCAATCTTGGCACCATAAAAGAATGAAAGATATATGTTATTCAGGACTTTTTTATTTTGTTGGAAGGCTTTACTAACGCCAACCATAGAAAAAATAATTTTCTTATCGTCACTCATAAAATTAAATATTAAGAATTATCTTGCTAGTGAAAACGTTGTTGTAGTTCTTTCACTAGACAACTTACTTGTGGAATAACAGGATGAATATCATCGCATAGAATAACCTTATCAACTAGGGCTAGACGAGCATTATCATCCATCTGCTTATTCATACGGGCTTCAACTTGTTCACGTGTTGCTCCATCTCTCGCCATTGCACGCTGTAGGCGTAATTCTTTGGGTGCATCGACAAGAATGGTTAAATCAACCAATTTGTCGAAACCTGACTCAAAAAGGATTGCCGCTTCTATAGCGACAATAGATGCACCTAGTTGACATTGGACACCTACCCACTGAACAAAATCCTTAGCCAGTTCCCCGTGAACGATCTTATTAACAGCTAAAACTCGCGTACTATCGGCAAACATCCACTGAGCTAAGCGAACTTTATTCAGCTTTCCTTGTGGATAAAGATCTTCACCCAATAACACACCTAACTGTTCACGTAAAGAGATTTGCTCATTCATCAGTCGCTTCGCTTCTGTATCAGCATCATATACAGGTATATTCTTCATACGAAAAAGTCGACTTACAACGCTTTTTCCACTACCTATACCTCCAGTAATTCCTAATACAATGACATCATTACTCAACGTATTTTTTTTCGTAAACATAATCGACTTCTTTAGGAAAGACATCTATTATTTCAAGATCTTTTGGATGAGAAAACACTTGTACTGAATACTTATTTGCTAAGCTATCTTTCATTAACGTATGATAATCAGCTCCCAAAACGAACTCACTTGGATTAATCCTTTTTACCGTTGAAGCACTCATTTCACAAGATACCTTCACTGTGCTAGGAAATGATCGCAAACATAAATCAAGTGGGAAATTTAGCCCTCGAAGTTCAACCTCATAAGTTTTACGAATATACATTTCAACAGGAAAGGTAGCCTGCGCTGTATGCTGCAACAATTTAACCTGTCTACTCTTAGATAATCGAACAGTAACTGTAGTTGTATCACGCAAATTATTGATCGTAGTAAACTGTGTATAGATCGTTTTAAGTGAATCAGCGATATCAGCAGGTGCAACCACCTCAACTGAATCTGGACTTAATATTGTATCAGTTACTTGATACATCTTATCAGCACTAACTTTACCCCTAAACTTAACAGCTACTTTAGTCCGTAGCCCTGATGAGTATTGATATTGTAAAATTTGCGGATGATACTGTTGAATTTCAGATGAAGACGCAATATGGCTCTGAATTTGTTTCTCTACTACATCCGAAGAGTATGTATATGTTCCTGTAGTCTGTAGTAGAGATGCATAACGAAATCGAATTGTATCTGGGTGGTCTTCCCATCTATAATGAAGCAGTTTATACTTCTTATCAGATAACGTGACCCGTAATGTTTTTGGCAATGAATCCACAATATACACCTCTTCTGGAACGCCCTCCAAGACGACAGGAAAAGTAAAAGTGGCTTCACCAGACTGATTAAAAGTTTGCAGTAGCCAATACAACATGGCTAGAAACACAAAAAACAGGTAACGCAAGATTTCCTGTACCCATTTAGTAGAGAAAAACCTGCGTCCCCGTTTCCAATATTTTTTTATATTTCTAAGCTCCAACCACATTCGCATGGGAGGCAAGATTATTTAGCCTGTAAAGCTTCAGCTGAAGCAAATACTGAATTCTTATCAATCTTAACATTTACTTTATCAGCTATTGTAACAACAAGATGATCGTCATGGATCTCTTTCACGACACCATGAATACCACCTGCAGTCATCACTGGGCTACCCACGTCTAAGGATTTACGAAAATTGTTAATCTCTTTTTGTTTTTTATTTTGTGGACGAAAAATAAAAAAGTACATAATTGCAAACATTGCAACAAGCATGATTATACTTCCATATTTTTGCATAATACCACCTTCGGCAGCCTCTCCAGCTACCTGCATAAATGTCAATAAAGTTGTCATAGTCTTTTTATTTTATAGTTATTTTTTTTGTAACACCTTCTCATCCATCAAACGCAAACTGATGTTGTCCAATGTACCATTGATGAAACCTGGGCTGTTGCGCGTAGAATAAATCTTAGACAATTCGACAGCTTCATTGATAGTCACACTAAAAGGAACATCTACAAAAGCGAAAAATTCGGCTATTGCGGTTTGCATAATAACGACATCCATCAAAGCTAAACGATCTATACTCCAATTGCTCAGTTGATCTTGAATCAAATGACGATAATATTCTTCGTTTAAGACGGTCTTGTGAAACAATTTTACAGCAAAATCTTTATCAGCTGGATTAGAATACTCAGGAAGTAAATCTGCCTCTTCTCCTTTTTCCTCTTCCAAACGCTTGATAGTCTTCAAAACAAATGTATCAACAATTTCTTTATCATCGTTCCAATAAAGACTCATCTCCTCAAGCACTTCATCAATAGCTTCATTATTGGAAATCATTGTTTTATATGTCTTTCTCCAAAATTCCCGATCCAACTGGAAACTAGGTTCTTTAGCAGCAACATATTCTCCATATGTTTGAGTAGCCATTATTTGGCCATGCAATTTCTTGATAATACCTGCCTGTCCTTTCCAGGTCCTATTTTGAGTTTCTTTATACTGTAGAAGCTGCTTATTTGCTCCCAACTGTACCGCAAAGCGGTTTGTAGCTAGTTTTGACTCTGGATTAAGCTTTTGTTCATACTCAGTAACTTCTACGATAAGTAGCAAAAGATACTGGTATAAATCATACGCTTTGGAGAGGCTGAAGAGCAACTCTTTCTCCGCCGAGTCTAGATTCTTTCCGTTTTGGTAGAAGGCATACACTAGCTGTATCACCTTTGCACGGATAATAGCTCTATTAATCATATGGTCATCCTTTTGAATATTCAGGGGACAAAAGTAGTGAAATAAGTAGAGACCTAAAAAGATTTCAGCAAAATATTTATTATTGGGCAAGATTAATTCTTAATTCCTTTATAGACTAACAGAATTCGACTATAATATTTGTCTGAATCACTAGGTATACTAGAACTAGTACAATTCACACATTTAGCTAAAAAATATATGATTAATCATTTAAACGCAAAAAGAGGAGTATATCAAGTCATCTTGATAAACTCCTCTCTTTTTCACAAAGGATATAAGATCCGCACTGGGTTGGTTGGAACTCCTGAAGAACAGGATTTGAGCGCCCTCTAACTTTGTAATCCGCTCATTCTAGGAATCACGGCCCGCCATCGTAAGAGTAAGCTTACTCGGTTTAATTGTATAAATGTAGAATTCCCCAATCTTAACCAGCGCGGTTTAGCTTACATGACAAATATACGTAGGATGTTTTAAACCTCCAAATATATCTATACTTTTAACATAACCCATCTGTACCGATGGATAATTACTTAATCTTTGCTACAATAGCTTTGAATGCTTCAGGGTGATTAACCGCTAGATCTGCAAGAACCTTACGATTGATTTCAATACCATTTTTGTGCAAAGCACCCATTAAACGAGAATAAGACATTCCCTCTAGGCGAGCTGCTGCATTGATACGTTGTATCCAAAGTGCACGGAATGTACGCTTTTTGTTCTTACGATCGCGATAAGCATAAGTCAAACCTTTTTCCCAGGTATTCTTAGCTACTGTCCACACGTTCTTACGTGCACCAAAATAACCTTTGGTAAGTTTAAGAATCTTCTTTCTACGAGCTCTTGAAGCTACATGATTTACTGATCTTGGCATAGTTTAAATTTTTCTTTAGAGTTAATACTGCTTTCAAATAAGCTCACGCCTACTTCAAACGAAGAAGTTCTTTGATTTGGTTTACGTCTACTGCATCAATTGTTCCAGTAGAAGCCAAAATACGCTTTCTTTTCTTCGATTTTTTAGTCAAAATATGACTATGGAAAGCATGCTTTCTCTTCAGTTTACCGGTTCCGGTGAGCGTAAAACGCTTCTTTGTACCGGAGTTCGTCTTCATCTTTGGCATCTTAATTACTTTTAAAATGATTACTATTAATAAATGTGTGTACGCACTAAGCCTTAGCGCACCGCACTATTTTTCGATATTATTCGCCAGCTGTCTCTACTGATTGACTATCAGCTTCTTCCTGTTGTTTACGGATTTTCTCTTCACGTCGAGCCTTTGCAACATGTTCTGCATCAACTTTCTTTTTAGACTCAGCCTTTTTCTTAGGTGATAGATGGATAAACATGCGCTTTCCCTCTAATCTAGGCATTTGTTCTACTTTTGCCAACTCTTCCAAATCGTTAGCAAAACGCAACAACAACAATTCACCTTGTTCTTTAAAGAGAATACTGCGTCCTTTAAAGAACACATATGCTTTTACCTTATCACCTGCATTCAAAAATTCCTGTGCATGCTTCAATTTAAATTGATAGTCATGATCATCTGTCTGCGGTCCAAAACGAATTTCTTTCACATTAACCTTGACTTGTTTCTGCTTTTGCTCCTTTTGACGCTTCTTCTGTTGATAAAGGAATTTCGAATAATCGATAATCTTACATACAGGAGGATTTGCATTAGGAGAGATCTCCACAAGGTCTAAACCAGCATCGCGTGCTTCACGCAAAGCTGAACGTGTATCCATGACACTTGGCTCACGGTCTTCAAAAACAACACGAACCTCACGAACACGAATCTGTTCGTTTGTTCTATACAGGTCTTTTGGTTGTTCACGTCGCATTGGACGTCTGCCTCTACTTTTTCTAAAATCTGCCAATGAAATCTTGTAATTTATGGGTTATCAATTATTTCTATAAATGCGGGTGCAAAGTTACCATTTATTTATCATACTACGAACTTCTTCAGCAACCTTTTCACCGAATGCAGCAACTTTTAACACTCCCTGGTCACCTTCACCTTGTTTACGTACGGCAACTTCACCATTTTCAGCTTCTTTTTCCCCAACAATAAGCATATAAGGAATATGCTTCATCTCATTGTCACGAATCTTACGACCGATTTTCTCATTTCTATCATCAACAATAGCACGCACTTCATATACAGCATCTAATTCACGAGCTACTTCATGAGCATAATCGTTGTACTTCTCTGATATAGGCAAAATAGCCACCTGATCAGGTGTAAGCCATAATGGAAACTTACCCATAGTATGTTCAATCAACACAGCAATAAAACGCTCCATTGATCCAAAAGGTGCACGGTGAATCATTACTGGACGATGCTTCTCATTATCCGTTCCAGTATACTCCAAGTTAAAACGCTCAGGTAAATTGTAGTCAACTTGAATAGTTCCAAGTTGCCAGCGGCGGCCTAAAGCATCTTTTACCATAAAGTCAAGTTTTGGCCCATAAAACGCAGCCTCACCTGTTTCTACTCGAGCATTTAAGCCTTTTTCTTTACAAGCTTCTACAATAGCACGTTCTGCTTTTTCCCAATTTTCATCGCTTCCAATATATTTTTCACGATTATTAGGATCACGAAGGGAAATCTGAGCTTCAAAATTTGCAAAATCAAGGGCATTAAAAATAATGAAAATAATATCCATTACTGCCAAAAATTCATCTTTAACTTGATCTGGTGTACAAAAGATATGCGCATCATCTTGTGTAAAGCTACGCACACGAGTTAAGCCATGCAATTCTCCACTTTGTTCATATCGATACACCGTACCAAATTCAGCCATACGTATAGGCAAATCTTTATATGATCGTGGTTTAATAGCATACATTTCACAGTGATGAGGGCAATTCATTGGTTTCAACAAATACTCTTCATTTTCCTCAGGTGTATGAATAGGTTGAAACGAGTCCTTGCCATATTTTGCATAGTGACCTGAAGTCACATATAATTCCTTATTACCAATATGTGGAGACATGACTTGGTCATATCCAAAACGCTTTTGGATACGTTTCAAAAAATCCTCCAATCGTAAACGTAGAGCTGTGCCTTTTGGCAACCACAAAGGCAATCCTTTACCTACTCTTTCAGAGAATGCAAACAATTCTAACTCTTTACCAATTTTACGATGATCGCGTTTTTTGGCCTCTTCCATCAAAACAACATACTCATCAAGCATCTTTTTCTTAGGAAAAGAAACACCATAAATACGAGTCAGCATTTTACGGTCTTCTTGACCTCGCCAATAGGCTCCAGCAACACTAGTCAATTTTATTGCTTTAATAGGAGATGTCGATGGCAAATGTGGGCCTTTACAAAGATCGGTAAAATTACCTTGTGTATATGTAGTAATTTGTCCATCTTCTAATTCCTCAATAAGTTCACATTTATATGTTTCGCCCCTTTCTCCAAAAAGTTTCAGCGCATCCTCTTTTGAAATATTTTCCCTTTTAAGCTCTGATTTCATAGAAGCAAGTTCTAGCATTTTCTTTTCTATTTTAGCTAAATCTCCTTCTTTAATAACCGCATCTCCAGGATCAATATCATAATAAAAGCCCTGTTCAATAGCTGGACCTATTCCAAACTGTACACCAGGATATAATTCCTGAAGTGCCTCCGCCAACAGGTGTGCACTAGTATGCCAGAATGCATGTTTACCTTCAGCATCCTCCCACTTGTACAACTTTATACTCGCATCACAATCAATAGGACGAGCAATATCCCACACCTCATCGTTCACGCTACATGCCAACACCTCTTTAGCCAAACGCGAGCTAATACTTTTAGCAATATCAAGTCCAGATACGCCAGCTTCATACTCACGCTCTGAACCATCAGGAAATGTAATCTTGATCATATCTAGTTATATTTAATTTTTCTTTTTATTTTCTACCCATACCAAATAACAGCCTAAACTTTTAGACACATAAGTTGATTTGGGCTACAAACTTACACTTTATTCAGCAATTACACAAATTGATTGGCATATAAATACATCGTTCATAACACATATTATTTGCCTCCATCCTCAGGCTGTGCGTAACGCTTTATAATATTATATGCAGACACAACACCATGCTGACCCGCCAAAGATAAATCTTGCACCCCAGCTTGCGTCTCTCCTAAAAATATATGCGTCAATCCCCTATTAAAATAGGCCACACCAAGTCGTGGTTCCAAACGTATGGCTTCATTATAATTAATCATGGCCGCTTTGAAGTCTTTCAATTTAGCCTGCAAATTAGCCATATTGTAATAGGAATAAGCAAAATTAGGAGCAATGACCATCACTTGCTTAAGATCTTTCATAACTAATTCATAATCGACTGCTGTTTGTTGCCTTTGAATACGTGAAGCTTGTTCGGTTTCACCGTCCACACGTGCAAGAGCCAATTTCGATTCCAATTGCTTCATCCGAACAACGGCGCGTGTAAAGAACACTAAATACAAGGAACTATCGCATGCCACCGCCTTATCTAGGTCATTCAAGGCCTCATCAAAATCTTGCACAACATAAAAATCTAAAGCACGAATAAAATAAGCCATCGCATTCTTTGGATCTTCCACTATACGAGTAGAATGTGTATTAATCAGATCAAAATGCTTTTTCACTTGCTCTGCAGTCAAAGCTTTCTCTTGATTTGTGAGATGTAATAAAACTGGCAAGGCACGAGACCTATTCATATCATCAAGTTCTTTATCAAAATGCACATCATTGCGCACCTCACTGTCCTTCTCATAATAAGTCAAGACAAAACTTGGTTCTAACTGAATCTGAACATTCTTATTTTGCACACGGCCACGCACGCTACTTTCATATTTACGAGTATTACTTTCTTCATCTGCAATCATTAACTTACGATAATTAGCAATATCTCTGTTGGAGCGTTTACGAGTTTTATCACTACGATTTTCAGCCGTGTCATTACTAGCGTCCTTAGCCGTGGTTGTTTTCTTCTTAACCCCAGATTTCTTTTGTTGAGAAGCCTGATAACTATCCAAGTTTAATCGAAGCAAAGTATCTTCATCTTTAGCGGCCAGTTTATTCAACCCTAATTTTCTATACGCTTGTGCTCTAAAGTGATATCCAGCTTTAAATTGGGGGTACTTTAAAATCACTTGAGTATAATCATCTACAGCTCCCCTATAATTGCCAATATCATTACGCAATTGTCCTCGATTAAAAGTAGCCATCATTTCACTTGGATCAACCTTTAAGACGAAATCAAAGTCCTCTAGAGCTCGATTTGTATCCCCAACATGAGCACGCAACAAGCCACGATTATAATGAGCGATAAAACTGTAAGGCGCAATTGACAGCGCTAAATCATAATCACTCATAGCACCACGAAAGTTATCTTGATGATAACGTGCTAATGCGCGATTGACTAAATATTGTTCATTTTGATTATCCAGATGAATTGCTTGTGTAAAATCTTCTTCAGCTAGGACATATTTATGCTGCTGTATATACAGTCGGCCACGTGCACCATAGGCCATTGGCTCAAATGGAGCCAACTCCAAAGCGTGATTATAATCCACATAAGCTTTCGCTGTATCTTTGACCTGCAAATCAACATCGCCTCTAAATAGATAAGCAAGGGCGTATTTTGGACGTACTACTAATAGACGATTCAAAGCACCATAAGCCAAATCAAATTGTTTGTTTTCTAGATAACACAAAGCTAAATTACGCCAAGCTCCGACATTTTCAGGGGACATTTCAAGCACCTTTTTATAATCCACGATTCCACCTACAATATCATGCTGACGTATACGTGCTAAGCCACGCACTTGATAAGCATCTATAAAAAATGGATTACGACGGATTACCGAATCACAATCTTGCTCAGCCCCTGTAAAATCCTCAAGATTCAGCTTAGCCAAACTACGATAAAAATACGGTTGATACAAGTAAGGTTTCGCACCAATAACTTGATTAAAATACTGAATAGAAAGCACGTAATCCTCATAATAAAGCGCATGTCGAGCAATCATCATCACACGATCTGTGTTGATTTGCGCACATAGCGAAAGTGGGAACATCAACAGTCCCCACAACAATACTTTTCTATACCAACACTTATATTTCATAGTTTATATTGCTAGCGATATATATCCTATTGAGCATTCCGCAAAAGGCTTCCTAGCGACGTCCACGTATAGGTTTAACCTTATAATGTGTACGTACTTTACCTTTGGCCATTTGCGCTAATTTATTTTTAATCATAGTCTTGCGCAAAGGGGCTATACGATCTACAAAAAGCACTCCCTCAAGATGATCAAGTTCGTGCTGCATACATCTCGCAGCGAAACCTTCAACAATTTCTTCATGTTCTTCGAAGTTCACATCTTGATAAGAGATTCGAATCTTCGTCGGACGCTTTACACTTTCACTAATCCCAGGCAAACTCAAGCAGCCTTCGTCCATCACGTCTTGATCCTCTTCATAGAATTCTTCAATATAGGGATTTATCAAGACCTTACGATAATCTTTAAAGCGTTCATCATCTTCTGCTAAAGGAGTTAAATCAATCACAACAAGACGGATAGACAGTCCAATCTGAGGTGCTGCTAAACCAACGCCATCTGACTTGTCCATTGTGATAAACATATCATCAATCAACTGTTGTAATTCGGGATAATCAGGAGTAATCTCCTCAGCCACCTCACGAAGCACAGGTTGACCGTATGTATAAATTGGTAATATCATATTGATTGTTAGAAATTATTTCATAAAATCAGGTATAGGTGGTAATCCTCCACCCTCCTGCATCTTTTGTTCATCGAGATAACTTTGTAAAATGATTGCGGCACTGACCTCGTCAACAAGTTCCTTATTTTGTCTAGCTTTCTTCTTTAAACCCGCTTCACGAATAGCCCGCTGAGCTAAAACAGAAGTAAACCTCTCGTCAACATATACCACTGGAATATTTGGTATAAGCTGCTCTAACTTACGAACAAATGGACGAATACGACGCATATTGTCAGATTCTTCCCCATTCATTCGCCTTGGAAACCCCACAACAAATCGCTCAACTTTCTCCTTCTCTACATATTTTTTAAGAAAGTCAAGCAATTCATGAGTAGAGACAGTCGTCAAACCATTTGCAGTAATCTGAAGACTATCCGTAACAGCTATTCCTGTGCGTTTCTGTCCGTAATCAATAGCTAAAATTCTAGCCATGCGATCTTAGTAAACTCGATAAAGCAACCAACTACCTTGGAAGTCTTTGTTGTCAGAATATTTTTGTTTAAAAGCATCACGTGCAGCAGCTGCTTCATCATATGTATCATATGAACAAAGTACTACACGATAAGTCGCCTTTGCCGCATTAAACGCCAAAGTAGGATTATATCCTTGATCTTTCAAAGATGCAACCAATTTTTGAGCGTTGCTTTTCACACCAAAACTACCGACAACTACACTATATGCCTTTACATCATCACCATGTACAACAGATATTTTTTCTTGACGTACAGCAGTAGAAGGAGCCGTAGTGGGCACTGGAGTTGAAATAGGAGCTGTAGCTGTAGAAGTCACCTCTACCGCTTGTTCTTTTTGGTTCTCTTGCGCTTGAAGATACGCTTTTTTATAAGCACTTTCTTGAGTCTTACAACTTGTCATTGCTAAGGCAAGACAAACCACTAAACCAATTGAGCTAAATTTTTTCATAATTTTCTCTTTTAGAATTCATTACTATCTCTTGCAAAGTTAGCGAATTTATCGAGAACTCCCACACATCTATAAAAAAAGTGGACAGCTCATCGAAAAGTTACACATAATTTTGGAGAATCCGTCAACATTTCTTATATTTGAATATCTAACCCCGTAAATGAATAGCTTATGAAATCAATTAAAACACTTTTTACTTTTGTAGTTGGAGCAGCTGCAGGTGCGGCTGTGGCTCTTGTATTGGCACCTGAAACAGGTAAAGACACTCGTAAACGTATCAAAACAGTAAGTGATGAAGCGATTGAAAAAATGAAAGACACACTTCGAAAACATGGCATAGAATTGCCAGACGAAGCAGCCGAAGATATTGCTGAAAACATCGCCGAAGATTTGGCCAATCCAGACACTTATGGTTCTGAATAATTACAATTTTACTTATGCCCATATTTGATACCCCAAAAAGAGATTTTGAAGAACTTTTAGCTCAGCTAAAGCATTACTTATCTCTACAAAAAGAGCTTACGCTTGTTCAGCTAACAGAAAAACTTACAAAATTATTGGCTGCAGGCGTATGGCTTCTTTTGTGCTTCATTTTTGCTAGCATGATTGTGTTTTACTTAATGAACGCATTTGCTCACGCCTTAGGCGACCATTTACACAACTTAGCTTATGGATATTTAATTGTTGCGGGCATTTTATGCATAACCCTTTTTATAGCTTATATTCAGCGCCATAGATGGATTACCAATCCTATTTTGCGTTATGTATGTCGTCTTATCCTTCCCGAAAAATCCGTTGCAGATAAAGTTTCTAAAAAATCTGACTCTTAAAAATACACCTATGGAATTTAAAAATTTAAAGGAGCTTGAAAAGCACCAAATGCACTTGGCTCATCGTGTATTGCAACAAGAAAATGAGATACAATCAACCCAACGCAAGCTTGTATCTCCAATAAAGGAATACCAAAAGCGACAGCTTACGATGAAGTTGCATATAAATCAATTAATGTACACAGCTCAAGCCTCTCTTGCAGGTTTCAAAGTGTACAAAATGGTACGTAATTTTATCGATGAAATTAAGGAGAATAAAAAAAACAAGAAACAAAAAGATCAAGAGAACACGTCCAAATCCAATCATACAAATAAAAAACAGCCACATTTATTAGAAACTATTTTAACTGCACTAGTTCAACTGACTGAAAAAAGGCAGTAGATGTTTCAATGTTGAAATATAAAAAACACCAGGTAATCACTTATGTATTATCTGGTATTTTTTTATACATCTATTGGTTTTTAGTAAATTTATAATTACATTTGTTCGTCACTTTTAGTCTCAAAACTAAAAATGCGCTTACAAACTAAAATTATAAACTATCTTTAAATTATTTTTTATGGAAAAACCTATGAGTTTTGTGGATGCAATCAAAACATGTATCACAAAAAAATACGCCAATTTTACAGACAGAGCTAGACGGTCAGAATTTTGGTATTTTGCATTATTCAATTTTCTGCTTTCGTTAGTCATTGGTATATTATTTAGACACGGAACTGCACAAACCATGCAAAGTCTAGTTTCACTTGCTTTATTAGTTCCCAATATTGCCGTATCTATTCGTCGCCTACATGACACAGGTCGATCTGGCTGGCATTTTCTTTGGTACTTACTACCTGTTGTAGGTTGGATTATATTGATCGTATTCTATGTACAAGATAGTCAACCAGGAAGTAATGAATGGGGAAACAATCCAAAGATAATGGAAATACCTCAACCTGAAGCAGACACTGAAGAATAGCTATTAAAACTCAAATACAAAAAGCGTGTATCGAATCTCCCAAGAGATAAGATACACGCTTTAATTTTAACTTGAATATCTTTTCAACTACTTTGATTGCTCAAGTTGAAGAGTTTTAGTTGGTTGATCACATACTTCAGTAGGGCCAAAGTATTGGATAGGACCTGGGTACACATAACTAGTAGTTTTAGCCCATTCTTCACGATTTGCAGCAAAAGTTTGGAATGGTTTATCTTCTAGCTTTACAAGTGCTTTTTGGATAACTGGCTTCATTTCACCGTGACGACGTTCCATATTCATCATCATAGTAATAGGCACACCACCCGCAATCCATTCTGCAGCTGGAGCAGTTGTATTACGTACAGAAGACATATAACCAGTCTTACCATTAACGATCAAAGCAGATGCTGTATACCCCAATGCATAGCAATAGTCAGCATCATAGTTTGATGGAGCAGCACAACGACCTTCATACCCAAAGAAGTGGTGTTGAGCAGCAAATTTGCCTACAAATTTACCTTCTTCAGCCCACTGAGCTAGTTTAGTACCCACCATTTCAGAAAGCAATTTTTCTGTTTCAATCAACGATACTTGCACGTTACCATGTGGGTCACGATCAAGAGTCAACTGACGAGCCACACCTTCTGGGAGACTAGCATACACAGCTGCATTTTCTTCAGACAAGTGAGAAATAATATACTCACGTTGGTGAGACTTCTTCACGTGAGAAAAATCTTCCGCGTTATGAGCCAAGAAATCGTTTAGCTCAGCAATAAGACGCTTCATTGCTGGGATAAATTCGATAAGACCTTCTGGAATAAGCACAGTACCAAAGTTATTACCTGCTGCAGCACGATCAGCAACAATCTGAGCAACATAAGTGACAACATCATCAAGCGACATATCTTTAGCTTCAACCTCTTCAGAGATGATTGCGATATTTGGCTGCGTTTGTAATGCACATTCAAGGCCGATATGAGATGCAGAACGACCCATCAACTTAATAAAGTGCCAGTATTTCTTAGCAGAGTTACAATCACGTTGAATGTTACCGATAACTTCACTATACACTTTACATGCAGTATCAAAACCGAAAGAAGTCTCAATCATTTCGTTCTTTAAGTCACCATCGATAGTTTTTGGACAACCTACCACTTGAACGCCAGCGTTTTGTGCTGCATAATACTCAGCAAGCACACAAGCATTTGTATTAGAATCATCACCACCGATAATAACCAAAGCCTTAATACCTAGTTCTTTCAAGATTTCAAGACCTTTATCAAATTGTTCAGGAGTTTCTAGCTTAGTACGACCTGATCCAATAATATCAAACCCACCAGTATTGCGATATTCGTCAATGATTTCTGGTGTCAATTCCATATACTTGTGATCCACAAGACCACCAGGGCCAAGAAGGAAACCAAACACACGGCTATCTTTATTCATCTTCTTGATACCGTCGAAAATACCAGATATTACATTGTGACCACCAGGGGCTTGACCACCTGAAAGAATAACACCGACATTAATTGCTGGCATTTCTGTAGCCTTATCAGCCTCAACAAACTTAAGGACTGGCATACCGTAAGTATTTGGGAAAAGCTTTTGGATAGCTTCTTGGTCAGCTACAGACTGAGTAGCTGCGCCTTCCTCTATTTTCACTGCGCTCAATAGCGCCTTTGGCAATTTGGGCTGGTACGCAGCCCGTGCGATTGAAAGTGCACTTTTAGTCATCTTGATATGTATTTTAAATGAAAATGTTCGTTTTACCTTACGCCCGCAAATTTCGCTTTTTTTTCTTAGATATAAAAGAAAACTTGCGTATAATTTAGAACTAGTCAGTTTGTTTTAAGACTTATTGGTGCTGATGTCGTTTTAGAGTATACACTTCATATGCCCCACAAATGGGATAAGTTTCTTCCGTTTCATCATGAGATACATAAATCAAAGTATGTCTAGGTTGACTTGTAAAATGACGTATATATTCGTTTACTAAAGCACGATTAGCCTGATCTAAACCATGATGAGGTTCATCTAAAATGAGTAATTCTGGATTTTTCACAAAGGCCCTAGCCAATAAAACCATACGTTGCTCCCCACTAGAAAGTTTTGTAAATACTCTTTGTCGCAAATGCACAATCTTCAATCTTTCCATTATGATTTCAGCTTGTAGCAATTGTCCTGCATCAGCCGCACGATACAGCCCCATTCTATCGTGTACCCCAGAAGCTACAATCTCAATAGCTGCCACCGGTTTATTGTAAGCTCTATGCAATTCGGGCGAGAAGTACCCTATCTTTTGTTTGATATCCCAAATGCTTTCTCCACTTCCACGTTTGACACCAAACAAGTCCATATCCACTGAATACCCTTGAGGATTATCAGCACAGACCAAACTAATTAGTGTAGATTTTCCGCTTCCATTAGGTCCTTTAAGCACACAATGCACTCCTCGTTTAACCACCCAATCCAAGCCATTCAATATCGTAAAGTTACCATAACGTATGGTGACATTACGCATAGCTATTATAACTTCATTATCATTTTGATTTTTTTCTTCTGGATATACAAGAGAGGGAACCTGATTGTTTGTTTTTTCAGATCCAAGATACATCCGCTCCAACACTTTTTCTTGCAGATTCAACTTATATTCATCTAAAGGCCAGCAAGCTACAAAAGCGCCATCTTTCATCTCGGCAACATGCGTTATACAACTTGGCAAATCCTCCCATCGGCTACCTAACACAATGACCTGTGTATGCCCTTCTTGGGTTATGACAGTCAACAATTCATCCATTTGTTGTCTAGTCTCCTCATCTAATCCAATAAAAGGATTGTCTAACACCAGCAAACGCGGTTGGTTACTAAGCACTTGTTTAAGACGATATAGACGCAATTCACCACAACTCAAGGCCACGATAGGCTTTCCATTGACCAATTCAAGATGCTCCACATCTGCACTATGCCATCTCTGTTGATAATAATAGCTGTTATCTGCCGCCCCATATCCATCACGATAATTAAGTGTAGCAACCTGTTTATACCCAGGCACGATTTCGCCTCTTTCACTATACCACGTAATTCTCCCTTTTTGTAGAGCATGCACTCCAAGCATCAGCTTCATCAAATTAGATTTTCCAGAAGCATTGGGTCCGTACACAGCAATTTGTTGTCCTGGGAAAATCGCCCAAGTCAAAGGATTAGCCAATCGAACATCAGCATAAAGCGCCCACGCAGATTGAATATCAACCAAAGGATATAAGTCCATCTTAAAGATTTTATTTAATTATCAGCAAGCTCAATCACCTCTAAATCTTTGATCTCTTTTCCATCAATCACAAAACGCATCAACGTACGCACTTTATGAAATCCCTGTTGTCCAGCAGCGCCTGGGTTGAGATGCATTAAACGAAGGGTTTTATCATATTTGACTTTTAAAATATGACTATGCCCACTTATAAACAAATCAGGTGGAGATATAAACAGGCTACTACGCACGCTACTATCATATCGA
Organism: Bacteroidaceae bacterium; assembly: GCA_963668535.1. Classification (GTDB taxonomy): domain Bacteria; phylum Bacteroidota; class Bacteroidia; order Bacteroidales; family Bacteroidaceae; genus F22. The sequence continues at coordinate 802,211 of OY764867.1, forward strand.
CCTGGATATCCACCAATATGCTTTAAAACGACATCCACCTGCTCAATCATAAAACGATTAATTTCTGGATATCGTGCACGAATCTCATGGCCATCACAATTGCCAAACACAGCCCTAAAAGGTTTAAAAGCTTCTAATTTGTTGGCCACTTCTATGGAACCAATATCGCCAACATGCCATATTTCGTCACAATTTTTGAAATAGTGCAGATACTTGTCGTCCCACCAAGCGTGGGTATCAGAAAGGAGTCCAATCTTTTTCATAAAGACAAAGATAAAAAGAAAACACCAATAACAAAAAAAAGTCACTGGCCTTGAAATATATTTTATCAAGACAAGTGACACATACATAAATCATGCATAAAAAAAAGAGCTAGTAAACATACATTCACTAACTCTTACATCTTCTCTCTGTGTCGGGGTACCAGGATTCGAACCTGGGACCCCCTGCTCCCAAAGCAGGTGCGCTAACCGGACTGCGCTACACCCCGTTTTGCAATCAGAAATAATCAGCTAAGCCTTTTCGTCGGGGTACCAGGATTCGAACCTGGGACCCCCTGCTCCCAAAGCAGGTGCGCTAACCGGACTGCGCTACACCCCGAAAGGATTTTTAGCCGCTTTATTTCTCAAAAGCGATGCAAAGATACAGCTTTATTTCAAACCTCCAAAACATTTTGTCGTTTTTTTGTCACAAAACTTTTTTTAATTACCAACAAGTGATTCCTTCATCATCAGGAAATAGTTCTTCCTTTTTAAATGTGGGATTTTTTATCCCCTGTCGTCTCTTTTCTTGATAATCTGTCAATAACGCAAAAGCTTTAGGAGAGAGTTGAATAATTGCTACCAAATTGCACGCCGTCATCAACGCAATCATCACATCGACTAAGTTCCAAGCCAATTCTAAACTCATGCAGGCCCCCAACAAAACCATCATTCCTACAAACAAACGATACGCAAGCATAACTCTAGGCGAATGCGTAATAAAACGCACATTCGCTTCTCCATAGTAATAATTGGCCAAAACACTGCTGTAAGCAAATAAGAAGATAGCAATCATCACAAAATAACCACCAAATGAACCGATTTCATTAGAGAGTGCCACTTGTGTTAATTGAATTCCATTATATGTACCATCCAAAGAAGCTCCGCTACATAATATAATAAAAGCAGTACAGGTACAAATAACTAACGTATCCGTAAACACACCCAAAGCCTGCACCAATCCCTGTTTAACAGGATGAGTAACATCTGCTGTTGCCGCAGCATTTGGCGCCGACCCTTCTCCTGCCTCATTACTAAAGATACCACGTTTAATTCCATTCATCAAAGCAGCACCGATACCACCACCAATCGCTTGTTCCCAACCAAAAGCACTACGAAATATCATAGCAAAAACTGATGGCAGCTCTGCAATATTCCACACGACAACCACTATTGACAGCAAAAGATAGCCAAGCGCCATGAAAGGCACAATCAAACTACTCACTTTAGCTACTCGATGAATGCCTCCAAAAATAATCACCAAAGTCATCACTAGAAGCACAGCACCAGTCAGTACGGGTGGTATATGCAAACTTTTCTCAAATGCAGCTGCAATGGTATTACTTTGTACCGAATTATTGACAAATCCAAAGCCCACTGTAATCAATACAGCAAAAAGCACACCCATCCATCGACGTCCCAATCCATACATCATATAATATGCTGGACCACCGACAAAAGAATAACGTCCTCTCACTTTATACAACTGGGCCAATGTCGATTCAACAAAAGATGTCGCTGCTCCAAACAAAGCTATAATCCACATCCAAAACACAGCACCAGGCCCCCCCAAGACAATAGCAGTAGCTACACCAGCTAGATTTCCAGTGCCTACACGAGCAGCTAACGACACTGCAAAAGCCTCAAAAGAAGAGATGTGTTTTTCTCCTACACTAGATGAATCAAGCAAGAGTCGCCCCATCTCTTTGATTTCCTTTATCTGCATAAATTTACTGCGTATCGTAAAGTACAAAGCACATCCAAGCAAGCATGTAATCAATATATATATCCAGAGAAAATCACTGATAGATTGCACTAAATCATTAAACATCATATTCGTTTGTTTGTCAAGGTTTATATTCTTTGATTTTAAAGTCACAAATATACCACATTTTCTTCCTAAATCAACAACACAACGTCACATTTATATCAAAATGACACACGGAGATATCCCATTATCACAGAATCCACTATGCGCCTCTTTTTATAGCTTAAACTTTTCACTTGAACCAGCAGAAGATTATGAATAATGAAAGATTAAGTAATATTTTATTATGACATCGTCTATAAGTTTACTATCTTTGCACAAGTATGGTGCAGTCATCTAGACACAGCAGTCATAGGTACTCCCCAAAGATTTATATTGCAACCAAATATTTACTCCATATGAAAGGTATAGTACTAGCTGGTGGTAGCGGCACACGTCTCTACCCAATCACCAAAGGCGTCAGCAAGCAATTGCTTCCAATTTATGACAAGCCTATGATTTATTATCCAGTATCCGTATTGATGTTGGCTGGTATACGAGATATTCTGATTATCTCAACCCCTCATGATCTGCCTGGATTTAAACGACTTATGGGAGATGGATCAGAATTTGGGATACGTCTTGAGTATGCCGAACAACCAAGTCCTGATGGTTTAGCACAAGCTTTTATCATCGGTGAAGATTTCATCGGTAATGATTCTGTCTGTTTGGTACTTGGTGATAATATCTTTTATGGTCAAAGCTTCACACACATGTTACAAGATGCTGTACGTAATGTGAACGAAGAGAATAAGGCAACTGTATTTGGATACTATGTCAGTGATCCCGAACGGTACGGAGTGGCCGATTTTGACGAATCTGGCACATGCTTATCAATAGAAGAAAAACCAGCCAATCCAAAATCAAACTACGCAGTTGTAGGATTATATTTTTATCCCAATAGTGTAGTAAACGTGGCTAAACAAATCAAGCCATCTCCTCGCGGAGAACTTGAAATTACCACTGTCAACCAATATTATTTGGATCAACAAAAACTTATGGTTCAAAAATTAGGTCGCGGATTTGCTTGGCTAGATACAGGCACTCATGACTCTTTGAGTGAGGCTTCAACTTTTATTGAAGTTATCGAAAAACGCCAAGGATTAAAAATAGCTTGTTTAGAACAAATTGCTCTTGAGCACAACTGGATTAGTATAGATACACTTATAGAAGTTGCTCAACCTATGAGTAAGAACCAATATGGACAATACCTTTTAAGCCTTGCTGAAAAGGAAACGACAAAAAATAAATTATAAGCAATTATGAATATCATCAAGACAGCCATTGAAGGTGTAGTCATATTAGAGCCAAGAGTTTTTGAGGATGCTCGCGGATATTTTTTTGAATCATTTTCAGACCGTCAATTTAGGACACAAGTATTAGACACCACTTTTGTACAAGATAACGAAAGCAAATCCAGTTACGGTGTAATTCGAGGCCTTCATTTCCAAACCGGAGAAGCAGCTCAAAGCAAACTTGTAAGATGTGTCGTAGGAAAAGTACTAGACGTTGCTGTTGATATACGTCCAGAATCTGCTACTTTTGGACAATATGTATCTTGTGAGTTATCAGCACAAAACAAACGACAAATGTTTATTCCCAGAGGTCTAGCCCATGGATTTGCCGTGCTGAGCAAAGAGGCCATTTTTGCGTATAAATGCGATAATTTCTATTCTCCCACACATGAATGCGCCCTATTATGGAACGATCCTAGCATCAATATTGACTGGCAAATACCATCAGACAAAGTGCAACTTTCAGAAAAGGATGCCCAAAATTTATCTCTCAAAGAATACATCGCCTCTATACAAGGCTAGTTATCATATACATATAAAGAAACCTGTAGTGCATAAGCCATCTACAGGTTTCTTTTCTATATCAATGTTTTCATCCATTCGAACCTACCCTTTAATCAAATCACTTGGTTCAAATCAAATCAATATTGCACATTATTCTATATCATCTCCATCCCAAAATAAAGGGACATCCATAAAATCATCTAAGTGTCGACGTTCTTTTTTAGTCGGACGTCCAGCCCCTCGTTGTCTATCCACAAAACCAGATATTCTATTCATCTCCAACAATTCATACTGATCTGGAGAAGTCACATTTTGCATCATTTCTGCCACCAACTTTGCCCCCACTCGTTTCTCAATAGCTTGTAGCACTCTGAACGAATAATTTACTGGTGCTTTTTTGACAGAAACAGTATCACCAGCCTTCACTGTACGTGCTGGTTTTACTGTACTATTATTAATAGCTACTTGTCCCTTTTTGCAGGCCTCAGCAGCCTGTGAGCGAGTTTTAAACAGACGCACAGCCCAAAGCCATTTATCGACACGAGCCACTCGATTATCGTTTGTATCTATCTCTTTCATGTCGTTGTACAATGCTTTTCTTATTTTGTTTCAGCAAAAATACCGCTGCCCACTCGCACCATGGTACTTCCTTGTTCCACAGCAATAGGGAAATCGTGTGTCATCCCCATTGACAACTCACAAAACGATGGTCTTTCTGAAAAATAAGATGCTTTCACCTGATCATATGTTGCCTTTAAGGTTTCGAAGTCAGCAAGAATACGCAAACGATCATCTGTATTGCTAGCCATCCCCATGATACCACAGATACGTACAAAAGGCATACTTTTCCACTCACCTTCTTCTAGCATTTCGACAAGCGATTCTGGTGTAAAACCAAATTTGCTCTCTTCTTGCGCCACATGCACTTCAAGCAAGCAATCGATCGTGCGTCCTACTGTCTGCCCTTGTTTATTAATCTCCTGCATCAAGCGCATACTATCTACTGCATGAATCATCTTGACATAGGGAGCAATATATTTGACCTTATTACGTTGAAGATGGCCGATAAAATGCCACTCAATATCTTCATGAGTGACTTCTGCATGCTTTAACTCAAGTTCCTGTACCCTACTTTCACCAAACAAACGCTGACCAGCATCGTAAGCAGCTTCAATATCCTCACATGTGTGATATTTACTTACCGCCAACAACCGTGTAGCAAGAGGCAACTGATTCTTGATTTGAGCTATACGCCCAGCAATTTCTTCTTTACGCTCTGCAGATGTCATTATTCAGCAGTTTCAATAGGTGATTCTTGTGAAGAAGTTGCTTGTTCACCAGCTTCTGCATACAAGTTTTCATACACATCCATCAGAGGAGTTTCAGTAACCGCTCCAATAGCATAGTCAGCAAGTGTATTTTTCATACCTTCATCTAGACGTCGCACAGCATCATGCAAGTCAGATGCTTGTACTAGCATTTGAGAAGCAGTTTTCTTTTCGTTCCCACTTTTTTCATCCAAAGTGATAAAAATCACCTTACATTTAAAAAAGCGATCAGCACTTTCCTCAGCAGTCAAAAACAATTCGGCATACTTGGCACGCTTGATATCAGCAATCACAAATTCTCCTTGAGATACAAATGGCAACATCTCTTCTGTGATGCGTGCCTCTGCATCTGTAAAATTCTCTGCACTGACCAAATAAGGCTCAGTAACTCGTTTTGGAGAACCATTTTCCATCATCTTCTCATAGCGCACTTTGCACTCAAACCACGATTGCATCATAAGATTATTTATTTTTCTTGTTATTATAGTATGTAATGATTTTGCCCTTTGTAACCACTCTAATATAAGGTTCGTTCAAAGCGTCTTGCAAAGATACGCAATCCACGCGAGTCACGCAAACATTCACTACACATTCAAGGTACAGTACAAAAACTTCATACACACTGACATATTGATGCCACAGTATATGAAGTTTATATTTTATCTGTTTTACAAAAAGGGGAAATACATCAAAACGAGGCACCTAGCCACGATCTTCATGCATTCATAGATTATTAAGCAAGGGGTAAACCTTACTTGGTCCATTCTTTCAACTCATCAGGAGTCAAATTCTTGGCGACAATCACGCCTTTTTCATCGATCAGATAATTGGTAAATCCACGATACAGCTGATACTTCTTATATATCGGATTACTACTTCCTTGTATCGCCAACATACTTTCTTCGCAGTTTACTTTATCCATACGTATTGTCTGTTGATATACTGAGCGACTTGAGTCGAACGAAACAGACACCATCTGGATTGGAGCTTTCTGATGACTATTTGTTTGCCACAACTGTGCATTTACAACACGCGATTTTGCATCATAACTAGCCCAAAAGCTTACTAACACTAAAGAACCTCGATAGGCCTTCAAATTTTTACTATCTGTAGTCTTAATATTAAAATCGGGCGCCACATCTCCCACACAAAGTCCAGTCACAGGACGATCTTTTGAAACAAATGATGTTAAGGTAATAATCAGTATAACTACTATTATCCATTGTACATTTTTCATGTAACGGCATTTTCGTTACGACTGTTCTGGCTCGGTCCTCACCGTGATTTCTAGCCAAAACCTTACAATCTCTAGCATGCTACATGCAGGCTTATAACTAGTGTCTTTCACCTACTTGCAATACGACATGCCGCATTGGAAATCGTTGCAAAGTTGAGCTTTTTCCACGAAACAGCCAAATAAAACTAAAAAAATCTACTCTAAGCTTGCAATATGCAGACATAAAATAGTACCTTTGCGAGGTATTGATTACCATTTATTTATCAATGTTTTACTGCACGAAAACGCGTGTAAACCAGCGATATTTTTCTAGCATAATTTGATTTTTGTCAATATGAAAAATAAAGAAATTATCCTCGTCCGTATCACAGGAGAAGACAAACCAGGCCTCACTGCTTCCATTACCGAAGTACTCGCCAAGTACGATGCCAACATCCTAGACATAGGACAGGCTGATATTCACAACACACTTTCATTAGGTATTTTATTTATTGCAGAAGAGCAATACTCGGGATATATTATGAAAGAACTTCTTTTCAAAGCATCCGACTTGGAAGTAGGCATACGCTTCAAACCAATATCCATTGAAGAGTATGAAAAGTGGGTCAGTGCAGAAGGGAAAAATCGTTATATATTAACATTACTAGGAAGACAAATCAATGCCAAACAAATTACGGCAGTCACAAGTATCCTTGCAGAACAAGGCATGAATATTGATGCGATTAGACGCCAAACAGGTCGCCCCACACTCAATGCCGATACTCCACAACAACGTCGTGCATGCGTAGAACTATCGGTACGTGGGAATCCATTTAACAAAGACAACATGCATGCACAATTGATGCAACTCTCTTCTCAATTAGAGATGGACTTTTCTTTGCAAGTTGATAATATGTACCGCCGAACGCGACGTTTGATCTGTTTTGATATGGATTCGACTTTGATCGAAACCGAAGTCATTGACGAACTTGCTATACGTGCCGGCGTTGGAGATCAGGTCAAAGCCATTACTGAAAGTGCTATGCGTGGTGAAATAGATTTTAAAGAAAGTTTCAAACAACGAATCGGGTTACTGAAAGGGTTAGACGAATCAGTCTTGGAAGACGTTGCAGAAAACCTGCCAATTACCGAAGGCGTAGAACGTCTGATGTCTGTATTAAAGCATCACGGATATAAAATCGCTTTGCTATCTGGTGGATTCACTTACTTTGGTCAGCATCTTCAAAAACGCTTCGGAATAGACTATGTATATGCCAACGAACTTGAGATTGTAGACGGTAAATTAACCGGCAATTATCTAGGTGAAATTGTAGATGGTAAACGTAAAGCCGAATTACTACGACTAATCGCTCAAGTTGAAAAAGTCAACATAGCTCAAACCATCGCTGTAGGAGATGGAGCCAATGATTTGATGATGATTAAAGAAGCAGGCTTAGGTATTGCTTACCATGCCAAACCAAAGGTACGAGAAAACGCCAAACAATCTATCAATAATATGGGATTAGACGGCGTACTCTATTTCTTAGGCTTCCAAGATACATATATGCGAGGTTGTTAAAGCTTACATTATAATATAAGAATCCCCTCAAGTATCTTTATGTAAAGATACTTGAGGGGATTCTTATATTATGTAGATATATCTTACTCTTCTTCCAAATTCTCTTGATGCACTATAAACGTTGTAGCACCACAAGTTACAATAGCTCCATCATCTAAACGGATACGATCTTTCGGTCCCAACAAATCATTATTCAGGAAAGTCCCTGTAAGCGATGGTGCATCACGCAAAGTAAAAACAGGCGCGCCTTGCTTATTGCGTTTAATCTGAATCATACAATGACGTCTATCCATTGACATATCACCTGATTCAATAGGTACATTGATTTCTGTCCCCTTACAACGACGTCCAATAATGTTTTCACCTATATATAATGGTAATTCTTGACGATAGCCAAAGACATTTTCTATCACAACAATGTGTCCACAAGGCTCCGCAGATTCCTTTAGAGAATCATCCTCTATTTGATTACCTTCTTGATCTTTTCTCTCTATTTGTTTCTTTTTTCCTCCTAAACGCACACTAAACTGCTTGCCACAGTGCTCACACATAAACACCAACGATTGACCAGCACTATACTTGGTCTCATCAAAAGCTAGCCATTCGTCACATTTAGGACATCTCAATCTTTTCATCTATTCTATTTTCTTACACGAAGCATCCAAGTTGATGCACATTGCGCTATTTTTCTAACATCTTCTAGTGCCATTTTTGCATCATTTGAAGTTCGGTAACAACCAGCTGACACACGGTATTTTCCATCCATCTCTAGCACTCTCAAATCCGTCAAGCCAAGTTTCTTCAGACGAAGCAACTCTCCATCTGCTGCTTCTGATGAAGTCACACTAGACACAATAAGATGATACCCGATACGACTACTGATCTTTGTAGGTACTACAACCAAAGCAGGCGCATCTATCTTATTCTCCTCCTGTGCTATAGACTCTTTACTGACTTGTTTCGCACTAACCGATTGACTAGCCACTGGTGTATCTACAGACACAATCGATTTAGCAGTATGGTCAGCAGACGTCACAGATGCCTCAGGAGCAATTTGAGCAAACAACTCAGTAGGAAGCATTTCTGCATAATTCTGCTTGTTGATATATGTATTTTCTACAGGTTTACTTAAAATAAAGAATGCAGCCACAGCCGCTGCCGACACAGCAGTTATACGTATCGCACGTGCCACAGCAGGATGCATACGCACGACCCGTTTAGCAGGAACAGATAAAGCCACTTTTTGGGCAGGCTTATCAGATACAGGTTGCGCCACAACAGGTGCAGCTACACGTGCATGACGTGCCTCCTCTTCTAACGTAGCCAAAAGCGGCATAGCGAAAACATCTAAACCATATAACGTAGGTGAAGTAATACGCTCATCATATGGCACAAACACATAGCTTTGTTGCATTGTAAAACGCAACTCACCCACATTGGCCAACACCAATTGTCCAGTACTATGCAGTGTGTAAATAGCCTCTTTAACTTGCTGACGAATTTTTGCACTGGCTTCACGAAAATCCAAATCATAGGCCGTCATATACGACTGAGCTAATAGCCCATCGTTCAATCTCAACTGCACATTAAAGGCTATTTCGCGAGTTGGAGGCACAAAAACACCTTCCTTCTCGTCAAATTTTGCAGGCACATAATGAGCCACAAATCCTCCAAGGCTAGGCACAATAACACAATCATTTTCAAGCAAAAGATGTGCTACATGGTTGGCTAATTCATTATTCATCATAATCGCTACGTTTTATGCTTCTGATGCTGAAGTTGGAGAATGATCTCTACTAGCATCCGTTGTATTATCTGAACGACGACGTGTATCAGGACGACGACGTGTATTGTTTCTATTGTATGGCTTTCTATCTCCAGCGCCTGGCTTATCACCAGACGATTTTTGTTCGTCAGCACTTCCTCCTGAACGCTTAGTATAATGCCCCCTATTAGGTTTCTTTCCTTTTGAAGTCTGACCTCCATTTTTTTGTTCTCCAGACTGATTCTTATTCGGTCTTTGTCCACCTCTTTGTGTAGATCCCGGTTTACGTGTACGGCCACCTCTTCTTATTGGCTTAGGGTCATAAGCAGGGGCTTCTCCCAAACTTTCTGGAACGTCTGTTTTGTCAATCACTTTTTCTAGGAAGTCTTCGATTGCTTTAAACTTTATCTGGTCGGCTTCACTAATCAGTGTGATTGCCTTTCCATCACGTTTGGCCCGAGCTGTACGTCCAATGCGATGTACATAATCTTCGCTATCATGCGGCACATCATAATTAACAACCAAGCTGATATCGTCAATATCAATACCTCGAGAGATAATATCGGTACCAACTAATATTTGTGTTTTGCCAGCTTTAAAAGCAAGCATAACCTCTTCACGACGCACTTGGTCCAAATCTGAGTGCATTTCTGCCACATTCAGTTTCAATCGACGCATAGCCTTGGTAATTTCTTTTACCTTCAACTTGGAAGAAGCAAAAACGATCACCTTTTCAGGTTTATCATTCAATAAGATATGCTGCAAGATAGGCAATTTTTGACTTTCATAGCACACATAAGCTCGTTGATCGATCTTGTCGGCAGGGCGAGACACGGCTAATTTGATCTCAACAGGATCTCGCATAATATTCTTGGCCAACGACTGTATCTTCTGAGGCATGGTAGCAGAAAATAAAATGGTCTGACATGTGTCAGGTAACTTTTCAGCAATGGCTTGAATATCGTCTACAAAACCCATATCTAGCATGCGGTCAGCCTCATCTAGTACAAAATAAGAGACTTTAGACAAATCGACATACCCTAGTTTCATATGGCTGAGCAGTCTACCAGGCGTAGCAATCACCATATCAGCACCCATAGATAGGCTGCGTTGTTGTTGCGCAAATTGCGGTCCGTCCCCTCCACCATAGATAGGCACACTTGAAACAGATAGGAAGTAAGAAAAGCCTTCCATTTGTTGATCAATTTGCTGCGCCAATTCTCTCGTTGGAGACATAATCACGCAGTTGATAGCATCTTCTGGATGATTTCCTTTGGACAAATTACTGATAACTGGCAGCAAAAAAGCAGCGGTTTTTCCAGTTCCTGTTTGGGCTACAGCAATAAGATCTCTACCTTCTAAGATAACTGGTATCGCTTCTGCTTGCACCGGAGTACACTCATCGAAACGCATGGCATCCAATGCATCGAGTACACTCGCCTCTAATGGTAATTCTGTAAACTTCATCTATTTTTCCTCAAAAATGACTGATGGGTTGTAGCAAAATGCTCTACCAACACACAGCTAGCCAAGAGCACATATTTATTCATATGCCCACAAAGGTAGCAATAAAAAACGGATGTTTCAAAAGAAAACACTATCTTTGTGCGACGATGCTGCTTAAACAAAGGGCTTAAGCACGCATAATGGATCGAGAACTCCTAATCATAAACAGAAATGAACCAGAAACGTATCAGTCTCACCCAACATGCCATGCATTATGGCACCAGCATGGGTATATTTTGGATTATCAGCTTTGCTATTTTTGTAGCTGCTTGTTATACTCCTTCTTTATTTACTTTATTTGTTATCACATTATTGTGTGTACCCGTATTGGCTTGGTGGATGGCACGCGATTTTAGAGATAAAACAATGGGTGGATATATTCACTGGATACATGCCTGGAGCTTTACAACATTTATTTTCTTATTTGCAGGTCTACTAGCGGGTGTGGCGCACTATATCTTTTTTGCCTTTATCGATCATGGCATGATTATGGAGCATGGACTAGCCTACTACACAGCTGCCTTACAAGATGTGCAACAAGGTACAGGGCATTTCGGCTCTACTTTTGCTGCTCCAGAAGTTGCTGATCAAAAAGAGCAGGTCATCGCCATGTTAAAGCAAGTCATTGATATGTTGAAAAAATTACAAGACATTAATGCAATCAATCTTGCAGTCAATATTTTCACAAGCAATATCTTCTATGGTAGTATCATCAGTCTTGTGATTGCTCTGATTGTACAAAGAAAACCGAAGAACTGGCAAACTCAAACTCCTTTTAAGTAGAAAGCAATGACTGCAAAAGAAATATATCCTATCGAGGTTTCCATAGTAGTTCCTCTACTCAATGAGGAGGAGTCAATCAAAGAATTGCAAGCATGGGTAGATCGTGTGATGGGTGCAAATGAATTGACTTATGAGACACTCTTTATCGACGACGGCAGTCGTGATGATTCTTGGAGCGTTATCGAAAGTCTACAACAAGCATATCCACAAGTACATGGCATTAAGTTTCGTCGTAACTATGGCAAGTCTGCGGCCCTACATTGTGGATTTGGAGCGGCACAAGGACGCGTAGTCATTACGATGGATGCAGACCTGCAAGACAGTCCCGACGAAATTCCCCATCTCTATAAAATGATTACCGAAGAGAAGTTCGACTTAGTATCTGGTTGGAAAAAGAAACGCTATGATCCACTCAATAAAACAATCCCCACAAAGTTGTTCAACGCAACTGCTCGTTGGGTGAGTGGCATACATAATCTACATGATTTCAACTGCGGATTGAAGGCTTACCGCCATGAGGTGGTCAAAGACATTGAGGTGTATGCAGAAATGCACCGATATATCCCCTACTTGGCCAAAGCGGCAGGATATGAACGTATCGGGGAACATATCGTGCAACATCAGGCACGTAAATACGGCACCACTAAATTTGGATTGAGTCGTTTCTTTAATGGCTACTTGGACTTACTTTCGTTATGGTTCACCACCAAATTTGGCAAGAAACCTATGCACATCTTTGGACTATTGGGTTCACTCATGTTTTTTGTGGGTCTAGTATCATTGGTCGTTGTCGGTGCAAGCAAGCTGTACAACATGACCCATGGATTGCCTTATAGACTTGTTACAGAATCGCCCTATTTCTATATCGCACTCACAGCGATGATTCTGGGTACACAGCTCTTTTTGGCTGGGTTCTTGGGCGAACTGATTACCCGCAGTGCATCAGACAGAAATGTATATAACATCGAAAAGAAAATATAATGAAGAAACTTTGGTTTTTATGGACTCCTCTCGCTTGTGTCTTCTGTGGCATGCTTGGACTAGTCATTCAGAGTTGCAATGAAGAAACGTGTCTTCGCAATGACCGTGGATATATAGGAATCAGTTGCCATAATAATGACGGGGGCACAGACGTTGCTCTTAACGAATTGACCGTAACAGCCTTCGATACTGATTCGATATTAATCAACCAAGAAAGCAGTGTAAGCAGCTTGTCGCTCCCAGTTGATGAAACAAGAGACAGCACCGTCTATGTATTTAAGTATACCTCTACAGATGCCATAATCAGTTACGACACTCTGAGTATATATTATACGCGTACTCCCGTGTATATCAGCATGGAGTGTGGAAAAGCGATCTATTGCAACATTGAAGACGTGAAGTACACAGCACATCAACTGGCTAGAGTAGAGATTGTCAACAAATTAATTAAAGAAACCGATGCACAAAATATCAAACTCTATTACTAAAGTTTTTTGGGTAGTCGTACTATTGTTATTCACAGGATTAGCCGCTTATGCGCAAAATCCTCAAAATAAGCCCAAAGGATTATCGCCCAATCGCCAGCGTCCTCTCCCACAAGGCGAAAAACACTTTATGGAGAAAAAGGATTCCCTGACGACATGGCAAAAATGGACTAAATATGAAGGTGCAGAAGTCACTTTTGATATCTACAGTCCTATGAGCCACTATTTTGGTCGTAATTATATGAACACGCAAGTGGGCCTTAAAGTTAACCTCAACTACCGTTTATATCCTGTTGTCGAATTGGGTATGGGTATGTGTGATGATTCAGAAGAAGGGCTACATTACAAAATAGATCGTTCACCTTATATCCGCATTGGGGCCGACTATAACTTACACTGGAAGAAACGCCATGACAGCCACTTGTTTATTGGGGCACGATATGGTTTTTCTAGTTTCAGTTATGATGTATGGAGTGCTCCTTTTACAGATCCTATCTGGAATGGAGAAGTCCCTTTTAGCTACAAGGATATTAAAGCAACTGCACATTGGGCAGAATTTCTAATTGGTGTACAAGCACGCATCGTAGGCCCTATTCTTATGGGATGGGATTTCCGTTATCGCTTACCATTGAGTATATCGGAAGATAAGCATGCCACACCGTATATTATCCCAGGCATGGGAGAAAACAAAAGCAATAACTTTGGTTTTACCTACAATATTATTTATACATTACCATTCTAATCAATAAAAAGATGAAACAGGAACAGAAAAAAATCCTACGCTATTCTTTATGGCTTATTGTACTTGTAATAGGTGCAATATATGTGGTTCATACACACAGTATTAAAGCGCCATCAAGTTATCACCACAATGAGGGGATGATATTTGGAACTTTCTACCACATCACTTATCAATATACGGAAGATTTACATCAAGGGATTAGAAACGAGATGAAACGCGTGGACAATTCATTGTCTCCGTTCAACAAACAATCGGTTATCACACATATCAATAATAACGATTCGGTAACTCTCGATTCTTTATTTTTAAAAGTGTTTCATCGCGCCCAAACGATTTCTGCAGCTACCGATGGAGCCTTTGATATTACAGTAGCTCCTTTGGTCAACACATGGGGATTTGGATTTAAGTCTGGCAAAGACTTAACAGCCACTCAGATAGACAGCCTGCTTCAATACGTGGGGTACCAAAAAATACATCTAACTGCTGATAACCGCATTGAAAAAGCAGATCCTGATATGATGCTAGACTGCTCGGCGATAGCCAAAGGATATGCTTGTGACGTTGTGGGTGATTACCTACGCCGACAAGGAGTGAAAAACTTCATGGTCGAAATTGGGGGCGAAGTGACTCTTAGCGGAGAACGTCCCAATTCGGGCAATTGGCGTATAGGGGTGGACAAACCTATTGACGATAGCTTACAAGTCAAAAACGAGTTGGAGTTGATACTACAATTATCAAACTGTGGGATGGCTACATCGGGCAATTATCGTAACTTCTATTATAAAAATGGGAAGAAATACGCTCACACAATAGATCCCCGCACTGGATATCCTGTACAGCACAGTGTCTTGTCGGCCACTGTCGTTGCGCCAGATTGTTTAACAGCCGATGCAACAGCTACGGCCTTTATGGTGATGGGATTGGAAAAAGCTAAGGAGTATATCACTAAGCATCCTGAGATCAAAGCGTGCTTAATCTATGCCGATGGGGATAGTAATAATCAGCTGTATATCTCTCCTACATTAAAGAGCGCTGTCGTTAAGTAAACAAAGGACTTATTAAGGTAGGACATAGCCCTCACAATTTAAGGACAAGAAGTATAAGTGTACACTTCCGCTTCACCAAGCAAATATTTTACTTTCGAAAGATCCAACTTATACCCATGCCCAAACAGATACGAAACAAGAACAAAATCCATGAAGAATAAATAGAAAATCGGCCTTAGGATGAAGTATCCTAAGGCCGATTTTTAATCATTATATGTTAGTCAAACAATGAATTTCGAGACAAGCTGTACTGGCCACCTCCTGTAAAGACCAAAGCAAGAGCACCAAAGAAATATAGCCCTAACAATTCAACCGCCCATCCTCCAGTTTCATTGAGCGAAATAAATTGATGACTATGTACTAGCCATGCAGCGGCGAAACAATTAAAGGCAAAAATGGCTGATGCCACACGGGTTCTAAATCCGATAATGATGGCTATAGGAGCTAAGACTTCTCCAACAACTACACCATAAGCCAAAAATTCAGGGAAGCCTTCTTTAAACAAGATTTCTTTTATAAAACCTAATCCTCCCATAAGCTTAGCAACTCCATGAAGCAGCATCATTATACCCAGAGGAACACGAAGGAGCAATAACCCTAAATCGACATTTCTATCTAAGATATTCCCATTTTTTATTTTTTCCATAACGTTTTCATTTTTCAATTAGTAGTTTAATATATCAAATATATAGTGAAGACTATATGGCGTAAATATAGGTAGTTTATACGAATATTCAAAACTTATCAAATACAAAGTGAGTTGGATATAGTAGATGTATTCATAATGGTATCAACTCCACTGAGTGGTACATTATGTAGCCCCGAGGGGAATCAAACCCCTATCTACGGTACCGGAAACCGCTATTCTATTCGTTGAACTACAGGGCCATTGTGAGTAAGATCAGCCATATAAAACAAAAGTCTCAACAACTGGCGTTATCGAGACTCGCATTGGGTTGGGCTACAAGGATTCGAACCTTGAATGACAGGCCCAGAATCTGTAGTGTTACCATTACACCATAGCCCATACATGGCATCTTTTCTCTAATGCGTGTGCAAAGATAAGCAGTTTTAAAATACAACCCAAATATTTTATTCGTTTTTTCTAAAAAATATATTTACACTTTTCTTTGAAACAATTCCATATTAACTGGTCCTATTTAAGACTTGAATATGGCGAAAGATACAAATATTCTGCTATCTTTGCATCATAATTGTCCTTTCATTAAAGTGCCATTGACTTTGGCATGACTTTAGCTATTTATCAGGGACAATATATCATTCAAACTTTAAATATGAAGCATAAATTAGTAGATAGTATTATAACTGGAATTCAAGAAAAAAAAGGACAAGGTATTGTTGTATGTGATTTAACAAAAATAGAGGACACTATTTGCCAATTTTTCGTCGTATGCGAAGGCAATTCTCCCAATCAACTACGCGCCCTTGTAGACAGCATCAAAGAAGAAGGACGAAAAGCTATGGATGAAAGTCCCATAGCAGTTCAAGGTTTAGAAAATTGTGAATGGGTAGCAATGGATTACGGAGATGTCATGGTACATCTTTTTTTGCCCGAAGCAAGAGACCACTATCAATTAGAAACGATGTGGGCAGATGCAGTCATAAGCGACATCGAAACCATAGATTAAAGTAGCAATTAAAACGAACAAAAATGGCAAGTAATAATCCATTTGGCAACCAAGAGAACACCCCTGGTGGCCGCAAAACACCAACTGGACCTAATAAGGTGCCCAAATTTAGCTTAAGCTGGATGTATATTGCAATAGCTGTAGCTGCATTAGCACTTTTCCTTTTCAATGGACAAGAAGGGGTTACCAAACGTGTGGGATACAGTGAATTTAAAGAATATATCAATAAGGGATACATCAAAGACGTAACAGGATATGATGATAATACCGTACAAGCAGAAATAAAGACAGAATATATCCCAGAAGTGTTCGAAACCAAAAAGCACCAAGGAAAAGCATATATACTCACAGAAGCCCCATCACGCGAGATGCTGGCTCAATACTTAGATGATGCCCAAAAACGTGAAGTCTTTACTGGAAGTGTTGACTACGACAAACGACAAGATTATTGGGGACCACTCATGAGTATCGCGTTCCCTATCCTACTGATTGTGTTAATGACATGGTTTATGATGCGTCGTATGGGAGGTAGTTCTAGCGGTGGAGGTGTCGGTGGTGGCATTTTCAACGTGGGCAAATCAAAAGCCAAACTATTTGATAAAAACACTCAAGTCAATATTACCTTTAAGGATGTGGCTGGACTAGCCGAAGCGAAACAAGAGGTTGAAGAAATCGTTGAGTTCTTAAAGGCCCCTCAAAAATACACCAATCTAGGTGGTAAGATTCCAAAAGGTGCTCTCCTTGTAGGCCCTCCTGGAACGGGTAAAACTCTTTTGGCAAAGGCTGTCGCTGGAGAAGCAAATGTACCTTTCTTCTCATTGTCGGGTAGTGATTTTGTGGAAATGTTTGTGGGTGTGGGTGCTTCACGTGTACGTGACTTATTCAAGCAAGCACAAGAAAAAGCACCTTGTATCATCTTCATTGATGAGATTGATGCAGTAGGTCGTGAACGTGGTAAAAACAACATGACTAACGGAAACGATGAACGCGAGAATACTCTAAATCAACTGCTCACAGAGATGGACGGTTTTGGCAATAATAGTGGTATCATCATCCTTGCTGCAACCAACCGAGTAGAAATCTTAGACAAGGCCTTGCTACGTGCTGGACGTTTCGACCGTCAAATCCATGTGGATCTTCCAGATTTGAACGAACGTAAAGAGGTCTTTGCTGTTCATCTTAAGCCACTCAAACTAGCTGAGGAAGTGGATACAGAATTATTATGTAGACAAACGCCAGGTTTCTCTGGAGCAGATATCGCTAATGTTTGTAACGAAGCTGCACTAATTGCTGCACGACACAACAAGAGTTTGGTGGACATGCAAGATTTTCACGATGCCATAGACCGTATTGTGGGTGGACTTGAAAAGAAAACTAAGATTACAACTGAATCTGAAAGACATTCTATCGCAATTCATGAGTCGGGACATGCTTCACTATCTTGGGTATTGGAACATGCCAATCCGTTGATAAAAGTAACGATCGTACCTCGTGGACAGGCTCTAGGTGCTGCATGGTATCTTCCTGAGGAAAGACAAATCACGACTAAAGAACAAATGCTTGATCAGATGTGTGCTACGCTAGGTGGGCGTGCAGCTGAAGAAGTATTCTTGGGACGCATTTCATCAGGTGCCATGAATGACTTGGAACGTGTGACTCAACAAGCCTATGGTATGGTAGCTTACTTGGGGATGAGTGAATCACTACCTAATATTAGTTATTATAACAACAATCCAACCAGCTTTACTAAACCATATAGTGAAAAGACTGCTGAATCTATCGACAAAGAGGTGCAACGTATTATTGATGAACAATACCAACGTGCCAAAGACTTGCTTACAAAATACAAAGATAAGCATCATGCTTTGGCTCAATTGCTCATAGATAAAGAAGTGATCCTTGCGGCTGATGTTGAAAATATCTTCGGTAAACGTCCTTGGAAATCACGCTCGGAAGAGATTCTACAGCAGGAAGCAAAGAAAAAAGCAGATGAATTGAAGAAAGCTACTGCATCTGCAACTACTGCATCGGAAGATGTCATGCCAGCAGCTCCAACTGAAGCGAATGCGTCTTCGGATCCTAAAGAATAATACTGCCTAAAAAGAACAAGATTGAAAAACATTATTCAAAGAGCCATCACTGGAGGCTTATTTGTTGCCTTTATCATCATAGGGTCATTGTGGAACGAAAACAGTTTTGCATTTGTTTTTGCTCTACTATGTGGATTGACTATACGTGAACTTGCTCAGTTGGTAAACCAACAAAAACGTGTAAATATACCTGTCAACACCCTTACATTTTGGGGAATATATCTTTTCTTAGCTGTGCATTTTTATATGCGTGGAATCAGTTGGGATGAAGATGATAGAAGTGTTGTTTTGTATTTCATCCCTTATGCAGGATTTCTAATGTATGTACTGCTTCGTGAATTGTACAAAAAACAAGAGAATCCTATACATAACTGGGCCTATAATATACTCACACAATTTATGGTAGCATTACCATTTTCTTTGTTGAATGTATTGGCTTACTACAAGGGAGAAACAGGAGGATTTGCACCATACTATCCAGAAGTTGCACTGGCTGTATTTGTCTTCATATGGATCAATGATACTGGTGCATTTTGCATAGGTTCACTGATTGGTAAACATCCATTGTTTCCTCGTGTGAGTCCCAAAAAGTCTTGGGAAGGTGCTTTCGGTGGAGGATTGCTAACAATCCTTGCTGCATATGTATTTTACTCAGTGTCTGATATTCAGGAACCACTATGGAGATGGATTGGACTAGCGATAGTCGTGGTACCTGCCTCTATCTACGGAGATCTGAACGAATCATTATTGAAACGTCACTTGGGGATCAAGGATTCTGGCAACACACTTCCTGGTCATGGAGGGCTAATGGACAGAATGGATAGTGCGTTACTAGCGATACCTGCAGCTGCATTATACATGTTTGTCACTTCACCAGAAGTCTTGGTATTGATTAAAGAAGTCATTAAACATGTAATTTAAAACAATGAATTTGTTTGTACAAACAATATAAACCATGTATTTTAAAGATACTCTTGCACACGAAACATTAAAATCGCAACTCATTCGTGAGTATCAAGCGAATCATGTGCCTCACGCACAATTGTTTACTGGGGCAAATGGAGTAGGCAAACTACCTATGGCCATTGCTTATGCAAGATATCTATGCTGTGAAAATCCTGGACCTGATGATGCTTGTGGACACTGTCCATCTTGTGCCAAGTTTGACATATTGGCCCATCCAGACTTGTATCTTACATTTCCTATCATAAAGGTAAGTTCGGGAAGTAAACGCGAAATATGTGATCATTATATGAATGAGTTCAGGGGCGCAGTACTCAACAATCCTTTTCTCGATTTAAAAGAATGGATTGATATAATGAATCAAGGGGCTAAGCAACCTTTAATCACCACTGAGGAGGGACAGGAGATACGTTCGCATCTAATGTTGTCTGCTAGTGAAGGACGATATAAGGTGTTAATTATGTGGTTACCAGAATTGATGCATACAAACTGTGCAAATGGGATACTCAAAATTCTGGAGGAACCACCTAGAGACACAGTGATGCTTTTGGTTACAGATAATGAAGAGCCTATACTTGACACCATTATGAGTCGAGTACAAAAGCGTTATTTCCAACGCTTGCCACAAGATATGATTGCCCACGTGCTGATGCAAGAGGAACATATGGGAGAAACCATGGCCATGCAAATTGCACATAGAGCCCAAGGCAGTATGGTTGCAGCACATGAGTTGTTACGTACCGACAATGAACGTGCTGACTTCAGAGAGTACTTTATTCAATTGATGCGCTTGAGTTATGCACGTAAAATAAAGGACATGAAGATGTGGAGCGAAACACTCGCCAAGTTAACACGAGATGAGCAAATACGTTTTTTTAAGTACGCATCAACAATGGTACGCGAGAATTTTATATACAATTTTGGTTTGTCAGAACTAAACTATATGACGCCAGAAGAGAATGAATTTAGCAGCCGCTTTGCACGTTTCGTCAATGAAAGAAATATCTATCAACTTATGCACGAAATGGATGAAGCGATTCGACATATTGAGCAAAATGCTAATGCAAAAATCGTATTATTTGACTTTGCATTAAAAATGATTGTTTTGCTCAAACAACCTACATAATACCCTATATATATGGATCAAGAAAATCAACAATACGATCAGCCCGAACAAACCACTAACGCATGCGGTGGTTGCCAGAGTGATTGCCAACTGAAGTTTACACTAAATGACAGAAATAGTACATTTAGTGCACATGCTGTGGGACCACAAGATCAACAGCTTAACACATACGACTGGCTTGCTGAAGTGCCGACCAATTGTCAAGCAACACAGATGGTAGAAGTACAATTCAAGAATACTCGCAAAGGGTATTACAAAAACAGTACAAATCTACCTCTTGAAAAGGGAGATATTGTGGCCGTGGAATCTCAACCAGGACATGATATTGGTCGAGTTACTTTAACTGGCCAATTGGTCGAGTTACAACTAAAGAAAGCAAAGCTAAAACCAGATGCTGAAATTAAACGAGTATACCGCAAAGCTAAGCCAGTAGACCTTGAAAAGTGGGAACAGGCTAAAGCGAAAGAACATGATACAATGATTCGCTCTAGAGAGATTGCAAAATCACTGCAACTAGAGATGAAAATCGGTGATGTAGAATATCAAGGTGATGGCAATAAAGCTATTTTCTACTACATTGCTGATGGTCGTGTTGACTTCCGACAACTCATTAAAGTGCTAGCTGAAACTTTTAGAGTACGCATCGAAATGAAACAAATTGGTGCTCGCCAAGAGGCTGGACGAATCGGTGGTATTGGGCCATGTGGTCGTGAATTGTGTTGTGCTACGTGGATGACAAACTTTGTATCTGTATCAACCAATGCAGCTAGAAATCAAGACATCTCTTTAAATCCTCAAAAACTCGCAGGACAATGCGCCAAATTAAAATGCTGCTTGAACTATGAAGTAGATTGCTATGTAGAAGCTTTAAAGCGCTTGCCAGCTAGACAGGTGCAACTTGAGACAAAAGATAATACTTACTATTACTTTAAAGCGGATATTTTATCTGGAACAATTACCTATTCGACTGATAAACAAATCCCTGCAAATCTTGTGAGCATTAGCAATAAACGTGCATTTGAAATCATCAAGCTAAATAAGGCAGGAGAAAAACCTTTGCGTCTACATGATGATGATTACGTAGAACCAAGCAAGGAGAATGTAGACCTACTTAGTCAGGATGATTTGACGCGTTTTGATAAACGAACCAATAAAAAACGTCCGCAAAAAAGAAGAAAACCACAAGGGGAAAGACGCAATCAATCGCAAGGTAACAATAAGCCAAGAGATCCACAACAAGAGACTGGAGAGGTGCGTGAGAGAACTGTCAATCGACCTAGGGGGAAGAATCAAAACAGGAAACAACCTAAAAATTCTGATGGGGTAAAACCACAAACGAACGGGCAACGTAAACCAGATTCAAGACCTCCTAGAAAGCGTCCAAACAATAACCCAAAAAACGACAAGAGAAATGGGGAAAGTAAACCGTCTTCGGCTCCTAAAGCTGAGTAGTTTATTCCTACTAATATTGATGGCTGGGTGTACGGATAGTACACTCTGCCATCTTCAATGGTATTCACTACCAACAAAGGGAAATACGTGGACTACACTAGACACATTGTCTATAGAGCTATCATCTAATCTAAAGGAAACATCAAAAGCCTTTTCTTGGCAAATCGAAGCAGCGGGTAATACATATTTTGATTATACGTATGTTCAACTACAAGTGGGGGTAGAAACAAAAGATACTATCTATTGGCAGCTTGTCAATTTACAAGCTGATAGCGCGTCCTATACAAACAATCGGAAAGAGAATTTCGGGCGTGTATTATGGAAACAAAAAGATAAGCTATCACATATACACACCGACTCGGGGCTAAAAGAGAATGATAGCATTCAGCGTATCATTGTATTACCGATATCAGACACTCAACATATTACCGATATCGGGTTGTGCGTGCAGCATCTATCCTCAAGAAGATAAATAGTAATAGGCTAAATCCCCATAATGATGATCCACCATAACTAAAAAACGGGAGTGGGATACCAATAACAGGGGTAAGTCCTAATACCATTCCTACATTAATAAAAAGGTGAAATAAGAATATACTGGCCACAGAATAGCCATACACTCGTCCAAATGCAGTAGGCTGTCGTTCGGATAAAAAGATAATCCGCAATATAAAAATCAAATAGAGTAAGAGGACTGCACTGGAACCTAAAAAGCCTTGTTCTTCTCCAATGGTACAAAAAATAAAATCGGTATCTTGCTCTGGCACATAACTCAACTTGGTCTGTGTACCATTTAAAAATCCTTTACCTGTCAATCCACCAGATCCAATAGCGATCTTACTTTGTGCCACGTTATATCCAGCATCTTTTGTGTCTTGAATAATACCAAGTAATACTTTAATACGAGTACTTTGGTGGGCACCAAGCACGTTATTAAAGACGTAATTGGAGGAGTATAAGAAACCTATTGACCCTATGGTAAACAAGGCTATAAATCCATAAGTAAGCTTGTGACGTACAATCCATTGATATACTAAATAGATAAATAAGCTCACACATAAGCCCAATATGGTCAAGACTTGATTGAAAGGATATATATGTATGGCTACTTGGTAACTGATGATAGGAACGAGACATAATGCTGCCAACCACCTGAACACATGAGCTCTATTCAACTTGTACACAAAGAGGAGGCCTAGTGTGAAGGCAGCAATGATAAGCAAGACTGCATAATGCCCCACACTAGATGTATCAAGGCAGAATAGAGTATCACCAAACCGGATCCCCACTACAAAATAAATCACTGCAGATACGCCTACAAATAGAATTGCTCCTGGCATTCCCTCACGATAAAACACTAGAAAAAAGGCAAGATATACTAGGGCACTCCCTGTTTCTTTTTGAGCTATAATAAGTAAAAGTGGGATAAATACAATAGCAGCTGTACGAATAGAGTATTTGAGCTTATTAATAGAATATCCATAGCTACCCATAAAACGTGCTAAGGTTAAAGCAGTAGCAAACTTAGCAAATTCGGCGGGTTGTAAACTAACTGGTCCTAGCTTGAGCCATGAATGTGAACCTTTAACATCGGGGGCGATAAAAATAGTCACAAAAAGAAGTCCCAACATGGCTATATATATGGGATAGGAAAAGAGTTCATAAAACTTATCTTCTATCATGAGCAACATAAAACCAAGGACTAAAGATAATCCTATCCACATCATTTGCTTACCAGGACGAGATGCAAATTCAAAGAAATTTAACTGCCCTACCTCGTAGCTGGCACCACAAATACTAAACCAACCACATATTAGTAGTAGGATGTACAACCCAACGACTATCCAATCTAGTTGTTTCCAGACATTAACGTTTCGTGTTACCATAATATATCTTTCTGTTTCTAATATATTCTACTCGTGCTTTTGAAGCTGTACTCAAAGTATCGTTTAAATACTTTTCCATAATAAGTGATCCTATAGGCACACCGTATACTGCCCCAAATCCACCATTCTCTACATATACAGCAACAGCTATCTTAGGCTTATGCATTGGTGCAAACCCCATAAAGACACTATGATCATGCCCCTTATTTTGAGCTGTACCAGTTTTACCACAAACTTCGATATTTGGGATATCGCCTGAACGGCATGTTCCAGATGTAACAGCCATACGCATTCCTTCGACAATATCTTCATAGTACTTTTTATCTATACTAGTACGATGCTTCTCTGTATATTTTTGATCTATATTTTCATCGCTTACACCTTTGACAACGTGTGGCGTTATGTAGTATCCTCTGTTGGCTATTGTGGCTGATAAGTTTGCTATCTGTAGTGGAGTTAATAGAATTTCCCCTTGACCAATTGCAATACTAATTATTGTGAGCCCATTCCAACGCTTATGGTAGACCTTATCATAAAACTGAGCATTCGGAATGAAACCACGCGCCTCACCTGGCAAGTCGACACCTAGTCTATATCCAAACCCTTGAGATACCATATGATCTTTCCAAACGGTTAAGGCCTCTTGTGGACTATCGTATTTATTACTTCCTATCAAATGATATAATCCCCAACAAAAATAGCTATTACAACTAGTGGCGATAGCAGGTATTAATGTTAATGGAGATGGGTGGGCATGGCATCCAACCGTTAAGCCCTTAAAGTGAAAACCATGACTACAAGGATATGCAGTAGAAGGTTGAATAATGCCCTCTTGTAAATACACCATGCCTTCAGCAGTCTTAAATGTAGATCCTGGAGGATATGTGCCTTGTATAGCTCTGTTTAACAAAGGGCGATGAGGGTCTTTACTTAAAGCCACTTGATGATTTCCACGTTCACGTCCCACCATCAAATCTGGACTATAACTAGGCGAAGATACCATAGCTAAAATCTCACCTGTTGCAGGTTCAATAGCTACCACACTACCTATTTTACCTTGCATCAGTTTTTCTGCTAGTTCTTGAAGCTGGACATCAATACTCAGCGTAAGGTCGTGACCAGGAATAGGTTGACGATCTAAAATTCCATCTTTATAGCTTCCTTTGATACGTCCATGTGCATCTCTGAGTAAGACTTTGACTCCTTTTTGTCCTCGTAAATCTTTTTCATAAGCACGTTCCACACCTTGTTTGCCAATATAATCACCTCGTCTGTAATAAGGATCATTTTTCATATCCCGTTGTGAAACCTCGGCAATTCCCCCCAGTAGGTGAGCGGCCACTTTATGTTTGTATTGACGAATGCTACGCTTGCTCACATAAAAGCCTGGAAATCGGAATAATTTTTCTTGAAAGACGCCAATATCTTTTGGAGCCAATTGACTCATAAATAATTGGTGAGTATATCTAGAATAACCAGGATTACGATGACGATTACAAATGTAGGCCATGCGTTCATCAAAATCCTGTTTAGTTATATGTAAGGCATCACATAAATCAAGGGTATCTATATGTCCTTCTGCTTCTTTCAGGACAACGGTAATATCGTATGCCGTCTGATTGTACACAATCAGTTCACCTTTCCTATCAGTAATCATCCCACGAGAGGGGTAACGAATCTGATGGTATAGGGCATTACTTTCTGCATATTGTTTGTACTCATCTGTTAACACCTGAAGCACTAACAAACGAGCAATATATAGCACAACAACTAAAACTGCTATACCTGCAATAACAAAACGACGGTTTTCAAAACGATAATCTTTTGCCATACTAGCCTAATATTTACGCATTACTTCTGAAAAAAAGACGTACAGAAGCAAGTAGGATAATTGTAAAAATAGAGCTGGCTACTACGTCACGTAAATAGATAATGAATGCGAACTGTCCGAACTGTCCTACCCCTAATAAGATGGCAATAAAAAGCACTACAGAAAATACAAGATATTTCCAATAAGCAGTTCGGCCCATTTCTTTAAAAGAAGGCACGAAGGCATCATTTTCTTCAAAACTTGTACACAACTTCAATAAATTAGGACGTACAAAAGCATAGGCCACAGAAGCAGCTGCAAATACCCCTGGTGTACTCGACAACATATCAACCATAAGACCAGAAAAGAAGGCCCATAGCATCAAGGAATTAGATGAAATGTCCGACTTTATGTGCATGATAAAAAATAAAATAACATATGGGGTAGCGCAATGAAATACAAGCAAGTTGTTTAATAACAAAGCTTGCAATAAGACCAAAAAAAACATAGAAGCTATTCGAGATAATACTGTTTGAAACATAGACACATGTAAGTTAATGGTTCATAATCACTTGACTTGTAATTTTTTTATTTCATCGGATTGAAATAAAGAAACCACAGCTACATGCTTTATTGTAGAAAAATCTGTCAAGAGCTTTATGTTCAATTCAAATGATTTTTGATCTTCACTTTTCGTCACATCCTGGACGACTCCAACTGGAACATTTGCTGGGAAAATGGTTGAGTATCCGCTAGTCACTACTGTGTCACCTACTGCCACTTGGCTATGCAAGGGTAAATCTTTCAATGTAGCTCTATCTGTACGCCCACCACTCCAGTCTAAAAATCCAAAATAATGACTCTTTTGTACCATGCAGCTCAGATGATTATCGGCATTGAGCACGGACAAAACCAAGGCGTAGTGGTCACTAACTCCATAGACAACACCGACTACCCCATGTACACCTACAACCCCCATTTCGGAACGTACTCCATCCAAACGACCTTTGTTGATCGTGATGTAGTTATGCATCTTATTCAGACTATTACGAACAATACGTGCACTAATAAGAGTATCCTCTAAATGTATCAACTTATATATTGACTGGGCACGAAGCGTATCAAGTATAGCTGCATCAGCTTGTTTCGATTCCAACTGATTGATCTTACTCCGCAAAATTTGGTTTTCAGTAACCAAAGCTTCATTCTCTTCAGCCAATCCAAAATAATGGGTAGTCTCACTATACCAATTATTTACCGCACCAGACATTCCACTTGCAGCTGTAAAGAAAATACCCTCTTGATATCGATTAAATCGTACAACAAGAAATAGGCAAAAGACTTCAAGCAACAGGAATAAAAACCAGTGATTGTGACGGATTAGAAATTGAAGTAAATGGCGCATAAGAGTAAGTTCGTAAAATGTTAGATCACCGCGTCCTATTTTGAACGCGGTGACACATTATATAATAAGGTATATCTTATAGACTAGATTAACGCATCAAGAATGGGAAACGATCTACATTCTTTAAAGCAATACCTGTACCTTTAGCTACACAATGCAATGGATCTTCTGCAATATGAAATGGAATATTAATTTTATCTTGCAGACGTTTATCCAATCCACGCATCAAAGCTCCACCACCTGCTAGATAAATACCATTATTGACAATATCGGCATACAACTCTGGTGGCGTGTTTTCAAGTGCACTCAATACAGCAGATTCAATCTTAGTGATAGATTTATCTAGACAATGAGCAATCTCTTGATAACATACTGGCACCTTCATTGGAAGTGCTGTGATACGATTAGGACCATGTACAATGTAATCCTCAGGTGGATTTTCCAACTCGGTTAATGCAGCACCTACATGAATCTTAATACGTTCGGCCATACGTTCAGAAACCTTTACGTTATGTTGACGACTCATATAATGCTGAATATCTTCAGTGAAATCATCCCCTGCAATACGAATAGAACTATTTGAGACTATACCACCCAATGAAATAACTGCAATTTCGGTAGACCCCCCACCTATATCGACGATCATATTTCCTTCTGGTGCTTCAACATCAACACCAATCCCAATGGCAGCAGCCATAGGTTCAAAAAGTAGATAGACGTCACGACCACCTGCATGCTCAGCTGAGTCACGAACAGCACGTAACTCAACTTCTGTTGAACCTGATGGAACACCAATTACCATCTTTAATGATGGACTGAAAAGATGTCCGCGAGTATTGACTTTTTTGATCAGACCACGCATCATTTGTTCACAAGCGTAGAAGTCGGCAATGACACCGTCACGAAGTGGACGAATAGTGCGGATATTTTCATTAGTCTTTTCGTGCATTTTCTTCGCACGATCACCAACCGCAATCATCTTGTCAGTACGGCGATCAAGAGCCACCACAGATGGCTCGTCAACAACAATCTTACCATTGCTGATAATGATTGTATTCGCCGTTCCCAAGTCCATTGCAATTTCTTGGGTAAAGGAAAATAGTCCCATAGTTATTCTTCTTAATTTATTATTGCTACATTAGTGCTTGAAGTGACGACGGCCTGTAGTGACCATAGCCATATCATGCGCGTCGCAGTAATCAAAACTTAGCTGATCCTTTATTGAACCACCAGGTTGAATCACTGCTTTGATGCCTTCCTTATCCGCAATCTCAACACAGTCTGGGAATGGGAAGAAAGCATCAGATGCCATTACAGCACCATTCAAATCAAATCCAAAGCTCTTGGCCTTCTCAATAGCCTGTTTCAACGCATCAACACGCGAAGTTTGTCCAACTCCACTTGCAAACAATTGTTTACCCTTAGCTAAAACAATAGCATTAGATTTACTATGCTTGACAAGTATATTGGCAAATAACATATCGTCGATTTCTTCTTGCGTTGGTTCTTTCTTAGTGACAACTGTCAAATCTTCAGCGGTCTCAACGGCTGTATCACGATCCTGAACAAGCACTCCATTCAATATGCTACGGAATTGCTTTTGAGGATATTGTCCTTCCTTGCGTACTAGAATAATACGATTTTTCTTACTTGTCAAAACTTTCAATGCTTCAACATCGTAATCTGGAGCAATGATCACTTCAAAAAACAGTTTATTGATTTCTTCTGCAGTTTGCAAATCCACCACCATATTCGTAACCAGCACACCACCAAAAGCAGAAACTGGATCGCCAGCTAAAGCATCTTTCCATGCTTCAAGTAGAGTTGGACGAGTAGCCACTCCACAAGCGTTATTATGCTTCAAGACAGCAAAACTACTATCAGGCAGTTCTGCGATCAATTCTATTGCTGCGTTAATATCCAACAAGTTGTTGTACGAAATCTCTTTTCCGTGAATTTGATCAAACATATCATCCAATGCACCATAAAACACCCCTTTTTGGTGGGGATTTTCCCCGTAACGTAACGATTTACTGTCATTGAAAGAGCTACGGAACGAAGAAGAGTCATCTCCATCAAAATAATTAAATATTGCACTGTCATAATGACTGGATACTGCAAAGGCTTCTTTTGCTAACCAATGACGTTCTTCACTAGTCGTAGCAGAATGGTGTTCCTTAATCATATCCAAGAATGGCTGATACTGTCCCTTAGACGCAACAATAGCTACATCTTTATAATTTTTGGCTGCTGCACGAATCAATGAGATACCACCTATATCAATCTTTTCGATAATGGCTTGCTGTGCTGCACCAGAGGCAACTGTTTCTTCGAAAGGATACAAATCAACGATCACTAAATCAATTTCAGGAATGTCGAATTCAGCTAATTGCGCTTTATCTTGTTCCAAATCTCGACGACTCAAGATACCCCCAAAGACTTTTGGGTGGAGCGTTTTTA
This sequence comes from Bacteroidaceae bacterium, assembly GCA_963668535.1. Classification (GTDB taxonomy): domain Bacteria; phylum Bacteroidota; class Bacteroidia; order Bacteroidales; family Bacteroidaceae; genus F22. Next base: position 832,349 of record OY764867.1, read on the forward strand.
CACGTCCACCCAAAATAGAAGGATACAATGTCAAGTCTTCAACAGCTTGACAAGGGATATCTAAAGACTCAATAAACTGTCTAGTTCCACCCGTAGATAGAAACTGAACTCCATCGGCATGCAATGTTTTAATAATTTCATCTAATCCATCTTTATGGAATACAGAGACTAGTGCAGTCTTGATTTTTTTTACTTCAGACATGAGTTTGTTTTGGTTTTTTGAGTTATTGCTATTGTTGTTTTAATCAACCGCAAAGGTAGCAATAATCCCACATTTTACCAAATATCTACACGGTCATCTTTAGCGATAAACATACTATCTTTTTTTGTGATATTAAATGCCTTATACCAAGCATCAATCTGAGGTAAAGCACCGTTTACACGCCACTTACCAAGTGAGTGTGGATCGTTCTTAGTACGATTAATCACTTCTTCTGGACGAATGTTATTTGCCCATACACCAGCATAAGCGATAAAGAAGCGTTGATCAGGAGTCAAACCATCTTTAACAGGTAATGGATGATTAGCTGTTGCATTTTTAAATGCTAAATAAGACACCTTCAAACCACCATGGTCAGCAATATTTTCGCCCAAAGTAAATGCTCCGTTCGCATGTAGCCCTGGGGCAACTTCAATGCCACTAAAGAAATCAATCATACGTTGTGCACGACCTTCAAACTTCTTAGCATCGTCTGCCGTCCACCATTCCTTTAAATTGCCATACTTGTCATACTTACGTCCGTTATCATCAAATCCATGTGTCATTTCATGACCAATCACCACACCAATAGCACCATAATTAAAGGCATCATCAGCATTCATATCAAAGAAAGGATATTGTAATATAGCAGCTGGGAAAGTGATTTCATTCGTAGTAGGATTATAGTATGCATTAACAGTTTGAGGTGTCATACCCCATTCCATCTTGTCAACTGGCTTACCAAGCTTATTCAACATATCTTGCACACCAAATGCACCAGCACGCAATGTGTTTGCCCAATAGTTATCACCCTTAATCTCAAGACTGCTATAATCTTTCCAAGTATCTGGATAACCAACTTTCACAATAAAGCTAGACAACTTTTCGTGTGCCTTTTCTTTTGTGGCATCACTCATCCAAGCCAACTGATCAATACGTTCACCAAGAGCTTTCTGCAAATTAGCAACCAAGGCTTTCATACGAGCTTTAGCTTCTGGAGAGAAATATTCTTCAACATACATTTTACCAACCGCTTCTCCTAGCATACCATTAACAGCACCAAGAGCTCTCTTCCAACGTGGACGTTGTTGAGTCACACCAGACATTACTGTACCATAGAAATCAAAATTTGCTTGTCCGATTTCATCACTTAAAGTACCTGCAGATTGATTGATCACTTGCCATTGTAAATAACGCTTTTGAGCTTCAAGAGGTTCACTTTTGTACAGCTTACCCACTTCAGTTAACACTTCTGGTTGGCAAATATTGATGCTATCTACATGGGCACCAAATCCCTTAATAAAAGCAGTTAGTGGAAAAGCGCCAGCAATCTTTTGAGCTTCAGCTATAGGCATATAATTGTAATTAGCCTCAGCATCACGAAGTGCTACTCGTGTACGTGATGGCTTAGCAATAGCTTCTTCAATAGCATACACTTGTTGCATAGCTTTTTGGGCCTCTTTCTCAGACAATCCACCTGATAATTGGAACATCTTTGCAACAAACTCTTTATATGCATCACGATATTTTTTCGTGTCTTTTGTAAAATAATAATCGCGATTGCCAAGTCCAATACCTGATTGCCAAATATTGACAATGTACTGGTCACTATTCTTCTCGTTAATACCAACATAAGGAGCGAAATAAGGGACAACTCCCAACTTACTCATCTTAACGATTTCAGCAAGCAATTCTTTTTTATTTTTGATTGCATCAATTTCTTTCAACATTGGTTGAATTGGCTTAGCACCATCCTGATTGCGTTTTACACTATCTAAAGCAATCTTGTATAATTCGCTAATCTTCCATGATTCAGAACCTTCTTCAAAAGTTCCTGTTTGAAGTTTATCCATCAATGACTTCATTTGAGTTTTGCTTCTTTCACTCAATTCATCAAAACTCCCAAAGCGAGAATACTCCGCTGTAAGAGGATGATTTTTGATCCAACCACCACATGCATAGTGATAAAAATCTTGACCAGGTTGTACTGTTTGGTCCATGTTTTCTAATTTGATTCCGGCAGAAAGCTCTTTTTGAGCTCCACCACACGCCATTAATCCAGCAGCTGTTGCAGACATGGCAATCACTTGAAATAGTTTCTTCATTCTATTGTTTAGTTTAGTTATAATATAATTAATAACTCTCTCAATCTCTATATTTGTTGTTCTTCTAGCTTCATCATTGCTTCCTCCCAGACACTCGTTTCTTCTTCTAGTCGTTTTTTAAGCTGTCCATGTACTTCGTAAATGCTAGGATCGGATTCATGAATCATTCGTTCTTCAAGTTGAGCTATTTCTGTTTCTGTATCTGTAATCTTCTTCTCTGCTTGCTCCACAGATTTTTGCAATTTTCGTAGTTGCTTTTGTTGCTCTTTTTGTTCGGCATACGACAGCGTCTTTTGGTTCTTTACAGAAGAATCAGAAAGACTGTCATCCACCTGGTGATGATCAGACAATTTGGCATCTACAGTAGGACTTTTCGAAAGTTTATTATCTCCCTCAAAAACAACATCAAGCTTCTGTGCTTGACTCATTTCCAACTCTTTACGGCTCAAAAATTCGTAGATTCCCCCTATATGGTGCTTGACTTTCCCCCCACCAAACTCATAGATATTATCAACTAATCCGTCCAAGAAATCACGGTCGTGACTAACTAAAATAACAGTTCCATTAAAACTCTTCAATGCTTCTTTAAGCACATCTTTACTTTTTAAGTCCAGATGGTTAGTTGGCTCATCAAGAATTAACAAATTGGCTGGTTCCAACATCAACTTAATCATAGCCAATCGAGTCCGTTCCCCTCCACTCAGAACTTGAACCTTTTTCTCACTAATTTCTCCACCAAACATAAAGGCACCCAATATGCTAGGAATCTGAGTTCGCACTTCTCCTTTAGCAACATAATCGATGGTCTCATAAATGGACAAGTTATCATCTAAAAGTTGAGCCTGATTTTGTGCAAAATAACCAATCTCAACTCCATGACCAATTGTCAGAGTCCCTTCATAAGGGATATCACCTAATATCGCCTTAACTAAAGTAGACTTACCCTCTCCATTTTTTCCTACAAAGGCAACTTTTTGACCACGCTCAATGACAAGATTAACTCCACTAAAAACAAGTTGACTCCCATAACTTTTAGCTACATCCTCAGCTATAACAGGATAATCCCCACTACGACTCGCTGGTGGAAATTTCAAATGCAATTGACTTCGATCTTCTGGATCAATTTCAATACGATCGATTTTTTCGAGCATCTTCACACGACTCTGCACCTGATTACTTTTTGTCGCTTTATACCGAAAACGTTCAATAAAAGATTCTGTTTCAGCAATTAATTTCTGCTGATTATCATAAGCTTTCAATTGCTGTTCACGTCTTTCTTCACGAAGCATTAAGTATTTATCGTAGGGGACTTTATAATCTTCTAGTCTACCACATGTAATCTCCAATGTTCTATTGGTCACATGATTAATAAATGCCCTATCGTGACTCACCAACATGAGGGCGGCTGAACTAGTGGACAAGAATTTCTCCAACCAAGTAATACTCTCAATATCTAAGTGATTGGTCGGTTCATCCAACAACAAGAGGTCTGGCTTTCGAAGGAGAATTTTGGCCAATTCAATACGCATACGCCAACCACCCGAGAATTCTCTTGTTGCACGGTCCAAATCTACACGAGAAAAACCAAGCCCTAATAGAGTGCGCTCCAGTTCAGCTTGGTAATTTTCGCCACCATGCATTCGATATTGTTCTTCAGCATGCGTGTATTTTTCTATAAGTTCATGATACGACTGCGATTCATAATCCGTACGTTCACTCATCTCCTTCTCAAGAGATTTAACTTGGTCACGCATTGAGAATAATTCATGAAATGCTTGCGCTGCTTCTTCACGCACAGTACGGCCATCTTCAAGTTTCATAACCTGAGGAAGGTATCCGATTTTGACATCTTTAGGGACAGACACCTCTCCGTCAGTTGGCATTTGCATGCCAGCCAATATTTTCAACATCGTACTTTTACCTGCACCATTTTTTCCAACAAGTGCAATACGATCCTTCTTATTAATTACGTATGAAATATGGTTAAAAAGTGGAGTTGCACCAAAGGCAACCGTCAATTGTTTTATACTTATCATATAGGGTTATTACAGAATCTCCATCACTTCTCGCAAATCATGCACACAATACGTTGGAGTTATTTCAATATCTTGATTAAAGTTTGGGTTATAATATATTTGATCCATACCAATGTCGGCCGCGCCAACAATATCAGCACGCCAATTATCACCAATCATAATGGCATCGTTAGGGTGGCATTGGGTAGCTGAAAGCGCATAATGGAATATTTCTTTCCCCGGCTTTGGCACCCCAATATCTTCAGACAAAACAATCTTATCAAAATAATTTAAGATGCCAGCAGAAGCCATTTTCTTCTGCTGCAATCCTGGCCAACCATTAGACAAAATATGTAATGGATATTGTGGCGACAAATAGTCAAGTAAATCTTTAGCGAAAGGACACAACCCAGTCTGCTCAGCAATTACGCCATACATCGTAGTTTCAAATTCTTGTCCCATTTTAATCGCTTCGTCATTTGACACCCCCGCCTCAATTAGAGGATGAGCAAAGCGAGTTTTATTCAATTCATCTTTTGTTACTTCATGTCGAGAATAAGCTTGCCAAAGTAGCGTATTCTTGATCATATACACTTCATAGTAATCTTCAAAACTTGGATAAAAGCGATGATACTCAAATGTATCATATAGTTCACGAAAGGTACGTTCTGCATTACCTTTTGTATCCCACAACGTATCATCTAAGTCTATATAGATTTGTTTATATCTTTTACCTTCCATACCTCTATTTTATACGCAGACCTAATACACGCGAATAACTAAATATTTTGACGCTCCCCAAAATGCTTTTTTATCAACAACATACAATTCCAATTGACGCTTATCATTTTTAACCAAACGATAACTTGTTTCAGGATGAGGAGTCAATATTTTTGCTCGCTTTGCAAAAAGATTTATATGAGAGAACTCACGTGTATCGACTCGAGTAAAATAGTTTTTATTAAAATCTGGATTCTCTAAGACCTTGCTACCATCTAAGATACGTTCCTTACGTAATTCAGATTTTGTACCAAAAACAAAGTATGCTTCATGCAATTTAGCATCTTGATTGGCAAGTGTTTCAGCTTGTTTTTCATGTGCGTTTAAGAGAAGTTCCTGAGCTTCAGTCATTCCCTTAACCTCTGCATCCAATTCCTGAATACGCACATTCTTTTGAGCCAACTCTTTTGTTAACTCTTGAATACGTACTTGGCTTTCTTCAAGTTGTTTTTTATATCCTTCAAGCACCTTACGCAATTTGCTATTGCTATAACGCGTACCACTCAATTGTTTTGTCAATTCTTGTATTCTCTGTTTATTTTCCTTCATACGTGTAGAGATAAAAAGCATATCATCTTTAATCTTTTCACGAATAGTTGAAGAATTTTCTGTAGACTTTGCTTGCAAACTAACACGGTCTTCTGCACGATTAATATCATCGATACCCGCTTGCACCTCACTAAGCGATTCCATCATTTCGTTGACTTCTGATTCACGTTGAGTCAATTCAGTTAACAAAGAATCATTTTGTTGTTGCAATCGCTGTTGCTTTTTGTTTTGACAACCAGCCAATAAAGCAACCATACTTAAAGCTAATACAATTCGTTTCATAAGTTCTGTTTTTTATTAGTTTTTCATTTCACCACTATTCAATACCAAGCTGTGCTCTTTTTTCTTGAGCTCGCCGTTCTCTTTCTTGTTTCTTAGCCTCCTTAAACTTTTTTACTGGATCCTCTCCCCCATCAACAATAAGCACAATTTCACCTCTAGGAGGAGTTATTTCAAACTCTCTAACCAAATCGGAAAGCGCACCTCGATGCATCGTTTCGTGCAGTTTGGAAATCTCACGACAAACACACGCTTTACGATCCCCCCCAAATATTTCGACAAACTGCTCTAATGTCTTCAATAGTCGTTTGGGCGACTCGTAAAATATCATAGTACGCTGTTCCTGCATCAACATATCAAGTCGCGTCTGTCTTCCTTTCTTCACTGGCAGAAATCCCTCAAAACAAAAACGATCATTAGGAAGGCCAGAAGAGACTAGAGCAGGCACAAAAGCCGTTGCTCCAGGTAAACATTGCACATCAATTCCTGCATCTACACAAGCACGAACCAATAAAAAGCCAGGATCAGAAATGGCTGGTGTCCCAGCATCACTAATTAAAGCCATTGTCTCTCCAGCCTCTAAGCGCCGAGTCAACTGCTGCAAACTTTGATGCTCATTGAACTTATGATAGGCCATCATTGGACGTTTAATCTCATAATGCTTCAATAAAATACCCGATGTACGAGTATCTTCAGCTAAGATCAAATCGGCCTCTTTCAAAAGACGAAGAGCACGCAATGTGATATCCTCCATATTACCCACAGGGGTGGGCACAACATATAATATTCCCATATTTATTGGTTCCGTTTCCTTATTTAGAAACCGACAAATCAGTTCCTAACAACAAAAATATAAATAAATCACTAGATAATGGGAAGAATAAAGAGAAAATATTACTTTTGTAAGCGTTTGTAATTATAAATAACCTTTCGATATGACAATTTTCTCAGAAGCAAATAGCCGTGAAACTCATTGTAGAGGGCGAATAGAAGTGATATGTGGTTCCATGTTTTCAGGAAAAACAGAAGAACTTATTCGTCGTATGAAGCGTGCTCAATTTGCTCGACAACGCGTAGAAATTTTCAAACCAGCTATAGATACTCGGTACAGTGAGGAAGATGTAGTATCTCACGAGGGTAAAGCCATCTCATGTACACCAGTTGATCATTCAGCAAGTATATTATTACTCAGTTCAGATATTGATGTGATTGGTATTGATGAAGCTCAGTTTTTAGACCCCAATATTGTCGACGTATGTAAGGAATTAGCTAACAATGGCGTACGAGTAATCATAGCTGGCTTAGATATGGATTTTCAAGGGACCCCCTTCGGCCCAATGCCTCACCTATGCGCTATAGCAGATGAAGTAACAAAAGTGCATGCTATATGTATGCGTTGTGGTGATCTAGCTTATGTTTCTCACAGAAAAGTGGCTGGTGATAAGCAAGTCATGCTGGGTGAGACTGAAGAATATGAGCCATTATGCCGCAGATGCTATTTAAAAACAAAAAAAGAGAGTTCTGAATAATACACAGACCCAGTATACAGTATAAAAAACATCACTATGAGAAGAGAAATCACATTCGACCGGTTTATTCGTGGCCTAATTACTATTATGGGGACGTGTATTATTCTGTACTGCATACATACCCTAAGAACCGTGCTCCTTCCATTTTTTATAGCATGGCTTTTTGCTTATTTAATGCAACCATTAGTACAGTTTCTCCAAAAAACTTGTCGATTAAGATTTCGCATCTTAGCTATCTTGGTAGCTTTACTCATTGTATTTGGGGTTATTGGATTAATAGGACTGTTTATTGTTCCGCCGACCATTGCCGAATTCAGCAAATTAAAAGTACTTGTTGAAGAATACATTAGCAATGGCATGCAAGAGGGAGGTGTACCTCAAGTTATCAATGATTGGATTAGACAGAACATCAATGGAGACCAAATTTTACTATGGCTGAAGCAAGACAGTGCGCAAGCGACATTAAAAGAAGCCGTACCACAAGTTTGGAACTTCATTTCCAGTTCTCTTAGTGTCATCACTAGTCTCTTTTCAGTAATCATGGTTATCCTTTACTTAATCTTTATGTTGATGGATTACGATTTGATTATGGAAAACTGGATTCATTTCGTTCCACAAAGCCGTCAAGATTTAGTCAAAGGTATTTTTAACGATGTCACTAAAGGCATGCAAAAATATTTTCGTGGTCAATCCCTTGTAGCCTCTTGCGTGGGTATATTGCTCGCCATTGGCTTTTCGATTATAGGTTTCCCGATGGGAGTAGCTCTTGGATTATTTATAGGAATTTTAAACCTAGTACCCTATTTACAAATAGTCGGTCTTATCCCGATGGCCATTCTAGCCTTACTTAAATCGGCAGATACAGGAGGTAATTTCTGGATCATCTTAGGCTCTGCCTTTCTAGTACTAGTTATCGTTCAAACCATACAAGATACCATTCTCGTTCCTCGCATAATGGGCAAGATAACAGGTTTACGCCCCGCAATCATTCTCCTATCATTAACCCTTTGGGGAAGCATTATGGGAGTAGTAGGCATGATAGTAGCACTCCCATTCACTACTATCATCATCTCCTACTACAAACGTTACTTAACCATTAAAGATGAAAACGATTCGCTACGAGAAGATCCCGATTCTCTATTAGACAGAATGGCTAAAATGAACAAAAGAAACAAGAAAAAAGACGAGTTGTCAAATATTCTTGAAGCAGAGAGCCTTCATATTACACAAGAATCGACGATAGACAAGAATAAGGATTTTAGTGATTTAGGAGATAAAGCGAGTGACATAAAAGCAAAAATACATTATATGGAGCAAGAAATCGAGGCGATTAAACAAAGTATTGTTAATACTGAAAGAAAAAACACCGATTAGTTTGGTCAACTCAAAAAAAACTGCCATATTTGCATCCGCAATCAGGAATGAGAGCACGTACGAAAGTACATAAGGTTAGATTCGTTAGCTCAGCTGGTAGAGCACAACACTTTTAATGTTGGGGTCCTGGGTTCGAGCCCCAGACGGATCACTTAAAGAGATAGCTTAATTGTTATCTCTTTTTTTTGCTCCAAATACGATATTTAATTTTTGATCCCCTTGTCGTAGATTTTATTGTACACAATATTAATTACAATCAGGAAGCAAAAAAAAGCAACAATATATTTGGTAGTTTTAAAATAATCACCGATATTTGCACCCGCTAATCAGGAATGATAGCAACGTACGAAAGTACATAAGGTTAGATTCGTTAGCTCAGCTGGTAGAGCACAACACTTTTAATGTTGGGGTCCTGGGTTCGAGCCCCAGACGGATCACTAAAGGGTCTGACAACAAAAGACATAAGTCAGAAAGAAACAACAAAACTCCTAAAGTATAACGCTTTAGGAGTTTTTTTATGTCCTTATACCAGCCAAATTTCGACATCGTTTCGACAGGAAAACACACCCACGTCGATACAAGTGATCACTAATCTTAGCAATCGCTTCAATCACTCGCTTCTGACCAGCGACTTTTACAGGCACATCTGCTCCAGCAGGAATACATCCCAAGATGTACCCAACAAAGTCCTCACACAAATCTTCTACACATGTAGAAGTGCTTGAAGCAGACAACAGAAACTCTGCGGGATCCACTCCTTTGGGCAGTCTCACTACATCCACGACCATGCCGCCTGCTAGCAATACATCAATGGCTCGTACGGCGGCTTTCTGTCCGGGGGCATCCCCATCAAAGAGGACTACTATGTGCTTGGTATATGGCTTGAGCAGACGTACTTGTTGCGCAGTGAGTGCGGTGCCACAAGTGCCCACAGTATTGGTGTAGCCATGCTGATGCATGGTGAGCCCATCGTTATATCCTTCTACTAGATAGCCCGTTTGCTGTTTGCGTGCTGCATCTTTCTGGGTCTCCTCCAGACTAGTGGGGACGTCTTCTATGGGGATATCGAATGGTTTTGTGCACACGAAACTGGATGGTGTCTGCTTGTGGATGAGGGCGAGAATGTAGCACCGCAGCATGTTGAGTAGATGCTGCAGGATGAGATCGAGCGGTCCACATGGCCGATTGTTGTGGTGGGGCATGTGGTGTACTTGGACTAGCCCCAGTAGATTGTCATAGGGTTGACTAGTCAATGACGCTCCCTCACTGCGGGGAAGCGGAGTGGATAAATGGATCATTGTTTCTGTTTTTTTGTTTTTTTGTTTCAAAAACCCCTCCCCACCCCAAACCCTAGGTATTAGGTGGGGAGGGCAGGTTTGTATATAGAACTGCATAGTTATCTCTATCTATATCTCTATCTAGTGAAGATTGTAGCAGTTTGTGCTAAAAGCAGTAAAACGGCTATTTGCTACAAATGGGTACAATTTGTATCATTTTGTACGTTAGCGCACCCTTGTTTACCTACTCAAATCGGGCTAATCCCCCTGTTTATCGTCGATTGGCTTTCTTCGACATGTGTATAGAGTGGCCCTTCTGGCACGACGCTTTACTCGCTGTCGGTGGGCGACTACATCCTTGCTCTTGTAGTCAATATGCCTTTGTATAAAGGCTTTCGAGCGGAAATTCTTGAAAATCTTAGTATAGGCTGGAGGGACAAATACAAGGGCCATGTTGGCCTTTTTATTGAGGACGTCCATATGGTACTTTCAGCAATGAAAAGTGGGCAAAACACCCAGTATATCAGGGATCTGACTAATGTTCGAGTGATTCTGACGCACGACATGATGTAGCCATCATGGATGCTCTGCACGGTCAAAATGTGGTACTTTTCCATCAGAAATAGGGTGAATATCTCCATTTTGACGAGTTTGAGTATGCCAGCATGTACATAACTGGTAGAGCGGTTGATGCGACGGGCCACGTCAATTTCGAGGCCATCATCATACACGATGTGCTGATTGTGGACTTCCTAAAGTTTGAATTTATCATAATCTTTTCCTTAAAATAGTTCGTTATCTATTGAAAAATCGCAAGCGCTTGCGATTTGCTAGACATTGGGATGATTAGCTTTTTGCAAGCACTTGCGTTTTGGGTTGCAAGCGCTTGTACAAAAATACGAAAAAGTGAAGTGATTCGTCGAAGATTTGTGTTGTATGTTTGTTGTTTTTGATAAAAATCGCACGTTATTTTTTTTTGCGCAAAATTTCTCCAAAAGCGATAAAATTTATTGGGGATTTTTTCGATTACTCGTTTTTTTTGTGGACATTTGTGGTGTCTTGGGTTGGAAAGGAGTTGGAACGGACAACGCTACCTGCTACAGATAGCGAACAAAAGCAAATTGTTTAATTACAATACTTTAGGATATAAAAGAAGTGACCCAATCCCGATCACTTAGAAAGCAAAAGAGGCTCTCTTTGTACAGAAAGCCTCTTCTTTTATTTATGCACTAGTCTCAACTAGCTTTTAACTTCATTCTCCAATTGTACTCCATCTACATAATCTTGGATATTTTGCAATGTTGTGCTTGCAATGTTGTGCACAGCTTCGCGAGTAAAGAAAGCTTGGTGAGAGGTAACAATCACATTATTAAAGGAGAGCAAACGTGCCAAGACATCATCATCAATCAAACTATCGCTCTTGTCTTCAAAGAAATAGTTAGATTCCTCTTCATACACATCTAGTCCAGCATAGCCAATCTTCTTAGACTTAAGTCCTTCAATTAAAGATTCTGTATGAATCAAGCCTCCACGTGATGTATTAATAAGCATCACCCCTTTCTTCATTTTGCTGATTGCCTCTTCATTGATGATATGCTGTGTATCGGGCAATAATGGACAATGCAATGAAATAATATCTGAATTTCGATACAATTGATCCAAAGTTGTGTAAGTCACTCCATGTTTCATGGCAAAAACTTCGTCAGGGTACACATCATAAGCCAACACCTTCATACCAAAGCCACGCAGAATCTTAATCAGAATCTTTGCGATCTTACCCGTACCAATAATTCCAGCAGTTTTATTGTACATATCAAATCCCAACATCCCATTCAAAGAAAAATTACCATCTCTTGTACGCCAAGTAGCTCTTGGTATACGACGGTTTAAGGCAAGCATTAACGCTACTGTATGTTCCGCCACAGCATATGGAGAATAAGCAGGCACACGTACAACTTTCATGTTATATTCTTCCGCTGCTTTAATATCTACGTTATTGAAACCAGCACATCGCAAAGCAATAATTTTCACACCATTTGCAGCGAGTGCCCCTATAACCTCCTTATCAACAGTGTCATTAACAAAGACACATACAGCATCGCACCCTTGAGTTAGCATCACATTATTCATACTAAGATGCCCAGTGTGAAATTTCAGTTCAAAATTGAACGTCTCATTCATTTGTTTAAATGAATCCTTATCATAAGGTTTGGAATCAAAAAAAGCTATCCTCATAATCAATACTAATTAGTTATATTTTAGTCTATTCTTTTATTTACTTCTATCTATAAGTTTTTCCACCTGCAACAAAGATAACAACAAAATACATATAGACGACATAATCTATTCAATATTTCTAATGATACAGAAGGTACAATTTGCTTCTTATCAATAAAGCCACAAGAGAACACATTTTTTCAATGTTGTATATTTTATGTATCCAACTGAAACACTTCCTAGCTTAATCCAGTAACACGACATAGGTTTTTCTAAATATTTTATGACTATTTGACGCATACACTTGACTGATTACTAAAAAAAAGATTGTATATTTGTACCACAGTAAAAAGAAGTTGAACATTAATATCGAAACCAAAGCCGTATGAAAAAGATCTTCGTACTAGCGCTTGTTGCTCTTTGCACACTTAATGTAAGCGCGAAAAGTCCTAAAAAAGACAAGGAAAAAGAAGGCTACAAATTTACTACAGTAAAAGCCAATCCAATCACATCAATCAAAAACCAAAACCGTTCTTCGACTTGCTGGAGCTTCTCTGGCCTAGGTTACCTAGAGTCTGAATTGCTTCGTGAAGGTAAGGGTGAATATGATCTATCTGAAATGTTTGTTGTGCACCACACTATGCTTGACCGTGCAGAACACTACGTTCGTCTTCACGGAGATTCTTCATTTTCTCCTGGAGGTAGCTTTTACGACATTATCTACTGCCTTAAAAACTACGGTTTAGTTCCTCAAGAAGCCATGCCAGGTATCAAATATGGCGAAAAACTACCAGTACATAATGAACTAGATGCTGTAGCTAAAGCTTACATCGATGCCATTGCTAAAAAGCCACATAAGAAACTAACTCCAGTATGGAAAGAAGGTCTTTGTAAGATTTACGATAACTATCTTGGAGAATATCCTCAAAAATTCACTTATAAAGGTGTAGAATACACTCCTAAGACTTTTGCTGCAAGCCTTGGCTTGAACGCAGATGATTATGTATCTATCACTAGTTACACACATCACCCATTCTACACTAAGTTCGCATTGTTGATTCAAGACAACTGGAGAATGGCTCTTTCATACAATTTACCTCTTGACGAAATGATGCGCGTTATGAATAAAGCAGTAGAAAACGGTTATACATTTGCTTGGGGTAGTGACGTTAGTGAATATGGATTTACTCGTGACGGTATCGCAGTACTTCCTGATGTAGACAATGCAGACCTAACAGGTAGCGATATGGCTCACTGGACAGGCCTTCGTCCTTCTGAAAAAGCTAAAGAACTTGCTGAAAAACCATGCAAAGAGCTTGAAGTGACTCAACAAATGCGTCAAAAAGCATATGATAACTGGGAAACAACTGACGACCACGGTATGATTATCTATGGTATTGCAAAAGACCAAAACGGTAAAAAATACTTCATGGTCAAGAATTCATGGGGTACTAAGAACAAATACAAAGGAACTTGGTACGCTTCTGAAGCATTTGTTGCTTATAAGACAATGAACATCTTAATCAACAAACATGCAATTCCCGCAGACATTCGCGAAAAAATGGGACTATAAATTATGCCCATCATGTTATACACACAAGCAATCTACCGCAAGGTGGGTTGCTTGTGTGCTGTTTATAGGTATCTGTATACCATCTATATTTGCTCAAGAGAACACTCGAAAAAGTCTTTTCTTAGAAGAGCTGTACGAAGACAATCTTCTAGATGAACAACAATATGAGAATTGGGAAGATAGCACATATATACTTCCCCAACACATCAATTTGAACACCGTAGATGCCCAGACTCTTCGTACTCTGCCCTTTCTTTCCGAACGACAGATCAACGACATTATTATGACGAGGGACTTCCAAGGACACTTTACATCTATAACAGATCTACGACTTATTCCTTGCATCTCACCACACACCTACACCCTATTACAGCAATACTGTACCATTGCGCAAAAATCCCCACATACAATAGCTTGGCACGACATACTACACAAGAGTAAGCACCAAATAATCTCTCAGATAAACATTCCACTATACAAACGCCAAGGCTACCTCTATACTTCTCAAAAAAACAAATCTCCATTTTACCTAGGATATCCGTGGAGTCATTACATACGCTATAATGGGCACTATCACAAACAAATATATTGGGGATTCACCTTAGCCCAAGGAGCTGGTGAACCATTTTTCATAGCCAATCAAAATCGATATGACTACATCGGTTACTACTTCTTACTACAAGACAAGGGAAGAATACGCCAGCTGGCCCTAGGTAAATACAGCGTACATTTTGGCCTAGGGCTTATAATCAATCAAAATCTATTGCTCGGCAAAGGGGAAGGACTAGAAGCTAAGCAAACACTAAAACCTTTATTTAGCAAACACAGCAGTAAAAGTGAAAGTAAATATTTAGAAGGAGTAGCGACCGATCTTGAAGTGACTCCCAAAATTCATGTAGCAGCATTTGCTAGTTACAGGCATCTTGATGCATCAATCAAGAACAACACGATACAATCCATACAAACAACAGGTTATCACCGAAGTATCCGTGAAATCAACCGCAGAGGACAAGCTCAACAATACACCATTGGCGCACGCACTTACTATCGTCCAAAAGAACAAGTACAAATAGCCTTACATGCTTTATACACATCCTACGATAAATCCTACAATCCACCTATAAGATACTACAACAAATATTATTTTCGGGGTACACACATTGCCTTTGTGGGCACAGATTACTATCTACATAAAAAGAATTGGTATATCTCTGGTGAAATAGCCACGAGCCAGAATGGTGGAATAGCCCTGCTACAAACGGCAGAAATAGATGTCAATAAATTTCTTAGATTAAACATTGCACTCAGATATTATGGTGTGCATTACAAACCAATCTTTGGCCATAGTCTCTCTGCTGGCTCTAGAGTTCAAAACGAAGCAGGGCTATATATTGGAGTCCATTATCTACCATGGGAACATGGAGAAATAAGCGGATACGTGGATATATATCACTCTCCCGAACCGACATATGGCACTGCCACAGCCGCTACAGGATCTGACTGCATGCTCCAATTGAAACAACAACATAATATCTACACACATATATTTCGATACAGATGGCAACAAAAAGGGAAAAACATACCTTTGTCACAAACGCCTCGTGAGACCACACAAATAATCTCTCCATATCACAAACATCAGTTCAAGTATCAAATAATACAAGCCCTTAATTCGCATTGGCAAAATCAAGCCAAGATATATGCCACTATTACAGGATATCAAGACACCCATTTCACACAAGGGCTACTAGGTCTCGTTAGTTCTCGCTACCAAAATGGACACTGGATACTATGTGGACAACTCGCCATTTTCAACACCGATGACTACAACAGCAGATGCACTATATACGAACCATCCACCCAATATGATTTTTATTTTCCTTCTTGCTTTGGCCAAGGTCTACGGACTGCACTTATCGCCCAATATACAATGTGCCATAACCATCTACGGTGGAGCCTAAAAGCTGGACACTTTCATTATTTTGACCGTCTTTATATAAGCAGTGCACATGATGCTATAGCCGCTCCCTATAAAACAGACCTCACCATTCAATGCAAATGGACATGGTAATAATAAAATAGCATCACCATTAAACCATTTAAGCAAACACTTATCTAAGAAACAATAACAACAAACGAATCAGTACAATGAACAAAATTCAAAACCGCTTATTAGCATTAGGTTGTTTCCTTGTTGCACTTTGCACCAATATACATGCACAAGATGTGACTTTGAGTGGAAGAGTATGTGAACTCTCCACCAAAACACCTATCGTACAGGCTATCGTACAATTACGTCAACTCCCCGATAGCACTTCGGTATCCAATCAAGCTACAAATGCACAAGGGGTATTTAGTTTTAGCAAACTCCACAAAGGCAATTATGCATTGAAAGTAACTTACATTGGTATGTCTAGCCAAGTGATACCCGTGACTATTACTGGACGTACACCCAAACAAAATCTAGCCGACATTCTAATGAGCGATGATGCCATCATGTTGCAAGAAGCCGTTGTGACTGCTGCTGCTGCCAAAGTGGAAGTAAAAGAAGACACCATGGTATACAATGCAGACGCATATCGAACACAAGCAGGAGCAACTGTTGAAGATTTAGTCAAACGAATACCTGGCGCAGAAGTTGCCGATGATGGTTCAGTAACGATTAATGGACAAACAATTCAAAAGATCCTTGTTGACGGTAAAGAATACTTCAAGCAAGATCCTACTATTGCTCTTAAAAATCTCCCTGTAAATGCCATTAAAAGCGTCAAAGCATACAACAGAAAAAGTGATATGGCTCGCGTTAGTGGCATTGACGATGGAAATGATGAAGCAGTACTGGACCTAACCATTAAAAAAGGCCACAAAAAAGGACTATTTGGAAACAGCGACGTGGCTTATGGCACCGACGATAGATATCTCGCTAAAGGAATGCTCAACTCCTTTATGGACAACAAACAGTTGTCAGCCTTCGTCAATATCAATAATATAAATGATAGAGGATATGGCAATGCAGGCTTCCATCGCATGAGACAAAGCACTGGATTGAATGCTAAAAAATCTGCTGGTCTTCATATAGCAAATTCATGGGACAATGTAGATTTTGGTGGTAGTATTAGTTACAACGATGATGACCAAGACTTAGTATCAACTGGGTCTACAGAAACATTCTTGCAAGAAAACAATACCTTTGGAAGAAGCTATGGTAAAACCCGCAACAAAGTGGACAAGCTACATGCAGACTTTCAACTGGAATGGAAAATAAGTCCGACCACAACTTTGATGTACTACCCTAGCTTTGTGTACAATAAAACAAACAAAGTAGTAGACAACAAAAGCTTGACAGCCAACGAAATAATCACAAGAAGCCTGTCAAAAGACTTTACTACAGTCGAGGATGAAGAGGATTTCCCTGGACTTATCAACCAAAACATCTCAAGTACAGCAACAGAAAGCAAAAATATTAGTACAGATGGGGATGTACAATTGAACCAAAAGTTATCAGATAATGGACGCAACCTCTTACTTCGTTTCAAATATAGCCTAGCAAAAGACAAAAGTGATGTGTATAAAACAAACGATGTTTACTACTACTTAACTGATGCAGAAAATGTCCATACAAATAGATATACCGACACGGACAACAATTCAAACAGTTATCGATTGCAAGCAGCATATAGCGAACCTATCGCAAATAATCAATACTTGCAGTTGGATTACCAATATAATTACAAATATAGTAAAAGGGATAAAGCGACCTACGACAACTCTACCCCTGATAATATGACACTACTAGGTGATCAATCTGTATCGTACAAGAATGATTATATCACCCAACGAATCCGCATGGGGTATCGATATGCCACCAAAGCATTAAATCTAACAGCTGGTGTTGACTTGATGCCACAAAAATCAACAACAAGTTACACACAAGACAGTGAGAAAAAAGAAGTCAAGAAAAGCATCTTTAATTGGGCTCCATTCTTAGAATTGAAGCGTACGTTTTCTAAAACGTCAGCATTGCGCATAAAATACAAAGGGCGCGCTTCAATGCCTAGCATGACAGCGTTATCTCCAATAGCAGATACAAGTAACCCACTACAAACAGTGTATGGTAATAGTGACCTGAAGCCAAGCATGACACACCAGTTCAGAATACATTATAACCGATTCAATCGTAAATCTCAAACAGGCATGTTTGCTGGGGCATTTTTTAATGCTACACAAAATGATGTTGCTTATTTAACGGTCTACGATACAGAAACTGGGTATAAGGAAACGACTCCTAAAAATATAAATGGCAATTGGACTGCAATGGGTATCTTTGCTTTCAATACTGCTTTGAAGAATAAAAATTTCACTATAAGCAATATGATCAGACCTCGATATACCCATCAAAAGAGCTTTATGCAAAGCAACTTGGGAGATACAGCCGAGGAGAACACAACGAAAGATATGAATCTAAATGATCGCTTCCGCTTTGGGTATCGAACTGATTCTTGGGATGCTGGTTTAGTACTAGGATTGACCTACGATAATTCTAAAAACACACTTAATACAACAAACGACCGTGAAACATATGACTACTCTTTCGGAGGAGAAACAAACATCTCTCTACCATGGGGTATTGATTTATCTACAGATGCAAGCTATGCTATCCGCCGAGGATACAGTGCTGGACTAAATCGTAAGGAACTAGTTTGGAATGCTCAACTATCCAAGACTTTTGGACGGAAGAAGAACATGACTTTATCTCTTCAAGGATTAGACTTGCTTGACCAACAAACCAACATTATGAGCAACATTAATCAGACTATGCGTAGCGATAGCGAATATAACGGTATTAATAGTTACTTCATGGTACACTTTATATATCGTCTTGATATCTTTGGTAATAGAGATTCACAAGAACATATGGGACCTAGAGGGCCTCACCGTGGTGGGCACCCAGGCGGACGCCGAGGTCCTGGCAGACGACCTCCATTCTAAAAATCACCTGTAAGAATAACCTAAACCCAAACAGCGGGTATACCAAGAGCAATCTTGATATACTCGCTGTGTCATTATAACATGTACGATTATTTACCGAGCAACACAGTTTGAACAGTCTTTTCAAACTCTTCTTTAGAGGTGGCTCCTTTCATTAATTGAGGTTCCCCACCTTTAGGTATAAATACAAACAATGGGATAGAACTAGCCCTAAAGACTTGTGCCAACTCTCTCTCCTTATCTATATTGACTTTATAGACAGAGATACTCGGGTATTTTTCGGCAATGGCTTCCACAATAGGTGCCATACGACGACATGGGCCACACCAATCGGCATAAAGATCAATCAACACGGGACCATCTGCCTTATTCACCCATTCCTTTTCTGTCGAATAATCAAATATCAATTTCTTGAAATCCTCCGTTGTCATTACTTTAACTTTCTCTACTGCTTGTTCCTCCCTTTGCATAGGCGTACTGGCATACATGGCAGCAAACGAACCTGATAAAAAGATCATCATAGATACAAGAGGTACAATATGAGACAATCGTCCTTTAAATAGCATTCTTTTTTTCATTCTTCTTCTTTTTAGATGTGTAATAGTATAAACTCCACGAAATCCAATACGCATTTCTGTTGCAATATACTGCTTAATTCACATATTCACAAACAAAAAGGTATATACTCCTATCAATCACTAGATAGACTCTATCTATACGAGACAGGCACATCTTATCAAACAGAATAAAAAAAGAGATGAGCAGCTATCCAACTAACTACTCATCTCTGCTCTTTTTAACAGTATAATGCTTACTTGCATTAACACTTCTTGTGCCTATACCACAATTAGGCCCCTTAAAAAAACTAATGTATTTCTGCTCGCACTGGATTCATAAGCGACATGCTCATATCATCCATTGCTTTGTTTTTTGTACATATTGCCTTCAGTTCTTTCATGTGCTTACCCACACAATTCTTGCTGTTATTTAGCACGAAGGCATCCCATTGCGCCGACAATGCATTAAATAAATCTTGTCCCTTGTACTTATAAATAGTACATTGCTGTTTAAAAATAAAACCATATAATTTATTATTTAAAGGGGTCCCTTCCACCGTGAATTTACCTGGGCGCAAAGTTACATTTACATTTCCAGACTCCAATACAACTGGGGTTAAAGGACTTTCTCCCAAAAATATGACAGCGACACGCGCACTGTCTGTAACACCTTCGGCATGGAATCTTCGATGCACCACTTTCAGTGTATCCAGCACGTCCCAGTGCTCGCCATTGCGTACCCGCAAAGTCAAACAATGATCCTCTAATGCAGGGATATATGCTTCTCCTTTTATTGAATAATGCTCATTACAAGCAGTCATCAATAAACAGCACATTCCAGCTAATACTATGTTAAAATAAGTTCTCATGCATTTTAAGATATTACACTAATCTCTTTATCGACAACAAGTATAGAGAATAAACTTGACATATGCAAGTATCTTATTATTATTTAGCTTTTTCCCGACGAAACCAACTCAATCATATGGAGGATTCACAGAATTTGATTAGCTTTGCAAAATGACAAAAAACAATTTATCATTTAGTTAATAACATAAAGCATTAATTCATGAAGAAATTCAGAATTTTACTACTTACCCTAGCTACCTTACTAGTGGGTAATGTACATGCCGATGAGGGCATGTGGCTCCTACAACTGATGCAGGAGCAGAACAGTATAGACCTTATGAAAGCTCGTGGTTTAGAGCTTGACGCTACAGATTTGTACAACCCTAACGGAGTCTCAATCAAAGATGCCGTAGGTATATTTGGTCGCGGATGTACTGGTGAAATCATCTCTGATCAGGGACTTATCCTCACTAATCACCACTGCGGTTTTGCAGCTATTCAACAGCACAGTAGTGTTGACCATGATTATTTGACTGATGGTTTTTGGGCAAAGAATCATAACGAAGAGTTGGCTACTCCTGGACTTACGTTCCAATTTGTCGACCAAATCATTGATGTAACTACTCTTGTTCAAAAAGATATTGACAAGAAAAAAATTACTGAATTAGAAAGTTTCGGTTACGATTATCTTCAGAAATTGGCACAAACGCAAATGAAGAAGATGCATCTAAATAAGAAAAAAGGATACAGAGGTGTGTGTAAACCATTTTATGCTGGTAACAAATTTTATCTTATGATCATGAAGGTGTATAGCGATATCCGTATGGTAGCTGCACCTCCTGCATCAGTTGGTAAATTTGGCGGAGAAACAGATAACTGGATGTGGCCACGTCACACAGGCGATTTCTCTATGTTCCGTATCTATGCCGACAAAGATGGCAATCCTGCAGATTATAGCGAAAAGAATGTACCCCTTCAAACTAAAAAACACTTTGCAATCAACATCAAAGGTGTAGAAGATGGTGACTATGCTATGATTATGGGATTCCCTGGTTCTACCGAACGATATTTGACTGACGCAGAAATCACCATGACTATGCGCACAGAAAATGATCCTAGAATCGCTGTACGTACAGTGTATCTTAAGACCATTAAGAAGGAAATGAAAGCCAACAAAAAAATTCGTATCCAATACGATACCAAGTATGCACACTCTGCAAACTACTGGAAAAATTCAATTGGTATGAATGAGGCATTAGTCAACAATAAAGTGCGCGAAACTAAAAGAGACATCCAAGCTAAATTCTTGAATTTTGCTAAGCAAAAGAAGGATACAGCTTACGAAACTGTTGTTGCTGATATCGCTACAACTGTTGACGCATTGAGTCCATTAAACTACCAAATCAATGCAATAAATGAAAGTTTCTTCCGCACTATAGAATTCCGTCTATTGAAGAAGGATCGCGATTTATTTACTGACTTTGCCAATGCATTGGACAAAAACCAGAAGCGTGCACTGAAAAAATACAGCAAAGACTTGCAAGCAGTTTTCACTCGCATACACAACAAAGATTACGATCAAAAGGTTGATAAAGAAGTGACCAATGCAATGATCAACGTGTATGCTTCATTGGTAAAACCTGCCGAACGCCCAGCTTTCTATACTGAAATCAAGAATAATTACCAAGGCAATGTACAAAAGTATGTAGACAACATCTATAGCAAGTCTATACTACGTAGTCAAAAGGCCTTAGACAGTTTCTTGGCAGATGCACATGCAGATGCATTGCGCAATGATCCTGTGTTGCTATTCTCTAAGAGCATAGTGGATCGTTTCAATGTAGTAGAAAAAGATTACAAACCATTGATGGACAAACTAGCTCTTCTACACAAGACATATATTCGTGGTCTTGGTGAGATGAAGCAACCTACTCCAAGTTACCCAGATGCCAACTTCACTTTACGTCTTACTTATGGTACCGTAGCTAGCTATGATCCAAAAGATGGTGTACACTACAAGTACTATACAACTGGACAAGGTATCCTTGAAAAAGAAGATGACAAAAGCGATGAATTTAAGGTACCAGCCAAACTGCACAAACTACTTGTCAACAAGGACTTCGGTCGTTACGCTATGAAGAATGGCGAATTGCCAGTTTGCTTCTTGACAACAAATGATATTACGGGTGGTAATAGTGGTAGTCCTGTTATCAACAGCAAGGGCCAATTGATTGGTTGTGCATTTGATGGCAACTGGGAATCTCTTTCTGGCGACCTAAACTTCAACGACAATTTGCAACGATGCATCGTGTTGGATATTCGATACATGTTATTTATCCTCGACAAACTTGGTGGTTGCAAGCACCTTGTTGATGAGATGACTATTATCCAATAATCAGATGAAAAAATGTCTATATACTGCAGCTCTGGGATTTTCCCTGAGCTGCTTGACTTTATCTACAGCTCGAGCCGATGAAGGCATGTATATGCTCACAGATCTGGCACAGCAAAATGCTGCTGCCATGCAGAATTTGGGTCTCGACTTAGAAATTGAGGATGTGTTTAGCCCATCAAACATCTCCCTCAAAGATGCCATCGTGCATTTTGGAGGTGGGTGTACGGCAGAAGTCATCAGTCCAGAGGGACTACTATTGACTAATCATCACTGTGGATATAGCTCTATTCAAAGTCATTCTACAGTTGAGCATGATTATCTAACCGATGGTTTTTGGGCAAAAACACGTGAAGACGAGTTGCCATGCCCAGGATTGACGATCTCGTATATCGATAAGATTCTAGACGTCACAGAGTATACCAACAAAGCTATAGCCAAAAGCAAAGACCCAGATGGCACAAATTATCTGTCGCCATCCTTTCTAACAACTGTTGCCAAAGACTATGCAAAACATCATAAGATCAAGGTTACCAAGTACACCGAATTGGAACTGAAACCGTTTTACGGGAGCAACAAATACTATCTATTTGTCAAGACAGTGTACAAAGATATCCGCATGGTTGGTGCTCCTCCAAGCAGTATTGGTAAATTTGGAGCCGACACTGACAACTGGATGTGGCCACGCCATACGGGCGACTTCTCGATGTTTCGTATCTATGCCGCTCCCGATGGTAGTCCTGCTGAATATGCCCCAACTAACCTACCGCTACATGTCAAGAAGTATTTGACGATCAATATCGGTGGAGTGCAGGAAGGTGACTATGCTATGATTATGGGATTTCCAGGTAGAAACTGGCGATACATGATTTCACCAGAAGTACGTGAACGCATGGAAACAGCCAACTATATGCGTCACTACGTACGCGAAGCTCGTCAAGATATTCTCATGAAAGAGATGAAAAAAGACCCAGCAGTACGTATATACTACGCAAGTAAGTACGCCTCATCAGCCAATTACTGGAAAAATGCAATTGGTATGAATGAAGGGTTGACACGTCTAGGTATCTTCCCTATCAAAAAGGCACAGGCTGACGCCTTATTGGCTTATGGTCGTGAGCAAGGAACGAACAAATACCAGATTGCCTACGATACAATTGCCTCTATTGTCAAAAAGCGTTTTTCTTCTCAATGGCATAGCTATGCCTTGTACGAATGCTTAATACGCAGCCTAGATTTCATGCAGTACGCACCAGATAAAGTGGCTTATCCAGCGATTGAAAAACGGGTATGCAAAAAGATGCTAGAGATGTATATGGGATATATCCCACAAGAACAACGTATCAGCATCTTCTCCTTAATCCAAGCAAAGTACTCAAACGATCTTGATGCTTTTGTAGAAGCTCTATTCAAGGATGAAACGTTAAAAGAACAATTTAAGGAGTCGGTCAAACAAGGCAGAAAAGCGCTTATTGAGCAAAGCAAAACACTCGATAATGCTTTCAACCACGCACATAAAACGTGGGTAGCTGGTATCGTCGAATTGCGCAAGAAAGAAGGTTTGCCTATTTATCCAAACGCCAATGGCACATTGCGCCTTACCTATGGACAAATAAAAGGATACAGTCCACGTGATGGCATTGAGTACCTACCATTTACCACACTAGAAGGGGTTATGCAAAAAGAGGATAATACGGAAGAATTTACTGTACCTGCCTATCTTAAGCAATTGTATGCGCAAAAAGACTATGGACAGTATGCTCGTAAAGACGGCAAAATGCCTGTCGCATTTATCAGTAATTTAGATACGACCGGCGGTAATAGTGGTAGTCCTGTATTGAATAGCAAAGGTGAACTTATAGGGTTGAACTTTGATCGCAACTACGAAGGTCTATCAGGCGATATTGCTTACAAACCCAATACACAACGCAGTATCGCTGCTGATATTCGTTATGTATTATTCGTGATCGACAAGTATGCTCATGCACAACGATTGATTGACGAAATGACTATTGTACAAGAGTAAACAGTCTACACAGACATGATACTATAGAAAGGAGAATGTTACATACTGGCATTCTCCTTTTCTTATATACACAATCAAGGCCAGATTACTTTGAGAGCGATTGCCTATACATGAGTAGTAATACCTACTATATATGATAAGTAGATTGACATGCTAGGATTAGCCCCATGCGCTCTTTACTAAAAAACTCATGGCGTGCCTTAACGACACGCCATGAGCATATATATATTATCAAAAAAAGGCTGTATTCCTATTCTACAGTTACAGACTTGGCTAAGTTACGAGGTTGATCCACATCCTTACCTTTGCATACAGCTATATGGTAGGCCAACATTTGCAACGGAATGGTCGTAATCAATGGGTCAAGACACTCCAAAGTCTTAGGTAGTTCAATATACTCGTCTACAATATTCTTAATCACTTCATCGCCTTCAGAGATAATCGCAATGACACGACCTTTACGTGCTTTGATTTCTTGAATATTGCTCACCACTTTCTCATACATTCCATTGTTGGTAGCGACCACGACAACTGGCATCTCGGTATCAATCAAAGCAATAGGACCATGCTTCATCTCAGCTGCTGGATACCCTTCCGCATGAATATAACTGATTTCTTTGAGTTTTAAGGCCCCTTCTAGAGCTACCGGGTAACTATATCCGCGTCCCAAATAGATGAAATTATGTGCGTAAGTAAAGACACGAGCCATCTTTTCGATTCGGTCATTCAACTTTAGAATCTCCTTCATCTTAGTAGGAATCGTATACAAAGATTTTGTAATTTCCGCATATCTATCTTCTGCAAGCGTACCTCGCTTGCGTCCCAGTGTCAAAGCCAATAAAGTCAACACAGTTACCTGACCTGTAAAAGCTTTTGTAGAAGCCACTCCAATCTCAGGACCTACGTGAATATAACTACCAGTATGGGTGGCACGAGGTATTGATGAACCAATCGCGTTGCAAATACCGTAGATAAAGGCCCCTCGACTTTTAGCGAGTTCTACAGCAGCTAGGGTATCGGCAGTTTCTCCTGATTGAGAAATAGCAATCACCACATCGTCGTCACCTATCACCGGGTTACTATATCGAAACTCTGAAGCATATTCAACCATGACTGGTATACGGCAGAATTCCTCGATCAGCTGCTTGCCGATAAGTGCCGCATGCCAAGAGGTTCCACAAGCCACAATCACAATGCGTGAAGCTTTAATCAATTTTTGTTCATGATCGTTTACAGCAGATAGCGTCACTTGATCATGAGTCGCATTGATACGACCACGCATACAATCCTCAATAGACTGAGGTTGTTCAAAGATCTCTTTCAACATAAAGTGAGGATACCCTCCCTTTTCTATCTGTCCGATATTAAGTTCTACGTGGGTTTCTTCAGGAGCGATCTCTTGATTATGAAGACTCACAATACGCAATTCTTCATCGGGATTAATAACAGCGATTTCTTCATCATCAAGATAAACCACACGATCTGTGTACTCAACAATGGGCGTGGCATCACTAGCTAAGAAATATTCCTTCTTGCCTATACCTATCACAAGTGGGCTACTCTTACGAGCAGCAATAATGCGATTTGGATGATCTTTATCTAATATGGCTATGGCATATGCACCAATCACTTTGCGAAGCGCTATTTGAACAGCACGTACTAAATCGCACTTCTTTTTATCTTGTACGTAGGCTATAAATTGTACCAAGACTTCGGTATCTGTACCTGATTGAAAAGAATAACCTTCTTGAATCAAGCCTTCTTTCAAACCCGCATAATTTTCAATAATGCCGTTATGGATAATAGCTAATCTATCGTGCTCGGAGCAATGAGGATGCGCATTAATCTGAGATGGTTCACCGTGGGTAGCCCATCTTGTGTGAGCAATACCAACTACACCTGAGACATCCTTCTGAGAGGCCAGCAATTCGAGTTCCGACACCTTACCTTTGGCCTTGTACACATTCAACTGACCACTATCGCTCTGCAATGCAACTCCTGCACTATCGTAACCACGATATTCAAGTCGTTTCAATCCTTTTATTAAAACTGGATATGCATCACGATATCCAATATATCCTACAATACCACACATATATTTTATTCCTTCCTCAATTATAAAATGTGTCTCGCACAAATAGTGCACACGACATAATTATCAATATATTTTATCGACCACTGTACATCTCATTGTAATACTTCTGATAGTCACCATTGACAATGCGCTCCATCCATTCTTCATTCTCTAGATACCAAGCGACCGTCTTTTCAATGCCTTCTTCAAATTGCAGACTGGGTGCCCAGCCTAATTCATTTTTCAATTTATTACTATCGATCGCATAACGTAAGTCATGTCCAGCACGATCAGTCACGTAAGTAATCAGTTTTTCGGAAGTGCCTTCTTCACGCCCCAAAGCCTTGTCAACGGCTTTTATAATCACTTGTATCAAATCGATATTGCGCCATTCATTAAAGCCACCAATATTATAGGTATCATTCAACTGACCTTTATGAAAAATCAAATCAATAGCTCGTGCATGGTCGACCACATACAACCAATCGCGCACATTTTCACCTTTACCATACACTGGAAGTGGCTTATTTTTACGGATATTGTTGATAAACAGTGGAATCAATTTTTCGGGAAACTGATTGGGCCCATAGTTATTGGAACAGTTCGTAACCAACGTAGGCAAACCATATGTATCGTGATAAGCCCGTACAAAATGGTCGCTACTAGCTTTACTGGCTGAATATGGAGAATGTGGATCATATGCTGTCTCTTCGGTAAAGAAAGTACCATCCTTCTGCAGAGTACCATAGACTTCATCTGTAGAGATATGATAGAAACGTTTTCCGTCCATCTGATCACCCCAATAATTCTTAGCTGTTTGAAGTAAAACTAAAGTGCCCATTACATTGGTACGAGCAAAGGCGAAGGGATCTTTGATACTTCTATCTACGTGACTCTCAGCAGCCAAATGAATAACGCCATCAATCTGATAATCGGCAAAGACTTTTTGAATAGCTTGCTCATCACAAATATCTGCTTTGACAAATTCATAATTGGGAGCATCTTGCACATCTATAAGATTCTCTAGATTACCAGCATATGTGAGTTTATCTAAGTTGATGATGCGATATTCAGGATACTTTTTTACAAAAAGTTTCACCACGTGGCAACCGATAAAACCAGCTCCACCAGTTATCAAGATATTTCTCGTATAGTTCATACTGCTTATTTAAGAATTATTTCCGACAAAGATAACAAAAATATCGGCATAGGCTATACTAGACAGACATAAAAAGGTGCGTCAAAACCTATTGGCTTTGACGCACCCCCAGTACAATATTTTCTTTAAAAAAGTAGAGGATTAAAGAGCACCTACTTCTTTAAGAGCAGCATTTGTCTTACGAACTGCAGCAGCAGACGCTTCGAACTTAGCTTTTTCTTCTTCGTTCAATGGAAGTTCTACAACCTTTTCAACACCATTGCGACCAAGGATAACTGGTACACCGATACAAATATCTTCCTGACCATATTCACCTTCTAGCAATACTGAACAAGGGATCATCTTCTTTTGGTTGTGAAGGATAGATTCAACAACTTGTGATGCAGCAGCACCTGGAGCATACCATGCAGAAGTACCCAAAAGCTTAGTAAGAGTAGCACCACCTACCATAGTATCTGCAGCAACTTGTTCTAGACGATCTGCTGACAAGAATTCAGAGACAGCAACTCCTTTGTATGTAGCAAGACGAGTCAATGGAATCATTGTAGTATCACCATGACCACCGATAACCATACCTTCTACTTCGTTGGCATTGCAACCTAGAGCTTCAGTAAGACGATATTTAAAACGTGAGCTATCAAGAGCACCACCCATACCAATGATACGATTCTTTGGAAGACCTAGAGTCTTAAGAGAAAGGTAAGTCATAGTATCCATTGGATTAGATACAACAACCAAAATAGTATTTGGAGAATACTTAAGAATGTTTTCAGCTACTGACTTCACGATACCGGCATTCACACCGATAAGCTCTTCACGAGTCATACCTGGCTTACGTGGAAGACCAGAAGTAATAACCACAACATCTGAATCAGCAGTTGCTGCGTAATCGTTAGTTACACCTGATAGCACTGAATCAAAACCTAGAAGCTGTGCAGTTTGCATAATATCCATGGCCTTACCTTCAGATACTCCTTCTTTGATATCAAGCAAGATTACTTCATCTGCTACTTCTTTAAAAGCTAGTACATTGGCACATGTAGCACCTACGTTACCAGCACCTACTACGGTTACTTTAGACATAATTATTAGTTATTAAAAAAATGAATAATCAATTTTGTTTATGGCAAAAATACAGCCTTTATTTCAATTGCGGAAATTTTTCCATAATAAATTTCGTTAAGCAATTCACTATTATACAAAAAGGGCTAACCTTCTCGGTCAGCCCCCTTCTTTTTCTTCCAAATATTTCACATTACTAACCGTGTTTTCTCCATAGATGCATAGTGTTTTTTATCTTCCACACGTTTTATTAAAAACGAGAGCAGAGCTAGTAAGCAAATATCTGTAGAATCAACTCAACAAATAAATCAAATCATTTTCTAGTACCAATCAAATAGTATCGTGATCCTATATTATTTTAATAATACCCCATTGATTGCTTCTCGAAGCTGGCTTTTCTGCATCAATCCCTGTGCCATTTGCGGTTGCCCGCTCATAGGAACAAACAAAAGACTTGGAATGCTGCGGATGCCGAATGAAGCTGCCAATACTTGTTCTGCTTCTGTATCCACTTTAAATATATCTATTTTACCATCAAATTCTTGCGCAATATCTTCTAGAATTGGAGACAATGCCTTACATGGTCCACACCAACTGGCGTAGAAATCGATAATTGCAGGTTTGTCACCTAGGAACTTAAACTCTTGAGGGTTCTTTTCCAAATCAGCTACTTGTTTGTAAAACTCTTCTGTGGTTAAATGTTTAACTGCCATAATCTTATATCTTTATATATATACTTCTAGTTTCTCTGTGTGATTTATTCCTTGATCACACCACAAATATACGAGGCTTTTTTGATCCTTGCAAACAGATTTTTTCTATCTTTGCATAGATAAAACCTATAAGAGCATGGAAACTGTATAGTTTACAGCTATTTTTGAATGAGTACAAATAGGACTAACATACTAAAAAAATGAACTTACAACAATTGCAGTACATCGTGGCTGCCAATAAAACAAGACACTTCGTCAAAGCAGCTCAGTCCTGCGGGGTGTCTCAACCAACTCTCAGTGCGATGATTCAGAAGCTGGAAGCCGAGTTGGATGTCAAAATTTTCAATCGAGATAAAAATCCTATTGAGCCTACAGAAATTGGTGCCAAAATCATCTTGCAAGCTGAAACTTGCTTGAATGATGTAAAACGTATTGAGGAAGTCATTCTATCAGAAATGCAAGCACTGGAAGGGCGTCTTAGCTTAGGTATACTGCCATCTATAGCACCATACGTTGTCCCTGATTTTATCCCCAAATTTCAAACAAAAAACCAAGCTGTAGATCTTACAATTTCAGAAATGACTTCTCAAAATTTGGTACAACATCTATTGAAGGCCGATCTAGACATGGCTATCATGACCACTCCACTAAACCAGCCTGACTTACTTGAGATACCATTATATAAGGAACGTTTCCTAGCTTATTTTGGATCTTCTTGCCCTTGTACCTACGATGTTGAATCGGTTTCTCCTGATAATATGCCTAATGCTAAATTATGGGTTTTGCTGGAAGGTAACTGTCCACGTTCTGACGTGTTTAATTTCTGTCACTTGCGCTCGTTGGGTGAAACGACCTATCAAGCTGGAAGCACAGAAACTTTAATACATATTGTGGATAACAACGGCGGGTTTACGGTTATTCCTCAACTACACACACATTATTTGTCGGAAGAGAAGATGAAACAAGTACGACCTTTTGATGCGCCTGATGCTAAACGAGAGATTTCACTAGTCATCCGCAAAGATTATCTAAAAGAAAATATGCTCAATGCGGTGGTAGATGTTATCAAAGAAATCATTCCTGAAGACTTACTCGAAAAGAAGATCAAGGATTTTAGAGTACGCTTGTAATTACATATACATATGAAAGAAAAAGAAAATACCTCCGTGAATCAGCTCAGTTATAATGAAGCTATAGTACGTCTTGAAGAGATTGTACAACTGCTCAACAAGCCAGAATTGGAAATTGACAAGCTCTCTAGTCTGGTCAAGGAAGCCAATATACTGATTTCTCTCTGCAAACAAAAACTGACTGAGACAGACAAGGAAGTCGAAAAATTATGGGCTGACAGAAGCTCAGAAGTCGAATAAAATAACTACCTTTGTCGGGAAAATACTAAACCTAAAAAAATACTTAGTAGCATATGAAAGAAATTGATTGGGCCAATTTATCATTTGGATATATGCCTACAGATTATAACGTGAGAATCAACTACCGTAATGGTCAGTGGGGAGAACTAGAAATTAGCAGCTCCGATCGAATCAATATGCATATGGCAGCTACCTGTTTGCACTATGGGCAAGAATGTTTTGAAGGCATGAAGGCGTACAGAGGCAAAGATGGGCAAATTCGTCTTTTCCGTGCGACGGATAATGCTGAACGCATGCAGGACACTTGTCGAGGTCTGCTAATGCCAGAACTTCCAACAGATCGTTTTGTTGAAGCGATCAAGAAAGTCGTGCAACTAAATGAACGCTTTATTCCTCCTTACGAGACTGGAGCAACATTATATATACGTCCATTGCTTATTGGCACAGGAGTACAAGTAGGCGTGCGCCCTGCTGATGAATACTTATTTGTTGTGTTTGTGACTCCAGTAGGGCCATATTTCAAGGGAGGATTCTCAACAAACCCATACGTCATCACACGTGAGTATGATCGTG
Source organism: Bacteroidaceae bacterium (assembly GCA_963668535.1). Taxonomy (GTDB): domain Bacteria; phylum Bacteroidota; class Bacteroidia; order Bacteroidales; family Bacteroidaceae; genus F22. The sequence continues at coordinate 864,010 of OY764867.1, forward strand.
CAGCTCCAAAAGGAACTGGATGTTTCAAAGTGGGCGGTAACTACGCAGCATCATTGCGTGCTAGCAAATGGGCACACGATCAAGGATATGCAGCCGAATTTTATTTGGATGCACGTGAGAAAAAATACATTGATGAATGTGGGGCTGCCAATTTCTTTGGTATCAAAGACAATACATATGTCACTCCCAAATCAGAATCCATCCTACCATCTATAACTAACCGCAGTCTTATGACTATTGCAGAAGACTTAGGTATTAAGGTAGAACGTCGACCAATTCTTGAAGAAGAGTTGTCTACATTCGAAGAAGCAGGAGCTTGTGGCACTGCAGCTGTAATCAGCCCAATATCACGCATAGATGACCCTGAAAAAGATGTAGAGTATATCTTCTCTGAAGACGGTAAACCAGGTCCTATCAGTGAAAAATTATACCATACGCTTCGTGCTATTCAGTATGGTGATGCACCTGATACACATGGTTGGGTGACTATTGTTGAGTAATCAACGTGCAATAGCAAAAATGTACAATCAGTATAATTAAATTTTAAAAGTGGCAAAAGGTAAATTAGAAAAGTTTGCTGACATGGCAAGCTATCCTCATGTATTTGAATATCCTCATTCTATTATTGATGAAGTTCCTTTCGAGATGAAAGGTCGTTGGCATAAGGATTTTTTCAAAAATGACAATCCTATCGTTCTTGAACTTGGATGTGGTCGCGGTGAATATACCGTGGGCTTAGCGCGTATGTTTCCAAACAAGAACTTTATTGGTGTAGATATAAAAGGAGCACGAATGTGGACAGGGGCAACTGAATCGCTCCGTGATGGACTTAGTAATGTTGCATTTCTTCGTACTAATATTGAGATTATCGAACGATTTTTTGCATCCAATGAAGTTAGTGAGATTTGGTTTACTTTCTCTGATCCTCAAATGAAGAAAGCAACCAAAAGATTGACATCGACATTCTTCATGGAGAGATATCGTAAATTTATCACTCCAAATGCTACTTTACATTTAAAAACTGATAGTGATTTCCTCTTTACGTATACGAAGTACATGATAGAGCATAATCATTTGCCTGTACATTTGATGACCAAAGATTTATATCATGACAACCAAGGTTTGGTAGATGATATCTTAGATATTAAGACATACTACGAACAGCAATGGCTTGATCGTGGACTAAATATTAAATATATTCAATGGTCATTGCCGCTTGATACTCCACTGGAAGAGCCAGATATAGAAATAGAACTGGACAGTTACAGAAGTTACAACCGCAGTAAACGTAGCGGACTGTCAACAAGCAAATAAAATGAGATAAGAACTAAACAATCACCAAAGAAGTAATTGTTTGTCGTCACATAAGTAATAATAAGTAAATCAAAATAATAGGAAAATGGCTTTATATCCAAAACTAGTATTAGATTCATTAAGCACTGTGCGCTATCCTGGTACAGGAAAGAATCTAGTGGAAGCTGGAATGGTAGAAGATAACATTCGTATTGAAGGCATGAAGGTTTCTTTTTCACTCATTTTTGAGAAAGAAACAGATCCATTTCTAAAATCAGTACGTATGGCCTGTGTTGCTGCGCTTAAACGCGACATCCCAGGTATAGAGATTGAAGGTAACATCAGCATTAAAACACTTCAGGCACCACGTCCAGAAGCAGGTAATATGCTTAAAGGAGTTAAAAATATTATTGGTATTTCGTCTGGTAAGGGAGGTGTCGGTAAATCAACTGTCTCAGCTAATCTTGCGGTTGCACTCGCTAAACAAGGATACAAGGTGGGGTTGCTTGATGCAGATATCTTTGGCCCTTCTATGCCTAAGATGTTTAATGTGGAAGATGCGCGCCCTGTTGCTGATAATATTGACGGACGTGAAGTTATCGTACCCGTACAAAAATATGGCGTTACTTTATTGTCTATTGGCTTCTTTGTCGATCCAGACCAAGCAACATTGTGGCGTGGTGGTATGGCTAGTAATGCGCTAAAACAGTTAATTGCAGATTGTAATTGGGGAGAATTGGATTATTTCCTTATCGATTTGCCTCCTGGTACTAGTGATGTGCACCTTACTATTGTACAAAATATTGCAATGACTGGAGCTATCGTAATCAGTACTCCACAAGATGTAGCACTTGCTGATGCACGAAAAGGTATCAATATGTTTACCAATGATAAGGTCAATGTACCTATCTTAGGATTGGTTGAGAATATGGCTTACTTCACTCCAGAAGAATTGCCTGATAATAAATACTATATCTTTGGTAAAGAAGGTGCTAAACGTCTCGCAGAAGAGATGAACGTTCCTCTTCTTGCAGAAATTCCATTGGTACAAGGAATCCGTGAAGGAGGTGACGTCGGTGCACCAGTAGCACTTGATCCAGAGAGCATCACTGGTAAGGCTTTCCACCAATTGGCACTAAATGTAGTAGCACAAATAGATAAACGTAATCGTGAACTTCCTCCGAGTCGTCACGTAGATATTCATTCATAAACAATTTTATAGTAAAAGATGAGCGAAACAAATCCAATTTGCCCAGAATGCGGTACAACGAACAATTATTTTGATGGGACACTCCATGTATGTATGGATTGCAATCATGAGTGGACACCAGAAGAAGCTGCAGCCGCAGCTGAAGCAACGATTTGCAAAGATTCTAATGGCACACTACTTGAAGATGGCGATGCAGTAACAGTCATCAAAGATTTGAAAGTAAAAGGTTCTTCTATGGTTATTAAACGAGGTACTAAAGTAAAAAGTATCCGTCTTACTGAAAATCCAAAAGAAGTCGATTGTAAAATTGACGGTTCTAGCATTGTACTTAAGACATGTTTCTTAAAGAAGTAACCAATACATACAACAAAAATAGCCTACAGCAAAAGTCGGATAAGACTGAGCTGTAGGTCTGTTTATTAACCACAATATCCCATGCAATTAATCCTCATAGCAGCCTTAGACCAACGTGGAGCTATTGGGCATAAAGGTAAGCTTTTATTTTGGCTTCCTAATGATCTCAAACGTTTCAAAGCCTTGACTACTAGACATACGATTCTAATGGGACGTAAGACATTCGAATCGTTACCAAATGGTGCATTACCCAATAGAAGAAATATTGTTCTCTCACACAATACATCATTAGAATTGGCTGGCGCCGAAGTTTTTAGCTCATTGAACGAAGCACTAGGAAGCTGTGCCTCAAATGAGACTGTATATGTTATAGGGGGAGCACAAATATACGCGGAAACAATCGGGCATGCAGATGGACTGTGCATCACACATATCGAAGCGATTGCCCCCCAAGCTGATGCTTTTTTTCCTACGATTGATGATTCAATATGGAAAATAAGCGTGAAAGAGCCTCATCTTGCAGATGAAAAGCACCTTCACGCTTATTGTTTTACTGATTACATCCGTCGTTAATTCAGATGTTTACTGAGTTATGATTAATCTTCAGAGACACCATCGATAGGAATTTGACGTTTAATATATTCATCAAAGGATATTAAAGTTTCCGTTCGAGCTAAACCAAGCGGCTGCAGCTTGTCGTGAATAATACGCATCAAATGACGATTATTCTTTGCATAGATCTTGATAAACATATCATACTTGCCTGTTGTAAAGTGACATTCCACAATTTCTGGAATAGATTGCATCTTTTCTGCAACGACTTTAAAACTTGCTGGATCTTTCAGGTAAACGCCAATATATGCACAAGTTTCATATCCCACTTTCTGAGGATCAATAACATATTGTGATCCCTTTAGGATACCTAAGTTGGTTAATTTCTGAATTCGTTGATGGATAGCTGCTCCTGACACATTGCATGCACGAGCGACTTCCAAAAATGGAATACGGGCGTTATCGGCTACTAAATTTAAGATTTGCTCATCTAATGAGTCTAGTTGATGGTGTCCCATAATACTTATTATTCTCTTATTTTGTTTGTATATTGCACAAAAATAGAGGTTTAAATCCCAATCTGAACGTTTTAACCCTTAAATTATCAGAAAATGTAATGAAAAATTTATTTTTTATACTGTTAATAGTCTGTTACGCTAACTTAAATCTAGAAAGTGCAGCACAAGAAAAAGTCAATACGAGTACTTTTACTCATTCGTCATTGAGTGAAAAGGTGAATTTTAACACCTTCTTTAGCGACAAAACTTTACGTCTAGATTACATTTTTAGTGGTGATGTACACAAACAAGACATCAGCCTTTCAGAAATGGTATTATGGGATCAATGGGTCGGAAGGCGTCATAATCTCAATAAATTACCTTTGCTAGGGAATGGTGATATTAGAGTGAGAGACCTAAAAACGCAGAAAACTATTTACCGAACTAGTTTCTCTTCGCTTTTCCAAGAATGGATTTTGACTCCTGAAGCCAAACAACGCAGTAGAGCTTTTGAAAACTGTTTTCAAATACCGATGCCTCTTCATGATGCTGAAGTAGAAATTATTTTGCGCAATGCCCATCAAGATACTATTGCTGACTTCATTCATCCTATATCCCCCAAAGATATCTTAATTAGGAAAGTTGATGCTGCTTCGTCACAAAAAAAGACTGCCCATGAATACATCCAAATATCTAACAACTCAAAGGCTGAAACTACAATAGATGTTTCACAAATGCCTTGGCATGATCCCAAGCAGGCTATTGACGTAGCTATAGTAGCTGAAGGATATACAGCAGATGAGATGGATACTTTTAAAGAAGATGCTAAAATGGCAATAAGGAGCATCACAAGCTATGCACCCTTCTCGAAATACAGCAATCGCTTCAATTACTTAGTCATATGCAGTCCATCAATAGACTCGGGAGTCACCATTCCACGTAATGGAGAATGGAAAGAGACAGCGGTATCATCACATTTTGATACTTTTTATTCTCGTCGTTACTTGACAACGCAACGATTAAAAAAATTACATAATCTACTAGCAGGTTTTCCTTATGAGCACATCATTGTTTTGGCCAATACGGACACATATGGTGGTGGAGGTATATATAATAGTTACACGCTAACAACTGCTCATCACGCTTTATTTTGGCCAGTAGTCACACATGAATTCGGTCATAGTTTCGGTGGTTTAGCAGATGAATATGCATACGCTAATGCAGGTGATGACTCTTATTATCCCAGTGATCGTGAACCATGGGAACCCAATATTACCACTCTACACAATTTCAAAGCTAAATGGAAGGATATGCTTTCTAAAGGGTGTTCCATTCCAACCCCAACTCCAAATGCGACTTCTGCTGATATACACTCGACAACTAAACTGGGAGTGTACGAAGGAGCGGGTTATCAGGAAAAGGGAACTTACCGGTCAACTCCCGACTGTAGAATGCGAACTAACGATGCCAAAGCTTTTTGTCCAGTATGTCAACGTGCGCTCACTCGTATCATTAATTTTTATACAAAATAGAGACTAGAAATAAAATGGTCACACACGATGTTCAATAACATCTAGTTTTTATAGGGCATTATTGAATGCGTTCTAGTAGAATAGTTTATATTTACGTCAATTGATTTTTAACCATCTCATTGACCTATAACTATGAAATTTAGTAAGATAAACTTACCTACAAGTACCAAACGTAGTCTTGAGGCCCTACTCTTTCTTATGTGTTTTCTATCCATATTTGGGTATATTGCCCACATTATGGGTACATCCAATATGCTCAACACAATGATGAATACGGCCTATAAACTGATTATAGACACAGTCTTATATATCATGGCTATTACTGTTCTTTCAGGAGCATTGGGAAACTTGCTTATTGAATTTGGTGTCGTGCGCTTATTGGAACGTGGATTGCGGTATCTTATGGGACCACTTTATAATCTACCAGGTGTAGCTGCATTAGGTGGCGTATTGACTTTCTTATCAGACAATCCCGCCATTATTTCATTATCAAAAGATAAGCATTTCAATAAGTATTTCGAAAAATATCAAATCATTTCTTTCACGAACTTCGGGACAGCGTTTGGCATGGGACTAGTGGTCATTGTCTTCATGGCGGGACGAGGATTTGTAAGTGCGGCATTAGTTGGACTTAGCGGTGCCATCGTAGGTAGTATTATTTCCACAAGATTGATGCAAACATTTATTTTGAGGTCCAATCCAGAACTCAAATGTGGCTATGTAGAAGAGGGGCACGATGAAAAAATCACTTTACAAAGTGAAGGCTCAGTTTTCCTACGTATTTTAAATAGTATTTTGGATGGAGGAAAATCTGGCGTGGATTTGGGCTTGGCTATTATCCCAGGTGTATTAATCATATCTACCTTTGTTATGATGCTCACCTTCGGTCCAAATACGTCAGGAGATTATACAGGATCTGCTTATGAAGGGATAGCTCTTCTTCCAGAACTGGCCAACAAAGTAAATGGAGTCTTTTCATTTCTATTTGGTTTCCGCGACACAAAACTGATTGCATTCCCTATTACTGCCCTTGGTGCTGTTGGAGCAGCACTAGGACTCATTCCCAAATTTCAAGATGCTGGTATTCTAGACGGTAATGCGATAGCTGTTTTCACAGCAATAGGAATGTGTTGGAGTGGATACCTAAGTACTCACACAGCCATGCTAGATTCTTTAGGATTTCGAGAACTAACTTCTAAAGCTATAATAGCACATACAATTGGTGGTCTATGTGCTGGTATTTTTGCACACTTTTTGGTCGTCATTATTCATGCTCTATCTCTTTGTGCTACTCTGTAGATAGAATACACTGCGTACTCAAAATCGCTAAATACGATAATCACATCGTAAGACAAGTCTAAAAGTACAAAAACCAGTGCATCACTGCACTGGTTTCTATATTAGAGAGAATTCTGATTATTATTGTGAGAAACTTTGTATTTGCTGTTGGAACTTAATAGTCTGCAAATAATTACAGAATTCGATGACAAAAGTAATCATACCCAACAGAAGTACAGCATATTATTATTGACAAATAATTCGCATTTTACTATCGCGAGAGAAATGATCATGTATTTATCGATTTTCTTATCATTTATTTGTACACAAACAAGAAAATGACTTGACAAAAACTTGACAAGTAAGCTATATCCATCCTTTTCTTTTTATCTGTGTACAAAAAAGAGTATTCTATTTTCTACAACACTAATATAAGACACCATCTTTTCACGGCTCATATTGAAGTAATTATGAGAAATAGTTGTTATCTTTGCATATAAAAAAGAAAGACTATGCTGATTTTCAACACAACTTATCAAGTTAGCGAAGCACATGCTCGCAATTTTCTAATCTGGCTGACTCAGTCATATATTCCTACTGTTCTTAACAATGGATGTCTTAAAGAACCACGTCTTGCAGAAGTCCTATCTCATGGAGCACAAGAAAAAGGACGTACTTACAGCCTACAATTTGAGGTTGAGAATAGTGCAAAATTACACGAGTGGCATTCTACACAAGGCATACAGTTGAATACTGAATTAGTAGAAATGTTCAAAGAAGAAGTAGTCGGTTTCCCTACTTTAATGGAAAAATTGGATCTGTAGCATGCATATGTCTAAACTCCCCAAAGAAAGAATTATCTTAGGTATTGACCCTGGTACAACAATCATGGGCTATGGTGTTTTACGGGTTATTGGGAACAAACCTGAAATGATAGCCATGGGAGTTATTGACTTACGTAAATATGGTGACCATTATTTAAAACTCCGTAGGATAGCCGAACGTATCTCCAGCATCATCGAGAGTTTTCTGCCCGATGAAGTGGCGATCGAAGCTCCTTTTTTTGGTAAAAATGTTCAAAGTATGCTGAAACTAGGACGTGCACAAGGAGTGGCTATGGCTATGGCCTTAATGAGAGATATCCCTATTACTGAATATGCCCCACTGAAAATAAAAATGGCCATTACTGGTAAAGGACAAGCCACTAAAGAGCAGGTCGCTGATATGCTAAGACGTATGCTCAACATTCCACAAAAACAAATGCCTGAGCATCTAGATGCTACAGATGGATTGGCAGCAGCATATTGTCATTTTTTGCAAAGTGGACGCCCACAGACTGAAAAAGCATATGGAAGTTGGAAAGAATTTATGACCAAGCATCCATCTAGAATCTCTTCGGGTAAACAACCCACCAAAGCACAAAAACAACTACAACAAGCGTTATCGGATAAAAAGAAATAACCTATACACACATAATAACCATGAATAAAGCTATGATTGGCGCTTTATGCACCACGGCTACTTTAGCCATTAGTTGCCAGCAAACTGGAAAAACATATGCAAGTTACGAATTGTATCCCGTTGCTAAACATTTGGATGAGATGGTGTATACACCAAACAAAACTCTCTTTAGTGTATGGTCACCAACAGCTGAAGAAGCGGTTGTTAGGATATATACTGATGGCGTCGGTGGAAAGCCCATTGAGACAATCCATATGAAACCACAGGCAGACGGCACATGGACAACTAATGTGCAAGAAGACTTATTGAATACATTTTACACCTTTGAAGTTAAAGTGCAAGACAAATGGTTAGGAGAAAGTGCTGGCATAAATGCCAAAGCAGTTGGTGTCAATGGTAAACGAGGAGCTATTATTGATTTTGCTAATACTAATCCAACAGGATGGGATAAGGATAAACGCCCAGCATTGAAAAATATCAGTGATGTAATATTGTATGAAATGCACCACAGAGACTTCTCTATTGACTCTTCATCTGGTATACAACACAAAGGAAAATTTCTAGCTCTATCTGAAAGAGGTACAAAAAATCCAGAAATGGAATCAACTGGATTGGATCATTTAGTAGACTTGGGTATCACACACGTACATTTACTTCCTTCTTTTGATTATGGGTCTATAGACGAGACCAAACTAAACGAAGCAAAATACAATTGGGGATATGATCCAGTAAACTACAATGTACCCGAGGGGGGATACAGCACTGACCCTTACAACCCTACTACACGCATAAAGGAATTTAAACAAATGGTACAAGCAATGCATAAGGCAGGGCTACGCGTCGTGCTCGATGTTGTATATAACCATACCTTTAGTGCACCATATAGTGCTTTCGATCGAACATCACCAGGATATTTCTACCGTCATATTGCAGATAGTACGCATACATACTCAAATGCATCAGGCTGTGGCAACGAAACTGCTAGTGAATTGCCAATGATGCGTAAATATATGATTGAATCAATCAAATATTGGGTTAGCGAATATCATATTGATGGATTCCGATTTGACTTAATGGGTATTCACGACTTGGAGACAATGCGCCAAATTCGTCAAGCTATAAATAAAATAGACCCAAGTATTATCATGTATGGAGAGGGTTGGGCAGCTGGCACACCTCAATTACCGCAAAAAGATTTAGCAATGAAAGCCAACATTGGTCAATTACAAGGAATTGCTGCATTTAGCGATGAACTTCGTGATGCCTTACGTGGTCCTTTTAACAATGATCATCAGGGTGGTTTTCTAGCCGGAATAACTGGCCAAGAAGAAAGTATAAAATTTGGCATAGTAGGAGGAATCCAACATGACGGTATCGATTTTTCTAAAATCAATTATACCAATAAACCTTGGGCTATCCAGCCAACACAAATGATTAGTTATATATCTTGTCATGATGATATGTGCTTGGTCGATCGCTTAAAATCTAGCATCACCAACCTCAACATCACCAACCTTATAAAATTAGATAAATTGGGACAAACTGCAATATTTACCTCTCAAGGCATCCCATTTATACAAGCAGGAGAAGAGATGTTGCGTGATAAAAAAGGTGTTCACAATAGTTTCGAGAGTCCAGATAGTATCAACGAAATTGATTGGTCTAACAAAAATAAATATCACGAAGTGTACTCCTATTATCGTGGTTTAATTCATATGCGTAAAGCACACCCTGCTTTTCATATGGGCAATGCAGACCTTGTGAGAAAGTACTTAAAATTCTTACCTGTTGATGAAAATGAAGTGGTCGCTTTCAAAATAAACGGAAAAGCTGTAGGAGATAGTTGGAAAGAAATTGTTGTGATTCTTAACGGACGAAATAAAACAGCTCGTATAAGTGTTCCAACAGGTAGATACACCACTGTATGCGCAAATGGTCATATTGACTTAAAGGGCATAAACAAAATATCTGGAGGACATATTGATGTATCACCACATACGGCTTGGATAGGGTATAAAAAATAAAACATGGTGTGCCAAGATACTTGGCACACCATAACGTTTTCTAGTAGAGAAATAAGAGAGTAAGTATTCTTATGCTATTTTAATTTGAAACTCACTGGCACTGTATACTTAACATTTACCTTTTTTCCCTCTTGTTCTCCAGGTGTCCATGCAGGCATAGTAGAGATGACACGAATGGCTTCGGCATCAAGAGCGGGATCTACAGAGCGTACAACAACTGGATTAATAATTTCACCAGTTTTGCTGACAATAAACTGAACAATTACACGACCTTCTTTACCAGCTTTCTGAGCAGATTCAGGATACTTAATGTTGGTGCTCAAATAAGAAATAAAACCAGCCATTCCGCCATCAGTAAATGTAGGCATTACTTCTACGACATTGAATACTTCATTACTAGTCTTTGTTTGCTGAACCTCTGAATTAGCTTTTTGCAACTCTACTTTTGTTGCTTCTGTATGTTTTAGCGTATCTTGTTGTTTATTACAAGAAATCACTAGAGCCATAAGTGCAACAACAGGAAATAATCCTACAATTTTCAAAGCATTCTTTCTCCAACTTAACGTTTCGTTTTTTTGTTTTTGCATCATAATAATTCGTTTTTTTAGGCTACTATGGTTTAAACTGTTAGCAAGGGCATAGCGCTTACTGCCCATACTGCGAGTTACTAGTAGCAATTGATATTGTATTGCATCGATGCCTTGGTTAATTACATACTGATCTGCCTCATACTCATGCAAATCTTGGAGATCTCGCTTAATCAACCAGGCAACAGGATTGCACCAAAATAAAATAAGTAACACATCAAGTAGTAAAAGATCTAAAGTATGTCCTAATAGTATATGGGCACGTTCATGTAAGATTATTGCCTGTAAATCTTGAGGATCTTCATGATCAGACACCACAATATAACGGTACCAACTAAAAGGAATAGATAAATGTGAAACACGAATCAACTTCAGTCCATTACCTAAAGATTCGTATTGACCACTACGTATTTTTTTATACAAGCTAGCATACATCAAGCATGAACTAAAAGCAAAATAGCTTGCACCAATAAGAAAAAGAATGAGTAGTACAACTTCCCATAAAGGTACACCTAGTCCTCCCCCCACATTAATTGTACGAACTATTGAAGTGCCTATAACGACATCAGGTAGCCACAATGAGATTTGTTGTCTTGCAGATTCGGTATCAAATAATCCACTAGGTAGAAGAGGTAACAAAAAACTAAGTGCTACAACCACCCACAGCAACACCCTATTAAAATGATGTGAAGCCTGTGAACGAGTCAGGACGCAATAAGTTGTATACAATACAGCTAATAAAACGTTCACCCACAAAAAATAAGATATAACAAGATGCATCATTTATTTCTTTTTGATTAATGCGATCAACTCATCTATTTCCAAATCGCTCATATTTTCTTCCTTTACTAATGTAGATACAGCATGTAAATAGCTATTATTATAGTATTTTTCGACAATACCCTTAAGAGTATTGCTACTAAAATCTGTTTTAGAAATTACAGCAAAATATCTATGACTTTTCCCAAAACTCTCATGCCCAAGAAACCCCTTATCTTCTAGGCCTCGTACAATGGTTGATATGGTATTAAAGTGAGGACGAGGTTCAGGAAATAATTCCAATAGTTCACGTACGAACAAAGCATCATGCGTCCAATATATTTCCATAATTTCTTCTTCCCTTGGAGTTAATCTTTTCATCACACAGTCATTTATATTATACATAATAGATGATTTCCCACCTACAATTCTTATTTATATTATCTACATTGCAAATAACGGAATTAAATAGTTACAAAACTAATTATCTTAGTTAAATAACTAAAACTTATAGTTTGGTTGAAAATGACACAAAAAAAGTGGAGTTGCTCGAAGCACACTCCACTTAATTAGTTACTAAAATCTATTTAAAATATTGCTATTTTGAATGAAAAATCTTACGTAGTGCATCATTAGTTGCACTTTTCAATTTTTTCTTGGCTTCTTCTTTAGTCATCTTCTTGTTTGAAGAAGAACGACGGGTACGACGTGTAGGCATTACTTGCGCCTTAGCACGACCATTATAGGTGGCATGAATAATCTTTGGAGAATGTTTCTTGTGAGCAACTTTATGGGCTACGCTTCTAGCTTTATTTGATGCATAATTTTTGACGTCTTTCTTTGCGTTATTTGTCCATCTTACAGCCTTCTTTGAGGCAGCAGTAGACTTCACATACCCTTTTACCTTTTTACCAACAGAAGTCTTCAAGGCTTTATCACCATATTTATAAATTTTACCGACTTTGGTTTCTTCAAATCTATTTTTGGCAAAATTCTTTACATATTTTCCTGGATTTGTTTTCGCTTTATGAATACCACTCTTAACGGCATACTTAAGCCCTGCTTTCGGATTTTTATAAAAGTTTTTGGCAGTCTTTGATCTCAGTCCTTTAACTAATTTAGCACCTCTAGAATCTTTGGCTTGATTTACCGCAAATCGACCTATTTTTTTACCAGTAGAAGATGTTGCTGCTTTATACACACCCTTCCCTGTAGCTACAGCAGCATTTTTAGCATACTTACCCGTTTTATGAGCAGCACTTCTTGCTTTTCTTCTTGCTTTTCTTACAAACCTTGAATGAGCAGTTTTTTTAGCAGCTGAAGATACTTTATGCGTTGTTTTATGTGCTGCTTTTCTAGCAGTACTTGAAACTTTCTTGGTTGCTTTTTTCGCTTTCTTTTTAATCTTCTTCCAAATTTGTGGTGCACACACGCACACATCATTGTTTGTTGCCTGAACTGGCTGGGGAGAAATCATCACTATCACAACAAAAAACACCGATAGCAAAATAAAAACTCGCGAAATTTTCAGATTGAACTGATTAATTAATTTTGTCATTACTTTCTTTGATTTATAAATGAGTAAAAATTTAAAGTTACTTAGTCTTATACACAGCAATTACACTAAAACAATCAATAACAACAAACCTCTGTTTGTAAATGTATTGTATACACTTTGCTTTCTCAATTGCTTCCCAAAATTACAAATAAAAATGACCTTATGCAAGATATTTGATATACAAATTTTAAATAAACAAAAAAATAGCCTCACCTAAGATAATATTAGGTGAGGCTATATATATAATGTATATAATCAGTATAGATTATTTATCACGTGGGGGACGTGGAGTCAATTGCTTTTTTGACAATTTGAATTTACCTGTCTTGGGATCAATATCGATCAACTTCACTTCAATCTTGTCACCCTCTTTAATACCTGCCTCTTCAACAGATTCAAGACGACGCCATTCTATTTCAGAAATGTGAAGCAAACCATCCTTACTAGGTAAGAATTCAACAAAAGCACCATAAGGCATAATAGAACGTACAGTTCCTTCATATACCTCACCCACTTCAGGGATAGCTACAATACCACGAATCATGCTAACTGCACGATCAATAGTCTCACGATTTTTACCAGCGATTTCAATACGACCACCTTCTTCGACTTCTTCAATCGAAATAGTAGCTCCAGTTTCTTCTTGCATACCTTGGATAATCTTACCACCAGGGCCAATAACTGCACCAATAAATTCCTTAGGAATCATCATTGTTTCGATACGTGGAGTGTGATCTTTAAAGTCAGCACGAGGTGCAGCAATAGTTTCTTCGATTTTATCCAAAATATGCATACGTCCATCACGAGCTTGAAGCAATGCTTTTTCAAGGATTTCGAAAGATAGGCCATCTACCTTTATATCCATTTGTGTAGCAGTGATACCATCACGTGTACCCGTTACCTTGAAGTCCATATCACCTAAATGGTCTTCATCTCCTAAGATATCAGAAAGTATAGCATACTTTTCTTCACCAGAATTCTTAATAAGTCCCATAGCAATACCAGAAACTGGTTTCTTAATTTGTACACCAGCATCCATCAATGCAAGCGTACCAGCACAAACTGTTGCCATTGAAGAAGAACCATTAGATTCTAGTATTTCAGATACAACACGTACTACATATGGATAATCTTCTGGAATCATTCCCTTCAATGCACGACAAGCCAAGTTTCCATGACCGATTTCACGGCGACCTACACCACGTTGTGCACGCGCATCACCAGTAGAGAATGGAGGAAAATTATAATGAAGAAGGAAACGATCTTTTGAGTGATCAAGTACATTATCGATGATTTTCTCATCTGCTTTTGTACCCAAAGTAACTGTAGTCAAAGATTGAGTCTCACCACGAGTAAAGATAGCTGATCCGTGAGGTCCTGGAAGAGGATCAATTTCACTCCAAATTGGACGTATCTCTGTTGTTTTACGGCCATCAAGACGCTTACCTTCATCAAGAATACTACGACGCATCGCTTCTTTTTCTACATCATGATAGTACACATCAATAAGAGCTGCTTTTTCTTCAAGTTCTTCTTCTGAGAATTGTTCTTTGAAGTTATCCTTGATTTCTTGAAAAGCATCAAAGCGTTGGTGTTTATCATGACTACCAGCAGAAGCTATTTCATACACCTTGTCATAACATTCAGCATGTACTTTTTTGCGAAGATCTTCATCATTCACTTCATGGCAGTATTCACGCTTTACTGTAGATCCGACAGCTTCGGCAAGTTCCATTTGAGCCTTACATTGGGTTTTGATACTTTCGTGAGCAACTTTCATTGCTTCAAGAAGATCTTGTTCAGACACTTCCTTCATCTCACCCTCTACCATCATAATGTTATCGTAAGTGGCAGCTACCATGATATCCATGTCGGCTGCTTCATATTGTTCAAAAGTTGGATTGATAACAAATTCACCATTGATGCGAGCCACACGTACCTCAGAAATTGGTCCGTTGAAAGGAATATCAGAAACAGCTAAAGCAGCTGATGCTGCAAGACCTGCAAGTGCATCTGGCATATCCTTACCATCTGCAGAGAAAAGGATAATGTTTACATACACCTCAGCATGATAATCATCTGGGAATAGTGGACGAAGAGCACGGTCTACCAATCGACAAGTCAAAATCTCATAGTCGTTCGCGCGGCCTTCTCTTTTTGTAAATCCTCCTGGGAAACGGCCAAATGCGGCATATTTCTCTTTATACTCTACCTGCAACGGCATGAAATCTGTACCAGGCACTGCATCTTTAGCGGCAACAACTGTAGCCAAAAGCATTGTGTCTCCCATACGGAGCATCACAGAGCCATCGGCTTGCTTTGCCAATTTGCCTGTTTCGAGTGAGATGGTTCTCCCATCTGGCAACTCGATTGTCTTAACAATTGGGTCAATCATAAAAAATTGTTATTTAATAATATCTGCTTATTTTCCGCGCAAAGATACACAATACATCTTATATATAGCCATAAAGTTGAGGAAATTTGTCCCATAGCATTTTTTTTGTGACAATCAGTACGAGAAATGGGCTATTTAAACTATATTTGTGGCAAAATTAAACCGTTTCTACTTTAAAATTATACGTCAATGAAGCAATTATTTTATCTTAGCGCCTTACTTTTAATATTTGTTGCGTGTAAGTCACAAAATGAGTTTGAAGTGACTGGACACATCAAAGGAGCAGCTGAAGAAACTCTCTATCTAGATGCTACTAAAGTAAGTGGAACAGAAGTCTGCGACTCAGTCAAACTCAACAAAGCAGGTTTCTTCACATTGAAGAGTAGACGTCCTCAAAATCCAGAAATTTACGCACTTCGTTTAGGGAATCAACGTATTTTTTTGGCAATAGATTCAACAGAAGTTATCAAAGTTTCAGCAAATAAGTCACACTATACATCTGATTATACTGTCAAAGGGTCTTTAGAATCAACACGCATTCAACAACTTGATCAAGAAAAAGAGAAGTTACGTCAAAAGCTGGATAGTACATTACGTGTGGCTAAAGAAATGAACCTATCACAAAGCAATTTTAGTGCAGCCATCAACGAGTTAATCACTGAATATAAAAATCATATTAGTAAAGATTATATATTTGCACATCCTCAGGTAATATCTTCTTACTACGCATTATTTCAAGAAGTTAATGGATTTATGTTGTTTGACCCAGCAAACAACAAAAGAGACTTAAATTGTTTCCGAGCTGTTGCAACAAGTATGCAACTAGATCATCCACATTCCGATCGCACAAAAAATCTCGTAAATATTGCCATCAAATCGATGAAGCACAAACGTGTAGAAGAGATGATGCAACAAGATCAGGCTGATAAGACTTTAACCGTTCCTGCCAACAAAATACATGAGACAGGTTTTATTGACATCGAGCTTCGTGATATTGATAACAATGCAATAGCATTATCTTCACTAAAAGGAAAAGTTGTACTACTTGATTTCACTGCTTATGCAGCTGATAACTCCCCAGCCCACATTTTGGCTCTTCGTGATTTATACAAACAATATCACAAAAAAGGATTGGAAATCTATCAGATATCATATGATCAGGATCGCCATTTCTGGCGTACTAGTGCCGATAATCTACCATGGATTTGTGTGCGCGACCCATATGGGGCTCATTCTACGATTGCTCGTACTTACAATGTGAGTCAACTTCCAACATTCTTTTTATTAGACAAAAAATTAGAAATCAAAAAACGAGATATTGAAATAAAAGATATCGAAAAAGAAATCAAAAAGCTACTTTAAGGAGGTATATAATCTTCTGAATATCAGCAAACAAGAAAAGGTCTCAATCGAAAAAAAACACATCATTTTATTTGTTTATATGGTAGAAAAGGCCTATTTTTGTCCTTACATAACACAAAGGAGTTCCGGTGCGCTTGCGTACTGGGATTCTTTTTTTACATTATTTATTTCAACATAAATCTAAATTGTATCCAATATGGCATATATGACAAAAGAGGGCTATGACAGGCTCCGCAACGAAATTAAACAACTAGAATCAGTAGAACGCCCAAAAATCTCTGCTGCTATTGCTGAAGCAAGAGATAAAGGTGATTTGAGTGAAAATGCTGAATACGATGCTGCCAAAGAAGCCCAAGGAATGCTTGAGCTTAAAATTGGTCAGTTAAAAGCGACTTTGATGGAAGCATCCATCATTGACGAAAGTCAACTAAGCACAGATTGTGTTCAGATTCTAACAACTGTCAAATTTAAGAACTTGAACATCAACAAAGTAATGGAGTACACATTGGTATCAGAAAGCGAAGCCAACCTTGCTCAAGGTAAGTTAGCTATCAGTACTCCTATTGCCAAGGGATTACTTGGTAAAAAAGTAGGTGATGTTGTTGATGTCACCATTCCACAAGGCACTATAAAGCTTGAAGTATTAGATATTTCAATCAAGTAAAAGAAGGCGATAGACTACACGTAGTCTATCGCCTCTTTTGCATCTACTTCATTCATAAAAAAGAATATTATGGCAACCATTTTCTCTAAAATCGTAGCAGGTGAAATTCCGAGCTATAAAGTAGCAGAAACTGAAAACTGCTACGCTTTCCTAGACATCAGTCCATTAACTAAGGGACATACCCTAGTTATTCCTAAACGTGAGATTGATTATATATTTGATCTTTCGGCCGAAGAAACCGCAGAACTACATCAATTTGCTCAGCGTGTAGCCAAAGCCATCGGTGCAGTTATTCCGTGCACACGAGTTGGTGTAGCAGTAATGGGCTTAGAAGTACCCCACGCACACATCCACCTTATCCCCATCAATAAAGAAGGAGATATGCTCTTCTCCAATCCAAAGCTATCACTTCCACAAGAAGAGATGCAAGTAATTGCGGATAAGATTGCATCAGCTATGAAATAAGCAACAATCATATACCCCCATATTGAGATACAAAAGAAGCCATGTCGCTATGACATGGCTTCATTATTTTTTAATCTGCTTTCTCTCCAAAATTGACCTGTGTAATAGTCATATACCGATGTACACGATCTGGATCACCTTTGGGACAAATCAATAAAACATCATCTTTTTCTGCCACGATGTAATTATCTAGTCCGTCAACAACGGCTAATTTATTTGACGGCATAGCCACCATACAGTTGGCACTGTTAAACATTAGCGTTTGTCCTCCATGCTTAGCATTATTCTGTTCATCTTTAGGCAAAGCATGATGCAAGGCATCCCATGAAGCCAAATTACTCCACCCAAAATCGCCTTGATACAATAAAACATTATCTACTTTTTCCATGACTCCATAATCTATAGATACTGCAGGCAACATAGGATATACTTTATCTATATAAGCCTGTTCTTTCGGAGAACAATAAGTATCCATTGATTTGGTCAGTATTTTCATTACCGCTGGCAAATGCACATTAAAAGCCTTCAGTATTGTATCGACACGACTAACAAAATGAGCGGTATTCCAACAAAATTCTTTAGATTGCACAAATGCTTGTGCCATTTCCTCAATAGGTTTTTCGACAAAAGTACGAGTGCTGTATAAATTAGGAAAGTTGACTGAATCCACAGGAGATTCTCGTTGAATATATCCATATGTTGTATTAGGACGCGTAGCTTGTGAGCCAAGGGAAATAATGGAGTCATGATGCACACAATATGCCATCGCTTGCTTTACAGAATGCAAAAAATTATTTTCATGTAAAATTAAATGATCTGCAGGAGCTACCAACAAACGCGCATGCTTATCACGCGCTGCAATATGTAAAGCTGCACGTGCTATACACGGTGCAGTCTTTCGAGGAACTGGTTCATACAACAAGTTCTCCTTAGGTAAATCTGGTAATTGATCCTCAACCAGACTGGCATAATCTTGAACAGCTACCACATGGATGTTCTCTACAGGAAAGATCTTAGATAATCGATCATAAGTCAATTGAATCATACTACGCCCCACTCCCAATAAATCAATAAAATGCTTCGGGTAAGAGGCACGACTCACAGGCCAGAATCGGCTTCCGATTCCGCCACAAAGAATGACACAATAATCAGATGTATGCATATTATTCACAGCTAATAAAAGGTATATTTTCAAGGAAAAGAGGTTGTTCACCCTTACACAAACTGAACACCCCTATAGACGCAAAGTTACTCTTTTCCTTTTGAATCTCCCAAGAAATGGACGAAATTCCCCGTAATAAATATTTTTTCCTTTTTTCTATTCATTTCTCTTGGAACTTAAAATAAAAGCTGTATCTTTGCACCGCAATTGAAAACAATAGCAGCCCAGATGGCGGAATTGGTAGACGCGCTGGTCTCAAACACCAGTGGAGCAATCCGTGCCGGTTCGATCCCGGCTCTGGGTACAAAAAAGTCCTCAATCCTTTTTGGATTGGGGACTTTTCTTGTATATCCGCACCAAAAATCTGTCCATTTCCGGACATTTATCCTGTATCGTACACCTTAAACGAACACATAAACCACTGATTTTCAGAACATTTCTTCACTGGCACACAAGTTGACTTACTAGATAGTAGTTATATTAAAACACTATTTATGGACAAGAAAATTCCAGTACACACACAGCGAAAAGAGAAATTACGCCAACTAGTCAAAATAGGGCTACCTATCGTTGCATTAGCTTTTATTACGATCGGCATACTGCATGTCTATCGCCCCAGTATATCTAAACGGTTTGTTAAGTTGTCCAGGGTAGACAAAGGAGATATGCAAGTAAGTATTAGCGCGTCAGGAACTGTATACCCTATCTTTGAAGAAATCATAGCCTCACCAATCAACTCACGTATCACAAAGTTATATTGTCATGGTGGAGAAAAAGTGCAAGAAGGCACACCACTTATGCAATTGGATTTACAAGCCACAGAAACGAAAGTCAACCAAATGATTGATGAAAAAAAGATGCGTTTAGTAAAGCTTAATCAACTACAAGTCAACAACCAAACGACGCAAGCAAACTTAAAGATGCAAATCAAGGTAGCCGGAATGAAATTAGAACATTTAAAAGTAAAATGGCTTAATGAGAAATATTTAGACAGTATTGGTGCTGGTACTCAAGAAAATGTAGCCCAAGCTCATTTGGGTGTTCAGGTAGGAGAGCTCGAACTCCAACAGATGCGTCAACAATACAAAAACGAATGTGACATCGCACAAGCCGAAGAACAGGTCCAACAATTAAGCTATAGCATGTTATGTAAAGACATACTAATTATGCAGCACACACTGAGTCAAGCCAAGGTCAAAGCCCCACACACTGGTTATCTAACATACATCAACGAACAAATTGGATCCAACGTGCAACAAGGGACACAACTAGCTGTTATTTCAGATCTCTCAAAATACAAAATACAAGGAGCCATAGCAGATGCATTTGCTGATAAAATACATCTTAATAGCCCAGTTATAGTGTGCCTAGATAAAGAAGAACTAGCAGGAAGTGTCACATCCATAACCCCACTATCTAAAAATGGGATGATTCATTTTACTGTTCACCTTGCAGAAGCTAATCACCCCAAACTACAATCGGGCCTTAAAACAGATATCAATATAATGAGTAACACAAAAACCAATATTAAGCGCATAGACTATTTTTCTAGCTATCAAGGGCCAGGAGAATACACCATGTTTATTGCAGACAAGGACAACTGCCTGCACCGTAAAAAAGTAACTCTTGGCAAATCAAATTATAAATATATTGAAGTTATCAAGGGATTAGCAGTTAATGACCAAGTAGCAATCAATGACATGCATGATTTCGAAGATAGAAAAACAGTCTATATTAAGTAGTAAAACATCGAAATACAATATTATATTCCAACATATGAAACATTTATTCAAACAAACATTTTTTCAACTAAAGAAGAACAAAGTCATCTTTGGGCTCACCATTATAGGTAGCGCACTATCTGTAGCTGGTATCATGCTACTTGAACTGATGATACAGATTTATCTCAATCCGACACCACCAGAAGTCAATAAAGAGCGCACATTAATTGCTCGTGCAGTACAAATTAGGAATGGTGATTTTACAACCAATTCATACTATGGCATAGAAGGCATACGTAAAATATGGCGGCCGTTAAAGACTCCAGAACTTGTTGGGCTCATCACATCCGAAAATAGAGTCTTCTCTTCAGTAAGCAAAACTTCTTACAAACCAAGCACAGTTGCTTACGTCGATGGGAATTATTTCAAGATCCTCTCATTCAATTTTGTCGAAGGGCGTCCTTTTACAGAAAATGACTGCATCAACAAACGTCCAGTAGCTGTAATTACCAACAAAATGGCCATCAAACTATGGGGACATGCTGAAAACGCTGTAGGCAAAACAATTTTAAATGACCAAACACCATTTAAAGTGATAGGAATAGTAGAACCTGCCACGATGGGCAATTTTGTTTCATCCTCTGATATATGGATTCCATACACAACATCAGAGATAGTCATGAATACCAATGATGAGACACAAGGAATCGGTGGTGGCATTAGCATATTGATTTTGGCCAAAGACAAAGCAGACTTCCCTAAAATCCAAAATGAAATTATCACTAAATGCAAAGAGGTAGAACAATCCTATCCTTTTACTATAACTCCCAGAACCATTGATACAGCAGCAGGTATGATGTACAATCCTGAGGGATGGGCCAATCACACAACAGACCCATCTGCATTTTACAAGAAGTATGGCAGTCTTGCATTGTTATTCCTATTAGTACCAGCAGTCAACCTATTAGGACTCATCTTTGCCTCATTCAAAAAGCGCGAAGCAGAAATCAGTATACGAAGAGCCTACGGAGCATCAATTAGTGACATCATCTCTCTACTATTGCGAGAAAACCTCATCATCACATGTATTGGTGGTGTAATCGGCCTTATACTAGCTTGGTTACTCATTCCATTGATCATTGATTTTCTGATATTCCATCCAGATTCTTCAGCAACCATTAGCATATGGTCATTAGTAAAGATAGAAGCTATTGCCATTGCTTTAATTATTAGCTTTCTTCTGAACTTTCTGTGTTCATCAATACCAGCGTGGAGAGTGAGTAAAACCCCAATAGTCAACTCATTATAACTTAAAACATTATGTGGAAACAATTATTACATCGCATATATAACGAGCGCAAACAAAACACATGGTTGTACGTAGAACTCCTTATAGTACTGGCAATCATATGGGTCGCTTTTAATGATTTATACAAAAGTTACCAACTATCCACCCTGCCAACTGGTACCAACATCGAAAATTGTTGGCGTCTACGCATCGGTAGAAGTGTATCCACCTCTGTGGATAATCAGCCAGATTTTAGTCAAGATTATACTGCCATCACACAAATCATGAAGAATATCCGTCAAAATAATGCTGTAGATGCTATTGGTCTAACTGTAAATTCGATGCCCTACTCAAGCAATAATAGTAATATCAGCATGTATTTAGCCAAAGATTCTTTAAATAATAAGAAATACGTACACGGAGTACTCATTAGATACTATAACAAAGATGTCATGCGTGTTTTTCGTTGCAAAGATATTCATGGGCGTCCACTAGCAGACCAAATCCCTGCAATAGAAAAACACTATATCATTCCAACAAAGTCCACTGCACTGAAAATGGCAGGACACACAAATATTGTAGATACGCTTGTCACTGGATTTGACTACGGACCTATGCCTATCTTACAAATAGCAGAAAATATTCGTTACTCTGACTACGAGGAAGTCATGGATGGGTGCTACGAAGTAATAACGAAAAAAGATCTATCAGAATGTATCGAGTCGGAAGGAGCGACTTCCAATTCGGTGCAGGTATGCCTTCGCATGAAACAACACATGACGCAACAAGACATGGAAAATTGGCTAAATAAAAACAAAGCTCTGATCTCCACCTCACCACTATATATAAACTCTGCAACCAGTTTTTCACACATAAAAGCAGGACTAAACGAGTACTTTGTACGACAAATAAAACAAGGAGTATTCTTAGTTAGCTTCCTCTTAGTATGCGCTTTCCTCGGGATCCTTGGTACATTTTGGCTACGCACATCACAAAGGCGCAAAGAGATTGGCCTATTGATGGCTATAGGATCAAGCAAAGTACATATTATTTTAAACTTTATATATGAAGGGCTTTTCATCTTATTATGCACTCTTCCCTTAATCATCTTGTATATAGGCTATTACATCACAACGGGGCATTTAAGTAGTCACGAAGAGATAGTCATCCCAACAATTATCACAAGTGTATTGTCCATTATAACAATGAGTCTACTCATTATTGGTGGAGTACTAATATCTGCATGGAGCACTTTCAAAATCCAAGCCGCAGAAGTTCTACACGATGAATAAGCCGACACAATAAACAATATCAATAACTCTAAAACAATAAATATGATTACCCTAGAAAATATCAACAAAGTATATCGCACTAGTGAAATAGAAACTCAAGCACTTGAGAATGTACATATACATGTAAACAAAGGAGAATTTCTAAGCATTATGGGGCCATCTGGATGTGGCAAATCCACCCTACTCAATATCATGGGCCTATTAGACACTCCCACTAGTGGTGAACTGATCATCGACAACGTCAATATCACTTCACTAGGAGATAAAGCCGCAGCTAAATTTAGGAATCAAAATCTTGGTTTTATTTTCCAAAGTTTTCATCTAATCCATTCTCTCAATATACTAGACAATGTGGAACTGCCACTCTTATACCGCAAAGGCCTATCTAGCAAAGAACGCACAGAGAAAGCAAAAGCCATCCTAGAAAAAGTCGGTCTAAGTCACCGCATGCATCATATGCCTACTCAGTTATCTGGTGGGCAATGCCAACGTGTAGCTATCGCTCGTGCCATGATTGGAGATCCAAAGATTCTATTGGCCGATGAACCAACTGGTAACTTAGATAGCAAAATGGGTACAGAAATCATGGACCTATTGCATCAATTTAACGAAGAAGATAACCGTACAGTGATAATGGTTACCCACAATGAACTCCAAGCCAAACAAACAGATCGCACCATCCGCTTTTTTGATGGTAGACAAATCAAATAGACAAGATGAACAAACCAGTTACATACCTACTTCTGATCTTTGCTGCACTTTGTGGACACAAAACACATGCAGCATGCTCACCAGCTATAGATTCGACTTCTATCTCATTGACGGAAGTCATATCTAGAGCACGCCTACAAAGTGTAGAGGCAGCAGTAGCGATCAATAAAATGAGAACGGCCTACTGGGTATACCGCACATATAAAGCAGACTTATTACCAGAATGTTCGCTTAAAGGTACCCTACCTTCTTATCAAAAACAATATAATGCCTACCAGCAAGATAATGGAAATTACACCTACGTAAGAAGCAACTCATTAGGTCTCAACAGTGCACTATCTATGACACAAAAAATATGGTTTTCTGGCGGTACACTCTCTCTTAAATCCTCCTTGGACTATATCAAGCAAATGGGGGCAGAAGGACAAGAAAATTACATGTCCGTCCCCATTAGCTTAACTCTGTCTCAACCCATATTTGGTATCAACGACGTAAAATGGCAAAGGAAAATAGAACCAGTAAAATACAGAGAAGCCAAAGCTCAATTTATATCAGATACCGAGGAAGTGGCCGTGAGCGCAGTCCAACAGTTTTTTAATTTATTGCTTTCTGAAGAGAACGTACGTATCGCAGAACAGAATCTACGCAATGCAAAAAAATTGTACGATGTGGCTATCGCTAGAAAACATATTGGGCAGATTAGTACCAATGATTTATTACAACTAAAACTAAGCACAATCAATGCCACGTCGCATCTCACTTCAATGCAAAGCGAACATAAAAGTGCGCTTTTTAAATTACGTTCATTCTTAAATATAACTGATAGCACCGAACTAAAACCCATACTTCCCCAAGAAGCTCCCAATCTAGTCTTGCATTTTGATGAAGTACTTGCTCGAGCAAAATCAGCCAATGCATTTGCTGAAAACATCCGCAAAAGACAGCTAGAGGCTGATTATAAAGTAGCTCAGGCCAAAGGAAGTATGCGAGACATTAATCTCTTTGCCAGTATTGGGTACACTGGGCATACACAAGATTTTGACAAGGCTTATACAGGATTAAAGAAAAACCAAATCTTTGAGATTGGCATTTCCATACCCTTACTAGACTGGGGAAAACGCAAAGGGAAAGTACGAGTAGCCCAAGGGAACAAAAAAATAGTAGCCAGCCAACTTAAACAAGAAAAACAAGAATTTGAACAAAACGTGTTTCTTTTGGTACAGCAATTCAACAATCAAAGCGAGCAACTGTATTTGGCAATGCAAGCAGATAGCATAGCTCATCAACGCTATCAAATGAGTGTGCAAACTTTTTTGGCTGGCAAAATAAACACGTTAGACCTCAATGACGCTCAAACCAGCAAAGACGAAGCTCGTCAAAAACACATAAACGAATTGTACAAATACTGGTACTATTACTATGAATTGAGAAGTCTAACCTTGTGGGACTATCACAATAACTGTGAAATAACCGCCCCTATAAATTTTGAAAAATAACCGTATCATTTACTTTTTTCACCTAAACTCTATATATTTGTACTATGATACTGATAATTGACGACGATAAAGCGATTCGTTCTTCCTTAAATTTTATGCTTTCACGCACTGGATATGAAGTTGCCACAGCGGCTACTCCAGGTGAGGCTGTGCTCATAGCTCAACAACAATGCCCCGAGCTCATTTTAATGGATATGAACTACTCTCTATCCACTACTGGCGAAGAAGGCCTAAGGCTTCTCCAAGAGATGAAAACTATTCACCCGCAAACCCCTGTCATCCTCATCACCGCATGGGGAAGTATAGACATTGCGGTACAAGGGATGAAACTAGGTGCATTC
This sequence comes from Bacteroidaceae bacterium, assembly GCA_963668535.1. Lineage (GTDB taxonomy): Bacteria > Bacteroidota > Bacteroidia > Bacteroidales > Bacteroidaceae > F22. Next base: position 890,012 of record OY764867.1, read on the forward strand.
GATTTTATCACTAAGCCTTGGGATAATAGACAATTAATGCAACAAATTGAAACAGCATTGGAGTTGTCTTCATCTCCCACAGTACAATCCACAAACGGTCCAAGTGCCACAAAAACAGAGACCAGCCCCTTCGACCGTTCCTTTATTATAGGTCAAAGTCAAGCGATAACAGACGTCTTAAAAATTATTGAAAGAGTGGCCAAAACGAATGCCAGTGTATTGATTACTGGGGAAAGTGGCACTGGTAAAGAATTGATTGCTGAAGCCATTCATCGCAATAGCCAACGTGCTCAAAATGCCTTTGTCAAAGTCAACCTAGGTGGAATATCTCAGTCTCTATTTGAAAGCGAAATGTTCGGACACAAAAAGGGTGCATTTACTGACGCATCTAGCGACCGTATAGGGAGATTTACTCTCGCAGACAAAGGAACTATTTTTTTAGATGAAATTGGTGAACTAGACTTAAGTTGCCAAGTCAAATTGCTTCGAGTATTACAAGATCAAACATATGAAGTGTTAGGTGATAGCAAACAACGTAAAATTGATGTGCGTGTTGTGTGTGCGACCAATGAAGACTTACTCACGATGATCAAACAAAAGACATTTCGTGAAGATCTCTTCTACCGAATCAACCTTATTCAGGTACATCTACCAGCATTGAGAGAACGTCGGGAAGATATACCTTTGCTGATCAAACACTTCGCTCAGCGTCAACAAGAAGAGCATAATAGCCCTAAAGTCACTTTTACTGAAGAAGCAATGACAAGACTCTGTACTCTCCCCTATTATGGTAATATCAGAGAATTAAAGAATTTGATTGATAGACTGATTATTATGAGTAATCACAACATAATAGATGGCAAGGTACTTGACGAGTTTGGGCTACCTAATAGCAATGTTAAAACGGAAATTACAGCACATCCCGATGACTCTTGCTGTGCATCAACCAATAGCATGACTCTACAAGAAGTAGAAACCCAAGCTATATGCCAAGAACTCATCAAACATGGTGGCAACTTAACACTTGTAGCCAGAGCATTGGGCATCACTAGACAGGCACTATACAGAAGAATGGAAAAATATAAGATTGATGTGACTGTAAAAAAAGGACACACTCCATAACCCCATCTCAACAACCATGAAAATAAGAAGCTACTTTGTCATACTCACCTTATTAATCACCCTCCTATTTTGCTTTATCATATGGGCTATGTCTCAACCGATTAAAGCAACGACGATTTATGTAGGCACAAGCCTCATCGCTATACTACTTTTCACTTATCTATCTTACTTCTACCAGAAGGTCGTCAAACCTATGCAAACGATTGGCAATGGAATAGAACTCATCAAAGAACAAGACTTTAGTTCCCGCCTCAAAAATGTAGGGCAAGTAGAAGCCGATTATATTGTAGATATATTCAACCGCATGATGCAGCAATTAAAGGATGAACGTCTACGTCTGCGAGAGCAAAATTATTTTCTAGACCTCTTGATCGCCGCTTCACCTATGGGGGTTATCATTTTGGACTTTGATGAACAAATAAGCAGCATGAATCCAGTGGCTAAAGAGATACTGCAAGCTTCACAAACTGAAAAATCATGGCACGCCATACATCATCCACTAGCCAAATATCTAGTAAACTTACAAACCAACGAATCACAAATATACAGATTAAACACAAGCGAAATATATCGATGTACCAAACAGACATTTGTGGATAGAGGATTTCCACATCCCTTTATTTTGATAGAGACCCTTACAGCAGAAGTACGAAAAGCAGAAAAGATAGCTTACGAAAAGGTCATTCGAATGATTGCTCATGAGGTCAATAATACCGTAGCAGGTGTTACATCAACCTTAGACACAGTAGTCAACTCATTGTCATACGATGGTGACAACAAAGAAATATGCGATGTTACCAATATCTGTATAGAAAGGTGCATGACGATGAGTCACTTCATCACTCGTTTTGCCGATGTCGTGAAGATACCTGAGCCACAAACGAGCGAAACCAATCTCAATGAATATATTGCACGTTTCGATAAGATGATACGTTCTTACACGCAACCTAATAATATTCAAGTATCTACCCAATTAGATAGCCAAAAGCTTTATGCTTATTTGGACATTCCTTTGTTTGAAGGGGCATTAATCAATATCATAAAAAATGCTGTCGAAAGTATAGAAGACAAAGGACATATCGTCATTTCAACGATCGCTAATCCTCCACAACTGATTCTTGCAAACAATGGAGCAAGTATTCCAGAAGATATACAATCACAGCTATTTAGCCCATTCTTTTCAACGAAACCGACCGGGCAAGGTATTGGATTGCTCTATACACGAGAAGTACTAGAGAAACATCACTTCAACTTCTCGCTACACACTGATGACGATTCATGGACACGTTTTATCATATCTTTTCCAAAACAGAATAGATAATCAAAACGTAAAGGCTACGTAAGCACCTATATTTTTTTCTCCCACAGTAGGGGTCAATACAAATTGTTTATCGACTGGCCATTTTAGGACTCGTCGCCAAAATGGCAATGTTTGATAGGCTAATTCCACACTCAATATACCAATTCCTGCACCAGCAAGTGTATCGCTGATGTAGTGTTTGTTATTAATCACACGCAGACTTGCCGTTAAAGCAGCAACTGAATAGCCCGCAACTGGTATCCAAATGGATGCATCCTTATATTCTTTATACAGGAGATGAGCTCCCGTAAAGGCCATGGCTGTATGTCCCGAAGGAAATGATAGATTATCACTATGATCGGGACGAGTACGATGTATGCTACACTTTAGACTATTGACCGTTACTCCCATAATGGCCATAGAGGTGGCCCCCAAGACCAAACGTTCTTTAAGACTATGTTTGGCTGGTACGCCCAAAAAGTCAAGCGCATACACCCCCAACAGTGGAGTATATTGTGTGTAATTATCAATCGGAAATTTTTGTTGCACATCCTCTTGTACTTCAAAGGCAGTCCCTCTATCTATAACTTTCGACACACTGGGTATTGTTTTACATAAGATACCTGTTCCAATCAATGCCGCAGGCACTCCCCATCGAAGGACTTTATCATATTTGGGCCATTCAATAGACGGGATTTTGAAATTTGAAGTACGCAATTTGGGCAACTCCAACATCTTTTGTGCAGGGTTGTAGTACCGATGATTATTATAACGAGGTAGATAACGTGGTGTGTATTGCTCGGACACACGGATAGAGTCACGTACCTTTATGCCAAGAGTATCTCTTTCTACAGTCTGCGCCGACAACTGCATACCACACCCTAGCAAGATAACAATTGCCACACAAGTCACGCGCAATACCAACATCTTCTTTCTCATACTATACCTCATCTTATACGTTCAACATACTATTTTCATTCTGTAGACTACGAAAGTACAAGTCAATTCTGAAGAGATTTAGAAGATTGCAGATAGAGTTATAAAAATCAGAATATTTACAGAATGTATATAGTAACACACAAAAAGTTACTTTTAGTCACATATTGGCCCAATAAATATCGTATCTTTGTCAGTAGAATACATAACATCATATCACTAAACAGGTCATTATGGAAAAATTGAAATATGTTATTGCAGGTGCTGGTGGTGTAGGCGGTAGTATAGCTGCCATGCTATATTTGGCAGGTGAAGATGTAACCTGCATTGCACGCGACAGCCATCTTAAGGCCTTACAAAAAGAGGGATTACACTATCATTCTGATCTCAAAGGCGAACACGTACTACCTATCCCTGCCCTATCAGCTGATGATTATCAAGATAAAGCAGATGTCATTTTTGTATGTGTTAAGGGCTACAGTATATCATCTATTTTAGATATGATTACAAGAGCTAGTCATGCTCATACCCTAGTCATCCCTATTCTCAATGTCTATGGCACAGGACCTAAAATAGCCAGCTTACTACCAGATAATATTGAGGTACTTGATGGTTGTATATACATTGTTGGGTATAAAAATGCCCCAGGTCACATCACACAGATGGGCAAAGTCTTTCGCATAGTCTATGGTAGCAGACAGTCCACTCCAGCTTTGGACCTACAAATGAAAAAGGTCGGAGCCGCGCTTGAACATAGTGGCATCAAAGTAAACATATCGGATGACATCAATAGAGATACTTTTGTCAAGTGGTCTTTTATATCTGCTATGGCTGTTACCGGTATGTATTATGATTGCACGATGCAAAGCGTTCAGGAAAATCCTGAGATTCGCCAAACTTTTATCGGATTGAGTGAAGAGAGCTATGCTTTGGGCAAGAAGCTTGGTATCGCATTTAAAGAAGATCAGGTAACCTATAACTTACGAGTCATGGATTCATTGGATCCCAATTCAACGGCATCTATGCAGAAGGATATGAAAGCTGGACATGAAACTGAAATACAAGGCCAACTCTTCGACCTGATAGCTCTTGCAGAAGAAAATGGAGTAGATATTCCCACGTATAAAATGGTAGCAAAGAAATTCCAGTAAGTCTTACTTTAGTAATACCACTCTATTATTGTATTATTAAGGCGCGACTTTTATTTGCAAAGGCTTGCAATCGTCGATTCAAACGTTTGGTTCCATCGATTCAAATGTTTGGTCCCATCGATTCAAACGTTTGAATCGACGCTCTCTACCTATTCCAAAGGAAAGGGTAACCTTGTCACCACAACTTTGGCAAGTAAGTGAGTTATTTGGCCATATGCCGCAATATTTGTATCTTTGTATATACACACAGCCTTAAAACTACACTATGATAGACGTTACGACCAAAATACATGACCAGTACTCTGTAGAGTTTAAAGTGAGCTACCGCCCAGATAGTCCACAGAAGAAGCATGAATTTTCTTTGCAAAGTTGGTACTTTATCCCCAACAGTCTAGACATCAATGCAGCTAACTATGGGCCAACTCAGTTTTACAAGGATGTCAAATCCAATATACGTCTTGTAATTCCGGTATCAACGATTCAACAACTCACAGACAGACAAGCCAATCCCTATAAGAAGTTACACACTCATATTCAAGCGTATCTCAATCAACCTACGTCTGCTCATCTTGATAAGGTCGAATATCATAGTAAGATGTTAGTTGCTATAGCTAAAAGTGCCTTGCGGGATGCAGTAGCCCAACTTAATGACAACAAGACACAAATCACTCATATCGAACGAATTATCCACGACTACGCCACATATGTTCCCGAAATGGTCAATCGAGTGCGAGAAATCTTAACCACAAGTGCTGAGACATCGCAGTATATTGCAGCATTTGAGGAATTGGGAGAAAAAAATCCACTTCGCTTGGTGGATGAATATCTGAGTAAAGTTATTGAGATATACACTTTTCGTGTCATCAAGATAGCAAAGAGTCACGCCTTATCTGATGAAAACCTACTGAGCATACTAGTACACGAGAAGACTTATGCAGAATCGCACCAATTCACCTACGCCCAACCCGACACTCCGAAAAATAATCAGGAGCTGGTCGCTAGATATAGCCTACTAAAGAAATATGTAGAAAAGATCCTCTATATCCGACTACAGAAAAAAGAAGATGGTTATGCCATTAGTCAAGTCTTTTTTAGCATAGCCGCAGGAATAGCGATGGTTTTTGCTACCATCATTGCCTTTGCTATAGCTTGGCGTTATGGCAATGCTTCACTTCCTTTATTTTTAGCTCTGATTGTGAGTTATATGCTTAAAGATCGCATCAAAGAACTCATGCGTTATTATTTCGCTGGCAAGATACATCAACACTTCTATGACTTTAAAGCTAAAATTCACATTGGTGCTAAGCGTGTAGGCGTCATACGTGAAGGCATGCTCTTTGTCAAAGACAAACATATTCCTAAGGAGATCCTAACGATGCGTAATCGTACTGGTTTACTAGAGATGGAAAATGTGATCAACAATGAGAAAATTATTGCTTATCGCACACATGTAAGTTTGGATAATAAGAAATTTAAGCAGTTGCATTCCTATCAAAAAGCTGGTATACACGATATATTCAGATTGTATCTGCATCGATTTACTCACAAAATGGACAATCCAGAAGTACGTCTACAGACTCTAGACAAAAATAATCACATGGTATCTATCAAAGCACAAAGACGGTACTATATACACGTCATAATGCGGCTAGTTTATAACGAAGAAGTTAGCTACAAACACCTTGTTTTGGTCATGACTAGAAAGGGGATTGTAGAAGTCAGCGAACACTCGTGAGGGGTTGGCATGACTAAACACTTTGAATAGTCTCCCGAATAAATAATCCTGATAAAAATAGAGGTATATACATTGAAGGAGCCTCTTCCCAATAGAGGAATGGCTCCTTCTTCACTTATCAATCAGGCTATCTCACTAGATAGTATTTTTTAGGCCTATAAAATAGATGCATCCAGTACTGTTTTCTTTAATCATATACAAAAACGGCCTATCTACGGTAAAGATAATGGGCGGTGGAGGCAAGGAAGTCTTTTCTAAACCACCGATAGTTACAGCCGCTGCTTCTGTTCCAACTTCATCTAGTTTGAGATAGGTCTTTTGTTTCAATAAAGACAAAAATGTACCTTGCTCACTTACATTAGAGAAATCAGCTTTTGCTGGATTAAATGCATCCGCAATACCAAGCTTGGTCATTGCTGGAATCAAGTTCATCTCACTTTTTGTTTCAAACTTAGGCAAAGTCAGTTGTATGTCATGCCTATATTTTTTAGCATATAAGTTATGCCAACTGCTTTCGTCCAATGTCGCAAGAGCTTCTAGAGGAGTCTGATTATTTTTAGGCAACATCACAACCATTGAGAAAGCTTTATTGCCATAAGGTAACTCTACCCCTACAAAATGGTCGTTTTCAAAATAATCAAATGATGCTTTCAAATACATCATATCTACTTGCTGAGTGGCTCCGCTACTAGACGTAAATGTTTTCTGAGCAGTATCTTCTGGATCAAATGGCTGCGACCAATCTCCCTTAAAATAGATAGCATTCAGCAATACCACCACCATGCTAGGATCCAATTCTTTAATGATTTCTGGTATTTTGCCTTCTGTATGGTCATTACACCAACTATTGATCATACCCACTGGATCTTGTGCAAAGTCTAGCACACCTATTTCAGAATCATACATCTTCTGAGCAGTCTCTATAAAAGTAGGATAGACCGAAAAATGCTTCTCAATATACAAGGCGTTAGCGATAGACAATGTGACTTGTGGATCCAACGTCGCTGCTGCAGTGAGCATCTTACGGTAATAAGCATTCACTTCGTCGGAAGTACAGTGCACAAAACCGAGTGTATTGATAATCTGACTTTGCGTTTCTCCCGACGCTCCGTTTTGTAGCATGCCCATCAACATGCTTAAACTAAGGGGTGAGAAAAGCACATCGTCATTCTCTTCACCAAGCATGCTTAAAGCTTGAAAAGCAAACGTATTGGTGGAAGTCACAAGGGCTTCTTCATCTTTTGTGAGCACAACATCTTTCCGTTCAGATGACTCATGTACAGAATCATTGTTACTACTTGCACACGAGGCTGACGTAATAGATGCAGAGAACAGAATTGCCAATAACGAAGCATTGAACAAAACGTTCCGAGATTTCAATAAAATGGATGTTCGTTTCATGTGTCTAAGTTTTATGGTTTCTATACGTAAAGGTAATACTTTTCAAACTTAAATACTGCATGTAAAAGTATAAAAAACAGGTTCTAGACTTAAAAAGCACCTTAATCTGGAGAGAAAAAAAGTGATTTAACATACTGTATGCCAGTATATTACACAGTAAAACGACCTTAAATATACTTTCATCGCTTTGCTGATGTCATTTGTTACACTACTTTTGTCTGCATAATGTATTAACCAAAAAATAGTATGAAAAGAATTTCCTTGTTAATTAGTATGTTGTTGTGCATGCATATAACGTTTGCCCAACAAGTCCAATCACCTAATGGTACACTGAAATGCACTTTCTCTTTGACAGATGAGGGCCAACCGAGTTATCGTTTAGATCTTGGTGAGAAGGTGGTTATCAAACCTAGTATGTTGGGATTTGATTTAGTCGATGGTAGTGAATTGCGCACTGGCTTTGAATTGCTTGATAGTGAAGAATCCACCTTCAATAACACTTGGCAAACGGTATGGGGAGAAGAGTCAAGTATCCGCAATCATTATAATCAATTGATTGTCAAACTCCACCAAAAAGGGACAGCACGTTATATGAACATTGTTTTCCGTTTATTTGACGACGGCCTTGGATTCAGATATGAATTTCCTCAGCAAAAAGGATTAAATTATTTTGTCATCAAAGAAGAAGATAGCCAATTTGCCATGACAGGTGATCATATGGCTTATTGGATTCCAGGCGACTATGACACACAAGAATATGATTATACAAAATCACGCTTGAGTGAAATCCGTGGATTATTGCATAGTGCAGTCTGCGATAATGCGTCACAAACGATCTTTTCAGATACCGGTGTACAAACAGCATTAATGCTTAAAACAGACGATGGCTTATACATCAACTTACACGAAGCTGCTTTGGTAAACTATCCAGCCATGCACTTAAACCTAAATGATACAACCATGGTCTTTACCTCACATTTAACTCCTGATGCTTCGGGAGCAAAAGGATACATGCAATCTCCTTGTAAAACTCCTTGGAGAACAATCATTGTAAGTGATGATGCACGAGATATTTTGGCTTCGCGTATAACACTCAACCTAAACGATCCTTGTGTCATAGAAGATACTTCTTGGATACATCCAACGAAATACATGGGTGTATGGTGGGAGATGATTACAGGTAAAAGCACTTGGTCTTATACGAATGATTTGCCAAGTGTACAACTAGGGGTAACGGATTATTCTAAAGTAACTCCTAATGGTACACACGGAGCGACAACAGAAAATGTAAAACGATATATTGACTTTGCCAGCGAGAATGGGTTTGATGGTCTACTGGTAGAAGGATGGAATATTGGCTGGGAAGACTGGATTGGGCATAATAAGGATTATGTATTCGATTTCTTGACCCCTTATCCTGATTTTGATGTAAACGAAATAGAACGATATGCCAAATCAAAACATATCAAGATGATTATGCATCATGAGACATCAGGAGCTATCAGAAATTATGAACGCCATCTCGAGGCGGCATATCAGTTTATGAATGATCATGGATACGAATCTGTAAAAAGTGGATATGTAGGAAATATCATTCCACGGGGGGAACACCACTATAGCCAATGGGTAGTCAATCATTACTTATATTGTATCAAAAAAGCAGTTGATCACAAAATTATGGTCAATGCTCATGAAGCAGTACGTCCTACTGGGCTATGCCGTACTTATCCTAATATGATTGGAAATGAGTCGGCACGTGGTACTGAGTATCAAGCTTTTGGTGGCAGCAAACCATCTCATACAAGTATCCTACCATTTACACGCCTTATCGGTGGACCTATGGATTATACGCCTGGCATCTTTGAAATGGATCTGTCAAAACTTAATCCGAATAATCATTCACATGCCAACTGTACAATAGGCAACCAGTTGGCCTTATATGTCACCATGTCTTCTCCTTTGCAAATGGCCGCTGATATTCCTGAAAATTATGCACGATTTATGGATGCGTTCCAATTTATCAAAGATGTAGCAGTTGATTGGGATAAGAGTGTTTACTTAGAAGCAGAACCGATGGACTATGTAACTGTGGCTCGTAAAGAAAGAAATGGGAATCGTTGGTTTATAGGTTCGACGGCGGGTGAGAAAGCACATGATTCTAAAATAAAACTCGATTTTCTACCTAAGGGCATTCAATATACAGCTACAATTTATTGTGACGCCAAAGATGCTAATTATAAAACGAATCCTCAAGCATATACAATAGAAAAGAAAAAAGTAAACAACCACTCTACTTTGAAGTTGCATGCGGTGGCTGCAGGAGGCTGGGCTATTTCCTTAGTACCTATTCAATAGTTTATCATACATATCTAAAACCATTGTTTTTTCAAGAGCATATCTGAAAAGGTATGCTCTTTTTTGACATTATGGGTAGAAACGTTATCTTTGCGGTATAACCTATTATTCTACAATACTAATTTACATTAACTAATTCCATGCGTACTACTTATTTGTTAATATGTCTCGTCAGCATATGTCTTGAATCATGCCATCAAGATGTACAAAAAACACCCAGTATCGTATCTCAAGAAACACGTGATTCCATATTGCATGTACTTGACAACACTTTGGCGAATGTGCCTAAATACTTGCATGTCAAATACTCACGTATTGCAGCATTGCAAGATTCATTACAACTTATCGACAGCGATTCAGAACGATTCAAACTATATACTCATTTGTATAATGAATATATCTTTTTTCGTTCAGACTCGGCGTACTATTATGCGCAAAAATGTTCAGGGTTGGCCCAATCACTCAATACTGATTTGCAACACTTAGCTCTATTAGATCTGATGCAATATTGTGTCAACACAGGACTTTTCAAAGAGGCCTATGATATACACGCTCGTATAAATCCGAATGTATTGGACACCATTCAACTCAAAAAATACTATTTAATGTCACAACGTATGGCTTCTGATATGGCTAGTCACAGTAAAGATACTCCATACGTTTATTCCTATATAAAACAACAAAATGCCTACAGTGATTCAGCTCAGAGACTGATGCCTAATACGAGCTTTAGTTTGGATATTACTCCAACCAAAACGAATTACAAAGCAGAAGTTGAAAGGTTGTATAGACTACTTAAAGATCCCGATTGCTCACTACACGAACAAGCTAGAATACATTCTATATTAGGACATTTCTACCGTGATAAAGGGGATGTATATACGGCACAGTATCATTATGCGTCTTCAGCTATAAGGGATCTTCAAACATCCACTACTGAGACAACAGCAATGAAAGACTTGGCCATATCCCTCTTTCATGACGGCAAATATAATCGAGCTAATGTATATATACACAAAGCATTGGATGATGCTAATTTTTACAATTCTCGCCATCGAAAGTTAGAGGTACAACAAGTACTTCCTCTTATTGATGCTTATCATATCAAAAGTATTGAGGGAGACAGAAAGGCATTGGCTATTTTTCTTATTGTTAGTTTCGTATTATGCTTGGCCTTACTCGCATCTCTGTGGATGAATTTCAAAAAAAGGAAATGCTTACGTCAACAAAACACTCAAATCAGTGATCAGCTACACAAAATCAGTTACATCAACAAGCAGTTGGTTGAAACGACTGAAATAAAAAACGCGTTTATTATTCAAACATTATATAGTAAAATTGAATATCTAGAACATGTTGAAGAAATCATTCGTAAAATGGAACGTTATGTCAAGACTAAACAATACCAAAACCTTAGATTCTTGCGTAAAGAATTTGATTTAAAACAGAACCGAGAAGAGGTACACGATGCTTTTGATGAGACATTTCTTAGGTTGTTCCCTGATTTTGTAGAACAATTCAATCAATTGTTTGCTCCTAAAGATGCTTTCTCGTTAACTCCAGAAGGTAATCTAACCCCTGAATTGCGTATTTGTGCATTGATGAGACTTGGTATCACAGACTCGAAGCGTATTTCGACCTTTCTATCTTTAAACATCAATACAATTTATGTCTATAGAGCAAAGATTAAGGCAAAAAGCTTAGTCTCCAAAGAAGATTTTGAACAGAAACTAACTGATATTATCCTACAGAAGACTTAAAACGACCTTAATAAGCGACTAATAAAACATAACAAAACACACTGTCATTCAGACGATTTTAAAAAAAATACATCTTAATCTATTTTATGTTGCTTTGCAGCTTATTACAAAACAAATATTTTTGTGGGGCACATGAAAGACACAGTTTATGTGTGCTATTAACCAGATGTAATTTATATTGTTAACTTAAAATCGTACTGAATGAAACAATTTCGTTTTTACGGTATGAGAACTTGGTGCTTGCTTATAAGCTTAGTTCTCACACTTAGTGCTTATGCACAAGAAATTATCGTGACAGGTCAAGTGAAAGATGTATCAGGTGAACCTATCATAGGTGCCAACATCTTAGTCAAAGAAACGTCAACAGGTACTATAACTGACTTTGATGGTCGTTATAGTGTAAAAGCCGAGAAAGGGCGCACATTAGTGTTTAAATACGTTGGGTATAAAACACAAGAAATCGTTGTCAACCAATCGACTATTAATGTAACAATGCATGAAGATGCAGTGCTCGTCGAAGATGTAGTGGTCGTGGGGTATGCAACAGGTAGCGAACGTACTATTTCTGGTGCAGTTCAAAAAGTGGGCAAGGAAGATATGAACAGTGGCATTGTTAGTTCTCCTCTTCAAGCTCTTAAAGGTAAAGTAGCTGGGGTCAATATCCAAAAAACAGGTGGTGACCCTACATCAACTCCTTCTATCCGTGTGCGTGGGACCACTTCGCTAACTGGTGGTAATGATCCACTAGTCATTATTGATGGAGTGTTTGGAGACTTGGCCATGTTGAATGCCATAGCACCTTCTGACATTGAAACATTCACTATTCTAAAAGATGCTTCTGAAACAGCTCAATATGGTTCACGAGGTGCTTCTGGTGTAATTGTTGTAACGACTCAAAAGGGACAAAACGGTGTGAGTTCTATATCATATGATGGTACATATGGCGTAGAAACAGTCTATGACAACTTGGATATGCTAAGTGCGAATGAATTCCGCGCAATGAAAACAAAAGGTTATCCGAATTTACTAGACTTCGACCCAGATGCCAACACGAATTTTATCAAAGAAATGCAACGTACTGGTTTTACTCAAAACCATCGTCTATCTTTCTCAAATGGTAATCAAACGGGCAACTATCGTGCTTCTATTGGAATGATTGACCAAACAGGTATCATTAAAAACAATAGTATGCGCAACTACACAGCCAAGTTGGATGCTATGCAATACAAATTTAACAACAAGTTGAAGTTAGAATTTGGTATGTTTGCTTCTTTGAAGAAAAACAAATATGTCAATGACTACGAAAAGACTTTCTATTCAGCTGCATCCTACAATCCTACATTTCCCACACACCGTAACCCAACAACAGGTTTATGGGATGAAAATCCGAATGCTAATGAAGTACAAAATCCACTTGGACGTCTTGACATCAATGACAAAGAAACCAATGCTTATGTCAATGTACATGGTAAAGCAACTTATACAATCATTGAGGGATTGAAATTCTCTGTATTTGGTTCGTACACCTACAATGTGAAAGAGAACATGACCTATATCCCATTTGATATCAAAGCTGGACAAGGTAATCAAGGAGAAGCAAATCGTTATGACAACAAAGCTAGTTCTATGATGGCTAATGCTATGTTATCGTACACGAAAGATTTCGGGAAACATCATATTGACGCCTTAGGTCTTGCTGAAATCCAAAAATACGACTATACTGGGTTTAATGCAGGAGCACAAGGATTTACAACAAATGCTTTCCAGTATTATAACCTTGGAGCAGGTGGAACTGTAAAATATGGTAGTGTAGGTTCGTACGCTAATGACAACAAGTTGGCTTCATTTATGGGTCGTTTCAACTATGTATATAATGATCGATACATTGCTACAGTCAATTTACGTGCTGATGGTTCCTCTAAGTTTGGTAAAAACAACCGTTGGGCTTATTTCCCATCTGCGTCTTTAGCTTGGAACATGACTAAAGAAGATTTCTTGAAAGATGTCACTTGGTTGGATAAGTTGAAGGTGCGTGCAGGATATGGTCTTGCAGGTAATCAAGATGCCATTGACTCTTATACATCTATGGCACTTTTAGCGCCATCAGGTGTTACTTCTGTCAATGGTATATCTACAGTTACTATGGCTCAACAACGTAACGCAAACCCTGATTTAAAATGGGAAGTAAAAACAACAGTAGATGTTGGTGTAGACGCTGCATTTCTTAATAACAGAATCACATTGGGTGCAGACTGGTATTATTCAGAAACAAACGACTTGCTATATAATTATAGCGTGCCTGTGCCACCATTTACTTACAATACTTTGTTGGCCAACCTAGGTTCAATGAGCAACACTGGTGTAGAAATCACCATGGGATTCACTCCATTGAAAACTAAAGATATGGAATTGAACATCAATCTAAATGCAGCTTGGCAAAAAAACAAATTGCTTTCTTTGAATGGCACATATGGAGGGGAAGACTTGACAACAACTCAGTACATGGTACTTGGTGGTGTGAGTGGCGCAGGCTCTATTGGAGGTAAAAACGATGTGCTTTATCAAATGGTAGGCAAACCAATTGGTGTATTCTACTTACCTAAATGTACTGGACTAGTCGACAACGGATTTGGTGAATATAGTTACAACGTTGTGGACATCAATCATGATGGAGAAGTAAACATCGCAGATGGTGAAGATCGTTATGTCGCTGGTCAAGCTATGCCAAAAGTATTGGCAGGTGCTAACATTTCTTTCCGCTATAAAGACTTCGATATTGCTGTTCAAATGAATGGTGCTTTTGGACACAAGATTTACAATGGCACATCACGTTCTTATATGAATATGGAACAATTTCCAACATATAATGTACTCGCTAGTGCTCCCACACGCAACATTCATGACTCAACAGTAACTGACTACTGGTTGGAAGATGGCGACTATGTACATATTGACTATGTAACACTTGGTTGGAACGTGCCTACAGAAAACTGGGGATGTGTAAATAATCTTCGTTTGACTTTCTCTGTCAACAATTTAGCCACATTTACAAACTATTCAGGTCTTTCGCCAATGATCAACAGCACTACAGTAGGTGGTGATCTAGGTATTGACGACAGACGTTTCTACCCTCTTTCAAGAACTTACTCTCTTGGACTAAGTGTTAATTTTTAATCCAATATAACAATGAAAAAAGGACTATTATATAGCGGACTATTTATAACCGCACTGGCACTCAATTCATGTAATTCTTTTCTAGAAGAAGAACCTAAAGATCAGATTACTGAAACGACAGCATACCAAAGCTCTACATTGATTTACCTAAATACCGTCGCTTCTCTATATAGCGAAATGGGTAATATACAGGGGAATGACCGCCAAGTTTATGACTTAAATACATTTAGCACAGATGATGCTGTCCTTCCAACCCGTGGAGGTGACTGGTATGATGGAGGTCTTTGGCAAAATTTATTTAAACACAATTGGAGCGTTGACAATAGCATCGTCAAAAATGCTTGGGATACTTATTATCGCGTTATTGCTAAGTGTAACCAGTCGATTGATAAGCTAAAAGAATTAAAAGAAGCTGACCCAAGTAACACAGCTATTGATCCATATCTTGCAGAAGTGCGCGCGCTTCGTGCTATTTATTATTTCTATGCTTTAGATATGTTTGGACAAATTCCAATTGTAGAAAGTTCAAGCCAAAAGATTGCTGATGTAGCACAAAGTACACGCAGTGAGGTTTTTGCTTTTACTCTTAAGGAGCTACAAGAAGCTGTTCCATTGCTATCTCCCAACAAGTCAAATCAGTCGGGAGAATATTATGGGCGTGTGACTCAGGGAGTTGCTTATTTCTATCTAATGAAACTCTGCCTAAATGCCAATATCTACACAGATAACAATACGAATGATGGCACTCATCCAGATGCAATGCAAATAGCGATTAATGTGGATGGCACATCTTTGAACCCATATGAAGCAACAATTGTCTACGGACAACATATTGCCTTGCTCAACTATTCATTGGAGTCAAACTTTAGTAAAAACTTCGCTGTAGAAAATGAATCTTCTTCTGAAAACATCTTTACAGTAGCCATGGATCCTGTTAAATTTCCAGATAATCAATTCTTGAATGTTGTACGTTCTCGTCACTACGAACATGCCAAAGCATTTGGACAAGGAGGATGGAATGGTGCCAGTGCAACCATAGAAGCTTTGAATGCATTTGGTTATGGAACTGCTAGCCAAGATCCACGTTTTGATATGACATATTTTGCAGGCCAACCACTAGGGCCTGATGGAAATCCAATAGTAATGGCAGATGGAGAAACTTTGGAATACCACCCATCAGCAATCAAACTGGATCTATCTGGTGATACATACGAAAAAACAGCTGGAGCACGCATGAAAAAATATGCTTTTGATACTACAGCACAAAATGATGGTATGAAACCACATAACGATGCTGTTATCGCTCGCTACTCGGATGTATTGTTGATGATTTCTGAAGCTAAAGTAAGAGATGGTCAAGATGGCACTACTGAATTGAATGAAGTACGTGGACGCGTAGGTGCTTCTACAAACTTACCTGCTACTCTAGAGAATCTGTATGCAGAACGTATGCGTGAATTGGCATGGGAAGGCTGGCGTCGTAATGATATGGTTCGTTTCGGAACATTCACTGATGCACGCAACGACCGTCCACAACTGACAGGCGAAGCAAATGGATTTACCGAAGTGTTCTGTATTCCTCAAGCAGTACTAGACTTAAATAGCAAACTAACTCAAAACCCAGGTTACTAAAAATAAGATTATGAAAAAATACATATCAATTCTATTAGCCATACTATTTATAGGTTTTACAAACATGTCATGTAGTGAAGATCCTGATAATTGGCGTATCGTTGAGAGCACACAAGCTGGGGTATATGTAGCTGGTGATGCCACTATCTATTCGGCAGTTGCTAGTGCAGCTTCTTTTGGAGATGCAGGCATTGATCAAGGTGACGAAAGCATTGCTGCAGAATGGAATAGTAATCTATCCAGCATATATACCTGGTTAAAAGCGAGTGGCACTTTTACAATAACTATAGTAGATACAGAAGGACAGTCAGTAGCATATGGAGCTGGTACGACAGTTGATCCTACAGCAACGTACGCTACATATAACTTAGCAGAAGAAGCTACATTCAGTGTGGCTACCGATGGAGTTTACAAATTAATTTACAACAAATTAGATAATCAATTAACGATTATCCCTGTAAACTTATGTCTTGTTGGTGACGCGACAACTGCGGGCTGGAGCCCTGCAGATGGTGCAACAAAAACACCAATGACAGCGGTACTTGATGATATGACTTCTATTGTCACATATACAATAAATAATGCGACAATGACTGCCAACAGTATGAAATTTGCTTTTGCAGGCAATTGGGGCTATGAATTTCCATATGACGGAGGTAAAGCAAAAGTACATACGAATCTTGGCACTCAATCAAGTGGTGTAAATATCAATGCATCTGCACAAGGCCTTAAAGCGGGTGGAGACAATTTTAAAGTGGAAACTTCAGGAAGCTATACTGTACAAGTTCAATTGAACCTACGCAACAAGCAATTTAGTGCCTCAGCAGTATCCAACTAAACAAAACAGTAGAGCACAAAGTTAACGATTATGAATTGTGCATAAAGGGCGGTTAGGTCTCGTGAGAGAGTTTTCCGCCCTGTTTTTATATAAAGTAGATTATATTGAAAACGTTTGCTTTGTTATCTATAAAAAAGATACGCTATGTATTTCGTCTAATGAATAATAATTAAGATATTGTATACTGACTTAGAATACTAACCTAAAATTGCCATGTGCATTATGAAACGAATAGTTCATTTACTAATATTATCATGCATATGTAGTCTACTATTTGTAGCCTGCAAAGAACAAACAAAAAAATCACCCACACAAAAGACTGCCTTCAACAGACCACCAAGCTGGGCTAAAGACCAAATTTGGTATCAAATATTTGTAGAAAGTTTCCGTAATGGTGATCCTTCTAACGACCCAACTCCTATAGATCTTATTGGGGCACATCCAGGATATGTACCTGAAGGTTGGCATGTTACGAGTTGGGGACACGACTGGTACAAACCAGAAGATTATGCAAAAAATGTCATAGGTAAAAAAGATCCTAATGGTTGGCCTATGGATTGCTTTGGAGCATGGTCACAAATACGTCGTTATGGAGGAGACTTACAAGGAGTATTGGATAAAATAGATTACCTTGATTCACTAGGAATTACAGCTATTTATTTCAACCCGTTAAATGATGCTCCATCCAATCATAAATACAACGCAGCCAATTGGCGACATATTGATCGCAATTTTGGACCCAATCCCGCAGTTGACCGTCAAACCATGGCCAACGAACATCCACAAGACACAACAACATGGAAATGGACAGAAGCAGACAAACTCTTTCTTAAAGTGATCAATGAGTGCCATAAACGTGGCATTAAAGTGGTCATGGACTATTCATGGAATCATGTAGGCACCCAGTTCTGGGCTTGGAAAGATGTGGTAAAAAATCAAAGTAACTCCGCATATAAAGATTGGTTTAACATCAAAAAGCTTGATGATCCAACAACTAAAGAGAATGAATTTGACTACTCTGGTTGGGCCAACATGAAAAGTATGCCAGAAATAAAGAAGACAGTACATGTGGATCAAATCAAACGCATGCAATATTACGAAGGTAACTATGCTTCACAAGCAGCCAAAAATCACATATTTGCTGTCACTCGTAAATGGCTAGATCCCAATGGAGACGGTGACCCATCGGATGGTGTTGACGGATATCGTATGGATGTGGCAGTAGAAATACCAATGGGATTCTGGAGAGACTTTCGCAAAGTTGTCCGCAGCGTTAACCCAGAAGCATACTTAGTGGCTGAATGCTGGTGGGAAGTATATCCCGACCACTTAATTGATCCAGCCCCATTCCTACAGGGAGACATGTTTGACGCAGTCATGAACTATCGTGGATATCGTGCGGAAAGAGGATTTTTTGGACAGACTCCCGACCAACCTAAAGCAGATGCCTTCGTAGACAGTTTAAATAGTTTTCTAAAAGGCTTTCCTTTACCCAACAGCTATGCCATGATGAATGTCAACGGCACACACGACAGTCCTCGTCTTCTAACTTCCTTAGAAAATAATGACCGACAATATAAAGTAGAATGTGAATGGAATCCGACCAATAATTATAAAGTAGGGAAACCATCTGAGCGAGCACATATTGACGCACGTTTACTACTGGCAATGCAATATACGTACATTGGTGCACCACACATTTGGATGGGTGATGAGATGGGCATGTGGGGAGCTGATATGGCCTCATCACGCAAACCACTTCTTTGGGAAGATTATACATTTGAACCTGAAACGGTACTGGATGCGAAACATTCAATGACACCAGTAACTCCTGTTTTTGATCATCAAATTTTTGACTACTACAAACGACTAATAACTATCCGCAAACAATATCCAGTACTACGTCGAGGGAAAATAAAATACCTACTTGCCGATGATAGTAAAAAACTCCTAGCCTATAGTCGTTATGGTATTGCTAAAGAGATTTTGAACAAAAAAGAATTGGATTGGTTACCTGCAAATACACAAAAAGATGAAGTTATTGTAGCATTTAACAAAGATAATCAGACGCATACAATCACGCTACCCACCCGTTCTGAAATGCTATATCGCGATCTACTTCAGCAGAACTTTAGTATAAAACGCATCGATAAAGAAACACTTGAAGTTGTTCTACCAGCTCAATCTGCTGTTATCTTAGCAACGAGTCCTACATACGTTGTACAGGAAGGGAAACTGGATGTGTATCGTGATTTCCCAACTAAATTAGTCACTCCTCGTGATCTATTTGTATGGACTCCCAATCAATATGATCCAAGTAAACATTACCCAGTAATATATATGCATGATGGACAAATGCTGTGGGATGCCTCGACTTCTTGGAATAAACAAGAATGGATGATTGATGAAGAGATGCAACGTTGTATTGATGAAGGTAAAGTTCCCCCTTGCATAGTTGTTGCCACTGCTTCTGTATCTGGTGATCGCTTTTTTGATTATTATCCACAGAAAACAAATAACTATTTACTAAAAGAGGATTCAACAGCGTTAGCAAAATTGAGTACACATAAATTCTCCGCAGATAATTACTTAAAATATTTGGTGGAGGAAGTAAAGCCATTTGTAGATAGTCATTATGCGACTAAAAGTGATGTTGCACATACTAGTATCATGGGATCAAGCATGGGAGGTTTGATTTCATTGTATGCTCTATGTGAATACCCTGACGTATTTTCTAGAGCTGCTTGCATGTCCACACATAGTGTAATGATTGCTGCCACACCCGAAAAATTAAAAAAAGATGCTCCTAGATTTGCCTCTGCATTTCGAAAATACTTAAAAGCCCATTTACCAAAGGCCAACAGTACCCATCGTATATACATGGATAGAGGTGATCAGACATTGGATGCTCAGTACCCAGACTATCAAAATGCATTGGACAATCTAATGCAAAGTACAGGATGGAAGGCACCATATTTTGAAACAAAAGTATTTCCTGGTCATGCACATATGGAGGCTGATTGGTGCAAACGATTAGAGCATCCATTTACATTCCTACTAACAGAATAAACGACTCTTTATTACATACAAAGGGCATGTCAATATCATATTGGCATGCCCTTTTCTTCTCTCTCAACAGCTTTTATCAAGCTCTATAATAAAACGTTTTTCCCATTATCGTCATTAGAATTCAAGTCTTAAACCAAAATTTAGCAATAAGGAAGTTGCATGTTCATCACGATACGTTTCAACATGGCTATCATCGTCAAAATAATGGCTCACGCCTATTTCTCCAAAGACTCCCCACTGCTTCGTTAGTTTGTATTGTACCCCAAGCGCGCCTTCCAGGCCACACTGTATACCGTGAACATCTAAGCTTTTGTCCCCTATTTTTGCATCAACGGCACGTTCTATAATTCCTCCAAAAGCAGTATAACAAGTATACTTTGGCCGCAATAGCCAAGAATAATTCAAACGTAAAGGCAATCCAAGATAGTGAACCGTTTGAGTCATTTTCTCGTCATCCCGAATGTCAGTGAGGCGACTGCGTAATTTAGTATATACCAAACCCGTTTCAATAGCCCAACGCTCAGCAAAAGAAATTGTGACACCTAGGCCAACTTTCACAGGAAAATCATGATCATATGCATATTCAGGCTCCGCTCTATATAATAGTGCGCTTTCAGGTTCTTCATATATTTTACCCTCATTCGTATCAATATTCATAGCATTGAAAGAAGCAAGTGTATTGCCACCAACATCTGTCTTTTGGTTGCTAATCATACCCGATGAAGCGATTAAACTTAATCTACATACACGTATATGTTCCTTTTCAATATTAGGATAATCATTATATATATTCGTGTGTTTATGTACAGGATGTATATTGGTAAGGGGTACTCCATCATTATTTTCGGAAGTACTGTCTTGTTCTGAAGACTTCACTCCTGTCTCTTTGACTAGAGTGTCAGACGCCGCAAGTTCCACCCCTTCTGTCATAGCTATTCTAGAGCACCTACTCTCATCCATAGATATAATAGTAGCAGAATTCTTGACTTTTCGCTGAATACTATAATTGATTCTATCTGACTGTTTAGAGATGGACAATCCTTTCGTTGGAGCAATCATCACAGAGTCAACAAAAGGTGTATCAATAAATAACGCAGTATCTTCATTATTGACTCTACGTTCATCGTCAGTATACAACATGCCGTCATTCCATAAGAAAACTAAAGCTAGCATTGCCACGGCCGATGGAATCAACCACGACCACAACATGATGCCTCGCTTAGGAGAATCAAGTGCTGACTCCAAACGAGTCCACCCTTCTAGTGGCGGAGGCACTTCTGCCCCATCCATCTTATGACGAAGGCTATTTAGCCATTTATCATCTGATTGATGCCCTTGTTTGTTCATAATTCTTTTTCTTCGATGTAGTGATTGATTTTTTTGGCCAAAGCTGATTTGGCTCTTAGCAGTTGAGAAGATGATGTTTTTTCTTGAATTCCCATCATGGATGCCGCCTCCCGGTGGGAACATCCATCTAACAAGACTAAATTAATGACAGTACGATAGCCATCTGGTAATTCGCTAATTAAGTCGATTAATTCGGTAACACTCATCTGATTAATGACAGATGAATCGGAATGCTCCTCTTCAAGATCTTGTAAGATATTGAAATCATCCTCTAAGCTATCAATTACCCATTTTTTTTGCCTACGTAAATACTGTAAGCATTCATTACGAGTTACTTGCTTTAACCAATTGCCTAAACTCCCGCTCTTTTGGTATTGGAACTTATCAATACAATCAAAGATATGTAAAAAGGCATCTTGAAGCATGTCTTCCGCTTCTGTTTTGTTACCTAAATACCGCAGACAAATGGCCATCAAAACCCCTGCATAACGAGTATACAATTCTTCTTGAGCCCGACGATTACGAGCCGCACAAGCTTGCGCAAGTGCGGCTTCAGTAAGGTCTGTTGAAAACGACATGCGACGTCGGGAAAAGAAATTACTCATTATGTTGAAATAAGCTCTACTAGTTTGTGATATAGTTTATATAATACACACAAATATCAATCTGTGTCGTAAATGTATCATATTTCTTTTGATT
This sequence comes from Bacteroidaceae bacterium, assembly GCA_963668535.1. GTDB lineage: Bacteria > Bacteroidota > Bacteroidia > Bacteroidales > Bacteroidaceae > F22. Next base: position 912,531 of record OY764867.1, read on the forward strand.
GTCCAATTTTGATTCTAAGAAACTAGTAGAGAACAGCTCTTAAACACACCTGACACTGGACTAATTTTCAGTAGCCTTATCAAATGTATACTCTTGTACTTCTTCTTTGTTTATAGTATTTACAAGAATTTTCAACCCTTTCTTACCAGTGATAGTTGGATCTAAATCACCTAACTTAAAACATACGACACCACCACTCATTGAACTAGAAGTTGTTGTACCATTGTTGTTCAAGCGCAATTCCAACACTGTGTAGTCGCCTTCTTCAGCTACATTAATTTTATTGACTACCAAATTTACTTTAGGAGTCGTAGACCCCTGAGGGAACTGGATTTGTGCATTAAAATAGCCTTTTGTAAGAGAAGAATAGTCTTTCAAGAGTAACAATTTATCATTACCTATTTCATCTTTATTTTCTGCTGTCAAATCCACAACATCCTTTGTCAAGATTTTATTCAATCCACGCAACTTGATGTTATAATTGTATCCCTGTACTGCTTCTTTCAAGTAGCTAAAACGGATCACTGCACGATCACCATCTTCCATTTGAAGTGTACCTAGCAAGGTCTCTCCAATATGATATGTCTTTTGATCATCTGTTTTAAAACTAATAGCTCCTTCTTGAGGAACAACCGCAGTTACAAGTGCAACATATGTTGGTTCTGAATCACCATTATCACATGATTGTAACATAAATACTCCCATAAAAGCCATTACAAGGCTTGTCCATTTAATTAGATATTTCATCGTTTCGAATAATTATTTAAATTTCACTTTGAATTGAGCAACTAGCCGGCCAAGTTATCCACATCTCATTATTATAATACAACGAAAAGACAATTACTGCATAAACAACCCCACAATCTATTTTATATTTTTCTTAAGATAGGACATCAGAGAGTTTGGAAATCAAATCATAATTCCTATTTTTGTATTCAGACCAATTTAAGTTTGGCTAATGAAAAACGAAATTTAAATATAAAAGAAAAAACACTATGATGGAAATTGGACAAAAAGCCCCAGAAATTTTAGGCATCAATGAAAACGGACAAGAAATAAAACTTAGTGACTACACTGGACGTAAAGTCGTATTGTATTTCTATCCTAAAGATAACACCCCAGGATGTACATGGGAAGCACAGAATCTACGTGATCACTATGATGATTTACGTAAAGCTGGCTACGAAATAATAGGTGTTAGTATCGATAGCGAGAAGTCGCATAAAAAGTTTATCGAAAAGCATGACTTACCTTTTTCTCTGGTTGCAGATACAGAAAAAACATTGGTAGATCAATTTGGAGTATATGGAGAGAAAAAGATGTATGGTAAAACCTACATGGGAACTTTCCGTACTACATTTATCATTAATGAAGAAGGCATTATCGAACGTATTATTGATTCCAAAAAGATAAAAGTTAAAGATCACGCAGCCCAAATTATATCTGGACAAGATAAAATATAACAAAATCCCGAGTTTATTTTAACTCGGGATTTTACAGCTATTGATAAAATAATTTTGTATATTTGAAAGGAGAGTTGACAGTCAAAACTCTTTGTCATAATAGTATACATTAATAAGAAAACAATGAAGAGAATTTTACGTTTTATCGGTATTACACTAGTAGTCATCATACTAGCATTGGTTGCTCTTCCTTATGTGTTCCACAATCAAATAAGACACTTAGTCAAAACAGAAGGCAACAAGATGATCAAAGGAGAATTTGATTTCAACAAATTACAAATCAGTTTCTTCAAACAATTTCCTCAAGTATCCATTGCTATGAATGGCTTTTGGCTACGTGGAGAAAATGAGTTTGCGCAAGATACTTTAGCTCAAATAGGGGAACTAAGTTTGACTGTTGATCTAAGTTCATTCTTTAGTAAACAATACAAAGTCAATGCAATTACTTTGAACGACGCAAAGTTTAAAGCAGTTGTAAACAAATCTGGAGTACCCAACTGGGATATTATGGTCAATGACTCCACTGATACAAAATCATCTAAAGATACAATCACTATTTCCAAAAAAGAAACAGGCACATTCAACATTGCACTACAACGTGTACTGGTGAATAACTTGTCTGTTATATACAAAGATATGCAGGCTGGTTCATCACAAGCATATAAGGATATCAATATGGACTTGTCTGTGACACTTCAAAATGATCACTACGCTTTACACAACAGTCATTTTGCGATGGGAAATCTGGGTGCAAACATAGACGGTTGGCTAGCATTCATTAGTGAAAAAGAGATGGACTTTGATGTACAACTTGATACGGAAAAAGCAACTGTCAAAATAGATGGCATGCCTCAAGTACAGGTAGCAGCAACTACACTAAAGGCTACACCCACTTTAATTACTTTACAACCTACTAAGATTAAAATTGGGGATTCGGATATGACGATTGACTGTACCATACACAATTTGATAAAGTACTTAAATCAGAATGGGGTATTAAAAGGAGAAATGAACTTACGCTCTACACGCCTCAATCTCAACCAATTCATTTCAGGTTCAGAACCTCAAAATACATCGGAAGAAGAAAAAAAGGGTGAAGCATCTAAAGACACGATGCAGGTTCTTGAAGTTCCCGAACGTATTGACTTCAAAATCAATGCTAACTGCCAAAAGATACTATTCCAAGATATCATTATGGAATCTCTTAAAGGGCAATTAGCTGCAAAAAATCGCACATTAGCAATGAAAGGTCTTGCGTTCAATACAATGATGGGAAGTGCTCAAATGGATGGTATTTACTCTACTAAAGACAAAAATGCTCCTCAAATAGCCGCCAATCTTCAACTTAAAGACATCAGCTTTTTAGAAGCTTACAAACAATCTGGGATCATTAAAAAAATGGCTCCTATTTTTGAGCATACCGAAGGTAGTTTCTCTAGTGATATGAGTATAGACTTAAACTTCGACAAACATATGCAACCTGTCATGAATAGTGTAAACGGGAAGGGATATATCGAAGCGAAAGAATTACAAATAAAAAAGATAAACGTACTAACCAAAATAGCTGAAGTCACCAAAAAACCAGAGCTTGCTCAATTATCACCTAAAAATTTAAAAGTGAACTTTACAATTGATCATGGTGTGGTAACTACTCAACCATTTGATATTGAGCATGCTGAATATAAAATGACGATGAGTGGTAAGACATCGCTTGATCAAAAGATTGATTACAATGCAATAATCCAACTACCCAAAGGGACTAAGATTGCAGGTTTAAATGAAGTAGGACTTAAAATTGAGGGTACTTTTGAAAAACCAAAAGTAAAAATTGACACCAAGAAAGCTGTCAACGAACTTCTAAATAACTTGCTTAAGAATAAATCAAAAAATAAAGATGATAAGGACAAAAGCGATATCGAAAAAGGAGTAGATTTGCTAAAAGGGCTATTCTAAACTTATAGGCCATCTAGCTGGGTAGTATATGAGAACATTCCGAGTAGTATATAAGCACGAGCTGGGAAGTATATAAGAGCGCGCTCTTATATACTTGCTAGGTAGGTTGTCAAGTATATGACAGCGCGCTCTTATATACTTGACAGCAAAGGGACGCTGAACATGTTGATTGCTTAGTGTAGAAGCAACGTCATGATAGGGTATGGTTTAGCAGATGCTTACAACGAGTGATACAAAAAAAGAGCGACAAAACACTTTGTTTTGTCGCTCTTTGTATATGCTAAATATAGAGCCTTCTACTCTATTTCAAATTACTCAGGTCTACTATAATTTGGAGACTCACTAGTAATAGTGACATCATGTGGATGACTTTCATTTACACCAGCATTGGTAATACGAGTAAATTTCGCTTCGTGAAGCTTTTCAATATCTGCCGCACCACAATATCCCATACCAGCACGTAAGCCACCAATCAATTGGAATATCACTTCATACAAAGTACCTTTATATGGTACACGAGCAGCAATTCCTTCTGGTACAAGTTTTTTATTATCTGCTTGATCTGCTTGGAAATATCTATCTTTGGAACCATTCTCCATAGCTTCTAAAGATCCCATACCACGGTAGGCTTTGAATTTACGGCCATTAAAAATAATTGTTTCACCAGGAGATTCTTCTGTTCCTGCTACAAGCGAACCAATCATCACACAAGTTCCACCTGCTGCTATTGCCTTCACGACATCACCTGAATAACGTAAACCACCATCTGCAATCAATGGCACCCCCGTACCTTTTAGTGCTTTAGCCACATCGTACACTGCTGACAACTGTGGAACTCCCACACCAGCCACAACACGAGTAGTACAAATAGACCCTGGGCCGATGCCAACTTTTACGCCGTCAGCCCCAGCATCAACTAGATACTTAGCCGCTTCAGCCGTAGCAATATTACCGACAACAATATCAACATGTGTATAGCGCTTTTTAGCTTCTTTCAAAATACCCACGACACCTTTAGAATGTCCGTGAGCTGTATCAATAACAAGCGCATCAACACCTGCATCTACTAAAGCATCCATTCTTTCAAATGTATTGGCAGTTACACCAACACCTGCTGCTACACGCAAACGACCTTTACTATCTTTGCAAGCCATTGGTTTATCCTTGGCTTTAGTAATGTCTTTATATGTAACAAGTCCAATCAACTTGTTGTTTTTATCAACAACTGGAAGTTTTTCGATCTTATATTCCTGAAGAATATCTGCAGCAGTCTCAAGGTCAGTACTTTGGTCTGTTGTAACTAAGTTCTCCTTAGTCATAACTTCTTCAATCTTGCGATTCATGTCGCGTTGGAAACGTAAATCACGATTAGTAACAATACCAATAAGATATCCTTGATCATCAACCACTGGAATACCACCGATTTTATACTCAGCCATCATAAGGAGAGCATCACCCACAGTTTTATACGCTTTGATAGTTACTGGGTCATAGATCATACCGTTCTCTGCACGCTTCACTGTGGCCACCATCTTCGCTTGTTCAGCAATAGACATGTTTTTATGAATAACACCTATACCACCTTCACGAGCGATAGCAATAGCCATTGTAGCTTCAGTTACGGTATCCATAGCAGCCGTTACAAAAGGAACCTTTAGTTCAATATTACGTGAGAATTTTGTAGTCAGATTGACTTCGTGCGGAAGCACTTCAGAATAAGCAGGAATCAATAGGACGTCATCATAAGTGAGCCCGTCCATAGCAATCTTTTCAGCAATAAATGACATATCTGTTTTGAGTTTATGATTTTATTGCACGCAAATATACAAACTATTTTTTCCTCCACAAAGCAACGAAGAAAAAGAATTCACAAACCATGCAAAAAAGGAATAAATGTCTAATTAAAAAAGAGGAAACATCTTCTAGATGTTTCCTCTAATCTACTGAGCGAAAGACGGGATTCGAACCCGCGACCCTAACCTTGGCAAGGTTATGCTCTACCAACTGAGCTACTTTCGCAACATATTATAAACCCTTTAAATTGTCTAATATTTAAGTGAAGAGGAGGAGACTCGAACTCCCACGGCTGTTAAGCCACTACCCCCTCAAAGTAGCGCGTCTACCGATTCCGCCACCTCTCCTTTCCAAAATATTTGTGTATATTATACACCTTGAGCGAAAGACGGGATTCGAACCCGCGACCCTAACCTTGGCAAGGTTATGCTCTACCAACTGAGCTACTTTCGCATTGCGAGTGCAAAGGTAGCTATTTTTCGATTAGGTGCAAATTTCTATGCTTCTTTTTTGAGAAAAAAGTATTTCTGCCCTAATACAATTGAAGTTTCTATGACAATTGGGGTACTTATCCAAACAGTATTCGCTAATTCTGTTGTAAAAGGCGAAATTGTAAACACCACTTTATCCGACCATTGCAAAGGCAAACTATATACCGATAAAGGGGCATGTCGTTCACCAAGCAAATCAGACACAGCACAATGAACATCAATAACAGCTTGTGGGTGCATCACTGTTATATCATTGGTCGCATCAATAATAAGTGAAGCTGCAATACGTACATGAGGAGATTTATTGTCTGACTTCATCTTCCCTCTTCTTCAAGTTCTGCAACTGACGCTGTTCCAAAGGCGATAAACGTTTGGGTGGGTTTTTAGGTTTCTTTATTTCAGTGTGTACCTTTGATGCAGCTTTTATTGAATCTTTTTTAGCTTGAATTCTCTGACTAATAAGTTGTAGTGAATCTGCTATTTGTTTTGCTTGTTCACTTGATTGATGTAAGCGTATTAATTGCACACTATCCACAAACATTGCGGGACGGAATAAACCTAGTCGAGAAAAATAGACAAAACCCTTAACCGTTCTTAAACGCCCTAAATCATTTGCTTGAAGCTTAATATTATACCAACCTGTTGTATCAATCTGAACTGCCTTGGCAATATTTCGATGTGGGTATTGCATCTCCAACTGCATTACTGCATAAGGGTTGTACTTTGGATAAATAGTGTCCACTAATACACTGTCTATACTCAGACTATCATTCACTTTTATAGTAATGGTATCTCTTGGAATATATTTAATAGGAGACACACTATCTTTATGCAATACAACAGCATGTACTCGCCACCACATTGAATCTTTATCAGCAAAGTTACCATCTGTTGAAAAACTAAATGACAATTTATTTTCTGCAGGGGTACTGCTCATTAGTAAGTTTCTTTGGAGATACCACACATCAATACTATCCCCCTTTAAAGACTTCTGTGGTATATGAGTACGTAATGCTACCAACTTGTTAAGTGCCGATTGCTGTTCTCGAATACGCTTATCGACATGACGATAAATAGTAGTATAAGTATCTAGATGACGTGTATACCAAGCTACTGAGCTATCAAATTGTGCCTCAGTAACTCCATATTTTTCTAGCACATAATCAATGTATAAATCACGATCATAAGATTTCTCAGAACGCTTGATCTCTCCCAAAGCCTTTGCTTTGTGATAATCAAAAAGTAACTCCTCCATTTGCCCTTCTGTTAGTACACCTTCTGGTGCTTTAACAGCACAACTAACTAGAAGCAACAAAACCCCAGCAATAGCCAGGGCACGATTAAACATACTCTTTATTATTAATTTAATCATAGCTGTTTTTATCAATCTAGACTTTCGTCTCACTTTTTTTATTAGCTGCCTTGTTTTCAGATTTAGAAGAAGTATCTAATAATTTTTGTAAGTACTTACTATAAAAAAGGAGTAAAGCTATAATACCACAACTAATAGATGCATCTGCAAAATTAAAAATGGGACTAAAGAAAATAAAATGATTTCCGCCAATCACAGGCAACCAGCTAGGCCAATTCCAAGATATTAAAGGGAAATAAAACATATCTACAACTTTTCCAAAAAGAGGAGCTGCATATCCCCCACCAACTGGCAGAAAAGTAGCCACTGTATCGCGCGTACTCTCACTAAACAACCATCCATAGCAGAGACTATCTACAATATTGCCTGCTGCACCAGCAACTATGAATGAAAGACAGGCTACAAATCCCCACTTCATACCACGGCGGATATAAATAATCAACCATCTAACCAACCAAAAAACAGCAACTATACGCAATAATGAAAGAAATATTTTACTGATAAACTCCATCCCAAAAGCCATACCATTGTTTTCTACGAAGTAAATTTGAAACCAATCGTCAAATACAATAATACGATCATACAAACTAAAGTTTAGCTTTACCCAAACTTTTATGATTTGATCAATAATCAGCACCAAAGCGATGATTAGTATAGCCATTTGGCCACGGGAGATTCCTTTTTTTTGCATATTGTTTATATCTGATACCTCACACCGTATAAGTGTGAAATGATGGGGCATACCTTATTTACATATAAACCGAGGAGCCGACATCGACTCCTCGGCTTTAGAATTTTTATCTGTTTTCTTTAGCTTCGATACTAAGCGTAGCATGTGGCACAGCTCGAAGTCGACCGGCAGGAATTAATTTTCCAGTCACTCGACAAATACCATAAGTCTTATTGTCGATACGTCCAAGGGCTGCTTGCAGACCTTGAATAAACTTCAACTGTCGAGCAGCCATGCGGCCAGCCTCTTCTCTTGTTGTAGATTCCAAACTATCCCCTAAGCTTTTGTACGTTGGGGACGTATCATCCACACCATTACCTGCGCTATTTGAAAAACTATTTTTCAGCTCTTCATAGTCACGCTGAGCAATTTCTAATTTCTCTTCTATGATCTGACGAAATTCTTCTAATTCTTCGTCAGTATAACGTGTCTTTTCTTCTGCCATAATTTAAAATTTGAGTGGTTAGTTCTTCAATATTATAAGTTCACTATTTTACGTTTTATCCATCTGGACTTCAGGTATTAGTTTTATTAGGTATATGCAAAGAAGCCAAAAATTTTGAAAAGCTATTACTTCTCAGATGCCCCTTGCACCTTTTCTATATATATTTGGAGCATGTATCCGTCCATATCAAACTCCTGCGTGTCAGCAGGAAGACGATCAACAATCTCTAGCTTTTCAGCTAAAACTTGCGCCATTATATACGTTCTATATTCTTCTACTGCGTCATTGCTTTCATCGCAATTTTGCAGCATCACTTGGATTTTATCCGTAATCTCCAGTCCACTACTCTTACGTATGTTCTGAATACGATTAACCAATTCACGAGCAGTTCCTTCACGCTTTAATTCAGGAGTGACTGTCACATCAAGCGCTACAGTTAGGCGTCCTTCATTAGCAACCAACCAGCCTGGGATATCTTCACTATAAATATCAAGATCGACAGCATCTACAGTTACGGTACTACCATCTTGAAGCATAAGAGCTACATGTCCAGTTGTTTCTAATTCAGTAATTTGTGCCTGCTCAAGTTTTTGAACAGCTGCTGCCACCTGCTTCATTTGTTTCCCAAACTTAGGTCCCAATTTTTTAAAGTCAGGCTTCACGCGTTTTACCAATATACCATTATCGCCTTCTACATATCGAATCTCTTTGACATTTACTTCGTTCATCACAAGATCCTCTACAGCTTGAAGATGCGTTTTCTGCGTTGCATCTACAACAGGTATCATAATACAAGTCAGCGGCTGACGCACTTTTATACTTACCTTACGACGCAATGCCAAAGTCATTGAAGTAACATCTTGAGCGAGTTGCATGCTTGCTTCCAACTCTGAGCGAATCAAACTGTCATCCGCTTTAGGGAAAGTTGCTAGATGAACACTCATTTCCTTATCACGACCTGTAACAGCCGTCAAATCGTGGAATAAATGATCTGCATAAAATGGAGCAATAGGCGCCATCAACTTAGCGACAACTTCCATACAGCGATATAAAGTTTGATAAGCAGCAAGTTTATCTTGAGTAAAGCCACCTCCCCAGAAACGTTTACGGTTTAAACGCACATACCAGTTAGATAAATTATCACTTACAAACTCGCTAATCAAACGACCAGCACGAGTTGGTTCGTAAGTATCATAACATTCATCAACTTTCTTGATTAATGTATTCAATAGAGACAAAATCCATTGGTCAATTTCTGGACGATCTGCTACTGGCACTTCAGCCTGACTGTAGTCAAAACCATCGACATTGGCATACAAAGCGAAAAAGCTATACGTATTGTATAAAGTAGCAAAGAACTTACGTCGTACCTCATCAATACCTTCTAAGTCGAACTTCAAATTATCCCAAGGTTGCGCATTAGTAATCATATACCAACGCAAAGGATCACTACCATATTTTTCGATGGTTGAGAATGGATCGACAGCGTTACCTAAACGCTTACTCATTTTGTTTCCATTCTTATCGAGTACAAGACCGTTGGAAACAACCGCTTTGTACGCTTTACTTTCAAACACCATGCTAGCAATAGCATGTAGCGTAAAGAACCAGCCACGAGTTTGATCCACTCCTTCAGCAATAAAATCTGCTGGATAAACTGCTTTGGAATCAAACAAGTCTTTATTCTCAAATGGATAGTGAATTTGCGCATATGGCATTGCACCTGAATCGAACCAAACATCTATTAAATCAGCTTCACGCTTCATTGGTTTACCAGATTCAGACACTAACACAATATCATCGACATAAGGACGGTGTAAGTCAATTTTGTCATAGTTATCCTTAGCGTAGTCACCAGGAACAAAACCATCTTTTGTATAAGGGTTCTCAGACATAAATCCAGCTGCCACTGACTTGTCTATTTCCTGACAAAGCTCTTCTATAGAACCTATACAGATTTGTTCACCATCATCATTACGCCAGATTGGAAGCGGAGTACCCCAATAACGCGAACGACTCAAGTTCCAGTCATTCAAATTCTCAAGCCACTTACCAAAACGACCAGTACCCGTTGATTCAGGTTTCCAATTAATTTCTTTATTGTGCTCAATCATGCGCTCTTTATATGCCGTAGAGCGAATAAACCAACTATCCAAAGGGTAGTATAATACAGGTTTATCTGTACGCCAACAATGCGGATAATTGTGTGTATGTTTTTCTATTTTAAACGCTTGATTATTCATCTTAAGCATCATACAGATACTGATATCTAACGTCTCATCCTGTTCTGTTAATGTTGGGTCATAATCATTCTTTACAAAACGACCAGCAAACTCAGCATAAGCATCACTTACATATTCTTGAACAAAAGACTCATCAAGATCATCTAATACATAAAACTTTCCAGTCAGGTCAACCATAGGACGAGACTCACCTTTTTTATTTAGTAAGTGTAATCCTGGCACACCTGCTTTCTTTGCAACCATGGCATCATCGGCCCCAAAGGTTGGAGCAATATGCACGATACCTGTTCCATCTTCTGTTGTTACAAAATCACCTTCAATAACTCTAAAGGCACCTTCACCTGGATTTACCCAAGGAATCAGTTGCTCGTATTCCATACCAGCAAGATCAGCTCCTTTATATTCTGCAACAACACGGTAAGGCACAACTTTTTGTCCCTTATTAAATATCATTTCAGCCTCAGCTCCTTGCGCTTTAAAATGAACATTCAGTAATGGCTTAGCCAAAACAACCGTAATTGGTTCAGCTGTATATTGGTTAAATGTTTGCACAGCCACATAATCAATCTTTGGGCCAACAGCTAAGGCTGTATTTGAAGGCAATGTCCAAGGGGTTGTAGTCCATGCGATAAAATAAGCCGTTCCCCACTCGCTCATTTCGGCTTTAGGAACCTTAATTTTAAATTGAGCGATACACGTTGTATCTTTCACATCGCGATAACAACCTGGTTGATTCAACTCGTGTGAGCTCAAACCCGTACCAGCAGCAGGCGAATATGGTTGGATAGTATATCCTTTATACAGTAAATCTTTGTTATATAGCTGTTTTAGCAACCACCATAACGTTTCGATATACCGATTATCATAGGTTATGTATGGATCCTTCATGTCCACCCAATAGCCCATTTTATGAGTCAGATCTTCCCATTCATTGGTATACTTCATTACATTTTTACGACACTTAGCATTATACTCAGCCACCGTAATGTTTTTACCGATATCCTCTTTGGTGATACCTAATTCCTTTTCAACCCCCAATTCTACAGGTAGGCCATGTGTATCCCAACCAGCCTTGCGCTTCACTTGGAAGCCTTTCATAGTCTTATAGCGACAGAAAATATCTTTAATACTACGTGCCATCACATGGTGAATACCAGGTTTCCCATTTGCTGATGGGGGACCTTCGAAAAACACAAATGATGGGGCACCTTCACGCGCCAACAGACTCTGGGCGAACAAATCTTGTTTGTCCCAGTCACGTAGAACCTCTTTATTAATCTGAGAGAGGTTAAGCTGATTGTATTCTTTAAACTTCTTACTCATTGTATGAAGGGAAAATGTATTTATTAGACTCCAACATATTGGAGCTCTTTTGTTTCAAGGCGCAAATTTAGAGTTTTTCTAGCTGATATGCAACGATTAATGACTTTTTTAACGCCACTGAACATCAGGATGAAAGTAATTAATAGTGCATTATGCATAGATTGCAACTCACAAGTGAGACCTTATACCAGTAAATATTTTTGTACTAAATAAGCCACTCCATCTTCTTCATTTGACAAAGTAATTACTTGTGCAGCATCTTTAACGACATCTTGAGCATTGTCCATAGCAACTCCAAGTCCAGCATATTTAATCATACTCAAATCATTATACCCGTCCCCCACTGCAACCATTTCATCTGGTGTCAGGGAAATATGCTTTAAGAGACGCTCTAAACTCAACGCTTTATCTATACCTTTAGGCACTAGCTCCAGAAAGAAGGGCTCAGAACGATATGCAGCCATCTTATGCCCCGCTTCTTTATTTATTTGTTTTTCTAGTACAGGCAACTTATCAGGATCACCAACAATCATACATTTATCTGGATTGTACGTTACATAATTGGCAAAATGTTCAACTCGCTTAGGCACCATTTTAGTTAAGAACACTTCATGCTGCACATATTGATTTTCTGGATTTTCTGTAATGATATGAGGGCCATCATAAGTCAATATTGTAGTATTTGATTGATTGGCCAATTTGTGTAACCAAGGCATCAAATCTTGTTCTAACTGTTGTGCATGAATTATTTCTTCTGTTTTACAATCTACAACATGCCCACCATTAAAAGCTAAAATATATCCACCATAATGGCGCAGTTTGAGCTGCTCAGCCAATGGGGTAATGCCATACAATGGACGTCCACTTGCCAAAGCGATCTTCATGCCACTTTCTTGTAATTTCAAAAGAACATCCAATGTCGCGGGAGTAATTTCTTTTTTACTATTCGTTAGTGTACCATCAAGGTCCAGCACTAATAATTTATAGTCCATATATTTCTTTTTACCGGTTATAAAATCGGCACCAAAGGTAACGATTATATTTGACGTAGTTCAAAAATTAAGCATACAGCCTAGTTAAACTATTATAAGAAGAGCAATGAATAGATCTGATTATTAATAGACTTAATATAAAAAAACATACAGGCTCAAAACAAGAAGCGAGCCTAATCAATCGTTAATTAGGCTCGCTTTATTTCATTATTTGAAGTTTAAGACGCTTTATTAGAAAGGAAGCTCATCACTTTCTGGAGCAACTTCATCGGATGCAGCAGAGGCTTGTGGCATACCAGCTGGTGCAGAAGGGAATTCAGTGTTAGCTGCTTCACCAGGCACTGTTCCAGCAGCTGGCATACGTTCCACACGCCATGCACGAAGACTATTAAACCAACGACCATTCCATTCACGTGCATCCACATCAAAATGCACCTTCAATTCTTCGCCAGGCTGAATATTAAATTGATTGATTTTTTCATCGCTAAAAACTTCAAAACACATTTTTTTAGGATACTGATCATGATTCTCAATCACATACTCTTGACAGCTCCAGACATTACCCTTAGCTGATGTTCCACCACGTTTTTCTAGCACTGCTATAATTTTGCCTTCAAATTCCATATAATCTTCTTATTTAATATTGTATTTTGATGCGAAAGTACGTATTATTTCTCGAATAACCGCATGCATTACTGTTTTTTTATTATCTTTGTGTACAGAATAAATGAATCAAAAAAAGACATATGATTTTTAGTTTTAAGATTACTAGTACCGTGCTGTATAGTCACCTTTCATCTATCAGCCGCGTGATTGCTTCAAAAAGTGCCATGCCTATTCTAGAATGTTTTCTTCTAGATCTTCACGATGGCAAACTCCTTATTACAGCTGCCGATAGAGACACACGTATTTGTACAGGTGTCGAAGTTGCCTCGCAAGAGGGTACGGGCCGCATCGCATTAAAAGCAAAGATGCTTATGGAGGCATTAAAGGAGATGTATGAACAGCCTATTGAAATAACAGTATATGACGACTTACGTGTTCGTTTCACATACCGCAATGGTCAATTTGACCTTGTCGGAGCGAAGCCAGATGAATATCCTACAGATAAAAAGCTAGCTGGAACAACTCAAAAACTTGAAGTGTCTTCTGCATTGCTAAAAAATGGTCTAGAACACACTCTTTTTGCTGTTTCTCTTGATAACATGCGTCCATGTATGACAGGTGTTTTCTTTGACATTGCGACAGATAGCATTACTTTTGTTGCAAGCGATGGACATATGTTGATGAAATACAAGAACAGCACAGCGCAAGCTGATCAAGCAACCTCTTTTATTCTTCCTTCAAAACCAGGTCAATTATTAAAAGGCATCTTAAAAGGTACTGAAGATGATATGGTTACTATTGAGTTTGATGGTCAACATGCTATTTTCACTATGGAATACGCTAAGATGACATGTAGACTTATTGAAGATAATTATCCAGCTTACAACAATGTAATCCCTACAAACAACCCTTATAGAATTATTGTTGATCGTCAAGATCTACTAGGTGCTTTGAAGCGTGTACAAGTTTTTACTTCTCAGGAAAACAATCTTGTACGTCTAGATATTGCAGATCAAAATATAAAAGTAACCGCACAAGATTTGGATTTTTCTATTGCTGGTGAAGAGACTGTACCTTGTCAGTACACAGGGGACAATGTCAAGATTGGTTTTAAATCAAAACTTCTTATAGAACAACTCGGTGCTTGTGATTCAGATATGGTAGAGATTCAACTTGCTGATCCAACTCGCCCTGGTATTTTTGTTCCTGTAAATTCTGAAGACAATAGTGAATTGACAATGTTATTGATGCCTTTATTGCTAAACGACTAAGATAAGGCACAAAAATGAATAGAAAATTACAACTAACCCGTCCACTCGTAGTCTTTGATCTCGAAACAACGGGAACAGATACAGTAAGAGATCGCATTGTAGAAATTTGTTTGATAAAGGTTTATCCTAATGGAAACGAAGAAAGTCGTACAATGCGTATCAATCCAGAGCAACCTATCCCAGCTAGTGCGTCAGCGGTACATGGTATTTACGACGAAGACGTGAAAGAATGTCCTACGTTTAAGGAGGCGGCTGAAGATTTAGCTGCAATCATTTCTGATTCTGATTTAGCAGGATTCAATTCAAACAGGTTTGATGTTCCGATGCTTGCCGAGGAATTTATACGTGCGGGCATACAAATAGATCTATCATTATGTAAATTAGTGGATGCTCAAGTTATATTTCATAAACGAGAACAACGTACACTTGTGGCAGCTTATAAATTCTACTGCGATGGTGATCTAACCGATGCACACAGTGCTGAAGCAGATACTAGAGCGACCCTTGAAGTTCTTAAAAGCCAGATCAACAAATATGATGATCTTCCTTGTGATATAGATGGGTTATCTGAATATTCAACACAAAACCGATCTGTTGACTTCGCACAAAGAATTGTACTCAACGAAAACGACGAGCCTGTATTCAATTTTGGAAAATTCAAAGGACAATCAGTAAAAAAGATACTACGTAACGATTCTGGATATTACAATTGGATGATGCAAAGTGATTTCCCTCGTCATACTAAAGCTGTATTAACACGTTTGCGCTTAGAGGCTATTAATGGCCAATAATCTCAATTATGCATATGAATTATCTTAAAGGAAAGAAAATAGTCCTCGGTATCACAGGAAGCATTGCTGCTTATAAAGCTTGCTATTTGCTTCGTGGACTTATTAAACAAGGAGCTGAGGTTCAAGTTGTTATAACTCCATCGGGGAAACATTTCATTACACCCACAACTTTAGCAGCACTTAGTGGAAGACCGGTTATCAGCGAATTTTTCGATAACAAAGATGGTTCTTGGCACAGTCACGTAGACATAGGTTTGTGGGCAGACATGATGTTGATTGCACCATGTAGTGCTTCATCACTTGGTAAAATGGCTAATGGGATAGCAGATAATATGCTTGTAACGACTTATCTATCATGCAAAGCCCCAGTTTTTGTGGCTCCAGCTATGGATTTAGATATGTATATTCACCCTTCAACTCAGCACAATATTGAAGTTTTGCGTGGATATGGCAACCATATCATTGATCCAACTAGTGGAGAACTAGCCAGCCATTTAGTTGGCAAAGGACGCATGGAAGAGCCAGAACGAATCGTCGAAATTGTCAATCAATATTTTAAACAAAACGATGACAATTCCACTTCAGAGGCTTCCCCTCTGAAAGGAAAGAAAGTCCTTATTACAGCTGGGCCAACATACGAAAAAATTGATCCTGTGCGTTTCATAGGTAATCATTCTAGCGGAAAAATGGGTATGGCTTTGGCTTCTGTCTGTGCTGAAAGAGGAGCTCAAGTGACAGTCATAGCAGGTCCCGGTGTTCCTCGTCCATCTGCCCTAGAAGATGGAGAGATTCATATGGTCAATGTAGTTAGCGCTTCTGACATGTACAATGCAGTCATGACTCATCAAGCCTCACAAGACATACTAATAATGTGTGCTGCTGTAGCTGATTACACTCCTTCTCATCCAGCAGAACAAAAGATCAAACGCGAAGCTGGAGCAGACATGACAATAACACTTACTGGTACACAAGATATTGCTGCCGCTGTAGGCGAGAAAAAAACAAAGCAACAAATTTTAGTTGGTTTTGCCTTAGAAACTCACGATGCGATGATTAATGCACAAACAAAAATGAAAAAGAAGAATTTAGATCTAATAGTCATGAATTCTTTAGAAGATGCTGGGGCAGGTTTTGGGCACGAAACCAACAAAGTAACTCTAATTACACCTAACGATGACGAAACGCTTCCTTTAATGAAAAAGAGAGAAGTAGCTGTTCATATTGTTAATAAAATTTGCCAACTATAAGTTGTATCATTTTTATACAAAAGCTGCTCAGACTCATGGTTTGAGCAGCTTTTTTACTTTATCTGCGAACTGTGCCATCATCTTATGATAAGGATATTCAGGTAAAGCTTTACCTGATACTTTTTGTAAAGTCATCTCACTTAACTCACACATAGCTTTCTGACCATTTATAGAGGATAAAATAGTAGGAGGAATTGTTATTTGCAAACAGGTCATATGTAAACGCTGATGTGATAAGAGATGTTTCTGATCTTGCACGACCACTTGATAAGTCACTTGATCGCTCAAGTTCAAAAAATCTTGTACTCTCTCATGACCCAAACATTCTGTAGCTGATAACAAATGATCTGTCTCAAAGAAAGGGAACTCATATAATTGTCGCCAAATACCAGGTTGATTTCTCTTATATATGTGAGTATATTCCCCATCCGAGATACTAACATAATACAAAAAGCGGTCCACAACTTTAGGGCGTTTTTTCTTCACAGGAAACTGTGATACCTTTCGTTGATCATATGCAGCACAAGAATCCTGCAATGGACAAATATCACATTTAGGCTGATGCTGTGTACAATGAGTCGCACCAAAATCCATAATTCCTTGGTTGTAATCAGCGGGCCGATTATGGTCCAACAATTCAGCTGCAGCTTGTGCAAAAACGCGCTTTCCTTTGGAGGTCTCAATAGCTTCAGGAATAGCTAAATATCGCCCCAGCACTCTATACACATTGCCGTCTAAAACAGGGTAAGCCATACCATAAGCAAAAGAACAAATGGCAGCAGCTGTATATGGCCCCACTCCTGGCAATGCCAAAACGTCTTCATGAGTACTGGGAAAATCTCCATGAATTTGTTTAGCAGCTTTATGTAAATTACGCGCTCTAGAATAATAGCCCAATCCTTGCCACAACTTCATAACCTCATCTTCAGGAGCAGAGGCTAGCTCATGATATGTCGGAAATCGTTGCATGAAGCGTTCAAAATATCCTAGTCCTTGTTCCACACGTGTTTGCTGCAAAATAATTTCTGAGATCCAAATTTGGTATGGATCTTTGGTCTGCCGCCACGGAAGATCTCTCTTATGCTCATCGTACCATGCGAGTATTTTACTTGAAAAATTATTGCTCATTATTTAAATATACTGATATTGAGAGACAAAAATAATGTTTTTGTGTTTTTTGAGAGAAAATCTAAGGCAGTTTTTTTCTACATCGAGGAAAAAGCAGTATATTTGCAGACCAAATAGTAAAATAGAGTAGTATGCCCTGATGCAAACAGCTCAATTAATTTCATAGAAAAGTCCAAATGACTAGACAGGAACTATACAAAGAAATCCAACTAAAAACGGGTGTGCCTAAGAGTGATGTACAAAACATCTTAGACTTGTTTTTACAACTAGTTCAAGACGAAGTTTGTCGTGGAGAACAAGTAACAATCAGAGGTTTTGGAGGTTTTTTCCCTCAACTACGCAAAGCAAAAACAGCTCGCAATATAAATAATAACACCACTATGGTGATTCCTGCGAGACGTATGCCAGTATTCAAACCATCTAAGACATTCTTAGATCGTGTTCAAGAAGAATGCCCTGTTGAGATAAAAAAATAAGAGAAAGAGAAATAATAACATTATAGATTACTAATTTTAAAATTTTGAAGCTATGCCTAGTGGAAAGAAAAAAAAGAGACATAAAATGTCTACGCATAAGCGTAAAAAAAGATTAAGAAAGAATAGACACAAGACGAGAAAATAATCTCGATCTAGTCTTTAGATTCAAAGATAGAAAACAAACTTGTGAAGGAATCTCTTTCAAGTTTGTTTTTCTATTTTTATTAACTAACTCAACCCCAATGACAATGTAATGAGTGTAAAGAGCGAATTAGTAGTAGACGTCCAACCTAAAGAAGTCTCACTTGCTCTCTTAGAAGACAAAAGTCTTGTAGAGCTACAGAGCGAAGGTAGTGACGAAAAATTTGCAGTAGGCAATCTATACGTGGCACGTATCAAAAAACTAATGCCAGGATTAAATGCTTGCTTTGTGAATGTTGGCTACGAAAAAGATGCTTTTCTTCATTATTTGGATCTAGGGCCACAGTTTAACTCTCTCAACAAGTACGTGAGACAGGTTATGAGCGATCGTAAAAAGCTTTTTCCTATCTCAAAATCGACAGTCCTACCTGACATCGATAAACAAGGAGCCATCAATGACATCGTCACACAAGGCCAGGAAGTTATCGTACAAGTTGTCAAAGAACCGATATCTACCAAGGGACCTCGACTCACCTGCGAACTATCTTTCGCTGGTCGTTTTCTAGTTTTGATGCCCTTCAATGACAAAGTATCGGTATCGCAAAAAATTAAATCAGCAGAAGAACGCTCCAGACTTCGACAGCTCATTATGAGCATAAAGCCTAAGCGTTTTGGTGTTATAGTCCGCACAGTTGCCGAGGGGAAACGCGCCTCTGAACTCGATGCCGAACTTAAATTCCTCTTAAAGCAATGGGAAGACGCCATAACAAAAGTACAAAAAGCCAAGAGCTTTCCTTCTCTGATTCACGAAGAGACTAGTAGAGCCGTGGGACTTCTCCGCGACTTGTTTAATCCTTCGTTTGAGAACATCTACGTAAATGATTCCACTGTCTATGCCGAAATCAAGGATTATGTATCGTTGATCGCTCCTGACAGAGCAGACATAGTCAAGATGTACAAAGGGAAGTTGCCCATATTTGACAATTTCGCCATTACAAAGCAAATTAAGTCGTCTTTCGGCAGAACCGTCTCTTACAAACGAGGCGCTTATTTGATCATTGAGTCAACCGAAGCATTGCACGTGGTGGATGTAAACAGTGGGAACAGAACCAAAAATGCTGACGGCCAAGAAGCCAATGCCTTAGAAGTTAACCTAGGCGCTGCAGATGAACTAGCCCGTCAACTACGTCTCCGAGACATGGGAGGAATCATTGTGGTAGACTTTATTGACATGCATGAAGCCGCTAATCGCCAAAAGTTATATGAGCGTATGTGCACAAACATGCAAAAAGATAGAGCTCGTCACAACATTTTGCCACTCAGTAAATTTGGACTGATGCAAATTACACGTCAGAGAGTTCGCCCTGCGATGTCAGTAGACACTGATGAGACTTGCCCTGTATGTTATGGTAAAGGCAAGATTAAATCATCGATCCTATTTACAGATACGTTAGAGAGTAAAATTGATTACCTAGTAAACAAATTAAAGGTTGCTAAGTTTACCCTGCATGTACACCCTTATGTACATGCTTACATCACTCAAGGATGGATCTCCATGAAACGCCGTTGGCGTATGAAATACGGTTTTGGCGTTAAAGTTATGCCAAGTGAGAAGCTAGCCTTCTTACAATATGTTTTCTACGATGAAAATGACGAAGAGATTGACATGAAAGAAAAGATTGATGAGGTAAAGTAACAACCCCATGACGAAAAGTGGCTTTAAGTAGCCTCTAAATTAAAAAAGACCAAATCATCCCCAAAAGGTGATTTGGTCTTTTTTATATATTAATCAAATAGTTCTTTCATGCGTTGAACATCAAAAGCTACTATCACATGTTTTCCATTAGGAGTTATCGCTGGTGAACTTGTTGTAAAAAGTTCTTCAACTATTGCTTGCATTTCATCCTTTCCCAATTTCTGATCATAATGAATTGCTGTTGCACGAGCCATTGTATCTGCTATTTGATGTGATAAAGAATTAGGAACTTCACCATCACGCTCCATAGACGTCACAAGCAATTGACGCAAGAGTTCCACTCCTTGACTAGGTTCTACTCCTACTGGAATGCCATTCAAGGAATAACTTCCACCACCTAAATCAGCTAAATCGAAACCGAGAAAACAAAGCTGAGGAAGAATCTGCTGAAAAAATGGTACATCCACTTGAGAAAGCTCCAAGACTTCAGGGAAAAGCATCCCTTGTGAAGCTCCCTGCTTGTGCTCTAACTGTTGCATATAACGCTCATATAGTATACGAATATGTGCTCTTCTTTGATCAATCAAATACAAGTCATTGTTGCCGTTTACAACAATATACCTATTCAAACCTTGAATAACTTCAGGATTGTCTGGAATCATTTTAACAATATCTTCGTCACCAAGTGCACTATGTATAGTTTGCTCTTCAATAGATACCGCTTGCGTATGATGTACAGGTTCACACCAATCTGCTGGAGTAACACCTGAAGGAGTCGGATTAATCATACCATCATAATCTATTAACCATTCTCCAGGTTTATATTCAACTGGTATATCCCCTTCAGTAGACATGTGGCCATCTCTTTGCGTATCCATACGAGATGGGATAGTATCCGCATGCAAATGTACACCACTATTATCATATGACAAACCAGTCGTAGCACCCACTCCTTGAAGTGGCTCTGAAAAATCTGGAATATTGGACATCGTACCATATTGATCTCCAGTCACACGATTATCAAAAGGATTGTATGTAGAATCATACTGTAATTCCTCTGTTTGATAAGAACTTTCAAGAGGGAGATGTCCCGTAAAAGCAGGTATTTCAGGTTTATCCTCCGTATCAAAATCAATAACAGGTGAAAAATGATGCTTCCCCACCGCCTCTTTTATAGAAGCAGATATAAACTGCCATATTGCTTGATCATCTGCAAATTTCACTTCAGTTTTATTGGGGTGTACATTGACATCCACATTAGCAGGATCTACCTCTAGAAATAGGAAATAATTTACATGATACCCATGAGGGATTAAATTCTCGTAGGCGTGCCGCACAGCACTTTGAAAGTAAGGATGACGAATATACCGACCGTTGACAAAGATATAATCGTACTTGCGATTCTTCACCGCAGAATCAGTCTTCCCCACATATCCTTGAATTTTTACAAGTGAAGTATCTAAATCGATAGTAAGCAACTTCTTTTGTAAACTGGAAGAATACAAATCAGTAATACGCTTCATATGCGATCCAGCCCTCAAGTCAAATATCTTGGTATCGTTGCTATACAAAGTAAAAGATACATTTGGATAGACCAATACAATATGTTGAAATTGCGTGGAGATCTTCTTCATTTCCACACTATCTCGCTTCATAAATTTACGTCGTCCAGGAGTATTATAAAAAAGATTTTTTATTAAGAACTGACTACCAGCTCTTGCTTGTGCAACAACTTCTTGCTGCTTCACCTGTGAGCCCTCAACAGTCAACAAAGCTCCGACTTCATCTTCATCTCGTCGCGTACGCAACTCTACGTGAGCCACCGCAGCAATAGAAGCCAAAGCCTCTCCACGAAATCCCATGGTAGTCAAAGCAAATAAATCATCTGCTTTACGGATTTTAGATGTTGCATGACGCTCGAAGCACATACGAGCATCTGTTGAAGACATACCCTTTCCATTGTCGATGACTTGGATCAAAGTGCGCCCAGCATCCACAACATGTACGTCTATCTGTGTTGCCCCAGCATCAATAGCATTCTCCATCAACTCTTTGACAACAGAAGCTGGTGATTCAATGACTTCCCCAGCGGCTATTTGATTAGCTATCGAATCGGGCAATAATTGTATAATATCACTCAATATATTGCTCTTTTAGTGTCTATACTTATACTTGATAATTAAATGGTTCCTTTTGACAAGAAATACCATAAAATAAATAGTCCAATAATAATTAACAGGATCATTCCCACTGAAATGGGGCGTTTACCACTCTCAGTACGTCTTCGTAAATGAGAGCTTTGCTCTTTGATACGCCCTCTTATACGTTTTTCTGCGTCATAAGGTTCTTGTTTACCTTTATCTCCCTCCACTTCGCGACGCACTCGCTCTTCCCTCTCTTTTAGCTTCTCCTTGCGTTCATCCACAAAGATATATTTATGCTCAAAAGGGCGTGGCTTTTGATTTCCAAAAAATCGTCCAAATAATGCCATAATTCATTTTTTTACATTACTGACTACTCTTACTCTGCAATCGAAACACCTTTTTCTATAACTAAGTTACGATCGGGACTGTCAGGTTTGTTTCGGCTAGTCTTTTTCAGCTTATCCGATGCTTTTTTATCCACCCATTCGAAAATATCTTTCGCTGTACGAGGTCTAAGATAATCCATCCAAGCAAAATTAGTCAAACGATATTTTTCAGCAGGGATTTGATCCATAGGATAAAGCGTTCCATTTGCTTGAGGACTCATAATCATACGCTCCATCTGTTGATTTTTTAAATACATCTGAAGCTTACTACTCTCACTATAATTCATCCCCATGAATGACTTATTTTTATTTTCTTGAGGATAATAGACAACACGTACATTACCTGTAACTTCTACTTTACGCAATTCACCATCTCGCATAAATGCTTTCATTTCTTGTCCAGACACTTGGTTGTAATGCACTGAATCTAAACGTTCTATTGAAAAGGCTTGAGATGGAATAATCATATGGTCCACTGTTGAATCATTCATAAATATCTGTACTTGCTCACCATATAATTGTTGTTGCCCACTCCATAATACAGGGTTATTATATAAAGTCAAACACGAATCTTTAGACAAGAAAGTCAACGAATCACACACGCCCTGTAAATCATTACGATAGAAACGCACTTTATGATAAGCATATATTTGTCGTTCAATAGAATCAGTTCCCTGATTAAATGTAGACAATTGTAGGGTATCAGCATGCAGATGTAGACTATCTCCTTTAGAATACTCTACAATCTCAGCTTTCTTGGTAGCAAAAGCACTTTGTAGTATTTCGTTATAGAAAACATAATCTCCCCTCAAGATATCTCTTTGTAGAGAATCTTTCATCTCAACATTATTATATAATTCAGCATAGCCCCTCACTCGATCATAAAAAAGACTATCACCAGTCACTCGTTTCGAACCATTTACCAATACCGAACGATCCAATAGCTCAGCTTGTCCAGAACTAGTATGATACACCCCACGCTTAGAATAAATATGATTCTGTTGATTATTTATCGTAGAAGGACCTAAAATAACAGCCTCTTTTGTTTCACTATTATATTTAAGAGTATCAGAATACAGTTGAAATTGCTTATTCAACAAAACAACATCATCGTTGAACACAGCCCACTTTGTTGCTGGACTATACTCACCCCATTCAGAAGACAAGTTATTCTCTTCATCGCTTAATCGTCCTCCTTCGAAGTAATAGCCTAAATTATAGACACGATCATAATTTAAGCTGTCAGTTGTCAACACCGTATTACGATTAATCATGCGCACATGATTACGTAATTTAGCCAGCTCTATTTCCCCATCATAATACAAATAATCACTGTATATAAACAAGGTGTCTCCTTGCTCACATCGCACATTGCTAAATGCCTCAAAGGAATTGCTCTTTTGATATATCAAGGCACTATCACAATACATATACATTTGCTTATGTTTAAACTGCACATTACCAATAAGCACTTGTGCATCAGGATACCGCTTATTATCAGCAATACCTCTATCAGCATGCAACAAATCAATACGTGTAGTACGTTTCACCACTTTAATGGAGTCAGTAGAAGTACTATCCACATTTGTTACCGCTTCAGAAGCATGAGTAGAGTTCTGTGCAAACGCAGGCATGCATCCTATAGAAAAGCTCAGAGCAAGCCATCCTAACAATGTAAACCCACACTTACTTAATCCAACCTGGATATTTAAAGGCGCACTTTTTACCATCCTCATTAATACGAATATATGTCTTCTTTTGTTTTTCTCTAATCCACTTATCAAGTGCTTCAGCACGAAGTTTATCTTCTACAACAGCTTTCAGACGTTGATAATCTTCTGTAATAACCGCTTTATGTCCTTTCACACGTGATTTCAACTTTACAATAACAACATCCTCAGAGCCATCACGTTGATTTTTTCTTACAAAAGCATCAGATATTTCATTAACCTTCATATCTTTTACTACACTTGCGATTTCTTGAGGCAATTCCTGCATTTCAAATTTAGACGTATTTGTACGAGGATTAGGAAGCAAACCATTGTTATTTCTAGTAGCCTCGTCGCTAGATAAAAACATCGCTGCTTTTTCAAACGTGAACTTACCAGAACGGATTTCCCCAGCTATTGAATCCAAATGTTGTGTAGCCTCAGCAATACGATCAGCAGGAACCTTTGGGCGCAACAAAATATGTCGACAATTAATACGGTCTCCTCGACGTTCGATAAGCTGAATGATATGATATCCAAATTCTGTCTTTACAATCTTGGATACTTTCTTGGGGTCGCGTAAATTAAAAGCAACTTGCGAGAAAGCAGGGACGAACTTTTCACGACTAGAGAAGCCCAATTCGCCACCACGTGCTGCAGATCCTTTATCTTCAGAATACAATAAAGCTAACGTTGAGAAATCACTTTCCCCCTTTGTTATACGATCTGAGAAGTCACGCAAACGTTCTTTAACTGCATCAATCTCTGCTTGTGGTACTTTAGGTTTGTTTGCTATAATCTCAACTTCTACACGTGTAGGCACATATGGTACACTATCTTGAGGTAACTTTTCAAAATATCGACGCACCTCTGCTGGTGTTACTTTGATATCCCCAATAATCTTTTGCTGCATACGCTGTACAATAATGCTATTTCGAATATTTTCACGCATTTCAGCACGGATTTGCGACCATGGCTTGCCAAAATATTGAACCATCTTCTCTTTAGATCCAATCATTTGAATATATCTATTTGTCATGGCATCTAAACGCACAAGAACTTCATGATCTTTTACTTCGATACTATCCAGCTTTGCTTGATTAAGGTATAGTTTCTGAATGGCTAATTCTTCAGCAATTTCACAGTTTGGATCACGATCAAACTTACGTCCTTCATACTGTGCATTCATTTTAGCCTCTTCTATATCTGATTTCAGGATAGGTTCGTCTCCTACAACCCATACAACTTCATCAATTACATTGTTTTGAGCCCATGTTCGAGGTGTACAAAGAGCACACATCAAAAGGCACAAGCCTATCCATACATTTTTTCTTTTCATAACTTCTCTAGTCATTATTATAGTAGATTATTTTCTTTTCTTTCAACGCTTTAACTTTCAGGGTCTGCCTCATCGTGTCCATTAATTGAATCATACGAGCATGCAATAAATCCTTTTTGATGTACGAAGTAGCCATATCAAAGGGCATGACCTGCCCCCTCGTTTGCACTTCCGTAATATGAAGGAAATAGATCGCTACAGAATCCTTGATTTCAATTTGAGGTTTCTTCTTTAGATATTCCACAGGATCTTTCGTTTGCAAAGGGACCATGCTCATTACATCAGCTAGAGGCACCCAAGAATCTGCAAAATATTCAAACTTCACAGCATGTGCCAAACTATACTTATCCAGATTATCGGCAGATTCACTATCTACAGTTTTCATCCATCGACGCACCTGATATAATTTTGGTGCGGACAAAGGGACTTTAAGCATCATTCCTCTTACAATTGGATAAGACAAGGTATAATCATCACCATGGGAATCATAAAAATCCTTCATCTGCTCTTCAGTACATACAGTATCCACCTTTTGCATAAAAAGCTCTTTTTGATAAGCATTCATCAACAAAGATGTACGGTAAGCTTGTACCATATTGTCTATATCCTTAGAATTGGGGACATTTTTTTCTGCTTGCTGCAACAATATTTGTGCATCAATCCAATGATTAACATACCGATTAGTAATCACCAATGAGTCAGAATCACTCTTGGCCTCAGCCAACAGTCCTTGTGGAATCATAGCATCCAAATCATCCTCATACAGCCACGCATTCCCAACAGACACCACTAGCGTGCGCCCATGATGATCTACTGGCGCTTGGCAGCCCAGAAAAAGGCTCCCGAAAAGCAGCCCCGTAATACCGATGATACACCTAAATTTCTTCATACAAATATCTCCACGAAGATACAGCAAAATCATTAATACAAGAAAGGATTAACTCTTTTTTATGCAAACCTGAGCTGATTTACTACAATATATTGTTTTTTTACTACCTTTGTTAGGTGATAGTCAACGAATTACTAAAAAAACGAACACCATTATCCACATATCATTATGTTAATTGACGAACGTACAATAAGACAAGAAACATTATTACATGCTGCCCAATTAATTATGGCGGCAGCACGTACTGCCCCTAAAAGTCGTGGCGTTGATATACTTGAAATACAACTTCTCACTGATGATGACAAAACTAAATTAGCTTCACAAATGCATGTCTTACATAAAGAAAACAATCTTTCTTTTTTTGAACGAGATGCACAGAACATATTAGACGCAGGGGCTGTCATACTATTTGCTACAATCAATAAACCCCTCAATTTAGATTGCGGGTATTGTGGATACCCCAACTGCAAGGCACGTCCTAATAACGTTCCGTGCGCATTTAACAGTACAGATTTAGGGGTTGCTATTGGATCTGCAGCAGCAACAGCTTCCAATTTGCGTATTGACAATCGCATCATGTATTCTGCAGGAAAAGCAGCATTATCATTAGGTCTATTTCCAAACTGTAATCAATGCTTTGCACTGCCTTTATCGATAGGGAGTAAAAATATCTTTGTAGATAGAAAGTTCCCTAAAAAATAATTTGTATTTTTGTTGCAAAGATCTTATTGTTTAAGACTATTTCTAGTCTTTATAGTTACTCTAATTTCATCTTCACTATGGCATGGTATAGTAAATATTTAACTGTTTTTGAGCAACCTCTAGATAGTATTCCTAATGAGATCAAACAGGAAATCAAAAACAAAATTCAATCTGTTCATTCAGACTCTCCCCTAGTCTCCGTTGTACTCATAGCTCACAACGAAGAGACACATTTATTATCTTGCCTTTGGTCATTATGCGAAAACAAGACCAATTATCCCGTAGAGATTTTAGTTGTCAATAACAATTCGACCGATTCTACTGTACCATTACTAGAAGAATTAGGCGTACACTGGTTTGATGAGACAAAAAAGGGGCCAGGATTTGCAAGACAACGCGGTTTAGAGGAAGCACGTGGAACATACCACTTGTGCATTGATTCGGATACAATATATCCACCAGAATACATCAACACCCACATGAAATATCTTGTACGCCCTGACGTGGCATGCACATACGGATTATGGAGTTTCATACCTACAAAGAAAAATCCAGCGTGGGCATTGGCCATCTATGAAGGATTACGTGACATGCACCTACGCCTTCAAAATCTAAAACGCCCTGAACTAAATGTACGAGGGATGGTAATGGGATTTCGCACAGAATACGGACGTAAAATTGGTTTTCGTACCGACATTAAGCGCGGAGAAGATGGATCTTTAGCGCTTGCAATGAAGCCACTAGGCAAGTTATGTTTTGTCACTTCTCGTAAAGCACGTGTACTTACCTGCAATTCAACTTTAGACCAAGACGGCTCATTGATGAACAGCATTAAAGTACGTATCAAAAAGGCACTTCGGGGCTTCACAGGCCTATTCACTACAAGAGAGAATTATGACTCTGATGACACATCCAATATTATCACTCAAGATAATCACTCCCCTAAGAAACAGACTCCACAAAAAGAGTCTAATCAATCCATATAGCAAAGACTAAACGTAGCAGTGAATAGTTGGCACACTACAAAAAGGCTATAGCACTCCCACCATGAGGTATGCTATAGCCTTTTTTATAAGGAATTCTTCTATATTTTTGATTACTATATACTAACTTGACTTCTTTCCATAATACTTCCCCTTCAGCATCTTGAAGTACAACAATGGCACCACAATCAGAGTCAACACAGTGGATGTAATCGTTCCTCCCATCAAAGAAATGGCCAAGCCTTGAAACAATGGATCAAATAAGATAACAATTGCCCCAAGTACCACAGTACCTGCTGTCAAAATAATAGGTAGGGTACGTACAGCACCTGCCTCAACAACCGCTTGTTTTAAATCCACCCCTTCTTTAAGACGGATATTAATAAAATCGATCAACAAGACTGAGTTACGCACCATTACTCCTGCCAGAGCTATGAAACCAATCATAGATGTCGCACTGAAATAGCTACCCATCACCCAGTGACCGACCACAATACCGATCAATGACAGAGGAATGGCTGCCAACATCACGATAGGCACCAAAAAGTCTTGAAACCACCCTACGATTAAGAGATAAATAATAAGAATAGCCACCATAAAAGCGATACCTAAATCACGAAAGACTTCGTAGGTAATTTGCCATTCACCATCCCATTTCACCGTATAATTATCTTCATATTTAGGTTGACCATTGTTCAACAAACTTAGAGAATATCCTTCCGGAATCGAAATCTTTTTGATATTCTTTTCTAAGTTCAGCATCGCATATATCGGACTTTCCAAATCACCAGCCAACTCAGCAGTCACATACACACATTCCATCTGATCTTTGCGCATGATACTAGGAGCCTGTTTCTGCGTTTTCAAATTGGTCACATCTCCTACGCGCACCACCTGCCCCATTTGATTCACAATAGGTAAATCGGAGAGTTCATCGGCACTCATTTTATCCGCTTCATCTAACTCTAAAACAATAGGAATGGGTGAAATAGCCAAATCTTGGTGCAACGTACCTACCGTACGTCCTGACACAGCTGCTTGTAAATTATCGGCTACTTGTGCTGGAATAATTCCCATACGCATAGCTTTATCTCTATCGACTTCAAAGTGCCATTCTTCTTGAGGCGCCTCATACATTATGTCCACATCCACAATTCCATGGGCATCTTCCATCATTTTCTTGATACGTTGAGCGATAGCTAATCGAACTTCAGGATTTGGTCCATATACTTCAGTAACCATAGTGGATAACACCGGTGGACCAGGAGGAACTTCAACGACCTTCACATTGGCATTGTGACGGCGACCAATTTCTTGAATTTTAGGACGCATCCTCTTGGCAATATCATGACTTTCTTCACTACGGTCATGCTTATCCAAAAGATTCACTTGTATATCGGCCACATTGTCTCCACGTCTTAAATCGTAGTGACGCATCAAACCATTAAAACTAATCGGAGCCGATGTGCCTACATAAGTTTGATAATCATGCACCAAAGGTTCGGTAGCTAGATACAATCCAATCTCTTGAGCTACTTCGTTTGTATTTTCCAACGTTGTACCTTCGGGCATATCAATAACCACTTGGAATTCATTTTTGTTGTCAAATGGCAACATTTTCACAGGAACAACCCGGAAGAAGAACAGCGATACCGATGCCAACAATAGCACAACTGTCACTAGCATAAAGACCCAACGATACATACGATTATCCAACATAGGCTGAATAGCCCATCGATACGCTTTATACAATTTCGTTTCTTTGACATCATATTCAGCTTTCGTCTCTGTATAGACTTCTCCAGGCTTTTCTTTTTCAGGTAACTGCCCCGTCATAAAAGTCTCCATGGCATCATGATGTTGTTGCGCCTCTTTCAATGCCATTTTTTCTATCCGTTTCTGATGTAATTTCTCCGCTTGTTTTTGTTCCTTGGTTCTAAGAAATATATACCCAAGATAAGGAGTCAAAGTTAGCGCGACCAAAAGAGAAAACAACATCGCTATAGTAGCCCCAATAGGCATAGGACTCATATATGGCCCCATCAATCCTGATACAAATGCCATAGGAAGAACAGCAGCAATCACCGTAAACGTAGCAAGTATCGTAGGATTGCCCACTTCATTTATCGCAAACAAAGCTGCATCACGCATGGATGGATACTTCATCTTAAAGTGCCTATGCATATTTTCAGCCACAATAATGGAGTCATCCACTACAATACCCGTCACAAACACAAGTGCAAATAAAGTGATACGATTCAGCGTATAATCCATAAAGTAATAAGCAAACAGTGTCAGCGCAAAAGTAACAGGTACAGAAAGGAAGACAACTAGTCCGCCACGCCACCCCATAGCCAAGGCAACAAATAAAGTCACAGCTATAATAGCCCCCATGAGATGCACCAATAGTTCAGACACTTTTTCCGACGCAGACGCCCCATAGTTACGTGTTACCGCCACATGCACATCACTCGCAATTTGTTCACGTTTCATATGATCAACTTTCTCCAAAATGCGAGAAGATAGCTTCATTGCGTCCGTACCACTCTGCTTACTCACAGCAATAGTCACCGCAGGATGTCCTTCATATGTTACATATTGTGTAGGAACAGCTGGTCCCTCTTCTACAGCAGCCACATCACGTAGATACACGGGGTGCCCACTATTCATGCCCACAATAAGGCGTTCTACCTCCTGAGCATTGTGCAGAAAATTACCTGTTTCCACACAAAACACATTATCTCCTTTGTATGCCTGCCCTGATTCCATCTGCATATTGGCTCCTTGAATATACTGAGCTACAGTTTTTAAGTCAAGGTTCATACCAGACAACTTACTACGATCAACCACAACACGAAGCTGCTTAGCACGTCCACCAATCAGTTTGACCGCAGTAACATGCTTAATTTTCTTGATTTCTTGTTCAATAAATTGCGCCTGTTGATACAATTGGTAATCATCAACCTCCTTGTGATCACTCCAAACAGTCATGGCCAATACAGGCACATCATCGATCGATCGAGTCTTGACGATAGGCATGCTCACACCATTGGGCATCTGATCCATATGTTTCATAATCTCATTGTATAGTTTCACTAGAGATTCTTCCACATTTTCACCAACGTAAAACTGGACAGTCAGCATCGCTTGACCATTCATACTGGAACTATACAAATGCTCTACTCCCTTGACATTGCTAATCACGCGTTCAAGTGGAGCTATCACACGCATCTCTACTTCTTTGGGAGATGCACCAGGCATTTGTAGAAATATATCGGCTGCTGGAACTTCTATCTGAGGTTCCTCCTCACGGGGAATAAGAGAGATGCTATATGCACCTATCAACAAAAAGGCCACCATGAGCAGCAGGGAAAGTTTACTTTGTAAGAAGCCGCTTGCTACACGGCCCGCTAATCCTTGTTGCATAAGAAATATATTTAAAGAGTGGATTATTGAACATTTACGTGAGCACCATTATATAGTCGCTTACCAGCAGGTACTATCAGATTATCTTGAAGAGAAACTCCAGAAAGGATTTCTACATAGGCTCCTTGACTTCGTCCAAGGCGCACCCATTTCAAGAGTGCTTGTTGATCTTTGGTCACGACATATACTCCCACTAAGTCTCCTTGGGATACAAGCACATTACTGGGGATCCAGATCCCTTGTTGACTCTCTGTATCCACATTGTTTTGGCGGAGAGGTAATTGTACCTCGACATGCATACCAGATAACAATTTCCCTTGAATATCTTGTGGCACAGCTACTGTTACTTGATATTGCCCACCAGTTGCAACCGACGACATACTATGTTCTGTTATTTTTGCTTTGAAATGCATCTTGGCTGCTGGCACACTGATTGACGCCAAACTGTCCACTTGTAACAGCGCAATAGCCGATTCGCCAATTTGTGTTTGAATCACCATATCTCCAGCCTTTTCTACGGTAACTAAAGGCATGCCAGGGTGTGCCAAACTTCCTTGATCAGCTTGTACATCGGTAACCAATCCTGCAAAAGGTGCCTTAATCTGCGTGTAAGTTAGGTGCGCTTGGACCTCACGGACCATTTCTTGTGCAGCCTTCAGATTGGCAGTAATAGCATCGTAATGCAGTTTGACGTTTTCATATTCTTTGGAAGAGCAACTCCCCTTGGCCAATAAACGAGCGAAACGCGCTTCATCTAATTTCGCGACATCATATGCAGCTTTAGCCTGGTTGACCATACTCTGTGCTTGTACCTTCTTGGCTTGTAGTTCCTGATCACTAATCATGACGAGCAACTGCCCTTTGCGTACTTTTTGTCCTTTTAGTACAGCAACTTTCTGCACATATCCCATGATGCGAGTCCCCAATCGAGCAATATCATTCGATTGTACACGTCCACTCGCAATTATATTATCTGCCTGACGCACTGTCGGAGTGACTACAGTTACTGCCATAGGCTTTTTATCGGTTTTATGATGTGATGACTTATGTCCACAACTTGACATAGTCACAAGTAGCATTAGCGTAAAACCTAAAGTGATTAACTTCTTCATAATAGCTAGATGTATTTAGTTTGTTTGATATGAAATAGAGATTGAATTACTGAGCAGTCACTAATCTTAGCATAGCGATAGTCACATTCTTTTTAAATAAAGCTTGTTCGAGCATAAGTTCTTGCTGAGCTTGTTGAGCTTGCACACGGAGTAAATCACTTGTAGGTGACAAACCTTCGGCATATCTATCCTGTAATATACGGTATGCTTCGGCAGTTTGAGCAGCCATTACTCTTGTTTGTTTGATCTCCTGTTTGACCACATCTAGTTGTCGTTTCACATGAAAATATTCAGCTTGAGCTTTATTTTTTTGTTCTAACAATTGGGACTGCAATTTCTTCACTTGGAAACGTGCTCCTCGAATTTTGTGGTAATTTTGACTTCCCTTAAACAAAGTCCAAGTCATATTTACTCCCAACAAATAACTATTCTGTGAAAAGCCGAAAGCTTCATTATCGTTCAATTGGTAGGTACCAAAGGCGTTGATACGTGGTAAATAAGCCAACTTACTAGCTCGCACTTGGTTCTTGGCCGCTTGTACACCCGCTTGGTAGGCTAATATATCTGTGCGTCCCATAACACTCGCTTCATTGACATCCACAGGAATATCCCAAGCAATGGAATCGACAACATACACCTTGCCTTCCACTGGTGTTTCACCCATAAGTATGGCCAATTGATCACTGGCATTGTGCACCCCCGCTTCGGCCGTAGTGACTTGTGTATGCATCTGTAGACTATACGCCTTTGCTTGTAGTAAATCGGACTGCAATATCAACCCTTCCTCACGCATGCCACGTGCTCTTTCTAAAAAGGCATCCGCTGCTTTAGCTGCTCGCCTCATAACTCCAACATTTTTATAGGCCAAGCCTAATTGTAAATACTGTTGAGCTATCTGGAAACGAGTATATTCACCCATACGTTTTGCTCCTAATCGCTTTGCATCAGCCGCCGATTTCGCTGCCAGTCTCATGTACATAGCATCGACATTAAGGAGAGGTTGCATCAATTTTATTTGCGCTGAATAATCATGAGAAGCTCCTGGATCATTTAATAAGTCGGGAGCAAAATCAGCTTGTGTGACAATGCGCTGATTTAATTTAAACCCAAAGGCATTCAATGGATTATCTGTCACCATCGCATTGTAGCTTACTTCGACCTGAGGAAGAAAAGCAGCATTTGCTTCTGCACTTTGCGCCTTAGCGATTTCTGCCTCTAGAGTATGTTGCTTCAATTGGGCGTTAAACTCCAATGCACGTGCAGTAGCGACATCCAATTGGAGATGCTCCTGCTGGGTTTGGGCCTTTAAGGGGGATAAAAAAGGTATTAAGACTACAATCAGTCCCCCGATTGCTGTACAAATTCGTTTCATAAATAAGTTAGTTTGTTAATCTTTACTGCAAATATACAATGAATTGATTAACCGTACAAATAGACTTTACCTATTGAAACATAGAAGTGTCCTATAACATGTGTACAGCAAAGGATGTAATAGAACACAAAAGGAGGGTTGACCGATATTGGTCAACCCTCCTTATATAATATATTTTGTATCTACTACTTCGCGTAAGCTACAGAGCGCGTCTCACGAATAACCGTAATTTTCACCTGTCCTGGATACGTCATTTCATCTTGAATCTTCTTAGCGATTTCGTCTGAAAGTTGTTCTGTTTGTGCATCATCAATCTTTTCAGAACCTACAATAACACGAAGTTCGCGTCCCGCTTGAATTGCATAAGTCTTGGTAACACCTGGATAACTCATTGCAATTTGTTCCAAATCATTCAAACGCTTGATATAAGCTTCAACGATTTCGCGGCGAGCACCTGGGCGTGCACCTGAGATGGCATCACAGACTTGTACGATAGGTGCCAACAATGAAGTCATTTCACATTCATCATGGTGAGCACCAATAGCATTGCAAATATCTGGTTTTTCTTTACAACGTTCAGCAAGCTTCATACCAAGCAATGCGTGTGGCAATTCTGGTTCCTCATCAGGCACCTTACCGATATCATGTAATAGACCAGCACGTTTCGCACGTTTAGGATTCAAACCAAGCTCAGTAGCCATTATAGCACAAAGGTTGGCTGTTTCACGAGCATGTTGTAATAAGTTTTGACCATATGAGCTACGGTATTTCATCTTACCTATAGTGCGGATAAGTTCTGGATGAAGGCCATGGATACCTAGGTCAATAGCTGTACGCTTACCTGTTTCGATGATTTCTTCTTCCAATTGCTTACGTACTTTAGTCACCACCTCTTCAATACGAGCTGGGTGGATACGACCATCAGTAACCAATTGATGTAGAGCCAAACGAGCCACTTCACGGCGCACAGGATCAAACCCAGAAAGAATAATTGCTTCAGGAGTATCATCCACTACGATTTCAATACCAGTAGCAGCTTCAAGTGCACGGATATTACGTCCTTCACGACCAATAATACGTCCCTTAATCTCGTCTGAATCAATATGAAAAACAGTCACAGAATTTTCAATCGCTGTTTCTGTTGCCACACGTTGAATCGTTTGAATGATGATACGCTTTGCTTCTTTATTGGCAGAAATCTTGGCATCATCTACAATTTCATTGATATAGGCTTGTGCTTCAGTTTTGGCTTCACCCTTAAGCGTTTCCACCATTCGTTCTTTAGCTTCTTCGGCCGATAATCCAGAAATAGTTTCTAACTTCTCGATCTCTTGCTTTTGAAGCGCATCAAGCTCCTCATGTTTACGTTCTACAGCTTGAATCTGACGATCAAGATCATTCTTAAGACGGTCAGCTTCTTGACGCTTACGTTTTGCATCTTCTTGACGTTGAGACACGGATATTTCACGTTGTTTCAATTTGTGTTCTGCCGACTGTATTCTTGAAGTACGAGATTGTACTTCTTTTTCTAAATCAGCCTTTTTATTCAAGAAGTTTTCTTTTACTTCGAGTAACTTATCTTTTTTCAAAGCCTCAGCTTCGATTTCGGCTTCGCGCATAAATTTCTCGTATTTCTCCTTCTGAACTTTCATCATCCAGAAGTATGCTGCCACAGCTCCTATAGCTAGGCATACTAGTCCGACAATTGCCGGGATAACCATAGTCATACTTGTTTTTATTGTTTTGAGGGTTATACACTATAAAAAAACATCAAACACTTGTACATTGTTAAGCCAAAGATTAACAAAGAACATGCGTTGATGTATACTAATCATTCCGAGTCTTTCAGAGCAAACAAATCAAGATCATCAATTGCTTCCTCTAGTCGTCCGAACATACCAAGAATCTCCTCATTATTAGCATTTGCTTCTGCTTTCACTGCACGTGTGGCCATATGCAAAGCAGCTATTGATAGTAAACGGGAGGCATCATCCGATGCGACTCCATGCTGTTTATAATAAAGTAGTGCCTCATTGAGCTGTTTAGCAGCAAGACGAATCCACTCTTCGTCTTTTCTAGGAATAGTCATTTGAATTTTGTGGTCATTGACTACTACTGTAATCTTCAATTTTCCTGACAATTCCTGATTATTCATAGGCTATATAGAAATGCTATCTAATTATTGGATATCCTGTTCGGTCATCTCAATGCAAGTCATCGACAAAAAACTACTCATCTGAGAAATCATCCTTCGTCAAAATTGCAATGCATTGATCTACATCATTTACAAGATGGGCAAGTCTTGTTTTTGTATCAGTCAATTCCATACTTTTTACATCAACATACTTGGCATCTTTTAGCAACGCATATTGTGCACGAGTCTCTTGAAGTTCTTTTTCCAGTATCTGAATCTTTTGTTGTTGAGCTTGCAGTACTTCACGCTGCTGCTTATATGCCATAATCAAAGCATTAACTTTTGATTCAAACGACTTTGTCTTGTCCTTCTGCTGACTCATACTGTTTTACGCTAATTTCCTACAAAAATACGATTATATTAGTATATTCAAAAGATTTCGCCTAGAAAAGGCACAAAAAAACTCAGACTAGCTCCATATTTGGGCGGTCTGAGTCATCTCACAATCAATAATTTTCCTAACACCTTAATGAATAGGCACGGGAAGAGAGGCTCGAACTCCCGACACCCGGTTTTGGAGACCGGTGCTCTACCAACTGAGCTATTCCCGTGTTTGCGGATGCAAAGGTAGTGCTTTTTTCGAAACTACCAAATAGCGAACTCAAAAAAATCGTTTTACATAAAAAGAAACCTTTCCGATTGGTCAAAACAAGAAAGAATTAGTACCTTTGCGCCATCAAAAATAAACCAATTATTCACTTTATTCAAAACAAAAAAATGATGAAAAAGATTCTCTTATCAGTTCTTTTTGGCTTAGGCTTGACTCTTGGTGCATTTGCACAAACAAACGTGCAATTTCATTATGACTTCGGACGTACATTGTATAGCAGCGATCAAGCATCTCGCCCTCACATCACAACAACTCTTGAACACCTTTCTTCTGACAAGTGGGGTTCTACATTCTTTTTTGTAGATGTATGTAGCAATTCTACAGGCGTACAAAGCGCATATACCGAAATCACTCGCGACTTCAAACTAGGCGATAGCCCTATCACTGCTCACGTAGAATATAATGGTGGCCTTTGGAGTGACAATGATGCTGGCGTTGGTTATCAATACGACAACAGCTACTTACTTGGGGTAAAATATACACTACATAGTGCAGACTTCTCTCGAGGCATTTCTTTTATACCAATGTATAAGTATATCCAAAAGAATAGTTCACCAAATAGTTTCCAATTCACTACTGTATGGTGGTTGAACTTCTGTAATGGTGGATATACTTTCTCTGGATTTGCCGATATTTGGCGTGAAGACACTCGTGGTGATGGCAATGGTTCGCTATGTAAATTCATTACAGAACCTCAATTTTGGTTCAACTTAAACAAATTGATTGATGGTTTTGAGATGCCTATCAGTGTGGGCTCGGAGATTGAAATCAGCCAAGGTTTCGTCAACATGACTTTTGAAGACAAGTTCTACATCAACCCAACTTTAGCTGTTAAATGGACTTTCTAAACAGACTGTTCGTATAAAGAATACTAACTACATACTTGTAGTTTTTAAGAAGGCGTGCCCATTTTGGCGCGCCTTCTTTTTATAGATATTCCGTTCTCTATTATACTAGATTAAGACGTCAATAAACTAAGAAAGACTTATCACAAGGTTTGATTTTTCTTCTCTAAGGATTCAAAGCCTCGATTCAAACGTTTGGTCCCATCGATTCAAACGTTTGAATCGATGGGACCAAACGTTTGAATCGAGAGGCGCAAAGGGTCGAAAAGGAACAATCGACCTTATCCCAACAAAACCACAGTATACTAAAAGAGGGTGAACTTATAGAAAGTTCACCCTCTTTATTATATATGTCTGCTTAAGACATCAACGTTGTGTCAACACACGTTCAATATTAGTCTTCAAGCAAGATTTCCATCATTGTGCAAGCCGCCTTAGCCACTGGAGAACCAGGACCAAAGATAGCTGATACACCAGCTTTGTATAAGAAGTCATAGTCTTGTGCTGGGATGACACCACCAGCGATCACAACGATATCCTCACGACCTAGCTCTTTAAGCTCAGCAATAATTTGAGGAATCAATGTCTTGTGACCTGCTGCCAATGAAGATACACCAACAACGTCTACGTCATTTTCTACAGCTTGACGAGCAGCTTCTGCTGGAGTTTGGAACAATGGTCCCATATCCACATCAAATCCGCAGTCTGCGTAACCTGTAGCTACAACCTTAGCACCACGGTCGTGACCATCTTGACCCATCTTAGCGATCATCACACGAGGTTGACGACCTACCTTCTTAGCATATTCTGCTGTCAACTCACATGCACGAGCGAAATCTGCATCGCCTTTACTTTCTGATGAATACACGCCTTCAATTGTTCTAATTACTGCTTTGTAACGACCTACGATAGTTTCGCAAGCGTCAGAAATTTCTCCAAGTGTAGCACGTAGACCAGCTGCCTTAACAGCCAAATCAAGCAAGTTGCCTTCCTTAGTTTCTACGCATTTAGTAATAGCAGCAAGTGCTTCTTGCACCTTCGCTTCATCACGTTTTTCTTTCAAGACTTCAAGAGACTTGATTTGCTCGTTACGTACAGCAGTGTTATCAATATCAAGGATATCGATTGGATCTTCTTTTTCAAGACGATACTTGTTAACACCCACAATTGTTTGAGCACCAGAGTCAATACGAGCTTGAGTACGAGCAGCTGCTTCTTCAATACGCATCTTAGGCACACCAGTTTCAATTGCCTTAGCCATACCACCAAGTTTTTCAACTTCTTGAAGACGTTCCCATGCCTTGTGAGCAAGTTCGTCTGTCAAAGACTCTACGTAGTAAGAACCAGCCCATGGGTCGATTCCCTTACAGATTTGAGTTTCTTGTTGAATATAGATCTGAGTATTACGAGCAATACGTGCAGAGAAATCAGTTGGAAGTGCAATCGCTTCATCCAAGGCATTTGTGTGCAATGATTGGGTATGACCAAGTGCGGCCGCCATTGCTTCGACACAAGTACGACCCACATTATTGAATGGATCTTGCTCTGTCAAAGACCAACCTGAAGTCTGAGAGTGCGTACGTAGCGCCATAGACTTAGGATTCTTTGGATTGAATTGCTTCACGATCTTAGCCCATAGCATACGAGCGGCACGCATCTTAGCGATTTCCATAAAGTGGTTTGTACCAATCGCCCAGAAGAATGATAAACGTGGAGCAAAAGCATCGATATCAATACCTGCTGCAATACCTGCACGAAGGTATTCAAGACCATCGGCTAGTGTATAAGCCAACTCGATATCTGCTGTTGCACCAGCTTCTTGCATGTGGTAACCAGAGATAGAAATAGAGTTGAACTTAGGCATCTTTTGAGATGTGTACTCAAAGATATCTGAAATAATCTGCATAGAGAATGCAGGTGGGTAGATATATGTGTTACGCACCATGAACTCCTTAAGGATATCGTTCTGGATAGTACCAGCCATTTCTTCCAACTTAGCACCTTGTTCTAGACCTGCGTTGATATAGAAAGCCATAATAGGAAGAACGGCACCATTCATGGTCATTGATACAGACATCTTATTCAATGGAATACCATCAAAAAGTACCTTCATGTTTTCCAAAGAACAGATAGATACACCTGCCTTACCCACATCACCTACTACGCGGTCATGGTCTGGGTCATACCCACGGTGTGTAGCCAAGTCAAAGGCTACAGAAAGTCCTTTCTGACCTGCCGCAAGGTTACGACGGTAGAATGCATTTGATTCTTCAGCAGTAGAAAAACCTGCATATTGACGAATAGTCCATGGGCGGAAAGCATACATCATTGAGTATGGTCCGCGAAGGAAAGGAGGAAGACCTGCAGCATAACCAAGATGCTCCATACCTTCAAGGTCTTCTTGTGTGTAAACAGGCTTTACTTGGATATGCTCTGGAGTAGTCCAGTCGGCTTTGATACCATTAGCCTTCTGCCATTCTTTGCCATCAACTGGCTGTAAGGCAGCATAAATATCTATGTCGTTAAAATTCTTTCTCATCTTTACTTCAATAGTTTAGCGTTGTAAGCCTGTAGTGTCTCTAATACATTGACACGTACGTGGATAAAGTTCTCGATACCAGCTGCACGTAAATCATCTGTACACGCAGGATTACCAGCTACGATGAACAATGCATCGTCACCAACTGCTTTGAATGCAGGGACTGCGTATTCAGCATATTCGTCATCTGAAGAACAAATAACGACTATATCTGCACCAGCTTTCTTGGCTGCTTCAGCACCAGCTTCAACAGTTTCGAAACCTAAGTTGTCAACCACTTCGTAACCAGCACAAGCCAAGAAATTACATGCAAATTGTGCACGTGCTTGACGCATAGCCAAGTTACCGATTGTCAACATAAATGCTTTAGGACGTTTGCCAGACATTTCTGTCTCAAGACGTAGTTTTTCAAATTCACTAGACTCACGGCTGAAATCAAGTGCATCACAATCTTTACCGCAACTGCGTTCTGCACCTTTATTGCAGGCGTAAAGGTCCATATCATTTGGACGCTTGTCACCAGCCACTTCAGTAAAGTTAGGGAACTGGTTAGTACCCAACAATTGTTCACGACGTTGTGCCACTAATGTATGACGACGTTCGTTGCTAGCATTGACATTCTTTTGTACTGTGCCAGCCTTAACAGCAGCATAGAAACCACCTTGTTTTTCTACATCCAAGAAAACATTCCATGCTTCTTTAGCAATAGCATCAGTAACATATTCAATATAGTATGAACCAGCTGATGGGTCAACAACTTTATCAAAGTGAGATTCTTCTTTAAGAAGTAATTGTTGATTACGAGCGATACGTTCAGAGAAATCGCTTGAAGCTTGGAACACCTTATCATAAGGAGCCACTGTCAAAGAATCAACACCAGCCAAAGTAGCTGACATCGCTTCTGTTTGAGAACGAAGCATATTGACGTTGGCATCAAACATTGTCATGTTGTATGTTGATGTTTCAGCATGTACATGAGCTTTTGCTGCTTCTTTATCGTCTGTATACTGAGATACGATAGTAGCCCATAGCATACGAGCTGCACGGAACTTAGCGATTTCAAGGAAATAATTGGAGCCAACACCAAAAGTGAATTTCACACGGTTAGCCACCTCTGCTGCATCCATACCTGCTTCAGTCAAAGTCTGCATCCACTCGTTACCCCAAGCTAATGAATTACCTAGCTCTTGAGCGATGAATGAACCTGCATTGTTCAACAAAAGACCATTTACTGTAAATACACGATAGTTCTTAAGTGGAGCAAGTGTATCAATAAGTGTCTTAGATGTTGCTGCAAGACTACCCTTTTCTTTAGAGTTAGCAAGCATACGGCCAAAGAAATCATAATTGATAGATCCTTGTAGTGTAGCCAAATCATAGCCTTTTTCAGTGAAATAAGCTACAAGTAGACCAGCCAATGCTGCAACATGGCCTTGGCATACAGAGAAGTTTAGCTCTACACAATCTGCTGCGATACCATCAAGTAAAGCTGCAATAAATTCTGCATTCACTTCCTTCATTGGAATTGTAAATGAAAGAGAGTCAATACCCTTCATCAACACATCCTTAGCCTTAGCGTTCATAGCTTCTGCTGAATCTCCGACAATGTCTTGGCGTACAAACCATACATTATCTTTCTTTGTACCACGCAGGTATGGGAATTCACCTGGTAGTGCATCTGTAATTTTCAGCCCCTCAAGGTCTTCCTTGCGGTATAATGGCTGTACTTTAAAACCTTCGTTTGTTTTCCAAACAAGTCTCTTCTCAAAATCGGCCCCCTTTAGGTCAACCTGAATTTTGTCCATCCACTCCTGGGTAGAGGTAGGAGCAAAATCAGAAAAGAGCTTTTCTTTACTTTCTGCCATAGTTGTTTATGTATAATAAAAACGTGATTATAGTCTTGATAATTAGACGATTTTGATCAATAATTTGAAAAGGCACAACAATCTTTACCCTCAAAATCGATAATCTGTGCAAATATACGACTTTCGATTTACGTGGTGAACAATTTATAAAAAAAAGGAATTAAAAAGGTATAATTAGCGCAATCTTAATTCAATATAGTGCTTCAAGAACGCAACAATCTCCTCATCAGGCATTTTTCCAGAGTCAATACATAAATCATAACTCTCTGCAGCCCCCCATTCTTTATTTGAAAAAAAGTTATAATAAGCGCTGCGACTTTTATCTGCTTTGCGAATCAAATGATGGGCTTGATCTTCATCAATATGATCGCGATGCACCAATCGCTGTACGCGTTCTTGAGTAGAAGCATGGATAAAGATGGAAATCAGTTTTGGATGATCACGCAATATATAATCGGCACACCTCCCCATAAATAGAGCCGACTCTCGGCCAGCGACCTCACGAATCACATGACTTTGTTGTTTAAACAATTCATCGTGACACAAACAATTATTAGATAAGCTCAACCCTTCTCCTGCAAAAGGCAAATTGATGCCAAAAAAGCCACCAATAAAATGGCTCGAAGGTTGTTCATCGGCATGTTCGAAAAACTCCTTACTTAATCCAGACTCTTGACTAGCAATATCTAAAAGCTCTTTGGCATAAAAGGAGATACCTAAACTTTCCGCCAGAGCTTGTCCTATTCTATATCCACCACTACCTAATTGGCGTCCTATTGTGACTACAAATTGATTTTTCATGGGCTATGATTTTATTCTTTGTTCTTATGTATTATCTTTGTAGTCCAAAGTTACTAATAT
This sequence comes from Bacteroidaceae bacterium, assembly GCA_963668535.1. Classification (GTDB taxonomy): domain Bacteria; phylum Bacteroidota; class Bacteroidia; order Bacteroidales; family Bacteroidaceae; genus F22. The sequence continues at coordinate 955,669 of OY764867.1, forward strand.
TTAAGCGTTATCCAAATATTTGCTTAGACATTACGCATTGTTCAGATGCATTTTTGAATAGACAACCAATGATTGATACAATACAGCCTCATAGCTTTAAAGCATGGCTATTGGCCACTCGGCCTAAGACCTTGCCAGGTGCTCTTGCACCTGTTATAGTAGGTAGTTCTCTAGCCTTCCATCATGAACACTTAGTATGGCCTGTGGCTATACTTTGTAGCCTATTTGCAGTGCTCATGCAAGTTGTGGCTAATTTCATCAACGATTACACGGATTATAAAAAAGGAAGTGATCGAGAAGATAGACTCGGTCCTGAACGTGCTTGCGCTCAAGGCTGGATCAGCCCATCAGCAATGCTCACAGCAAGTTATGTCACAAGTATATTAGCCTGCTTTGTGGGATTAGGCTTACTATACTATGGGGGCTGGCCATTGATTATAATCGGATTAATCTGTGTATTGTTTGCTTTTTTGTATAGCACAGGTCCATACCCACTTAGCTATTATGGCTGGGGGGATATATTGGTTATTGTTTTCTTTGGCTTAATACCAGTGGTAACTACCTATTACATAATGTGTAAAGAAATATCTGGGTATAGTATATTACTAGGATTCGCTGTCGGCATCGCTACGGATGCCATTCTTATGGTAAACAATTATAGGGACATTGCCCAAGATCAATTAAGTAAAAAACGAACCATTGTAGTACGTTTTGGGGCTTCATTCGGCGCCAAGGCATATGCTGGGATTGGTCTACTAACGAGCCTACTAACAGCTGTCTATTTTTGCTTGGATATGCATCCATTGTACATCTTGGCTTTGCTTCCATATGGCATTATTTTCACAAATAATTATAGACAACTTAAACACATAGGCCCCAATAAACGGTTAAATATCATACTGGGTAAGACTGCATTAAGTGTTTTAGTGCTCAGTTTGACCTTGGCTATTTGTACAATTATTTTCAACATAACATAATTACATTAACAATTCATCCTGTTCTGCAAGAATGAAATATTTTTGTAACATAAGAAATACTTGGTAAACCAGATTTTTTTCGTTACTTTGCCGGACAACAAAATAAGCAAATAAATTTGTATGGAGACATTCTATTTAGGTGTGGTCATTTTCCTATTTGGCTTGGCAATTTTTGACCTTGTCGTAGGTGTTAGTAATGACGCTGTAAACTTTTTAAACTCAGCAGTTGGGTCTAAGGTGGCAAAATTTAAAGTGATTTTAATAATTGCTGCTATGGGTGTGTTAATTGGTGCTGGAACGTCAAATGGCATGATGGAAATTGCTCGTAATGGGGTATTTGTTCCCGAACATTACCATTTCAATGAAATCATGACGATTTTAGTAGCTGTAATGCTTACTGATGTCGTTTTATTGGATTTGTTCAACACAATGGGACTCCCCACATCCACCACTGTATCGATGGTCTTTGAACTTCTTGGTGGTACATGTGCACTCGCTGTATATAAAGCATCTCATGGAGGCCCCGCTTTAGAATCGCTGATCAATACAGATAAGGCATTAACCATGATTATCGGTATTTTTCTATCCGTGGCCGTGGCTTTCTTCTTTGGTATGGTCGTCCAATGGATAGCCCGTGTTGTTTTCAGTTTTAGCTATAAGAAGAATTTAAAATACACTATTGGTCTTTTTGGTGGATTTGCAACTGCAGCAATCGTATACTTTATTGTATTCAAGGGCTTCAAGAAAAGTACATTCATGACCGCAGATTTTCGTGAATTATTGATTGCTAACACATGGGAAATCTTATTGATCTGCTTTGTTGTAGCTACAGTCTTAATGCAAGTGCTTCATTGGCTGAAAGTCAATGTGTTCAAAATCATCGTTTTAATGGGTACTTTTTCATTGGCTCTTGCATTTGCGGGTAATGACTTGGTGAACTTTATCGGGGTGCCTTTGGCTGGTTATTCTTCTTATAAGGATGCTAGCAAACATGATATATTCAACCAGAAAGATGGATATAAAACCTATAAGATGACGAGCTTGTCGAAGGCAAGCAACACGGATGCCCAACGCATAGCTGCTGAAGGGGGATATGGTGAACCGGGAAAAGATTCACAAGTACCGATGTATTTCTTACTTACCGCAGGTGCCATCATGGTTGTTGCGCTAGCGACATCAAAGAAAGCTCATAATGTCATCAAAACATCTGTTGATTTAGCTAGACAAGATGAGGGCGACGAAAGCTTTGGTAGCACACCTATGGCTAGAACTTTAGTACGTATCAGTATGAATATTGCTAGAGGCATTCATTATATAGTACCTGAATCGGCACGGGAATGGCTAGATAGTCGCTTCCGCAAAGATGAAGCAATCCTTGAAGACGGTGCGGCATTTGACTTAGTACGCGCCTCAGTCAACTTAATCCTTGCTGGTGTGCTTATTATTGTCGGTACAAGTATGAAACTACCTTTATCTACAACATATGTAACATTTATGGTAGCTATGGGGTCGTCTCTATCAGATAGAGCTTGGGGACGTGAATCGGCTGTATTCCGCATCACTGGTGTATTAAGTGTTGTCGGTGGATGGTTTATCACAGCAGGTGCCGCATTTACGATCTGTTTTATTGTAGCAGGTGCTATTAACTTATTAGGTCCATGGGCATTGGCTGCCTTTATTGCTATTGCTATCTTTAGCTTAGTACGTAGTCAACTTGTATATAAGAAGCGTAAAACAGTAGACGAAAGCGAAGTCTTGTTGAAGCGCATGAAAGAGTGTACTAATGAAGAGGAACAAATCCTTTTGCTACGCAAATACACTCGCATGGAGCTTGCTAAACGCATTGAAAACACTGCCGTTAATTACCATAATACAATAGATGGCTTTGCTAAAGAACGTATTCGTCCACTTCGTCGCACGTTTGGATCTATCCGCTTGGAAAAGAAGTTACTGAATCAGATGAAACATATGGGTACTTCTGCTGTTAGTCGACTTGGCAATGACCTGATTCTTCAAAAGGGATTATACTATTACCAAAGCAATGACTTTGCTTCAGAACTGATTTATAGCATGATTCGACTTGCTGAGCCTTGTGTTGAACACATTGATAATAACTTCAGCCCACTTTCTGCGGAACAATTGAATGAATACCAACTGGTTTCTGAACGAATTTATAAGTTCATGCTGAACGCAAGCAAGGTGATTGCTTCAAACGAATATGACAACGTGGAAACATTGATTGAAGAAAGTAACCAACTCAACGCGGCGCTAACGCATATCAAAAGAGAACAGCTTCGCCGTATCCAATCTACCAAGGAAAGTATTAAGTTGAATATGGTATACCTAAACATGATTCAGGAAACAAACAATTTGGTGACTTACTCTACTCACTTGCTTAAAGTGTGTCCTAAGTTCCAAATGGACTAATTCAACAATAGTTCACAATCCATATAAAACAGCTGCGTCATCGAGATGACGCAGCTGTTTTTTTTACTATAAGAAAACACGCACAAAGACTTTCCACGTATCGTAGTATATATACCAATCAGACTATTATGTAATATATAAAAAAACATGCCAAGAAATCAAGATGCTTTATCTTAATTTCTCGGCATGAGATAACGTCTTTATCTTAAGAAACAGACGTTATATGGGGTAGAAATAAAAATCTACCAAGTAAGCTTAGGAAGGAAACCAGTCAAACATTTTTTCAAAACAGAAGACATAATAGGCTTAACCAATACTTCATTGGCGCCAACATCTAGGGCATTCTGACGGTCTGTATCAAATGCGTAGGCTGTTTGCATAATAATAGGCACTTCAGTACTAAAAGTTCGAATTTCTCTAGTTGCTTCAAGACCATTCATCTCTGGCATTTTGATATCCATAAGAATAGCCTCTATCTTATCTTTATTCTCTTTGTATAGCTCAACTGCCACTTGACCATTCTGCGCCCATAGCACTTCAGTTTTTCGACCAATAATGGCCTTGATCAACTTGATATTGCTATCATCGTCCTCAGCCACGAGGATTACTGGTTTATATTCTTCCTGCTTCATAATATGATTATACAAATTGATTTTTACATTTCAGTTATTTATCGCTCGCAATTTAATCATTTTTTTCGATAATGACTATCTTGATCATGAGAAAAAAACAGATTTTCTGTTATAAAACCTTCTACTTTTTTATAGTAAAAGTATATGATCCAATTAAATTATCCTCGGCAAAAATATCGACTTGATAAGTACCGGCATACAAGAATTCTTTGACATCCCAGTAGACGGTTACTGCCTGTGATTCACCCGTATATTCTATAAATTTCTTAATAGAATAGTGAAGGCTAGTATTTTCGTAAGCGAATGTGTGATCTAAGCCTCGCGTCAAGACACTATTGTCTGGTTTTAAGATACGCACATACAAGACACGCTCCCCTGGGGTTGCTGTAATATTCTTGGCAATAGTGAAATCTATCTGAAATTGTTTGACGTCCTTGACACGTCTAGCAATACGTTTTCGCTTTGTCTTAGGATAAACATGTATATTCGTTGCATCGAGCTGAGAAGCCAATGCCACCTGTTGGTCTAATTGCTTTTTGACTTGTTTTAAATCATCGCGCTCTTTACGTGTCTGCTGGTATTTACGTGTGACACGCTTAATCACTTCTTTTTGCTGCGCATTAACACGATTGAGAGAATCAATCTGTGCTACAAAACTTCGCATGACCTTACGTAAAGAAGTCAGTTGTTTCTTTAAACGACGAATTTCACGAGCATTACTGCTTTTAACCATCTGAAGTTCTGATAACAACTGACGCACTTTAGTCTGCTCTTTATCTAACAACTGTCCTAAGGAGTCATTTTTGACTTGAATCTGAAGTTCATCATATTGCTGTGCAAAAAGTGTATACTCATTTTCGAGATCTTCCTTTTCTAAGGTAAACTCGGCAACTAATTCATTCTTTGTTTTGTTCTCCTTCACAAGCAATCCAGCCAGAAGAAAAACAAGTACAACTAATACTATTGAGGCAATACTCAGTGATTTGATATTGATTTTCATGCGTGCAAAAATAGCGCTTTTATATGATTATATCTACAAATAATTTATAAAAGGGTCTAAATGGAGGAATGAATAGCAAAACACTATAATGCCTCCAATAAGATCTATTTATTTTATCTGATCGAAATAGGTTTCCAACAATTGCTTTGCAGCTGTAAAACTGCTACTTTGATTATTCAGTACTTCACGTTCCTTAGCGGCCAGCATGCTTTCTATTACTTGATTTTGATAGAAGCTATTTTTAAGCTGTTCATTGATGCTTTCGTACATCCAATACTTAGCTTGTTCTTGTCGACGAAAATCAAAATAGCCACTTTTCTTAACAAAAGCAATATAGTCATATACCATATCCCAGACCTCAGCTATCTTCAAACCATAAAATCCGCTATATGTGAGCACTTGTGGACTCCAGCCACTATCTGGCATGGGAAACAGATGCAAGGCATTACGAAATCTGCTAGCAGCAAGTTCAGCAGCCTCGACGTTATCTCCATCAGCTTTGTTGATAATAATGCCATCAGCCATTTCCATAATACCTCGTTTAATTCCTTGAAGTTCGTCACCTGTATTCGCCAACTGTATTAATAGAAAAAAATCAACCATACTGTGTACAGCAGTCTCACTCTGTCCTACACCAACAGTCTCAACAAATATTTTGTCAAAGCCAGCTGCTTCACAGAGTATAATAGTTTCTCGTGTTTTACGAGCCACTCCACCTAGACTACCCGCAGATGGGCTAGGGCGCACGAAACTATCTGGATGTACGGTAAGTTTCTCCATACGGGTTTTATCCCCTAAAATAGACCCCTTACTACGTTCGCTAGAGGGGTCAATAGCTAATACAGCTAATTTACCTCCATATTTGTTCAATAAGTGTATACCAAACTCATCAATACTGGTACTCTTACCCGCACCTGGTACTCCACTAATACCGACACGAATAGACCGCCCACTATGAGGGATACACTTTTCAATAACTTCTTGGCCCATGGCATGATGGTCTGGACGCAAACTTTCTACTAATGTAACGGCTTGTGCCAATGTAGGGATGTGTCCTTTAAGAATACCTTCTACATATTCATGTATACTCAATTGCGGACGACGACGCTTCTTACGGTATGGACTTACAGAAGAGGGTTGGGCAACACCTTTGTTGACAACAAGCCCTTTGTATGTTGGATCGTTTTCTGGATGATTCATAATCATAAATTTTTATGAGCAACTACTTCCCAAGATAAGGGCTATAATTGTATAGTCATCTCTAGCTTAGGTTGCAGAGGATCGTTAGTTATAAGTAATAAGCGAAGTGACTTATCACCTGTATCAATATATTTCTTACGAATAGTGAGAGTCAGATTCTCATCAGCTCCTGTGGCAATAACACGATGTTTAAGTCTCGCCTCAACAGCTGGACTAAACACTTGAATTCGATATATTTTAAGTGGTTGATTACCACGATTATGAAGCAGAATGCGACGAACTACGCGACTCTTATGAGATAAATCTTCTGCAATATTCAATTTTAAACTATCTATTGTTATAGCAGGACTATTCTGTTTGTTCTCTGCATATACTGGCAACAAAGTAAATTGTAGAGGGATTTGATTTTCACCACTTACTAAATCACCGTCAAAACGAGATAAATATAAGTCCGTATTGTATTCTCCATATTTGTTGATTTCTGCAGAATGCAGGTGTAGACGTATAATTCCTTGTTGATTCGGTTCTAATACTTGAGGTTGATACTCTGCTTTTATATACGGAGGCAGGTGCATCAATTGCACACGATAAGGAGTCTGCCCTTGATTGGCAATACGCATTTCTTGCGTTGGAGTATCTGTCTTAGAAATATCACCAAATTTAAGATCTGTAACTCCAATACGAATATTTCCCATTTGAATAGGAAGTATCATACTATAATCTGTTATCTGTTGAACCACAACTCCCGAAAAATGGGCGTATAAACGATTGGGGGTAGCATTAGAATAGATAGCTATTTCTTTATCAAAATGCCCTAGAGCTTCCGCATCAAAAATAGCTTTTACAACGGCACTATCACCAGCCATAATGGCATTATGGGGCCATTCGACCTCTGTGCATCCACAAGATGCATACACTTGGTTGATCATCATAGGACTATCACCTGTGTTATACACATCAAACTCAATGGTTTGTGGATGTTTCCATTGAATCTGGCCTAACACTTTATGAACCGTACCCAACGACATCTTGGGTTGTGCCCAAACTGATATGGTCATCGTAAAAAGACCAAATATAAATAGCAATTTTTTCATCATAATCTTATATGTAATCCAAACTTCATAGCTTAGAAATTAAGACTTAAATAAAGCTACAAAGAAAACAGTCATGCAAAGATAATGATTCTATCTGATTATTCGATGGTTATTTCTTTAGAATCTGAGTTCGCTGTATATTCTGGTGCATAACAAGAAATGAGTTCAACTCCATTGTCTGTGTATTCACCACTTTGTTGAGCTAACATATCATAAGCTATAACGGTTTCTCCCTTAGGAATCTGATGGATAAAACATTGCATCTCTGTCTGCTTCGGATCAAGATAAAAAGAAGGGTATCCCCAATTAAAACGAGCCAGCTGATCACGTGGAACTAATGCACCTGCATAGCGATCGGTTATTTGTATTAACGACATGCTCTGTGGAGCGGTGATTATTATCTGCACACGCACAACATCTCCCTTGTGAAAAGTTGTACTCGGTAACCAAACGATACGATTACCTTCTCGAATTTCTTTCAGAAGAATTCTTTTAATAGATAATCCACTAGAAGAGACTGCACTTAATTGTGTATTCTGTTGTGTATGCACAGAAGATATAACTCCCCAAAGGGGTACTGTAGACTCATTTTTTATTGAGGCGTGTGTAAATGTACCTCTAGGAGTTAGTACATCTTCCGTAACTAACCCTGTCACAACATTCTTCCAGTCTTTTTGTAATTTGTTGGAAATATCTTTTTTATCAATTGAAGATTCCAAAGTTAATTGTGCAGAGAAAGTACTTGGCACCTGTGTATCCATGGCTAATAAACTGTATATAATACGAGTTTGATCACCTATAGCCGTCCATGCTTTAGTACGTGCTTTTTGTAATGCATGCATAATAACTTCATCCCGACCTTTAGTATGCCCCAATAAATTAGTCATGTAAACAGCAGATGAGAGTAACTTTGTATGATCAGAATACAAAGCATACTCACTTAGTGAATGCATCAATGTTTTTGATCGTTCTACATCTCCCATTTTTAAAGCCGCTAAAGCCACCTGCAATTTACGAGCTACAGGAATATCACGGCTCTCTTGGGGAAGTTGATCATAAAAATAACGAACTTCTTGTGGAATATTTTTACCATCAGTATATAGTGCCCATACATATAGGTAGGTATATGGGTCAAAAAACTCTACACATTCCTTGTTCTGTTGTTTCATAAGCATGCAATGATGTGCATTTCGCTGTGTCCATGCATATGCTTTTGCCATGGATTGATCCACTTCTCCATCCACTGTTCCATTGGGTAACAACATAGACATATAAGCATGCAACTCAAGGATATAGGAGGTTAGGAAACTGGAACCTTGCATACCTGGGAACCATGAAAAGCTCCCCTCATGTGTTTGTAATGCTTTTAAGCCTTTGACATACTCTTTCTTCTTTATGTCTAAGATTGTATCTGCAGAAGACAAATTGAGCCACAGTGTGCGACGGGCTTCTTGTAAAGCTTCCCATGGTGTGTCTACCCAACTACTGGTATTGTGGGTCTGCATATGCTGGCTTTTTATTTGATCATTTAACCATGCCTTCAATGCTGGTTGCTTATTCAGAATCATTTGCCCTAATAAAGTGGCATAATAACGATGCATAGTCCCATACACACAATACGGATTGCCCTTTACAAACAAACTAGGTAATTGCTGCAAAGCTACACTATACAATCCATGAGTAAGCTCTACATGAATGGAATCTGCTTGTTCAAAAAGTTGCATATTGCTAGACCAAGTCGAACCGCCCTGTGAAGCAGGTGACAAAGTAAAAGGTAAAGATGTTTTGACTTGTACTTGATTGTCAAGAATACGTAACACATGCTGCTCCCCATCCTGCGCATAGTGACTTTGCGCAATAACCCTAAAACCAACTTGGCCTGCATGAGCAAAAATTCTGGGAGTCCAATTCAATGTCTTTTGCGCATTGGCTTTTAAGACAAACTTTTGTGAGTATTTTTGGAGAATTTTCTTTGTATCCAGATCAAACAAGACCCAATCTAATGACACATGATTCGAAATATTTTGTCGATTACTAACCTGTGTTGATAGTATACACTGATCACCCACACGACAAAAACGAGGCAGAACAGGATGAACCATCAATGGTTTATTAGTCACAACCAAAGTATCTATTTGACCTTGATCCAAGGAATCAGTGTGGGCTAAGACGTGCACTCTCCAAGTCGTTAAATCGACAGGCGTTTTAAAAACAACTTGCACAGTGCCCAACTTATCTGTATATAAATTTGGATAGAAATAAGCTGTGGGAGTAGACGCCACACGCAAAAAGTCTAGGTCATTTGAAATTTCATTTGCAGTATCTTCTGACGGTGGCACAAAAGACAGATCCATTTTTTGCTCACCTAATCGTTTATCTGAAACATAATTAGCCATTGGACTCTGTTTTGTGTATGCTCTACGTAAAACAGACCTTCCACGAATACGAATAGGACTGTACCACCAATTACCCATAAAGGCATCTTTTTGCAAAGCTAGACTAGGGTATTGGGGCAATCTGTAAGAATAAGAATCAGGATCACACCAGCCTAGGGCTAATTCTCCAATACCACTATTAATCAAATTAGGTTGCCAAGATAATTGCCAGTTTTCTCCAGAATGAGCCAAAGCATCCAAAGCTGCATCATACATCCATACACCAAGTGTTGCTTCGACTGGCTTATCTGTTGTATCAAGGACTCTGAATTTCCACGATTCCACTGACTTAGGAACTAAATGATCTCTAAAGGAAACTGTTTGAATATGTAGTTGTTTATCAGGCTGGCGTAATTCTAAGCGCACTCGAATATCATCAATCTGTTTATCACCAATAGCATAAAGATGTGCATATACCCCATGACGCATAGCTGGTATGTAGGGTGTCTTTACAGTATAAGTAGAGTCAGATACCATTTTATTCCTCTTTAAAGCTTCCACATAGACTTTGTCTGACGTAGCATAAATCATATATAATTGGCGATTAGGCCTATTTACCCGAATAGTGAAATTTGCAGGGGACTTCGGGCCATAAGTATATGTTTTATTTGCTGTCCATATAGGATCTGTTATGCTATCTGGTAGTTGTGACTGATAAACATGTTTGCCTCCATACACCATCAAAGTTTGAGTGGCATCATGACTTTCACCAGAAGGTGCCACAACATGATAAGAGACTTCAAAACGTTCCTTTGGGAAAAGTACTTGAAGAGAATCTAAAGTGATGGTCATCAAAAAACGTCCTTTTTCATTAGTAACACCCTTACCATGCAAGATATCCTTGTGTATAGAGTTATAAAAAGCAGAAGAATATATCCCAAATAATACAACACGTTTTATGGAATAATTAACTTGCGCATGTTGCATTGGTACTCCCGTCATTTGCATTGCTTCTAGAATACAAGAAAACGGCTGGCCAACTTGTAAACTGTCCTTATATTTTTGGGCTGGTTTTACTGTAAAGCTAGGCAATTGATAATCAGCAACTTCAATAGACTTTGAACGCACATACCAATTATTAGATCTCAAGGTGTATGTACCATTTAAGCCATGCTTGGGCAAAGTGATGTGTATTGTACCCACACCATGCTTATCAGTCACTACGGAATAGGTCTGCACTTTCTTTCTACTCGGATTTTTGAGCGTAAAAGTCATTTTTTTATTAGGCAATACACGACCATGTACATCATTTCTAGTATAGGCCAACACGCGTACATGTACGCTATCTCCTGAATGATAAATAGGTCGATCAGTACTCATTTGTACAAGGGTATCTATTTTATTTTCAGGGCAACTTAAACGATAAAATCGAGCAGAACGAAAAGGCATAAATTGATCTGATTGATCTTTTGGAAGACGTACTGATATTTTTGGGGACAAATATGAGCAGTTGGAGAAAACAGCCACCCCATGCTTATCTGCTTCCATGCAGCGAGAAGAAGTATCTCCCTTTAAAGTAACGAGAGCTCCAGGAACAATTTGGCCAGTGAGTTTATTAATAGCTAAAACATAAAAATTAGAAGGGTTAATCTCCGTAACCAGAGCTGTTAAATCAGAGACAGCGAAAGTATTGTCAGTTGTTTTACGAGCTTTAATTAAACTGTCGGGATAGTTTGTAATAGGTTGAACATCAACGCAATATTTTCCATAAGGCAAAGGAGGGAAATATAGCGTGGTATCCTTTGCAATATGCATTGTATCAGCGTATAAAGAAACAACATGAGTTATGTGTCCAATTTTAACTGCCAACTTAGGGGTATTTTCAGCATATATTTGGATCATAATACTATCTGTCGAGCAGTATTGTTTGTGCATAAAAGTTCTTAGATACGGCCTATTTATTTGATAGATCAATCTTTGTAACACTCTTGCACGTGGAGCTTTAGGATAACGTTTTATTCCCTCGTTTGCAATCTGCAAGGCTAAATTAAGGTAGCCCATTCGACGAGCTTCAACTGCTCGTACAATATACAATTCAAGCAAAGTGCTACATTTGGAATAAGTAGTGATTAGCGAATTAAAACCACTAAAACGATCTTGCGCATCGGAAAGATGCTCTACCATACCAATAGCAACTAACAAAGCAGCATCTAGTTCATGGTGACTTTGCTCAATCGACAACCATTGTTTATAAAGCATGCTTTGCATTTTTAAGAGTTTATCTTTCTCTTCTTCAGGACAATAGTAAGAGCCAGCTGATCTTTGTAAACACTGAAGCACAAATTCAGACAAAAGAGGATAAAGACGATGTTTAAACACTTGACTATCTGTGCCCAACCGAACAAATGGCACATAAGAGCGAGAAGATATCTTATGTAGATTCTCTCCATACTCAAATATATAATGTGCATGCTTAATTATTTCATCGAATTGACGAGGAGATAATAAAGCACACTGTAAGGTATGTACAATAGCTTTTTCTTTATAATCTGTAGCACTCTCTTGCCAATGCTCTAGTTGATCAGCAACAAGGGTGCTACCATCTTCTGGCAACTTGCTATAAGTATTTAGTTGTACTGCTAAAGCACGCCCTTGCTGAGCTACATTATCTTCTTTATCAGCTAGTGTGTACAATTCACGAGACAATTCAATAATCAAACGTGGACGATCATCTCGTTGCGCTTGTTCTATTGCTTTCCATAATTTGTCATATTTAGAATCAGCATGAGCAAAGATACTAGATAATAGAAGAACTAATAAAAAAATATATTTGGTCGTTCTCATCATTCTTTTTCTATAGTAGTTAAACATCTTTCTTACAACACATAGTCACTATTGCGCACATAAGTACACCTTACAAAAATAAAAAAATAAACGGGATAAATAAGAGTCTTTTAGAAACAAATCACCAAAAGATAAATATAAAGCACGTTTAAACCCACGTAACATTTATGTAATAAATATGTCATTACAATGTATCTTATTTGTCCCAAATCTGTAACAATAAATATTGACATTTGCACCGTAATAAAACTAGCATTATATAAACAGTTAAGAGAAAGACATGAAAAGATTATTCACATTAGCATTGGCTATTCTTGCACTTAATATAAGTGTTATGGCTATCACGCTTAAAGGTCGAATCCTCGACAAAAAAACAAAGGAGCCTCTTATTGGTGCTTCTGTAATGGTTGTAAACACAAGCATAGGAGCAATCACCAATTTTGAAGGATACTACGAAATTAATGGATTACAAGCGGGTACATACAATATTCAAGTAAGTTATATTGGATATAAGCCCACTCTAATGGAAGACATACAGGTAAGCAATAACGCAGAACAAATCCTTGATGTCAAGATGGTAGCAGCAGAGGTCACTCTAGATAATGTCATGGTTGTTGCAAAAAAGAATCTAGAAAGTGAAAACATGCTACTCATGGAGCAAAAGAAGGCAGTTCTTGCCGTGCAGTCGGTAGGAGCAAGAGAGCTTTCACGAAAAGGTATTAGTGATGCCCAAGGTGCAGTTGCTAAGGTTTCTGGGATATCGAAACAAGAGGGTGTCAAAAATGTTGTCGTTCGTGGACTAGGAGATCGATACAACTCAACTACATTAAATGGATTCCCTATTCCATCTGAGGATCCAGAATACAAGAACATTTCATTGGATTTTTTCTCTTCAGATATTATTAAAGCAGTAGGAGTAAACAAAGCATTCACCGCTAGTGGGCCAAGTGATGCTGCTGGTGCAAATATCAACATTCTATCTAAAGAACTTGTAGGTGATTCAAAGCTTCAGATTGGAATTTCAGGTGGTGCAAACGCCTCATCTTTTGGGGAAGATTTCCTTGTTTTAGATGGAGTAAATGGTTTGGGATACACAAACGAAAGCACACCAGTAAATGACGAGGATGTCCTTCATTTTAAGAACAGTTTGGATCCTTCAAAGAAGAGTTCTCCTATGAATTTTGGCTTTAATATTTCAGGTGGTCACAAATTTGATATAACTGAAAATTCAACATTATCTCTTTTTGCTGTGGCTGCTGCTAGCCAGAAAGCAAATTATACAGATGGGGTGATTCGTAAAACCACTAACGGTTCACTAACACCATTCCAAGACCAAAATGTAGCTGCTTACAACATTAACACGCAACATATCGGCATGATGAACCTTGATTATTCAATAGGTCAAAAGTTTAACTTAGCGTATAATTTTGTATATATCCACGATAACACCCAATCTGTAAAAGATTATACAGGTATGCACTCAGAAACATTTAGCGATGCTGATGAAGCTGGTTATATTGGATTCACTCGTCGACAACAAACAAATGACAACACACTTATGGTCAATCAATTGATTGGTAAATATAATCTAAGTAAACAGATTCATATTGAAGCTGGTACTGGATATAACTCAATCGATGGAGATGAACCAGACAGACGAAGCAACTACTTATCAAAACAGCCAACTAAATACATTTTCACTGGTTCTGATGTGAGTCAACGTAATTATTCTACACTCAAAGAAAATGATTTGAATATACGTGGGAGTATACAATACGATTTGAATGAAAAGGGAACATCTAATCTTAAAGTTGGCTACAATGGACGTTTTACAAAAGATAATTTTGATGCACGCAATTTTGTTTACTCTAAAGTACGTCTATCTGGCGCTCCAAATCCTGAAGATGGATATGATCTAAATTTAGACAGCTACTATACTCAAAATAATTTGGATGCTGGAAACTTCACAATGGATGTATTTGATGAAAGTTATAATGTGGATAAAACAACACACTCTATATATGCTGAAGGCACCTATCAACTTGGCGAAAATTGGACATTCTTTGCTGGTGTAAAATATGACCAAGTGAACTTTGATGTTGAGTATCTGGTAAATAAAGCGTCTAGTTCATCGACAACAAGTTTTGATAAAAAATTCTTTTTACCAAATTTCAACCTGAAATACAATCTAAATGAGCAACACTCATTGCGTTTAAGCGCAAGCACAACATATACCCTACCACAATCTAAAGAAATTTCTCCATTTCGCTACCGCGACGTAGGATTCTCATCTGAGGGATATGCAAATTTAAAACCATCAACAAACTACAATGTAGATTTAAAATGGGATTACTATTTCGATAAAGATGGATTATTTTCATTGACTGGTTTTTATAAATACATTGAAAATCCTATTTCAAGAATTGATGTCGGTAGTTCTGCTGGTGTACTTTCATATAGAAACATTTCAAAAAAAGCATTTGCTACAGGCCTAGAAATGGAACTTCGTAAAACATGGTTTTCACTTCCGGTCGGTGACAATGGCACTCAAAAATTAACAACAGGATTAAACGGATCTTATATTTATACATATTGTAAAGCTGATCTTGGGAATGAAATTTCCACAAAATCTGCCGGTACAGATTTGGAGGGTGCAGCACCATTTATTGGTAATTTTGACATCTCATATAATTGGCACAATGAAAACACCAATCTAACATCTACACTTGTACTTAATTATGTCAGTGACAGAGTGTACATGATTGGAACCAAAGGATATAATGACGTTATTCAAAAGCATGTAACAACACTAGATTTTGTCACACAATACAACTTCAGTAAACACTGGGGCATCTCATTCAAGGCTAAAAACTTATTAGACCCCAAATATAAACTAGAACGTGAAGTAACTGACATCTCAACTAATAAAACAGGCGATGTAGTTCTTTCTCAATTCCAAAAGGGGATAGATCTAAGCCTAGGTATTACATACAAGTTTTAAAAGGTAAATCACAATTATTAATTTCCTAACAAACAAGACAATGAAGAATTTATTCAAATTCGCAATGTATGGTGCTTTTGCACTGACTACAGCTGCATTTGTAGCATGTTCAGATGACAATGACCCTAAGCCAGGTCCAGATCCTAACCCTGTATCAACTATCTTAAAAGGAGACTTGATTGAAAATTTAACTCTTGATGCCACAAAGACTTACACTTTAGAAGGTGCTCTTGCTGTAAAAGATGGTGCAAAATTGACTATCCCAGCTGGAACACGTATCGAAGCTAAAGAAGGATTTGGTAACTATATTGTAGTTGAACAAGGAGGACAAATTTTCATTAACGGTACTGCGAGCAAACCAGTTGTAATGACAGCTGATAAAGCAGATGCAGGTTCTGGATATTGGGGCGGTCTTATCATCAATGGTAAAGCACATATTTCAGGAGCATCAAGTGACTATTCACAAAACACTGGAAAAACAGAAATTGACAATGCACTAATTTATGGTGGTGATGTTGATAATGATAACTCAGGTTCTATAACTTACTTAGAACTACTCTATACGGGTGCTAAAAGTTCAGCAGATGTTGAACACAACGGATTAACTCTTAATGCTGTTGGATCTGGTACAAAAATCGAAAATATTTATGTATTGAAATCTGCTGATGACGCAGTCGAATTCTTCGGAGGTTCTGTAAATGTAAAGAATCTATTGGCCGTAGATTGCGATGATGACATGTTTGATTTCACTCAAGGTTATCATGGTACTCTTGAAAATGCTTACGGTATAAACAATGCAGATTTTACTTCTTCAGAAAAAGACCCACGTGGTATCGAATGTGATGGTAACTGGGATGGATTAACACCATCTGACTATGGACAAACTGATATGACTGTAAAAAATGTCACATTTCAATTGAACTCAACTGCGTCTCGACCTGATAAAGACGGTGATGTTGAAGACGTTATTAAAATTCGCCGTGGTGCAACAGTTCACATACAAAATGCTTTAGCGATTGGTTCTGCGTCAATTATTGACGTTATTGACATGCATGATAGCAAAGGAGCTGGTAAAACAGAATCTGAAATTTCTTTATCTACAGCACTAACTGGAAAAATAACTGGTAAAGCAATTCATACAGATGAAGGTGTCAGCTACCCTAACGTTGAAATTGTACCTAGTAATACCGGTTGTGACTTTAATTTGTTCGCTTGGACAGGTTACAACGGATCAAGTAATGCAACAGAAGATCTTTCTGGTGATATTACCGGAACTAAAACTCTAAATGCAAGCACTACCTACTATCTGACTGGAGCCTTGTCTGTTAAAGAAGGTGGTGACCTGATTATACCTGCTGGAACAACAATCCTAGCTAGAGAAGGTTTTGGACAATACATCATAGTAGAAATGGGTGGAAAAATTCATATCGAAGGTACATCAGATGCACCTGTTACCATGACAGCTGATGTAGCAAATGCTGGTTCTGGCTACTGGGGTGGGCTGATTATTAACGGTAAAGCTTGGATTTCAGGCGCAAGCGAAGATCATGCAGACAATACTGGTAAAACAGAAATCGACAACTCAATTGCATATGGTGGATCAGATGATGCAGACAACTCTGGGTCTATCACTTACCTAAAGCTATTTTATACTGGTGCCAAAAGTTCTGCTAATGTAGAACATAATGGTCTAACACTGAATGCAGTAGGCTCACAAACTACTATTGAAAACATCTACGTACTAGAATCAGCTGATGACGCTGTAGAATGTTTTGGCGGATCTGCGAATGTAAAGAATTTACTAGCTGTAGACTGTGACGATGACATGTTTGATTCTACTCAAGGATATCGTGGCAAACTTTCAAATTGCTACGGCGTAAACACACCTGAATTTCAATCTACTGAAAAAGACCCACGTGGTATTGAATGTGATGGCAACTGGGATGGTTTAACCCCTAGCGATTTTTACCAAACTGTACTAACTGTTGAAGACATGACACTTGAATTCAACTCTACTGATTCTCGTATAGATAATGAAGACGTTGAAGATTGTATTAAAATTCGCCGTGGTGCAACTTGTGCCCTTACAAATGTACTAGTTAAGGGAACAGCTACTTTTAAAGACTTCATCGATATGCAAGATAGTAAAGGAAATGCAGCAACCTCTTCTACAGGATCCATCACTAATGAAATGACTGGTGCATATTCAGGTAAACTGATCAATCCAGAAACAGGCTATGCTGGTATAGTTATAGAATCGGGAAACACTGGAGCTGATATAAGCGTTTTCTCTTGGACAGGTTACAATTTCTAATCCAGTCGAGGATTAGTTTTAGGCGATAAGCCAATATAATGCTAGAGACCGTGGGCTAATTTAACAGCCTACGGTTTTTTGCATTAATTAAACAAAAAACTTCGCAAAACCAATTGCTAATTCCATAAATAATTGCTAACTTTACGACCGTAAATAAGAACTTTCTCACAATAAAGACTTATATTATGAATTTCAACGAAAATGATTTTGTGATTGAATCTACTGCTGATGGCGGTTTTTTCGCTTATCTTTCATCAAACTTACAATGTAACGCATACGGTGACTCTTACGAAGAAGCCGAAGAAAATTTACGGACAAATGTAGAAGAATTTATTGACACTTATTATAGCGTTGAAGAGTACTAGTCAACTAGTACTCTTTTTATTTATCTTATTCTCAAACCTTACAGATAGGATAAAATATTGATACAATATTGCTTTGTAATTCATAGGGTTTGTTTTGACTAGCTGGTACCGTGAATTATTCATTATTGATCCAGCAAGGGCTATTTGGCCTTTTTTAAAGCAAAAGATTTCCTGATTTGATGGATTTTATCTATTTTTGCAGCGAACCCATTATTCCTATACCGATGTCTATATATCAAATCAGTTTAGGGGTATATAGGGTAGTAATAGGTATTTAATTTCAATTAAACATAAACTTTATCAAGATGATTAATTACAAAGATTTGGGTCTTGTAAACACAAAAGAAATGTTTGCAAAGGCTGTAGAAGGTGGTTATGCTATTCCAGCATTCAACTTCAACAATATGGAACAAATGCAAGCTATTATTCAGGCTGCAGTAGAAACTAGTTCTCCAGTTATCCTTCAAGTTTCTAAAGGAGCACGTAACTATGCAAATGGTACACTTCTTCGTTACATGGCACAAGGGGCTGTTGAATATGCTAAAGAATTAGGTTGTGAAAAACCACAAATCGTACTTCACTTGGACCACGGTGATACATTTGAAACTTGTAAAAGTTGTATTGATGCAGGTTTCTCTTCTGTTATGATTGACGGTTCACATTTTCCATATGATGAAAATGTTGCATTGACAAAGAAGGTGGTAGAATATGCGCACCAATTCGATGTTACTGTAGAAGGTGAATTAGGAGTCCTTGCAGGTGTAGAAGATGAAGTTGTAGCTGAACACCATACATACACTAAACCTGAAGAAGTAGAAGATTTCGTAACTAAAACAGGTTGTGACAGCTTAGCAATTTCAATCGGTACATCTCATGGAGCATACAAATTTACTCCAGAACAATGTACTAAGGATGAAAATGGTAATTTGGTTCCTCCACCATTGGCAATGGACGTACTAGAAGGATGTCAAAAAATGATTCCTGGATTCCCTATTGTACTCCATGGTTCATCTTCAGTTCCTCAAGAAGAAGTTGAAACAATTAACAAATTCGGAGGTGCACTAAAAGCAGCAATCGGTATCCCAGAAAAATGGCTTCGTGAAGCAGCTACATCAGCTGTATGCAAAATCAATATCGACTCAGACAGCCGTCTTGCAATGACAGCTGCCATTCGTCGTGTATTTGCAGAATCTCCTGCTGAGTTTGATCCACGTAAGTATTTAGGACCAGCTCGTGAAAGCATGAAAAAACTATATATGCATAAGATTAATGAAGTACTTGGATCTAACGACAAGCTTTAATATTACATTGTAGTTTTATCTCATCCCAATAAAAAAAAGCCAGCTATAAGTTCTTCTTATTGCTGGCTTTTTTACATATTTCAAATCTTACAAAAGCCGCAAAGCATACACCGACCACAAAACAACATGATCCATATATACAACTTTTCTATATATATATATTAAATGCTCAACTCTTTTTGCTTAAGTTTCAAAAGAGACAAGTTCGCTATCAACACATTAAAAACTAAATATTTAAGCTAAATCACAACAACGTAATTAACAGATGATTTAATTGTACAACTGAAAATCAAAGATACAACCATTTAAGTATAGATTTTGAATAAAACTATTAAGTTTCAATAGCTATCTCCTCCCCATATACATCTGATTAATATAATCATAACGGTCTATACATTTCTTTATTTTAGTATAAAAAAAACAAGACAGATACAAAAAGTCTCATGGTGAAAAAAATTAGACATTTCCTTTGATAATAAAATATTGATGCGTATCTTTGAACCATGATTCAATGCCAATCAATGTAATTTAGAGAATGCATTGGGTGGTCAAACAAAATTTTGACAAAGGTAGTTTATACCTTATGTCAAACAAGCTGATAGAATATTTACAGATTAACCATCTAATGGTTACATATATATTAAACCTGTTGAATGAACAGTAAGCTGAATAAGCTAAACAACAACTTAACAAAACACATTACATCATCTTCACACCTTAATCGTTTAAAAAAACTAAGAGATTTTTAAACAAAATACTGAAGATGATTTGATATAAAGAAACTTTCGATTTGATTTATAAGTACACAAAACGCAAGTCTTAAGCTGTGTGGGAACATAGAAAAGATTGAAACAGGGGGCACTCTTGGTGAGCCCCCCCTTTTTTTTTAATAAGAACGCAACAATTTCCTCAGCATTTATTCGTATTTTTGTCTTGTAAGCACCATAAAAAATAACCCAAGAAAAAAACAGACAAATATGATGAACAATAGAGAACTTAGCTGGCTATGTTTTAACAAACGAGTAATGCAGGAAGCACAAGATCAAACGGTGCCTCTGCTTCAGAGATTACGATTTCTTGGTATTTTCTCCAATAATCAGGATGAGTTTATAAAAGTACGAGTTGGGAACTTAGTTCGGTTTAGCCGCATGGGCAAAAAGGCTCCAATAATGACTGGAAACTACCATCCTTCTGACTTACTAGCTATAGTCAATCAAAAGATAATTGACGACTTTCAGTTATTTCAAAAAACATATGATAAAATTCTCCTAGAAATGGAGGAGAACAATATTTATGTACTTAATGAGACAGAACTCAATATAGAACAACAAGAGTTTTGTCGAAGGTATTATCTGAATGTTATATCTCCACGAATTGTACCATTAATGGTGCGTAAAACAGCACCACTCCCATTCCTAAAAGATGGTCATGTTTACATGGCAGTAAAAATGTGGATTGGTCGCATATCAAGATTCTCTATAATCCAACTTCCTATTTCTAAAAAGAGCCCAAGATTTGTCGTTCTTCCCTCAAGCAAAAAAGGGCGCCATGAAGTCATCTTTTTAGACGACATTATACGTTTATGTTTAGACGAAATATTTTTCATGTTTCGCTATGAAAAGGTTACGGCACATACATTTAAGATATTACGTGACGCTGTCATGCCATTAGACGAAGACCTTAGTATAAGTACTATAGAAAAAATGGAACGTGGAATTGAAGCACGTCAACATGGGGAAGTCATTCGTATGATTATTGATAAAAAGATGCCTACTGATATTGTTAGAACTATAGCTAATAAGTTAGGATTAAAGGAAAATTCAGATTTTATTCAACACAGTACACGTTATCATTTAATGAAAGACTTGATGAAATTCCCAGTACTTATATCTGAATTAGAAAACAAAAGTCAAAGCACAAGTGGGCACCCATACATTAAGGCCAACCATAGCATAATGAAAGTCATTAAACAACATGACATTATGCTTAATTATCCATACCAAAGTTTTAGTCACTTTATAGACTTTCTTCGTGAAGCAGCCGTAGATCCAAACGTCCAAAACATATACATCACTTTATATCGTGTAGCAGAACGTTCAAAAGTGATTAATGCATTGGTAAATGCTGCTCGCAACGGTAAACATGTCGTTGCACTAGTAGAACTTTTGGCTCGTTTTGACGAAGAGCAGAATGTAGAAAACATAGATATACTACAAGATGCAGGAGTAAAAGTAATCCATGGAGTAGATGGTCTAAAAGTACATAGCAAGCTTTGCTTAGTTCAACGCTACGAGGCAGGATTTTTAAAAGGATATACGTACATTGGGACTGGAAATTTTAATGAAAACACAGCACGTATATATGGGGATTTAGGTCTACTTACTTTTGACCAATCTATCGCAGAGGACGCATCAAAAGTCTTCGAGTTTCTACAACATCCTCATTATCATTTTAATTGCACGAAACTAATTGTATCTCCTTATTTTATGCGCGAAGCATTTGAAAATCGTATAGAACGTGAAATGGAATTTGCTTTAAAAGGAAAAAAAGCCTATATTTATGCCAAATGCAACAGCTTAACTGATGAAGACATTATAAAAAAACTATATAAAGCAAGTATCTCTGGAGTAAAAATTCGCCTTCAAATACGGGGTGCATGTTGTTTACAGCCAGAGCTTGCTGGACTTAGTGAAACAATTAAAATACATAGTATTGTAGATAAGTACTTAGAACATGCTCGACTATTCATCTTTCATAATGGAGGGGAAGATGAAACAATTATAAGTAGTGCAGATTGGATGACACGTAACTTAAACCGTCGTGTTGAGGTTGCAGTCCCTATAACTGACAAAAGAATAAAGAAAACACTTCATAAATTCTTTGATATTCAATGGAATGACAACATAAAAAGTCGTACAATGTTTGATTTTGAATCAAACAACTACGTTGAAATCAAAAAGAATAGCCCTAAAATTCGTGCTCAACTAGCTCTGCACAGCTTTTACGAGGAGCTTGATCTAAAACATAGAAAAAAATAATTATATACACTTGCGTATGAATACTGTACTTGCCGCTATAGATATAGGTTCTAATGCCATTCGTTTACTAATAAATACTATTAGCAAAAACAACAATGGAAAAGACGAATACAAAAAGACATGTTATGTCCGTATGCCTATTCGTCTAGGTGAAGATGTCTTTTCTACTGGAAACATCTCTGAAGAAAAAATATTTCGCATGAAAGAAACCTTTCAGGGGTTCTCACATCTTATGCGAGCTTATAAAGTCGATAAATTTAGGTGTTGCGCAACCAGTGCTATGCGTGAAGCTACAAATGGAGTAAAAGTAGTTGAAGACATTCTTACATCAAGCAACATACGTATAGAAATCATTTCAGGAAAAGAAGAAGCCGACTTAGTTTATAAAGCTGGCGATTACAATCAACTATTAGATCCTAAAACAACTTATCTTTCGGTTGATGTGGGTGGAGGAAGTACAGAAATCATCGTTTATGCTAACGGTCAAAAGCTAAACAGTTATTCATTTAAAGTTGGCACTGTACGACTATTAAATGATAAATGTACAGATGAATTTGATCATATGAAAAAGTGGCTTCAAGAGATTATTGATAAATATCAACCAAAAGTTATTATTGGATCAGGAGGAAACATAAACAAAGTACACAAACTACATAATAAAAAAAGACATGAAACCATTTCATTTTTTGAATTAAAACGACTATTTTCCTCACTTAAGCCACTTTCTTTTGAAGAACGCATGAAAGAATATGGTTTGAATAGTTATCGGGCAGATGTTATCGTTCCAGCAATTAAAATTTTTATGACCATTGCAAAACAATGTGATATCAGTCAAATAATGGTGCCTAAAGTAGGACTCAGTGATGGAATAATCCATCAGTTATATCAAGACGAAAAATATATTGAATAAGCCAACTATGTATTCATAAATAAGGTGCACTCATTTTATCTTAAACACATATAAGTATTCTACTAAAAAATACTACATTATTAATTTTGGCAAAATATTTGCAAGCTAGTAACGAATCATTAATTTTGCAGTATGAATAGACAAACTCAAACTCAAACAACAGCTCAAACTCAAACTCTGGCTCCACAACAAATTCTTACAGTCAAACTAATAGAATTGCCTATTGTAGAGATGGAGCAACGAGTTCGCGACGAGATTTTGGACAATCCAGCGCTTGAGGCTGCACATAATAATGAGGAGGATGAGAGGTCTACTGATAAACTTAAAGAAACAAACGATGAAGACAATAACACATCTGAACCTGATGATGAATCACTTGAACCTTCAACTGAAGATATACTAGGAACTGATGATGTTTTAGCGGATTATCTAACAGAAGATGACATTCCAGATTATAGATTAAATGAGTTAGGTAGACAACATGATGAAGATCATCAAGATATCCCTTATTCAGAAGGGACTTCGTTCTTAGAATATTTAAACGAGCAAGTTCAAGAGCAGGATTTAACAGAAGAAGAATCACAACTTGCTAAATATATCATTGGGTCTTTAGACAATGATGGAATCTTACGCAAATCATTAACAGCTATTCAAGACGAATTAGCTATATATGTTGGCATTGAGCATAGTTTAAAAACCATAAAGCATATTTTAAATTGTGTACAATCAATGGATCCTGCAGGGATAGCCGCACGAGACTTACAAGAATGTTTACTCTTACAACTACAACGCCTAACCCCTAACACAATAGTCACCAATGCAATCACTGTAATCACACAGCATTTCAAATTATTCACTTTAAAGAAATGGGCACAAATACAGTCTAAACTAGGCATTAGTGACGAAGAAATGGCAAAGGTACTTCATGAGATTACCTCATTAACTCCAAAACCTGGTGCTTCTTTAGGTGAAGTCTTAGGTAAAACAATGCAAACGATAGTTCCAGATTTTATTGTTGAAACTGATGACAACGGACAAATTACAATGTCGCTAAATGGACGAGGAATACCTCCGCTTAAAATCAGCAAAGAATTTCGTACAATAATAGAAGAGCACACAAAAAACAAAGCTAATCAAAATAAGAAATCGCAAGAAGCTATTATTTTTGTAAAACAGAAGCTTCAAGCAGCCCAAGGTTTTATAGATGCAGTAAGACAACGTCACCAAACATTAACAGGAACCATGCAAGCTATTATTGATTTACAACGTCCTTTTTTTATTGATGGAGATGAAGGTGTATTACAACCTATGAAGTTAGAGGATGTTGCTAATATTACAGGGTTGGACATATCTACAATCTCTCGTGTAAGTAATAGCAAGTATGTACAAACTAACTTTGGAATCTTCCCTCTTAAGTTTTTCTTTAACAACGGATATCAACTTGATGATGGTGAAGAATTATCAGTACGTCGAATTAAACAGGCACTACAAGATTTGATTAACAACGAAAATAAAACAAAGCCATTAGCTGACGAACGATTAGCACAGTTAATGAAAGACCAGGGATTTCCAATTGCACGTCGAACTATAGCCAAGTACAGAGATCAATTAGACATTCCAGTTGCAAGACTCAGAAAAGAGAAATAAAACAGCCGAGAACAACCTCTCAATAATTATTTACCTTAAACTAGAAAAAAATGAAATTTCCAGAAAAATTAAAGTACACAAAAGATCACGAGTGGATCCAAATTAACGAAGATGGTATAGCCTACGTAGGTATTACAGATTATGCCCAAAGTCAACTCGGAGATATTGTCTTTGTTGATATTACCACAGAAGGTGACACTCTAAATGCAGAAGAAGTGTTCGGAACTATAGAAGTCGTTAAAACGGTATCTGATTTATTCATGCCTATTTCAGGCAAAGTACTTGAAATAAACGAGCGAGTTGAAAACGAGCCAGAGATCGTTAATGATAGTCCCTATGATGATGGATGGTTAATCAAGATACAACCTAATGATATAAGCGAATTAGAAGAGCTTCTCGACGCATCTGCATATCGCTCATTAATAAATGAGCATTAAACCTTTTCTTACTCACATTAAATGAATAAAGATCGCCTACCAAATCATTTAAGTAGGCGATCTTTTATAATCAATAACTTAAATCAAGCTATTTGAGATCTTTATTTATAAAAGCCAATAATTCATCAACAGCAGACTCTTCTGGGATATTCTTTTTAACACAGTTATGTCCTTTATACAAGCTAATTTTCCCACGACCAGCCCCCACATATCCATAGTCCGCATCAGCCATTTCACCTGGGCCATTTACAATACATCCCATGATACCAATTTTTAATCCAGTCAAATGTTTTGTTGCCGCTTTAATTTTAGCTATAGTTTCCTCCAAATTATAAAGCGTTCGCCCACAACCAGGACAAGAGATATACTCTACCTTACTTACACGTAAACGCCCTGCCTGTAAGATTCCAAAACTGATAGCATCTACTTCTTCATGTGAAATTTTACCATTATTAAAGATAGAAATTCCATCTAACAAACCATCAATCATCAATGCTCCAGTATCTGCAGATGATTTTATCATTAATTCCTCTTTATCATCCTCATTATAATGTTGAAAAAATAACACAGGATGAGTCAATCCTGCACGCATTAATTGGTGCACCAGAGCTCTATGTTCACCAACTCTATTAATATTATGACTTTGAGACACAACAACTATTTCAGGGTGATATTTTAAACAAGCCATCACCTCATCACCACAAGCCATATATGGAACAAAGAGAAATTTTATAGAAGCTGTACATCCACTCACTAAATGTAATTGCTCATGATTAAAAGCAGGCCAAACGCCCTCTTTTTCTATCCAGACATCAGCGTCAACCACATACTGTTGTCCAGCTACTAATACTTCGGGCAATTTCTTTCCGACATATAAATAATCTGGCGCAAACTGTTTAGACACCACAATATTTCCATCTACACGTACAGAAAAAACAACTGGTTGCTTATCCCCTCCTATATTACCAACAACATGTGTTTTACGTCTAGACGGAGACACATAATTAAAACTATCCGCCATCGTAGCAGGAATATAAGGATGTCCTTTTCTCTGTGCTATATAATCTACCAATTTTCTGGCAACTGGTATTTCTGATTCAGGTGCTTCAGATAAAGACACACGAATAGTATCCCCTATCCCATCAGACAGTAAGGCACCTATACCAACAGCACTTTTAATACGCCCATCTTCACCTTCCCCAGCCTCAGTAACACCAAGATGTAATGGAAACGTCATATTCTCTTTTTCCATTTGTGCTACTAATTGTCGAACACTCTGCACCATGACGACTGTATTGGAAGACTTTACTGAAATAATGACTTGATAAAATTTATGTTTTACACAAATACGTAAAAATTCCATACAACTCTCCACAATACCTGCCGGTGTATTACCATAGCGCGACATGATACGATCAGAAAGCGATCCATGATTTACGCCAATTCGTATAGCTGTATGATTCTCTTTACATATATCTAAAAAGCTCCCTAAACGCTCCTCTATTTTTGTTAACTCCTCTGCATATTCCTCTTCAGTATAATCTATTTGTTTAAACTTACGTGCAGGATCTACATAATTTCCAGGATTGATACGAACTTTCTCAGCATACAAGGCAGCAACATCAGCAACATTAGCATTAAAATGCACATCAGCAACTAATGGTGTATCAATACCTTCGCGACGCAAACCAATATTAATTTCTTTAAGATTCTTTGCCTCACGTAATCCTTGAGTAGTCAAACGTACAATTTCACCTCCTGCATCAACAATCCGTTTTGTTTGTTCAATACAAGCTTGTGTATCCATTGTATCTGTATTTGTCATAGATTGCAAACGTATAGGGTTATCTCCACCTAAACCCACAGCACCAACCTGTACTGGGAGACTAACACGACGTTTATAATTGAAAAGAAATTCCATTGTAATTAATCTTGAATTTTGTATTAAAGAACACAATATAAGGTTCCTTCTATTAATTAAATGGGGACTAGCATAGCCAATCCCCATTGTATCTTCTAATTTGTTTTATATTTAAATTCTACATGAGCAAGCTCTGCATTAGCTTTCACTATCTTCTCATTTAATTTAGACTTAAATAGTTCAAAACGCTGACGAATGACTTCATTGCTTAAACTTAGCATCTGAGTCGCTAAAATAGCTGCATTCTGTGCACCATTAATTCCAACAGTCGCGACTGGAATTCCAGGAGGCATTTGGACAATAGATAACAAAGCATCCACTCCTTGTAATGACGCTGCGATAGGCACACCAATAACTGGCAAAGAAGTCGAAGCAGCAATTACACCAGGCAGGTGTGCCGCCATACCCGCAGCGGCAATAATTACTTGTATACCTCTTTCAGAAGCCTGTTTCGCAAATTTTTCGACTTCCACTGGGGTACGATGCGCAGATAATGCATGTATTTCAAAAGGGATCTGCATGTCATCTAAAAAAATAGCTGCTTTTTCCATCACTGGCAAATCAGAAGTACTACCCATAATAATGCTTACAATTGGTTTCATAGTTATTTGTTTTTGTTTGTAATACTGAGTGTAGCTACAAAAATAGCTAGAATACAGTAAAAGAACAAATCGCTAGCATTAAAAAAACATCATTAATAAAAAACAGACACTATACAGCTAAACTGTATAATGTCTATTATTTTTACGAAGGACTAGTACTGAATTCTTCGTTGATTGACAATCAGAAGCTATTAGTACTCTTCCTCGTTAAAAAAGAAATCATCTTTGCTCGGATAATCAGGCCATAAGTCTTCAATTGTTTCATACATTTCGCCTTCATCTTCAATTTCCTGCAGATTTTCAATCACCTCCAAAGGAGCTCCAGAACGAATAGCATAATCAATCAATTCATCCTTGGTAGCTGGCCAAGGAGCATCTTCTAATTTAGATGCGAGTTCAAGTGTCCAATACATACAATTAATATTAAAAAGTAATTATTTATTAACATATCCTTTTCGCCACAAAAATAGTACTTTTTGCGTCATTTTCAAATATTATTCCAAAAAACTTCAGAACTGCCTGCATTTTGATTCATCTTTCTTGCCTGCACAAATAAATAGTCAGATAATCGATTAATATAAACAAGTACTAAACGATCCACTTCAACTTCCTCTGCAAGTAGCAAAATTCTTCGTTCTGCTCTACGACAAATAGTACGTGCTTGATGACAAAAAGAAGCACCTCTAGCACCACTAGGTAAGACAAAGGATTTCAATATCGGTAATTGCTCATCTACGATATCAATCTGATGCTCTAAGGCATCAATTTCTTTTTGCGTCACAATAACCGCTTCATGCATATTAGACTGATCTGCAACTGTCGCTAAATTCCCTCCTATACTAAAGAGCATATGTTGTACATGTAACAAAAAATTCTTGTCTTCGTCCTTTAGAAAACTTATAACAATTCCTATCACAGCATTCAATTCATCGACAGTACCGTAAGCTTCAATTCTAGCACTGTGTTTACACACACGTTGCCCTCCTGCCAAAGAAGTCATTCCTTTATCACCCCCACGAGTATAAACCAAACTTTTCTTATGTGTCATAATTTTCCTGTTTAATTCAAAATTATATCTCAAGAACTCTAAGTGGCAATTTTGTTTCTCTTTTTATAACACCTTCTGACGCCATATCATAAACACCAAATCCTGCCTTTAATCCTGCCCACAATGATCTCCATGCAAATTCATGTTTGTCAGAAAGATGAATCCCATCACAAACACAAGTACTGTTTTCTGCAGCTATTGCCATCCAAGTAGTTAACTGTACCCCCCAAGAGATATCCGTTAACAAATCTTCATCAACAAAGACCAAAGTTGCTACATCACTAGACCAAAATGAATTGTCAACTTCTTCAACATTTGAAGCAATCTGACAAACGATACCGCGCTTCCCTGACTCAAGATATTGTGATATTAATTTGGCACGTTCATCAGATTTAGATATAATCAAAGCACGATTTGCCTGGCAATCATTAGCCACTCGAAAAAGCAACTTCAACATGCTTGTCCTTATAACATTTGATTCTGGTAATGTTTCATAGGCGTAAAACATTCCTCTTTGATAAAGAATCTGACGAATGTAATAATATCTATTGGGTGAATGTACTCCAAATCCAGCTCTCACTCGCTTTCTTCTTAGATAAGAGACAATAGCTAGTTTCTTTAAAATACGCTTCATATGTAAATTATCCAAAATAGATAAAAAATCACAACGCTTCTAATAGGCGTTTTAATACAACCGTTGCAGATATTTCACGATTAGCAGCTTGTGGTATAACCAACGACTGCTTACTTTCAATAACTTCGTCGGTAACAATCATATTACGACGTACAGGTAAGCAATGCATAAAATAAGCATTATTTGTTAGTGCCATTTGACGTTCACTTACAGTCCAATTCCTATCTTTACATAGCACTTCTCCATAATGATCAGGAGCAGCAACAGCCCAATTTTTTGCATATACAAAATCAGCTCCTTCAAATGCTTTAGACTGATTGTACTCAATAGAAGCGCCTTCTGTAAAACTAGAGTCTAATTCATATCCCTCAGGATGAGTTATAACAAACTCATAATCTGCTGCAATCATCCACTCTGCAAAAGAATTTGGAACAGCTTGTGGCAAAGCTTTTGGATGTGGTGCCCATGTCAATACGACTTTGGGGCGTTCAACTTTTTTATACTCTTCAATAGTTATCAAATCAGCAAAACTCTGCAAGGGATGTCTAGTAGATGCTTCCATTGAAAACACAGGTACTCCAGCATATTGTATAAACTGGTTCAAGATCACCTCCTTATAATCATAGTCACGATCTTCAAAGCGAGCAAAACTACGCACGCCTATAATATCACAATAACTAGCCATTACAGGAATTGCTTCCAATAGATGTTCTGGTTTATCTCCATCCATAATGACACCACGTTCTGTCTCTAATTTCCAAGCACCATTATTAACATCCAATACAATTACATTCATTCCCAAATTCATGGCTGCCTTTTGTGTACTCAACCTCGTACGCAGACTAGAATTAAAGAAAAGCATTAATAATGTTTTATTTCTGCCCAATTCTTGAAATTGGAATTTATCTTTTTTTATTGTCAATGCTTCTTGCACTGCATTTTTTAAAGGACCTATATCCCCCACACAAGTAAACTGCTTCATCACTATTTCTATTGTTTTATTATTAGACAGATCTTATTTCCCCATCACCTTCAATAATCCATTTATACGAACATATTTCTTGTAACCCCATCGGACCACGAGCATGTAATTTCTGTGTGCTAATTCCAATTTCAGCTCCAAGTCCAAACTGAGCTCCATCTGTAAATGCAGTGGATACATTATGGTATACGCAAGCTGCATCTACCTCATTTAAGAATATTTTAGCAGCTGATTTATTATCTGTGACAATACACTCACTATGCTTACTACTATGGACTCGTATATAACCTATGGCCTCTTCCAAAGAAGCTACTGTACGAATAGCCATTCGTAAAGATAGAAATTCCGTTCCAAAATGTTCATCACGTGCTTTTTCAAGATATTCTTCTGGATAAAATTCTTTCAAAACTCTATAACTAGCCACATCGGCATATATAGTTACTTTTTTCTTTGCTAATTCTTGACAAATAACAGGTAAGTTATTTAGTTGCTTTTGATGAACGATCATACAATCAAGAGCATTACACACACTCACACGTCTGGTTTTTGCATTAGTTATAATACGCTTTGCCATATCAAGATCAGCCGATTCATCAATATATGTATGGCAAATGCCAGCTCCTGTTTCAATCACAGGAACTTTAGCATTATCACGCACATATTGTATAAGCTCACGACTCCCTCTTGGGATTATTAAATCTACCTTACCAACTGCTTCAAGCATAGCAGTTGTCGCTTCTCTATCAGTTGGTAATAGATTAACAACATTGGGATTTATCTGATGCTCCACTAGAACTTTACGGATAAGATTCACAATTGCAATATTGGACTCTCTCGCATAACTTCCTCCTTTGAGCAAACACACATTTTGTGTCTTCAAACATAAAGAAAACACATCAAAACCGACATTAGGTCTTGCCTCATAAATAACCCCAATTACACCAAAAGGCACTCGCCTTCTCTGTATTTGAAATCCAGCGAGAGATTGAGCTTTATCAATAACAGTACCTATAGGAGATTTTAAATTAACAACATGCCTGATATCAGAAGCAATATTTATAATACGTTGTCGAGTTAACCTCAACCTATCATATTTTGGATTACTATCATCCATACGAGATAAATCCCTAGCATTTGCTTCTAACAAAGAAGGTGTTTCCAATTCAGATGCATCAGCAATCGCTAATAAAAGCTCATTGATCTTTTTTTCTGACAAGGCTTGCAAATCAATTACTGCTGCCTGTGCTTTATCTAATAACTCTTGAATCATAATGCTAATTATTAAACAACTAATACAAATATAGATAATCATAATGCACCAAAGGTTTATGCCCTTTTTGGCCAAGTATAGTTTTTGCCTTATCACTATTCATCTTGACCATACCCAAACCAATGATTTTATTATCCGAAGATAAAATCTGCACTATATCGTTTTTATCAAATTCTCCTATTATTTTTAGCACACCCACTGGCAAAAGACTAACTGCTTCTTCACTCAACAATTTCTTAACTGCACATTCATTTATTTGAATTGCACCTTTTGCAAAGTCTTTACTATGAGCTATCCACTTTTTGACACTAGAAGGTTTATGAGATACTGGTTTAAATCTTGTACACAATGTATGCTGAGGGGCATGAAACAGATCTAATAAAATATCTTTTCTATTTCCATTAGCAATAATAACTTCTACCCCTTCGTCAGCTAACTTTTGAGCTATGCGACACTTTGTCAACATTCCTCCTCTACCAAATGTAGACTTAGTGGTCTGAATATATTTTTCAAGTTCAGTATTTGCTGTAATTTCCTTTAGAAGTTTTGCGCTAGGGTCCAAAGGATTGGATGTAAATATACCATCCACATTACTTAATATAATAAGCTTTTGACAATTCAGCATAGTAGCAACTAAACCAGACAGTTCATCATTATCTGTAAACATGAGTTCCGTCACGGAAATTGTATCATTCTCATTGATAATGGGCAAAACACCTTGCTGTAAGATAGTGAGTATACAATTTCTTTGGGTTAAATAATGTCGTCGCGTTGAAAAATTTTCCTTCGTAGTCAAAACTTGAGCCACAGCAATACCATGCTCACGAAATAACTCATAATATCTATTGATTAATTTTGCTTGACCTACTGCAGAATACAACTGACGTTGAGATACTTCATCAAGAGTTACCTTCATATGCTGCAACTCACTACGTCCTGCCGCAACCGCTCCAGAAGAAATCAAAATGACTTCAATCCCTTCCCTATACAGTTGCACTAACTGATCAGCCAATGCTGATATACGTGTCACGTCAAGTGTACCATCATTTCTAGTCAAAACATTACTACCCACCTTGACAGCTATACGATTCAATGGTTTGTTCATATACTTATGATTTGAACGCAAATATACTATTTTCGCTTCATTTTTCTGCATTATACAACAAAAATAAAACAATCAAGACAAAAAAGAGTATCCCAGAGGAGAATCGAACTCCCATTTACCGCTTAGGAGGCGGTCGTTCTATCCATTGAACTACCAGGACATGTTTCGTCTATAAAATAGAAAATATTATTTGGAAATACATATATATGCGCGTATTTTTACAAGCCGAATGCAAATATACGATTATAATAAGAATAATCGAATAAACACTTGTTTTTTTCAAATTTCTTTGCGACCTTTGTGACTGACTTAACAAAAACCAAAGTATAAGCTAGACCTTAAACATTCGAGCAATATGAAAGTATCAGCTCAATTATAAGTTAAAATTATAAATATTACCGCTTTATGACAAACAATTTGCTCGCCAAAGAAGTCAAAGATGTTGTTGTACGATTTTCGGGAGACTCAGGAGATGGAATGCAACTTGCTGGAACCATTTTTTCTAACCTTGAAGCATCCCTAGGCAATGAAATCAGCACTTTCCCTGACTTTCCTGCAGAGATTCGTGCTCCTCATGGCACCATTAGTGGCGTCTCAGGTTATCAAGTGCGCATTGGTGCAGACAAAGTATACACTTGTGGAGACACTTGTGACGTACTTGTTGCAATGAATCCTGCCGCTCTAAAAACAAATGCGAAATTTCTAAACAATCAATCTATTATCATCACAGATACAGATTCTTTTGCCAAGAAAGATCTCGAAAAGGCTCTTTACACAACCGACAATCCTTTTGAAGAATTAGGTATCCAAAATGAAGTTATAGCTGTACCAATAACCACACTTTGTAAAGAGTCTCTAAAAGACAGCGGACTTGACAACAAAGCTATCGTTAGATGCAAAAATATGTTTGCTCTAGGTTTAGTATGCTGGTTGTTTAATAGCCCTCTTGATCGAGCTATGGAAATGTTGAAGCACAAATTTTCAAAGAAACCAACAATTGCTGAGGCCAACATTAAAGTAATGACAGATGGCTATAACTATGGTTATAACACTCATGCTTCAGCTTCAACATACCGCATAGAAACAGCTAAACCAAAAGCAAAAGGTGTGTATACTGATGTCAACGGCAACTTAGCAACTGCCTACGGTCTTGTAGCAGCAGCAGAAAAAGCCAACTTGCAACTATTTCTTGGATCTTACCCAATTACACCAGCTACAGATATTTTACACCACCTTTCAAAGATGAAAGATCTAGGTGTAGTCACAGTACAATGTGAAGATGAAATTGCAGGTTGTTGTTCAGCAATTGGAGCTTCTTTTGCTGGCAATTTAGCAGTTACAAACACGTCTGGACCTGGAATCTGTTTGAAAAGTGAAGCAATTAATTTAGCAGTTATGGCTGAGCTACCATTAGTAATCATCAATGTGCAACGTGGAGGCCCATCTACAGGTCTGCCAACAAAAAGTGAACAAACCGATTTACTTCAAGCATTATATGGTAGAAATGGTGAGAGTCCAATTGTTGTTCTTGCAGCTCAAACTCCAGATGATTGTTTTGATGCCGCATTTCAAGCTGCCAAAATAGCCCTTGAACATATGACCCCAGTGTTATTGCTAACGGATGCATATGTAGCTAACGGATCAAGCGCTTGGAGAATTCCAGAACTTGACACATATCCAGATATTATTCCACCTTATGTTAAGGATGAAGATTCTGCCGATTGGAAACCATATAAACGCAATGCTATTTCTAAAGTTCGTCAATGGGCTATTCCAGGACAAGAAGGATTTACGCACCGTCTAGGAGGTCTTGAAAAAGACAGTAAGACATCAGCAATCTCTACCGATTCGGCCAATCACGAATTGATGGTAAATATCCGTAAAGAAAAAATTGAACATATTGTATACAATATTCCACAACAGACAGTTGAAGGTGACGAAGATGCCGATTTACTTGTTATTGGTTGGGGAAGTACCTATGGACATTTGCATGCTGCTGTTTCTGAGATGAGAGATGCAGGAAAAAAAGTTGCTCATGCACAATTCAAATTTATTAATCCATTACCTAGTAACACTGCAGAGATATTACAAAAATACAAACATGTAATTGTTGCAGAACAAAACTTAGGACAATTTGCAATGGTACTTCGTAATAAAGTACCAGATATTACCATCAAACAATTTAACCGCGTGGAAGGTCAACCTTTCAAAGTTGAAGAATTGATTGAATCATTCACTAAAACAATGGAGGAATAATATATGTGCCAATTTACAGCAAAAGATTATAAAAGTGATCAGTACGTTCGTTGGTGCCCTGGATGTGGAGACCACGCTCTACTTAACTCGCTTCAAAAAGCAATGGCCAATTTAGGCATTGCTCCTCACGAAACAGCAGTGATTTCAGGTATCGGCTGTTCTTCTCGTTTACCATATTACATGGCAACATACGGATTTCACACTATACACGGACGTGCAGCGGCTATTGCCACAGGCGTTAAGGTAGCTAATCCCAAACTTTCAGTATGGCAAGTTTCTGGAGACGGAGATGCATTAGCTATTGGAGGGAATCACTTTATACATGTTCTTCGACGTAATGTGGATATTAACATCCTATTATTAAACAATCGTATTTATGGGTTAACTAAAGGACAATACTCTCCAACATCTCCTCGTGGATTTGTTTCAAAATCCTCTCCATATGGTACAGTTGAAGATCCATTTCGTCCAGCCGAACTAATCTTTGGTGCTAGAGGTCAGTTTTTCGCTCGATGCGTAGATGTTGACGCTGCACACACAACAATGTGTTTGGAAGCATCCGCACGTCATAAAGGCGCATCAGTTGTTGAAGTTCTTCAAAACTGTGTTATCTTTAATGATGGATCACAAGCCATGGTAGCGACAAAAGCCGCACGCAGTAAAAATGCAATCTATCTAGAGCACGGTAAGCCCATGATTTTCGGTGAAAACAGAGAATATGGATTAATGCAAGAAGGGTTTGGCCTTAAGGTTGTCAAGCTAGGAGAAAATGGTATTACTGAAAATGATTTGTTAATACACGATGCACATTGTATCGACAAAACTGTACATACTAAACTAGCCCTAATGGAAGGACCTGAATTTCCTATCGCTCTGGGAATTATTCGCGATGTTGATAAACCGACCTATAATGATAGCATTTACGATCAACTAGAGACTTGCCAACAAAAGGGTAAAACCAGTTGTCTTCGTGAAAAACTGCTTAAAGGTGACGTCTGGGAAATTAAGTAATTAGACGCAACTAGAGATATTATAAAGAGCGGTCGATTAGTACTCATACACTAATCGACCGCTCTTGCCAATACGAGTATACTGACTTTCAAACCACGTACCAATCGCATTGCATCTCCACATGCAACAATAGTAGATCCAGTGGTCAAAACATCATCTACTAACAAAATATGTTTACCTGTTAAATCTTCTGGAATAGGACATGCAAACAAAGCCTCACTATTATTAATGCGTTCACCTCTAGATAATTTCGTTTGAGTCGGGTTGTGTCTTTTACGTACCAACACATCATCTCGTTTGGGTATTTTTGTCACTTGATAAATACCCTCAATCAAACAATCACATTGGTTATACCCTCTAGTTTTGAGTCGTCTAGGATGCAAAGGAATGGGAACAATATAATCAATACCAGAGAAGAAATTTGTTTCAGTCAACAATTCCTGCGCCATCATTCGTCCCATTTCTACACCTACCCAAGGCATATTTTTATATTTAAGACTATACACAATTTCAGAAAAAGGGCTATGACTATAATGATACATAAAACAATGAGCCCTCTCGATAGGCAATAAGCCCCAGAACAATTGTTCTACGTCATTGCCTTCTTTGGCCTGCATATGCGTATACGGGAAATTAGCAGCACACTGCAAACAAAACACTTTACCACCTCTATGCATTCGACCACCACAAACGATACAATACCTAGGAAAAATAAAGTGCATAAGATCTTCTCCTATACGATCAACAAATTTTCGCCAAAGAAAGGCAATACTAGTTTTTTTCATATAGGAGAATCAAAAATTTACATTTTTTCGCCAAAGGCTAAATCACCTACATCCCCTAATCCTGGCACAATATACGAGTGATCATTAATCACAGGATCTATAGCAGCACACCAAATTGTCGTAGTGGCTTCAGGAAAGACTTTCGCTATATAATCAACAGCTTGTTGACTTGCAATGATACACGCTACATGGACATCTTTTGGCAATCCACGATTCAACATTGCTTTATATCCAAGTTCCATAGAACTTCCTGTAGCCAACATTGGATCGGTCATAATCAAAGTTTTACCATCTATACGTGGCGAAGCTAAATATTCGACGTGCACATCAAACTTCAACTTGTCTTTATACTTTCTATATGCCGACACAAAAGCATTTTCAGCATCATCAAAATAGCTTAGGAAACCTGAATGAAAAGGCAATCCAGCTCGAAGAATAGTATTGAGAACTAACTGATTATTATGAGTCGAAACAGTCGCTTTGTCCAAAGGAGTTTGCACCTCCTTGTCAGAATAATCAAAGGACTTACTAATTTCATAAGCCATAATTTCACCTATTCTTTCAATGTTACGACGAAAACGCAATCTATCATTTTGCACATTGATATCTCTAATCTCAGCCAGATACTTATTCAATACCGAGTTCGTTTCACTTAAGTTGATAATTTTCATCCTGGTTAGGTTTTTAGGGGTTTCAAATTGAGTACAAAGTAACACAAAATAATCGGATTTGCCATATTCAGTTTTCACTTTTTGTTACGAAATTATAAAACGAATCCAATTAGAGAAATTTTTCTCCAATTGCTTCCTTCCTTCGATATATTGATGTATATTTGTACGTGATGAAGCAAGGGTTAAGCTAAAAAACACCTTTGTATGTCTTATTAGTTTTAAGAAGATTTTATTCAATACCAATTTATTTAAAAGATTAAGGAATATGGCAAATCTAGATTTGACAAAGTATGGTATCATGAATACCGCAGAGATTGTTCACAATCCATCTTACGATGTACTTTTCGAAGAAGAGACAAAAGAATCTCTTCAAGGTTTTGAAAAGGGTCAGGTAACTGAACTAGGTGCAGTTAATGTAATGACTGGTATCTATACAGGCCGTTCTCCTAAAGACAAGTTCTTTGTTAAGAACGAAGCTTCTGAGGACTCTGTATGGTGGACATCTGAAGAATATGCAAATGACAACAAGCCTTGCTCTGAAGCTGCTTGGGACGACCTTCGCAAAAAAGCGATGACACAACTTAGTGGTGCTAAAAAACTTTTCGTTGTAGACACATACTGTGGTGCAAACGAAAATTCTCGTCTTAAGGTACGTTTTATTATGGAAGTTGCTTGGCAAGCACACTTTGTAACTAACATGTTTATTCGTCCTACAGCTGAAGAACTTGAAACTTACGAACCTGATTTCGTATCTTTCAACGCATCTAAAGCAAAAGTTGACAACTATAAAGAATTAGGTCTAAATTCAGAAACTGCTTCTGTATTTAACTTAGCATCAAAAGAACAAGTTATTTTGAATACTTGGTATGGTGGCGAAATGAAGAAAGGTATCTTTACACTAATGAATTACTATCTTCCTCGTAAAGGTATGGCTGCTATGCACTGCTCTGCCAACACTAATGAAAAGGGAGAGACTGCAATTTTCTTCGGCCTTTCAGGTACAGGTAAAACAACTCTTTCTACAGATCCTAAGCGTCAACTCATCGGTGATGACGAACATGGATGGGATGATGAAGGTGTATTCAACTTTGAAGGTGGTTGCTACGCTAAAGTGATCAACCTAGACAAAGAAAGCGAACCAGATATTTACAACGCTATCAAACGTGATGCTCTTCTTGAAAACGTTACAGTAGACGCGAATGGTAAAATCGACTTTACAGACAATTCTACAACAGAAAACACTCGTGTCTCTTATCCAATTTACCATATTAAGAATATTCAAGTTCCATCAAAAGCTCCATCTGCTAAGAAAGTAATCTTCTTATCTGCTGATGCATTTGGTGTATTGCCTCCAGTTTCTATTTTGAATCCTGCACAGACTCAATACTACTTCCTATCAGGATTTACAGCTAAATTGGCAGGAACAGAACGTGGTATTACTTCTCCACAACCAACATTCTCTGCTTGTTTCGGCGCAGCATTCCTTTCACTACACCCTACTAAATATGGTGAAGAACTTGTGAAAAAGATGGAAGCTAATGGTGCTACTGCATATCTAGTAAACACCGGTTGGAATGGTACAGGTAAACGTATCTCAATTAAAGATACTCGTGGTATTATTGACGCAATTCTTGATGGTTCAATTGATAAGGCAGCGACAAAAACTATTCCTTACTTTGATTTCGTAGTTCCTACTGCACTTCCAAACGTAGATCCAGCAATCCTTGATCCACGTGATACTTACGCAACTCCAGAAGAATGGAATGGTAAAGCAGAAGAACTTGCTGGTATGTTTATTAAGAACTTCAACAAGTTTACTGGTAACGAAACTGGTAAAGCTCTAGTAGAAGCTGGTCCTAAGTTGTAATCAATTTGATTAATCAGCAACTCTTATAAAAAGGGGGACATGTCATTCAAGACATGTCCCCTTTTCATTATACTAAAAGTCAAAATTTGACTATTTAATAGTCAACACCTTAATCCATTTTTTCGCTATATTATCTAGTGAGAATTCCATGGCTTTGTTCAAACATTCTCCCTGCATGCTTCCCAAATCTGCATTAGCCATATATTTCATAGCTTCAGCCAACAAGGGCACGTTAGCAGTCGGGAAAATCTTCGTATAAGAAGTGTTCCCCAATAACTCTTCACACACTGGTAAATCTGAACAAATAACAGGCAATCCATGCGAAAGTGCTTCCATTAATACCAGAGGCATTCCCTCCCATCTAGAAGGCAGGATGTATACACTAGCTCCGCTATAATGTTTCTGAATATCTTTTGTAAAAGGAGATAAGATAATTCGATGGGCTACACCAGATTCATCGATCCATTTCTTCACATTATCTTCATCAGGACCTTCACCTACAATTTCCAAAGTCCAATCATGATTATTTTGTGCAAATATAGAGAATGCTTTAATAAGTACATCAAATCCCTTCATTACAGGTGTCAGTCTCCCCACAGTCAAAAAACGCTTATTTGCAACATTAGCCACATCACCTGGCTGAAGAGTAACAGGATTATAGATATATTCTACATGTAAATCAAGGTGTTTCTTGAATAATGCCTGGTCATTCTTACATAACACCACAATATCATCTAAGTATTTCATATGATGAGCGAAATGATGCTTAAGGTTTGGCAAATAAGGGTCCTTCATTTCAAAAAGTGCCTGATAAGAATTATGCATCCATCCTATGACACGTGGACAAGTTAATTGTGTACGAATTGAGGCTAGTCGAAGAGACAAAAAAGCATGGACACCAATAATCACATCATAATCTTTTCTATTTAATACCTCAATCAATACCTGCTGTTTTCTTTTTGAAAAAGAAGAGACACCATATAGATCTGACATCCAGCGATTAGATGGCTTGAAAAATTTGTACAACCCACTATATATCTTATTCAAGACATTTAAATGTTTTGGGATTTCAGGATAAGAGAAGTACTCAAATTTAATATTCACGGTATTAAGCTCATACAATGTTGTGTCTTCAGATAGTGGATCATCCAAAGTCAATATAGTAACCTCATGCTCCTTTGCAAAATAACGAGCAATTACGGCGGTAATACGCTGTACACCACCATAAGAAAATATAGAGTCAACAAAAAAACAAATCTTCATAATAGTATTAATAGTTGGTTATTATACAATCCTTCGGCAAGATACACATTTTCATTAAAACGCCCTACACAACGTACCACACATTTATTAATTTAACTTACTCTCATTCGTTTACTTACGAGGTAGTACAGAACGTAATGTAGGAGATTTAAAATTACTAAATAAGAATTTGAATAGAGGTAGGGTATTTATTCTGATATGACAATGTATGAAACGATTTTGTAGCTTGTTTATTTGGGTCTGTTTGGGAGCTTTGCTAACTCCTGTATCCGCACAACTGGCGCATAGATGGGATTTTCAGTTTCTCTTAGGTTTTAGTAATTACATTACCACAGAGATAGAACCAGTGCTTACTTATAAGCGTACACCGTATCTAGGAGTCGGCATGGGCGTCTGCGTAAATTGGAGTTGGAGTGGAGTTTGGTTTTCCGTCCCCAGTTGCAATTCCTGACCCCAGAATTTGATATCCATCACTTTCAAGATATGACTTTTCAATTTGAAATATCTCTAGGTCTCACCCTCGCTTCCCCTCGAAATCGAGTGGCGGTAGTATAATGATACACGAGGTTTGTATATAGACAACGAAAAAGTTACAATCAGAGATAGATCATTGTATGGATGTGTGTATTTGGGAGCATCGTATCGGTTTTAACAGACAAGTGTTTGATTTCGTTAAAAACTCAAGCGCTTGCGATTTTGTTTGCATCCCGATGTGTAGCAAAACGCGAGCGCTTGCGTTTTGCTACACAAGCGCTTGCGATTTTTCGTACAATAGATTTCAACATCTAAGGCGCGAAAGATGTACACATATATATCCCGTCTCACTGACTTATATATAAGAGCGAGCTGGGAAGTATATAAGAGCGAGCTCTTATATACTTGCTAGGTAGGTTGTCAAGTATATGACAACGCGCTCTTATATACTTGTCAGAAAGGTGTGATGGGCAAGGTCGCTGTCTCGTATATAATGGGGTATAAAGCTGACGTATACTAATCAAGATATACATTAAGGCTTTAAGGATGGCTGTGAGGCACAGAGAGTATAAGCAGGAACAGCTTATCCATCACTCGGATAGAGGGATACAATATTGTTGTCCAGCCTATCAACGTGAACTTAAGAAGTATCATATAACTTGTTCCATGACAGAATCCTATGACCCTTGCAAATGCCGTTGCAGAACGCATAAATTGAGTCTTAAAACAGGAGTTTTTAAGAGATAGTTCTGCTATAGAAAAAGACATGCAAAGACTAGTAGCCCAAAGTATCGATATATAATAATCTTAGACCGCATTTATCTTGTCATATGCTCACCCCACAAGAGATGCATCAACAAAGAAAGATGCCTATTAGAACTTACTCAACGTTGTCTAAAAGCATAGTGTAGACTTTGTCGATTAAATGAATTTCTTATATCTTGCAGTGAAATAGAAATCGAACAAATAAAAAAATCAGGTCATAAGACTTGATAATCTTATGACCTGATAAATATCTGGTTAAGTACAGACCAGTGTGAAAATGTACTAAGTAAATAACTGTAACGCATATTCAGGACTAGTCAGCAAACAAAAAAAAGAGACTGTGCCAAAATTCTTTTGACACAGTCTCATGAAATATATTATGTAATATACTACATATTATGCTTTCTTAGCCATACTCTTTTGCATAGTATATGCGATTGGAGCAGCAAGGAATAAAGAAGAAAGTGTACCAATCACAACACCTAGAATCATCGCAAATGAGAAACTACGGATAGAGTCACCTCCAAGGATGAAAATACAAACTAGGACGATCAACGTTGAAACAGAAGTACTAATTGTACGAGCCAAAGTAGTATTCAAAGAATCATTGAAGATCTGAACTCTGTCATGATTAGGATATAAACCGAAGAACTCACGGATACGGTCAAAGATGACCACCTTATCATTAATAGAGTAACCAATAGCTGTCAATATCGCACCAATAAAGGTTTGATCCACCTCAAGTGAAAATGGCAACCATCCCCAGCCAATAGCATATATACCCATAATAAGTAATGTATCACTTGTTAAAGCTAGTACAGAACCTACAGAATAAGATATATTGCGGAAGCGGAATAAGATATATAATGCGATGGCCAAAAGAGAAAGAACAACTGACCACACAGCAGACACCTTGATATCCTCAGCAATAGTTGGTCCTACCTTTTGAGAACTAACAATGCTACCACCAACTGAAGTGTCACGGTTTTGGAAGTCATCAAGCGTTGTAGTAGGAGCTAGCTTAGATTTCAATGCCTTGAATAAAATAGCTTCCATTTGGTTATCTGCCTCAGATGAATTATTTTCAATATCAAAGTTGGTAGACACACGAACAGTTTTGCCATCACCACCTAAAGCAAGCACACTGACAGTTGCATCAGCACTTTTATTTTCATCAGCAGCAGCTACTTTTTGAATCTCAACCTTTACAAGTTTCTCAATGTTCTCAGGTACAACCTTTTCATCGAATACAACCTTGTAGTTACGTCCACCAGTAAAGTCGATACTTTGACTCATACCACGAGTAAACAAGAATCCAAGAGCAATAACAATTAATACTCCGAAAATTGCAAACGACTTTTTAGAGTTCCCCATGAAGTTGAACTTAGAGTCAACCATCATATTTTTGCTGAAAGAAGACGTAAATGTCAAATTCAAGAACTTATCTTTGCCTAGGTAATGTTCATATACCAAACGAGTCATAAAGACTGCTGTAAAGAATGAGCATATAATACCAATGATCAATGTAGTAGCGAAACCACGGATAGGACCAGTACCGAAATTAAACAGAATAACACCAGTAATAATAGATGTCAAGTTCGAGTCAAAGATTGCAGAAAGTGCATTCTTATACCCATCAGTAATGGCCAATTTAACTCCTTTACCACCACGCAACTCTTCTTTTGTACGTTCGTAAATCAAAACGTTTGCATCGACTGCCATACCCAATGTCAACACCATACCAGCAATACCAGACATTGTCAAAGCAGCTTGGAATGAAGCCAAGATACCCAGCGTAAAGAAGAAGTTCAAAATCAAAGCAGCATTAGCAATCATACCAGGGATCAAGCCATACATCATGCACATATATACCATAAGAAGTACAAGCGCAACAACAAATGAGATGAAACCTGCCTGAATAGAAGCAGCCCCAAGGGATGGTCCCACGATATCATCAGATACGATTTTTGCAGGTGCTGGCATACGACCTGACTTCAATACATTTGCTAAGTCTTTTGCTTCTTCTGGAGTAAAGTTACCTGAAATCTGTGAATTGCCACCTGTAATTTCAGTATTTACATTTGGTGCAGAGTACACAGTACCATCCAGTACAATAGCCACACATTTATTTATATTATCTTTAGTAACCTTCGCCCACTTTTTAGCACCTTGGGTATTCATCGTCATACTTACTACAGGTTCAGAAGTACGTTG
This sequence comes from Bacteroidaceae bacterium, assembly GCA_963668535.1. GTDB lineage: Bacteria > Bacteroidota > Bacteroidia > Bacteroidales > Bacteroidaceae > F22. The sequence goes on from OY764867.1 coordinate 1,000,099, forward strand.
ATCAAACTCATCACGAGCATCAGTTACTACATCACCTTCTAAAGCAGGAAGCATGCGGTTAGACTTGCTAGACTTGATCGCATACAAAGCAAACCCCATTGGATTACCTTTGCGGTCTACTTCTGCTTTCACACCCCAATGAAGTGCAAGTGCCTTAGGAGCTGCAACTTTTGATTGGCGGAAGCAATCCATAACAAGTGCGGTATCTTGTTTAGCAACATATCCCAAAATAGGACCACGTCCACTATTTGCTTGACGAGCAAAGATTGCTAGAGTTTGTGCCACACGCACATCTTGTGAAGCCACTTGACTTGCTGCACTATCATCTTGCGTTGTTTCTGCTGCAAGCTTAGATTTCAAATCATCTGTAGCAACTTCTGCTTTTTCTACTTTGGCTGTGTCAGTAGTAGCAGATTGATTAGCCTTTTCAGCAGCAATTTGAGCTGCTGCATTTACAAATGGAGCAATCGCTTGAAGATCTTGTGTATATGTTGTCCAAAATTGAAGATTCGCACTACCTTGAAGTAATTTACGTACACGTTCTGGGTCTTTCACACCTGGAAGTTCCACCATGATACGTCCCATTTTGTTTTCAAGCTTCTGAATACGAGGTTGAGTTACACCAAAACGGTCAATACGAGTACGCAACACATTGAATGAGTTATTAACTGCATCGTCTACACGACCACGAAGAACACTTTCGATTTCGGCATCTGTTGATTTTGCTGTCACTACACCACGCAACTTAGCTGTTGCAAAGATTGCTGCAAGTGGTTTTTTGTCGGCCTGCTGACTGTAGTGCTTCATGAAAAGCGATACATAATCTTCTTGTGAATGACTTTGTTCTGCACTAGCCTCTGCAAGTGCTTTCTTAAAACCAGCATCTTGATTGTCTTCTGACAATTGCTTCAATACATCAGCCACTTCTACCTGAAGAATAGCGTTCATACCACCTTTCAAGTCAAGACCGAGATTGATTTCTTGCTTTTGACAAGACTTGTAGTCATACCATAACCACACGGTGCCTTTTGAGATAGAATCAATAAAGTGTTCTCGCTTCGTCTGATTCACTGATCCATCTACCATTGCATATTTGTCGGCTTTCTTACCGATTCGGTAGGTTACTACAGAGAATGACAAGTAGAACAAGCATACGAGAGTCAGTGCTATCGCAAAGACTTTTACGAATCCTTTGTTTTGCATGTTACTAATTTTTATATAATCATTTTATTACTTTACTTCGCTGAGGTGCAAATATAGCCTTTTTTTTGTCTCTATCATAAGAAGTAACCGAATAATTACCTATTTAAAGGGATTAAGAGACTTTTTGAGGGAGATTATCTGTTATTAGTCATGCAATTGAAACACACATTTTAAAGGATAGTGATCGGAAGTAGAAATACTTCTGTCAACCTCTACAGAAAAAGGGGTAATATTTTCATTTACATACACATGATCAATGCGCACATAAAATCGGTGTTTGTTGTACGTTGTCCCTATACCATTACCGACAGATTCGTACACATTAGTCAATGATTTTCTCAACTGTCTATTGAGGTATGATAGCGGAGTCGCATTCATATCTCCGCAGACAATGATATGAGTATATTCTTTTTTAAGACTATCAATTTTTTGTTTCAATAAGTCTACTTGTTTTGCTCTAGTCACACTTGCTTCAGTCAACCTTTGTGGTATTTCATGTAACTTAGTCATACTTTGTTCATCCCTGTACAAACGAGAAATAGAATCAAAAACAATTCGATTTTCTTTAGTTAATTTATTAGAACACATATGATTGTTAATCACCAACACAGTATCTTGATTCGTTTTGCCCATAACAATAACATAACAACGTGTTTCTGGCAAGATATCCTTCTCGGCAAAGTTCCACTTCTTCACAATTGGATATCTCGAAAAGAAAGCAAGTCTATTTGTACGAGCAGTATTATCATAATACGGATAATCGGATAAAGCCTTGCGCAAGTCATCAGCTGTAAAATAACGCTTATTTTTAGTATATCCTGCTTCTTGTAGACAGATAATATCTTCTCCAGATTTACTTAGATAATCTCCTATAGCATTATGCCCTTTTTTCTTATAATTTGTATCAAACCCCATCACATTATAAGTCATCAAACTAAACTGTCTACCTTCATCTAAATTTATAAAACGATGCGATTCTTTTCCAAAATGTATTGGACAGTATATTCTCAATGCAGGAAAACTTAATACAAGAGCAAGCACAGCCACCCAAGTCACCCTATGCCAAGTCACAATGCCACCAATTAAAACAATGACATTAAGCAAAACAAACACAGGAAACAAAATACCAACTGCCCCTACATAAGACATAAATTCTGGAGAGATATAGGATGAATAAGCAGTCACCAACAAACCCAATGCACAAATCACAGCAAAAATAAGCACAATGGTTCGTATAAATCCTAACAGGAAATTTCTAATCATATCTAGTATATTATTGCTTTCCATGTCGTTTACTGACATCAAAAAGCAGTTGTTTTTCTTTTTTGCTAAGGCTTTCGTATCCACTCTTACGTAGTTTGTCCAAAATGGCGTCTATCTCAGCCTCTTGCACCTTACTTTGGGCATTATAGTCAACATCTTGCTGATGCTTTCCCCGTCCATTTCCTGCACTATGCGCTTTAGCTCGCCTACCACCACCTTTACTTACTCTCATTTTAGGTTTGCCAACAGAAGAAAAGCTTCTCCATAAAGACACGAGCCAATCTATACTTGCATTTACCCATTTTGTAATATCTCTACCTTTATTCATGTTTATCGCAAATAAATATCCCATTAATGCTCCACCTAAATGAGCAATATGCCCTCCTCCATTGCTACCACTTAAGAACAACAAATCAATAACAACCAAACCAATAGCCAGATATTTCATCTTGACTCGTCCTATGAACAGCAAATTTATTTCAAAATTAGGCATACCAATAGCAGCAGCAATCAACAAAGCGAGTATAGATGCTGAAGCCCCCACAAGATACTGAATTCCACCTAAATTCGTATAAAATGGCAGTAAATTAGCTGCCAATAAAAACAAGGCTGCCCCACCAAGTCCACCGAGTATATAGAGTCCCAACATATGACGCACACTATAACGACGCAAAAAGATATCTCCAAACCAATACAAGGTTAGCATATTGAAAAGGATGTGCGTGATACTTCCTAAATCGTGCATAAACATATACGTTAAAAGACTCCATGGACGTACTACGAGCATTCCCAACGAAGAAGGCAACGCTAAAAAGTCAAAAAGACTCGGCCCCACTACAACTTGAATCTCTGTACCACGAAAAAACAACGTATAAACTACCTGTAACAAAGCAGTTACAACAAAAACAGCCACATTAACAAAGATAAGCTTAATGGTCATATTACCATTACGATAACGAGCTATCAACTGAGAAAACAAAGTATTATTTTGCATACCTTTTATTTATCATTTATTATCTACCATCCATAACGTTCACGGTTCTTTTTTTGACGTTGTGTATATGCCCACCTCCAATAACGAATCAATAAGAATCCAAACAACATACCACCTAAGTGAGCAAAATGGGCCACCATATCTCCTTGGTGTTGAGCCAAAGCAAGATACATTTCAAGAGCTATAAAACCAAAGACAGCATATTTTACTCGGATAGGGATAGGCAATGGAAATATAAAAAGTTGCTGATTAGGCCACATCAAAGCAAAAGCTAAAAGAATACCATAAATAGCACCTGATGCACCAACAGTGTAGCCTGGAAAGATATTCCAATAATACAGTTCAACAAACTGTACAACTTCTTGTGTTATTGCAGCTCCTACACCACAGACTAAAAAGAAGGTGACAAAACGTTTAGCCCCCCACACATTCTCAACTTGTCTTCCAAACATCCACAAGGCGTACATATTGAAAAGAATATGCCATATTCCGCCATGTAAAAACATATAAGTAATCGGTTGCCAGAATTTAAAATATGGAGAAAGCATCAATACGTCTGGCCGATTGGTTGGCACAATGACTGGTGAAAGTCCACCTAGTTCAGTCAGATAGTCTCGTCCAAAAATTGCCGTGGACACAAGTGACAACAAGTATACCAAGGCACAAATCAAAACAAGAGCACGCGTAGCTGGGGGAGTATTATTCATCATATAATATCTAATCTTTTTGGGGTTTATGAATCAGCGAGCATATCAATACACTACACAAACATGCTCAATTACTCTACAAATGTAGTGAAATTCTCTGTTTTTATGGCGTTTTAGTACACAGAATGCAGTTTTTTGAATGAAAGAAATCATTTTTTCACCTTTTCGTTTGGAATGTAATAAAGAAGAGGTATATTTGTAGGAGTGAAGGTGGGATTTAACTATTGTTCCACACAGATTCCGTCCAAATCACAATTAAAATATTAACCCTTTAATTATTTCTGTCATGAACAAATCTCAATTGATTTCAGCAGTTGCTGACAAGGCTGGTCTTAAAAAAGAAGACGCAAAAGTAGCTCTAGAAGCTGTACTTGATTCAATCACTGATGCACTTAAGAATGATGAAAAGATCGCTTTAGTTGGTTTCGGTACTTTCGCTGTATCTGAGCGTGCTGCTCGTACTGGTATCAACCCTGCTACTAAAGAAAAAATTCAAATTCCTGCAAAGAAGGTGGTTAAATTCAAGCCAGGTTCTGAACTTCAAGACTTCTAAGATTCATTCTTGAAACATTATACAGACCCTTAAGGGCATATCTTTCAACGAAGGATATGTCCTTTCTTGTTTTTATACACACATTATAAAAACAGAAGTGCTGTAAATGAGGAAAAAGCATTATCTTTGTACCCTGAAAGATTCGTATGTTTAATAAAACAAGAATAGTATAGATAAAAATAATAAATATACAATATATGAATATCGAACAAACTCTGAATGAAGCTGTCCAAAAAGCCATTGAAGATCTGTATGGCCAGCAAGTAAATGAGGCACAGGTACAATTGGGGCAAACTAAACGTGAATTTGAGGGTCATCTGACTCTTGTTGTTTTCCCATTCTTAAAACTTTCTCGCAAAAAGCCAGAAGATACTGCAGTAGAAATTGGGAACTACCTAGTAAAAAACACAAGTGTAGTAGAAGATTTTAATGTCATCAAAGGGTTCCTCAATCTAACGATCAGTTCATCAGCATGGATTAGTGTACTTCAAAGTGTACACGACACTCCACGTTATGGTTGTGTAGAGGCCGATGACAACTCCCCACTAGTAATGATTGAGTACTCTTCACCAAATACAAACAAGCCACTTCACCTAGGTCACGTGCGTAACAACCTATTAGGTCATGCACTTTCAGAAGTAATGGCCGCAAATGGTAATAAGGTTGTCAAAACAAACATTGTCAACGATCGTGGTATCCACATCTGTAAGTCAATGCTTGCATGGTCAAAATATGGACATAACGAAACACCAGAGACAACAGGCAAGAAGGGCGACCACCTTGTAGGTGATTATTACGTAGCTTTTGACAAGCACTACAAAGCCGAACTTAAAGAATTAATGGCTCAAGGCATGAGCGAAGAAGAAGCAAGCGCTGCATCTCCATTAATGCAAGAAGCCCGTGAAATGCTTGTAAAATGGGAAAATAACGATCCTGAAGTTCGTGCATTATGGAAACAAATGAACGAATGGGTGTACCAAGGATTTGATGACACATATAAGAAGATGGGGGTTAGTTTTGATAAGATATACTATGAATCAGACACCTATCTTGAAGGAAAAGACAAAGTTATGGAAGGGCTTGATAAAGGCTTTTTCTTTAAGAAAGAAGATGGTTCAGTGTGGGCCGATCTTGCCAATGAAGGTTTGGATCAAAAATTGCTCCTTCGTGCAGACGGTACATCCGTATACATGACTCAAGATATTGGTACTGCCAAACTTCGCTTCGCCGACTACCCGATCGATAAAATGATTTATGTTGTAGGTAATGAACAAAACTATCACTTCCAAGTATTATCTATACTATTAGACAAGCTTGGATTCAGTTGGGGTAAGGATTTGGTACACTTCTCTTACGGAATGGTTGAACTTCCAGAAGGAAAAATGAAAAGCCGTGAAGGCACTGTAGTGGATGCCGACGACTTGATGGAAGATGTTATCAAAATTGCAAGAGAGGTATGCACAGAGGTAGGTCGTCTAGATGAATGCAGTACTGAAGAGATTGATGAAATTGCTCGTATAGTAGGCCTAGGTGCTTTGAAATACTTTATCTTAAAAGTAGATGCACGCAAGAATATGACCTTTAATCCTAAAGAATCTATTGATTTCAACGGCAATACAGGTCCATTTATCCAATACACCTATGCGCGTATACAATCCGTGTTGCGTAAAGCAGCTGAACAAGGTCTTGAGATTCCAACCACATTGGATACTTCAGTCAAAATTAGCGAAAAAGCTCAACAACTTATTCAAAGTATCACTAAGTTTGCAACAGTAGTTCAAGATGCAGGAAAAGATTACAATCCATCTGGTATTGCCAACTATGTGTACGAACTAGTTAAAGAATACAACCAATTTTATCATGATTACAGCATTCTAAAAGAAGAAGATGAAAGTTTAAAAATGCTCCGTCTTGTGTTATCATTGAATGTTGCCAAAGTAATCAAAACTGGTTTCAGCCTATTGGGCATTGAAGTGCCTAACCGCATGTAATAGACAAGCACTATATAATAATAATAGGGTGTATCAAAATTGAAGTGACCCCGAAAAGTTGGACGTTAAATTAAACGTTAATAATTAAGACCTCTATAGTATTGAGCTCGGTATTGTACCGGGCTCATTCCTTTTAATCTAAGTTTTATTCTTTTCGTATTATACCAAATTATGTATTCCTTAAGTTCAGCCTCAAAGCTGTCCATACTATCGAAATGGTTTACATACAACAATTCATTCTTCATCAGTCCAAAGAAGTTCTCCATCATAGAGTTGTCTAAGCAGTTTCCTTTGCGGGACATACTTTGTACAACACCATTATCATTCAGCATCTTTTGATATTGCGTATGTTGGTAATGCCATCCTTGATCTGAGTGAATCAATAGACCATTAAGATTCTTATGCTGTTTAAATGCCTTTTTAAGCATATCCGTAACCATTTTTAGGTTGGGGCTGCGGGTAATTGTATATGTTATTATCTCTCCATTGTACATGTCGAGTATTGGAGATATATACAGCTTCTCATCCTTGATGCAGACTTGCGACACATCTGTAGTCCATTTCTGGTTTGGTCTTTCTGCTAAGAAATTTCTATCAATGATATTTGGTGCAATCTTTCCTGTCTGACCCTTGTAAGAATGATAGTGACGTTTCTTTCGCTTTGCTTTTAGTCCCATTTGAGACATCAGTTTCTGCACTGTCTTATGATTGATGTTGCAGCCTTCATTGCGCATGGATAAACAGATTCTTCTATACCCATAACGACCTTTGCTGTCATCATATATTGTTTTAATACGCTTTCTTGTATCATCATAGCCATCACTGTCCTTCAGACGTGATAGATGGTAATAGAATACGGAGCGAGCCATCTTTACCTTCCCGAGAATACTCTCAAGAAAGAATCCTTCCTGCCTTAGTTCTTCGATGGTCCGTGCCCAATCTCGCGTAGTCGGGCTTTCCTTTCTTCTACTAAGGCTCTCACTTTTTTTAGCAGTGCCACCTCTAAGCGCAAATCCTCGTTTTCTTTCTTGAGTCTTTCCAGCTCAGTCAGTGGCTTTATATTCTTTTTTGGTCTTCCCATACCTGTAGGTCTGCCACGCTTTTTACATTTACTTAGTGCATCTATGCCCTCTGTGCGCATCGTCTTTAACCATACACTTATCTGTTGAGAACTTGCACCATACTTTAACGAAGCTGCATGCAAAGTTATATGGTTTTCTTCTATATCAAGAACAATTTTGCGCTTTAATGCATAGTCAGCCCTAATATTAGGCAGTTTTTGCAAGCCTAATATTCCTTCTTTTTGATAGCGTGACCATAAGACTTTTAGTCGCTGTTCACCTATTCCGTAGTTCCTATGGATAGAAGAAAAGGATATTCCATCTTCTAACATGTGCATATACCGAAGGCAATCTGATGGGGTATGTTTCTTTCTTGCTTTCTTTTTAATCATAATAAACCCCGAAAGTTTTTTGTCTAACTTTCGGGGTTCATATCAAAATTGATTTTGATACACCCTATTTTATTGTAAGTTCTTCAATGACTATATTCTCTAAGTTTTTGGAGCGGCCTTCTTAGCGGCTTTTTTAGCTCCAGTTTTTGAAGTTGCTTTTTTCTTTTTAGTCGCAGTTTTTTTCTTATTGGCCGCAGCACGTGCTGAAGCTTTTCGCTTTCCAGATGGACTAGCTTCTTCTTTTTTGATAAGCTCCATACATTGTTCTAGCGTCAATTCTGCAGGCGACTCAATAGCTTTAGGAATCTTGTAGTTTACTTTTTGATACGCAATATATGGTCCCCAGCGTCCATTCAAGATTTGCAATTCTGGTTCCTCATCAAAGCTTTTAATATGCTTTTCTGCATCAGCCTTTCTCTTCTTTTCAATCAAGTCAATACACTCATCCAAAGTCACATCCAAAGGATCCAGCTCTTTAGGGATAGAAACATATTTAGCATGATGATAAATATAAGGGCCAAATCGACCAACCCCAATTTTGACCGTATACCCTTCATATTCACCAACTTCACGAGGCAATTTGAATAATTCTAGAGCTTCCTCAAGACTAATATCCTGAATAGACTGCCCCTTGCGAAGTTGTGCAAAAACTGGTTTCTCTTCCTCATCAGGCAATCCCAATTGAGCAACAGGTCCATAACGTCCTATCTTAACCGAAATATTACGTCCTGTTTTTGGGTCAACACCAAGAACACGCTCTCCAACACGCTGTTCACTTTTGAGAGCTAAAGTCTTATCTACATTTGGGTGAAAATGTTCATAAAAATCTTTCAGCACCACATTCCAGACCTTATCCCCCTCAGCAATTTCATCAAACTCGCGCTCAATGTTAGCCGTAAAGTTATAGTCCATAATATTAGGGAAATGCTGCATCAAGAAATCATTCACAACAACCCCAATATCTGTAGGCACAAGACGATTCTTGTTGCTTCCATATCTCTCAGACTCCTGACTATGTACTAGTTGATCCCCACTAAGGGTCATCACTTGGTAAGCACGCTCCATACCTTCGTCCTCTCCTCGTTCAACATAAGCACGTTTTTGAATAGTCGAAATAGTTGGGGCATATGTAGATGGTCGACCAATACCTAACTCCTCCAATTTACGCACTAGACTGGCTTCAGAATAGCGAGGTGGTTGTTGAGAGAAACGCTCAGTTGCAACCATTTGCTTGTACTCCAAAAATTGTCCTTCTTGCATAGGTGGGAGCAAATTACTCGATTCACTACTTGATGTATCCTCACTATCATCATCAAACGACTCACGATAGACTTTCAAGAAACCATCAAAAGTAATCACCTCACCAACTGCGACAAAAGAAAGTTCTTCTCCACTAACAGAAATCGTTGCTGTTGTTTTCTCCAGCTGAGCAGGAGCCATCTGAGAAGCCAATGTACGCTTCCAAATAAGTTCGTATAAACGCTTCTCTTGGGGAGTTCCCGTCTTTAAGACAGCAACAGACATATCAGTAGGGCGAATGGCCTCGTGCGCCTCTTGAGCCCCCTTAGATTTCGTTGTAAACTGACGAGTTTGCACATACTCAGCTCCCATCTTCTCTGTAATTACAGACTTACTTGTATTGATTGCCAAGTTAGATAAGTTTACCGAATCGGTACGCATATAAGTGATTTGCCCCGATTCATACAACTTCTGAGCAAGCGACATCGTACGTGCCACAGGCAGTCCCAATTTGCGGGAAGCTTCCTGTTGTAAGGTAGATGTTGTAAATGGAGCAGCAGGACTCTTTTTTGTCGGTGTTTTTTTAATCTCGTCTATACGGAAAGTCGACTGTGCACAGTGTTCTAAGAATTGTTGAGCTTCTTGAGCTGTTGCAAAACGTTTAGACAATTCGGCTTTCATCTCAACAAGACGTCCTTGTCCATCAGGCACTAAGAAAACAGCAACAACACGAAAAGAAGCCTCTGGAATAAAACTATTGATTTCACGTTCACGTTCTACGATAAGACGTACGGCTACTGACTGTACACGTCCAGCCGACAACTGCGGCTTGACTTTCTTCCACAGTACAGGAGACAATTCAAAACCAACTAAGCGATCCAGCAGACGACGCGCCTGTTGCGCATTGACCAAATTAGTATCGATTGTACGTGGTTGAGCCACTGCATCAAGAATGGCAGTCTTGGTGATCTCATGGAAAACAATGCGTCTTGTTTTTTCGGGGTCCAACTGCAAGACTTCAGACAAGTGCCAAGAAATAGCTTCTCCCTCGCGGTCCTCATCGGATGCGAGCCATACGATTTCTGATTTCTTAGCAGCAGCTTTGAGCTCTTTGACAATTGTTGTTTTATCTGTAGGCACTTCATAGTGAGGAATAAAACCATTTTCTATATCAATACCTGCATTCTTTTTATTTAAGTCACGGATATGGCCGTAGCTAGACATCACTTGGAAATCATCTCCCAAGAACTTTTGAATAGTCTTAGCTTTAGCAGGTGACTCGACTATAACGAGGTTATTTTGCATGCTTATTTGGATTATGAGATTTATCGCTGCCGACAGCTCGACCGCGATTCCAGGTACAAAAGTAGAAAAAAAAGTGTGGCTGACACATTATATATATATGTAATTTTTCTTTCTTAACAGTAAAAGATAGATTTTGAAAGAAAAGTCCTGCTTTTAGCGACTATCATTACATTTTGATGACAAAACATCTTTATTTTGTGTATAATTGATAGGATAAGACCTATATAAAATTCGGGAAACACCCATTAGGTATTCCCCGAACATATTATATATGCTATCTAGCGTCTCTCTTAGAACTTAATAGTCAATCCACCAAAAGCAGTGACTCCCAATACCTGAAAAGTAGAATAATCTAGATATTCTTTATCCAACAAGTTGACAACACTTCCCCAGATTTCAATATTGTTTTGAATAGGGACAGTCACACTCAACGAAAGGTTAGACACATTATCTATTGATCCATGAAGCTCTTTGAAATCCTCATCATCACGTACTTCATATTGATATCCTAAACGCATCTTCACCGTATTGAAAAGAGCATACTCAACTCCCAAGTTCATACTATACACAGGGAGCATACTCTGTAATACATCTCCTTCATCAGCATCATTACCATACGCAGCAAATTTCCAATCGATCATTCCCCAATCGGGATCACTATATTGACCATCAAACGTCAAATATGCACGTTTGAAATCTGTAGGCAATAAGATACCATAATATCCATTCAGACTTTCTGATACACGAATGTCAATTGGTGCTTGTAACAAATAATCGTCATACACTTGATAACCGGCACAGAAATTCATCCACAATCCCATCGCGGGACTCATACGCAAACCGACGTTGGCATGCAACTGTTCATACGTATCCCCAGCACGAGCGAGCAACCAACTGTATGGGGAAACAGTCTTCATACGACGAAAATCATTAATAATCTTTCCTCCTGTAGCATTAGCATAGAATACAGTACTTCTTCCCAAGTTGTACTCTGCTCTCACATCTGGAGCCACATGTATTTTACGACCATTATTAAAGCTCAAATCAAAACTTGCCCCCATTCTGATAGTCCACTTATTGGGTGTAAACAAGAAATAAGGACGTAAACTAGCTGTCGTGTAATTAGTCATCCTCTCTAGGGCATTATATTCATGTTGTTCATCTGCTGGAAGATAATACTCCTGACCATGCAGAGAATACCAAAGTGAATTGATCTCCACATCTCCACCTAAGCTAAATTGTTGATTGGCTTTTACTTGTGCACCAGAAATAATTTGCAAACGAGTTTCATCATTTGCATCCTTGGTAGCTGTATGAGCTTCATGGAATGTACTCAAACGTATTTTACTATGAAAAGGCACCGCCCAATCTTTTCCGCGAGAATCATAACGCATCATCCAATCGGTAGATGTATGACGTTGATTGGCTGATGGCAAGTAGTTAAACACATGATTATTCACTTCACCACTTGCTTCAAAAATGCGATCGGTTAAACGACGTTGATAATTCATACGAGCCGTTGTGGTATAAGTACGTAGGTCAGTATCTCCATCATTATACCCATGCAACCCCACATATCCTTGCAACTTATCTATATCTGAGAGCTGAGTCAAAAAGTTCGCATCAAGTACCGTATAGTTATTGCCCCCATATCCCATATGTAAGCTATTTAATGGAGCTTGAAACAAACCAGTAGAAGCTGGTGTAGAGGCCATGACTTCACTAACCACTCGGTCATTATCTTGCACTGAAGTATCATACTTACTCGCCTTATTTGTAGCATTTGGTCGATCCGATTTAGGCGTCAACAAAAGACGGTTAGCTTTACGTTTATTGGGCACATATTCTTGTTCCACAACAACCGTACGAGCTTTGACCGTATCCTTTTTTACAGTCTGACCAGACATGCTCATCCCTCCCACAAAGGCAAGAGTAGCCGTCAGATAAATCACTTTTTTCATTTCTAATTGTCTTTTTTTTGATTTAAATATTATACATTTTTTACACGGACTGTCTTAGCCTGAACAGAGGGTTTACTCCCCCCTTGTTCTTGACTGGATGTAGTTGGTGTACTCACTTTCGTTTTTTCTTCTATAAAATGCAGACGACGGTCTATCAGTTCAGAAATATCATCATGAGCCTGATAATTTTCGACCAAACCTTGAAGATACTGTTTAGCCTCATCCCACTTCTCTTGATGAATATAGACGTCTGCCAACAAGATAAAAGTACGCGCCAACCAATAAGCATGTGGCGTTCCCTTTTGGATATATGCTTTTGCCTGTTTTTCCGCATCCACAAACTGTTTCTGCATATAAGCCAACTGAGCGAGCAAATAAGTAGCTTCAGCTCCCTCCTTATATTGCAAGTTATTTAATGAAGTCAGCACCTTATTGGCCATATCATAGTCCTTCAAAGCCCAAGCCGACTTTCCCCATTCCAAACGCAATTGTCTCGATTGACTAGCTTCCAGCTGAGGAGCCTTAAGAGCTATAGGCGATGCGTTTATAACACGACGATACTGCTTGGCTAAATATGCACAGTGAGCCACACGACGATAAGCATCCCATTGCACAGCCATATCGTCATGTGCTAAACGAGCGACTTGTGACCACCCATTACTAGCCTCATCCCACTGCTGATGCTTTTCAAATTCTTCGGCACGCATCTGCCATGCCCCCATCGTATATGAATTTTCAGGCATTTTAATCAATTGAGAAGTGTATCGCAACATATCTCGGCCACTCTTCTGCGTCAAAGCGATTTTACTCAGATAATACAGTGATTGTGCTTTACGACCTGCCACTTTCCCTTGAGCCACATAGTGTTCCAAACTAATTCTAGCAGCCGTATAATCTTTTTCAATATAACGACGTTCTGCTGCCATAAATGTAAGAGAATCCTGAGCAGCAACCTTCAAAGGAGTGACCCCAGGCAATTGTTTGGCCAATGTAGCAAAGGCTGCCACTTGATTGCGCTGAATATATATAGATTGTAAATCTTCAAAAGCCAACTGCGCCTCTTCTGTACTTGGATAATCATATATAGTCTTCTTATAAGCAGCAATTGCTTGATCATAACGCTTTGCTTGATAATGCAACACCCCTATTTCTAGAGACGACTTGCAGGCCAACACATGCTTAGGATGTTGTTTGATCAACTGGTTAAAACAAGCGATAGCCTCCTTTTCTTTATGTTGCTGTACGAGAGCACGGCCTTGTTCATATTGAGCTTGCAATACGTATGTTGATTCAGGATATGTCTGTTGTAATCGCAAAGATAACTGTTCCTTCTTTTTGTAGTTTTCTTCTATACCAGCTATCATAGACATCTGATACAAAGCATAATCACCTCCATCTGGATACACTTTCAAAGCTTGCTGATAGTAATCAACAGATTTGGTCAAATCGCGCTGATAATAAAAAGAGTCAGCCAAACGATTTAGGGCATCCCCACGTAGTGCTACCTTATGGGCACCAGGCATGGATAAGAATTTCTGAAATAAATCAATGGCTTGTGAGTATTGTTTTTGATTAAATGCACAATATCCCAAATTATACTGCCCCATTGCATACAACTCACTTTGCTTGTCTGCATATTGCTGCATAAATAGGGTATAATGAGTAGTGGCCTGTTGATACTTCTTCTGTTTTTGTTCCATATCGGCCAACCAATAGTTAGCCCGTATCGCAGTCTGTGGATCGTACTGCTTGAGTTTCTGTGCAGACACAAGATACTGGCGCGCTTCATCAAACTGCTTTTTATCAATCAACCCTTCTGATAACTTGACCAAAACTTGTGCCTTTGCTTGAAGTACTCGATTGCCAGGGTGCTTCATCTTATTGATCGCTGCCAACGAAGCTGCATATTTTTGCTGTTTCAAATACCCATCTACTAAATAGCCTAATACCTCATCTGAATATTTTGATTTCGGATAAGTCTGTATAAACTGCTCCATAGTGGGTACCCAACTAACCACCGCTTGCTTATCAGAAGCGCGCAACCCTACTGCGTAATTGTAAGATGCCTGCTCACGTATGTTGACATCGCCATACTTTTCGGCTTGTTTAAAAGCCATCTGAGCTGCTTCAACTTCGCCCAATTTTAATCGACAAAAACCTAGTTGCAACCAAGCATGTGCTTTCAGTTCTGCATCGTCTTGCGTCCTTGTCACAGGCTTAAATGCGGCAACTGCTTGCGCATATTCTCCCACTTTATACCGAGACACCCCCAATATATATAAGGCATCAACACGAGGTTGGCTAGTTCTTGACAGATAATCGCTCAACAACAAAACGGCCTCTTTATTCTTGTTTAATTGATACGCCGCCATTCCTTGAATGCGGTGCATCTCGGCCACTTGCCCTTGAGGATTGCCTTGTAAATAACTAGCTGCAATACTATAAGCATCTTGATAACGCTTCTGAGTCAATGCTATTTCTCCTAAATAATAGGGAGCTAGGTCTTTGAATGCCGACATAGTCTTCACGGACTCAAAACCTTGGATAGCATCATTCAAACGTCCATCAACATAAGCCATATAAGCAGAATAATAAGTGTACTCTCCTCCATAACGTTTTCCCATGTCATGCATGGTATCAAGAGTACTCTGTGCTTCAGTCAACTGCCCCATCTGTAAGTAAGATATGCCCTGTTGCAACATCAGTGTTTGACGCAAATCTTTGGGCAACTTATCCATGCGAGACTGATTAAAACAACTCAGTGCATTTTGATAATCCCTTCGCTCAAAATAACAAGACCCTTTAAGTGCCTGCACGGTATTACGATATGGTGAATCGGGGAAACGGTTGATATGAGCTTGTAGCAAGTCCAATGCGTCCGTTTCATGAAGATTGTAAGCTTGTAACGCTTCTTGATAACTCTTTTGTGGTGTGACTCTGCCCCAACCCATCTGTGCTACCGCCGAAACAGGGGCTATAGATACACAAAAAAGGAAGCAAAGAATTTGAACTAATCGATTATATTGTTTCATACTATTCAGTTTTTCTACAAGTTTTTTTGACTAACCGAACATCTCTTTCAATTTGGATATGCCTTGTTTGATTGATGTCAATCCAAAATCTTCTACGCGCAATTGATCAAAAGACATGAAGAAACTTTCGGCCACATCGTCTGCTGCATAAAAGTGTTCATACTGTTTTAGATGACAACGCATAAAAAGATCTGTGGTATGCACATCAAAGCCACAATAAGGATAAATATTGGGAATAGAAAACAAGAATTCAGTCTCTAACACCTCCAAGCCTGTCTCCTCTTGCACTTCTCGACTCACCGCCATCTCTGCCGATTCATAAGGATCTACAAAACCACCAGGTAAATCTAAAGTTCCTTGTGCTGGTGCTTTTGCTCGGCGAGTGACGAGCAATTCGTTGGCTGCATTGATAATGATTGCGACAGTGGCCGAACAAGGGTTAAAATAATAGACAAAACCACAGTCGGGACAAGTCTTCGCTTTGGCATTGCGTATTTCAAATTTTGACGAACCACATTTAGGGCAGAAATGAAACTGCTCTAAAGGATGCAAAGAGGATTTAGGTGATTCCATGGGCGGTATTTCCTGTTGATTATCACTAGTTTATCACAAAAGTACTCTTTTTGTGGTATACTGACAATGTATTCAGAAGAAAAGTCGTATTTTTGTACCCTAAAATCAGATTATGTAGATTGATGGGCTTATTACGCCCAAACGAGAAAGATATCAAATAAATAATATATACATTAGAATGGCAAAAGAACTAAAGAACTTGACAAAACGCAGCGAAAGTTATTCGCAGTGGTACAATGATTTGGTAGTCAAGGCCGACCTAGCTGAACAATCAGCAGTACGCGGATGTATGGTTATCAAACCATATGGCTACGCAATATGGGAAAAGATACAACGCCAACTTGACGATATGTTCAAAGAAACAGGTCACGTCAACGCATATTTCCCATTGCTTATCCCTAAGTCTTTCCTTAGTAAGGAAGCAGAACACGTTGAGGGATTTGCCAAAGAGTGTGCAGTGGTCACACACCACCGTTTGATGAATGATCCAGAAGGGAATGGTGTCGTTGTTGACCCATCAGCACGCCTAGAAGAGGAGTTGATTATCCGTCCTACGAGTGAAACAATCATTTGGAATACTTACCGCAATTGGATCAAGTCTTACCGTGATCTACCTATTCTTTGTAACCAATGGGCCAATGTAATGCGTTGGGAGATGCGTACTCGTATGTTTCTACGTACTGCTGAGTTTTTGTGGCAAGAAGGGCACACCGCTCATGCGACTCGTGAAGAAGCCGAAGAGGAGACAGTAAAGATGATCAATATATATGGTGAATTTGCTGAAAAGTTCATGGCTGTTCCTGTTATTAAAGGAGTTAAGAGTGCCACAGAACGCTTCGCTGGTGCACTAGACACCTACACCATTGAAGCGATGATGCAAGATGGCAAAGCCCTACAAAGTGGTACATCACACTTCTTGGGACAAAATTTTGCCAAAGCATTCGATGTGCAGTTCTCTAACCAAGACAACAAAATGGAATATGTGTGGGCCACTTCTTGGGGAGTGTCTACTCGCCTAATGGGTGCTTTGATTATGACACACTCTGATGACAACGGTTTGGTACTTCCTCCACACCTTGCTCCTATCCAAGTTGTGATTGTTCCTATTTACAAAGGACAAGAACAACTAGATGCAATCAATGCCAAGGTAGATGGTATCGTGTCTAAGCTTAAGGCTATGGGTGTCTCTGTAAAATATGATAATGCAGATAACAAACGCGCTGGATTTAAGTTTGCCGACTACGAATTGAAAGGGGTGCCAGTACGTCTAGTTATGGGTAACCGTGATCTTGAAAATGGCACTATCGAAGTAATGCGTCGTGATACGCTAGAAAAAGAAACTCGCAGCGTAGAAGGCATAGAAGAATATGTAGCTAACTTGCTTGAAGAAATTCAAGAAAACATCTTCCAAAAGGCTTTGGACAACCGTAAAGAAAAGACATATATCATCAATAGCTATGATGAGTTCAAAGAAAAAATCGAAGATGGTGGGTTCTTCCTTTGTCACTGGGATGGCACTCCTGAAACAGAAGAACGCATCAAGGAAGAGACTAAAGCGACTATCCGTTGCATCCCTTTGGATGGCGACAAGACTCCAGGAACTTGTATGGTTACAGGTAAGCCATCTGCGCAACGTGTTATCTTTGCTCGCGCTTACTAAGTATAATACAAAGATGCGGCATTTTATCGTGATAAGCCTACTACACATGTGTAGGAGGTAGCTTTCAATAGATTAAGACATCATTCCTATTATAAGAAATGGGTGTACCAAAGTTGATATGAACCCCGAAAGTTAGACAAAAAACTTTCGGGGTTTATTATGATTAAAAAGAAAGCAAGAAAGAAACATACCCAATCAGATTGCCTTCGGTATATGCACATGTTAGAAGATGGAATATCCTTTTCTTCTATCCATAGGAACTACGGAATAGGTGAACAGCGACTAAAAGTCTTATGGTCACGCTACCAAAAAGAAGGAATATTAGGCTTGCAAAAACTGCCTAATATTAGGGCTGACTATGCATTAAAGCGCAAAATTGTTCTTGATATAGAAGAAAACCATATAACTTTGCATGCAGCTTCGTTAAAGTATGGTGCAAGTTCTCAACAGATAAGTGTATGGTTAAAGACGATGCGCACAGAGGGCATAGATGCACTAAGTAAATGTAAAAAGCGTGGCAGACCTACAGGTATGGGAAGACCAAAAAAGAATATAAAGCCACTGACTGAGCTGGAAAGACTCAAGAAAGAAAACGAGGATTTGCGCTTAGAGGTGGCACTGCTAAAAAAAGTGAGAGCCTTAGTAGAAGAAAGGAAAGCCCGACTACGCGAGATTGGGCACGGACCATCGAAGAACTAAGGCAGGAAGGATTCTTTCTTGAGAGTATTCTCGGGAAGGTAAAGATGGCTCGCTCCGTATTCTATTACCATCTATCACGTCTGAAGGACAGTGATGGCTATGATGATACAAGAAAGCGTATTAAAACAATATATGATGACAGCAAAGGTCGTTATGGGTATAGAAGAATCTGTTTATCCATGCGCAATGAAGGCTGCAACATCAATCAAAACTTAGATTAAAAGGAATGAGCCCGGTACAATACCGAGCTCAATACTATAGAGGTCTTAATTAGTAACGTTTAATTTAACGTCCAACTTTTCGGGGTCACTTCAAAATTGGTACACCCATTTTATTATATCTATATGATTTCTAATATACTACAAGCTTTGAAACCAATGTACTATATTGTCGGCTCCTACTTGGTTAACTACATATCTCAACAAGAAGAAAACTGCTAAAATATACATAGTAACAGATAGTTCACGGAAACGTCCTGTCAACAATTTCACAGACACATACGTCAACATACCCAATACGATCCCTTCGGCAATACTATATGCCAATGGCATCATAATGATCGTCATAAAGGCTGGTAATGACTCAGTAATATCGTTATAGTTAATCTTACGGCCTGATTCAAGCATCAAGACACCTACAATAACCAATGCACTAGTAGTCGCAGCACTTGGAATCATCAAGAATAGCGGAGAAAAGAATAAAGCAGCTAAGAACATCAATCCAGTGTACAGTGCTGTAACTCCCGAACGACCACCTGCTGCAATACCTGTTGAACTCTCTACATAGGTAGTCACAGTAGATGTACCCAATATAGCTCCGAAAATAGTACCGATAGAATCGGTCAATAAGGCAGGACGCAAGTGGGGCATTCGACCATCTTTATCGACCATACCAGCACGATTGGATGCTCCAACAAGGGTACCTAATGTATCGAATAGATCCATAAAAATAAGGGAGAACACGACAACAGCAAAGTCAAAACTAAACAACTTACTGAAGTCAAACTTGAAGAAAGTAGGCTCAAGTGAATGAGGTAGCGAAACCAAATTAAAATCCTTTGGTAGATGTGTTACACCCAATGGTATACCTATAATAGTCACAGCAATAATGGTGTAAAAGATAGCTCCTTTTACATGTAGTTTCATCAGTACAGCTGCCAATATAATACCTACGAAGGCAATAATCGATGAGGCATTCCACTCGCCTAGTGTCACAAATGTGGCGGGATTTGAAACCACCATACCAGCTCCCTTAAGACCAATAAAAGCAATGAAAAGACCTATCCCAGCAGTGATAGCATGACGAATCGTTTCGGGGATACTGTTGACGATGGCTTCACGCACATTGAACACGGTAAGCACTACAAAAACCAGTCCTTCGACCAAAACAGCCGTTAGGGCCTGTTCCCAAGTATAGCCCATACCTAGCACCAGTGAATAAGCAAAAAATGCATTGATACCCATACCTGGAGCCAATGCAAAAGGAACTTTAGCCAATACAGCCATCAAAATCGTAGCAAAAGCAGAAGCTATTGCTGTAGCAGTAAATGCAGCGCCTTTGTCCATTCCAGCTGTTTCCATTAAGCCAGGATTTACAGCCAAAATATAGGACATTGTCAGGAAGGTCGTAAGACCTGCGATAAACTCTGTACGAAGAGTCATTGTCTTGGGATTAAACCCAAAAACTCGTTGCAAAATGTTCATTTTGTTTTTATCTTTTGAAGTTTGAATGAATATGGTTTTTTGGAAAGCGCAAAGGTAGTAATAATTCATGAGTTAACCGACAGAATGTATCTAAATGAACCCTTATTAGCCCGAATAAACTGTTGGATTTTTTATAAGAAATTGTAAATTGACAGGTCTACTCTTACCAATATGCCCTACTTTTTCCTATGCCCATTTGGTAAATTCAAGTTTTTACAGTACGTTTGTGCAAATTACAATAAAACTAAGAGAAAGATATGCAAGAAGAACTTCAACTTAAAATAGTCGAGGCCCTTAAAACTGTTTTTGACCCAGAGATCCCCGTAAATGTCTATGATTTGGGCTTGATCTATAGTATTATCATTACTGACGAAGATATAGCAGAGATTGAAATGACTCTCACAGCTCCAAATTGTCCAGCAGCCGATTTCATTATTGAGGATGTTAAGATGCGTGTTGAAGGTATCAAAGGGATTAAAGAATGTCGCGTCAACCTCGTGTTCGAGCCAGAATGGAATCAAGACATGATGACAGAAGAAGCAAAACTTGATCTTGGCTTCTTATAATATCCTATTATTTACTACATAATAAACGTATATACTTTATTCGGCTAGCTTATGACAGAACCTAGAAAACACGTATATTTTCTTTCCGATGCACACCTTGGTTGCTTGGCCATCGAACATCGTCGTACACAAGAACGTCGTTTGGTACATTTCTTGGATAGCGTCAAAAACAAAGCACGTGCAATTTATTTACTAGGAGATATTTTCGATTTCTGGTATGAATATAAGATGGTCGTGCCGAAGGGCTACACTCGCTTTTTAGGTAAAATCGCAGAATTGACCGATATGGGTGTGGAAGTACACTTCTTCCCTGGCAATCATGATTGGTGGTGTGGTGATTACTTCGAGAAAGAATGTGGGATGACCATACATTATGGTCCACAAGTCATTGACATTATGGGACAAGAATTCTATCTAGCTCATGGAGATGGCCTCGGCGAGACGGACAAAAAGTTTGTATTCTTACGCAAGTTATTTCACAGTCCTTTTTTACGTGCATGTTTCAATTGCTTACATCCTCGTTGGGCGATTGATTTTGGATTGCAATGGGCCAAAAAGAGCCGTTTAGCTCATCAGTATGAGGATGGATCGCTTTCAGGTGAGCCGTATAAGGGGGAAAAGAATGAATTTCTTATTATCTTTGCCAAAGACTATCTAAAAGCACATCCAACCATTAATTTTTTCATGTTCGGGCATCGTCACTTTATGCTTGATTTGATGCTCACGCGCAGTTCACGTGTACTGGTATTAGGCGATTGGATTACTCATTATTCTTATGCTGTATGGGATGGAGAACATATGATGTTTGATCAATATCTCGAAGGCGAGACTCAACCATAATACATACACTGATAGCAACGGCGCTCTTTACGGACTAAAATCTAGATATGGCGCCAATCGCTGAATCATTGGCTTGGTCATGCCATCTACGTACTGTAATTCTTGAATATTGTGGATGGCTCCGTATCTAACTCGATATTGCACTATAGCTTTGGCTTGAATATAGGTGCAATAGGGATGCTTTTTCAAAAGCATCACAGTAGAGTGATTGACTGATAATGTATGCACAAGAGATGGATCTAGTGTCACCCACTGGTTCAACAAACTGTCATTGATGTATATATCCCGAACTTGATGCACGGAAACATACCCCCCAAGTTGTTTTCTATATCTTACAAGCATCTTAGCGATTCCACTCCCTACGCCTGGGATTCGTTTTAATTGACTCGTATCGGCACTATTCAGTTCTACATGCTCACCTGGCACTAATTTAATGACATCAACCTTATACCTTACTGTATCTCTAGGTATCCACATCTGATTGCTATCTCTTAGGGTCTGTCTTCTCATCTCCCTTTGCTTTCGAACGTACATGGTATCAATACGCACATATACCGACAAGGAATCATACAGCTTTGTAGACATGCCATATAGCACACGTAAGTCTTCTGCCTTACCAAATATTTTCCCAGCTTTCCGATATTTGACTAAATTGGAAGCCATCCACTGTGAAAGCCCCATCTGCACAAGAGATACAGAATCTACTTTATTGGGATCAAAATGGACCAATCGTAGGGGATGTATTCTTTTCTTTGTACTAGACATTTTCTTCCAACTTTGCCTACGCAAACTATCTTGAATGCGAAACTCGGCACGCACACTTTGAAAACGCGCTTTTAGCTTTCGCCTATACCGAACGCTATCTTGCTGTTGTTGCTGTGACCATTGAGCAACTGCCTTGTTCAAGGCTTGATCAGTATAGTCACGCGTGTTTCTTTCGGGTATGACCTTCAGTAAAACAAGGACAAAGATGAGCATCGTGAGAATAGCAACAATTTGACGCTTATCTGCTGCATACATCTTATTCCACTGAAAACTAATTACAAACCACCATCTACGCCATGTCGAGTATTTCCTTTCCCATTCATCCCGTAGGAGCATTCTACATTTACGAATGAATCGTCTGAGATACTGAAACATCTTTTTGGTACCTTAAGTTAGATGAAAAAACCCAATTCGTTGAGTAGTATCAGGAAGATGGCCACTGGAGCAACAAACTTCAATAGGATAACTAACGTGCGATATAAGACATTGTGTAAATGCCCATCGCTAGACAATTCGTCGTGAAAAACTCCTCGCTTATCTAAATACCAACCTGCAAAAATAGAAATAAGCATCCCACCTGTTGGCAACATGATCTTGGCTGTGAGGTAATCGAAAAAGTCAAAAATCGACATACCAAAGAGTTTCACATGATTAAGAGGCCCAAAAGACAATGCACAGAAAACTCCAATCACAATACAAACACTTGTTACAATCCTTGCTGCTTTCTTTCGACTTAATGACCAGGTCTCATGTACATACGCAGTGATCACTTCATGAATAGATATAGTAGATGTCAAAGCAGCCATAGCAAGCAATATATAAAACAATAATGAAAAGATATAGGCCAATATCGGTGCACCTCCAAATGCTTGTTGGAAAACATTCGGTAAGGTTATAAACACTAAACTAGGTCCGGCATTGGGTTGAATCCCCACAGCAAAGGCTGCTGGAAAAATAATAAAACCTGAAAGCAATGCGACAAAAGTATCGATGAGACTCACGCTACCAGCAGTACGGGCTAAATTGGTTTTGTCGCTAAAATAAGAGGCGTAAGTACAAAGACATCCCATACCAAGACTCATTGAGAAAAATGCTTGTCCCATTGCACTCAATACGACTTTGGGAGTTACTTTACTCCAATCTGGATGGATGAGAAAATCGACTCCTTTTTGAGCCCCTGGCAACATCACGGCGAACACGACCAATACGATAATGAGAATAAATAAGATAGGCATCATAATCTTTGAAGATTGTTCGATGCCTTTTTCAACCCCTCGTACAATAACAAAATGGGTAAACAAAGAAAATAGCACCAACCAAATCAAAGGACGATATCCACTTGAAAATTCAACAAAGTGTTGGGCAAAATAATCTTTGGTTTGACCCGCAAAACTATTGGTTATAGCCTGCATGACGTATTCCAAAGTCCATCCTGCGACGACTCCATAATAGCACAAAATAAGAAAGCCTGTCAGCACTCCCAAACGCCCTACCCATTTCCATTGGGTACGCGGAGCTAATATTTTGTAGGCTTCGGCTGTATTGGCTCGTGAACGTCGACCAATCATAAATTCGGCAATCATGACGGGCAAACCGAGTACAGCGACACAGATCAAATAGACTATAATAAAGGCGGCTCCACCATTGTTGCCTGCCTCAAAAGGGAATCTCCATATATTCCCTAGCCCTACTGCACTTCCTGCTGAGGCCAAAACAACCCCTAGCTTACTCCCAAAATTTGCTCTTTTTGTCATGTCTTTAAACCTTAATTTGTCGTTACAAGGGCAAAAAACCCGTCGATTCGATGCAAATATAAAGATTTATGCGTATTTTTGCCATAGAAAACTGGTAAAAAGTATAGAATTATGACATTTACGTTACGTAAGTATCCTTGCTCAATAGCCTTGCTACTACTTATCGGATACTTATCTTTCTTTCGTCCTCCATCTCCACCTAAAATAGAGATCATTATCGGAATTGACAAACTCATTCATATGGGCATGTATGCAACATTCTCAGGTATGCTATGGTTGGAATATTTTCTAGCTCATGTCAGTGGTTCATCTATGCGTAAAGGATGGTGGCTATGTACTGTTTTCCCGATTGCAACTGGAGGAATTATAGAAATAGGTCAATGGATGATGACCGACTACCGTAGCGGTGATTGGTTAGACTTTTTGGCCAACACGTCTGGAGTCGTATTGGCTACTCTGATAGCTCACGGACTTGTAAGACAATTTTTGATGCCAGTACGTGATCGGTTATGGGAAAAATAAATATATTGAATTATACTATACATAAAGAATGGGCATGTCATATTTCTGTTGACATGCCCATTCTGTTGTATATCCTATATTCTCAACTGATACATTGATGTACTGTCTGATTCAAAAGACAATGCTATCTTCCACCATTACCATATCCGTAATGTTTGGCATACTGAGTAGTCATACGATTCATATGCCCTCCTTTTTCACCATTAGTCAAACCGAATCGACTTCGATCTGCGTACATAGCTCCACGTTGAATACCATTTTCTATGATGGCAGCAAATTCTTCGGCAGTCAATATCGTTGGTACATAAGTGACATCGTATTGTTGCAAACGTGTATTCAAGACACATAGGTGGTTTTGAGTTGCACGCAATATGTTTTCAAGTACAATTTTAATATTGTCATTCGTTGCTACAGCCAATTCAGCCTTTAAAGTCACAATGCTTTGTTCCATAACTGCCATAAGCACTTGTAGCGTCTCAACATCACCTGTCATAGCAGCAACGATAGTGTTATATCTTTCTTGAAGGGCGGCATCTTCAAAGACACCAACTCCACCTAACTCAGGGGCTTCAATACCATAAAATTCTAGCATACGCGCCATAGCATCTTGATGAGTTTTATGTGCAGCATACATTCTATACATGAAACTTTGTTCTGAATGTTCCTGTGCCGCAATCATTAAGTCTTGTTGGAATTTTCTTTCAATGCGTAATTGTAGTAAATAAGCGACCTCTTCGACTGTCAATGTATCGGTAGCTGACATGACTGCATTCAAGCTATCGCAATGAATACTGCTCACTCCAGTAAAAAGGCCAGCAAGTTTAGTCGCATTCAATCCATCAACTTGCAAAACAGTTACTTGACTAGTCATCGAAGAATCAGGATCTGTAACTGGTGCTATTTCATCAATTGTTCCATTGCTAGAACAAGCACTTAATGCAAAAGCGATCATCGCTGTGCATGCAAAAAGGAGGTAAGTTATTTTTTTCATCTGTCTATCCATTTAAGAGTTAATAATCATACTACACTCTCTAGACCGAAAAACAAAACCAGTACCCTACCTCAAAAACAGAGAAATTAAAAAATAATTTTTCCAGAGAACAACCAAGTACGTTTTGTGGCTTGTGTAAACATCAATGATGATGCTCCTTGGGTGGGTTGCAATACGTATGCTTGCGATTGAATATTATCTGAATTGAACACATTCAAGACAGACGCACCTATAGTACAGTTAAAAGCTCCATAGGAAAAATTGTAATTGATTCCACTGTCAAAACGGTGATACGCTCCAGTCAATTCAAAACCACTGCCATAAATATATTGACTAGACAATGTACAATCCCCCAAATGCCAAGTTGCTGCCGATTTCCACTCATGCCACAATTGACTACTCATAGGAACATCTAGGCAAGACCATCGGCCCTGATTGATACCTATACTTCAAACCAGTGGAATAAAGTTGTTTTGTTGCTTTTTAAAGCAAATAACGAGTTGAATACTGCGTAAATTCTCCATCAATAAGTAATCTATGGTTCCCCCAATACATGCTGTGTTGTATAATGGTACGCTTCTCGCTGACAGACACCTCTTGAGATTCTTTAGATGTGCCAACAGAAAACCGATTGTCTGCCTTAGAATAAGTAGACATCAATGAAGTGGTATAGCCAGATTTCCACTGATAGCCATAATGTATCATTCCACTATACTGATGCATCGTTCTATTGCCTTCACCTCCATTGATCGATGATTGTTTACTATTTACACCACTTGTAATGGTATAATCAAGTGCTTCGCTATTGGTGTACAATTGCATTTGTATATGATGCTGATTACGCTTGCCCCAATTGCCTACAACTCCAACGTGAAAATCGGAATAGGTATAATCAGGGTGAACAAGAAATGTAACCGAATCATTGTGCTGTTGGCCTGCCTGTTGCTGCCATCCTACTTTAGACAAAACAGCTTCAGAATTAGTACCTGCATTTTGAGTGCCAATTTTAGCATTGCGACTTCGTCTTAAATAGGCATCATCAAATAATTCTCGGAAACTATGACGATAAGCAACTGAAAAAGAGATCTTTTTGGTAATAGGTATAGCACTGTATAGGGAGGCTAAATTGTTACTTACTTGACCTTCTACACGTGTTTTTTTGCTCGGTATTCTACTTTTGACTTCAACAACACCGCCAGTATGGCTCCCCAATGTTGCATCATGATTGACCTTCTGCACGCTAATATGGTCTATTATCATAGGATTTACGACACCAATTTGTTTACTCATACTATTGGATACAAACAAACGCATCCCATCAAGATAAATCGCTGATTCATCTCCAGTACTCCCCCATATTATTGGATCGCTGACAGGTTCGCCTGAAGCACGAACGCCTGGCATTAAACGCAATGTTTGCCAGCTACTATTATCTACAGTACCAGGCGAATCAAGCATCATATTTTTATGTATCAACGTATGGTCTTGGTAATCACTATACTGCATTAGTAATGAAGAAGCATTAGGACGTACAAGGACTTCTTCTAGCGTATTGTTTGCTAAACGCAGTGACAACTCGTGCCTACCATGTAGCAAAATAGTATCTAGAGGTTGATAACCGACAAATTGTAAAGTAATTTTTGTATGAGGTTTGGGCGAAGAGAAAGAAAAGGCACCATTTTTATCACAACTAACATAAAGCCCCTTACCATGTATAATGGCATACTCCATTGGATTTTTTTCTTCAGAATCACGCACTATCCCTTGATAGTAATACATACGAGACTTTTTCTTAACAGGGGGGGCTATGTGGTAAACCTTTTGTCTTAGTAGGTCTGTAAATAACATACACATCGCCTACCTTTTTATGCTGCAAGGGAGTGTTCAACAACAAATAATCAAGGGCTTTCTCAATATCAAGAAAGTCTTTTCTTAACGTCACCTTATATGGAGCAACAACATGGCTATCAAAAGAAATTGATGGAGTTATACGAATCAAGACAGATTCAAGGCTCTCTTCTGTAGCATACACACTCACTTCCTGAGCTTGAACGGCCACAATGGATTTCAAGCTAAAAAGAACTAGAAGTATAGTTATGAAACTTAGACGTTTTATCATTCAATTACTTTAATCGTGACATCAAAAGTACTCTCAATAGCATTCAATATATCATTGATTGGTGTGTCTGATACAAATTTTGCGGTATAGAAATGGTGTATATCTCCATCGACTTCTAAACGGACATCGTATCGACGCATCAATTCATTTATGACTTGTGATAGGGGAACATGACGAAAAGAAAAGGCTTGCTGTGTCCAAACGATAGAAGAGGATATATCTTGGACTTGCGTAGTCTTCAATGTATTGTTGATCAATCGTACTTCCATAGACGGTGTAAGCACAACTTTTTGATCGGAACTACTGACAGCGACTTTACCGGTCAGACAAGACACATGAAAACCATCCTTACGCATATAGGCATTAAACTTGGTGCCTAATACTTTAATTTCACCTCGTGGATTGGTTACAGTAAATTTTTTCCCTTTTGTGACTTCAAAATAAGCTTCACCTTCTAAATGAACGGTACGATACACAAACCACAAAAGAGGGCGATAAGTCAAATAGCTAGCAGAATTTAACTCGACACGACTTCTATCGGGCAATGATACAACCAGTTGTTCACCACGGTCAACATGTATTTCTTTCTGATATAAGCTACCTATAAGTAAGCAGACAACCATAGTAGCAACAAGGCTATATGCTAGGATAGGCATCCAATGATTACCCTGATAACCCTTTTGCACAAGCGGTTCAAAAGTAGAATCCCAAATCTCTTCTTTGCTATGCTTCCACTTAGGTGTAACGCGTATGTTTATTTTTTCAACATCCATAATCAAAGCCAATTTTGTAAAGCAAAAAATACTACTCCAAGATATAAAAGCGGCATATGTTGACGCAACCATTTTAAAGCATTGGACATGCGCTTTTCAACTGTTTTTTCCGAGATGTCTAAACGCTCAGCAATTTCACGATAAGTCAAACCTTCATCACGATTCATCAAAAAAGCAACTCGTTGACCTTCATTCATGGTAGACAAGGCAGAGGCAATTTGTTTCTTTAACTCTGCATATTGAAGCACACTTTCAGGTGTTTCTTGTATCTCATCACTTTGTACCTTCAAATATTGGTCAAACTGAACTTTTGTCTGTCCTTTGCGATAATGGCTAACAATAAGATCAGCAGCCATTTTATACAATAAGCTTTTCAAATGTTCCGTGTCATGCCATTGCTTACGTTTCTCCCAAAGTTTTAAGAAAACATCTTGTGCATAATCCGTTGCCATATCCTCATCGCTTATACGATAATAGATATAGTTACGTAAAGCATCAAAATGCTTATCAAATAAAAACTTAAATTGTTCACAATCTAACATCTTTGAAAGGTATTACATGGTTTAAACCGTAGCAAATATGTTTTACCCTACACGAAAGCATGATTTTTTATTCAGCTTTATAAGACTTTGCTTTAAACTCGGAGTCATCTTTAATCAATTCTTCTGTAAGCTTAGCTTCCAATTGCTGGGCGGAGAGATTGGTCAGTAGTTGTCCATGAATGGCCACAGCAATACGTCCTGTTTCTTCTGAAACAATAACAGCCAATGCATCGCATTCCTGAGAGATTCCGACCGCAGCACGGTGACGTAACCCTAGACGTTTAGAAATTTGAGTACCTTGATGGGCAACAGGCAAAATGCAGCCTGCAGCTTTTATTCTATCATTGGCAATAATCATCGCTCCATCGTGTAGAGGAGAATTTTTGAAAAAGATATTTTCAATAAGACGTTGACTGAGGATAGCATCTAACTCTTCACCTGTTTGTACAATATCGTCTAGTGGGCTATTCCGTTCGATCACCATTAAGGCACCAATACGCTGTTTACCCATATTCATGGCAGACATCACAATAGCCAATATGGACTGATTGGTTTTATGCCCTTGTTGTTCTTTATTCAACAACATATTGATCAAACGGCCACTTCGTTGTGCGCCAATAGTAAACAAGAAACGACGTATCTCGTCTTGAAATAGAATAATAAGTGCTAAGACCCCAACACTGACTAGCTTATCAAAGATACTACCAAGTAGACGCATTTCAAAGACTTGACTCACAAGTAGCCAAACTACGATAAACACCATTATACCCACAAAAGCTGGCAGAGACCCTGACTGCCTCATCAGTTTGAAGACATAATAGAGTAGTCCACCTACAAGTAAGATGTCCAAAACATCTTTGAATCCAATTGATATAATATCCATAAACTTTAGTTTTTAGGTTCGCAAGATTGCATCTTTTCTACTATTCGGATGGTTTCTACAGCTTCTTTTACGTCATGTACCCGTAATATATTGGCTCCTTTCTGAAGGGCTATCGTATGCAACACTGTGGTGCCATTCAAGGCTTCTTGAGGAGTCGAGTCAAACAATTTATAGATCATTGATTTTCGAGAAACTCCCACTAATATAGGCAACTCAAAAGTTTGAAAATCTTCCATCCAACTTAGCATCTCGTAATTATGATCTATTGATTTGCCAAAGCCAAAACCAGGATCTAAAATAATATCATTGACACCCAAATCATACAACTCATTTACTTTTTTAGAAAAATACTTCATGACCTCTTGTTCCAAGTGATCGTAATAAGGGTGTACCTGCATATCTTGTGGCGTGCCTTGCATATGCATCATGATATATGGTACTTGTAAATCAGCTACTGTCTGAAACATATGATCATCCATGCTCCCAGCTGCGATGTCATTGATGATTGCGACACCATATTCTTCGACACACATTCGTGCTACGTCAGCACGAAACGTATCAACTGACAAATTGGCTTGAGGGTACTCTTTATTGATAAGTAGTAATGCATGGCGCAAACGAGCCATCTCCTCTTCTTGAGTAATATGCTTAGCCCCAGGGCGAGACGAGTATGCACCTATATCAATAATGCTTCCTCCTTGAGTCAAGATTTCATCACAACGATTCAAGATATCTTGGTCTGCTTGCTTTCTCGATTGCTCGTAAAAAGAATCAGGAGTAATATTTAAAATACCCATCACACGTGGAATCTTTAAGTCTATAAGATCTCCTTGTAGATTTAAAAGAAGGGGTCTATCTGCTAGCATATGGTTTATGTTTTTAATGATGTGGATCAAGGGAGAGAATTATTAATGTACATTCTACTGTTTCAAGTCTAACATACAAGTAAGCGCACTACTTTTATCGAGATTTTGTTTCTTAAGAAGACTTATCATACACGATATTACAAATGGCTTATCTAGTAAATTAACCTCAAAATAAATATTTACACTACTCATCTTGAATGGATACAAATATAAATATTCTTACTTAATAGAGCATTATAAATACTCAATAAAGGTGTTTTTTGATCTATATCTGGAACAGAATATCAAATATGCTTTCATGCTTACTACATTCGTATACAAAATATCCCGATTACTTTTAAATAGTTATAGTAATCGGGATATTTATATCGTACGACCAAAATCACAACTGTATTTTTACCACTGTACTTTTTCTTCAAGGATTTCGCCGTCTTTGGCATCATCAGCACTAAAACTATTGCTCTTATACTGTACACAAATCATCACAAGTGGCTCTGAACCATTGTTTCGCAAAGCACGCTTGCCTTTAGGAGCTACACGCACAACACTACCTTCTTTGATAGGAAACACCTCTCCGTCCACTTGAAATTCTCCCCATCCCTTGACGAATAAATATAATTCTTCGTGTGTTTTATGTGTATGCAAAAAGCCTGTTTCTTGTCCAGGCGCATATATTTGAAAAGACATTTCAGCACCTGTTGTGTGCAAAGCTTCTCCAACAAATACTTTACCTAGGATTTCGACTCCAGGTGCAAGAGTCAAAACATGTTCATTTAATTCGTTCATTGCACCAACTTCAATAGATGAATAATTCACTCCCTCAGATTGTTTTTTAATTTCTTTCATTTTTGCCAATTTAAATATTAAACATATAATTACTGCTCACACTAACTTGAACGGTTATAAGCAGAAAAGCCTCAACATACAACTAAGACTTATCAACTTAATCAAAAAATCAGATACTTGAAAATCACAGATGTATATACTCTTTGATAAGAATAAAACATGGTGCATCTCCATTATTGAATCACTTACTTTTTCACTGCAAAGATATGGTAAAATACTATCAGAAACAATAAGTATAAAAAAGAGAGTTAATTACCTATTGGTTAGTTTTACTGATTATCAGCAACAAAAAAAATATTATATGGTGAATATTTTTATTTTTCATCATATAATCAAAATCAAATTCTTATATTTGGCACATACAAACTAAAAGAGAGTTATGACAAAAATATATATAGCAGATTCTTACAATAGGAATTGTCCAATACGCAATATCCTTTCACGTCTAAGTGATAAATGGTCTATACTAACTATTATGGTGCTTGATAAGAACGATGAGCCATTGCGTTTTAAAGAGCTACAACGCTCAATACCAGACATTTCACAAAAAATGCTGACAGTTACTTTAAGAACACTTGAAGAAGATGGCTTAGTAACGCGTAAAGCCTTTCCTGTTGTGCCACCACGCGTTGAATATGCACTTACCGAACGTGCTTACACGTTAATTCCTCATATTAATAACTTAATAGAATGGGCAAGTGCAAATATGGATGACATAATGCATGATCGCTGGAAAAGCATGAAAAAGAAACAAAAATAAACGGGACACGCATTATTCAATTCAATTATATATTGTATAAAATCAAGACAAAATATCTAGTAAAAAATACTACCTTTGTCTTTATTAAAAAGAATCAGAAATGACAGATATAAAGACTATACATTCTATTTTTGTCCAGTCTAATGGACTCACAACGGATAGTCGTCAAGTACGTCCTGGTATGGTATATCTTGCTATCAAAGGAGATCGTTTTGACGGCAACACATTTGTAGAACAAGCGCTCAAAGATGGGGCTATAGCAGCTATTATAGACGATGAAACAATAGCTACACAGCTGCAAAACAAGCGCATACTCCTATGCGAGAACACTTTGACAACCTTGCAAGAATTAGCTCATTATCACCGGATGACCTTGGACATTCCAGTTATTGGTATCACTGGTACTAATGGAAAAACGACAACAAAAGAATTGATTGCTGCCGTACTTCAAAAGAAATACAATGTGCTGTATACCCAAGGGAATCTCAACAATCATATTGGTGTACCACTCACGCTATTACAGATCACAAAAAAGCATCATATTGCTGTCATTGAAATGGGAGCCAATCATCCATTGGAAATTGATACATTAAGTCGAATTGCGGTTCCAACTCATGGATTAATTACAAATGTTGGAAAGGCTCATCTTGAAGGATTTGGAAATTTCGAGGGAGTAATACAAACAAAAACAGAGTTGTATCGTTTTTTGGCCGAAAGCGTACAAGCATCAGCACAATCTGTTACTCATAAACCATTAGGAGCTATATTCTATGATGAAGAGAATGAGTTTTTAAAACCATATCTACCAAAAATAAATTCACAATATCTTAAACCATATGTAACTGGGCAGATCCTTAAAGCCGATCCTGCCTTAAAAATATCATGGAAAGAAGAACAGTGCATTCAAACCAAACTAGTTGGTACATACAATTTAAAAAACATGTTGGCAGCAGTCACCATTGGACAATACTTTAATGTGCCAGATCAAGATATTAATGATGCTTTAAGCCATTATACACCGACTAACAATCGCTCTCAATACACTATCACAGAGACCAACCGATTGATTGTTGATGCCTATAATGCTAACCCTACAAGCATGCACGCAGCAATAGACAACTTTGCTACTATCACAATGGCAAACAAGGTGTTGATACTAGGTGATATGAAAGAGTTAGGACAAGATTCATTAAAAGAACATCAACGCATTGTTGATTTGTTGAAGACTCTAAACTTTGAAGAAGTCTTTTTAATTGGGCACGAGTTTCAACAAACAGAATCTGACTTTACAACTTTTGCTAATCGCAGTGATTTTGAAATGTATCTTACCATACATCCCTTGATTGATAAAACAATTTTAATCAAAGGATCAAATGGGATGCAACTATACCGTCTTCCACAAATATTATAGTAAAATAGAAGCGATGAAAACGACTATACAATTTAAACAGTTGGCGGATCATGGTTGCCGTTGTCGCCATATGATTCAGCAAGACTTTGCTCACATAAAAGGAGTGTATGGCCTGCATAGTGACATGATTAATAATACTGTAATTATCGATCACACAGAAGAAGTCACTTACCCACAATTAGTTGAATGCTTGGAAAATATGGGCTACGAAGTAATAAAACCACATTATTATATCCGAAAAGCCACTACGGAAGATATTGATACATTGTCTATGCTTGCAATGGACGTTATACGCAATAACTATGGTACTTTCCTAGGTGAAAGCATAGTGGAAGCACATATTAATAGTGGAATGGTAACAAAAGAAATAGAAGATAGTCTTGATACAACAATATTACTAAGCATTTCAGAACAAGAAGACCAAGAAGAAAATATATTAGCATATACTGCGCACAAAGAAGAACTCATACAAACTCTGATGGTACGAGTGGGATGTCAACATCAGGGTATAGGTACATACCTACTACAATATATTATGAATTACCTACTAAAAGAATATACAACACTACGTATTGAAGCATTGGCCAACAATATTCCTGCCATACGTTGTTACGAAAAAGCTGGATGGCGGAAAAGCGGAATTAAAGAGACTCGCGATAAGCAACTAACATTACTTGAAATGGCATACACGAGTCTATAAATGAATGCCCAAAAGCTGGATAAGTAATGGGGTCAACAAAGCTGTTAATATCCCATTGAGTGTCAACCCTAAACTAGCATAAGCCCCATGATGTGCACTTACATCCATTGCTGCACTAGTTCCAACAGCATGTGATGCAGCTCCAATCGCTAATCCCTGTGAATCGTGCCTATCAATATGCAATAAACGCATCAAGCTAAATCCAAATACTCCTCCCAACAGTCCAACAACTACGACAACAGCCGCTGTTAAGGATTGAATACCCCCAATAGTTGAAGACACTTCCATAGCTATGGGGGTTGTCACTGATTTGGGCGCCATAGAAAGAATGACTTCTGGTGTAGCACCCATCCATTTCGCAATAAGCACAACTGAGGTCACTCCAACTACACATCCTACAAGCTGTGACAGCAAAATGGGGATAAGCTGTTTTTTTATGGATTCTAACTGAAGATATAATGGCACCCCCAAAGCTACAACAGCAGGCTTCAGCCAAAAAGCTATAAAATCTCCACCTGCCTTATAACTAGAATAATCAATACCACAGCAACGCATCAATAGAATAAGAAGAGTCACTGTGATTAATATGGGATTTAACAACATTATCTTTGTACGTTTCTGCAAAATCTGAGCACAAAAATAAAAGAATAAAGTTAGCGCTAAAAGTACTATGGGATTATGTAAGAATTTCATATATATCGGGTAATTATTATTCTACAGACTCAGATTTATCTGGATGGTTGCCCTCCATTAGGCGCGCAGCCAAGCGATGTGTCCATCCTGTTGTTGCAAACACAAGAATGGTACTTATGACAGTAGCTACAACAATAGGCCAAAACTGTGCAGCAATAATGTCAAAATAACACATAAGTGCAACTCCAGGCGGCACAAAAAAGAATGCCATATTGGCTATTAAAAAGTTAGCCAACGGTTTGACCCACTCCAACTTTATCACCTTAAAATGTAAGCATGTAGTCAATATAAGCATGCCAATAATACTACTAGGCAATTTAACACCAGTAAAATAAACGATAGCTTCTCCCAAAGCAAGACAGCCAAAAAGAATGGCACATTGTTTTATCATATTCTTGATTATTATACAACACTGTATATATCTGCTATATAGATAGCGATACACCATAAAAGCATACCACTTTGACACTCAAAAATGGGCGTATTTAGCACTGCGCCGCAAAGATACGGCTTTTTTAGAAACAGCGAAAAACAAAGATATTTCTTTCTGTGTTAAAAGGTGTGTAAGCACAGCTGTTTGGAGAAAAAAACACCACATTCTGCTATGTAGATATTGCAATTATTGCTACTTTTGCAGCGAAATTAGTATTCGCAGTGACAAAAAAACACGCACATACTTATTTCGAGCAACTAGTAAATAGCGAATTTTCTAAATATATACAGAATCATGAACCTACTCAAGCAGATTGTTGAGCGCGCTAAAGCTAATCGCCAGCGCATTGTGCTTCCTGAAGCAACAGAAGAACGTACTTTGACCGCAGCAGATCGTATTCTTGCTGAAGAAGTTGCTGATATTTTTCTTTTAGGTAATCCAGAAGCAATTCATGCTGAAGCTAGCCGTTTGGCTCTTAAGCATATCTACAAAGCAACGATTATCGATCCCGAAAATCACATGAAGCGCCAACAATACGCTACACTTCTTTGTGAACTTCGTAAAAAAAAGGGCATGACTATGGAAGAAGCCGAAAAACTCGTGCTTAATCCATTATATCTTGGTTGTTTAATGATTAAAAGTGGAGATGCTGATGGACAACTAGCGGGTGCTCAAAACACAACTGGTGATGTTCTTCGCCCAGCTCTACAAATAATTAAAACAGCACCTGGTATTAGTTGCGTATCTGGAGCTATGATTCTTATTTCTAAGGCACAAGAATATGGCCGTAAAGGAATACTAGTGGTTGGAGACGTAGCTGTAACCCCTATTCCAACTGCTCAACAGCTAGGTGAAATCGCTGTAGCTACAGCACAAACAGCAATAGCAGTGGCTGGTTTTGATGACCCTAAGGTGGCTTTACTTAGCTTTTCAACAAAAGGCTCTGCTAAACATGAGGTGGTAGATAAAGTAAAAGAAGCTGTTGAAATCGCCAAAAACATAGCCCCACAAATTCAGATTGATGGAGAGCTTCAAGCAGACGCTGCATTAGTACCACGTGTAGCTGCTCAAAAAGCTCCTGGGAGTATGGTAGCTGGTGAAGCAGACGTGCTTGTCTTTCCAAATCTTGAAGTTGGTAACATTGGATACAAACTAGTACAACGTTTAGGCGGGGCTGAAGCTATCGGTCCAGTACTTCAAGGAATCGCGGCACCTGTCAACGATTTATCACGTGGTTGTAGCACTGAAGATGTGTATAATATGATTGCCATTACAGCCACACAAGCCATTGCAGCAAAAACAAACAAATAAAAATAACATTCAATCAAAACATCAAGTAATGAAAGTTCTTGTTCTCAACTGTGGTAGTTCATCTATCAAATACCAACTTTTCAATATGGAATCCAAAGAAGTGCTCGCTTCTGGTGGCATCGAAAAAATTGGTCTAATGGGTTCTTTTTTAAAACTGACTCTTCCAAACGGGGAAAAGAAAATTCTCGAAAAGGATATTCCTGAGCATACTGTAGGTGTCCAATTTATTTTTGAAGTCCTTACAGACAGCAAAATGGGTGCTTTAAAGAGCTTAGAGGAACTAGATGCAGTTGGACACCGCATGGTACATGGCGGTGAACGTTTTGCTAAATCTGTGCGTTTAAATAAAGAAGTACTGGATGCCTTTACAGCGTGCAACGACTTAGCTCCGCTTCATAACCCTGCTAACTTAAAAGGAGTGCAGGCTGTTAGTGCTTTACTGCCAGAAGTTCCACAAGTAGGTGTGTTTGATACTGCATTTCACCAAACAATGCCTGCTTATGCTTATCAATATGCCATCCCTTACGAACTATATGAAAAATATGGTGTAAGACGTTATGGTTTTCACGGCACTTCTCACCGATTTGTATCTCAACGAGTTTGTGAATATCTAAATGTGGATCCTGCTGGAAAACGAATCATCACCTGCCATATTGGTAATGGTGGTTCTATTGCAGCTGTGCAAGATGGTAAAAGCGTAGATACTAGCATGGGACTAACTCCTTTAGAAGGTTTAATGATGGGCACGCGCAGTGGAGACATTGACGCTGGCGCAGTATCCTTTATTATGGAAAAAGAAGGTTTGAATCCAGTTGGTATTTCAAACCTATTAAACAAGAAATCAGGACTTCAAGGTGTATCTGGTGTATCAAGTGATATGCGTGAAGTGGTCACTGCTGCCGAAGCAGGGAACGAACGCGCAATTTTAGCTTTAGATATGTATGTATATCGCATACGCAAATATATTGGTGCTTATGCAGCAGCTATGGGAGGAGTAGACATTATACTTTTCACTGGAGGTGTTGGAGAAAATCAAAAAATGATTCGTGCAAAATCTTGTATGGGTCTTGAATTTATGGGAGTTCAAATTGATAGTGAAAAGAACAACTCCATTCAAGGTATCGAAGGTGTCATTTCAAAAAATGATAGCAAAGTCACTGTAGCAGTAATCCCAACTGACGAAGAGTTAATGATTGCTCAAGATACGGTAGATATTTTGAAGTAATATGTATTAGGTAAAAATGTTTTATTACTTTTGTGGCAAGACATTATCAACCTAATTGATTAAAGCAATGAAAAAGATTATCAATATCAATAGGAGAGGCGTTATGTCTCTCCTATTGTTGTTTGTAGTAATTGGCCTTGCACAGGCCCAACACGCAAAGTATGTATTCTATTTTATCGGTGACGGTATGGGAGTAAACCAAGTTAATGGAACCCGTGCATACATGGGGCAATCAAATGCACAGTATAAGGATTCCATTTACGTACCTCAACTACTTATGACAACATTTCCTGTAGCAGGTCTAGCGACTACCCACTCGGCAACAAACCGTGTAACCGATTCTGCAGCAGCTGGTACAGCACTAGCTTGTGGGCACAAGACCTACAACCATGCTATTGGCATGGATCTAAACAAACATGCATTAGAGTCTGTTGCAATAAAAGCTAAACGAAGTGGAAAGGCTGTTGGAATTGCCACAACAGTAACTGTAGATCATGCTACTCCAGCTGTATTTTATGCACACCAACCTAGCCGAGAAATGTACTATGAAATCGCTTGTGAAATCCCCAAATCAAACTTTGATTTTTTTGCAGGCAGCGATTTCCTAGACCCTACTCCAGCAGGAAAGCCAAACATCTACAATATGGTCAAAGAAGCTGGCTACAGCATACAGCGAGGATATAATAATTTTAATGCGTCAGCAAAAAAAATTATTCTTCTCCAACCAAAAGGTAAGGACAAACACTCTGTACCATACGCTATAGACAGTCAAAGTGATGATCTTACATTAACCCAAATCACCAAAGCAGCAATTGCCAAATTGAGTCAAAACAAAAAAGGATTTTTTGTGATGCTTGAAGGTGGGAAAATAGACTGGGCGTGTCATGCGAATGATGCAGCTACCGTTTTTGGAGAAGTAAAGGATTTAGATAATGCTGTTCAAGTAGCATACAACTTCTATAAAAGACACCCAAATGAAACATTAATTGTCATTACAGCAGATCATGAAACAGGTGGTATTGCTCTCGGCCGTGGTGCATATTCTCTAAATCTAGGCGTACTAGCTCACCAAAGATGTTCAGTTGGTGAACTATCTAATAAGTTGAATGAACTACGCATAGAAAATAAAGGAAATGTAAGCTGGGAAGAAGTAAAAACATTACTTGCTAAAGAAACAGGTCTATTTGACACAACAAAACTTCCTTGGCCATTAGAAAAACGTATTAGAGATGCTTATTACAAATCCTTTGTTAAAGGAAATGCTAAGAAAGTAACTAATCTATACGGCAAAGAAGAACCCATTGCCGCTGAAGCAATTGCAGTTCTCGATGAATTTGCAAGTGTATCATGGGCTAGTCATGGTCATTCTGCAGGTTTAGTACCTGTATTCGCAATAGGTGCGGGTGCAGAAGAATTTAAGGGTCTTCAAGATAACATTGAAATTCCTAAAAAGATAGCCAAAATTGGACATTACAAATAATCATCTCTCCAAAGAGCTGAATATTCCTAACCAACAGGCATGAAAAATGCCCCTCAACTTATTCCGATGTAGAATAGCTGAGGGGCATTCTTTATATTAAAGTGTCTTGCTCTCAAGCAAACTCTAAAACCCTATTTCTGACGAATATAGATTTTGATTGGAGTACCACACAATTCCCATTTTTCACGCATCTTATTTTCCAAAAAGCGCTTGTACGGATCACGAATATACTGAGGTAAATTAGCGAAGAAAACAAAACTTGGAATCTGCGTATTAGGCAATTGAGTAATATACTTGATTTTAATATATTTACCCTTATTTGATGGTGGCGGATATGCTTCAATAAGCGATAACATCTCTTCATTCAAACGAGCCGTAGGAATACGAGTGCTACGGTTCTTAAACACCTGAGTTGCTTCCTCCAAGACTTTTAAAATACGCTGTTTTGTCAATGCTGAAGTAAAGACAATTGGAAAGTCAGTAAAGGGTGCAAAACGTTCGCGCACCATATCTTTGTACTGATTCATCAATTTGGCCGTCTTGTCCTCAATCAAATCCCACTTATTAACAACCACCACAAGTCCTTTGTTATTGCGTTGAATCAAAGAAAGAATATTTAAGTCTTGGCTTTCGATACCACGAGTTGCATCAAGCATCAAAACACACACATCGGCATTTTCAATGGCACGAATAGAACGAATGACTGAATAATACTCCAAATCCTCATTCACCTTGTTCTTCTTACGAATACCAGCCGTATCAACAAGATAAAAGTCGTAATTAAACTTATTAAAACGCGTATATATAGAGTCACGTGTCGTACCAGCAATCTCTGTTACAATATTGCGGTCTTCACCAATAAATGCATTCACAATGGACGACTTACCAGCATTAGGACGACCTACGACAGCAAAACGAGGAACTTCATCATCAAGTATCTCGTCAGCTTCTTTCTTGAACCTTTCTACAATTTTATCCAACAAATCACCAGTACCACTACCTGACACAGCTGAAACACAAAAAGGATCTTCCAAACCTAACTTATAGAACTCGGCCGAATCATAGCGTAAATCATTCGTATCTGTTTTATTTGAAACAAGGATAATAGGTAACTTCGTACGACGAAGAATTTGAGCGACAGCCAAATCTAAGTCTGTGACACCAGCCTGTACATCTACAACAAAAAGGATGACATCAGCTTCATCCACGGCAATACTTACTTGTTTGCGGATCTCTTCCTCAAAAATATCATCCGAATTAACAACCCATCCCC
Organism: Bacteroidaceae bacterium; assembly: GCA_963668535.1. Lineage (GTDB taxonomy): Bacteria > Bacteroidota > Bacteroidia > Bacteroidales > Bacteroidaceae > F22. The sequence continues at coordinate 1,041,188 of OY764867.1, forward strand.
CAGTATCTACAATAGAGAATTCACGTCCACCCCATTCAGTCTTTCCATATTGGCGATCACGAGTGGTACCAGCTTCATTACTAACGATAGCCTGACGTGTTTGAGTCAAACGATTGAAAAGTGTAGACTTACCTACATTAGGACGGCCTACAATGGCAACTAAATTTCCCATATCTTTTATTCTTTTCTTTTACTTACTACTTAGGTGAGATCGTAACCAAAGTTTTTCAGTTCGCGACTCGAACTTCTCCAGTCTTTATCCACCTTTACAAAGGTCTCTAAGAAAATCTTCTTACCGAAAAATTTCTCTAACTCACGACGCGCTTCGGTAGCCACCTTTTTGAGCGCACGTCCTTGTTTACCTATTACAATGCCTTTTTGTGAATCGCGTTCAACATTAATTACAGCACTAATAACTATTTTTTTATCATCTTCCTTAAACTGCTCAACAACTACTTCTACGGAATAAGGAATTTCTTTATCATAGTACAACAAAATCTTCTCACGAAGAATTTCTGAAACAAAAAAACGAGCTGGCTTGTCAGTCCACTGCTCTTTATCGAAATAAGGAGGTGATGGAGGCAACAACTCTTGTACTCGCTTAAGCACATGCTGTACATTAAATTTGTTCGTTGCCGACACAGGGATTATCTCTGCATCTGGCAATAATTCATGCCATGTAGTAACCAAGTCACCTAGTTTTTGTTGGTCACTTTGATCAATTTTATTAATCAACAAGAGCACTGGTGCAGATTGTTTACGGACTTTATCAATAAAGTCGGCATTCTTCTCTGGCTTCTCTATGACATCAGTCACATAGATTAAGACATCAGCATCCGCAAGTGCTGAAGTTGAGAATTGCAGCATGTTCTCCTGAAGCTTGTAGCTAGGTTTAACGACTCCAGGTGTGTCAGAAAACACAATCTGCATTTCTGGTGTGTTACAAATTCCCATAATACGATGACGTGTAGTCTGCGCCTTGAAAGTCGCAATGGAAATTCGCTCCCCCACAAAAGCATTCATTAATGTGGATTTACCGACATTCGGGTTTCCCACAATATTTACAAATCCGGCTTTATGCATAATATTTAATTAATGGGCAAAAAGCGCATCGACTGGAGTGTCCCTCTAATCCGATGCGCTTTCGTTATATTGTATAAACTAAAAAGTTTTACTTTTTCTCAGTATCGTATCCCCATTTTAGGTAAATTGAACCAAAAGTAAAACCTGCTCCAAAAGCAGTAAGGATCATATTATCACCCTTCTTAAGTTTATGTTCGTTTTCCCAAATACACAATGGAATAGAAGCAGCGCTTGTGTTACCGACATGGTCTATATTAATTAAGACTTTATCATGATCTACTTCTAAGCGTTTTTGAACGGCATCGATAATACGTAAATTAGCCTGATGAGGAACCACCCAATCGATCGAATCTTTATCTAAGTTGTTACGTTCAGCAATTTCAGCACTAAAACCAGACATATTAGATACAGCATATTTAAATACTGTACGACCTTCTTGGTAAATTGTATGCATGTGATTGTCCACAGTAAAGTGAGATGCAGGACATACAGAGCCACCAGCTTTTTGATGTAGAAAAGGAAGTCCTTTACCATCTGTACGCAACTTAACATCCAACACACCATACTCCTCAGTAGTCGCTTCAACCATAACAGCTGCAGCACCATCTCCAAAAATTGGACATGTAGCACGGTCAGTGTAATTTGTGATACTGGTCATCTTCTCTGCAGCAACCACGATACCTTTCTTACACATTCCTGATTGAATGTATGCCTTAGCAGTTGTCAATGCAAACAAAAATCCACTACAAGCAGCAGACATATCATAAGCAAAGGCATTTTTAAGGCCAAGCTTATCACACATGATTGACGCTACTGATGGGAACACGTAGTCACCTGTTGTTGTAGCACAAATCACGAAATCAATATCATCAGGATTAGCCCCTGTCTTACGCATCAATTCACGGCATGCTTTACGCGCCATATACGATGCTCCAAGTCCTTCTTCATTAAGAATTTGACGAGTCTTGATACCGATACGTGTCATAATCCACTCGTCATTAGTATCTACCATAGTAGATAGCTCCTCATTTGTGAGGGTATATTCTGGAAGATAACCACCGATCCCAGTGATCACTGCATTAAGTTTTTCCATGTTGACTAAAAAACTCGCGCGTTTATATATAAAAGCAAGACCAGGGCGCGAGCACACCTGGTCTGCTATTTTGTTTTACTGCTCAACTTCGATAGCTACTTTGCCACGATAGTAACCACAGCTGTCACATACAGTGTGGAACTTGTGCCATTCACCACAGTTTGCACACTTTGCAAGCGTTGGAGCAACTGCTTTGTCATGCGTTCTTCTCTTCGCTTGTCTTTGCTTTGATTGTCTTCTCTTAGGATGTGCCATTTTTTCTAAATGATTTAATTGTTATCTATTATTTTCTTTAATTCATTCCATCGAGGATCCACTGCTTGGTGACTATCCTCAGAAGTATCGCCAGTATTCTCTTCATCATCCTGAACATGACCAGCCTGCATAGCATTTAGCCGTTCAATCATATCAGGATTACATCCACCGTCCTCATGAACATGTTGCACGGGGATAACGACTGCCACCATTTCACTCATAATCCATGAAACATCTAATGTTCCACGCATTTCATCAACAGTAATGAGATTTTCATCAACTTCTTCATCTTGATTAGCAAGACGTACCATTAACGATTCATCAATAGCAATAGGTAAAGACATGTCGTCTAGGCAGCGGTCGCAAGGAACACTCACAGTCCCTTTCATTTGAAAACGTACGCGAAAATCATCTCCTACAGTTGCAACCTCTACATCCGCATTGATTTCACCTCCCGTAATATCTTCATAATCTGATGCAGACCAAAAAGCGTCACTTAACGTATAGTGACGCGAAAATTTGTCGACAGTCATACGACGAAGGTCGACAATAAAATCGTTAACTTTATCTGCTACCATAGTTCTTACTTTAAAAATCCGAGCATAATCTTGGCTATCAAAACCAATCATATATAAATACGGATTTCGGGGCACAAAGATACGAATAATATTGCTTTCAACATAGCATTCTATGATAAAATAGCGAGTTTTTACTTGAAATACATTTTTTTAACAAGATGGAAATGAAATAAACCACTCTGTTTCAGCATCTTTACACAAGTTTATTCTACCCTATTTTCATGGTAAGTTATAGAATACCTAAGCGGGGTACATGCTTCAAAATACCCTAGATAATCTTCATCTGTATAGAAAGGAATAGGATTAGAAGATGAATTTTCACCCACCATAAGAGACATTAAATAATAATAGGTCTCCCTGTCTATTTGACGCATTTCAACTATTAAAGTTTCTCCATCTGTTATAAAATCATCTGGTTCGTTTTCGGCCGAATCCTCAGACGACATGCAATGCTGCAAAGCATAAATACGATTTCCATCTTCACCTTCATCAGAACGAATACTCCAACCATAAGCATCACCATTCTCACGCTTTATAAGAAAATGATAGTAATTTTCTTCATTTGGACTATCTAACCAATCAAAAGTCAAAAATAGAGATTGATTATCTCCAACCAAGTCAACCCACTCAAATTTAAGATTTTCTATTTCAACAGGAGCAGATAAAGTACTGACACCTTGAATAACTTCTTCACCCACTGTAGCACTCACAGTATACTTTACCCCATATACTCCTCCAACCATATGATTTAGTGCATCTAATGCTACAAAGCGATTACTCTCCAAAGGTTTTCTAGTTAACATGTATTGCGATCCATCATCACCAATCACTATCAATTGCGCATCAATAACATCGACTTTAGCATCAGTTGGAGTAGCTACATCAACTGTCTTTTCCAAAATAAAAACAATGGAATCTGGTGTAATAATTCCATTCATGACTAGTTTAGGCGGTACATGACGATAATCGACACTGATCTCGCGCTCACAACTAGTTGCACAAAGTAGTGCTACTAACACATAAAATAGATTCCTCCATAAAAGATTTCTTTTCATCAAACTAATAATTAAAATGTTAACTGATAAGAAACAAATGGAATTGCTCCATACAAAGAAGTCATCATAGCTTTCATACCTGATGTTTTCTGTCTATCTTCTGAAAATTGAATAACATATGGATTATAGTGATTATATGCATTATACAACCCAAAATGCCAGACGACTCGACGAGTCGCATGTTTTGGCTTCATATGGTATGCTGCACTGATGTCCAATCGATGATAATCTGGAGTTCTATAACCATTTCGTTCACTATAATAAAAAACCGTTTCACCATCCTGCTGATATTTCGCACTTGGTGCAGAATAAGCCTGTCCAGTAACAAACATCCAATTAGCAGACAAATCCCACTTTTTATTGAGACGATACATAGCTACAACAGAAATATCGTGTGTGCGATCATTGCTGGCCTTATACCAACGTCCTTGATTGACATTGTTTATCTTTAATTCACTACGCGACCATGTGTAACTTACCCACCCTGTTAAAGGGCCTTTATCCTTAGACATATTCACCTCCAAGCCATATGCTCGTCCTCGTCCACTAGCCAAAAGACGTTCCATTTCGATTTCAGTATCAAAACCTATCCCATCTCGGTAATCCAAAGAATGATTTAGCCATTTGTAATAAGCTTCTATATTAGTGGAATACATGCCATCTAGCCATTCACCTACCCAGCCTAAACAAACCTGATCAGCAGTCTCTGGTTTTATAAGGTTACTGCTAAAAGTGTATCGGGTATAAGGAAAGTTTGTCACAGCATTCTGTATGGCATGAACATTTTGAGTCAAGTGACTATAACCCAACTTAAAACTATGTTTTGAATTAATTCTATAGGTATAAGCCATACGAGGATCAAGTCGCCAAAATGTTTTTTCAATATGTTTGTGCGCATCTTCCCAACAAGAAACAATATTGTACTGTTCATCCAATGTATAATATGGGCTTCCCCCCATGGCAGCAAATCCATTGAGTCGAACGCCAAGACTTAAGAGGTGTTTATGTGTTATTGTCCAATCGTACTGACACCACACAGCTAATTCAGCACCATAGCGTACTTCTTTTTCTATCAAATTGTTAAAAGTCCATTCCCCTGTAATTGCCTTATCTGACATCAAATGTATACCAACATGCATACCATGTGCCTCATTAGGCTGATAATGAAAATCTTGTTTAATTCCACTTTGCTGCACGCTACCATGTATGGCAGCATCTGTATTTAAGATACTCATTTCTGTACTAGAAGCATAACGCCCTAGGACAAAACTAGTATTGGAAATCCAATCTGCATTGATTGCATGAAACCAGCGCAATGACATACACTGATTCTGCCAATCCATATCTGCAAGATCATCTACGCCCAAGTTATCATTTCCATGATATGCTGATAAAAACAATTTATTCTTATCACTAAAAGAATAAGAAAAACGACCATTTAAATCATAAAAATAAAGCTTCGTATCTTTATATTTTTCTTGTGTTTTAAGAAACAAATCAAAATACGTACGTCTTCCAGACAAAGCATAACTAAATCGTCCAGATGTCCCTCTAAGATGAGCACTTGCAGATAACAGGCCAACATTGATATCACCAGCTAAGTGAGTACCTTGCCCATCACGTTGTTGAATATCCATTAAAGAAGACAAGCGATCTCCAAACTGAGCTGGCATAATCCCTTTATACATCTGAGCATCTAATAGGGCCGCTGAATTAAAGACCGAAAAAAATCCTAAAATATGCCCCGGTTGCATAACAGGAGCTCCATCTAATAAAATGAGATTCTGTGTCGTACTACCTCCACGCACATTAAACCCACTTGTACCATCGCTTTCAGCCTTTACACCAGGCATCAATTGAAACGATTTTACCAAGTCACGTTCTCCTAATAAAGTTGGGAGACGCTCTAGTTCTTTTACCCGAAAGGTTGTCACACCCATCTCTGTTGTTTTTAAACTTCGATTTCGACGAGCACTTGTAACAACAACTTCTTGCAAACGAAATGAGTCAGCATACAGAGAATCCATTACTTCTACTTGTCTCATTGAAATACTAGTAGGCTTTTTTTGCCCCCACAATACAGAAGATAATGAACACAATATTATAAAACACAATCGACACTTCATATTCTATCGGATTTAACTGATACAAGCAGTTTTACCAGATAAATCTAGTAAAACTGCTTGAATATCATAAATTTATTTTAGATAAAATTCGATCTGTAGCTCCAGCCTGCCCCTTGACATATGTATCGGAACGTTCGCCAGTCAATCGTAAATAATCTGGTTCTGTAATGAAACGATCCATCAAAGCATCAAATTCTCCTGCACAAGAAATAGAAAAACCTGCTTTTGCATCAATCAAAGCAGCTGCCTCAATAAATTTGCTATATTTAGGGCCAAAAATAACAGGGACACCATAAACCGCTGCTTCCAGCGTATTGTGCAGACCAGCTCCAAATGCACCTCCAATATAAGCTACATCACAATATCTGTAGATTGTAGAAAGCAACCCAAAGCAATCAATAATCAAGCAATCAGCTTCTATAACATTATCCATAGTTGCTTTTGAGTGCAAAACATACGGGCGCTTTAATTTGTTTACAATCTCTACAATATGGGCATCATCGATAACATGAGGTGCTATAATCAATTTCATTTCAGGGTGCCGATTAAAGTAATCTATAAAAATATCCTCATCTGGCGCCCATGAACTTCCAGCACACACAGTAAAAGCATTTCCTCTAAATTTTTCAACTAACGGCAAAGGCTCTGTTTGCTCTTTGATTTCTAACACGCGGTCAAAACGAGTATCACCCACAACACTGACATTCTTTATGTTTAGCGTACTAAGGAAGCGCTTAGAAGCTTCATTTTGAACAAATAGATAATCAAAATCTTGCAAGACATTGCGATAAGTGCCTCCATACCACTTGAAAAAGATCTGATCTCTACGAAATATAGAAGAAATACTATATACAGGAATGTGACGGCGCTTAAGTTCATCCAAATAATTCTTCCAAAATTCATACTTGATAAAAAAGGCCATTTTGGGATTAGTCAAGTCTAAAAATCGGCGTACATTCCGTGGCTTATCCATCGGAAGATAAGTCACCACATCAGCACCTCTATAATGCTTACGTACCTCGTAGCCAGAAGGCGAAAAGAAAGTAAGCAAAATTTTATAATCAGGATAACGTGCTCTTATCTTCTCAATAAGAGGACGTCCTTGTTCAAATTCTCCTAATGAAGCTGCATGAAACCACAAATATTGGGCTTCAGGATCTATCTGTTGTCTCAATTTATCAAAAACCACAAAGTGTCCTTTAGACATCTTACGAGGCTTTCTACTAAAAGGAAAAAGCAGCTGTAGAATGGAGGTATATAGGGTAATAAAAAAATTATATATCATAGGAGAAAAGCATTACTTCCTAATAGACAATACACTAAGCTTCTTTACGAGGTAATACCTCTATAGCTCGTCGCATACGACGTAAAGTTTCGTCTTTACCGATAAAAGCAGATATATCAAACATATGAGGCCCTTTACCCTCACCAACAAGAGACAAACGCCATGCATTCATAATATTTCCTAGGTGGTATTCATTCTTTGCAATCCAAGCGCCAACTTCTTTCTCTTGATTTTCTGAAGAAAAATCTTCCATTTTTTCTAGGAAATCAGCGAGTTCTCCCATTAGGGTTGGAGAATCAGCTTTCCAGCGTTTTTTTACGGTCTTTCCATCATACTCAACAGGAGCAACAAAGAAAAAACGACACATAGGCACAAGCTCTGGAATAAAGTTAACACGCCCTTTCATCAAATCTATAACAGTTATAGCTTGTTCAGTCGTAACCTCAACACCCTCACTAGACATGAGCCCTATAAATTGAGGAGCTATTGAGGCATTGTCCATATGCAAGATGTATTCGTGGTTGAACCAACGTCCTTTTTCATAATCGAATTTAGCTCCAGACTTATTACATCGATTCAAATCAAACAATTCAATAAGACGATCCATTGACATCAACTCTTCATCTGTACCTGGATTCCATCCCAAAAGAGCTAAAAAGTTGACTACAGCCTCTGGTAAATATCCAGATTCACGATATCCAGAAGACACATCACCTGATTTTGGGTCGGTCCACTCCAAAGGAAATACTGGAAACCCTAAACGATCTCCATCGCGCTTACTCAACTTACCGTTACCTTCTGGCTTCAACAATAAAGGAAGATGAGCGAAAGAGGGAGCCACGTCAGCCCATCCAAATGCTTCATACAACAAGACATGTAATGGAGCAGATGGCAACCATTCTTCCCCACGAATAACGTGAGTAATTTTCATCAAATGGTCATCAACAATATTAGCCAAGTGATAAGTGGGCAATTCATCTACTGACTTATACAAGACTTTATCATCTAAAACAGATGAGTTAATAACCACTTCTCCACGAATCAAATCATTGACAATAACATCGCGTCCTGGTTCGATTAGAAAGCGAACAACATAATTATTCCCATTGGCGATCAATCGTTCCACTTCTTCTTTAGGCAAAGTCAAAGAATTATTCATCAAATTACGCGTAGTGGCATCATATTGAAAGTTCTTGATTTCTTCACGTTTAGCCGTCAACTCTTCTGGTGTATCAAAAGCAATATAAGCCTTACCAGATTGTAGTAACACGTCTACATATTTCTTATAAATCTCACGACGCTCAGATTGACGATATGGACCATACTCACCACCGATATGTACCCCCTCATCAAATTCAATACCTAACCACTGAAAAGCTTCAATAATATAGTTCTCTGCCCCAGGCACAAAACGATGACTATCTGTATCTTCTATGCGAAGAATCATCTGACCTCCATGCTTACGTGCAAAAAGGTAATTATACAAGGCAGTACGAACACCACCAATATGCAATGGCCCTGTTGGGCTAGGTGCAAAGCGCACACGAACTTGCTGTTCTGTCATAATCTTACTAGTAAACGATAAATTATTATCTTCTTTTGTGTGCAAAAGTACAAAGTTTTTCGTACTTTTCGACACCAAAATGAATGTTATGTTGCAAAATACCCATAAGAAAAGCTCAAAATTCACAAGAAACCACCTATTTAAAGTCATATACTTTGTTATTTTGACTATAGCTATCATCTACTCTTTACCGAGAGAAGATCAATTTGCTTTTCAATTTGCTCAGAACAAACCTTGGAGATATGAATTACTTACAGCTCCTTTTGATTTCCCAATATATAGAGACACTTTAGCTATAGAGAAAGAAAAAGATAGTATTATTCAACACTATATTCCTTATTATTCTCAAAATCAGTCAATGCTAGGTAAGCAACTAGCTAATTTGCGTAATAACAACCTCAAAGGCACTCCAACTACTTTGCCAGAATCCTACTTGAAACATGTGGAAAGTCGCCTAAAAATCATCTATGAGACAGGCCTACTTAGCAACACAGCCCGAGATAGTTTATCCCAAACAAAAAAAACACATATTCGTTTAGTAAACAAAAGAGTTGCTTTTGTGACTGACATCAACAAACTATACACACGCAAAACGGCTTACAAATACCTGATGTCAGCCGATTCTACAAAATATAGTTTGCCTCTACTGGTGAAAGCAGACCTCTCTAGATATTTACTTCCCAACATAAGCTACGATCAAATCAAGAATGAGACAGCTTTATCAGAGGCTCTAAGCAGCATAAATACGATTAGTGGCACCATTCAACAAGGAGAACGAATTGTAGACCGTGGAGAAGTTATTACAGGACATTTATTTCATGTTCTTAATTCATTCAAACAAGAATCTCTTCAAAGAATGGGCTCTCATCGAGAAGAGAACTTCATTTTGTTAGGACAATCCTTATACGTATGTCTTCTTTTGCTTATTTTCATGTGGTACTTAGAATTGTTTAGAAGTACCTTCTACAAAAAGAAGAAAAACCTATCTATGCTATTTGTCCTTATCCTACTATACACAGTAGGTACATCTTTGTTGGTACGCCATCCGATTTTCAGCATATACATCATTCCGTTTTGTATTGCTCCAGTTGTTATCCGCATATTTGTTGATGCACGAACGGCTTTTATGACACATATGATCATAGTATTGCTCTGTGCAATACCACTACAATTTCCCTATGAATTTATAGTACAACAGATCATTGCAGGACTTATAGCAATATACAGTCTAAAAGAGTTTAGTAACCGTTCTCACTTACTTAGAACGACCTTATTTGTAGTCTTAACCTACATTGTTGTATACTTGTGTTTAGAGCTTATAGCAGGCACACGACTACAGGACATTACTTATGGACGATTAATGCTATACGTTATAAATGGGATACTATTGCTCTTCACTTATCCAATTATGATTCTTATAGAACGCTTCTTCGGATTTATATCCAGCGTCACACTTGTAGAATTATCTAACAGTAACCTGCCTTTATTAAAAAGACTTTCGCAAGAAGCACCTGGAACTTTCCAACATAGTATACAAGTTTCCAACTTAGCATCTGAAGCAGCTTTACAAATTGGCGCTGATAGTCAACTAGTCAGGACAGGGGCTATGTATCACGACATTGGTAAGATGCTAGACCCAACTTACTTTACCGAAAATCAATCTGGGTTCAACCCACACAGTTTACTCGATTATAAGCAAAGTGCTCAAACAGTCATCCGGCATATTACTGAGGGGATGAAAATGGCAGACAAATATAACCTACCAGATGCAGTCAAACAATTTATAACAACTCATCATGGTGCAGGAAAAGCAAAGTATTTCTATATTTCATGGAAAAATGACCATCCAGATGAACCTGTAGATGAACATATATTTAGCTACCCAGGACCTAATCCACAAACTAAGGAACAGGGAATTTTAATGATGGCCGATTCTATCGAAGCAGCCTCGCGTAGTTTGCCAGAATACACTGAAGAAAACATTTCGGAAGTTGTAGATAAAATAATCAACTCACAAATCAAAGAGGGATTTATGGATGAATGCCCTCTAACAATGCGAGAAATCAGTACTATTCGTGAAACCTTCAAAGAGAAATTGAAGATTATGCACCATACTCGAGTAAGCTACCCCACTCTAAACGAAACAGAAGAAAAAGAAGTGTCCTCTTCTAGAGATATAATCAAAGAATAAATCCCCAGTATCATTATGATAAAGGACAGCTCAATCACTTGAGCTGTCCTTGCGAATAATCAACTAGTAATAGATGATTGTGGATTATATTACGTTTTTCAAGAGATTCTTTTATTCTATCGTAAATACAACAAAAGTTGCTTCAAATTGATGATTATCTACATCAATCACCAAAGTATATGTACCAGGTTGTAATTCATCTAAATCAAAGGTTACTTGATTGTAACTACTTAAGGAAAGTATTGGATCCTTACCTTCGTCAGAAAACACACGTACATATACTTCACTTTGTGTTGCATACACATTCAAATTACCCGACTCTATAGAGACTTCTGGATAAAGAATTAGACTTCTTGTTGGTTGTTCCTTCAATATGATTTGAGTCAAGAACTCTCCATCATTGTCAGCATAGCTAGTGAGTGAGCAGAACAACACTAATGTCATCAAAAGTAATCTCTTCATAATTTCAACATTAAACATTAATAATAAACCAGTACATGGAGCAAAAGTAAGAAAATAAGCCAAACCATTGGAAAAATCTACTTGACAAAAACTTGACACTTTTTCCGACGAATCAAAAACGACTGACAATCAGACTATTCTACACACAAATACAAATAGCCTTTACATCTTAAGATTTATAAAGTCTTTATACACAAAAATCAAAACAAAGAAAAAACAGAATGCAAAGACTAGAAAAAAGTTCACTTTGCTTATAGAAATGAAAAACAATTACGTATTTTTGAGATTCAAATATTCTACATATGCATAAATCTCACATAATACATATATTGCTACTAACGATTCTTACAGGTTTCACATTACAAGCCTGTTCAAATCACAAAGAGACTAAATACTCAATTCAGTGTTTAGACTCTTTGGTCAACGCCAATCCCAAAGAAATATATACTATTTTAAAACAAAAAAAAGATTCGACATATAGTCAAGAAGAAAAAAATAGATACGCATTATATAGTCTAATTGCAAAAGATAAACTATACCTCAAACACACTAGTGATAGTTTACCCAAAGCTCTTATTACTTATTACAGTAAAAGAGAAAAAAAAGAACAATTAGGATTATCATACTACATGCTAGGAGCAACTTATGCTGACTTAGGAGATGTGCCAGAATCAGTCAAAGCATTTCTTAAGGCCCTTAATCATCTAAAACATCGTGCGCCACGTGTATATATTGGTGTTATTAATAATAGAATAGGATTTGAGTATGTAAAACTCGGGATGTGGCAAGAAGCACGTAATCATTATATTCAAGGATTTAATACATATGAAGAGTTATCAGACTCAAGCAGAATGGAGAATCTATGTCGAATGATTGGAAAAACATATATCACCCAAAAAGGAGATAGTATGATTTATTGGTATAAAAGAGGATACATGATAGCTAAAGCTCGTCATTCTCAATACGGTATATTCCAAAGTCTCATGGGAATTGTGCGTAGTTACTTAGCGCAGAATAATAGAGAAAATGCATATTACTATCTTAATCAAATTGACACAACATATCTTTCTAGATCTCAGAAAGATGACTACTACTTCAGAAAAGGAGAATATTATTACACGGCTCTATTGAATAATCCACATGCAACGATGGAAGTAGATTCCGCCGTATTCTTTTTAAACAAGCTCCTTCAAACTAAAGATCTTAGTTCACGATCACTTGCAGCATATTATTTAAGTAGACTCGCGAATAAAAAAAATGATTACAAAACAGCATTTAATTTACAAAGAAAATACCTCCAGTATTCTGATTCTTTACACAGTAAAAGAATTCTAGAAGAAACTGCCAAAATAGAAAAAACATACAACTATAAAATAGCACAAAAAGAGAAAGAACAAGCAGAGGCTAAAGCGCGTACATATCGTTACTACATTATATTCGTTAGTTTATTATCTGTAGCTATTATCGCAATTATACTACTAACAATAAAAGGCAAAAATCTACAAATCAAAAATGAAGCTTTTAAAGACTTTGCCTTAATAAAAATCTTGGGTAATATTAGAAAAGACAAAATTATAAAAGAAGAAAACGCCCCATTAACTCCCACAATCCTTCAAGCAGAGGGATACAACCAGTTCATATATGATAATTCTGAACTTGCTAAAAGTTACAAGCATCTTCGAGACATGCTTGAGATGCCAGAAAGGACAATCAAAGATACAGATTGGCAAAGTCTTCTAAAAGCTATTGACCAAACAATTCCCGATTTTGGGCAACATATTAATCTACTGGTACCTAAGATATCAAAAAATCAAGAGAAATATTGCTATCTAACCAAATTAGGATTTAAGCAAAATGAGATTGCTCTATTGATCCCAATGACAGAATCTGGGGTATCTCAGCTAAAAAAACGATTGGTTAAAAAAATCAGCTCAGACAAAGTAACCACAAAGAATCTCACAGAAACCATACAAAATTTATAATTAATAGGGATCTACATCAAAATAAATACGTGCACCTTTACCAAAGCTTTGCTGTTCTGCATACGCTTTTATATTTAATAAGTTATGATGCACCCATTGGATACTATCTGTCATTGAACATTTAAGCATAATACGTTGTATATACATATTTTGAACACGTCCTACAGGAGGTGCTTGTGGTCCAAGTACTCGTTGATCAAAAATTTGTCTACAGTACTGTCCCATACAACGAGCTAATATATCCAACTCTTTACTGTTTCGATGTTTCATAATGACATGGATTAATCTTGAAAAAGGAGGATATCGAAACAGTCGTCTATCTTCAATCACATCATTATACAGCCCTATGTAATCATGTGCCTGCACATGTTTATAGATAGGCTCCTCTGGCGTATTCGTTTGTATTAGTACAACTCCTTGATCACCTTTTCTACCAGCTCTCCCTGCGACTTGCGCCATTAATTGAAAGGCACGTTCAGAGGCCCTAAAATCTGGATATCCTAACATTGTATCCGCCTGTACAACACCCACCACATGTACTCGATCAAAGTGCAAGCCTTTAGACAACATTTGAGTACCAATCAGAACATCTACTTCGCCCGTTTCAAAATCGGATAAAATCCGTTCATATGAATTCCTATTACGCGTTGTATCTAGATCCATGCGCGCTGTACGTACATTTGGCAAAGCCTCTTTCAAGATCTCCTCTACTCGTTCCGTTCCATGCCCTTTTGGCATAATTTCTGAATTTCCACATTGAGGACAAACTTTAGGGCGTGGCATACTATATCCACAATAGTGACATGTTAGTCTATCTGAGAATTTATGATAAGTCATAGTCACATCACAGTTGACACAACGAGGCACCCAACTACACGCTCTACACTCTACTTGTGGAGAGAAACCTCGACGATTTTTAAACACAATAACCTGCTGATTATTACCTATAGCTTCTTGCATTTCCTCCAACAAATCTGGAGCAAAAAAACCTTTCATAATCTTCTTTCGGCGCAACTCCTTAGTATCTATTATTTTCACATCAGGTAATTCAACCCCCTGGTAACGTGTATTTAAAGCAACCAATCCGTACTTACCTTCTTGAGCATTATAATAGGTTTCAACAGCTGGCGTAGCTGTTCCTAAAAGCACTTTTGCATGCAAATGACTTGCCATCATTATGGCCACATTTCTCGCATGATAGCGTGGTGCAGGATCTACTTGCTTATAGCTACTTTCATGTTCTTCATCTACAATAATCAACCCTAAATGTTTGAACGGTAAAAAGACTGACGAACGCACACCTAAAACAATTGGATATGGTGTATTACTCATTTGTCTATGCCAAAAAGCAGAGCGCATCTGATCGGTAAACTTAGAATGATACACGCCTAATTGTTCACCAAACACTTGCTTCAGCCGTTGAGTTATTTGAGTCGTTAAAGCAATCTCAGGCAAGAGATACAACACCTGTTCTCCACGATCAATTGCCTCTTGAATCAAATGAATAAATATTTCTGTTTTTCCGCTAGAAGTTACACCGTGAAGAAGAACCACATTCTTAGTCTGCCATTCATACAGTATATCATCATAAGCTTTCTTCTGAGGGTCAGATAACAAATGTAGTGCATCAGAATGTGCCATATGAGTATCTGGTTGCTTAACCTCAATTTCACATAGTTCCAAAACACCCCGATTAACAAGTGCCCTTAAAATTGCCGCAGATACTTCTGCACGCTTTAAAAGCACTTGCTTGGTCATCATATGATGTTCAAGATCCTCAGCACCTTCCAAGAAAGTCATCATTAACTTTTCTTGCTTCTGTGCCCTATGTAGGGCATGTAGAATGTGATGAAGCGTCTTTTCATCACGAAATGTTGGTGTCAGCTTCACCCAAACTTCTTGCTTTGGGCGGTACCCTCTATGAATATTCTCTTTCAGAATTAGGCTTCCTTTATCAATAAGACGCTTAACAAATGGCAATGGATTTGTTCTGCCTAGAACTTTAGCTAAATTGGACAATTTACACTCCACCATGTCAGTCACATAGTCGACTACAAGTTGTTCCTTTTTACTAAGCTTAATTTCAGAATCTATTTCTGTATTGACACACACCATAGATTCACTTTCTAATTTAAGGCCTGCAGGAATTGCTGCCTTGTACACATCACCAAGTGTACACATGTAATAATCACTTATCCATTGCCAAAGTTTCAACTGTGCAGCTGTCACAATAGGTGTCTCATCCAATACAGAAAGTACTTCCTTCACCTCATACTCCTTAGGTGCATTATGATGTATATGAAGTACAATACCCGTATAATACTTACGAGTACCAAAAGGAACTACAACCCGACCACCTATAATGGGGTCACTCCCCCCATCTGCAGGCCACAAATATGTGAAACGTTGCGATAGGGGGAGTGGTAAAATAACGTCTATATACGTTTGCATCATACGCTTTAAAAAGTATAAGCCACAGCTAATTGCCAGTGATTTTCTGCTTTTGAATTAACGATACGTTCTACAGTTTGTGTTGACGCACTCAAAATAGTAACTTCCTGGCTATCATTTAGTGGTACATTATAACTCAATGACACTTGCAAATGCCCTAACATCTCAACACCAGCACCAATATTGGTTGATAGCGTATTGTTTTTAAATTTATACAAGCGTTCACCAATTGTTGCATCATCATCATTAAGAGCAAAACCAAATTGAGGGCCAGCAAAAATAAAAGCACTTGCTGTACTTCCCAAGCCGAAACCATAACGCGCATTGATAGGTATCTCTAAAGAACGACGTTTGACTGTACCATTATCTATGTCACTTTCCACTTTACTGCCAGACTGAGCGAACAAGAGTGCCCCATCAAAAGAAAAACCTAAGATTGGGATTGTCACTTCAGCCATAGGGCCTATGAAAAATCCAGTGTAATTTTTATTTTTAACTTCATCATAATTTGCTTTATTAAAGTCTAACCCACCACGTACTCCAAACTTAATTAACTGAGCTGAAGCGGGAAGAGACACCATAGCTATTACAGCATATAATGCCACAGATAAAATTCGATTCATCTTCATAACTGAATACAATTTAAAGTGATTATTCACGGCAAAGATAAAGAAATCTCTGAAACTTTTGCTACCTTTGTAGGAATAATGTACAATCTCAAAATCAAAAGATATGTTTGAACAAAACACGTATATTCAGCGTAGAGCGTCGCTACAAAACGCTATGAAACAGGGGCTATTGCTTTTTTTAGGCAACGATGATATGGGTCTCCAATACGAAGATAATTGTTTTCGCTACCGTCAAGATTCAACTTTCCTTTATTATTTTGGCATTAGTGCCGCTGGCCTTACCGCGGTTATTGATGTAGACAATAATCGTACGATTTTATTCGGAGATGAATTGACAATGGATCATATTGTATGGATGGGAGTACAACCTACTCTTGCCGAAAAAGCAGCCGCAGTAGGCATATTTGATGTACGTCCAAGCAGTGAACTAATCTCTTATTTGGCTAAGGCTCAAAAAGAGAATCAACCGATTCATCACTTGCCCGTATATCGTCCAGAACATGCCATCAAGTTCAACCATTTATTAGGTGAACCATTGAACCAACAACCTGCTTCTATTCAAATGATTCAGGCTATTGTGAAACAACGTAATATCAAAAGTCAGGAAGAAATTGCAGAAATTCAACGTGCTTGTGAAATTACAGCTGATATGCATATTGCTGCTACAAAAGCCATTGCTGCTGGTAAATATGAGTATGAAATTGCCGCATTGATTGAATACACAGCACAAAAACAAGGGGCTTCTTTATCGTTCCCAACAATTGCAACTATTAATGGGCAAACCCTACACAATCACTACCATGGGAACTATTGTAAAGAAGGACGTCTCTTCCTCATTGATGCAGGCGCTGAAGTAGAATCTGGTTATGCAGGTGATATGTCATCAACAATACCTGTTAGCAAAACATTCACACAACGTCAACGTGCCGTATACGAGATCCAAAATAACATGCACCGTCGCGCAGTAGCTGGTATTAAGCCAGGAGTACCCTTTAAAGAGCTACATTTTGAGGCCGCTCGTGCTCTAACAGAAGGTATGCAGGCACTTGGCCTAATGAAAGGTGACGTAGAGGCTGCAATACAAGCTGGTGCTCATGCGTTATTCTTTCCTCATGGACTTGGGCACATGATGGGGCTTGATGTTCACGACATGGAAAACTTTGGAGAGAAATGGGTTGGTTATGCTGGTGAAGAAAAAAGCACACAATTTGGTTTGAAATCTTTACGTCTAGCTACGCCTCTAGAAGTTGGTAACGTGCATACTATCGAGCCTGGTATTTACTTTATTCCTGATCTTATTGATAAATGGAAGGCAGAGAAATTGCACGCCGATTTTATCAACTACAATGAAGTCGAAAAGTATCGCGACTTTGGAGGTATCCGTAATGAAGAAGATTACTTGGTTACAGAAAACGGCTGTCAAATGTTAGGTAAAAAGATTCCATTGACTCCCGAAGAAGTAGAAGCTCTACGATAAAGTAATTTATTTACAGAGAATATCCTAAAAACAGACACAATGAATCATCAATGTACGACATGTCCAATGAGAGCTAGATTTGACAAAAATCCAAGGTCTTTTATTGCTCGTTTGTGGCAATGGCACACTAAATTTTGTCCTGGTTGGAAAGCATATGTACAAAATCTTCCAGAAGAGGAGAGACTAGAAATAATCGCTAAATATCAGCTAAAAAAATAGTCTATAGAAATCAAAAGGATAGAGCAAAAAAAAGGTTGTCCATAAAGACAACCTTTTTGCTCTCCCTCTTGGACTTGAACCAAGGACCCTCTGATTAACAGTCAGATGCTCTAACCAACTGAGCTAAGGAAGAATAATAAAAAATGGAGGCTAAACTAGCCTAGTTTTGCTCTCCCTCTTGGACTTGAACCAAGGACCCTCTGATTAACAGTCAGATGCTCTAACCAACTGAGCTAAGGAAGAATAATAGAAAAATTGGAGGCAAAATTAGCCTCGTTTTTGCTCTCCCTCTTGGACTTGAACCAAGGACCCTCTGATTAACAGTCAGATGCTCTAACCAACTGAGCTAAGGAAGAATGTTTTTCTAAATGCGATGCAAAAGTACTAGGTTTATTTGAAATATCCAAGTATATTTGCAGAAAAATTTTTATACATGAAAAAAATCATTGGATTAGGCAATGCGCTGACGGATGTATTAGTCCGTTTAGAGAATGACTCAACTTTACAAGAATTGCAGCTTCCTAAAGGTAGTATGCAGTTGATAGACAATAATCTACACAAGATCATAAGCGCACATAGAGCCCAACTAAAAGAAGAAAAAGATGCTGGAGGATCATCAGCAAATACAATTCGTACTCTTGGATTACTAGGCGTACAAAGTGCTCTTATTGCCAAAATTGGAAAAGACGCCGACGGTCTATTTTACCAAGAAGTGTTAGAAAAATGTCGAGTAAAACCATTTTTAAGTATACATAAGCAATTACCCTCAGGTGTATGTTCTGCATTTATTTCTCCAGATGGTGAACGAACAATGGCTACATTTTTGGGCGCTTCAAGCACGTTATCAGCAGACGATTTAAAACCAGAAATGTTTGCTCACCAAGATTATCTATATATCGAAGGGTATATGGTACAGAATCATGACATGATGCGCCACGCCTTGTCAATGGCTAAAAAAGCAGGTTTACAAATCTGTCTTGATTTAGCTAGCTATAATATCATTGAAGAAGACAAAGAATTCTTCATGGAGATTTTAGAGCATGACTTAGACATCATTTTTGCTAATGAAGAAGAAGCTATCGCATTAACTGGTTTATCACCAGAAGAAGCAGTTCAAGCTATCGCCAAAAAATGCAATATAGCTGTTGTAAAAATTGGTAAAGACGGAGCATTAATTGCTCGTGATGAAGAACTCATACGTGTCCAAGCTTTCCATGTAAAAGATGTACTGGATACTACAGGGGCTGGAGATAACTTTGCTGCTGGATTTATGTATGGGCTATCCAAAGGGTATAATTTAGACCGCTGTGGCGAACTAGGTGCATTGATGGCTAGTCTTGTTATTCAGGATATAGGAGCCTCTCTATCAGCGTCGCATATTGAGCAAGTCAAAGCTCATATTGCGAACTGGAATTAATATCAATTTATTCATTGTGTTAATAAAGCTATTGCACATGCATTAACTGAATAGCACATAAGATACAGAGATAATGAAAAAAAATCGTTTTGGACTTCGAGTCCTTTTTCCCACAACTGTTATAGTAGCCTTGTTGGTTATTTTTACGGCAGCAAGTGATCACAATTTTAAAGTGGCACAAAACATCAGTATTTTCAACAGCGTATTAAAAAATATAGACCTGTTTTATGTAGATACTATAGACGTAAACAAAACTGTAGGTACGGGCATTAACGCAATGCTCAATTCGTTAGATCCGTATACAACATACTATCCAGCAGAAGATGGTGGGGAACTGCAACAATTACTAAAAAACGCCTACGGTGGTATTGGTTCTGTTATTACCTACAATGTAAAAACCAAACAAACTTTGATTGCAGAACCTTACGAGGGAATGCCTGCTCAAAAGGCTGGTTTAAAAGCTGGCGATGTTTTAGTCAAAATAGACAGTACTTGGCTAAAAGGTAAAACAAGTAGCCAAGTGAGCAAAATGTTGCGCGGTCCTAGCGGTACAGGATTTACATTATATATCCAACGACCTAACAGTAAAGACACTGTAGCTATTCCTATTGTTCGTAGGAATATTGAACTACCAACTGTAGCCTATTATGGAATGCGCAAAGATAGCATTGGATATATTCAATTATCTACTTTCACAGGAGAGCCTGCTAAAGCATTCCGTAAAGCTTTGATGTCCCTTAAGGAGAAAGGTCTAAAAGGATTGGTTATTGACTTACGAAATAATGGCGGAGGACTTGTAGACCAAGCTATTGAAATCGCCAACTATTTTATCCCTGCAGACCAAGTTATCGCTCATACAAAAGGGCGTGATAAGCGCATGAATAACAGCTATAAAACCACAGAACAACCCATTGTTCCTAACCTACCCGTAGCAGTACTAGTCAATAGCGGCTCCGCATCTGCCTCTGAAATCTTATCAGGAGCATTTCAAGACTTAGATCGTGGAGTCATCATAGGCACACGTACTTTTGGGAAAGGCCTTGTGCAATCAACTAGACGCTTACCTTATGGAGGCACCCTTAAAGTAACTACAGCCAAATACTATACACCTAGTGGACGTTGTGTTCAAGCCATTGATTACTCACATCGCAATGCAGACGGTAGTGTTGGACGTATCCCAGACAGCTTAACACACGTTTTTCATACTAGTACTGGACGAGAAGTTAGAGACGGGGGAGGTATTACACCAGACATAAAGCAAGAAGCTCCACGTATGCCCAATATTCTTTATTACATGGTCCGTGATCAAATTTTCTTTAACTTCGCTACAGCTTATTATCAAGCTCATGATAGCATCGCTTCACCAGAGAAATTTGAAATAGACGATGCAACCTACAAAGCCTTTAAGGATTCAGTCATTCATTCAAAATTTACTTATGACCCACAATCCAAAAAGATTCTTGAACAATTGAAAGAAGCTGCAAAATTTGAAGGCTACGCTAAGGATGCAGCACCAGAATTAAAGGCACTAGAAACTAAGCTTACTCATAATCTCAAAAAAGATTTAGACATTTTTGCTACACCAATAAAGAAAATGCTAGCCATAGAAATTGCGAAAAGATACTATTATCAAACTGGAGGTATTATAGAAACTTTAAAAAACGATAGTATTTTAATGCGCGCAGAAAACATTCTAAAAGACCAATCGACGTACAAAAATATCCTATCTACTAAAGTGGACAATAAGAAAAAATAAAGACAAACTTATTTAGAGAATAATGCTTTATATCTTCTTTTAAACTCTGTTTGAAACATGATATACCAATATAAAGAGGCTCTCATTGAGGGCCTCTTTTTGTATCCAACTTGTTCATATTCTGGAATTATACACAGACTTGTGTATAATTTACTCTAGTTACATCATATACACATAAAGAATACACAGCTATTACGAGTGAGTAAATACAGGAGAACGATCTATATAGCTACAGAACTAGTACTAATCATTCTCTATTTTTGGCTCTACAGATAGCGTAAAATGCATCATGGATGATAACCTCAAAGAAATCAATAGTCAAGTGGCTGGATACGAGCGTATGGCTCGATACGAAATCATGCCAGATGAGTTTGTCAAAACTCCTAAGAAAAGTATTAAGCGCTTTATGTACGAGGAAGGGTATGTTCCCTCTGAAGAAGAAGTAGCCCAAGAAGTCGTACAAACAAAAGCGTAACCCTCTAGCATTATATGGGATATAGAAGAGACTCTACAAGTTGGAGTCTCTTTTCTTTTGCGTCTACACATATGCGACTTTATATACTATAATCATATCTTGTCAAAGTAGAATATACGTTGACTATAGGGCACTCCCAGTCAAAGTACGCGAACTTTGATATCGGTGTTGGCGAACTTCGATGTCGTTGTTCGTGAACTTTGATATCGAAGTTGGTAAACAACGACTGATGATAAGTAGTACAAAGATTATATACTGTTTAATACAGACACGCTGGGACTTACATACATGATTAGTGTCCTGTGCAAAAAGAAATAGTTATACACATACTTGTGCATAACCATTGTACATTATGTTGATAACAAACATAGTTCGTAATAAAAAGCGGAATAGTTAAGAATACATACCCCTGCATAAATAAAAAGAGACCTCCGAGATACATATCTCGAAGGCCTCACTAAAAAACGGCGACTACCTACTCTCCCACAGTTACGCAGTACCATCGGCGTGATTAGGCTTAACTTCTCTGTTCGGAATGGGAAGAGGTGGAACCCTAATGCTATAGTCACCTAAATAAGGTAGACATATCGTACAAACAAATATCATTACTAAAGTAAAGAACATATACTAGAAGAAAGTGAACGGGCAATTAGTACTGCTCGGCTTTGATGTTACCACCTTTACACCTGCAGCCTATCAACGTTGTCGTCTACAACAACCCTAAGAAATCTAATCTTGTGGCCGGCTTCGTACTTAGATGCTTTCAGCACTTATCCGATCCAGACGTAGATACCCAGCAATGCACCTGGCGATACAACTGGTAAACCAGAGGTCTGTCCAACACGGTCCTCTCGTACTAGTGTCAGAGCCACGCAAATTTCATACGCCCACGATAGATAGAGACCGAACTGTCTCACGACGTTCTGAACCCAGCTCGCGTGCCACTTTAATGGGCGAACAGCCCAACCCTTGGGACCTTCTCCAGCCCCAGGATGTGACGAGCCGACATCGAGGTGCCAAACCCCTCCGTCGATATGAGCTCTTGGGAGGGATCAGCCTGTTATCCCCGGAGTACCTTTTATCCTTTGAGCGATGTCCCTTCCATGCGGAAACACCGGATCACTATGCTCTAGTTTCCTACCTGATCGACTTGTAAGTCTCCCAGTCAAGCACCCTTATGCCATTACACTCTACGGACGGTTACCAATCGTCCTGAGGGTACCTTTAGAAGCCTCCGTTACACTTTTGGAGGCGACCACCCCAGTCAAACTACCCACCAAACAATGTCCTCGCATTAGCGAGTTAGAATTCAAACAAGTAAAGGGTCGTATTTCAACAGCGACTCCATCAACACTAGCGTGCCAACTTCAAAGTCTCCGACCTATCCTACACATCACGTGCCCAAATTCAATGTTAAGCTATAGTAAAGGTTCACGGGGTCTTTTCGTCCCATCGCGGGTAATCGGCATCTTCACCGATACTACAATTTCACTGAGCTCGCGGTTGAGACAGTGTCCAGATCATTACACCATTCGTGCAGGTCGGAACTTACCCGACAAGGAATTTCGCTACCTTAGGACCGTTATAGTTACGGCCGCCGTTTACTGGGGCTTCAATTCAAAGCGTCTCCGAAGATAACTTCTCCTCTTAACCTTCCAGCACCGGGCAGGTGTCAGGCTGTATACGTGATCTTTCGATTTAGCACAGCCCTGTGTTTTTGGTAAACAGTTGCCTGGACCTATTCTCTGCGCCCTACTAAAAGTAGGGACCCTTTATCCCGAAGTTACAGGGTTAATTTGCCTAGTTCCTTAACCGCGAATCACTCAAGCGCCTTAGAATACTCATCCCGACTACGTGTGTCCGTTTACGGTACGGGTAGTATAATAATTAACGTTTAGCGGGTTTTCTTGGGAGCATGGTTACACATACTATCTCATCAGTCCAAGGACGTCTGAGTACTATCAGGTTCGACACACTCGGCGGATTTGCCTACCAAGCGTATATCTACACCCTTTAACCATCTATTCCGTCAGATGGCGATGCTTTCACTTCTCCGTCACCACATCACTATATTATACTAGTATGGGAATATTAACCCATTCAGCCATCGACATCGCCATTAGGCTTAGTCTTAGGACCCGACTAACCCTGATCCGATTAGCGTTGATCAGGAAACCTTAGTCTTTCGGCGAGGGGGTTTCTCACCCCCTTTATCGTTACTCATACCTACATTTGCTTTTCTACACGCTCCAACACACCTCAAGGTATATCTTCAACGCAGAGTAGAATGCTCCCCTACCATCCCATAAGGGATCCATAGCTTCGGTAAACCACTTATGCCCGATTATTATCCATGCAAAACTCCTCGACTAGTGAGCTGTTACGCACTCTTTAAATGAATGGCTGCTTCCAAGCCAACATCCTAGCTGTCTTAGCAATCTTACTTCGTTAGTTCAACTTAGTGGTTATTTAGGGACCTTAGCTGATGGTCTGGATTCTTCTCCTCTCGGACATGGACCTTAGCACCCATGCCCTCACTCCATAGATTAAACTAATGCGCATTCGGAGTTTATCAAGACTTGATAGGCGGCGAAGCCCTCGCATCTTATCAGTCGCTCTACCTCACATTAGTAATTCTATAGGCTGCACCTAAATGCATTTCGGGGAGTACGAGCTATCTCCAAGTTTGATTAGCCTTTCACCCCCACCCTCAAGTCATCCAGAAGCTTTTCAACGCTTATTGGTTCGGTCCTCCAGTTAGTGTTACCTAACCTTCAACCTGCTCAAGGGTAGATCACTTGGTTTCGCGTCTACTCACACTGACTATGGCGCCCTATTAAGACTCGCTTTCGCTTCGGCTGCTTGTCTCTAGACAATTAACCTTGCCAGTGAAAGTAACTCGTAGGTTCATTATGCAAAAGGCACGCCGTCACACCATATAGATGCTCCGACCGCTTGTAAGCGCATGGTTTCAGGAACTATTTCACTCTTCTATTCGAAGTACTTTTCACCTTTCCCTCACGGTACTGTTCGCTATCGGTCTCTCGGGAGTATTTAGCCTTACCAGATGGTCCTGGCAGATTCACACAGAATTTCTCGTGTTCCGCGCTACTCAGGATACCACTAGGGCCTAAGTCGCTTCCTGTACGGGATTATCACCCTCTATGATCACACTTTCCAGTGTGTTCCAGTCACTACTTATGGTCCCACAACGTGGTCCTACAACCCCATTAATGCCGGAACATTAATGGTTTGGGCTAATCCCCGTTCGCTCGCCACTACTAGGGGAATCACTTTTGTTTTCTTTTCCTACAGGTACTAAGATGTTTCAGTTCCCTGCGTTGGCCTCCTATTTTAGGATAATATGTCTTCAACATACTAGGTTGTCCCATTCGGAAATCCACGGATCAATGGTTATTTGCACCTACCCGCAGCTTATCGCAGCTTATCACGTCCTTCATCGCCTCCGAGAGCCAAGGCATCCGCCATGCGCCCTTAATTACTTTCTTCTATACTCATTTAGTATTGCTACTAAATGGGCTCGTATAAATTCGTTACTTTACGGTTAATCTATCATTTACATGATTTCATAACAGAAAATTGGTTGTACAATATGTCAAAGATCAATCTGAATAACGCCTCGATACTATAAAGCATCAAATAATTATTCTAAGTGGAGAATATCGGATTCGAACCGATGACCCCCTGCGTGCAAGGCAGGTGCTCTAGCCAGCTGAGCTAATCCCCCGAAAGTAGTCCCACGCAGATTTGAACTGCGGACCTCTACATTATCAGTGTAGCGCTCTAACCAACTGAGCTATAGGACTAGTTCAAAATAATCTGCTGTGTGATGGTACTCAGCTTCTTACTTTCTCTTATTTTATTTTATAACAACAAGCAAGCGTACAAGCTTATCAAACCGATAAGTGTAATGTACTTGACACATTTAACTGTAAGTAGTCATCTCTCCAGAAAGGAGGTGTTCCAGCCGCACCTTCCGGTACGGCTACCTTGTTACGACTTAGCCCCAGTTACCAGTTTTACCCTAGGCCGATCCTTGCGGTTACGGACTTTAGGTACCCCCGGCTTCCATGGCTTGACGGGCGGTGTGTACAAGGCCCGGGAACGTATTCACCGCGCCATGGCTGATGCGCGATTACTAGCGAATCCAGCTTCACGAAGTCGAGTTGCAGACTTCGATCCGAACTGAGAGAGGCTTTTGAGATTAGCATCCTGTTGCCAGGTAGCGACCTGCTGTACCCCCCATTGTAACACGTGTGTGGCCCCGGACGTAAGGGCCGTGCTGATTTGACGTCATCCCCACCTTCCTCACATCTTACGACGGCAGTCTCACTAGAGTCCTCAGCATGACCTGTTAGTAACTAATGATAAGGGTTGCGCTCGTTATGGCACTTAAGCCGACACCTCACGGCACGAGCTGACGACAACCATGCAGCACCTTCATAGGAGTCCGAAGAAAAGACCATCTCTGATCTATGCACCTATAATTTAAGCCCGGGTAAGGTTCCTCGCGTATCATCGAATTAAACCACATGTTCCTCCGCTTGTGCGGGCCCCCGTCAATTCCTTTGAGTTTCACCGTTGCCGGCGTACTCCCCAGGTGGAATACTTAATGCTTTCGCTTGGCCGCTGACAGTATATCGCCAACAGCGAGTATTCATCGTTTACTGTGTGGACTACCAGGGTATCTAATCCTGTTTGATACCCACACCTTCGTGCATGAGCGTCAGTTGCAGTATAGCAAGCTGCCTTCGCAATCGGAGTTCTTCGTGATATCTAAGCATTTCACCGCTACACCACGAATTCCGCTTACCTCCACTGCACTCAAGAATGCCAGTTTCAATTGCAATTTGAACGTTGAGCGTCCAACTTTCACAACTGACTTAACATCCCGCCTGCGCACCCTTTAAACCCAATAAATCCGGATAACGCTCGGACCCTCCGTATTACCGCGGCTGCTGGCACGGAGTTAGCCGGTCCTTATTCGTAGGGTACATACAAAACATCACACGTGACGCACTTTATTCCCCTATAAAAGAAGTTTACAACCCAGAGGGCAGTCATCCTTCACGCTACTTGGCTGGTTCAGGCTTGCGCCCATTGACCAATATTCCTCACTGCTGCCTCCCGTAGGAGTCTGGTCCGTGTCTCAGTACCAGTGTGGGGGACCTTCCTCTCAGAACCCCTATTCATCGATGTCTAGGTGAGCCGTTACCTCACCTACTAACTAATGAAACGCATCCCCATCTATTACCGAAATTCTTTACTTAAAGTCCTATGCAGAACTTCAAGACCATTGGGTATTAATCTTCCTTTCGAAAGGCTATCCCCAAGTAATAGGTAGGTTGGATACGTGTTACTCACCCGTGCGCCGGTCGTCATCGGAAGCAAGCTCCCATGTTACCCCTCGACTTGCATGTGTTAAGCCTGTAGCTAGCGTTCATCCTGAGCCAGGATCAAACTCTTCATTGTAAAAATATTATTTCACGATATACATATTATATATATAACATGCACATCTAAGTTGATCTGTTTTATCAAGATGACCTGATTTCAAGTATTGGATTACACCTGTTTCAATATTAATATTGACGGTTTAATAATTGCTATTATAAAATCATAATAGCCTTGTACTACTTGTTGTTATGTAAATATCTTCAAAGAACACTTTTCTTTTTGTCTAACTCTCCGCATGGTAGCTGGTTCACCATTGCAAACCTTGTTTCTTTCGGAAAGCGGATGCAAAGATACAAGCTTTATTCTTACGCTCCAAATTATTTGAGCAGAAAATTTCAACTTTATTTTTAAGCCAAAACTCAAAAAGTATCTAAGCAAATGCAAACACAAAACGAGAAAAAAATCAATGCGGTTGGTTGACCGCAGGCACCTCGTTTCCTGATTGCGGATGCAAAAGTAGTGCTTTTAAACATACACACCAAATAAATACAACAGAAATATGGATAAAACGTGGGCTTTTAACAGAAAAAGACAATGAAAAAGCAAGACAAGGAATGGACACATTGTATATATATAAACTAAGGAAGAGAAGTGATGTGCGCAATAGGTGCTCAAGAGGTTGCGAAGCTATGGCAGAAAAAGACGGAGTAGTAGGAGAACGACCTACTCTGCATGCATAGTAGGTACATCTCCTTTAAGGGAAACGCTACAGTCTATAGGAAGAGACACTGCTAAGAGTAAGGAGAAAACAAAGAAGAAAGTAGTCACACAAAACTAAGACAACAAAAAAAGAGGAAGCTCATTCAATATGAACTTCCTCTTTTACCAATTGTGCGGCTGAAGGGACTCGAACCCCCACGTCTCTCGACACTAGATCCTAAGTCTAGCGCGGCTACCAATTACGCCACAGCCGCATGGTATACTTTTACATCACAAAACAGAACGTTTTCTAATGCGAGTGCAAATATACAGCATCTACTTATATCATGCAAATATTACAGTAAAAAAATGACAACAAAAAAAAAGAGGAAGCTCATTCAATATGAACTTCCTCTTTTACCAAATGTGCGGCTGAAGGGACTCGAACCCCCACGTCTCACGACACTAGATCCTAAGTCTAGCGCGGCTACCAATTACGCCACAGCCGCATGGTATACTTTTGCATCACAAACACTCTATTTTCTAATGCGAGTGCAAATATACAGCATCTATTTGGATCAACCAAATTATTTGATACTTTTTTTCAAAAAAAGTGCACATTTTTTTATTTAGGAGTATGTGTGATAGAAAAAAGTAGGGAATCGCCTTTGTTCATGGATAAAAGCTAAAAAAAGAAACGTTAAGCAATTCTATTTAAAAACAAGACGAATTTATTGTTGACCATGCTTGGCATCTAACAAAGAATCTATTGCAGCCTCGATAAAGGTATCCACTTGATTTATTCTATCTGAGTCAGAAAAAGTCAATTCAACATCAGGCTCTATGCCAAATTCAATCAAATGCATCTGTTTATCATAAGTAGGCACTGCACTATAACGCACTACCCAACCATTTGGCAATTCTGAAGAGAATGGCATCCCAGCACCACCACCCGTTTTAGTACCCATAACAGTCACATTAGGCATACTTTTCATACTGTTTGTAAAATCATTGGCCGCACTAAACACTTTGTGATCTGTCAATAAAACACAAGGTTTTAACCAACGAAACTTTGATGTAGAAGGTTTAACATACAGAGCTTCTGGGCTAGAGAAGGTATCATGAGCAGCCCCAGTTTTATGCATAATATAGCCAACTAATTGTTTTTCATCTGTAAATCGACTAGCTATGCGTGAAGAATACACCAACGACCCACCACTATTATTGCGAATATCCAAAATAAGCCCATCACAAATAGCCAAATAAGACAGAGCCTCATTCAGCCCACTATCGCTAACAGCATCAGCAAAGCTACTATAAGAGATATACCCAATATTGTCAGAAAGAATTTTATACTTCAATCCCCCTGCAATACGATAGTCAGTACCTAAATAAACATCTTGAATACTCGGATAGAAAGCCACTGGATAATCTTCATACCAAGTCCAATAACGTCCCAAGTTTGCATTACTGGATAAATTGACATGCCCATCTTTCAATTCTGTCAACATATCACAAAGCACTTCAAAAAGTCCCTCATCAGACATATCTGGCGAAATACGTGACTTATATTTGTCATAGACTGCATCCCAGTCAATATGCTTATCTTCAAAAAAGCAATACCCTCTATCTAAGATTGTCCACAAAGCATCAAAGTTACCTTGTGGAGTATCTTTAGCCTCATCTGGACGAATACAAGATGCACACAGTCCCAACAAAATAAAGAGACTCCATGCAAGACATTGCATCGGTTTTATAACTCTACTCATTATTTAGAAGTTGTTATTTATAATATTATACACGCCCCACACAAATCACTAACGTTTTATCAAAGAATACAAATCGACAACACACCCCACCATAAATAAGTGCGAGTAGCTATGTGATTCCAAGTCGTGAAGACGAGATTGCTGAATATCCATAAGATAACTAAAACGCCATGTAGTTTTCATGAAAGGGACATCAATAGAAAAACGTTGGGTGCATGATGGATGATTACCCATCCACGTCATACTAGTGGGAAAATCATGCCCATCTACTGTGAAAATCTCATAGTAAGACTCTCCATAATGCGGTGCAAAAACACATCCAACCACTGGAATTTGTATAGAATAACTTGCCCGTAAAGGATAGTTCCATAGACTAAAGTCATAGCTCGTCATACCAGAAGCATTTAGATGTGTACCGAGGCGTAAAGATCCTGGGTTGTTCCCATTTCTCATGTTGTATAAGCCACCCAATTGCAGCTCTCCAGTTGCCCCACCCATAACTTGCCACCTAGGCGACAACAACCATTTATGCAGTAGTCCCCACTGTGCGGAGAGCAATAAAGAAGCAGTAATATTATCTTCGGCTGGACTTTCAGAATACCCTATTCGTCCTTGTAAAATACGTTGAAAAGCCCAACGATTTCCACCTTGCCAAGACAAATCTCGATACAATTCCTGATGAAGACGAAATTCAAACCCTTCATATTCCCATGGAGAAAGATACGAATCATATTCATTAAGATACCCTACACCTAGCGTGGTAGCAATATGCCTCACCCTACATGGATTAATATCATCATAATTTAAGATCTTTGCTGATGTACCAGCAGGAAGCATCTGTTGACCATAAACGAAACTTGACAGCAGTCCCCCCAGCAAAAAAAGCAGGCTTGTATATAGACGTCTCATACACTGGATATTTTTATTCATCGAATGGAATTTCACCTGGCCATTCTAATTTTTTATCCTCATTGGCATTCTCTGGTTCAGGATCGATAATAAGCGGTTCTAATTCTTTAATTTCAGACACCTCAAAAGTTGTCACACGTTTACCATGAGCTCTATAGCTACGCAACACTGTAAAATCATCAGCATCAATAATCATGGCTTCACGATGCGCATCCCGTCCACCAAACTCAACGAGTACTCTTGGGTGACGTGTATCAGTAAGCAGCATGAGCTCACTACCATCTATATCGCCCAAAAAGCTCTGACGTACATGAGCGGTTTCTAGATGAAAACGTTTCATATATAATTGTCCATCTCGTTCTGCATCATACAGTACAGCCATCCATTCCTTGTGTGGATCAAATTTTTCTATACGATCAATATCGCCCTCATAATGGTTATTCAGATCAAAGCTAGTTGTATAGAATTGTCCTTTTTGAGTAACAACCAAAATTTGATCTTGCCCCATAAATTCGCCTAAGAAATCACCACGTCCATCTACATTCAAACGTCGCACGTCATTATCAAACCAGATCTTCCGTCCTCCTAAAGTCGACTCTCCTTGCGCCTTCAAAGTGATACGTTGTACAGGTATCTTGGTCAATAAATTGCCCGCTGTAGCACGCCCTTTGATTTTTATCTCAGAAAAATCGGCTTCAAACGATTGACGTCGCAAATGTGGCACTGGCTTTAACTGCACTTTAATAATCTCAGCCTCTCCATTTGGATTGGCAGAGAAATATGAGATACGAGATCCTTTAGTTCCGCGCGTCACGTCATATTCTCTATCACGAGTTATTGATGTAACATTAAAACGTTTATAACGTGTTACTTTCGTTTCTCCATCTAAATAGCAAACATTGTATATCGTACGCTTGTCATTCTTTTTGAAGATGGCTACATAAATCACATTCTTACCAACAAACTTCTTGTCGGCAATACTAGTCACTTTGTATAGACCATTGCGATAAAAGACAATGACATCATCTAGACTAGAGCAATTGCACACAAAATCAGCACGTTTCAAAGCCGTTCCGATAAAGCCTTCCTCTTTGTTGAAATACAACTTTTCATTTGCTTCGGCCACCTTTGTTGCATCAATTGTTTCAAAACTACGCAATTC
This sequence comes from Bacteroidaceae bacterium, assembly GCA_963668535.1. Classification (GTDB taxonomy): domain Bacteria; phylum Bacteroidota; class Bacteroidia; order Bacteroidales; family Bacteroidaceae; genus F22. The sequence continues at coordinate 1,073,243 of OY764867.1, forward strand.
AGTGCGACGGGGATAGTGCTTGCCATAAGTATCCAAAAGGTACTGATACCAAGCACAAGTATATTTAACAAGACTTCTAAGATGCTTATCAATTTCTTTAACGCGCTTCTCCATCCGAGCGATACGCTCATTTGCTTTATCCACGTTAAATTTTCGAATACGCCCGATTTTGATATCCATAAGACGTAAGATATCCTCTTCAGAGACTTCACGAATCAATATTTCTTGGAAAGGTACAAGTCGTTTACGAAGATGCTTTATTGTATCTTGATCACCCTTTGCATTTTCAAACTCCTTATCCTTGTACATACGCTCTTCAATAAACAGCTTTTCAAGCGATGCATAATGAAGGCTATCAAGAAGTTCACCACGTTCTATCTCCAATTCTTGCCTCAACAAATCCTTTGTACGATCTGCACTGTGCTTAAGAATCTGACTTACGCTTAAGAAGCGGGGTTTTTCATCTTGAATAACGCAACTATTTGGAGAAATACTGACCTCACAATCAGTAAATGCAAAGAGAGCATCAATAGTTTTATCGCTAGAGACACCTGCAGGAAGATGAACAAGTATTTCAACACGTTCAGCCGTGTTATCTTCAACACGTTTTACTTTGATTTTTCCTTTATCCGCAGCTTTTAAAATAGAATCAATAACACTACTGGTGGTACGTCCATAAGGGATTTCTGAAATCACTAATGTACGCCTATCCTCTTTTCTAATTTTTGCACGTACTTTGACCGCGCCACCACGCATACCATCATTGTATCTAGCCACATCAATACTACCACCTGTAATAAAATCAGGATACAGTTGAAAATCATTGCCTTTTAAGTAATCGATACACGCTTGAAGCAACTCGCAAAAATTATGAGGAAGAATTTTAGAAGACAAACCAACAGCAATACCCTCTACTCCTTGTGCTAGAAGTAATGGGAACTTTACCGGCAAAGTTATAGGTTCTTGATTACGGCCATCATATGAGGGCTGCCATACGGTGGTTTTAGGATTGAAAACAACATCAAGGGCAAATTTGCTTAATCTAGCTTCGATATAACGGGGCGCTGCTGCACTATCACCAGTGAGAATATTCCCCCAGTTACCTTGGCAATCAATAAGCATTTCCTTCTGGCCAAGTTGCACCAATGCATCCCCTATAGACGCATCTCCATGGGGGTGAAATTGCATGGTATGACCTACCACATTGGCCACCTTGTTATATCGGCCATCGTCTAATCGACGCATTGAGTGCAATATGCGTCTTTGTACAGGTTTTAGACCATCATTGATGTGAGGGACGGCTCGCTCTAAGATTACGTAGCTGGCATATTCCAAAAACCAACTGCGATACATCCCCGTAAGGTGGTATCCACCCTCTTTTTCATTGTTTTCGTCACTCATAATTGCCGTTTATTGTCTTTTTGCACAAATATAGGCAATAAAGTGGAAAAAATCGATTACCTTTGCGCATAAATTATTGAAGAAAATAATCAGATGGCAAAACAAGACGACGTTTTTAAGAAATTGATATCTCATTGCAAAGAATACGGTTATGTATTCCCTTCAAGCGATATCTATGACGGCCTAGGCGCCGTATATGACTATGGTCAAATGGGCGTAGAGCTCAAAAATAACATTAAAAAGTATTGGTGGGATAGTATGGTGCTTCTCAACGAAAATATTGTAGGAATTGATTCTGCAATTTTTATGCACCCTACCATATGGAAAGCATCAGGACACGTAGATGCATTCAATGACCCATTGATTGATAATAAGGATTCTAAGAAACGTTACCGCGCAGACGTCCTTATTGAGGACAAAATGGCCAAATATGAGGAGAAAATAGAAAAAGAAGTTGCAAAAGCTAAGAAAAAATTCGGGAACGATTTTGACGAAGCACAATTCAAAGCGACTAATCCTCGTGTACAAGCTAATCAAGAAAAACATGACGCTTTACAAGCTCGCTTTGCTAAAGCGCTCAACGATAACGACTTGAAAGAAGTACGTCAAATTATTATCGATGAAGAGATTGCATGCCCTATTTCAGGAACTAAAAATTGGACAGACGTACGTCAGTTTAACTTGATGTTCTCTACAGAGATGGGCTCAACTGCTGAAGGAGCAAATAAAATATATTTACGTCCAGAGACAGCACAAGGTATTTTTGTAAACTACCTAAACGTTCAGAAAACAGGTCGTATGCGTCTTCCATTTGGAATTGCTCAAATCGGGAAAGCATTTCGTAATGAAATTGTTGCGCGACAATTTATCTTTAGAATGCGCGAATTTGAACAAATGGAAATGCAATTCTTTGTGCGTCCTGGCACTGAATTAGAGTGGTTTGAAAAATGGAAAGCTCAACGTCTAAAATGGCACAAAGCTCTTGGATTTGGTGATGCATCTTACCGTTTTCATGACCACGACAAATTAGCTCACTATGCTAATGCTGCAACCGATATTGAATTTAGAATGCCGTTTGGATTCAAAGAAGTTGAAGGTATTCACTCGCGTACTGATTTTGATTTGTCACAACATGAAAAATACTCTGGAAAGAACATTAAATATTTCGATCCAGAACTAAACAAATCATACGTACCTTATGTCATCGAAACATCTATTGGTGTAGACCGCATGTTCTTATCAATCATGTCAGCGTCATACCAAGAAGAAGAACTCGAAGATGGAAAGAGCCGTGTTGTCTTAAAACTCCCTGCTGCTCTTGCTCCTGTAAAACTTGCCGTGCTTCCATTGGTTAAAAAGGATGGACTTCCAGAAAAAGCACGAGAAATTATTGATGGCTTGAAGTTCCACTTCAATTGTCAATACGATGAAAAGGATTCTGTTGGTAAACGTTACCGTCGTCAAGATGCTATTGGTACTCCTTATTGTATTACAGTAGATCACGACACGCTTGAAGACAACTGTGTCACTCTTCGTAATAGAGACACAATGAAACAAGAACGTGTTGCAATTTCTGATCTCCGTAATATCATTGAGGATCGCGTAAGTATCACAAGTCTACTTAAGAATTTGTAATAAACAATCCACATATGAATAAATCAATTCTACATACCGCTACTACCTGTCTTTTATTAGTCAGTGCTTTTTTGTTAGGAAGTTGTAGCGAAAATTCCGAGCCAAGTGAATACCAAAATTGGCAAAAGCGTAACGAAGCATACATGGATTCTCTAGCACAGGTTGTAGCTTCAAATAGCGATCCAACACTTAAGGTAATAACTCCTCAAAGTAGCGACATCAATTATCCTATCTATTATAAGATACAAAAAAGTGGAGCTAAGACTGTAGATGGCACACCTGTTCAAAGTCCATATTATACGTCAAGCGTGTCTTGTTATTATCGTGGATATTTGATGAATGGAGAAGAATTTGACGGAAATTTTGATGGAGATTCGCCAAATACAAACTTTGAATCACCGACTACATTTGCTGTAAGTGGGGTCATCAATGGGTGGACAGAAGCACTTGAGTTAATGGTGCCTGGTGATCGTTGGAGAGTATATATTCCTTATACTCAAGGATACGGAACAACTGATACGAGCAGTATTCCTGCTTATTCAAGTCTCATTTTCGATGTCGAATTGGTTAAGATTGACTATTAAATCCGATAAAAAAGGGCCTGTGTTATCTAGCACAGGCCCTTTTATATATCTTTCTGTTTAGTAACTTACAATTTCACCATCCACAATATGAATAGATCGATCTGTAATCTTCGCTAGTTCTTCATCATGCGTAACAATGACAAAAGTCTGTCCGAATTGGTCACGAAGATCAAAGAATAGCTGATGTAGTTCACTCTTATTTTTACTGTCCAAAGACCCCGATGGTTCATCTGCTAAAATAACACTTGGTCGATTGACTAAAGCACGCGCCACCGCTACACGCTGTTTCTCACCACCAGACAATTCATTGGGCTTATGTGTACCACGATCAGCTATTCCCATAAATTCGAGTAATTCCTGTGCTCGATGTCTCAAAGCTCGCTGATCTGTTCGTTGTATCATACCAGGTATCATAATATTCTCTATAGCAGTAAATTCTGGCAACAACTGATGAAACTGAAATACAAAACCTAAATGCTTATTGCGAAAAGCAGCCAACTGTTTCTCTTTCATACTACTTACATTAATACCACTAATCATCACTCGTCCCGCATCTGGACGATCCAAAGTACCCATAATTTGAAGAAGAGTCGTTTTACCCGCTCCACTTGGCCCTACAATACTAACCACTTCACGTGGACTGATATCCAAATCTATTCCTTTTAGCACTTCAAGTTCATCGTAACTTTTCTTTATGGATGTGAGATGTATCATATGAATCTGTTATTTTATTATTTATCTATTCAACCAAGTATCAGGATCAAGCGCTTCACGGCCTCGACGTACTTCAAACAACAAGACAGGGCGATTGTTATACAGCGGATCGGCATAGATTTCTCCTAACATCTGACCTTGTTTCACTTTTTCACCAGCATGCACTGTTATCGTCTTCAAGTTACAATAGACAGTCATATAGCTTCCATGGCGGAGAATAATTCCTCGCGCCCCACTAGGCACATCAAACACCACGGTGACTACCCCTTGAAAAACAGCTCGTGCTTTGCATGACGGTTCTCCGTAAATCTTGATACCACGTTCCATCTTAGCTTTATTAAAATGACTAAGGTAAGCATAGGTACCCGTTATAGGATATGGCAAACGTCGCTTATATTGTACAAAGGCTTCTCCTATCTCACTAGCTGTAGAATAAGTCTTCATGGTGTTAAACACAGATGGATTACTGCGACGTGGGCTCATGGAAGTAGAAGCACTTCGAGCTGTTTTATTCGATTTTTTCACAACATTCTTACGCTCTCGTGCTTTACGTATTTCCTCTAGCTTAGCAAGTCTTTTGACCTCTTTATCAATCTCATCTTCAATAAGTTTATTTAAAGCGTTAGAACGTCTCTGCTGTTCTTTCAATTGTTTCTGTAGACTATTTCTTTTACGTTTTAGCTTAGCCAACATGCTCTTTTGTTTATTCTGATCATGCTGCAACTTTTCTTTTTCTTCTACAACGTGTTTCTTTAAAGCAACTTTTGCCTTTTTTACTTCTTGAAGTTCAATGTGTTTTTTCTCAACTTCTTGCTTCTTTTCAAGAATAGATGCAACTTGTTTTTTTTGATAATCAGCATATTCCATCACATAGCGCATGCGACGTAACATTTGGTCAAAGCTATTAGCTGAAAAGATAAATATTAGGCGCTGTTGCACCGTACTTTGTTTACGGAGATACCTTACTGAATAAGCATATTGATCCTTACGCTCCTTTAACTGTTTCTCTAATTCAACAATTTTATTAGTGACAGCTAAGACTTCGCGATCGATGGCACGCATATCTAACTCTATACGCTCCACATATCTCTTACGTTCCATCAATTGTGCTTCTAACGCTTGTAAATCGGCTAATTCATGGCCAACAGACTTTTTTGTTTCAGAAAGCAGTGTTTGACTTTTATTGATCTGATTCTGTAAAACATTATGTTCTCTTTGTAAGCGACGAATTGTAGCATTGCTTTGTGCATGTAATGGCACCACCTGCATCAAGAACAAGGTGAACATAAATAGGCAAATACGACAAGCAAGAAAGCTAGACTTATGATACATAATGTTTCTAAGATTAATCATCGAGCTGTTTTATAAAAGCTCGAAGTGGTAAAAATTTATATTTTTTATTAGGCTTAGTTCGAACAAAAGAGTATGGTTTTGTCGTGATATGAGTAAGTTTCACACGAGTATCTTTCATAATAGGACATCCCAATTGAGCAGCAGCCATCCGAGCTTTTCTCTTCTTCCTATTTTGTAGAATATACGCCTGAACAACTTCTAAGCGATACATTTCAGGATTCTTAACACCAAGTGTTTGTGCAAACACGACAGGAGTTTGACGAGTATATGTTTTATGTCTTCTATCTAATACAAGAATACTATCTGACGTCAGCCACAAACGTACAACCTCAGCACCTACTATGGGAGCAGTAAAAGAAATACGAAGTCCTTGATCTTTCCATAAACGTAATTGCCCACTCACTTGCCCTTCACCTTGAGGCAAAGTAGCCTTGAATCTAGCAGATAATTGATCCTCACTAAATACTTTAACAGGGCGTAACGACACACAACTAGATAAAGTTAGGGAAACAATGATTATCCCCAATACCACTTTGAAGTTAGTCAATAACGTATACTTCTTCAGTTGCTTCATAAACTATCTGATATAACGTTTCATTTTTATTTTGAGCTTCAACTCCTTACTCTCACTACCTAACTCTAAAGCTTTTTTCCAGTAAATAAGTGCTTGGTCTTTTTGTCCACACATATAATATATATCACCAGCATGTTCCCAAACATCAGGACTAACTTCTATCGTTTTAGTTTCTTTTTGTGGAGAAATAACACGGTCAATATATATTTTGGCATCTTTATATTTGCCAGACATGAAAAGTACCCAAGCATAGGTATCTAGATAAGTCTTATTATCTGGCTCAGCAACCACTGTTTTCTGGCTCATCATTTCAGCACGTTCTAAATTTTTATTATCCAGCGCCAAGAAATAAGCATAATTGTTGAGTACGCCAATATTGTCTGGGTGAATTTTCAAGGCTCTTTCATATGACTTGTAACAGCTATCCATTTCACCAAGTTCATGGTAGGCATCTCCTTGAAGAGTGTACATATCAGATGCCACTTCTTTACGTGTTTCTGATGTTATATATTTTTGTCCCTCTTGACAAATACGTATAACTTCTCTTGGATTTTTATCTTGTGTATAAGTAATCGCTAAATAAAAATGATACAAGATTTCTTCTGGATGGTACTGTATACCTCCTTTGCATAGTGTTTTAACAGCATCCTTCTCTTGATCCTGGAGCATATATTGCAACAACTGTAAACGAGCCGCACCATTCTCTGGATTAAGTTTCAATAAATGATACAAAATAGGAATAGCCTGTTTTTTCATTTTATTGGTGACCAAATACGAAATATAAAACATGGGTACTTCTGTATCTGTCGAATCAGATTTCAAAGCCATATCCAAACGCGGTACGATCAATGAATCCTTCCCTGCACGAGTCATTTGTACTACATAGTTACGTAAAACAGAGACTTTTACTGGAGGAGACACATGGGGATCTTGTAACAGTGTGTCTAATTGCAACTCATACTCAGTTGTATCTTTCTTATGGTAATAATAACCCGCTATACCATAACGCGCAGCTCCATTACTGGGTTCTTGTTTCAAAACAGAATAGAACGTACGCAACGCCTCATCATTACGATTATGTTCCATTAACAAGCCAGCTTTTAGATTACGAAAACGAGTATCAAATGGATACTCCTTAATTAAATCATCAATTGCAGAAAAGGCTTTCAAAGAATCATTCTTTTGAAGGTATATTCTATATTTTTGCATGCTTATATCTTCACTCTTTCCTTGCAATTTTTCAAGAGTATCAAGTACTTGAATCATACTATCAAAATCTTGCTTCTGCTGATAAAATCTAAGAAGTGCAAAACGAGGCTCTACTTTATATCTATGATGCTTAGCCATATCTTGATACACCTTAATGGCCAAATCAATAGAATCTAGCTGCTGGTACACTTGAGCTAAAGCAGATGCATACCAATAATTTTCGGGCTCTAATCGATGAGCTATTTCCAATGACTGCAATCCTTTTTTGTCATCTCCCATATCAAGTTGTAATTGAGCCATTTCATAATGTGCTTCTGGACGGGTTGGGTTAATGCGCAAACATTGACTTAATAACGCGTGTCGCGCATCAGACTCTTTCTGACCGACAGCCTCTTGAAAGATGTAATTATAGGCTGTTTCCCGCTTTGAATTTGTAGGGATATATTTTACAGGAGAAGCGTTTTGAGGCACAACTCTCGAAGTACCACAACCAACAATACAAATAGAAACAAACATACTTACAATAAGCATGAGGACAATCTTCTGTATCTGTTTATAAATAATATTGTTTTGTATTTTTCTTTCCATCTAAAAAGTCTTTAAGCTTTACCAGTATGTCCAAAGCCGCCTATTCCACGCACAGTATCATCCAGCTTATCAACAGCTTGCCAATCAACTTGTGCATGTTGTGCGACTACCATTTGAGCAATGCGTTCTCCATCATTTATGACAAAATCCTCTTTAGACAAATTGACTAAAATGACCCCAATCTCGCCACGATAATCAGCATCTATTGTTCCAGGGGTATTCAAACATGTGATTCCCTTTTTAATAGCCAAACCACTACGAGGACGAATTTGTGCCTCGTATCCTTCAGGTAATGCAATAAACAATCCAGTAGGCACAATGCAACGATCTAGGGGCTTAAGGACAATTGCTGTATCTAAATTGGCACGAAGATCCATACCAGCTGATTGACTAGTAGCATACTTAGGGAGTTCATGGTGAGAACGATTGATAATTTCAACTTGAATCATAATGAGTCTTTTTCTTATTTGTTACGTGTTATTCGGAATGATCTGAAAAATAATAGCCCATTCACTCGTCTGTATAAAACATACCTGCGAATATACTCATAAACAAGCAAATATGCGACATATTAGTAGGCGAAACCTCTTAAATTAGTTATATTTGTGCTTTATGAAGAAGGGAAAGACAATGAAAACAGCAAATCACACCCATACAACAGTTAGCCAACAAATGGATTGGCATCAACTCCTAACCACCAAACGGTTTGGACTTGAAGCATACCATGATCATAAAAAAGAAAAGCGTAGCACTTTCCAAAGAGATTATGATCGTATGGTTTTTTCAGCTCCATTTCGTAGACTACAAAACAAGACACAGGTATTTCCTCTACCTGGGAGTGTCTTTGTACACAACCGGCTCACACACAGCATGGAAGTATCTTGCGTAGGGCGTTCATTGGGAGTAGATGTAGCAGAAAAGCTCATTGAAAAACATCCAGATTTAACCGATTCATTAATCATGGAAATTCCAACAATTGTTTCTGCCGCATGCCTTGCACACGACATGGGTAATCCGCCTTTCGGTCATTCCGGAGAAAAAGCTATAGCAACTTTTTTTAGTGAACGAGAAGGGCAAATTTTAGAACACCATGTTACTAACAAGGAATGGCAAGATTTAATACACTTTGAAGGCAATGCTAATGCGTTACGCCTATTGACACATCAATTTGAAGGACGTCGACCTGGAGGTTTTGTCATGTCTTACACAACGCTAGCTTCCATTGTAAAATATCCCTATTCATCTTCCTCATCTCTTACGCAGAAAAAATCGAAATTTGGTTTCTTCACCTCCGAGGAAACGGTATTTCAAAAAATTGCCGAAGAACTAGGGCTAAAACAAATACAAGATGATTATATGCATTATTGTAGACATCCACTTGTTTTTCTTGTAGAAGCAGCTGATGACATCTGCTACCAAATAATGGACCTTGAAGATGCTCATAAATTAAAAATATTAAGCACAAAAGAAACAATTGATTTACTATTGGCTTACTTTGATTCTGAACGTCAAGCCCATATATTGAAAACATTTAAACTAGTTGAAGATGCAAACGAACGTTTGGCTTACCTCCGCTCAAATGTTATAGGTTTATTGGTAGCAGAATGTGTGGAAGCTTTTATAAGACACGAAGAAGATATCATGTGTGGCCATTTTACAGAGCCGCTTATTCACTGTATTAGCTCCCGCCCATTACAAGCATACCAAGCTTGTACCAAAACTGCATATGAAAAAATTTATTGTGCTAAGGATGTGTTGGAAATCGAACTCGCAGGTTACCAAGTTATTAATACTCTAATGAAATTGTTTATTGAAGCAGTTATGTCTCCCCAAAAGCAATATTCTAAATTATTAATTAATCGAGTAAGCGATCAATACGAAATTAATCACCCAACGCTTTTCGGTCGTGTACAAGCTGTTGTTGACTATATTTCTGGAATGACAGATGTCTACGCTCTTGATTTATACCAAAAAATACAAGGTAATAATTTACCTGCTATTTAAAAGCCACTACTTCGACAGAAAAATACTAAGAGCTTGAATCTATTTTAGATTCAAGCTCTTGTTATATACGAGTTACCATCTATTCTTTATACATAGACTCGATAACATCTTTGTAATGTTGGTAAACGATTGTTCTTTTAATCTTTAAAGTATTAGTCATTTCCCCCTTATCCATAGTAAATGCTTCTGGAAGTAATGTAAACTTTTTAACCATTTCAAAATGAGCGAAATGTTGTTGCAATGTTTCAATACGTTCACAAAACAACTTGTTGACTTCTGAATGCTTTACTAAAGCTTCACGTGATAAAGTAGCTAAAGCAGGGTTATCTTGCGCCCATTTTTCTAACTGAGAGAAATCAGGCACAATTAAAGCGGATACATATTTTCTTTGATCTGCTATAATCACCACTTGATCGATAAAACGATCGACTACAAGATTGGATTCAACACTTTGAGGTGCGATATACTTTCCATTGGATGTCTTGAAAAGTTCCTTCAAACGTTCAGTCAAAAACAAATTACCATTTTCATCCATATATCCTGCATCACCTGTATGAAACCAGCCATCATCATCAATAGCTTTTGCTGTAGCTTCCACATTATTGTAATATCCTGGTGTTATGGTATTTCCTCGAAGATAGATTTCGTTATTCTCTCCAAACTTCAATTCGATGTCTGGCATCACTTTTCCTACAGATCCGATTTTGTAGTCATTTGGATCTGTCACTGTTACACTAGCTGTCGATTCTGTTAAGCCGTAACCTATAAGAATTGGCATACCTGCCGCTGTGGCAAACTCATGAACAAGATCTGGAATTTTCGCTCCACCAATGGGAAATAATCTCCCGTTCTCTAATCCAATAGTTTTCTTCAACAACTTATAAACCGTCTTTTGATAAAAAGCATATTTAGTCCGTATCCACAAAGCTGGACGTTTGTGCTCCCGTATTGCTGCGTTATACTTCATTCCAACAGCAATTGCATCTTCCATCAAAGACTTTTGAACTCCAGTAGTTGTACGTATTTTTTCTTGTACCCCAGCATATATTTTTTCCCAAAAACGAGGCACACTGCACATCATTGTAGGACGCACCTCTTTCATAGCTTCTTGCACTTCTTGAGGGCGTAAATTAACACAAGTCGTTACCCCATGATGGATACATAAGTAAACCCATGCTTTTTCAAAAACGTGCGTAAATGGTAAAAAGTTCAAGGACACATCTGTGTCTCTAAAATCAATCAATTTATCGTGATTCTTAAAGGCTTGTTGAAAACAAAGATGAGTTAATTTTACCCCCTTTGGAGTTCCAGTAGTTCCAGACGTGTACATCAAACAAGCTAAATCATTCAGGCAAGATGATGCACTACGTTCTTCTACAATTTTGTCGGCACCCACTTTTGCACCAAGCATTAAGAACTCTTCAAAACTCATAGAAATCCCCTGATCCGTAGAAGATTTTTTTACTTTAGAATCAAAGATTACGATATGTTCTAAAGTTGCACAATGCGGTAGGATATCAAATACTGTATCATACTGGTATTGCTCACCGACAAACAGTACGCGAATATTTGCATTTTCTACAATGTATTTCACCTGTGAAGGAGAACTGGTTGCATATAGAGGGACATTGACAGCGCGATTAGCATATGCTGCAAAATCAGTGTAAATATACTCAGGCATATTTTGAGAAAAGATTCCGACATTTTCTTGTACACCGATCCCAAGCGCAGCCATAGCTTGCGCCTCAAGTTTGACTATTTCATCTACTCGAGTCCACGAAACTGGTACCCATGCTCCAGTTTCGTAATTTTTATACTTTAGGCATGTACGTTCACCATAATGTTCTGCCTGGCGAGAAATCATGGTAGATAATTGGTCATATTGCATATTGCTTTTCTTTAGTATTCCACTGTAAAGGTAGAATTTTTCTAGTTATAATAGATATACAGTTTCAAAAATAATTATCCAAGTCTATGAAATCTACATAAATTATGGACATTAACTATAAAACAGGATCATTTATTGACCTAAAACAAAAAAGACTCACTATGATAATCAACATATTGACTTAATATTAAACTCTGATATAGTGTGTGTAAAAATTGTATATATAAGGCAAATACGTACTACAAATCATTTTATTATGGGTTCAAAAGATAGGGGTTTCTTTTTTATTATTGTATCTTTGTGGCAAAATAAACGTTTTATAAATGGACAATACGTTCTATATTACAGATGCCATAGCCTTGTTAAAGACTATGATTTCTATTCCATCCATCAGTAGAGAAGAGGAACAAGTAGCTGATCTTATTCAGCGGACAATGGAATCTTATGAGCTTATCACTTATAGGCTCGGCAATAACTTATGGACGATCTCTCCTGATTTTGATGAAAACAAACCAACGATTTTGCTCAATTCTCATATGGACACGGTTAAACCTGTATCAGGCTGGAACAAGCAACCATTTACAGCGCACGTACAAGATGGGCGAATTTATGGGCTTGGGAGTAATGATGCAGGGGCGAGTCTAGTTAGTTTACTAGCAAGCTTTTTATACCTTACTCGTAAACCACAAACATACAATTTGATTTTTTTGGCTTCTTGCGAAGAAGAGGTCTCAGGTCATAATGGAATTGAAGCAGTATTGACTAAATTACCAACATTATCATTTGCTTTAGTCGGTGAGCCTACTCAAATGCATCCAGCAATAGCTGAAAAAGGGTTGATGGTTATCGATGCTGAAGCAACTGGGACATCGGGACATGCTGCGCGTGAGGAGGGTGTAAATGCGATCTATAAAGCGATTCGTGATATTACATGGATACAAAACCACACATTAGGCAAACAATCTGATTTAGTCGGCCCAGTAAAGATGTCCGTAACCCAGATTGAAGCAGGCAGTCAACATAACGTTATTCCTGACAGTTGTAAATATGTGATAGATGTACGCAGCAACGAATTTTACAGCAATCAAGAGATCTTCAATATACTCGAAGAGAATCTACAAAGTACATTACAGGCTCGCAGCTTTCGACTAAATTCCTCCAAAATGAGTCCAACACATCCATTTGTACAAAAATGCCTCACTATGGGACGAAAGCCCTTTGGAAGCCCAACACTGAGCGATCAAGCTCTAATACAATGTCCGTCACTAAAGATGGGGCCTGGTGATTCAGCTAGATCACATACGGCAGACGAATACATTTATATACAAGAGATCGAAGAAGCTATTCCTATGTACTGCGAACTACTAGATGGCTTAAAAATAGAATAAGTGGTCATTCGAAAAGGCCATGAAACCTGACAAAGAAAATGATGATGTGGAACGAACGTACCACTCTCCTATTGGGAGAAGAGCAAATGCAACGATTGATAAACAGTCATGTACTAGTCGTAGGTGTAGGAGGCGTGGGAGCCTATGCAGCTGAAATGCTTGTACGTGCTGGACTTGGTCAGATTACAATTGTTGATGCAGACAAAATACAGATAAGCAATATTAATCGACAATTGCCTGCGCTACACAGTAGTATAAACAGTCCTAAAGTAGATGCTTTGGGAGCAAGATTAATGGACATTAATCCCCAACTAAAGTTAACCAAACATCAGTTGTATATCCGTGATGAAAAGACACCTGAACTTTTACAAAGTGCCGACTTTGATTTTATCGTGGATGCAATTGACACCATTGCCCCTAAAGTGTACCTTATAGCCGAAGCTGTCAAACAAAAAATTAAGATTATATCTAGTATGGGAGCTGGAGCTAAACGAGATATTACTAAGGTGCAATTTGCAAAACTCAAAGACACTTATCATTGTGGGTTAAGCAGACAAGTTAGAAAACGCTTACGTGCTATTGGTATCAAGCATCACAAAATGCCAGTTGTCTTTTCTAGTGAACCAGCAGACCCTAAAGCAATCATAATGGTAGACGATGAGCAAAACAAAAAATCAACCTGCGGAACCATTTCCTACATGCCAGCGGTTTTTGGCTGCTACTTAGCAGAGTATGTTTTGCGCAAATTAACCACTTCTCAATCAAATACAGAATACTAAAAACTTAGTTATACTATACAAAAATGATTACACAAGACCAATTAAAAGAAATTGTAAAGCGCAAGGATGCGTTGGGGAGGTATCTTTGACATCCCTGCAAAAAAAATAGAAGTTGAAGAAGAAGAGCTGCGTACCCAAGCTCCCGGATTTTGGGATGATAATAAAAAAGCCGAAATTCAAATGCGTAAAATAAAGGCATTGAAACGCTGGATTTTAGATTATGAAGAAATAGAGTCGTTGGTTGAAGAAACTAAACTTGCAGTTGAATTTTACGGAGAAGAGATGATGGCTGAAGCAGAAGTTGATGCTGCATATGATAAAGCTCTTACTCATATTGAAGATCTAGAGATGCGCAATATGCTCCGTGGAGAAGCAGACAACATGGACTGCGTTTTAAAAATAAATGCAGGTGCTGGAGGTACAGAAAGCCAAGACTGGAGCCAAATGCTCATGCGCATGTATCTACAATGGGCTTCAGCCAACAATATGAAGGCAACAATAACCAATCTTCAAGAAGGAGATGATGCAGGAATTAAAACATGTACCATCCAGATTGAAGGTGACATGGCCTACGGATTTCTTAAAGGTGAAAATGGAGTACATCGTTTAGTTCGTGTTTCTCCATATAATGCCCAAGGGAAACGAATGACTTCGTTCTCGTCAGTCTTTGTAAGTCCACTTGTTGACGATCAAATTGAAGTTGTTGTTGAACAAGCACGCATATCATGGGACACTTTCCGTTCGGGGGGTGCAGGAGGACAAAATGTCAATAAAGTTGAAACTGGTGTACGCCTTCGTTATCAGTATGAAGACCCTGATACTGGTGAAAAAGAAGAATTACTTATAGAGAATACCGAATCTCGCTCACAATTAGGGAATAGAGAAAATGCTATGCGACTACTTCGTTCTATGCTCTACGAAAAAGAGCTGAAGAAACGTATGGCTAAACAACAAGCTCTAGAAAATAGTAAGATGAAAATCGAATGGGGATCTCAAATTCGTAGTTACGTGTTTGATGATCGGCGTGTTAAAGATCATCGTACCAATTTTCAGACATCAGACGTTGGAGGTGTAATGGATGGAAAAATTAATGGTTTTATAAAGGCCTATCTAATGGAATTTGGTGGGAAAGAATAAAAAACGCCTTATATCTATTCTATTTTATTGAGAAATAGATTATCTTTACAACTCAGGAATCTTTTACTAACTTTTAATACTTATAAAACCATGAGTAATAGAAAAAAAATCAAGCCAGTAGACAGCAAACAAGATTATAAAAATGGAACAGTACACCACTCTGCACGAGAAGAGAAGAAAGGTGTAGAAATAGTGCGCATTATCTTTGTAGCTCTCATTGTATTGGCACTTATCATGCTCGTTGTGATGTCTGTGAACATGTAAGACTTGTCTATATATGGCTTTAGAAATAGAAAGAAAATTTTTAGTGGTTGGCTCTTTTAAAGAGCTAGCCACTTCTTCTACACATATTATACAAGGTTACTTACCTACTCAACCTGGGTTAACTGTTCGTGTACGCATTCGAGATGAAAAAGGTTACTTAACCATAAAAGGACGCTCCGATCAAAGTGGATTGACACGCTATGAATGGGAAAAAGAAATCCCTTTTGACGAAGCAAAAGAACTCCTAAAATTAGCGACAGGGGGTATCATCGACAAGACACGTTACATAATACCTTATAAAGGAGTAACATATGAAGTCGATGTATTTCACGGGAAATTGGAAGGTTTTGTATTGGCTGAGCTGGAGCTAGCACATGAGAGCCAGAAATATCCTAAAGCACCATTTTTAGGTAAAGAAGTAACTGGCGACCCTCAATACTATAATTCCGTACTCAGGCAAAAAATGCTTTAATCTTCTGTTCATAACAACAACGTTATGCACAGAATAATTAAGTTATACACAAGTTTTTGTCTTTTGCACAGGCTTTCATTTATACACAAGCCCTTGCCGTTATACACACATCTATGATGTTATACACAGTTTAGCTAAGTTATCCACAATAAGACAAACTTATAAACAAGTCATCTATGCATACAGATATTGAAAGCTCTTCTTTAATAGTATACAAAGCTTCGGCTGGTTCAGGTAAAACATTTACCCTAGCTATCGAATACATGCTTCACTTGCTTCGTGATCCGATGGCCTACAAGCACATCTTAGCTGTAACTTTTACCAACAAGGCTACAGGTGAAATGAAAGAACGTATATTAGGACAACTATTTGGTATCAGTTGTCAAGATCCAGAAAGTAATGCTTACCTAGAAGTATTGAAGTTACGAAGCAATCTGTCTGAAGAAATCATTCGAGCACGTGCAAAGGAAGCACTCGAATATATGCTTCACGACTACTCACGCTTCAGAATTGAGACCATTGATAGCTTCTTTCAATCTGTAATGCGCTCTTTAGCTAGAGAACTCAATTTGAGTCCTAACTTAAATATCGAATTAGACACCGAACAAGTTATTGCCGAAACGACCGATTTACTTTTGGAGGACCTAGACCCAAATTCAAAAGAACTTGTATGGGTTCAAAGTGCTGTTGATGAAAACATTGACAATGATGAAAATTGGGATATCCGTCGTGCTTTAAACGACTTCGGGCGCAATCTTTTCAACGAACAATATGTACTATTAGGGCAGTCTCTACGTGATACTCTTCAAGCTCAACCTGAGATTATCCAAGAATACAAACGAACGATGTATTTGACTGCGCAAGAAGCAGAAAATAGTGCTCTACAACTAGCGCATGACTTTCGCGACACTTTAGACAGCGCTGGACTCACAGTTGATGATTTAAACTATAAAAAGACAGGCGCTGCATCCTACTATATCAAAATAGAACGTGGAGAATGGCATAAAAAAGACAAGCTTCTTAGCAGTCGAGTCATTGCTGCTATGGAAGACTCAGCCTCTTGGTTTGGTAAGAAAGTGCTTAAAGACAACCCTGGCCTACTAATGGCTGGGGAATTATTGACTGAACTGCTAAATAACTCAGAAGCCACGCGTGCTCAACTAGCTACACTATATAATAGCTCCATTGTCAGTGTGGAAAAGCTTAACCAATTGCAACTACTGAATGCACTACGTGAAAAGATGCTCAACAATAACCATGAGCAAAATCGCTTCTTACTAGCAGACACTAATGAACTGCTACATCGCATGATTGGCAACCATCAATATGGGTCATTTGTCTTCGAAAAACAAGGGGTACAGATTGATCATATCATGATTGATGAATTCCAAGATACTAGTCGCATGCAATGGAAGAACTTTGAGATGTTATTGGTAGAAGGCTTATCACGTGGAGGAGACAGTCTGATTGTAGGAGACGTAAAACAATCTATTTATAGGTGGCGGGGTGGCGACTGGGATATCCTTAACCGCTTAGGAATTGATGAAGATACAGCTCATTTAGGCATTGACATCAAAGGCCTATCTATCAATCGAAGAAGCGAATCGCACATAATCAATTTCAACAACAAACTGTTTACTGCTGGTGTACAAGCTCTTAGCAATAAACACAAGGAATTATACGGGGTATATTGTGATGAATTGGTGCGTGCCTATCAAGACGTTGTTCAAGAGTCACCAAAGAAAATAGACAAAGGCTATGTAGCAGTCGAATATATTGACTTTGACAATCAATACATGCCTTATGTGGACGCAACTATACAGCGTATGATGGATAGAGTACAAGAGCTTCAAGCAGCAGGTGTAGAGCTTCGTGATATAGGTATTTTGGTCAACGCCAACTATCAAATGGGGCCTATCGCCGATGCCTTCGACCAACATCTAAGCATTCCTGTGATTTCAGATGAAGCTTTTCGACTGGATTCTTCTTTAGCAATCAATATCCTAATCGACACTTTGCGTTATCTCGTCAATGGAGACGACTCCATTGCTATCACTCGCCTAGCTCACGGTCTACATCAGATAAAAACAGACGATGATCAAATGGCTGAAGATGCAGGATGGATGATGGAAAAAGCAGATAAACTATTGCCTTCTATTTTGCAAGATCAATCAGAAAGCTTGAAGCAATTGCCATTATACAACTTACTTGAAGAACTTTATGACTTACTTAAATTAGATGGAATCAGTGGACAAGACGCTTATCTATTCTGCTTCTTTGACCAAGTCACGAATTACCTAAGTCATCATACTGCAGATATCCATTTGTTCCTACAATATTGGGACGAAAAGTTACATAAGGCAAGCATACCGAGTGGGGAGCTAGAGGGTATACGTATTATGTCGATACACAAGTCAAAAGGTTTGGCTTTCCATACTGTACTCATCCCATATGTAGATTGGACCTTAACACTTGGGCGCAACCACGAGCACATCCTATGGATAGACCCAAAAGCCATCACAGGAAACAACCCACAATTAGAGGATTGGAGTAAGTTACCTCTAGTGCCTATCAACTACCAAAAGGGGGATATGCTCGCAGAGTCTATCTACAGAAATGACTACTTGAAAGAACAGCTTCAATTGTGGGTAGACGCTGTCAATAAGCTATATGTAGCCTGTACACGCGCCAAATCCAACTTGATTATGTGGACCAAAGTTCCTGATAAAAACAGGAACCATGAAGGTAGCATCGCCTTCTTACTCGACACTGCTCTGGGAGAGATCAAAGAAAACTTAGGGATGTCAGTCCAAAAGCTCGCTCTTGAAGAAGATGATGAAAGTAGTTTAATACATACTATTTTTGAATATGGCACAATCTTGCATTCTAAACAAAAAGCTGTGGGAGAAAAGCCTGCTCAAGAACTAAAGGTTATGAATAAGTTCTTACAAACACCAATCAACAAACCAATATTGATGCACACTTCTGCTCCAAATGTCGAATTTAGACAGAGTAACCGTTCGGCTGAATTTATTGCAGAAAAAGGCCACGTCGACAACCACCTTTCATTGATTGACAGAGGGCGTATCCTCCATGAAATATTTAGCATGATTGAGCAAATAGAAGATGTGCCCAAGGCTATTGAACGTATGCGTTTAGATGGTATTATCGGAGATGCAAATGAAGCAGAAGAAATTGCTCTACACATTCGGGAGGCTTTCAAGCTTCAGGATGTGCAAAGATGGTACGATGGTTCTTGGCGTTTATTCAACGAATGCGAGATACTACGCCGTGAACAAGGTCGATTAGTTATGCGCCGTCCTGACCGTGTAATGCTCAATAAACAAGAATGTATAGTGGTTGACTTTAAGTTTGGAGAACCACATAAAAGTCACAGAAAACAAGTCAAAGAATATATTGGGCTCCTTAAAAAAATGGGTTATCCACAAGTAACTGGATACCTATGGTATGTCGAACACCATAAGATAGAAGCTTGCAACTAACCTTCACTCATTAATGCACAGAGAACATCATGGAAAAAAAAACAGATATAAACACCCCACTATATCCACCATTCCTCCAACTGGTGGCAGAAGACATGTACCAAAGGTTTGGGAACAACCTCAACGATGTTGCGGTGGTATTCCCCAATAAACGCGCACGTCTTTTCTTTAACGAGTACTTATCACGTCAGCAAGACGAACCTATCTGGTCACCTGCTTTTGTAAATATCAGCGAATTACTAGAAAAAGATGGAAAATGGCAAATCGCAGACCCCATCTTGTTGATATGTACACTGCATAAAACATTTACCCAGATTACTGGAAGCAAAGAAAGTCTAGATGACTTTTACTTCTGGGGAGAAATTCTTATAGCTGACTTCGATGATGTAGACAAGCAAATGGCTGATGCCGATAACTTGTTTCAAAACTTAGAAGATCTTCAAGACCTGACTGCCGATACGAGTTGGCTTGAGCCTCATCAACGAGAAGCTTTGGTACAGTTCTTCCAACATATATCTCTTGAAGATGAAGACGAAATACAACGACGTTTTACTCAGCTTTGGCATAAATTGGGCAATATTTACCATGCCTTTAAAGAAGAATTAGCTCAAATGGGGTTATCTTATTCAGGCATGTTGTATCGTGAAATAGTAGAGAATTTAGATCCATCCACTTTACCCTACAAACAATACTGTTTCGTGGGGTTCAATGTGCTGAATGAAGTAGAACGTCAACTTTTCAAAAAGCTAGAACAAGCTGGGAAAGCTATTTTCTACTGGGACTTCGATCGTTTCTATGTAGATAACACCAAGCACGAGGCAGGTGAGTTTATCCGTCAAAACTTGCATTTATTCCCTAATGCCATTGATGCAAAACAACTTGATGTTCTCAAAGAAAAGAAGCAAGTCGAAATTATCAGCACTACTACAGAGAATGCACAAGCCCGCTATCTCCAAGAATGGAGTAAAGAAGGACTAATGGGTGAAGAAAGAGAAAATGCAGTTGTACTATGTAACGAAGCAATCTTACAACCAGCTATGCACGCTTTACCTGATAGTATTGAGAGTGTAAATATCACGATGGGATATCCTCTACAACAAACTCCAATATACAGTTTGATTCAAAATTTTATTGATGTACAATTAAAAGGTTATCGTCGCAAATCAGGTAACTACCGTTTTGCACATGTCTTACCTTTATTACGTCATCCTTATGTACAGATGCTAAGTGTAGAAGTCAACGATTTAATTAAACGTATCAACAATGAACATATTTTCTATCCTACCCCTCTAATGCTTCAAGGAGGCAAAGAGAATCATCTACTCAAACTACTTTTCGAACCTTTAAGTTCGAGTATAGAATTGTGCACACGCCTCTGCCAAATTATGCAGACGTTAACTGTATTGTATCAAAAGTCAGAGAAGGAAGAAGAACTGCTGACTGCACATAACAACAATACATCCTATCCTTCAATGGGGAATCTTTTCGATGCCGAGTTTGAGCTTAAAGAAGAAGTAGTAGAAACAAATGCAAAAGAATCTCATGACTCTCCTCGCAAGAAACTCTTCGATGAACTATACAGAGAATCTATTTTCCAATGTTACACCCGTATTAATCGACTAAAAGATTTACTTCTAGAACAATCATTAGAGATTAAGACATCAACTTTAAGCGTACTAATAGGGCGTATATTATCTGGGACACAGATTCCTTTCCACGGTGAACCTGCCATCGGCTTACAGATACTGGGGGTACTGGAAACACGAAACTTAGACTTCCGTAATGTACTCATTCTTTCTTTGAATGAGGGGAAATTACCTAAAAGTGATATATCTTCATCCTTTATCCCTTATAACTTACGAAAGGCTTTCGGGATGACTACAATGGAACACAAAAATGCAGTCTTCGCCTACTACTTTTACCGTCTGATACAACGAGCAGAAAAAATCACGATGGTCTACAACACTAGTAGCGATGGATTAAACCGCGGAGAAGCTTCAAGATATATTCAGCAATTGCTCACAGATTGGGATCATCCTGTTAAACGTAGCGTACTAGCCCCATCACAAAAAATGGTGAATGCCCGGAAAATTATGGTAGAAAAGACACCGTTGATTATGGATAGGCTTTTCAAACGTTATAATCTACAAAGAGCAGATCAATACAACTCATTACAAGAGCGTTTTATACAGACTGTACGACAGATGGAACTCCCATATGATGAACGTACAGAGAAAAACCTTCCTACTATATTATCTCCATCAGCACTTAACGTCTATATTGACTGTTCTCTAAAGTTCTATATGCGTTATATCGCCAATATAAAAGAACTAGACGAGACAACAGAAGAAATTGATAATGCACTCTTCGGAAGCATTGTACACCGCAGTGCAGAACTAGCTTATGATTATCTGACAGCACAAAATAATTTGGTCACAGTAGAAGAAATAGAGCAACTGATGAAGCAGCCTCCTAAACTTAGAGGCTTTGTTTCAAAAGCCTTTAGAGAGCTTTACTTCAAGAGTGAAGACAAAACACCTGAATATAATGGGATTCAACTAATTACAGAAAATGCCATCTATAAATACCTAAGAAAGCTACTCAACTACGACAAAAGGCGCGCACCATTTAAGTACGTGGCGAGCGAACGTTATATTGCCCGTTCTATACGACTCAATAAGGATTTAGTAGTCATGACAGGTGGATATATTGACCGCATGGATCAAACCGAGAATAAAGCTGGGGGAGATACACTCCATATGATTGACTATAAAAGTGGAGGACAAGGCAAAAAACCAACCACTATGGAACAAATCACCCAGCAACAAAATAATCGCGCTTATCATATATTTCAAACCTTTGTATATGCAGGTGCTATGTCACACTATGTTAAAGGGATACAGTCGGAAGATACAGGATTCAGCTATTTAGCAGGAAATCCAAAATTTGCATCATCCATAAAAATAGCCCCAGAACTACTTTATTTGAAAATGGCAGGAGCTGAAGATTATTCTGCCGCCATCACTTATGGAGGAAAAACTACAGGTGGGAAGATTATTGTTGATGATTATTCGGAACAATTGGAACAAGAATTTGAGGCGGCATTACAAAAAGTTTTATCAGAGTTATTTAATCCTGAAATCCCTTTTATCCAAGCGGATACTGGTAGCGACGATGTATGTAAGTACTGTGACTACGCTACGATTTGTGGAAAAACGAATAGATAAGGTAGACAAGACATTTGCATGAATCAAGTTGAACGATTGCCAAAAATATAGTACATTTGCACAAGACAAACAGGACTACAAATTATAGAGAACTATGCTGACATCCCTACAAATCCAAAATTATGCCCTTATAGAGAACTTACAGATGGAATGGCACCCAGGATTCGCCGTAATTACAGGTGAAACTGGGGCTGGTAAATCTATTATTTTAGGTGCTATCCACCTACTACTTGGACATCGAGCAGATACAAGAGCAATCAAGAAAGGTGCAAAGCGTTGTATAATTGAAGCTGAATTCGAGCTTAAAGGCTGCGGTATGGAGTCATGGTTTGAAGAAAATGACTTTCCATATGATAAAGGGCACTGTATTATCCGTAGAGAGGTCATGGCAACAGGCAAGAGTCGTGCTTTTATCAACGACACACCTGCTCAACTTACACTTATGCGCGAACTAGGTGAACAGCTTATTGATGTACACTCCCAACATCAAAACTTATTATTGGGAAAAGAAGATTTCCAATTATATGTCTTAGATTTGATTGGTCATACTCAAACCACACAAAACAAATATAGTCAAATCTACGAGGCATGGAAAAAAGGCGTTACAGACTTAAAGGCTCTACGCGAAAAAGCTTTCGAGGCACAAAAAGACCAAGATTACAAACACTTCTTATTGCAAGAATTTGAAGAAGCTCAGTTGAAGCCTGGAGAACAAGAGCAATTAGAGACTGATATAGAACGCGCTTCTCATGCACAAGATATCTTACAAGGCATGCAAATGACCCATGGCCGTCTTGAGGCAGAAGAAGGAGGTATACTAGAAGGACTACGCGAAATACGCAATGAACTAAGTCAACTGGAAGACTTTATGCCTGAAGCTAAAACACTTCAAGAACGTATAGAATCATGTCGAATTGAACTAAAAGATATCTCATCGGAAGCTGAAAGCATTGCTGAAGGTGTAGAACACAATCCTGTACTTCTATTAGAGATGGAGCAACGACTAGACTTAATCAACACTCTACAACAAAAGCATAGAGTTCAAACGATGGATGAATTGCTACAAGTCTGGGAAGATATTAGCCATGAACTATCTACGATCAGTGCTTACGACGATGAAATTGCACTCTTAGAAACCAATATTGAGAAACATTACAAAGAAGCCTTAGCCTTATCTGTAGAACTAACAAAGCTTCGCCAAAAAGCCGGAGACGAGATAGCCAAGAAGATGATTCTTAGTTTACAACCTCTTGGCATGCCTCATGTACGCTTTGAAGCTTCTATTATTCCTCGTAAAGAACTAGGACCTAAGGGGGCAGACACAATTCAATATCTATTTAGTGCTAATAAGAATGGTGCACTTGAACGTATAGACCAAGTTGCATCTGGCGGTGAAATTGCTCGTGTTATGCTTTGCTTGAAAGCACTTATTGCAGATGTTGTAAAAATGCCAACCATTATCTTTGACGAAATTGACACAGGAGTTTCTGGAGAGATTGCGACCAAAATGGCTCATATTATGCAAGACATGGGGGCATACAAGCGTCAGGTTCTGAGTATTACTCACCTTCCACAGATTGCAGCGATGGGATCTACGCATTATAGAGTATATAAAGAAGACACTGATACAGAGACAAATAGTCACATGATAGAATTGGATAGAGTTGGACGCATTCAAGAGATAGCACATATGCTCAGTGGTACACACGTTACGCAAGCTGCACTAGAAAATGCTGAGGAATTATTAATGACAAACCAACTAAAATAATTATATCCATCATGCTAAATAAGAAAAACAGGTATGTTCTAATTTGCATTAGAAACATACCTGTTTTTACTTTCAAAAATCTACATGTTATTTTTTAATCTAAAACGACTATATCAACATCTTTGACAACAGTTTGAGCTTTTCCTTCATAACTTGTCTTAACTGTATACCCATTTTTATTTGTTCCTTTTGTTACAATAAATGTCGTACGACAATATTCCCCATTTTTGTATCCATATCCATCACCGGCATCTTCATATAAAGTACCAATAGCTTGTCCATTCTTATCAAAATTCACGTATAACGTAATCTTTTCTAAAGTTTTCTCATCAGTATATTGCATAACTGGACCTACGGCAAGTGCTGCCCCTGGACGCAGGAAGGTAGTAGGATTAACCTTAGCCGTGTCCCCTTTCACTAAAGAAAATGGCTTCCAAGCTTCTAGTTGCTTATAATGTTTATCTGTCCAATTAGGTTTCACTAAAATATCACCTCCCAACATGAAATAATCATGCTCATTTCTGAAGTCAGCATCTTTTGGATAAGTCATAAAAAGGGGACGCATCACAGGCAATCCAGTACGACTAGCCATTTCAAATGTTGTATATATATATGGCAATAATCTATAACGACGTTCAAAAGCAATACGTAAAGTTTTTTCTATCTTAGGTCCAAAAGACCAAGGTTCTTTACGATTATGTCCCTTACCAGTGTGTCCTCTCATAAATGGATAAAAAGGAGATATAGCCATCCATTCTTCAAACAATTCGGGAGTTGTATCACCTGCATATCCACCTGAATCAGGACCAATAAACGGCTGACCTGATAATCCTATATTAATACACATCGGTGTGGTCATCTTCATATGTGCTTCTGAAGCAGCAATATCACCTGTCCATGTTGCTGCATAGCGATGCCCACCTAAGTAGTTCGCACGACTAAGCACGAATGGACGTTTATCTGGATTTGCTTCTTGAATCCCCTTACGAGATGCTTCAACCATCATCATTCCATATACATTATGATATTGGCTATGTGGTCCTGCTGGCAATACCCCATTAACTGTTTGATATCCAGCAGGATGCCATGCTCTATCAAGTAAAGTAAACAATGCACCACCACCAAATACAGCAGGTTCATTCATATCATTCCACATGCCATCAATTTCATTTGTTGACATAAAGTCTTTACAAAGGCCAGCCCACCATTCTTGTGTCACTGGTTGAGTAAAGTCTGGGAAGGCGCACATACCTGGCCACACGCGCCCTCCAGCCATATCATCTGGGATATCTGGATTATCGTAATTGACAGGATCTCCATTAAGCATAATTTCGTGAATACCAATTTGCTCATTAGCTTTCTTAGCAAATTTGCTAGAAGATATACGAACATAACGTGCCTGAGTTTGCTCTTTATAAGGTACTTCAACAAAACCTCCAGTTTTCTGATTCTTAATGCTATTAAAGAGTTTCCAGCTTGTTTTATCATTAGATGTCTCAATAGTGTAATCTACTGGAAAATGTATACTATGCCATTCAATACCTATATTTAAGATTTCACTATTAGCTCCTAAATCTACGATTACAGCTGGATGCTTATCAGAAATATTGCTCAACCAATAAGTTGCATGATCGTTATCTATCATAGCTAGTGGTTGATTCACCTCACTTTGTGAACTTGTTGCAGAGACTTGCACTGCCAAAGATGTACTTGCGTCTTGGTCTTTCTCTCCTACAACTGGTTTCTTATTAAGAACATATCCTTTATTTGCAACTAGTTGATCATATACTGAGTACCCCTTATCGACCTTCACACCAGGGTCAATCATATAAACCGTCTTAAAGTGAATACTATGTGCGAAATCATTTAGACGTTTAGGATTTGGGAATGTTTTATTGTTAAAAGTAAAGATTCTAAAACCATCCATATAATCAATATCGAACCATATTACATCACATGGTATCTTCTTTTTGCGGAAAGTTCTCATGATGTCTTTACCCTCTTTTTCACTCATATATGAATAACGACTTTGCTGATATCCTAAAGCCCACTTTGGTGGCAATTGCATATGACCAACTAATTCAGCTAAATGATTAACAACATCGGTAGGATTAGCTTCTTCAAAAATATAAACCTTAAATGGATGATTTTCAAAATCCATAGTAATTGCTCCATCTTTCAATGAAATTTCACCACGAGATGTTGCATCTGCAATCACACCAAATGCTGTTCCATCTGGACGTACACCCATCACAAAAGGCATAGATTGATACATGCGCCCCTTGGACCACATATAATTATCATTATTATATAAAGGTACAATAGTACCATTTCTTTTTAAATCACCAGTTTGTTCACCAGTGCCATAAAAATCAACGCCCTCTAATCCCGAAATTTTTGCACGATAACGCATGGGGACACTGCCATCATTATTTAAACGAGACATGGTCGCATATGGGGTATTTACTGTTGAAAACACAGGACGTAAAGTCCAATTTTGTGGAATTTCACTAGCCTTATCTAATGTCTTCACTAAAGCAACAGAAGGGACAAAATCTAAGGAATCAAATCCAGCAGGCATAAATACCGCCGTTTTTTCAGCTGTTAAATAACTAGTTCCTTTTGTTTGTTTCTTGGTACACGACACAAACAGAAAACTAAGCACAGCAATTAAAGCGATACTAATAAAGTTCGCTGGAATAAGTAAATGCTTCATAATTATAGGTCAATTAATTGATACGTGGCGAAGATAAAGAGTTATCTACGTATTGTCAAAAAGTTGATATAAATTCAGCCTAAAAATTTATGCACATGTTTGCAAAGTAAGTATCTTAATATAACTCTCTTCTCAAAAGAAGTAATTCATTAACATACAACCACCACAAATCTCATTCACAACTAAGTGCCAAATAAGATGACACCTATCCATACCTATAAAAAAGTAGCAGTGAAATAAGCTAGAAACACACAAAATATTTCCATCAAATTCCACTGCTTAAAACAATCTAATTACTATTAAACTACTACTTACTGATCAATGTTTCACTGTCTATGGTTAACGACTCAACAAGTAAATCTTTATCTTGACTTGAGCTACCTACCATTATCTGGAATTCACCAGGCTCGACAACATACTCCATCTTCTTATTGTAAAAAGCTAAATCTTTCGGTTCTACAGTAAACTGCACCGTCTTAGTTTCACCAGGATTAAGTGCAACTCGATAAAATCCTTTAAGTTCTTTTACAGGACGTGATACAGAGCTATACATATCCCGTATGTATAATTGAACAATCTCAACTCCAGATCGTTTTCCCGTATTTGTTACGTCTACACTCACATGAACTGGCTCTACTTTTTGCAATTCTTTTTTATCCATTCTAAAGTTTTTATACGCGTAAGTCGTATAAGACAACCCAAATCCAAAAGGGTATAATGGAGTAGATGGATGCAAAGTATATGGATGAAAATACATAGATGGCTTATGATTATAAACCATTAGTTGTTGCCCAACACTACGAGGAATTGTTACTGCCAATTTTGCAGATGGATTAACATCTCCATATAGAATCTCAGCAATAGCAGTTCCACCTCTCATCCCTGGTTCCCACGCCTCAATTAATGCATCTACGTGAGAAGCAATCCATTCTGTTCCTAATGGACGACCATTGACAAGAATTACTACAGTTGGTTTACCAGTAGCAACTAAGCGTTCAATTAATTGATTTTGTAAACCAACTAGCTGAATATCACTTCTGTCTGTATCTTCTCCACACGTACGATCTTTCCACCGAAAACGCATCATATACTCTCCAGCTACAACTATGTTCAAATCACATTTTTTAGCAACTTGTACAGCTTTATCAACCTGTTTCTGATCCATATTACGTGGATCCCATCCTTGATCAACAAACTGATAATTTACATTAGGACAGTGACTGCGCAATCCCTCAAGCACTGTAGTTACATTATCAGGATTTTGAGGAGCACTCCAATCACCTAAGAGATTCTGATCATCGGCATTGATCCCTGTTACCAAAACATGTTTGTACCCCTCCTTAGACAAAGGTAATAATCCATTATTTTTTAGTAACACAATACTTTGTCTTGAGGCCTCCAAAGCAGTCTTACGATGTTCATCACAAAGACGAATTTCCATGCTTTTTGAAGCGTCAGCATAAGGATGCTCAAACAGACCTAATTGAAATTTAATTTTTAATATACGTCGTACTGATTCATCTATTCTCTTTTCGCTAATCTTTCCTTCACGAACTAATTGAGTGACCAATTCAAGCCATTTAACTCCATGCATATGCATATCCATACCAGCCTGTATAGTTTGATAGAAAGCATCTTTTATGCTGGAAGCTGTATGATGCAAATCGTAAAGATGTTCTATGTCCATCCAATCACTCACCACAAATCCTTGGAAGCCCCACTCCTTTCGAAGCACATCTTCCATGAGCCATTCATTGCTATGACACGGTATTCCATTAAGCTCATTATGTGCGGTCATAAAGCTACCAACGCCAGCATCTACACAAGCCTTAAAAGGAGGCATGAACAACTCTCGTAAAGTACGCTCAGAGATATCAGCAGGTGCGCCATTAGTACCATTAACTGATTCACTACCAGCTATAAAATGTTTTGCACAAGCTAAAACATCTTCACCAGTAGATAATGAACCTTGATAGCCTTTGACTGCCGCGACACCCATCTGAGAAACAAGAAAAGGATCTTCTCCAAACGTCTCACCTACACGTCCCCAACGAGGATCACGAGCAACTTCAACATTAGGATTAAAAGTCCAATGCATATTCATCGCCCGCATTTCTTTTGCCGTTTCACGTGCAATATGGTAGCACATCAACGTATCAAAAGAACAAGCCAACCCAATATTAGTTGGATAAACTGTGTTATCA
The DNA here is from genome assembly GCA_963668535.1 of Bacteroidaceae bacterium. Lineage (GTDB taxonomy): Bacteria > Bacteroidota > Bacteroidia > Bacteroidales > Bacteroidaceae > F22. The sequence continues at coordinate 1,102,651 of OY764867.1, forward strand.
GGAGCATTAGCATTTCCATGAATGGCATCTATCCCAAAAATCACAGGAATTTTCAAACGACTATCCATAGCATAATGCTGAATCCTATTGGCTTCTTCCAAAGTAAGCACATGCAGGAACGAACCTATATATCCTTGCTTTATCCACTCAATAACATCTTTTTCTTCTACCCCCGGATAGAATGCATTAGCCGTATTATTAGACAATTCTTCTGCATTCATCGTCTGGCTATTAGCCTTCATGTGTTCCAGACCTACAAACTGATTCATCTGTCCTACTTTTTCCTCCAAAGTCATACGTGGAAGTAAATCCTCTACACGTTCTTCTACAGGACGATTAGCGTCAAGATAAATAACTTGATTAGAATCTGATTGTTTAGTGCATGAGCAAAGAGATACCATAAAAACAATACTTAAAAAAAAACTAGTTTTCATCATTAATTAATAATTGGTTCAACACGAATATTTGCGAAACTATGGTCTACATTCCAGTCGCCATTCGGTTGAAGAATAATAAACAAATTTGTCCACCCAGCAGTGTACGAACTACATAAGGTCGATAAAGGGATAGACACTGTTTCCCATTCTCCATAAGTATTAAAACTTACTTGTGCTGACGGATTCCAAGCATAGCTTCCTCCATTTACCTGAAAAATATATCCAGCAGAACCCGAATCATAAAAAGGAGTCGCTGATTTAGAAGAGACCTCAAAACTTAATTGATAATTGTTGAAGTTAGCCGCTGCATCTTCCGTAAGATTAAATCCACCACAAGGTAAATTATTCCATGACCAAGCCGAGAAACTACCTTGTACACGAATAAAGTCTTTATATAACAATTGAGGATCCGCCGCATTACTACCATCAGTTATATAGTCAGTACCAGCCCATAATCCACAAGCACTTGGATCACTTAAATCCCAAATAATATCCTTAATATTACGATATGGCATTGAAAAAGTACCCTGACCATCTACATTTGGATAAGAAACAGTTATTGTTGCATTGTCTGACGCATCTTTTGGAAGGATTATAGCCATATACTCACTATTTAGATTAAGAGTATCAAGTGGAAGTACTGCTCCATCCAACGAGAAAGTAGCAGCTTCATTTGTTCCAAATCCATAAAGATCAAAGAACGCTCCCATAACTTGAACAGTATCACCAGGCAGCGCAAAGGCATTATACAACCCTTTAACTTTCAATGAAGGAATCTGTACCTTAAAATCACGAGTTGTTGTCCCCAGCTCCGTAGTATAAGTCAATATATTTGTAACTTCTGTGGGAAGGGTTCTTGGCACTGGTAAATAAGTCGTATCTGCAGTTGCATAGACTTCACTTAAGTCTACCATAACATCGTTAAAGTAAATAGACTCAACATGGCTTAAGTTTTCTCCAGAAATCTTAAGCATCTGCTCAAGTGACCCCTCAGACAAAGACACTGTATTATCTGAGATATCATATATTCCAGAAATAACAGGTGCCCCCTTAGAGGTCATACCATCATCATAATTATCGTTATAAGTGACAACGTCATTGCATGCAGCCAATACTACAGTCGCTAAAACGACTGTAGATAATTTGTATAATGTTTTAATTGATTTCATCATGTGCTATATATAAATGATTAATTCCATCCAGGATTATTCTCAGAGATTGCATCGTTTGTTTGTACTTCTGAATTAGGAAGTGGATACAACAAATTACGCGCAGTACGAGATTTATTGACCCCACATTCATCATAACCTCCTGTAATACTATTCATCACCTGAAGATAGATTCCCCAACGAATTAAATCCCAACGACGGTTACCTTCAAAAGCCAACTCTTTAGCTCTCTCCTCTAGGATTGTAGAACGCAAAGCCACCTTTGTAGTAATAGCATTGTCTCCACTAGTTACAGCCAATACACTATTATTACGTACACGCAATGTGTTTAATGCTTTAATGGCTTCAGAACTTACTCCACTTGAAATTTCTGCCATGGCTTCAGCATAAATAAGCACAATATCAGAATAACGAAGCATTGGATAATAAGCATCAGTACGATCAAGAGTTGGATCTGTTACATCAGCAAATTTTGTTGTAAAAGCCAAACCAGTTGCATCCACATTATATATATAAACATGACCATCATCATAAGGAGCTTCTGGAGCTTGTACGTATTGACCATTTGTATCATACCCAGTAGCCTTCAAAGTATACTCTGGAGTTTTAGGATAATAACATGCATTATTTCCTTCTTCTTGATAATAATACTGGTACTTATGAATAATTCCTTGATTAATACGATAATCATCATGATCAAAAAGGAAATACCAATGTTGACGCTGACCTATCCAAAGTCCTGTTTGAATAACTCCAGCAGCATTCGGAGTTCCACAAAACCATCTATGAATGCGGTTACCTAACTTTTCATCACCAGACTTGGCATTAATCATAAACATATGTTCGCCTGTATTGTAATTGTTTCGATCCCATAAAGCATCAAAATCCATCAATTCATAGTGTCCATAATCACCATCCATAACGGCTTTAGCGTAAGCTGCAGCTTTGGTGTAACAATCAACAGCATCAAAATTTTCATACCCTGCAACAACATCTTTTGTAAAAGTCTTAGACGATGGGTAAGTTAATACTTTGTTCCCTTCATTGTCTAGAGTATAAGCTGCACCTGTCTTTACAACGATTTCTGTTCCAGATCCAAGAGCCCCAGATCCCATAGTAGCATATACTTTAGCTAAAAGTCCAGCAGCAGCCCCAGCTGAAACATGCCCAAGCTCAAAACGACTTTCATCTTTAGTATACATCAAATCTTTTGCGTCTTCCAATAGACGAATAATTTCAGTATACACGTCTGGAATAGATTGACGAGGTTGATTATATGCAGCTCCATCATTGACCGTTTTATCAAACAAAGGAATTTCCCCATAAGCTCTTGTCAACATGAAATACACAAATGCCTTTTGAAAGTAAATTTCACCTAAAGCATTGTTTTGAAAATCTTCAGTACATTTTGACATCGCCTTAATCTGTTTAATAGCCAAATTACAACGATTAATAATACTATACCCACCTGTCCACATGGTATTAGTTTGATCATCACCTTGAAAGTTACCTGCTCCAAGATTACTAAATGCCCAATCTGGCCCTGACACATAATCGTTGTCTAACTCAAGAACACGTGGAAAGTTATCCCAACGAAACATATCATCACACCATTTATTGTATACACCTGATACCCATAGGCTAATAGCCTCGTCTGAATCACCTAGCTGATCAGGTCCTATGGCACTTTTAGGCTTTTCTTCTAATACATCACTACATGAGGTATTTACTACTGCTAGGGGACTCAAAAATACAAGCCCTAGTAAGAATATTATATTATGTTTTTTCATTATGGTCTATTTAAGTTGTTAAAATCCTAATTTCACTCCTAGTGAGAACGTGCGTGCAGCTGGATAGGAATAAATATCAACCCCGCGTCTTGACGAATCAGTACCAAAAGCATTGACATCTGGATCGAACCAACTATAGTCTGTAATGGTAAATAAATTCGTTGCACTTGCATAAAGCACCAAATTACTTATATACTCATTGTTGAAATCAAAACGATAAGACACATTAATATTCTTCAATTTAATGTATGATCCATCTTCCACATAACGATCTGAAATCAACATTGTACGATTATAACCTGAAATCGCTTTAGGCCATTTTGCTTTGTCTGTAGTTGCTGGTGTCCAACGTGAATTGTATGCAAATTCTGGGATATTACCAATATTACCCATTTTCACATCCAATAAATTACCATTAAAGACATCATTACCATGTGAACCTTGAAGGAAGAACGAGCAAGTCAAATTTTTCCAACGAATAGTATTTGTAATACCATACGTATAGTCAGGATTAGTATCACCAATGATTGTTTTATCAGACTCAGTAAGTTTTGGATCATCATCCAAGTTTCTATATTTTATTTCACCAATAAGTCCTTTGACAGTTGCATCTGAAGCATTTGTATATAATGGATTAGCACGTACTTCTGCTTCATTATCATAAAAACCATCTTCTACATATCCATAAATAGCACCGATTGGGCAACCATTACGTTGAATAAATACATCATCAGCACCATACCAAAGTGTATTTGCAAATTGATCAGCTTCTAGACCGCCAATTTTATTCTTATTAAATGACAAGTTACCATCTACGCTCCATTTTACAGGAGTGTCACGAAAGACATCAACATGAGCAGTCAACTCTAATCCTTCATTAGTCACGTGGCCACTATTAACCATCATATTAGAAAAACCAGTACTACTAGGGATCTTCACTTCTTGAAGCAGATCTTTCGTTTTCTTATAATAATAATCGGCTGTTAAGGTATATCGATTACTATCAAAGCCTAGATCTATACCAACGTTGTACTGATCAGTTGTTTCCCATTTCAAATCAGCTGATACTGGTCCTCTCCAACTAACTTCAGAGAAGCCACTACTTGATGATCCACCAAATGGATAATTAGAAACGGATAACAATGGTATAGTACGATAGTCGCTAATAGCTTGGTTACCTGTCTGACCGTAACTTACGCGCCATTTTAAATTACTAAAGAGACCTAAATCCTTAATAAATTTTTCTTCACTCAAACGCCAAGCAAAAGCGCCAGATAAAAAGTTTGCCCATTTGTTGTTTTCACTAAACTTACTGGAACCATCACGACGATAAGATGTTGTAAATATGTACTTATCTTTTAATGTATAATTAACACGTCCTAAGAAAGACAGCAATGCCTGATCAGAAGCCCCACTTTGAAGTTCTCCTGGGTCAAGACCTAAACTCATATCATATGCTTCAGTCAAATCGTTCGGAAAATTTGCTGCTGTCATTGACTTATAACCACTCTTAGCTTTTTCGATAGTAAAACCAGCAACAGCATTGATATGATGTATCTTATCAAAAGTTTTATCAAAAGTAACCAATGATTCTGCTGTCATACTTTGCCACCAACTATCACTTTGTCCAGCCTTACCATTTACAGGTGACTTACCTTCTTGTGTATGTCGATTATAATAAGTTTGGCGACGTTGAGAAGTATAACTAACTCCCACATTCTGACGAAATTTCAAATAAGGTAAGAATTGAATTTGTGCGTAAGAAGAACTAAAGAAGTTAATTGACTTCAAATTATCTTTTGCTGATTTTACATACTCAGCAGGGTTTGCAGCCAACCAATTCAATTCATCCGAAGAAGTGGTATCCATATCAGGCGCAAAAGTTGTAGGGAATATAAGTGAACTACGAATCACACCATAATCATATGCACTTGTCTTTGCAAAGTCTGTATCGCTATTTGTATAGCTCATGTTACTTCCTAACTCCAAAAACTTATTAATCTTACGTCCTAAATTACTACGCAAAGAATAACGTTTCATTCCAGAGTTTTTAATAGTACCTGATTGATCAAGATAATTTCCAGAGAAGGCGTACCAGCCCTTATCAGATCCACCAGAAACACTTAAATTGTACTCTTGAGAAAAACCAACTTGATAAATCTCATCTTGCCAATCGCTTCCTCCAACAACTTCTTTATTACCATATTCATCGGTATAAATTCCTGGGCTATTGAAATCACTTGGAGATGGGTTATACGTACCATTATTATAATTATAAGTCTGATCTGCATTCAAAGAATAACTCCAAGTACCTGAGTAAGGTAATTTTCCATAAGGCGTTCCATAGTAATATGCACTATTCAAAGTTTCTTCATTAATATATGACGCATATGTACTTGGTTTAAGCATATTTACGCGGTTAGCCACTTTAGAGATAGTAAAACTAGATGAGAACTCCACTTTGTCATGACCATGTTCTCCACGTTTTGTTGTAATAAGTACAACACCATTAGCTCCACGTGAACCATAGATAGCTGTAGCTGACGCATCTTTTAAGACCTCAATTGATTCAATATCATGAGGGTTGATAAAGTTCAAAGCATTGAACGATTGATTATTCCCACTGTTAGCATCACTTGATGGAGTTGAGCCAGCATCAAATGGCACACCATCAACAATAAATAATGGTTGAGTATTGGTTGAGAAAGAGTTCGCACCACGAATTTGGATACTTACTCCAGCCCCAGGCGCTCCATCGTTTTGATTAATCTGCACACCCGCAATCTTACCACTAAGACCTTGACTCAAATCAGAAGGATTACCAGTCATCAGATCCTTACTCTTAATGGAAGCTACGGCACCAGACATGTCGCTTTTTTTCATGCTACCGTATCCAACAACTACAACTTCGTCTAGTAACTCAGAATCTTCTGATAAACGAATAGTAAATTCCTTTCCAGACTTCATAACATATTCTTGTGATTTGTACCCAATATATTTTACTATAATAGTAGTCGGGTATTTTTCCACTTTTAAAACAAACCGTCCATCGAAGTCTGTAATGGTACCTGATTGTTTATTTTTTATTAAAACACTAGCACCAATAATTGGATCACCTGTTTTGGAGTCAATCACAATACCATTGATGGGTAGATTTTGCGCATAAGTCAGCATGGCCAACAAACACACAAAGGAGGTTAATAGTAATTTTTTCATGTATTAGTATTATTAATTAAGAGAACAATTATTTTTTAGGAGTATATTTTTCAAAGAAAGCGTCACGCTTTGGCCACCACTCTTTTGGGACATCATGTTTGCAAACTGGATAAATAGAATAACTTTTAGGGGCACGAATCAAATTATAACTACTAAAGTTTGTGTGAGGAGGACATACAGGGTCTTGAAGTCCCACCGACATCATAACTGGACAATGAATCATATGCGCAAAATTTTTGACATCAAAATAAGACAACACCTTAAACAGATCCTCATTTGACATCCACATCTCTGATTGTTTAGCTCGAATAGGAGTAGCCGGCCAGTTTACAATATTGAAGTAATCTTTAAAGTCACTCAAAAATGGGATACAAGGTGCTATTGCTACAATGCGTTTATCTAATGCAGCAGCGACCAATGTAAAAGCTCCTCCTTGGCTTGCACCTTCTGCAAAAATTGCATCTTTGCGTACTTCAGGACGTGAGGAAACAAAATCAATAGCTCGTATTAAATCCATAAAAGCACCTCGGTAATAATAGGTATCTCTATTATTTAAATTGTATGTAACCCAGTCCCCATAAGGATTAGTGCTTTCACACAATCCTTGTCCTCGAGTACTTAAAACAAACAGCACACGATGAGGATTATCGTTAGGTCCTGGTGCCCATGGCTTACTTCCATATCCCATATAACTAACGACACAAGGATACTTACCTTTTTTGACAGGGACTGAATAAAAACCTTGTATCTCAACTCCACCAAAACTTTTCATACGCACACGATATAGTTTGCATACATTATTACTACTATCTGGAATTAACGTGAGTGAATACTCTGGTTTTACCTGAGCTAATTCTTTTTTAGTTTGCGACCAAAATTGATCAAAATCGGCTTTATAATCCGCAGGGCTATAAATACTTTCAGGATCAAATCCAAAATTAAAACTTCTGATCGTATCCTGCTCTGATTTTACTAGGCAGTGATAAAAGCCTGGTTTGATTGATTGAAGAGAAATCGTATTTGTCAAACTATCTTTAGGAGGAATTGTGATATTCTGATCTAACTTATAGACTAGCTCATGCGTATCTGTTTCTACAAAGATAGACAAAGGTTTAGTTTGAATTTCACCTGTTTCATTAACACCTCGTATTAATAAGCTTGGCTTTTTTGGTGATGTAAAAACCCACCCTTCATTAATTGGTACAGTCAACTTCAGACCTTGTGCGACGACCAATGCCGGAATTGCAATAGCTAACAATACCGAAATAAATTTCTTTTTCATTCTATACTAGATTATTAGTAGTTACATTAATACATAATGAACTCAGTTAACAAGACACAAATATATATACTGCAACTTATCTCCTCAATTTTTTTTGATACCTGAAAGGGTACGATTGTAACATGGTAACATTCAGACAAATCTATGTAACATCAGAACAAAAAACTAAAAACATTCATTTGGAAATGAGAAACTAAGCGCGTATCTTTGGAGTTCCTTAGATAACCACATAATACATGAAAAAACATTTATTACTTTTAATGCGTTTTAGCGCCTTGGTAGTTATATTAATGTTACTAACTTACCCATTATCAGCGCAAGTACGTCAATTTGACACAAGTAATGGCTTCACCAATAGCCTAACAAAAGACATTGTTCAAGATTCTATCGGAAATATATGGGTTGCGACTCAAAACGGACTTAATAAATTTGATGGAATCAGAATTACTAATTATTATCATAATGTAGAAGACTCGCTTTCAATCAGCAATGACAACTTACGTAGTCTATATGTTACAAAAGATGGAATACTTTGGATTGGATCTTCACAAGGGATACAATATTATGACGCACACGCCAATAACTTTCATACAGTAATTGTCTCTAGAAATGGGAAACAAATCTATCCACATATCACTTGTTTTTTACAAACAAGCTCTGGGGACTTACTATGTGGGACTTCCTGCGAAGGTATTTTAACAATTTCTCAAGCAAAACCTTGTGTAAAAATTCACGCTGATAATTCTTCCAAAGATCAAACAAGTGCTGCTTTAATTACCAGCATATTAGAAGATAATAATCATGAATTATGGGTAGCAACTGACGACCGTGGATTATATAGAACCATACAACAACGCAAAGAGATACACCACCTTGATGTATATGGCCTACCAAAAGATGCTATGATAACATCATTGATAAAGGGAAAGAATAATCAAATTATTGTCAGCACATTACATAATGGATTATTTATTTTTGGATTGAATGATCAATCTCAAGAGCCACATGTCTTATCTCATCATACGTTAGGTAATATCGGAATTAAAACATTATGCCTAGAGAGCGCAAACAACTTGCTAATTGGTACAGAAGGAGAAGGTATTCTTCTGTATGATATAAAGGCACACACATACAAGCCATATAATATTCCTCATAATAGTTTCGCTCTACAACATGACAAAGTACATCATATTCTTATAGATAAGGAGAAAAACTACTGGATTGGGACATACGGTGCTGGTGTTTTGTTTATTCCTCAAATTGATTCTGCATTTGGCTATATCAGCCCGACGCAAATTAGAGGTCATATAAATGCCAAAGCCCCTATATTATCAATTACAGGAGATAATAAGAGTAGACTATGGTTAGGAACTGATAGTTATGGATTATTTATCTATGACAAACAGAAAGGCACCAGTCAATCTGTCCTATTTGATTCTCAAACGACTGCCCCCAACACTATAACAGCTCTATTATTTCAAGAAAAAATTGGGATGTGGGTCGGCACATATGCACACGGATTATACCATGTAGCTCCCAATTCCTTCAAAGCGCAAGCTGTAAATCTAAAAAACTACAATGTAAAACAAATCACTTGCTTTTTACCTGAAAACAAGACACAAACATGGGTTGCAACTTTCGGAGCTGGTCTATTACTACTAACTACAGATCCAGTTACCAAAGAAATAACAATAGAAAAAATGATCACTCCAAGCGAATGGGTGTACGCATTATTTAAAGATCGTACTGGTAGATTATGGATGAGTACGGGAGAAGGGATTTACTGGCTATCACCTAAAACAAAAAAGGTACGCCCCATCATATCAGATATACCTGCACTTCATAATATAGCTGTTACATGTATTACTCAAGATTGTAGAGGTTATCTTTGGATAGGTTCTCACTATGGTTTGTATTGCACTGATCCTGATGGTAATGACGCAATACAATATACAACAAAAGATGGATTATGTAGTAATGGTATTTCTGGATTAAGTGCAGATGCAGATAATAACTTATGGATAAGCACCCTTCATGGTGTCTCAAAGTTTGATATTCAATCCAGAACATTTACGAATTACTATGCAGAAGATGGTCTTCAAGGTAACGAATTCTATCAACAAGCAATCTATAAGTCTTATGAAGGAATAATTCATATAGGCGGACTTACAGGTGTGTCCTATTTTAAACCTCTTGCCGTAAAACGTCACGTTGAAAATTATACATTAAATCTGATTTCTTATGAAGTTGAATCAGTAAAGCATTATTGTTTACCCAAAGACGATATCACTATACAAATTCCACATGGGAACAGTCAAATCAATTTAGCTTTCTCGACATTCAACATGAGAAATAGCAAAAATGAAAAAATACAATATAGAATCCCCAAACTAAATAAGACTTGGACTAGTTTGCCAAATGGACAACATGATATTATTGTGAGCCATTTACCTCCTGGAGAATACCAACTAGAAGCACGAGCTTTATTGCGCAATCACTACACACATATCCAAAAATATAGTATTGATGTATTACCACCATGGTATGCTACGATCATAGCTAACATACTATGGTCTATCATCACCTTATTGCTTCTATTTTTCATCTATCGCTTTATACATATTCTGTATCTGAACAAAACGCAGCGTATGAAATATGAACACACTGTAGCACTCAACCAAGTTAAATTTGAAACATTTACGAATATATCACATGATATTCGTACTCCGATCACTATGATTTTATCTCCTTTGGAAAAGATCATTTCAGAAAAAAACAAACAGATTTCTCCTGAAATTATTTTGACCATGTACCGCAACGCAAAACATATTCTCGATTTAGTGAATCAACTACTTGATGTGCGTAAAATTGAGACTGGCCATTTTCCACTGCATAAAGATGAAATTAATGTATGTGCGACATTACATTCATTAGCTCTAGATTATTCGTTCTACCAACAAAAAAAGAAAGTATCATTAGACATGCATTTTCCTGATGAAGAAATCATTCTCATTAGCGACAAAGATTCATTTTTAAAAATCGTTCATAATCTCTTGTCTAATGCTTTTAAATACACCCCTAGTGGAGGTCAAATAAACGTATATGTAGAACCATATACAGATGAAAATATGACCATTTCTTCATCTAGTGGTATTCGTCTTCGCATTCAGGATACAGGTCGAGGTATTGAAGATAAAGATTTGGCACATATTTTTGAGCGTTTTTACCAACCCAAAGAACAAACAAAAAATAGCGAGTCGGGTATTGGTATTGGATTGCATCTTACAAAATCACTCATTGATCTATTACAGGGAACCATCAAGGTAGAAAGCTCTACAGATGGAAGTGGCACGTGTTTTACAGTTACTATACCATCAAGTAGTTCCATCAAAACAAGATCATATGCCGAAGAAACAACAGATAAGATTCAATTAAATGAATATATTCAAGAAGATGTATCACTACCAGAAGTTGAAAAGACCGATAAAAAACAAAAGAAAACGATCCTTGTCGTGGATGACGATATAGAAATGATTAGTTATATCTCAGATATATTGAAAGACATATTTTACGTGGTGGAAAAGATTGAAGCAACAGAGGCATTGGATTATCTTTTATCCCACAATGTCGATTGTATTGTAAGCGATTTACGTATGCCACATATGGATGGTCTCACATTTTGCAAAGAGGTAAGAAAAAGAGTTCGCATGCAGAACACCCCATTTATTTTACTGTCTTCACAACATGAAATTACTGATCAAGTTAAAGGACTTGATTCTGGAGTAGATGCTTATATAGGGAAACCGTTCAACGAACATTTACTAATAAGCACTATTAATCGAATGATCCAAAAACAACAAACGACTTATATTAGTGAAGAGCGTAAACGTATTAAAAGTGAATATGTAAAAGCATTAGTTATTGAATCTCCAGATGAAATATTTTTACGTCAAATGATGAAAGCAGTTAATCAGCATTTAAGTGATGCAAATTATAATGTACAACAACTCGCAGATGAAGTTGGAATCAGTCGTGTACACTTGCACCGTAAACTCAAAAAATTAACGGGTCAAAGTGCTTCAGACTATATTAGGACAATACGTCTAGATACAGCTAAAGATCTACTTACAAAAAAAGCAATGAATATTTCAGATGTGGCTTATGCTGTTGGATTTAAAAGTCTATCACATTTCTCACATGTCTTCAAAAACACTTTTGGAATTGCTCCTGGAGAATTTGCTAAATTAGATCATCCTAAAGATACTCAAGACATGCTATAAATATTGATTAAGTTTATTAGTTCTCAAGACATACAGAACTAGTACTAATCATTCTCTATTTTTGGCTCTACAGATAGCGTAAAACGCATCATGGATGATAACCTCAAAGAAATCAATAGTCAAGTGGCTGGATACGAGCGTATGGCTCGATACGAAATCATGCCAGATGAGTTTGTCAAAACTCCTAAGAAAAGTATTAAGCGCTTTATGTACGAGGAAGGGTATGTTCCCTCTGAAAAAGAAGTAGCCCAAGAAGTCGTACAAACAAAAGCGTAACCCTCTAGCATTATATGGGATATAGAAGAGACTCTACAAGTTGGAGTCTCTTTTCTTTTGCGTCTACACATATGCGACTTTATATACTATAATCATATCTTGTCAAAGTAGAATATACGTTGACTATAGGGCACTCCCAGTCAAAGTACGCGAACTTTGATATCGGTGTTGGCGAACTTCGATGTCGTTGTTCGTGAACTTTGATATCGAAGTTGGTGAACAACGACTGATGATAAGTAGTACAAAGATTATATACCGTTTAATACAGACACGCTGGGACTTACATACATGATTAGTGTCCTGTGCAAAAAGAAATAGTTATACACATACTTGTGCATAACCATTGTACATTATGTTGATAACAAACATAGTTCGTAATAAAAGCGGAATAGTTAAGAATACATACCCCTGCATAAATAACAAGAGACCTCCGAGATACATATCTCGAAGGCCTCACTAAAAAACGGCGACTACCTACTCTCCCACAGTTACGCAGTACCATCGGCGTGATTAGGCTTAACTTCTCTGTTCGGAATGGGAAGAGGTGGAACCCTAATGCTATAGTCACCTAAATAAGGTAGACATATCGTACAAACAAATATCATTACTAAAGTAAAGAACATATACTAGAAGAAAGTGAACGGGCAATTAGTACTGCTCGGCTTTGATGTTACCACCTTTACACCTGCAGCCTATCAACGTTGTCGTCTACAACAACCCTAAGAAATCTAATCTTGTGGCCGGCTTCGTACTTAGATGCTTTCAGCACTTATCCGATCCAGACGTAGATACCCAGCAATGCACCTGGCGATACAACTGGTAAACCAGAGGTCTGTCCAACACGGTCCTCTCGTACTAGTGTCAGAGCCACGCAAATTTCATACGCCCACGATAGATAGAGACCGAACTGTCTCACGACGTTCTGAACCCAGCTCGCGTGCCACTTTAATGGGCGAACAGCCCAACCCTTGGGACCTTCTCCAGCCCCAGGATGTGACGAGCCGACATCGAGGTGCCAAACCCCTCCGTCGATATGAGCTCTTGGGAGGGATCAGCCTGTTATCCCCGGAGTACCTTTTATCCTTTGAGCGATGTCCCTTCCATGCGGAAACACCGGATCACTATGCTCTAGTTTCCTACCTGATCGACTTGTAAGTCTCCCAGTCAAGCACCCTTATGCCATTACACTCTACGGACGGTTACCAATCGTCCTGAGGGTACCTTTAGAAGCCTCCGTTACACTTTTGGAGGCGACCACCCCAGTCAAACTACCCACCAAACAATGTCCTCGCATTAGCGAGTTAGAATTCAAACAAGTAAAGGGTCGTATTTCAACAGCGACTCCATCAACACTAGCGTGCCAACTTCAAAGTCTCCGACCTATCCTACACATCACGTGCCCAAATTCAATGTTAAGCTATAGTAAAGGTTCACGGGGTCTTTTCGTCCCATCGCGGGTAATCGGCATCTTCACCGATACTACAATTTCACTGAGCTCGCGGTTGAGACAGTGTCCAGATCATTACACCATTCGTGCAGGTCGGAACTTACCCGACAAGGAATTTCGCTACCTTAGGACCGTTATAGTTACGGCCGCCGTTTACTGGGGCTTCAATTCAAAGCGTCTCCGAAGATAACTTCTCCTCTTAACCTTCCAGCACCGGGCAGGTGTCAGGCTGTATACGTGATCTTTCGATTTTGCACAGCCCTGTGTTTTTGGTAAACAGTTGCCTGGACCTATTCTCTGCGCCCTACTTAAAGTAGGGACCCTTTATCCCGAAGTTACAGGGTTAATTTGCCTAGTTCCTTAACCGCGAATCACTCAAGCGCCTTAGAATACTCATCCCGACTACGTGTGTCCGTTTACGGTACGGGTAGTATAATAATTAACGTTTAGCGGGTTTTCTTGGGAGCATGGTTACACATACTATCTCATCAGTCCAAGGACGTCTGAGTACTATCAGGTTCGACACACTCGGCGGATTTGCCTACCAAGCGTATATCTACACCCTTTAACCATCTATTCCGTCAGATGGCGATGCTTTCACTTCTCCGTCACCACATCACTATATTATACTAGTATGGGAATATTAACCCATTCGGCCATCGACATCGCCATTAGGCTTAGTCTTAGGACCCGACTAACCCTGATCCGATTAGCGTTGATCAGGAAACCTTAGTCTTTCGGCGAGGGGGTTTCTCACCCCCTTTATCGTTACTCATACCTACATTTGCTTTTCTACACGCTCCAACACACCTCAAGGTATATCTTCAACGCAGAGTAGAATGCTCCCCTACCATCCCATAAGGGATCCATAGCTTCGGTAAACCACTTATGCCCGATTATTATCCATGCAAAACTCCTCGACTAGTGAGCTGTTACGCACTCTTTAAATGAATGGCTGCTTCCAAGCCAACATCCTAGCTGTCTTAGCAATCTTACTTCGTTAGTTCAACTTAGTGGTTATTTAGGGACCTTAGCTGATGGTCTGGATTCTTCTCCTCTCGGACATGGACCTTAGCACCCATGCCCTCACTCCATAGATTAAACTAATGCGCATTCGGAGTTTATCAAGACTTGATAGGCGGCGAAGCCCTCGCATCTTATCAGTCGCTCTACCTCACATTAGTAATTCTATAGGCTGCACCTAAATGCATTTCGGGGAGTACGAGCTATCTCCAAGTTTGATTAGCCTTTCACCCCCACCCTCAAGTCATCCAGAAGCTTTTCAACGCTTATTGGTTCGGTCCTCCAGTTAGTGTTACCTAACCTTCAACCTGCTCAAGGGTAGATCACTTGGTTTCGCGTCTACTCACACTGACTATGGCGCCCTATTAAGACTCGCTTTCGCTTCGGCTACTTGTCTCTAGACAATTAACCTTGCCAGTGAAAGTAACTCGTAGGTTCATTATGCAAAAGGCACGCCGTCACACCATATAGATGCTCCGACCGCTTGTAAGCGCATGGTTTCAGGAACTATTTCACTCTTCTATTCGAAGTACTTTTCACCTTTCCCTCACGGTACTGTTCGCTATCGGTCTCTCGGGAGTATTTAGCCTTACCAGATGGTCCTGGCAGATTCACACAGAATTTCTCGTGTTCCGCGCTACTCAGGATACCACTAGGGCCTAAGTCGCTTCCTGTACGGGATTATCACCCTCTATGATCACACTTTCCAGTGTGTTCCAGTCACTACTTATGGTCCCACAACGTGGTCCTACAACCCCATTAATGCCGGAACATTAATGGTTTGGGCTAATCCCCGTTCGCTCGCCACTACTAGGGGAATCACTTTTGTTTTCTTTTCCTACAGGTACTAAGATGTTTCAGTTCCCTGCGTTGGCCTCCTATTCAGGATAATATGTCTTCAACATATTAGGTTGTCCCATTCGGAAATCCACGGATCAATGGTTATTTGCACCTACCCGCAGCTTATCGCAGCTTATCACGTCCTTCATCGCCTCCGAGAGCCAAGGCATCCGCCATGCGCCCTTAATTACTTTCTTCTATACTCATTTAGTATTGCTACTAAATGCGCTCGTATAAATTCGTTACTTTACGGTTAATCTATCATTTACATGATTTCATAACAGAAAATTGGTTGTACAATATGTCAAAGATCAATCTGAATAACGCCTCGATACTATAAAGCATCAAATAATTATTCTAAGTGGAGAATATCGGATTCGAACCGATGACCCCCTGCGTGCAAGGCAGGTGCTCTAGCCAGCTGAGCTAATCCCCCGAAAGTAGTCCCACGCAGATTTGAACTGCGGACCTCTACATTATCAGTGTAGCGCTCTAACCAACTGAGCTATAGGACTAGTTCAAAATAATCTGCTGTGTGATGGTACTCAGCTTCTTACTTTCTCTTATTTTATTTTATAACAACAAGCAAGCGTACAAGCTTATCAAACCGATAAGTGTAATGTACTTGACACATTTAACTGTAAGTAGTCATCTCTCCAGAAAGGAGGTGTTCCAGCCGCACCTTCCGGTACGGCTACCTTGTTACGACTTAGCCCCAGTTACCAGTTTTACCCTAGGCCGATCCTTGCGGTTACGGACTTTAGGTACCCCCGGCTTCCATGGCTTGACGGGCGGTGTGTACAAGGCCCGGGAACGTATTCACCGCGCCATGGCTGATGCGCGATTACTAGCGAATCCAGCTTCACGAAGTCGAGTTGCAGACTTCGATCCGAACTGAGAGAGGCTTTTGAGATTAGCATCCTGTTGCCAGGTAGCGACCTGCTGTACCCCCCATTGTAACACGTGTGTGGCCCCGGACGTAAGGGCCGTGCTGATTTGACGTCATCCCCACCTTCCTCACATCTTACGACGGCAGTCTCACTAGAGTCCTCAGCATGAACTGTTAGTAACTAATGATAAGGGTTGCGCTCGTTATGGCACTTAAGCCGACACCTCACGGCACGAGCTGACGACAACCATGCAGCACCTTCATAGGAGTCCGAAGAAAAGACCATCTCTGATCTATGCACCTATAATTTAAGCCCGGGTAAGGTTCCTCGCGTATCATCGAATTAAACCACATGTTCCTCCGCTTGTGCGGGCCCCCGTCAATTCCTTTGAGTTTCACCGTTGCCGGCGTACTCCCCAGGTGGAATACTTAATGCTTTCGCTTGGCCGCTGACGGTATATCGCCAACAGCGAGTATTCATCGTTTACTGTGTGGACTACCAGGGTATCTAATCCTGTTTGATACCCACACCTTCGTGCATGAGCGTCAGTTGCAGTATAGCAAGCTGCCTTCGCAATCGGAGTTCTTCGTGATATCTAAGCATTTCACCGCTACACCACGAATTCCGCTTACCTCCACTGCACTCAAGAATGCCAGTTTCAATTGCAATTTGAACGTTGAGCGTCCAACTTTCACAACTGACTTAACATCCCGCCTGCGCACCCTTTAAACCCAATAAATCCGGATAACGCTCGGACCCTCCGTATTACCGCGGCTGCTGGCACGGAGTTAGCCGGTCCTTATTCGTAGGGTACATACAAAACATCACACGTGACGCACTTTATTCCCCTATAAAAGAAGTTTACAACCCAGAGGGCAGTCATCCTTCACGCTACTTGGCTGGTTCAGGCTTGCGCCCATTGACCAATATTCCTCACTGCTGCCTCCCGTAGGAGTCTGGTCCGTGTCTCAGTACCAGTGTGGGGGACCTTCCTCTCAGAACCCCTATTCATCGATGTCTAGGTGAGCCGTTACCTCACCTACTAACTAATGAAACGCATCCCCATCTATTACCGAAATTCTTTACTTAAAGTCCCAGGCAGGACCTCAAGACCATTGGGTATTAATCTTCCTTTCGAAAGGCTATCCCCAAGTAATAGGTAGGTTGGATACGTGTTACTCACCCGTGCGCCGGTCGTCATCGGAAGCAAGCTCCCATGTTACCCCTCGACTTGCATGTGTTAAGCCTGTAGCTAGCGTTCATCCTGAGCCAGGATCAAACTCTTCATTGTAAAAATATTATTTCACGATATACATATTATATATAACATGCACATCTAAGTTGATCTGTTTTATCAAGATGACCTGATTTCAAGTATTGGATTACACCTGTTTCAATATTAATATTGACGGTTTAATAATTGCTATTATAAAATCATAATAGCCTTGTACTACTTGTTGTTATGTAAATATCTTCAAAGAACACTTTTCTTTTTGTCTAGCTCTCCGCATGGTAGCTGGTTCACCATTGCAAACCTTGTTTCTTTCGGAAAGCGGATGCAAAGATACAAGCTTTATTCTTACACTCCAAATTATTTGAGCAGAAAATTTGAACTTTATTTTTGAACCGAAACTCAAAACGTATCCAAGCAAATACAAACACAAAACTAGGAGAATCAATGCGGCCAGTTGACCGCAGGCACCTCGTTTCCTGATTGCGGATGCAAAAGTAGTGCTTTTAAACATACACACCAAATAAATACAACAGAAATATGGATAAAACGTGGGCTTTTAACAGAAAAAGACAATGAAAAAGCAAGACAAGGAAAGAACACATTATGTATATAAACAAAGGAAGAGAAGTGATGTGTGCAATAGGTGCTCAAGAGGGGACGAAGCTATGACAGAAAAAGACGGAGTAATATGAAAAACGACCTACTCTACATGCATAGTAGGTACATCTCCTTTAAGGGAAACGCTACAGTCTATAGGAAGAGACACTGCTAAGAGTAAGAAGAAAACAAAGAAGAAAGTAGTCACACAAAACTAAGACAACAAAAAAAAGAGGAAGCTCATTCAATATGAACTTCCTCTTTCACTAATTGTGCGGCTGAAGGGACTCGAACCCCCACGTCTCTCGACACTAGATCCTAAGTCTAGCGCGGCTACCAATTACGCCACAGCCGCATGGTATACTTTTACATCACAAAACAGAACGTTTTCTAATGCGAGTGCAAATATATCATTCTTGAATATGAGCTAGTACATCTAACAAAACTGTCTGCGCTTTTAATGCACTCTCTTCTTCATTATATTTTTCAAGTTGATTGTTATCATTGATAATATCCGAAATTGTACGAATAACCAAGAAAGGCACAGCAAAACGATGTGCTACATGAGCCAAAGCAGCCGACTCCATATCTGCTACAGAAATATCAGAATTGACTTTCAGAATATCGTTCAACAAATCAACAGATGTGACAAACTTATCTCCACTACAAACATGAGCAATCTTACAATCGATTGTAGATTCACGAACTAATTGTTTTAGCTCTGATGAAGATTGGTAATACTCAGGCTCTCCTGCAACTTGACCATACTGGTATCCGAAGAATTGAATATCAACATCATAATAATATATACGATCAGAAACAATCACATCATTAATTTGAAGGGGCTTCAGACCTCCTGCAATCCCAGTATTTATAATGTAATGTATATCAAAATGCGAAAGCATTAATGTCAAATTAATTGACGCATTGACTTTACCAATTCCCAATTGGGTAATGACAACTTGATGGTTACACAATACCGCCTTATAAAAGACATGACCATGAATAGTGACGTTCTCGACTGCCTGCGCTTGAGAAAGTAGATTTTGCACCTCAACCTCCATTGCGCCAATAATTGCTATCATAGTTTTATGTTTATAGATGTATAAAAAAAGGATATACCTTTTCAAGTATATCCTTCGTATTTCAGGAAAGTGGTGCCACCAGGAATCGAACCGGGGACACAAGGATTTTCAGTCCTTTGCTCTACCAACTGAGCTATGGCACCTCCATAGTAACAAGCGTGGTGCCACCAGGAATCGAACCGGGGACACAAGGATTTTCAGTCCTTTGCTCTACCAACTGAGCTATGGCACCTTGCTTATTGCGGATGCAAAGGTACATCTTTTTTTTAAGGATGCAAACTTTACGCCTTGTTTTTTGCGCAATTAGGCCCTTTTCATCAGTTATTGCTACAAAAAAGGATGTTATACGTCCTTTTCTTCTTCAAATGTAGACTCTTTTTTAAGAGGATTCCAACCTTGGGCTGTAAGCTCAAACTCTTGCCCATCTCGAGTTATCATAAAGGTACCAAGATCAGCTTCGGTTATGTATCCGATAATTTTCACATCTTCCATTTCCTCCATAGTAGGATGTGCAGAAAGAGGTACAGTAAACAATAACTCATAATCTTCTCCACCATTGAGTGCAAAAGTAGATAAATTCATATTGAATTCCTCGGCCTGAACAGCAGTCAAATAATCAATAGGAATTTTATCTTCATACAGTCGGCATCCCACCTTACTCTCGTTACAGATATGAAGAATCTCACTTGATAAGCCGTCACTAATGTCAATCATTGAAGTTGGTTTAACATTAGCTTCACGGAGCTTATCAATAATATCTCTACGGGCTTGAGGCTTCAATTGTCTTTCGAGCAAATATTCTTTGCCCGCCCAATCTGGCTGCATATCCTCATTCCCCTTCTGCCCTTGAAAAACTAGTTTTTCTCTTTCCAGAAGTTGAAGTCCTGCATAGGCCGACCCTAAATCTCCGCTAACACATAGCAAATCGGTCGCTTTAGCTCCGTGGCGATAGACCACTTGATCACTAGCCGCTTCGCCAATACAAGTAATGCTAATAGCCAAACCTGTTAAAGAAGAGCTCGTATCGCCTCCTACAACATCTACTTTATGTTGTTCGCAAGCTAGTCGAATACCTGAATAAAGTAGATCTATATCTTCAACACTAAAACGTTTGCTAATGGCTAGTGAAACAGTAATCTGCTTTGGGTACCCATTCATCGCATAGATATCACTAAGATTCACCATCGTAGCTTTATAGCCTAAATGTTTTAAGGGCACATAGGTCAAATCAAAATGCACCCCTTCCATCAATAAATCTGTTGTGACTAAAGTTTGCATCCCTTCTGTTGGGTTTAACACTGCAGCATCATCACCTACTCCCTTATAAGTAGACGACTGCTGTATATCCATATCCCTTGTCAGGTGATTGATAAGCCCAAATTCACCCAGAGTAGCTATTTCTGTTCGCATAAAATTATATAAGATTAAATACGCTGAATCAATTCGCGCATGATAGCCGACATCTTAGGTTGAGCTGCTTCAGCCGCAATTTGCACTTCCTCGTGAGACACTTCGACTATTTTACCATCCACCCCTAAATCGGTTATTATTGACACACCAAAAACTCGCATTTTAGCGTGCTTGGCCACAATCACTTCAGGCACTGTTGACATTCCAACCGCATCAGCTCCCCAACGACCAAACATACGATATTCAGCTGGCGTTTCAAAAGTAGGACCTTGTGTTCCTAAATACACACCTTCTTGAACTGGGATATTCAACTCTGCTGCCACTTCTTTGGCTAGTTTCAAAAATTCTTTATCATATGCTTCGCTCATATCTGGAAAGCGATCGCCATACAGATTTTTACCACGAAGTGGGTGTTCTGGGAAATAATTAATGTGATCGTTGATCAACATCAAATCGCCAATCTCGAAGTTAGGATTAGTACCTCCTGAAGCATTAGACACAAAAAGATTTTTGATACCTAATTCTTTCATTACTCGAATAGGGAAAGTGACATCAGCCATTGCATACCCTTCATAATAATGAAAGCGTCCCTGCATAGCCATAATCTCTTTACCACCCAAAGTTCCAAAAATCAATTTGCCACTATGTCCTTCCACAGTAGACACTGGAAAATTAGGGATTTCTTTGTAAGAAATTTCAGAAGAGATCTGTATCTCGTCTACAAGTTTACCTAATCCAGACCCTAAAATAATAGCAGTCTCAGGTGCAGTAGTCATCTTACTTTGAAGATAAGATGCCGTATCTTTTATTCGATCTAACATAGTTAATAATATATTGGTTAAATATTTCTTGTTCGTTGTTTATTATTTTCACTTCTATAGGTAGTACATACATATGAGAAAGTAATTCCTCTGGTAACGCAATACTAGACAATCTTGCCGCATCTTTTTCTGTAGTAATAACCCAAACACGCGCATCAGTTGCTTTTTCTTTCAACGCATTAAATGTCTGATGCACTTTAGCAATATCAAGACTAGAGTAATGATGATGGTCGCTGAAAGCCATTAATTCTATATTTGAAGTATATGTTGTGAGTTCTTCCGTAATGGTTTTTGGATCAGCTATTCCTGTTAAAAGGAGCACATAATCGTCAGGATTGATCACATCTTGAATCTTCGTTTGTTGTGAGTCCTTCATAGCGACTAATGATCCGTAAGTAAAAGTTGAAAAGAACAATTTTTGAAAAGGCTTCAATTGTAACTTCGAACAAATAACTCGCAAATCCATCGGTTTAATCTTTGAAGGCGTTTTGGTAACAATCACTACGTCTGCACGATCCTTTCTGCCAGCGGGTTCTCGTAATCTACCAGCGGGCAACATATGATCATCAGAGAATAAGTTATTATAATCTGTCAACAAAATACTAACTCCAGGTACAACCTTACGATGCTGGTAAGCATCATCTAATAGAATCACTTCAAGTTTAGGATCATCCAACTGGCATAACAAGTCGATCCCTTCACATCGATTGGCATCAACAGCTATTTGAATTTCTGGGAACTTCTTTTTCATCTGACATGGTTCGTCCCCTATTTGCTTAGCCGTACTGTTTTCAGTTGAAAGAATATACCCTTTAGTTTCTCGTTTATATCCACGAGACAAGAGAGCGACTTTAAACTGACTCTTCAATAAACGAATAAGGTACTCTGCATGTGGGGTTTTTCCAGTTCCACCAACTGTAAGATTACCTATACTAATTATGGGGATATCAAAGCTACGACTTTTTAAAATACCGAAATCGAACAACCAATTACGGATGGCTACCCCTATCTGATATAAGACAGCTAGAGGTAGCAAAAAAATATTAATCTGTTTTTTTTTATTGTACATTTTATTCAATAGTCATATTCATTGGGAGCCTTGCCTGAATAGGTTCAATCTCACCTACAGACTTAATTTGAGCATATATTGAATAGAAGCTACCAAGCTGTGCTTTCTCAATGTATTTCTCAACAAGTGAATATGGACCGTCATCCAACAGACTCTCTATCATTGTTTTCTTTGCAGGATAATTTACCACTGCATATTTTTCAATATCAGCCTTCTTGGCTGCAATCTTAATTGCTGTTTGCAAACCACCTAGTTCATCAACTAAACCGATTTCTTTAGCTTTTGCTCCAGTCCACACGCGTCCGCTAGCAATCGCTTTCAAAGAATCAAGACTCATACCACGGCCTTCAGCACATCTAGACGTAAATAATTCATATCCACGATTAATTGCTGATTGTATCATCATTTTTTCTTGAGCATTCATACCTTGCGCTAAAGTAGCCGTACCTCCAAAATCAGCATATTCATTTGTTTTCACTCCATCAAAATGTAAGCCAACTTTATGGGATAAGACTTCCGCAGAAGGTACAAGTCCAAAGATTCCAATAGATCCTGTCAAGGTAGTAGGTTGAGCAACAATATAACTGGCATTACAAGATATATAATAACCACCAGAGGCTGCATAATTACCCATTGATACAATAACTGGTTTCTCCGCCTTCAAGCGAGAAATAGCTCGCCACATTTGCTCAGAACCATAAGCACTACCACCAGGTGAATTTATACGTAATACAACTGCTTTCACATCGTCGTCTTTTTCTAACTTACGCAAATCACGGACTACCTTTTCTGAATTTATTCCTTCATCACCTATACCAGCGCTTCCGTTATCAATACCCCCAACAGCATAATATACCGCAATAACTTGGCCACTCATATCGAGTTCTTGAACTTTTTGATGTGCCACATCATATGGAGAAGACATATGCAATTTTTTGTCTTTATCATGCAGACCCATTCTAGAGCGTATATATTCCTTAAGATCACCTCTATACACCAACGTATCAACCATATGACAAGCTAACAAATCTTTGGCAGATTTCATAAAAATTCCCGTATTTGCAAGACTATCTAAGGTCTTACAAGACATACCTCGCTGTGTGGATACTGCTTCTTTAAAATCTGTCCAAATCTCAGTAAGAAAGACATTAGTTTGTAGTTTATTTGGCTCACTCATGTTGGTACGTGTGAACGGCTCAACTGCAGACTTAAAATCACCGACTTTAAACACATTCATTTTGATACCAATCTTTTCGTACACATCCTTCAAATACATGATTGTAGCTGATAGCCCTTTCCATGCGACACTACCTTGTGGATTCACACTTAATTCGTTAGCAACTGATGCAAGATAATACGCACCTTGACTATAACTGTCAGCGTAACAATAAATAGGCTTTTTAGACTCTTTAAAATCAACCAGTGCATTTCGTAATTCTTCGAGGGATGCAATACCAGAACTTAAAGATTTGATATCAATAAAGATAGCATCAATATGATCGTTGGTCTTAGCTAAGTTAACAGCTTTAATTAACTCTGACAAGGATGTCTTCTTAGTGGCTTTGGCAGATGGATTGCTCAGTTTTTGTAACAATTCTTCTGCCGGATCATTTATAGTACGCTCAACAAGGGCACCATTAAATTGAATTTTCAGGACGGAGTGCTCAGGAATTTCTGCTGCTTGATCAGCACTTCCCATAGCAGCGACCATACCTGCAATAGACACAAAAAACAAAAACATGCATAGAACGCCGGTTACAAAGAAACCGACAATTACTGCTAGAAGCATTTTAAAAAAATCTTTCATAAAGGAAATAGTTAGAACTAGATTAATAATTTTTTAAACAATGAAATAAGTGTATGTACACAGAATAAAACCACTTCATTGTGAAACAAAGATAGGGATAAATCAGCAATTGTCCTAAGAACATTTTAAAAAAACAGGATTTATAGAAAAAAGGGAAGACACCAATAGTATCTTCCCTTAATATTGTATCGTACAGGTAAATAAAAATTACTCGCCTGTAACTTCTTCTACTTCGTTAGAAGCTTCCTGATTTTCTGTTGCATCAACGGTTGATTCTTCAGACTTTTTACGACGGCTACGACGAGTTTTCTTAGCTTCTACTGCCTTAGCCATATTTTCATTGTAATCAACCAACTCAATAAAACACATGTCAGCATTGTCACCTAAACGATTACCAGTCTTGATGATACGTGTGTATCCGCCTGGACGGTTAGCAATCTTAACTGCTACTTCTCGGAAAAGTTCAGTAACAACTTCCTTATCTTGAAGATAACTAAATACGATACGGCGATTTGCAGTAGTATCTTGTTTTGTCTTTGTAAGGAGTGGCTCAACATACATTTTAAGAGCCTTAGCCTTAGCCACAGTCGTGTTGATACGCTTATGCTTAATAAGAGAGCATGCCATATTTGAAAGCATAGCTGCACGGTGAGATGCAGTACGACCTAGATGGTTGAATTTTTTATTATGTCTCATCTTTTACTCTTTTTCTAATTTATATTTGGAAATATCAGTTCCGAATTGAAGACCAAGGGTATCCAATAATTCATCCAACTCGGTAAGTGATTTCTTACCAAAGTTACGGAACTTAAGTAAGTCATTCTTGTTGAATTGAACTAGATCACCTAGTGTTTCAACTTCGGCTGCTTTCAGACAGTTAAGTGCACGAACTGATAGATCTAAATCAGTTAGTTTTTGCTGTAACTTCTGACGCATACGAAGTACTTCTTCGTCAAATTCTTCATTAGCATCCATACTTGTTGTCTCAAGAGAAATTTTCTCATCTGAGAACAACATGAAATGGTGAATCAAAATCTTAGCTGCTTCTTTCAAAGCATCCTTCGGATTAATAGAACCATCCGTACTTATTTCAAGCACAAGCTTTTCATAGTCAGTCTTCTGCTCTACACGGAAGTTCTCAACCTGATACTTCACATTTCGAATTGGGGTATAAATAGAATCGATAGGTAGTACATTTACATCTGTGCAATACTCACGATTCTCTTCCGCAGGCACGTAACCACGGCCTTTGTTAACCGTTATATCAATCTGCAAAGTTGCAGAGTTATCTAAATGACAGATTACCAGGTCAGAGTTTAACACTTCAAAGCCAGTTAAGTACTTGCTGATATCACCAGCGGTGAACTTAGTAGCCTTTTCGATGGTAATGCTGACTTTCTCCTCAGAGATTTCATCGACTATTTGTTTGAAACGTACTTGTTTCAAATTAAGGATAATGTTTGTCACATCTTCGCGCACACCTGGAACGGTAGCAAATTCGTGCTCAACACCATCTATTTTGATGGTGTTGATAGCGAATCCCTCAAGTGAGGAAAGAAGTATGCGACGCAAAGCATTACCTACTGTGATACCGAAGCCAGGTTCCAAAGGACGGAACTCAAATTTACCAAAATTTGGTTCAGACTCGAGCATCAATACCTTTTCGGGTTGTTGAAATGCTAATATCGCCATGTAATTACTTATTATTTAGAGTACAACTCTACGATTAATTGTTCTTTGATATTCTCAGGAATGTCAGCACGTTCTGGAACGTGAAGGATCTTACCACTCTTTGAATTCTGATCCCACTCTAACCAAGGGTATTTTGAGTGGTTAAAGCCAGCAAGAGCTGCATCAATAACTTCAAGAGATTTTGATTTCTCACGAACTGCAATAATCATACCTGGTTTAACAGCAAAAGAAGGAATATTAACCACTTTACCGTCAACTGTAATATGACGATGACCAACAAGTTGGCGTGCTGCCGCACGAGTTGGCGCAAGACCTAGACGAAATACGACATTATCTAAACGTCCCTCGAGAAGCTGAAGTAATACCTCACCTGTAATACCGTGAGTTGTTGCAGCTTTCTTAAAGAGGTTGCGGAATTGTTTTTCAAGTACACCATAAGTATACTTAGCTTTTTGCTTCTCTTGCAATTGTACACCATACTCAGAAGTCTTACGACGACGAGAATTTCCGTGCTGACCAGGAGGGTAATTTTTCTTAGAAAGCACTTTATCAGGCCCGAAGATTCCCTCACCGAATTTACGAGCGATTCTTGTTTTTGGTCCAGTATATCTAGCCATTTGTTTTGATTTAGTTTGTTATCCATGCTATATTTGGTGCAGCCGCAATTGCAGAGAAGGAAGATGCAATTCAAGTACAAAATAAAGCACAGTCTTTTAATTAAGAAAACAATTTTATACGCGACGACGTTTTGGAGGACGACATCCGTTATGTGGAAGTGGAGTTACATCAACAATTTCTGTAACTTCAATACCAGCACCGTGTACTGTACGGATTGCTGATTCACGACCATTACCAGGTCCCTTCACATAAGCCTTAACTTTGCGAAGACCTAAATCGTAAGCTACCTTAGCACAATCTTGTGCAGCCATTTGAGCTGCATAAGGAGTATTCTTCTTAGAACCTCTAAAACCCATCTTACCTGCAGATGACCAAGAGATTACCTGTCCTTCACTGTTTGCTAGAGAGACAATGATATTATTAAAAGATGAGTGAACATGAAGTTGTCCCACTGCATCTACTTTTACATTTCTCTTCTTAGCTGCTGCTTGTTTTTTTGCCATAACTAGTTATTATTTAGTAGCTTTCTTCTTGTTTGCAACTGTTTTCTTACGTCCCTTGCGAGTACGAGCATTGTTCTTTGTGCTTTGGCCACGCAATGGAAGTCCAATACGGTGACGTACACCTCTGTAACAACCGATATCCATCAAACGCTTGATGTTTAGTTGTACTTCAGAGCGTAGATCACCCTCTACTTTAAACTCTGCACCGATAATCTCACGGATTTTTGCCGCTTGATCGTCCGTCCAGTCCTTAACTTTAATGTCTCTATCAATGCCTGCCTTGTCAAGGATGTTAGCGGCACTGCTGCGTCCGATACCAAAAATATAGGTCAACGCTATCTCACCTCTCTTATTTTGAGGCAAATCTACACCAACTATTCTTATAGCCATATGTCAATTTAGTTTTAATTCAGTTGATAACAATTATCCCTGACGTTGTTTAAACTTAGGGTTTTTCTTGTTGATAACGTACAAGCGACCTTTACGGCGAACGATTTTACATTCTGCTGTGCGCTTTTTCAATGATGCTCTTACTTTCATATCTTATTTTATTTATATCTAAATACAATTCTTCCTTTGGACAAATCATATGGTGACATCTCTACTCTCACTCGGTCTCCTGGTAATATTTTAATGTAATGCATACGCATCTTACCAGAGATGTGAGCTGTAATTTGATGTCCATTTTCTAGCTCTACTCGAAACATTGCATTGGACAATGATTCGACAATAGTACCATCTTGTTCAATAGCTGCCTGTTTTGCCATATCAATATTGATTTTCTTTTAATACTGTTTCAATTACTTCGAAAGACGATAAAATTTGAGGACCATTTTTTGTAATAGCTATGGAGTGTTCATAATGAACACCAGATCGACCATCTTTTGTCCTCACACTCCAAGAATCGCGATCAATATAAATATTCCTGTTACCTTGAACAACCATAGGTTCAATAGCTATACATAGACCATGCTTAAGAGGCATGCCACTCCTACTATTTCCATAATTGGGAACAAGTGGATCTTCATGCATCTCCCGACCAATTCCGTGCCCCACAAATTCACGTACTATGCTATATCCTTCATTTTCACAATGTCGTTGAATAACATTTCCGATATCTCCTAACCGATGTGCTATCGTTGCTACTTCAATAGCTTTATACAACGATTCTTTGGTAACGCGCATCAACTTTTCATTTTCGTCTGAAGTTTCACCTACAGAAAAAGTATAAGCCGAATCACCGCAAAAACCATTCAGCAGTACACCACAATCTATAGAAAGGACATCTCCTTCTTTAAGTGGCTTATCATTTGGCACTCCATGAATCACACAATCGTTGACTGAAGTACAAATACTAGCTGGAAACGACGGACCTTTTGAATTTGGGAATCCTTTAAAGGTAGGAATTGCTTGGTGGTCTCGTATAAAGACCTCAGCAATTTGATCTAATTGTTGAGTCGTAACCCCTGGCCGAATATGCTTCGCTAATTCAGCCAGAGTATTACTGACCAACATATTACTTGCTCTAAGAAGAGCTATCTCATCGTCTGTCTTGAGGTAAATCATTTACTCCCATTAATAGGCTGACATTCCAGAACGACCTTTTAAGCGTCCGTTGGCCATCAAACCATCATAATGTCTCATAAGCAAATGACTTTCTACTTGTTGTAAGGTATCTAATACAACACCTACAAGGATAAGTAGAGAAGTACCTCCGAAGAATCGTGCAAAACCCTGCGTAATGCCAAAGAACTGTGCGAAAGCTGGAAGTATCGCAACAAGTGCTAGGAAAATTGATCCTGGCAACGTAATGCGCGACATGATTTCATCAAGGTAATCAGAAGTTGGCTTGCCTGGTTTAACTCCAGGAATGAAACCATTATTTCGTTTCATATCTTCAGCCATCTGATTAGAATTGATGGTAATCGCAGTATAGAAGTATGTAAATACAATAATCATCACTGCAAAGACTGTATTGTACACCCATCCTGTACTCTGAGTTAGAGAACTTAAGAACGAATTGTTCTGCAAGTCTTTATTACTCATAATAATAGTCAATGGAATGAACATGATTGCTTGTGCAAAGATAATAGGCATCACGTTAGCTGCATTCACCTTAAGAGGGATATACTGACGTGCACCTCCATACTGTTTATTTCCAACCATCTTCTTAGCATACTGAACAGGCACCTTACGTGTACCTTGAACCAGCATAATTGCTGCTGCAATCACAAGAAGTAAGAAGACAATTTCAAATAAGAACATAACAAGTCCTCCAGCATTGTCTGTTACACGATGTGTAAACTCCTGTATGATTGATGAAGGGAAACGTGCAATGATACCCACCAAAATAATGAATGAGATACCATTACCAATACCTTTATCGGTAATACGTTCACCGAGCCAAAGTACAAACATACTACCAGCGGCTAGTACAATTGTTGAAGTAACCATAAACATGATATTTACTCCCCCAATCACAGCTGCGCCACCAGTTTGATTGTTCAGATTTATCAAATAGGAAGGAGCCTGAAACAATAGAATTGCAATAGTCAAAAGACGTGTATACTGATTAATCTTCGTGCGTCCACTCTCTCCCTCGCGTTGCAACTTTTGGAAGTAAGGCACTGCGATACCCAAGAGTTGGATAACG
Organism: Bacteroidaceae bacterium; assembly: GCA_963668535.1. Taxonomy (GTDB): domain Bacteria; phylum Bacteroidota; class Bacteroidia; order Bacteroidales; family Bacteroidaceae; genus F22. The sequence continues at coordinate 1,132,790 of OY764867.1, forward strand.
ATAGATGCTGAAATGTAAGGCATGATTCCTAAAGCAAAAATAGATGCTTGTGAGAACGCACCACCTGAGAACATATTCAACAGACTCAGTAGACCTTCTTTGGTCTGGTTTTGTAAACCTGTTAACGCTTGTGTATCAACACCCGGAAGCGCAACATATGAACCAAAACGGTAAATCGCAACAAACAATACGGTAATTAGGATACGATTTCTCAAATCCTCGATATTCCATATGTTTTTAATTGTTTCAATAGCTTTTTTCATTGGTATATTAGAGTTTTACAATAGTACCACCTAAAGATTCGATAGCACTTTCTGCAGATTTAGAAAAAGCATTTGCTTCAATATCTAACTTGCGAGTAAGCGCACCATTTCCTAACACTTTCACCAACTGACCTGTAGAGATAACGCCAGCATTGACGAAATCTTCTAGAGACACCTTATCAAGGTTTCCTTTGTCAGCAATAACTTGCACTGCGTCAAGATTAATTGCCTTATATTCTACACGATTGATGTTCTTAAATCCAAACTTTGGAAGACGGCGCTGAAGCGGCATCTGACCACCTTCGAAACCTAACTTCTTAGAGTAACCAGAGCGTGACTTGGCTCCCTTATGACCACGCGTTGAAGTGCCACCATAACCAGAACCAGTACCACGACCGATTCGCTTACGAGTTTTAGTAGAACCTGCAGCGGGTTTCAAATTACTTAAGTCCATATCTTAATGATTTTACTTAGTTCAATTATTAATTAGTCGATAATGGTCACCAAATGCTTTACCTTGTGCACCATACCCATGATAGCAGGTGTATTTTCATGCTCAACAACTTTGTTCAGCTTACGAAGGCCAAGAGCATCAAGTGTACGCTTCTGATCCTTAGGAGCGCGAATTCGGCTCTTTGTTTGTTTGATCTTTATCTTTGCCATTTGAATTCTCTTTTATCCGTTAAATACTTTATCAAGGTTTACACCGCGGTTTTGAGCAACTGTACGCGCATCACGCAATTCAGTAAGCGCAGCGATAGTCGCCTTTACAAGATTGTGAGGGTTAGACGATCCTTTAGACTTAGCTAGTACGTCTGTTACACCAACACTTTCAAGTACAGCACGCATTGCACCACCAGCTACTACTCCAGTACCATGAGATGCAGGTTTGATGAATACTGAAGCTCCACCAAATTTAGCATATTGCTCATGTGGAATTGTACCTTTAAGAATTGGCACACGTACCAAATTCTTTTTAGCTGCTTCTACACCTTTTGCGATTGCTGCAGTTACTTCACCTGCTTTACCAAGGCCCCATCCAATAAGACCTTTCTCGTCTCCAACAACTACAATTGCCGAAAATGTGAAGGTACGACCACCTTTTGTTACCTTAGTAACACGATTAATGGCCACTAATCTATCCTTCAATTCTACATCGTTAGTATTTGTAACTCTATTGTTCATTTTCAGCTATAGTTTAAAAGTTAAGACCAGCTTTGCGAGCCGCATCAGCTACTTCTTGCACACGACCGTGGTACAAATAACCGTTACGATCAAATACTACAGTAGTAATACCTGCCTCTTGAGCATTCTTTGCAATTATCTCACCTACCTTAGCAGCTTGGTCTTTCTTAGGCATGCTTTCCATACCTAGAGAAGATGCAGAAGCTAAAGTCTTACCAGATAGGTCATCAATAACCTGTACGTAAATCTGCTTGTTGCTACGGAACACTGTCATACGTGGACGAGCAGCAGTACCAGAGATCTTATTACGTACTCTGTATTTTATCTTTGTTCTTCTTTCTGATTTCGTAATCATAATAATCCTGTTTTACGTTGTTTACTTAGCAGATGCCGATTTACCAGACTTTCTTCTAATCTCCTCACCGACAAACTTGATACCCTTACCTTTGTAAGGCTCTGGCTTACGGAAAGAACGAATCTTAGCACAAACCTGACCAAGCAATTGCTTATCGCAAGATTCCAACATAATAAGTGGATTCTTATTTCTTTCAGACTTTGTTTCAACCTTTACCTCTGGTGGAAGTTGAATAAAAATAGTATGGGTATATCCTAGTGATAACTCAATCAAGTTACCTTGATTGGATGCACGATAACCAACACCAACAAGTTCCAAATCCTTCTTATATGCGTCTGTTACACCAATAATCATGTTATTGATCAAAGAACGATACAAGCCATGGAATGCACGTACTTGCTTTTCATCATTGTCTCTTGTAAACTTAACTTGATTATCTTCAATCTCAACTTTGATAGAAGGATCAACATATTGAGTAAGTTCACCTTTTGGACCCTTAACGGTCACAACATCATCCTTAAATGTTACTGTAACACCTGCAGGGATTGTAATGGGTAGTTTTCCTATTCTAGACATTGCTTTTCCTCCTTTTTAATATACGTAACACAATACTTCACCACCAATTTTAAGTTTGGTAGCTTCCTTATTTGTCATCACGCCCTGAGAGGTAGAGATAATTGCAATACCTAGCCCATTGATAACACGTGGCATCTCTTTGTACCCTGTATACTTACGCATACCTGGAGTAGATACTCTCTCTAACTTTTTGATCGCGTTCACCTTGTTTACTGGGTCGTATTTCAAAGCAACTTTGATAGTACCCTGAGGGCCATCTTCAACGAACTTATAGTTCATGATATACCCCTTGTCAAACAAGATTTTAGTGATCTCTTTCTTCAAGTTTGAGGCTGGAACCTCAACTACTCTGTGCTTAGCACGAATAGCATTTCTCAATCGCGTGAGATAATCTGCTATTGGATCTGTCATATTATAAAGAATTAATTAATCCGGACTTCCCGGACAATATTAATAAATAAAAGAATTTACCAGCTTGCTTTCTTAACTCCTGGAATAAGGCCGTTTGAAGCCATCTCACGAAATTGGATACGAGAGATACCAAACTGACGCATATAACCGCGTGGACGACCAGTCATAGAGCAACGGTTGTGCAAACGGATAGGATTAGAATTCTTAGGTAGCTTCTGAAGAGCTTGAGCTGCCTCGTAAGCATCTGCTGGATCTTCAGCAGTATTTACGATCTTCTTCAATTCTTCACGCTTTGCTGCATAACGAGCAACTAGCTTTGCACGCTTTACCTCGCGTGCTTTCATTGATTCTTTAGCCATTGTATATTAGTCTTTTTTTGCGTTTTTAAAAGGAAGACCGAATTCCTTAAGTAGTGCATAACCTTCCTCATCTGTTTGTGCAGAAGTGACGAAAGTGATATTCATACCTAAGATCTTGGTAATGCTATCAATGTTAATCTCTGGGTAGATAATTTGCTCTTGGATACCAAGAGTGTAATTACCCATACCGTCGAACTTAGACTCGATACCTTTAAAGTCGCGAATACGTGGAAGAGCAACACGAACAAGACGTTCTAGGAACTCATACATACGCTCACGACGCAATGTTACCATTACACCAATTGGCATCTTTTTACGCAACTTAAAGTTTGCGATATCCTTCTTAGACACAGTTGCAACGGCCTTTTGACCAGTGATCTGAGTCATTTCATTCATAGCAACTTCAATGATTTTCTTATCAGCTACTGCCTCACCTAGACCTTGGCTAACCACGATCTTCTTAAGCACAGGAACTTGCATTGAAGAAGAGTATTGAAATTGCTCTTTAAGTGCAGGAGCAATACGCTCTGCATATTCTTTCTTAAGACTTGCTGTATTACTCATTATTAAATCTCCTCTTGTGATTTTTTAGCGAAGCGTACTTTTACACCTGCCTCGTTAATTTTACGGCCAATACGAGTTGCCTTACCTGTCTTAGGATCTACTGGATTCAGGTTGGAAATGTGAATAGGAGCTTCCTGCTTCACAACACCTCCCTGAGGATTCTCTGCGCTAGGCTTTTGCGCCTTAGACACCATGTTGATACCTTCAACAATAGCGCGGTTCTTCTTTACCAGCACTTCCAAAACGCGACCTGTCTTGCCTTTATCTTCACCGGCATTTACAATGACATTGTCACCTTTTTTGATATGTAATTTAGTCATTACTTGTTCTGTTTAAAGATTATAGTACCTCAGGTGCTAGTGAAACCACCTTCATATTCTTTGCACGTAGCTCACGAGCCACAGGGCCGAAAATACGGCTACCGCGGATCTCACCTGCTGTATTAAGCAGTACACAAGCATTGTCATCGAAACGAATATATGAGCCGTCTGGACGACGAATCTCTTTTTTAGTGCGTACAATAAGAGCCTTTGAAACAGTACCCTTCTTAATATCAGAAGAAGGGATGACACTCTTAACTGATACTACAATAGTATCACCAACAGACGCATAACGACGACCTGTACCACCAAGAACTCGGATACAAAGTGCTTCCTTTGCACCTGAATTGTCACAAACGTTTAGTCTTGATTCTGTCTGTATCATAATTACTTAGCTCTTTCTACGATTTCTACTAGTCTCCATCTCTTGCTCTTACTCAAAGGGCGAGTTTCCATGATACGTACTGTATCACCGATACCGCATTCATTCTTTTCGTCATGAGCATGGTATTTTTTTGTCTTATTGACAAACTTACCATATATAGGGTGTTTTTCTTTGAACTTTGTAGCAACTGTGATAGTTTTATCCATCTTGTTACTAACAACGACACCCGTTCTTTCTTTTCTTAGGTTTCTTGCTTCCATGAAGGTAGTCTTTATTTGTTAAGTTCACGGCTGCGCACTTCAGTCTTCATGCGCGCAATTGTCCTGCGCAAGCGCTTAATCTCAGCAGGATTCTCTAGAGGAGTAACCGCATGGTTAAGCACCATTTGGTTATAATTTGCTTCCTCTGCTGCTACACGCTCTTTAAGATCAGCTGTAGCCATCTCTTTAATTTCTGCAATCTTCATAGTCCTACTTACGCATTTTGAGTTACATCATAATCACGTCTTACCACAAACTTGGTAGTCACAGGAAGCTTTTGAGCAGCAAGGCGAAGCGCCTCTTTAGCGATCTCGAAAGATACACCTTCTACTTCAATAATTACACGACCTGGAGTTACTGGTGCCACAAAACCTTCTGGTGCACCCTTACCCTTACCCATACGAACCTCAGCTGGTTTCTTTGTAATAGGTTTATCAGGGAAAATACGAATCCAAATCTGCCCTTGACGTTGCATATATCTAGTTACAGCAATACGTGCTGCCTCAATTTGGCGTCCGGTAATCCACTTATATTGAAGTGACTTGATACCGAAAGAACCGAAGGCTAGCTGGTTACCGCGCTGAGCATTACCTTTCATGCGGCCCTTTTGCATTCTTCTGAACTTAGTCTTCTTTGGTTGTAACATTGTTCTTTGTTTTTATCGGTTATTTCTTCTTCTCTTCACATTGCGACCGTGATTGTTACGACCACCTGATTGCTTTTCTTGTGAAAAGTTTGGTGAAAGGTCACGCTTTCCATAAACTTCGCCTTTGCAAATCCAAACTTTAATACCAAGAAGGCCTACTTTAGTAAGCGCTTCAGTAGCACAGTAGTCGATATCTGCACGGAAAGTGTGTAATGGAGTACGTCCTTCTTTATACATTTCAGAACGAGCCATTTCAGCACCATTAAGACGACCTGAAATAAGAACTTTGATTCCTTCTGCGTTCATACGCATTGTGTTCTGAATAGCCATCTTGATAGCACGACGGTAAGCTACCTTACCTTCAACTTTACGCGCAATATCATTTGCTACGATAGTTGCATCAAGCTCTGGACGTTTCACCTCGAAGATATTGATTTGAATATCCTTATCAGTAACCTTTTTCAACTCTTCCTTAAGTTTGTCAACTTCTTGACCACCCTTACCGATGATCAAGCCTGGACGAGCTGTGCAAATAGTAATGGTCACTAACTTAAGAGTACGCTCGATAATGATTCGAGATACACTAGCCTTAGCTAGACGAGCGTTAAGATACTTACGGATCTTGCTATCTTCAAGCAGAGACTCGCCGAAGTTCTTACCACCGTACCAGTTAGAATCCCAACCTCTAACAATTCCTAGGCGGTTGGCAATTGGATTAACTTTCTGTCCCATGTACTATTTACTTTTCTGCATTATTACTGTAAGAATCAACAAATAGCGTCACGTGATTTGAACGCTTACGGATTCTATAACCTCTACCTTGTGGAGCTGTGCGCATACGTTTTAACATCATTGCGCTATCCACAAAAATTTTAGAAATATACAACTCCCCTTCTTCTGCCTTACGCTCATTCTTAGTTTCCCAATTGGCGATTGCAGAACGAAGCAACTTCTCTACGCGAGCCGATGCTTCTTTCGAAGAGTACTTAAGCACAGCAAGTGCCTTATTCACCTCCATACCGCGAACCATGTCAGCTACCAAGCGCATTTTACGTGGAGATGTAGGAACATTTCGCAACTTTGCGAAATATTGAGTTTTCAGGGCCTCTTTTCTATTATCGGCCGCAATTTTCTTTCTTGCTCCCATTATTTATTCTTCGTTTTATCAGATAAATATGTGTCCCTGATTACTTTTTCTTGTTACCACCGTGACCACGGAATGTACGAGTAGGTGCAAACTCACCTAACTTGTGACCAACCATGTTTTCTGTAACATAGACAGGGATAAATTTGTTTCCATTGTGCACTGCAATAGTATGCCCTACAAAATCAGGACTAATCATTGAAGCGCGCGCCCATGTCTTAACAACATTCTTCTTGCCAGTTTCGTTCATAGCAAGAACTTTGTTCTCAAGCTTGACGTTAATATATGGACCTTTTTTTAGTGAACGACTCATAGTTACTTCTAGTTAAATCAGTTTACTTCTTTCTTCTCTCAATAATGTACTTACTAGACTGCTTTTTAGGGCGTCTTGTTTTAAGACCCTTAGCATACAATCCAGTACGAGATCTTGGGTGTCCTCCTGACTGACGTCCTTCACCACCACCCATTGGGTGATCCACGGGGTTCATTACAACACCACGGTTGCGTGGACGACGACCTTGCCAGCGAGAACGACCAGCTTTACCTGAGACTTCTAGGCCATGATCTGAGTTACCTACAGAACCGATAGTTGCCTTACAAGTACTCAAGACCTGACGTACTTCACCTGAAGGAAGTTTAATTACACAGTAACGACCTTCACGAGAAGTTAACTGTGCGAAGTTACCAGCTGAACGCACCATAGCTGCACCCTGTCCTGGGCGAAGCTCGATATTGTGAATCACAGTACCGACTGGAATATTAGCTAGTGGCAATGCATTACCAATTTCTGGAGCTGCATCCGCGCCTGACATAACTGTAGCACCTACTTGTAGTCCATTAGGAGCAATGATATATCGTTTTTCACCATCTGCATAGAAAAGAAGAGCAATACGAGCAGATCTATTTGGATCATACTCAATTGTCTTAACTGTTGCTGGCACACCGTCTTTGTTTCTCTTGAAATCAATTACACGAATCACCTTGCGATGACCACCACCGATGTAACGCATTGTCATCTTACCGACGTTGTTACGACCTCCCGATGATTTTTTACCATATACAAGAGACTTCTCTGGTACTCGTGCAGTAACTTCCTCGAAAGTACCAATAATTTTGTGTCTTTGCCCCGGTGTAGTGGGCTTAAATTTACGTACTGCCATTTTTACTAAATATTGCTATAAAAATCAATAAAGTCACCCTCTTTAAGTGTCACAATAGCTTTTTTGAAAGCTGCAGTGCGTCCTTTAACAAGACCCTGACGAGTATAACGTGACTTAGACTTGCCCGCATACTTCATTGTGTTTACATCCACAACGGTAACTTTATAAAGTGCTTCAATCTCTCTTTTAATCTCGATTTTGTTAGCCTCTGGACGTACAACAAAACCATAACGGTTAAGTTCATCCGTAAGCGCGGTCATCTTTTCAGTGACCAATGGTTTAATAATAATTGCCATCTTAATCTGTCTCCTCTACATTAAAAGTTATTGATTGCTTCAATTGCACTCTCAGTTACAACAAGACAATTCGTGTTGAGCACTCGGTAAGTGTTCAACCCGCTAACTGTCTGCACTTGTGCTTTTTGCACATTGCGAGCCGACAAATATACGTTTTTATTTGTCTCTGGAAAAACAACGAGCAACTTTTTATTCACAACGTTAAGATCTTTTACCATTGCTGTAAATTCCTTTGTCTTAGGAGTTTCAAAAGTAAAATCTTCAACGACAATAATTTCGTTGTTTTTCAATTTGTAAGCAAGAGCTGAACGGCGAGCAAGTTGCTTCACCTTCTTGTTTAGTTTGAAGTGATAATCACGTGGTTTAGGGCCGAATACTCGAGCACCACCTACCAATACTGGTGAGTTAATATCACCACGACGTGCACCACCACCGCCTTTTTGACGGCCAAGCTTCTTAGTCGAACCAGACATTTCGCTACGCTCTTTTGATTTGTGCGTACCTTGACGACGGTTAGCTAAGTGCTGTTTTACATCTAGATAGATCGCATGGTCGTTTGGTTCAATTCCAAAGACAGACTCGTTCAACGTAATCTTACGACCAGTGTCTTCACCTTTTCTGTTAAATACGCTAAGTTCCATTACTTTTCAATTGTTACGATTGAACCTTTGCAACCTGGAACACTACCCTTAATAAGCAATAGGTTGTGCTCTGCGATTACCTTTAATACTTGTAGATTTTGTACGGTAACACGTTCGCCGCCCATTTGGCCGCCCATACGCATACCCTTAAATACCTTCGCAGGGTAAGAACAAGCACCAATAGAACCTGGCTTACGCTGACGGTTGTGTTGTCCGTGAGTTGCTTGACCGACACCACCAAAGTTGTGACGTTTAACAACACCCTGGAAACCTTTACCCTTTGAAGTACCAACTACACTCACAAAAAGAGCGTCATTGAACAACTCAACAGAGATTTCATCTCCTAAATTGTACTCTGTTTCAAAATCTTTGAACTCGGCCAAGTGTCTCTTTGGTGCAACTCCAGCTTTTTTAAAGTGACCTTGAAGAGGCTTAGTTGTGTGCTTTTCCTTTTTATCTTGGAAACCTAATTGCACAGCTTCATAGCCATCAACTTCAGTAGTCTTCACTTGAGTTACAACACAAGGACCTACTTCGATAACAGTGCATGGTACATTTTTACCCTCGGCACTGAACACGGATGTCATTCCGATCTTTCTTCCAATTAATCCTGGCATTTCTCTAATTTTTAAATGGTTATCAAACCTTGATTTCTACTTCTACACCACTTGGCAACTCTAACTTCATCAACGCGTCAACAGTAGCAGCAGTTGAACTGTAAATGTCGATTAGACGCTTGAAAGATGAAAGTTGGAACTGTTCACGACTCTTCTTATTAACAAAAGTAGAACGGTTCACAGTAAAAACGCGCTTGTGAGTTGGCAATGGAATTGGACCGCTCACGATAGCACCAGTAGCCTTTACAGTCTTTACAATCTTCTCAGCAGACTTATCGACCAAGTTGTGATCGTAGCTCTTTAGCTTGATTCTAATTTTTTGACTCATGTTTATTAATTAAATAGTTATAAAATATATAATTGACAGCGGATTAAGAGTCATTCGCTAACCCGCTGTCACTTATGTCTTGTGTGATTACAGTAAATCTACACGTCCGTCAACTTCTTCAAGAACTGCTTTTGCAATACCTGCAGAGACAGCAGCATGGTGTGAATATGTCATAGAAGACGTTGCACGACCAGAAGTAATTGTACGCAATGTAGTTACATAACCAAACATTTCAGCTAGTGGAACTAGTGCTTTTACAATACGAGCTCCAGAACGGCTACTTTCCATTCCTTCTACTTGACCTCGACGCTTGTTCAAGTCACCAATTACATCACCCATGTTTTCTTCTGGAGTAACTACCTCGAGCTTCATCATAGGTTCCATAAGTACTGGTCCTGCTTTCGCACATGCAGACTTGTATGCTTGAATACCGCAGATCTCAAATGACAATTGGTCTGAATCGACAGGGTGGAAAGAACCATCCAACAAAGTCACCTTCAAAGAGTCAAGTGGGAAACCAGCCAAGACCCCGTTCTGCATTGCAGTTTCGAATCCTTTCTGTACAGAAGGAATAAATTCCTTAGGAATGTTACCACCCTTAACTTCTTCTTTAAATTGCAAGCCACCTTCTGTAAAGTCTTCATCTACAGGACCTACATTTACGATGATGTCTGCAAACTTACCACGACCACCAGATTGCTTCTTATATGTCTCACGAAGATTGACTGTCTTCGTAATAGCTTCCTTATAGTTAACCTGAGGCTTACCTTGATTACACTCAACCTTAAACTCACGTTTCAAACGATCGATAATGATATCCAAGTGCAACTCACCCATACCAGAAATAACAGTTTGACCAGATTGTTCGTCAGTCTTAACTGTAAATGTTGGATCTTCTTCTGCAAGTTTAGCAAGCCCTGTACTTAGCTTATCTAAATCTTTTTGAGTTTTAGGTTCAACCGCAATACCAATTACTGGATCTGGGAAGTCCATAGATTCCAACACGATTGGATGCTTTTCTTCTGAAAGCGTATCCCCTGTGCGAATATCTTTAAAACCTACAGCAGCACCGATATCACCAGCTCCAATAACTTCTACTGGATTTTGGTGGTTTGAGTGCATTTGGAACAAACGAGACACACGCTCTTTCTTTCCACTGCGAGTATTATATGTATAAGAACCAGCTTCGATCTTACCAGAATAAACACGGATAAATGTCAATCGACCTACATAAGGGTCAGTTGCAATCTTAAACGCCAATGCAGAAGTTGGAGCGTCTTCGTCAGCTGGACGTTCTTCTTCTTCACCTGTATCTGGGTTTGTTCCCGTAGTTACGATTGTATCTAATGGAGAAGGCAAGAATGCACAAACATAGTCAAGCAATGTTTGAACCCCCTTATTCTTAAATGAAGAGCCACACAACATTGGCACTACATCCATCGCACAAGTTGCTTTACGAAGTGCAGCAATGATTTCTTCTTCAGTCAAAGACTCAGGATCTTCGAAATATTTTTCCATCAATGTTTCGTCACACTCAGCAACTGTCTCAAGCATCTTACCACGCCATTCTTCAGCTTCAGCTTGAAGTTCTGCAGGGATTTCTTCTACATCATACTCAGCACCCATTGTTTCATCATGCCACAAGATTGCTTTCATTTTAATCAAGTCAACGACTCCCTTAAAATCTTCTTCAGCACCAATAGGAATTACAATAGACACTGGATTAGCGTGAAGTACATCCTTCATTTGACGAAGAACTTCATAATAATCAGCACCTGAACGGTCCATCTTGTTTACGTAACCCATACGAGGCACACTATACTTGTCTGCTTGACGCCATACTGTTTCAGATTGTGGTTCTACACCACCTACTGCACAGTAAGTAGCTACCGCACCATCAAGAACACGAAGTGAACGTTCTACCTCAGCAGTAAAGTCAACGTGCCCAGGAGTATCAATCAAGTTAATCTTATACTGGTGACCATCATAGTTCCAACGAGTAGTTGTTGCAGCCGAAGTAATAGTAATACCACGTTCCTGCTCTTGTGCCATCCAGTCCATAGTAGCACCTCCGTCATGAACTTCACCAATTTTGTGAGTAAGACCCGTATAGTAAAGGATACGTTCTGAAGTCGTAGTCTTTCCAGCATCGATATGCGCCATGATACCGATGTTACGCGTCATTTTTAAATCCTGCTTTGCCATAATTTTATATCAATTTTAGAATCTAAAGTGAGCAAATGCACGGTTAGCTTCTGCCATACGATGCATATCTTCTTTACGCTTATAAGCACCACCTTGTTCGTTATAAGCATCCATGATTTCAGCAGATAATTTATCAGCCATAGTCTTACCACCACGCTTACGAGCGAAAAGGATAAGATTCTTCATTGACACAGATTCCTTACGTTCTGCACGAATTTCGGTTGGGACTTGAAAAGTAGCACCACCAACACGACGAGACTTAACTTCGACTTGTGGAGTTACATTATCAAGAGCTTGCTTCCATATTTCTAGAGCAGATTTTTCTTCGTTAGGAAGTTTTTCTGCCACAATCTCTAAAGCTGCATAAAAGATCTCATACGAAGTATTCTTCTTTCCATCATACATTAGATGGTTTACAAACTTCGATACTTTTTGATCGTTAAACACGGGATCCGGAAGGATCACTCGTTTTCTTGGTTTTGCTTTTCTCATTGTTTTGTTTGATTTTAGTGTTTTCGTCTCAGGCTGCTACTTTTTATTGACTTCAGCTCCTCCACTGGGGAATTTACTCAACCAAGTCAGGCACCCATCAAACCAAAAAACAAATTAATAATTATTTTTTAGGGCGTTTTGCACCATACTTAGAACGACGCTGAGTACGATTAGCCACACCCGCTGTATCCAAAGTACCACGCACGATATGGTAGCGCACACCTGGAAGATCCTTTACACGACCACCACGTACAAGTACGATAGAGTGTTCTTGCAAATTGTGTCCTTCTCCTGGAATATACGAGTTCACTTCCTTTGAGTTAGAAAGACGCACACGAGCTACTTTACGCATAGCCGAGTTTGGCTTCTTAGGAGTTGTTGTGTACACACGCACACACACGCCACGACGTTGTGGGCAAGAGTCTAGGGCTGGTGACTTTGATTTTTCCACCATTACCTGACGACCTTTTCTTACAAGTTGTTGAATTGTAGGCATTGTAATTCTGTTTTATATTATTATTGTATTACTTTTTTCATTATAAGGTGAGGATAAGCATAAACAACATACGCCACCCATGCGAATACGCACTGAGTTTAATAGCATTTTCCAGCACAAACACAGTAATTTCACCTATATACACACTTTGAGTGTATACATTCGGCGTGCAAAGATAGCAATAAGTATTTATATATCCATACGCGAATCATACAAACATTTATACATTAACTTGATTTATGATTATTTATATATTGAGCAACTCCATATAGTTATAGATAGGACCGGAAGAAAAATGGCACATTCACACGTCGGTAAATATGCCAGAAAGAAATATCGTAATTAACAGGTAAGATTCACACACTAATACAGGCCCAATATTGTCTTATAAGCCGCAATTGTATCTGGATCACCTGTTGCCTTACCAATATCCGAAGACAACTTAATGCAATGAAGCTGCTCATGACGAGGAGTCAACTTAATTCCAGTCAATTTAATCACGATATTTGAAGGTTGAACACATTCCACATTGCATGTCAAAGCTGTGCCTATACCATAAGAGTCCTTCATACGTCCCGCAACCATATCGTGGATAGCTATAGCCTGCTCAGGCTGCAATCCATTGGAAAACACAACACTCTTTGTAGATGGCTCAATATCGAAACTAGAAATTTTCTTATATATTTTGAAGAACTCTTCCATATCATCTCCCGAATCAATACGATATCCATCTAGCAACTTGGCATGTTGCTTAGAAAAATTACGCAAAAATGCTTCTGAACCGAGGCAATCAAATAAGAAAATCCCCATACGTCCACGATACAACTTATTCCATCTCTCAATGGCTTCATAATTGGCCTCTCGCGGGCCATATATCGCAGCTATTGCAGAAATCATCTGATGAGACATAGTACCAATACACTTCAACCAAGGATATCTTTCAGACAACTTCATGCAATACCACACATTTGATGTCCCAATCAATCCTTGCTGCCCACACAACTTACCCGAATCAACTTGAGCACGCACCAACGCTTGAAGTACATTGTAATGATGTTCTTTGGAAAAACGTCGACGAGTTCCCATATCGGAAAAATCTACGCCAGCCTCAATCATTAATCGTCCACGCTCATAACTTCTTAGGTATTCTTTTTCTGGATCTATTTCATCATACTCGTGAGAAAGTTCAGAAATGATAGACAGGAGTGGCTGTTCCCAATAAATAGTTCGCCACAGAGGACCATGCACACGCCCATGCAAATGCCCCTCTTCGTCTTGCCAAAAACGAACATCTTTTGCGCGAAAGCACAATCCACGAAGGAAGGTAAAAAACCACGAATGCATATAACTACCACAGCGAGTTTTCAAAAAGGAAATTTCTTCTTCTGTTGGCGACAACCCTTCCATCATACGCACCTGTTCCATAACCTCTTCCGCAAACCCTGGCCTATACACCGTGTCATTTCTATCGACAAAGCTGTATTCACCTATTGATTCACTAAAGTTCATCAAATAAAAAAGGCCTACCGTAAAAGAGTACAAATCTTGATCAGTAAAATGAGTGATTATCTGAGATCTGGAAGATGTTTTCATACATTATTTTTTATTTTTCCATTACAAAGGAAAGGCAAAATATCGACACATCCAAGAAAATGCTAAATTTATCGGACAAAAATTTGGAGAATGCCTATAAAGCATATATCTTTGCATCACTTTTGAAAGATCTAGGAGGGTTGGGTGAGTGGCTGAAACCACCAGTTTGCTAAACTGACGTACTCTTTTCGGGTACCGCGAGTTCGAATCTCGCACCCTCCGCTTCTTTAAAAAGAGACATATTGATAGGCTTCCTTCAATATGTCTTTTTTCGTTTATATCTACATCCAAAGTAAAGTAATCACACTATGAACATTAAACATTTAGAAAATCGCAAAAGGTTCGAAGCAACAATTGACGGCTACACAGCTCACACGCAGTACAATTTGGAAGATGGATACATAGACATTCGTCATACGATTGTGCCCAAAGAGATTGGCGGACGCGGTATTGCAAGCAAATTAGTACAAGAGACTTACAATTGGGGAGAAAGTCAGGGGTTTAAACTAAAAGCGACATGCAGTTATGCCCTTACGTGGTGCAAACGCCACAAGAAAGAAGTCGCAATTTCTGATGAATATACCAACGGAGGCTGCGCTCTATAAGGCGCTCCTCGATTCAACGTGCTGTTCCTCTCGATTCAGCATGTTGAATCGAGAGGAACAGCACGTTGAATCGGGACTCTCATAGTAACGTCAAACAAAAGGGAACCTACACAAAAACACTCGCCCGCCTTGAAAGACCTTCAGGGCGGGCGAGTCTGTATTTATCCACTGTGTAAAACAGTCTTATTTCTTCTTTGGCTTACGTCTAGCAAAACCTTCTTCTGCATCTACTGAGTTAGGATCAAAGCCTGGCTCAAAGAATTGCTTCCAATCTTCACGCTTGCCACGCTTTTGAGAATATCCGCGTTCTTCACGAGAAGGTCTATCTTTGCGTGGAGCATCCTGTCGATTATTGTGATTATCACTACCATGTGAAAAACGTCCCTTTCCAGAGAACTTTCCGGCACTTGGTTTACGACTTTTACGCTTATCGCGAAAATCACCCTTATCTTCTTGAGCTACTTGTACCGTAATGCGGCGACCATTATAACGGGCATTCTGCATCACCTCCAAAATATGGTCTACCATGCTCTCTTCTACTTCAAAGAAAGAGAAGCTCTTCATGATAGCAATATCACCAAGTTCAACACGTTTTTTTGTGTTGTTATTAATCAAGTTCATTAGTTCACGAGGGAAGAACTTATCCAACTTACCCAAGTTGATAAACAAACGAGTAAAGCCTTCTGTTTTCTTTCCATCGCGTGTGCGACGACCACGTACATCTTGTGGGCTTTCAAGCTCCTCTTGATCTCTATAATAATCCAAGAATCGATTAAACTCAAGAGACACCATACGCTTTATAATATCTTCGCGGCTCAACCACTCAAGCTTACGATATACATCTGGCATGAATTTTTCGATTTCTTCTTCGTTGACCTGAACCTTTTCTACATCATCTATCAGTTTGACAAGTTGTTGCTCACAAATCTGCTGACCTGTAGGCAAAGTACCCATAATAAACTGCTTCTTAATAATGCGCTCAATAGCTTTCAACTTACCCTTTTCACGCATGTTAATGATACAAATACTAGTACCTTTACGACCAGCACGACCAGTACGTCCACTTCGGTGAGTATAGCTTTCAATATCATCTGGCAAGCCGTAATTGATCACGTGAGTCAAGTTGTTCACATCAATACCACGACCAGCAATATCTGTAGCGACAAGCATTTGCAAGTGTTTAGAACGGAACTTCTGCATAACTGCATCACGTTGAGCTTGTGACAAGTCACCATGTAGCGAATCAGCATTATATCCATCTTGAATCAATTTATCTGCAATATCCTGTGTTTCTTGACGAGTACGACAGAAAACAATACCATAAATCTGTGGATTCAAGTCGGCCACACGCTTCAAAGCGGCATATTTATCTTTAGCATGCACTGTATAAGCCACATGCTCTACTGTATTGGTACTTTCGTTTTTGCTACCAATAGTAATTTCTTTAGGGTCATTGAGATACTGCTTTGCAATACGAGCAATTTCGGGGCTCATCGTAGCAGAGAAAAGCAATGTATTTCTTTCCTGAGGAACATCCGCCAAAATAGCATTGATACTATCTGTAAAGCCCATATTCAACATCTCATCTGCCTCGTCCATGATCACATTTTGAATGGTCTGTAGAGACACAACTCCACGCTCCATCAAATCAATAAGGCGACCTGGAGTAGCTACAATAATATGCACACCTTTCTTTAGGGCCTTAATTTGGCTACCAATAGAAGAACCTCCATATACAGGAAGCACCTTTAGGTGGGATATATATTTGGAATAATCTGTCAAATCAGCAGATATCTGTAAGCATAATTCACGAGTAGGACACAAGACCAACGACTGTGGTACCTGTTTCTTTACATCGATCATTTGGATAATAGGCAGGCCAAAAGCAGCAGTCTTTCCAGTACCTGTCTGTGCAAGTGCAACAACATCATCATATCCCTCGCCAAGCAGATAAGGGATCACTTTCTCTTGTACTGGCGTTGGTGACACATACCCCAGCTCCTCAATGGCTTGGAGTATCGACGTGGATACACCTAATTCCTCAAAATTCTTCATCTAACACATCTTATATTACAATACTTCAATAGGAAATATCGGGGCAAAGGTAGGCATAATTATCTAATATATTGCAAAAACCAACAAAAGATTAACATACACGCAAGATTAAAAACATTTGACAAGTATTGCTAGCAAGCAAAACTGCCGCTATAAAAAATAAGGGAAGCTATTTATGCTTCCCTTTATTATATACGGACTCTTTATACTGGTCTTTCTGTCAACAGCACATCAATTAGCGTGCGTTATTAAGTTCTAACATCTGCTCAATATGTTGTCGAGTATTGCTCAAACGAGGCACTTTATGTTGCCCCCCCAGCTTCCCTCTACTAGCCATCCAATCGTGAAACAAATCTGGACGTGCTACGATGACTTCCAAAGGTTGCAATGCAATATCTTTGTGACGTTTTGCTTCATAATCAGAGTTGACTTCTTTCAAAGTACTATCTAAGATCTGTGCAAATTTCTCTAATGAATCGGGGTCTTTTTTAAACTCAATAAGCCATTGGTGACGACACTTGGCATTGGCATCCATAAACACGGGAGCAGCACTATATTCCACGATTTGAGCACCAGTTGCTTCGCAAGCTGCCGCTAAGCCTTTTTCGGCATTATCGATAATAAGTTCTTCTCCAAATGCATTTATAAAATGTTTGGTGCGACCAGTAATTTGGATTTTGTAAGGTGCTTTGCTCGTAAATTTTACAGTATCTCCAATAACATATCTCCACAAACCTGAAGAGGTAGAAATCACCAAAGCATAATTCTTGTCCAATTCAACTTCAGTAACAGACAGTGCTTGTGGATTTTCATTCTCTAACTCTTCCAATGGTACAAACTCATAAAAGATACCATAATCAAGCATGAGCAACAAAGATAGATCGTCAAAAGTAGACTGTGTAGCGAAATAACCTTCACTGGCATTATATGTTTCAACATAATGCATTTTATCACTTTTGATAATCTCCTTATATTGTTCACGATAAGGAGTAAAAGCGACTCCTCCATGAAAGAAGACTTCTAGATTAGGCCATACATCAGTTAAGTTGCCCACCCCTTTACGGCGCATAATATCTTTGATCAAAACAAGCATCCATGAAGGAACTCCAGATAAATTAGTCACATTGACATCCATTGTACTGGTAGCAATGGCTTCTATTTTAGCCTCCCACTCGTCCATTAATGCGATTTCTTTACTAGGACAACGCAAGATGTTTATAAGCGGACTAATGTTTTCCAACAAGATAGCAGACAAATCCCCGACAAGCGCATGTTCATTGCTTAAATGAGGGGCATGACTCCCGCCTAGAATCACTCCTTTTCCTGAAATAAATTCACTCTCTGGATTGTTTCTTAAATACAAAGCAACAGCATCTTTACCTCCACGATAATGTGTATCTTCTAAAGCTTCTTTGCTGACAGGAATAAATTTACTTTTATCGCTTGTAGTACCTGATGATTTTGCAAAATTCGTTACTTCACTTCCCCAAAGCAGATTCTGCTCTCCTTCCATCATCCGCTCAATATAAGGCTTCAAATCATCGTATGTGGAAATCGGAACTTGTGTTCGGAAAGTATCGTAATCTTTAATGTCCTTATACTTATGAAGCTGTCCCCATTCTGTGTTTTCTGCAGAGTGAATTAAACGATGGAGCACATTGTTTTGTAGATTTTTTGCATCATGAGAGAATGCATCTATCTCTTTTAAACGGCTTGAAAATATAAATTGTAAAACTTTTGTTCTGTTGAATTTGCTATCAAACATAGTAACTTTATTTTGCAACAAATGTAAGAGAAAAAATGCTATTAGCCTAGGAATAAAGGGAAAAACTAGCCTACTCGGCACTATTTGACAAACGAGCATCTCGTTTTATAATAAACTCTTGCAACAGAGATGCATCGCCCTTGATACGCTCAAGAGCAGCCTTTGCGGCATGTTGCTGAGATACTTTTTTCGAATTACCCTCACCTGAGCCAACTGGGATTTCCTCGATTTGGACTTCAGTATAAAATACAGGAACACCCTTAGAATCTTTCGATTCACGAATTAATTCGTACGACAAAGCCATACGACGTTTTTGGGACCATTCAATCAACAAGCTCTTAAAGTTGACTACTTTTTTGCTCATTTCATCCAGATCAATATGAGGTCGTATCATGCGCTCGATAATAAAACGTTTACAATGCGCATATCCTCTATCCAAATAAATCGCTCCAACAAATGCTTCTAATGCGTTCCCATTAATATGATTATTTTGTGTCATTCTGTTCACACCAGTAAAACTCACTAGCTTATCTAGCCCTAACTGAACAGCCAACTTATCCAAGGAAGCACGTTGCACGATCTTTGAACGTGTGCTCGTCAAAAAGCCTTCTCGTTCATCTATAAAATACTCATAACACATATCGGCCACCACCGCATCTATTATGGCATCTCCTAAGAACTCCATGCGCTCATTATGAGGCTTTCCTTTGAGCTCTTTTATCATTGATTTATGTCGCAATGCTTGCTTATACAATTCTATATCTCGAGGCATAAATCCTAATATATCATAATAACAAAGATAAGACTCCCTGTTTGGTGAAAACAGGAGCCTTATCTTATGCCATATTCTCATGATTACTTCTTTACACATTAATCCTCATACTTCTTGAAGATAGCGCAAGCATTGTGACCACCAAAACCAAAAGTATTGGATAGGGCAACTTTTATCTCACGCTTTTGAGCCTTATTAAAGGTAAAGTTAAGATTGTAATCGATATTCTCATCGTCATCTCCATCTTCATGGTTAATTGTTGGAGGTATCACACCATCCTTAATAGCCATGATACTAGCAATCGCTTCAATTGCACCAGCAGCACCAAGTAAGTGACCTGTCATTGACTTCGTACTACTAATATTCAATTTGTAAGCATGTTCTCCAAACAAATCTTTGATAGCCTTTGCTTCAGATATATCACCTACAGGAGTTGACGTTCCATGAACGTTGATATAATCTACATCTTCTGGTTGCATTTCAGCATCTTCTAAAGCATTTTTCATCACTAAAATAGCTCCCAATCCTTCTGGATGAGTTGCTGTTAAGTGATATGCATCAGCAGACATACCAGTGCCGACCAGTTCAGCATAAATCTTAGCGCCACGTGCCTTAGCATGTTCCAATTCTTCTAGAATTAATGCGCCACCACCTTCACCCATAACAAAGCCATCGCGAGATGCACTAAATGGACGAGATGCCGTTTCGGGAGAATCATTACGGGCAGAAATAGCCTTCATAGAGCTAAAACCTCCTAGGCCACCAGGTGTAATAGCAGCTTCTGCCCCACCAGTAACCATCACATTCACCTTACCTAAACGAATCAAATTGTATGCATCAGCTATCGCGTTGGTAGATGTAGCACACGCTGAAACAGTCGCGTAGTTTGGTCCATGAAAACCATATTTGATAGAGATAAGTCCAGCCGCAATATCCGAAATCATTTTAGGGATAAAGAATGGGCCAAACTTAGGTCCAGTCTCTTTAAAGCGACTATAATAATCACCGATTTCTTGCTCAAAAGTTTGAATACCGCCAATACCTGCACCAAAAATAACGCCCACACGATTCTTATCAACTTCATCTAAATTGATAGCAGAATCTGTAATTGCCTCATTGGCTACAACCATTGCATATTGAGCATAAAGATCCATCTTACGAGCTTCTTTACGATCTATATGGTCGGTGACATTAAAACCTTTCACCTCACAAGCAAAACGTGTCTTGAAGAGGGAAGCATCAAAATGAGTAATGGGTCCTGCTCCACTTTTACCAGCTTGCAACGCCTCCCAGTATTCTTGAAGGTTGTTGCCGATTGGAGTAAGCGCACCAAGACCCGTTACTACTACTCTTTTTAATTCCATATGTTCAAATAAACGGAATTACTTTGTAGCGTTTTCGATATAAGAAACAGCGTCACCAACAGTTTGGATCTTCTCTGCGTCCTCATCTGGAATTGTTACATCAAATTGCTTTTCAAATTCCATAATAAGCTCTACAGTATCTAGAGAATCAGCACCTAGGTCATTTGTGAAGTTAGCTTCATTTGTCACTTCAGACTCAGCTACAGATAGCTTCTCTACGATAATCTCTTTTACTTTTGCTGCATTTTCAGACATAATGTTCGAATTTATTTAATGAATAATTAGTAATTTCTTCGTTCAAAATTAGCGCTGCAAAGTAAAAAAGATTTATTTGAGCGACCAAAGAAAACATGTTTTTTTTCCAAAAAACCGCACTCATAGTATGCAGATGTGCAATTTCAAGCCTTTTTTTTCACATTTAAGGACTAACAAATATGTTTTTCATCACATAATCGATTTATTCAATCACGATAGTATAGTTCGTTTCTTCTAATCTAACAGGATAATTTGCACGCAATTCTTCAAAGTTCTCTATATTATTTTTTAATCTTTGACTATCTCTCATGGGGTTATATATTTGAAGCGTTGCATCCATACTTTGTAAAGCATATACAACAGGATGAGTTGGTTCGGGTGCATGGATCTCCCAACTCATTGACAATCCCAAGAAATTGCTTAAAGCTTCTAGAGACATCCTTGTTGCATTTGACTTTCCATCAGCTGAATATCCTGCAATATGAGGGGTACCGATAAATGTTGTGCGCAACAAATCCGTATCAATATGAGGTTCCATCTCCCAAACATCGATAATTGGGAAACGCACTTTCTGTTCATTGACCGCTCTCTTCAGAGCTGCTGTATGAACAACTTCGCCACGAGAAGTGTTTATCAAGATGGGTACACGTTCCAACAAGTCAACTGCATCTTGATCAAACAAATGATAAGTGGGGTATTTACCGTCTCGCACAAGTGGTGTATGAAAAGTAATCACATCGCTGCGCTTAAGCACCTCTTCATAAGACACAAAAGCTGCTGGATCTTCGTTCTCTGCTCGAGGAGGATCACATAGCAATAATTGCATGCCATACTCACGACTAGCCATTTGCGCTACCGCACTACCAACATGACCAACTCCGACAACTCCAAGTGTCATACCTTGAAGATCAACTCCCTCTAAAAGTTCCAGTAAAGCCATTGCAGCTTGCACATATTGGACAACTCCTCCAGCATTGCATCCTGGACAATTACTCCATTTGATTCCATGTGCTCTACAGTAATCAGCATCAATGTGATCAATTCCAATGGTTGCTGTAGCGATAAACTTCACTCGACTACCTTCTAGCAATTGGGCATCGCATCGCGTACGTGTTCTAATAATCAACACATCGGCATCATGTACAACATCGGCATTTATTTCACGCCCACAAACATACTCTACTTGAGAAGCTACCTTTTCTATCTGACCTTTTATATAAGGTATAGCTTCATCAACCACCACTTTTAATGTATCCATAGATCTCATTATTCATTTGAGCTACAAAGATACTAAAAACCTAATACTTCTGCACAGAAAGCCTTTGATATGTGCAAATAACAAGCAATATAGTTGGTTCATTCAAAGATATTCTTTAGATTTGCTGCACTTATTCATTTACCAAACCTAAAAAATTATATGACTTTTAGTACAAAAAGCAACCAAATTTTCAACGAGGCGACAGCCGACTATCACATCACTGATAGCGTTGATGCAGAGATAAAAAATCCTTATAATGAAGGTACTATCGAATATGATTTATATCGCAAAAACTGGATTGATGCCGTACAATGGCATTTTGAAGACATTATTCGTGATCCACAGATCGACCCAAAAGAAGCACTAGTGCTTAAACGTCGTATTGATAAATCCAACCAAGATAGAACTGATTTGGTAGAGCGCATAGATAGCTATTTTTTAACGGTGTACAAGAATGTTACACCACTAGGTGACGCTATGATTAACACAGAAAGCCCAGCTTGGGCGATTGACCGTCTTTCCATCTTGGCGCTTAAAATTTATCATATGCAACAAGAAGTGAATCGTACCGATGTATCTCCCGAACATCATCAACAATGTGCAAGTAAATTGAACATTCTGCTTGAGCAACGAGTTGATCTAAGCTCAGCGATTGATCAGCTTCTAGAAGACATCGAAGCAGGTCGCAAATACATGAAGGTATATAAACAAATGAAAATGTATAACGACCCATCACTTAACCCAGTACTTTACGGAAAAAAATAATTCATGGCAAAAATTCTGGTTCTACGATTTACAGCAATTGGTGACGTAGCTATGACAGTACCTATTGTGCACGCATTAGCGACACAATACCCTAACGATGAAGTGATCATGGTAAGTCGTAAACAAATGCAGCCACTCTTTGACAATCTACCTAACAATGTCACATTTATCGGGGCTGACCTTAAAGGTGAGCACAACGGGATTACGGGACTGATGAAACTGTACCGACAGCTGAAACAAATGAGCATTGATTATGTCGCCGATTTACACTTCGTTTTACGTTCTCGCCTTATCACATCTCGTTTTCGAATGCTAGGTATACCTTGTGCTATTATTGACAAGGGGCGTATAGGGAAACATAAGCTAACTAGACGTACCAACAAAGTAATGGAACGTCAACGAAGTTCATTCATGCGTTATGCAGATGTCTTTGCTGAATTAGGCTTTCCAGTAGCACCAAATTTCACTTCTATCTACGGCGAGGGGAACGGACCAATGGAGCAGATACAAAAAGAAGTGGGCACCAAAGGAGAGACCAAGTGGGTTGGTATTGCTCCATTTGCTAAACATAACGGAAAAATTTATCCATTAGATAAAATGGAGCAAGTAATTGCTGCATTATCTAGCCAAAATAACACACGCCTCTTTCTATTTGGTGGCGGTAAAAAAGAGGAGAGTGTTTTTAATGATTGGGTAAAAAAATATTCTAATATTGAATCTATGGCTGGCCGTTTGAACATGAAGGACGAACTTTCTCTTATGAGTCATTTAGATGTGATGCTCTCTATGGATAGTGCAAATATGCACTTAGCTTCTTTAGTCAACACTGAAGTTATTTCAATCTGGGGACAAACACATCCTTATGCTGGCTTTTTAGGTTGGAAACAACTACCTGTTAATACCATTCAATGCGATTTATCATGTCGCCCTTGTTCTGTATATGGCAACAAAGAATGCTATCGTAAAGATTTTGCTTGTATGAACAATATATCACCCGAAACAGTCATCAGTAAAGTATTGAATTGTATCAAATAGATTATAGTGTAGAACTCAATTGAGACATTATACAATAGAGCCTGTCATTTTTGACAGGCTCTATTCATATCATTCAGATACAATCCACGGTTCAAATCATCGTTACAGCAAATAAAACAATGCCTAGAACATACAATATATTTTACAAAAATGTGACATTATAACCTTTGGACTACTGATTTTAAACAGGACAGCGAACAATTGCTTGTTTTTAAAGTATTTGTTCGTATATTTGTCCTACAAAAATTAAATCCAATTCACCAACCGTTATTAGTCCCATAAATATGGCCAAAGAAGTAAAGCGTACGCTTATACAAAGCATTAAAGAAGGACAATATAAGCATAATAAATTTTTGTATTTCGTCCAGAATCTTTCGATTTATTTTTGTGCTAGATTTCTTCAAACAAAATCCCCATTAATTCGATGGAATACACTTTCTAATGAAGAAAAGCGGATGGTGCTAAACCGAGTAAGATACTACAATAAACTCGATAAAATCACACCTATTCCAGAGCAGGAGCGTATATTCTTGAAGGACTTTAAACGTCCTAAGAAAAAAAGAAAACCTAAACGCAGAGGTGGTTCAGTTACGACTTACTTTTTTGACACGTTCAGAATAGTCAAATATTTCTCCAGAGACCTTTATATTGCCTTAAGATTTGGAGATGTCACAGAAGTCCCCCCTATACCTGCATTAGTAAAAAGTCGTCCAATTCATGGCAACAATCACAATGCTATTCTTCTTAAGCTGAACCAAATTAGGCACTTCTTATTCATAAAAGATCCAATTCCCTTTGAACAGAAAGAAAACAGACTGATAGGCCGTTCAGTTGTGGCCCTCGAAAAACGCAAAAGATTTTTTGAGATGTATTTTGACAATCCTTTGTGCAACATCGGTAATACTGGTGTGAATACAGGCATGCCTACTCAATGGAAAAAAGAACGACTAACCATTCTTGAGCATCTTAAATACAAGTTTATATTATGTATAGAAGGTGTAGATGTTGCTACCAATTTAAAATGGGTCATGTCTTCCAATTCGTTGGCTGTAATGCCCAATCCGGAATTTGAGACGTGGTTTATGGAAGGGACTCTCATACCCAACTATCATTATATACAAATAAAGGAAGACTACTCAGATCTTGAAGAAAAAATACAATACTATATTGACCACCCAGAAGAGGCCAAAGATATCATACAACATGCTCATGAATATGTTGAACAATTCAAGAACAAAAAACTTGAAAAGCTAATTGGAGTGATGGTTATGGAACAATATTTTCAAAAGACTGGGCAACTTGATTATTGCACTAAATACGAATAGAGAGGGCATACCACTCTGTACACAACACTCAAAACTATGCTTGTTGATGCTTTTTTTGCGCCTGAATAGGGATACGTTTCCAACGACGATGTGACCACAACCAAAGTGCTGGATCCTTACGGATAGACTTTTCCAACATTGATGCATATATATTTGTCAATTCGTCCTTTGCGTATTCTTTAGGCGTACTAGTTACCATAGAGAAATGCACATGATAATGCCCACGTTTAGTACGGCTCAACTCTGCATATACCACAGGTGCATTTAGCTTTGTAGCAATCTTTTCTACTCCTGAAGCAAAATACGTTTCATGGTTCAAAAACATGGTCCCCTCATGCACATTATCGTTGCTTGGTACTTGATCAGCTATAAATCCAATAACCACTTTTCGATTATCTCGCTTATATTCCAAGATTCTTCGCAACGTATCCTTCATCAGAATACATTCTCCCCCATACTGCTCTCGTATTTCTTTCATAAGTCGATCAACATATGGATTATGTAATTTATGATATAATTGAGCTGCATGGACATCCTCGGGCAACCAATATTTTAACGAAGCGACATATTCCCAATTCCCCATATGAGAGAGATACACCAGCACGATTGGTAGCTCTTTCATTGTCTCAACCATATCATCAACGCCAGAAAATGTCATGCGTTTCATCATACTCTTTTTTGAGATACGCACTAATTTAATATTCTCCAAAATATAATCTGACATCAAACGAAAATATTCTCGTTCAATTTTCAAACGCTTCTCCACAGTGTATTCTGGAAAACAATCAACCAAATGTTTTCGTACAATTTTCTTTCTGTATCCAATAACATAGTATATCAAAAAATACAATACATCAGCCAAGATGTAAATTACTCGAAATGGCAATAAAGATATCAGATAAAAAAGAGAACGAATACTATAATAAGGTACTTTTTTCATTTACTATCGATTACTATTATCAAATATATAACCTATCAATAGGTCTTAGTCATTGTACAAAGATACGGCATTCAAAAGACATAAAGGAAAGAAAACATCAAGAAGTTTGGTCAAAGTTGGTTTTAAGCGTATATTTGTGACTTGAATAAAATATAAATTCGCTTAGAAAATGAGCATGAAAGTAGTCCTGTCACCTCAATATAAACAATACGAATCATTCATTCATAGCATCCCTTCTATTTTTAATAACGAAGAAGTTGGCGTGTTAGTTCATAATGGACGAAACCAAATCAAGTTTTTCACAATGCATGATGGTACTGTATTGGCCATTAAACATTTTCGTCGTCCCAATATTGTACAACGCATCGCATATGGCTATTTCACACCTAGCAAAGCAAAAAAAGCGTATGAATTTGCCCATCGTTTTCGCGCCCTTGATGTTGACACACCCGAAGAGATTGCTTATATAGAAATTAGAAATGGAGGACTATTAATAGACAGCTATTTTATATCCCTTCAGGATGAACGACCATCGATCTGGGACACCCTATATCCTAATGGTGCAACTCCTGATACAATCGTACAAAATGGCATAGATGTTGAGAATTACAACTATGCATTAATAGATGCTTTTGCAGATTTTCTAGCAAGTATCCATGAAAAAGGTATCTTGCATGGCGACCTTAACTTGGGAAATATACTATATGATAAGGATAATGAAGGGCAATATCGTTTCTCATGTATAGACATCAATCGCACTAAATTCAAACAACCCATCCCAATAAATACATGTTTACAAAACATGGTACGTATCACCAAACCTCGTATAGTATATAAACACATACTCTATCGTTATGCTCACGTGCGTCAATGGAATGAAGAGAAAATTTTAAAGAAGGGGCTTCACTACCTAGATGTCTTTTTAAAAAACCGAGCACGTACTCGTGAAATTAAGTACATGCTCGGCTTAAAAAAAAGATCGAATAAATAAGCTATGCTAATTTTATTCCATTATGCTCTATAGTAATCAATCGACGTTTATATAACTCACTGAGTGTACGTTTAAATTGTTTTTTACTAACCTGAAAAGCTTCGTATATTTCTTCAGCATCACTTTTATCATGATATGGTAAAAATCCTCCTGCCTCTTTTAGAGATTGGAGCACAACTTCTGTAAGCTCTTTTCTCTGATTTTTACCATGACGTTGGAGCATTAAATCGATTTTTCCATCTTCTCTCACTTGACGAATATAAGCTTTCATTCGATCTCCCATCTGTATAGGACGGAAGACTTCATTCTTATATACTAAACCAGAAAAACGATTATCAATAATGGCTTTGAAACCTAACTCTGTAGCATGTACAATCAAGATATCGACTTCATCACCAGATTGATAAGATGGTGTAACCACATTGAGATAACGATCAATCTTAGCACTACCCATAATACGGAAACTATCATCATCAACGTGGCAATGTATCACGTAATAACGATCCACCTCCATTCGCTGTTTTTGTTCTCTAAATGGGACAAATAAATCTTTCATTAAACCCCAATCTAAAAAAGCACCGTGTTCATTAACCCAGCTAACTCTTAAGCAAGCAAATTCACCGACTTGTACTTTAGGTGTTAAGGTAGTAGCAATTAGTCTTTCCTCATTATCTAAATACAAAAATACATCAATATCTTGACCTATTTCATAGGTGTCGGGTTGATAACGCTTTGGCAAAAGAATCTCACCCATTTCACCACCATCAAGATATAAACCAAATTCAACTTCCTTTACAATAGTCAAAGTATTGAATCGTCCAAGAGATAACTTCATAGTTGTCCGTTTTTAAATTAAAATTACAGAGTTTCAAATGATTGCCACAAATTATCCTTCGGTACAGGGGCAACCACATGAATAGGCTCTTTAGATACAGGGTGAATAAAATCAATGCTACGAGCGTGTAGACAAATACTTCCATCTGAATTACTACGAGAAGCTCCATATTTTAAATCACCTTTAATAATACACCCTATCTTAGCTAATTGACAACGTATTTGATGATGTCGTCCAGTCATTAATTCAACCTCCAAAAGATGATAACGTTGTGAGGAATTCACCAATTCGTAACGCAACTTTGCCAACTTGCTACGTGGTTTTTCTTTTGGATAAGCATAACTTTTATTTTGCTGTTCGTTACGCACCAAATAATGGACCAGCTCTGCAGCTTCTATATCTGGTCGACTTTGTACAATAGCCCAATACTTTTTATGCACTTGACCATCTTGAAACATTTTATTCAACCTAGTCAGCGCTTTACTCGTCTTTGCAAAAACAACAATACCACTAGTTGGCCTATCCAATCTATGAGTCACACCAACAAAAACATTCCCTGGTTTGTTATATTTTTTCTTTAGATATTGTTGCACAGTAACAGAGAGGGGAGTATCGCCTGTTTTATCTCCCTGAACGATCTCCCCACTCTCTTTATTGACTATAATAATATGATTATCTTCGTATAGTACGGTCATATATAATATGTGTCAGCAAATAATTACATGTTCATACCACCGCAACAGTGAATAACTTGTCCACTCACGTAGCTACTTAGATCTGATGCTAAAAATACAGCTACATTAGCTACATCTTCGGGTGTACCACCACGACGTAGAGGAATATTTTTTGCCCATTCTTTTTTCACTTCATCAGTCAACTGATCAGTCATTTCAGTGATGATAAATCCAGGAGCAATTGCATTAGCACGTACTCCACGAGAGCCAAGTTCCTTAGCAATAGACTTAGCCAATCCAATCATACCAGCCTTAGAAGCAGAATAGTTTGCCTGACCAGCATTACCAGATACACCTACTACACTACTCATATTAATAACACTACCAGTTTTCTGACGCATCATTATAGGAGTACAAGCGTGGATAAAGTTGAATGCAGATTTTAAATTGACATTGATTACCATATCCCATTGTTGTTCAGACATACGCATCATCAAACCATCACGTGTGATACCAGCATTGTTTACAAGGATATCAATACGTCCGAACTCTTCATGAATTTCTTTCACTACGCGAGCAGTATCATCAAAATCTGCAGCATTAGAAGCATAGCCCTTAGCTTTTATACCAAATGCTTCAAGTTCTTTCTCTGTAGCTAAAGCATTTTCATCAATAGATAGATCTGTAAATGCAATATTGGCACCTTCTGCAGCAAATTTCAATGCGACAGCCTTACCGATACCTCGAGCGGCACCAGTAATAATAGCAGTTTTACCTTCAAGTAATTTCATAATTCTCGTCTATTATTAATTCATTAAAATCATTTCCTGTAATATCGTGGGCTATAACAATCCACCTACATGTTTACGTTGTTTAGAGTCATGATGAACTCCATCGAGCAAATCATAATCCACTTGACGTAATGCCCCTAATACCATATCGGCAACAATACGTTTACGTTGTTCAGTATCTACATTAGGTGCAATTTGACCACGGATATGAGGAACTTCTATTCCTTTTACACAATAGTGCATGACAGTGGCTGTCATACGCACATTATTTATATTGAAGACCCCCATTTCCACTCCCTCTTGAAGTACATGCTCAAAAAGTTCGATTTCACGTTGGTCAAATTTTTTGCGGACTTTCTCTACGCCCCAGATATCTCGAAAAAAGTTTGCACGAAGTGTCCCATTACGCAAAACAACTTCTTTGACTGCATCCAATCGAGTATAAATCATCTCCATAATCTTTCTGTCTGGACGTATACTTTTCAAAGACACACGACGCATCATTTCAGAAAGGATTTCCAATTCACTTTCTACAACTGCCCAATATAACTCTTCTTTACTTTGAAAATAAGTATATACCGTACGTCTCCCCTTTCCCGATGCTTTAGCAATATCATTCATGGTTGTATTTTCCACACCGACACGTGCAAATAGCTTTCGGGCTACATCAACAATTCTGGCTCTAGTTTTAGGGATAGGCATAGTCTGAGTACGTTAGAAATTCAAACAAAAATAAGGCTTTTGAACGAAAGGAACAAAAGAAACTAGACTAAAATGCACAAAAAACGGTAGAAGTGCAATAAAAGAGAAAACCTCCAGATGATCTTCCGACCACCTGGAGGTTATATTCTATTCAACTAAGACTAAAAATTAGTCCTTTAATTTAGCTACGATAAAGTCACGGTTCAAACGAGCGATATTGCTGATTGAAATATTTTTTGGACATTCAGCCTCACAAGCACGTGTGTTTGTACAGTTACCAAAACCTAGTTCATCCATTTTAGCTACCATTGCTTTAGCACGACGACTAGCTTCTGTCTTCCCTTGAGGCAACATGTTCAATTGTGACACCTTAGCAGACACAAACAACATAGCTGAACCATTCTTACAAGCTGCAACACATGCACCACAACCAATACAAGATGCGCTATCCATAGCTTCATCAGCCACATCCTTAGAGATAGGCACTGCGTTAGCTTCCTGATCTACACCTGTATTGACACTAATGTAACCACCAGCCTGCATGATCTTATCATATGCTGTACGGTCTACCATCAAGTCACGAATCACAGGAAAACCTGCAGAACGCCAAGGTTCTACAGTTATTGTTTCACCGTCTTTGAACTTACGCATAAACAACTGGCAAGTTGTCACGCCACCTTCTGGCCCATGTGGATGTCCATTGATATAAAGTGAACACATACCACAAATACCCTCACGGCAGTCATGATCAAATACTACTGGTTCCTTGCCTTCGTTGACAAGTTGTTCATTAAGGATATCAAGCATCTCTAGGAAAGAGGTATCGCCTGGGATATCCTTCATTGGGTAGCTTTCAAATGCACCCTTGGCCTTTGGGCCTCTCTGACGCCAAACTTTCAGCGTGAATGATATATTCTTATCCATCGTTGTTCTTAAACTTTGTAGTTACGAGTTTTCACCTCTGTTTCTTCATATACAAGATCTTCCTTCAAAAGCTCAGGTTTTACACCCTCACCTTTATAATTCCAGCAAGATACATACATATAATTCTTATCGTCACGCAATGCTTCACCTTCTGGTGTTTGGTATTCTTCACGGAAGTGACCACCACAAGATTCTTCACGCGTCAATGCATCATAGGCCATCAACTGTCCCATTTCGATAAAGTCAGCAAGACGAAGTGCTTTTTCAAGCTCAACATTCAAGTCGTCGATTTCACCAGGAATGAATACATTGCTCCAGAATTCTTTGCGAAGTTCGTCAATCTTACTGATAGCAGTTTCAAGACCTTCTTTCGTACGCCCCATACCTACACAACTCCAAAGTACATGCCCAAATTCTTTATGGATAGAGTCAACAGAACGCTTACCATTAATTCCCATCAATTTCTTCATCTTAGCATACACCTCTTTTTCTGCTTCAACAAATTCAGGAAGGTCTGCACTAAAACGTGGTACAGAAATTTGATCTGCCAAGTAATTTTGGATAGTATATGGAAGTACAAAGTATCCATCAGCAAGACCTTGCATCAATGCAGAAGCTCCTAGACGGTTAGCACCGTGGTCAGAGAAGTTAGCCTCACCAATAGCAAACAATCCTGGAATAGAAGTCATCAATTCGTAATCTACCCAAATACCACCCATTGTATAGTGAATAGCAGGGAAGATCATCATTGGATTCTTATATGGATCTACGTCAGTAATTTCTTCATACATTTGGAAAAGATTACCATAACGTGCTTTTACAACATCAGCACCTAGACGATCAATTGCATATTTAAAATCAAGGAAAACAGCAAGCCCAGTGTTGTTTACACCAAATCCAGCGTCGCAACGTTCTTTTGCAGCACGAGATGCAACATCACGTGGTACCAAGTTACCAAATGCAGGATAGCGACGTTCCAAATAGAAATCACGATCTTCATCAGGAATATCATTAGCTGTCTTTTTACCTTCTTGAATAGCCTTAGCATCTTCCAACTTAGCTGGCACCCAAATACGACCATCATTACGAAGTGATTCGGACATCAAAGTCAATTTAGATTGCTTATCACCGTGTACTGGAATACAAGTTGGGTGAATTTGTACATAAGCTGGGTTAGCAAAATAAGCCCCCTTCTTATAACATTGAATAGCAGCAGATACGTTACAAGACATTGCATTAGTTGACAAGAAGTATGAATTACCATAACCACCTGTACCAATTACCACAGCATGTGCAGCAAAACGTTCTAACTTACCTGTCACCAAGTTACGAGCAATGATACCACGAGCACGACCATCAATCATTACTAGGTCCATCATTTCATAACGAGTGTACAACTCAACAGTCCCTTTATTTACCTGACGACTAAGTGCAGAATAAGCACCAAGAAGCAACTGTTGACCAGTTTGTCCCTTTGCATAGAAAGTACGTGATACTTGTGCACCACCAAAAGAGCGGTTATCTAATGTACCACCGTAATCACGAGCAAAAGGTACACCTTGAGCGACACATTGGTCAATAATAGAGTTTGACACCTCAGCTAGACGGTATACATTTGCCTCACGTGCACGATAGTCACCACCCTTAATTGTATCATAGAATAGACGATATACAGAGTCACCGTCATTTTGATAATTTTTTGCAGCATTGATACCACCTTGTGCAGCAATAGAGTGTGCACGACGTGGAGAATCTTGAATACAAAAGTTAAGCACCTTAAAGCCCATCTCACCTAGAGATGCGGCAGCTGACGCACCAGCAAGCCCTGTTCCTACGACAATGACATCTAAACGACGCTTATTAGAAGGATTGACCAGCTTCTGGTGATTCTTATAATTGGTCCATTTTTCGGCTAGTTTGCCCGATGGAATCTTTGAATCTATCTTAGTCATAATTGATTTCTTCAATCTGGTTATTAATTATACTAGCAAACGCAAATTACTTGTGAGAGTCAGCACATTCTGTTTTCTTCTCACCACAAGCATCATTACACGCCTGATCGCTACCACATGCTTGCTTGCATGTTTTTTCAGCTTTATCACAAGTACATTGATGTGTATCTGCTTCTTGAGCTACTGTAACAGTAGCAGCCTCTTGAGCAGCTGGAAGACATTTGCTAGCATAAGCAATCGTTACCAAAGCAAAACCAACACAAAGAATAGTTGTGTACACTGCAGATACAACTCTCCAACGCTTGAACCAAATTTTGCTATTCCAACCAATTGTTTGAAGAGCAGACCAAAAACCATGGTTTAGGTGGAACCAAAGAGCAGCAAGCCATACAATATAAATCACCACATTATACCATTGAGAGAATGTGTACTGAATGATGTAAGCTCCGTTAGCTGGAGACACTGTACGAGCACCAACTTCCACTGTATGGTGACCCATCAATTCTACAAGCATCATCTTAGACCAGAAATGCACAAAGTGAAGTGCAAGACCAAGAATAACAACTACACCCAAAACAAGCATGTTTTGAGAAGACCACTCTACACCTTTTGGTTTACTAGATACTGCATAACGGTCGTTTCCACGAGCCTTGTAGTTTTGCAGTGTCAGCCAGAACGCATAGATAATGTGAATCACAAATAGCGCCGCAAGTGCCAAGGTTCCCACTAGTGCATACCAGTTGGCTCCTAGGAATTCGCAAACCATGTTGTAAGCCTCCGCCGAAAACAGAGCAACAACGTTCATCGCCATGTGAAATGTCAGAAATAGGATTAAGGCGAGTCCCGTAACACTCATGACTACCTTACGTCCTATGGATGAATTGGTTAACCACATAAATGATTGAATTTAAATTATTGATAATTGAATTTGAGTTCAAAAATTGTCGTTATACTGTAGATACACAAGTCCTCTAGACCTACTGCGCAGTATTCAGCGCAAAAGTAGGTCTTTTTCACGGGTTGTACAAGTTAATAGAGAAATATTTCCATAATGGAAGGGAGAATAATAAAGAAAACACACTAGTCTTCATCTTGCTCCTCTTCTGAGTCAAGATTTTTGCTTTTTTCAGTCAGTAAAAGCAAAGTTAGATCCTCACCTACCTGCCCTCTTTTCCTTAGATTTCTAGGGGTATCTCCAAAAGAAGCCTTACAGAAATGAGCGAAGTGAGATAAAGAGTCAAAATTATATCCTTTACTTATAACACTAATTTTTTGTGTCGTATATTGCAAATCATGAATAATACCTTCTCTTTTTTTATCAAGAATCCATTCATAAACAGCTTGTCCAAATATATTTTTAAAAATACGTCGAAAAGTACTTAAAGTATATCCTCCTAAATGTGCAAACTCTTCTACATTCTTCACCTTAGTATAATTCTGCATTACGAAGTGCTGGAAATTTTCTGTATAACTTTGAATTGGAAAGAAGAACTTACGTAATTGAGGTTCATCGTTATAGCGCAACAACAAATAAGTCAATTCACAGGCTTTCATCTCTAAGAAGGAGTACAAATGCTTTTGTTCATCATCTAATAGAGTGACTAAATTAAGCACAAAATCAGTTACCTGCTTATGCATTACAAGTGGAGTATACGTAAGAGGCGCATCTACTTCTTCCATAATCTTGTTGTACATTTCTTCATCAACTAAAGGAATATCATTGAATTCACAGCATACAAGTGCCACTTCCGTCAAAGCCAAATACTCTATTTTTGACCCCATTGGCTGCAAGACGACATCACCTTTCTTGAGTGTATTTCCTGGATATTGATAACTATTAAATAACAACTCTCCTTCTAAAACAAAAAGGAGCATATTTTTTTCACATTTACATATAGGCAAATGCTCACCAGGCAAGTACTTCTTACTCAGAAAACTCACATTACACGATTTATGGTCTTTCAGTCGTTTCTCTATATTTACCCCCATAGTATTCCAGCTAACAAATCTATTAATTAGGCTTAAGAATAGTCGAATATCTGTCACTTTGAATAATTTTCAAAGCTTCCTTATAGACAGAATCATTTTTGTTCATAATAAAATAATATGCATTCATATCCCACAAATCACGAGCTACTAGTGCTTTGAGTTGTAGTATGATATAATCAGATACCTTTTCTTTTGAAGGAGGAGTTATACCCTCTTCAATAGCCTTTTTACACAACAAAGGGAACAGCTCTTCATATACATCAAAATGAGTCAAAAAACTTTCGACATCAGCAAATTGACGTTTCAATTCTTTTCGTTTATCATCAACAAAGCGTCCTGTTGTCTCCAATATTAGTCCACGAGCAGCCAATTGACGGAAAAATTCGGTTGTTGTATCCGCTGGTACAAAAACATCTGGCATAATACCACCACCACCATAGACAACCCGCCTTCCTTTGGTGAGATATCGCAAACTATCGACAAAGTGCACACTATCTGCATGTTGCAATTCTCCAGATTCTATGCGATGATGCAAATCATCAGCATATGCTTCGCGTGAAGTGTACGGACGTTGAATACATCTTCCAGAAGGTGTATAATATCTAGCGACTGTCAATCGAATCATGCTATGATCAGGCATGTATATTGGGCGCTGTACCAACCCTTTTCCAAAACTTCTTCTTCCCACTAATATTCCTCGATCCCAATCTTGCAGAGCACCTGATACAATTTCGCTAGCACTCGCCGAGAAGGCATCAATCAACACAACGACTCGACCCTTTTCAAAGTGCCCAGTCCCGTCAGTCACAAATTCGTGATACGGCTGATGACGTCCTTGAGTATATACAATCATTTTTTTTGCAGGTAGGAATTCATCAATAATCTTAGTTGCAATCTGCAGATAACCACCACCGTTACCCCTCAAATCAAGAATTAGAGATTTCATTCCTTTTTTCTGAAGATGCTTCAATGCCTCTTTAAATTCATCATACGAATTAGCACCAAATTGTTCTAATTTAATGTAACCTATTTTGGGTGCAGCCATATATGTACTGTTAATAGAATACACAGGAATTTTATCTCTAGTTACTTGAAACAACAAGACACCTGGTGTTTTTCTGCGCACTATACCAAGCTTAACAGATGTTCCTTTTGGGCCTTTTAAAAGTTTTGTAATTTTGCTCACTGGCATATTAATACCAGCAATAACTGTATTTTCGACAGACACGATGCGATCTCCAGGGCGTATACCCACCTTTTCACTCGGACCATTGGCCACAGGTTGCACAACAAAAAGTGTATCATCCAACATATTAAATTGCACCCCAATACCTTCGAATCCACCTTGCATAGACTCATTAAAAAGCTTAACTTCTTCGGGCGTGCTATATGTTGAATGTGGATCAAGATCCTTCAACATCCCTCTTATAGCGTCATCAGTCAACTGACCGACATCAACAGAATCTACATAATAGGCATCAATCATATAAGTGGCCAATTGCATCTTTTGAAAAGCCAGTTTTCGTTTCTCTGCAATTTGCTTTTTCAGTTCTTTTTGTGCCTTATTATTTTGCGCACCAGCTTTCTGTACCATTAAGGGGCACACACAAGATAGCCACAGTAACAATGCACAATAGTATCCCATTTTAACGAGTATGGTCAACAGTCTTTCTCTCATTTTTTTGAGGTTTTGTTGAGATTAGCCAACATCTTATTTTTCATCCAAATCCTCCAACTCAAACCCAGCTGGTAGTAAGGCATCAATACTCTTCCCAAATCGAAGCAACTCTCTACAAATACTGCTACTTACACTATTCAATTCAGGCAAAGTAAATAAAAGCAACGTATCAATGCCACTTATCTTTAAATTGATATCTGCTATGGTACGTTCATATTCCATATCAGCCACAGTACGTATTCCACGCACAATATGCCCAGCTGATTGTTCCTTTGCAAAATCCACAGTCAAATTTTCGTAAGATGCCACACGTACTGCTGGATCATCTTTATAAAACCGTTCAATCATTCGAATTCGCTGATCTACGGTAAAGTAAGTACGCTTATTCGTATTGACACCAATAGCGATGACTACCTCATCAAAAGCAGTAAGAGCCCGCTCCACAATATTGGCATGCCCCAATGTAAAGGGGTCAAAAGTTCCTGGAAATAAAGCAATCTTTTTCTTATATCCTTTGATCATACGATATCTTCAATTACAAGGTTGTTAATAATAAACTCCTGTCTATCAGGCGTATTCTTTCCCATATAAAACGCCAACATTTCCTTGACAACATCTTCCTTACGCAAACTTACTGGGTCTAAGCGCATATTAGGGCCTATAAATTCCTTAAATTCATCAGCAGAGATTTCACCCAAGCCTTTAAATCGAGTAATCTCTGGATTCTTAATTTCTTTTAGTGCACGCACACGTTCTTCCTCAGTATAACAATAACGCGTCTCCTTATTTTTATTTCGGACACGAAAAAGAGGAGTTTGCAAAATATACACATGCCCTTTCTTAATCAAATCTGGAAAGAACTGTAG
Organism: Bacteroidaceae bacterium; assembly: GCA_963668535.1. Taxonomy (GTDB): domain Bacteria; phylum Bacteroidota; class Bacteroidia; order Bacteroidales; family Bacteroidaceae; genus F22. The sequence goes on from OY764867.1 coordinate 1,170,627, forward strand.
GAAGAAGGTAATAATTAACAGACGAATATGCATTCCATCCACATCGGCATCTGTAGCCACAATCACCTTATTGTATCTAAGCCCTTCCATACCATCTTCAATATTAAGAGCAGCCTGTAAAAGGTTGAATTCTTCATTCTCGTAAACCACTTTTTTGGTAGATCCATAACTATTCAATGGCTTCCCACGCAAAGAAAACACAGCCTGTGTATTAACATCGCGACTTTTGGTAATTGATCCAGATGCAGAATTTCCCTCTGTAATAAAAATAGCACTTTCCTCTTGCCGATCTCCTTTAGAGTCATTAAAATGAATGCGACAATCACGTAGTTTTTTATTGTGCAGATTTGCCTTTTTAGCCCTTTCACGAGCCAATTTTGTGACACCTGCAATAGCTTTACGCTCCCTTTCACTCTCATGAATTTTCGCCAACATAATATCGGCTGTCTCAGGATGTTTATGGAGATAATTATCCACCTCACGCTTCACAAACTCACCCACATAACGATTGACTGTACTGCCATCTGGTTCCATGTGAGTACTTCCTAGCTTCACCTTAGTTTGTGATTCAAAAATAGGCTCTTCGACGTTTACGGCAATAGCTGCCACCAAACCATTACGAATATCCTGAAAGTCTTGATTCTTATTGTAAAACTCTTTGATAGTACGAGCTAAATGTTCTTTCATCGCACTCTGGTGAGTCCCTCCTTGCGTTGTATGTTGACCATTTACAAAACTATAGTACTCCTCACCATATTGAGCAGTATGAGTAAAGGCTATTTCCACATCTTCTCCTTTAAGATGTACAATTGGATACAAGCCCTCAGAGGTCATATTATCATTGAGCAAATCACTCAACCCATTTCGACTCACAATACGTGCACCATTGTACAAGATAGTCAAGCCAGTATTTAGGTAGGTGTAATTTTTTAGTAAATTTTCAATATACTCTCCACGGAAAGTATAATTAGCAAACAGATTATTTTTTTCTGTGGACTTCTTACCGCTATCAGGTTCAAAGAAGATATGTGTCCCATTTGCTTCGTCAGTTGGTGCAGTAATATCACTGACCAAGTCCCCACGTTCAAAACGTACAATACGCACTTGTCCATCACGATAACTACGTGCTTCAAAATGACGGCTTAATGCGTTGACAGCTTTAACACCGACTCCATTCAGCCCTACACTTTTCTTAAAAGCCTTACTATCATATTTACCACCAGTATTCAATTTGCTAACAGCATCGACAAGTTTTCCTTGAGGAATTCCACGACCGTAATCTCGCACAGAAATGCGCAGGTTATCGTCTAGGTCAACTTCAATCTTCTTACCAGCATTCATTTTGAACTCATCTATACTATTATCCATGACTTCCTTGAGCAAGACATAGATTCCATCTTCAGCATGCGCACCATCCCCCAAACGTCCAATATACATTCCAGGACGTTGACGGACATGGTCCATATCGCTCAGTGATCGAATATGTTCATCATTGTATGCCACAGTCGGTTGAGTTTCAGCCAAGGGCAATTCTTGTTCCTTTTTGTCAGCCATATCAAATTCTGTTTTCTCTATGAGTAGTTACCTAAGTTCCATTTTAAATGCACGTCTACGTTTATGCTGTTCAGTCTTAAAATACTCCCATTGCGCTTGTACCTTACCATTGATTTCAAGTTCAGGATTACTTTCCGCATACTTAAATCCCATATCTTTATAAACTGGGATCAAGTCTGAGAACAACAACGCATTTACACCTTTACCCTGATATTCAGGATGAATAGCGACCAAGAGCAAATCCAGCACACCTCCTTGGTGACTTCCTTTGAGTGCTTTCAACAAATGCACCCATCCAAACGGCAATAATTTTCCCTTACTTTTCTGTAAAGCTACACTCATTGAAGGCATAGATATCCCCACTCCAATCAAACGTCCTGTAGACTCCGTAATAAGCGTCACCATTCGTAAATCTAAAACAGGTAGATATGTTTTAATATACTGCTTGATTTGTTTCTCAGTCAACGGACTAAAACCATACAAATTAGCATAGCTTTCATTAAGCAACTCAAAAATTGGCCAACCATACTCCTTGGCCAATTTACGTGCACTTTTATATTTTAAGATCTTTAAATCATACTTATTCTTCACAATTTCAGCGATACGCTGATGCTTAGCAGGAACCCCTTCTTCAGGTATATATATTTTAAATTCCACCCAGTCTGCATCCTTTATCATTCCATAAGCCTCAAAATGCTTTGAATAATAGGGATAGTTATATAAGGACCCCATAGTTCCCAATTGATCAAATCCTTCGATAAGGCAGCCCTCATTATCAAAATCAGTAAAACCCAATGGGCCTTGAAGTTGATTCATGCCTTTCTGTCTTCCCCATTCGGAAACAGCATCCAATAATTGTTGACTAACAGGCAACTCATCCACAAAATCAATCCATCCAAAACGCACAGCCTGTACGTTCCATTTCTCATTTGCACGGTGATTGATGATTGCTGCAACACGCCCTACCACTTGTCCGACTTCGTCATAAGTTAAGAAAAAGGCAGCATCACAAAATTCGTAAGCAGCATTCTTCTCTGGGCTAAAAGTATTCTCTAAATCAGTAATTAAGTCAGGCACATTGTATTCGCATCCTCTGTATAAAGTATAATTAAACTGTATAAAGGCGCTCATCTCAGCGGCCGTTTTGACTTCTTTGGTTGTATAGTGCATAATTAAATAATCGTGCTTATATTATATCCTACAAATATACAGGAAAATCTTAACATATGAAGCAAGTCCACTTGGGTATTGCAGGAAAAAACCAGCATATCTTAAAAAAAATCGTTAAATTGTTGTGATTTTATAGGCAATATAGCCCAAATACAACAAGACAAGCAATGCCCCCTCTCTACGCAATATTCGTTGATGTCCGAAAACAAAGCTAACGAGAAACAAAACGCAACTCACGAAAATCAGGAAACACAAATCTAGACTTTCTATTTTTCCTAAAGACAAAGGCTTTGTAGAAGCCGACACTCCCAACACTAGAAAAATATTCATTAAATTGGATCCGATAGCATTACCTATAGCCAGTTCTGGATTCTTTTTCAAAGCTGCCACCACACTAGTCGCCAATTCTGGCAAAGAAGTTCCCATTGCTACCAAAGTCAAACCAATCATAGCATCAGAGACCCCCCAAGACCGGGCAATTTTACTCGCATTATTGACAAAAAGTTCTCCTCCATATACCAACAAAGCGAATCCAGCAAGCAACATAATAACATCTCTCCATATCGGATGCAGTTTTTGGTTAAGCTCTTTCGCAGACACATAAGTATTGTCCCGAGCTATAGAGAAAGTATAACTCATAAATATGGCCAAGAATGAGAGCAAAATAAACCCATCCGTACGAGACAACATGTTGGGTACAGAAACAGGCAGCATAGCCCAAGTATCCATACTCAAAAACAAGAGTACCAAAGAAGCCAATATACATAGAGGAATTTCGGCACGTACCGTATTTCGCTGCACAGCAATAGGAGCAACCATAGCCGTAATCCCAACAATCATTGTTGTATTAAATAAATTAGATCCCACGACATTTCCAATTGACATGTCTGAAATGCCTTTCATTGCACTAGTTAGACTAACAACTAATTCAGGCGCCGAGGTTCCAAATGCTACAATAGTCAGCCCAATAACGAGTTGAGAAATCCGAAAACGAGTTGCCATTGCAGAAGCCGCATCAGTCAAGAAATTGGCACCAACCAAAATCATAGCCAAACCGACCAATAAAAAGAGATATATCATAATATGATTTTTTTAATATATAGCTACAATACTTTTGCACAGCGCAAAAGTCGCTTTTCTTTGCCAACAGTTGTCGCAAAAAGATACACATCTCCCCCCTCTTTTAGTTTCAACTTCTTGCGTAAATTAGCAACCGTATCAGGGAAATCGCGCAGTGTCAAATGACAACGCATGCTACCTTTCATCATTTTTTGCACCTCCTTCTTTTGCACTTTACTTGTATCCTCTACATAAAAGCGTCTCCCAGGGAAATGAGCACAATCTTTATCTGAAACAAACAGATGAGCCGATTGCCCCAATTGGCGTACTGAATAATTTTCTGTAAGAGAAGCAAATGCTCCAACCTTCATCACGGAGGTATTAGGTTCAAACAAGTAGCAACCTTTTAATGCTTCTGCTTCCTCCCCGTAAACTAGTAAAGGGGAGTCAGCCTCAGCATGATAAGAAGTGCTATACACATCAGCAGACTTATTACCATCAATATTCACGGCAAACAAAGGCACATCATCTAGCACATTATTGGAATTTTCAGTCAATTGATATGCATGACAATCAATCAATACAAGCAATTCTTTACACTCATTATGCAAAGAAACAACCGCCACTTGCGCTACCCCCTTTAAAGCACGCAAAACAGCCTTGACATCTAGCATTGGTGACAACTTGAGCAGTACATACTTAGATTGCTGCGTCATAATGGGCAATAAAGTCAACACATCTGGAGTACAATCTTCTAGTGCAGCCACTTTCTGACCAGACACACTGCGTCGTGCTGGATCAATATAGCATAATGTCACTGCAGGCATCTCATCTAGATACCCTTCACAAGTCATCTGATGAAACTGTACATTGTCTTTACCCATCACATGTGCATTATGCGTCACAAGGGCAAATAAATCCTCATTACGTTCCACATAATGTCCTTTTTCAAAGATAGAAGCCAAGGCAAATGTATCAACGCCAAATCCGCCCGTCAAATCAACAAAGGAACGCAACTGCACATCAGTAGGAATCACCTCCCGCAGCCAGCTCATTTTGTACTGAGCAGTCCACTCACTACTACACTGCTCTAAATTAAGTTGAGGTGGAAAGACAACTTGAGAATGTGCACACCATGTAGGCAATTTATCTTTCACTCGTTGACGACCTGCAATTTGCTGCAAGATAAACGGCATGTTCATCTCGGGAAATTTATCAGCTTCCAAAGCTAATTGACGCACATCATCATTCAGATGTTTTTGAATGAATTCTTGCGTCATTTCATCCGAAAGGGTATGTAATTGATGCATATACTTATGTTTTTTATTTACGCACGTATATATACAAACAAAAGAGGCATCTATAAACTTCAATGAGTTATAAACGCCTCCTTTGGTGGGCCATGTAGGGCTTGAACCTACGACCTCCAGATTATGAGTCTGTTGCTCTAACCAACTGAGCTAAAAGCCCGATAATCCCACATTTTTGGAATCGGATGCAAATGTAACCATTTTCATATTCATCTGCAAATATAATGCATTAAAAAAACGAATGTTTTTACACACGATCCTCTTTACGCTTAGGATTCTTAGGGAACCATCCCTTCTTCACTCTTTCTCTCTGTTCGAAAACTTCCATAATAGACCAGAAAGAAGAAAAAGCCAAAACCCCCAGACATACAGCTACTATTGTATCGTGTACAAACAATGAGGCTATCGTGGCTATAGCTCCCAGTAGACAAAAAAGCCACCAGCTTTTCACACCCCAATAATATTCAGCTTTAATCACCAGTGGATGAAAGACTCCAATAATAATGAAAGTCAACAAGCCAATAGCTAGACCTTCAAAATTGAGCCCCCCCCAAATAAAAAAATTATCCATTAGATTATTTATTATACGGTCAGATTAGGATCATTCTCTGTTTTATGTATAGGAATTTCACGTTTAATACTCTGCTCTAGCGAAATCAACGTCTCCGTTGAAATCACTCCTGGGATTTCTTGCAAACGGTGATTTAAAAGTTCCATCAAGTGTTCATTATCTGTTGCATACAATTTAGTCAACATGGTATAAGCACCTGTCGTAAAATGACATTCAATGATTTCAGGAATTTTTTCCAGCTCTTCCACTACACGAGTATACATGGATCCTTTCTCGAGACTGATTCCAACATACGTACATGTTCTATATCCCAAAAGCTTAGGATTTACTTGATAACCAGATCCTGTAATCACCCCTAGATCGATTAATCGTTGTACACGTTGATGGATAGCGGCACGTGAGACACCACACTGCGCAGCTACTTCTTTAAAAGGGATACGTGCATTTTGAGTAATAATGTCCAAAATCTGACGGTCAAGTTTATCTATCTTATTCATAATAAATCAGGTTTTTAATTGGTTTATCGACATAAAGTAAGCAAATATACGTATTTCTTAATAATACGCGAACATTTGGGCACAAAAAAAGCGGCATAACTAGAATATTGCTATGAGAACCGCTAATTTTTAAATCTTTTTAAGATTTCAAGATTTTCTTTTATACACTACATTTTTCCTGCAATATTATGAATAAATCTCTATCAAGACGCTCCTCTGTTGACAAAAGTATGTTGTGATTCTATAACATTGTAGCTGTAAATAACCCTCAGCATGTTTGCACATGTAGACAAAAATCAGTAATATTGTAATCAAATCAAATATGAGAACGAAAATAATATATACGTATCAAAAAGATACAGCACCATCGTATTCATGGCTGTACTATTGGATACGATTTAACAAACTAACAACAACTTTATGTCACACACTATATCTACAATCTTTGGGATATGCTTTATATTTATAATGACTACATCTGGAGCAGCCCTAGTCTATTTTTTCCGTCAAGGGATTTCTCATAAAATCAATTCGATTTTTTTGGGTTTTGCCTCTGGCATCATGATCGCAGCTTCTATTTGGTCGCTTTTACTACCATCTATAAGCATGTCTTCCGACTGGGGTAAATGGAACTTTCTCCCAGCCGTTATTGGCTTTCTAGCGGGAGGATTCTTTCTTGTATTGATCGATAAAATTATACCACATTTTCATCCTGGCACTAGATGTGAAGAAGGGCCACATAGTTCATTGAAGAAATCAACCAAACTATTTTTGGCTATCACAATACACAATATTCCAGAAGGATTATCAGTTGGTTTTGCTTATGGTGCTGCCGCTTCTCTAGGAACAGATGCCGCTTTGATTTCAGCATTAGGCTTAGCGATAGGCATCGGGATACAAAATTTTCCAGAAGGCGCCGCCGTCTCCTTACCTATGAAAATAGCAACAGGAAGTAATAGGAAATCCTTTTTGATGGGCATGTGGAGCGGAGCTGTTGAACCAGTTGCCGCAGTACTCGGCTATTTTCTTGCTGCACAAATAGAAATATTACAACCGTGGTTACTTTCCTTTGCTGCTGGCGCTATGATATTTGTGGTCACCGAAGATCTTATTCCAGATATGAAGTTAAACAACAAGTCACACACCGCATCATGGGGTTTGATGGTTGGCTTTGTCGTGATGATGGCATTGGATGTTGCCTTAGGCTAATAAAACGACTGCTTACATCACATACTTTACTCTTGAAATAAACGAAATAAAAATAACTAACACACTACGAATTATGAAAAGAATAGTATTAGTAAGACATGGTGAAAGTGAATGGAATAAAGAAAACCGTTTCACAGGATGGACAAATGTCGATTTGACACCACACGGAATTATAGAAGCTGAAAATGCTGGTCTTTTGCTAAAGGAAAAAGGTTACTCAGTAGATGTGGCCTACACCTCCTATCTCAAAAGAGCGGTAAAAACACTCAATTGCGTCTTAGACAAGATGGACAAAGATTGGATTCCAGTCTTTAAATCATGGAGATTGAACGAAAAGCACTATGGCTTTCTACAAGGATTGAACAAAAGTGAGACTTCCGCTGAGTATGGCAACGAACAGGTACATATTTGGCGCAGAAGTTTTGACGTATCCCCTGCTCCACTTCAAAGAAATGATGCTCAAAATCCTCGGCATGACCTCCGCTATGCAGATATCCCACCAGAATATATCCCAGACACAGAATCCCTCAAGGACACAATTGCACGTGTAATGCCTTATTGGGAATGTGAGATATTTCCTCGTCTAATGACATCCGACAATATACTAGTCGTAGCTCATGGCAACAGCATACGTGGTATAGTCAAAAAGCTGAAAGGGATATCAGACGAAGCCATAAGTGAACTTAATATACCCACAGCAAGTCCTTATCTTTTTGAGTTTAATGATGACTTAGAACTAGTACATGACTTCTATTTGGGAAACGCTGATGATATAAAACGTAAACAAGAAGAGGTAGCCCAACAAGGCGCTAGCAAATAATGCTTACAACGAGAACTTGTGATTAATAAAATAGACACTAATAAATACATTACAGTTATGAACACAGAACAATTAAACCAAATGAAATCCGCAAAAGGATTCATTGCAGCATTAGATCAAAGCGGTGGAAGTACTCCAAAAGCTTTGAAAGGATATGGCATTTATGAAAAAGCTTATCAAAATGATGATGAAATGTTTGATCTTGTCCATCAAATGCGTACTAGAATTATTAAAAGTCCAGCATTTGGTGATGATAGAATCATAGGAGCCATACTGTTTGAAAACACAATGGATCGAAAGATAGATGATCTCTACACCGCCGACTTTCTATGGGAAAGGAAACATGTCGTTCCCTTCCTAAAAATAGACAAAGGTTTAGCCCCTATCGAAAACGGAGTACAGCTTATGAAGGAGATACCAGGACTAGACCAACTATTACAAAAAGCTGTCGAACGAAATATTTTTGGTACAAAGATGCGCTCTGTCATTAAAGAAGCCAACGACAGGGGAATACAAGAAATCGTATCTCAACAATTCGAGATAGCCAAACAAATACTCTCTTATGGCTTGATCCCTATTATAGAACCAGAAGTGGATATCAACAGTCCTGAGAAAGTAGAATGTGAGCAAATCTTGAAAAAATATCTCCAAGAAAAACTCTCCACACTTGATGAAGCAGATAGAGTGATTTTCAAACTATCGATTCCAAGTATAGACAATTTCTATACAGACTTAATTTCTGAAAGTAAGGTCATAAGAGTTGTCGCATTGTCTGGAGGATACTCACGCATAGAAGCCAATGCTAAACTTGCACGAAATCAAGGACTTATTGCAAGCTTTTCTCGTGCTCTAGCCGAAGGATTAAGTGCCCAACAAAGCGAGGAGGAATTTAATAATACGCTGTACACCTCTATTGAATCTATTTATAAAGCTTCACTATAAGTATAGTAGAGGAAGAAACTAAGTAATGATTAAAAAAAAGTCGTAAGAATCTCTCGCGAAATTCTTACGACTTTTATTATATGTATAGACCGTAAATTACTTCTTAACGATCTTCTTCAATTCTACTTTGAAAATCAATGTAGAATAAGGCTTGATAAGACGACCAGCTTGGCGTGCACCATAAGCCTTGTCTTGTGGAATATATACCATGTATGTAGAACCAACAGGCATCAACTGAAGTACTTCAGTCCATCCTGGGATCACTTGACCAACACCAAATTCAGCATCTTTCTTACGCTTGTATGAGCTGTCAAATACAGTACCATCAATCAAAGTACCTTCATAAGCCACTTCTACTTTATCAGTCACCTTAGGCATTTTACCGCGACCTTTCTTGATCACTTTGTACTGCACTCCACTAGGAAGAACCACAATGCCTTCTTTCTTCGCATTTTCTTCTAGGAACTTTTCACCAGCTTCACGGTTGGGACCATATTGCTTTTCCATTGCAGCAGTACGGAACTTAGATTGAAGACGTTTTTGTACATCACGACGAAGTGAATCAGACAATACGTCTTTTTTACCATACACTGCATCAACATAACCAGCAACATAGTTTGCTTTGCTTATTTCCATAGTTGAATCACCAGCAAAAATCTGTGCGTTCATACGTGGGAAATTCATTGCGCTTTGTTCACCAATAGCTTCACCAAGCATAATTGCTTTCTTTGCAGGAGCAAGACCATTCTTGAAAGCACTCTTGAATGTAGACACGAAAGTAGACAGATTAGCTGTATCCACTTTTTGACGAGCCAATTCGTTGATTACGCCACTACCTTGTTGAAGTCCCAACTTAAATGATAGAGAATCCAAGTTTACAGTAGCAGTAGTATCAGATAGTTCACGGAAAGCCTTTTGAAGATCCATACGTAATGTAGCAGGTACCTTTTCACCGTTTTCAGTTACAGCCAAAACACCAGCAACAAACATATCTACATTCAACAATTGTGTTGAATCTGTTCTGCTCAATTGACGCATTTTGTCATCACCTTTCACTTGGTGCATTTGATCACCAAAGAAACTAGCGATTTTTGTTTGGATTTGTGATGGTTCTTGTTTTGCTTTTGGATCAGCATACACACCTTTCAAGTATCCTGCCACAAAATCACCAGCCTTTGCTGTATCAATCTTTTGACGTTGCAACTGCATCTTCACGCCAGCACCTGGGCCATATCCCAAAGCATACGAAAGTGAGTCGACTTCAGTAGTTAGACTTGCTTGTGGCATTTTGGGTCCACATGCAGTAAGCGCCAATGCCACAACAGCAGACGCAACAATTAAATTCTTTTTCATTGTCATGGATTTATAGAATATGATTCAATTCAAATAAGAACGCCCGCTACCAAGCTTACGCTAGTAGCGGGAGTCATTTATAATTATAGTACTTCGATAAGTTCAACTTCGAATACCAATGCACTGTGAGGAGGGATCATCTCACCTGCACCTTGTGCACCATAACCAAGATCAGAAGGGATATAGAATTTGTACTTAGCTCCTTCAGACATCAACTGAAGACCTTCTACCCATCCTGGGATTACTTGAGTCACACCAAATGTAACAGGTTCCCCACGTTTGATAGAGCTATCAAACAAAGTACCATCTACCAATGTACCTTCATAGTGTACCTTCACTTGATTATCTGCAGATGGTTTCTTACCTGTACCTTCTTGGATGATTTCGTATTGAAGACCAGATTCAGTTGTTTGCACGCCTGCACGATTTGCATTTTCATCAAGGAATGCTTCGCTTGATGCTTTCGCTTCTGCTGTTTTCTTTTCAGCTACTTCTTGAAAGTAAGTATTTACTAACGCTTGTGCTTCTTCGTGAGAAAAAGCGATCTGCTTATCTTCTAAAATATCGGTTACCGCTTGAGCGAAGTCCTCAACATTAAGAGTTCCTGCAAGGTCCATACTCTTCAACTGTTGGCCAAGTCCTAGGCCCAAAGCATAACTTAATTTGTCCATTTTTCTTTGATTATTGGATTAATACATGTTTTGTTTCACCACAAAAATAGGCTTTTCCTTTTAATAACGTGTCTCTTGGCCCTGTTTTTTTCTGAAATAGCGTTAAGATTCCCCTAATTCAACTACCTTTGTGGGAGAAAGCGTAACAAAACACCCTGATTATGAAACATATTGTCGTATTAACTGGTGCTGGCATGAGTGCCGAAAGCGGAATGAGCACTTTTAGAGATGCAGGTGGATTATGGGATAAATACCCTGTAAATCAAGTGGCTACCCCTGAAGGATGGCATGCTGATCCTGCGTTAGTCACAGCATTTTATAATGCACGTCGCAAACAGTTGGTTGATGTCTCACCCAATCTAGGCCATCAACTTCTAGCCACTCTTGAGACACAATACAAAGTGTCTGTCATCACACAAAATATAGACAATCTTCACGAACGAGCTGGCAGTTCTCACGTAGTTCACCTCCATGGAGAGCTCACAAAAGTATGCAGCAGTTACACCCCCAACGACCCACGCTACATCCAAGAGCTTACCCCCGATGAGTATGAAGTCAGCATAGGAGATACAGCTGCGGATGGGAGTCAAATCAGGCCATTTATTGTATGGTTTGGAGAATCTGTGCCAAGACTGGATGATGCCATTGCTTTGACACAGCAAGCCGATATATTCCTTATTATTGGCACTTCCCTAAATGTTTATCCAGCAGCTAGTCTCATCCACTTCGTGCCCAACCAAGCACCCATTTTTCTGATAGATCCCAAAGAAGTACAGACGCCAGCAGGTTATCAAGTCAAGCAGCTACAAATGGGGGCTTCGGAAGGGATGCAGAAGCTGATTAATGAATATCTTGCCCGTTAAAATACAAAATTACGTTAAATAATAAGCCGTTCATTAAAGAATGTTCTAAGAAACAGCTATATTTGCAGGCTCGATTATTTTATCGATGAATCCCGTGTGCTTGAACACCACGGTAAAAAAACAAGAATATGAACAAAGAAACAGCAGTTGTCCTCTTTAGTGGGGGACAAGATTCTACAACATGCCTATTCTGGGCACTTAAGAATTTCAAGAAAGTGTATGCCCTAGGTTTCTCATACGGGCAAAAGCACGCTTTAGAAATTGAATTGGCCGAAAAAATTGCCAAAAATGCTGGAGTGGACTTCCAAGTGATGGACGGACAATTCATTAGCAAAGTAGGCACCAGTTCATTGACTGATACTTCTATCACAATGGACCAAGTAAAGCCAGAAGATTCTTACCCAAATACTTTTGTACCAGGTCGTAACTTATTTTTCTTAAGTATTGCCGCAGTCTTCGCTCGCGAACACGATGCCATGCACCTTATTACAGGAGTTTCTCAAACCGACTTTAGTGGCTATCCAGACTGTCGCGACACCTTTATCAAGAGTCTCAATGTAACCATTAACTTAGCGATGGACGAACAGTTTGTTGTCCATACTCCATTGATGTGGAAAGACAAAGTGGAAACTTGGGAAATGGCCGATAAACTAGGCGTTTTAGAGATTGTCAAAAATCAGACTTTGACTTGTTACAACGGTATCCCAGCAGCTGGTTGTGGCCATTGCCCATCATGCCGTCTACGCAACGACTCTTTGGCCAAATATGAAGCCCTAAAAGCAGCCAAGCAAAAGTAAACTTAAACCAACACGTTGTATGTCAGATCAAGAACTAAAGAAGGAACTATCTCACCTTGGTGGTGCGACAGTTTATAAAGATGACTATGCACCAGAAGTTCTGGAAGCATTCACAAACAAGCACCCAGAAAACGATTATTGGGTACGCTTTAACTGTCCAGAATTTACAAGTCTTTGCCCTATTACAGGACAACCTGATTTTGCAGAAATTCGTATCAGTTATATCCCAGATATCAAGATGGTGGAAAGTAAGGCCCTAAAATTATACCTTTTCTCTTTCCGCAATCACGGTGCTTTTCATGAAGACTGTGTGAACATCATCATGAAAGACCTTATCAAATTAATGAATCCTCGTTATATCGAGGTCACAGGTATTTTCACCCCACGTGGTGGCATCTCGATCTATCCTTTCTGTAACTATGGACGCCCAGGTACTCGTTTTGAGCAAATGGCCATGGATAGACTATCTCGTCACGAGTAATCTCGTGCATCAAAATCAATCACTATATCCCTAAACGAGACATAGTATGTATTACATCTCAAAGCGCATGGAGATCGCCGCTTGCCATCACCTAGATCTCCCATATGAAAGCAAATGCACCAACATGCATGGGCACAATTGGATTATTACCGTATATTGCAAAAACGAAACACTAAACGAATCGGGCATGCTCGTGGACTTTAAGCACATCAAAAATGCTGTACACGGGAAACTAGACCATAAAAACCTGAACGAAGTACTTCCTTTTAACCCAACAGCAGAAAATATTGCCAAATGGGTATGTGATCAGGTACCTTACTGCTACAAAGTGGAAGTACAAGAAAGCGAAGGCAATACGGCCATTTACGCGAAAGACGAATAATGAAGAAAGTCAACGAAATATTCTACTCTCTCCAAGGCGAGGGAGCATGGACAGGTACTCCTATTGTATTTGTACGCTTTTCGGGGTGCAATCTTGCATGCAGCTTCTGCGATACAGCTCACGAAGCTGGTCAAGAAATGACCGATGATGAAATTATCGAAGCAGTAAGCCAATACCCTTCTAAGCGTATCTGTTTTACAGGAGGTGAACCAGCCCTACAGCTTGACCAAGCATTAGTCAATGCGTTAAAAGCCAAGGACTTTATCTTACATATAGAGACCAATGGCACACGACTACTTCCTGATGGATTGGATTGGATCACAGTCAGTCCTAAATACAAAGAAGTTGTCTTGCCTCGCGCTGATGAACTCAAGCTTGTCTACGAAGGTCAAGACCCATCGCCTTGGCTAGAATATCCTGCATCATCCTTTTTCTTGCAACCTTGCTCAATGCAGAACACGGAAGAGGTGATTGAATATATCAAACAACATCCAACATGGCGTCTGTCTTTACAGACCCACAAACTATTAGACATCAGATGATAAAGACTCAAGAAGAAGCTGAAGCATGCGTACGTGAACTGCTCGAATATATCGGAGAAGATCCCAACCGCGCAGGATTAGTAGATACTCCTCACCGCATCGTCAAGATGTGGAAGGAAATCTATCGTGGTTATAACGAAGAAAAAAAGCCTCATCTGACCACTTTCGACAATGGCCAAGATGGCATCACATATGATACAATGGTCTTGGATAGTGGCTCTTTCTACTCTATGTGTGAGCACCACAATATGCCCTTCTTTGGGGACTATTGGTTTGCTTATATTCCTCATCCTAAAGGTAAAATTTTAGGTTTGTCTAAGATTGCGCGTATGGTTGACTACTGTGCAGCACGCATGCAAATTCAAGAACGCCTTGGTCATGATATTATCAAGGAAATTGAAGAAGCCTTAGGCACTGAATATCCTCCGTATGGCATGGCCATTTGTCTACGTGCTGAACACCTATGCAAAGAAATGCGCGGGGTGAAGAAGCAAGGCAAAATGACCACAACACACTTGCGTGGTGCCTTTGGCACAGACAAGAGTGTGCGCGATGAATTCTACGATATGATTGACCGCAATAGTAAATAAGCACGGTATTGTACTACAAGTAACGATGTGCTTATCATGATAAGTAGGATCTACTCTACATGATAAACATAATCTACTACACATGATAAGTAGGACTTACTACACATGTGTAGCATATAGGACACAATATAGTACAGCAATAGCATCTAATATATAAAGGACTTACTGAAATACTTCGGTAAGTCCTTTTTTATTGTTTAATCGGTAGATTTTACGTATATTTGTAGAGCAACAATAGCCTGTATATCCTATGGCCCACTATCTTAAATCGCCCCTATATAAAACATCTCGCATGTTTATTCAGCTCACTCTAATAACGCTGTTATTAGGCCTAGCTGGGTGTGCTCACACACCGAATCAAAAAGTCTATCGCATCGGCCTGTCTCAATGTTCTTTGGACGATGCTTGGCGACGCACGATGCTACGGGAACTTCAAGTGGAGTTTACCCCACATGACAGCATAGAGTTGATCGTGAAAGCCGCTCAGAACGATTCAACACTACAGAAAAAGCAAATACAAGAATTGATTGATGCCCACGTTGATGTGCTGATTATTTCCCCTTTAGCGGCCGCTCCGCTGACGGCTATCGCAGAAAAGGCTTATCAATCAGGTATCCCCACAATCATCACAGATCGTAAGATAAATTCCGATCAATACTCGACATTTATTGGTGCAGACAATTATGCTATTGGTCGAGAAGCAGGAAAATACATCGCAGAAATAGCTCCCCTCAATGCCACTTTACTTGAAGTTTGGGGTCTACGCAGTTCTTCACCAGCTCAAGAAAGACACCAAGGATTTATAGATGCCATCAAAACACGCAAAGATCTACACTATCGTCAGATGGATGGAGATTGGATCTATGAAGTCGCCCAGAAGAATGTAAACAACCTAGAACGATTGGACAATGTAGATATTGTCTATAGTCAAAATGACATGATGGCTATTGCTGTACGCAAAAGGCTCAATCAGATACACGTCCTAGACAAAAAACGCCCTATTGTGGTGGGAGTAGATGCTACTCCTGGTGCAGGACTAGATGCCGTGGCTGAGGGGGCAATTAATGTATCCTTCTTATACCCTACTGGAGCCAACGAAATCGCTCAAACGACACTCGCTCTCTTGCGTGGCGACAGTGTTGCTAAAAAAATAATCTTATCATCAGGTATTGTAGATGCCCGCATGGCGCGTGGACTCCTCTCGCAAGCACAGCAAATGATGCGCTACCAACATAGGATACACAATCAATTGGTCAAAAGCAATAAATTGAAGAAGAACTTCGCTTTTTTGGAAAATGCCGCATGGACTATTACGCTGTCATTTATAGTGATTGCCTCATTATTTATTTATGTTTTTATCATCAATCGTAAAATCAGAAAATACAACACCGCCCTACAACTACAGAATAAACGAGAAGAGCAGCAGAATAAGAAGCTTATTGCTTTAAACGCAGAGATTGAACAAGTGACTGCACAAAAGCTTCAGTTTTTCACCAATATATCGCACGAAATTCGTACGCCATTAAGTTTGATTATAGGACCATTAGACCGTCTTATCCGCGAGGAACATCGTTCAGGTATCCTACAAGATCTCCAATTGATGCACAAAAATGCAGGACGTCTGATGAAGGTGATTAATCAACTGCTTGACTTCCGCCGCATAGAAAATGATAAACAAGAAGTCAATATAGAGGAAACAAACATTATCGAATTTGTAGGCGAAGTCAAGAGCTATTTTGAACGCATGGCTCAGTTACAGCATATTAAGCTGGACTTTTATCACGATATGCCAGCCACAACC
The DNA here is from genome assembly GCA_963668535.1 of Bacteroidaceae bacterium. GTDB lineage: Bacteria > Bacteroidota > Bacteroidia > Bacteroidales > Bacteroidaceae > F22. The sequence continues at coordinate 1,187,239 of OY764867.1, forward strand.
ATCTGGATAGATCGCGATATGATCGAAAAAGTATTGGTCAACTTATTGTCTAATGCCTTAAAATTTACAGATGAAGGAGGACAGATCTCTATATATATCGAACAGGATGAAGAATATGTAATCGTACGCGTGGTTGATACAGGATGCGGTATCTCAACAGAAGATCAAGCCAATCTATTCGACCGCTTCTACAGCCGAGCAGCCTCCAGTTCCAACAGCACTGGTATAGGTCTACATTTAGCCAAAGAGTATATGGAAATGCACCATGGAGATATAACAGTTGACAGTACGCTTCATGAAGGTACCACCATGACATTGCGTTTTCACAGAGATCGTACAAAAATTCAAGGAGACCATGTACACGAAATTAGTTTGTCGACACGCAGTTATGTAGAGACTGTACTCAACGATGACATGGAGCAGAAACTGCTGTCGAAAGAATACCAATATACTCTACTTATTGTCGATGACGACGAAGACATGCGACACTTTCTCGATAGTGAGCTGTCTACCAACTTCCGTACAATCACCGCCTCTGATGGATTTGAAGCCTTGGAGATTATTCAGAAAGGAGAAGAAAATATATCTCTGGTACTGAGCGATGTCATGATGCCACGACTCAATGGGTATGAACTCTGTCAACACATAAAAGAAGATATCAACACCAGTGATATTCCGGTCATTCTACTCACAGCCCTATCCGATGTACGCCAACAGATCTATGGCGTTGCAGGCGGAGCTGAAGGATTTGTGCGCAAGCCATTCCATATCAACTATTTAAAAATAAAAATCATTCGTCTACTGGAAGCACGTGCTCAATTCCGAAAAAAGATAGAAGCCAAAATAGAAGCTGGGGATATGCATACACTGACCAGTACCCTATCGGAAGATGTGCAACATCCTTTTCTAGTCGATTTTTTAGCACAGTTGGATATTGTCTACAAAGATGCCGAATACAATATAGAAAGATTGAGTACGGATATGGGACTGAGTCGTGGACATCTCCATCGTAAAATCAAAGAAATCACTGGACATACCCCTGTTGAGATGCTCCGCAATTATCGACTAGGCAAAGCTCGAGATCTATTGCACACGGGACGATACAACATCAACGAAGCAGCTTACGAATGTGGATTTTCTTCTCCTGCCTATTTCTCCAAATGTTTCAAGGCATACTATCATATGAAGCCCACAGAGTATATGGAACAAAGAAACACACCAACAATATAGCAAAAAGGATGGGCCAAACTAACGCTTGACACATCCTTCCTTTCATCTATATAACAACCTATAATTACTTCAATTGATCAGTAAATTTTTCTGGCAGTAAGGGCATCGCTCCTTTCTGAGTGCAGACATAAGCCGAAACTTCTACAGCCAATTTATGTGCATCAGCAACCGATTTGCCTGCCAATATCGCTGCACAGAATGTAGCCGAGAAACTATCTCCTGCACCAACTGTATCAGCTACTTCTATCTTGGGCGTTTCTTGGAATGAGATGACTCCATCAGTAAAGACATAACTACCATTGGTACCGCATGTTAAAACCAACATCTTAAGATGAAAACGTTCCATCAGGGCCAAGCATTTATCTTCTAAATCAATACCAGGATATTCAAACATGCGACTAATTACGACGAGTTCTTCGTCATTAATCTTCAGCACGTTGCATTTCTCCAGACTTTCCTCTATCACTTCACGAGAATAAAAATGTTGACGCAAATTGATATCAAATATTTTCAAGATATCATCACCTTCTGGCATCGCATCTAAAAACTTGTTGATAGTCGTACGACTCACGAAACTACGTTGTGCTAAAGAGCCGAAACTCACCGCTTTACTGTGTTGTGCCAATTCTTTCAACACGGGTGTAAAGGGTATATTATCCCATGCTACGTCCTCTTTGATTTCGTAACAAGGCACGCCATTATCGTCAAGGTCAACTTGCACCGTCCCCGTTGGATAATCAACACGAGCAATCGTACAAGCAATACCTTTTTTATCTAAAAGAGCCAAAGCCTCATCACCCAATTCGTCTTTTCCTACAGCACTTACCGTGCAGGCTTTATGTCCAAACTGATGCACATGATATGCAAAATTTGCTGGTGCTCCACCTAACTGTTTTCCTTCTGGTAGGCAGTCCCAAAGTGCCTCACCCAATCCAACTATAACATCTTTCATATATCGGTTTTTATTATATATATCGTTTTTATCGCTTTACTTGAGGTATAAAAGTCAACAAATAGACAGCGCCAACAAGCATGACCATAATAGCCCCAATTTGTCCCATAGCATCCGAAGCATACCCCATGAATAGAGGAAAGATAGTTCCTCCAAAAAGTCCCATAATCATCAATCCTGAAATGTCATTTTTCTTTGCAGGTAGGTGCAAGATAGCACGAGAAAAGACCATAGAGAAAATATTAGAGTTACCATACCCTATCAATCCTACACAAGCATAGATCACCCACTTATCGGCCACAAATAACAAACCCAGTAAGCCGATAGAGAGCATCAAACTACTTATAATAAAGAAGACTTTATGATTCCATTTTGCCAAAATAACACTTCCTGTCAAACATCCGACAGTACGGAATAAGAAATACACAGATGTAGCATATCCTGCATCTGCCAAAGTCATACCAACTCGTTCCATTAATATTTTTGGTGCAGTGACATTGGTACCCACATCGATCCCTACGTGACATATAATCCCTAAGAAACAAAGCAAGACCAATTTATCGCCAAGCAACGAAAAGCACTCACCAAATGTAGATGGCTTTCCTTGTATATCTTCTTCTTTGATCGGAGTAAAGTACAACCATAAAGTAGCTAATACAGAAATACCCATAAACAAAGGATATAGTATCTTCCAATTACCGAAATGAACAGCAGCTAAAGCGGCTATAATAGGGGCAGAGAAACTAGCTATGGCTTTGACAAACTGCCCAAAAGTCATCGTACTAGCTAAACGATCCCCTGAAATCAAATTGGACACCAAAGGATTCAAAGAGGTTTGCATCAGCGCATTGCCAATCCCTAATAAAGAGAAAGATACCAACATCATAGTATATGTATAAGAGATGCTTGGTAGAATCAACGATATGGCTGTTACGACCAAAGAGAGCAGCACCGTTTTACGCTGCCCAATACGGCTCATCAATAGTCCTGTAGGTACAGAAAAGATTAAGAACCAAAAGAAGACCATGGAAGGTAGTAAATTGGCCACACTATCCGAAAGACCAAAATCGGCTTTCACATAATTAGTTGCAATCCCCACAAGGTCTACGAAACCCATGGCAAAAAAGGCCAGCATCACTGGAGCTAGTTTTATGTAATTGATTTTTTTAGTATTCATCTTGAATGGAATAAAGGTATATTACTAATTTATTGAATCGAATAGATTTGAACAGCACTCACATGATACGTTCCCTGTGGTGCAGTAAACTCAATCTTATTGTATGGCGATTGTGGAAAAACCAAGTTAGTCATACACCATGTGCCATCACCAGAAAAGGCTTCTAGGCTACATTGATCGAAGTACAAGGTCAAGACTTGTGTATCGTTTGATACAATCGGTGCATAAGTATCGGCACTGAAACACGGATGAAAATCAGTTTGTCCGCTGTTTCGTCTATCCATATGAAACTGCCGTTTAACCAGATCGTAATGCATATTCACTCGCTCACCTTCTTTATTGACTAGAGCAAAAGGGACGATACGTGCACTCCCTGGACGTACTTGTAGTTGCAATTCATATCCTCCATCTACTGAGATTTTTTTGGTAATAGAACGACCTTCTCTAACATCAAAGCCCTTGATTTTGACCTCCTTATGACGAGCTGCTTGCATCTCAGGAACAGGTTGACTACTCATGTATACTGAACCATTTTGTTGATACAAAGACAGCTCTCTAGGAATAGACAAACCACTTCTATATTGTTTTGTGGGCACCTTGGCGGCATATTGCCAATTGCTCATCCAAGCCATCGCAATCTTCCTATCATCTGGTGCATTGTGCCACGTCACTGTAGCATAATGGTCTTTGCCCCAATCCATCCATTTTGTTTCACTAGGCGTATCGTTTGTAAAGGTCTTTCCATCAAAATCACCTACAAAATACTGTGTAGCCGAACCACCAAATGGTCCTCCAGGATTGATATTTACAATCAAAACCCATTTCTTTTCTTTCGTTCCTTGAACAGGCATTTCGATCAGGTCTGGACATTCCCACACACCACCATGTTCTCCTTGTCCATGGCCAAACTCACCCACCTTATTCCAGTCTAATAAGTTCTTGGAGTTCCAAAATTCAAGATGTTGGCCTACGGCAAGTACCATAACCCACGTCTTGGTTGATGCATAATAGATTACTTTGGGATCTCTAAAATCAGGCACATTACTGACTACAACGGGATTTTTTAGATACTTGTGAAATGTTTGCCCATTATCCAGACTGTAAGCAATACATTGTTTTTGTCTCTCACCAGCAGATGTATAGAACGCCAGAACGGCCCCTTTTCCGAAACCAGCGACATTCTCTTTATCGACCACAGTACTGCCCGAAAAAATGGCGCCTAATGCGTCGGGAGACAATACAATAGGCTGGTGTGTCCAATGCACTAAGTCTGTACTAGTGGCGTGCCCCCAGTGCATATTGCCCCAAACACTAGCATAGGGATTGTATTGATAATATAGGTGATATACTCCATCTTTATAAAACATACCATTGGGATCATTCATCCACCCATACGCCGGAGTAAAATGATAGCTAGGTCTAAAATGGGCCGTATTCTTTGCATCAAAATGATCTGCCAAGTGCATTTGATCCCAGGCCAAAGTTGTTTTGGGGGCATTGCTCCACTTGATGACCAAATAATCATTCTGATATGTTGTCATATCGAAGGGTAAGACATAATCAACATGGTCTACGGCAAGACGGATGTTTAAAGCAGCCCGCTCTTGATTATCCACCAGCATGCTCATACGAGTTTCTGGAGCAGACTCTTGTATGGGAAGCAACAAATAGCGTTTAGAGGCTTTACCGATAACAGTAACATGATGCCCATCTCCCATATCTTGGGAGGTCCATCTAGGCTGAGCGGAAAGGATTGTTGAAAAGCTCAGCAAAGCAAACAATAAAGTTGCAAAGCGGGATTTACACAAATAGAGTATGTGACTCATGGTATATACATTTAAGTTGAACATTAGCGGTTATAAGGTATTCAGCATGATGAATACAAGGCAAATATAAGAAGACTAATGCATACCTCTTATAACAAAGTCAATGAGGTATAGAATAAATGTATCTAATATGACATATGTACTAACATTGCGACATATGTATGGGAGGAAAAACTATTTGAGTAGCTTTTTCCATATAAAACCGAGGTGTTTACCAATAGTTATAGGTAGTCCATAGTGTTTTGTCATGATCCAGAAACGTTCTTGTAAGGATGCTCGATGATTTTGAGTAGTCACTCCTTCATCTAAGTAATCAATTAAGACACCTGGAACAAGCACCATGCGTCCGTCGTTTTTTTCTACGGCACGCATCATACGAATGCACCAATCAAAATCACTTGAAAAACGATATTGTAGATCATAGGGCGTGGCCAATTCTCGACGTATCACAAAGGCTTGATGACAAACCAGCATCCCATCTTGGAAACTATCTGCATGAAGTATTTCGGGTGGTCTTTTCTCACGAAGATGTAGAAAATGGCCTTCATTATCCACAATGGCTGTATCACCGTATATAATATCTGGATAACGATTGTACCGTTGACGCTCTGCTTCGGCTATGTCAACCAGTGTTTTCAAGGAATCTTGATCATGTAATTTATCCCCTGCATTTAAAAAGATCAAATACTCACCACTAGCCGCCGCTATACCTTTGTTCATCGCATCATATATGCCCTTATCTCGTTCGCTAATCATCTTTTGAACAACATCGCTGTATACCTCGGCAATACCTACTGTGCCATCAGAAGAGGCACCATCAACCAAGATCAATTCGCGATTTGTATATGATTGGCTACGCACACTATCTAAAGTGCGCGCTAAGGTACCTTCGGCATTATACGTCACGGTTATAATACTAATCAACGGTTGTGTGTCTACATCAGTAGTATTTTCTTGTATATTGGATTGTAAATGAGTCATGTCATGGATTGAATTACTTATTTTGAATGGCCAACTGGTAGATCCTCTCATATTGCTGAGCCACCACAGATTCACTATAATGCTTACGCACAAAAGCACGTGCATCGTGGGATAACTGTCGATAACGCTGTGTATCTTCCAAAATATACCGAATACCAGAAGCTAAATCGGCCGCATCTTTATATTCCGCTAGATATCCCGTCACTTGATGACGAATCATCTCTGGGATACCGCCAACTTTAAAGCCTACACAGGGCAACCCACAGGCCATGCTTTCCATAATCATATTGGGTAAGTTCTCTTGTAAAGATGGAGTGACAAAGAGATCGGCTGCTTGATAGTATTGAACGATCTTGGCTGAATCTGTAACAAAAGGAAGACTATACGCCTCCAGTGGAATGGCCTCTAAAAGTTCTTCAGCCCCGCGTCCCATCACAAGGACTGCCCATTGATCTTTCTGTGATTGCGGCATTTCTTTCAACAATCGGCAGGCCTCAATAAAATAGTGTCCTCCTTTGTTTTCATCGCTCGTCTTAACGGCTCCAAAAAGGATATATCGTTTATCGATAGGTAGATGCAATGATGCACGAATTTGATCGACGTCTCCTGGTTTGAAGGTATCTAAGGAAATCGGATTGGGAATCACATGTACGTGACCTGGAGTAATCAGTCCACTTTGACGTGCATGATTGCCCAGCCACTCACTACAAGCCACAAAATGTATATTGCCTTCTTGATAACATTTTTGCTTACGTCTATATACCTGAGCCGATAAATCATGTTTCCCTTTGGCAGCTCCTAGATACATGCAATCATGGCATCCTTGATGAAAAGCTGTACAATCGACTGCATGATGGCATATAGCTGTGCAAGGCCACATATCGTGCATCGTCCACACAACGGGCTTACCGCTACGAAGGATTTTCTTGATTTGTCCTAATGACAACATGCCTTGATTGATCCAATGTAAATGGATAACATCTGCCTGTTTGAATTCAGAAAGCTGGGTGATATCCAACCCTACATTAGCTATATCCACTTGAAAAACACCTTGGCGATTCAAACCATTGCCTAAAAATATGGCCAAACGCTCTAGTAGGAAAGCCCAACGAGCACGCATACGATGCACTAAAGATTCAGTAAAGGTTGTCACTGTTAGGGCATCGCTCTGCTTATCTCGCACAAGCAAAGTTGCTTTGATTCCTTCTGTGGATAAAGCAACTCGTAATCGGCCAGCAGCGACGGCCGCCCCACCTATTTTTTCTGAAGTATTGACTAATAATATGCGCATAGCACAAAAGTACGTGGATTATTTGAAAAAGCAAAAGAGCTAGCTCTCTTTTAGCATTGTGTACTGCCTTGGTTCTATATACCTAAAGGCGACTTTCAGTAAAAGGGCATACAACGTAGGGGCGTATCGATGTAACTTTAGCATCATTTTTCTCTTTGTATTACATGACTTATACACAGGTTGATGCAAAGATTGGCGCAAAAAAGCATGAATTTCTGGCAGTAAGGGTTGTAATATCTCATCGTGGTGCACACAGGATACATGCCATATATTTAGAGCCAAACGAACCAACTTTTCTTCTACGCTGATGATGTAATCTGTATCATGTGTCTCAACAAATGCTAGTCGTTCACGAATGACATCGTATTGAAATTTCAGATGATACGCCAAACTAAAATTGCCTCGACTATGACGCAGTTCGTAATGATATAGGGGCTCTGCTAAACATCCTATGCTGTGGGCACGATAAAAATATTGATGCTGAATCACAAAGTCTTGGCCACGAAGCCACTGAGTATCAAACCGTAAATCTTCCCATATACTTTGGCTGTAAAATTTATCCCAAATAGGAGTTGAGAGATCTCCTCGATACATGCGTTTCTTCACTTCACCTTCGTCAAGAATTTGAGTTGAGGGATATGGAAGATATTGTTCGACAGAGCCATCTTGATGGTAATATGTCGCTCCAAAAAGCACAATATCTAATTCATTCGTATCGGCATAATCCACCAGATGAGCGACCGCATGACTATCTAAATAATCATCTGAATCAACAAACATAACATAATCACCGTTCATTTTATCCAACCCAGTATTGCGAGCAACACTAACTCCTTGATTCGGAATATGTATCGCTTCAATACGTTTATGCTTGAATGCATATTGATCTATAATATGTGTTGTCTCATCGGTAGAACCATCATCAATGACCAAGATTTGTAGATAAGTATATGTTTGGTTCAAAATACTATCTAAACAGGTCGCAATATATGTTTGGTCATTATATACTGGTACAATGACAGTCACTAAAGGTTGATCTGGGTAAAATAAGGATTCAGACATAGGCTTTATAATAAGGCGTCTAAAACTTGGTTCATACACTTATCGAAACTTATGGGCATCAACGAAGGACGCAATATGACTTGGTCGGCCACAGGAGTTTGGGTATATAGATATTCTTGGATAAGTTTAGCTAGTCGAGCTGTATCCATATAAGGAAAAGTCGCTCCTTCTGCAGGCCCCAGCATTGAAGCAGCTCCTGCTACATCGGTACATAACACAGGCATACCAGCAAGCAAAGCTTCGTTGACTACGGCACCAAAAGCTTCAGATTCACTACATAACGCAAAAGTCTGCCCGATTAGATACCATGCAAGCAAGGCTAGGTCTTCGTAACGTCCAACAAATAAGATTTGGTGAGCATAAGGTGTCACTGACGCTTGCTTCTTAAGTGCTTTTTCCGATTCTCCTTCGCCAACTATAATCAAGCGATCTTGTACAGTAGGCTTGCTCGCACAAAAGGCTGCTATAAGTCGGTCTACCCCTTTCAACGGGACTAGTCTACCCACAAAAAGAAGACAACGAGCATTTTGCAATGAATATTCACTCAGGTACGTATTGGCTATTGGAATGGCTTGTGCTAGTTTGCTTCTAAAACGTCTGTCTTCCTGTATGATGGGCATCACTACTGGGCTACGTCGTAAAGCATAGGTGGATGCATAGTAATCGGCCACTTCTTGATTGACAACGATCACGCCATCCAATAAAGGTAAAAGAAGCTTTCTCTGCCAACGTGCTCCACCCTGCCAGCGCTTAGCCATATGCAGACTATCATCTATCATAGTCCAAACTTGTGGCACATGCTTTCCCGTAATCCACGCAGTGAGCTTGCACCATAATTTATGCAATAATGGGCGCCATGTCGTCATTGACAACTCGGAACCTATTAGTATGTCTGGATTAACATCACGTATAGCACGAGCATATCCACAAGCATATTCTTTGGTACCCACACGATATATTTTGTCAAAGAAATGACTTTCAAAAGTCGTCTGAGCACGCAAGGCATCATCATCAAAACGCTGTTCGATCATCTGCTGACGCGTAAAATAAAACGTAGCATGACTAGCAGCATCTATTCTATTAAAAAAATCGATGCGGTATGGGGCCAATGCGGGATGAAATATCAAGATTCGCTTCATACTATCTTTCATTTTTAGTCTGTTTCCCTAATAGATGGTTCAAGGATTCCATCAACACACGTACTTTAAGAAGATACAAGACACCTATATATAATGTGGCAGCAACAAGCACCTTAATAGCCAAACTCACAACTAACGGCATAAAATGCACATAAGGTGTCAGCCATATACTCATAAGGACGCCTGAGCCCACACTCACTAAAGCGAGGCCAGCAAATGGGGCAATATCTTGAATCATCATCCAGAAGGAAAGAGCTATTTGTCTTTGGACAAAAACATGCCATACAAGTAGCCACAGGATATGAATAGTACAATACACGGTCACCATAGTGGATATTCCATAAGGGTAAACTAAAAGCATGGATATAATTTGCACGATCCCTAAAGCTATTGTGCATCCCATATAAATCCCAGAACGTCCACGACTTATCAATAAATAGGTGTACAAGTTGATAATAGGAATAAAAGCTCCCATAATGGCTAATCGATTCAATAATAATGCACTTGAAGCCCATTTATCGGTCAGGAGAAGTACAATCACTTCATGGGCAGTCACAGACAAACCAAAAAGTAAAGGAAAGGAGACAAAGGAGACAAAACGGAGCATTTTACGAAAGACACGAAGTTGACGAGCACTATCTTTGTCCACTTCTTTCAAAACTGGTTGTGCTACTCCTTGTACCATGGCGGCAATCATATTGACACCCATCGTATTCCATTTCGTTGCTTGGCTATAGACTCCAACATCTTTAGTGGTGAAGAAACGACCTAAAAGCACTTGCAACAAATTATTGTTGAACTGTAAGAACAAATTTGTGACAAGCAACTTACTGCTAAAGCCTATCATTTCCTTTAACGGTTGAAAATCCCAGAAGAAAGTAGGCCGCCACTTTGATGATACCCAGAAACCTATTGTTGAGACAAGGATATAGCTAATGTTTTGAGCAACTAATCCCCAGTATCCTCCACCAGATAGGGCAACAGTTATACCAACTATTCCAGAAAACAGTAAGGCTATAAGCTGACATAAGCTACGTTGTTTAACTAGTAATTTTTTAGTCAGCATGGCTCCATGAGCTATCCCCGTACTAGAAATAACAAAACCTAAAAAGACGACACGTGCCAGAGGTACTAATGAGGGAGTGCGATAAAAATCGGCGATCAATGGGGCACAGAAAAAAAGGAATACATATAACCCTACCCCCATGAAAGTAGAGAACCAAAAAACAGCATTATAGTCTTTATGTTCAATGTGGCGTCTATTAATAAGAGCCATGCCAAATCCACTATCTTGAAGCACACTGGCCAAAAGGGTAAAAACGGTCAGCATACCTACCATCCCATAATCACTCTTATTTAGGATACGGGCCAAAAAAATGCCAAAGGCTAGATTGAGAAGCAATTGAATCCCGTTGTTCAATCCTCCCCAAAACAAGCCTTTGGCAGTTTTTTGTTTCAGTGTCTCTTCTCCCATAGACAAATCTCTAGAATCTTATTCAGTATCTGACATTTGTCGATGTTCTTCGCTCAATTCTTTATGCAAGACCATAGGTGTCCAAGCCACATTATAGGAAGTCAATCCTGCTTTTAGGTTTACCTTAGGGATACCTGCACCGTTATACTTGCTTAGGAAGCTACGTAGCGCTTGATCATCAAAATCGACAAAGAACAACATAGGATCTGCAAAAGGAACAACAGGAACAGTAGGTGGTGGAAGCATCACGTCTTTTATACCACATAAACGTCCCATTGGAGTACCATAATCTTGTAAGCCGATTTCTTTGGCCTGTATGTCCAAAGTTCCACAAAGCTGCTCAATGGCGGCTTTGTGTTGACTAGGTATATTAAAAAGCAAGATTTGTTTTTTCATATTACTTTATTTTACTTCACTACCAGGTTTTACCTCACGATCTGGAGTTATTACAGCTAGGCTACCATCTACATTTTCAGCAGATAAGATCATGCCTTCACTAACTACTCCCTTTAATTTACGCGGAGCTAAATTGGCCACAAAACAGACTTGCTTGCCAACCAATTCTTCAGGTTTGTAGTGCTGTGCAATACCTGATACAATAGTGCGTTTTTCTAAGCCATCGTCAATTAAAAATTGAAGCAGCTTATTGGCCTTAGGTACTTTATTACATTCAAGTACAGTACCTACACGTACATCCAGTTTCATGAAATCATCAAATTCGATATTAGAACGGATTTCTTTTGCACGGTAATTGGCCTCTTCATTGGCACGCTTAGTGTCCAATAATTTCTGAACTTGTGCTTCAATAGTTTCATCCTCAATCTTTTCAAACAATAGAGATGGCTTATTGATCTTATGCCCAGCAGGAAGTAAGTCGGTACGACCTAGATCAGCCCAATTGAAAGACTCCATATTGATCATGTCGCGAAGCGTTTGACTACTAAAAGGTAAGAAAGGCTCAAAGGCAATAGCTAGATTGGCCACCAACTGCAAACTAATATGCATAATCGTTTCAACACGCGACATATCTGTCTTAGCAAGTTTCCATGGTTCTGTATCTGCCAAATACTTGTTACCAATACGAGCCAAATTCATCGCTTCTTTCTGCGCATCGCGGAATTTAAAGATATTCAACAAGCGTTCAACTTCTTGCTTCACATCGGCAAATTCTTGTATAGTTTTCTGGTCGTAATCAGTCAACTCGCCCATGGCAGGTATGACACCATCAAAATATTTATTGGTCAAGACAAGCGCACGATTCACGAAATTGCCATACACTGCCACCAACTCATTATTATTGCGTGCTTGAAAATCTTTCCAAGTAAAATCATTGTCTTTCGTTTCTGGTGCATTAGCTGTCAACACATAACGAAGCACATCTTGCTTACCTGGGAAATCCTCCAAGTATTCATGCAACCATACTGCCCAGTTTCTTGATGTAGAGATTTTATCTCCTTCAAGATTTAAGAACTCATTGCTAGGCACATTATCTGGAAGGATATAGCTACCTTCCGCTTTCAACATAGCTGGAAAAACAATACAGTGAAACACAATATTATCCTTTCCAATAAAATGTACTAGACGAGTATCTTCATCCTTCCACCATTTTTCCCATGTATCTGGAAGTAATTCTTTAGTATTGCTTATATACCCAATAGGGGCATCAAACCAAACATATAGTACTTTGCCTTCTGCACCTTCTACTGGCACAGGTACGCCCCAGTTCAAGTCACGACTAACCGCTCTTGGGTGCAAGCCCATATCTAACCAACTTTTACATTGACCGTATACATTAGGGCGCCACTCTTTGTGCTCTTCTAAGATCCATTTACGCAGCCAAGGTTCGTGCTTATCTAAAGGAAGATACCAGTGCTTTGTTTCCTTCATGACAGGTTTACTTCCGCTAATAGCACTCTTTGGATTAATCAAATCTGTTGCATTCAAGGAAGTACCGCAGTTTTCACATTGGTCGCCATAAGCATTTTCATTGTGACAATGAGGACATTCACCTGTAATATATCGGTCAGCCAAGAATTGCTTGGCTTCTTCATCGTAATACTGTTCCGAAGTCTGCTCTACAAACTCCCCCTTATCATAAAGAGTTCTAAAGAAATCAGATGCTAATTTTTTATGCGTCTCTGAAGTAGTACGACTATAGATATCGAAGCTGATACCAAAATCTGAAAAAGCTTTCTTGATAATACCATGATAACGATCGACTACATCTTGGGGAGTAATTCCTTCCTTCTTAGCACGGATAGTAATAGGTACCCCATGTTCATCTGATCCACCAATAAATAGTACATCTTCTCCTTTCAAACGTAGATAACGTACATAAATATCTGCGGGAACATATACACCAGCTAGGTGACCAATATGTACTGGACCGTTGGCATAAGGCAGAGCCGACGTCACGGTGGTGCGCTTAAATTGCTTTTCCATATTTCTATCTTTATATTTTATTTGTTTTTATTCCTGCAAAGATAAGGTTTTTCTGCTAGGACATAGCGACTATGAGTTATAAATAATAAGAAAGAGAAGGAAAAACATATGGTAGAGAAAGAAAAAAAAGTGTATTAATTCTATATATATGTAGTCAGGCATATCCTTTTGTTTGTTTATTCGTCAAAAAAACGTACTTTTGCAAAATCATTAGGTATATAGAAAATAAAAAGATAATAATAAATCAACAACCGCTTACACAATGAGTACAACAAAAAGACACCCTAAGGGGCTTTACTTATTGTTCGCCACAGAAATGTGGGAACGCTTTAGTTATTATGGTATGCGTAGTATCTTCACGCTTTACCTCATCCAAGCACTTTTACTAGACAAGGCTTATGCTGCACAGATATATGGTAGTTATCAAGGACTTGTCTATCTAACACCCTTATTGGGGGGGTATATTGCCGATCGTTATTGGGGAAATAGACGTAGTATCCTTACAGGGGGACTGCTTATGGCGCTTGGTCAATTCTTAATGTTTTTCAGTGCTTCATACTCACACGCTGAGAACAAAGGATTTTCGATGATGATGATGATGATTGGACTTGGGTTCTTGATTTTAGGGAACGGCTTTTTTAAACCAAATATCTCATCTATGGTAGGGGATTTGTATTCTCCTACAGATTCGCGTAAAGACTCTGCATTTACGATTTTTTATATGGGTATCAACCTAGGTGCATTTATCGCTCCACTTTGGTGTGGATTTGTAGGAGACACGGGACACCCAGAAGATTTCAAATGGGGATTTTTATCTGCTGGTGTTGGTATGATATTCAGTGTAATTATCTTCATGGCTTTCAAAAACAAATTTTTGAGACGACCTGACGGATCAGCAATAGGCATGGCACCAACTGCTAATGACCTAGTAGCTCCAGTAGAAGAAGAGAAAGACACAGCCTCAACCACCCAAACGTCAGAAAAAGGAATGCCTTGGAAACGAATCGCCATGAGCGTTGGACTTTTCATCATTGTACTGTTATTATTTAGTGTCAATTTTAGTGTTTTCACGGGGGAAGGTACTTTATTTGCCAATGCTGACTGGATTGGTGCTATAATTTTTGCAGGGACCGTAGCTGTTCCTGTATTTGTAGTGACAGATCCGTCATTAAGTAAAATAGAAAGAACTCGTATTATTGTTATATTTATCATAGCATTCTTCGTTATTTTCTTCTGGGCAGCCTTTGAACAAGCAGGTGCTTCTTTGACCTACTTTGCTTCGGAACAAACCAACAGAATTGTTATGGGATGGGAAATGCCTACATCATACTTCCAATCATTCAACGCAATATTCGTAGTTACGCTTGCTCCAGTATTTGCCATGATTTGGTCTATGTTAGGTAAAAAGAAAATCGAACCTTCGAGTCCAACCAAGCAAGCACTAGGATTATTCTTATTGGCCCTTGGTTATTTAGTCATTGCTTTTGGCGTAAAAGATATAGCTCCAGGTGAAAAGAGCAGTATCTTATGGATTACTGCTTTATATCTACTACATACCATGGGAGAACTCTGTTTATCACCAATCGGATTGTCTATGGTTAGTAAATTATCTCCTGTTAGATTCAGCAGTTTACTAATGGGGGTATGGTTCTTATCCACTGCTGCTGCCAATAAGTTTGCTGGTATTTTGAGTAGTTATTATCCAGAGGGCGGAGCAGTCAAATCATTTATGGGATACCAAGTCGCAACACTATATGACTTCTTTATGTTATTTGTCTTCATGGCTGGTGCTGCAGCCGTAATCTTGTTCCTACTTTCTAAAAAGCTACAGAACATGATGGGTGGTATTGAATAATCAATAATCTTAACAAAAAAGTCCCTGCCGTGGTATATTGTGTATATCATGGCAGGGATTTTTTTGTTATATGAGACCATATAAACGAGCTAGCAATTCAACGATTTCTCATAAAAAAGAGGACAAGAAGCAGAAATAATTCAAACACACCATTGCTTCTTACGAAAAAACGCTCGAAATATCCAGTTTACCTATCATGTGATCACAATTCATAAAAGCGCCTGTAAATAAGGCGTTTTGAAATAACATGCGAATTATTTGCGTATTAAATTTCGCAAGAAATTCCCATTTTTAAAATGCGAATTATTTGCGAATTGCAATTTGCCTTATGATTATTAGAAAGTCATACCTTTGCATTGTAACAAAAAAGTATGATTAAAAATTCAACCAGTTATGGCAAAATCAATGAACTGTGCATTCAACTGTAACTCTATATTAACGACTATAATTCCTATAGTCTGTTTCTCTCCTTTATATTTACTTGATTTACAAAATCCGGTATACACCATCATATTACGAGTTATCACTACAATACTCATTTTATCAATGAATATTGGTTTCTTTTTTCACCCATGGAAAATCACTTATAAAAACCAGATGCTATTTATTCGAACAATAGCCAAAACCTACAAAGTTAAACTTCGTTGGTGCTGCTATGATGATTTCAATCCAGATCGTTTACAAGACAGTAAACAGATTATTGGCTCAAATGGTGCATGGGGACATTTTGGTATTTATGAAGATTATAAGATTGGTCGATATCGTGTATGCGCTACACAAGCAGACAACTTGATTATCATTTACAGAGATGGTCATCTACCATTAGTTGTCAACGACTTTATGCCTCTGTTTGATTATTCACCCTCGATATAAACAAAACATCATATCCACACTTAGTATTGCATTTTCACTGCTTTAAGATGTACTTCGGTACACTTAAAGCAGTTTTCATATATATGGTATAGACTATAAGGAGAGCATAAGTTCATCAAAATCCGCAGTTCGTCCATGACAGTTCATTAACTTAGCATAAATACGTGTTTTACATTTAGAAACTGCTGATGGAGACTTAAAGACCAAACGACTGATTTCAGTTGGCGCAAATCCCAACTTAGTCAAGTAACAAATTTTCAATTCAACAGTTTTCATGCTAAAACTGAATCCACTCACTGCAGCATATAAAGTCGGAAAAGCAACTTGACACCCTTCTTGAAATGCAGTCCAATCTTCTATTGTAAGATCGGCATACTTTTGAAAAGTAATCGCATATACTATTTTTTGATAAGCAGGTGATTCTTTAAACGATTTCTCTTCCAACTGAGAACTAGTCATCTCAATTGATTTTAATCGCACAGTTAGTTCAGCCAATCTTTTACGCAATTTCGTCAACTCTATTCCACTAGACGACTCTTTATTGACCATATCATTCAATTGTCGTTTTAAATCTTCTACTTCTTGCTGTTTGTCTTGAAGTGATTGAGTACTTCTCTCATATTGTATATGTCTTAGCTTCAAACGGGCTTGCATAATCTCTAGTCGCTTGATATTTCTAAGTCTTTGTTGCTGGATTAAGCTATATAATATAAAGACTACTAAAAAAGCTACAATCACGATACTTGAGACCGTCAAAACAAATCGCTTCTCAACAACTTCTTTTTCTTTTTCACCTAAAAGAAAATCGTATTTATTACGTGTCGCACGGATATCTTCCACTTTGTGAATATCAAAAAGAGAGTCACAAAGAGCAGTGTACTGTTCGAGGGATTCTAAAGCTGCTGCAATATTTTTAGCACTTCTTCCACACTGATATTCATACCCAAACGCCATAAGACGGCCTTCTGGTACAGGTAACTTTTTCACCAATTCACAATAATACACACAAGAATCATACTTATTATCTAGATATAAACAGCGCAACTTATCACCGTAATATGACGACTGTATTTTGGAAGATTGTGGAATAGGAATCGTATCCATAATCTGTTTGGCTTTAAATAAAGAATCATTCGACAATAAAAATCGGACATATTCTAAGTTTGTATAGTATACAGCACGTTTATTATTGTACTTATTACCTACATCAAAAGCTTTCTTAAAATAAAATGAGGCAGAATCTATCTGAGAAATAAATTCATACATACTAGCAATCTCCCTATATGAATGACTCAAGAACTTGTAATCACCATCTTGTTTTGCATATTTTACTACTTCAAATTTCTGGGTTAAGGCAAGCCTATATAACCCCTTTTGTGCATAAATATATGACATCATCAAACACACCCTTAGACACTGCCTAGGATAAGCTTTCACTCCATCAACATCTATTGCCTTATAAAATTCTTGTAACGCGAATTCAGTAGCCCCCATTTCTAAGTGAGCCCTCCCATCAATATAATAAGACAACGAACGTAGAAGAGGATCTGAAGATGTTGAAAAATCATCCAATATCACTCCACTTAAAGAATCATTTAGTCCTAACTTGTCTGTACGCACCTTGGCTAAAAGTAAATACAATTGGTATTCTCTAGAAACTTTATCTGAAGCTGCACCAATACTAGTCATCATGCTATCATAGACAACTGCAACATTATTTGGATTGGACAAAACCTCTTTTTTTAATGAATCTAAAGACCAACCTCCATAGACAGGCATAGTATTATGTCTAGAGGAACAAGAAAGACTCAACGCAACAAAACTAACGATTATCGCCGCCCATTTACTAAAACGATTAATAATTATATTCATCAGATAAACTGTACTGTATTTTTTTAACATGCAGCATTACACAAAACCCTTACTGCTTTTATAATTTTAAATTATATATTCAATTTGAGATGTAAGAAGAAGTATAGAAATTACATAGAATCAATAAGTTCATCAAAGTCAGCAGCCTTCCCTTTCTTCTTCATGAGCTTAGTATATATTCGTGCCTTACTCGTTGAAATCGTCGAAGGAGCTTTAAAAAGTAGGCGACTAATATCCTTGGAAGACACATTAATTTTAGTCAAATAACAGACTTTGATTTCGTTGTCATTCAGTTCCAAACTAAATTCAGCCAACGTATCAAAGAAACTACGAAATGATTTTTCACAAGCCTCTTGAAGCTGTTCCCAATCTACTGGACGAAAATCAGCATAGGCTTCCTGATTAATTACAGTGAGCAAACGCATAAAAATAGGAGATTGCCTAAAAGACTGTTCCTCCATTTTGTGACTCGCCAATTGCACCGTTTTATAATCAACAGCCACTTCCGCCAATTGTTTTCGTAATGTAGCTAATTCAACTTGGAAAGAAGATTCTTTGGTCGTACTTTGTTCCAACTGGTAACGTAATTCTTCCACTTCATCTTGTTTATCACGAAGCGATTCTTCCCCTTTTTCATACTGCAATAATCGGAGCTTAGCAGCGGCTTGCAATTCATCGACACGCTGTTTATTCTTCAGTTTCTGCCTTTGGATAAAGATATAAAAGCCCAAAATAATCAAAATAGCAACAGATAAAATACTCAAAGACATAAAACGCGCACGCTTACTCATGGCCTCTTTTTCTTTTTGAGCAAGCAAATAATCAAAGCGACTCTTTACTTTACGAATTTCTTCGACTTTGCTGACATTAAATATTGAGTCATTTAAATTTGTATAAGATTCTAAGGCATCTAATGCGGCTGCCTTATCATCGACTCTTAATCCACACCGATATTTATACCCCAAAGCCGTTAGGCGACCGTAAGCGTCGTCTAAATTATTTACTAAGTCTGCATAGTATTGGCACGAATCAAACTGTTGCACTTGGAAATAATATAAAAGTTTAGTTGCATAATAAGGCACCAAATCTCTAGACTTTTTTGGTTGAGAGGTTTTATTCAGTATATCTTTTGCCTTAGAAACCGAATCATGCATTAATAAAAAACGCGCATAATCCACTCTACAACAATTCACTCTATATAAATCTTTGTATTTAGATGCATTATCAATTGCTTTGATATAATACATAGAAGCAGAATCCGATTTATCCACAAAAGTATATGTATTGGCTATATCTTCGTAAGCTGCAGATAAGTATACACTATCTTTTGCTTGGCGTACATATTGAATTCCCTCTTTCTTTAAACCAAGCGCCAAATCATAAGCTCCCTTTTTAACATAAAAAGAAGACAACCCACTGCAGACTCTAGATGCTTGATCTGGATATTTTTCCAAACCTGGAGTGTCCTTAGCCATATAGAATTCTTTTAGCGCAGTCTCAGTGGCACCAATCTCAGCATGAATTTGTGCACTTACATAATATGCCATAGATCTTAGCTCTGGATTACCAGTATTGGCAAAGTATTTAAGCACTATTTGAGATAACGAATCGTTCTTTGGGAATTCAAAGAGTTTAACTTTTGCTAGAAGCGCGTATAATTGTATATGACGAAGTTCATCCTCTGAAAATTGCAGAATTAGATTGGAAGAATCTTCTATTACTTGTAAAGCTTTATTGGGTCTACTATTGGCATACAGTCGAAGAGAATCAATAAAGGGCACAAAGCTTTGATGATGACTTTTTTTACTACAAGCTAAATGGGTCAACATGAGCAATAAAATCATGAAAAAAGCAATGCTTCTATATAATGGAGAGCGTTTATTCATGCAACAAATGTATACAATTCACAGCAAATAGACAAATAAGAATGCTTTTTTGTTCCTTGAAATGCCCAAAAATAGGGCGTTTTGAAAATGCGAATTTTTTGCGAACTCATTTTTGAGGCAAAAGCTTGTGTAATTCTTATATTTGTCCTGTCTAATAGAAATAATCAGATTGTATAATGAAAAAATATTTAGAATATGAAAACAACCAGAAATGTAATCACTAAGCTCTGTACAGTTTTTTGCTGTGCTGCATTTGCTTTACCATGCATGACTCCAGCACATGCTGAAGAAGTAAAAACAAAAAATGTAATTGTTATGACAATCCCGACTAAACGTGTGGACGTTGCAAATGACGAATGTACATTATATGTTAAACTTATAAACTTGCGTGATCTCTCTGAATACAACGTACGTTGTCTAGACAAAGAGACTGGAGAAGAATATTTGAATATGGATCTAGCACCTCTTGACGGTGAACTTCAAATTCCATTAGCTATTCTTCCATTGGGTACTTATCAAGTCGAAATCACTAATCGCACAACAAACCTTATCATTGAGATTGAGAAGTTTGATGAAACAAGCGATATCTATTACGACCCATTTTCAACATCTAATGACGAGGTAGTAAGATGAGAAAATATTTATTAGTTTCTGTTATCAGTGCAATTGGTATTATTCTCCTTTTAAATAGAGAGATGTATATTACCGCGGGCATTATTCTCGTCATGACGACATGTCTAGAGGGAGTATGCATGGTGACTGATGTCAATAACTCAATAAATATCACTCAATCTAGAAGTCATGTCATTTGGTTTGCTCTAGTTGGCGTAGCCAGCATCATGACTCTCGTTATACTATTTATGTATAAACCTGTATGGCTTATATATGCTCTAATGCTTTCCCCCATTGTTGCAACGGCATCAATGAGAGGATTGCTATTCACACATCAAGAGAACTAATCTCGAATTTAAATCATGTACGTAAAAATGGCCGTTCAACGTGAGTTGCGCGGCCATTATTTTATATATAAATATTATATCAGACTATTTTGTCAATGTAGCTAATGCTTGAGAGATACGAGACATTGCCTCCACAATATTCTCATCGCTAGTGGCATAACTCATACGTATACATTCAGGAGCGCCAAAGGCATCGCCAGTAACACAGGCTACATGAGCTTCTTCAAGAAGGTATATAGCCAAATCAGAAGCATTATTAATCTGACGATCCGCTACAGAAGTGCCGAAATACGCACTACATTTAGGGAACAAATAAAATGCTCCATTAGGCACGCTAACCTCAAATCCTGGAATTTCTTGTGCCAATCGAACAATCAACTCACGACGACGAGTAAATGCTTCAAGCATATCCTGCACAGGTTTTTGCGTACCAACATAAGCAGCCTCAGCAGCTTTTTGTGATACAGAACATGGGCCAGAAGTATATTGCCCTTGCAACTTATTACAAGCCTTAGTAATCCATTCAGGTGCTGCAATAAAGCCAATACGCCAGCCTGTCATTGCATAAGCTTTGGACACACCGTTGACAATCACAGTGCGTTCTTGCATACATGAGAACTGTGCAATACTTTCATGCTTACCCACATAATTAATATGCTCATAAATTTCATCAGCTATAACAATCACTTTAGGATGCTTCTCTAATACAGCTGCCAACGCTGCGAGCTCTTCTTTTGTATAGACTGCACCTGTAGGATTGGAAGGAGAGCACAAGATGAGAGCACGAGTTTTCTCAGTAATAGCTTCTTCAAGTTGCACTGGGGTCATCTTAAAACCTTGTTCAATACCAGCAGAAACTATAACAGGAGTACCTTCAGCTAGTTTAACCATTTCAGGATAACTCACCCAATATGGCGCAGGGATAATGACCTCATCACCTTGATTTATTAAAACCATAAGGGTGTTACATACGCTTTGCTTTGCTCCGTTAGAAACTGATATTTGATCAGCAGTGTACGTCAAACCATTTTCATTCTTTAGTTTGGCTACAATAGCTTCACGAAGTGCTGGGTATCCCATAACTGGAGAATAACGTGAAAAATTATCGTCCACTGCCTTCTTTGCCGCTTCTTTGATGTGTTCTGGCGTATTGAAGTCGGGTTCTCCCACACTTAGGTTGATCACATCTACTCCTTGTGCACGGAGCTCAGCACTCTTTTGCGCCATAGCCAATGTAGCCGATGGCGACAAGCTGTTCAATCTGTCTGAAAGTTTCATCATCACGATTAGTTTGTTTTGAATAAATGATTATTTGTTTGGCCTAAAACAGACATACAAAATAAGCTTATATATCTGTTCTAGGCCAGTGGTATATAGACGCCTTTGGCTTTTATTGTCAATAATTAGAAGTGAAGCGTATGCCCCATTCTTTCTTTCTTTGTGCGTAAATAGCGTTCGTTATATTGATTGGGATGGATTTCGATTGGCACATTGTCAACGACTTCAAGTCCATATGCCTCCAATCCAATACGCTTAATCGGGTTATTACTCATTAGACGCATTTTCTGCACACCAATTTCACGAAGAATTTGTGCTCCTACCCCATAATCGCGTTCATCTGGATCGAAACCTAGATGCACATTAGCATCTACTGTATCCAAACCTTCTTCTTGCAATTTATAAGCAGCGATTTTGGCCATAAGTCCAATGCCCCTACCTTCTTGGTTCATATATACAATAGCACCTTTGCCTTCTTTTTCAACCATTTCCATCGCTTTGTGCAATTGGTCTCCACAATCACAACGAGACGATCCAAAGATATCTCCTGTTGCACAAGAAGAATGCACACGTACTAAAACAGGTTCATCTGGTTCCCAGCTACCTTTAACTAGAGCAATATGTTCTAATCCATTAGATGTTTGCTTAAAAGGGATTAATCGGAAATGTCCATGAGCAGTGGGCATATCAACTTCAACTCCTTTTTCCACAATAGATTCTTTTTGAAGACGATGTGCGATCAAATCCTTAATAGTAACGATTTTCAAGCCCCATTTTTTTGCGACTTCCACCAATTCAGGCATACGAGCCATAGTACCATCAGGATTGATGATCTCGATAAGTGCACCCGCAGGTTGCAATCCAGCAAGTTTAGCCAAATCTACTGCCGCTTCCGTATGTCCAGCACGACGAAGCACACCACGACTTCTAGCTCGTAAAGGATTGATATGGCCTGGACGTCCGAAATCACTTGCTTTTGAATCTGGATTGGCCAATGCGTTGATAGTTGCTGCACGATCATGCATAGACACACCAGTTGTACAACCTTCCAATAAATCTACAGTTATAGTAAAAGGCGTTTCATAGATAGATGTGTTTGCCTGAGCTTGCATAGGCAACTCAAGATGTTCACAAATCTCCTCTGAAATAGGTGCACAAAGTACACCACGACCATAAGTCAACATAAAATTCACATCAGCTTCAGTCACTTTTTCAGCGGCCATAATAAAATCACCTTCGTTCTCTCTATCCTCATCGTCGACGACGATCACCATTTTACCAGCTTTGAAGTCTTCAATGGCTTCAGGTATGGTATTGAGTTGAAATTTTTCCATATCTAGCTTTTTACTTATTTTTTATTTGTTCAGATTATGCTCAACAATAATCTGCTCTAATTGCTCATGTGTTTTTGTAATCAATTGGATATCTTTACACAATCGTATTCTGAACAACCAAACGCGCACATAAAAGAAAAGGCCCAAGGGGACAAAAACACCGATTAACGTATTCAGCCACTGTATAGCAAAAGGACGCGTATGGGCATGAATAGGAATCACCGGATATGCGTTCAGCTGCTTAACCACCAATGAATGACGACTATTGCTCAAATAAACAATTATATCTTCAAGTTCTGTTAGTATATCTTCCATCTTATTATCTTGTCCAGGTGAGAACCAAAGACGGAAATAGTTTGGCAACTTCAAATTATGTGGAGCTTCACGATACTCCTCAATCATTTTAGTGTGCGCATGCAATCGATCAAGTGTTTCTTGATAATCAATGTCCACAATCACCACTTCCTTCATCGCAAGATGTCGTTTAGAACGTATACCAACAAGCAATTTTAGCCAGTCAAGATACGTATCCACATTAAACATCACCGAATCATTATTGGCTTTATATGACAAGAAGATGCCAATAGGAGCCAAAATAGCACTACTCATCCAAATACCCGACCATACAATCCAGTGTCCATCACGAGCCATCTTATATCCAGAGGTATCAATAATATAATACACAATGAAAAACAGCACAGAAATGACAACAGGCATACCTAGTCCACCTTTACGAATAATCGCGCCCAATGGAGCTCCGATAAAGAAGAAGAATAAACAAGACAAAGCCAGCGTATACTTCTTATGCCATGCGGCGTTAAATCGACGAACACTCTTCTCACTGTCCCCAATAGTACTTCGTTTAAACTGGAAATCACTATTTTGATTGGCCACACTCGAAACGGCACGATTCAATACTTTCTGTCTTTCAAGCAAAGACATTGCACGATACACACTGTCCACATTATACTTGGATAAAGACTCTTTAGCCATAAGTACAGAATCAGTCTTCGACAATCTCAACGTAGATTTTCGATACACTCCTTGCATGGCTTGTTGATAGAATTTGCGTCCAACACTATCTTGCAACACACGCATACTATCAATATCATTCTGTAATTCGACCACATTCTTGGAGCGTTCATTTTTTTCCATGAACCCACCATCAACCATCTTCAAATCACTATTGAATGAAATGATTGAGTGTTTTTCTTTGAAACTTTCTCGACGATAAGGCACTGTCTTATCTCGAGCAGTCTGCTGTTTCAAATTTTCAAAAAGCTCTCCATTATACAGATGTAAAAGCAAGTGACTCTTATCTGCGGTCACCTCCATACGCCCACTATCAGCAAGAATGATATGTGCATTTTCAAATCCATCACTGAAATTATAAATCATCATATCTCGCATCAACCCTGTTTTACGGTCTTTGCTTTTTACATAGATGTTATAATCACTAATTTCGGTATAAAAGACACCTTCTGGGATATCTAATTCAGGAGATTTTTGTTTAAGAGAAATGATCAATGTCCACAACTTAACCTCAGCATCGGGACCTGCCACGTTTTGAAAATAAAAAGAGACCCCGCAAATACAAGCTACAAAAATCCAAAGCGGTCTCATAATACGTATAAGTGGCACACCCGCTGCTTTCATAGCCAACAACTCGAACTGCTCTCCTAAGTTTCCAAAAGAGATCAGTGAAGCGAGCAATACAGCCAAAGGTAAAGAAGCAGGAATAAGTGTCATGGCTGAATAGAAGAAAAACTGCGCCATCACATCAACAGACAATCCCTTACCAACAAGTTCATCTACATAGCGCCATAAAAACTGCATCATGAAGATAAACAAGCAGATAAAAAACGTGCCTGCAAAAAGAGTCAGGAAATTCCTGAGTATAAAGAGGTCTAACTTTCTTATACGTATCATAGGTACAAAGATAGCTGAAATCCGGAAACTCTCGGCATTGTTTGAGATATTTTAGATTTTTACATGCCTGTATTGCGTATCAAATCATCAATCTGTGCATTCCACAACTCAATTTGTGACTCCACTTCATCTGCTTCAGCAAAATCAGTCACCTCAAGCATACACATACCAGTCATCTCATTAACAGTCATTTTAAGCTCAAAATAACTACGCTGCCAATCATCATCCGACCAATGAAAACGAATGAAATGCAAAGGTCGCATCGCAATAATATCCGCTTCACGTATTTCTTCGTCACCCCACTGAAATTGGGCATGGCGATTGGTAAAGCTTACTTTGTCGGCAAACCACTGAGCTAGACCAGAGGCTGTACTAATAGTCTCCCATATCACCTGTTGGCTATGTGAATGCAATGGATATTCTAAAGTAAACTTTTCTTTGTCCATGATACTATAATCTTATTCAATAATTAACATGGCGGCAAGATACAATCTTTTTCCTAATTACATACTGCAAAACAAATAAAAAAGAAAGTACTGGAAACTTTTTCACAAAAAAGGCTGTAATAAATTTGGAGGCAGGAAAATTTTTCCTACCTTTGCACCGCAATAAAAAATTAATGGCGGGATAGCTCAGTCGGTTAGAGCGCATGATTCATAATCATGAGGTCCCCAGTTCAATCCTGGGTCCCGCTACTTGCAAGATTTAGCGTTCGGGAGGCTTCCACTCTTGGGCGCTTTTTTTATTGATTTTTTTTGATTATTCTATTGGTATTGAATATAAAAAAACAGATTCCGAAAGGTTGCCATAGCTCTCTTTCGGAATCTGTTTTACTTGTATATAAAATCTTTGATACAATCTATTTAGCAGGATCTTCTTTGGATGGGTAAAAGACCTTATTGCGACCAGAAGTAACACGAAAATCATCCAAACCATTCTCTATAAATGACTCAATATGACGTCGACGTTTTTGTTCCAATATCTCATCAACAGCAATAAGAATACCTGTTTCTTCAACATCACCAAAACCATAATTAATCGCTGTGCCAAACATACGCATCGTTGGACTCAACCCCATATATGCATTAACCAAAGGAGGTATGTTATACCCAACCTTACGCACTTCAGCATTCAAAATTTTGTAGTTTTCTTTGAACGTATCATATGGAAACAAATTGACCAGCTCCTCTTCAGGAGTATCCAAATTTAATGGGTGAGTAGGAACAACTAGGCGGTCTTTGTCTGGAAAGTGTTTGCGCAAGAAGTATAAAATCTTATCTCTTCCTTCTCTATGGAAGCTTGGATACATCGTCACTTTACCAAATAAATATTTTACATTTGGCATCACAACAGTCAAGGCGCCCAAACCGTCCCAAAGATTATCTAGAGCAAAAAGGCCCTTACTTCCCATACGAGTAGACTGATACTCCAATGTAACAAATGAACGTCCCAATTCGATAGTCTGTGGCAAATAATCTCGCACAAACTCCTCCGAAAATCTAAACATATGCGACGTGGCTAAAATAGGTTGTCCAGCCTCATCAAGATGTACATCGGTACCTAATATATATCTATATCCTCCTAAAATATTTTCTGATTCAGGATCCCATACGATCAATTGCTTATAGCAACCTTCCATGGTATCAAACTCATCAATGTCCATAGACTTACCAGAGCCTCCACCAGCAGATCGAAATGCCCATTCACGCAAACGTCCTATTTCACGCATGGTGTTTGGTGCATCATGATGCGTAACAATATAAATTTCGTTGTTATTTTTGTTCGTAATACGCAATCTTTTTTCCTCAGTCAATTCAGCTTTGATTAGCTCTTTATCCACTGGTGCGATGATCGCTTCCATTTGTTCTTCCATAATCTACTTAAGCTTATTTCTTCTGATTATTTGGGGCCATTCTGTACACGACATCTTTGACCCACTGTGCCCACTCTGTAGCATTCTTCGACTTGTCAAAGGTTTGCCATGGAATAGGTTTCCCAAAGGTTATTGTAAATGTTTTATGTTGGTTTTTGTACATCTCATCTACGAGATACAACATTGCAATATTTGTTTTTAGTCCAATCCACTTACAGAAATTGGCCAAATTATAAAAGAAATTAGAGTTGCGACCTTCAAAATACACGGGCACCACATCTCGTTTTGCCTCCACACTTTTCGTGATAAAAGTTTTCTTCCAATCTACATCTTGTATCTTACCATGTATCTTACGAGAACATAATCCAGCAGGAAACATAATTAAATGGTCATCACTTTTAAATCCAGCTTCAACCATACGCGGAAAATCACGACTTTGCTTACCCGTTTTATTAATAGGGATACACAAAGGCGCCAGACCTGCCAAGTTCATCAACAAATCATTGACTAAATACTTGACGCGTCCATCGTAATGCTTACCTAAGACATACCCCAAAGTCACCCCATCAGCACCACCCAGAGGATGATTACTCACAAAGGTACATAGCCTGTCTGTAGGAAGATTCTCTTTGCCCTCTATTTGCACATGCCAATCAAGCTCATCTAGAGTAGCTTCTAGAAAGTCCACACCATATTGCCCCTTTCCTTTGTTTGTCAAGAATCGGTTCAAATCATCTTGGTGGGCTATTTTTTTAAGGTAATTGATTAAGAATCGAGGGACACGCTGATACGACTTAGGCATCTTATCGCGTAACACTTTATCTATATCAATCAAAAATATCTTATCTTCACTCATACGTTAATACACAGTTTTCGGTACGATTGCACAAATGTACATCATCTTTTCAAACTGAACGAATATTATGTCATAAAATACGTATGAAATATGGTAATATTGACGTATTTATGATAACTCCGTTACATTTTAGCAGATAATTCCGCCTCCAATTACCCGATTATCATAATAAAAAGCCACAGCCTGACCCGGTGCTACAGCAGTCAAAGGCTGGTCCAACTGCACCAAAAGTTTACCGTCATTCTCTGGAAGCACAAGCACATGACCGGTATTCCATTGTTTACGATAACGAATACGCACTTCTACATGAGCAATAGCAAGCAACTCCTCCAGACAACGCACAGACCAGTCTCGCACCAAGAAATACATGCGTTCTAATTCTTTAAGAGGAGCAAGAGTAACCTCATTAGTCCTAACATCAATATGCTGCACATATAATGCTTGATTGAAATGCACTCCCAATCCTCTACGCTGTCCAATAGTAAAGAAGGCGTATCCAGGATGTTTACCAATAATACGCCCTGCAATATCTACAAAATGACCAGCCTGAAACTTTTCTTCAGGAAGGCGCTCTCGCAAAAAAGACCGATAATCACCAGGACAAAAGCAGACACCTATACTTTCCTTTTTAGCTGCTTGAGCACCATATCCACGCGCTCTAGCATATGCACGTACTTCCTCTTTGGTCATTTCACCAAGAGGAAGCACCATTCGCTTCATCAGCTCTTGTGACAGTCCCCACATAAAAAAAGATTGATCTTTATCTGGATCAATTCCTGGTCGTATATAATATCTTCCTTCATGAACAACTCGCTGTATATAATGTCCTGAGGCAATATATTCTATCCCCATCTGATCGGCCACTTGAGCCATCAAAGGCCATTTAAAAAAATTATTGCACAAAGTACAAGGCACAGGCGTCTCCCCCTGCATATAGCTGTCTATAAAATAACGTATTATGCGGGATTCAAACTCCTTTCGTACATCATAAGTAATATGTGCGATGCCTAACTGATCAGCTAAATGACGCGCCGATTTTAAATAATCAGTTTGACCATCTTTTTCAAAAAACCGAAAAGTAATACCCGTCACTTCATACCCCTGTTCTTGCAACATGATAGCAGCAATCGAACTGTCTGTACCACCACTCATGCCTAATAGTACCTTAGATCGATTGTTTCCTTTTTCTTTGTTCATGGTACAAAAGTAGTAATATTCTTCGTTTATTAAGCTCATTCAGAGAATAATTGCTACCTTTGTCCCACTAAGTAAAAAAGTAAGAAAGATGACAAATAAACTGACCATTTACAATAGTTTGAGCCGCAAAAAAGAGGTTTTCGAACCTATTCATGCTCCTCATGTAGGATTGTATGTATGCGGTCCTACAGTATACGGTGATGCGCATTTGGGACACGCTCGCCCAGCTATAACTTTTGACGTTTTGTTTCGTACTCTATCTCATCTGAAGTATAAAGTACGTTATGTACGCAACATTACAGATGTCGGTCACTTGGAACACGATGCCGATGAAGGCGAGGACAAAGTTGCCAAACGTGCACGCTTAGAACAACTAGAGCCTATGGAAGTTGTGCAACGCAACGTGAACAACTATCACCGCGAAATGGAAGCACTTAATGTCCTTCCTCCAAGCATTGAACCCCACGCTTCTGGTCACATCATAGAGCAAATAGAACTTGTCAAAGAAATTTTAAAAAATGGCTATGCCTACGAAAGCCAAGGTTCAGTCTATTTTGACGTTGCCAAATACAATAAAGACTATAACTACGGTAAACTTTCAGGTCGCAACATAGAAGATATGCTGTCAACGACTCGAGTACTAGATGGTCAACAAGAAAAACATAATTCTGCCGACTTCGCCTTATGGAAGAATGCGCAACCAGAACATATCATGCGTTGGCCGTCTCCATGGGGCAATGGGTTCCCAGGATGGCATTGTGAATGTACTGCAATGGGACGCAAATACCTAGGTAGCGAATTTGATATCCATGGTGGGGGTATGGACTTACTTTTCCCACACCACGAATGCGAAATTGCACAAGCCGTGGCTTCTCAAGGACACGACATGGTGCGCTATTGGATGCACAATAATATGATTACCATAAACGGAACCAAAATGGGTAAGTCGTTAGGTAATTTCATCTTGTTGAAAGAATTCTTTGATGGTAGCCACAAGTTGCTAGAAAAAGCATATAGCCCAATGACTATCCGCTTTTTCATCTTACAAGCACACTACCGCAGCACTGTAGACTTCAGCAATGAAGCACTGCAAGCTAGCGAAAAGGGATTGCAACGTTTATTGGAAGCGTATGAAAATCTAGAACGTCTCTCAACGACCACAACTTCTGACAAAGCGAAAGAGGTAGACGCACAAGTAGCTGCAATCAAAGAAAAATGTTATGACGCATTATTGGACGATTTGAACACACCTATCGTGATCGCGCATCTATTTGATGGCTGTAAACTGATTAACACGTTGGCAGCTGGCAAAGGGGAAATCTCTGATGAAGGCCTTGCTGAATTGAAAGCAACGTTCGATTTATTTATGTTTGATCTTCTAGGTCTTCGCCAAGAACATGGCCAAAGCAATGACAGTAGCAATGAGCGCGAACATGCTTTCGGGCAGGTCGTAGACATGCTACTTGAACAACGTATGCAAGCTAAAGCTAATAAAGACTGGGCAACATCTGATAAAATTCGTGACAATTTACAAGCCTTAGGATTTGAAATCAAAGATAGCAAAGAAGGAAGTACTTGGCGTTTGAACAAGTAATTCAAAATATTATGCGTACCTTTGGGGGGTAGCAATAGAAAGCGTCCTGTTAGCTTGTGCTAGCGGGACGCTTTACTTATAAACAAAATTGAAACAGGATAAAAGTCATCGCTCCTACACGAGTGATCGGCTCGATTTTTCATGATAGTTCGACAAGCACCTTCATGAAAGAGCGATTCGACCTCTCATGAGAGTGCGAAGGCTTTCCTTTAACACTAAACGCTATGGCAATAAAGTACGTCCTTATTAAAAGGCCTAACCCACAACATGACAACAAGAAAGAGTATTTCTACGCTAAGGCAGTACCCCAAGGTCATGTCACTAGAGAAACAATCGCCAAGGATATACAATCCAGAAGCTCCCTGACATCGGGAGACTGCAAAAATGCTTGGGACAATACATTCGATATTTCTATTAAATATCTTAAGGATGGCATCAGTGTAGAGATCCCTCATTTCGGTACTTTGCACGTCGAAATAAAATCAGACCCTATAGCTAGTCACGATGAAAATACAACGTATAAAATACGGGGTGTAAAACCGCACTTTCGCCCTAGCAAGGAGCTACTCAAAGAATTGGTCACATCTGTTCTTCGCTTAGAAAACGACAAACAAAGAGTCATAAAAGACAATGTCGATAAAGAGACTAGAATTGATCAATTGATGGCTTATCTACATAAGCGCAAGAGGGTCAGACGATCTGAATATGAAAAAAAGATGCATATTTCAAAGACGACTGCGCTGAAAGATTTAAATGAACTTATCAAAGACGGAAAAATTAAGTCCAAAAGCCACGGTTCCTTTGTATATTATGTATTGAAGGAACCATCACCTACAGATTAATCTGGCTTGTGTAAAGCTATATTAGGACGGCCCCCCCTCTCTTAAAAGTCTAGAAATAATTGAAAGTAGAATCACTGTTTAGTTTCAATTACTATGGCGTAACTATCTGATTTTGTGTAAGTTATTCGACTTGACAAAAGTATTTTTTAATGAGTACATGTCGATTATGTAGTCTTGTTTAAATGCGAATTATTTGCGAATTGATTTCTTTTGAGAAGCAATAAGAATGTACTACTTTCGCACTGCGATTGGAAATCAAGTGATATTATAGTGAAAAATGGGAACTAAATATATCGTGGCAATTCACTTGATTGAAAAGATGAAAGTAATTATCTAATTATAAATTTAAAGAACAAAAGATGAAATGGGGAAAGAGGTAGGAAAGTTTCAGTACAATACTGAAACACATGAAATTATTTGTGTTTCAATTAACGTTGCAAATACTAGAGCAAGTGCTTCTGAATGGTGTGGTATTGGAATGGGGGCATTAGGGGCAGGTGCTGTAGCCCTTTACGCTGCTCCTCTTACATTTG
This sequence comes from Bacteroidaceae bacterium, assembly GCA_963668535.1. Lineage (GTDB taxonomy): Bacteria > Bacteroidota > Bacteroidia > Bacteroidales > Bacteroidaceae > F22. The sequence continues at coordinate 1,219,694 of OY764867.1, forward strand.
GTGCAAGTATTGGAGTTGCGGTATGTTGGGGTGTAGTTACTGCATTAATGTGTAGATAAAAAAATATGACAAAAAAAGTAATTAGTCTATTGTGGCTTATTTGTATCTGTTTCTTAATCCAGTACTTTGATTATTCTTTTCATATATTGCCTGAAAAATGGATGAAATTAATCAATGGATTTGGTTTCGTTTTATTTCTTATTACTGTTGGACATACAGTACGTGACTGGTTATATACCAAGAAAAAAAACAGGTGATTACGTAACAAGATATTAATAAGTCGCCTCATTATGACAAAAAAAGAGGCTGCCCTTTTGAAGTGAACCCTAAAAGTTTTTGTCTAACTTTTAGGACGCACCTCAAGTATGCAAACCTCTTTTCCTTCAAATTGCATGAAGCGACCTATTATTGATACACACGAATGTAATCAATCAACATTTCACATTGCGTAAAACTACTTGGTATGGGTCCACCAGCTCCTCCCCAATTACCACCCATAGCGATATTGAAGATAAAGAAGAACGGTTGATTAAAGGGCCAATCAGTATTCGTCATTGTAGGTGGAGTATATGTATATATCTTCTTATCATCTACAGAGAATGTAATATTAGTAGGTGTCCACTCACAAATATATACATGAAAATCGGTAGACACGCCAGCTATAGTAGAATATGCAGTATTCACGGTTGCCCCATGACTACCTGTGGTATGCAAAGAGTGATGAATCACATCTTGATCATATCCCACGTGTTCCATAATATCAATCTCCCCACATGCAGGCCATTCAACAGTTGAGATATTGCTACCCAACATCCAAATAGCTGGCCAAGTTCCAATACCAGAGGGTAACTGGGCTCTTATCTCGAAACGTCCATACTGAAATTCATGAAGCCCTTTTGTGGTCAAACGGGCTGAAGTATAATCGCATCCTTCCATGGATTGACGTTTTGCTATAATATGTAACATACCATCCTTCACATAGGCATTCTCATTGCTATTGGTATAATACTGCAATTCAGCATTACCCCAACCATTTCCACCGATTTCTTGATTATAGTCGGCTGTAGGCACATCACCATCTTTTTCAAACTCATCAGCATAAACCAATGTAGAATAGTCTGCATCTGTAGCAACACTTAAGGTTTGATCCTTAAAACTTTCACCAGTTGTTGCCCCTTCCCCTTTACTCACATAGACACGTACAGTCACCTTTTTACTTATTGATGCATTATCTGCATTAAAAGCCGTTACGGTCACTGTATAATCATTTGTCCCAGGTGTTGTAAAAGTATATATTTTCCGTCCATCTTGGGCTGCTTCAGTAGTTCCATTCAAAGTAAAGGTATATGTTGTTGCATCAGTAGCCGATGCCACAAATTTCACAACACCTGAACCATCACCCGCTGGATTTGTAGCCGTTGCACCGACCACCACATAATCCACAGCCAAATTCATAGGAGCAGCAATCGCTTTATCACTACTTCCTCCACAGCTAGTGAATGGAAAAGCCATGAATACAGTCAACAACCATGGGAGCATCTTATTTATTTTTATCATAATTATCTACTTGTAATTAGGTGAAGAGCATTCACACATTATTGTACAACAAAATTCACAGGCTGACCAGATGCAGAATTAGGTGCAATCCAAGCACGGAACTCACCCGCCTCAACCTCGTGTTTCATATCACGAGTCCAAAAAGCAAGTTCACTAATAGGCAACTCAAATTCTACATTTTTTGTTTCACCAGGAGCAATCGACACCCGTGCAAAACGCTTCAATTCTTTCACTGGACGAGTCACACTAGCACAGCGATCTTGAATATACAATTGTACAACTTCTGTGGCTTTAATTTTACCTGTATTCTTTACTGTAGCAGTTAGTTTTAGTACATCATCTTTGCCTAATGTAGTAGCAGACAGATGCACCGGTCCATATTCGAATGTTGTGTAAGAAAGTCCATAACCAAACGGTAACAATGGAGTTTCACCAGCATCTAAGTAGAAGCTACGACACCCTGTTGATGTTTGTCCTGGCTTCAATGGAATATCATATAATAGTTGCTCGTGACCATTAGAAGGACGGCCTGTATTATGATGATTATAATAAATTGGAACCTGTCCAACCATTCTTGGGAACGACAATGGTGTCTTGCCGCTTGGAACAGCATCCCCCATCAACAATTCGGCCAAAGCAGGACCACCCATAGTACCAGGATGGAAACTATACAACATGGCATCGGATTCATTCAATTGTTTTTCTATAGTCAGTGGTCGACCAGCTATCACAACCGATACAAGTGGCGTTTTTACTTTACTTAATGCTTCAATCATATCCCCTTGAGCACCAACTAGATCTAAATTGGCCAAGCTATGTGCTTCACCTGAAAGAATGGCTTCTTCACCAACAAATGCTATAACAACATCAGCACGACGTGCAGCAGCCACAGCGGCAGAAATACCTCGGGTACTGCGGTCACGAGAATAGGATAAGACAGGCATATAGTCAATTTTGACACGGTCACCATACTGTTTACGTAATGCAGCAAGTGGGGTTACTGTATGTGATTCTTCTCCATCAAAAGCCCATGTACCCATTTGTTCATAAGGAGCATCAGCCATAGGTCCAACGACAAGTATTCGTTTAACGGAAGACTTAATGGGAAGTACATTATTCTTATTTTTTATCAAGATTGCACTTTCAATTGCTGCTTCTTTAGCAGCCGCTAAACTCGTTGGGGCATACATCATAGAAGCTTTGTGCACATCAACATAAGGATTTTCAAAAAGGCCTAATTTGAATTTAATACGCAATACATTTCGTACTGCCTCATCTACAGCCGATTTGCTCAATCCTTTCTCAATAAGTTTATCTACCGGATTTGTAGCCAAAACCCAACTGGCCATTTCCATATCTACACCAGCATTGACTGCCATAGCGGCTGCGGTCAGTTTGTCTGGAGCCACACCATGTACAACCAATTCAGCAATAGTACCCCAATCGGTCACAACAAAACCATTAAAATTCCACTCGTCTCGAAGGACTGTTTTTAAAATAAATGGATTGGCAGACGACGGTATCCCATCATTGTCATTGAAAGATGTCATAATCGTTGCTGCACCAGCATCTACAGACGCTTTAAATGGTGGCAAATAGACATTGCGCAAGACACGTTCTGGAATAAAAGTAGAGTTGTAATCTCTACCACTTTCACAAGCACCATATCCTACAAAATGTTTCACACAGGCTGCCATACTAGATGGATCAGCTAGATCATCTCCTTGATATCCACGTACAGTAGCTGCCCCCATAACACTTGTTAGATATACATCTTCACCATAACCTTCTGCAATTCGTCCCCAACGAGCATCACGAGCTATATCTACCATAGGAGAGAATGTCCAACGGACGCCTGCAGCAGTGGCCTCAATAGAGGCGACACGAGCTCCTATACGTGCAATTTCGGGATTGAACGTAGCAGCTTGTCCAATAGGGATGGGGAAAATTGTTTTAAATCCATGAATCACATCACGTCCAATCAATATCGGAATATGGTGTTTGCTTTGCTCTACAGCCATATGTTGCAAGGCATTGATACGCACAGGATCTACCTCATTAAGGATAGATCCAACTTTCCCATCTTTTACTAGTTGAGTGATTTCCTCAAGATTAGCAACAGAAGAGATTTGGTTCATTTGGCCTAGTTTTTCCTCAAAAGATAAAAGGGAAACCAGAGAATCCACCCGAGCCTCAATATGAGTATCCTGTTCACTTAAAGCTGTTTGATGTGCACCATCAGATGCACAAGAAGCAAATAACAAGCCGACAGCAAATGCTGATAGAGTCTTTTTTATTGTCATCTTATTTATTTTTAGAATATATAGTTCCATTCTTTACATGCAATGTGGGGCATACAGACACCGTACACCCCACATTATATTATATAAGGCTACTCAAACGAGAAGTCATCAAAGAAGAACAAGCCAGGCATGCTATGTCCTTCACCTCCAAACTGGATGATTATTTGATCAAAATCCTGACGCTCAGCATACGCGCTGAAATCAAACGTTAATTCGATCCATTTATCTGTTTCAAGATTATCATGAGCTACCTCTGCTTGAGTAGACCAAGCATTGTCACCCAATGTGCTATCTTGTAATTTTACAACCACTTTCTTCTGTAAATTTTTCACAGCAATCCAATCACCAGCTACATCACCTTCGGTAGTATAATCATTATAACTTGGCAAGTAAACCTTCATCTTTATGGTATTTTGATCTGTCAAATCAAACTTATACCCTTGATTAGGCAACAACAAATTGCTATAAAATGAAGCTGTTTTTTCGTAAAAATAAACTTTACTTGATGTGTTAGGCGCCATTGGCAATGGATTGTCATACCCACGCTTTGTATTTGGCTCATCACCCATATCCTGAGCTGTGTATGAATAAGGTGATTTTTCCTCTTCCATATCATCGGCCATTGGCACCGCTTTCACTTCAACATGAACAACTGGTTCTACATTTAATTCCTCAGGAATTAAACGATACCACCACCCGTTAGCTGGTGTAGTTGCACTAGCACAATATAAATACATTTCAGTATCAGAAAGACTAATGATATGATAAGTCGATACACCTTGATAGTTACCAATAAACGCATTGCCTGAAAGAGTCAATGTCATATCTGTTTCATTCAGTGAAAAAGTCAAATTATCTGCTGGTACATAAGGTACATCGTAGTCATCTTGAGGAGTTGCTACGCTTCCTAGTCCAAGTTGATCAGCCCCTGTTTGGTCAGAATAAATATATCCATTGTTTTCCCATTTAAACTGCACATCACGCTGAATGAAAGTGTACTTTTGAGTGTACAAAGAAGTTTGATCTTTACCCATAGCTGGACATGCCCACCATGAAGGACCCGTTGATGGATCACCAGCTGGACCGACACCAAAATGCCCATCATGATATTGGTCTAACACCCATGTTTTACCGTCCAAATCATCTGGACCACCAGTCAATGCACGATAGTTTGGAGTATCTAACAATGAAAAATCATCATTGGCTATAGTTATTGTCTGAGTTGTAGAAACGGAGCCACCCTTTGTGTATAATGTCATTGTGACAACATAGTCGCCCGCAAATGGATAATCTGTACTAGCCGTACTCCCCTTGGCAGTCGACCCATTACCGAAGTTCCACAAGGCCACTCCACTCGTAGCTGATGTATTGGAAAAGTCTACACGATTAGGTATAGCACTTTGTGGAGTAGCCGAGAAGGTTATACTAGAAACCTCAGGAGTAGTTCCCAGACTGTAATCATCGGCAGTATTTGCCGAACAACCAGCAAATATCAAAGCAGCAAATAGTACGATTGCTGTAAATAAGCTATTTTTTTTCATTATATTCTGATATTAAGCTATTAAGGATTTTGTTGCAGTGGATACTCTGTACCTGCTGTTTTATCAATTTCAGCTTGTGGTATAGGTAAATACTTTTGTGTATCAGACCACGTACGTTGACTAACACCATTGTTGTCATTCAAGACACTTGTATCTCCCCAACGCACTAGGTCCCAGAAACGCATACCTTCACCTAAGAACTCACGACGACGTTCTAATTTAATGCTTTCATCGCTAGGTGTAATATCATTGACTTCACCAAAGGCACGCTTACGTACGTCATTAAGACACTGAGCTGCTGTAACACCTTCTACCGCCGATTGACCATTCATAATAATCATTTCGGCATAGTTCAACAATGTTTCTGCATAACGGAAAATACGTACATTATTACAGTAATTCAAATCCACATCCCCAGGAGGAGGATTATAACCGACACGTGCACAGTATTTAGCAAGAAACAATCCAGTATCTTGAAAACGAGCGGTGTATGTACCCTCTTCAAACTGGTTAATAGAGGCATCTTTACGCAAATCACCTTCTTCATAAATAGCTAATGCAGCAGGTCGCACAGGAGCAAATCCCCAACCACCCTTAGGGGTACCTTTTAAGGCGTCTGCATCCACTTTAAGGTCATTAGGAGATATAAAGGCTGGTAGATTGGTACCATAGCCACCCCAACCTGATCCCCAAGTTTTTCCTTCAGGGATCTGGTTACTTTCAAAGATAGAACCTGAGCCCCACTCCCCTTCGTCGAGGAAGATTTCCCCAGGAGGTGTATCTAAAGTATATACACCACTTTTAATGATTTCAGCCATATCCGATGTGACTTGCGCATATTTACTTGCATCTTTTTGATACATCACAACACGAGCACGAAGCATCAAAGCAGCCGCACGATTTACTCGACCAAGCGCAGCACCAGTAGTGCGCATAGGCATTGACCCTTCTTCACATGCAATATCAAGATCTGCCATGATTTTAGCATAAATCTCATCTGCAGTATATTGAGGAGCTACATAGGGAGCCTCTAATGGTTTTTCAAAATAAGGAACATTTCCCCAGAATTTCCAAAGCCAGTGCATATAATAGGCACGAAGAAAGTGTGCCTCAGCTTTGTATTGAGCCAATTTTGCGTCATCAACGTCAATGGCATTTTCACAAGCTGTGATCACATTGTTAGAACGGGCAAGACCATTGTACAAGACAGACCAAATACCATCAAAGTTATCAGTAGGAGTTGCTTCAAACTGCGACAACAAGTACAACTGACGTTGGTCACCTGCATCACCACCACCCTTGTATATATCATCTGAACGTAGGTCGCTCATCAAAACCAAAGAGTTGTAATTTTGATTAGCATAACTATCCAACAATAAAGGTTGGTAGGCTGCACCTAGATTTGAAAGGATTGCCCCTTCCGTCGCTGGCCCACCTGCTTCTTGACTTGAAGTAGGGGCATTGGTTAAGAAATCGTCGCTACAACTGGTCATTCCAGTAAAGAAGGCGAAAACCAAACCGAATAGCATATATTTTTTCATCTTCATTTTCTTTTTTATGTGGTTCATGGATTAGAATACAATATTAGCACCTATTGAAATCGTACGAGCTTGTGGGTATCCACCGCGATCAATACCGATTGTGGTGTAACTACCTGATGCAATTTCAGGGTCATAACCAGTATAATCTGTAAACGTCAACAAGTTTTCACCGCTTACAAACAAACGTACTTTTTGTAGTGTGGCCTTGCTTACGATAGATTTAGGCAATGTATATCCTAAAGTAGCTGTCTTTAAGCGCAAGTAACTTCCATCTTTCACGTATAGATCTGAAGATGCCCAGTTACCATTAGGATTGCTATTTGTCATACGTGGGATACGATTACTAGTACCTTCACCAATCCAACGATCCAAGATCCAAGCTGGACGGTTCATTGCAGGGATATCGCCACGCATGGAAAAGTCATAAATATCGTTGCCATATGATCCTTGGAAAAACAGATTCAAATCAAAGCCTTTATACTCCGCTCCAACTGTTACTCCATATGTCCAATCTGGCATACCCTTACCAATTTTCACTTTATCATCATCAGTAATTTTTCCATCACCATTTGTATCCACAAAACGAACATCACCAGGTTCAGCTTTTGGTTGCATCAACTCACCTGATTTATTAACGTAAGCTGCAACTTCTGCGTCATTCTGGAAAAGGCCATTGGTTTTATACCCATAAAAATAAGGGAATACTTCGCCATTTTTACCTTTTACATAGCTACCAAGACCAGACGCACCTCCTGTTTCATAAATCATCTCACCACTTTCATTACCCATGTTGATGAGTTTATTCTGCAAATAAGAGGCATTAGCTGAGATGTAGTAATTAACTCCACCGATATTGTCTTTCCAACCAAGTTCAAATTCAAGTCCCCAGTTTTCCATATCTCCAGCATTGGCAGTTGGTGCCCCTTGTCCAACATATGAAGGAATAGGTTGTTCCATCAACATACCTTTTGTATCTTTCTTAAAGTAGTCAAAGCCAAAAGTCAAAGCAGAGTTAAAGAATCGTGCCTCAAAACCAAGGTCAAGTTGTTCACTTTCTTCCCATTTTACATCAGGGTTGGAAAGATTAGCTGGTGAACTACCATATTGCATCGTTCCTGAATTAGAATCATCTGCAACCTTGTATCCGCCACCGAAATAGTAGTTTTGGCCACCAGACATCAGTGCTGTATATTTGAAAGCACCAATATTTTCATTCCCATTTTTACCCCAACTTGCACGAAGCTTTAACGCATTGAACCATTCAGGACGATTGGACATAAATGCTTCGTTTGTGACATTCCATCCTAAAGAAAAGGCTGGGAATATAGCCCACTTATGTGATGGACCAAAGTTGGATGAACCATCGCGACGTACGGTAGCTTGGAAAATATATCGTTCATCATAGTTATAATCTACACGGCCAAAATAAGAAGCTAAAGAAGAGAAGTTTAGGCCTCCAGTTCCACCCCAAAGTACAGAATCATCTTCATCAGCAATTGCACTATCAATATTTGCTTTTCCTGGCACTGTTTCAAGCAAATCAAAATCAGTTCCTCCTAGATTGCGAGAAGTGTACTTCTGAGCAGATTGTCCAAGGACCACGCTAAAATTATGTTTATCTATTGTTTTCTTGTATGTCAAAACATTTTCGACTTGCCACTTGAAACCTCTATTCATTTGGCTACCGACTGAACTTTGAGTGATATCTTTACCTTGAGTAGCTAAGAAATAAGGGAATGTGTACCCGTCATTGCCCCAAAAAGCAAGATCCACACCATAGCTAGTTTTGAACTTCAGACCTTCCATAATGTCCAGTTCTGCCCAGAAGCTACCAACAAACTTGTCATCTGTATATTGTGTACTACTAGGCATATTCAACATCGCAACAGGATTGGCAATTTCTTGGAAACCTGATGGTGGAATACTAAACACGCGACCTCTAGAATCGGTTACTGCATATGGATGGCTAGCTAATATTTCAGCTGCAGTTGTTTCATCTGCATATACAGGAATCAGTGGACTAAATGCTAATGCAGATCCTAGGATAGACCCATATTCAGAGTTTGTTTCAACTCCGTGAGATTTAGAACGAGAATAACCTACATTGACCCCTACTCGTACTTTATTCAACCACTTACGTGATTTTTCGTCTAAAATAGTATATGTGGAATTTGTACGTAAAGACCAACGGTTGTAATCTGATTTATCATAATCTCCTCCAACAATACCTTCTTGATTAAAATAACCTAAAGACAGGTAATAGTTCATCTTTTCAGTAGCCCCACTAATACTCATTTGATGGCTAACGACGGGAGCATCTTTATTGAAGGTTTCATCCTGCCAATTTGTACCTTTACCCACATAATTATTGATTGTTTCTTGAGAATAGCGAGGGCTACCTCCATCATTAATCAACGCTTCGTTCATGATGGTCATATATTCCTTAGCATTCAAAACTTCTTTCTTTTTCCAAGCGTTTTGAACACCATATGTAAAATCGTAGCTTATGGTCGCTTTTTTTGCTCCACCTTTACCACCGTCACCACTCTTGGTTGTTACAAGTACAACTCCATTGGCAGCACGTGCACCATAGATTGCGGCAGAAGCTGCATCTTTTAGAATTTCGACACTAGCAATATCTACAGGATTCAGATAATTGATACCGCCATCAACGGCCATACCATCCACAATATAAAGAGGGTCTGAATTATTGATAGTACCGATACCACGAATGCGTACTTTAGAATCGGCACCTGGCTGACCAGAAGACTGGGTAATCTGTACACCAGAGACTTTACCTTTCAAGGCATCTTCTACGCGCGAAGGTTTTGTGGCGTTTAGATCTTTAGCAGTTACACGACTAATTGCTGCTGTCACTACACTCTTTTTTTGAACGCCATATCCTACGACTACAACCTCGTCCAAAACTTTAGTGTCTTCTTGCATCACAACCTTAAAGTGACGCTGTGTTCCAACAACGACTTCTTGGTTTTTGTAGCCAACATACTTGAGCTGAATGACAGCTCCATTAGTTACAGTCAATTTGAAATTACCATCAAGATCGGTGATGGTACCGTTTGTTGTGCCTTTCTCAAGCACGTTCACGCCAATAAGTGGCAAATCATCTGCTGCAGAAACGACAGTACCCGTTACTTGCATTTTTTGTGCAAAAGCGGGTAATGTACAAAGCAGCACAAGTAAGAACGACATGATCTTTCTCATACTCGTGTGTATTAAATTAGGTAGTTAACAATTATGGATGGTGATTTAGTCCCATCCCAATGCAAACATAACACATCAAGTAATAATAGTCAAGTAAAAACATACGTCAAAAATACTTCATAGTATATTTTTATTTACGTCAAACACACGTCAACAGAAAGAAAAAAACTAATAGTCAGTATATTAAACATAACACAACAACACTTGATAGACATCAAATATCAATGCGATTTTTCTTCTTTATTTTCAAGCTCTTTAAGAAAATCACTCAAACTTTCCTCTCGGCTCAATTCAAATTTCTTGCGTAACCGATAGCGTAGAGTTTCAACACCACGTACAGAAAGATTTAATAACGGAGCTATTTCCTTGGTCAAAAGATGCATGCGGATATAGATACACATCATACGCTCATTTTGATTCAAATCTGGATAATTGACTTTCAACTTGGTCATCATTGAATTGTGCAACATGTTAAATTCTTTCTCAACACGTTCAAGGACCTCTTGGTTTTGCATATTCACATCAATTCGATTAGCTAATTTTTCAAGACGCCCACGTAGCTCACGAATATTACCTGGACGCACCGCACTTTGCACCCGCATTAAGTCATTCCTTATTTCGTCCAGCAATTCATTTTGTTTGGCTGAGCTTAATAACAAGTTCGTGACTTCCTGTTGTTTATATGACAACTCATATTTTAGATTCTCCTTTTCTAATTCTGCAATATGCTGTTCTTGCTTTTCTTGCTTTTGTTTATATATTTCTTTTTGTTCTTGTATCTGCACCTGTGCTTCTTCCTCAGCACGTTTAAATTGTTTCTTGACGCGTTTTTGATCCAAATAGATAAAACCTATCATTGCGCACAAACCCAACACAATATATATTACGTAGGACATTCTTTCACGCCACCAAGGAGGAAGTATTGTAAAATGAAAAGACGTTTCAGCGACCTCACCACTAACAGTTTTCGCTTGAAGGTACAAAGTATAATCATTTTCATATAAACCAGCAAACTCTTTTGTATTACGCTTCGTCCAAGGCGACCAATTTTCTTTACTAGAAAATCGATAACGATACACCACGTCATGTCGACTTTCAATTCGGTTTACACCAAACACAAAACGCAACACATTATTGCTCCATGAAATACGTGGTCTCGAAAAACCACTTCCCATATGATGTTTATAGACTATAGAATCACTTGTTGCAGATATAGCTAACTCGTCAACATAGACAGCCAATGCTTGTTTTCTTTGCTGCTTAGATTGCTCAACATCTAGCATTGCAAAGCCTTTATCATAAGACAGAATAAGATTTCCAGAATGAGTAGCAATTAGTTTTTCATATCCACTGACAAAGTCCAAACTCGCATCTAGTGGGAATGCGTATTTACAGGCAGCAGATGACTTTTGTTTATTTGTACTATATGAGCTAACCACTTGATCGGACAAAGCCCAAATAGATCCAGTACTTAGTTGATCCAAGGCTCGATAATAGGTACTACCCTCCAAACATCCTTCTAAATGCAAATCCTCATGAAACGTATCTAGATGATCATTATAATAATAAATTCCTCCTTTAGAAATAAGTCGTAAAGTATCATTTATCATCGCTATTTTAGGAATAGCGACGGTGCTCATAATAGAATCTATTTTGTACTCTCTACGGTGACTAATGTGTTCCCAATCTCTAGAGAAACGAATATGCAATAAAATATGACTATTTACTCCCCATACAGTAGAATCATTATAAAAGACAAGCTGATTAAAGGATCCAGAAAGAGTATTAAAATACTTATTAAGCACCCATTTCCCATTCACCTGTTTGTTCAATAATGACATACCATGATAGTGCCCAACAAACATTTGTTTTTTTCCATGCATAGGTAAAATACAGAAACAACCTCTATGTACTGGAAGAGCTTCAACATTACTGGGTCCATGAATTTGGAGCAACCCTTTATCATGCATACAGAACAAATCACCATCAACTGCCTGCAATCCCCAGACCTGCCCATCTGTACCAGGCACCTCGTTAATCTGAGAGTCTTTGTATATATCATTTTCATCATAGTTCATATGGTATAAACCACGATTAGTTCCTAAATACAAATGATCATCTTGGTGATACGCCGTATATCCAGAGCCATAACTTTCGGGAAAAGTATATAAATTGCTGAGAGGACTAGATAACAAAATATAATCGACTCCTCTATCTAAGCCAGCCCACAAAAATCCTTGTTCATCAAAGCTAAGTGACAGAACAGTATTATTACGTAAGCCATTAACTTCTGACACATTAGTAATTTTGTTTGTCAACATATCATAACAAAACACGCCACTCTTCACTGTGCCAATAGCTAACATTCCACGATACATCGCTGCGCTAAAAGGCCCTGTCTCACGAATCAAATGATTTAAATCCGGAAGATAAGGATGTATCTTCTGGTTGGAGTATCTGTACAAGCCATCTGATGTAAGCAATAACAGATCGTTTTTATAAGGTATAATGGTACGAATAGTATGCCCTCGAAAAGATTCTGTGCCATATACTGGAATAAAATGATGCCCAACCAACACAAATAAACCTTCTGGACACCCAATATATAAAGAGCCATCAACAAAAGTCGACGCCGTTATTTTGCCTGGTCCAGGAATAAAATCAACTGTGGACATCTCAGAAGTGATCCTAGCAACTCCATTATCTCCACACAAATAAAGCACATCACTTTCTTGATAAATATTCCATATATTCGCCAATTGATTGGCAATATCACGATGATTTGGTAGAATATCTTTAAAGACCATTTGACCTGTAATATCAGGTTCAAAGTAGCCAGCGACACCTGATCCACCAACATATATCCTTTTTGAGTCAAAGTCAGGTAACACAGATCGAGCAGGTGAACGATCTGGTAAAGAAAAGTGTTGCCATGAAGAACCATCATATTGCAAAAATCCACTTTCTGCAGCTACAAAAAGCCAACCTGGTATTGTGGTAGACATTTGCCATGTGTGTGTATTTTCTCCATATTTATCTTTGTCAAAATGCACAATGAAAGGTTTCCAACTGGCATAAGTCGGGACACATATAAATAATAATAACAGGCAGAGTATAGATAGGTTTTTGTTTTTCATAGTTGTATTATTTGGTCACAAGAAATAAGTTCGTGCTATCACTTATCTAAATACAACAGTCCTTCAGGTCCTAGATTAAAAAGCAAATCAACAATACTAAGATTATCCAAGAAACCATATTTTTGTTCAAACACCTGATAATAAGGACTATGCACATAATATGGAGATTGAGCACCTGGAGTGACCTTAGGATGTATACTCATTCGAAAATCCTGATTTCTCCAAGCCTCATCTACATCTTTAATGATTGGCGTAAATTCTACAGTAGGCTCAATATCCACTGGAATATCTAGAAGTGAACACATCAATTGACATAACTCCATATTATAATCGTACAACCAAGTATACTGTTTTTCATAAAAAGGCGCTAAATCATCTTGATAATACATGAAGTAAGGACTATTATTGTACGCAGACACAAGTGCATTCCAATGTAGATGACACCATTTGCCATGTTCACTTATCTGAATATCCTTCATGCAGTGTTGATTAGCTGCTGGCTTCACAATAGGAATCGTTAAGGTCAAAGGACCTTGCGGTGATGCAATCACACATCTGTTACGATAACTTTGTTTGATATAGTTATCACATCCCTCTATATAAGCCACTTTGCTTCTAGAAAGCAACCGATATGTATTGATAGGAGCTAAGTAAGCACTCCCAAGTAATATATTTTCTAATTGCTGTGTTATCATTGAACTGATTTAAGACAACGGTTAAACTGAAATTCATTATGTGGATCTACAGAATACAATATTGTAGACACTTGACCGATTAAATAACTGGCAGGCACTAGTCCAAAATAACGAGAATCATTTAAATTGACACTATTATCTGTAGAGAACCAATAATAATCTTGATTAAAACGTACTTGAGGTACATATGTATTATTTACATACAAAGAATCATGTTTAATGGCTACATTTCTTTTCTCATGCCGCAGTAAAGTGTTATATAATAGTATGATATTATGTGACGTAACTTGTATTGGCTTTCCTTGGGATGGAATTATAAGTGGGAATACACTATCATTACGTACTTGTTTATTCAATGCAATCAACCAAGAAAGGTCATCCACAGACTGACTCAAGATATAATATTCGTAACGACTAAATGCACGGAAATGAAACAAACTATCTTGACGACGTAATCCAGTATTTAATATGCCTTGCGCACTCATCAAACTATCTAGTCGTTTTTCATACTCATGAGGATACTGATATAAATACTTTTTATCTGGATTATGCCGTGTATAACAACTGCGGTATAGGCTATCTAAAAATAAAGTATCACCTGGACAACCGATACATCGGCCTATAAAAGTTTGCTCCTCAATATGTTTACGTGGATTGTTGAAAACAGCAATATCCCCTTGATGTACGGGGGAATATCCCCATCTGTGATAACCTAATGAAGCAACAAAAGGTGTGCGATATCCATAAGCCCATTTATTGACTAAAAGTCTATCTCCTTGCGTACAAGCAGGCGACATACCTGCATCAGGTATGCTCACAATAGTAAAGACACATTGACGAAATAGCAACACCACACAGGCGGCTACAATCAAGTTCTTTATCCATTGTAGTACACTTCTCATGAACTATTTAGCTATTACTTACCCATTTAAACAGACGATCCCAACGCACCTTACCAGTATCTTTGTCAATAGACAACCACACTAGAATCGGTTTACCGACAATATGATCTTCTGGCACAAACCCCCAATAACGAGAGTCGGCAGAATTGTCACGATTATCTCCCATCATCCAATAATAATTCATTGTAAACGTATACGTTGTAGCCAACTGCCCATCGACATAAAACTGCCCATCTTTTTCTGACAGTTGATGTCCTTCATACGCCTCTATACACCGCCCATAAATTGCAGCATTTTTGTAATTAAGCGCGATAGCACTTCCTGCCTTTGGCATATAAATAGGTCCATAGTTATCGCGAGTCCAATGTGTATCATAATTAAGTGGATACACATCTCCACCATATACATCTGGCTCTTGTACAATACGATATGTCAATCGATGATTCTGCTCAAGGACTTTTCTCATCTTTTTAGTCAATGGAAAGTGGTATACAGGGGCTAATAAGCCATTTTCACTCTTTTTGTTCAACCCCAACTGCTCCATAAATTGTTGCATATTACCTTGATTGGTGTCAATATGCATACGATCTTCCTTACTGATACCTAAATTGGTCAACATCGCTTCTGGAATAGCCATGCCTTGCGTCTGAACAAAATAATTATGCTGCACATTGGGTGCATCTGCAGATAAAGTACCATCAATATATAGTAGTCCTTCCTTAATGGTTAAAGTATCTCCAGGAATTGCAACACAACGTTTTACATAATTTTCACGACGATCAACTGGATGTACCACCAATTTTCCATACGCTTCTGGGGATTGTTTAATCAGTTTCATACCCTCATGGTAAGCCTTCTTATACAAAGCTGCTTGTTGTGCTTCAGTAAGACTATCTATATCAATGCCTTTAGCGACCCTTTCTAGTCCTCCATAATAAGCTATACTATAAATATCAGAAGCTGGATAGTTACTAGCCACTGTATCTCCAGCAGGGAAATTAAACACAACAATATTGCCTCTTTTTACATGCCCGATACCAGGGGCACGTTCATAATCCCATTTAGGCCAAGAGAGATAAGATTTTCCTCCCCAAGGCAATGTATTTTGTACAAACGGAAGATGCAAAGGCGTCATAGGCTTACGAGGGCCATAACTGACTTTACTAACATACAAATAATCCCCTACCAATAAAGTCTTCTCAAGAGAAGAAGAAGGTATTTGATAGTTTTGAAAAACATAGGTATTGACAAAATAGAGCGCAATCATCGCAAACAATAAAGCATCAACCCACCCCATAATACCTCTGAGAAAAGGATTTTTTATTTGTTTCCAATAGGCCCAATTGATTTTACGTGTAATGTATAAATCAAAAATCAATGGTGTTAAAAACAAACCACGCCAACTGCCTACCCAAAGTAGGAATAATAGATATAAAATAATCACGACACCAAAACGCACCCAAGAAGGTTTCTTAGGCGTTTGCTCGTTTTTGTCAGCTCCATGCATCATAATTCTGTGTATTAACTTATTTAGTCACCAATAGAAAAATCTATTAGTCATTCAAAAACGGAAAAAGATTGCCCATTCCCAAAAAACCAATATGCTTATGTGTATATTCAGCAGCCAACACTGCTCCCAAAGCAAAACCACCACGATTTTTAGCATCGTGAGTGATACGAATAATATCTGATGAAGAAGTATATTCTAATGTGTGAATGCCAAAGACTTCACCTTCACGAATAGCCTCTATTCCCAATTTATCAACAGGAATTTCTGCCTCACCTTCTGGGTGACTCTCTGTTGCCTGAAGACACCATCCATCTTTTCGATCAAGCTTATCAACAGCCTCTTGCGCCAAAGTTATAGCTGTACCACTTGGCGCATCTAACTTGTGTACATGATGAGTTTCTTCCATTTTTACTTCATAATCAGTAAACTGATTCATGATACCTGCAAGATACTTATTCACAGCACGAAAAATAGAAACTCCTAAACTAAAATTGGACGCCCAAAATAGCGTTTTCTTTTGACTGTCACACAACTTGAGCATTTCTTCGCGATGTTGATCTATCCATCCGGTACTACCAGACACCACTTTCACACAAACATCCATACAACGCTTCACGTTGTCATAAGCAGCCATAGGATTAGTAAACTCAATGGCTACATCTGCTTGACGAAATTCTGGAGAATTAAAATCTTGAGTATTATCTTGATCGATAATGGCTACAATCTGATGACCACGACCGAGAGCGATTCTTTCAATCTCTTTGCCCATCTTTCCGTATCCAATTAATGCTATCTTCATATTTTTACGATTAAATTTTTTGCAGTTTATTACCTGCAAATATAGTAAAAACGAAACAAACTTTGTATGTTTGTAAAGCGAATCTCACTTATAATCGAAAGAACATGGAAAAATTATTGCAATATCTATGGTTACATCGCATTCTTCCCCTTGGTACACTCTATAGTACTGATGGTGAGGAGGTAGAAATTATTGACCCTGGTGTACTTAATCGTGATGCAGGTCCCGACTTTTTTAATGCGAAAATCAAAATAAATGGGATCTTATGGGTAGGACAAGTTGAAATCCACACACACTCTTCCTTGTGGACAACACATGGACACAACAAAGACATCAATTATGATTCGGTCATATTACACGTAGCCAACCATATTGACTGTCCTTTAACCAGAACGAATGGGGAAAGAATTCCTCAATTACATCTCCCCTGTACCGAACAAATGATTAAACAATATCGCTCCCTATGCAAGGGAATACATTCACCTAGATGCGCAGCTATCCTTCCTACAATCAATAAAATTGAAAAAACAAGCTGGCTTAATAGGCTACAAATAGAGCGGTTGCAAATGAGAACAACGCAAATACATGAAAGACTAGCTCTCTTCAGTGGTGACTGGTCAGCCTGCACTTTCATTACTATTGCTAGATCCTTTGGCTTTGGATTAAATGGAGATGCGTTTGAACAATGGGCTCGTATGCTCAACTTAAATGCCGTCAATAAACACATAAATGATCCACTTCAAGTTGAAAGTATTTTTTTGGGACAAGCTGGATTATTAGAAGAAGATATTAAAGACGATGATTACTACCAGAAACTTCAAAAAGAGTATGCCTATCTTGCCCACAAGTTTAAACTAAAAAATTTAAACCCTAACCGCTGGAAACTCATGCGGATTCGTCCCTACAACTTCCCTCCATTGCGCATTGCACAACTAGCTCATCTCTATTGCCAACGCCATGGACTATTATCTCAAATTATTGAAGCTCCCAACATCACTGCATACGAAAAAATTCTTCAAGCTGGCTGTTCCCTGTATTGGGAGACCCACTTTACATTCGGTAAAACAGGACATCAATCTCATCCAAACAAAAGACGTCTGACTCCACAAACCATACATCTCATATGTATCAATGCCATCGCTCCTCTCCTCTTCGCGTATGGACAACATATAGGCGATGAACTCATGTGCGAAAAAGCACACAACCTTTTAGAATCTTTGCCTGCCGAAAATAATTACATCATCCGAGAGTGGTCTAAAATGCATCTTGAGGCACAAAATGCAGGAGATACACAGGCACTCATTCACCTTCACAAAGAGTATTGTCTCAAAAAAAGATGTCTCTACTGTCGGTTTGGATATTTCTACCTGAAAGGACATACGGAAAATTACTAAAACATGCGGTGTTATTCGTGGAAAGATGTATTTTTGTAGCATGAATAAAATTCGTTATACACATATACTTGCGACTATTTTTGCAGCATGCCTTTTGTATGCTTGTGCTAATGTAGGCCGACCTAATGGAGGTCCCATTGATGAAGCTCCACCACGATTCTTATCAAGTACACCAACCTATGGGAGTACTCATGCAGATAAGGATCGCATCGTACTATACTTTGACGAAAACATTAAAGTGGAAAACGTCGCACAAAATGTGGTTATCTCTCCCCCACAAATAAAGGCTCCTGAAATAAAGGGTTCTGGAAAAAAAGTACGAATTAATCTTCGAGACACGTTACGTCCCAATACAACATATACTGTAGATTTTGCCGATGCTATTGTTGATAACAATGAAGGCAATCCACTAGGAAATTTCACCTACACTTTTTCTACTGGCAATAAAATTGACACCATGGAAGTAGCAGGGTATGTACTCGAAGCTAAAAACTTGGAACCGATAAAAGGAATGCTTGTGGGGTTACAAAGCAATTTAAATGACACAGCATTTACAAAAACACCTTTTATACGTGTAGGGCGTACAGACAGCCGTGGACATTTCAATATCCGTGGGATTGCACCAGGCACATATCACATCTTTGGTCTTGAAGATGGAGACCAAAACTATTTATTTTCACAAAAAACAGAAAAGATTGCTTTTGAAGATTCACTAATCATACCAAGCAGCAAACCTGACACCTTCCAAGATACCATTTGGAAAGACACCGTGACAATAGATACAATTGTCACTAGAGCGTACACACACTATTATCCAGACAATATCGTCTTACGCGCTTTCAAAGAAATTGATCCTTATCAATATCTCAAAAAATATAGTCGAGAAGTACCCAATAAACTAACAATGGTATTCTCAGCTCCTAATGACACCTTGCCTTATCTACGAGGGCTTAATTTTGATGCCAACAAAGCGTTTACGATTGAGAAAACACCTCAATTGGACTCATTAATATATTGGGTAAACGATACTATTTTGGCGCAAAAAGACACACTACTTGTAGAAGCACATTACATGTCAACAGATTCTTTAAAGAAATTGTCTCCTACAATAGACACATTAGCTTTTGCAATCAAAAATAGCTATAAGCGCAAAATGGAACAAAAGCGTAAAGAAGAAGCAAAAGAACAAAAACGACGAGAAAAAGAGGGTACAGATACCATTCCTCCTAAATCTCCTGTACTTCAAATGAAGATGGAAGGCGGTTCATCTATGGATGTTTATGGCGCTTTAAAATTTAAATTTGAAGAGCCTGTTGCCACATTCGACACTATAGGCATTAAGTTAATGCAAAAAGTAGATAGCGTATGGAAAGAAGTACCTCATACAATTCACACAGATGAATTCCATCCAATGGAATATACTTTATTCACCCAATGGGCACCTGGCGGGAACTACAAATTAATGGTGGACACTTTGACATTTAAGGGGATATATGGTCTTAGCAATAAAAAAGACAGCACAACCATTACTGTCAAAAAGCTAGATGAATACGGAGAAATTTATTTTAATGTTTCTGGGGAAAAATCGCCAGCCTTTGTACAATTGTTGGATGAAAAAGACAAAGTCGTTCGTCAACGTACGGTGCGCAATCACAAAGCTGACTTTTACTATCTAAAACCAGGCAAATATTCAGCACGTTTAGTTGAAGATACCAATGGCAATAACCGATGGGATACTGGTGAATATACAAGCAAAATTCAGCCAGAATGTGTATATTATTATCCTGAAATCGTTGAGATTAAAGCACTTTGGGAACTCGAGCAAGACTGGAATATTCATGCTCGCCCATTGTTTAAGCAAAAAAACGACAATCTTAAGAAACAAAAACCTGAAAATAAGAAGAAAAAGAAAAAACAAAATAATCGGAAGAGGAGGTAGTATTCACTAGCTCTTACGCACACAAAAACAAACAATATGAATAGAAAACCACTATTATTACTCACGATTCTATTGGTCCTCTCATGTGCTTCACCAGCATGTGCTCAATGTACTATGAAGAACAAAGCTTTTAACAGTGGCGAACATTTGTCGTATGAACTATACTTCAACTGGCGTTTTATTTGGACAAAAGCAGGCACAGCCAGTCTATGGACAGACTCTATTAATTACAATGGGATACCAGCCTACAAGGTACAAATGATATCTAAAAGTGGTAGTAAAGCAGATATATTCTTTAAGATGCGAGATACGCTAACAAGCGTTATCAGTAAAGATATGCTTCCATTATATTTTCGTAAAGGAGCCGAAGAAGGAAAAAGATACGCTATTGATAAAGCAACTTATTTTTACGATTCAGATAGCGTACGTATCAAGTTAGAGCGCACATTTCCCAGAAAGAACAGTTATTTCTGTGATACAGTGGCCGTTACAGGCTGCGTTCAAGACATGTTAAGTATATTGATGCGCTATCGCTCTTATACCCCTGATAAATTTAAAATGGGCGAACCATATCATTTTGATTTAGCGGATGGTCGTCATGTCAAACAACAAACCCTAATCTTCAGAGGTTATAGACTCTTTGAAGATGAAAATGATATTACGTACAGATGCTTAGTCTTCTCTTTTATTGAATACAAAAAAGGGAAAGAAAAGGAAGTCATTACTTTCTACATCACAGATGATGACAACCACCTACCCGTACGTCTAGATATGTTTTTAAACTTTGGATCGGCCAAAGCATTTTTGAAAATGTACCAAGGGAATAGACACCCGATGACTTCTGTTGTTAAAGACAAAAAAGCTGAAAGAAAAAGACTAAAGGCCTTAAATATTAAACTCAAAGATGAAGCCAGAGCCGTAGCAGCGGAAAAAGCTCGATTAAAAGCTCAAAAAGACTCCATAGCCCAACTAAACGACTAATACTATTTAGAATAGTGTAACATCGTCAAATGATCAGGGGCAAAGACTTCTTGGGCGATTTCTTGCAATTCTACAGCTGTCAGCTGTTGAATACGTGTAAACAACGCTTCGGGTTCCTCAATACTCCCATGGTGTAAATATCGTTTAGACAGACCTAATATAATACTTTCATAGTTGTCAGAAGCCACCCCAATTTGCCCAATCAATTGCTTTTTAGCAGCCTTCAATTGTTGTGGAGACAAAGATGTATCACACAAACGAAGCAACTCCCTTTCTGAATAACGCATACACTTATCTACGTCGCTATGATCTGTACCAAAATAGATCGTGAATAAACCTGTATCTGTATATCCTGTAATATTTGATTCAACTTGATACACTAAAGCTCGACGCTCTCTTAAACTGACGTTCAACAAACTATTCATACCAGGTCCACCTAGAATATTATTCAATAAGTACAAACCAGTACGTTTACTATTATGTGCATTATAGGCTGGCGCACCAAGCATCACATGTGCTTGATTCGTTCCTTTAGGTATCACTATTTTTTGTGGATTGTACACAGGAAGAGTACCCATAACTCTTGTCACAGGTACATTTTTTAGATCACTTGTTAGTCGATCCAACTTCTTAACAAGCTTATCAAAATCGACATTACCAGAAACAAAAAACACCATGTTGCTAGGCTGATAATAACGCTTGACAAAAGCCAAAGCATCTTCTGTTTTGAAATGACGCAACTGATCTGGTATTCCCAAAATATTGTGGCCTAGGGGATGTCCTTTGAAAAGCAGCTCCTCAAAATCATCATAAATTTGTTCAGTAGGAGTATCTTGATAAGAATCGATTTCATCAATTATAACTTCCACTTCCTTATCAATTTCCTTCTGAGGAAAAGTCGAATGAAAACAGATATCAACAAGCAACTCTACAGCTCTATCAATATCTTGAGAAAGCAATGCACTATATATAACTGTTTCTTCTTTATTGGTATAGGCATTAAGCTCTCCACCTACAGCTTCCATTCTATTAAGAATATGCCAAGCCTTACGCTTTGTCGTACCCTTAAAGACCATATGTTCGACAAAATGGGCCATTCCCATCTCTTCAGGACGTTCATCACGTGTACCTACTGCAACTGAAAAGCCACAATAAACTACTGGAGATTGGTTTGGCAAGTGAAGGATGCGCAAGCCATTGGTTAATGTATGATGATTATAATGCATATTTTTGAAAATCAAATCGATTATTAAAAGGAGTACATACCTTTGTATCGTAAGCAGGGGACAAAAATACAACAAAACAGCTTGTTATATGTAGGATTTTTGAGATATTTGTAGTCTGAAAGGATATTTCTTGACCGAATAGCCTTTGGTACACTCAATTAAAACAAAACCGTATGATGGAAAGAATCAAACAATTGCTCGAAAAAGAAGCAGCAGCTGTCGCCAATATTCCTGTAACAAATGAATTTGAAAAAGCAGTAGAAGCGATTATAGAACACGTTAAAGTACGTGGAGGTAAATTAGTTACTTCTGGTATGGGTAAAGCGGGACAAATCGCAATGAATATTGCTACAACTTTCTGCTCTACGGGTATCCCAGCAGTTTTCTTACACCCAAGTGAGGCACAACACGGAGATTTAGGTGTGTTTCAAAAGAACGACATTTTATTGCTTATATCCAATTCTGGAAAAACACGTGAAATCGTGGAACTAACAATTCTATCTAGACGTCTTGATCCGAACATCCCATTCATTGTCATTACAGGCAATCCTGAAAGTCCATTGGCTGAAGAAGCTGATATTTGTTTATCAACAGGAGGGCCTAAAGAAGTTTGCCTATTAGGTATGACTCCAACAACCTCTACTACAGCAATGACCGTTATAGGCGACATCTTGGTTGTTGAAACGATGGAAAGAACCCAATTTACTGCGGCCGAATATTCTAAAAGACACCATGGAGGATATCTAGGTGAAAAATCACGCTTGTTATCGGGCAAATAAACATAAATAGCATCTTGAAATAATAAACCCTTTCAAGATGCTATTCTACATTTCTATCGAAATATGAAAAAAAGAAGAATCATTGGCATTGGAGAAACTATTCTAGATGTTATTTTCCGTAATGAACAACCTACAGCAGCTGTACCTGGGGGATCTGTCTTCAATGGATTAATTTCCTTGGCTAGACTAGGTTTAAATACAGTGATGATTACAGAAACTGGAGCCGACCGTGTTGGGAAACGTATTTTAGAGTTTATGGAAAATAATCATGTAAACACGAGTTACGTCTCAACTTTCGAAGATGGTAAATCGCCACTATCCCTTGCTTTTCTGAATGAACAAAGTGATGCTGAATATGAATTTTATAAAGACTACCCTAATCAGCGTCTAACTGGAGATTTCCCAGAAATCACGAAGCACGATATTGTAATCTTTGGATCTTATTATGCATTAAACCCAGTGTTGCGTGAGGGCATGCTTACTTTGTTAGAAAAGGCACAACATGCTGAAGCGATCATTTATTATGATCCCAATTTTCGTAGTAGTCATTGTGGAGAGGCAATGAAGCTAGCACCGACAATTATCGAAAATTTAGAATTTGCAGATATTGTACGTGGGAGCAATGAAGATTTTCAAAACATGTGGAACATGACCGACAGAACTAAAATATACGAAGATAAAGTCGCTTTTTACTGTCCCAATTTCATCTATACGCAAGGAGATAAAGGACCCGTTTTATACACTTCACATTTCACCCAGCACTATCCAGTAGATAAAATTGAAGTTATCAGTTCTATAGGAGCTGGTGATAACTTTAACGCAGGTATATTATATGGTTTGCTCAAAGAAAGGATCTACAAAGAAGACTTAGCAGATTTAGACCAATCAACATGGGAAAAGATCATACAACATGGCTTGGCATTTAGTAAAACAGTATGTCAACAATATGAGAATTCTATCTCACAAGAATGGGCCGATTCGTATCTATAAGCTCAATATATAATAAGCCGGTAACCGTTATCTCAATTGATAACGATTACCGGCTAAAATCATAACAACGCCCTTCAATTCCAATTGCATTAACAATCCAATTAGCACATTAGCGGGCATGTGAAGATGAAGGGAAAGTTCATCTACCGACATATCCCCCTGTTCTCTTAATAATCCACATACAGCTTCCTCTTCTTTGGTGAGTTCTAGAAAAATCTCAGGAACAATAGCAGTCGGAGATTGGTAATCCCAATTTAATTGTTCAATAATAAACTCCATACAAGTAGCACAATAAGCTTTATTTGTCCGAATCCATTCATTACATCCCTCTGAATAAGGATCTGATATTTTACCAGGTACAGCAAATACAGGACGATTATAACTCTCAGCCAGATCAGCCGTAATCAAAGAGCCCCCCTTTGTTGCCGATTCAATCACTAAAGTCGCATCAGCCATGCCAGCCACAATACGATTACGTGCGATAAAGTGATGTTTTTCGGGGGTTGTATTAATTGGATAATCAGTCAACAAACCGCCATCTTGTTTCACTATATCAGCAGCCGTTTTTCTATGTACAGATGGATATATTCTATCTAGTCCATGCGCCAATACAGCTACTGTTTTTATATTGTACTCCAAACAAGCCCTATGGGCATGAATATCTACTCCATAAGCTAAGCCACTAACGACAAGCACATCGGGACAGCAATGAGCCAAATCTTTTAAAAAAGCTCCAACAACCTGTTTCCCATAAGGAGTAATATGTCTTGTACCAACTATAGCCAATACTTTTGAACAATTGAAATCTACTTGACCATGTGTATACAAAACAACTGGAGCATCTATACACTCTCTGAGTCGAGAAGGATATCTCGAATCGCAATAACAAATACACTGCAAACCTTTATTTTGTATATATGCCCACTCTTCTTGTGCTTTTTGTTGTGCTTCCTTAGTATCCAGAAGTAAAGCAAGGTGTTTTTTTGACACTTCAGGCACTCTTTCTTCAAGTAAAGTTGGATTGGCTAGCAGTTCACGAGCACTTCCACAAGCTTCAATATACTGCTTAATTGCCATATAACGCACTTTCATCACAAAGGTTAGTGCAATACTAGCGATACATTCTTCTTGCAACTCCTGAGGAGTTTGAGGCTGATCTAAAGCGACACAATCGATCACTTCTGCATGAAGTTTTAATTCAGTATCAATCGTTTTCTTCATCATATTCAAGATTTGAAGTTAGTGTACGACTACTATTTCTGGGCAGTTGCTTCTTGAAGTATATGATCTAGTTCTTCATAGACAGACAACTTGCCGTCTACAATCGTCACAGAAGTGACCTCTCCTTTACAAACTATTTTCTCGTCAGAAGTACGATAAATATCATGATTAAAAATCCACTTAATCCCCTCTTTATATATGGAAAGACAAGACAAAAAATGATCCCCACTTTTCAAGGGAGTTTTAAAGTTGATAGTAATACGAGCCACTACAGCATCTACACCTCGTTGATGCAATTCAGCAAAAGACACACCTAGAGATTCTAAGAATTCATGACGAGTGTGTTCCATATAGTGCTGATAATTGGAATTGTTGACAATTCCTTGTAAATCACATTCATAGTCACGTACTTTCATAGGAAGTACAAAATGGTAATCTTTCTTCATATCAATCGTTATTTATTACTTAAAGCAGGTCAAACACCCCTATTTTATCTCCATTTTTCGCAAGCGCTTGCACCTCAAAACGCAAGCGCTTGCAAAAAGCCAATCATCCCGATGTATAGCAAATCGCAAGCGCTTGCGATTTTACAAGTTTTTCATTGAAGCAAATACCCTATATTTACTGAAAAACAAGTGAGGGTATGTCACTCGTGACACACCCTCTTATCTCTTTATTTTTTAGCATCAATATCTGCAAGCAGTGCTTTGACTGCAGCTTCTAATTGCTCATCTTTTCCTTGTACCACAACATCAGGTGAATTAGCGACCTTAATATCTGGTTCTAGTTGATGATTTTCAAGATAAGTACCATCTGCTTGACGATACCCAATGACCGGGATTCCAAAATACATGCTCTTATCTTGAAGCGTTTCCCAGTTTACACTTGTCATTGTACCAGGAACAGGCATTCCGACAACTTTACCAATACCCATGTGTTGATACACCCATGGAGTACCATGCGCATTACTGTAGTTTGCCTCACATACCAACATAATAGAAGGCTTATTCCATCGACGACTAGGCATTGCACAGGCTTCCTGACCACGAATCACTTGTGTCAAATATTTCTTTCCTGTAAAAAATACTTCAACATCTTCGTGCAAGCGACCACCACCATTAAATCTTGTATCAACAACAATCCCTTCACATTGATTGAACTTACCTAATACATCAGCATACATACGGCGGAAACTCTCGTCATCCATACCTTCAATATGTACATAACCAAGACGACCATTAGAAAGCTTATCCACCATTGCAGCCTCACGCTTAACCCATCGTTTATACTCAAGATGTGCAACATTGCGCTTACTTAATGGACGAACAACCTCTTGCCAATGGGCTTTTTGTCCTGTAGATACCTGTGGATTATAAAAACCAACTAACACTCGTTTTCCAACCTTATGATTTAATAATGGATAATAATCTTGTCCTTTTTTCAAGGATACTCCATCAATAGATTCTACAATAACTCCTGGTTTTACAAGAGAAGTAGCTCTATCAAAAGGACCACCAGCAAGCACTTCACTCACACGTAACCCTTGAGCTGTATAATTCCAATCAAAATACAAGCCTAAATCTGCTGTTGAGTCCCCATTATTTGGTGCAAAATACCCACTACCAGTATGAGACACATTCAATTCTCCAAGCAATTCGCTTAACATGGCAGCAAAATCATAGTTGTTGTTAATATTGGGCAAGAATTTTCGATAATCATTGACCATATCATCCCAATGAACACCATGCATATGCACGTCATAAAAACGCTTCTTCTCTTGCAGATATATGTGTTCCAACTCATAGGCACGCTCAGCAGATAAATCCAATTCCATGGTACCTGCATAATGAATTGGCTTGATAGACTTAGTCGCTATGGTCATCTTTGAGATACTTGGACCAAAAATAAATAAGTTTTTACCTGATTTATCCCAGTCTAGTTGCGCCCAACTTGCACCAAGTTTCTTCAAAAGAGAAGTGCTATGCTCACGAAGATTGGTCGTCCACAAATCGTACTTGTTCTGAAAACGAGATATAAAATAAAGATTTTCACCCTTCTTATCTATTGCCGTAGAAATAAGATCGGAAGAATGGGGAGTAAGGCGAACTAAACGATTATCCATATTGGCCCAATCAATCTTGGTCACCTTCTTGTCATCTTTCTTATCCTCTTTTTTCTTACTATCCTTCTTCTTATCTTTCTTTTCAGCCTTTTCTTTGTCTTTCTTCTGTTGTGCCTTCAACTGTTTCAAAAGATCAAAATCTTCTTTACTAAGGCGGTATTCATCATAAGCTTCTTGATTCAAGAAAAGCAATAAAGCATCCTCTTCAGATCCCCACGAAGCATGATTACGCATGCCATAACGGTTACTTGAAAACAAGATCGCTTGACCATCCATCACCCAATGAGCTGATGAATCAAAGTAAGCACAATTAGTCAAATTATGAATATCTTCTCCTCCCTTGCTACTCACCAGACCGATATCACTATATGGATCATGCTGATTACCTACATATGTAATAGCAAACCATTGTCCATCTGGCGACCAACTGTAAGATACACGACCGCTCGTATCTGCTCGATAATGACCATCGGTGATTTGTCTAACTTTCTTTGTTTTTAAGTTGTAGACCATCAGTTGCTTTCTATTTTGAATAAAAGCAAGCTCTTTGCCATCTGGTGAAAATTGAGGCGATGTGCGTTCTACAGTCTTTGATGGAAGAAGAATTTCTTCATTGACAATAGTAGCATGAGAGAAATCAGGGTCCTCCTTACGAGGCATAGTAGCCAATACTAACTCCCAATTGCCATTACGCTCTGTTGCATAAGCCAAAGTTCGTCCATCAGGAGAAAAACTTAATCCTTTTTCTGCTTGAGGAGTATGGCTAATTTGTTTTGTTGTTGAGTAATCAACCGCAGTTACAAAAACTTCTCCACGTTTTATCAAAGCAACCATTTTACCATCAGAAGAGACTTCTGCATCTTCTGCACCTCTAGTAATAGAAAGGCGTTCTATTTCAGGTTCTTCATCACGCAAGATACGAAGAGATAATTTCTTTGGAGAAGCAACTGATGATTTTTGCGTATAAATCGACCCATCAAAAGTATAACATAACAACCCTGTAGATGCTATAGATAAGAAACGTACAGGATGCTTCTTAAAATGAGTAATTTGTTGAATATTTGATGGAGTATCTAATGGAAAAGACGCCACGTTAAATGAACCGAATTCTTCGGTTAAATAGTAGACAGTTTTATTATCAGGACTAAAGCGTGGATCGCGATCTTCACCCTTCCAAGCACGCAATACATGACTTTTTTGATTGACGAGGTCATACATCCAGATATCACGAGTTACAGAAGAGGTATGATGCTTACGCCAATAGTTTTCTGTTCCTTTATCATCCATATACAAGAAGCACTTTCCATCTTTAGCTAGAGATAAGCGCTCAGCTGGAGTAGCCATGATTTGCTTAGAGATTCCACCACTAATAGGAATCTTATACAATTCGGTCAAACGGCTTGATGGGAACTGTATACTAGATGCAGGATCTTGTAGATGAGCTGAATAATAGATAGACTTATCATCTAACGAAAAAGTTTCAGGAATCTCTTTAGCTGAGTTTTTTGTCACACGATGGGCAGATCCACCTTCGGCCGACATAGTAAAGATGTCAAAATCACCGTAACGATCACTGACAAATGCTAACATCTTGCTATCATGCGACCAAACAGGATGTGCCTCATAACTAGGTTGAGTTGTTAGCTGTACAGCATCTCCACCTGATGTTGATACTTTATAGATGTCTCCTTTATATTCAAAAGCAATGTACTGTCCATCTGGAGACACAGTAACATCCCGCATAAAAAGTGGTGGTGCCACATTGGCTGACATGCTAGCTGTACTAATAAAGACAGCTAGGCCTAAGAACCATTTTCTCATACATATATAGGTTTAAAAAGTTAGTCTTACTTCAGTTCTCGTTTTTGTTTTACTTGGACTAGTTTATACAACTTATCACTTGGACGAATCTTCTCTAATTTCATTGAGAAACGTTCTCCTTTATGTACTGTATTTACTGGTTTCAAGTCTACACGTGCTTCTTCAACAGTAGCAAAAACAGCTCCTGTTGTTGGTCCAGTGACGAGAATCTTATCTCCAACTTCTAGTTTACCTGCTTCTACAAGAAACTCAGCAACCCCTAGCTTAGAAAAATATTTCACACCTTTACCAACATATACTTTCTTCTCTGTAGCTTCAGAACCGTAGTTGTGGCTCCATTCACCTAAACGTTGTCCAAGATAATATCCATCCCAAAAACCACGATTAAACACAGTTTTCAATGATGCATCCCACTGATCAATACGTTCTTGAGTAAAATGACCTGCTAATTTAGCTTGAATAGCTTCACGATAAGCAGTAACGACCTTGCTCACATATTCTGGACCACGCGCACGTCCTTCAATCTTGAAAACTCGCACACCTGCATCCATCATCTTATTCAAGAAATGAATGGTTTTCAAATCTTTTGGAGACATGATGTATTGGTTGTCCACTTCAAGTTCTACACCCGAACTTGCATCTTCGACTTTATATCCACGACGGCAGATTTGCATACAAGCTCCACGATTGGCACTTGCATTCATCTCATGAAGAGACAAATAACACTTACCCGATACAGCCATACAAAGAGCACCATGACAAAACATCTCGATACGAATTTTTTCACCTCGAGGGCCACAGATATTTTCTTCCTGAATCGCTTGATAAATCGTATGAACTTGTTCTAGATTCAATTCACGAGCTAATACTACGACATCCGCAAATTGAGCATAAAAGCGAAGGGACTCTACATTAGTAATATTCAACTGCGTAGATAGATGCACTTCTTGACCTATACTTTTCGCATACATCATAACAGCCACATCAGCTGCTATCACAGCTGAAATACCAGCTTCATGAGCTGCATCAATAATCTCACGCATCAACATCAAATCTTCATCATAGATAATTGTATTGACGGTAAGGTATGTCTTTACTCCAGCCTCATCGCATGTTGCAGCAATCTGACGTAGATCGTCGACTGTAAAACTATTTGCAGAACGGGCACGCATATTTAAGCTACTAATACCAAAATATACCGAGTTTGCCCCCGCATGTATAGCGGCTGCCAATGATTCATATGACCCAACTGGGGCCATAATCTCATACTGTTGGATTTCTTCATTCATATTCATCTGTGCAAAAGTACAGAATTTTTCCGTATCTTTGCCTCCAAAAGGAATTTAAAAATATGAAGATAGCCCACATTGACTTGGGTGAGCAACCACTCTTGCTTGCCCCTATGGAAGATGTAACAGATCCAGCATTTCGATTGATGTGCAAACAGTTTGGTGCCGATATGGTGTACACCGAATTTGTGTCAAGTGAAGCTTTGGTACGCAACGTAAATCGTACCATACAAAAACTAACCATTGCCGAAGCAGAACGCCCCGTAGCTATACAGATCTATGGACGTGAAGTTGAGCCTATGGTTGAAGCTGCCAAGATGGTTGCTGACGCTCAACCTGACGTTATCGATCTCAACTTTGGATGTCCTGTTAAGAAAGTAGCAGGGAAGGGTGCAGGAGCTGGTATGCTCCAAAATCCAGAGAAGTTATTGGACATCACAAAACAAGTTGTGAATGCAGTTGATATTCCTGTAACTGTGAAAACTCGGTTGGGATGGAATGAAGAGACTAAAATTATCACTACTCTTGCGGAGCAAGTACAAGATTGTGGAGCTGCCGCACTAGCTATCCACGGACGTACACGTAGTCAAATGTACACAGGCAAATCTGATTGGACTTTGATTGGTGAGGTAAAAAACAATCCACGTATACATATCCCTATTATTGGCAATGGAGACATTTGCAGTGCAATGCAAGCAAAAGATGCTTTTGACAAATATGGGGTAGATGCTATTATGATAGGACGCGCTACTTTTGGTCGTCCATGGATATTCGAAGAAATTAAACAGTATCTGCATACTGGGAAACTACCAGAAGCACGTCCTTTTCATTTTTATTTGGATATCTTACGTCAACAAGTCAACAATGCCATTGATATGATTGATGATGAACGTCGAGGCATTGTACATACTCGAAGACATTTAGCTGCAACTCCTTTGTTTAAGGGAATCAACAACTTCCGACAAATAAGAATTGCTATGCTACGAGCAGAAACAAAAGAGGAATTATTCACAATATTAGATGATATAAACCAGCAATACGGCGAAATGATTATGGATCGTATAGCCATCCCTTTTGGAGAAGAATAACCACACAATTATGATACTATGTCACACACCAAACATCTGAATACCAACAAACAGTTTATGCGGGGCAATTTTGTACTTGCATTCTTAGTTATTGCCACTGTAGTCATATTCATTTATATGAGTATGCAATTAAAAATGAAGCAAAATGCTCATCCTAAGTACACCGCACAGTATAGCATCATACTGGATAAATCACTTCAAGGAGATAGCATACAAATTTTATTGTCCAACTCGCAAGCAATGCAAGACAGTGTACTTGTAGCACGGGGCATTGTTCAAGTAGGAGATACAATAGGTTTTCAAAAATTTGAGAGTAATCCTTCTTTACAAGTTATTGAATATCCATCAGAAAACTTTACTCCGTTTGACCTTGGAGATAATGGAGGAATTTTTCGTCTAGTACGTACCGAAGTTGGATTAGAACTGGAAGCTGAATAATACACTGAAATATTTCAGTAGCAAAAGGCACTATATACTTTACACCATGGTATATAGTGCCTTTTTGCCCATAATAGTTTGGGCTAAGCTACGCCCTGCCATATAAGCAACCATACTAAACCACAAAGCATGGTTTCCCCAATGTGGTTCTAAACAAAAATAGGGCACAAAAAAGCAAAAAGCCGCAGCAAATATCATGGTGTTACGCATTAATTTTGAAGCGGTAGCACCAATATAGATACCATCCCAGATGTAACTGGCAAAACTAACTATCGGGAAAGCTATGGCCCAAGGTAAATAAGTATGTGCAGTATCAATAACATCCTTTTGATTGGTAAACACAAACAACACAGTATTGCCTCCTACACCATATAAAAGAGTAAATAACAAGGCGCATATCCCCCCCCATAAAAACAATTTTCTAGCTGCTTCAGACAATTTCGCTTTACTTCGTTCACCAGAAAATCGGCCAATTATAGCTTCCGCAGCATAAGCGAAGCCATCTAAGAAGTAAGAAATAACCATTAAATACTGCAAAAGGGCAGTATTTGCTGCTAAAGTTAGATCTCCAAACGACGCACTTGCCGATGTAAAGAAAGTGAACACAGCAATAAGACACAACGTACGAATAAAGATATCTCCACTTACAGTCACAAAGCGAGAAAGTGCCAAACGATCTCGTAGTTTCTTCCAATCAAACAAATGTATATAGTCTGTGTACTTCCACACAAATAAAACTAAAGCCACAAGAAGTCCTGAGTATTGTGCAATGACAGATCCCAAAGCAACTCCACGTTCTTGAAGATGGACAACACGCACAAAAAATACACTCGCTAATATATTAACGATGTTGATTAAAATAGATATAATCATAGGGAAACGTGCATTTTGCATACCTAAGAACCAACCATTGATAACCATAAGCATAATGGCAGCTGGTGCAGCCCAAATACGTACGTAAAAATAACTTTGAGCCAGCACTTTCACTTCATAAGACCCAGAAAGGGCCCAAAAGCTAAGCTTGGCAATAGGCAATTGAAGAAAAAGGAGCAAACAACCAGCCAACATTGCCAATAGTATTCCTCGCAAAAAAACCATCGCACTTCCTTGCCGATCGTTTTCACCAAAATGCTGAGCCGCAAGACCGCTGACACTCATGCGTAAAAAACTAAATCCCCAATACACCAAATTGAATATAACACCACCTAGTGCAACAGCTCCCATAAACTGCGCTTTATGCAAGTAACCCATTAAGTGTAAATCAACAACAGTCAACAAAGGGACTGTCAAATTGGAGATTATATTTGGGATCGCTAAACGAAGTATTTTTTTATGCATAATTTTATCCTTTTTCTAGCTACAAACATACGCTTTTTTTAGCAATGACTCTATATCTTTTAAAGACAAAAAAGGGGGAAAAAGTTGCCACCTAATTTAAAAGCATTATCTTTGCAACAGTTTGGTGTTGAAGCCTTCTTCTCAGAAGATTCAATGAAAAGGGAATCAGGTGAAAATCCTGAACAGACCAGCTGCTGTATGCTCCCATTTTGCCTGAACAATTCTTAGTCCACTGCTTTTGCGGGAAGGACGTTCAGACGGAGTAAGTCAGAAGACCTGCCAAACTTGTTTAGTTGTATATAATCTCTGGGATAGGATTTTATACGCCATTATTTTATCCAATGTTTCTGTATAATAGACGTATTAGATGCTGTGAAGTATCGTCTTAGGAGAACGTGTATCCGACAGCCAGTGGATAACGTACTCCGCACTGTTCCTATTTTTAGTTTGCGTGGTATACACCTGGGAAATGTATGCTGCAATGAAAAAGTGGCCACCTTCAAACGATAGGAAGTGTGCGCCACTTTTTTGGTATAATTTTGGTCATATGCTAAATTGGGCGTATCTTTGTATAGCTCAACTATTCACCTCAATGAACATTCCATTATAATGAAAAATAAAAACACCTTTTCAGCACAATTATTGGTAGACAACAGAGAAAATCCTTCCAACTCAACACTTCAGACAGAGCATGGATTAAGTCTCTTTTTCCAATGGCATGATCAACGTCTCCTTTTTGATGTTGGGTTATCTACACGTTTTGCAAAAAATGCGGAGACACTGAATATAGACATTGATTCAATTTCCGATTTATTTTTATCACATGGACATAAAGATCACACTGGTGGATTAGAGTGTTTCCTTAGCAACAATACACATGCATCTATATGGGCATCAAAAAATATTACGACATATAAATACTTTTCGATGCGGCACGAGCAACCTAAAGATATTAGTTTCAAAGTAAATCTTTTGGCCAATAATGGACGTTATCATCCAGTACACCAAAGCATGTGGTTGACAGAAGATATGGCTATAATTACTAATATCCCACGTCAATATCATAGTCCACAGGCCAATAATAAACTAGAAGTCAGCAATTTAGATGGCAGCAATCAACGTCTCGATAATTTTGATCATGAAATTGTGCTTGCGCTTAAAGATACAGATGGATTGATCATCTTGTCCCCATGCTCTCATTCTGGCCTTTTGAACATTATGGATGCTTGTACATCCTTCACTGGTGAAAAGCGTGTAAAAGCATTTATTGGAGGATTGCACCTATTAGACAGTTTCGTAACAATAGAGGAAATAAATGAAATCGTAGAAGTCTGTCAAGAGAAATACCCACAGATAAAACTATATACTGGACATTGCACTGGTGAAGAAGCTGGAGTACTTCTAAAAAAAGCAATGCCTGGACAGGTGCAGTTTTTCTTTACTGGGATGTATTTGGAGTTCTAATGATCATTTCATCTATCAAATGAGTATCTCCTGAAAGTTTCTCTATAAGATACAATACATATCTTATATCAACATTGATACATCTTTGATAAGCTGGTTCATACTGCACATCGGAATCCATAGCTTCCCAATTGCCATCAAATGCCAGTCCTATAACCTCACCGTGTGCATTGAAGAGGGCACTTCCTGAATTTCCTCCAGTAATATCATTATTGGTAATAAAACATGTATGCATCGTACTATCTTGTGCAGCATATACCCCCCATTCTTTTTTCTTCAAAAGATCTAAGATAAAAGGCTGTACATAGAAATCGGGATCACCATGATACTGATTTATTTTCTCAAATATACCTTCAGTAGTTGTATAATACTCATAATCGACTCCATCTCTAGGACTATATGGAGCCACATGTCCATAACTTAATCGCATCGTGCTATTAGCATCTGGATAAAGTTGTCTATCATTGTACAAACGACGCAATGCTGCGTTAAGAACTCGTTCATCTCTCTGCACCTGTTGATCACTAGAGACCAGTATATTATTCAACCCTATAAACGCCACAATCATATCTATAGATAAATCTGTAGCTGGATCTTTAATTAAATTATAAGTACTGTCATTGCTAAAGACAGCCATCATACCACGAGGAGTAGACAGCCAAGTGCGCGCATACACATCATCTACATATTTATCAATACTACCTCCATAAACAGTATCTATACGGGCATAAGTCTCTGGCCAATAACGTCTATCTACGCGTTTTTTGAACGTTTTAAACATGGCTTTGCAGACCTTTTTATCAACATGGGCATCCATATTGGAATATTTCTGAACTAACTTTCCAATATTTGCCATAACCATATCTGCTGGGGCTTTCATATCAAAATTTAAGATGCTAATCGCTAAATCAATTAGCTCTGGGCCATTTGCAAAAGCTTCAGAGAAATAAGTCAATGCGGTTTTAACTTCTCTGCGTTTATCATAAAGTCTTTGAAGGCGAGGTAACACTTTGAGTAAAGAATCAGGTTCATTAGGGTTGCGTTTTATCCATTCTTGTAAAACCCTTTCTTGTGCTTGACGTTTTTTGAGTACCCCACGTTTACGCACAGCGAGATTCATACCAATAGCATTCTTATAGTAATTACTACTGGCATCGTATTTACTCGCATATTTAATACGAATAGAATCGCTATTAGCCATGGCCTGCTTCCATATTTTTTGTTTGATACGACGGATATCAATAGTCGGAGTATTCACCGCATACATCCGCTCTTTTATAGCTGCAGCAGAAACATATCGACCTGTTGCACCTGGATAGCCAATAGTCATTGTAAAATCACCTTTTTTATAGCCTTTTAGAGAAATAGGGGCTATGGAATTGGGACGAAAAGGCACGTTGTTTTCATCGTATGAATTGGGATTGTTATGAGCATCTGCGTACACACGAAACACACTAAAATCTCCAGTGTGTCTCGGCCACATCCAATTGTCTCTATCCCATCCGAACTTACCAATAGATGAAGGAGGAGTAAATACTAAACGCACATCAGGATAATCTCTGTATATAGATAAAAAATACTTATTGCCAGCATAATATCCATCTACAACAGCCACTAATGTGCTATCAAAAAGAGCAACCTCATGTTCGATGACTTGCTTCGTTGAATCAAGTAAAGCTATTCGGCGCTCTTCAAACATGGTGGGTGTTACGCTAGATAACATGCGTTTGGTAACATCTTTCTGCACCAACATAAAGCGTGCATAAAGCCCTGGGCAAGGTATTTCATCGGCTTTTGTTTTGGCCACATATCCATCTTCTAAATAATCATTTTCTACAGTACTTTGCTGTTGAATAGCCCCAAAACCACAATGGTGATTAGTCAAAAGGAGTCCTTCGGGAGAAATGATCACACCACTACAAAACCCTCCAAAACTGACAACAGCATTGCTTAAAGCTGGATGTTGTACACTGTATATTTTACTTATAGGCATGCGCAAACCAAGCTGTTGCAAAAGTTTGGCGTCTTTTTTCCCCATAGTACTCAACATCCACATCCCCTCATCAGCATGTGCATTGGTAGGTAAGAGTAGTACAGTGAGTATAAATGAAAGCGCACCCAAAATGTGTAAGCGACTGAATATGTTCATGCAAATTACTTTTTTAATAACAAACGATTAACAAGTGGCCTTAAAGGGAAATCATGTCTATCCATATACCAAATATAGCTTCCAAGGAGCAGCACACGAACTGGATATTTCACCCATATACTCCAACTATCCATTGGTACAAATTCGTACAATAAGAGGATAGCTACAGCAACTAAAAGATAGCCACCAATACGTTTTATCTGATAATCTACAGGATAATAATGTTGTCCTATAAAATAACTCAAGAGTGTTATCAATAGATACCCCGCAACACTTGCCCATGCAGATGCCATATAACTAAAATATGGGACAAACAAGATGTTTCCCAACAATATCACCAGAAAACCAGCAAGTGCAAAATAAGCTCCCCACTTAGTTTGTTCTTTAAGTTTATACCAAAAAGATAAATTGAAATAAATACCAACCAGCAGTTCAGCAGCCATCACAACTGGCACAACTTGCAATCCAGCCCAGTAATCTTCTGCTATGAAATATTTCAAGATATCAATAAAGCACATTACCAGCAAGAAGGTCAGCAGGGAAAACATACAGAAATATTTCATGGCATCACTATACGATTTCTTTGCTGCCTCCCCTGTTGTGTTTTTTTGTCCAAAAACAAAAGGTTCATATGCATAACGAAACGACTGTAAAAGCATAGACATAATCATGGCCACTTTAACAGAAGCTCCATATATACCTAACTCATGCATCGCTTCTTTATGATCACCGCCATACAGATATGGGAATAATATTTTATCTAAAGAACGATTCAAAATAGACACAACCCCCAATATTAAAATAGGACCAGCATAACGTAACATACGAGTCAGTAAGACTTTATCGAAGGTCCATTTCAATCGAATAAGTTCGGGCAAAAAACACAAGAACTGCATTGCAGTGGCCAATAAATTAGCAATAAAGATGTAGCCAACTAAATAGCTTGGATCATAAAACCAATCTATAGTATGAGGCGCATGCTTCATCAACCACGGGCACGCAAGAAGAAAAAACAAATTGAAACCTATACTGCAAAAAATAAAAAGCATCTTTCGAGCTGCAAATACAATAGGTCTCTTGAGGTATCTCAAATGGGCGAAAGGAATAGCCAAAAAAGCATCCATACTGACAACAAGAGCCATTAATCCTAAATATTCAGGATGTTGTTGATAGCCCAAGAACGATGAAACCGGATGGATAAACAACAATACTCCTAACAAGAACAATAGACATGTACACATCAACGAGCTTAAACTTGTCGTATATACCTTCTGACTATTATCTTGATGAATGCTAGAGAAATAGAAAAAGCCCGATTCCATCCCATAAGTCAATATAACCATCAATAAAGCCACATAGGAATAGACATTGGTCACCACCCCATACCCACCACCATCGGCAGGCAATTTCATAGTATAGAGGGGGACAAGCAGATAATTAAGAAATCGTCCGACAATGCTACTCACGCCATAAATGGCAGTGTCCTTAAAAAGTGATGTTAATTTGGCCACGTTCGTTTCTATTTATACTACAAGGTAGTCATTTGAGTTTATTAAAAGAGACTTGGTTCGTCACAATGCAATAAACCATTACGGTTTAGATGTTCATAAGCTAAATCGGTCACTTGTCGACCACGTGGTGTACGCTTCATAAATCCTTCTTTAATAAGAAAAGGTTCATACACTTCTTCAATGGTTCCCGTATCCTCGCCCAAAGCCGTAGCTATGGTAGACAAGCCTACTGGCCCCCCACGAAATTTATCAATAATGGTCGCCAAAATCTTATTATCTATTTCATCCAAGCCATGCTTATCGATATTTAATGCTTCCAGTGCAAAACAAGCAATCTCGGCATCAATATGTCCATTCCCTTTTACTTGTGCGAAATCACGTACTCGGCGTAAAAGAGCATTGGCGATACGAGGTGTTCCTCGACTGCGTGATGCGATCTCACAAGCAGCTTCGTGATCACATGAGACCTGTAAAATAGAAGCTGAACGTTCAACAATTTTCGCAAGTATGCGTTCATCATAATATTCTAAATGCAAATTGATCCCAAAGCGAGCACGTAACGGAGCTGTCAATAATCCGCTGCGGGTCGTGGCACCAACAAGAGTAAATGGACTCAGATCTATTTGTATGCTTCGTGCCGATGGTCCTTTATCAATCATTATATCAATACGATAATCTTCCATTGCAGAGTAAAGATATTCTTCTACAACTGGAGACAATCTATGGATTTCATCAATAAACAACACATCATTGGGCTCTAAACTAGTTAAAACTCCTGCGAGATCACCAGGTTTATCAAGCACTGGACCAGAGGTCAACTTAAACCCCACACCAAGCTCATTGGCTATAATATTAGACAAGGTCGTCTTACCAAGTCCAGGAGGTCCATGCAACAGCACATGGTCTAGTGCTTCCCCGCGTAGTCGAGCTGCCTGAACAAAAATGCTCAGGTTGTCCACCACGTGGTCTTGACCACTAAAGTCATTAAAAGTTAGAGGACGAAGGGCGTTCTCGAAATCTCGTTCTCTACCCACCTGTTGTTCCTCACGAATATCAAAATCTTCTACCATAATAGATTATCATCTTTTCCGCATTCTCTCCTCTTGTGTAAGTACCTATCAAAGAAGCGACACGCAAAGGTGTGTACGGTCCACAAAGATAAGTAATCTCATCGAGAAAAAAGGTAAAATATCCAGCTATCCCAAAACAATTTACTATTTTTGCGATACAAATCTACGCTTATGGTCTTAAATTACATTTGGATTGCTCTTTTTCTAATTGCTTTCGCAGTTGCCTGTATTCGAGTAATTTTCTGGGGAGATACAAATGCTTTTCAGGATATTATTGAC
This sequence comes from Bacteroidaceae bacterium, assembly GCA_963668535.1. Taxonomy (GTDB): domain Bacteria; phylum Bacteroidota; class Bacteroidia; order Bacteroidales; family Bacteroidaceae; genus F22. The sequence goes on from OY764867.1 coordinate 1,260,000, forward strand.
GCTACATTCAGCTCTAGTACAACAGCGTTCAATATTTCAATAGGCCTTACAGGAGTACTTGCCCTTTGGCTAGGTATCCTACGTATTGGCGAAGAAAGCGGACTAATCCAACGTATGGCCAAAGTACTATCTCCACTTTTATCCAAACTTTTTCCCGATATTCCTAAAGGTCATCCAGTCATGGGGTCTATCTTTATGAACATTGCTGCCAATATGTTGGGGTTGGACAATGCCGCAACTCCGATGGGTCTGAAAGCCATGGAAGAACTGCAAGAGCTCAACCCACACAAAGAACGCGCAAGCAATCCTATGATTATGTTTTTGGTCATGAACACCTCTGGACTGGTCATCATTCCAGTAAGTATCATGGTAATGCGCGCTCAGTGTGCTGCTCAAAATCCCTCAGATATCTTCATCCCTATACTACTAAGCACATTAATGGCCACGATAGCGGGAGTAGCTGCTGTAAGCATTCGTCAACGCATTTCTATGTGGAATCGTACCATGCTTCTATTCATCTTAGGCATGTCCGTTTTCTTCTCGGCTATTGGCTATGCCTTTGTGCACTTCACAAAAGAACAAATTAATACATCATCACAATTGATTGCCAATATAATCTTATTGTCAGCAATAATAATCTTTATCTTATCTGGTGTGCGTCGCAAAATAAATGTTTTTGAAGCATTTGTCGAGGGCGCGAAAAATGGATTTAAGACCGCCGTGCGTATCATCCCATATCTTGTCGGTTTTTTGGTAGCAATAGGTGTCTTTCGTGCTTCTGGCGCAATGGATATGCTAGTAGCCTCTATAGGTACTTGTTTAGATTTTATCGGCATAGATAATCGTTTTGTGGCCGCACTACCTACTGGTTTAATGCGTCCTTTAAGTGGTAGCGGAGCCTCTGGATTGATGGTTGATGCGATGAAAACTTATGGAGCCGACAGCTTTGTCGGACGCACCAGTTGCGTACTCCGTGGTGCAGCCGACACTACATTTTACATTCTTGCCGTATACTTTGGGAGTGTCAATATAAAAGATACACGCTATGCTGTAACTTGTGGCCTAATTGCTGATGGAGCAGGAATTATTGCCGCCATTGTAATTAGCTATTTATTTTTCGGATAAACTTATCAAATAAAAAAACTTGTTATGATTCTATACCAATCTGATGACATAGACATGCCATCTATAAAACAAAAGAAAATCAATCAATGGATTAAAGCTGTAGCTCAATCTTACGATTTACGCGTAGGAGATATCAACTATATTTTCTGTAGTGATGAAAAGATACTCGAGGTCAATCGACAGTATCTCAAGCACGATTATTTCACAGATATTATTACTTTCGATTATTGTAGAGGAGACGTTATCTCGGGCGATGTTTTTATATCATTAGATACCGTTCGAACAAATGCGGAACAATTTGCACCAGACTATAATCAAGAACTTAATCGCACCATTATTCATGGCATTTTGCACCTTTGTGGAATTAATGACAAGGGTCCAGGGGAACGAGAAATAATGGAAGCAGAAGAGAATAAAGCTTTAGCACTACTCGAAAATCTATAACACAAATAGAATATCCAAGCTGTCAGGAGTTTTTGTTTATTTTCTTTAAGACCAAACTTTTGACCATGTCCCATTTTACTCGTATGTTTGTAGTAAAGAAATAACAGAATGAATTTTACTTACGATGTCATTGTGATCGGAGCAGGCCATGCAGGATGTGAGGCCGCTTCCGCTGCAGCACGCCTTGGGTCCAAGACGTGCTTAATTACTATGGATATGAACAAAATAGCCCAGATGAGCTGCAACCCAGCCATTGGCGGCATCGCTAAAGGACAGATTGTCCGTGAGATCGATGCTATGGGCGGCTATATGGGTTACGTAACCGATGCCACTTCTATCCAATTTCGCATGTTAAACCGCTCAAAAGGGCCTGCAATGTGGAGCCCCAGAGCTCAATGCGACAGAAATAAATATAGTTGGATGTGGCGAGAAATTCTCGAGAACACACCCAATCTTCATATCTGGCAAGACACCGTTGTTGAAGTCTTGACTCAAGATGGTATTGTGACAGGTGTGCGTACACTTCTCGAGCAAGTCATTACTGCGAAAACGGTAATCTTGACCGCAGGAACATTCCTTAATGGCCTGATGCATATTGGGAAAGTACAAATTCCAGGTGGCCGTACTGCCGAACCTGCAAGTTATAAGCTGACAGAATCAATCACCAAGTTGGGCATCAAGATGGGCCGCATGAAAACAGGTACTCCCGTCCGTATTGACGCCCGTAGTGTACACTTTGAAGATATGGAAACACAAGGTGGAGAATGTGACTTCCATAAATTTAGCTTTATGGATTCACCCCAACGTCACCTCAAGCAGCTAACTTGTTGGACATGCTTTACTAATGAAAAAGTGCATAAAATATTAAATGGAGGATTAAGCGATTCCCCGTTGTATAATGGTCAAATTCAAAGCATAGGGCCTAGATATTGTCCAAGTATTGAAACTAAGATTGTTACTTTCCCAGACAAGATACAGCACCAGCTATTTTTGGAACCAGAAGGGGAGACAACTCAAGAACTTTACTTAAATGGATTTTCTTCATCACTTCCTATGCATGTGCAACTGGAAGCTCTGCGCCATATTCCTGCCTTTAGAGATGTGGTGGTCTATCGTCCTGGGTATGCCATTGAATATGACTACTTCGATCCTACCCAATTAACCCATACACTAGAGACCAAGAAAGTAAAAGGCCTTTTCTTTGCTGGCCAAGTAAATGGGACTACGGGTTATGAAGAAGCAGCAGGTCAAGGTATGATTGCTGGTATCAATGCACACCAACAGTGTGTAGGAGGCGAAGCATTTGTACTCAAAAGAGATGAAGCCTATATAGGGGTATTGATTGATGACCTTGTGACTAAAGGAGTTGATGAGCCATACCGTATGTTTACCTCTCGTGCAGAATATCGCATTTTGTTACGTCAAGACGACGCTGATATGCGTTTAACGCCCAAGGGATATGCTCTTGGATTAGTGTCAGAAGAGCGCATGAGCAGACTTCAAGAAAAAATGAAGTGGATTACACATCTCGAAGAATTTGTTCAAGGATATTCTATCAAACCCCAAAAGATCAATGAGGCCTTGGAACAAGTTGGCACAGCGCCACTATCCCATGGTTGCAAATTGAACACGTTAATTGGGCGGCCTCAATTGACCATCCTACAGCTAGTAGATTTCGTACCTGCTCTAAAGAAAGAAATTAAGAAAGTATCTGCAGAAATAGAAAAGATCCATTTAGATATTGAAGAGATCATTGAAGCTTTAGAGATCAAGATTAAGTATGATGGATACATCAACCGAGAACGAGCTATCGCTGACAAACTACAACGTCTAGAGGCAATCAACATCAAGGGAAAATTTGACTACAACGAGATTCAAGCATTATCCACAGAAGCTCGTCAAAAACTAAGTCAGATAGAGCCAGAGACGATTGCACAAGCGAGTCGTATCCCAGGTGTTTCACCAAACGATATCAACGTATTATTAGTGCTTAGCGGCAGATAATAACATGCTAGCAAGCAAATAAAACGAGCAGTGTTCCACGTGGAACCATCACTCTATAAAACTTATAAAAACAACTGAGTATGAAGGAAGAAATCCTTTTAAAGAACCTAAGAAACGTTCCAGACTTCCCTATCCCAGGGATTCAATTTAAAGATGTAACTACTCTTTTCAAGAGCCCAGAATGTATGCAGATTTTATCTGACACTCTTTATGAGATGTACAAAGACAAAGGGATTACAAAAGTAGTTGGCATTGAAAGTCGTGGCTTTATCATGGGACCTATTCTAGCCACCCGCCTAGGTGTAGGATTCATTCCTATAAGAAAGCCGGGGAAGTTGCCAGCAGAAGTATTGGAAGAATCATACAACAAAGAATACGGTACCGATTCCATCCAGATACACAAGGACGCCATCGACAAAGGAGATGTCGTTTTACTGCATGATGACTTACTAGCAACGGGAGGCACAATGGTCGCAGCGTGCAACCTTGTAAACAAAATGGCACCAGCAAAGATGTATGCCAATTTCATTATAGAGCTAGATGATTTGAAAGGGCGTAGCGCCTTTACCAGAGACGTTGAGATCCAATCGGTTCTTCACGTTGACGGAGAGTAAATAAATAATTAGAGCTAGATAGAATAGACTATCTAGCTCTAATTCCCCCTACTCATATGTATATAGTAATAAAGGACACATGACTAAACGAGACTCCCTACCCGAAGAGATTCAACTCAAAGCATTAGAGAAAGAAGGAAATAAGGCGCGTCTAGCACGTCTTAAGCTTGTTGTGTCGACACTTCCAGAAACTCCTGGTATATATCAGTATAGGGATTACAACAGTAAAATAATCTATGTCGGGAAAGCAAAAAACCTGAAGCGACGAGTTCTATCCTATTTCAACAAAGAACATGAGGCTGGAAAGACGCGCGTACTCGTAAGTAAAATTGCTGACATTAGATACATTATTGTACGCAGTGATGCAGATGCTCTTCTTTTAGAAAACAACTTAATTAAGGAACACAAACCGAGATACAATATCCTCCTTAAAGATGACAAAACATATCCAAGCATTGTCATCGAGAATGAGTATTTTCCAAGAGTAAGAAAGACAAGACAAATCAAAAAAAACGGGAGTAACTATTTTGGTCCTTACAGCCACACAAGTACTTGTTTTATTCTTCTTGATTTAATCCGCAGTCAATATAAATTACGGAGCTGCAACTTAAACCTGTCTCCTGAGAAAATCGCAGAGGGGAAATATAAAGTATGCTTAGATTATCATATACATAAATGTTTAGGTCCCTGCGTAGGCAAAATTAGTCTTGATGAGTATAACAAACAAATTGTCGAGATTAAAGAGATTTTGCAGGGAAATGTCAAAGAACTCAGCGAAAAACTACATCAACAGATGACAGCCCATGCTGAGAAACTAGAATTTGAAGCAGCTGAAGAGATCAAACATCGCTACCTTGCCTTAGAGACTTACAGAAGTAAATCAGAAATTGTCCCTAATACTTACGTAAACATTGACGTCTTTTCTATTGCTATTGAAGAAGGTCAAGCTGCCTATATAAACTACCTACATATTAAAAATGGGGCCGTCAATATGGCCTACACATTTGAATATCAAATTCGTCTTGACACAAGCAAAGAAGATATTTTGGCATTAGGGATCACAGAAATGCGACAACGTTTTAAGAGCACTGCTCGCGAAATAGTCGTTCCATTTCCAGTACAGCTTGGTATGGAAAATATAACACTAACTGTACCTCAAAGAGGCGATAAAAGGAAGCTTTTAGACCTCTCTGATCTGAATGTCAAACAATATAAAGTTGACAGAATAAACCAAAGAGATAAACTGGATCCATCCCAACGAAGTGCACGCATATTAAAGACACTTCAAGACGCTTTACAATTAGAGAAGATGCCTGTATGGATAGAAAGTTTTGATAACTCAAACATCTCTGGGGACAGTGCGGTAGCTGCATGCGTAGTATTTAAGATGGGTAAACCAGCCAAAAAAGAATATAGGAAGTATCATATTAAGACAGTAGAAGGAGCTGATGATTATGCTTCCATGCGTGAGATTGTCCGCAGACGATACACTCGTTTGAAAGAAGAGGGAGACTCATTGCCTAACCTCATCATAGCAGATGGAGGGAAAGGACAAATGGAAGCTATTAGACAAGTCGTAATAGATGAATTGCATCTCAACATCCCCATAGCAGGTTTGGCCAAGGATCAAAGACATAGAACTAAAGAACTCCTTTTTGGAAGTCCAGCGTTACATATTGGTGTGCATCCTCAGTCCCCCCTATTCCACCTATTGGAACAGATACAGGATGAGGTGCATCGCTTTGCTATCACCTTTCACAGAGACCAGCGTAGTAAAAAACAAATACAATCAGAGCTAGACAACATACAAGGTGTAGGCCCAAAAACAAAAGATGCTTTACTCAAAAAATTCAAAAGCGTTAAACGAATTAAAGGCAGCTCACAAGAAGAAATAGCAGCAGTTGTCGGAGAAAACAAGGGGAAAATAATCTATGATTTTTTTCATCATACAAAAGAATAAGCGTACCTTTGTAAGGATAAATTCTTAAATAATTCTCCCCATGCGATTAGTTATTCAACGCGTATCCGAGGCTCACGTAAATATTGCAGGAAGCACTGTTGGTCAAATTCAAAAAGGCTACATGATACTATTTGGAGTTAGTAGCGAAGACGAATTACAAGCCCAAGAACACTTGATTAAACACAAAGAAAAGCTCGATGCAAGCAGCTTACAGAACATGCCGAGTATAGAATGGCTCGTTAAGAAAGTCATTGGGCTACGAATCTTTGACGACGACAATGGTGTTATGAATCGTTCTATTATGGATGTACAAGGCGATATATTGGTCGTAAGTCAATTCACACTGCATGCTCTTGTGAAAAAAGGCAATAGACCCTCTTATATACGTGCAGCAGGCCATGAATATGCTATTCCAATGTATGAAGGCTTTTGCCTAGCACTCAGTCAAGCATTAGGCAGATCTGTACAGACTGGTCAATTTGGAGCTGCTATGGAAGTTGGGCTTGTCAATGATGGTCCAGTAACGATTTTAATTGATAGCAATAACAGAGAATAAAGATGGAAGATATCACACTAAAGGAAGCGCAAGATATTGTCGATAATTGGATCACTAAGCACGGTGTACGTTACTTCAGTGAACTGACTAATATGGCTATACTAACTGAAGAAGTAGGAGAATTGGCACGTATTATGGCTCGCACCTACGGAGATCAGAGCTTTAAGGCTGGAGAAAAAAAGGACATTGCAGACGAGCTTACAGATGTTCTCTGGGTGATACTTTGCCTAGCCAATCAAACAGGAATAGATCTCACCGAGAGCTTTAAAAAAAACATAAATAAAAAAACAACAAGAGATAAGGAAAGACATATCAATAATCCTAAACTGAAATAATATATGGAAAATCAAAAGAGTAAAATTGATACTGCATTAGGCAAGTATGACTTGAATATATCAGATGCTGCTGTAGCAGATGCCGTAGCTCAAATAAAAGCAGAAAAATTGAGCGGAAACATGACACCAGATGTCAAAAAGTTTTTGTTTAATTGCATTGATTTGACCACACTTGCCACTGAAGATCATGACCGAAAAGTCATCGAGTTCACACGCAAAGTCAACGAATTTTCTCATGCATATGGAGACCTAAAAAACGTTGGTGCAATCTGTGTATACCCTAATTTTGCGGATACAGTACGCACAACACTAGATGTTGATTCAGTAAATATCGCCTGTGTAGCCGGAGGGTTCCCTTCATCTCAAACTTTCATTGAAGTGAAAGTCGCAGAAATTGCACTAGCAGTAGCACATGGTGCTGATGAAATAGATATTGTGATACCTGTAGGTAAATTCTTAGACAGAAATTACGAAGATATGTGTGAAGAAATCCAAGAGCAAAAAGCAGCTTGTGGTAAAGCACACTTAAAAGTCATTTTAGAAACAGGTGCATTGAAAACAGCACAAAATATCATGACAGCTTCTATCCTATCAATCTACTCAGGTGCAGACTTTATTAAAACATCTACTGGAAAGCAACAGCCAGCTGCAACATATGAAGCAGCCTACACAATGTGTCAGGCGATCAAAGCATATCATAAAGAAACAGGTCTTAAGATCGGATTTAAGCCAGCTGGGGGCATCAATACCGTAGAAGATGCTGTGATGTACTATTCAATCGTAAAAGAGGTATTAGGCGAAGAATGGTTAGACAATACATTGTTCCGTTTAGGTACCAGCCGACTTGCCAATCTTCTTCTAAGCGATATTGTGGGAAAAGAAACAAAATTCTTTTAAGCATAAGCAAAAGAAATAGCTAGGAGCAAAAATATAGAAAACAACCAACAAAAGAGAGTTCCTAGACGAAAATAGGGCTGCAAATCAGATTTGCAGCCCTATTTAATATTTTAGAGGCTATTTTCTATACAAAACGAAATAGACAAATTACAAACAAAATGTACAATATACGCATTTCAATCACACAGAAAAACTACAATATGCTATTTAAAATCCATTTTAAAAGGCAAATAGTCAAATTAGATCCGTAAAAAATGAGGGAGTTTTGAGATAATTCTACTGCTATTGAGTATTTGTACAGAAATAATGAATTGTAAGGGACTTATTTTTTACTTAGTTGTGACGCTTCACAACAATTTGGGCATATCCCAATAAAGCATCCGCTAAAGTCGTATCCGAACAAGATGCAGTCAATTCATGAATACTAACAGCGATGTCATTCATATATTGATCCATCTTACTATACGCATACTCTACTCCACCATTGTCAAGACACCAAGCTGTAAATTTTTCAATTTCTTGATCAGTCGCTTCAAGTTGCTTGATCTTATGTGCCACTTGATGCATCTCTTTATTGTCGACAGAATTTAAGACATACAAAGCAGGTAAAGTCAACTTGCCCTCTCTCATGTCATTTCCTGTTGGCTTCCCTAACCCAGTCGTATCTGGAAGATAATCAAAAATATCATCTCGTATTTGAAAACACAATCCGACTTTCTCTACAAAATTAAGTGCCAACTCGATATCATCAGCAGGAGCATCCACACTCAACAAAGCCATTTCAGCACAATACTTAAAAAGCACAGCCGTTTTCATACGAATCACTTCCAAATAAGCATCTTCAGAAAAAGTAGTAGAAGAAATGGTATTGAGTTGAAGGATCTCACCAGCAGCGAGATGTTTGCCCAAATCAGACATCAAACGAAAAATCTCAATAGATTGGGTGCGACTTGTAAACTGAAGTGCAGTAGACAGGATATAATCCCCAACAAGCACAGCAGCTTGACTACCAATTTTGGCACATAGAGACTGCACCCCTCTTCTCATTTCACTTTCATCGACAATGTCATCATGTACCAACGAAGCGGTATGCAGCAGTTCAGCTGCCACAGCACTGTATATGGTCGATTGTTGAACCGGACCGTACAACTTAGCCAATAAAAACATCAAAATTGGTCTCATCTGCTTCCCTTTTTGCTCGGAAACGTATCTCAAAGAGACATCCAACAAAGGAAGATCAGCTTGTAAAGCCTCAACCATCGTCTCATTGAAAAGAGACAATTCTTGAAGTATGGGTTGCTTGATATTTTCTAAAGTCGACATGAAAGACAATTTTGTCACAAAAGTAGTAATTTCTTGGAGATAACACAGAGGTTTTTAGTACTTTTACCCCTAAAAGAACTCAAATTATGATGGAACAAAAGAAAAAGCTCTATTTACTAGACGCTTACGCACTTATTTTTCGGGCATATTATGCCATGATTCGAACGCCACGAATCAACTCAAAAGGACTCAACACATCAGCCATTCTTGGTTTTACAAACACGCTAGAAGAAGTCCTTACCAAAACCAATCCTGAATACATTGCCGTAGCTTTCGATCCTGCTGGTCCAACTTTCCGTCATGATGCTTATCCAGCATACAAAGCCCACCGAGACGCTACCCCAGAAGATATTAAAAAAGCCGTTCCCTATATCAAGGAATTGCTTGCTGCATATAATATTCCAGTATATGAAGTAGCGGGATATGAAGCTGATGATGTGATTGGTACACTCGCCAAACAAGCAGAAAAAATGGGTCTGACCACCTATATGATGACCCCCGATAAAGATTATGCCCAGCTGGTGAGTGACAATATATATATGTATAAGCCAAGCAATGGAGGAAAGCCAGCTGAAATCATGGGCATTCCAGAAGTCTTGGAAAAGTTCGGCGTAGAACGCACCGAACAAGTCATCGACATCCTTGGACTGCAAGGAGATGCCGCAGATAATATTCCTGGATGTCCAGGTATTGGCCCTAAGACAGCGACAAAGCTTATTGGACAGTTTGGCAGCATCGAATCCCTACTCGATAATACAGATCAACTGAAAGGAGCTCAAAAGAAAAAGATTGAAGACAATAAAGCCCAGATTACGGAAAGTAAATGGCTTGTCACCATCAAAACAGATGTACCAGTAAGCCTAGATTTGAAGGACGTTGCTCGCAAAGAGGCCGACGAAAGCAAACTGGATCCACTATTTAAAGAGTTGGAATTTGTCACTATGATGCGTCGTCGACAAATGAGGCAGACAGAGCAAAAACCACCACAAGCTCCAGTACAGTTAGACTTGTTTGGCAACCCGATTGCACCAAGCTCCAATGCCACCGCAATAGACACCACTATAAACAACTCTGTATTAACCGAAAAAGAAGATACGCGAGAAAAACCACTAGATACAATGGGAAGTCGCAAGCCCAATTATAGAATGCTTACGACAGATAAAGAGATCAGTGCATATGTAGCGACAATCAAAAAACAGGACGTTTTTTGTATTGACACCGAAACAACAGATATAGAACCCATGCGCGCTTCACTGGTGGGTATCAGTTTGAGCTATCAAGAGAAAGAGGCCGTATATATAGCTGTTTCCGAAAACAAGGAAGAAGCCATCAAACAAGTTGCACTACTCGCCCCAATATTGAGCGATAAAAAGATTGGCAAGGTTGGGCAAAACATCAAGTACGACATGATTGTTTTAAACCGATATGGAGCAAAATTTGAGGGCCCGTTGTGGGATACTATGATAGCTCATTATCTCCTACAACCAGATGCTAGACACAATATGGACTTCCTTGCTGAAAGCTTACTCCACTACCAGCCAATCCCAATTGAAAAGTTGATAGGACCTAAAGGGAAAAAGCAAAAGAATATGCGCGATATCCCTCAAGAGGACATCGTGGATTACGCTTGTGAAGATGCAGATATCACCCTAGCATTATACCATCACTTACTCCCGCTTATAGAGCTAGATGAGGACACGAAAAAACTATTTAATGACATAGAAATGCCACTAGTTCGTGTACTTGCCGATATGGAACAAACAGGTGTGTATATAGATACCGATATTCTTGCCGAAACAGCCACTGAACTTACAGCAAGATTGGCAGAAATAGAAAAAAGTATCTGTAGCTATGTGGATACCCCATTTAATATTAGTAGCCCTAAACAAGTGGGCGAAGTATTATTTGAAACACTTAAACTGAGCGATAAACCCAAGAAAACCAAAACAGGGCAATATGTAACCAGTGAGGAAACCCTCGAAAAACTACGGGACAAACACAAAATAGTAGGGGAAATCTTAGACTATAGAGGCTTAAAGAAACTACTAAGTACCTATGTAGAAGCCCTACCCGACTTGATTAATCCAGAAACTGGCCGCATCCACACTTCTTTTAATCAAGCTGTGGCAGCTACTGGACGTTTAAGTTCGAGCAATCCTAACCTACAAAACATCCCCATCAGAGATGCAGACGGCAAACAATTGCGTAAAGCATTTATCCCACATCCTGGACATATATTCTTCTCGGCCGATTATAGTCAAGTAGAATTGCGCCTGATGGCTCATCTAAGCCAAGATGAACATCTCATCAGAGCATTTCAAGACGGATTAGACGTCCATAGGGATACTGCCAGTAAATTGTACAACGTCATGCCTATGTTTGTGGATGAAGATATGCGTCGTAAAGCAAAAACGGCCAATTTTGGCATCATATATGGAATTTCTGCTTTCGGTCTGTCTGAACGCATGCAAGTAAGCCGCAAGGAAGCAAAAGAATTGATAGACACCTATTTCAAAACATATCCCAAAGTTGCTAGCTACATGGAAAGCATGAAAGAAAAAGCGCGTGAAGAAGGATGTGTATATACCTTATTACATAGAAAGCGCACCTTACCAGACATCAACAGCCGCAATGCGGTAGTACGTGGATATGCAGAGCGTAATGCCATCAATGCGCCAATACAAGGAACTGCAGCAGATATTATTAAGTTGGCAATGATAGCCATTAACAAAGAATTTAAGGCCAAGAACCTAGAAAGCAAGATGATTCTCCAGGTACACGATGAATTGAATTTCAGTGTAGCCCCCAAAGAAAAAGAAATGGTAGAAAAGATCGTCTTAAAGTGTATGGAACATGCTCTAGAGTTGAGCGTGCCATTAATTGCAGAGAGTGGTTGGGGAAAAAATTGGCTAGAAGCTCATTAGTATCAATCTGAAACAACAATAAAATAAATTGGCTGAATACTCCATGTATTCAGCCAATTTATTTTGTAAAACTAACCGTTAACAAAGGGTGTAACCAATAAAAATAGACATTACTTACAAATTGAAAGTACACCCACATAAAAGAAAAGAAAATCTCCAAGTGAAACGGGCATTTTGAATAAAAAGCAGGATTTTTATTCAGTAAAGTTACACGAATAAGAGCAAAGTGTAAGCATCGACCTTAACAACCATCTTAAATAATGTTATCAAACTACCTTTTTGTCACTTTTTCTTGTTTATACTATTGCAGATAAAGAAAAAGCACATATATTTGCCTCCGAATCAAGATAACACTTGACAAATTGATATATTTAATACATAACCCATTTAAAACTAAAAGGTATGAAAGTAGCACAATTCCTAAGCGCAATGATGGTATGCATGGTACTAAACATTGCATTTGTACAGCTAAACGCTCGTAACAATGACAATCTAATTTACAACAGTACAGAAGAAAACGGTCAAGTCGTTTCTGAAACTGTGTATAAGAACAATGAAGGCCAATTGGTCAACTATATGAAGTATGCATACACCCGCGATGCAGAGGGACGTATCCTAACTCAAGAAAATCTTAAGTGGAACAATGGTACTTGGAATAAGACCATCGCCTTACACTACTCTTACGCTGGTAAGCAAATGACAACCACTTACCACAAGTGGAATACTAAAGCTGGAGAATATGTACTTGTACCTGAGATGACAGTAACTGTTGACCAGTAATTGATCTCTTTAGTACAAATAAAGAAAAGAAGTATTGAATAAATAGTTGAGTTATCATTTATAAAGGGTCTGAACTCTCTCTCTCAAAACATTTCATACCCACACTCTCTCACTCAGTTGTTCTGCGGAACAAATAACCAAATGATAAGCAACCCCCTTGTCTAGGGAATAAGACAAAAAAGCCCCCCTGTGGGACTTGTGTTGACTAAATGTATATCATACTAAAAAAGCCGGAGCTCCAAAATGCTTCGGCTTTTTGTATTCATTCCCAGTAGAATTCCCTATATTTGCATCCAGAAGAAAAATAAACAATAAAAAGAAAAATAAATGGCACTACAATGTGGTATTGTCGGTTTACCAAACGTAGGTAAATCGACTCTATTTAACTGCCTAAGCAACGCGAAGGCACAATCTGCAAATTTCCCATTCTGTACTATTGAACCCAACGTAGGTGTAATTACTGTACCAGACGAACGCCTAAACGCACTTGCAGAAAAAGTCAATCCTCAACGCATCGTTCCCACAACGGTAGAAATTGTAGATATTGCAGGGCTTGTCAAAGGAGCCAGCAAAGGCGAGGGCCTAGGTAATAAGTTCTTAGCCAATATCCGAGAAACAGATGCTATTCTACACGTATTGCGCTGTTTTGACAACGATAATGTAGTCCATGTTGATGGTAGTGTAGACCCTATCCGCGATAAAGAAATTATCGACTACGAACTACAACTCAAAGACTTAGAAACCATTGAAAACCGCATCAAACGAGTGGAAAAACAAGCTCAAACAGGTGGTGATCAAAATGCGAAAGTACAATATAAAGTACTGAAAGCATATAAAGAAGTACTTGAAGCTGGTCATTCGGCTCGTGCTGTGCAATTTGACACGAAAGAAGAGATTGATGCAGCCAAAGAATTGTACTTACTAACAAGCAAACCAGTGATGTATGTCTGCAACGTTGACGAAGCTAGTGCAGTCAATGGCAATGCTTATGTAGATCGTGTACGTGAAGTAGCTCAAGAAGAAGGAGCAGAAATCCTTGTTGTTGCCGCTCAAACAGAAAGTGAAATTGCTGAATTTGAGACTTACGAAGAACGCCAAATGTTCTTGGAAGAAATCGGATTGAAAGAATCTGGTGTAGCTCGATTGATTAAAGCCGCTTACCAACTACTCAACCTCAAGACTTATTTCACTTGTGGCGTACAAGAAGTGCGTGCATGGACATACGAAGATGGATGGAAAGCGCCACAATGTGCAGCAGTTATCCACACCGACTTTGAGAAAGGATTTATTCGTGCCGAAGTCATTAAATACAAAGACTTTATCGAACTAGGTAGCGAAGCAGCTGTCAAAGAAGCTGGTAAGCTGAGCGTAGAAGGTAAAGAATATGTTGTGGAAGACGGTGATATCATGCACTTCCGCTTCAATGTGTAAAAATCACTGGGGTGCCTTGTAGCAACCCATAATTAATACATGCAATATGGAAACACTATTTGTGCACTGGGATCCCAATCCCATTCTCTTTCATCTAGGACCGCTTATCATACGTTGGTATGGCTTACTTTGGGTTATTGGATTGGCCCTAAGTTACTGGGTGATGCAGAAACAATACCGAATGCGTGGTCTTTCGGATGAAAAGTTTGAACCCCTCTTTTTATATGCCATGATAGGTATCGTCGGTGGCGCTCGTTTAGGGCATTGTCTTTTTTACGAACCGAACTATTACCTGACCGACATACATCATTTTGTAGAGATGTTCTTACCGATCAAATTTGTAGCTCCAGGTTGGGGATGGGATTCTTGGAAAATGATTGGTTACGCGGGACTCGCTAGTCACGGTGGTACCCTAGGATTGATCATAGCACTAGCTCTATATTGCCGCAAAACGAAGCTTCACTACATGGACGTAGTCGACATGATTGCCGTAGCTACACCCATTACTGCTGGTTTCATCCGTACAGCCAATTTGATGAACTCAGAGATTGTAGGAAACGTCACTAAAGTGCCTTGGGCATTTGAATTTGTCCGTAGCTATCCTGGTGAGTATCGCCATCCAGCACAGTTATATGAAGCTTTGGCTTACTTTATACTCTTTGGTATCCAGTGGTGGATCATTAAGAAATACCAGAACAAATTACACCGTGGATTTATGTTTGGCTTCTGCTTAACCTATATCTTTGCGTTCCGATTCTTTATCGAATTCTTGAAAAAGAATCAAGAAGGTCTAGACCAAAATCTGCATATTTTGAATATGGGCCAACTATTGAGTATTCCGTTCATACTTATCGGACTGTATTGCATGTTCCGATTAGGCAAGAAAAAACAAGCAGCGTAACCTCTGCATATAATATAATTAAAGGGTATGTACATATTATTTGTACATACCCTTTTTGCAATCTACATACTGGATGAGTATACAAGCTAGTACGTTGCTCCATACAGACTAATACTGTGCGCATAGGGTTAGGCATTCTTTCTCTAAAGCTTTACAGCCTCGATTCAAACGTTTGGTCCCATCGATTCAAACGTTTGAATCGATGGGACCAAACGTTTGAATCGACACACGCAAAGGATAGAAATAGAAGTTTGCAGCTGTTGAGCATAAAATCACAGCCGATAAACAATAATAGCAGAGAGTAAAGAACTAGAATATTCAGTAGTAAGTCCTCAGACGTATCATGACAATTAGTATATTTCTTTTCCAATTCTGGACAACAAACATGTTATTAAGCATATTTGCGCAAAACGACGATATTTATACGCAATAAGCGACACGTGGATAAAATAAGACCAGTATATTTGCGCTGTTCCGAAATGAAAAGAAGCTGATTCTTTCATTTTTGCACCCCTTAAATTTAAGATAAAATGAAACATACCAAACTTGTTATTTTGGTCATAGCAATTTGGACATTCAGTCTAACAAGTTATGCACAGCAACCTATTTTAATCAATTCCCACAATGACTACTTGCAAGAAGTTCCATTCTACGAGGCGTATTCTAGACATATCTATTCTATAGAAGCAGATATTTTTAAGGGAAAAGACAACCAGCTACAGGTTGCTCATACTGCAAAAAACATCACATCCAATTGTACATTTGAGGCCCTATACTTGCAGCCTATACTCAAAGCGTATCAATTGCATAACAACTTCCCTTGGAAAAACCACAAGGATAAAATGCAGCTACTCATTGATATCAAAAGCAGCTGTAAACCAACAATAAACAGTCTGGTCAAGACACTCAAAAAACATCCTGATGTATTCAATAACCATGTGAATCCTTTTGCAGTAAAGGTGGTCATCACAGGAAATACTCCCTCTCCAGAGACCTTCTCTACATATCCTGATTTCATCTTTTTTGATGGTGATCTAGACACCCAATACAGTGACTCGGAGTTAAAAAGAATTGCTTTCTTTAGTGATGATTTTACGCAATACACATCTTGGAATGGAAAGGGAGGTCTTAAAGAGCACGAACTAAAAAAGATTATCCGAAGAATCCATGCTGCACACAAACTGCATAAACCGATTCGATTTTGGAACACACCTGATGGGGTGACTGCATGGAATACTTTACACAACATTGGGGTTGATATTATCAATACAGATGAACCGACAGAATGCGCTGCGTTTTTTGAGCATCGCGATCGTAAAAGATACTCATTGGCCCTTGAAAACAATTCTGCAGACTCAATAGCTAGAGCCACCAGATTGGACAAAGAAACAGCAAGTTTTAGAGGGTTCAATCAAAACAAACAATTTCTAGCCAAAGGAGTCGAAGTGTACCACCCTAGCTATACATCCGACGGCCTAGCTAAAAAAGCAAAGAATGTGATTTTATTGATTGGTGATGGTATGGGCTTGGCTCAAGTATGCGCTGCATATACTGTCAATGGAGATTTGAATGTATTTCAAATGAAGAATATCGGCTTCATTAAAACTTTTGCTAGAGACTATTACACAACAGATTCTGCAGCGGGTGGAAGTGCGCTAGCAACTGGAGTCAAAACCAACAACCGATACATCAGTGCAAATCCTAATGGAAGCATCAATCCTACGCTCTGTGAGGTATTGCATCAGGACGGAGTGAAATGTGGGGTTGTGACAACGAGCAATATTGCCGATGCTACACCTGCTACTTTTTATGGACACACGACAGAACGAGACAACGCAGATGAAATCACTAGCTGGTTAACTCATGGTACCCTCGATTTACTGTGTGGTTCGGGCATGGATGTCTTGACCAAACGGGAAGATGGTCTTGATCTTATGGCAGCATTGAAAAAACAATATCTCGTCACAACAGATATTGATTCTATTGATACAACACAACAGAAAACGATTTGTATTGCACAAGAATTTAACGAAGGAACCAATGCTGAAACCATCGATTTATTGAAAGCAATCACAACAAAATCAATCAACAAGTTAAACCATGAGAATCAATCAGGCTTCTTCTTGATGGTTGAAGGGGGAAAAATAGACTGGGCTGGCCATGCAAACACACTACCCGCATCTATCTTAGAGAATCTAAATTTTGATGCGGCTGTAGCAGCGGCTATCCAATTTGCAGATGAAGATGGTGAAACGCTAGTTGTTGTCACAGCAGATCATGAAACTGGTGGACTAAGCATTGTAGATGGAAACACAGAAAAACACGAAATAGTAGGATCGTACATGACCCATGATCACACTCCTATTATGGTACCAATCTATGCATATGGCCCTGGTTCACAGAATTTCACTGGAGTGTATCAAAACACACAAGTCTTTGATAAAATTCTGGAATGCATGAACGATACGACAAAATAAGACCTTATGATATTCTTTTGATGTAGAACCCGATAAAAAAAGCAATTTATTATTAACCTGATTTTTAATACTAGTAAACTATGAGTACCAAACTTAAACTACTCAGTGTAACTGCTATGGCCCTCGGATATTCTTTGATATCCCCTCAATTTGCTATAGCTAATGCTGACAATCCTCCAGCAACGACAAAAGTCAGTGCTGTTCAACAAAACAAACACACCATCTCGGGAGTTGTTGTAGATGAAAAGAATCTACCAATCATTGGTGCAACGATTCAGGTTGTTGGCCAAAATAACCCAGCAACAATCACAAACATAGATGGTCAATTTACTCTATCTGTTCCTACCAACGCACAAATTGAGATTTCATACATGGGATATATCTCTCAAAAGCTAGTAGTGGGCAATAAAACATCATTCCGTGTAGTCATGCAGGAAGACAACCATGTACTCAACGAAGTTGTTGTTGTGGGATATGGAGAGATGAAAAAGGGTGATTTGTCTGCTGCTGTTGCCACAGTAGGTGATATGGACAAATTGCAGAAAAGACCAGTATCAAATGTAGGACAGATGCTACAAGGACAAGTTGCGGGTGTGACAGTTGTCTCTAATGGTGGACATACTGGCTCTGAACCAACAATTACCATCCGTGGTATGGGATCTCCCAATGGAGAAACACCACTGTATGTAGTAGATGGCGTGCCAGGTGCATCATTCAACATCAGCGACGTGGAATCAATCACAGTGCTTAAAGATGCGGCATCAGCTGCTATCTATGGAGCGTATGCAGGATCTGCGGGAGTCATATTGGTCACTACTAAGCAAGCACAAAGTGGTCGACCTAGAATTGAATACAATGGAGTAATGGGGATCTCTACAGCTACAAACCTTCCTCAATCACTCACGTGGGAAGAAGAACGTAAAGTGCGTGAGGCTGCTTATGCAGATGCGGGCGAAAGTCTACCTGTAGGTTGGGCACGTATCAGTGAAGACCCAGTCTATGGACATACAAATACCAATTGGATGGATGCGATCTTCAGAACGGCTGTTTTACACCGTCACAATGTCGCAATTTCAGGAGGAAATGATGAAATCTCAAACCGCCTATCTTTGGAGTACAACAACCAAGAAGGAACTTTGGTGAATACATACAATCGAAAGATCATTGCTCGATTAAATTCTAAATGGAATATATCTAAGCATGTACGCATCCGTGAAGATTTGAGTTGGAAAGACCAAAAGGTAAGAGATGCCAATACAACAAGTGCCGAATCTGGTGCTATCTTGTCGGCACTGATGATGCCTCGCAACGTCTTTGTGTATGATAAAGATGGATCATATAGTGGTACTGTTCCAGCAACTGCTGATTATATCGATAAATATGGAGACAACTATTCCAACATACACGGAGATGCTATAAACCCAATTAGAACCTTGAATGATGCCTATAATGACAATCATTTGTCGACGTTCACTTCTTCAACGTTCTTGGATATCATAGAACCTTTTAAAGGATTCAACTTTACATCACGCTTTACATACAAGCAAAACAATTATTTCCAACGCTATTTCTATACACGTCGTCTAGAAGCTGGTAAACCATCGGACAACAATGGACTTTCTTACGATAGCTATAGAGAACCTGAATGGAGTTGGGAAAATACGGCAACATACCAACGTCGTTTTGGAGATCACAACATCAACTTGATGGCATCTACAACCTCCAACGAATATCAGTATAGACAATTCTCTGCCAGTGCACAGAATTTCTCAAGTGAAGAACCATCTCGTGTGTACTTCAGTCAAGCAGGCAAAGTAGACAACCCAGAGGATACTTACTACAAAGACAGAAATTTCTCGATGGTTGGACGTGTATCATATAGTTATGCCAATCGTTATTTCTTCACAGCGTCTATGCGTCGAGATTATGCAGGCAGACTTCCTAAGAATCACAAATATGGTGATTTCCCATCAGTAACAGGTGCATGGAAAATAACTTCTGAACCATGGATGCCTAAATCAGACAAAATCAATCTTATCAAGCTACGTGCTAGTTGGGGTAAGATCGGTAACTTAGGTTCTATCAGCTACGGATATGGCATGCCTACGTTGGCTAGCCGTATGATTGGCTCGGATGTAGGTGGACAAGTGGGGGCAACAAGTCCAATCACTTATGGTACATACTTGTCAACTGGTTACAATCCAAATTTGACTTGGGAAACATCTGAACAAATCGATTTAGGTCTGGACTTATTGCTTTTCAATAAGCGCTTGGACATGTCATTTGACTACTTTAATAAGAATACAAAAGGACTTATTAAAAGCCAAGACACCAACTGGCCATCAACAATTGGTATATCCCCTATGCTTGTCAATGACGGTGTGATAAACAACCGTGGTGTTGAAATTTCTGCTAATTGGAAAGATAGAATAGGTAAAGATTTCACTTATTATGTAGGTGGCAACCTATCTACCCTTCGTAATAGAGTGACCAATATCGGTAGTGCAGATAACTTTGGCAATAAACCAGTATGGACTTCAGGAGCCACATACAAGAATTTGGAACCATATCGCACAAAAGAAGGTTCACCTCTTTACTCTTTCTATTTGATTAAAAATGATGGGGTATTCCAAACAGATGAAGAAGCTCAAGCATATGTGAACAAAAATGGTACAATGATTCAACCTAATGCAAAGGCTGGAGATTTGAAATTTATTGATAATGATGGAGATGGCTCAATCGGTAGTGGTGATAAGGTATACATGGGTAACTCTATGCCAGACCTTACTTATACTCTTAACGCTGGATTCACATGGAAAAAAATCTCATTCGCATTGATGCTTCAAGGTGTAAGTGGAGTAAATTTATTCAACGCATATAAATACTCTACACTCAACGAGTCACTTAGTAGTTTCAACCGATCAAGAGAAATTCTAAAAGCCTTGAACGGGGTTAGTGCAGACGTGCCACGTATCACCATGTCAGATCCAAATAACAACTTTGGTACAGAGTCTGACTTCTACCTTGAAAGTGGTGACTTCTTACGCATCAAGAATGTTTCTTTGTCATATGACGTTACAGATTACTTGCAAAAGTTGTCCTATTTCAAAGACAGAAATAGCTCTTGCGACATCACATTTAGCTGTGAAAATCTAGCTACATTTACTGATTACTCAGGTATAGATCCTGAAGTTGGTGGAGTTGGTTTGGATGCTGGACAATACCCAGTTTCTAGAACATATTCAGTAGCAATCAAACTAATTTTCTAAATACTAGACATCATGAAGATAAACAAAAAAATATGCTTTGTAGCGGTTGCTAGTCTATTCTTATCATCTTGTACAGATGGTTGGCTAGATACTGTCAATGAAGGGAAAGCTACAGAAGAGAATTTTTGGAAAACAGATCAAGACTACATAGATGCGTCAGCCAGCCTATACGTAAGTCTTGGACTTGAAGAGACCTGGGGACGAAACCTGTTTTGGGAACAGGGTGCAAGTGATGATATTTTCTTCTCACGTACAAGAGGATCATCTCAGATGAATCTGGCCAACCTTCATATGGATGGCTCTACTGAAGGAAGCATCAAAAGTATTTACAACGAGATGTACACAACGATGGCTGTTGCCAATAACATCATCTACCATGTGTTGCAAATAGATGAAAACTTGCGTTCAGATGTTGTAAAACGGACACTTGGAGAAGCTTATTTCATGCGCGCATTCTCTCATTTCATGATTGCATATAGATATGGTCGTGTAGATAATGGTGTACCTTATGTACGATATGAAGACTTTACAGATCTTAATAGCCAACAAACGCAAATTCCAACTCAAAAAGCAACTGTAATGGAAAATTATCAAGCCATTGTGGAAGATTTGCAGTTGGCAGCAGACAATTTGCCTTGGTTTACTGAGTATGATGCGGCCAACTATGGCAGACCTTCTAAAGATGCGGCTTATGGCTATATGGTAAAGACCTATGCCTACTGGGCACAATATGATGCAAGCAAATGGAATAACATTCCAGATCTTGTAGACAAAGTTGAAACAGAAGGTGGTCGTGGCTTATTGAACAACTTTGCTGATGTTTTCACTATTGATAATAACTGGAGCAAAGAATATATCTGGTCTGTCAACTCATCTGGTAGCAACTATGCTGGTAGTATATTCCCTGGAATAGTACTAGACAACAAAGGTTGGGGAGCATTCAACGGTTGGGGTAACTTTAAACCAACTCTAGAATTGTGGGCAGAATATGATAATAATGATACTCGACGTAGTGCTACAATCATGGAATATGGAGATGAATTTACTTATTTTGGTACCAATAAGGAATTCTATTCTACAGCCGATAATGAATGTGGCTTCCACTTCAAAAAATACATGGAGCCATTCGCATACGGTACTTTAGACAGCAATGGCGTAGGTATTGGCAATATTCATGTATCAAGCAATGGAAACAGACCAACAACGGATCTTAACTTACCTCTTATGCGATTTGCAGAGCTATTGCTTTTCAAAGCAGAAGCCTATATTATGCAAGGTAAACCTGCACTAGCAGCTGGACCTTTGAATCGAATTGCAACACGAGCTGGTGAGTCACGTAATTATGTATCGCCTAACATGATCGATTTGATGCACGAAAGAAGATGCGAATTGGCATGTGAATTTACTGATCGTTTGATGGACTTGAAACGTTGGGCAGCTTCAGGTAATGAAGACTGGAACCTTGATGCTCTAGCTAAGATTAAAACAGCTAAACACGGTATCAAACATGTCGATCGTTCAGATCCTGAATCTGCAATCGATACTGTCAATGGAGAAAGTATGGAAATCAATGGCAAAACTTATAATGGTGTAATTGTATTGACCAATATGGGTGCCAAAGACTATGTACCAGATGGTACTTATAGCGTATTGCCATACGAAATCAACCAAGTGATAAAATCAAACGGTGTACTAAAGCAAAATCCTGGATACGCTTCTAAATAAAGCGTAACCGTAATAGGAAATTGCTATATGAAGACACTTCAGGAAAGATACAGGAGACAGTATCTTTCCTGAAATGTTGTTTCTTCGTCTAGCCTATTTATAGATTCTCAACTCCTTTATCATGGCAACAATCAAAAACTATTTAACCCTCATCTGTTTATTTGCAGGATCGTTCGTTGCAAATGGACAAAATACGATTTCAGCAGGATCATCGAAGTATAAACTACCCTATAAAAACACGTACGTAATACAAGCATTGGTCGCAGAAAATTCTTTTCGAACAGCACATGTAGAACGAAACGAACCCAAATCATTTGACTATGCCAAGAAAGTCCTACCACAACCCTATTGGGATGGGCATGATGAGGAGATTAAGATGTACTGGAAAGCTTGGCAAATAGGTATCTCAAACATACAACAGCCTGAGAAAGGCTCAGGTTTTGTGGAAAGCTATATCACTCCAGCATACAATGGACATATATTTATGTGGGACAATGCCTTCATTTCTATGTTTTGTAGATATGGACAGCGGTTTTTCCCATTCCAAAAAACACTGGATAATTTTTATGCCAAACAGCATCCAGATGGATTCATCTGCCGAGAGATCAAGGCTGATGGAGCCGATTGTTTCGAACGATATGATCCAGTCAGTACTGGTCCCAATATCTTACCTTGGGCAGAATGGCTTTACTACGAACAATATGGTGATGGCGAACGGCTAAATCGAATTTTCCCTGTATTGTGTGCATATTATAAATGGCTCAAGCTCAATCATACATGGCGAAATGGAACTTACTGGAGTAGTGGTTGGGGAACTGGTATGGACAACATGCCTCGAGTTCCATCATCATACAACACTATCTACAGCAATGGGCATATGATTTGGCTAGATGCATGTCTTCAACAAATCTTTATGGCGCGCATCCTTCTAAAAATGGGATTCTATTTGGAAAGATGGCAAGAAATAG
Organism: Bacteroidaceae bacterium; assembly: GCA_963668535.1. GTDB lineage: Bacteria > Bacteroidota > Bacteroidia > Bacteroidales > Bacteroidaceae > F22. The sequence goes on from OY764867.1 coordinate 1,283,733, forward strand.
AAATTTTTGAAGATGAAATAGCACAACTTTCTTCCTACATCAACACAAATATGTGGAACGATCAGGACGGGTTCTTGTATGACCAATATGCTGACAACTCTTTGAGTACCACAAAAGGGATCTATGCCTACTGGGTACTACACACCGATGTATTACAGTCTGAAAGATTGAATCGTATGGTTGAGGAACTGAACAATCCTAAGACTTTCAACCGTCCACATAGAGTTGCATCACTTGCTGCAAATAATCCAAAGTACAAAGCTAATGGACGATATTGGTTGGGTGGAGTATGGGCTCCAGCAAACTATATGGTCATTTCTGGATTGATCAAGAAAGGGTATCGCAAACTAGCATATGAAATTGCTCGCAACCACTATGACCAAGTTTTTCAAGTGTATAAAAAAACAGGTACTTTATGGGAATACTATGCTCCAGAGGAAAATAAACCAGGCTTTATGGCACGGAAAGATTTTGTGGGATGGACAGGGCTAGTTCCTATCTCAGAACTTATTGAAAATATATTTGGAATTAGATCTGTAGCCATAGAAAAACAAATGGACCTGGACGTCAATCTGACCGATGGTTATGGTATCAGTCAATACCCATTTGGCAAAAATGGTTTGATTACCATCAAAGTACAAAAAAGAAAGAATCTAGAAGAACGACCTCAAATATTTATTCAGACAAATGTTCCGTTTGTTCTACATCTAAAATGGGGAAAAGAACATAAAGAATCTATACAAATAAAGGAAGGTAAGCAACATATATAATTGTAGAAGAAACTGATAAAAAGTTACTATACATCATACTAGGAGCTGCTTGTCTTAGTCGTTGTGGATACACGACTTATAAAGCCTTTCAACATGATTGCTCCTCATGTTATTGAAAAAATTTAAAGTGATAAATATAAAAAAGAAATCAAATGAAACTGGGAATTGATTTAGGAGGAACAAACATACGCATAGCTGCTGTAGACCATGGTGAGATTATAAAAATGAAGTCTGTAGCATGCCCAGCAGCTGGGTCAGAACAAGATGTTCTCAACACAATATATGATTTGATAGATGAATACAATACAGATGACGTATCAGGACTAGGTATAGGAGTACCATCTGTAGTCAATTCATCACTTGGAATCGTGTACAATGTTGCAAATATCCCCTCGTGGAAAGAAGTACATCTCAAGAAGATATTGGAATCTAGATATACTTTTCCAGTAGCAGTAAATAATGATGCCAACTGTTTTGCTCTTGGAGAAAGTATTTATGGACAGGGACGTGATTTTGAAAATATGGTGGGCATTACTTTAGGTACAGGACTTGGTGCGGGTGTGATAGTCAATCACCAATTGTATAATGGCTTCAATACTGGTGCTGGTGAAATAGGTTCTATACCATTTAAACAAAGCGATTTTGAACAATATTGCAGTGGCGCATATTTTCCACAACACTTCCAAATGTCTGCCAAACAGGCATATGAAAAGGCTTTACAAGGTGATAACGATGCCCTCAAGGCATGGGAATCATTTGGTGTCAATCTCGGTGAGTTGGTGAAAATGGTCATGTTTAGCTATGATCCACAAGCCATCATCTTTGGAGGCAGTGTCGCCAAAGCTTTTGATTTTTATATAGCTGGGCTGCATAAATCGCTAAGCTCATTCCCCTATAAAGAATCTATCGAAAACATCAATATACTACAATCTAAACGAGATAATATAAGCTTACTAGGAGCTGCTGCTCTGTTATAAATTGGACAATTATGATTCGTTTGATCCTACTTACAGACTTTACTGAAGCTTTTGCTCGGTACTTACTACGCGGTGTTCTGGACTATTCCAAAGAAACAGAACAGTGGGTGGTGTGCCGTATGCCACCATCATACAAAAAACAATATGGAATAAAAGGAGTCATCAAATGGGCCAAGTCATGGAAGACGGATGCTATCATTGGTCAATTTGACAATGAAGATGAAATTAGTTTGTTCAAACAACATGGTATCATCGCAGTAGCTCAAGATTACAAATCAAGATTCTCTTCAATCCCAAACATCACCAGCCGCTATAGAGAGGGGGGAAGAATGGCTGCTCAGTTTTTCAAGGAAAAAGGATTCCGACACTTTGCGTTTGTAGGATACAAGAATACGATTTGGTCTACAGAAAGAAAAGAGGGCTTTTTTGAATATATACGAGAGTATGGTATGGGAGAGCATTTCTCTGCATACGAAAAAGAATCTCTTGACAATGCTTGGTTCTACAACTCCGAAAAACTAGGTGAGTGGTTAAGAACATTACCCAAACACACAGCTTTGTTTGCCTGTGACGACAATCAAGCGATTCAGGTGTCAGAGGTGTGCAAAACTGTACAGATAGCTGTCCCCGAGGATATAGCCATACTTGGTGTAGATAATGATACAGTAACCTGTGATTTATCTGATCCTCCTTTGTCGAGCATCATGACGGATGTACGACGTGGTGGATATGAAGCTGCGGCTTTGATCGAACGAATGCTAAAAGAAAAAGAGACTATCCCTTATGATATATTTATCAACCATCTCCACATCGTAAATAGAGCTTCCACTGATCTATTTTACACAACTGATAAAGAAGTATTGGTAGCCATTAAATATATTCATCAACACATTTACTCAAAGATTAATGTGGAAGACGTTGTTCAGCAGGTATCTATATCAAGAAGACTCTTGGAGAATCGCTTTATGAAAGAAGTTGGGGATACTATATACCACTATATCAGTAGGCGAAAGATTGAACGATTTACTCAACTGTTAGTCGAAACGGATACTCCCGTTTCTGATATAGCTATGGAGTTGGGATTCTCAGATTGTAAAAATGTAGCTCGCCAATTTAAAACGATGATGGGATGTACACCATCTGTCTATCGCAGCAAAAGAAAGAAACAAAGATAACATATAATACTAGCCATGAAAAGAGTACTATTAAAAGCAGCATGCTTGGGATTTATAAGTGTGATCACGAATGCAGATATCGCATTTTGTGCATCAAAACAGCCCGTTGTTGGTGTCAAAGCCCCTAGTGAATCACTTGATACAAGACAATACGTTTCTTGCAGACCTAAGAAGCAAGAGCGCTGTTTTGTAAGTCCAGCAGTAGAAGAAACAATCAAAAAGGTGACTTCAAGCATCAATAATCCCAAACTAGCTTGGATGTTTCAGAACTGTTTCCCTAACACATTAGATACTACAGTAGATTATACCGAAATAGATGGTAAACCTGATACTTATGTCATCACAGGTGATATAGATGCAATGTGGCTACGAGACTCTTCTGCACAAATATGGCCATACCTATCACTGGTAAACAAAGATGACAAGTTAAAAAAATTATTTCAAGGATTGATTGCCCGCCAAGTCAAATGTATTTTGCTTGATCCTTATGCCAATGCATTTTTTAAAGATCAACATAAGGAAACCGAATGGAAAGATGATAAACCAACTCCTAAACCAGGCGTACATGAGCGCAAATGGGAAATTGATTCTCCATGCTATACCATCCGATTGGCATATGGATATTGGCAAAAAACAGGAGACACATCTATATTCGATGAGAAGTGGGATAAGGCTGCTCGTACAATTGTAAAAACATTTCGTACGGAACAACGCAAGAATGGAACCACTCCGTACTATTTCATAAGAGCAGACGAGAATAACACGGTTACAGCTGTTTTCAATGGAAAGGGACGTCCATGTAAACCTACAGGACTAATTTGTTCTGCGTTCCGTCCTTCAGATGATGGATGCATGTATCCTTACTTGATTCCATCCAACTTATTTGCTATACAGTCTTTGGATCAATTGGCACAAATTTATCGTCAGGTCAAACAGGACAATAAGTTTGCAGATGAATGTGCTAGATTTTCTCAAGAGTTACAACAAGCTATTCACAAATATGCCATAGCTACTCATTTATCCTATGGCAGCATCTTTGCATACGAAGTTGACGGTTATGGAAATAAAGTATTCACTGATGATCCCAATATACCATCACTAATTGCAATCAAGTATTTAATTGACAAGAAATATTATTCAATGGATGTGTATAACAACACACGAAAATATTTACTTAGTCATGATAATCCTTACTATTTCTATGGTACAGCAGGTGAAGGCCAAGGAGGACCTCACGCAGGCCTCAACACCATATGGCCCATGGGCATTATCCTACGAGCAATGACTAGCACCAACGACAATGAAATTGCACTGTGCATCCACCAATTACTAGACACTGATAATGACATGGGATTTATGCATGAGACATTTAATAAGGATGATGCGGCCAAATTTTCACGCTCTTGGTTTGCTTGGGCCAATACATTGTTTGGGGAACTTATCATGAATCTATATGACCAAAATCCAGAGTTACTCAAAAAATTATAGGTTGTATTCCTTTAAACTTTATCTCTTAGTTTTTTAATTTATCACCAAGTTACATTATGAATCTAAAGCAATTCGCTCATATCAAACAGGCTGCTAGTCTTACTTTTATTATTGCTTCATTATTTGCCTGCGCTCCTTATAATGAACATGCTGTGGATATTCAGAAAGGAGATTTAACCACTTTTGTAGATCTACGTATAGGAACAGGAGGGCATGGGCATACTTTCATGGGAGCCAATGTTCCATTCGGGTTTATCCAATTAGGTCCGACAAGCATATTAGAATCTTGGGACTGGTGCTCTGGATACAACGTAGCCGATTCTACAGTGATTGGATTCAGTCACACCCATCTCAGTGGAACAGGGGTTGGAGAATTGACTGATATTACACTTATGCCTGTTGTAGGTACAGTCACACCTGGACGAGGTTCAGTTGAACACATTAATACAGGACAAGCATCTACATACAGACATGCATCTGAACAATATACACCTGGTTACTATGCCGTACATCTTGATAGGTATAATATCGATGTAGCGCTATCAGCTACTACCCGTGCAGGATTTCACCAGTACACATATCCACAAAATGCAACAAAAGAAGGCCTCATCATAGATTTGCAAAATGGTACAGGCGAAGATGAAGCTACTGACACAAGCATCTACCCGATAGATAAGAAAACGCTACTAGGTAGACGCAACTCAAAGGGATGGGCTAACAATCAGCAACTGTCATTTGCCATCCAGTTTGATCAACCAATCCAAGAAATGACATTCTACGATAAACAGAGTCACGTGATTGGCCATGAATTTGCTGATGTGCAAAAGCAAAAGAAACAGGTACGCTATATGCGTGTAGATTTCAATCTAGGTAAGCAACAAACACTTAAAGTAAAGGTGGGACTTTCTGCAGTAGATCAGGAACATGCGCGAACCAATATCACCAAGGAGATGCCTAATTGGGATATAAAGATTATTAAGCAAGCAGCCCATGATGCATGGAATGCGCAACTGCACAAAATAGAAATTGCGTCTAAAGACACTGCGGTTCTACGCAATTTCTATACCGCTATGTACCACACGATGATAGCACCTTCTGTATTTATGGAAGCTGATGGCAACTACCGAGGTGCAGATGGGAAAGTATATCATGACACAACATTTGTCAACTATACTACTTTTTCTTTATGGGATACCTATAGAGCACAACATCCACTGATGACTGTGATTCATCCAGAAATAGTTTCTGATATGGTGAACACCATACTACATATATACGACCAACAAGGTAAACTTCCTGTGTGGCATCTCATGGGGTGTGAAACAAATTGTATGGTAGGTAATCCTGCCATCAATGTAGTGGCTGATGCTATTCTAAAAGGATTTGACGGTTTCGACAAAATGCACGCACTTGAAGCTATGAAAAAGACAGCAATGCTTGACGAACGTGGACAAAAATTTCGCAAACAATACGGCTTCATTCCTAGCGACCTATACAATGAGAGCATCGCAAACGATATGGAATATGCCATAGCAGATGCTTCACTAGCCAAAGTAGCAACCCAACTAGGTGATTACAAGTCAGCAGCATATTTCGGGAAAAGGAGCCATAGCTGGATGCGCTATTTTGATGATTCCACCCACTTAGTGCGTGGACGTTTTGTAGACGGCTCTTTCCGTACCCCATTCGACCCCTTTTACGCAGAATATGAAGTCAGCGACTATAAGGAAGGAAATGCATTCCAATACACTTGGCTAGTACCACATGATTTGGATAGTCTCACCACTTTGATGGGTGGAAAGCAAGCAACTATAAAGCAATTGGATCAACTATTTGTAACTAGTTCTAAGATTACAGGCGATGAACTCCCTGATGACATCTCGGGTATGATTGGTCAGTATGTACATGGCAATGAACCCAGTCACCATATCTTGTACTTCTACACTATGCTAGGGCATCCAGAACATGCAGCTCTCAAAATGCGTGAAGTATTCGATACTTTATATCACGACCAAGCCGATGGATTATCTGGCAACGAAGATGTAGGTCAGATGTCAGCATGGTATATTCTATCTAGCCTTGGTCTATATCAGGTAGACCCAGCTGGTAGTGAATTTATACTTGGTTTTCCATTGGTAGATGGTGCTGTAATCAATATACCAACAGGAAAGACTTTCGAGATTGAAGTACACAAGCACCTAATAAATAAAAAAAATAAAGCATGCTATGTTTCTGCTATCTCACTGAATGGTCAAGCTATTCACCAACCAAGCATCAGTTATCAAGACATCATGCAGGGAGGAAAACTCGTATTTGAAATGACAGACCAACCAGCATCTTGGATGAATGTAGACAAATAAAAAGAAGATACCATGAACTATAAAACAAATATATTTGGAGCATTCTGTATGGCAACGACCGCATTGGTTGGTTGTCAAACAGGTGCAAACTCACAGTCAGAAAAACAATATGTAACTGACCCTGCACAATATGTACAAACACTTGTGGGGAGCCAATCTGACTGGGCATTGTCATCAGGCAATACCTATCCTGCCATTGCACTGCCTTGGGGGATGAATTTCTGGACACCACAAACGGGCAAAAATGGGGATGGTTGGACCTATCGCTACACCGCCAAAACAATACGTGGATTCAAACAAACGCACCAGCCTAGCCCATGGATCAACGATTATGGCATGTTTTCTGTGATGCCTGTCAAACATTTTCAGACAGTAGACGAAGAAAAACGAGCTAGTCACTTCTCGCATCAAGCAGAGACAGCGACCCCATATTATTATAGTGTATATTTAGCCGATCATGATGTACTAGCAGAAATCACACCTTCAGATAGAGCCGCCATCATGCGCTTCACATTCCCACAAAGCGATGATGCAGCTATCATTGTAGATGCCTTTGATGAAGGATCTTCATTACAAATCATGCCTGACAAGAAAACAATCATCGGCTATACAACCCAAAACAATGGTGGCGTACCAGACAACTTCAAGAACTATTTCGTTATGTTGTTTGACCACCCTATCAAATCATGGCATCTATTCGATGGACAGAAAGCACACAAAGGAGAGAAACTAACAGGTAAGCATGCCCAAGCTGCTATCTGCTTTAACACCCAAAGAGGCGAAAAGATATCTGTGCGTGTAGCCTCTTCGTTCATTTCACCAGAACAAGCACAAATCAACTTACTTGAGGTAGCTGACCAAGATATCGACAGTCAAAAACAAGTAGCTAAAAAACGCTGGAATGAGATTCTCAATCGTATTGAAATTGGCGGGGGGACACTAGACCAATATCGTACATTCTACTCATGTTTGTACAGAAGTACCCTATTTCCACGCAAGTTCTGGGAAGTAAATGCTGAAGGAAAAGTGATGCACTACAGTCCCTACAATGGCAAAGTGCTCCCTGGCTATATGTATACAGATACTGGTTTCTGGGATACTTTCCGCGCTTTGTTCCCTTTGATCAATCTCGTATATCCAGACATCAACGAAAAAATACAAGCGGGACTTGCCAATGCGGGCAAAGAAAGTGGTTTTTTTCCAGAGTGGGCAAGCCCTGGACATAGAAGTTGTATGGTTGGTAATAACTCAGCTTCTGTAGTAGCTGATGCCATCCTAAAAGGCATTAATACAGCAGACGTAGAACTAATGTATCAAATCCTTTTACACGATACTGACCATGTACTAGATACTGCACATTCTACTGGACGACTAGGTTATGAATACTATAACAAACTAGGCTATATCCCGTACAATGTAGGTATTAACGAAAATGTGGCACGTACTCTGGAGTATGCATACGATGATTGGTGCATTTTACAAGTTGCAAAAAAACTACATAGGCCTCAGACAGAAATAGAAGCACTTACCAAACGCGCACAAAACTACAAAAATGTCTTCGACCCAACAATTGGTTTGATGCGTGGACGCAACGAAGATGGTTCTTTTCAAAAACCATTCAGCCCTGTAAAATGGGGAGATGCTTTCACAGAGGGGAATAGCCTACACTATACATGGAGCGTATTTCACGACATACAAGGTTTAATCAACCTGATGGGTGGCAAAGAAACTTTCATACAAAAACTGGACTCGGTATTTATAGTACCTCCTATCTATGACGATAGCTACTATGGCACACGCATCCACGAAATACTCGAAATGCAAGTAGCCAATATGGGTAATTATGCGCATGGCAATCAACCAGCCCAACATATGCTCTATCTATATGATTATGCAGGACAACCCTGGAAAACTCAATATTGGGTACGAAAAGTGATGAACAAACTATATCAGGCTACTCCAAATGGTTATTGTGGCGATGAGGATAATGGACAAACATCTGCTTGGTATGTGTTCTCAGCCCTAGGATTCTATTCGGTATGTCCAGGTAGTGGTCAATATGCATTGGGAGCTCCGCTCTTCAAACATGCACGCATCAATATGCAAAATGGTAAAACAATCATCATAGATGCGCCAGAGAATAGTGCTATAAACTACTACGTACGCCAATTGAAAATAGATGGACAAAGCAGCACACACAACTATATAGGATATAAAACACTTATAAATGGATCACACCTGTCCTTTGATATGACAAATGCTGCAAACAAGGAAAGAGGTACAAGTGCTGTAGACGCACCCTACTCGATGTCTACCTCTATATCGAAGCAATAGAATGTGGGAAGATAAAAAAGACTCCCAATCATATGCTTTATATCAAAGATTAATTTTGTATTTGTAATTAAAAATAGATAGAAATGAAAAAGATTATTTTAATTGTATTTTCCATGCTGTGCATTTTGAAAATAGATGCTCAGGCATTACGTGTAGGTTCGTATAATGTTCGTTATATGAATGATGAAGATGTGGCTTCTGGAAATGGCTGGAAGACGCGTGCTCCATTGGTTTGCAACTTAATCAACGTCATGGATTTGGATGTTTTTGGTTCGCAAGAGGTTCTAGACGCACAACTACATGATATGCTCAAAAACCTAGAGGACTATAACTACATTGGAGTTGGCAGAGATGATGGAAAAAAAGAAGGAGAATACGCACCCATTTTTTATAAACCAAGCAAACTCAAACTGTTGAAATCTGGTGTCTTCTGGCTTTCTCAAACTCCTGATGTTATAGGTTCGGTAGGATGGGATGCAGCTTTGCCTCGCATTTGTACCTACGGATATTTCAAAGTACGTCAATCAGAAAAGAAAGTGTGGTTTTTCAATCTACATATGGATCATGTTGGTGTATTGGCACGGGAGAATGCTTCAAAACTGGTACTACAAAAAATAAAAGAATTCTGTGGAAGTGAACCTGCAATCCTTACTGGAGATTTTAATGTAGATCAACACAACAAGATTTATTCAATACTTAGTGACTCACCATTGCTCAAAGACTGTTACCATGCAGCTAAACACAGGATAGCTAGTAATGGAACATGGAATGACTTCAAACCGAACAAAAAAACAGACAAACGTATTGATCATATTTTTGTGTCACCAGTATTTACAGTCGATGATTACGCTATTCTCACAAATGTATATTGGACGCCTAGCACAAACGAACAAGGTAAATACGATATTCGTATACCTTCTGATCACTACCCTGTGATCGCAGAAATACAATTTTAGTTCCCTTAAAATAGTAAACGACACAATTAAGTTACTCTTTATATCACAATACAATGAGACTAATTATTGAACCAACGTATGAGCAGCTTTCACAATGGGTTGCCAACTATGTGGCAGCAAAAATTAACGCTAGTCAAGCCAGTGCAGATAAGCCATTTGTGTTAGGATTACCCACAGGCTCTTCACCTTTAGGTATATATCAAGCACTCATTAAACTGTATCAAGATGGTGTAGTTTCATTCAAGCACACCATCACATTCAATATGGATGAATATGTAGGTATTCCACAAAATCATCCACAGAGTTATCATACCTTTATGTGGGAGAATTTTTTCTCACATATAGACATCCCTGCGGAACAAGTACACATTCTTAATGGAGAAAAAGCAGATCTAAGACAAGAATGTCAAGACTACGAGAAAGCTATAGCAGCAGTAGGAGGTGTTGATTTGTTCTTGGGGGGGATAGGATCAGATGGGCACATCGCTTTCAATGAGCCTTACTCCTCTCTCACTGGTCGCACCCGTATTAAAACACTGACCGAAGACACCATCATAGCCAATGCACGTTTCTTTGGTGGTGATGTAAAACGAGTTCCCACCACTGCATTGACAGTTGGTGTGGGAACAGTACTTGACGCCAAAGAAGTGCTCATCATGGTCAATGGGCACCACAAAGCTCAAGCACTGCATCAAGCAGTAGAAGGCCCTATCACACATAGCTGGACTATTTCTGCTTTACAGATGCATCAGCATGCGATTATTGTGTGCGATGAAGCGGCTTGCGATGAATTAAGAGTCGGCACCTACCGTTACTTCAAAAATATAGAAGGTGAACAACTAGACCCAGCTATATTGCTTAAGTAACTCTAGGGCACTCGAAACTAGTAGGTAGTGAAAAGACGTATATGCAAAAGTATACTAGTGGCTTAAAGGATTAAACTTCAGAGCCTCCGATCAAAATCTTTTTAATCTGAGCCAATTTATTCAATGCCTCAATAGGAGTGAGATTATCAATTTGTGTACTAAGTATCTCATCACGTATTTGTGTCAACACAGGATCTCCCAATTGAAACAAGCTTAATTGTACTGGCTTATTGTCACCCACAGTAATCTGTTTGACTGTTTCTTTTGTCGATTGCTTTCCATGCTCTCTATCAGCTTCTAATTGCTTTAAGATGGCATTGGAACGGTTGATTATACTTGTAGGCATACCCGCAATCTTCGCGACATGTATACCAAATGAATGCTCACTACCTCCTGCCTGCAATTTGCGCAAGAAAATAACCTTGTTGTCGACTTCTCGCACCGACACATTGTAATTTCGAATACGCTCAAATCGCTCTTCCATTTCATTCAACTCATGGTAATGCGTAGCAAATAAGGTACGAGCTTTACCATGTGTATTTTCATGAATATACTCCACAATGGCCCAGGCAATAGATATTCCATCATACGTAGAGGTACCACGTCCAAGTTCATCAAACAAAATCAAGGAACGTGGAGAAAGGTTGTTAAGAATGTTGGAAGCTTCATTCATTTCTACCATAAAGGTCGATTCGCCCATAGAAATATTATCACTAGCCCCTACTCTAGTAAAAATCTTATCTACAAGACCAATGTGGGCCGATTCGGCAGGAACAAAACTACCCATTTGAGCCATCAGTGTGATCAAGGCTGTTTGACGAAGTAAAGCTGACTTACCCGCCATATTAGGTCCAGTAATAATGATGATCTGTTGTTTCTGATTATCTAAATAGGTATCATTAGGGATATAACTCTCACCCAAAGGCAACTGCTGTTCAATCACAGGATGTCGACCTTGTCGAATATCCAATACATGATCATCCGAAATCACTGGACGTATATATCGGTTTTGTTGGGCAACTTGGGCAAAAGACAATAGACAATCAAGTGTGGCTATTTGAAGGGCATTCTGCTGAATGTCAGCCATAAATGGACAAATTGCTTGAATCAATTCATTATACAATTTGGTTTCTAGTTGCTGAATATTATCTTCTGCTCCTAAAATTTTGTCCTCATATTCTTTCAGTTCCTGCGTAATATATCGCTCTGCATTCACAAGAGTTTGCTTACGTATCCAGTCGCTGGGTACTTTATCTTTGTGGCTGTTACGTACTTCTAAATAGTAGCCAAATACGTTGTTGTATGCGATTTTAAGACTAGGAATACCTGTTTCTTCACTTTCTTTTTGTTGTAATTTGATCAAGTAATCTTTGCCCGAGTAGGCTATACGGCGCAATTCATCTAGTTCTTTATTTACTCCTTGAGCTATCACATTCCCCTTGTTGACCAAAAGGGGAGGTTCGGGTTGTAAACTGGAAGTCAAACGATCTCTAAGAGATTCGCATAAAGATAATTTCTCCCCTATCCTATGTAAACTGGGATTATCACTTTGTAAACATCTATTTTTGATTGGTACCAAAGCATGCAAAGCTTGATATAACAGCACCATTTCACGAGGATTGATGCGGTTACTTGCTACACGAGAAACAATTCGTTCTAAGTCAGCAATATCTGGCAGTTTATCTGTCAAAAGCTCTCTAAAATCTGGGTGTTTAAATAAGTATTCTACCACAGCCAATCGAGCATTGATTTCTTCTTCCTCCTTCAGGGGTAAATTGATCCAACGACGAAGTAGACGCCCTCCCATACTTGTAAATGTATGATCCAAGACATTGAGCAAGCTCACTCCTTCTGGAGTCATTGGGTGTAATAATTCCAAGGAACGTACCGTAAAACGATCCAGACGCACATACCTCTCCTCCTCTATACGACTCAACCCCCTAATATGACTTGTTTGTGTATGATGAGTCATCAGTAAATACTGCAAGATGGCTCCTGCTGCAATCACTCCGTCTACTACATGTTCGACACCAAATCCCTTCAAATTGGCTGTGCCAAATTGATGATTTAATCGCTCTTGTGCATGTTGCATAGTGTACACCCAATCATCCAACTGATATGTACAATAGGCATCACCAAATGCCTGGCAAAAATCATTGTGTTGATTGCGTTCATGAAGCACTTCTTTGGGAGCAAAACTCATCAATAATTTCTCTATATAGACAGCATCACCCTGAGCAACCAAAAACTCTCCTGTACTAATGTCAAGAAAAGAAACTCCACAATTTTTTTTATGAAAATAGATGGAAGCTAAAAAATTATTTTCTTTTTGTTGCAAGACATTATCGTTGACAGACACACCTGGTGTAACCAACTCTGTAACACCACGTTTGACTAGTTTCTTTGTAGCCTTTGGATCCTCCAATTGATCACATATGGCTACACGACGACCTGCACGTATCAATTTAGGCAGATACGTGTCAAGTGCATGAAAAGGGAAACCAGCCATTTCGATCTTTTTATCCTTACCATTAGCACGTTTCGTGAGGGTGATTCCTAGTATTTGGGAAGCATCAACTGCATCGGTGCTGTATGTTTCATAAAAGTCACCGCATCGAAACAACATAATAGCATCTGGATGTTTTTCTTTTAGATCCAAAAATTGCTTCATCATGGGGGTCAAAACAATCCCATCTATGGTGGTATCAAGTTTCTTTGTCTTTTTAGCCATATATATTCTTTTTCTGACTTACAAAGATAGAACAAAATATCGTAGCATCGTAGAAAAATAACTATCTTTGTGGCAAATACAGAAATCATAATCAATAAAATAAGGTATCGATGGAATATAATTTCAAAGACATTGAACAGAAGTGGCAGCAACGCTGGCGCGATGACAAAGTATACCAAGTCACGGAAGATGACTCCAAAGAAAAATTTTATGTGCTCAATATGTTTCCTTATCCATCTGGAGCAGGCCTACATGTAGGACATCCACTAGGATATATTGCAAGTGATATTTATGCGCGTTACAAGCGTCTACAGGGTTTCAATGTGTTGAATCCAATGGGATATGATGCGTATGGGCTACCTGCCGAACAATATGCTATACAAACTGGTCAACATCCAGCGATTACTACCGAACAAAATATCGCTCGTTATCGCGAGCAATTAGATAAAATAGGTTTCTCATTCGATTGGAATCGTGAAGTACGTACATGTGATCCAGCATACTATAAATGGACACAGTGGGCCTTTATCCAAATGTTCAACAGCTACTACGACAATGCAACTGCACAAGCTGAACCTATCGCTAAGTTAATTGCACACCTTGATGCAAAAGGCACAGAGGAGCTGCATGCTGCTGGTTCTAAAACGCTCAAAATCACTGCTGATGAATGGAAGGCGATGGACGAAAAAGCACAAAGTGATATTTTGATGAACTACCGTATCGCTTACCTTGCAGACACCATGGTCAACTGGTGTCCAGCACTAGGAACTGTACTAGCTAATGATGAAGTGGTAGATGGTGTATCAGAACGTGGTGGCCACCCAGTCATACAAAAAGTCATGAAACAATGGTGCCTGCGCGTATCAGCTTATAGTCAAAGACTTTTGGACGGATTGGACAAGGTAGACTGGACAGACTCTCTCAAGGAAACACAACGCAACTGGATAGGTCGTTCAGAAGGTGCTGAATTGACCTTCAAAGTAAAGGACAGTGATGTAGAAATGGTCATTTTTACAACTCGTGCTGATACAGTATTTGGTGTCACTTTTATGGTGTTAGCTCCAGAAAGTAAGCTTGTCGCTCAATTAACCACAGAAAAACAAAAATCAGCAGTTGATGCTTATCTTGAAGCAACCAAGAAGCGTACAGAAAGAGAACGCCAAATGGACAAGAAAGTTACTGGTGTATTCTCTGGTAGTTATGCCATCAATCCATTTACAGGTGAAGAAATTCCCGTTTGGATAAGTGACTATGTCTTAGCTGGTTATGGAACTGGAGCCATTATGGCCGTACCTGCCCACGATAGCCGAGACTATGCCTTTGCAAAGAAATTTAACTTGGCAATCCCTCCGCTAGTAGAAGGATGTGATGTCAGTGAAGAAAGCTTCGATGCTAAAGAAGGCATTGTCACTAACTCACCTAAACAGGGAGTTGAATCACCTTTAAACCTGAACGGTCTGACAATCAAAGAAGCGATTGCTAAGACAAAAGTATATATCCGCGAAAGTGGGCTAGGGGATGTCAAAATCAATTACCGCCTTCGCGATGCTATCTTTAGCCGTCAACGCTACTGGGGTGAACCATTTCCAATCTATTATAAGAATGAGGTACCACACACTTTAGATGTTGATAAATTGCCATTGAAACTGCCTGAGGTAGACAAATTTTTACCGACTGAAACAGGAGAGCCTCCATTAGGTCGTGCGGAAAATTGGGAAACTGAAGAAGGATATCCACTTGAATTGAATACCATGCCTGGATTCGCTGGTTCGTCAGCATATTATTTGCGTTATATGGACCCTCGAAACAATAATGCACTTGTAGGAAAAACAGCTAATGCATACTGGAAAAATGTAGACTTGTATGTAGGTGGTACAGAACACGCAACAGGACACTTGATATATGCTCGATTCTGGAACAAATTTTTGTATGACATCAAGGAAACAGTGATGGACGAACCATTCCAAAAACTCGTCAATCAAGGGATGATACAAGGACGAAGTAACTTTGTATACCGTATCAAGGATACCAACACATTTGTATCACTTGGATTAAAAGATCAATACGATGTAACTCCTATTCATGTGGATGTAAATATCGTAAAAAATGATCTTTTAGATATAAATGCTTTCAAAGCTTGGCGACCTGAATTTGCAGATGCTGAATTTAAATTAGAAGATGGCAAATACATATGTGGATGGGCAGTAGAAAAGATGAGCAAGTCTATGTATAACGTAGTTAATCCGGATTTAATCGTTGAAAGCTACGGTGCAGATACTCTGCGTATGTACGAAATGTTCTTAGGTCCAGTAGATCAATCTAAACCATGGGACACAAATGGTATTGATGGTGTACACCGTTTTATACGCAAATTCTGGAGTCTATTCTTCGATCGTAATGGAACTAACTTGATACAAGATGCAGCCCCTACAAAAGAAGAGTTAAAGGTACTGCATACTTTGTTGAAAAAAGTAAGCAAAGATATAGAAGTCTTCTCATACAACACATCTATTTCAGCCTTCATGATTTGTGTGAATGAATTGACCAAACTAAAATGTTCAAAGAAAGCAATTCTTTCCGAACTAGTGGTTGCTATTACACCTTTTGCACCTCACATAGCTGAAGAATTATGGGAAGTGCTTGGTAATACTAGCACGGTATGTGACGCAGCATGGCCAACAGTAAACGAAGAATATTTGAAAGAGGACAATGTCACTCTTGCTATTAGCTTCAACGGTAAAGCCCGTTTCACGCTAGATTTCCCTGTTGACACAAGTAAAGAAGATATCCAGAAAATAGTTTTGGAACACGAACAAGCACAAAAGTGGTTGGAGGGAAAAACTGTACGCAAAGTAATTATCGTACCAGGTAAAATTGTCAATATCGTAGTGGGCTAGGGGAACTCCCTATATGTACATGCCCTTACGAATAAAAGATAACTTATACCTACAGCCTGCCCTAGTTGATCGAATCTAGGAGTGGGCTGTAGTCTGTTTTGTGAATCGTTTGCCGCATAAGGCATTAATAATATTTGCATTTAGTTATTTACAGCAATGGTAAAACAAAAGATTGAAGCACTTGTTCAAACGCCAACATGGCTTGAAGTGCGTGATTACATCATGATTACAGTAGGTATCGTGATGTATTCCATGGGTTGGGCAGCATTCTTGCTACCTTATGAAATCGCAACTGGTGGGGTCACTGGTATCGCTGCGATTATCTTTTATTCAACAGGTTTTCCTGTACAGTACAGCTATTTTATCATCAATGCTGTAATGATGGTCGGTGCTTTCCGTTTACTGGGTAGCAAATTTGTAATTAAAACAAGTTATGCAATTTTGGCCATGACTAGTATTCTATCACTCTGTCAATACCTTGTAAGTAATTGGGTCGTCCCTGGACTTACTCCAGATAAAGCTGGTTTGATTCTAGGTCCCAATGGACAAGACATGGCCTGTGTTATTGGAGCTGTTTTATGTGGCTTTGGATTAGGTATCGTTTTTATTAACAATGGTAGTACTGGAGGTACAGATATCATAGCAGCGGTGGTCACTAAATTTAAAAATGTTTCTTTTGGACGGATGATTGTTTATAGTGACATTGTGATAATCTCTAGTTGCTTCTTTATTTTTCACGACATGACCCGGGTTGTATATGGCTTCGTTACTCTAGCTATCATTGGGTATGTTGTTGATATGATTGTCAATGGAGCACGGTCTTCTGTACAATTTCTTATTATCAGCAAAAAACATGATGATATTGCAGAAGCGATTAATTTGAGTCCACGACGTGGAGTCACTCTACTTGATGCGCAAGGGTATTACACGAAAGAAAAGACTAAAGTAGTTCTTGTTTTGGCCCGCAAACGACAAAGCGTTCAAATATTTCGCATCGTAAAAGCTATTGATCCTAATGCTTTTATCTCTCAAAGTCAGGTTATCGGTGTCTATGGAGAAGGATTTGACGTGATTAAAAGCTAATAAACAGAAGATAATATGAATACACTTGTTTTTGCAACAAACAATGCGCATAAATTGGAAGAAGTATCCGCTATGATTTCTGATAAATTTGAAATTAAGAGCCTTAAAGATATTCATTGTGACGTTGACATTCCAGAAGATGGAGACACATTAGAAGCTAATGCTTTGATTAAAGCACGATATATTCATCAAAGATATCACACAGATTGTTTTGCAGATGACACTGGATTAGAGATAGATGCTCTAGAAGGAGCTCCTGGCGTGTATACAGCACGTTACGGTGCCATGGACCCGAATGCATCAAGCAACACTCAATCTCACAATAGCAACGCTAATATGGCACGTGTCTTAAAAGAATTAATTGATGTGCCCGACGAAAAGCGGACAGCGCGTTTTCGAACTGTAATATGTCTTATTCTTGACAATAAAGAATATTTATTTGAAGGGGTTGTTGAAGGACATATTTTAAAAAGCAAAGAAGGAGATCATGGATTTGGATATGATCCAATATTTGCTCCCGAAGGGTACCACAATAGCTTTGCTACTTTAGGCGAAGATATTAAAAACACAATCAGTCATAGAGCTCGTGCAGTAGCTAAACTAGCTGCTTTCTTGAAATAGTAAATAAAAAAATGCGGCCACCTTTAAAATAAAAGGATGGCCGCACTTCAGTTAAGTAGCATAAAGCTTAGGTTATATCGTTTTAAGCTAGTCCAAATGCTTTTTTTACAGCATCTACATAGTCTAGTTTTTCCCAAGTAAACAATTCTACTTCCATCGTTTTTTCTTCTCCATAACGAGAAGAAAATTTCTTCGTTACAACTTGTGGAGTACGTCCCATATGTCCATAAGCAGCAGTTTCAGAATAAATAGGATTGCGCAATTTCAAACGATCTTCAATAGCCTTAGGGCGCATATCAAATATTTGAGCAATCTTTTCTGCAATCTGACCATCTGTCATATGTACATGACTCTTTCCATATGTATCCACAAAAATACTTACAGGCTTAGCCACACCAATTGCATAAGAAACTTGAACAAGAAGTTCATCGGAAACACCAGCAGCAACGAGATTCTTCGCAATATGACGAGACGCATAGGCTGCACTGCGGTCTACTTTACTAGGGTCTTTTCCCGAAAAAGCGCCACCACCATGGCCACCTTTACCTCCATAAGTGTCGACAATAATCTTACGACCAGTCAACCCCGTATCTCCGTGAGGGCCACCGATAACAAACTTACCTGTAGGATTTACATGGTAAATGATATCATCGTTGAAAAGGCTCAAAACCTCTGGTTTATTAATACCTTCTATAACACGAGGAATCAAAATATTACACACATCTTCGCGTATGTGATTCAACATTTCTTCGTCACAAGCCGCTTGCGCTTCTGGTGTATTATCTTTTGGTGTAAAGAACTCATCGTGTGATGTTGATACAACAATGGTATCGATACGACGTGGTGTACCGTTATCATCATATTCAATAGTGACCTGACTTTTGGAGTCTGGACGCAAATAAGTCATCAACTTGCCTTCGTGACGAATTTCAGCAAGTACTTGTAGTATGCGATGAGATAAATCAAGAGAAAGAGGCATGTAATTCTCCGTTTCTGTTGTCGCATAACCAAACATCATACCTTGGTCACCAGCTCCTTGATTCTCTGGATCTGCACGCTCTACACCGCGGTTGATATCTGCACTTTGTTCGTGGATTGCAGAAAATACACCACAAGAATTTCCTTCAAACATATATGCACCTTGCGTATAACCAATTTTATTGATCACACCACGTGCCGTTTCTTGAAGATCTACATACGTTTTGGATTTAACTTCTCCTGCAAGTACTACTTGACCAGTAGTAACAAGTGTTTCACAAGCAACCTTTGAATTCGGATCATATGCCAAAAACTCATCAAGTAATGCATCTGAAATCTGATCCGCTACTTTGTCTGGATGTCCCTCAGACACAGATTCGGATGTAAATAGATATCCCATTTTTGTATAAATTTAATTGGGGTCGACTCATAAGATGCTTGCAAAAGAATCAAGAACACCAGAACAGCGCACTTGTTATAAGGGGAGTTTTAGCATTTTTTTCTGTGGTTGCAAGCATCAACAAATCTATCCACATGAATATTATTTTTATGCCGCAAATATACAACGAAAAAACCAAATATCAATCTAACTTTTTCAATAATTGAGATATTTTAAATCCATTAAGGGGATGCACTATATCTGGTGCAATCTCTGCAAAAGGAATTAGCACAAAATCACGTACATGCATATAAGGGTGGGGAATGAGTAAATATGGACTATGAAAAACTAAATCACCTAGCATTAAAATATCAATATCAATAATGCGATCTTTATAGACTTCACCATGTTTTCGTTTGTAATTACGTCCCAATTCTCGTTCAATATGTTGAGTGATTTCTAGAATTTTTTCAGCAGACAAATTCGTTTTTATAGCTACTACAGCATTCAGAAAGGCATGAGAAGAATCAAATCCCCAAGGGTCTGTCTCTACAAAATTAGAGACAACATAAACAGGAGCGATCGCCTGCGCTAAACGGGCGATCGCTTCTTGTAGAAAATAGTGTCTATTGCCCAAATTGGACCCTAAACTAAGGTATAACATTCTACACATCAACTAGAAAGATTAGTCAATGATTAGCATGGCATCTCCATAGGTACCAAAACGGTATCCCTCTTTGAGAGCCACTTCATAAGCATCCATTACATGTTGATATCCGCCAAAGGCAGCAGTCAACATCAACATAGTTGAATATGGCATATGAAAATTAGTAACAAAACTTGTGGCTACATTAAAGTTGTATTCTGGAAAAATAAATTTATTGGTCCAGCCATCATATGCTTTCAGATGACCATCTGTACTATATGTACTTTCTAAAGCACGCATGGTACATGCACCAACTGCACACACACTGCGGCCTTCGTCCTTCTTTTTATTAACACAATCGACCGTTTGTTGAAGCACCTGTATTTGTTCACTTTCCATCTTATGCTTTGTCAAATCTTCCACATCAATTTCACGGAAGTTCCCCAAACCTGAGTGTGCGGTAATAAAGGCTTGATCAATACCTTTAATTTCAAAACGTTTTAAAAGTTCACGACTAAAATGTAAACTAGCTGCTGGAGCTGTTACAGCTCCTTCATTTTTTGCAAAAATCGATTGGAATCGTTCTGCATCAGACTCCTCTGCTGGTCTATTAATAATATGTTCTGGAAGTGGGGTAACACCTAATGCATACAAATCACGCTTAAAATCGTCATGTGTTCCTTCGTATAAGAAACGCAACGTACGTCCTCTGGATGTTGTGTTATCAATAACCTCAGCTACCATACTATCATCTTCTCCAAAATACAGCTTGTTTCCTATTCGGATTTTGCGGGCTGGATCAACCAACACATCCCATAGACGCTGTTCTTCATTGAGCTCACGAAGTAAGAAAACCTCAATACGTGCATTGGTTTTCTCCTTATTACCATACAAACGAGCAGGAAAAACTTTTGTGTCATTAAAAACAAACAAGTCCTCTTCATCAAAGTACTCAATTATTTCTTTGAAAAATCGGTGTTCTATCTCACCCGTTTTGCGATGCAAAACCATCAAACGTGACTCATCACGAAATTTTGATGGGTACATAGCAATTTTCTCATCTGGTAAATCGTAATAAAATTCAGATAACTTCATTTCTTTGGGTTTTATCTAGTAATTATTTTTTTCTTCTATCACTATTTCTTGTTGTTTGATCCACTCTGGAAAATCAAGGGGATTCATCAAGTCTTTTTCTCGTATATCTCCAACTCGAGTACGTCGTAGGCTAATCAAGTGAGCACCACTATTTAAAGCTTCTCCTATATCACGAGCTAAAGCACGAATATAGGTTCCTTTACTACATACAACACGAATTTCTATTTCTTGTTTATCGAGTTCACAACGAATCAATTCTATTTCATCAATAACCAAGACTTTAGGTTTTAATTTAACTTCTTCGCCTTTTCTCGCGAGCTCATAAGCTCTTTTTCCTTCTACCATAACAGCGCTAAATGCAGGGGGTACTTGTTCTATCCGCCCTAAAAAAGTTTTCAGCGTATCACGTACCTTATCTTCTGTAATATGGTCAGTTGGGAAAGTGGCATCTATCGGTTTTTCCAAATCAAAAGAAGCGGTTGTTGCTCCAAGTTTCAAAGTCGCAACATATTCTTTTGTCTGGTACTGAAATTCCTCTATTCGCTTAGTCGCTTTTCCTGTACACAAAATCATAACACCTGTAGCTAGAGGATCTAATGTACCCGCATGACCAACTTTCAACTTTTTCACTCCCATCGTACGGCAAATTGCATGCCGTACTTTAGCAACTAATTGGAACGAAGTCCATTCCAAAGGTTTATCAAAATACAGGACCTCACCTGCTTTAAAATCTTTCAACGTGTATCTATACTTTTATTATATAATTCTGAATCGATCGCGTCTAAACGTTTTTAATAGCCTTTTATAGGGTTAAACTTGCTCCAAAACAAAGCATAAGTAAAATGGCTATGCCAGCTACAATACGATAATAACCAAATGCTTTAAATCCATGCTTATTCAAAAAAGCTATAAAAAACTTGATAGCTAGTAATGCAACAAAGAAAGCTATAACATTACCTATCAATAAAGTTATTAAATGATTTTGGAGCATATCAACCCCTGTGTCACTCATAAATACTTTCAATAATTTATAACAAGACGCAGCAGCCATAGTCGGTACGGCCAAAAAAAACGAAAATTCTGCAGCATCTTTTCTTGTCAACTTCTGCCCCATACCTCCAACAATAGTTGCCATAGAACGGGATACTCCTGGTATCATAGCAATACATTGACAAAAGCCTATCATAAGGGCACTACGATTTGTCATCGGTTTGGCTTCTTCCTCGGATACAGCAAATAACTTATCAACAAAAATCATGAAAACACCTCCAATTATAAGCATTATGGCAACTACATATACATTTTCAAGAAGGCTATCAATAAAATCACTTAGCAAAAAGCCGATAACGGCCGCAGGTAAAAAAGCTACGAGCAACTTTACATAAAAGTCATATCGATGTAAACACTTCTGCAATAAACTAGGCTGACCTTCCATTGTAGCGTGATTAATACGAAAAAACCGTTTCCAGTACAAAACGACAACGGACAAAATAGCTCCAAACTGAATAATAACATCAAAAGCTTTAATAAATTCATCCGATCCATCCACCCCTAGTAAGTATTGGGTAATAATCATGTGGCCAGTAGAAGAGACTGGTAAATATTCAGTCAATCCTTCAACAATAGATACGATAATAGTTTGCAATAAATCCATGAAACAATCAATTTAATATTGTGATACAATGTATATTTTGAGCTTTGTAAAGTTTCACTATTTATTTTCTATAGGCTTTTTTAGTATCGCATATATACAAAAAATGAAGCCCAAAAAACAAACGACTGGAGCTAATCTGATGCGGCGAAAGCTAAAGATATTTTCATTAAAATGAGTCAATGTCGTGCTCGACCCTGACATCAAAATAAAACCTAAGATAATAATAGCTATTCCTATACCTAATAAGATATAGTTGATTCTAGCAAATGCAAAATGTTGTTTTTCCATTGGGTTTATACTTTATATTCTATATTTCATACAGGGAATGGTTGGACATGCGCAAATACCTATTAATAGAAAAATATGCACATATAAACGTTATCAACAGACCACTTAACATCACAACGCCAGCCACAATTATGAGCATATTAAGACTAATCAGGTCCAATAATTCTGGTTGATATCGAATAATCCAACGTCCAGCCGAGAAAAGAAATACATCCGTTATTATTGCTGCAATAAAACCACTCAATAAATGTCGTTGAATAAAGGGGCGTTGAATAAATCCCCAACTAGCACCCACCAGTTTCATCGTATGTATGCTAAATCGTTTGGCATACATGGATAAACGAATCATATTATTGATAAGTGCAAAAGAAATTAGCGCAAATAACAAAGCTAATCCAGCTAACCAGTAGGTAATAATTCGAATATGATGATTTACCTGGTCTATAAGTTCTTTCTGATACAATAATTCGTCTATGTCATGCTTGTATTGTTTATTCAGCTGTTTTTCTATAACTGCCAAACTATCCGCATTGGCATAGTTAGCATGCAACTTTATCTCTAGGGAAGCTTTAAACGGATTGTATCCCAAAAACTCAGCAGGATCTGTCCCCATAGCTTTTATCTGCTCATCTAAAGCTTCTTTTTTAGATATGAGCTTAATTTCTTTGACAAAGTCTTTATGTGTTAAGTCTGCTTCTATTTGATGAATACGTTTGTCGCTCATCGACTCATCTAGTACGATAGAAAATTTAATATTCTCGCGCACATAGGTTGATAAACGATCGGCACCCAACCAAAAAAAAGTCACAACACCTATAACAATCAACACCATAGATATACTGATGGTATTTGTAATATCTTGCCAACGAAATAAATGACGTGTATGTTTATTCTTTCCCATGCTAGTATTCTTATTTAGTTCTTCGACTATTTTTTTCTTTTTTGAATATATATATCAAGGAACTACTGGCCGTTTTTTTTCCAAATAGCAAATTCAAAGAAGCTCTACACCCAGTAAAGAACCCACGAATAGCAGATAATGAATATCCTCTATGTTTTTCAGTAAGCATAGAAACATAAAAGGCATCTAATGGCATAGGGTAAATATTGACCAAATTAAAGTCGTGTTTCTTTGCTAATTTTTTCATTGTATGCACAGTGAAATGCCATAAGTGTCGAGGGGTATCATACGCTGCCCAGTCAGTACCATAATGCTGAGCATCAAAAGAATCAGGATTTGGAACAGCTATGACCAAAACACCACCATAATGCAGCCATTGATAAAATTGCTCCATACGTTCATTTAAATTAGGAATATGTTCTAATACATGCCACAACGCAATGACATTGTATGATTCACTTTTAGGATATTCGGAATGTATATGGTCATCAAGCACTTCTAAAGATTTTAAATCTAAATCAAATAATTCTTTCGCTTGTGTACGACATATAACACTTGGTTCAACACCTGTTACTGCCCAACCTCTTTTTGACATAGTATGTGCAAAATAACCGGTACCCGAACCAACTTCTAACAGGTTTTTCACACTGTTCAAAGAGTTTGATTGCTCAATCAATCGCGCTTTTTGTAGCAACATAAACTGGCGAGCAAAATGATACAAACTATTCATAACTCCACGTTTTGTGTTTGTGTGAGATATATATTCATCCGATTGGTAGTAATTTCCTATATGATCTGCATCTGGCACATCCTGAGTACACAAGAAACCACATTGAGAACATTTCACCAATTGATAAGTCTCTTTAGACACAAAGTTATCAACACAAGAAAAAGCCTCTTCGAACGAAGAAGCTCCACATATTGGACATTGTTCCAGATGAACTCTATGCATCATTTTATAAGAGTACTAATTGCAGTTTATATCAAGTTGATACAAATATAACAAATTCCCTTGTAACAGCCTAAAAATAGATTTGTTTTTTAACAGATACAGAGCGAGTTTCGTTTATTCGCTCTGTATCTTTCAAGTTATTTATTATTGGTTGACAAGTTCTCCATGCAAAGTTGCTGAAGAAGCATCATTAATCTTCACCTGTACATAATCGCCAATTTTTACATCGTGTCGATCAAAAACAACAACTTTATTTTGTTGTGTACGACCAAACAATTGTTCACGACTACGCTTAGAGATTCCTTCAACAAGTACTTCATATTCTTTACCAATACATCTTTGATTTGCTTCTGCAGACAACTTATTTTGGACAGCAATAATCTCATTCAAACGACGAATTTTCACTTCTTCAGGAATATCATCTTCTAAATGACGAGAAGCATAAGTTCCCTCTCGTTCACTATATTTGAACATAAAGGCTGAATCATACCCAACTTCTTGCATTATACTCAAAGATAATTGATGATCTTCTTCTGTTTCAGAGTGAAATCCACAAAAAATATCTGTAGATAGCCCACAATCAGGTATAAGACGTTTGATTGTTTCAATTCGATTTAAATACCATTCTCGAGTATAACGACGATTCATTAATTTCAAAATACGACTACTGCCACTTTGTACTGGTAAATGCACATGATTGCAAATATTTGGTTCGTCAGCAATCGCTTGTATTGTTTCATCCGACATGTCTTTTGGATGAGAGGTAGAAAAACGAATGCGCATACAAGGAACTGCATGAGCAACTAAACGAAGCAATTTATCAAACCCTATTGTTTCTCCATCATCAGTCTGTACTAAGTAAGAATTTACATTCTGTCCTAGTAAAGTAACCTCTTTATAACCACGCATTTCTAAGTCCTTGACTTCATTCAAAATACTTTGTACATCACGACTACGTTCACGACCACGTGTGTAGGGCACAATACAATAAGTACAAAAATTATTACATCCTCGGGTAATAGATACGAAACCAGTAATTTTATTGTGCTGAATACGTGTAGGCAACACATCTCTGTAGGTTTCAGTTTTTGAAAGTTGAACATTCATTGCTGGTTTACCTAATTCGGCAGAAGCAACAATATCTGGCAAACTTAGATAAGCATCAGGGCCCGCAACAACATCTACTTGATATTCATTTATCAATTGTTCTTGTACACGCTCAGCCATACACCCCAAAACACCGATAATAAAAGAACGGCCTTTTTTTCGTAATTGGTTAAGGTGGGATAAGCGGTGGAGAATTTTCTGTTCCGCATTGTCTCTCACTGAACAAGTGTTGATAAAAATCGCATCTGCTTGATCCGCATCTTCTGTTAATTCATACCCTGCCATATGCATGATACTAGCCACCACTTCACTATCGGCTACATTCATCTGACAACCATGAGTTTCGATAAACAATTGCTTCATGCAATCATTATTAGAATTAGATTTTGAGTCTAATCCATCATTTGAAAGATTCATCATGTCTTTAATTATATATTAAAAAAATTGAGATTGCAAAGATAAGCATTATCTATATAACAGTCAAAACTAGAGTATTATATTCTGCAAACAATAAAAACCATATGAAATAAACAGTTTCAATGTGACAAAACTATTAAATTGTAGATTTTTTAGGCAAATCGCTTGCACAATGAAAGATTTGTTTCTATATTTGTAGCGTGAAAGAAACATTAGATTTTTTCATAGTTAAGGTTTAGGTTAAAAAGACAAGGGGAACTGTGAAGCTCCCCTTTTCTTATGTTCTTTTATAAGATTTTACACTTATCCACATTTTATATTATTAAAAATCCGTATCTTTGGTGCGAGAAAGTGTGTCACCTTTAAATGCTTACTTATGGAGATTTTATATACAGCAGGATGGGAAGATTTTTCTGTGTGGATAATTCCACTTGTCATCGGACTTAATTTAATATATAGAACGGTTTCTAATTACAAAAAACAAGAAACCGCTGACTCAAATCGTGACAATACAACGACTTCCCCCTCTGAACAACCTCCATCATTTTTCGAGCAGTTAGAAAAAAAATTGCAAGAATCTCAACAAACATTTACCACAAAACCCGAGGAAGAATCATCTCTTGACAATATAGAGCAAACTCTCTATACTCCCCATCCAGAAAAAGAGCATCCTTTTATGTTTAAAGGAGAAAATGCATATCCAACCAAAGAAGGGTATACACCTATAGAGATTGAGCAACCTCAACCAATAAGCACAAATAAGACTTCGAAAAGAAGTATTAGATATAAACTTAATTCCAAATCTCGTTTAAAACAAGCAATAATTTGGAGTGAAATTTTACGTTCTAAATACCAAGACATTCGATAAAAGTACATAAACTATCAATAGAATAGAAATATTAGAATACAAAAAAATGGCATTTAAAAAAATGACAGCAGCAGAAGCTGCTACGTTTGTAAAAGATGGCTTTAATGTAGGTTTAAGTGGTTTTACACCTGCAGGTAGCCCAAAAGTAGTTATCCCAGAAGTCGCAAAATTGGCTCATGAAGCTCACGATCGCGGCGAAGAGTTCAAAATCAATCTATTCACAGGTGCTTCTACTGGAGATTCTGCTGACGGTCAATTAGTACGTGCCGACGCCCTTCGTTACCGTGCTCCTTACACTACAAATGGTGATTTTCGTAAGGCAGTAAATGCAGGAAAGATTGCATATAATGATATGCACCTTTCTCAAATGGCCCAAGAACTCCGATATGGTTTTTTTGGTAAACTAGACATTGCTATTGTTGAGGCATTAGATGTTACAGATGAAGGAGAAATCTATATCACAACTGGTGGTGGTATTTCTCCAACAGTATGTAGCCTTGCAGACAAGATTATTATTGAATTAAACTCTGCACATAGCATGAAAATGAAAGGTCTACACGATATGTATGAACCACTTGATCCTCCTGCACGTAGAGAAATTCCTATTTATAAACCTAGCGATCGTATAGGTACACCTTATATTAAGGTTGATCCTTCAAAAATTGTTGGTATTGTTGAAACTCACTTACCTGATGAAGCTCGTCCATTTACAGATCCTGACGAAGTAACAACTAAAATTGGACAAAATGTAGCGACTTTCTTGGCTAATGAAATGAAACGAGGAGTCATTCCAGCAGAATTCGCTCCTATCCAATCAGGCGTAGGTAACGTAGCCAATGCTGTACTTGCTGCTCTTGGTGAAGATGAAAGTATTCCACCTTTCGAAATGTACACAGAAGTTATTCAAGATTCTGTAATAAAATTAATGAAAGAAGGACATATCAAGTTTGGTTCTACCAGTTCACTTTCAGTTTCCAACGAATATTTAGATTATATATATGAAAACATCGAATTTTTCAAAGATCGTCTTGTTATTCGTCCAACTGAAATCTCAAACAATCCAGAAGTTGCTCGTCGTTTAGGATTGATTTCAATCAATACAGCCCTTGAAGCAGATATCTATGGTAATGTCAACTCAACTCAAGTGTGTGGTAGTAAGATGATGAATGGTATTGGTGGTTCTGCTGACTTTACTCGTAATGCATTTATCAGCATCTTTACTTGTCCATCTACAGCAAAAGGAGGTGCCATTAGCTCCATCGTACCAATGGTATCACATGTTGATCACAATGAACACTCAGTTAATATCTTAATCACAGAACAAGGTATTGCCGACCTCCGTGGAAAAAGCCCTAAAGAACGTGCTGAAGCGATTATCGCAAATTGTGTACATCCAGATTATCAACCAATACTTCGTGAGTATTTGAATATGTGCGCTACAAGTCACACTCCACATAATCTTCGTGCAGCTTTTGGAATGCACATTGCATTAATGGAGAAAAAAGATATGAAGCAAGTAGATTGGAACGAGTTTAAGTAAACACTTTGTAAGTTACCTCATATTATTGAGGATTCAATATAAGAAAACGAGTAACAAACTGAACAGTAGTTTGTTACTCGTTTTCTATATTTATACACATCAGTATGTTCACATCTTATTCTTCTAAAGGTAATTGAGTGAAACAATGCCATATAACCATACCAGCAGAAACTGATACATTCAAAGAGTGTTTAGTTCCGTACTGTGGAATTTCTATACAACCATCACAAGCATCAATGACTTGTTGTTGCACGCCTTTTACTTCATTTCCCATCACTATTGCATATTTTTTTGTGGAATCTAATTGTAATACATCAAGCATTATACTATCTTTTGCTTGTTCTACAGCTAATAAAGTATATCCAGAAGCTTTCAATGCATGAATTGATTCCATAGTATGCTCATAATATTTCCAATCAACACTATATTCTGCTCCTAAAGCTGTTTTGTGTATTTCAGCATGAGGAGGCTGAGCAGTCAAGCCACACAAGTGAATCTGATTAATACGAAATGCATCACATGTACGAAAAATAGCGCCTATATTGTGTAAACTACGTATATTGTCAAGAACAACAATCAAAGGAAGTTTTTTGACTCCTTTAAATTCTTCAGTGCTGATACGCTGTAGCTCACGAATAGATAATTTTTGATGATTCATATATAGTGACAATTAAACAAATGAATATAGTATGGTGCAAAGATACAAACATATGTAGATAACCCGTGCAAAACTTGCGCATATCTCTTGCAAAGATTTTGAAAAAATATATTTGTAATCTTACTAGTAAGTATCGTATACACAAAAGAATGAATCCTCCAAATTTTGAAACTGTTGAGTTTTACATGAACTTTCTACCGAAAAAAACAAGTTTATCAACATCGATACCTGAAATAGTTTTATACCTTTGTAAGAAATAAACAAGATGTGTATAGCTCTATGGAAATAGTATGAAGTCACTCTATATGAGTAATTTTCCTATGTGTGTTTTTATGTGTATAATTTCCACCTCTAAAAAGAATAACTTTAAAAACAAGAAAATATCTAATAGAGTTTCAACAAATCCACAGCACTATATTATTCTTATAGGTTTTTTGTTTAAATAGAAAAATCAAATACATAATAATAATAGTAGGTGCATAATAGTGGATAACATGAACTTATCTCTAATTGATAGAATCAATGAAACGATATAGAAATAGGCTCACCAAATATAAATTAATAATTACACAATTGATATAATACATAATACAATGGCAACAAAATTATTTTCTTCTCCAGTTTTTGGACCTGTACAGTCACGTCGTTTCGGAGTGTCTTTAGGAATCAATTTATTACCTGCTGATGGTAAAATTTGTTCTTTTGATTGTGTCTATTGCGAATGTGGATTTAATAAGAAAACACAAACTAAAAGTGGATTTCCTGAAAAGACTCATGTCAGAGATATGTTAATAGACAAATTGGTTTCTATGCGCGCAGGGGGTATTTTACCCGATGTTATAACCTTCGCAGGAAATGGAGAGCCGACATTACATCCAGATTTTTTGTGGATTATACAAGAGACTATTCGAATACGAGATACTTATGCTCCTAATTGTGAAATATCTGTTTTAACCAATGGTTCTCGTATCATAAAAGAAGATGTGTTTAAAGCACTACTTTTAGTGGACAACAATTGCATTAAGCTCGACACTGTTGACAAAGAATATATTGATAGAGTGGATTGTCCCAAAGGAGATTATAATCTACATGATATCATTGATACTATGAAAGCGTTTGGAAAAGATTGTATAATACAAACGATGTTTGTACAAGGTGAAGTTGATGGATTTAATGTAGATAATACCAGTGACTATTACGTTAAACCGTGGATAGAGGCTGTACGAGAAATTAATCCTCAAAAGGTAATGATTTATACTATTGATAGAGAAACACCCGCAAAAGGTCTCCAAAAGGTATCTAAGGATGTTTTAGATTCAATTGGTAATCGTGTTAGAGAAGAAACTGGACTAGATGTGGATGTTTCTTATTAAATTATACTTCTAATACTATAGCGAATAGGCTTTTATTCCGAGACTATATATTGAAAAAGTATATTCTTTAGTATTTAAAATAGATATACCTATATATCAATTGGTTATATGTAAAAAAATATAGGTTTCCTAGTTAAAAGTAGGTCGTATAGTTAAATCATGCTATATAACACGTTTTTATTCTTGAATAATTTGTTCCTTTATGAGGAATCCGTATATTTGTACTGTGTTTTTCATAGTATTAGATTTAAGGTTAACAAGGTTGGAGTCAGGTGTGACTCCTTTTTTTTGCTTTAAACTGAATTAAATCCTTTTATCTAAGGTCTTTACAAGTCCTTTACAGCAGTCCTCAAGAATGTCTAAAACTAATTCAAATCCTTTTGAACCACCATAATACGGATCTGGCACATGATCCATTGTTGTTTCAATAGCATAATCAGTCATTCTTTTTATTTTTTGCTCATCTTCTATGGTGGGAGCTAATTCAATTAGGTTAGATATATTTTTGTCATCCATACCAAGGATTAAATCAAAATCGTCAAAATCCTCGACACGTACCTGACGGCTTAAATGAGTTAAGTTGTAGCCACGTTTAGATGCTTGAGTTCTCATACGTTTATCTGGTAGTTCACCTTGATGGACATTTAAAATGCCTGCAGAATCAATTTCAATATGATTTAATCCAGTAGTCTTTTTTAGAATATTTTCCATGACGCCTTGTGCTGTTGGACTACGGCATATATTGCCGAGACATACAAATAGAATACGAGTAGGAGATGTACAATTGTTCATAATTAAATCATTTGTGCTTATAAAAAATGATCTCCAAAACTTAGCTATATAGTAAGTTCTTGGAGACCATTGGTCAGTTTATACTAAAAATATAGTTGTTTTATCAATAGCTTAAGTTACTTAATTTCCCAAGCTAGTGCACTTGCACCAAGAACAGCTGCATCGCTATCCTTCAATTCTGAAGGAATTAATTTTGCTTTACCTTTAAAGATAGTCAACATATTTTCATCCATTGTTTTTTGGATAGGATCCATGATATATTTACCTGCTTTAGCAAGACCACCGAAAAGTACAATGGCTTCAGGGCTAGAGAAAGCAACAAAATCACAAATGGCTTCACCAAGAATTTTACCTGTATAGTCAAATATATCTTGTGCTACTTTATCACCTTGAACAGCTGCATCATAGA
The DNA here is from genome assembly GCA_963668535.1 of Bacteroidaceae bacterium. GTDB lineage: Bacteria > Bacteroidota > Bacteroidia > Bacteroidales > Bacteroidaceae > F22. The sequence goes on from OY764867.1 coordinate 1,316,048, forward strand.
CATCTTTAGATGTAATTTCTTCTACAGGTATTTTGCTTAATACAGTTTCTTGGGTAGCTTTAGTCACAATTTCTTTAGCTGAACGAGCAACACCAGTTGCAGAACAATATGCTTCAAGACAACCTTTACGGCCACAACCACATACTCTGCCATTTTCGCGACGAATAATAGTGTGTCCTAATTCTCCTGCAAAACCATCATGTCCGTAAAGTACTTGACCGTTGATAACGATACCAGAACCAACACCTGTACCTAGGGTAATCATGATAAAATTCTTCATACCACGAGCAGCACCATAAGTCATTTCACCTACTGCAGCCGCATTGGCATCATTGGTTAATACACAAGGTACACCTACTCGTTCTTCAAACATTTGAGCCAATGGAATAACACCTTTCCAAGGAAGGTTTGGAGCATATTCGATAGTACCGTTGTAGAAGTTTCCATTAGGAGCACCTACCCCCATGCCTTTGATTTTATCCACACCGCATGTTTTTTCAATCAATGGTACTAACACATTGCAAACAGCACTTACGTACTCTTCTGCAGTGGCATAATTACCAGTTTTGATTTTGTCACTTGCTAGGATTTCACCTCGAGCATCAACAATACCGAATACGGTATTTGTACCGCCTATGTCCATGCCGACTACATAGGGCTTTTGTAAACTACTTGCATTCATTTTTGAAATGGGTATTATATAGATTGTTATAATTAGGTCACTTAAGGTATTGTGCACGAAATTAATGGAAATGTGTCAATAATACAAATCAAAGATAGGATAATATCTTTCTGGGAATCAGAATTTGACTTTTTTAGTTTGCTATAAGTAATAAATTTACATAAAACCTAAATTACCAATTGCACTCCAACTTAAAAAAGCAGATAATTCTAATAGTAAAAAAGTTGCTCCACAACAATCTCCCGTATACCCTCCAATTTTTTTCTTGAATAGAGAAGTCAAAATTAATAGAACGAAAATAGGTATACACATAGGGAGTGCATAACTGATTAAAACACGAGAAAAAGCTATTCCGTGAGTAGTATTCCACATACACCACAATAATAATGGTAGTAATCCTATAAATATGGCTCGTAGAGAAGAAATCAAAGAAATACGTTGGTATACAGCTTGTATTTTACTTTGTTCAACAGGACGTGCATAAGGAAGAATGTTGATTAACTGTGTAGAAATAGCTTTACATCCAGGATCAAAAATTAGAAATACCATCCAGTGGATGTGTTCATATCCACTTAACAAAGTACAATATATAAGTAAGTTATACACAATAAGTCCTAGAACTCCATATGTGCCTATATGACTATCTTTCATGATTTCAAGTCGTCTGGTTGGAGTTGTTCCTCCTCCCAATCCATCACATACATCAGCTAATCCATCTTCATGTAAAGCTCCAGTTATTAATATACGTACCACAAGAGGAATTAAAAGAGCTACATGAGCTGTCCATAATTGTGATGCTATTAAGTAACTTATCGCCATTGTACCTCCTGTAAACCATCCTGCTAATGGCCACCATTCAACTGCTCTTTTGAAAGCATCTGCAGGAATCTTTTTGATTTTCCAAAATGGAAAGCGTGTAAACAGTGTAAGTCCAGCCAACAATTGGTCTATTGTTGAAGATTCATTAGACGTAGTCATATTATTGTTTATTTATTGTGGATATAATCAGAAACTTTTCCATTATCGAAACTATCCATGTCGTTAATCATTTTTACAGCAGATTGTAGAATAGGGTAAGCACACAAAGCACCAGTTCCTTCACCTAAACGCATCCCAAGATGTAGTATAGGTGATTTTCCAAGAGCTTGTAATAGACGTTTGTGTCCTTTTTCATCTCCTTCATGGCAACAGATTGCATAATGCATAACTGCAGGATGGAGATGTTTAGCCATTAATAAACAACTACTCATAATAAATCCATCAATCATAATGATCATTTTTTTTTCGGCTGCATGTAACATTGCTCCCACAGCTGCGACCATTTCAAATCCACCGAAATAACGCATAATTGTCCATGCATCTTTTGTATTTGTCATGTTTTTTTTATAGTTATCCACAGCTTGTAAAAGAACTTGTAGTTTGTGAGTAATACCAGCATTACACAAACCGGATCCAGCTCCAACACACTCTTTTAAATCAATATTTTCCAATATAGACATCCATATGGCAGAAGGTGAAGTATTAGCAATACCCATTTCACCAAAACAAATCACATTGCATCCTTCTGTATGAGCATTATCAACCATTTCTATACCAGTCCATAGTGCCTGATACATTTCTTTTTCACTCATAGCTGGTTTATGAAGAAAATTTTTTGTGCCGTAAGCTGTTTTTCTGTTTATAATAGGTAGGTCAGGGTGAAAATCATAATCAACACCAGTGTCTACAACTTTAAGATTAAAATGATGTTGGTCACAGAATAGATTCACTCCGCCACCACCTTTAGTGAAATGAATCATTTGTTGCCATGTTACTTCTCTTGGAGTAAAACTAACTCCTTCCTGTTCAATTCCATGGTCAGCGCCAAATATGATATGCGTAGGGGATTGTAAAGTTGGATGTACAGTTTGTTGAATATATCCTATTTCAAGGGCAATATTTTCCAACACTCCTAAAGATCCTTTCGGCTTTGATAAGTGGTCAATTTTTTCTTGTAATTTTTTTCTAATACTAGTACAAGGTGTTGATATTGAAAAAATAGGTTGTTCTACATGAGTTTTTATTGGATTCATTGTTGTATATATATGGTTATTTTATTGTTATAGGAATTCCGCTAATCATCATAATCACTTCATTAGCTTGTGTAGCTATAAATTGGTTGACCCATCCAAGTAAATCCGTAAAACGACGTTGTACTCTGTCAACAGAAGTTCCCCCCAATCCTATTTCGTTTGTTACAAAAATATAATGATTATCCTCTTGAGTAAAACGAATAAATTCTTTTTTTATATCCTCCAAAATATCGTCTAAAGGCGTATTTTCTCCAGCATCAAAAAAGAAATTGGTTGTCCACAAAGTCACACAATCAATAAGAATAGTTCGTTGAGTAAAACAATGATTACTGAGTTTTTTTTCTTCCTCAATATTTGTCCATTTATCTCCTCTACGTGCCTGATGTCTAGCAATTCTTTGTGCAAACTCATCATCCCATATTCGAGCAGTAGCTATGTATACAGGTTGTTCCGTATGCAGAGCTATTTTTTCTGCATAAGTACTTTTTCCACTACGAGCTCCACCAGTGATTATAGTTATTTTTCTCATGGATACAAAAATACAAAAAAATCAAAGTACAGGCATTTAAAAACTGTGCTTTTTGTACCTTTGTCACCTGAAATACAAATAGGCAGTTTATTATCATGAAGCAATTATATCCTTTTATGTTGGCAGGAACTGGGAGCGATGTTGGAAAGAGCGTCGTTGCGGCAGCATTTTGTCGCATCCTAAAACAGGATGGTTATACCCCAGCGCCATTTAAAGCTCAGAATATGGCTCTCAATTCATACGCTACTCCAGAAGGTTTTGAAATAGGTCGTGCACAAGCTGTACAAGCAGAAGCAGCGCAAGTGCCTTGTCATACAGATATGAATCCACTACTTTTAAAACCTACTGGTGATATGAAATCTCAAGTTGTGCTTCATGGGAAACCAATAGGAAATCGTTCTGCTAAAGAATACTATCGTAATGAAGGGCATGATTTTTTACGTGCCGAAGTGTATGCGGCTTTTGATAGATTACAAGCGCGTTATCAACCCATAGTGATGGAAGGAGCAGGATCAATTAGTGAAATTAATCTTCGTCATCGTGATTTAGTCAATATGCCTATGGCTATTCATGCAGGAGCTCATGTTATTTTGGTTGCTGATATTGATAGAGGAGGTGTGTTTGCTAGTTTATATGGTTCTGTGATGTTACTCACTCCAGAAGAAAGAAAGCACTTGAGTGGCATTATCATCAATAAATTCCGTGGAGATATCTCTTTGTTCCAATCTGGTATACAGAAAATAGAAGAGCTATGTGGTGTGTCTGTTTTAGGTGTGATTCCTTACTATCAAGGTATTGATATTGAGGCAGAAGATTCAGTTATATTAGATGAGAAAACAAAAACAGCTTCTCAAGATTCCAAAATCAATGTGGCGGTTGTTTTGCTTCGTCATATGGCCAATTTTACAGATTTCTCAGCGTTAGCCAATGATAATCGTGTGCACCAATACTATACTGATAAGCCAGAAGAACTAGCAAAAGCAGATATTATTATTATTCCTGGTAGTAAGAATACTATTCATGATATGTCTTTACTGAGGAGCAAGGGATTAGCTTCTGAAGTTCTGAAGCAATACCATGCTGGAAAACAAGTTGTCGGGATATGCGGAGGATATCAAATGATGGGATGCACGATTGCCGATCCCATGCAACAGGAAGGAGATATTCCTATGATTGACGGATTGGGTATTCTTCCCACAGATACTATTCTTCAAGGCGATAAGGTGACGAGACAAGTACAATTTGAATTTTCATTATCAACGAATAAATCTCAAAATTATTGCGCTGGTTATGAGATTCATCAAGGTGAAACCACTCGTAGAGATTTTAGTACTTCAGATTCAGTATCTTTCGAATGGTTGAACACTTTATCTGATGGCTCAAAAGAAGGGCTTGGTATCCCACATCGTTGCATGGGAAGTTACATACATGGATTATTGGATAATACAGTAGTTATTGACTATTTATTGGCACCATATAGCAACTTGTTACAAGAAAACAATCTTCCCAAAGAAGATTATCAGACTTACAAATCACGACAATATGACGCACTTGCACAGCATGTGCGTAACCATGTGGATATCGATAAACTCTATTCAATTATTTCAAATCCTGTAGATTAAGTTATGATACAAGGACATGGCGATGACGCACATATGTATAATGTACCTATAGTGAGTAACTTTAGTAGTAATGTACTTCAAACATTAAATTGTGATGGTTTAAAATCACATCTTATACAACATATTGAAGACATTCACCATTACCCAGAGCCTGGAGCCGATACATTGGCTAAAGCTTTAGCAGCCTATCACCACGTATTTCATAATAATGTGTTGATTACTAATGGAGCTACTCAAGCTATTTATATGATAGCCCAAGCTTTTGCTTTTAGACATTCAGCGATATTGGCTCCTACATTTAGCGAATATCAAGATAGTTGTCAAGCACATAAGCATAAGCTTAAAATGTTTTACAGTATAGATGCGATTCCTGTAGAAAGTGAAATTGTTTGGATATGCAACCCGAATAATCCAACAGGAACTGTTTACGAAAAAGAAGTATTGCTAGACTGTATCAAAAAATATTCTGATAAAATCTTTGTAATAGATCAATCTTATGCTGATTTTACATTAAAAAACACTATATTAGATGACGAAGCTATTACATTGCCCAATGTTATTATACTGCATTCGATGACTAAACGAAGTCTTATTGCTGGATTGCGTTTGGGGTATATGATTTGTCATGAAAACCTTATAAAATTAATGCATCCATATAGACAACCATGGAGTGTAAATGCTATGGCGATTACTGCAGGATTGTATCTTCTTGAACATCCAATAGAATTGGATTTGACTGATTATTTAGAAGAAACGAATCGATTGCGACAAGCTTTGATGGACACAAAATGTATAGAAGTGTGGCCAACAGATACCCATTATATGTTATGTCGATTGCGTTTCGGTCAAGCAGCTAGCTTGAAAGAATTCTTAGCTCAAAATCATGGGATATTGATTCGTGACGCAAGTAATTTTAATGGCTTAGATAATGCCTACTTTAGAGTGTGTACACAGACTAAAGAAGAAAATAATCACTTATTGGAAGCAATTATGCATTATTTGAGTGTTTAGGCCATATACAAAGAATATTATTTTAGTACATGGAGAACGATATACCTTCGTGTAAAACGATATGTTAGAAAAAGAAATAATTATGGACATCTCTTTTAGTATACTTGCCATATTTGTGTTGTTATTTGCTTGGATTCTCGACCTCTTTTTGGGGGATCCAACATGGATGCCACACCCTATTGTTGCCTTTGGAAAAATAATCAGTTTTGGTGAAAAAAGATTGAACAAAGGAAATAACCGTTTGACAAGAGGAGCTATCTTGACTATTGTTTTAGTAGCTGGTTTGTTTGTATTAACGAGTTTATTGCTTTATGCTTTACCTGCCTATTTGATTCATGTTGCAGATGTTTCTGAAGAAATAAAATATGCCGCTATAGTTATCCAATTTGTTTTATCTATATATTTTGTATTTAGTTGTTTAGCTGGAAAAACATTGCGTAAAGAAGTGCGTCTTGTTTTTGAAGCTCTCAATGATTCTTTATCGAAAGGTCGAAAACAAGTAGCAAGAATTGTAGGTAGAGATACCGCAGAATTATCAAGTCATGAAGTTGCAGCAGCTGCTTTAGAAACACTTGCTGAAAATTTAAGTGATGGGATTATTGCTCCATTATTTTGGTGGATATTGTTAGGGATTCCTGGTATGATGGCCTACAAAATGATTAATACTTTAGATTCTATGATAGGATATCGCACACCCCGTTATGCTCAATTTGGTTCCTTTGCCGCCCAATTGGACGATGTGGTCAATTATATCCCTGCTCGAATAACTGCTTATTTGATATTGCTCATAGGTTGGGTACACAGCAAATACACCATACATTTATCAAAAGGAGAGAATGAAGACAATTCTGTTAGATTTACTTGGAAAACAGGAAAAAGAATTGTATCTACCTATGGTAAAGCCCATTTAAGTCCCAATTCTGGTTATCCAGAATCAGCTCTTGCTGCCGTTCTAAATTGTCAATTTGGAGGTCCACATCCTTATTTTGGCCAAGTTGTGGTTAAACCATATATAGGAGAGCATAAACGTCCTTTTACTATCCAAGATATGCGTTTAGCTGTACGAATTAATTTGTGGGTAGAAGTGGTAGCAATAGGTGTATTGTTACTCCTACAAAGTCTGCTTGCTTTGGGTATATTATCTCTATTATAAGTGTTTTTCTCTTTATACCTATTCATCACATTGCTTTATTGCGAGAAAGCATAAGGGTTTAACTATAACTTACAAGACAAAACCTAAATTTTTTTGCGTATATAAGATAATAATTCTACCTTTGCAACGCATTTTTGGTGATAATCTCTGTACCTATGAGATTATTTAAGGGAATTGGGTGTAAATCCCAAACTGTGCCTGCAGCTGTAATCCCCTTTCAAAAGTGAGACTGATATTCTTATTGCCACTGTCTGTTGGTCAATGCCAACATGTATGAGATGGGAAGGCGTCAGTTCTCGGGGAAAGTCAGAAGACCTGCCAAGTTATGCACAAATAATGAAGTATGCTCAGGTTTAAGCATATCATAATGACTTATTATTTTACTCGATTTTTTGATGAAAGCAATCAAATGGACGCTTTCTATCCTGCTATATGTGGCTGGGATAGGGCAAGTTTGCGCACAAAAACAAATCAATCTTGACGAGATTGTAGTTACTGGTACTGGTACGGCTCACAACTATAAAACAGCCCCTGTACAAACTCAAGTCGTAAAGGGAGATGTATTAAAAGATTTTGGTGGCAAAGGTTTGACTGAAGTATTAGGTACTTTAATACCTAGTTTTAGTTTTAATGAAGGAGATATGGGCACAGGTATGCAACTTGATGGCCTAGGTAATAGCTATATCCTAATTTTAGTGGATGGCAAACGTCTTCATGGTGAGATGGGAGGCGAAAACGATCTCTCTTCTATAGCTGTAGATGACATCAGTCGCATTGAAATTGTAAAGGGAGCTTCTTCGTCTTTGTATGGCTCAGATGCTATTGCTGGCGTTGTCAATATTATTACTAAAAAGTCAATGTATGATGTCCATTTTAGTAATCACAGCCGCATAGGCTCTTATGGAGATATCAAACAGCTAAACGTTTTAAATCTAGCTCGTAATCAATGGGGAAGTACCACAAAATTTCAATATGGCCATTCAGATGGTTGGCAAAATTCTACTCAATATCTTAAGAAGACAACTATTATTGATAATAGCGTAACCAAGACCTCCAATAGATATTCTAATTTGAAGATAGAACAAGGAGTTAGTTATCGTCCTATGGATGCGTTGACACTAAAGGCTACAGGTAGTTATTATCAAAAAGAAATATACCGTCCTTGTGGTGAGCCCAATTACAACACATATAATTTAAAATATAAATCGTATGCTGCTTCTTTAGACGGTACGTATAAATTACCTCATCGTGATAAAATAACTGCATCGGTACAATTTAATCAAAGGGATTACTACCACGATTATACTCGACACACCATTGAAGAATATTGGGTCACAGACGAAGTCGGTGAGATGAAACCAATACATCCAGAATATGTATCTGGAGACGAGATCCTACAAAATACACAAAAAAGAATCTTGGCAGAAGGGAAAGCTATTCTCCATCTTGGTGAAAGTCACATACTAAACACAGGATTAGAATATAGATTGGATTATCTAAAAGCCCCTTATAATGTGCAGGGTGATCATGCAACAGCTTATATTCTGTCAGCTTATGCACAAGATGAATGGACGATATTCAAAGGGATGAATGCTACTTTTGGTTTGCGTGCAAATACACACAAAGAGTTTGGATTCAATTTAAATCCTAAGGCCAGTCTACGCTATCATATCGGTTCTTGGAATATACGAGCTACTTATGCAGAAGGTTTTAAAGCACCCACATTGAAGCAAATGTATTATCAGTATGAGCGTGACATGATGGGTAAATTGACTAGGTATTTAGGAAGTGCCAATTTAGATCCACAAACTTCTCGATATATAAGTGCAGGCATTGAATATCAACCAAGTGTGTATAGTTTTAGTTTGACAGGCTATATAAACACAGTCAATGATATGATCGAATTGGTCGAGATACCTGTTTCTGTCCGTGATGCAGCACACGGCATAGAACGTACTATGAATTATCAAAACATAGAAGATGCCGAGAGCAAAGGAGTAGATATGCTGGCTAGTGTCCACTGGAAATATGGTTGGAGTGCTGGTGTTGGGTATAGTTTTGTGTATGCAGATGGGCATCAATTGAATGATGATGGAGAAGTTGAACATATCATGCTCGACGGTACGTCCAAACATCACGGTAATGCGCATGTGCGCTGGCGTCACTCTTGGAATGATTATACATTAGGGGTCGGTTTTTTCGCTAAAAGCCAAAGTAAGCGCTATTACCGTTATTATGGAGACACTCATGGATTTACTTTATTGCGTTTATCTACAAGTCATAAGTTAGTACGGCATCATGGGTTTACATATGAAGCACAAGCGGGCATAGACAACTTGCTAGACTATAAGGTTACCAAGCCTTATGGTACCAATTACGGCACCAAGACACCAGGACGTACTTATTACGTATCTTTGATCGTTAGTTTTTCTCGAGATAACGACAGAAAACGATAATATATAATTCATTAATACTAATATTTCAATAAAAAGACATGAAAAAGAGTTCTTTTTTTTTGAGTGTGATGCTTTTTGCATCAACAACTCTAGTCGGTTTTAGCGCTTGTTCCAGCGATGATGATTCAAAAGGTACAAAAGATTACAATGGTGTTGTGGTTGATAAGACAAAAGACACAGCCATGTTGTTGGTTACATTTGGTAGCACATACGATGCTCCACATGCTACCTATGACAAGATGAAAGCACAATTTGCAGAAGCTTTTCCTAATGTGGATCAGTATTTTTCTTTTACCTCAACAACTTGTATTACTCGTTGGGCACAAAAGAAAGGTGAATGGTTTGCTACACCAGATAAATGGTTAGAAAAACTAGGTGAAGCTGGGTACAAAAAGATAGAGATACAATCTCTTCACGTCATACCTGGCGAAGAGTTTGCTTTGCTTCGTGATTATTACGTGAAAAGTTTTGAAAAAGCATATCCTGATGTTGAGGTTGTTCTTGGAAAGCCACTTTTGAGTGACATTGGTGAGGGTACAAATTTTGGTCAAGATGTTGTGGAATTGGGAAATATCCTATTGGACGATTATCACACTCAATTAGAAGCAGGTCAAACGGTTGTATTTATGGGGCATGGTAACCCAGAGGACAGCTATAGCTATGCTAATCGTAGCTACCATATGATTGAAGATTATTTGAAAACAAAGAGCAACAATGTCTTTGTTGGTACAGTAGATTGCGAAAATATGTTGTACCCTTATGTACAAGCAGAGTTGGATGCAAGATATAATCAAACTCGCATAATAGAAGTTTCTTCACAAACCGTGAACTTGGCTCCACTAATGTCTATTGCAGGCGACCATGCTAATAACGATATGGCAGGTGACGAAGATCCTAATGAAGGTGCTTCAGACCAAAGTTGGAAAGTCATGTTGAATGCCACAGGTTTTTACAAAGTTGAAGCAAGCAACTGTTACCTTAAAGGTTTAGGTGATTATCCAGCTGTTGTCAATATGTGGATTCGTCACATGAAAGAAGCTATTGCTGGAGATAAAAAATAAAATATCTCTACTGAAAAATAACACTCTTCTCTCTATTTAAGGTTTTGATTGATAAGTGCATCTGATGGTTTAATACTTCAGATGCACTTTGTTTTTGTACCCTATTGACGCGTTATAACTCAACAGAGAGATCTAATCAATACTTTAATTTTCTTCACCAGAATATTTCCTTATCACTTGACAAACAGTACATATGGGCTTGTGTGCATCTTAATTGTATCTAAACTACTTTGATAGATAGCTCCTTTTGTCTACATTTACACCTTCTATAAATCTAAAAGAAAAACATATGAATAGAAAAATTTTCAAGACAGGTCTATATACGTTAATCTTGACATTCCTTTTTTGTGGATGTGTACATGGGGACAACAATTCGTCCAATGAGGATACATCTAGTGAAGCCAATATACACACCAGTAAAGCGCCCCTATATTGGAGTGTGTATGAGTATTGTTGGGAACAGAATAAGCAAGGCGTGTCCAATGAAGATATGGATATCAGTGAAGAAGAATGGGATAAAATTATCGATTGGGTAGCCCGTGATTTAAAACCTTATGGCTATGACATGATATGTACCGATGGATTTATTCCGATGTTAGTTCGTGGTAAATCAGGATATATGACTCATTATGGCAGTATGTCTCTAGAAACGTTGGTTGCTAAGTGTAAAGCAAAGGGTCTGAAAGTAGGCGTCTACGACAATCCTATATGGATTCATGGAGCAGATAACACACTGGTTGCAGGTACCGATGTCACCTTTGGCGATTTGAAATACAAGCCCGAAGACAATGTACTGCATTCAGATAAGAATGACACTTGGTTTAGTTGGGTCGTTGCTTCTCATAAAGGAGCCCAAGAATATATTGATGGCTTTTTTAAGCATTACTCAGGAATGGGTATACAATATATACGCATGGATTTTCTTAGTTGGTATGAAAATGGTCAAGATAGAGGAATGGGCATTGTTGGGCGTGGATATGGACGAGATACATATGGATTGGCTTTGAAATATATTTGTGAATCAGCTCAAAAATATGGAGTATTCACATCCTTGGTGATGCCCCACCTTTTTGACAAAGCTTCTCTAGAAAAGAAATATGGAAACATGATACGTATTGTGGCCGATACTGGAGATGGTGGATGGGGACAATTTTCAGATAACGAACGAGGAAAGATGTATAGTTCATGGCCCAATAGCATGAATATGTTTGATGGTTTTATACATTGGTCGCAAGTGACTGGACGCAACAGTGTCATTGCGGATGGCGATTTTATCCGCTTAAACACATTCTCCACAGATGAAGAAAAGGAATCTGTTATTTCCTTGCAATTGCTTGCAGGTGGTCCTGTAACAGTTGCCGATCAATACAATACTATTGGAGATAATATTCGTTTCTATCAAAATGAAGAGTTGCTGGCCTTAAATAAAGATAAGTTTGTTGGCAAGCCTCTTTCTACTAGTTTGCTTGACGATAAAAATCAGATCTGGTATGGACAAATGTCAAATGGTGATTGGATTGTTGGTTTGTTTAACAGAGAAAACACAACGCAGCTTCGTGCTGTTACATTTGCCGATTTAGGGATTACAGGTCAATGGAAAGTGCGTGACTTGTGGAAACATGCAGACGAAGGTGTGAGTAGTCAATTGGAAGTACAATTACAAGCTCATGCATGCAAAATCGTGCGATTAACTCCATAACATCTTTCCTATTAGCGCAAGTTTTTGTACCTTTGGCTATTCTTGTATAATAAGATTATAGCCATCATGGAAGAAATGGAGATCCTCCGTCAAGAGGTTGAAAACTGTCAAAAATGTCCCTTAAGTATCACTCGCAACCATGCTGTGTTTGGAGATGGCAATCCACACGCACATATTATGATTATTGCCGAAGGTCCAGGCTATCACGAAGATATGCAAGGACACACTTTTGTGGGACCATCAGGGCAAATGCTTGATAAAATTTTAGAAGCCTGTGGTTTTCGTAGAGATGAGCATATCTTTATATCCAATATTGTGCGTTGTCGTCCTCCACAAAATAGAGCCCCCAAACCAGAGGAGCGAGAAGCTTGTTTACCTTATTTGATGAGGCAAATCGAACTCGTTGATCCACAAATTATTATTTTATTAGGTGCTACCGCTTTGAAAGGTTTAATTCATCCAGATGCCCGTATCACACAAATGAGGGGGCAGTGGATTCACTGGAATGGTCGACTAGTGATGCCTACCTATCACCCATCTGCTTTGTTGCGCAATCCCAATATGAAACGTCCTGTATGGGAGGATATGAAACTTGTCGTCGCTAAATACAGGGAATTGGTTGATGCTGATCACTATTCGGCACATTGCTAGAAAACAACATGTGCATAAACCTGCCTTTTCGTATATTTGTACCCAATCACCTTAGTTGTATACTGTATGAACATTTTTTTTGACTCCATCTTGTGTCGAATGACACGTTGCAAATACCTGTTATTCTTAGCATGTGTTTTCGTTCCAGTTTGTGTTTTTGCACAAGATCCTTGGCGTATAGAAGTCCCTATAAGTGATCGCGTTCCCTATTACGGGGTAGCTGTTGGTAATGGCCAGCTAGGCATTACCTCTTCTGCTCGTCCATTGGAAGTCAAAGAAGTTGTATTAGCTGGGGTGTACGATATGTATGGCCGTGGTCGAGTGGGCAACTTTTTACCAGTATTTAATTTTCTAAATACGGAAATAAAAATAGATGGTCAATCTCCTAATCTTGTAGACATAAAGGATTACACTCAGTCTCTCGATATGCGCCATGGACGCTTTCATGGTCACTTCTTTATGCCAGGTAAAGCTACTGTATCATATAGCTATCAAACCTTGTATCAATTACCATGTAATGCCTTGTTGGAGATTACTGTAACTCCAGAAAAAGACGTGTTGTTAGATTGTGCCAATAAATTGACAACTCCCTCTTCTTTGAACAACGGCCAGTTGATGTGGAATCAGATTCCTTCTCTCCATGGTACCATTTCTTTATTGACTTCTCAAGCCAAGAGTCCTAGTGGAAAAGTTACTATTGCAACGTCTACTTCATTTGTATTTCCTCAGAATGATGCACCACAACTGCTTCATGAGATACGTGATACTAATATGCACCAAGCACGTTTTTCGAAACACTTGAAGGCAGGTAAGCCGTATACTTTTTATCTGGTAGGCAGTGTGATTTCTTCCGTACAGTATGCTGATCCGCTAAATCATGCAGAACGTTTAACGATTTATGCCTGTTTGCAAGGTGTGGACAAGTTGCTGTCACAACATGGCAAGGCCTGGGACAAACTATGGCAATCAGACATCGTGGTCGAGGGCAATAAACAAGATCAGCAGGATATACACAATATGATGTATCATTTGTATTCTTTCTGTCGTGCAGGTACAGATAACTCACCTTCTCCTATGGGCTTAAGTGGATTGGGGTATAATGGACACGTCTTTTGGGATACAGAATTATGGATGTATCCAGCCATGTTGTTGCTCCATCCTGAAATGGCCGAAAGCATGATACGCTATCGCTATAACCGTCTGCAAGCTGCCAAGAAAAATGCCTTTACTTATGGATACAAGGGAGCTATGTACCCTTGGGAAAGTGCAGGAACAGGTGTGGAAGAAACTCCAGTTTGGGCTTTGACAGGTCCTTTCGAGCATCACATCACAGCAGATGTGGCCATTGCTGCTTGGCAATATTATTTGATGACACAAGACAAAGAATGGTTGAAAAATATTGCTTGGCCTATTCTAAAAGAGACAGCAACTTTTTGGGTGTCGAGAGTGGAAAAGAATAATCAAGGACAATATTCCATCAATAATGTAGTTGGGGCTGATGAGTGGGCCGAGAATATAGACAATGATGCCTTTACTAATGGTGCAGCGATTATGAACCTACGTTATGCAGCTAAAGCGGCACAAGTGCTTGGAGAGAAAGCACCAACTAGTTGGACTACTATTGCAGACAATATCTATATAGGATCAATGTCTAATGGTGTAATACGTGAACACAATACGTATCAAGGAGAAATGATTAAGCAAGCAGATGTCAACTTGTTATCTTATCCACTAGGGATTATCACAGACAAGAAGCAACAACAAAGAAATCTGGATTATTATAAAAAGAAAATACCTTTGAAAGACACCCCAGCTATGACACAGGCTATCTATTCGTTGTTGTATGCTCGTTTGGGGGATGAAAAAGAAGCCTATCATTGGTTTAAAGATGCTTATATGTCCAATACACAACCGCCATTTAGAGTGATTGCTGAATGTAAGGGTGGGCATAATCCTTATTTTATCACAGGTGCTGGAGGAATTTTGCAAACAGTACTTATGGGTTTTGGTGGCTTACAGATTGATGAGGCTGGCAGCCTACAGGTACTTCAATCTAGTTGCCCGCGCCAGTGGAGTGGGTTGAAAATAATTCTTAATGGTGAATCAATAGTCGATAAATAAAAACTTAATATGCAAAAACAGCAAAAAGAATACCTAGATCTAGGTATTCTTTTTGCTGTTTTTGTTTCTATAACATATTATGTTCGTCTAATAGTATGAGTATCTCTAATTTTGCCTACTTAGTGATATGGACTGTGGACAATTTTCTAACTAATATGTTGTTATATGCGTAAAAACGCTTACTTATTTGCAATCATCATCAGTGTGTTATTTGGGGCTCTTCCGAGTTATTCTCAGCAAATTGCTATTCAAAAGCAAGGAAATAAATATGTATTGCATCTTCCAGATTCTTTACTACAGCGAGATTTACTCTTTGGAGCTCGTGTGGTCAATTTGAGTAATCAACACAATATCTCTGCTGGATTAACTTTGCACGACCCTATTGTTGTTCGTTTTGCAAAAGCACCCAAAGTCGGTTATTTGGAGATGGAATCATTGATTAGTAATGCTATTTATCCCCAAAATGAACCTTCAAAAACTATTATTCAACGAAATAATATCATTCCTGTTTTGCGAGGATTCCCATATAAAGTCGATAAAGATAAAAACCTTCTTATTGATGTAACTTCTTATTTCTCAGGTGAGATATCAGAAGTTGATCCATTACCTCGAGGTATTAAACAGGGACATTTAGACAAAAATTTGTCAGGAATCCAAAAGATACAAACACTTAATAATCGCATCAATTTTGTGACTCGCTACGTATATACTGGAGGACGTAAACCATTTGTGTGTACATTGTGTTACACTTTGATGGTACTTCCAGAAAAACCGATGCGTCCACGTATTGCTGATGCTCGAGTCAATTATTTCGATACATCCAAGAAATTATTTGATACATCCAAGCCTGTGCAAAGCATCAAGTATGCACATCGTTGGCGTATAGAACCCAAACCAGAAGATAAGGCAAGTTGGCAGGCGGGGCAGTTGGTAGAACCAGCTAAGCCTATAATTTTTTATTTTGATCCAGCTACACCTCCTTTAATAAAGAAATATGCCAAGCAAGGTATTCTTTCTTGGAATGAGACTTTTGAACGTATCGGCTTTAAAAATGTGATGCAAGTAAAGGATTTTCCTAAGGGTACTTTTTTAAGTGAAGATATGGGAGTCAATGTGTTTCGATACGTGCCAATAGATCGTGCCAATGCCAGTGGACCTTCTTGGATAGATCCTCGTAGTGGGGAGATAATTCAAGCTGATATCATATGGTGGCATGATGTCATTCAGTTGCTACAAACTTGGCGATTTGTACAAACTGCTGCTGTGGATCCTGCTGCTCGTCCCGCTCAACTTTCAGAAAAAGTGTGGGGAGACATGATTCGTTATGCGGTCGCTCATGAAACAGGACACACTTTAGGTTTGAAGCATAATTATCGTGGATCTTATAGTTATCCTGCAGATTCTTTGCGCTCTCCAAGCTTCACTCAGAAGTTTGGTACATCATCTACCATTATGGATTATGCTCGTTTTAATTTTGTGGCTCAACCTGGTGATCTTGCACGTGGAGTGCGTTTAACACCGCCATTATTAGGTGTGCAAGATAAGTTCGCTATTAAGTGGGGATATATGGATACTAGTGATTTATCTTTGGAAGCAGAAAAAGACACTTTGAATCAGTTGTTTTTATCCCATGGAAGTGATCCTCAATATTTGCACGTACCTTCTGAATCTATAGCAATCACAGCCGATCCAAGTGCACAAAGCGAACAGTTGGGTAATGATTTACTTGTAAGCACAGAATATGGTATTCGTAATCTTAAAGTCATTATGCAGCATCTGCCAGAGTGGACGATTGACAAGAATCAATCTTATGAGCGCATGCAACGTATGTATGAAGGTGTGGTTAAACAGTTTTATAGTTTTTTGCGTGCCGATGCTGCTTATATGGGCGGAGTATATAAATATAATGGTGTTGCCGGAGAGTTTGCGGCTAACTATGTACCTGTTTCTTTAGCAGAGCAGAGAGCAGCTATGAAATATGTGGTACGTCAACTTCGCCTTGCTCCAATATGGTTGGGTGATGAAATAGTGAAACCATATATTGGTCATAATACGAGCCTGTTGGATAGACAACAGAGTTTAGTTCAGGCCATGTTTGATAGCAGATTTCTTAGTCGTATGGCTAGCAGCACATACACAGTCGAAAATTATTTAGTAGATATAGTCGATGCTCTGACTGAAAAATTGCCCTATAATAAAAAGACAGTAGCTGGTCGTGCAATATATGAAAATGATCGTCGTATTCAGTTCCTAATGATACAAAATATCAACAAATTAGCTCTAGATATAAAGAATGGTAAGTATAATGGTATGTATAGTGCAGATGTGTTGTTCGGTATTGAAACAATGAAAAAAGTATTGCAAAAAGAATCCAAACATAACATTGTGAAATCATTGTGTAAGTAAAAATTGTTGAAATGGTATCTTTGTGATTTTGTTTGTGCGAAACTTTTAAAAGTTATTTGTATATTTGTCCCCAGAGAGAGAAGAAGTGTAAAGACACTAAATAAAAAAGCAACTAATTAATATGATTAAGTGGAAAGAAGGAGGGTTAGCCCTTCTGATGATGATGTGTGTTATGGTGCCAACAAAAGCAATTGCCGATGAAGGTATGTGGCTGCCATATTTATTAGGGAATAATCAGTATAAGGAAATGCGTCATGCTGGTATGAGAATCAGTAAAGATGATATTTATGCGATTAATAAAGCCTGTATCAGTCGTGCTGTTATTGGACTAGTTACGCCAGGTCCAGACCCAACACATAGTTACGCAACAGGGAGTATAATCAGTGAAGATGGATTAGTGTTGACCAATTTTCACTGCGTCATGCGTTATCTAGGTCGTTTTAGTCTAGAGACCAATCATGATTTTTTGAAGCATGGTTATTGGTCTAAAAATCTACAAGAAGAAAGTTACTGTCGTGACTTATCTATTAAACAATTACTACGTATCGAAGATGTCACTGCGGCTATGCTCGAAGGTACAGATGGTTTGACTGGTCGTGCATTTACTACTAAAGTAGATGCCAATGGTGCTGTCTTGTATAAGAAAGTCAAAAAAGAATTGACAGAGAAAGGCGAGCGTAGTATCGAGATTAAGTTTCAAAGTTTGTATGCCAATAATCAGTACATCATGTCTGTATATCGCATGTACAAAGATGTACGAATGGTGGCGGCAGCTCCCCAGATGATAGGTATGTATGGTGGCACACAAGATAATTGGATGTGGCCTCGTTATACTGGAGACTTTGCACTATTACGTATCTATGTCAATAAAAATAATCAACCAGCTCGTTATAAAAAAACGAACGTTCCTTTGCAAACAAAAGATTATTTGAAAATTGCCAAAAAAGGCGTGAAGAAAGGTGACTTTGTTATGGTGATGGGTTATCCTGGTAAAACACAACAATTTACCCCTTCTTTTGGCATAGAGGGGTTAATTAAAACGACCGAAGCATCTGTGAAAATTCGTGGTGAACGAGTACGTATAATGCAGGAAGCTATGGCGCAAGATGAAGCACTGCACGCTCGCTACTTACCTACATTATCTTCTGTTTCCAATAGATATTTAAAATGGAAGGGTATCCTTCGTGGCTTTCGTCAAACAAATCTTGTCGCTAAAAAGCAAACGGAGGAAAAAGCCTTTTTAGAGTGGTGTGCAGTAGACACTTCTCGTACAGAGTATGCCAAAGCGTATAACGTGATGAAAACGCAATATCCACAAATAGCTCACTATCGTTTAGCGAAAACTTACTTTAATGAGTGTGTGTTAAGTGGTGCAGAAATTTTGCCATATATTGGTAAGTTTGAAAAGTTAGTAGCGATGCATACTAGTAAACGTGCATTAAAACCTAAAAGAGAACAAGCCGAAGCAGATCGATTAATTGGGTTGACAAAGCAATTCTTTCAAAATTGGAGTTATGATATTGATCTGAAAACGGTACGTGCAGCACTAGCTACCTACTACAGTGATATGCCAAGTCGTTTTTGGGCACCAGAAGTCGTGTCATATATTAAGGCATATAATGGCGATATTGATGCATTGATTCGTGATGCTTTTGAAAAATCAATGTTTGCCCATCCAGATAGTATCAATGCCTACTTGCACCTTCAAACAGCTGATCGTGATATCAAGAAGATCACAGATGATACATTATATAACATTGCGATTAGTTTTTACAAAGTATATATCCAAAGAATTAACCGTCAGTTGCAAGCTGTACAAGCCAAACAGACAGATCCTTATCGCACATATATGAAAGGCTATTGGGAAATGCACAAAGATGATCCTACTCGCTGGCCAGATGCCAATGGATCTCAACGTATTAGTTATGGCCAGATTAGTGATGCTTATCCAGAAGAGGCTGTTACTTATCGTTATTATACCGATATGAAGGGACTAAAGCAACGTGCTGCAATTAATACTGGTGACCAAGATTACTTTCTATCTAAACGTTTTTCAGTACTTATAGAAGATGGTTTGAATGCTCCAAGGAACAACTGGGATGGTTACGCCTATCCAGATGGAAGTATGCGTCTATGTTTTTTGACAAATGCACACACAAGTTCAGGCAACAGTGGGTCACCTGTTTTGAATGCTCATGGAGAACTTGTTGGGGTGAATTTTGATAGTATGTGGCAAGGCACTGTCTCTGATTATTACTACACTGGGACAAATCGTTCCATTACTACTGATATTCGATATATTCAGTGGGTTGTTTCTCAATATGCGAAACGTGACTACTTTAAATAATTCATTAACACTATAGAATATGCAAAAACAAATCACTTGGTGGGCGATTCTTTTTTTACTGTGTGCAGTCTTGGTTATACCAGCGCAAGCACAAAATAAAAAAGAGTCGTCAGTAACCATCACAATTCTTGATGCGGGCAATGGAGAGCCTATGCCTGGGGCCATTTGTACAATCGATGAGATTGGTATTTTTGGAATGACCAATGTGCACGGTGTTGTTGTGCTTCCTAAGATTCCTGAGGGACGATGGAAGATTAAAACAACTTTGCTTGGTTTTAAGACTAAAGAGAAGACCGTAGTTGTTCAGAAAAATCTACGATTGATTATTCGTTTGAAGGAAGAATCACTAAGTCTTGATGAAGTTGTCGTCACAGCAAAGCGTAAAACTGCTGGGGGAACGACTGAACAGATTGGGCGTCAAGCCATGGACCATATTCAAGCCACAACGCTTGGAGATGTTATGCAGTTGTTGCCCGGTGGATTATTGCCACAGAACAAAGATTTAACGTCAGCTGAAAAAATTAATATTCGTTCAGTTGCTTCTGATGTAAATAATGCATACGGTGTCTCTGTTATTATGGATGGCATGCCAGTTAACGATGCTGCAGCTATTGCAGATTTAAAGGGGCTTTCTGCTGGAGTTGTAGATATGCGCCAAATTCCGACTGACAATGTGGAAAGTGTTGAAGTTGTAACTGGTGTACCTTCTGCCGAGTATGGAGAGATGACAGCTGGTGCAGTGATTGTACATACTAAAGCTGGTACAACTCCGCTTAGCGCTCGAGTAAAAGTTACTCCAAGTGCTTTGCAATCATCCATCAGTAAAGGTTTTGCGTTGCCGAAAAATTGGGGTATCTTAAATGCAAGTTTTGATTATGTAAACTCTTCTGGTGATCCTCGTCAACGTACGTTGGCTTTTGATCGTGTTTCTGCAAATCTTGCTTGGAGCAAAAAGATTGGTTCATGGAGTCCTAATGTGCGATTGGCTTATTCAGGAATTGTTGACCAGTCTAAAAATGATCCAGATAAAGTGCTTCAGGGAACAAAGGATAAAACTGAAAATTTTAATTTCCGTTTTAGTCATGACGGGCGCTTTGCTATCAATAAGTGGTATTCTAGAAGCTTAAAATATACGATAGGAGCTAATTTAAGCAAAAGAGATTACTATTCAAAAAATCTACTATCTACTGGTGGTAGTGGTCGAGTACTGTTTAATTCTAGAGAAGATGGTGTTCATTTAGGAGATATACTTCCTTCATCTTATTGGGCCACAGGTGGTTCAAAAGGAGAAAGTTTTAATGCGTATGCTAAGGTAAATAATGATATTTTTGTGAAGACGGGGCTTGTAAGTCAACGTTTTAAAATGGGGGGTGAGTATCGTTATAGTAAGAACTACGGTGAGGGTAAATATAACGACAATGATGCATTACCTCTTTCAATAAGTGATTCGCGTCCTCGTAGATATATTGATATTCCGGGATTGACCACAATATCTGCTTATCTAGAAGACAATATGAAGATAAACTGGAAACCAATGCCTATCGACTTTAGCGCTGGGTTGCGTGCTCAAGTGTCTCAACCGGGCAAAGAAGAATCTGTTTCTTCTGTATCTCCACGTTTAAACTTATCAATGAAGCCATTAAAATGGTTGAATCTACGCCTTGCCTATGGTTTGAATGCCATATCACCAGGTTTGACGTATCTATATCCAGATTATAAGTATTATGATAAAGTGGTGGCCACATATACAGATGGTAGTCAACAATATACCTATTATCAGACCTATAAGCTTAAGCCAGATAATTCTAAATTGAAAAATAGTATTACACGTCGTTTGGAAGGTGGCTTCGACGTTAAATTATGGAAAGGGGCTAGTTTCTATGTGACTGGTTATATTGATAGAAACACCAATGGGTTTAACACCACTACGGTATATCAAAATTGTCTATTCAACTATTATAGCTTAGATAATGGTAGTATTCAGCCTCAACCTACTGGGGCACCTATTATCGATTGGAGCAATCCGTCTGATTCAAAAATCGCTAAGCTATCAGCTGGTATGGCTTCCAATAATGCTGCTAGTGAAAATAGAGGTGTCGAGTTCAATTTTAATCTTGGTAAAGTAGAAGCTATCAGTACTAGTTTCTATGTGCGAGGTGCTTGGCAAAGAACAGAACAATGGACAAAAGGACTTGGGCTTTCTACGCCAAACGATTATGTTGGTGATCCATCCTTTACTCCTATTAAGTTTGTATATGATAAGAGCAACATTGTTGATATAGACGAAAGATTCAGTAATCAAGTACAGGCTGTTTGTCATATTCCAAAATTGCAAATGGTGGCTTCTCTATCTGGACAAATGATATGGTATACACATAGTAAAAGTGACTTAAATGAATCGCGTCCATTAGGTTACTTAGACAGTGATTTACAGTATCATGATATAACTCCAGAGATGTATGATGATCCAGATTATACGATTGAAGGTTTTAATTTACAGCGTCAAATCAGCAATCCATCCGATCAAAGAGGAAGATGGAATAAGCCTGTATGGGTTATGAATGCAAGACTAACGAAGAATGTTTCAAAATTCTTGCAGTGTTCATTCTATGCCAATAATGTCAATTATTACCAGCCTTGGGCTAGTAATAATATAACGAATACAAAAGTCGAAAGAAATACAAACAACTTTTCATTTGGTGTTGAGCTGTCATTACATTTATAATGTATAGTCACATTGATGAACAAAATAAAGATATATGAAGAATATATGCATAAAGACCATAGCGTTGTTGATACTCATGCCATTGACCTTTGTCTCATGTTCACGTGAAGACGAGATTAAAACATTGGATGGGGTATCAATGACTTTTGAATACGATGCATCCCAGTTTAACGAAACAGCTTATGCATCCGAGAGTGTAACACTTGTCAATGCCTCCAATTCGTTGGAGTATACAGCTGTTACTAATCCAAGTGGACAAGCCACTTTTACTTCTGTAATTCCTGGTGTGTATTCTGTTACTGTGTCGCATGAAGCCACAGGACAAGAAAGAGCCAATTTGAAAGTCAATCCTGGAGGAAATAAAGTTATGGTTAATGGTAATCAGACAAATGTACGAATATACGAGGATGGAAATATAGGAACTGTCACATTAAAATCGGGTGTAATATCTAGTCTTGTGATAGCTAAGTTTTATACCAATGGTACGAGAGATGATAATGGTAAGTCTTACCGATATGATTATTATTATACGATTTATAATAATGGATCTGAAGATGTTGATATGACAAACAAATATGTCGGTATTGCTGACCAGTATACCACTAATCCTTTTGCTCAGGACAAAGAGAATAATGTCTATATGGAGACGGTTGTTTCCTTGGGAGATGGTGTGTTATCTTCAGGCGCTTCTCGTGTTTTTTGTGTGCAAGCTATTGATCATACTGCAAGTGCTAGTAAATCAGTAGATCTTAGTGGTGCTGATTATGAAGTAAGAACAGTGCCAAGCAGCATTATTGATAGAAATGCACCAGAAAATAACTATGTTGAGAATTTGCCAGTAACGTATACAGCTTTTTCTTCTTCCAATTATTTATTACTCAGCAAGTATGCTAGAGGTGGTATGAATATGGTTATTTTCGAGTCGGACGACGTGGAGTCCCTAGCTTTGTTGGTGGCTGACTCTACTAAAACATATAAGCAATATTTTAAACAAGTGCCTACGTCATCTGTTTTGGATGGGGTGTCATTTACGAAATACAAGTTTACAGATGGGGCTTTAGATACTGAATATATGGACAAATATCGTCGTCTTCCTAGCTTTATTGACACATTTACGTATCTCGAAGAGAACTCGTCTTATTTAGGTATTGCCTTTGTACGTAAAGTAAAGGAAAATATAGATGGTCGTGATATTTTAGTGGATACAAATCAGTCTTTTGAAGACTTTGCTAAAACATCTGTACTAGACCCACGAGATTTCACAGTTGTAACTCCTGTAGTACAATAAGTATTGCAGTTTCAAAACAAATGATATGATCAAAAGAACTTTAATATATACTTTGGCAAGTTTGGCAGTCATGGGTAGCGCCCAAACTATGCTGTACGCTCAAGAGTACAACATACAAACCCTTGAACAAAAACAAATTGAATCTGTAGAAAATCCTTGGAATGCTTTACCTAATGCAGCTGCTCTAGGCTTTTCTACTCATTCTGAAGGTAGTCAAGTGGCGGTAGGCTTCCATCATGAAGATGGTGACTATCACCTAGCTGGCGAGGCTGGTAGACAAAATGGATTGAATTTTGATGCGTCTATGTATCAATCTATTGGTGAATTACTTCGATTCTCTGGGCATTTTGTTTTAAATTATAGTCATCAGAATGATAGAGCATACAACGATATGCTGTTTCCAACCGAGAATGCCTATTTATTTGGAGCCAAGAGAAAAGGAACATACAACATATATACCTATGACCTTAATTTTAAAGTGGCTACGGTAGATTTGAATGGATGGAATTTTGGATTTGGTCTTGATTACAAAGCAGGTGATCTTTCGCGTATTTTAGATCCACGTCCTCGAGTTTTATCTGCTGAATATCAACTGACCCCTTCGGCTACATACAAATTCAACGACAAGCATCGATTAGGTGTATCGGCATACTATAAATTTGAAAAACAGCGCTTGGATAATATTATTCAGACCAACAAAGATTTGGATTACGACTACTTTTTTACCACAGGTTTAGACAATGCGTATTCCACAGTTAGTTATGGTACTTTTTTCAGAAGTTATGAAGATAACATTGTAGGTCTAGATATGCAATATGGTTTGTCAGCTAGTCAGTGGAATTGGGTGACATCTGTAGGAGCGGCTTTTCATAACTTAGCGATGGTAGGTGAAGAGAAACGTAAACCAGGTACATATGATTGTACAGATATTCATGTACAGACAGCAGTGACTCTAAAGCGATCTAATCAGTTGCATTCGTTTGGTGTACAAGCCACTTATTTAGATGGTGCCAACACGGCCTATGTGCAAGATTATGAACAGGTATTTGATGAACATGGGAATTCATCTGAAGAATGGATTACTCAATATAAATTTGTCACTTACAAGCATAAGAATATAGATGTCTCGGCAAAATATGATCTATATCTTGGTGATGTGAACCAAAAAGATTACTCTATGCAAATGGGGCTTTCAGGAGCATACAAAAAATTTAAACGAGAATATATACTTCCATACTCTGAGCATGAGATGAGTGCGGCAAATGTGGATGCTTATTTTGGTACCCGATTGTATAATAAAAACAGTAGACAGTTGTGGCTGACCGTTGGTAGTGGTCTGGTATTACCGATAGATCAAACGATGTCACTTTTCAATGATAATGAGTATTCCGATTTGGTCCTTCGTGCTGATGAAGCTCATTATAATCGTTTCGCTTATAATTATAACGCACAATTGACATACAGCTTTCCTCTAGTTGTTGGTAAAACTGCTTTGAATGCTTATGTCAAAGCAGAATACAAGCAACTAGTAAGTGAGGACAGTGCTTTTGATCGTACAAGAGCTGCACTTACTTTTGGTATCTTGACATTCTAGTATAGATCAATAATACATATAATAAATAGGGCTCGTCAATAGTGACGAGCCCTATTTGTTATGTGCTGACTTATAAATGAAGCACAAATGTCACAAATATGTAGCATCTTTTTGTCCTAGTTATCAGTACTTTATGTTTATCTTTGAGCAAGTGATGCAATCCGTTTCTTATTAATGTACGTAGATAGAGGCTTTACTTTCAGCAAGGTATTATTGGACAGTAAGCTATTTACTATACATGAGTAGTAGGATATGCTTATCACGTATAGTAGATTATGCTTATCACGTGTAGTAGATTATGCTTATCACGTGTAGTAGATCCTACTACTCATGATAAGTATAGTATTCATCATTAAATAAAACCACAATGGCTATTCAGTATGTACTTGTTAAGAAAGTAAACCCTCAACATGAAAACAATAAGGAGTATTTTTACGCCAAAGCTGTGTGTGGAGGACACATATCGGGCGACCGATTGGCAAAAGAGATACAAGATAGGTGCTCACTAACGGTGGGCGATTGTAAAAATGTATGGTCCAATATGCTCCATATCATTGCAAGCTATCTCAATAAAGGTTACAGTGTCGAAATCCCTTATTTGGGAACGATATATGTAACTGTAAAGTCGGAAGCTATAGAAAAAATTGATGACAATGTGAGCAATAATATACGAGTGGTTGGTCCTAAACTTCGTCCATGTAAAGAGTTGTCCAAGAAGATTCGTACCAGTCTGAAGCGTGTACGAGGAGATAAAGACAAAATAATCCGCAATTTAATTCCTAAAATCCAACGCCTTAGTAGACTCATGGACTATTTTCAATCTAAAACAGAAATTACACGTTCTAATTACCAAAGGATGATGTCTATTTCGAGAGCCACAGCACAAAAAGATTTGAATGCGTATATCGAATTAAACTATATCAAGAAAGAAGGGCATGGACCGTTCACTTACTATACGGTAGTTGTTTAAAGTAAGTTCAAAAATCTGCAATAAATGAATTTAATTTGGTTGTTTTAATAAAATACAATACCTTTGAAAGGCTCTCCTTTGTACTCTGTCATAGATGAAATGTCTCTTATCTAATATGTCTTGTCGTATCTTATGAGTAAAAGAGAAAGGGGGGGAGCTAACCTTATACGTATAATAAACAACTAAGAAATGAAAAGATTATCCACATTGGCCATCGCTTGTATGCTGTGTGCCACAACGTTTGCACAGCAAGCTCTTTGGGGGAATGCCCCAGTTGTATCTCCCGAAATTCATACAGATCATACCGTTACTTTTCGCTTAAAAGCACCGAAGGCTGTGAAAGTACAAGTAACAGGTGATTTTCTTCCAACGCAGAAAACTAAGACTCCTTTTGGTGATTTTGATGGGCCAGGTGTGGCGGATCTCAAAGAAGGCAAAAATGGAGTGTGGGAATTCACAACTCCACAACCTCTACAACCAGAGTTGTATAGCTATTCTTTTATTGTGAATGATCTAAAAACGATGGATCCAAGCAATGTCTATATGATTCGTGACGTGGCTAGTACGACCAATGTCTTTCTTATTGACGGTGGACGAGCTGACTTGTACAAAGTCAATGAAGTGCCCCATGGTACTGTTTCTCGTGTCTGGTATCCTAGTGCTACATTGGCGATGGAGCGCCGTCTTACTGTATATACTCCTGCAGGATATGAATCGAATAAAAAGCATTATCCTGTCTTTTATTTGCTACATGGCATGGGAGGCGATGAAGAAGCTTGGGTCGCTTTGGGACGTGCAGCACAAATTTTTGATAATCTTATTGCGCAAGGTAAGGCTAAGCCAATGATTGTAGTCATGCCCAACGGCAACGTGTCACAAGAAGCTGCTCCTGGGGAATCGCCAGCAGGTTATGTTGTGCCCAATATGAAATTGCCAAAGACCATGGAGGGGAGTTTTGAGATGTCATTTCCCGATATTGTTCGATTTGTGGATAAAACATACCGAACTATTAAGAATAAAAAGAATCGTGCAATTGCCGGATTATCAATGGGTGGATTTCATTCCATGCATATCTCTAATCAATACCCAGATATGTTCAATTATGTCGGGTTGTTTTCAGCAGCGATTATCTCTGATAAAAATGTCAAGTCGCCTGTATATGAAGATGTAGAAGGTAAACTGAAAGTCCAATTTGCCCAAAAGCCAGCTTTGTATTGGATTGGTATTGGCAAAAAAGATTTTCTGTATAAAGCGAATGAGGATTATCGAAAATTATTGGATAAAGAAAACTATCCATATACTTACTATGAAACTAGCGGAGGACACATCTGGAAAAATTGGCGTATATATCTTACTGAATTTACACCGCTACTCTTTAAATAATTGAGCACTTATATCACACATACGACTATTGTATCCTTTTACAAATTGTCCTACTAGACTGTCATTTGTGTGATGACGTGCTCCCCTTATACCTAATATTATTTTTTAAACCATGAAGAAAGAACTATTTTCTGTTGCATTGGTTGCAACTTCTTTATTGGCGTGTGCTCCAAAGAGTCCACAACTAGGAGAATCATCTTTGGATGAGGTGATTGCTGCTATGACACAGGAAGAAAAAGCACACTTAGTTGTTGGTACTGGTATGGCAGGGTTTGCTGGAGACAGTGCCGTTATAGGTGAGACGCATAACTTGGTGCCTGGAGCAGCAGGTACGACTTACCCTATTAAGCGTCTTGGCATTCCTGCGGTTGTTTTGGCCGATGGCCCTGCTGGATTGCGTATCAATCCTACTCGTGATGGAGATTCTGCTACGTATTATTGCACCCACTTCCCTATTGGTACTTTGTTGGCTTCGACTTGGAATCAAGATTTAGTTGAAAGTGTAGGTAAGGCTATCGGTAATGAAGTCTTGGAGTATGGTGCAGATGTGCTTCTTGCTCCTGCTTTGAACATACATCGCAATCCTTTATGTGGACGTAATTTTGAGTACTATTCAGAAGATCCTATCGTTTCTGGAGATATTGCAGCAGCTTATGTGCGTGGTGTACAAAGCAATGGGGTGGGAACTTCAATAAAGCATTTTGCTGTCAATAGTCAAGAGACAAATCGAATGGCAACTGATGCGCGTGTGTCTCCCAGAGCCTTGCGCGAGATTTATTTGAAATCCTTCGAAACCGTAGTAAAAAAATCTGAACCATGGACCGTCATGTCTTCTTATAATCTAGTTAACGGTATCTACACGTCTGAAAATAAAGATTTGCTAACAACTATATTACGTGATGAATGGGGATACAAAGGCATGGTTATGACCGATTGGTTTGGTGGCAAAGATGCCATAGCTCAAATGAATGCTGGCAATGATATGCTTCAACCAGGTACGGACAAACAATATAATGCTATTGTGGCTGGAGTACAAGCAGGTACGTTGAATAAAGCAGTCCTTGATCGTAATGTGAAGCGTATCCTTGAAATGATTCTTCGTACACCTCACTTCAGAGGATATAAGTACTCTAATCATCCTGATCTTAAAGCGCATGCTGTCGTGACTCGTCAGAGTGCTACAGAAGGGATGGTGTTGTTGAAGAATAACAGGGGTACTTTGCCATTGAAAGCTAGTGTCCAAAAAGTGGCTTTATTTGGATGTACTTCTTACGACTTTATCGCAGGTGGTACAGGTTCTGGCAATGTCAATAGAGCATACACGGTGTCTTTGGTAGATGGCTTGAAAAATGCGAATTATAGCATTGATGAATCGTTGAAAACTGTTTATGATAAGTATATTGCGGAGATGAATAAGAAGAATGCGCCAGATCCAAGTGATAAATTTGCGTCGTTCTTGCCAACTCCTCGTCCAGTGGAGATGACTTTGACTCCTGCACAAATAAGAAAGCAAGCCAAAACAGCTGATGTAGCTTTGATTACTTTGGGGCGTATCTCTGGAGAATTTCTGGATCGTTCTTCGGCCGATTTCGGTTTGAGTGTCGAAGAACGACGTATGTTGGAATCGGTATGTAAGGTTTTCCATGCTGCAAGAAAACGCGTGGTGGTTATCTTGAATATTGGTGGAGTGATCGAAACGGCTTCTTGGAAGAAACTGCCTGATGCTATCCTTTGTGCTTGGCAAGCAGGTCAAGAAGGTGGTAAAAGTGTTGTCGATGTATTAAGTGGCAAAGCTTCTCCAAGTGGTAAATTGACAATGACCTTCCCAGTCAAGTTTACGGATGTAGCCTCCTCGGCTAATTTCCCTATTGACCAGAAGGCCAATATGGATATAGCGAATAAGGGAGATAAAAAATCCAACATAAAAAATGTAGATTATACGAATTACGAAGAAGATATTTACGTAGGGTATCGTTATTTTGATAGTTTCAATATCCCAGTATCTTATCCTTTTGGGTATGGTTTGTCGTACACGACATTCAAGTATCTTAATCCATCTATTCAGGTAGATAACGGTCTGTATACGGTAACTGTGGATATTACAAATACAGGTAAACGTGCTGGTAAGGAAGTGGCTCAGTTATACGTGGCAGCTCCTAGAAGTCTTGAAATGAATAAACCTAAAAAGGAGTTGAAGGCATTTGCAAAAACTAAAGAGTTGCAGCCCGGGGAAACGACTACGGTCACTTTTAAGGTAGGTATTGCCGATCTAGCTTCTTATGATATGGCTTCCTCTTCTTGGATTGTACAGGCTGGATTCTATAAGTTTTTGATTGCTTCAGATATTGCCCATATTCAAGCTATTGTGGGAACTGAAGTGCCAGCTTTCACCGAGAAAATACATGATGTGCTCAATTTGAAGAAACCTCTCAATTTACTTACTAGAAATAAATAATGAGCTAAAATAAATTAGGCTGGAATGATGATTCATTCCAGCCTAATGCTTTACAACCTATTATTGAATACCTATTGATTAGTCACACATGACTAGTTGTAATTTATATTTCCAATGCGAAACCACCACCAGGGGCCATGTGGATAGTTATGTTTTGTCCTTTTTGGACGTTAACTGTCTTCTTTGTATAATCTACTCCGTTCATGTCGGCGTTTGGCCCATCTTGGAAGACGACTACTTGACCTGTCTTACCTGTTATCTCTGATATTTTTAATGTAATGTCACGTGCGTCCCAGTTGTTTAGGCCACCGATGTACCACTTGTTACCATGACGACGTGCAGTTACTATGTATTTACCCATTTGCCCTTGGATTGTCTTGCTTTCGTCCCAAGTAGTTGGTATACTCGCAATAAATGCAGTACAAACGGGATTCTTCTCGTAGTTTGTAGGGGTATCACATAGCATATTCAATGGCGATAGATAAGTGATATACATACCTAATTGATGACATCGTGTACCTTGACTCATTGGTTTTGAGAAGCATGGATAGTACTGTATCTCTACCTCTTTTGTTTCAGGATTAACTGGTCTTACCGCATTATTCATTGCTCCTTGTGTATAATCTAGCGGACCAGAAATCATGCGGATATATGGGATGGTTACGTCATAAGTGACCTGGTCGCAAGTCTTAGGTTGCCATTTCATTTGTTCCAATCCATGTACGCCTTCAAAGTTGAGGATATTTGGATAGGTACGTTGTAAGCCAGCAGGTTTGTAGGCTCCGTGAAAGTCCAGCACGAGTTTGTACTTGGCTGCCATTTTCGCACATCGTTCGTTGAAATGCACTAGTTCTTGGTCATCACCATTCATAAAGTCGACCTTGAAACCTTTGACACCCATTTCGCTGTAATACTTACATACTTTCTCCATGTCTTTATCGAAAGCATAATAGCCTGCCCATAAAATAATACCTACGTGGCGTTTTTTACCATAGTCTACTAGTTCCTTAATATTGATTTCTGGAATGACACGCATCAGATCGTACACTTTATTGACCGACCAACCTTCGTCAAGTATAACGTATTCGATACCTTGTTTTGATGCGAAGTCAATATAATATTTATATGTTCTGTTGTTGATGCCTGGTTTGAAACCTACACCTTCCAGATTCCAATCATTCCACCAATCCCAAGCCACTTTTCCAGGCTTAATCCATGATGTGTCATCAATTGCACATGGAGCAGCTAGTTTATAGCTCATCGTTGTGTTGGCTAGATCAACATCGTTGTCTGTTACGATAAAAGCACGCCATGGAAAGGTACGTGGTCCATCTACCTGAGCAATATAGTCGTGACGACTTTTAACGATGACTTGTAAATTGTTGTATCCAGAGTGTTTTTCTACTTTGTCACGTAATGGAGCAAAAAGTCCTGTTAAGGAGTTTTGGCCGATACGAGTTGTTAGATACATGCCTGGATATTGACGAAGGTCACTTTC
Source organism: Bacteroidaceae bacterium (assembly GCA_963668535.1). Classification (GTDB taxonomy): domain Bacteria; phylum Bacteroidota; class Bacteroidia; order Bacteroidales; family Bacteroidaceae; genus F22. Next base: position 1,347,771 of record OY764867.1, read on the forward strand.
TGTAATAGTTACTCGCTTACCCTTTGGAGCTGCTACACTCAAAGGTAGGAACATCAAGCGGTTTTTATCCAATTCTGATAGCTTTTTGCGGGTATATTGATTTTCAAAACTATTGAATAGTTGGAATTCTAGACTACCTGGATCGCGCACATAGGGTACTGTTGTATCTAAATCATCTGTAAATTGGAAGTTGGCTTGTTCATTTTTAATTTTGTATTTTCCTTTACGAGTTGATACAAAACGATAAGCGACTCCGTCATTGTAAGCACGAACATCAAGATTCCATTTGCGGGCGAAATGCAATACTAGATTGTTATATTGATCCTGTACTTTGTCTTGCTTGTAGAAATGAGCATTGATTACTTCGTTGATTGCACGACGTTCGCTTCCTATTACTTTGGGGGCTATCCCCCAGATGGTACCATCTGTCAAGGTCATGGATATAGGAGAATTGGTCATAACCTCTACATCGTCTTGAGTAATACGACAAGTGAGCTGTTGTCCCACATTAATGTAGATAGCTGTGCGGCCATCTGGCGAACTTACTTTGTACTCTTTGTTGGCAGCTTGTGCCACATTAAGACATAAAATTGTGGCTAAAAGTACTAGCCATTGCTTGTGAAATTTTTTCATTGTATAAAGATATTTGTAGTGTTAGCTGATCAGATCAGCAGGTTATAAGGCTATTTAGAATGGTGATATATTCTCAGCTGTACAAAGGTAAGAATATGTTTTATGTGTCTATCATAATTGTTGCGGTTTGAGTTCAAGATTTATACAAATACCTTCTGTTTTATATGTGTAAAAAGTTAAAAATGCGCTAAAAGTTGCTTAATTGATCATCGTGTTGTATGTTTGTAGCATGAAGATGTTGCTATTGTGCACCCTAAATGACTAGTTGATTGGAGGGAGTACAGGTACAAATGAGAGTGTAAATTGGCAAATATCACTCTAATATCTTAAGTGTTTAATTCAGGGGAATAACTTAAAAGGAGATGATTATGGAAGGCAGTTTAAAGTATGAAATTATTGAAAGTCAAGCGGATGCTGTATATACTGGGCAACTAGTTGAAGATGCTAGAAAAAAGGCTCATATCACTCAAGCCGAGTTGGGAAGACGCATCGGTTCGGACAAAGCGTATATCTCAAGAATTGAGAATGGAAAAACGGAACCAAAAGTATCTACTTTCTTCCGGATTATGAATGCTATTGGGTGTAATATAGAAATTTCTATGGAACTATGATAGACATTATATATGATTTGTAGCCATCTACATCAAATGGAGAATTTTGATGTAGGTGGCTTTTTTGTATGTATACATCTGTATTTATAGGGAAAAATGAGGGATTAAAGGGCGAAAAAGTAAAATGCGAATAAAATGCGAACTGTATTTTGCTGATAGATTGTTGTTTTGTTGGTATGTTTGCACAGTTAAAAAAATATCTGTGTATAATGAACAAATATGTAGTTTTTACAGTCATAATGGTAGCGGCAATATGTATAAGTGCCGTATGGGAAAGTGTGACTTGGGAATGTTGGACTTCTATCGTTTATTTAGTAGGAATAGTCGGTTTTCTGGTGTATGATTTGCGTCGCATGGAACCAATTAGAAAAGAGCGTACACATTACATAATTGGTGGATGCGTCAGTGTCGGTATAATGGCTTTAGGTGCTCTTTTCGGACAAAATATCGTTTTTATTCCTTGTTTGTTAGTGGGAACTATTTTGGGATTGATTACGATTTCTAAGCTTATGGATGCAATCACTCAATTTTAACAATTAAAAACGGAGTGTGCGTAGGCTACCGTAAGCTGGGATATTTGATATTGTCTCCTGAAAGCTGTACACTTGAGCGTACACACTGGCGCAACCTATTACTCCTCCATGAGTAAATACTAATAGGTGAGCGTCATTGGAGTGTTGACTTTTTACACGGTTTATCCACTGGCATACTCGTTTATACATGTCTATCCATGATTCTCCATGTGGAGGGGCTATGTGCAGGTAGTCATTGTAATAGTTTTCTACTGTCGTGCCACATAGCTTTGCATAGGGTTGCATTTCCCAATCTCCAAAAGACATCTCTTTTAGTGCGTCGGAAAGTATAGGAGCTTCAAAGCCACAAGCCATAGCTAGACGAGTCGCCCGACTTAGTGGACTGCTATATATTGCTTCTGGAAAGGTACGTGATGTGTGCAATAGGTGGTCGATAGCTGCTTTAGTCTTGGCAGCCTCCTGTACAAAGCTTGCTTTTAAGGGTACATCTGTTTGCCCATAGCAAGTACCTGATGATACGTCTACACTGGTGTGGCGGATAAAAGTAATTAGCATAAATCTTTAAATAAACTGAGTAAATTTTGTTCTCCCCAGTAGAGGTGTGTATAACTCGCCAATACTTGTTTGTATCTAAAAATAGGGGCATTCACCTTGCGTGATGTTGCGGTTTCTTGATGAGTGATGCACGTAAATGGATCCATATTATCTTGATTAATTAATCGGGAATAATGGAATTCATGTCCTCGCCAATTCTGGTTGTTGCAAGTGAATTGTCTGTATCCTAATCTCAATTTCATATCTTGCATGGTCGCTTGTTGAGGAAATATGTTGACCATGGGATAGTGACGACCATTTTGATCTATAATAGATGCACATAAATACATCATCCCTCCACATTCAGCCCATATCTTACCGCCTGATTCGGCATGTGTTTTAATAGAGGTCAACATGGTGTTGTTGGCGCTCAGTTCAGATAAATAAAATTCGGGGTATCCTCCTGGTAGATAAAGTAAATCGCATGGTGGAAGCACTTTATCGGTTATTGGACTAAAATACGTGATTTGTCCTAATTTTTCCAGTTGCTGGATATTGACTGGATATATGAAATTAAAGGCTTTATCATGTGCTACGGCAATGCGTATGGGGTCTGTATGATTGGGTTGACTTTCTAGATGAGGCTTTCTGGTGGGGTAAGTCTTTGGATGAGTAGCTGTAACTGAAAGCAGCTTGTCAATATCTAAATGATTCATGACTAAATTTGCGGCTTTATTAGCGTACTCATCAAGCATAAATTCGTCGTCTAGTGTTAGACCTAGGTGACGTGAAGGCATGGCTATAGATTGACTGCGTGCAATATACCCTAAGCAGGGAACACCAGCATCAGATGCAGCATCTACAAGATAATTATAATGATTTTCACTAGCTACTTTGTTGAAAATAACACCAGCTATACGTACTTGAGGATTAAAGTGTGCGTAACCATAAAGTAGGGGAGCTACGCTATAGGCAACTGATTGTGCATCAACGATCAAGATAACTGGTACGTCGAGAGTCATGGCGATATCTGCTGCACTTCCTTTCCAGCGTTTGTAGCCATCAAATAGTCCCATTGCTCCTTCAATAATTTGTATTGTATGGGTATCGCTAGGGATCTGTTGATAGCAGTCTACTAGATGTTCTGGAGAGCTAAAAAAAGTGTCTAAATTAATACTGAGTGTGCCAGCGGCAATGGCATGATGTTGTGTGTCTATGTAGTCTGGTCCACATTTAAATGGCTGTACGGTGTATCCTTTTTGGCGTAGTCCACGCAAAAGACCAATCGTGCAGGTTGTTTTGCCACACCCAGAGGAGGTGGCTGCTATTACAAAACTTGATTTTGGGGAATTAGTCTGATTCATAGTATGCAAATGTAGAAGTTTTTTGTAACTTTGCGACCGATTTGGTGATACTTTTCTGTCCTGGAAAAGTATAAAAGGGAATTTCGGTGCTATTCCGAAGCAGTGCCCGCTACTGTAATTCACCATTATATGAAAATCATTCTTTATGGCCACTGTTGTAATACGTGATGTATATTTAGCAATCATATTGTATCACATAAACACAATGGGAAGGTCCTTTTTCATAGGTGATAAGTCAGGAAACCTGCCACGTTGTGATATTAATGTACTCTCGGGCTAAGAGTATACATCGTAAATCAGTAGTTTTATCAAAAAACATGAACAAAAGATTGTTTGCTGCTATGTGCCTTTGGGGACTAGTTGGCGGTGCGTTTGCGCAAAATGAAGTAGACAAAGAGATTAATCTAAACCAAGTAGTCATTACTGGTAGTGGGATGCATCAACGTTTGAAAGATGCCACTTCGCCTGTTGAAGTCATTAATGCAAAAGATTTAAAACAGGCCAATGTGACTGATTTCCAAGAAGCTATGACGAGATTTGTACCGTCCTTGACTTTCTCCAATACATCTATGGGAGCTTATCTGACAATGAATGGATTGGGTAACCGCTATGTATTGGTTATGGTGAATGGCAAACGCTTAAATGGAGATATTTCTGGTAATGTGGATCTGACTCGTATTGATATGAGTAATATCAAACGTATTGAGGTGGTTCAGGGAGCATCATCTTCATTATACGGCTCGGATGCTATTGCTGGTGTTATCAACATCATTACTAATAAACCTATGGATGGTGTACAGGTAACCTCGCATACTAAAGTGGAAACTTACGGGCAAATAAGTCAACAATTTAATGTGCGTGCCAATGCTGGTAAGTTGGAAACACAGACTAGTTACAACTATGTGCATAATGACGGATGGCAACAAAGCAATCGAGAAATCTACAAAGGGAAAGAGTATGGTACTAACAGACATATGCAAAACCCTTATCATATGAATCAGTTTAATCAACACTTTGGGTATACCTTTGATAGACATTTGTCTATTTGGGCTGAAGGTAGCTTCTTTAATCGTACAACAGAACGTCCAGGTGTGAAAGGGCTAGACGAGATTGCAGGGCTACCTGCAAAAGAAGTGTACACGTATAATTTGGATTATACTGGAACTAGCGCAGATATGGGGGCTAGATACAAAGTGGATTCTCACTTATACTTCACTGCAACGACAGGAGTAGATCGATTTGAATCTCAGTATGATTATATCAGTCCATCTGGGGATTATAAGGTGGGGGATATTAGTCGTTCTAAACTACAGTACCGCTATTACGGTAAACTGAAAGGATATTATCATGTAAACGATATGAACCGCATTATCGGTGGCGTGGATTATCAATTAGATCAATTGGCTTCTCCTACATCTAATGTGGATGAACAGGCTTATCAATTGGGAGTCTATGCGCAAGATGAGTGGACAATCTGTGATGATTTGACGGCTACTATGGGAGCACGATACACAACACACAAAGAAGCAGGGCAAAACTTTTCTCCAAAAATTGCCGTGAAATACCAACTTGGAGATGTAAACTTCCGAGTAAACTATTCTACTGGTTTCCGTGCTCCTGATTTGATGCAATTGTATTATGTACGTCCAGCGCGTGGCACGGTAACGCTTGGTAATACGGACATGGATCCAGAAAAGAGTCAATATGCATCGTTTAATGTTGAGTATACCAATCATTATATCAATGCTTCTGCATCTGCTTATATCAATGCTGTTGATGATATGATTTTATATGAGACGACTAATCTATCTGATTATTCTGCAGAAGAACAAGCTCAGATTCTTGATAAGGTAACTGAAGCAGCGGGTCCCGATGAAGCAGCGACAATAACAAAGGTGCGCCAATATTTGAATCTAGATAAGGCATTAGTGCGTGGATTTGAGTTAAACTTAGACACGTATTTGACGAATGACTTGTCTCTTGGAGCTCACTACTCATATGCTTATGGACTACAAGAGTCACAAGGGAAATGGGGGACGTTGATTCGTGCAGTGCGGCACAGTGCTACTTGGTATGCAAACTATGGCCATACTTGGGGCACATATCGTTTGAATGTAAATCTAACTGGTTCTGCGCAAAGTAAACGGTACCATGAGACTTCTGGAAAAGATGTTTCAGCACCAGGCTTTGCCTTGTGGAATTTGGCAACAAAACATCGATTTAATTTGAAAAACTTTGCTGTAACACCAAGCGTTGGTATCAACAATATCTTTGATTATAAAGATGATCGTGCATATGATTCTAGCACTGTCAATTATTCAACGCTAAATCCAGGGCGTACACTATTTGTTGGTTTGACACTTGAGTTTACCAAATAATAGCTATTTTTATAGGCACTAAAAAAATAATTATGAAGCAACCCACTATTATTGTTGTTGGTATAGGACCTGGCAATGAGTTAGATATGACACTGGCTGTACGTGAAGTGTTACAGCAAGCTGATGTTGTTATTGGTTATAAGTATTATTTCCAATTTGTGACACCTTATTTGCGCCACGGTGCAACGTGTATTGACACGGGCATGAAAAAGGAAAAAGATCGTGCAGAGCAAGCTTTTGAAGCCATTCATGATGGAGCTATGTGTGTCGTTGTCATCAGTAGTGGAGATGCAGGAATATATGGTATGACTCCCCTTTTGTGGGAGATGAAAAAAGACAGAGGTGAGGACATCCAATTGATGTCCTTGCCTGGTGTGAGTGCTTTTCAAAAAGCAGCTTCTTTATTAGGAGCACCTATAGGACATGATTTTTGTGTTATTTCGATGTCCGACTTGATGACTCCATGGCAAAAGATTGAGACGCGTATCGTCGCAGCTGCAACTGCCGATTTTGTAACAGCGGTGTATAACCCGAAGAGCAAAGGCAGATATTGGCAGTTGTATCGATTAAAAGAATTATTTCTGAAGCATGGGCGAGATCCACAAACTCCTGTTGGATATGTGCGCCAAGCTGGTAGAGAAGATCAGGAAGTGCTTACAACTACATTGCAAGATTTTGATCCAGAAGATATCGATATGTTTACGGTGGTGATCATTGGGAATTCTCAGTCTTATTTATGGAACAAACAAATGATTACACCTCGTGGATATTACCGTGAATCTGCCGATGCGAATGCAAAGAATAAAGGGCAAGGGATTATGATTGAAAGTTTTTGTACAATCGATGCGGAGTTGTCTAACGGGGATATCCCTTTGGATCATAAATGGGCTTTGTTGCATGCTATCCATACAACGGCAGATTTTGAAATGGAGGACTTGCTGTATACGGATCAAGGAGCGGTGGCTACTCTTCATAAAGAATTAGTGACTACTGGACGAGTCAAACATATTGTGACTGATGTGACAATGGCGGCTTCTGGTATTCGTAAGGGCGCATTGAGCCGATTAGGTATTACTGTACACTGTTACTTAAATGATCCACGTGTAGCTACTATGGCAGAAGAAAAGGGGATTACACGTACACAGGCAGGTATTCGTTTGGCTACAGAAGAGTATCCTGATGCATTATATGTCTTTGGAAATGCTCCAACAGCTCTCATGGAATTGTGTGATATTATACGCAAGCAAGGGGTTCTGCCAGCAGGGATTATTGCTGCACCTGTAGGTTTTGTACATGTGCAGGAATCTAAACATATGATTAAACCATTTACTCATATTCCTAAAGTGATTGTTGAAGGTCGAAAAGGAGGAAGTAATCTTGCCGCAACCTTAGTGAATGCTGTGTTAAGTTTAGAAGACGCAGAACTGTTAAGACCTGGTAGAGACTTATAATATAAATTCTTATGAAGACTCCACGATTTGTTATTTTGGGGATGCCCGATAGAATAGATGGCAGTTGGCCACAAGAAGCAATGCATGTTATTCGTAATGGATGTTGCTTTAGTGGAGGTAATCGTCATTATGAATTGGTCAAGCATCTATTGCCTTACAATGCTGAATGGATTCCTATAACCATACCAGTGTCGGATGTGATGGCTCAGTATGCAGTGTATGAAGAAGTCATCGTGTTTGCATCGGGTGATCCTGTCTTTTATGGTATCGCCAATACAATTCAGAGATATTATCCAGAAGCGGATATGATGTTATACCCTAGCCATAACGCTTTGCAGATGTTGGCACATCGATTATTGATGAATTATGCTGATATGCGTATCGTGACTTTAACTGGGCGTCCTTGGCACGAGTTGGATCGTGCTGTGATAGAGCGTGTCCCTAAATTGGGGATTCTTACAGATAAGGTGCATACTCCACAAAATATTGCAGCCAGATTGCTTGATTATGGATATGCTGATGGTGTGATGCATATAGGTGAGCGGTTGGGCAATCCAGCACTAGAAAAGGTGCAATCTTTGTCTATTCAAGAAGTTGTGAACAAAACTTATGCTCATCCCAATTGTATTATATTACAGCTTGATTACTCTCATATTAAACGGCCTTTTGGTATTCCAGAATCTGATTTTCATTTGTTGGATGGTCGTGTCAATATGATTACTAAGGCGCCTATTCGTTTGTTGACGCTGAACTTGTTAGATTTGCATGACAAACAGCAATTTTGGGATGTCGGATTTTGCACTGGATCGATTTCTATAGAAGCGAAGAAGCAGTTCCCTCATCTTCATATCACTTCTTTTGAAATAAGACAAGCTGGACAAGATTTAATAAGGCTTAATGCTCGTCGACATCATGTGCCAGGTATTCGCCCTATAGTTGATGATTTCATGACGGTTGATTTGTCATCTCTAACTAAAGGAGAGGGGTATGCTACTCCAGATGCTGTGTTTATAGGAGGGCATGGAGGCGCTCTTGTAGAGATGGTGGGCAGGATTATGCAGGTGCTGGCGGATGGAGGTGTACTGGTATTTAATGCTGTGTCTGAAAAGTCTCAAAACTTATTTCGAGAGGCAGTAGCACAGCAAGAGAATTTGGTTATAGTGCAAGAAATGTGTATCGCCATCGATGAGCATAACCCAATAGTGACAATGAAAGCGGTCAAGGTGCTATCCAACAAATAGATATAGTCTTACATCAAAAATAAAATATATAATTAGGTAATCCATTATGACAAGGAAAGTTGTTGAATCTCCTCTACATGAAGGAAAAGGTATCGTTGTGGTAGCTATTGCTGCAGCTGGTGATATTGTGGTGGACAAACTAGTACAAGCATATCCTGCAATTAAAGTTGTGAGTACACGTTCAGAGGTCTCAGGCGAAACTATTGCGGCGTATAATGAGTATGTAGAGAGTCATTTTACAGAGTATGCTACATGGATATTTATTGGAGCTATAGGTATTGGCACTCGATTAATTGCTTCTTCTATCAAAGATAAAAAAATAGACCCAGCTGTGTTAGTGGTTGATTCGATGGGACAATATGTTGTCCCTATACTTTCAGGACATGTTGGAGGTGCTAACCAACAAGCACAAGCTATCTCGGGTGTATTGGGAGCTATGCCCATAATCACAACGCAAAGTGATTTGAATTCTTTGTGGGCTCTAGATACTTTACCTCAGAAGTTTTCATGGGAAATTGAGACTGTTGGGATTACCTTGAATGATTGTATTACTCGTTTTGTACATAAGCAACACATCGCTCTTTGGTTAGATGTACGCGATAAGGGAACTATGTATTTAGAGCAATCGTGTCCTGATCATGTAACAGTGTATACGTCTTTGGAAGAGATTCCTGAACAGATAGATTTAATCATTGCCGTGTCTGCACGATACGTTTCTAGTACGCATGCACCTGTTTTGTATTATCGTCCTAAAGTGCTTCATCTTGGACTAGGCTGTACGCATGATAGTTTAGCAGAAGGTGTTGATACGTATATCTGTGCTGAAATGAAAAAGATGGGATGGAGTCCATTATCTGTTGTTACCGTAGATACAATTGCCTTGAAAAAAGATGAACTATTGGTGCATAACGTGCAGAGTACATTGCAAGCTTCGTTGATGATTTATGATGCCAAGGATTTGCGAGATATTGAAGTGCCTAATCCATCCGAACATGTACGTGCGGTGACTGGTGTGTCTGGTGTAGCTGAGTCGTGTGCATTGAAAGCGAGTAACCTTGGGGCACTTTGCGTGGAAAAACAAAAAGGTAACATCCATGAAGGGCATCATTTTACTTGGGCTTTGGCGATGGATAGATTATATATTCGTATGGGGCATGTTGAATTTGTTGGTGCAGGTCCTGGTGATCCTGATTTGGTCTCTGTACGTGGGCGTCACTTTTTGGAGACTGCTGATTTGATATTATATGCTGGCAGTTTGGTGCCAAGAGCTCTTACTCAATGCCATAAACCAGCGACTGTTGTAAGGAGTTCTGCTGGAATGAATCTGGAAGAGCAGTTTCTCATGATGCAAGATTTCTATAGACGTGGGTTGCTTGTTGTGCGTTTACATACTGGAGATCCATGTATTTATGGTGCAATTCAAGAGCAAATGGCTTTGATGGATGAGGCTGAGATGTGTTATCATATCACACCTGGTATTTCTTCTTTTCAGGCTGCAGCGGCTGAATTGCAATCGCAATTTACAATTCCTGAAAAGGTCCAAACCATAATACTTACTCGTGGAGAAGGGCGCACGGCTATGCCTGAGAATGAGAAGCTACATCTTTTGGCACGTAGCCAAAGCACCATGTGTATCTTTTTGAGTGCTGGAATTGTGGATGATGTGCAGCGCCAACTGTTGGAACACTATCCACCAACCACTCCAGTAGCTGCATGTTATAAATTGACATGGCCTGATCAACGTATTTTTAGAGGTGAACTGCAATCATTGGCTCAAATTGTGAAACAGAATAATTTGACCTTGACAACTATGATTGTTGTTGGTGAAGCTATTGATAATCGTAAAGGACTATCTCGTTTATATGCAGATGAATTTAAACATCTCTTTCGAAAATGATTCTAGTTCTTGGTGGTACAACAGAAGGGCGTATGGCGGTTCAGGTCTTAGAAGAAGGAAATCATCCTTTCTTCTACAGCACACGTGACACAACACAAAGTGTGGATCTCCACCATGGAAAGCATATTACTGGCGGAATGACAGTAGAGCAAATGTCTCTCTTTTGCCAAGAACATGCTATTCGTTTATTGGTTGATGCTGCCCATCCATTTGCTCGGCAATTGCATGAAAACGTGTATATTGTTTCTCAACGAATGGATATTCCTGTTGTCCGTGTAGAAAGGATATACCCTGATTATACATCATATACTCATCTTATACATTGGTGTAGTGATTATGAAGACGCTTGTAGGCAGTTGCAAGTGGATGATCGTTATTGTCTATTGGCTTTGAGCGGAGTACAAACAATCGCTAAACTGAGGTCATATTGGGAAACGCATCCGCAGACATGGTTCCGCATTTTAAATAGGGATGTTTCTCGTCAAATAGTCCAAAATATAGGGTTCCCGATGAGTCGTATTTGTTATTATAAGGGCAAGACGGCCAAGGATGAACTCCAGCTTATCCAACACGTCTGTCCTGATGCCATTTTGACAAAAGAAAGTGGGGAATCGGGTGGACTTGTTTCAAAACTAGAAGCTGCTAAAGTGTCTAATCTCCCTGTGTATATTGTAAAGCGTCCTGTACTGCCCCCATCGTTTCTTTCCGTAAATGGGCCGCATGGTCTGCGTCGACAAATAGAAAATTTGTTCCCTGAATTTTATACATTACATACGGGGGTGACAACAGGTACGTGTGCGGCAACAGGAGCACTCTGTGCATTACAAACAATATTGGGTAAACGTTCATATGTCTACACATTACAGAGTGTTGGTATCACCTTACCTAATAGAGAAACCATCTATGTGAATGCGCAACTATTGTCTTGTAATGATCAGAAAGCGCAAGTAGAAGTTATAAAGCGTTCGGGAGATGACCCAGATACTACTCAGGGTATTCAAATTTTGGTGACCGTTAATCTTGTAGAAAGAAAACTTGGTTCAAAAGAAGATATTATTATTGATGGAGGTATTGGTATTGGTCGTGTGACTTTGCCTGGTTTGGATATACCTATAGGTGAAGCTGCTATTAATGCTGTTCCAAAGCAAATGATTCGTGATAATCTATATGATTTGCTTGTTGATTGGACTAAATATCAAGTAGAGGTCTTGATAGAAGTACCCGCTGGGAAAGAGGTGGCTAGTCGTACCTTTAATCCCAAATTGGGCATTGTTGGTGGGATCTCTATTGTAGGAACAAGTGGTATTATTCGTCCGTTCTCTAGTGAAGCTTATGTGGCTTCAATAAAGCGATATGTTGAAGTTGCGGTGGCAAATGACCCCAATCACGTAGTGCTTAATTCTGGCGCGAAGAGTGAGAAAAAACTCCATGTCTTGTATCCGCAATTACACCCAACAGCTTTTATTCAGTATGGTAATTATATAGGTGAAGCACTTCGCTTTTGTGCAACACATAAAATTGCTCAAGTGACCTTGGGGGTAATGATAGGCAAAGCGGTTAAATTGGCCGAAGGATACTTAGATACTCATAGTCATAAAGTAACCAAAAATCATGCTTTTATGCAGCAAATTGCAGAAGAAGCAGGATGTGATTCTTCACATATTGAGTCTATTGGACAAATTAATATGGCCCGTGAATTATGGGATATATTGTCTGATGAAGAGATGAAACGATACAATCAAGTTTTGTCTACCTATTGTCATCAATATTGTGATCCTTTATTGCCAGAAGGAGAGCTTGAGATTATTATTATTGCTCCTTCTGTGAGGAAATAATGGATTATTATAGATGCTTTTCTACAAGCTGAAGAACTTCTTCAATACTGTGTACTATAGTTTCTTTTGATGTCTTTACATAAAAAGCTGGTCTACGACCTTCTTGGCAATATACTGTAATTGGAATGGTAGGCATATCTTTTTGGCTATCAGTCGCAATACCGTGACGATTTAATCCTTTGCACAACAAGTGATAAGCATCACCTGATCCTTCAACTGCAATGGTGTGATGATAAGAATATGCCACACGAAACAATCCACTGGGCGAATCAAATTGAATGCCTTGGTGAGATACAAATCGGTGCAATATTTTTTGCAATGCAAGATCTTCTGGTGTACCAACTTGAACAGCTTTTTCTTTATCTAATAGCCAAATTTTGTCGGCTATTTGTAAAGCCAGCTCTAAATCATGTGTAGACATGAAGATCGTTTTGTTTTCTTCTCGACTTAAACGATGTAAGAGTTGCATCATGTCGACTTTGCTTGGGTAATCCAAAAAGGCAGTTGGTTCATCCAATAAAATAATAGGAGTTTCTTGTGCTAGAGCTTTAGCTATCAATGCTTTTTGTCTTTCACCATCACTCAGAGTGTGGATCATACGGTGGGCTAAACGAGGAATGCCCACTAATTGTAAAGCGTGCTGCACAATGGCTCTATCTGTATTGCTGATGACTCCCCAAAAACCAGTATATGGGCTTCTTCCCAATGATACGAGTTCGTCTACTCGCATGTTACGAATCATTAATTTATCAGTAAGCACAACACTAATAACTTTGGCTAAAGCAGCATCAGTATATCCTCCAAGAAGACGGCCCATGATATGAATTTGTCCATGTAATGGAGGTAAAAAATTACAGATGGTCTTTAATAAGGTACTTTTCCCCACTCCATTACTTCCCAATAAACAAGTGAGTTCACCAGAACAAATCTGAGCATTTATGTTGGTAGCAACTACTTTGGTACGTTTTTTACCTCGATAGCCAGTACTTAATTGTTCGATTTCTATTGTTGGATTCATGAAACTCTTTTTAAATGGTACTTCGTTTATGGAACAACACGGAGGCAACAACAGGAGCACCTATAAGTGCTGTGACAGAATTAACTGGCAATGCTCCTTCTAGTCCAGGCATACGAGCTATTAAATTGCACAATAAAGCTAGTGTAGCTCCCATAAGCATGACGCCTGGCATGAGTAAGCGATGATCACTGGTGTGAAATAAACTTCGACACAAGTGAGGAACAGCTAATCCTAGAAATATAATGGGACCACAGTATGCCGTGACTATGGCAACGAGTACGCCTGATGTGGCAATGACTAAATGTCTAGCTCTTCGAATATTCAGGCCTAAATTTCGGGCATAACCTTCTCCAAGAAGCATTAAATTTAGCGTCTTGGTGAGGAGCATGGATATTGGTAATAGGATGAGCATCAAGTAGATAAATACTTGTACTTGATCACCTGAAACGCGTGCAAAACTACCTAATCCCCATATGACATAAGCACGAATATCTTCTTCTACACTGAAAAACTTGAGTACGCCGATAATGGCATTGGCTACATACCCAATCATGACACCTATAATGAGTAAAGTAACATGTCCACGCACGGTTTGAGATACGAATAAGATAAGTGCCATAATGCTTAATGCACCAATGACTGCTGATATGGATAATGCAACTTCCCCCATTAATCCCATTGTACTAAGCGCATTTCCACCAAGACTCCCTGACAATAACACTACAAAGGCTACACCTAAACTAGCTCCAGAACTGATACCTAATACGGAAGGACCAGCAAGTGGGTTGTGAAAAACAGTTTGCATCATTAGTCCACTTACAGCCAAACCTGCTCCTGCTACTAATGCTGTTATGGCTTGTGGAAGTCGACTCTTTATAATGATATTGTAAGCTATTTCTTGACTGGTATCTCCATGAATAATAATATCCCAAATTTGTAGAGGAGATATATATACAGATCCTAGTAATATATTCAATAGCATCAATAGTAGGATACATACAAAAATACCACCAAACAACCATAAAGGGTGTATGCTTCTTAATGCTATTGATTTTGTAGAAGAGCTTATCATAGGGTTGTTTTATTTTAAAAGAGAATAATATACTGGGGTGTAGTTTGGCAGGAGTTCTGGGTGAAATACTTTAATCATATCTTTTAGCAAGACGCAAGGTTCCATAGGCATTTGTTCGTAATATGGTTTTTTGTTCATATTACAGTAGATAACTCCATGGTTCTTGTAAGCGTCGAAATCAGCATATCTCGCATTACTCGCCAAAAGGGCATCGTAGTCGTAATTCCCTTGATAACTGTTGACTATGCGCCAATAAGGTACATGAGCTGCTCGGCTATATATTGTTTCGAAGTCAAGCAGTATTCCACCTGATTTTGGGTTATCGTGCATAAAATATTCTGCTCCTGCATCTTCGAATAGTTGGGCTAGAAAACTTTTCCCTCCAACTGCGTACCAGTGTCCACCACGCATTTCGCCAGAAAATACTTCTGGACGATTTTTAACATGCTTGGTTAGATGTAAAAGGGAGAGATATTCTTGTTCCATCCCTTTAAAAATAGAATCTGCTTGTGTCTCTTTATTGATAAGTAAACCCACAAATTTTAGCCATTCGGCCTGAGCTAATGGACTCATCTCTTTGTATCCTAGATAAGGAACTAAAGGTACACCAATATCTTTCATACTATCATATCCTCCTCGTTTGAAAGGCGAAATTAAGATAATGTCTGGTTGTAGTAACATGATGCGCTCTTTGTCGAACTGCCCTTCAATCCCGATGTGTTGAGTCGTTCCTGAAGCTAATTGAGCTTTAATTTTTTGATTAAATAAGTGACGTGTGGAAGTTACTCCGACTACTCTTTCTGTTGCTTTCAATTTGATAAGCGTCGATAATTGTAAAGAAGTCATTGTAATCAGTCGACGTACAGGAGTGTATATCACTTTGTATCCTTGAGGGATAAGAGACTTGGTATCTTTTAGAGAACGTGGTACAATCGCTAAGCGAAAAATTGTAGCCTTTTTACGTTGTGGGTCACTAATGTCAACCAAATGGATGTTTTTATATTGTCGTACACTATATCCTCTTGCATAAGAAAGTGGCATTGGAGTATATAGACTATCTAGCCTACTCGAAGTGCTTAGTGCTGTTTGAATAGTGTTTTTAGAGCTGTTTTTAGACTTTGATTGACATCCTTGAATGACTGACAAACAAGCTAACAGAATAACGACTAACAAACTGGTTCGTATTGAGTTTCGTTGTACAAGCATATTGTTTGTTTTTGCTTGCAAATATACGGATTTTCTCTTGGCTATCTCGTGCAGTTTGCCCATTTTTGCATACATGAATATGACAAATAATAAATCAAGTGAGCCGGCAGTTGCTTTTGTTTCCTTAGGCCCTGGAGACCCAGAATTGATTACTTTGAAAGCACTGAAAATATTTCAGCAAGCGGACTATATTTTTTATCCCTCTACTATCATCAATGATACTATAACTTCAAGAGCCGAAAATCTTCTTAAGAATTGGAATTTGGATGCTGCTACTTTTCGCCCTTTCTACTTACCAATGTCTAAGGATAGGCAGAAAGCTTTAAGTATATATGATACTGTGTACAAAGAGATAAGTACATTGTGGCTATCTAGCAAGATGGAGGGAAAATACCCTAATATTGTTATTGCAGTAGAAGGGGATTGTAGCATATTTGCGTCCATACACTATATCTTGGATAGATGTAAAGAGAATGAAATCCCAACGATTTCGGTTCCAGGTATCACTTCGTTCTTGGCAGCTAGTAGTTTGGCGCAGCTACATTTAGTAAAGCTAGAAGAAAGGTTATTGATACACCCTGGATTAGTGTCTAGTGAGATGATTCTTGATAATTGTAAAGCTGGTACAAATCAAGTGATTATGAAATTGTCTCAATCAGCCCAAGAAGTAAAGAAGTGTTTAGAAAAATATCCCGAGTTACATGTGCATTATTTTGAGCATGTTGGTACGGAGCGTGCTTTTCATACAACAGATAAAGTAGAAATCATCAAACGGCAATTCCCTTATTTTTCTTTGATGATCGTTTTAGTAGATGATTGACTTTATTCTCCCATGACTGTAGCAACTAATGTACGCCCCATGGCATGATTTCGAAATTCACATAGATAGATCCCTTGCCAAGTACCAAGATTGAGCAAGCCATTCGTAATAGGTATAGATATACTTGAACCTATAAGAGAGGTTTTAGCATGTGCAGGCATATCGTCATCCCCTTCATAAGTGTGTGTATAATAGTTTTCGCGCTCTTTGACCAATCTATCCATTATGGTAGCCAAATCTATTTGTACATCTGGATCTGTGTTCTCATTTATACTTAGCGCTGCACTTGTATGTTGGATAAACAAGTGTAATATACCAGTTTGAGGTAATATGGGTAGTTCACGGAGAATCTGATCAGTAATTAAATGGCATCCTCTATTGTATGCCCTTATAGTAAATACTTTTTGGGTGTACATAGGCCTATTTGTTTTGTTTGACCATCCTTTTTACGGGCCACCATACAGCCACCCAGCTGCCTATAATAACGATGCATAAAATTGCGACAATATCTTGCCAGTGGATACTCACTGGATAACTTTGGGTAATAAAGTGTGGATTATTGCCTAATGGAATCAAGCCATAGTGTTGTTGAAGCCAACATACTGCAAGTCCTATAAGTAAACCAATGCCAGCTCCAATAGTACAAATTAATCGGCCTACATGAAGGAAAATACGACTTATAATATCTTCATTACAACCTAAGAAACGCAATGTCTGTGTGTCCTCCTGTTTGTCAATAATCAACATGGATAGTGATCCTATGATATTGAGACTGGCTATTAAGAAGATAAAGCTTAAGAATATAAAGGAAATGAGTTTTTCTACTTCCATAACTTTGAACAAGTCGGCTTGTTGTTCATAGCGATTTTGTACTCGGTAGTCACTTCCTAGTATTTTTTTTATTTTTGATTGAACGTCCGACAAGTCTGTATCAGGCTTTAGCTTAATCTCAAGTGCTGATGCTTCATCTGTATAATTTAGCATGGTGCGCATCCTTTGGATAGGAACCAAAACGTAATGTGCATCATACTTTTGTTGGTTGACTAAGAAAACGACTCCTGGTGAGTACAATTTTGCTGTAGTAAACGATCGCCTTGGATTAGATAAATTAATACGTCCTGTTCGTTTAGGGAGATACATGGTGAGTGGGTCTACAAATTGTATCCCACATCCTAAAGTGGTTGTTAATTCTGCGCCGATAATGGCGTAATCGACAACTTCATCTTGCAATGTAAAGAAAGAATCTTTAGTTTTTGATGTCTGATTTCTACCAATTAAAATCTGCTCAATGGAAGTGAGTTTCTTGAATTTCTCTTGTTCAACTCCCTTAAAAACAACCATTGCTTGGCGGGTGCTATATTGCACCATCCCTTGTTCTTCAATGGTAGGTGTACATATAGCTATTTCAGGCATTTTTGCGATATCGACAAAAAGGCTATCTGAAGTATGTAGGACTTTTCCAGTGACTTTTGTAATTTTTAGTTCTGGATCAAAATTAGTAAATAATCCAGCCACCATATCTTGAAAGCCATTGAAGACAGACAAAGTACAAATAAGTGCCATAGTCGTAAATGCCACTCCAATGACAGCGATACCCGATATCAAGTTGATAGCGTGGTGTCGCTTCTTCGAAAAGAGATAGCGAAGTGCAATGAATAGAGGCAGATTATTTTTCACGAAACACTTAGATTGATTTATTTTTTCAATAATTCGTCAATATGCTCAATGTAGTCAAGAGAATCATCCACGAAGAATTTCAATTCTGGGATAATACGTAGTTGGTGACGTACTCTTTTGCCTAATTCAAATCGGATTGTCTTTGCATTTCCATTAATATTTTTCAGTAATTCCTCCGCCTTATTAGATGGGAAAATACTTAAATAAGCTTTTGCGACACCCATATCTGGACTGATGCGTACTGCACTGACAGAAACCAATACACCAGGCATTGCTTTTGTTTGATGCATAAACATATCCCCTAGTTCTTTTTGTAAAAGGCGGGCAATTTTTTGTTGTCTAGTAGATTCCATATATATTGTTTAGTTATTTCAAATAGACTATTGATCCTTTATTTTTCGAATTATCGTTAATCCATCTCTTAAAGGAATAATCACTCTTTCGACTCTAGGATCCTTTGCTACATAATCATTAAATGCAATGATGCCTTGTGTCTGTTTGTCAGTAGGGTGCGGCTTTTCAAGCACATGGCCGTCCCACAATGTATTATCTGCAATGATGTAGCCGCCAACACGTAAATGTTTCATGACTAACTGATAATAATCTAGATAGATTCTTTTGTCACCATCTATAAAGGCAAGATCAAAAGTTTCATTTAGAGTGGGAATAATATCTATTGCATTGCCGATATGCATTTTGATTTGATTACTCCATGGTGAATTCTCTAGCCATGGTCGAGTGAAATCTTCTTGCTCATCGTTGATTTCTATTGTGTGCAATAACCCATCTTTGGGTAATCCTTCTGCTAAGCAGAGTGCTGAATATCCACTGTATGTCCCAATCTCAAGAATACGCTGAGGGCGTATCATCTCGACAAATAAATGAAGCATACGCCCCTGCAAATGGCCGGAAGCCATGCGGGGGCGTAGCAATTTTACATGCGTATCGCGGTAGAGAGCTTTTAAATAATCGCTCTCTCCGTCGATATGCGCTAGTATATACTCCTCTAATGAGGGATTTTCATTTTGCATAGACTATCTTTAGTCTGTAATTTTGCGACCTTTATTTGGCAATACCATGTTGTCTGCATGTTCAAGTACATCACCTACTTGGTTGATTTCCAAGAATGATGGCTTTTGTCCCACACGACCACTAGATACATAAGTAACCATATCTTCGTTAGTCAATTCACCAGATTCAACTAGACGGCGAAGACCAGCAAAATAATATTGTTGACCATCAGCAAGTTCTGGCATGTAGATAGCATCTACACCATAAGAAAGCGCTAAATGACGCATTGTCTTCTCTTTATAGCAAATTGCAAGAACTGGGCAGTTACCACGGAAAGCAGCAATGTTACGTGCAGTACGACCGCTAAAGCTATCAGTGATGATGGCACGATTGCCTAGTTTGTAAGTAGACTTAACTGCTTGTTTAGCTAAGAATTCAGTTACATCAGCATTGTCAGTCAATGGAATTCTGATATCATTTTCAGCAACTTTATCTTGTTCAGCTTGCATAGCCACTTCAGCCATAGTCTTAACAGCTTCTACTGGATAGTCACCATAAGCAGTTTCACCAGAAAGCATCACAGCATCAGTACGAGAATAGATAGCATTCGCGATGTCAGCAACCTCTGCACGTGTTGGGCGTGGGTTCTTGATCATAGTGTGAAGCATTTGAGTTGCCACGATGATAGGTTTTTTAGCATGTACACACTTGCGAATCATCATGCGTTGGATACCTGGTATTTTGTTGTATGGCACTTCAATAGCGAGGTCACCACGAGCGACCATGATACCGTCAGCAGCTTCGATAATTTCATCGATGTTATCAACCCCTTCTTGATTTTCAATCTTAGCGATAATTTGGATACCAGAATCACCAAGAAGTGAACGTACAGATGCTACGTCAGAAGCGTTACGTACGAAAGAGTGAGCAACGAAATCAATATCTTGTTCAACTGCAAATTGAATATTACGTTTGTCTTTTTCTGTCAATGCAGGAAGGTTAATGCGTACGCCAGGAACATTTACAGACTTACGAGAACCGATTTCACCGTCATTCAATACCTTACATACAAGAGCATCTTCTTCTTTAGATAGTACTTCAAGAGCTGTTTCACCATCATCAATAAGGATTTCCTTACCAACAGGTACATCAGTTACAAAAAGAGGGTAGCTTACTGCAATACACTCTTTGGTAGTCATTTGCTCTGGTTTGCCAACGATTCGGATAATGTCGCCAGTAGACACCTCGAACTTACCTTCTTCAATTTTAGTTGTACGTACTTCAGGACCCTTTGTATCGATTAGGATGGCGATACGGTTAGATACTGTGCGTACATTGTCAATAAGGACTTTAAGGCCTTCTTGTGTAGCGTGCGCTGTATTCATACGCACCACGTTCATGCCTGCTTTACGAAGTTGTTTGATGAAATCTACATCACAACGCATATCCGATACGGATGCTACGATTTTGGTTTTTTTTCTCTTCATAACCTTGTTTCTTTTGTTTATGTACCTATTATTAGTTTGGTTTTTTAATAGTCGAATTCTTTGCTTTTTGCAATAGAGCTTGTACGGCCAATCGATATGAATCGAGGCCGAAACCACATATTACACCTATACAAGCAGCTGCAATGCAAGAATGATGTCTGAAAGATTCACGTTGGTGTACATTGGAGATATGTACTTCAATAGTAGGAGCATGTACAGCGCGTAAGGCATCATGCAATGCAATAGAGGTATGTGTATAAGCACCAGCATTCAAAACAATACCATCGTAATCAAAACCTACTTCGTGAATTTTATCGATAAGGGCACCTTCATGATTGGATTGGAAGGTTATAAGAGATACTTCGGGAAATGCTGTTTGCAATTCCTCGAAAAACGCATCAAAAGATTGATCTCCGTATATTGATGGTTCTCGTCGTCCCAATAGATTGATATTGGGTCCGTTTAATATCAGTATCTTCATATTTTATTTTTAGCCCAATTTTATATACCTTTGCTTGGTATTTAGGAGGGGTCTTATTTATTGATCGACCCACTTGTCAGATCTTAGATAAACTCCCAAGCAAATTTCGATGCAAATGTAATAAAAATAATTGATTTAACCTTGCGTAATGTCGTTAAGGTACAAAAAAAATAAGCCTTTTCTATCATGATGAAGAATTCTTCGATAATTGATCAAAATACTTGGCACTCAGCAGAAATGCTGCTAAGATGGCAAAAGCCGTATAAGCGTTACCTTATGCTTGTAAAAGGCCTTTCTAAGAATACACAAGAAGCATATTTGGCCGATTTTGAAAAATTATGTCACTTCTTAGAAAGCATACATCGACCTATTCTAGAAACGACACTAGATGACCTCGAACAGTTTTCTGCAAGCTTGCATGATTTAGGGATACATGCTCGTTCTCAAGCTCGTATTATTTCTGGAGTAAAATCCTTCTTTCATTTCTTATTGATTGAAGATATACTTGATAGCAATCCAGCTCAGCTTTTGGAAGGTCCTAAAATTGGTGTCAAGTTACCTGATGTACTTGCTGTCGAGGAAATTGACAGGATGATTTCTACTATTGATACAGGGAAAGAGGGTGGAATTAGAAATGTTGCCATGCTGGAGACTTTGTATAGCTGTGGACTGCGTGTGTCAGAGTTAATTTCATTGAAAATCTCTGATCTATACATGGATGAAGGCTTTATTCGGGTAATTGGCAAAGGAGATAAGCAGCGACTTGTTCCTATTTCACCTCGAGCTATTCGAGAGATTAAAAAATATATGGAGTACCGTTGTACGATGCCTATCGTACAAGGGCATGAAGATGTTCTATTTCTTAATCGTAGAGGAAGGGGACTTTCAAGAGTCATGGTTTTTTATGTCATTAAAGAACAGGCTCTACGGGCTAACATTAAAAAAAATATTAGTCCACACACCTTTAGGCATAGTTTTGCTACCCATTTGTTGGAAGGTGGGGCTAATCTAAGAGCTATTCAAGCGATGCTCGGGCATGAGTCTATTGCAACAACAGAGATTTACATGCACCTTGATAAAGCTTTCTTGCGCGAAGAAATTATCTCGCATCATCCTAGAAATATCAAGTATTTTGACAATAAAAAAAAGGAGTAATGCGTTGTGCTTATATATTTTGAATTAAGGCCTACATGCCCAAACATAAACAAAAATGGATAAACTTCTTCTGAATTTGATCTCTTGACATCTAACTCTGTAGGCTAATTTTTCGATATATTTTGTAAAGATATAGACAAATGTCTCTGGTTTTGTAATGATTGATTACCGTTTTGTTTTTTTTTGACTATAAAAATATCGCTTTTCTTCCCGTTTTTACGTAATATCTATTATCTTTGCGTCAAACATTATATTTCCAATAACCATTAACTAAACGGATTATCCAAATGAGCAAGAAACTTTATTTGCCACTGCTCGTGGCTTTAGTTGCTGTGCTATCGTCATGTAACAGCAAGATGGGTGAGTTGTCGTCAGACTACTTCACTGTGACGCCTCAAGTACTTGAGGCAGTTGGTGGCCAGGTTCCTGCAACCATTAACGGTCAGTTCCCAACAAAGTATTTTAACAAGAAATCAGTTGTGACTGTAACTCCAGTACTTCGTTATGCTGGTGGTGAAGCAGTTGGTCAACCTTACGTGTATCAAGGAGAAAAAGTTGAAGGAAACGACAAAGTGATCTCTTATAAGATGGGTGGTAACTACACTATGCGTACAGTATTTAAGTATGTTCCAGAAATGGCTAAATCAGAATTGTACCTTAAGTTTAAGGTCGTTCATGGTAGCAAGACTTATGACCTTCCTGATGTAAAGGTTGCTGATGGTGTCATTGCAACTTCTGAGTTGGTTAATGAAACAGTTGCTTCTGCTAACTTGACTACTGGTGAAGATGCGTTTCAACGTATTATTCGCGAAACTGAAAAACGTGATATCATGTTTATGATTCAACAAGCTTATATTCGTCACAGCGAACGTAAGGTTGCAAGTGAATTCAACACTTCAGTTGTTGATGTAGATACTACCGCAAACAAGAAGATTAGCAATATCGAAATTTCTGCTTATGCTTCTCCTGATGGTTCTACTGACTTGAATACACGTCTAGCTCAGAACCGTGAAAAGAATACAGCGAAATTGATCAATAGAAATTTGAAAAAATCTAAGGTTGAAGCTGTTGTAGATACTAAGTATACAGCAGAAGACTGGGAAGGTTTCAAAGAACTAGTAGAAGCTTCTGATATTCAAGACAAGCAACTTATCTTACGAGTACTTTCTATGTACAGTGATCCTGATAAGCGTGATGAAGAAATCAAGAATATCTCTGCAGTATATGAAGTATTAGCTAAGGAAGTTCTTCCAAAATTGCGTCGTTCTCGTTTGACTTTGAACTACGATGTAATTGGCAAGTCTGATTCAGAAATCGCTGAACTAGCTGCTTCTAATGCTAAGGCTCTTAACCTAGAAGAACTTCTTTATGCAGCAACTCTTACTGACAATGCTGCAACTCAAGAATCTATCTATACAAAGGCTACTCAATTGTTCCCAGAAGATTTCCGCGCATATAATAATCTAGGTAAGCTTGCTTATGAAGCTGGTAAACTAGATAAAGCTGCTTCTTATTTCGCACAAGCTAAGGCTAAGAACCCAAGTTCTGCTGAAGTTGCAAATAATATGGGTGTTCTAGCTCTTGCTAAGGGTGATAAAGTAGCTGCACAAACTCTGCTTGGTCAAGCTGCAGGTGCTCCTGAATTGAAGGAGTCTCTTGGTAACCTAGCTATTGCTACAGGTGAATATGACAAGGCTGTTGCTTCTTTCGGTGATGCTAAGACAAATTCTGCAGCGCTTGCACAAATCCTAGTTAAGGATTACAGCAAAGCTAAGAGTACATTGAACGCTATCGCTAATCCTGATGCAACTACTAGCTATTTGAAGGCAGTTCTTGGTGCACGAACTAATAACTCAAGTATGGTTGTTGATGGTCTTAAGAAGGCTATCCAACTTGATCCAACTATGGCTGACAAAGCTAAGACTGACATCGAGTTTGTGAAATATGCAGCTGCACTAGCAGGTGTATTGTAAGCACGTGGTGTAACAGAAAAGTACGTCACAATACTTTAGAGTATTAATAGACGTATAACATATAATAATGTGTGGTGCCTTTTGGTATCACACATTATTTTTATATCAGCTATTCTAATATATCTACTTTAAAAAAAAAGGACTCCATCCTACTATATCCCTAAAAAACTGTATCTTTGTAGCAAAGGAATAAGTAATATGACCAAAAAAAAATCCCTTCAAATAATATATACATGGTGCGTTGGTATCTTGGTGCTTTTATGTGCTTGCCATTCAGGTCCTAGTCGTATCGGTCTTAAAGGGTATATTAGAGGCCTAAATAAAGATACTTTACTGCTCTTTCGTCATCGTTTAGACAGTATTAAAATAGATAGTTTTTTCTGCCATAAAGGACATTTTGAAGGTAATATAGAAGTGGATAGTTTTGAGGTGGGGCATTTGCTCATCCAAGATGACGCTTACTTACCTTTATATATTCATCGAAATAAAAAGTTGCTTGTTGATGGTAATCTTGATTCTCTATCATATATTCGTGTAACGGGCTCGGAAGAGAATGATCGGTTGATGAATTTTCATGATTCTGTGCGCAGTTTTACTGAGGCCCAAAAACAAAAAGCTGTTCAGGAATATATTAAGACCCATCCTAAGGACATTGTGTGTATAGAGATGCTACGCCATTATCTGGTGACTCAAGAGCACCCTGATTTTAAGTTAATATATAATGTTATAGGGAACATGGGGGGGAACTTGCGAGATGATTTGTATATTACGGACTTGAACCAATATGTCAAAGAAGCCACTAAGCTTAGAATCAATGGATATGCACCTAATTTTTCCGCCGTTGATACAACAGATACAAGATACAATCGATATACATTTAATCATAAACTTATTTTACTCCATTTTTGGGCTTCATGGGCTAATCAGTCCGAAGATGTGAGAGTACTGCACCGACTAGCTAATAAATACAAGGAGAATGACAATATACAAGTTGTCAACATCTCTTTGGATGTAGATACTTTGCAGTGGAAGGAGGCGTTAAAACGTGATTCAATGCCTGGTTTAACGCTGTGTGATTTCAAAGGATGGGATGGTGGTGCGGCACGCAATTATCAAATAACAAGGGTGCCTTTTACGATTTTGATTAATGAACGTGCTCGTGTAGAATTGTTACAACCCGATACAGCTCTCTTAAAGAAGCAGGTAGAAGATGGTGTGAAACGTGTTGCGAACAAGTACGGCAAAAAGAATCGAAAAAAATAAACCCCATGTATTCCTGCATAGCTCTACGATTGGCCTGTCATAAATACATATACATATGTTAGCAAAAGCTTATGGTGCAGCTGTTGAAGGGATAGATGCTCAGTTGGTAACTCTCGAAACAAGTGTTACACGAGGAGTGGGAATTCAGCTTGTAGGAATGGCCGATGCAGCTGTTAAGGAAAGCCGCATGCGTGTATATACTGCTTTGGAAGAAGTCGGTTATAAACAACCTGTTCGTAGTGTCTTAATTAATTTATCTCCTGCTGATCTAAGAAAAGAGGGGGCAGGATTCGATTTGCCTTTAGCCATGTCTTTGATGGCTGCCGAAGGTACAATAAATGGTGTCAAATTACAACAATATCTTTTAGTGGGTGAATTGAGTCTTGATGGGCAGCTTTTACCTATTAAAGGGGCCTTGCCCATAGCTATAAAAGCACGTGAATTGGGCTTTAAAGGTTTAATTGTTCCTAAATACAATGCTGTAGAGGCAGCAGTTGTTGATCGGCTTGATGTGCATGGAGCAGTTTCTCTGCTTGAGGTGATTCAGTTCTTCATAGAAGATAAGCAAATCGAAAAGGTTTCATATGATACAAGGCAGGCTTTTAGTGAATCCCAGGGTGATGTTTCGTTAGATTTTAAGGATGTCAAGGGACAAGAATCGGTTAAACGCGCGCTAGAAGTCGCTGCTAGTGGTGGGCACAATGTAATAATGGTGGGGCCTCCTGGGGCGGGTAAATCGATGATGGCCAAACGCCTTCCCACTATATTGCCCCCTTTATCTCTAGGAGAAAGCTTAGAAACAACCAAAATTCATTCGGTTGCTGGTGCGCTGAAAGAAGGAAGTGCCCTTATCAGTGAGCGTCCTTTTAGAGCTCCACATCATACTATCTCTCAGGTTGCATTGGCTGGTGGTGGGCATGTGCCTAGTCCAGGAGAATTGACCTTGGC
Source organism: Bacteroidaceae bacterium (assembly GCA_963668535.1). Taxonomy (GTDB): domain Bacteria; phylum Bacteroidota; class Bacteroidia; order Bacteroidales; family Bacteroidaceae; genus F22. Next base: position 1,374,359 of record OY764867.1, read on the forward strand.
TACAAATGGAGTGCTTTTTCTGGACGAACTTCCAGAGTTCTCTCGACAAGCATTAGAAGTACTTCGTCAGCCGCTTGAAGATCGTGTTATTTCTATAGCACGTGCCAAGTGGGTGCAGACTTATCCAGCCAATTTTACTTTGATAGCGGCCATGAATCCTTGTCCATGTGGATACTATAATCATCCTACTAGAGAGTGTACTTGTAGCCCCAGTCAAGTACAGAAGTATTTAAATAAAATATCAGGACCTTTATTAGATCGTATAGATATACAGATTGAAATTACCCCCGTGCCTTTTGAAAAACTTTCACAATATGGGGCAGGAGAATCCAGTGCGGTTATACGTGATCGAGTAGTGCAAGCACGTGCCATACAAGAAATACGATATAAGGATTATCCAGGAGTGTATTGTAATGCGCAAATGACGACCAAACTTTTGGATAAATTTGCGACTCTGGATACAAATTGTTTACACATGTTGCAGCAGGCTATGGAGCGTTTGAATTTATCTGCGCGTGCTTATGATCGCATTCGTCGAATGGCCAGAACAATAGCTGATTTGGATGCTTCGGACACAATCAACCCTATTCACATGGCCGAAGCTATAGGTTATCGTAATCTTGATAGAGATACATGGGGACAATAGATAAAAATATTGTATCTTTGTACAAATGATTAGAATGATGTTATGTCCAATACTGCTCCGTTAATTCCATATACACTTTTAAAAGATTCTTGGATCGTTACGCTTCTTGTATTTTGCTTTGTTGCAACAGCTTGGGCGTGGCATACAACACATGGAGATTTTTTACAGCGTTTTCAATCTTTTGCGGTTGTAAAAGATCGTGGGAGTTTCTTTGATAAAACTGTTAATAATCGTTTTAGAGTAGAGGCTTGGTTTTTTGTTCAATCTTTACTCATGTTATCTTTAGCTATTTATTCTTTGTTGTATCAACAAGAAGGCTTTTCTATTGATTCCATGTCGCCAATAGCTCTCATCATTCTTGGCGCTTTTGCGCTTGGCGGTATTACTTTATTAAAATATGCAGCATATAGATTACTGGGATGGTTATTTTTAAGTCCACCTGAAACCTCAGCATGGGTTAGTGCTTACCATAGTATGTTGTCGGCTCTTGGTATAGGCCTATTAATTTTCAATACCTTATCAATAACATGGGGGATGAAAAGCGAATGGACGTTCTATATGTTAGTTGCACTCTTTATAATCTATAAATTTGTTATGCTTTTTGGATGGTTTAGACTTTTTTCAATTCATTCATATGGCTATGTGCTGATTATTGTGTATTTTTGTGCGCTTGAACTGCTGCCGTACTACATGTTTTACGTATCGCGCAGTGTTATAATGGACGTTTTACTTTTAAAATCATAAGAAATTGGAACCGAAAAAGATACTTGTATCACAGCCAAAGCCGGCTTCTGATAAGTCGCCTTATTACGATATTATGCGTAAGTATAACGTAGATATCACCTTTCGCCCTTTGATTAAGGTAGTGAGTGTATCTCCTAAAGAATTTCGTCAGCAGAAGATTTCCATTTTAAATCATACGGCTATCATTTTTACTTCAAGACATGCAATTGATCATTTCTTTACTTTGTGTGAGGAAATGCGATTGACTATTCCTGAAGATATGAAATATTTCTGTATTACTGAGTCTGTGGCCCTATACATCCAAAAGTATACACAATACCGTAAACGTAAAATTTTCTTTGGTCAAACAGGTAAGATTGAAGGATTAATTCCTGCTATCACCAAACACAGCAAAGAAAGTTATTTCGTCCCAATGTCAGATGTGCATAACGATCAAATGAAAGATATGCTCGATTCTTTGAAGGTGACTCATACAGAAGGTGTGATGTATCGTACAGTGAGCAACGATTTTGCTGAAAACGAAGCTTTTGATTACGACTTAGTCATTTTCTTCAGCCCTTCGGGAGTGCATTCTATTCTTAAAAATTTTCCGAATTTTGCAGAAATGGGTATGGAAGTTGCTACTTTTGGTAAATCTACCGCTCAGACAGTCAAAGATGCTCATCTAAATTTGACTCTCGAAGCACCAACCCCAACAGCTCCTTCTATGACTGCCGCTCTTGAGCAGTATATCAAGGAAAATATGAAGTAATAACAGCGATTGTACATGAGTGACCACGAGTCTTATACACTTCCTAAAGAAGAGCGTATTTTTAGTCAGCGTGTGCTGGATATGCTTTTTGGAAAGAGAAACAATAGCTTTTTTATTTTTCCCATTAGGGTGGTGTATATTCCTATCGATGAGTTACTCGATACGCGAGTAGCTATACTGACCAGTGTCTCTAAAAGACATTTTAAACGCGCTGTTAAGCGTAATCGGATTAAGCGACAAATAAGAGAAGCTTACAGAACCCAGAAGTATATTGTTTTGGATGATTTGATACAATCAAAAACAGATACCCATTACGCTGTTGCTTTTCTGTATCAATCTGATAGAGAGATTTCTTCAGAAAAGATGCATGAGGTTATGCAGGCTTGTCTAGAACGCTTACATAAAGAGTGGCAATGACTTATGTCTCCAAACTGATAACTAAGTTACTCGTAGGTCTCATTTGGATCTATAAACGTGTAATTTCCCCATGGACACCTGCAAGTTGCAGGTTTACGCCTACGTGTTCCACGTACGCTATTGAAGCACTCAAGAAATACGGCCCGTTGAAGGGTGGGTATCTGGCTATACGTCGTTTCTTACGGTGTCATCCTTGGGGTGGATCTGGTTATGACCCCGTGCCCTAAAAATAATATATATATACTTACCATAGCATTAATAATCAAGAAAGAATATGACTCATATGGAAACCTTGAATTCCTTAGACATGCAATTGACAAATGATTCTGTGAAGATTATCGATTGTCATAAGCATTGGACTCCTGAAATGGCAAATGCAGAAGAAATTGTCGACAAAACTATTTTTAGCGTACGCCCATCAGAATTTAACCCAGTCCCAGGGGTTAAATATAGTATTGGTATTCATCCATGGTATTTGGATAACGTAGACGAAGAATTGGAACTTTTGAAAAAACATATTGATCATCCACAAGTCGTGGCTATTGGTGAAATTGGTCTTGACAAACTAAAAAAGGACGTACCATTTAGTTTACAAAGAGAAGTTTTAGAAACCCAACTTCGATTAGCCAATGAGCATAGAAAGCCAGTCGTCCTGCATGTGGTGCGAGCTATTCCTTACGTAGTCAATATTCGTGAGGAATATCCTGCAATTCCCTCAGTTGTTTTTCATGCCTATCAAGGGCGTATCAAACAGGCTACAGAATTGACTGAACTTGGTTTCTTTTTATCTTTTGGAGAAAAGTATTCCAGGAGTGCCCTTCAATTGATACCCGTAGATAAGATTCTTGTAGAAAGCGATGCCACTACAATTAATTTTGATGAGCATATTGAAGAAATTGCTTCGTTGCGTGGTTTAAAACCTTATGAAATGAAGCAACAGATTAAGCAGAATATACATAGTGCCTTTTTTGGGTCTAAGTTTGTCAACACAAACTATTAATTGTAATTTTGCAGGAAACTAAAAAGAAATAAAAATGAATTTTGTAGAAGAACTAAGATGGCGTGGCATGCTCCACGATATGATGCCTGGCACAGAAGAGTTACTTGAAAAAGAGCAAGTAACAGCCTATGTGGGCATTGATCCTACTGCAGATTCTCTTCATATCGGGCACCTCTGTGGGGTGATGATGCTTCGTCATTTACAACGTTGCGGACATAGACCTCTGGCATTGATTGGTGGAGCTACTGGTATGATTGGTGATCCCTCAGGAAAGTCAGCAGAGCGTAATTTGTTGGATGAAGAAACGCTTGCACATAATCAAGAGTGTATCAAAAAACAATTGGCAAAGTTTCTTGATTTTGATAGTGATGCGTCTAATCGTGCAGAACTAGTGAACAACTATGACTGGATGAAGGATTTTAGTTTCCTTGATTTTGCGCGTGAAGTCGGTAAACATATTACCGTCAATTATATGATGGCCAAAGATAGTGTTAAGAAACGCCTAAATGGTGAAGCACGTGACGGTTTATCTTTTACAGAGTTTACTTATCAATTACTTCAAGGTTATGATTTCTTGCATCTCAATTCGACAATGAATTGTAAACTTCAGATGGGAGGATCAGATCAATGGGGAAATATTACGACAGGTTCAGAACTTATTCGTCGTAAGACGGGTGGCGAAGCATTTGCTTTGACTACTCCATTGATTACCAAAGCTGATGGTCGTAAATTCGGTAAAACAGAGCAAGGCAATGTATGGTTGGATCCAAAGCGTACTTCACCATATAAGTTCTATCAATTCTGGTTGAACGTGAGTGATGAAGAAGCTGCTAAGTATATTCGTATCTTTACTTCTTTGGATCAAGAAACAATTGAAGCTTTGATTGCTGTACACACTGAAGCTCCACATTTGCGTCAACTTCAAAAACGTTTGGCCGAAGAAGTAACTGTTATGGTACATAGTCGTGAAGATTATGATATGGCTGTTGCTGCTTCTAATATCTTGTTTGGTAAAGCTTCTGTAGAAGAATTGCGTACATTAAACGAAGAGACCTTCTTGCAAGTCTTTGAAGGTGTACCTACCTTTGAAGTGAGTCGTGCATTATTTGAGGCTGGTGTGAAAGCTGTTGATCTATTAGCAGAGCATACAGATGTCTTTAAATCAAAAGGTGAAATGCGTAAGCTAGTGCAAGGTGGTGGCGTGTCATTGAATCAAGAGAAATTGGCTGCATTTGACCAAGATTTGTTCGTAAATAATCTGCTGAATGACAAATATTTGCTCGTTAAGCGAGGTAAGAAAAATTATTATGTCGTTGTAGTGAAATAAAATATAGTTGCTATTATATAGTAACTGTTGTAAGAGATACATCCATTGGATGTATCTCTTATTTTTTATACACATATATATCAAAAGGGATTATTTTGTGATTGTGTGTCGTTTTTTTGCTTGATATACAATCAAGTGTATTTTGCAAATAATCTGATTTAACGACTCTTTTTTAAGTTATATAAGTTGATTCTTCGGCTATCTTTGCTACCTTTGTGTAGGAATATAAGATATTTTTGATATTATTCATGTATGACTAACACAAGACTACTATATCGAGGGCTTGCTCGCTGGCTTTGTTGCCTAGTGTGTTTTAGCCTTGCGTTTTCAGTTGTAAGTGCTCGAACAAGTTTCACTGCTGAAATATGCACTTTATCCGCACCACCTCAGATAGATTATTATTGTTTACCAAGTGATTCTCTGTATTATTCCAATGACTTTACAACATCTATTTCACCTGCTCAAATTGTGAGGGAAATCGAACCAGTTGCCCAGGATGTCCTGCATGATATGCATGATGTGTCGTGGGAGCAGTATAAGGTCGTATCACTCTACATCCGCGCTCTTCTTGCAGATGGTCAAATTGGTACTGCCAATAGATTGTTTAAAGAGTTTTATACTGCTGCAGCTACCAATGCAGATAAAGCGGTTTTTGTCTACGCCACCAAGCTTTTGGGCGATATGTGTTATATGGACGATATGTTGCCTGAAGCAACTGCACTATATATTCGCGCCTTAAAGCAACTAGACAAGGTGCCCTGTAAACAAAATAAGTACATTGAACTTTTTGCGGACATACATTTTGCTTTATTGGATATTCGTCTAGAAAAATATAGCTGGACAGATATGCAACGTATCTATGAACATCTAAATGCTTTAGAGTATTCATTAAATAAGTTGCCTGTAGCATATAGGAAGTCTTTTTATTTTGTCAAGACACGTTTAGCTCTAGAGCAAATAGATCGTGAACAGGCCAAAAAGCAACTGGATCATTTAGGACGTTCATTACAAGAGTCTAGACATCCGTTGATGGCTTATTATTTCCCGTTCTTAAAGGCCAGATACTACAGCTTGATTAATGATTCGATTGGGGCTGTTGACAACTTACATAAGGCTTTACAGGCTTACAATGAACTTTCTGTAAGTGTATTACAGCAGAAACAGTTTACGCACAACTTTCAACAGATTCTTCAAAGAGCTCATGCAAATTCAGAAACAACATCCCTTTTGTTTGATGCTTTTCAGAAAACTAATCATTCCATTAGTCCATTGGCTAAAGAAGCCCTAACAAACATCGTTACAGAGTATGAGAAGGATTTAAATCATTTTGAATCTCAACAATTTAAGCAGAATTATACTCGTAAGTTTTTGATATGGGCTGTTGTTGTATTGGTACTTGTAATTGCTGTTTTATTGTTTTGGTTGGAACAGAAGAAAAAATTGAGTACGTTACAAAAAGCATTGGAATCTGAAACTCACAGAGCACAGCAGGCACAGCTACATAAAAGCCAGTTTATATCAAATATGAGTCACGAAATCCGGACACCACTCAATGCGATTGTAGGCTTTTCTGATTTGATAACCCATGACGATATTTCGGACAAAGAACTTAAAGAGAATGCCACTCTTATATTGGCCAATGCAGAAAGATTGCTTCACCAAATAGATGAAATGATTGATCTAGCTATACTCGAGTCGTCTGAATGTACTTTTTTGTCTAAAAGTACTAGTGTTATGAGTATGTGTACCCATGTAGTTGATCGTTTAAATAGCGATGTGAAAAGACTTATTAAGATCGACTTGAAGTCATCCGTTCCAGAGTTGCATATTATGACAGATCCTAAGCGCTTTCAACAAGCTATTAGATATATCTTAGATAATGCTAGTACATACACAAAAACGGGTACTATTCTATTTACAGTAGATCTGCTAGACTCATCTACTTTGCAATGTAGTATTACAGATACGGGTGTCTCAGTGTCAGAGGGTAAAGAAGAAAATTTATTTACTCATGATGAACCTATTGGTGCACCTCGACAAAGTGCTGGATTGGGGCTGCTTATTGCTCGTAAGATCATTGAGCATCTTGGAGGGCATTTGCTGTTGGATACTACATATACTAAAGGTGCTCGATTTGTATTTACTCACCCCGTTTAAATAGTTCACATGCGTTATGAATATTCAAGGACATTACATGTATAGCATCGGCTTTTTCTTATTTGTATTGCTATCAGTTGTTTCTGTTGCTGCACTGATAGTAATGTGCGTTCGTGTTCGTCGTCAAATACGCACGACTCGTGATAATATTCAAGAGGCTATTCAAAAGGTTGAAAAGGCTAATCAGGCCAAAAGTATTTTTATTCGTGCGTTTGATCATACCATACGTACACCATTAAATGCTGTGTTTGGTTTTTCGAGTATATTGTCTCATGAGGAAATATCTCCAAAAGAGAAAAGGAGTTATGCAGCTATTCTTAATGATAGTGCCATAAGTGTGTTATCTTCCATTACTGATATTTTAGATATGAGTCGTTTGGAGTCTGGCTTGCTTCCTATGGCAGGGGGAGCACAAGAATTGTCCGTATTATTGACCACTTGGCTCAAAGACATTGAACGGGTCTATAAAGACAAGTGCAGTATCCGATATCCAGAGCATATACCTACTGTACATATAGCTACAGATTTGGCTCGATTCAAAGAGTTGTTTTACAGTGTATATACTTACACAGGAGCAAACGTTAAACAACTATTGCCTGAAAGTAGTCACGGTAGACCATACATTTCATTGAGTGTTACCTACATAGAAAGTAGAGGAGTGGTTGTATTGCGTTTTATTGGCTCACCATTGGCGTATGATGATACTGAGCAAGTCTATCATGATATGATGATTCGTAATCATATCAACGAGTTAGTGCTGAAGTATTTTAAAGGCGATTATTTGATGTACCCCTCACAAGATATCTCTCAGGGTATGATTGAGATACATTACCCTGTCTATTCTTCAAAACAAGTAAATGAATAAGGAGAGAAAATCTTCAAAATCCATGGTGTTTCGTCTTTTAATTGTTAAATAGTTTTCTTAGCGTGATTTTTTAATTAAGGAATGTAAAAACAATGGGTAAAGTTTTGGAGGTTTAAAATTATTCCTTACCTTTGCATCGCTTTCCAAAAGAAAGTACTCAAGGTTTAGTCCCATGGTGTAATGGTAGCACTACAGTTTTTGGTACTGTCAGTCTAGGTTCGAATCCTGGTGGGACTACTTTAATAGTAGCAGCGGAAACTCATTCGAGTTTTCGCTGTTTTTTTATGTCATTTTGTAGTACGCAAAATACATTTATATCGTTCATAAATTCTGTATACGGGAACTTTCTTGCCCATATACGGCATGTTTGCATGGCGTATACGGTTATCTATGCTTGCCGTATACAGTGTGCTGAATGTTGTAACTTCTTAGTGTTCTAAAGGTTAAAATGAAGTCGTGTCTCGAATATTTGAGAATAGGGGAGGTATACAACACACCAATTAAGTGTAGGAAAAGGGGGATATCAAAATTTCTTTTGATATCCCCCTTTGTTTTAGTTTCTGTGAAAAATCTTACTATTTGTACTCTGGATTTTGATCGTTATCAGTTAATCCTTCGTTTGCTTCGATTTCAGATTGAGGAATAGGTAGTTCCATCTTATCTGAGTGAGCTGGTACATCAACTACTGGATTACCCCAGTGACCATCAATACCTGTACGTGTCATAGCTTCTCCACGACGCTTGATGTCAAAGAAACGGTGTCCTTCACAAACTAGTTCACGACGGCGTTCGAGTTGAATAGCATTCACTAAATCATTTCCAGTGTACTCTCCAATACCACGAGCTATACGTACTTTGTTAAGGGCTTTGGTAGCTTCAACAGGTTCGTTTGCATCAGCCAAAAGCTCAGCTTTGATCAGATACATTTCTGATGCACGTAAGTAGTTGTGCTCTCCTAGAGAAAATGCTGTAGTGCTATGTACTTTGCGTACTAGATAGCCATTTCCTTTTGGACTCTTTAGCCAATCAGATGCATCTTCGTTCCATGCAAAGTTAGCACGTTTACGGATGTCAGCATCGTCATATAAGTTGATTAGATTACGTGTCACAACTAGACTGCTATATCCTGACTCAACACCAGTATATTTGCCATCTTTAGCTCCATCTGCATAGAACCAGAATGATGGAAGAGATAGATAATATGATTTATCATCTGATGTACTTGGGTAGTCCCAGATTGTTTCAGAATTTTGAGTTACAAATACATCATGATATTCAGCTTCTGTATTGACAAGTGTTGTACCTGCTACAGCTGCATCTGCGTGAGCTACACCTTTTGTCTTATCCTTAAGGTCAAGATAAATACGTGCTGCGATGGCATTTGCGCCTTGTGCTGTGATATATGCTTTATCTGTACGACCTGATGCTTCTAGTTTAGTGCAAGCATCTTCGATATCAGCAACCATTTGATCGTATACTTCTTGAACAGTTGCACGTCCTAGCGGAGTTGTGTCATTGTGAAGACGAAGCACAACACCTGGAGATTGAGGTGCTTCACTAACAGGTTTTGCATACATACGGATCAAGAAGTGATACATATAAGCGCGTAGTGCTTTAGCTTCTCCTTCGATTTGATCGCGTTCGCCACATTCTGGGAAACGTCCAATATTGTCTGTGATTACATTACAATTGTGAATCAAGCTATATGCACTTTGCCATGGGTCAGCAGCGTAAGTTCCTGATACAGTAAAATTGAATTGATATGGAGCTACAAATCGGCCGTAGTTATTTGTAGAAGTTACTAGGGCATCTTCGCCCATTATATCAGGCATAAAGAATACATATTGATCTAGGTCATGTGCAAGCCTACCGTTGTGCATCCAATCGTAGCAACCAGACAAGACGTGTTGTGCTGATTCTAAATCTTTAAATGCAGAAGCATCGCTAATTTTATCTTGTGGAGTGACCTCTAGAAAGTCATTGCTACAAGCTGAAAGCATCGCTACGGATGCTACAGCCAGCATGATATTTTTAATTCTTCTCATTATATTATACTAGTTAAGAAGTGATTGTTTAGAAATTGACGTTTACACCAAAAAGAACGGTGCGTGGAAGAGGTACAGTACCAGCATCAATAGAGCCAGCTGCTCCACCAAGTTCTACATCGTATCCTTTGAAGTCATGATCTAAGTTCCAAGTGTATATATTCTCTATTGAAGCATATAAGCGTACACCATTAAGTTGTGCTTTCTCTACGAGTACTTTCGGTAGATTGTAACTAAGGTTGATGCTCTTCAACTTAATAAAGTCTGCATCGTGTAAGAAACGTGTACTGCGACTATTAGAGTTGTTTTGGTTGTTTGGTACAAAGATTGGATTTTTTGCTGTTGGATTCTCTGGTGTCCAAGAATCAAATTGATCAGTGATTGCTTGGTGAGGAGAACTGTTCCCATCGTTCAACAAGGAAGCTTCTGCATAGTCATATACTTTACCTCCAAAGCTATAGCCCAACATAAATGAGAAATCAAAGTTTTTGTAGCTAAAGCTATTTGTTAAAGCTCCGTATACAGTTGGTAGTGCATCGCCAACATGATATTTATCTGCCTTAGAATAATTATTGGTTGTTTTTTGCACAGTTTTTCCATCAGCATCAGTATCATTATAATACCAAAGTGGATCACCGTTGTTTGGATCTACACCAGCCCATTTTGGGATGTAAAATTCGTACACGCTGTAGCCTTCTTGGCGTACCTTTGATCCTACGATTTCCATTTCTTGTGGATATTTGGTGACCTCATTTTTGTTGCAGGATGCATTGAAGTTGGTTGACCAAGTGAAATCTTTTGAGTTGATATTGGTGCTGGTTAAGCTCAATTCTACCCCTTGGTTACTCATTTCACCGATATTTTTCAAGATTGATTCTATGCCTGTGTTACCAGCCAAAGGACGTTTTAATAATAAATCATCTGATTGTTTGTGGTAATATTCGAGACTACCAGATAGACGATTGTTAAACAAACTAAAGTCTACACCAATGTTGAAGTTTATAGCTTTTTCCCAAGTCAATTCGTCGTTCGCAAATTGAGAGTGGTAAGTAGCCAATTCACCATTATATGCAGCAGTGTCGTACAGACTATAATATCCGTAGTAACCACTACTAGATTTGTTACCCGAAGTTCCGTAACTAGCGCGTACTTTTAGGTCGTTGATCCACTCAATATCTTTTATAAAGGCTTCTTCGCTTAAACGCCAGTTTAAACCAAGACTCCAGAAAGTACCCCATTTGTGACCTGGAGCGAATCGCGAAGAACCGTCTGCACGCATGCTAAATGACGCAAAGTAGCGGTTCATATAATCGTAGTTGATACGCCCTAGGTACGAGATCATACGTTCTCTGTCCTTTGTTCCCTCTACTTCATCTGGAGTTGCTGCAGTATTCAAAGATTGCATACCTTCAGGGAAGTTGATCCCTTCAGCATGAATAAATTCTTTTACAGTCTTGTTTACTTCGTAACCTGCTAATAGGTTGAAATGATGATCTTCTTTAACAGTAAACAAGTAGTTCAATGTTGATGTCAATCCAAAAGCTTTATTCCAAGTAGAGTAGCGACTCAAACGACCATTGGCAGACGCACCGTTACCGTGTGCTGTGTTGTACCATTGAGTTTCGTTTAGATTCAAGAAGTCATATGACATACTTGTGTGCCATTTTACACCATAGATATTAAAATCTACATATGGATTGACGATAGCACGTGCAGTTTCTGTGTAGTACTTATCCATACTTGCAAATGCGATACCATTCATGTCGTTGAAGATAGGATTGTTGTAGTTATATACTACTGCACCTGATTCATCACGAGCAATTTTACCATCTGCATCGTACTTGTAGATAGGCACTGTGTTAGGTACGTTCAAAGCTTGATAAAGACCAGATGAGCCACCTGTACCACCTACTGCACTATTTTGTTTTGAAAGAGAGTAGGTAGAGTTGATACCCATACTCATCCACTCGTTTACTTTTCCAGATACATTGGCACGTCCTGAATAACGTTCGTAGTCAGAACCTTTAGCGATACCATCTTGATCTAGATAACCCATAGAAATGAAATATTTCATATCTTGTGCACCTCCGCTTACACTAAGGTCATATTGTTGAGCCATCGCAGTATCGTAGAAATTATCTAACCAGTCTGCGTCGTAGCGTAGGCTAGCACCGTCAGTAAGTGTACCTTTAGCCCCAGTTAATGGGTTTGCTACGTTATATGGGTTGCTTCTATAGATTGCTTGAGTTTGGCTATTTGCGTAAGTTGATGGATCACTTTCACCAGCTGCAACTCCTGCGTTATAGAAACCTTGGTAGTACAACTTATAGTGTTGTGATGCGTTCATCAAATCATATCCTTGACTTGGAAGTGTCGACCAAGACCATTGAGATTTGAAGTTTACTTTTGCTTTTCCAGCAGTTCCTTTTTTAGTGGTAATCAAGATGACACCGTTAGCCGCACGTGAGCCATACAAAGCTGCTGCAGAAGCATCTTTAAGGATAGATACAGATTCAATATCAGCAGGGTTTAAACTTGATAGAGGGTTGGTTGAGTTGTCTGTCAATTTAGACATGTCATCAGCAGCAATAGCTACACCATCAATCACATATAGTGGAGATGAAGATGCTGAAATAGATCCAATACCACGGATACGTACTGTCGTTGCAGCACCTGGCTGACCAGAAGTTGATTGGATTTGCACACCAGCTGCTTGACCTTGTAGGGCCTTTTCGAATGAAGTGGCTGGAGTTTCAGCGATTTTATCACCCTTAACCGCGCTATATGCACCAGTCAATGAGTTCTTTTTTGCTGTTCCATAAGCAACAACAGTAACTTCGTCCAATTGTTGCGTGTTTGATTCTAAAACAATCGTAAGACCATCTGCAATTGCGACTTCTTTAGGAATCATACCAACGTACGATACGCGAAGTTTTTTTGCACTTGCTGGGATGTTGTTGATTGCGAAATGTCCATCGATGTCAGTGATACTTCCTTGACTTGTACCAACAACTAGGACTGTGGCTCCAATAATAGGCAATTTGTCTTCGCTTGACAAAACTGAACCTTGAATAGAGCGCACCTGTGCCATGGCTGCTCCTATTCCGACGAACAGAAGTGCCACGAGAAACATTAATTTTCTCATAATTCTCTCTTTAACAATTTAAGCTAAATATTTATTCTCTCTTTTAGCCTCACGTATTCATGTAGTGGTATCAATGTGTAAGTATGTAAGGCTTTGTCTCTCAATAACTGACAAAAGTAGAAGAAATATATTACAAATCAAAATATTATACTTCCTTTATGATATCTCGTATTCAAGTATGCATTTATTATGCAGGTGTTTGCAGATGCTTTTTAGAAGTTTATCTCACATAATTGTGTTATATGTTTAGCTTATAAGTATGTTGAGTAACATTTTGGAGATTTTTCATAGATTCTCTCTTTTACGTGTTATCTCTGGTTTAGAATAGTGCCTTTTGATATATATCAATAAAAAATGCCCATGATTCTAAGCATTATAAAGTATAATACCTCTCATCTTTCATCATTTATTAGTATGAATGATGGGAGAGATTTAAAAAATCACTATGATATCTTGTGAATTTGAAAGTGTGAATTCTTAAAATGATTATAGGATTCGTTTGTGAATTTTGACGATTCTAGTGCTGTGTTGGTAAATTAGATTTCGTTTTGAGACGAGTCTCTAAGTATTATACACGCAAATGGAATAAAAAAAGAAAAGAGGGTATGTCTTCACGACATACCCCCCTTTTAATAGTGTATTAACTTGGTGCTTTAGGCACCTATTATATAGACTTTGTGCTTGTGAAGCACCTAGTAATACTTATACAGAGAGAGAATTAATAGCTATCTTCGTCAAAACCAGTGTAACGGTGACCAGTTAAGATATATTCTGCATCAGTTGTAGCATCGTGGTCTACGACTGAATCAAATATATATTTGTATTCTGGTACGCCTGGCTTAGCCCATTCTGTTTCAGCTTTTTCAACGCTGACAAATTTGACATGTCCACCGAATGTTTTAAGTTTGATGTATAAACTGTCGCATATATTACCACCTTTTGAAGTGGCAGCCTTAGTCAAAATTTTACCTTCTTCAATAGCAATACGTACATTTTCACGTGCTTCTATTACTGAAAGACCAGCTGCAGTAGGTTCCCCATCTGGCATTTCATTAATCACAACTTGGTTGTCATTCAAATCATCAAAAGACAGAGAAGTACTTGCAAAATCTTCTGGAGCACCAGTTAAATTTTCTTTTACTTGGAATCCGATATGCTTTTGGTGATCCCAGAACCACAAAACATTATGCTCATCGCTAACTGAATTGTAGATTTCAATAGCTACACTGCTACTCATGTCTGCAACCATTGAATTATCACTCGCATCATAAAGAGCGTACAAGTATGTACCTGAGTAATCAATGTTCGTGCTTTTCCACACATCTGCATCGTTGTTGTCTGGAATGCAAGAAGACAAACCAAGAGCAACACATGCAAGAGCTGTATATAATAACTTCTTCATTGTTTTAATCGTTTTTAGTTAGAGTTACAAAGAAATCATGACTACCACTACCGAATGATGGTACTAGGTAAATATTTCCTGTTTCAGGATAATATTGACCTTCTTTGATACCGCCGTCAAGTCCCCAATAGGCTTGAGTCATAGCAACTAGTTTAATTTCATTGCTTGGTGTAAGCTGGATATTAGCATTGTATGCAAGAAAAGCATAAGCGTTATCATATACATACTCTACATAATATCCGCCGAGCAACTTATCAATAGAGAAGAAACCAGGAGCAATCTTCTTAATTGTCACAATGTATCCTGAATACGGAGTCTCAACACCAGAACCACTTAATCGATAGCTACCCTCAGCAACGGTATATTTACCAGAAATGTCAGTTGTTACAGTAGGATCACATACATACACTGTACGATCTTTTTCAATATTGATGCCATCAATTGCCAATGTGTAATGTACACTATAAACACCAATTGTGTGTCCGTCAACTTCACCCGATATTTTTACTTCAGAGCTAATGTTTTCACCTTTGTAGGTTACATAGACACCTGGCTCAACATAATCGTTGCCGATTGCTGATATATATTCCTCTCCTCCGGTCACTTCGAAATGAAGCGTGTTTGAGACGTTATGATCGCCTTCTTCACACGAAACAATTCCAAAGCCCATTAGAACTGAAAGGAATGATATAAGAAATATATTTTTTTTCATTATCTTTCTGTTTGAGTATTAAACATTGTGTTTATAATCCACTTTTTTGATTCCACCAAGCCTTAGTTGTTGCCAATGTTGAACGATGGGCAGGCGCATTGGTATTGCGCTGAGTAATGGCGTCTGGATAATCGATTTGTGTAGGAAGTTTACCGCTTAGTACACCACGCCCAACTACAGAGATAGTTAGATAACCTGCATAGCCACCATTAATATCTGTGTACGTGCTGTAAGCATCTGCACGGTTTACCTTGATATCTCTATCCCACACTTCAGGATATTTTGTACGGTTGCGTTCCAACCATGATTCTATATGTTGGTAGTTACAGTTAGCTACCCATTTTTGCATCATGATTTCTTTTATTTCTTCCTCAACAGTACCATCTTTCCATTCAGCATATTTACCTGCGTCAAGGATTGAGTAATCAGAAATACCGTTTTCATCTAAAGATGCTTTTACTCCTGCTTCGTAGTAAGCCTTAGCTTGGATGCTATTGCCATTACGAGCGTAAGCTTCAGCAATAAAGAAGTTTACTTCCCAAGCAGACATAATCATCAAATCTTGTGTCTTATCGAAAGAAGGTTGGCTGTAGTCTTCAGTTTTGTCAGATGTACCATCGCCATCAGTATCTTCTTTAGATTGAAAATCACCAAAGAAAGCACCTTCGTGGTGACCATCAGACGCTGTTGCAGTAAAGTAGACATTCAAACGTGGATCAGTAGCGATATAGCTAATAAAACTTTCGCATGCAATTACGTTCTGAGTAAGGTAACCAGCACCACCTTCTTCGAATTCCATCATTGGATGACGTTTCCCTTCTTGATCATTAGTCCAAGTAGAAGCAGGAATCATACAACTCTTAGCTGTTAAGAAGCTGTTTGCTTCAATAAAACTTACAGTAGCAGCAGCATTGTAATGTGATGTTTCAGATTGACGCATCATTAGCTTTAGTTTTAAGGAAGTTGCAAATAGTTTCCATTTTGCTAGATCACCTCCAAAAAACCTATCGTATGTTCCATTAACTGAAGACGATGACATATCCAAAGCTAGAAGCGCATCTATGCGGGTTTCTAGATCTCCATAAATTGTTTCTGCGTCATCAAATACTGGACTACCAATACCTGATGCACCTTTCAAGGCTTCTGTGTATGGAATATTTCCCCACATATCAACAAGCATTTGCCAAGTGTATATAGACAATGCTTCTGAAATAAAATAAAGACCTTTATTGGAACTTTCAGCTGTCGTGCTTTTAATTTTATCTAGATCCATCAACACACCTGAAGTTAGGTTGGTATATGCTGTTTCTGCATCTTGTGTTTCGTATTCACACAAAGTCTTAAATTGAGAAGCAGCGTATGCTTGTGTCCAATATTCAGACCAAAATCCGCCTTCAAATCCAAAATCCCAGCCCATCAATGTGTTGGCTAGATTTATTTCGGCTGCAGGAAGAACGACTGATACGTCAGGTAATTCTCCTAGCACGTTAGGATCATGGTTCACGTCCAAATGGTCGTCACACGCCGTACCAAAAACGGCCATTAAAGTGAACGCACCAATTAATATTTTTTTGTTCATAATTATATTCTTCTATACATTAAAAACCGAAACTTAAACCGAAAGTATATGACTCATTAGATGGTCCCGCACCAAATTCACCGAACTTCGCATCGATGTCATTTCCGAAGGTAGTTGTTTCCGGGTCGATATACAAGTTGTCTTTTGGAGTCCACAACAAAATGTTGTTTGCAGACGCAGACAAACGAATATTGTTGACTTTTAATTTCTTACACCACATAGATGGTACATCCCAAGATAGAGATACTTGACGTAGTTTCAAATAAGAGCGGTCAATCAGTGCTGCTTCTGCGCCTTGCATACCGTTCGTTTTGTAATAAGTATGGTATGCTGTAGGATCTACAGGCGTAGTGTTTTCAACGTAGACACCTGGCTCTTTTTCATATACAGAACCTGGAACCAAGAACGTAAAACGGTTGTTGTCCATTGTTTCAGGACCACCACCTGTCCATGCCAAATAGTCCATAGTGTAGCTGTACATATAACCACCGTAACGATAGTCAAAATTAGCGGCTAAAGTGAAATCTTTATATCGAACTGATGTGTTCAAGCCCATACGATATTTTTCGTTGACATCTTTACCAACAAATTCTTCGTTTCCGTCTTCGATAGGCATCCCGTCACCGTTTACCACGATATGTTCTACTCCCGCTTCGTCTTTCCATTTTTTTATGCCAGTTGTTTTAAACTGTCCAACAGACTTGCCTTCTACTGCATAGATACCCATGCCACCAAAACCAGATAGATATACTTCGTCTACGTCTAGACTTTCTACTTTGTTCCAGTTCTTTGAGAAATTCCATGAAAGATCCCATTGAAAATCTTTAGTCTTAATTGGTGTAACGTCAACAGTTAACTCAATACCTTTATTTCGTACATCTCCAATATTGGCCAATTTTTGTGTGTATCCTGTAGATGGATCCATAGGTAAGATGTTCAAAAGACCTTCAGTCAAACGATTATAGTATGATACATCAAATCCGACACGATGATCAAAAAATTTAGCTTCAAGACCAATCTCGAATTCTTTCGTTAACTCTGCCTTCAGGTCTTTACTTCCTAATTGGTCAGAAACAGAATACGCATTGACACCATCTAGCGGGAATTTTAAATCGTCAATATCTGGGTAACCAGGGTTATTTGAGAAAGCTGGAACAAATCTATCATATACATAGTATAGGTCTGCGTCATTACCTGTCATACCATATGCAGCACGCACCTTAGCGTAGTCAAGAATACCTGTGTCAATATCTCTTTGTTTCAAGAATTCTGTAATTAAGAATGAACCTGTAATACCAGGGTAGAAGAATGAATTATCTTCTAGTGGTAGTGTTGATGACCAGTCGTTACGAGCAGTCAATGTTAGGTATGCAAAATTCTTGTAGCTAAAGTCAAAATTTGCATATAAACCTACAAGTCGGCGAATATCTCTGTGATGGCTGGCTGTAGCTGGTGATAAACTGTTGTTCAGGTTATAGAATCCAGGAACATCAATAGAAGAAATACGACCTGTTAAATAACTGTATGTACGTTGATGTAAGTTCAAACCAACAATACCATTGACTGTGATGTCTTCTGTAATATTGTCATTGTAAAATGCCTTGAAGTCATGGTTTATTTGAGTACGTTCAAGACGTGTTTCCGAGTACTTACCATTTGACATTCCTGATGTTCCGTAGTTATAAGAATCAGCAGCAGCTTGTTTTTTTGCTGTCCAAGATTTCATTGTTGATGATTCATAGTCTCCACCAAATGTATACATCAATTTCAAATTGTCTAGAACATCGTATGAAGCTTCAAATTTACCAAACACTTTGTTCTTCTTCTGGCTAGCTCCATCCATGTCTAGTACATAATATGGGTTCAATCCATATAGTGTAAAGTAATTTTCCAGAGAATTGAATTTGTTGTTGTAATCTTTCAATTCTGAAATAGAAATGTCATTTGCAATTTCTAATAAAGAACGAAATGTTGAAGATCCCTGACCCGTTGGCACTGTATTAGTATCTTCAATACTAAAATTGACATTTGCACTTACAGTCCATTTGTCTCCTTTTGTCTGACCCTTAGCAGACATTGTGTAGCGTTCATATGTATCTACGTCACCAGGATATACACCATTTGTGTTGTTGTGAGAAAGAGAAAGGAAGAAGTTGTTTTTCTCGTCACCACCACTTAGGTTGATCGCGTTTTTATACGATTTACCTGTATCGTAGAAACTACGAATGTTATTATCTACGAACGAATAAGGTTTTACTTGTTGATCACTTCCAACAATGTTACCCCATACACGTTCTTTGCCATCGAAGGCAGGTCCCCAGTTACCATTTTCAGGTAGGGCGTGGTCACCACTCCAACCTTGTCCATACATGTCTTGCATTTCAGGAAGACGACCTACTTGTGAAAGGGTCATAGAACCAGAATAGTTGACACGAATTTTACCCTTAGTGTTTTCTCCTGATTTAGTCGTAATCATGATTACACCATTGGCAGCTCGTGAACCATAAAGAGCAGTTGCAGCAGCACCTTTAAGCACGGTCATGTTTTTGATGTCATCTGGATTGATTGCATTGATACCAGAACCAAAGTCAGAACCAGAGTTCAAGTTATCACCAGTACGGTTCTGTACATTCGTCAAAGGTACACCATCCACAATATATAGTGGTTGGTTATTACCAAAAGACGATACACCACGAATCAATACGTTCTGTGTACCCCCCGGAGATGGAGCTGCTGAGATGTCTACACCAGCAACCTTACCTTTCAAGGCGTCCATTGGGTTGATTACTTGAGTCTTTTCGATTTCCTCACCACCTACAGATGTAGCTGCATAGCCAAGTGCCTTTTTTGCGCGACTTTGACCCATAGCAGTAACCACGACTTCATCTAGAAGCTCTGCATCTGAATCAAGGTAAATCTCTAAAACAGGTTTGATTTTTACGTCTTTTGATTTCATCCCGACGTAGGATACTCGAAGAGTTGTAGCCGATTCAGGGACATTTCCCAATACGAAATCACCGTCTATACCAGTGATTGTACCTTGTGTGGTACCCACAACCAAGATTGTTGCTCCGACGATTGGCTCTTTATCCTCTGAGGAATAAACGTGCCCTGTCACTTTACGAGCTTGTGCGTTGACTACACTTATTCCGACGAATAGTAGAGTCAACAAGAACATGATTTTTCTTTTCATAAACACTCTCTCTTAGTTTAACATTTCAAATCGATATATTTTCTCTCTCTCAAAACAAAGATAGTAAATGGATGTGATATTTCCAAATGAATTTATAGTCAAACAGTATTCCAAACTTTCAAATTGTGAGTTTTGTTGTTGATTTATGTGTTAATTTAGGTGGGTGTGTGGCTGATTTTATGAAAAAGACATCCCCCTCGCTTACATAATGATAGAATTTCTGCTGAATTTATTCTCTTTTTTTTCTGAAAAATGTTTTTTGAAATCATTTAGAACCATGTAAGTTCTGTGATTTCTCGTTTTGTGCTCCATTCGTATACATATATTTATTCATCTTTATTCTGTTTCCTGTATCTCTTTCTTATGCTAAACAAATTATCAAAAATAGTTTATCAGTATTTGTTTTTTGCTCTTTTATGCACAAAAATAATCTGTATTCTGTTTCATAACATACATTTGTCTTCTTGTCTAACTAAGGTCTGTCAAGTGTATATACAGTTTAATAGTGCATATATATAAGAATTTGGGCTGTGTTATTCAGTTCCTGTATGTTCTATTTTCGATGACTTATGCTTGGACTAAATATTCTGGTGAACAGTTTCAGCTTAAATGCTTCATTATATAATAGCGAGTTTTCAGATGATCATTATTTTTTGATTGTATATCGTTAATTAGTGTGCTGCCTGTGACTAGGTGATTAGTTCTATTTTAAGTTGAAATATTTCATACATAGTCTTTTTTTACCGAGTATTTCTACTTCAACTGAGTGTGGCTATTTATAAGTTGTATGGTATCATGTAGGATAGGTTGAATGTTAAATGTTGTGTTTTGTCTAGGTCGATGGTGAGTTGATGTGTTTTAATGTATGAACGGGTATCATGATATTTGGTTCAATTATATATTTTCATAATCCATGTACTATACAAGATTATTTATCACACCATATAAATAAACCTCATTGGAGTGACTGTCGTGAGACAACTCCCTTCATGTTCCTAATTAACTTTAGGTATATACAGATAGTGTTATGGAAGAGGGCAAGTCTGCGTGGTGTATGACTTGTCCTCACATAACAATCATTTGTTTGATGTTGTGAAACACAGGGTATATCCTTTGAATAATTTCTTGGTTTGAGTGATTATGTTTATATTTGTCCGATGCTGTAATAGCCTACCTTGTTGATGCAGACCACCACGCTGCATATATACTTTATACACCACCTATTTAAACAAATCTAATACAGAGTGATTCCAGAAAAGATTCCATTAACACTAGATCAATACACGGTACTCTTTGAGAAATACCGTGTGCGTTTTATTCGCTTTGCAACTTCTTATATTGGAGATGCAAGTATAGCGGAGGATATCGTGATGGATGCATTTATGGCATTGTGGCAAAAAAAAGATCAGCTTCAAGAAGACGAAGCTGCTGCTTATACGCTAACAGCAGTTAAGAATCGATGTCTCAATTACTTACGTAACCAGCGCACTCATCATGATGTAGAAGATAGACTAGCTGTGCATGCACAACGTATGCAGGAGCTTCGTGCATCTTCATTGGAAGCTTGTGATCCTCACGAATTGTTGGGGAGAGAGATGCAGGCAATTATCCAAAAAGCTGTAGATCAACTGTCGCCCAAAGCTCGCGAGATATTTATTCGCAGTCGCTATAAGGATGAAAGTTACCGTGAAATTTCGATAGCAATGGATTGTTCTGTAAAGAGTGTAGAGTATGAACTGAGCAAATCATTAAAGCATATGCGGAAAGCTTTGCGCGAGTATATGCCCCTAATTTTGCCATTCATCTAATTTTTTTATAAGAAAGTGAGGGGATACCCTCCTAGATGTGTTCTATTAATACAGGATATGTATGGTGAACACATTATATAATCATGATGATGTTCCATGATTTAATATGAAACCCCGATGAACAAAGAGATATTCAATAGATATTTTCGCCATGAGGCTTCGTTTCAAGAAGAGGAACAGCTGTTGAAATGGCTTGATGACGACCCCGCTCATCTTGAAGAGCTGAACAGGGAGCGTTGTATTTTTGATGCCTTATTATTGTGTGATGAACCACAGGAAAAAAAACGTATGTTGTGGGCAAATAGGCATTTTTGGAAGCAAGTGGCCAGTTTGGCTGCAGTGGTTGTCGTTGCATTTGGAATAGGTGTGATGACCACCCCTTATTTTGCGATCGCACCCGAAGTGCGATATAGTCAAATTAATGTGCCAGCTGGTCAACGCGTAGATGTTACTCTAGCAGATGGTACAGAAGTCTGTCTTAATGCAATGTCTTCCCTTCGTTTTCCGCAAAATTTTCAAGGTAATACCCGAGAAGTTACTTTGCGTGGTGAGGGGTACTTTGATGTGGCGCATGACAAAGCCCACCCATTTATCGTAAAAACTAAACGAGCTAATATACAAGTGCTAGGAACAGAATTTGATGTCACTGCTTTTGATGATGAGAATTCTGAGTATTTTGAAGTCTCTTTGGTTGAAGGCGCTGTTTTGCTTCATGACAATATGAATAAACAAGAGGATATTCGTATGCAGCCCGATCAAACTGTTGCACTCAAAGAAGGGCGTCTAGTTGCAGAAACAACCCCTGATTTTAAGGACTTTGCTTGGAGAGACGGTATACTCTCTTTTCATGATGAAGATTTTGCAAGCTTGTTATCACGTTTTGAGACTACTTTCGGGGTGCATATCGTCAATTTGATGCAGCACACACCACAAGTGAGTTTTACGGGTAAAATTCGTATTGATGAAGGAGTCGATCATGCTTTGTGGGTATTGCTGAGAAATTGCGATTTTAATTATTTCCGTGATTCTATTGAGCATAGTACCATTTATATCCAAGATAAAAAATAGATTTTAAGTATATATAGTAGTACGAGGTGAGGCACGTCGTTGGGAGCGATGTTGTCTCACTTTTTTTATAGCATGTAAAATGATCAATGATGTTCTAGCTCATTTCTATATAAGATGAGATTTTTCGAGTTTTTATTTAGGGTAGAGCCTAGGTGTTGTGTTATCTTAGTGAAGGCTCCTAGAAAGGGGACTTCTAAAACCGGTTAACCAAGTGATGTAATTAACGCAAATCTAATAACTAAATTTATTTTATTTATTGCCTATGAAGTAATAGATATAATCTACACTTTCTCAGAAACGGCGTGTGCACTACATGTCGGTTTCATTTCAATGATTATTATAGACGCTGTGTAGAAGTGAGTCTAATCTACCAGCTAGTATGAAAAACAAAACTTATTATTCAAATGAACTTATTGAAGATGTCGCAAACTAGGCGTTTGCTGCTTGTCTTTTGTGCGCTCTTTGCTTTGGGTGTTTCCTCAATATGGGCCCAAAATAAAGTCGTAACAATTGATGCAACAAACACCAAACTACTGAAGATTCTCCACAAGATCGAGAGACAGACAAAGTATTTATTTGTATATGGAGATGAGGTTGATGTCACTCAACAAATGACTGTGCATGCCCAAAATAAGCCTCTTTCTTCTGTATTGACTGAATTATTTGATGGTACGCGTATTACATATGCAGTAGATAGAAGCAATATCGTGCTTTCTATGCGTCCAGTTGTTGAAAAGCATAGTGGATTGATCAAAGGGCTTGTTGTAGATGTACAAGGGGACCCTTTAATCGGTGCCACTGTTGTGGTCAAAGGATCTTCTATGGGAACGCTGACTGATATGGATGGCCGTTTCCAATTGAACATACCAGAAATTACAAGTCAAACTGCTCTTGTGGTGAAGTATGTAGGCTATGAACCACAAACAGTAATAATTGGTAATAAGACGACATTTAAAATCGTCATGGAAGAAGAAGCCAATGCACTTTCTGAAGTTGTTGTAACTGCACTAGGTATCAAGCGTGAAGAAAAAGCTTTGAGCTATAATGTACAACAAGTAAAGAGTGACGAAATTTTGATGAATAAAGATGCCAACTTTGTAAATTCCTTAAATGGTAAAGTGGCTGGTGTAAACATCAACAGTAGTTCATCTGGCGTTGGTGGTGCCTCTAAAGTGGTTATGCGTGGTACAAAATCTATCGCTCAATCAAGTAATGCTTTGTACGTCATTGATGGTGTCCCTATGTTTAACCTAAATGATGGTGCTGGCTCTACAGGCTTCGGTAGTGAAGGTTCATCCGAGCCCATTGCAGACATCAACCCTGAAGATATTGAAAGTGTATCTGTTTTGACTGGTGCAGCTGCAGCAGCTCTTTATGGTAGCCATGCAGCCAATGGTGCCATTGTGATTACTACAAAGAGTGGTAAGGTGGGTAAGACAAGTGTGACTGTATCTAGCAATACGGAGTTTATGAATGTGTTTGTGACTCCTGATTTCCAAAATGAATTTGGTACAGGTGATTTGACAAGTTCAACTGCTGTGTCTGATAAGAGTTGGGGACGTGCATTAACTCCAGAAAATAACTACAACTATAAACCTAGTGATGACTATTTCAGAACTGGTGTTGTCAATACTCAAACAGTATCCTTGTCTACTGGTACGGATCGCAACCAAACATATTTATCTGCTGCATCGGTACAATCTGCTGGTGTGATTCCTAACAATAAGTATTCCCGTTATAATTTTACTTTCCGAAATACCACTTCATTCTTAAACGATAAGATGAAACTTGATTTGGGAGGTAGCTATATTCGTCAAAAGGATCAAAATATGGTCAATCAAGGTACATATGCCAATCCACTGGTATCTGCATATCTTTTCCCAAGAGGAGATGATTGGGCAGATATTAGAATGTTTGAGCGTTATGATACTGCTAGCGGCTATTCTAAACAATATTGGCCACAAGGCCTGGATGAATTCGTGGGACAAAATCCATATTGGATTAACTATAGAAACTTACGTAATAATAATAAGGATCGTTACACATTCAATGCAGGCTTGTCATATGACGTGTACGATTGGTTGAATCTTGCTGGTCGTGTGCGTATTGACAACTCGGTTACTGACTTTACTAAGCGTTATTTTGCATCAACCAATTTGACTATTGCTAGTGGTTCTGAAAAGGGATTCTATGGCATTAGAACATCTAAGGAAAAGCAAACATATGCCGACTTTTTGGTGAATATTGACAAGAGATTTATGGAAAATCTGACTTTCAATGCCAATATCGGAGCCTCTTATTCAGATATGCGTTACGATGCAATCAATGTTGAAGGAGGTATCAGTAACAAGAATGGTTTGGCCAATGTTTTTACTATTTGCCATCTTGATGATATTACTCATCAGCGTTCTCAAACGGGTTGGAGAGAGCAAACACAAAGTGTATTTGCGAGTGCAGAACTTGGCTACAAGAGTGCATATTACTTGACCTTGACTGCTCGTAATGATTGGCCTTCTCAATTGGCTGGCCCTAAGTCAAATACGAAGTCGTTCTTTTACCCATCTGTAGGTACTTCTTTTGTTTTGTCTGAAATTTTCAGTTTGCCAAAGCAAATAGAATATGCCAAAGTACGTGCATCATATGCCTCAGTAGGTACACCTTTCCCTCGTAACTTGGCCAATCCAATGTATGCATGGGATGAGGCTAATAACTTGTGGCGTTTGGATACTAACTATCCTATGTATGACTTGAAACCTGAACGTACAGATTCGTATGAATTGGGGGTGTCTACTCGTTTCCTTAAGGGATTTAATATGGATCTTTCTTGGTATATGACGTATACAAAGAATCAAACGTTTGACCCTAAGATTTCAGCTTCTTCTGCTTATAGTACATTGATTGTACAAACAGGTAAAGTACGTAATATGGGTTGGGAACTTGCACTTGGTTACAAACACAAATGGGGTGATTTTGGGTGGCAATCTAACTATACTTTGAGTTCAAATAGAAACAAAATTATGGAACTTGTAGAAGATTATCGTCACCCAGAAACTGGTGCGTTGATTACAAAAGACAATATCGACGTAGGTGGTCTTGCGCAAGCACGCTTTATTTTGAAGAAAGGTGGATCACTTGGTGATTTGTATTCTATGACAGAGCTTCGCACAGATAGTGAAGGTAATATTTATGTCAATGAAGAAGGCAAGGTGATGCGTCAAAAGAATGAAGAAGGCATCAAAGTGGGTAGTGTATTTCCTAAAGCGAATATGGCCTTGAGAAATAACTTCTCATACAAGAATTTTGAAGCAGGCTTTATGATTTCTGCACGTATTGGCGGTGTCGTTTATTCAGCTACCCAAGCAGCAATGGATCTATATGGAGTATCCCAAGCTTCTGCGGATGCCCGCAATAATGGTGGCATCTTGATTAATGGAAATGATTTGATTGATGCACATGGATGGTACGATGTTATTTCTGCTGAGTCTGGAATGCCTCAATATTACACATACAGTGCAACAAATGTACGCTTGCAAGAAGCCAGTATCGGTTACACACTGCCAAAAAATATTTTGTGGGGTGTAGGTGAGATGAAAATCAGTCTTGTAGGTCGCAACTTATTGATGCTTTATAATAAGGCGCCATTTGATCCTGAAAATGTGGCGACTACAGGGAATTATTACCAAGGAATTGATAACTTTATGACGCCAAGTACGCGTAATATTGGATTCAATATCCGTATGAAATTCTAATCAAAAGACCCAATGACAATGAAAAACATAATAAAGACAGCCGTTCTCGCTAGTGTGGTGTTTGGAACTTGTGCTTGTACTGATAAGTACGAGGAATACAATAAAAATCCATACGATGCCAATCATACCCAAGTGGAGTATGATGGATACAATGTAGGGGCATCTATTAAAGCGATGGAAGGATACATCATCCCTGTAGAAACCAATCTAAACCAGTTCACAGAATGTCTACTTGGTGGTTCTTTCGGTGGGTATCTTGCCGATTCCAACAAAGGCTTTGTCGGTAAGAACTTTGCTACATACAATCCACAAGAGCACTGGATACAAGTTGCTTTCAATGATATCATTCCTAATACGTACAGTAGTTATCTACAATTGAAAGAGCTTACTGATGATCCTGTGATTATCTCTGTAGCAGATATCGTGCGTATTGCAGCGATGCATCGTGTTTCCGATATTTATGGTCCTATTCCATATACTAAGATTGGTGAAGATGCCAAATTGACTGCGCCTTATGATGATGTCAAGACAGTTTATCATACAATGATTGACGAATTGGATACAGCTATAGCTGCATTGACAGAAAACCGTACGGCCAACTTTAGTGCAGATATAGATAATGTATTTGCTGGAAATGTTGAAGAATGGGTTAAGTATGCTAACTCTTTGAAACTACGTCTTGCTATGCGTCTTGCTTACTGTGAGCCAGATTATGCAAAGACAAAAGCAGAAGAAGTGATGGCACATGAAATCGGTCCGATGACATCTAATTCAGATAATGCATATAATGTCGTATCAAAATCTCCTTTTCGTATAGTTATGTATGATTATAATGGTGGTGACTCTCGTGTATCTGCCGATTTGACTTCATATATGCAAGGATACAACGATCCTCGTTGCCCAAAATATTTTACAAAGACCACTTTTGAAATAGATGGCTTTGAAGAAGGGTATTACGGACTGCGTACGGGTATTGACTTCTCTTCATCGGCCAATGCGCACAAGTACTCTAATATGAATATTGCAGCTGAATACGACAAAGTCTTATTGATGAATGCCGCAGAAACAGCTTTTCTACGTGCCGAAGGTGCGCTACGTGGTTGGAATATGGGGGGTACAGCAGAATCTTTGTATGAAGAAGGGGTGCGCTTGTCATTTGGACAATGGGGGGCATCAGGTGCTGATGCATATCTTGCTGATGACCTATCTAAACCACAAAAATATGACGATCCATTAGAAGAAAATAGTTATACTGGAGATGTGTCTCAAATCACCATTAAGTGGGACGAGACAGCTGATATGGAAACGAAATTGGAACGCATCATTACACAAAAGTGGATTGCCAACTTCCCATTAGGAAATGAAGCATGGGCTGATTTCCGTCGTACTGGTTATCCTAAGTTGATGACAATAGGGCATAACTTGAGTAGTGGTGTTATTACAGATGATGGTTTCGCACGTCGATTGCCTTATCCACAACGTGAGTACACAGAAAATAATACAAACCTACAAGAAGCTCTTCAGATGCTTGGTGGTCCAGATAATATGGCTACGCGTATCTGGTGGGATTGTAAATAATAGAGGAGATTTCAAATGAAGAATTTACGTAAATATATGCTGGCGGTCCCTATGATGGGACTAGCCATGCTGGGAATGATGACATCTTGCGAGAGTGAGAATGAAGATACAGAACCAGTAGACGTGGCTCAGTCACAAATCGACAAACAAAATCCTCAGATGTACCAAGCGTATCTAGAAAATTTGCGTCAGTACAAAAAAGGAGAGCACAAATTGTGTTATGTGACTTTTGACAACTCGGCACAAATAGCTGCTGGCCGTGTGGATAATTTGGCTGCGTTGCCGGATAGTGTAGATGTCGTGGCTTTGCAAGTTCCATTTAATGTGCCTGAATGGCAAATAGACGAAATGAATGAGTTGCGTCAAGAAAAGGGAACTCGTTTTGTTGCCTCTTTTGATTTTGATGCTGTCAAATTAAAATATGACTTGTGGAAACAGGCGGTGGATACTGAAAATGAAAAGCTTGTGCAAGATGCTGCGGATGCTGCGCAACAACAGTCTGAAGAAACAGGTGAACCTGTAGAACCAGCACCAGTTGACTTGATAGAAATACCAACATTTGAGGCTTATTTAGTTGACAGTTTGAGTACAACCGTGCACCTTGTTGATCAATACCATTATGACGGATTTGTTTTTGCTTATAAGGGTAAGAATATCAGTCATATGTGGGACGATGAAAAAGCTGAGTATCTAAATTATCACAATTTGTTTACTGGTATTATGAGCGACTGGGCTACACGCAATGCCGATAAGTTGTTTATTATTCAAGGTCTCCCTCAAAATATGATAGATAAGACGCTGCTAGATAAAGCTTCATTTATTGTATTGGATGTCACAGAACAAAAAACAGCAGCTTCAATGTCCTTAAATTTAATCATGGTATGCGATGAAGGTGTCCCAATGAATAAATTTGTTGTCTTGTCAGAAACAAAATCTTTGGATACTGCAGATATCAAAACGGGATATTGGGCAGACGGATCTACTGCTTTATTGGGTACGGCTACTTGGGCAGTTGCACCTCAAGATGGTTGTAGCATACTAGGCATTGGTGTGAAGAATGTAAGTAATGATTATTATGGTGAAATACGCACATATAACAATGTACGTACAGCCATTGGAATTATCAACCCATCACTAAAATAAGAATACTATGATACGCAAATTATTATATACTTTTCTATTATCAGTAGTCGTTTTGACTAGTTGTAGAAATGATGGACCAGATTTTGAAAACAAAGTTTTTATTAATGGTACAGATAAGACAGCCGAGATGCTTGTTAAGGCTGGGAATAAGGAGTTTACTCAAACTTTACAAGCGGCTTTAGCACAACCATATATGATGCAGGTTGATGTTACTTTCAGTGCAGATGCAAGCAAAATATCTACCTTTAATAGTTCTTATGGAGAATCTGCTGTGCTTTTGCCAGCAGAGTATTATAATTTCTCTGAAAATAAAGCGACTATTAACGCTGGAAGTGTTTTCTCAAATACAATAGCCCTCAATTTTGTTGATTTAGACAAATTAGATCGTGACGTTGTGTATTGTTTACCAGTGACTATCTCAAAATCAAGTTTCAATTTGCTTGCCAGTGATATAACTAAATATTACATCATTAAAGGAGCTGCTCTTATTAATGTGGTGGCTGATATCGAAGAGAATTACTGTACAATCGATTGGCAAGACCCTTCGGTAGTCAATGGATTGTCACAATTGACTTTAGAAGCCCTAATACGTGTACATAATTTTGATCGCATGATTTCAACGATTATGGGGATTGAAGGAGACTTTTTGATTCGTATTGGTGATGCAGGCTATCCTAGTAGTCAAGTACAAGTGGCCACTTCAAGTGGTAACTTTCCGTCTGCAGATAGCAATAAAAAATTACCAACAAATCAATGGGTACATGTTGCCCTGACTTATGATTCAAATGATGGACACTCTGTGTTATACATCAATGGTGTGGTGCAAGGCGAACGTAATCGTAGTTTGGGTAGCATCAATTTAGGTCAGGGTGGTACAAGTGGTTTCTGCATAGGACGTTCTTATGCTGATGAACGTTATTTAGCAGGTGAAATCTCTGAAGTACGTATCTGGAACATTGTACGTACACAAGAGGAAATTACAAATAACCCATATTATGTAGACCCTGCATCAGAAGGTTTGGTGGCTTATTGGAAGTTTGATGATAATAGTTCACTACGTGTAAAAGACCATTCTGGTAATGGAAATGATGCTGTGGCCAATAGTCCATTGAAGTGGACGTCAGTAACATTGCCCGCTCCCGAAAACTAGTCTGTAAACCTAATAATAGTAATGCTAAATGAAAACAATGAATATATCAACTTGGGTGTTAGCCCTTGGATTAGCTACATGTAGTCTAGGATTGACTAGTTGTGGTGATGATGACATTGCTCTGGAACCAGTAAATGAAAGCCCATATACTTTAAGTGATGGTGCCGTAGCTTATTTGGTGGATGGGGCAAACAAGCGTGACTTTAATGTCGTTGAGTTTAGAACGGAAGGTACTAGTGATTTATTTGTGAGTACAACAACTCCTGTAAGCGCTGCTGTAACCCTTCAGTTGAATTATCAAGCTGATGCCTTGACTCAGTTTAATCAGATACATGGTACTGATTACGAGCTTTTCCCTGAAGACTTAGTGACTATTCCTGCAACTGTCGAACTTGCAAAAGGAGCTAAACAGTCATCTGCAATAGCTGTTTCTGTGAAGACAGATGCTGCATTGGAAACAGGTAAAACATATGCTATCCCAGTACACCTAAGTGCAAATAATGCAGTTGTGAAAGCAACTGCCGAGGGGGATTATATGATATTAGTACGTGATTTGACTGCTTTGCCAGATGCGAATAAATCGACAGGTATACAGATTATTAGCTGTATGGAGGCAAACAATACTAATCCGTTGAACAATATGATCTATACTCTAAAAGGTAGTGGTAAACAATTGATAGATCAGGTTATCCTGTTTTCTTCTAATATCAACTACAATGTTGAGACTGGTCGCGTGTATATCTTTCACAATAATAATATCCAACACATGTTGGACAATAGAGAGAAATATATCAAACCATTGCAGGATCGTGGCATCAAAGTGTTGTTGAGTATTCTAGGTAATCACGACCAAGCTGGTGTGGCTAATCTAAGTAAAGAGACGGCAAAGTATGTGGCTCAAGAAATTAAGGCCAATTGTGATGCATATGGCTTGGATGGAGTATTTTTTGATGATGAATATTCTAGTTATCCCAATCCAATACCTCCTGGTTTTGTGAGTCCCTCTTCTGCAGGTGCTGCACGCCTTATATATGAATCAAAGAAAGCAATGCCAGACAAGCTTGTAGAGGTTTATGTTTGGTCTACTACGTCTTCACTGCCTAGTGTAGATGGTGAAGAACCGGGACAATGGATGGATTATGCCCTTCAAGACTATGGACGTGGTGGGGATCTGTCAGGTAATTACCCAGGTTTGCCAAAGTCAGGAATGGCTCAATTGTCTAGTGAATATGCACAAGGTCGTTTTTGTAGTGAAAGCGGTTTGCAATCTATACGCAATGACGGGTATGGTGCACATATGATTTTCGCTATGGATCCTTATCGTAGCAACAGTGCTCGTCAACGTAGTCATCTTGAAACAATCGCAAGAACGTTATATGATGATGAACTAGTCGTTGGCGAACCATTCCCTAAAGACTGGTAGACTATAATCTTTTAAAATGAAGAACATGAAAAGAATATATACATTGATGTGCCTATGTGCACTAACTCTTCCTGTACTATTTACTGCTTGTAGTGGAAGCGATGATGATCCTACGCCAGTTGACCCAGTGAAGAAGGAGATTAAGTTGGATGCAGAGAAAGCAGATATTGTTGTGAGTCAAGCTACTTCGATAACCATTGTAGATGGGGCTGGAGAATACAAGGCATTCAGTACCAATACCGATGTCGCTACGGTTGAGATGGAAGGTGCGGTATTGCATGTGACTGGAGTAGCATTGGGTAACACTAATATTGTCGTTACTGATGCGCAAGATAATTACTTGTTGTTGCCAGTAGTATCTCATTTTGAAACACTAGCTATCGATCGCGAAAAGATTGAGGTAGCCATGCCACTTGGTTGGACCAAGACGGTAAAATGTCCGATTACTGAAGGTAATCTTGGGTATGAAGCAACTACTGAAAGTGAAGATATTGAAGTGTCTATCGAAGCTCCATCAATACTAGTAGTAAAGGGTCTTAAAGAATGTACAACAACCGTACATTTGACAGACTCGTATGGTTTGGAAATGGATATTCCTGTAGAAGTAAAGACCTCTACTGTACCTTTTACAGATCAAGATAAAGAAGATTTGATAGCTCAAACCGGTCAAACTATAACATTTGATCAAACCGACTATAACTCAAGCTATTATGATAGATCAGTTACTCTAGAAGATGGTGTGAACAAGGTAGGTTTCACTTATTATACTTACTACTATGGAGTTGTCTCTTTCCCAGGAGATCTAACAGTAGGAGTCAAAGCAGATGCTACACTACGCTTTAAGGCTGGTTGGGGTAGTGCGGCTGTTAATTTTGAGGATGAACCTGTGACTTGTGAAGTACTTAAGAATGATGGTGAAAAAATATGGCTGATATTTTACTTTACTAAGGATGAAAAACTCCACTTTGGTCATATGATTTTAGATCTATAAATTGATATAGATTGTTCTATTGTACCCCGAGACTTATAATGTTTCGGGGTATTTTATTTCTGCTTATCCGATGTATATTATACCTTGTGTGTACCATGTCCTTATATTTCCTTATCTTTGTTCTTGTTAAACCAAATTGATACCTTATGAACCGATTATTTAAGCTCATTGTGGGGGTAACACTTTTGCTATCTGTTGTAAGTTGTACACTCCACAAAACACCTTCTGTATTATCTCCTGATGGACATACTGCTTTTATCGTCCATGTAGATAAAGCTGGCGCATTGAACTACTCTGTTGTACATCGTCAGGACACACTGATTCGTACCTCTCGTTTAGGTTTTACCGATCAAGATCATAATAATTTGCTGAACGGATATACTATTACAGCTGTTGAAGAAAGCACTATTGACTCTGTGTGGACTCAGCCATGGGGAGAAAATAAAAAAGTACGAGAAAACTATAATGGTGCAGCTATTCATCTTAAAAACAATGCAGGTACACTGACCCTTTTTGTGAAAGTGTTTAATGATGGCCTTGGTTTTCGCTATGCCTATAATATTGCAGAATGTGATAGTTTGTACTTGACTGATGAGCAGACTCAGTTTAACCTAGTGGATTGCCCTACAACTTGGTCTACGCCTGCCAATTATGATACTTATGAACAAAAGTATCGTATCTTGCCTTTGGATAGTGTACAGAATGCCAATACTCCTATCACAATGTGCACAGCACAAGGTACATGGATGTCTATTCACGAAGCAGCTTTAACTGATTTCCCAGGTATGACTTTGAAGCGTAAAGATACACATTCTCCACTAGAAGCCGATTTAGTGCCTTGGCCAGATGGTATTAAAGCCAAAGTGCCTGCTCAATTTAAAACGCCATGGCGTAGTATCCAGATTGCAGATGAGGCATCAGAATTAATCAATTCGTCTCTTATCCTCAACTTAAATGACCCTTGTAAACTACACGATACTTCTTGGATTAAGCCTATAAAGTATGTTGGCGTATGGTGGGGGATGCACGTGGGGGTAGAAACGTGGAAAAAAGGACCACGCCATGGGGCGACTACAGAAAATGCAAAGAAATACATTGATTTTGCTGTCAAACACAATATTGAAGGAGTCTTGTTTGAAGGCTGGAATGACGGTTGGGAGAATTGGGGCACGAATCAAGTATTCGACTATATGAAGCCTTACGATGATTTCGACATCTATGAAGTGCAACGTTATGCACAAGCTCGAGGCGTACAGCTTATTTCGCACCATGAAACTGGTGGTAATATTGCTAATTATGAACCACAACTGGAACGCACCCTAGCTTGGAACGATTCTTTGGGCATACGCTATCTCAAAACGGGTTATGCAGGTGGCATGAGCGGAGGTATTAAGCACCATAGTCAACTAGCTGTTATGCACTACCGTAAAGTGGTGGAGCTAGCTGCAAAATACCGCATTAATCTTAATGCACATGAGCCTATAAAGCCTACTGGAATTCGCCGTACTTATCCCAATATGATGACTCGCGAAGGAGCGCGTGGTATGGAGTGGAATGCATGGAGCGAAGGAAATGGACCTGCTTATTTTGAAGTACTTCCTTTTACTCGTCTATTGGCAGGGCCGATGGATTATACACCTGGGATCTTTGATGTGCTTCTAGAAAGTAGTAAGAATGACCCAAGACGCAAAAAATGGAATGATTTAGACCAAGGAGTCAATCGTGTTCATACCACTGTTGCCAAGCAAATGGCTGCATGGGTGGTCTTGTATTCTCCAATGCAGATGGCTTCCGATTTGATTGAAAATTATAAGAATAAACCAGCGTTTAAGTTCTTCGAAGATTTTGATGCGGATTGCGATTGGTCTCGTTGTATTTTAGGAGCTCCAGAAAAAATGCTTGCTGTTGTGCGTCGTGCAGGTGACCGCTTCTTCTTAGGGGCAGTTGCTAATGATTTTAAATCTCAGAATGGGATGTCTTCCATAAATCTTCCTATACAACTAGATTTTTTGAAAGAAGGAATAACATATGAGATGACGGTTTATGAAGATGCTGCTGGAAGTGATTATATGAATAACCCTACGGGAGTGAATATCCGTACAAAAAAAGTACAATTAGGTGATTCTATCGATTTGCATATAGGTACCGGTGGCGGTGCTGCCGTTAGTTTCATTCCTACTGTGCAGTGATGAGTTTAAATATACGTATGGATAATCCTGATGATGGCATCAATTATGCTGCTTTGGCTGAACAACCAGATCCGAAGGGTGTGTATGTAACAGATCATTTGCCAGTTATGGTTGATTTAGTTTTAAATTGACACAAAAGATAAAGAATGTCGAAAGAGCTTTTGACAAAATGTCAAAAGCTGTATAAGACCTTTAATCCGCAAGCGCTTGCGATCATTTGATGCAGCGCTTGCGGATTCTTTTTTATCCCGTTGCGTATGCGTTAGGAACGGGATATTATAGTTTGTTTTGTCTCTATAGAAGGTAAATGCGTAGTCTAAATGATTTTTTTTATGTGTTTTTTTAATGAGAAACTAGCTTCTGAAAATGGCGCGCTCATATAACCCTTTTTCGTTCGAATTAAGCGCTTCTTTTTTTGAGTGGACTTCCACTACTCTGATCTGGAATAAGGCCTCTATGCGCGTCTGTCATTTTGTAAGATAATCACTGTTTTTCGTGTGCTTACAAATAAAAAGAAAATCTATATTAGACCTCTTCTCTATTGATCTGATTTTTCTTAAATAAAGTATTCACACTTAGCAATTGCTGACGATTGACCATAGAGTGACGTGGGTCAGTAAATGTTGTCTCTTCTTCTGGTGTGCCATATTGATCTGGATAGATAATAAGTAAGTTGATTGATTTGAAATAACTGTCTACTTGACTTGGTAGTTGACTAAAACTCTTATCGTACGATATGGCCGATTCACGTGCGGTTACTAAGACAAGTAAATCATCTTCACGAAGCACTTTATCTATTTGATAGACATCATCCCAATGCATCAAATCTCGCGTTTTAAAATTGATGTTGGTATGTGCCTTTTCCATATGGCGTACCAATATAGAATTGGTGCCTGGGTGGCAGTAATAGATAATTGAGCAGCTTAATTGATCAGCTACATTACATAATCTATCTATCCATTTATAGAATCCTGATTCATACTCAGCTTTTGGAGGCACAGCAACAACAATGCGATGCAATGTGTTGGTTGGCATCATTAATCGCACCACAACCAATTGACGGTGCATGGCATGTAATAGATTGTCCGTAAGATTGCCCCAGAATTTTTCACTCAGGTTTGTTTTATGGTGCAATCCCAGTACTAAATCAGTGGCTTCACGCTCTATCATGGTGTGCACAATACCTGTTACAATGTTAGTGCTTACGCGGTTGATTGTGACCATTTGTACATCTACTGAAGCAGCGATCTCGGTGGCTTTTTCTAGATTTTTATGCGCTTGTACTCGTCTACGTGGATCACTATCATCAAAAGTGACGTGTAGCCCAATAAGTTGGCACCCAGCTTTTGGCTGATGCATCAGTAAGGCCATGTTGGTTAAATGTTCCACAGTATGTGGGTTGGCATATGTAACAAGGATATTTTCTTCTTTAAGACGTTTTGGATTGGCTTTATCGCTAAGCGCCAAAGAACGAGCGGCTTTTTCTGTGTACACCGAACTGATAATGCTAGATACCAAGATCAATATAATCATAGCATTCAACACATTATCGCCAATAAGAGGTTGTATGCCTGCTGTGTTTAAATCAATATCGATATGTGTACCAGCCATTAACATGGCCAAAGCGCATGCAGCATGAGCATTGGTCATACCAAACATCATCTGACGTCCTGATTTGCTCATACCAAAGGCTTTTTGCATAATGAAAGCGGCCAACCATTTGGTAATAGTAGCTACCACGATAAAGACAATAATAATCCAAAAGATATCTGGATGCTCGTATAGCAATCGGAGATTGATAAGCATCCCAGTTCCAATCAAGAAATAGGGGATGAATAGAGCATTACCAACAAACTCTATGCGGTTCATCAAAGGAGATAAACTAGGTACTAGACGGTTGATAACAAGACCAGCCATAAAGGCTCCAAAGATATCTTCAAGTCCTGCCAATTCAGCTAAGGCACTACTCAAAAAGATCAAAGCCAATACAAATATATATTGAAGGATGTTATCATCATAATTGGAGAAGAACCACTTGGTCAACCTTGGGTATACATAAACGATGAAAGCAGTATATGCGATAAACTTAGCCACAAACAACCCCCAAAATGACCAGCCATTTTCAGGGGAGAAATTTCCTGCAATACCAGCTAAGAAGAGTAATGATAATGTCAGTGATACAATAGTTCCACCAATACTAATCACCACACTGGGGTGACGAGTTTGTCCATATCGACCGACAATAGTATAAGTTAATAAAGTGTGTGCACCAAATATGCTGGAGATAAGCATGGATTTCCAAAGATCAAACCCCAACAATTCCATGCAGCTCCATTGGGTAATTGCAAACGGGACAAAGAACGTGAGTAAACCAAAGATAATACCTTTGGTCCTATTTTTCATTAATCCCTCCATGTCTAGCTCCAACCCAGCTAAAAACATGATATATAATAAGCCGACTTTACCAAATAACTCGAAGCTGCTATCGCGTTCTAAGATGTTCAATCCGTGCTCTCCGATTAGTATACCAGCTAGTATCAAACCAATAATATGAGGTATACGCAGTTTGTTTAGCAACATAGGTGCAAACAAAATAATACTCAGAACTAAAAAGAAGATCCAAGTATGATGAGTTATAGGAAGAGTAAAGTCAGATAGTTGTCCGTGCATAAAAGGTGGTTTTAGGTTTCTTGTGCTACAAATTTACTCAAAATTATGGGAATATCTAGCAAATTGTTGTATTTTTGTCGGCTAATAAGTGGATGTTTCACTTATGCTGTCTATAGAAACACATAAATAACTTGAGTACTCTATTACTACCTACGATAGGGTATTTGCAACAAACTTAATATAGAATAGGTAATTATGAATGTAGCAATTGTTGGCGCCAGTGGCGCCGTTGGACAGGAGTTTCTCCGTGTTTTGGAGGAGAGAAACTTTCCTATCGACGAGCTAGTCTTGTTCGGTTCTCCACGTAGTGCAGGTAATCAATACACTTTTCGTGGTAAACAGTTGACGGTCAAATTGCTTCAGCACGATGATTCGTTTAAGGGTATTGACATCGCGTTTACTTCTGCTGGAGCTGGAACTAGTCGCGAGTATGAAAAAACAATCACGAAGTATGGTGGACTCATGATTGACAATTCTAGTGCATTCCGTATGGATGCTGATGTGCCTTTGGTTGTGCCAGAAGTAAATGGAGATGATGCGTTTGACGCACCTCGTAATGTTATTGCCAATCCTAACTGTACAACGATTCAGATGGTTGTTGCTTTGAAAGCCATTGAGGAACTATCTCATATCAAACGTGTACATGTATCGACATACCAAGCGGCTAGTGGTGCTGGTGCAGCGGCTATGGACGAATTGTATACGCAAACCAAACAATATTTGGATGGCGAACCTGTGGTCGCTAATAAGTTTGCATACCAATTGGCTTTCAACTTGATCCCTCAAGTAGACGTTTTCACAGAAAACGGATACACTAAGGAAGAAATGAAGATGTACAATGAAACACGTAAAATTATGCATAGCGATATCGAAGTAAGTGCTATGTGTGTACGTGTGCCTTCTCTTCGTGCTCATAGCGAAAGTATTTGGTTGGAAACAGAACAGCCAGTATCTGTGGATGCTGCACGCAAAGCCTTTACCGAAGGTCAAGGTCTAGTTGTTATGGATGAACCAAGTAAACAAGAGTATCCTATGCCTTTGTTCTTAGCTGGTGAAGATCCTGTATATGTAGGCCGTATCCGTAAGGATCTGTCTAATCCTGATGGATTGACATTTTGGACAGTAAGCGACCAAATCAAGAAGGGAGCTGCACTTAATGCTGTACAAATAGCTGAGCATATGATTGCTAAAGGGGCTTTCAAAAAATAAACGATAGTCTTTTATATGATACGTATCAGGCGTATGTTTAGGTGAGAATCTAGACATGCGCCTGATTTCGTTTATAAAATCCTCATTTGTGAGGATTGTGTATATGTGTGCTTCCTTGTATCTTTGCAGCGTAAATTATTGATATATGAAAATGATTGAATTTGAATCTACTAGGAAAGGGGGCTTGTATAAAGTGCTCCTTTTCTGCGTAGCGAGTATTAGTTTTACTATCACGGCATTTGCCGATAACTATCCTGAAGCCCCAACCGACTCTTCGACGATTAAATTGGATGAAGTTGTGGTGACTAGCTTTAAAAATCAGCAAAAGGTAGAGGAACAGCCTGTTTCTGCTTCTGTATTGAATGCCGCAACATTGCAAACACAGCAGATTCAAGGAATGACTGATTTAGGGCATCTTATTCCCAACTTCTACATGCCGCAGTATGGCAGTAAGTTGACAACGCCTATTTATGTGCGTGGTATTGGTAATAAAATTGGTGATCCAGCTGTTGGCCTATATGTAGATGGGGTGCCTTACTTTGACAAATCTTTGTATGACTTTGAATTTGATAATATAGAGAAGGTTGAGGTTTTACGAGGACCACAAGGAACCTTATATGGACGTAACACTTTGGGAGGTGTGATTAATATCACGACCCATTCTCCTATACAATACGATGCCGTCAAAGCGGCTGTAACAGGTGGCAAATACGGACGTTTGGAGAGCAGTTTGTTGATCTCTAAACCTTTATCCGATAATGTGGGATTGTCTGTTGCTGGACGTGTGTCGCATATTGATGGATTTATTACAAACCATTATAAAGCAAACGCTTCTGGTGAAGCCACTTTAGATGGATCATCACATGCTGACAAACGAGATGAGGCTTCAGCTACTGCTACTTTGGACTGGCAATTAAATGATCAATGGTTGTTGAAATATACTCAATTGTTCAATTATGCAGATGAGAACGGTTATCCATATGCAGAATATAATATCGAAACGGGTAAGATTGCTCAAGTAGCCTACGATGCTAGTAGCATGTATCGTCGTGTGATGACCAATTCGGGAGTTGGATTGAATTTTGCGAATGATGTGATCGCTTTTAATAGCCAAACATCATTTCAGTTTACGCAAGACAAACAGGTCATTGATCAAGACTTTTCAATTGCTTCCTTGTATGCAGTGAAGCAGATGAGTCATCGTCGCATGTGGTCTCAAGAATTCAATTTAAAAAGTAACCAAACTGGTGATTATCAGTGGATTTTTGGCGCTTTTGGTTTCTATCAAGGATTAGACAGAGATGCGCCAGCAGAGTATTATAAAGCTGGATTTACTAGCTTGAAGAAATATGATATGCCTACTCGTGGATATGCTGTGTACCATCAATCTACATTGAATCATTTTTTGATTGAACCATTGAGTGTGACAGCTGGTATTCGTTATGATTTTGAACGTGCCGATTTGGATTATGACTATCGTCGCAAAAAAGGTGACGTGATTACGCCGGTTGATGCTTGTAGAATCCATGCTTCAAGTGATGAATGGAGTCCAAAATTGTCTATTCAATATGCTTTAGCAAATAAGCAATCTATATATGCATCCGTTACACGTGGATACAAAGCGGGAGGCTTTAATTCTATATTCCAGACACACGATGAGATTAAATACAATCCAGAGTATAGTTGGAACTACGAAATAGGAGCCAAATTACATACATCAGATCATCGCTATTCTGCTGCTTTTTCGGCTTTCTATATCACTTGGAAAGATCAACAAATATATGAGCTTTTGGCCAATGGGCAAGGAGCCAAATTGACCAATGCTGGTGAATCATATAGCCGTGGAGTCGAAGTCTCTTTGCATGCACGCCCTCTAAATGGCTTACACGTAGGTGTTGAGTATGGTTTCACAGATGCTAAGTTTAAGACTTACCATAAAAGTGAAGAGATACATTACGATGATAACTACATCCCTATGGTGCCTCGACAAACATTGGCTTTGATGGGAGATTATTCATGGGCGCCACAATGTGCTATGGTAGATCGTATCACGATAAGTGCCAATTATCATGGAGTGGGTACAACTTATTGGAAAGAAGACAATGACGTATCTCGTGGATTCTATGGCTTGTTGGACGCCAAACTCAAAATTATGAAAGGTTGTTTGGGACTAGAACTCTGGGGACGCAATTTGTTGGATCGTCATTATGAAGCATATGCATTTAGTGCTTTCCATACTTATTATGCTCAGCAAGGTCGTCCATTAGAATATGGTGCTACCATGTCTGTTACATTTTAAAAAGAATAATCATGGCGAACACATCTCCTTCGCATGCCGTCACCAAACAGCATTTACTGACTTTCTTTAGCTTGTATATAGCGCAAAGTATTCCTATGAGTTTCTTTGCGACAGTTATCCCTGTAATGATGCGTCAGGAGGCTTTCCCTTTGTCAACTATTGGTTATCTACAATTGATTAAATTGCCTTGGATTATTAAATTTTTATGGGCACCTTTAGTTGATAGACATAGCAAAAGTATTAGCGACTACAAGCGTTGGATTATTTTTTCGGAGTTTGTCTATGCTGTGTTTATTATTTGTATTGCTTGTTTGAATCTGCATACAAATTTTCAATTAATCGTTGTCCTGATTATTTTATCTTTAGTGACATCGGCTACGCAAGATATAGCTACTGATGCTTTGGCCATACGCACAACACCTCATAAAGGAAAGGCATTGCTGAATAGTATGCAGTCTATGGGCTCTTTTGCTGGTACTTTGGTTGGTAGCGGGGTGTTGCTTATAGTGTATAAACAGTTTGGATGGGATATCCTACTGTTCTGTTTAGCCCTGTTTGTCCTCATTGCCGTCGTCCCCTTGTGGAAAAACAAACAGGTATACTTATTAGATGAGGCTAGGTTGTCACCACGTGCTCGTTTTCATGATTTTGCGCTTTTCTTTGCCCAGAAACGTATTTGGAAACAAGTTATATTCTTGGTTTTTTATTATTCTGGTCTCATTGGTTTGTTGGCTATGTTACGTCCCTACTTGGTTGATTTAGGCTATTCAATGAAAGCCATCGGCGTGATGAGTGGTATTGTTGGAACTGGCTTTGCTTTTATGGCGTCGTTTTTGGCTGGTAGACTATTGCGTAAAATAGGACGAACGATCGCTCGAATACTATTTGCTTGTTTTATTTTGTTGGCTACGCTGTACTTTTTGACTTTTATAGGTACAGTGCCTAGTACAACAGATATTTATATAGGCATCTTTTTGCTTTGGGGAGCCTATGGCTTTGGCACGATTGAAGTGTACACTACTGCAATGGATTTGGTTCGCCCTGGTCGAGAAGGGACTGATTTTACTATACAGATTGTGTTGACTCACTTAAGTGGTATCATTGTAGTGATTCTTAGTGGGCATGTTGCTCAACGTTGGGGATATGATGCGTTATTTGTGATGTCTTCTGGATTGGCTGCATTGTCTCTCTGTTATGTGCTTTTCTTCTTTCCTTTACGTGTTGAATCAGTAGCGGAAGAACTGGATAAAACATAGACGAAAATTCCTGCCTTAAATCCTGAATTTATCGCCTTAAATATTAGGATTTCTGCCTTGAATGTGTATATTTAATGCAGGAATATTTGCCGTTTTTAGATCATTTAATTTAAAGCTCTTTTACTAGATAAAATGAATACATTAGAACGTATATCTAAGTATAATTACCCTGTACCTCGGTACACAAGTTATCCACCTGCCAATCTCTTTCAAGATTTTTTTTCAGGAGATGATTATTCGTGGGCTGTAACAGCATCGAATGTTTCTTCTCAGCAACTGGTTTCCTTTTATATTCATATTCCATTTTGCAAACACCTCTGTCATTATTGTGGATGCAATTCACAAGGCATGAAGTCAGAAGAAACCATTGCTCGTTATGTGGATTGCTTACACCAGGAAATAAATCATGTGAAAGGTCAATTGTCTTCTCACAGGAAATTAGCGCAGATTCATTATGGAGGAGGTAGCCCAACAGCTATTCCTTTGCATTATTTGAAAGAGCTTAATGCCCACCTATTGGAGGGGGTTGAAACTATTGATCAGCCTGAGATAGCGATTGAATGTCACCCTGGATATCTCAATGAGGAAGATTGGGATCAATTGATTGATGCTGGTTTTACGCGTTTTAGTTTGGGAGTACAGGATTTTAATGAGGATGTTTTAAAGACAGCCAATCGTCGACCTGCTTTATTGCCAGTAGAAGCTATTGTGAAAAAACTACATGCAGCTGGTGCGCGAGTTAATCTAGATTTTATTTATGGCTTACCTAAACAAACGGCTGCTAGTTTCAAGGCGACTATTCAAAGAGCCGTTGATGCCCATCCAGATCGATTGGTGACTTTTTCATATGCTCATGTGCCTTGGGTTAATAAGGCGATGCTTATTCTCGAGAAGGTGGGATTGCCTAGTAGTGAAGAAAAACAGGCGATGTTTGAAAATGCGACGGAGGTACTGCATCAAGCTGGTTATGCAAGTATAGGTATGGATCATTTTGTACGTCCAGATGACGAATTGTATGTGGCTTTACGTGAAGGAAATCTACACCGTAATTTCCAAGGTTACTGTACTCGTCGCACAACTGGACAAGTGTATGCGTTTGGAGTTAGTGCAATTTCGCAACTAGATTCAGTGTATGCACAAAATACCAAAGTGCTTGATGAGTATATGCAGCATGTGAAATCGGGGAATTCTCCAGTTGTGCGCGGGTATCAGTTGACTCCCTCTTTACAAATCGTGCGTGCATTGATTGATATGTTGATGTGTAATAACCGCATTACTTGGCCTGAATTGGAACAACATGTACATATGTCGAAGGCAGATATTCTTGCTCAAACAGCATATAATCAAGAAACATTTCACACATTTGTTGAAGATGGGTTGCTAGTGCAAGAGCAGGATGTATGGACGATGACTCCAGAAGGATTGCCTTTTGTGCGTAATATTGCAGCAGCATTTGATCCTCTATTGGTAGAAGGAACACAAACTTTTTCAAAACCGTTATAATGAAAACAGAGAACACATACGATGTGCTTGTCATTGGGGCAGGTATTACTGGACTGACAACTGCGCTATATGTACAACGTGCTGGTTTGCGTGTGGCTATTCTTGAACAAGCTTCTAGAGTGGGTGGACAAATACAAACGAAACGAGCTGATGGTTTTGTGTGTGAATGTGGACCTAATACTGGGGTGTTGTCGTATCCAGAAATAAAAGAATTGTTTCAAGATATTTCGTTGGATGTACAAGTGGCCACTGAAGCCAATAAAATACGTCATGTGTGGAAGAAAAAGCGGTTTTACCCTTTACCTTCCTCCTTGTATCAAGCAGTGACGACTCCTTTGTTTACTTGGAAAGATAAGTTTCGTATACTAGGTGAACCATGGCGTAAGCCTAGTAACAATCCAGATGAAAGTGTAGGCGATTTGGTGGCTCGTCGTTTGGGACAGAGTTACTTAGATAATGCTGTCGATCCATTCATTTCGGGTATTTATGCAGGGGATGTACACCGTTTAGTGACTCGGTATGCACTTCCTAAACTATATGCGCTGGAAGCCAATCATGGGAGTTTTATTCGTGGAGCTATAGCCAAACATAAGGAAACAAAAACTCAGCGCGATAAACTAGCTACTAAAGAGGTGTTTTCTGTACGCGGTGGCCTACAGACATTAACAGATAGACTAGGTGAACAGATAGGGGCAGAAAATGTGTTTCTAGGTGTGTCTGATGCCTTTGTGCATCCTATTATTCATGAAAATGGAATCGAGAATTGGGAGATTACAGGTATTCAGAATGGTACTAGTCAGGTATGGCAAGCTGCTCGTGTTGTGACCACTGTAGGGGCGTACAACTTATCTAGTTTACTCCCTTTTGTACCCCATATGTATATGCAACGTATCAATAATGTGCGCTATGCTCCAGTTACTTTA
This sequence comes from Bacteroidaceae bacterium, assembly GCA_963668535.1. GTDB lineage: Bacteria > Bacteroidota > Bacteroidia > Bacteroidales > Bacteroidaceae > F22. The sequence goes on from OY764867.1 coordinate 1,419,301, forward strand.
GCCAGTGTGTCTTTGACGCATTTGGACAAGAAAAAGCATCGATCTTTTATACGAACTGTACAGGCTTTTGGTAGTTTGGTGCCTTCTCATGCACAATGTCCAATTCTTGGGATCTTATATCCAAGCAGTTGTTTTGATGACCGTTGTCCTGCTGGGACGACTACCAATGCTTTATTGAGCTTTTTTATTGGTGGTATTCGTTTCCCGGATGTGGCCGACTGGACCTCAACTAAAATAGATGAAGTTGTTCGAGAAGGATTGTATGGCATGTTGCATATGCCTGAGGATATTATGTACAGCATAAAAAGTATTGCTGCACACAAACATGCTATCCCACAGTATGAGATAACATCGGGAGAAAGATTTCAAGCTATTGATGCGGTGGAGCAAGAATATCCAGGACTTACTATAGCAGGCAATCTGCGCGACGGAATAGGTCTTGGAGACCGTATCCGTCAAGGTCGACAGGTTGCTGAGAAGATCAAATCCAGTTTTTCTTTTTAAAGTAAACCCAGAAGGTGACTGTGATTGCCACACTTAGAAGCAATGTGATGGGCATTCCCCAGGTCCACTGTTCCATGCCATTCATAAGGTTCATACCATATATACTAGCTATTAGTGTAGGGAACATCATGATGATAGAGAAAGATGTCAACATCTTCATCACACTATTCATGTTGTTGGAAATGATCGATGCGTAGATATCTAGTGTTGTCTCTAAGATATTACTATAGATATCTGCAGACACACGGGCTTGGTTCAACTCAATGGTTACGTCTTCGATCAATTCGGCATCTAGTGCATCTATGGGGAGTTTAAACTTTAGTTTGGTCAGTAGACTTTCGTTGCCTTGTATAGATGTGGCAAAAAAGATCAAGCTGTCTTGTAGTCTAGATAGAGCGACTAAGTCTTTATTATCTATTTCCTTGGCTTCAAATTCTCGTTTGGCTTTATCTATACGTAACTTGATTACTTTTAGTTTCTTCAAATACCATACACATGAAGATAGGAATAGGTGAAACACAATGTCTACTGCATCAATAAATCGATGACTCTTTCGTTTGTGATGATGAGTAAAATCACTCATCATATGTGTATCGTGATAACAAATCGTAATAAAACTGTCTTTACGAAAGGCGACACCTAGTGGAACGGTAATAAAGGGAGAACGAGAAGTTGCTGATTTCATATACGGAATACGTAAGATGATAAGCGTCCACCCTTCTTCGTGTTCGATACGGGCACGCTCATCAATATCTTGAATATCCTGTACAAAATAATTGGGTACTCCCAATTCATCAACTAAGTAGTTGGTCTCTTCTTCGGTCGGGCACGTGACTTCTAACCAGCATTTAGAATCGTAATTATCCTGTTGCTTTAATTCTCCTTGTATGTTCCAGTTTGTTTGCATAACCGAGTCATCTTTAGGGATTAGTACTACTTTTTCCTCTCACAATCAGCCAAAATAAGACGGGTAAATACCTTATTTTTTTCTTTAGCGGCAAAGATAAGGAAAAGTCACCAAAAGCTCGCATACTTTGTCTTGCCATTTTCGAGCATCTCGCGCTTTCAGCATATTTTCATTCATAATAACGAAAGCTAGCGTTTTCCCTCTTTTTGTAGAGATGTAGCCTGCTAAACAGCTAGAGCCTGTAACGGTACCTGTTTTGGCAACGACATGTTTGAAAGCGGCTGATCGTTTATGTCCCATGCGGTATTTTAGTGTGCCATCTATACCTGATATCGGTAATGATTTGTATAGTGGGTGAAATATCTTGCTATTTTCGTAGGCATACTCTAATAACTGACAGATGGCCATAGGAGAAATGCGGTTGTAAATGGATAAACCGCTACCATCGTATAATTCATACTGATCTCGAGAAACATTGAGTGAATCCATCAAGTTTGTAATTCCAGCAATTCCGTCTGCGGCACGTATTGATGGAAGAGGCCGTATGCTGTCATAAGATGTTTCTTCTAAATAATGTTTATCTCTTACTGCTCGTCCTATTTGAGTAAGGACTGATTCAGCATATAAGTTGTCACTTTCTTTAAGCATCTCTTTGAGCACGGTAATTAGTTGCGTCTGTACAGAGGCTATCTTTTGTGTAGAGATAGAAGTCGGTACAGGTTTGTATATGACTTCGGGTAGTTGGGGCACTAGGTAATATGGTGTATCATGAGGGACGCCATTTTTCATGATATGTATTCCTTTTTGATACAATCTTTCTTTAAAGCTCCACATGGCATAATCCTGTGAATTGTATAGATTGATGCTTCTTTCTCGTCGACTTGAAACATCGCCTCGTGCTATGAGCAGATTGCTATTGCGTAGCCATTGGCGTGTCAAACGGAAAGGGCGTTTGTTTTTTTGCTGTCTGGATACAGTTTGCGTTTGATTCAGTAGATGTATAGGCAATAAGCTGTCTCCAATCATCTGAATTTGTGCGGGCTGTCCTAATAAACTATCTGGTTTTGCTAGTATAGTTACTTGATCACGTTGATAGACGAGGGGTGACAAGTAGGGTTGGTACGTTCCTGGATTGTCATCCCATATCCAACCGCTTCTCCAGTGCAACGAATCAGTCAATGAAACATCCCCATATAAATGTCCTGTAACAACATGAAACGAGCTGTCCAGTTGATTCACAAGAGAATCTAAATAACTTGCTTGTAGGAGGGGATCCATACCTCCTTTTAGATAGAGGTTGCCATATAAAGTGTCATTACGTATTTCTCCATCTTTCCATACACTGGTTTCAAAATGGATTTGACCTGGTGAGTCGGCTTCGTAGGTTAATGCTGTAATGGCTGTAGCTAATTTTTGAGTAGATGCAGGACGTGCTCTTTTCATCGCTCTATGTATATATAGAGGTCGATGTTGGGATAAATCATAAATGGCTATGTTGACATCACTAAATCTAGGAAGTCGTTGAACGAGTATATTTAATTTTTTACCTAATGTGATGCTATCATTCTTAAAAGCTTTTCTGTCTATTTTGGCGTGAAGTGCACTACATGAAAATAAGAGTATGCAGCATAGGGAAAATATTTTGCGTAAAGTAGACATGATCAAGGGCTTAAATAGGATTAGTTATTGATGATGGCATCCATAAGTGGATCTTCATTATTTCTGGATGCATTTGTAGAAAGACATTCTTTGAATATTTCGCTGACTGTGGGGTGTGGAAAAACGAAGCGTTGCCAATGGCGTGCTTTGAGTCCCATATGCATGGCCATTGAAGCCTGAACAATGAGTTCGGAAGCTGGATTGCCCAGTAGGTGTACGCCTAATATATTGTCTGTAGTGGGACAGATATAGAGTCGACATAACCCTGTCTCTCCTTCGTTTTCTGCAACGAAACGCCCACTGTAGGTCATCGGCAATTCTTTGGTAATGTATGCGATTTTATTATGGATCAATTCTTGTTCTGTGGCGCCGATGCATGCACACTCAGGATTTGTATAAAGTACTTGTGGAATCAGTGGATAGCTGATATAATCTGAGTGTTTTAGGATATTACGTACTGCAATTTCGGCTTCACGTACAGCGGTATGTGCCAACATCATTTTATGGTTGGCGTCTCCACATAAATAAAGGTGAGAAGATGAGGTACGCATACGTTGGTCTACAATGACTTGACCTTGATCATCTCTGTCTAGCTTAAGGTTCTCAAGACCTATACCTTCTGTATTTGGACGTCGTCCGACGCACACGAGCAGTTTCTCTTTACGTATCGTTTCTTTTGTGCCATCTGGATCTTCAGTTTGAATAACAAAGAGTTCATTGTCCATTGTTACCTTTGTTACTTTATGACCAAGTTTGAAATCTATACCTCTTTTGCTGTATGTTTCTTGTAGCATATCTGATATAGCGTGGTCCATTGATGGTACAATATGATTCATCATTTCTACAACAGTGACTTGGCAACCAATACTATTAAAGAAAGAAGCAAATTCCATCCCAATAACTCCGCCACCAATGATGGCAATGGATGTTGGAATTTCTGTAATCTCTAAAGCTTCACGATGGGTCCAATATGGCGTTTCAGATAAACCTGGAATTGGAGGAATAACTGTTGAAGAACCTGTACATGCAATCATTTTGTTGCATCGGTATATTTCGTTATTGCAATTGATCTTATGTTTGCTGATAATGGTTGCTTCGCCCGAAATGATTGTGACGCCAGCTTCTTGAAGGCGATTTTTAATGCCTAAAACTAATTTTCGTACTACACGTTTTTTGCGTTTGGCTATTTTAGGCATTTCAGGGGTTGCCGTGCCCGAATAAGTGATCCCGTATTTGGCTGCTGTTTTTGTTTGATCATATAGTTTGGCACTATATAAGAATGTTTTTGTAGGAATGCAGCCTTCATTTAAGCATACACCACCCAATTGGTCTTTTTCAAACAAAATAACTGTAAGACCATTTTTAGCAGCGACTTCGGCTGCTGTATATCCTGCAGGGCCACCACCAATAATTGCTACATCGTAACGCATAGGCAAAATAGTTTATGATTTTCTTAAGGTTGTAGTTAAAAGACAGTTCACCCCGCAAGATAAGTAATTATTTTGAAATATGCTAGACAATATTGTGGATTAAGAGATTTTCTCTTTGACTTTTATTCTATATTTTGTACTCTAAATACAGAAAAATTACTTGATATAAGACAAGAAAATGGGCTAAAACTTCCATTTGAGCTGTCTTGTGCATAACTTTATATGCTATATAACAGTTGAGTTCTGAAAAATTAGTATTTTTGTCGCAAAATTCAAAGTGATTTTAAGAAGATTCTAGAGTTAATGAATAATCTAATTTTTCGTCCTAAATTATGGGGCGAGTTGAAAACTTATTCTCGTGATAAGTTTGTCAGTGACCTGATGGCAGGTCTTATTGTGGGTATTGTAGCTTTGCCATTGGCTATTGCTTTTGGTATTGCAAGTGGAGTTAGTCCAGAAAAGGGTATTATTACTGCTGTAATTGCAGGGTTTATTATCTCGTTTTTGGGAGGAACCAAATTGCAAATTGGAGGACCGACTGGTGCCTTTATCGTAATTGTCTATGGCATAGTACAGAAATATGGTCTTGATGGTCTGTTGATAGCCACGATGATGGCTGGTGTGCTGCTCATTTTGCTGGGACTGTTTCAATTAGGTACCATCATTAAATTTATTCCATATCCTATTATCGTTGGTTTTACCAGTGGGATTGCTGTGTGTATTTTTAGTACACAGATTGGGGATATATTTGGACTTGACTTTGCTGGTGATAAAGTACCAGGTGATTTCTTGGGGAAGTGGGCTGTCTATTTTCATCACTTTGCTTCCATTGATTTATGGAGTACATTAATGGCTTTGCTTTCTGTAGCTTTAATTGTACTAACTCCTAAAGTGATCAAGTGTGTGCCAGGTTCTTTGGTGGCTATTGTGGTTGTAACTATTGTCGTCGCTTTATTGAAGAATTATGCAGGGGTAGATACTATTGAAACTATTGGAGACCGTTTCCAGATCAATGCGAGTATGCCTGAATTGAGCATACCTAGTTTCTCGCTAGATAAAATACAACAGCTATTTCCAGTAGCGATAACGATCGCTGTGCTTGGTGCTATTGAATCTTTACTATCTGCTACTGTGGCTGATGGGGTCATTGGTGATAAGCATGACAGCAATACAGAGTTGATCGCCCAAGGTATAGCTAATATTTGTTCCCCATTATTTGGTGGAATTCCAGCAACAGGGGCGATCGCTCGTACCATGACTAATATAAACAATGGAGGTCGTTCTCCATTTGCAGGTATGATCCATGCGGTTGTATTATTGCTTATATTGCTTTTCTTGATGCCATTGGCAGGGTATATTCCTATGGCTTGTTTGGCAGGTGTATTGGTCATTGTTGCTTATAATATGAGTGAGTGGCGTACTTTCCGCGCTTTGCTTAAAGGATCAAAGTCTGATGTTTCTGTGTTGTTGATCACTTTCTTCTTGACAGTCATCTTTGATTTGACTATTGCTATAGAAGTTGGCCTCGTGATTGCAGCCTTGTTATTTATGCGTCGTGTTTCTGATACAACTAAGATTTCTGTATCGACTGACAAGCTCAATCCGATGGATGAAACAGATATGCAATTGACTAAAGAGGAGCATTTGGTAATCCCTAAAGGTGTAGAAGTCTACGAAATTGATGGACCTTATTTCTTTGGTATTGCGAATAAGTTTGAGGAACAGATGATTCAGCGAGAACGCCACCCTAAAGTGCGTATTATTCGTATGCGTAAGGTGCCTTTTATTGATAGTACGGGTCAGCATAATTTGGCCAATCTAGTCAAAAACTGTATGCGCGAACACATTGTAGTTGTCTTCTCTGGTGTCAACGATCGAGTACATGAGACTCTAGAAAAGACTGGATTCTACGAATTGGTTGATGAGAAAAACATCTGTCCAAATATTAATGAAGCGTTGCAAAGAGCAACATTATATATTGAGCCGAATGAGGTTGAAAAGTAGCTCCGTTCTTAGAACTTTTCCATAAGGAGCTTTATCAAAAAAGAGATCGCCAAGTGTGGTGATCTCTTTTTGTATATATGCATTCTTGCAGTAATTATTTCTTATTCTTTGGATTAAAAATATGGTCTATATTGCGTTTCAAACCAGAATACTTTGCTCGTTTTACAGCACTTCCTTTGAATAGGCGTTGATATGTGGGGATATCTAGGGAGACCCAATCTGACTGATGCATCTTTAATAAATCTGGATGGGGATGAAATGCGATTTCATTTGTACTAGTTGCTTGTTTATTGAATGGGCATACCAATGCACACGTGTCACAGCCATATATACGATTTCCTTGTGCCTTACGGAGTTTCTGAGGTAATGACTCCCCTCTGTATTCTATTGTTAGGTACGAAAAGCATTTACGAGCATCCATCATGCCATCTCCCAATAAAGCACCAGTGGGACAATGTTTGATGCATAGAGTACAGTCACCACATTGGTTGGACATCGGAGTGTCATATTCTAGCTCTTGATTGATCAGTATCTCTGCTAAAAAGAAGTAGCTTCCAGCTTCTGGTATAATTAATTGGCCATTTTTACCAATAAACCCAAGACCTGCTTGTTGTGCCCAATAACGTTCTAATATAGGTACGGTATCTACGCAGAGTTTTACTTCAATGGGTGTAGGGCAAATAGGAGAGATACGTTTAACTAGGTTTTGTAATTTTTCTTTGACTACTTGATGGTAATCTTGCCCATAAGCATAGTAGGATAAATGGTACTCTTCGTCTTGAATGCGTTCTTTTGGATAATAATTAATAGCCAGGCAGACAATACTTTTCGCACTGGGCATAAGCAAACGCGGATCTAATCGCTTATCTACATTATTGGCTAGATAGCTCATCTCTCCGTGTAGGCCATTAGCTATCCAGTTGCGAAAACTTTGCGCATACTCATCTTGTACAGCTTCTGCTGGAGCTATACCTACATATTGAAATCCAAGTTTGTGGGATTCTTTACGAATAAGTTGTGTGAGACGTGTCCTGTCGTTAATCAATACCATTAGAATCTTGTGATACTGGTGGCAAATCTAACGTTTTAAACGTATAGCCTTCTTCAAGCAAAAACTCTATTGCTTTGGGCAAAACAGGTTCGAGATTAGCCCATGATTTTATTGAATCATGAAAAGTGATGATACTACCATTGCGGGTGTACTTCATGACATAGGCTAGGACTTGTGGCCAACGTAGTTGTTTCGTGTTGTAATCACGTGTGACTACATCCCACATGATAATATGATATTTTTTCTTTAATTGCCTATATTGACGCATAGTCATATGACCATGAGGGGGACGAAATATTGTAGAGTGTACGTATTCATTGCACAGTGCTGTGTTCTCCATATAACTTTTTGTGGAGTGCTCAAAACCCTTTATATGATTGAATGTATGGTTGCCTACATAGTGCCCAGCATCGACTACTCGCTGGTAGATACTGTGATGTTTGCGTACATTATCTCCGACCATAAAGAATGTCGCTTTTACGTTATAACGCGCCAAAACATCCAATACCCAAGGAGTTATCTTGGGATCAGGTCCGTCATCGAAAGTAAGATATATTGTTTTTTCTTCCGCATCCATACGAAAGAGAGCATCACTATAAATCTTACGAAAAAATTTTGGCGGTTGTTCTATAATCATATTTGTTCTAGCTAAAGACTATCGAGCCAGCATTGCTGCTGGCTCTTAGAATATATGTTGATTTTTTTCTTTATAGTCACACGAATCTGTAGCCTTATTTTTCTTTATTTGGAACTGCAGGTGTGTTGGGTACATTTTCTGGAACTTGTGGACGAGCTCCTAGACGGATGCGGTAACCGTTATATAGTTGATCAAACTTCTGCGTATATATTTTGGCTAGATCTGATTTGTATGTAACAAGTTGGCGTACATATTCATCTAGCAAATATATATTTCTCATGATGTTCTGTTGAGATACTGCTAGTTGCAAATCATTCATGCTGAGATACCAAGCGATATATTCACTGGCATCATCGGCAAGTACTTTCATAATAGCATCACCTTCGTCTTTCATTCCTAATTTGTAGTAGTCTATCGCTATGTTGAGTGAACCTCCTATATAGTCATGAGGTACAGTGCTATTAGGGATCTCTTTTTTCGCTTTAGCTAGTGCTTTTTTCGCTTTATCTAGTTTGTTCTCTGCGATAAGTTGATCGGCGAGAGTGGCAAATAAACGGCGGTGGGTATAACACATACGTAGTGTATTTTCATCCAAGTAGACTCCCGGCGTGCTTATGCCTCCAAATTTATAGCGTGACATCAAGTTGGTGTACATACGCTCTGAGTCAATGCTTGTACCAGTTTTCTTCGTATCAAATGGGGTAAAGCGGTAGGCAAGACCTTCTTGTGTGAAGTGATTTTCCATACCTAGCATATTGCCAGAACCAACTGAGATAGCAATATATATAGGACGTTCCCAGTTGGAATTAGCCAGCATTTCAAGCATCATCAATTCGCTCTTGTATAGCGAGCGCTTACCCTTCAAACTGATATGCATATATTCAGGAATGCTGTCATGCTCTGGAAGTAACATACCAGAACGTTTAACAGCTTCTTTGTCTATCTTCAGAACGATGCTGTCTGTTGGAATAACGTGTAGATCACTTTTGCTATCCTTTGCCCAGTATTTTAAGATGTTGTGCAATTCGTATGGATTTTCTCCAAACGCTTTTTGAACCTTCTTAAGGGCAGTCTGTTTCCCGTCACCACGTGCTTTATCTTTGGCTTTCGCATCCTTGTAAAGCTTTATGACGTCGGACATTAGATTGGGTTCTACCGAGATATAGTCATTTGCCCCCTCTACATATTCAGTTCTATCCCAAGTAATAGGGAGACTTGGTGATTTGTATTGAGGACGTTTCATTTGATCGATATACCAGTCTGTTTGCAGATAACTTAGATTACACACACGTACATCTGTGCGGAAATTTTCTACTTCTTGGTTATACCATAGTGGGAAAGTATCGTTATCTCCATTGGTGTAGATGATAGGATGTGCTTCATCTTGTGTGGTCATCAAATAGTTTTGACCAAAGTCACGAGTGGCATAGCGTACTGAGCGATCGTGATCATCCCATGTTTGGCTGACCATTTGAATGGGAACTAAAATACCCAATACGCAGGCAATGCCAGCTGCCAATGCAGGTTTGTTTTTCAATATATCTCGAAGCGCTTCTGCTAGTGCTGCTACCCCCATACCAATCCAAATAGCAAAGGCATAGAAGGAACCTGCATATGCATAATCGCGCTCACGTGGTTGCATTGGAGTTTGATTCAAGTAGATGACAATGGCTATACCCGTCATAAAGAAGAGCATAAACACAACCCAAAACTGTTGTTGCCCCCTACGTTTTTGTGATAACTGCCAGAAAAGGCCTAGCAGACCAAGTAGTAGTGGAAGGCAGTAGAATACATTGTGTCCTTTATTATTCAGTAGACTTTTGGGTGCTAGACTCTGATCGCCTACAAGTACATTATCTATGAAAGGGATACCTGTGATCCAGTTGCCATGCTCAATTTCTCCATGGCCTTGTATGTCGTTTTGACGACCTGCAAAGTTCCACATGAAGTATCTCCAATACATATAATTCAGTTGGTAGGAGAAGAAGAAACTCAAGTTCTCCCATTGAGTTGGTATCTTGACTTGTACTGTTTGTCCACAGTCATCATAAGGCACCATGGTACCTGTGATATCCATCCAATTTTCGTAGTATTGTGTATGCGCAGAACTATACATACGAGGGAAAAATACGTTTTGGGCATATTTGTAATCCATACGCCCTGGCATTTCTTTGTAACTGTCCTTTTCATCAGGCGAGTCTTTTTCCTTACGGATATAACGTGCGTGTCCTTTTACGGCAACTGGTTTACAATAATTGCCTTCAACCTCTAGTTGTACGCGGCTAGAATATTGTGGACCATAAAAAAGTGGGCGAGTACCATATTGTTCACGACCCAAGTATTCACCAAGTGTAAAAACATCCTCAGGAGAGTTCTGATCCATAGGTGGATTGGCAGATGAACGGATGACAATTACTGCGTAACTAGAATATCCTACAAGAATCATGAAAACAGAAAGAACTGTCGTGTTGATTGTACGCTGACTAATCTTCAGTTTCCCAAAAAGATCTGTTAGTAAGTATATACCTATTCCGACTAGTATAATAAAACCAAAGATATAGCTCTTCAAGCCATAACCAATAAATGGAATACCAGTGAAAGCAATGGTTAAAAGGAAGCTAATATGCATTTGTTTTTGTGCTGCTCTAGCTCGCTTTTCGTTCATTTTATCCAAGTTGCGACTGCTTGCATACATGGCCCATATGGTAATGCCAATTAGCAAAATCATATAGATAATCAAACCAGTGTTGAACGGTAAACTAAGGTCGTTTACAAAGAATAGTTCAAACCATCCACCTACTTTAACAACACCAGGTATCATGCCGTATAGAACGGCTCCAATAAGCACAACAGATACTACTAGTGCCATCAGAATACCTCGTGCTTTTGCCTCTGGATTTTTCTTGAAATAGTATACTAGGACAATGGCTGGGATACAGAGTAGATTTAATAAGTGCACTCCGATGCTTAGACCTGTAAGGTAAGCAATCAAAATTAACCAACGGTCACTATGTGGATCATTTGCGCTATCTTCCCATTTCAAAATTAACCAAAAGACAGCAGCAGTAAAGAGGGAACTGCTACCATAGACTTCGGCTTCTACAGCACTAAACCAAAAGGTATCACTCCACGTATATGCCAAAGCACCCACTATACCACTCCCAAGAATGGTGATGGTCTGTGTTAGGTTAGGGGAATTATTATTGAACATTTTACGTACTAAGTGCGTAATTGTCCAAAATAAGAATAAGATACATAAAGCACTCATTAATGCACTCATGATATTTATAGCATAAGCAACGTGTGCTGTATCTGGTGCAAAAAGGCTAAAGAAATTACCCATAAGCATAAAGAAAGGTGCACCTGGTGGGTGACCAACTTCTAGTTTAAATGCTGTCGTAATAAATTCAGGGCAATCCCAAAAACTGGCTGTAGGCTCGGCAGTCATACAGTACGTAAAAGCTGCAATGGCAAAGACTATCCAACCAGTTAAGTTGTTGAGTTTTTGATACTTCTTCATGAGGTATAATGAGTTCTTTTATCAGTTGATATATGCTGTTTTTTATCGTTGTCGACAAAGATAGCATTTTTTTCTTATATTGTCTCCGTTATTTTGTTTTAGCTTAATTATCATTGGAATGACGTGGGAGTATGCGGTGAGGTAAATCGCCGTGTCCCACAATATCAATTGGGCAATGGAGACTTTGACCTATCCATTTTTGATCCACTTCTTTACCAGAATGATAGTGCAATGTGCGTTCTACACAAGCTACTTGTTTGACCTGTTGGAGAATCGTACCGATATCGTGGCTAACTAATATAATGGCACAGTCTTTATTAATTTCAGCAAGTATCTCGTAGAGTTTTATCTCGTGCGTTTTATCTAGATAGGTGTTGGGTTCATCCAACATTAAGATATCTGGTTGCGAAACGATAGCGCGTCCCAAAAGTACTCGTTGTAACTGTCCACCACTAAGTTGACCTATGGGAAGTCTGCTTAAATTACTCACACCTACTTTGTCCATTGTTTGTTCAACTAGGTGTTGAGCTTGTTTTTTCTTTCTCCATTGTAGGGGCTTGCAGGGAATTCCAGCTTGAATAACCTCTTCTACTGTAATCGGAAAATCGCTGTCAACCTTAGTGTATTGAGGTAAGTAACCAATTTTAGGGCTATGAGTTTCTTCTCCATTTTTGTCGAAAAAACGGATTGTTCCAGAGTGTTTTTTTATACCCAAGATACATTTGAGTAATGTACTTTTTCCTCCTCCATTTGGCCCAATGATACCTAAGTAATCATGGGCATGGATGCTCAGGTTGACCCCCTCCAATACATTTGAACTGTCATATGCTGTGGAAAGGTTGCTAATCTCCATAATTGTAGGCTGCTCACTCATTCTTTTTTTCTTCTTTTGTTTGACTATTTGATAGCGCTGCTCTTTGTAAGCAATGGACAACATGAAGCATGCTATTACTCCAATCTTCTGACAGTGGATAAATGGTGTGTACAGATGCGTTGAGCATGCCAGCTATGCTTTTAGCTTGACGTTTGTCGAACTCTTCTTGAACAAGGATTACACAAATGTCATTCGCCTTACCTGTGTTGAGCACACTTTGAAGTTGAGAAGGTGTTGGACTTTTCCCTAAATGGGCAATCTCAATTTGGTGCAAACCATATTCTTCCGCATAATAGGAGAGTGCAGGATGATATATAAGAAATCGCTTATATGCTTGAGGGAGTTGCGCTACTTGTTTTTGAATTAAACGATCTACACGCATAATTTCATTATTCAACGAATCATATCGTTGTGTGTATAATGCTTTCTTTTCTGGAACCAATTGACACAGTGCGTCCACAGTATATCGAGCAATCTTTTGTGCATTTTTACATGAAAGCCATATATGTGGGTCTATATTATGGTGATGGGCATCTTCTTCATTTTGATGTGTCTCTAATGGGACGATTCCCGTAGACATGTCATAGACAGGGAGAGTAGGAGCATTTTTTTGAATGCGATGCATCCAACTAGTTTCAAATGGAATATATCCAATTCGGAAATATGCTTTTGCCTGAGCTAATAGAACCATTTGTGTAGGGCTAGGATCATAAGTCTCTGGGTTTTCACCTGGACCTATCATCGTATAAATTCTAAAATCATCTTTGGTTATAGCTTGTACAAAATAACGTTGAGGAGCGATAGATACAAAAATGATATTTTTGTCAGAAACATGTTTGCTTGTACAGCCACTAAGTACAAGTGAATAAATGATTACTAGCAAGCATGTATATAGTGTGTAGTTTCTTTTCATATTGTTGATCTCTGATGTTTACAGCTCAAAATAGTGTATGGTAGCTATCCCTATCATAGTCGCAACCAAAATAATAAGAAGGGCTACATGTAACCAACTCTTCCCTCTTCTGAGGAAACGAATGGTGCCCCATGTGACACCCCATATCGTGAGCGGTAAAAATAAAAGCCATTTTTCAGGAATGACAAGTATCAAAAAGAGTCCAAGACCACCAGATTCTGTCACAGAGTATAGGTAGTGCATGGTTTGTGTACGTACTCCTTGTTTATTGAATGCTAGTGAGGAAATTCCCAGCAGAAGCATAATCAGGAGCAGCCCACAAGTTGCCCAATAAGCTACAGGATGGCTTGTGAGCCAAGACCAATCACTCAGTGTACTATAATGACGACCAATAAAGCCAGCTTCTTGTTGATTAAAAGCCCATGCCCACCAAAACAATGTGGGGATTATTGTGCCGATAATTGATGAAACCCAACTTTTCCATGTGAGTACTTTGCAATGTTGGGCATTCAACCAAATCAACGGAAGCAGATACAATACAACTGGGTTCCAAATAGCCAAGGCGCCTATAAATAAACCGCACACCTGAAGTATTTGTACACGATCTGGATGCCCGTATCCAAAGAAGAGAATACTTTGGCAAACCATAGAGCTAATCAATATGTACAATCCATCTGGTGATTGATGGAGAAGGGGAGTCGAAGCTATGCATAGTGCAAATAGACCAAGAAATGAAGTGATTTTCCCTTGTAATATGACAAAACGTTGATTCATAAACCACATCAATCCAAGTCCGATGAGATAACCGATCGAACATAGTATTTGAGAGGGAAATAACCACCATATACATATACTAATCACTAGGGCCACCGGAAATGTGGCCTTACTAGTGATTAGTCTTTTTATTAAGGGAATTCTTCTCATCCTTTATTCATCTTGCAAATCAAATCCGATATCTTTACGGAAATACTTGTCTTTAAATTCTATTAGGTTCGCTGCAGCGTAACAGGTGTTTAAGGCTTCGTGACGATCTGCACCAAGAGCGCAAACAGCTAATACACGGCCACCATTAGTCACAACGTCATTTCCATTCTGTTTGGTTCCAGCATGAAAGATTGTGGCACCATGTGCTGCTGCTTCTTTCAAGCCTGCGATAGGATAGCCCTTCTCATAAGCTTCTGGATAACCACCACTCATCATAATTACGCAGCTTGCTGCACGTTCATCTATCTCTAGCGTACGTGTGTCCAAGTTGCCTTGAGCGACACCTTCGAGTAGGTCTACTAAGTCACTTTTAATACGTAACATGACGCTTTCTGTTTCTGGATCGCCCATACGTACATTGTATTCAATGACCATTGGTTCTTTGTCTACCTCAATCAATCCCAAGAAGATAAATCCTTTGTAATCAATGTTTTCAGCTTTCAAGCCTTCAATGGTAGGGCGTACAATACGTTCTTCTATTTTATTGTAGAACGTGTTATCTACAAAAGGCACTGGAGTGATACTGCCTGTTCCTCCAGTATTTAGTCCGGTGTCTCCTTCTCCTATGCGTTTGTAATCTTTAGCTATTGGGAGAATTTTATAGTTTTCACCATCGCTTAAAACAAAAACGGAACATTCTAGACCACTTAAAAATTCTTCAATAACTACCGTTGAAGAAGCATCGCCAAACATGCCTCCTAGCATTTCTTTAAGTTCGCGTTCGGCTTCTTGCAATGTAGGAAGAATCAAGACTCCTTTACCTGCACACAGTCCATCGGCTTTCAGAACGTAGGGAGCTTCTAAAGTCTTCAAAAAAGCAAGTCCTTCTTCTAAATTGTTTTTTTGTACAGAAAGATATTTTGCTGTTGGAATATTGTGACGCTGCATAAACTCTTTGGCAAACTCTTTACTGCCTTCAAGTTCCGCTCCTTCTTGTGATGGACCGACAACGGCAATGTGTTGTAGTTCGCTATCATCACGGAAAAAGTTGTACACTCCTTTTACCAAAGGGTCTTCAGGGCCTACAACAACCATATCTATCTTTTCCTGTAAGCAAAAGACCTTTAAAGCTGGGAAATCAGTAGCTGAAATGGCTACGTTTTCTCCCACTTCTGCTGTTCCTGCATTACCTGGCGCGATAAATAATTTTTCGATACGGTCGCTTTGTGCAATCTTCCATGCCAAAGCATGTTCACGTCCGCCTGAACCTAGTAGAATAACTTTCATTTTTTGTTTTGTTTCTGGTTATATATTGTTTGTCGTTTTGTTTACTTTAAATGATCGTCAAAATATTGAACAATCTTATACGTTAGATGTACTCTATCTTTGCCATGTACGTTGTGAGGATGGTTAGGGTAGACTAGTAGATCTGGATATGTGCGGGCTTCTACACAGGCTTTGATAAAGCTTAAAGTATGTTGAGGCACTACAGTGATATCATGATCATCATGGATAAGCAATAAACGTCCTTTCAATTGACCAGCATGTTTGACCAAATTAGTTGCTTCATATCCTTTAGGGTTGCTTTCTGGGGTATCCATATACCGTTCACCATACATGACTTCATATTTGCTCCAGTCCATGACAGGACCTCCTGCTACACCCACTTTGAATATTTGAGGGTAGCGAAGCATCAAGGCAGTTGTCATATGACCACCGAAACTCCATCCGTGTACGCCGATACGGTTGGCATCTACATAAGGAAGTGATTTAAGAAATTCTACACCTTTGATTTGGTCCTTGCATTCCTCGATGCCTAGGTGACGGAAAGTAACATCCTCAAATTTCAATCCACGATTGCTACTACCACGGCTATCTAGAGTAAAGCATACATATCCTTTTTCTGCCATATAAATATCTCGTCCATCGGCATCCCATTGATAGACATCTCTGACAAGTTGTGCGTGTGGTCCACCATACACATATACTACAGTAGGGTATTTTTTATTTGGATTGTAGTTGACTGGTTTAGTTAGGCGATAATATAAATCAGTCACTCCATCGGCTGCTTTGATTGTACCAACAGTAATTTCAGGTTGCAAGCAGTCTGCTTGAGGGTCTGGAGCATCCAAAATAACTTGTTCTCTCTTTGGGTGGTACAAGTCGATAACAGTTATTTTACGTGGGGTATCATGTGCAGTGAATGTATCAATAAGATATCGTTTTGATTTGGATAATAAACCAAAGTGAACACCTTTTCCTTCACCAATTAGAGTACGTTTACCACTGTGCACAGACACGCTATAGATGTTCGATTGTAGTGGAGAAATTTCAGTACTCTTTATAATGATACTTTTTTTCTTTTCATCAATTCCTAAAACATCTTGCACAAGCCAGTTACCTTTAGTCAACTGCTTCACTAATGTACCAGCAGTGTCATAGATATATAAATGATTGAATCCGTCAGCACGTGTTTGATAGATAAATTGCTTGCTGTTCCAAGGAAGGAATACTATTGGATGTTGTGGTTCAACATACTTTTTACTAGTTTCCTCAATTAAAACTTGCTGCATGCTACCATCTGCTACGGCATAACGACAAAGTTTACTGTGGTTTTGATCGCGATTCAGTTCAATGAGATACAAGTTTTCTTCCTCTGGTCCCCAAGCGATGTTGGTGTAGTATTTGTCAGTTGGATCACCTGTTTGAAGATATACTGTTTTTTTAGTTTCTGTGTCGTAGATGGCTACCTGAATTTTTTCACTGGTCATACCAGCCATTGGATAACGCACATTCTCAACTTCTGCCACTCTTTTTGTGATATCTACTATCGGGTATTGACTGACGCCTCTTTCATCTTTTATGTAATAGGCAAGATAACGTCCAGAAGGACTCCAAAAAGTACCCTTGCTAATACCGAATTCATTGCGCGATACTGTTTGTCCACATACTATACCTTCTGCTTCGTGTGTCAATTGCAAGTCATCAATATATAGGTTGTTGTCTTTGGTGTGTGCTACCATACCCAAGGCACTTTTGTCTGCATGAACAAACACAGGCTTAAGCTTAGTCTTATTTACTTTACTGCTAAGTTGGGCTGTCTGAGGTAGGGGCTCTGATGTTAGCTTCATGTGACGAGCATCTAGTGCGTAGCTATTGCCGTCTTTTGTCCATACAGCAGTGTCTCCCTTCCATCTAAGACCACTCAGGCGAGCTGGGTGATACTTTGTATAGGTGCGTCCGCCGTATACAAGATCTTCTAAAGTGAGTTCTCTTTTTGTTTGTGCCATGATTGTTAGGCTGACTAGGCAAAACATTGCCACAGTGCTTATTTTATAGGTCCATTTCATTGTTCTAAGGATTTAATCGTTGACTTCTTCAGCTTCAAGTGCACGGCGCTTTTCTTCCATTTGTCGATAGAATTCTGTGCGCTCTTGCTTTTTCTTGCTGCGTTCACGTGTGCGTTTATCACGTGCTTCAAGCTCTTTACGTGCATCTTTTCCACGAGACTCTATCTCATGAACTTTATGAACTTTGAATTTTCCTTTGAACATCTCGTATTTGCGGAACTCACATTCTAGTGGTCCATTAAACAAGTTGATTTTTACACTTGGTTTTAACCCAATCTTTTCAAAACAATCTTCGCGGTAAGCAAGAATCCATGCTTCGTTTCCAGAGAATTTGTGTTTAAGTTTTTCACCTAATGTGGCATACAAACCTAAGATGTCGTTGGTTGATATACGTTCTCCATAAGGGGGGTTGGTAACCATAATAGCTTTCCCCTGATGCTCTTCAAATTTTTGGATAGCACGTTGAGTGATTGTGACCTGCTTACTTACACCAGCTGCTTTTGTGTTGTGTGTAGCGATTTCAATTGCACGTGGATTATTATCATATCCATAGATGTGATGTGTGAATTCACGTTCTTGACTATCATCATTGTATATTTGATCGAAAAGATCTGCGTCAAAATCAGCCCATTTCTCAAAAGCAAATGCTTGACGGAATACACCAGGAGCTATGTTTCGAGCAATTAGAGCGGCCTCAATTGGAATGGTTCCTGATCCACACATAGGGTCGATGAAATCACAATCGCCTTTCCAGCCAGTCATCAAAATCATACCGGCAGCAAGCACTTCGTTCAAAGGTGCTTCAACTTGTTCTTGACGATAACCGCGACGGTGTAATGACTCACCAGATGAATCTAATGACAGGGTGCATGATTTTTCTGCAATGTGAATATTTAATAGCACGTCAGGACGAGTGATTCGTACTGAAGGACGAGTACCATCTTTTTCTCGAAAGTAGTCTACTATTGCATCTTTTACTTTGTAAGATACAAATTTAGAATGACGAAATTCATTGCTGAATACGACTGCATCTACGGCAAATGATTTCTTTGAATCTAGAAGACGATCCCATTGGAAAGCCTTAACTTTTTCGTAAACTTCATCTGCATCTTTTGCTTCAAAGCGCAAAATTGGTTTAAGAATACGTATGGCAGTGCGTAGATTGAAGTTGGCACGATACATCATCTCTTTGTCACCTTCAAAGGCTACCATACGGCGACCTATTTCCGTCACATTTGCTCCTAAAGCAGCTAACTCTTTCGCTAGAATTTCTTCCAATCCTTGGAAAGTCTTAGCTATCATCTCGTAAGTTTGGCTCATCTCTTCTCTTCTTTATTCGTAATTATTTTTGTTTCTAGAACACAGTGAACTCCTAAAACTCTGTGGAGTCATTATTCAATACAATATTATGTTTGGGTTTGGGTTGTACGATTTTTATACCTGGTGCCACATTCTCTGTGACCCAGACGTTACCGCCAATAACGCTGCCTTTACCTATGGTAATGCGCCCTAAAATCGTGGAATTGGAGTAACAACACACGTGATCCTCCAAGATAGGGTGGCGTGGAATACCTTTAATAGGGTTGCCATCATCATCTAGAGGAAAACTTTTGGCACCAAGTGTGACGCCTTGATATAATTGGACGTGGTTGCCAATGATAGATGTGGCGCCGATAACTACACCCGTGCCGTGATCAATACTGAAGTGAGTGCCTATTTGTGCGCCAGGATGAATGTCTATTCCTGTTTCACTATGAGCTAGTTCAGTAATCATTCTTGGGATAAGAGGCACTTCCAGTTGTAACAGTTTGTGGGCTATACGATAGTTCGTAATCGCTTTTATACCAGGATAACACGCAATGATCTCTCCATAGCTTGTTGCAGCAGGATCACCCTCGTATGCTGCGCGTACATCCGTGGCTAGTATGGTGCGCATTTCTGGAAGACTTTCAAGGAAAAGTGTCGCTATCTTATTGGCGCGTTTATGTTCTTCTTTGCTGCATGCAGCGCAAACGTCGTCGCCTGCTTCCTGCTGATTGCTGAAACAGATGCCGGCTAAAATTTGCTTACTGAGTTGCTCATAAACACGCTCTACATGTACGCCTATATGATATTTAATTGTAGAGCTACATATGGAAGACTTTCCATAATATCCAGGAAATAGGATGGCACGAAGTAGGTTGACAATCTCCTTCAATGTTTTGGATGAAGGAATGGGTTCACCCTCGTTATGCTGGTGAAAAAGTCCTTGATAAGATTCTTTGGAAGATAACGCTTCTGTTACCGTATTAAGTACGGAGGTGAATTTTGCTTTTCTATTTTCCATCCTATTATTAATTCAATGTAAATATGTGCGGCAAAGATAGCCATTTTTTTCGAAATACCCTATTCCACAAGGGTAAAGTCAAGTTGTTTTCGCTCTAAATTAGTGCGAGCCACTTGAATGGTCACTGGGTCACCTAAACTGTATGTTTTATGTGTTCGACGTCCTCTTAAACAATAATTCTTGTCGTCAAAATCGTAGAAGTCATCATCGAGGTCACGACAGGGAACCATTCCCTCGCATTTGTTCTCGTTTATCTCAACGTACAGTCCCCATTCGGTTACGCCAGAGATCACACCGTCAAAGGTTTGTCCAAGCTTGTCGGTCATAAACTCTACTTGTTTATATTTGATGCTAGAACGTTCTGCTTGACTTGCCAATACTTCCATGGCGCTACTATGACGACATAGGTCTTCGTATTTTTTTTCTGTCACTGTACGTCCTCCTTCATCTAGGTATCTTGTAAGTAGACGATGGACCATTAGATCAGGATAGCGTCGGATAGGTGACGTAAAATGAGTGTAATATTTGAACCCAAGGCCATAGTGTCCTATGTTGTGGGTGGTATAGGTCGCTTTGGCCATGGCACGTATAGATACTGTCTCTATAAGGTTCTCTTCTTTCTTGCCTTGTACATTGTCCAATAGTAGGTTGATAGACTTGGACAGGTCTGTTTGAGAACCTCCTGTATGTAGTTTGTAGCCAAACCGTGCGATGAATTGTTGTAAGTTGTCTATTTTATCTGGGTCGGGTGTGTCGTGAATACGGTAAGGAAGCACTTTGGCCTTTTTGTCCTTAGGTACATTACCAATTTTTTCTGCCACTGTTCTATTGGCCAAAAGCATGAATTCTTCAACTAGTTTATTGGCTTCTTTAGCTATTTTGAAGAAGACGCTTAGAGGTTTGCCATTTTCATCGATCTCAAATTTTACTTCATGGCGTTCAAAATTGATCGCTCCAGCAGTATATCTTTGTTTTCTTAAGATTTGTGCCAGTGTATTTAGAATTAAGATTTCCTCTTTGTAATCTCCTTCTCCTGTCTCTATGATATTTTGAGCTTCTTCATAAGTAAAGCGACGGTCCGAATAAATGACGGTGTGTTTTACGCGCGAGTGAATGACCTCGGCTTTATCATTCATCTCAAAGATGACTGAATAAGCGCACTTCTCTTCTTGTGGACGAAGTGAGCAGATAAAGTTGCAGAGGCGTTCTGGAAGCATTGGAATTGTACGATCAACCAAATAGACGGAAGTGGCGCGATTGGCTGCTTCTTTATCAATGACACTACCTTCTGGTACGTAATGAGATACATCAGCAATATGTACACCAACTTCGTAGTTTCCGTTGTCTAGTGTGCGTACTGAAAGGGCATCATCAAAATCTTTGGCGTCTTTAGGGTCTATAGTGAAAGTCACAACGTTGCGGAAATCCTCGCGTTTTTTGCGTTCTTCATCACTGATAATTTCAGAGATGTCTTCGGCGGCTTTTTCTACGCGCTCTGGATAAGTGTAGGGTAGTCCGTATTCGGCTAGAATTGCATGCATTTCTGCGGTGTTTTCTCCTGCTTTACCGAGGATGTCAATGACTTCTCCTGTAGGGTTTTTGGCACGTTTAGGCCACTCTGTAACGCGTACAATAGCCTTGTCGCCAGTTTGTCCTTTTTTAAGTTTGTTTTTAGGGATGAATATATCATTGGCTAAAGTGCGATCTTCGGTCACTAAAAAAGCGAAGTTTTTATTAACTTCCAATGTGCCTATATACTGATTGTCTGCTCTTTCTAGGATCTCAACAACTTCCCCCTCTGTTTCTTGGTAGTTGCGTTTGGCGAAAAGTGCAACGCGTACACGGTCGCCATTCATGGCGCGTGCTGCATTTCGTTCCGCTATAAAAATATGTTCGCTCTCTTCGGGTTCTTCGTCTGTATGTAGGATGTTATGTTTTAAGGCTTCTTCTTCCGTTAACTCTTCAGGTATAACAAAGTTTTTCCCGTTTCGTTTACGGTTAAAGATTCCGATAATCTCACGATCTTGCATATGGCGTTTGAAGGTGTTGTTTGCGACTTCTTTTAGATAACCGTCCAAAACAAATTCTTGCAACACTGTGCGGCAAAGCATCTTCATAGGATGCGTTGTCATATTTGTAGATCTGAATGTTTCTTTTAAAGTGTATGTTTCTGATGGATTTTCGTCAAAAAGCATTTGTACTCGTTTGACGATGTCTGTCTTTTTAAGGCGTTTGCCAGCTTTTTTTGAAGAGCTTTTCTTATTTATATTAGACTTGCCTGTAGAAGTCGTTTTTCTTTTTTTTTGTGCCATATATGGTTTTGTTTTTTATTTCTCTGATTGTCAGTCCCTTTTTCTGGTGTAAGACATATACAAAGTAAACAATTTTTTTGGCAGGTGTGAAACTTTAGGGTCTGTTTTTTTTAGCTGAGGCTCTGTTTGTTGTTATCTACACTTCTTATTTGTTGTACTTTGGTGGTTTTTGTGCTGTGCATAATGTATGTACACTTTCTTCTTTGTTTTCTCCTTACTCTTAGCAGCGTCTCTTCCTATAGACTGTATCGTTTCCCTTAAAGGAGATGTACCTACTATGCATGTAGAGTAGGTCGTTTTTCATATTACTCCGTCTTTTTCTGTCATAGCTTCGTCCCCTCTTGAGCACCTATTGCGCACATCACTTCTCTTCCTTAGTTTATATATATAATGTGTCCATTCCTAGTTTTGCTTTTTCATTGTCTTTTTCTGTTAAAAGCTCACGTTTTATCCATATTTCTCGTGTATTTATTTGGTGTGTATGTTTAAAAGCACTACTTTTGCATCCGCAATCAGGAAACGAGGTGCCTGCGGTCAACCAACCGCATTGATTTTTTTCTCGTTTTGTGTTTGTATTTGCTTAGATACTTTTTGAGTTTCGGTTCAAAAATAAAGTTGAAATTTTCTGCTCAAATAATTTGGAGCGTAAGAATAAAGCTTGTATCTTTGCATCCGCTTTCCGAAAGAAACAAGGTTTGCAATGGTGAACCAGCTACCATGCGGAGAGTTAGACAAAAAGAAAAGTGTTCTTTGAAGATATTTACATAACAACAAGTAGTACAAGGCTATTATGATTTTATAATAGCAATTATTAAACCGTCAATATTAATATTGAAACAGGTGTAATCCAATACTTGAAATCAGGTCATCTTGATAAAACAGATCAACTTAGATGTGCATGTTATATATAATATGTATATCGTGAAATAATATTTTTACAATGAAGAGTTTGATCCTGGCTCAGGATGAACGCTAGCTACAGGCTTAACACATGCAAGTCGAGGGGTAACATGGGAGCTTGCTTCCGATGACGACCGGCGCACGGGTGAGTAACACGTATCCAACCTACCTATTACTTGGGGATAGCCTTTCGAAAGGAAGATTAATACCCAATGGTCTTGAGGTCCTGCCTGGGACTTTAAGTAAAGAATTTCGGTAATAGATGGGGATGCGTTTCATTAGTTAGTAGGTGAGGTAACGGCTCACCTAGACATCGATGAATAGGGGTTCTGAGAGGAAGGTCCCCCACACTGGTACTGAGACACGGACCAGACTCCTACGGGAGGCAGCAGTGAGGAATATTGGTCAATGGGCGCAAGCCTGAACCAGCCAAGTAGCGTGAAGGATGACTGCCCTCTGGGTTGTAAACTTCTTTTATAGGGGAATAAAGTGCGTCACGTGTGATGTTTTGTATGTACCCTACGAATAAGGACCGGCTAACTCCGTGCCAGCAGCCGCGGTAATACGGAGGGTCCGAGCGTTATCCGGATTTATTGGGTTTAAAGGGTGCGCAGGCGGGATGTTAAGTCAGTTGTGAAAGTTGGACGCTCAACGTTCAAATTGCAATTGAAACTGGCATTCTTGAGTGCAGTGGAGGTAAGCGGAATTCGTGGTGTAGCGGTGAAATGCTTAGATATCACGAAGAACTCCGATTGCGAAGGCAGCTTGCTATACTGCAACTGACGCTCATGCACGAAGGTGTGGGTATCAAACAGGATTAGATACCCTGGTAGTCCACACAGTAAACGATGAATACTCGCTGTTGGCGATATACCGTCAGCGGCCAAGCGAAAGCATTAAGTATTCCACCTGGGGAGTACGCCGGCAACGGTGAAACTCAAAGGAATTGACGGGGGCCCGCACAAGCGGAGGAACATGTGGTTTAATTCGATGATACGCGAGGAACCTTACCCGGGCTTAAATTATAGGTGCATAGATCAGAGATGGTCTTTTCTTCGGACTCCTATGAAGGTGCTGCATGGTTGTCGTCAGCTCGTGCCGTGAGGTGTCGGCTTAAGTGCCATAACGAGCGCAACCCTTATCATTAGTTACTAACAGTTCATGCTGAGGACTCTAGTGAGACTGCCGTCGTAAGATGTGAGGAAGGTGGGGATGACGTCAAATCAGCACGGCCCTTACGTCCGGGGCCACACACGTGTTACAATGGGGGGTACAGCAGGTCGCTACCTGGCAACAGGATGCTAATCTCAAAAGCCTCTCTCAGTTCGGATCGAAGTCTGCAACTCGACTTCGTGAAGCTGGATTCGCTAGTAATCGCGCATCAGCCATGGCGCGGTGAATACGTTCCCGGGCCTTGTACACACCGCCCGTCAAGCCATGGAAGCCGGGGGTACCTAAAGTCCGTAACCGCAAGGATCGGCCTAGGGTAAAACTGGTAACTGGGGCTAAGTCGTAACAAGGTAGCCGTACCGGAAGGTGCGGCTGGAACACCTCCTTTCTGGAGAGATGACTACTTACAGTTAAATGTGTCAAGTACATTACACTTATCGGTTTGATAAGCTTGTACGCTTGCTTGTTGTTATAAAATAAAATAAGAGAAAGTAAGAAGCTGAGTACCATCACACAGCAGATTATTTTGAACTAGTCCTATAGCTCAGTTGGTTAGAGCGCTACACTGATAATGTAGAGGTCCGCAGTTCAAATCTGCGTGGGACTACTTTCGGGGGATTAGCTCAGCTGGCTAGAGCACCTGCCTTGCACGCAGGGGGTCATCGGTTCGAATCCGATATTCTCCACTTAGAATAATTATTTGATGCTTTATAGTATCGAGGCGTTATTCAGATTGATCTTTGACATATTGTACAACCAATTTTCTGTTATGAAATCATGTAAATGATAGATTAACCGTAAAGTAACGAATTTATACGAGCCCATTTAGTAGCAATACTAAATGAGTATAGAAGAAAGTAATTAAGGGCGCATGGCGGATGCCTTGGCTCTCGGAGGCGATGAAGGACGTGATAAGCTGCGATAAGCTGCGGGTAGGTGCAAATAACCATTGATCCGTGGATTTCCGAATGGGACAACCTAGTATGTTGAAGACATATTATCCTAAAATAGGAGGCCAACGCAGGGAACTGAAACATCTTAGTACCTGTAGGAAAAGAAAACAAAAGTGATTCCCCTAGTAGTGGCGAGCGAACGGGGATTAGCCCAAACCATTAATGTTCCGGCATTAATGGGGTTGTAGGACCACGTTGTGGGACCATAAGTAGTGACTGGAACACACTGGAAAGTGTGATCATAGAGGGTGATAATCCCGTACAGGAAGCGACTTAGGCCCTAGTGGTATCCTGAGTAGCGCGGAACACGAGAAATTCTGTGTGAATCTGCCAGGACCATCTGGTAAGGCTAAATACTCCCGAGAGACCGATAGCGAACAGTACCGTGAGGGAAAGGTGAAAAGTACTTCGAATAGAAGAGTGAAATAGTTCCTGAAACCATGCGCTTACAAGCGGTCGGAGCATCTATATGGTGTGACGGCGTGCCTTTTGCATAATGAACCTACGAGTTACTTTCACTGGCAAGGTTAATTGTCTAGAGACAAGCAGCCGAAGCGAAAGCGAGTCTTAATAGGGCGCCATAGTCAGTGTGAGTAGACGCGAAACCAAGTGATCTACCCTTGAGCAGGTTGAAGGTTAGGTAACACTAACTGGAGGACCGAACCAATAAGCGTTGAAAAGCTTCTGGATGACTTGAGGGTGGGGGTGAAAGGCTAATCAAACTTGGAGATAGCTCGTACTCCCCGAAATGCATTTAGGTGCAGCCTATAGAATTACTAATGTGAGGTAGAGCGACTGATAAGATGCGAGGGCTTCGCCGCCTATCAAGTCTTGATAAACTCCGAATGCGCATTAGTTTAATCTATGGAGTGAGGGCATGGGTGCTAAGGTCCATGTCCGAGAGGAGAAGAATCCAGACCATCAGCTAAGGTCCCTAAATAACCACTAAGTTGAACTAACGAAGTAAGATTGCTAAGACAGCTAGGATGTTGGCTTGGAAGCAGCCATTCATTTAAAGAGTGCGTAACAGCTCACTAGTCGAGGAGTTTTGCATGGATAATAATCGGGCATAAGTGGTTTACCGAAGCTATGGATCCCTTATGGGATGGTAGGGGAGCATTCTACTCTGCGTTGAAGATATACCTTGAGGTGTGTTGGAGCGTGTAGAAAAGCAAATGTAGGTATGAGTAACGATAAAGGGGGTGAGAAACCCCCTCGCCGAAAGACTAAGGTTTCCTGATCAACGCTAATCGGATCAGGGTTAGTCGGGTCCTAAGACTAAGCCTAATGGCGATGTCGATGGCCGAATGGGTTAATATTCCCATACTAGTATAATATAGTGATGTGGTGACGGAGAAGTGAAAGCATCGCCATCTGACGGAATAGATGGTTAAAGGGTGTAGATATACGCTTGGTAGGCAAATCCGCCGAGTGTGTCGAACCTGATAGTACTCAGACGTCTTTGGACTGATGAGATAGTATGTGTAACCATGCTCCCAAGAAAACCCGCTAAACGTTAATTATTATACTACCCGTACCGTAAACGGACACACGTAGTCGGGATGAGTATTCTAAGGCGCTTGAGTGATTCGCGGTTAAGGAACTAGGCAAATTAACCCTGTAACTTCGGGATAAAGGGTCCCTACTTTTAGTAGGGCGCAGAGAATAGGTCCAGGCAACTGTTTACCAAAAACACAGGGCTGTGCAAAATCGAAAGATCACGTATACAGCCTGACACCTGCCCGGTGCTGGAAGGTTAAGAGGAGAAGTTATCTTCGGAGACGCTTTGAATTGAAGCCCCAGTAAACGGCGGCCGTAACTATAACGGTCCTAAGGTAGCGAAATTCCTTGTCGGGTAAGTTCCGACCTGCACGAATGGTGTAATGATCTGGACACTGTCTCAACCGCGAGCTCAGTGAAATTGTAGTATCGGTGAAGATGCCGATTACCCGCGATGGGACGAAAAGACCCCGTGAACCTTTACTATAGCTTAACATTGAATTTGGGCACGTGATGTGTAGGATAGGTCGGAGACTTTGAAGTTGGCACGCTAGTGTTGATGGAGTCGCTGTTGAAATACGACCCTTTACTTGTTTGAATTCTAACTCGCTAATGCGAGGACATTGTTTGGTGGGTAGTTTGACTGGGGTGGTCGCCTCCAAAAGTGTAACGGAGGCTTCTAAAGGTACCCTCAGGACGATTGGTAACCGTCCGTAGAGTGTAATGGCATAAGGGTGCTTGACTGGGAGACTTACAAGTCGATCAGGTAGGAAACTAGAGCATAGTGATCCGGTGTTTCCGCATGGAAGGGACATCGCTCAAAGGATAAAAGGTACTCCGGGGATAACAGGCTGATCCCTCCCAAGAGCTCATATCGACGGAGGGGTTTGGCACCTCGATGTCGGCTCGTCACATCCTGGGGCTGGAGAAGGTCCCAAGGGTTGGGCTGTTCGCCCATTAAAGTGGCACGCGAGCTGGGTTCAGAACGTCGTGAGACAGTTCGGTCTCTATCTATCGTGGGCGTATGAAATTTGCGTGGCTCTGACACTAGTACGAGAGGACCGTGTTGGACAGACCTCTGGTTTACCAGTTGTATCGCCAGGTGCATTGCTGGGTATCTACGTCTGGATCGGATAAGTGCTGAAAGCATCTAAGTACGAAGCCGGCCACAAGATTAGATTTCTTAGGGTTGTTGTAGACGACAACGTTGATAGGCTGCAGGTGTAAAGGTGGTAACATCAAAGCCGAGCAGTACTAATTGCCCGTTCACTTTCTTCTAGTATATGTTCTTTACTTTAGTAATGATATTTGTTTGTACGATATGTCT
Source organism: Bacteroidaceae bacterium (assembly GCA_963668535.1). GTDB lineage: Bacteria > Bacteroidota > Bacteroidia > Bacteroidales > Bacteroidaceae > F22. The sequence goes on from OY764867.1 coordinate 1,447,562, forward strand.
ACCTTATTTAGGTGACTATAGCATTAGGGTTCCACCTCTTCCCATTCCGAACAGAGAAGTTAAGCCTAATCACGCCGATGGTACTGCGTAACTGTGGGAGAGTAGGTAGTCGCCGTTTTTTAGTGAGGCCTTCGAGATATGTATCTCGGAGGTCTCTTTTTATTTATGCAGGGGTATGTATTCTTAACTATTCCGCTTTTTATTACGAACTATGTTTGTTATCAACATAATGTACAATGGTTATGCACAAGTATGTGTATAACTATTTCTTTTTGCACAGGACACTAATCATGATGTAATCCCAGCGTGTCTGTATTAAACAGTATATAATCTTTGTACTACTTATCATCAGTCGTTGTTCACCAACTTCGATATCAAAGTTCACGAACAACGACATCGAAGTTCGCCAACAACGATATCAAAGTTCGCATACTTTGACTGAGAGTGCCCTATAGTCAACGTATATTCTACTTTGACAAGATATGATTATAGTAGAGTCGCTGTTTTTTTAGTGAGGCCTTCGAGATATGTATCTCGGAGGTCTCTTTTTTTTGTGTTATATACAGGGGGGGATGAGTTATACACAGGGATGTGGATAAAGGAAAGGGTACACACACTAGATGATAATAGAGAGTGTATGGGGAGGTGTATACATAAATTCATTCCTAGCGTGTTGCCTCTTCTTGGAAAGCGAAGGAGTACACTCTAGAAACAATGTAGAGCCAAAAATATAAGTACAACATACGAAGTGTATATTGCAATGTTAGGGTAGTTATAGACTTATAAAACTTTTAGTGAATCTTCATTGTGATCACTGAAGCTATAGTGTTTTTCGTTGGCTACGATGACATGGTCAAGTAATGTGATTTTTAAAGCATGGCAGGCCCTTGATATTATTTCAGTTACTTTTTTGTCTTCTTTACTGGGTACTGCTTGACCAGAAGGATGATTGTGGCATATTATAATGGCTGTAGCATTGCGTGTGATTGCTTCTCGCATGACTGCGTGTGTATCTACGGCTACTCCAGCTACGCCTCCTTTTCCTGCCAAATATTTGTAAAGGATACGGTTGGCACGATTGAGCAATAGTACCCAAAATTCCTCATAACAACTATCCATTAGTAAGGGTCCCATGATTTTGGCTGCATCTTCACTGCATGAAATATGTGTGAGCTGGCTACTTTGTACACGCTGCCTGTTACTAAGTTCCATGGCAGCAAGAATAGTCGTTGCTTTGGCAGGTCCTATTCCTTTAATCCTTGTGAGTTCTGAAATGGATGCGCGACCTAGTAGAAATAAATTATTTTCGTATGTGTCGAGGATGCGTCGCATCATATCTACTGCGCTTTCGCTAGCAGTACCACTCCCAACTAAAATCGCTAGTAGTTCAGCATCACTAAGTGAGCGTGTACCTTTGGAGATTAATTTTTCTCGAGGACGATCATCTTCGGACCAAGAGTGAATAGGGCGCGAAATGGGGGAAATATGAACTGATGATGCAGTGGATTCGTTGTCTTGTGTGTCGTTTTTTGTCGTCTTTTTCATAGTCTATTGTGTTATTTGTAGAAGTTCTTGGAGAATGCTTCAAAGCTATCTTGCCTTAGTATGTACCTCTTCCAACATGCTAGCAAGAATCCAGTGCCATAGCCGATCAGTTGCGTGTAGGCGGCTAGAATAGCTAGTAATCCTACATGTACACTTCTAGATTGTTTGGTGGCATCTACGAATATGAGTAATGTAAATATACATAGGGGAAGCATCGTCCATGACCAAATGGTACGCATGGCAATACAAAATAACGTTCCAGCTGTAAATAGTGCTGGTAATGTATGAACTAGCTTTAGGGTGCCTGGATGAAGTATCTCTAGATTGATACGGGCAATGCCAGAATTGTGTACCTGCTTAAAAAATTGTTGAAAAGTTGATCGACGTTTATGGTAGACCCAAGCATCTGGAATGAGTTGTGTGGAGTAACCAGCTTCAAGAATCCGATAACTAAAATCGATATCTTCTCCAAAACGCATTTCCCTAAATCCCTTCAGTGTTTCGTAGACACTACGGCGTATACCCATGTTAAAACTACGAGGATGAAATTTGTCCATACCTTTGCTTTTGCTGCCACGTATGCCGCCTGTAGTATAGAAAGAAGTCATAGCATAACTGATAGCTTTCTGTATAGGACTAAAGTCGGGATGGGCTGCATCAGGACCTCCGAAGGCATCTATGCTTTCAGTTTCAAGGGCTTCGGTAAGTGTTTGAATATAGCGTGGGGGAAGTAAGACATCTGAATCAAGAATGATTAGATAGTCACCAGTGGCATGTGCAGCACCGTAGTTGCGTGCAGCTCCAGGACCGCCATTGGATTTATTATAGTAGGCTATGGGCAAGTGGGAAGCATAGTGCTTCACCACTTGTTCACAGCTTATCTTTGAACCGTCTTCTACGATAATAATCTCATAAGGCATTACCGTCTGCTCCTGTATGCTTTGGAGCAGTTCATCTACTTCGTTGGGACGATTGTAGACTGGGACGATCAAAGAACAGGTTGGCATCTCTATACGATCTGCTTATTTTTTGATACGGCCTTGGTAAGAACCATCACGAGTATCGATTTCGATCATTTCACCTTCTTCGATGAATAGAGGCACACGTACTTCAGCACCTGTTTCTACAGTTGCTGGCTTCAAAGTGTTTGTTGCTGTATCACCTTTCAATCCAGGTTCTGTGTAAGTTACTAGCAATTGTACTTTTGTAGGGAGTTCTCCGTATAGAATCACGTCTTCGTTCGCATCGCGTATTACATCGATAATTCCACCTTCTTTCAAGAACTCAACACCTTTCACCATTTCTTTTGGAATTGGAGCTTGTTCGTAATCTTCTTGGTTCATGAAGATGTAATCCTCACCGTCTACATATAGAAATTGGTAAGGACGTCGTTCTACACGTACGTCTTCAAGTTTAAAACCAATTTGAAATGTACGTTCTAGTACACGACCATCAACAACGTCCTTTAATTTTGAGCGTACGAAAGTATTTCCTTTACCTGGTTTTACATGTAGGAATTCTACTACGAAGTAAAGACGACCATCTATCTTTACGCATGTGCCGTTCTTGATGTCTTCTGCTTTGATCATAAATCTGCTATTTTAATTGATATTTTGAATCTGCCATTCAAGCATAATTATAAGGAAAGTTCTAAAAGAACCCCTATGCGAGCACAAAAATAGCTCAAATCAATAAAAAACGCAAAGGAAAAGACGAAAAAAAGGCTTAATCGTTGGTAAATTAGAAAGAAACCCCTACTTTTGCACACCGATTGTGTAGAATAGTAACAATAAAATAATATAACGATGAAGAGAACTTTTCAACCTTCTAACAGAAAGAGAAAAAACAAACACGGTTTCCGTGAGAGAATGGCTACTGCAAACGGACGTCGAGTATTAGCTGCTCGTCGTGCTAAAGGTCGCAAGAAACTTTCAGTTTCAGACGAATACAACGGCCGCAAGTAAATCTGATTATTCGATGTAATCAGCGCTCCTTGCACTAGCCTTTTTAGCGCAAGATAAAAGAAAAGAAGTAGAGTTTCTTCGGAAACTACTGCTTCTTTTCTTTTTTATGACTATCTTTGAAGCGAATTTAGAATTTGTATATAATGTCTGATAAAAAAACATCCAATAAGCCCTCAGGATCAAAAGGGTGGCGTCACGCACTAACTGTGTGGGGGCTAAACATTTTGGCAGCATGTGCTGTGTTTGCGTTGGCTTTGTATTTAACTTTTGGTTTTTTAGCTAGATATACTCGCCATGGCGAGTACATTACTGTACCTGATATTAGCCAGATGCCTATTCTAGATGCACAACGAACTTTACAAGATAATCAGTTGAAAGCAGCTGTTATTGACTCTGTATATTCACCTGATAGTCAGCCTGGAGTTGTGATGGATTACAGTCCAGCAGCGGGGCACAAAGTAAAACAGGGGCGTACAGTGTACATAACCATAAATAACATGAGTGTACCTGATGTTGCTGTCCCTGATGTCGCTAATAACAGTTCGGTGCGTCAAGCTGTTGCTATGTTGCGCGCTAGTGGCTTTAAATTGACTCCCCATGATAGTATACCAGGACAGCGTGATTGGGTGTTTGCTGTAAAGTTGGGTGATTCAACATTAGTGCAAAAAGCTCGTGTGCCAAAAGGAGCTACTTTAACTCTAGTGATAGGTAATGGAGAGGATATTATGACAGTTCAAGAGGATTCTATTGCCAATAAAGTTAAAGTGGATACGGAGGCTGATGACAATAGTTGGTTCTAATGATAATTTTATGGATAAAGGAAATAAAGAGGATGCTTTTATAGAGCCGACAGTGTATTCTATAGATTCTGAAGAGGATTTTAATGATATAGATGAACTGGAGTCTTTAGATGAAATTACGCCAGAATCGACCAGCGAAAGTGATGGACAGTTGCATGAGCACTTTCGTGTAGTAGTAGATAAGGGACAAGAATTTACTCGCGTGGATAAGTATTTAGCTGATCGTGTTGTCAATTCTTCTCGTAATCGTATACAAAAAGCGGCTGATTCAGGTATGATTATGGCCAATGGTAAGCCTGTAAAAAGCAATTATAAAGTGAAGCCACTTGATGTGATTACTTTGATGATGGATCGTCCTCGCTATGAAAATGATATTATTCCCGAAGATATTCCGCTGGATATAGTGTATGAAGACGACCAACTTATAGTGGTCAATAAACCTGCAGGATTGGTTGTACATCCTGGTCATGGAAATTATACTGGTACGCTTGTAAATGCTATTGCGTGGCATCTTAAAGATGATCCCAATTATGATGCTAATGACCCGAATGTGGGATTGGTTCATCGTATTGATAAAGATACATCTGGTTTGTTGCTTATAGCTAAGACAGCAGATGCAAAGACCCATTTAGGATTGCAGTTTTTCAATAAAACTACGAAACGTCGCTATCAGGCACTTGTGTGGGGAAATGTACAAGAAGATACCGGTCGTATAGAAGGTAATATTGGTAGGAACCCGCGTGATCGTATGCAGATGGCTGTCCTGGAGGAAGATCAAGGAAAACATGCTGTAACTCACTATAAAGTACTAGAACGTATTGGGTATGTTTCACTTGTCGAGTGTCGTCTTGAAACAGGACGTACCCACCAGATTAGAGTGCATATGAAGCATATTGGTCATGTCTTGTTTAATGATGCCCGATATGGTGGAGATGAAATATTAAAGGGTACGCGTTTTGCAAAATACAAGCAATTTGTTCAAAATTGCTTTGCTATATGCCCTCGTCAAGCATTGCATGCGATGACATTGGGTTTTGTTCATCCTAAAACGGGAGAGGAGATGCATTTCTTTGCCCCACTTCCAGAAGATATGACGCAACTTATTGAGAAATGGCATACCTATATAAGTAATAGAGAGCTTGAATAAAGACTTTTAGTCATGAAAAAAAGAAATATTGCGATCGTTGCAGGAGGTGATTCCTCTGAGTGTGAAGTGTCGTTACGTAGTGCAGCTGGCATTCAAAATTTTTTGGATGCAGCATATTACGAAAGCTATGTTGTTGAGATACGTGGTCGTATTTGGCAACTAGTGTCTTCTGAGGGAAAACGTTATGATATAGACAAGAATGACTTTTCAGTATTGCTACCTGAAGGACGCCTCCAATTTGATTATGCTTATATCACTATCCATGGTACGCCAGGTGAAAATGGCTTATTACAGGGATATTTTGAAATGATTGGGATTCCCTACAGCTGTTGTGGAGTATTGACTGCTGCACTAACTTTTCATAAATTTGCGTGCAATCAGTATTTGCGTGGTTTAGGTATGCGTGTGGCTGAATCAATCAACTTACGAACTGGACAAAAGATCACTTCAGAGGAAGTTGCTGAAAAGATTGGTTTGCCATGCTTTATTAAACCAAGTGTCGGCGGTAGTAGCTTTGGTGTTACTAAGGTAAAGACTTTGTCTGATGTACAACCAGCTATAGAATTGGCTTTTTCAGAAGGGAATGAGGTCTTGATTGAAGCTTTAATGGAGGGCACAGAGGTCACCTGTGGTTGTTACAAAACCAAAGACAATGCGTGTGTGTTTCCTGTAACTGAGGTTGTGACACAAAATGAGTTTTTTGACTACGACGCAAAATATAATGGGCAAGTAGATGAGATTACCCCTGCTCGCCTATCTGATACATTGACTACACGTGTTCAGAATTTGACTAGCGTTATTTATGATATTGTGGGTGCAAAAGGCATTATACGCATTGACTATATTATTGAGGAGGGAGAACGAATAAATCTCCTTGAGGTCAATACAACGCCTGGCATGACACCAACTAGTTTTATACCTCAGCAAGTGGCCGCTGCTGGTCTAACGATGACTGAGGTACTAAGAGATATTATTGAAGATAGCTTTAGTTGAGCGATCAATAATAGTAACCGAATAACCCCTATTAAACCTTAAGTAATATGGAGTATGATGTTCAAGAGTTCGATCCGATTCGTCCTTACCATGACGAAGAATTGCCAGCAGTCTTTGAAGAACTGCTAGCTAACGAACAATTTCGCGCAGTGATGCGTTACATCTTGCCACACATGAGCGATGAGCAAGTAGCTAGTGCTATGCGTGCTTGTAAGACCAAATTGGACTTTCAGAAAACATTTTGTCTACCTTTCCTTCAGAATCTTGTTCAGAAGACGGCTAGTGGTTTGACAATGGATTGTAGTGCTTTGAAGAAAGAAGATTCACATGAATATACGTATTTGTCTAATCATCGTGACATCGTTCTAGATTCAGCATTTTTGTCTGCCTTGTTGGTCGAATATGGAAAAGATACTGTGGAAATAGCCATTGGTGATAATCTTCTAATTTACCCTTGGATTAAGCAAGTTGTACGTATCAACAAATCCTTTGCTGTCGAGCGTGGTTTAACCATGCGACAAATTCTTCAATCGTCCATGCGTATGAGTCGTTATATGCATTATGTGATTAATGAGAAGAAAGGGTCTATTTGGATGGCACAGCGTGAAGGACGTAGCAAAGACTCTAGTGATCATACAGCAGATAGCATTATTAAAATGCTTGTTATGGGTGGTGAAGGTTCCATTATAGACCGTTTGGTTGACATGCATATTGTACCGTTGGCCATATCTTTTGAATACGATCCTTGTGACTATCTCAAAGCTCTTGAGTTTCAACTTAAACGTGACAACCCCGATTATAAAAAATCTCCAGAAGATGACTTGTTGGCCATGCAGACTGGTGTGTTGGGGCAGAAAGGGCACATACATTATCAGTTTGCTCCTTGCATAGATGATGAGCTGCATGCTTTGCCTGAGGGTATGCCTAAGAGCGAATTGTTTTCTGCTGTGGCTCAAATGATAGATAAAGGTATTCATGCCAATTATCGTTTGTATCCAGGCAATTATGTCGCTTATGATTTGTTAGAACAAACCACACAAAAGGAGGGACAATATTCTGCTAAGGATAAAGCTGTCTTTGTGGAGTATCTTGACTCTCGTTTAGCAAAGATTGATATACCTAATAAGGACGAGAGTTTCCTTCGTGAGAAATTATTGATTATGTATGCCAATCCTGTCAGAAATTATCTAAAGGCAACAGAGAATGTGTAAACAAGACGATTGTGTGACTATAAAATGGAGCAGTGCCAAAGGTTTAAGAATCTTTGGGCACTGCTTTATTGTTTGTATAGGATGGTGTTTAAGTACTTTGTTCGTATCTTGTAGTAGTTCCTCTGATAGTGAGTTCCCATCAGTAAAGTTGGATTTTGCTACAGCATTTAGTAACGATCCAGGCGAGATTGATCAAATGCGTTTAGATGATGGTCGTTTATTGTCTCTTGATAATCCTGTATTGGCTTCTGGCATGTCGGCGGGTGATTCTGTGCGTGTCGTTTCTTATTATGAGGTGAATGCCCAAAATCAATTGGAAATATTCTCGATGCGATTAGCTGAAACAGTGGTTCCAGTTTTAGAAACAATTGATTCTCAAAATGTACCTATAGAATTTTTTAGTGCTTCACAAGGTTTGTATCATTTGAATATTGTTCTAGGTGTACAACATACGGATGAAAATAAACAATTTCGTGTTCAAGCCGTATTTCATGCAGCCACCCCTCAAGAGCGAGCTATGCTTCATTTGTATTTGTACTATGATGTAGATGCTTATTGTACCACATATACTGAACGGGCGTATATTTCTGTGCCTATGAGAGATTATTTACAAGTCTCTAGTTCTAATTTGGGGGTGGTTTTACATTGGATGGATGTTAAAACAAATACTGTTCAAATATTTAGTCTTAACTGGCGATAAGTCTTGTATCTGTCAAGATTTCTTCTTAATTTATAGCCCCCTTTTTTATATTTTATACTCTTTTTTTTGTCAATACTGTGTTATACTGCAATGTTTTTGTAGTATTAAATTCATATTTTTTTAAAATAACTTAGTTGTATATAACGATCTTTTGTTGTAATTTTGCGTAGCTATCTTGATTTATGTACATATAAAGGCTTTGAATATTCATAAAAGTTCAGTTTAAAACCTAATATATTCAATCAATTATAGTCTACTAACTAAAAATGTAATTAAGTAAAACTGATGATTTTATTATGAAAAAGAATTATGAAGCACCGCAAATGTTAACTTTTGTGGTCGCAGTTGAGGGAGAAGTGTTTGCCGGTTCAGTGGGTATGAATTCTTTTGGTACTCCTACTAGTGTAGATACGAGTAATTTGGGTACGGGCTCTAGCTCGGCAAGTAGCTCTTTCTCTTTGCGTGATCGTGTCACACCAACTACGCAATCGGAAAGTAATGAAATTTATGATGATTTGTTTAAGTAGTCGTTGAGTGTACCTTTTTAATCAAAGAACAAGATGAAACTATTCAAATTATTCTCTTTGCTAGGATTATTTTCTCTAGCAGTGTTGGCTACTGGATGTAGCAATGATGATTTCCAACAGAAGGGGGAACCATCATCTGATATAATAACGATTACTGCTTCTACTCCATCGGAAGGGAATGAAAGTACTCGTGTGGCTTTTGACAAAGGAAACTTCTCTCTTTCTTGGAAAGTTGGGGATGAATTTCAGGTGTATGGTGCTGAATCTGCAGGTGAAAAATTTACTTGTAGTTCTATAGCTGGTGGCAAAGGGGCTTTCAATGGTACTAAACCCACCTTTACAGGTGTCAAGCATGCTTATTACCCTGCAAGTAAGACGAATAATAGCAGTGATGGTGAAGGATATAATGTAGCTTCATTTGATTATTCAGGACAAATTCAAATTGGAAATGACAATGTAGACGAACTCACAAACTATATGTATATGACAGGTACTGTTTCTGCCGATAATACGGTAAGTGACTTTGTGCTTCAACCTGTTGTATTGAAATTAACGATCCAAATGCCTAGTGGTTTTACGGGCAGTGTTAGCCAAGTGGATGTGCAGTTTGGAACAACTCCTATGAAGTCTAAACATTATCAAAGTGTTGATTGGCAAGATTTCGATAAAACTTCTACGGTACAGTCTGTTTTGCTTGATGGTGTAAACCTTGCTGCTGATGAAAATTTGGTAGTCTACATGGCTATGTCTCCAGTACGTGTTACTAATGACACCTTTACAATAACAGTAACTGATGGAGCAAATAATAAGTATGTTAGAACGCTCGAGAATTTTTCATATAATTTTGAATCAGGTAAGGTTGTGCCTGGATTATTTAGCGTAGAGCAATCAATAGACAATTTGGTTACTATTGCTCAAGCACGCCAATATTATGCAAATCAAAGTACGACTGATTTAGTGACGTATTCTAAGAGTGTAATTGGTGTTGTTACAGCTAGTCTAAGTGGGAAGACATTTATAAGTGACGGGGTAAGTGGACTATATGTAGAAAAAAGTTTGCCAAACGATATTCATGAAGGAGACAATGTAGTTGTGTCTTTAACTGGTCTTGATGTGGTTGGTGGACGTTTGGAAGCTTATGCCGATTCTTATGCAGCTTATGCATCTGGTAGCCTTACACTTAGTGATGTGTTAGTAGAGCGAACTATCCCTGAAATTAGTGCATCTGCGTCTTCTAATGAAGATCCAAATGTTCCAGTATATACAGTGATTCGCGGAGCTACTTTGACATCTTTAGATAAGGGAAGTTTTATTTCTCAAAATGGTCATAGTATTAAGATTTACGCATCTAGTTTTTCGGGAGATATTCCTACAGGTATATGTGATGTGTATGGTGTTAATTATAGCAATGGATATGAACAGCAATTCGTTGTGACCAATGTTGTTGCTGGTGAAGCTATTCCATATATGTCATTTACGGTTGATCCAACTGAAAACATTTTGGCTGATGGTCAAGATGTAACTGTGTCTGTGAAATCTAATATTGCATGGAAAGTTGTATTGAAACAAGGTGATACAGAAATTTCTTCACAAGAAGGTGCTAATTCACAAGATGTAACTGTGGCTATTCCAGTCAATGAATCTATTACAGAATCAGCTTCTTATAGTGTGGAATTGATTTGCCTTGATACGGAGGCTGCATTAACAGCAGAACCAGTAGGTTTAACGCAACTAAAAGCTGGTGAAAAACCAATCTCAGAAGAAATCACTCTTCTTCAATTCCATAATATTATAGCTGGTTGGACATTGCCTAATTCCAGTGTTTCAGATATTATAGTTCGTGGATTCGTTGTATATCAAGAGGCCAGTAAGGTCTATGTGACAGATGGAACAGCAGGATTCTGTTGTTATAAATATGATACGTTTAGCGATTTTTCTATTGGGGATATCTGTGTTATGACTCCATCCGAGGTGAAGGATTATCACGGTCTTGTTGAAGCAACACAAGGTACTTTTGAAAAAGTTATAGATGATAATCAAGATGAGACTGCTGTATTGGTTGATGCAACGATTTCAGAAATTAAGAATGCTACTGACATGCACTATCAAGGTATGTATGTTCGATTGAAAGGTGTTTCTGCAAGTGCTACTAATTGGGCTAACGGGATAACGCTTTCTAAGGATGGAGTCTCTATCGGTACATATAACAATGCTTCTTTGGCTGAGCTAAATACAGTAAATTGTACATTTGATGCATTGTGTGTAGTCGACTATTATGATGGGTATCGTTTGATTGTTATGTCGGTTGATCATATAACTGAGCCAGCTTATATTAACTTGTCTGCCGATATTTCCTCTGCCATTGCTATTGATGGTTCTGTAGATCCTGTCATTACTGTGTCTTCAAACGTAGCATGGACAGCTCAAGTAACTGGTGGAGCAGATTTGCTTTCTGATGTGTCTTCTGGAGAAATATTGGTAGATGTACCAGCCAATACTACTGGAAGTGATATGACTTATGTAGTAACTGTGACTTCTACAGAGGATCCAACGTTGTTTAAAACAATTGAACTTGTTCAGAGTGGACCATATATAAAGGAACTTTCTGCTGATCATACTAGTAATATAGCAGCTGATGGTAGCGTGAAACCAATTGTTACAGTTGATGCTAACGTCAATTGGAGTGCAGAAGTGACAGGCGGAGCTACATTGAATACCAATACAGAAGCTGGAACTATTGAGGTGACTTTGCCGGTAAATGAATCTGAGCAAGAAGTGACTTATACTATAACAGTGACTTCAGAAGGTGGTGCTATTGTTAAGACTATTGATTTGATTCAAAGTGCAGCAGGAGATTCTAGCGTATCTGTTGTGTTCCCTGTGTCTTTTGATTACACATCAGACAAGATTCAGGATGGTACTACTTGTTACGCTGAAGGGCTTAATAATATAGCAACTGTTAAAACATATGGTGCAAAAGCAACGCTTAGTCATTCAACATCAGATGGTGGTGCTATATACTCCACGGGATTTACACAAGTAGGAGAATCTGGCTGGGAATTTACTTTACCTGTGAAGAATTTGCCCCCTGGTGCTATTATAACTTATTCAGGTAAGTTTAGACGTTCAAAAACTGGGCCTTCACAATTTGAACTCCAATATAGTATTGATGGTGGAGCAACTTTTATATCAAGTGGTTCAATAATTGATGTTCCAACAAGTGCTGGCAATGTAACTGGAGATGTTACTGTCACAAATGGTCTGACTTCTGGAATTTTTATTCTTCGTTTGGCTGTGAATAAGGTGGCAAGTAGTAGTACTGGAACCCACCGTTTAGTTCAATATTCAGTAATTTCAATAAAGTAATTATGATAGTTTTTGTGTTTCAGAGCTAGCATAATAAATTTCAAAACATATTATAAGAGGCAGATTTATATTAATCTGCCTCTTTTTTATGCTATGTAATAGGCGAAAGAAACTTGACAATTTACATCGCAAATAAAAAGAGGAAAATACTCAGTAATGTAACAAGAATGTAATGTTTTATTTCTTTATGTTATTTGCTTAGAAAAGTTAAAAAACAACGTGGTGTAATAATATAATAGTTTTGACGTGCTTTCTGTGTCAATTGTAAACTAAAATCTTTATTTTTTTGATATGGTGAAATTTGTGGGTGGTTTTTTTCTCAATGTACTAATATTTCCTGCAAAATAACATCCAAAAAAGTTTTTTTGTCTAGTGATTCTTTTGTTTCTTTGTGTACTTTGACTTCATAGCCCGTAGTGGTTGATCGTATTGTGCTTATACACACTTTGTTTTGAGCTCTATTTATGAGCAAAAGTATAGCACATTTTTAGGTCTAACTGTATGTATTGAGCGAAGATTAATCAAAATAAATAACTGAATGAGAAGATTGACTAATCACATCCTTTGGGGGTGGTTGATGGCTCCACTATTTGTGTTGAGCCTTATGTCCTGCGTTGATGAAGAGAACCGCGATGGTCTCCCTCAATTGAAAGTAGAAGAAGCTGGGACATCTATTGTGTTTGAAAGTGGTATGTCGGTAAAACAATCCATCCATGTAACTTCCAATCGTGCATGGACCGTACAGCTAAGTCCAGCTGATGCCGCAGACTGGGTGGTGATTTCTGATATGGAAGGTGAAGGTGACAAAACCATTAGCTATTCCGTTGTGGCAAATACAGGCGAACCTCGTCAAGCCATGATTACTGTGTATCTTAATAATCTAAACGATCGTAAGGGTACTATTGCTTTAACACAAAAAGACGCTGATGGTCGTTTGTACGATTATGGTAATGGCATTCAATCTCTTAAGAGCCTATATACAGGTTCAGATATCACTATTACTGACGATGTGTATGTAACAGGTACCATTATCAATGATTTCGACGGTGGAAACAATAGTTCGTTGAAGAATGTTTATATTTCAGACGAAGAAGCAGGGGTTATGTTGCGTTTGGCATACAATCCAGAATTCAAGAAAGGTGATAAAATACGTGTTCACGCTAAGGGCTTTACATTGACAAGCTACCGAGGCATGCTTCAATTGGGTGAAGTGACATCCGATGCGATAGAAGTTATTGCTAATCAAGAAATGCCTGCAACAGAAATTACTTCAGAACAATTGTTGACTGGTGACTATCAATCTATGTATGTGGCTGTTTCTGGTGTACAAGCCACAGAGACATCTAAGGGTACTGTTTATTCTGATGGTACAAATAGCTACAATATTAATATGGAAACACCTGAAGGTGATAAGTTTATTGCTCGTTTCAATAAATATACTAGTTTCGGACAAGGAGAGACTTTCCCAGAAGGTAGTGGCGTTATAAAGGGTATTGCTGGCGCATATGATACAGATATACAACTATTCCCACAACAAGCTAGTGATCTTGCTGGATTGACTGAAGACCGCTTTGTGGCCGCAGGTAATGAAATGCCTACTTCTTATGTGTCACTTGCTGATCTACGTGCGCTACATACTGGTACAACGGTGGCTCTAGATGCATCTTACGACGAAAAAGGTGTGCAAGGCGTCGTTTTGAATAATATCTACGGTACAAAGTATACAACGAGTAAGGCGTTTTATGTGACTGATGGTACAGCGGGAATCCAATTGTATCTATCAGATTACGCAGATTACGCAATTGGTGATAGTCTAGTTGTTTCTCTTAAGGGGGCTTCTATTGAAAATTACAGTGGTATGTTGGAGTTGAAGGTTGCTCCAGAAGCTTTACACAAGGTGGCTACAGTATCAGTTGAACCTAAAGTCATCACTGTTGATGAACTATTGACTGGTAATTACCAATCTCAATACGTGCAGGTGAACGGTGTGCAAGTAGCTAGTGGTGATTTGTCTGAAAATTGGACGTACACTAATTCAAGCAATCAATTAAGTCAATCATCAATTGATATGGTGACTGCTGATAGTAAGACTTTTGTAGCACGCTTATTGAAATGGGATGCCCCATTCGCTGGCAATCAAGTACCACAGCTTAGTGGTAGTATCAAAGGTATTGCTACACAATATAATACAACTATTCAGCTTGCCCCTCAGACAGAGGATGATTTGGCAGGAATGAATCAAGCGCGATTCTAATAACTCAAACGAATTATCTAAAACAATACATAGATGAAAAAGATTATAGCATTGTTGACGCTTATTTGTCTTCCCGTCATGTTGATGGCTGCCAAGATTGGTGGAATCACAGGTGTGGTTGTTGAGCGTCAAAGTCAAGAACCTATAGCAGGTGTACAAATCACATTATTATCTACTCCGCAACAAGAGGCCACAACAGATAATGAAGGACGTTTCATTTTCGAATCGGTGCCTTATGGTTTTTATCAGTTGCGTGTGTCTCATGCGGATTATCAAGTGGTTATGATTGGTGTGAAAGTACAAGAACCAATGCATGATATGGAGAAACTGTCTCTTGTAGCCAAAAATACAGGTAGTCGAGACATCGACGAATTAAATTTTGCATCTAATGCAGGCCTTGATGAAGGAGAAGGAGCAACAGGAACTGTCGCTTTAACTGCAACACAAGATGTGTATGATAATATTGCTAGTTATGACTTTAGCGCTATGCGTTTTCGCAGCCGTGGTCTAGATGGCGGTACACAAGATGTATTTGTGAATGGTATACGCATGAATGATGCGATGACTGGATATGGTCCTTGGAGTTTGTATGGTGGTTTGAATGAAGCTGCTCGTAGCAAGGAAGGTATCAGTCGTTTGCACACTTCAGAATATGGCGTATCTGGTGTCAATGGAGCAACCAATATCAATATGCGTGCTTCTATGATACGTAAAGGATGGCGTTTCTCTGCTGTCAATGGTAATGGCTCTTATGCAGCTCGTTTGATGGCAACATATGGTTCTGGTAACTTAGATAATGGTTGGAGTTATGCGATGAGTGTGTCTACACGTCAAGGAGGTAACGCTTATGTGAATGAAACAGATTATAATGCCTATTCTTATTTCTTGTCAGTAGAGAAGCAATTGGATGATAAACATGCCCTTGGATTTTCTTTCTGGGCAGCACCATATGAACGAGGCGCACAAATGGCGACTACTCAAGAAGTGTATGATTTGGTAGGCGATAATTATTACAATAGCAATTGGGGATATCAAGATGGTGAAAAACGCAATGCACGTGTTAAGAGAAGCCATCAACCAATTGCTACATTAAACTACTACTTTACTCCAGATGAAAATACAACTTTCACTGTAGCGATGAGCTATCGTTTTGGTTGGTCTACTTATTCTGCTTTGGATTGGTATGATGCACAGGATCCACGTCCTGATTATTACAAAAATCTTCCATCATATCTTAATTTCCGTGGTGAAACAACTAAAGCTGCAACTTTGACAGAAGCATGGAAAGATGGCAATTCAGGTATCCAACATTTGAATTGGGATCGTATGTACCAAGTGAATCGTGAAAGCGATCAAGACTGGGGTAACTACAAAGGTGTAGATATGGGACCTGGTCGCTCAAAATACATTGTGTCTGACCGTCATACAGATCAACGTGATTTCAATCTAAATTTGGCATTGGCTCATGTTGTTGATGATCATTTCGAAGTGAATGCTGGTTTATCAACTCGTTACAATCGTACTGAATACTACAACGAAGTGAAAGATTTACTTGGTGGTAAATACTGGGTAAATATTGATAACTTTGCGGAACGTGATTTTTCAAATGCAGACTTTGAAACTTTGATGAATGACGCAGGTAATCTAGATAATCTTGTGGTACACGAAGGAGATAAGTATGGTTATGATTACTACGGCAATGATTTGAGCTCTAAACTTTGGGTTGACCTTAAATATAATGTTGGTCCATGGAATGCTTTCTTTGCTGGAGAAGCAGGATATAGTTCTATCTGGCGTGACGGACAGTATTGCAAAGGACTTTTCCAAGACAATTCAGTGGGTAACTCGACTAAAAAACGTTTTTATACTTACCGTGTAAAAGCTGGTGCAAAATATCATTTGGGATTGAATCAAAGTATTGAAGCTACAGTTGCTTATTTGAACGATGCTCCATTGTTTAAGAATGCGATGATTTCTCCACGTACACGCAATGAGTATGTACCTCATTTGAGTACAGAAAAAACATTTAGTGCCGATTTGACATATACAGCAAAATATCCATGGATGGATCTTCGTGTGTCAGCTTATTATATGTTGATGAAGGACAAGAGTCGTTTGATATCTTTCTATGATGATTTGCAAAATTCCTTCACAAACTTTGCCATGAGCGGTATTGATCAACAACATATGGGTGTTGAACTAGGTGTCGAAGTTCCTATTGTACATGGCCTTTCTGTTTCAGGTGCCATGAGTTTGGGAGATTACGTATACACATCAACTCCATCATTTACACAAACTCGTGATAACACAGCTTCTGTGATTCAAAAAGACGAAAAGGTGTATTGGAAAGGATTCAAAGTGGAAAATACTCCACAGTTGGCTACAAGTCTTGGCTTGAATTACCATACAGACAGTTATTGGTTCTTCGGACTTGATGCTGGTTATTATGGCAATTCTTATCTAAGTATGAACCCATTGTTGCGCACAGACTTCGCTATTGATGGTTTGACAGATGAGCAAGCACTTAATATGCGTAGTCAAGAAAAACTAGGTTCAGCATTCTTGTTGAATGCCGATCTTGGTAAGAGCTGGTATATTGACAGAAAATATAATATTGGTTTCAGTCTTCAAGTGAAAAACTTATTAAATCGTCAGAATATCAAGACTGGTGGTTATGAACAAATGCGTCTCGGTGATGTAGATGATGCTGATGGCAATTTCCAACATTATGCACCGTTTGATTCTAAGTATTATTATCTATATGGTACTACTTACTATTTCAACCTTTATTTCCGATTCTAAATTGACAAAGAAAATCATCTATTGATATGAATAAATTATATACTAAAATGTTGTTAGTAGTCATGGTCCTTACTGCAGGACTGCTAACAAGCTGTAACGATGTGGATGACCCAAAAGTAGAAGTTCTTCCAACGTCTGCATCCGAGATTACTGCATTAGAAGGATACACAGCTATTACTATTAAAGACTTAAAGAGTCGATTGGCTGCTGGAAACGACAATGTAGCTTTAAACATCGAAGATAAGGTGTACATCGAAGCGCGTGTAAACACAACCGATCGTTATGGTAATTTCTACCGCTCATTTTATTGTCAAGATGCAACAAGTGGGATCGAAATTAAAATAGGTAAGTCACAGTTGTATAATATTTACCATTTTGGTCAAACCATTTATGTACGTCTAGATGGCTTATGTTTAGCACGTTATAATGGTGGTGTATCTATTGGGCTTCCTACTGAAGAGGGTAGCAAATATCCAAGTACATGGATTGATCAACAACAGATACTTGATTCTCATATTTTCCGAGGAAGCTTGAATACAGATAATCCTTTGCAGCCGATTAAAATCACTTCTACCGACCAGTTGTCTTCTGACAACTACGGTATGTTGGTTGATATGCACGGGATTACATTCACAGGAGAAATTGATTATAGCAACTATTACAATGCAGCAGGTGAAAGCATTGTGCTTGATGAACTTGCTACATGGGCTATCCCAAATGTACCAGAAGATCCAGATCTTAATGCTGGTACAGGTCAACAGATTTTCCGCATGGGATCAACAGACTTCGTGGTGCGTACTAGCGGATATGCTAAGTTCTCTGCAGAAAAGGTTACAGATCGAGTTGCTGTCAATGGTATTTGCAATATCACTTGTTTGTATACAGTTTATCAGAAAGGTACTTATGATCCAACATATCAACTTATTTTAAATACCAGCAATGATGTCGTTGCTTGGTAATAATTGTACTTGCATTAAACCCTATAATTAAATAATCGAAGACAATGGAATTAAAAAAAGGTCTTTTCTTTGGCTCGCTAGCAGTAGCTATGATGGCCATGACATCTTGTTCGCAAGATGAAGCAATCCAGCCTACGGTATCCCACGAGGCTGCATTTTCAACAAGTATTCGTCCTGTTCAAACACGTATCGATGCGTGGTCGGGTAGCGAACAAGTAGGTGTGTACATGGTCTCTGGCAGTGAATTGTCCACGAGCAATGTGGCTTATGATGTGGCTGCATCAGGTGATTTGACTGCTGCTGTATCTGGAATCTCTTACCCTGCATCTGGCGATGTTGCCTTCAAGGCATATTACCCTTATGCTTCTTCTAATGGCTCAACAGTAGCTATAGATTTGACAGATGCAAACACTGCAGATCACGATTTGATTTTTGCTGAAACAGCTGCTGAGTACAATGCAGCAACTACAGATAAAGTTCCATTGACTTTCCGTCACCAATTGGCTAAGCTTAGCTTGAAGATGGCACAAACAAAGATTGCAACGACTACTCCTGTTATTACTTACAAGGTAAATGGTTTGAGTGAAGCTTCTTTCGATGTGGCTACAGGTACAGTTACCAATGGTACAGCTACAGCTGCCATGACTCCAAATTCTAATGGCGATATCATTGTACTTCCAGGTAAATCTGTATCATCAGTTGATATTACTATTGATGGTCAACAATATACTTGGGATGCTTCAGATGTAACATTCACTAAGAATATGCAAAGCAAATATGCTTTGTCTATCGGTGATGGTAATACTGTTACTGCTACGCTTATCGCTAGTATTGAAGATTGGACACAAGATGATGGTCAAGGTAATGTAGATCCAAAGCCAGAAGGTCAAAAAATTGCTGATGTGCGTGCACTTGCTCCAGTAGACCAAACTCAAACTTATGTGATCACTGAGGACATGACAGTGACAGGTTCTGTTATTGCTACCAATACAAGTGGTAACTTCTATAATGCAGTTATTATTTCTGATGGTGAAGCTGGTTTATATTTGTATGATACATTCTTCCAAAATTCAGATCTAGTAGTTGGTGATGAAATCACTATTGATCTTAAGGGAGCAACTCTTGGTTATTATAATGGTCTTCTTGAAGTTATGAAGACAGGTGATACTTATGGATTTGATGGTAAAATTACAAAGAAGGGAACAAAAAAGCTAGAACCTATTGTTATCTCAGCTTCTGATTTGGCCAACTACGAAAGCATGTTCGTTGCTATTGAAGGCGCATCTGTACTAGATGGAAAAGAAAATTGGAGCGGTTCAACTTCAATGACTTCAACTTCAGGAGAATTTGTAGTGTACAATGGTAGTAAGTCTATATTTGCCACTGTAGCTTGTGGTACAGGTACAGGTGTTGTATCTGGTGTCATGAAGCCTTACAAAGAAAATCCACAGTTGACATTCATTACTGAAGATGATTATGTGGCGTTGAATGGTGGAGGTAATGAAACTATTTTGACTGCCCAAGCAGCAAAAGATCAAGCTGTAGCAGCTGGTGAATCAGTTGCAGTATCTATTACTACAAATGGTGATTGGACAGCAGTATTGAGCAACAATACAGCCAATGCTACTTTGAGTCAAGCTTCTGGTAGTGGTGATGCATCAGTAAATGTTGTTTTCCCAGAAAATACAGAGGCAGTTGCTAAGAGTGTAACATTGACAGTTTCTGTAGCAGGCCATGCTGATGCGATTGTAACAATTACTCAAGCAGCTAAGTCTGACTCTGAACCTCCTGCAAGTGTTGTTACTTTCCCAGTTACATTTGACTTTGCTACAGCTGATGCTTCAAACGGTACAGGTGTATACCCAGCCACAGGTGACAATAGTGTAGCTACTTTCCAAACTTACGGTGCGAATTCATTGTCTTGGACAGCTGGTTACAATAGCTACCCAGGTTATGTTACTGCAAATGGTTTTAATACCAACTCTGGTTGGGAATTTACACTCCCTGTAAGTAATCTTGCTGCTGGTACCGTAGTTAATTTCAAAGGTGAAATGCGTAGCTCTAATACAGCCCCTGGTAAGTTTATCTTCCAATATAGTGTGGATGGTGGAAACAACTTTGTGCCAACTACACAAACTATAGAGCTAGACGGTAAGGACGATTATCATACAATTGATGCTAATCTTACTATAACTGAAGGTCTTGCATCAGGTAATTTGATTATTCGTGTTGCTGTCTCAGAAGATATTACAGCAGGTGCTGTTCATGATAGCTCTTATTCGACTCCTAATATTGCAGCAACTGGCACAAACCGTTTCTCTAATGGTACAGTTGTTATCTCTGTAGGTGCTGATTTATAGTTTAAAACTCTATTTTCCCAAATATAATTACTAATTATTCAAGTTGAAAATGAAATTACAAAATACAATTTTTGCCTCCGCATTGGCAGTGCTTGCATTGTCTTCATGTACGAAGGAAAACGAATATAATGGGCAAACTCCTACATCCAATGCGATTGAGTTTACCTCTTCAATTGCTGGTAGTGACTCTGAGACTCGTGTTGATGGCACTACATGGGCAGGTGGTGAACAAGTTGGTGTCTTTATGTTAGATGCTGCAACTTCAGCTTTCTCTATCTCAGACAATGGTACAAACAAGGCATATACAGGTCAAGCTGATGGTAGCCTTGCAGCTACAAGTAGTGCATTAGCCTTTCCATCAGATAAATCGGAAGTACGCTTTATAGCTTACTATCCTTATCAAAAATCGGCCGATGCTGGTACATACACTATTGATTTGACAAAAGATGGTGATAATGACCTACTTTTCTCTTCAGACGCTACTCCATATAGCGCTACATCAGAAGGTAAAGTAAACCTATCATTCTCACACAAACTAGCTAAACTTCAATTGACGCTTACTAGCGATATCTCAGGCAATCCAATTGATCCTTCAAAAGTTCAAATGCGAGCTGAGATGCTTACTGCTGGTACATTCTCGTTGAAGACTCAAACTGGTGAGTTGACTGTTGGTGATGCCGTAAATGAAGTATCTATCCCTGTTGCAGATGTTAGTGGCAAGGCAGTAGGTTCTGTGATTGTATTCCCTTCTTTAGAACAAGTAAGTTATACAAAATCTGCAGCAACTACATCTACGATTACTAAACTAACATTTATTGTAGACGGTAAGGAATACGTTTTCTCTGATCCTTCTTTGTTGGCCAATCTTACGGCTAACAACCAATACAATTTTGACGTTTCTCTTTCAGAAGATGCACAAGCCATGGTAACGTTGACATCTACTATCCAAGCATGGACCATTGTAGATAAGGGTACTTTGATTGCCAAGCCAACTGATGGCGATGACGATCCTACACCTCCTGTTACTGGCCAAAAGATTGCTCAAGCTCGTGCCTTGGCTCCTACTGAGAATAACGCTACTGCTGTGATCTCTCAAGAGATGACAGTGACTGGTTCTGTGATAGCTCAAAATGATCCTTCTGGTTCTTTCTACAAAGTTGTTATTATTTCTGATGGCGAATCTGCATTGTATCTTTATGATGAAACAACTGCTAATATGTCTTTTGCTATCGGTGATGAAGTAACTGTAGATTTGAATGGTGCTACTTTGAAGAATTATAATGGCCTTATTGAAGCCATGAGTACTGGTACTGATTATGAACTTTCTGCTCACGTTACAAAAACTGGCAATACGAAAGTCATTGAACCAGTTGTCGTAAGTGCTGCTGATCTTGCCAATTACCAATCTATGTTGGTCACAATCAAAGATGCTACTGCACCTGCCGGCTCTACAACTTGGGGAGCAGCTGATGCCAATACAACTATTGAGCTAACATCTCCTACAGGTGCTTTCAATGTGTACACTTCTAAGCATAGCAATTTCGTCTCAGAAACTGTGCCAACAGGTACAGGTAATGTGACTGGTATTGTAGGTTGGTACAACGCTCCACAAATCATCTTTGCATCTGCTGATGGATGGGCAGGAATGACAGGCGAGAACAATGGAGGTGGAGAGGACAATCCTACTCCTCCTGCAGCTGGTCAGAAGATTGCTGATGCACGTGCCTTGGCACCAGCTGATGGCGCTACTGCTGTGATCTCTCAAGAGATGACAGTGACTGGTTCTGTGATAGCTCAAAATGATCCTTCTGGTTCTTTCTTCAAAGCTGTTATTATTTCTGATGGCGAAACAGCATTGTACCTTTACGATGAGACAACTGCTAATATGTCTTTTGCTATTGGTGATGAAGTGACTGTAGACTTGAATGGTGCTACTTTAAAGAATTATTATGGTCTTATCGAAGCCATGAGTACTGGTACAGATTATGCATTGTCTTCGCATATTACTAAAACTGGCAATACAAAGGTTATTGCTCCTAAGGTAATCAACGCATCAGATATGGCAAATTATCAGTCTATGTATGTTACGATTGCAGATGCGCAAGCAGCGGATGCTCATCCTGCAAATTGGGGAGCTGCAGATGCCAATACATCAGTCAATATGACTTCACCTACTGGTGATTTTGTAGTATATGTTGGTAAGTACTGTAACTTCAAAGATACAGCTATTGGAACAGGAACTGGTGCAGTGTCAGGTATTGTAGGTTGGTATAAAAATCCTCAGCTTATTTTTAGCAAAGCTGATGATTTTGCTAATCTTTAAAGCATATAAGCTACGTATAGCATAATATACAAGAGGGTCAGAAGGGGGTACTTCCCCTTCTGACACCTATTTGAAAAGAAGAAAACCTAAACCTATACTTAAAATAGGGTACAAAATGTCTTTTAAGACGGCGATACTATATCTCGTTTTTGACAGACTCAGAGCAACTTGTTTTATATAAGACAACAATATGATACATATCAAAAAACTATCGTTCTTGGCTATAACAGCAGCTGCTATCAGCTTGACTGCTTGTTCAGAACAAAATGAAATCGACCAGTATTCTGCTCATGCTGTGCAGCTTACTAGTACTATCCAGCAACCTCAAACACGCCTTAATGCTTGGACTGGTGGGGAGCAAGTCGGTGTGATTATGCTAGACGCACAAAAAACAGGTGTGGATGCTATAGTTGGCACTGCCAACGCACCATACAAGGCTGCCGCTGATGGTAGCCTGTCTCCAGTGTCTACTGCATTGAATTATCCTTCTAATCTTTCAGTACGTTTCTGCGCTTATTATCCATACAGTGCATCATTAACAGACGAAAATTATGCAATCGATTTGGGCAATAGCTCAGCCGATGCAGATCTATTATATGCTTTGACAACTGAATCAGTGGATGCTACCAATACATCAGCTGTTGCTTTGACATTCAAACATCAGTTGTCTATGTTGACTTTGAAAATTCAAAGTGCACCTGCATCTTTACAAGGGGCAACAATTGCTGTTACAAGCAAAAGCAAAACAACTTTCAACTTGGCTACTGGAACTCTAGCAGATCCACAAGCAGATGAGGCTACTCGTCAGATGAGCATGTCTACTACAGAAACACAAGCCACTGGACAGCTTATAGTGCTTCCTGGACAAACCGTATCTGCAGTAAAGATTACTATCGCTGGTAAAACATATGCAGTTGATGCCTCACAAATTAGCACTGTGGCAGGTGAAAACGATCAGTACAATGTGTCTATTAGTGCTGATGGTAACGTCTCAGTTAAATTGGCCACAACGATTGCTGGATGGGATGTGAAAGAAGGTACTGGAACAGCTACTCCTGTACAACCAGAAGAGTATTATCAAGACGATGCAGCGACTCCAATTGCTACTGCTGTAGCTGGTGCTACGTCAGCAGGAGATAACTTTACATGTAAGGGTGTTGTTGTTGCCTTAAATGTTGATTCATATATTCTTCGTGATAACTCTGGTGTTGTGTACGTATATGCTTCTACTACTCCAACTGTACAACTAGGTGATATTGTAGAAGTAAGTGGCCCAGTGAAAATATATTATGACTTGGTTGAGTTTTATAAACCTTCTTGTACTGTAGATGGAACTTATGATGTGGCTCATCCTGCAGCTGTCACTTACGAAGGAGCGCAGATGACAAGCTATATTGATAACATTGTGACTGAGTATATTACTTATACAGGTACATTGGTTCAGAATGGTGACTATTACCAAGTTACGGTAGACGGTTCAAGCATCTTAGGAAGCATTCGTAAGCCAGTTGCTGGAGCTGTTGATACTTCTCTGCTTAATAAGCAAGTTAAAGTTAGTGGTTATGCCATGGGTACAGATTCTGGTCACAAATATGTGTACACTATGATGACTAGTATAGAAGCTGTCGACGGTGGTAACGACGGCGGTAACGATGGTGATGGTGATAATGATGGTGGTGGTGATTACAATAATGATGATGCCGTAAATGACGCGACTATCCCATATGCATCATTCTTTGATTGCCCATTGTTCTCTGCAGCTACAGGCGCTACTGTACAGTCAGGCAGCGAAGCTTATGGTAGTGGAAAATATTACAAGATTCAAGTCAATAGTACACAAACTTACGTAGCACACACTACTATCGAAGGTGGTCAAGTACAACGTAATTATGAGTTCTTATTTGACAATACTAAGAAAGTATCTCTTTGGGTCGCTTATCCAATGCATGGAAACAAATGGGGGGATCATAATTCTGGTCGTACCAATGCTTGGGGATATGACCCAGCAATTTCTACACAAAATCAACCAAACTTGAAGAGATCATATGATCCAGGTTACGACCGTGGTCACCAAATGGCTTCAAGTGACCGTCAAAATAGTACTGCTGCTAATCAGCAAACATTCTACTTTACAAACATGACTCCTCAAGTGTCTAGTTTAAATCAAGGTGAATGGGTAAATTTAGAACAATATGTTCAAGGTCATACGCGTAGTATGACTGGCCAAGATACTGTGTATGTCGTAACAGGACCTATTTTTGAAAGTAATATTGGTACTGCCGATGATGGCTCTGGTACACCTTGTCCACTTCCTACAGGTTACTATAAGACAATTATCAAAGCACACTTCAGTAGTAAGGGTGTAGTAAGTAGCGTAAAAGGATGTGCATTCTATTTCCCTACATCTGGATGGAGCACTTGGGAATCTTCAGTTACATCTATTGATGCAATCGAAGCAAAGGCTGGAATTAATTTCTATGCCAATTTCCCAGCTGATATGATTAGCGTAGCAGAAAAGGAATCTAGCTATAGTTTCTTGTAGCATACCTATATGCTTCGAATTAATAATTAAGACTGCTTGCAGTAGACTGTATCCGAGAGGATCAGACTACTGCAAGTTTTAATCGTTTTACAGATAAAATCAATTTAATACAATCGATTATGACTAAGAAGACATTCATTACCGCATGTTTTTTGATGTTAGGACTTGCTACTACAGTAAGTGCGCAAGTCAAACATAAGGTACACACCGTGATGTTCTACAATTGTGAGAACCTTTTTGATACAATCGACACACCTCATGTGAACGATAGTGAGTTTACTCCTACTAGCCCAAAACATTGGAATACAGCAAAATATACAAAAAAGCTCCACAATTTGGAACGCGTTATTTTGGGCGTAGCCAAGACAAGCCATAGTTTCCCTACGGTGATTGGTGTTTCTGAAATTGAAAATCGTGGGGTGCTAGAAGATTTACTCGCACAGCCTAAATTAGCAAAAAAGACTAATTATCAAATCGCTCATTACGATTCACCAGACCGCCGTGGTATTGATTGTGCCTTTTTCTATCGTCCAGATCGTTTTGAAATGCAAGGAAGTCGTCCATATGCAGTGCATCTAGTCTCTAATCGAGTGAATCGTGTCACTGGGGATACTATTCCTTTTTTAACTCGTGATGTATTAGCTATGTGGGGAAAGATGGATGGCGAGAAAGTATTTTTTATGTGCAACCACTGGCCATCACGTTATGGCGGTGCAGTAAAGTCTAGTCCTAATCGTGAGGCTGCTGCTGCTGTGGTGCGTCATATTGTTGACTCATTGGCCGTTAATGAACCTGCTACCAAAGTTGTGATCATGGGTGACTTGAATGATGATCCACGTGACAAGTCTATCTCTGTCGTGTTGGGTGCTGCAGGTAATCCTACTTCTTTACCAGCCGAAGGTTTGTTCAACCCATTCTTCCAAATTCATAAAGATGGATACGGTACATTGTGTTATAGAGGCAACTGGAATCTATTTGACAATATTATTGTTAGCAATAACCTAGTCAATGCCAAAGCTGGTACATTGAAGATCATTCCATCTAAGCAAGGATATTATGGATATATCTTCAAAAAACGTTTTATGATGACTCCGCGTGGTCAATATAAAGGATATCCTCTACGTACATGGAGTGGTACAAACTTCTTGAATGGATATTCTGACCACTTGCCAGTGTATATTCATTTGAAAGTAGAGGATAAATAAAATTTTCGATTAGAAAGATTTTATATATGCTAGTATGAGGGCGTGTCAATTTTTTTTGACATGCTCTCATTGTTTTAAAGCCTTACCTGTGCTTATTGATTCGTTTCTTAGACTATATTAGTATGATGCATTTGTGCACGCAAGGACTTTTCTGTACTTTTGCATCCACTAGCATTATTTCATTAATATAGAATTAGATTTTATGACAGGTTTCCATAAAGCAATCTTAAGTGTTTGCGCTTTTTCTTTGATAGCATTCACCAGTTGTGGTGGTAGTGGTAGCGACGAACCTTCAGCAAGTAGTCATATTGGTTCAGTCACTGTTACTGAAAATACATTATCGAGTTGTCTTGAGTTGGTGCGTGGTACATCGCAAGGATTTACTACCCATACACGCACTGTTACACATCATACGACTTCGGCCAAAGGTACGCCAATTCGTAACTATACTGTTTGTTATGACATGAGTCAGCGCCTACCAATGTATGTTGCTTATCCGATGCACAACGTATATATCGGCCCTCAAGCTCGTACGAATGCGTGGCAAGCCGATCCCTCATTCTCTAGTAGCGAACAAGCCGACTTGGAATCAGGGATGCACAATGGCCATGATCGTGGTCACATGATCTCTTCTGCTTCTCGTACCTGTAGTCGTGATGCCAATGAACAAACATTTTATTATACCAATATGTCTCCACAGTTGAACAGTTTCAATGCCGAGCGATGGGTAGAGGCTGAAATGCTTGAACGTGCATGGCGTAATGGAGGAGTATCAACGGCTACGGTAGATACTTTATATGTGGTTACTGGTCCAGTATTGCAGACAGTAGGAGGTAGTGAAGATATACAATACATTACCAATGGCAATGACAATAAACAGATCGCTCGTCCCAAGTATTTTTACAAGGTCTTTTTGAAGCGTTTCCATGATAATGCTTTGTCCAATAAAGTGACCTACCGTGCTTTAGGTATGTGGTTTAAACATGAAGCATTGTCTGGTCCCGTGCAGGCTTCAGATTGCCGTTCGGTCGATGAAATAGAAGCATTGACAGGTTTAGATTTCTTTTATAATCTGCCTGATAATATCGAAGATGTCGTCGAAGCAAAATATGATTTAGACGATTGGAGAGGAGTGGTACAATAAAAAACGATTATGTTAGCATTACATCTACATGCAGACCAAATTGAGGCTGGTTGCGATGAGGCTGGACGAGGCTGTTTGGCTGGTCCCGTGTATGCGGCAGCCGTTATTTTACCCGATGACTTTCACAATGATCTGCTCAACGACTCTAAACAGATTAAAGAGAAGGATAGATATGCCCTTCGTGAGGTCATCGAACAAGAAGCTGTAGCATGGGCCGTGGGCGTGGTATCGGCCGAAGAGATTGATCAAATCAATATCCTTAGAGCTTCTATTTTGGCCATGCATCGTGCGGTCGATCAGTTGAAAACACGTCCAGAGCATTTGCTGATAGATGGGAACAGATTTTATGATTATCCCAATATTAAGCATACCACAGTGGTGAAAGGTGATGGAAAATTAGCGCCTATTGCGGCGGCTTCTATTTTGGCCAAAACCTATAGAGATGACTATATGAAAGGGATTGCCACGGATTATCCTCAATATGGTTGGGGGCAAAATGCGGGATATCCTACTAAGGCGCATCGAGCTGCCATTAAAGCATATGGAGTGACTCCGCACCATCGTCGTTCCTTTAGACTCTTACCGCCTGAATATATAGAGCAAAGTATTCCCTTTTAGGTCGAAAGAGTTGTTGCCTTACTATCTGGCTGTCGATTCAAACGTTTGGTCCCATCGATCCAATCGTTTGAATCGATGGGACCAAACCATTGAATCGAGGATCGCTAGCCTTTGCGTAAGATATTAGAAGCTTATCTTTATTTTATTTATATACTATACGCAAAGCATTGCCTTTTAATTTACACGAATATGCACCCTATGCGGTGCTTTTTTTGTATCTTTGCAACGATGGACAGGAGTGTGACTTGCTGCCCTGCCTAAGTCCTTTGCTGTAAGAAAATATAGACAAGGATTTGTCCTGCAAACTTAGGTGTTAGACTAAAAATAATTATTTAAATATAGTAGAAAGATGAGCAAAAAAGCATTATTGATGATTCTCGATGGTTGGGGAATCGGTAACAAAAGCAAATCAGATGTGATCTATAACACACCGACTCCATATTGGGATAGTTTGCTTGCTGAGTATCCACATTCACAACTAGCTGCTTCAGGTGAAAACGTTGGTCTACCTGATGGACAGATGGGAAACTCTGAAGTAGGTCACTTGAATATTGGTGCAGGCCGTATTGTATATCAAGATCTTGTGAAAATCAACAACGCTTGTAAAGATGGAAGTATTCTTGAAAATCCTGAAATAGTCAATGCATTTACGTATGCTAAAGATAATGGCAAAAACGTACACTTGATGGGATTGACTTCAAATGGTGGTGTACACTCTTCTTTTGATCACCTATTCAAATTGATCGAAATTGCCAATACATACAAAGTAAACAATGCGTTTATCCATTGTTTTATGGATGGTCGTGATACTGACCCACGTAGTGGTAAGGGATTTATCGAGCAACTAACTGCACAGTGCGCTAAGCAAAGTCAAACGCATGCTGCTATTGCATCTATCGTGGGACGTTACTATGCAATGGACCGAGATAAACGTTGGGAACGTGTCAAAGAAGCATATGATCTTATCGTAAAAGGTATTGGTACTGAAGCTTCTGATATGGCAACAGCTATGCAAGCTAGTTACGATGCAGATGTTACAGACGAATTCGTAAAACCAATCACTAGTGCAGAAGATGGTACGATTAAAGAAGGAGATGTTGTTATTTTCTTCAACTATCGTAATGACCGTGCTAAAGAACTTACTGTGGTACTATCTCAACAAGATATGCCTGAACACGGTATGGAAACGATTAAGGATATCCAATTCTATTGCATGACTCCATACGATCCTTCATACAAGGATGTGCACATCTTGTTTGACAAGCAGAATGTACAAAATACATTGGGTGAATACCTTGCTGCACAAGGTAAGACACAATTGCATATTGCTGAAACAGAAAAGTATGCACACGTTACTTTCTTCTTCAATGGTGGCCGCGAAAGTGCTTATGAAGGGGAAGATCGTATATTGGTCAAATCTCCTAAGGTGGCTACTTATGACTTGCAGCCAGAAATGAGTGCATTTGAAGTGAAAGATAAATTGGTCGATGCAATCAAGGAAGATAAGTATGATTTTATCGTAGTCAACTATGCTAATGGAGATATGGTGGGACACACTGGTATCTATGAAGCTATAGAAAAAGCTGTGAAGACTATCGATGAATGTGTGAAAGATACTGTAGAAGCTGCTAAGCAAACTGGTTATGAGGTCATCATCATCGCCGATCATGGTAATGCTGATAACGCTCTAAATGAAGATGGTTCTGTAAATACAGCGCACTCTCTAAACCCAGTTCCATTTGTATATGTAACTGAAAATAAAGAAGCTAAGGTTGAAGATGGTGTACTAGCAGACGTTGCACCATCTCTATTGAAGATTATGGGCATGGATGTACCAGCAGAAATGACTGGTAAGCAATTGTTCTAATCCTTAGTAAAGCAAAATAGTATATGATTCAAATTGACGATACCATCGTCTCTCTAGACATTTTTAAGCAGCAGTTCTTGTGTGATTTTCAAGCTTGCAAGGGCATTTGCTGTGTAGAAGGAGAGAGTGGGGCGCCGCTTGAAGTCGATGAAATAGACAAATTAAAGGAAGTCCTCCCAGTAATCTGGGAGGATCTTTCGTCTGAAGCGCAAGCTATTATCGATAAACAAGGAGTAGCCTATATTGATGATGATGGCGACTGGGTAACCTCTATTGTGAACGGTAAAGATTGTGTCTTTACTTGTTATGACGATCATGGTAATTGCCTATGTGCTATTGAGAAAGCGTACCGAGCAGGTAAAATTGACTGGCCGAAGCCTATTTCTTGTCACTTGTATCCTATCCGTTTGTCAACGGTAGGGCAAGATAAATTGACGGCATTAAATTATCATCGTTGGTCTGTATGTGATGGGGCATGCAAACTGGGACGTGAAAAGGGTGTAGCAATCTATGAAAGCTGCAAAGATGCGCTTATTCGCCGTTTTGGTGAACGTTGGTATGAGGAATTGGTTGATGTGGCCAGAGAACTTAAGGAACAGGGGTATATCTAGAATTTGAGCTATCCCGTATAAAAGATAAGTTGTGGACAATTACTATTTAGTAGTTGTCCACAACTTTGTGTATAAGTCTGTGTATATTGCATATCTCAGTGCACAAATATGTGTACAACTTTGTGTGTAACCGTGTGCACAACACACTTATGCACAAAAAAGGGGCTGCAACGCAAGTTGCAGCCCCTTTCCTCGTTGTAAGATGTGAGGATGGATTTATTGATAAAATATATTCTATGCTTTACGCATCGATATTAGCATATGTTGCATTCTCTTCGATAAATGCACGACGTGGCGCCACGTCTTCACCCATCAACATTGAGAAAATGTGATCTGCATCCGCTGCATTTTCAATAGATACCTGCTTTAATAAGCGGCGAGATGGATCCATGGTTGTTTCCCAAAGTTGTTCTGGGTTCATCTCACCAAGACCTTTGTATCGTTGGATATGAACAGCGTTTTCATCTCCCTTGCCATATTCGTCGATAAATCGTATACGATCTTCTTCGGTCCAGCAGTATTCTTCGTTTTTACCCTTACGTAGAAGATACAATGGAGGCGATGCAATGTACAAATATCCGTTTTGGATAAGTTGTGGCATATAACGGAAGAAGAATGTCATAATCAATGTGTCGATGTGAGAACCATCGACATCGGCATCGGTCATGATGACAATCTTTTTATAACGTAGCTTAGCAATATTGGCTTCTTTAGAGTCATCTTCTGTACCAATAGTTACCCCAAGAGCAGTGTATATATTGCGAATTTCGTCGCTTTCTAGTGCCTTGTGATATTGTGCTTTCTCAACATTCAAAATTTTACCACGAAGTGGAAGAATTGCTTGAAACATGCGGTCACGTCCTTGCTTAGCTGATCCACCAGCCGAATCCCCTTCGACAAGGAACAATTCGCATTTGTCTGGATCTTTGTCTGAACAGTCAGCTAGTTTTCCTGGTAGTCCACCACCGCCCATAGGCGATTTGCGTTGTACCATTTCACGCGCTTTGCGTGCTGCATGGCGAGCATTGGCAGCAAGAATCACTTTCTCAACGATCATCTTGGCTTCTTTAGGATGCTCTTCAAGATAGTATGATAGTGCTTCACCGACAGCTTGATCTACTGCGCCAATAACTTCTTTGTTACCAAGCTTAGTTTTGGTTTGTCCCTCAAATTGAGGTTCTGCTACCTTGATAGAAATAATGGCAGTCAATCCTTCGCGGAAGTCATCTCCTGAAATTTCCACTTTGACTTTGTCTAGCATCTTGCTTTCTTCAGCATACTTCTTCAAAGTACGTGTCAATGCGCGACGGAAACCAGCTAAGTGGGTACCTCCCTCAATGGTGTTGATGTTGTTGACATACGAGTGAATGTTTTCACTGTATGAAGTATTATACATGATAGCTACTTCTACTGGAGTGCCTTGCTTTTCTGTATTGATATAGATGACATCTTCTATAAGATGTTCGCGTGAACTATCAACAAACTGGACAAATTCTTTTAGGCCATCTTCAGAATGAAATTCTTCATACTTATAGTTACCTTCTTCGTCTTGTTCGCGGGCATCTGTAAGAGTAATGCGGATACCAGCATTTAGATAAGCCAATTCGCGTAGGCGGCCTTGAAGAATATCGTAACGATATACGCTTTCAGTGAAGATAGATAAGTCAGGCCAAAATGTTTGCTTGGTTCCTGTGTAGTCTACCGAACCAATTTCGCGCACGGCATATTGAGGATGACCACAAGCATATTCTTGTTGATATAATTTCCCTCCACGAGCTACCTCTGTGATTAACTTAGTAGATAGTGCATTTACACAAGATACACCGACACCGTGAAGACCACCAGATACTTTGTAAGAACCTTTATCGAACTTACCTCCAGCATGAAGGACGGTCATAACAACCTCTAGAGCTGATTTACCTTCTTTCTCGTGTATATCT
Source organism: Bacteroidaceae bacterium (assembly GCA_963668535.1). GTDB lineage: Bacteria > Bacteroidota > Bacteroidia > Bacteroidales > Bacteroidaceae > F22. The sequence continues at coordinate 1,480,440 of OY764867.1, forward strand.
ACTGGGATACCACGACCGTTATCTTTTACAGTGATTGAATTATCTTGATTAATTGTGACATCAATGTGGTCACAGTAGCCCGCCAAAGCTTCGTCAATGGAGTTGTCTACGACCTCGTATACTAGGTGATGTAGTCCTTTAAGACTGATATCACCGATATACATAGCAGGACGTTTACGCACCGCTTCCAGTCCCTCTAGGACTGTAATATTGGATGCCGAATAACTGTTGCTATTAGGGTTTTCTTGATTTTCGCTCATATGATTATAAAGTCAGTTATTAACTGAGCAAATATACTCATTTTTAGGCAAATATACTAGATAATAGGCCTTAAAAAAAGCTCATATATGCGCAAAAAAAAGGAGTCAGATGCAAAAGCATCTGACCCGTTATATTGTCATCACCATAAGAAATAAACCGCGCGCTTATTTAGCCCAGTTGATTTACGTGGTGAGCCAGTTTAGACTTAAGATTAGCAGCCTTGTTTTTGTGAATAATATTCACCTTAGCAAGCTTATCAAGTGTCTTTTGTACAGATGGCAATAAAGCTTCTGCTTCTGCCTTGTCTGTTGTTGCACGCAGTTTACGAACTGCATTACGCATTGTTTTAGCGTAATAACGATTAAAGAGTTTTCTTGTCTTTTCTTGACGAATTCTCTTAAGGGATGATTTGTGATTTGCCATAATGACTAAACTTTCTTTTAAATTGGTTTATTCCTTTTACAATAACATTGTGTAGCCCATAGGAGAGTCGAACTCCTCTTTCCAGGATGAAAACCTGGCGTCCTAACCGATAGACGAATGGGCCAGCCTATACAACTAACGATACCTCTTTCGAAAATATCAGAAAGTCAAAAAAATCGAGCCGAATGTGCTGCATCCGACTCGTATATTCTAATCACCATAAGAAATAAACCAGTAGCTATGTTAGCCGAGTTGGTTTACGTGGTGAGCTAATTTAGACTTCAGATTGGCAGCTTTGTTTTTGTGAATGATATTCACTTTAGCAAGCTTATCAAGTGTCTTTTGTACAGATGGCAACAAAGCTTCTGCTTCTGCCTTCTCTGTCGTTGCACGCAACTTACGTACAGCGTTGCGCATTGTCTTAGCGTAATAACGGTTAAAGAGTTTTCTTGTCTTTTCTTGACGAATTCTCTTAAGGGATGATTTGTGATTTGCCATAATGACTAATCTCTTTAATGAGGTTTTGTTTCTTACAGTTGAGTAGCCCATAGGAGAGTCGAACTCCTCTTTCCAGGATGAAAACCTGGCGTCCTAACCGATAGACGAATGGGCCAGCCTAAATATCCTTTCGGATATGCTTGAGAATATAGCTTGTTATTGCTTTATCTCTCATTGCGGTTGCAAAGGTACGTCTTTTTTTCAAACCTGCAAGCGATAGTCTCTTTTTTTTTGGTTTTTCTCCTGTTTTTTTTCCATGAGCGCAATTTTGGAAGGAATATCCCAGTATTGATGGTTTTTTTACTAGTTTTGTCTCGAAAGTCATTTTTATGGTTGGCTTTTTTCTTTTATAAGAATCTAGATTCGCATTATTTTTGTCCTATGTATCAAAAAGTTCAAGCTATAGTTTTACAGCGTATTAAGTACAATGATAGACAACATATCGTGGTGCTCTATACGCGTGAATTGGGGCGTGTGTCCTGCCTTTTACCTATCGTGCATAGTAAAAGATCAAATGGAGTACATGCTAATGTCTTTCAGATGCTTTCGCTTTTGGAACTCGAATTGTCTAAAAAAGGCAATAATGGGATGTATAGAATAAAAGAAGCTAGAAATATAGCTCCGTGGATGACTATCCCTTTTGATCCAGTGAAGCTATCTTTGGCAATGTTTCTATCTGAATTTTTGTTTCATCTGTTGAAAGATGAGTCGGGAAGTGACTCTCTATTTGTTTTTATACAGACCAGTTTACAGTGGTTAGATGCTTCGCAAGATTCGGTGGCCAACTTTCATATCGCCTTTTTGATTCGTTTGCTTCGCTTTTTAGGTTTGCAGCCCAATGTAGAGGAGGGTTATCAGCAAGGATATTTTGATATGATAGATAGTTGCTTTACCATGACTCGTCCTATGCATAGGCACTATTTACAACCTGAACAAGCGGTTGCTCTCAAGCAAATGTTGCGTATACAGTATGCAACTATGCACTTGTATAAAATGAGTCGTAGCGAGCGTGTAGAGTTGTTAGATATTATCTTACAGTATTATCGTTTACATTTGACTCATTTACCTGATCTGCAATCTGTTGAGATGATGCGTTCCCTGTTTGATTAACGACACATTATATATATAGGTGGCTAAAAACTAAATCCACAAGATAGTACACAAGTTCTTGGACGCAAATTGGTGGTTTGTGTTGTTTGATATAGAGCGTTGAAATACTGGCGCGTATACTTCTTCTTGTTCATAACGTTCTGTATTTCGAATGCCACATTCCAACTTTTCCATTCGTAGTCACATTTAATATGCATGAACGAACAGTCTTTAATAGACTTATCTGTATTGTGGTATGCATCCGCACCTATAGTGACGTTTAGTCCTTCAAATGGTGTGATATTTAGTTCACCTTTATAATGCCAATCTTCTATACTATAGCTCCCATTTAGTTTACTCTCGTACTTAGAGTAGGTACTGTACAAATCTAAATTTATCCAACGGTTGGGCTGTACTGTTAGTCCCAGTTCACAAGAAGTCATATCTGTTTCCTCATCTTGTTTAACATCGTCAATCAATAAGGCGTAGTTTCTACTAGAGAATCTGGGCTTAACTGAGAGATTGGTTTTCCAAAAAACCAATGATTGATTGATGCGTGCCTCTATACTCCAGTTGTTCGTGTGGTAATTATCAGGACGAGCGTGAAGATAGACTATATTATCGGCAAAACTGCGTTCCATAATATAGTCATTAGTTTGCTCCGACATACTGAATTTTAGATAAGTAAAAAATCCTGCCATAGGATTGTCGTATTCATATTTAGCATACACACTTTGTGATTGGTTTGCTGTATTATCATTGGAATAACTACTTTGTGTTCTATAATTTGTATATAGGGGCATGCTAAAGGTTTGTCTCAATGTATTGATGCGGTAGTTTAGAGAATAGCTAGCTGACAATGTATTATATCCGTCTACTTGCCAGCTCCCAAATATACGAGGATGTACATACCATCTTGTTTTAGTTTTAGATTTGTTGTTTGCGTTTTCTATATCTGTATGATAACCTGTAAATAGTCCACAGAGACGTATAGTGTAATCATGGGTCTTCCGCATGATTGAAGGGTTTACATACAGGCATTCTTGGACAAATGTATTGCTTTGTGTGTTATTTACTTTTATTATTGTATTGTGCAGCTTCTCATTTATAAAAGTCGCCCCTGCATCGTAGTTTACATAAAATCCACCTATCTTATGTTTGAAACCAGTGTACATATTGGCAGTAAATCCTTGTTCACTGGTATGCTGATTCTCTTCTGTGATAAGGCTGATGTTCTGAGGAAAGTCCCAGTATTGCATATTACCATTAATCTTAAAGGTTTTCTTGTCAGTTGTATTATAGATACATTCAAATTTCTCTTTCCATACCGTGCGACTATATTTTCCTTCAAGCGCATTATGGGTGTCGTTTGTCTGGATTAAAGCACTATTCTCGATTTTATCATATATTCCAGAGAAATCATTTTTTATATACCATATATCTCCATTATGCTCATAATTGACTTTCCCTTCAATATACTTCTCTTTTTCTAGGCTAGATACACCTTCATGTATAGTGTATATACTATTGTTATCATAGTAGTCTGTTTGTGCAGTTTCCTTCAAGTCGTTTTTGTCTTGTAGATAACATGCTTGGATGCGAAGATTGTCATTTTTCGACAACTTAAATAGGTGATTAGTTGTCAGCATGTGACTTTGGTTCATGAGATAATGTGATTGATCTAAGTTTGGCTTCGCAATAGCACTTAGCTTAACCAGTGGACGAGTAGGAGCTTCTGCTTCAATAAGCAGACGTGGTGACCAAATCTTCATAGACAACTCTTCCCATAAGTTGACACCAGTACGATCATTTTTGTACATAGTTAGATTTTGCTGCCAGTTATTAAACATCATGGTGAGGAGCTTATTTCGATAAGCTATCTTGGTATCTTTCTCTTTTTTGATAGTTCCTCCACCTATTTCTGCATGCCCCACCCATTTCATGGTGTATTGATCTTTGAGTATTAAGTTTAGAGCAGCTTGTTCGCTGAAAGTGCTATTGCGTAACGCCTTAATAGGTTGGTGATGACGAATGACTTCGACATTTTTAACCATATCTGGTTTGATATTTCTACTGCCTACAGTATATTGTCCACCTAGCAGATTCATGCCCTCAATATAAAAACGATTGATTGCACGCCCTTGGTATAGAATGGTTCCCGTAGGAGCGACTTCTATGCCAGGCATCTTTTTTAAGACATCTTCTATATTTTTGTCTTGTTGCATTCTAAATCCTGATACGGAATAGACTAGTGTGTCCTTTTTGATCTGCACTCTTTTGGCGGATATTTTGACTTCACGAATTTTAAAGCTTTTAGTAGCCATCACAATGACATGTTTGCCTTTGTTAAATTGTTCAATGGGTATCAATTTTTTTCCATACCCCAATAAAGTAGCAGCTACGTAAGAAGGTCTTTTTTGTACGCTAACATCAAATGTTCCGTCAGATTTGGTATAGCCAAATCCTATTGCAAGTGAATCTTTAGAAAGTAAAGACACACAAGCATAGTCAAGTCCTTTTCTAGAAGCTTGATTGATGACTTGTCCTGTATAGTGATAGTCAGGTGCTAGCGCTTTATGATTTTGTGCGGTAGCTATTATAGAGGATATACTTAGTAATCCCAGAAGTGTAAGTGTTCTATTTAATGCCATAAAGAGTCTATACTGCATAATTCTTTATTTAAATGTGACTCTTTCTAAGCATATAGGATGTGCGTTGTATGCTTTCATAGGAGTTCCATCAGGGTTGTAACATAACCATTTTTCACCTAATCTAGTCTTATAATAATAGCCTGTATTAGCATCAAATTCCCATATCTCTTTAAGTAATTTGGTGCGAGTTATTTTTAGATATTTGTATGGTTCAATTTTTATAGGATGTACAGTCGTGTTTTTTATCTCTATACAGTAGAAATGAAAATATTCATTGGTGTCTCTTGCATCCAGAATTAACCCAGGTAATCCCCACAATTTCCACGGTCCTTCTTGAATTGGAATATCAGGAGTAAACCATACAATCCATTTTCTACCAAGAAATTCAGTACTTGCCTGTTGACAATTATGTCCTAATATTTTCTTTGTGTGTTGACTAACTTTCCAAGTTGGATGCTGAATTTTCTCTACGTATTTAAATCGTTTAGTTAGGATTTTGTCAGTGATGGTCCATTCATTGTTTTGGGGTATATTTTTATATATACTCAATGCCTGAATGCTCTTCATTATTTTTTGACTAGCTTCAACAATGTCATGAAATCCATACCCTTTGGCAATCATACTGTCTTTTAAGTGTTGATATGCCCTTTCACGAGTGCTATAAAAAGCGGAGTGGTTGTTCTGGATATCTAGACACCACTCATCGTACTTTTTCTTTGCTGGATTGTCAAGTTTGCTGCTATAGTCTTCTAAGTAGATGCATTGAATTGAGATATTTTGAGCTTTAATAAGCGAGGGTAGTGATATAGCTGCTGCTAATATGATTAATTGTTTATACCGCATAGCTTGTTTTCTTTTTAAAGGAATATATGGTTCTTGTTCTGACTTCTCTCATTGTTATGAGTTTGCTCTTTGATTCTATTTAATATCTTCTAGATAAATAGGTGCCTCATTTACTCCTTTCATGGGCAAACCGTTTTGATGATACATTTGACAGTCGTATCCCTTTCTTTGCTTTATGAAAGCAGCTGTGTTTGTATCATATTCCAACCGTTCTGCTAAAAGTTTTTTTCTTTTGCAGGTAATATGTTTATCATGAAGAGATAGATTTATTGGCTTTGATGCTGTCTTTTTAATCTCAATACAATAGAAGTGAAAGTAATGATTTGTATCTTCAGCGTCTAGTATCAAACCTGGTAGTCCCCATAATTTCCAAGGTCCTTCTTGTACAGGAATTTCAGGTGTATACCAGATAGTCCAATGACGTCCGAGAAAATCCGTTTCAGCCTGTTGACATTTATACCCCAAAATCTCCTTCTTTTTAGACGTTAATTGCCATTTGGGATGATTCATCTCTTCTATATATTTGTATTTGTATGTGAACACTTCATCTAGTACAGTCCACTGACTTTTTTGAGGGAATTGTTTGTATATAGTTAAGCATTGAGTGCTTTTAAGCATATCTTTTGAAGCAGCTATAATCTCATATGCAGTAGCTCCTTGAGCTATCATGCTATCTTTTAGCTGCCTGTATGCTCTTTGTCTTACGCTATAAAATTCAGACGTGTTGTTTTGAATGTTTAGTTGCCATTCATCATATTCCTTTTTGTCTACATTAGTGAGTTTACTACTATAATCTTCTAGATAAGTACAGTGGAGTGAGATGTCTTGAGCCGCAGCAGAGCTGGTGACAAGTATGATAAGTAGAGTTATTATTTTTTTCTTCATAAGATTACGAAATAAATAAATTAGCCTTCTCGAGAACTAGGCTAATTATTAGATTAACAGGTGTGTTAGTGACAAGCTCCTTCTAGGGCATCGTAAACTTTAAGAACTTCATTTATTGATGCATCGGCTGAAACTTTTGCTATACTTCCACATGAGGAAACTACAACTTGATAAGCTATGTCTTTTGCGTACATACTTGTTGCTACAAATAGTGCAAATAGTAAAAATAGTGATTTAAAATTGATCTTTTTCATTTTGATTTTTCATTAAAATGTAAGTCCTACTCTATAAGCTTTTCGGTTCCGCTTTGTTTTCATGTCGATCGATTGAAAAGACTTAGATTTATTAGTCAAAACAAAAATAGTAATAAGAAGCATGATAAAATTGTTTTCAGAGTTAAAAAACTCAAAAGGCATTTTGATGGTTTTCTACTTTTTTTGTTGTCTTGTTGTTTTTAATTAGTGCCTTTTTGTGTGATAATGCTGTTTTTTTTGTGTGGCTATTACAAAATAAAGGGCATGCCAAATAAATTTAGCATGCCCTCTATTCTATAATAAAAGGTGTTTTTATAATGAAGCAAGTACTTCTTTTACCTTTTCAGAAATAGCGCGACCTTCTGCCTTGCCAGCAAGTTGCTTAGAAGCGGTACCCATTACTTTTCCCATATCTTTGGGACCTGCGGCACCAACTGAAGTAACAATCTCTCGTACAGCAGCATCTAATTCTTCTGCTGTAAGTTGCTTAGGCATGTAGCGACTAAGTACTTCTACTTGTGCCAATTCTTCATCTGCTAAGTCCTGACGGTTTTGTTCAATAAATACAGCAGCAGCATCTTTGCCTTGCTTTACTAGCTTCTGTACAATTTTTTGTGCATCTGCATCGCTTAATTCGTCGTTAGCACCTGGAGCTGTTTTTGCTTCTAAGAACAATTTTTTCATGTTGCGGATTGCAGCTAGGGCTACTTTATCTTTGGCACGCATTGCGGCCTTCATGTCTTCATTTACTTGGTCAAATAGTGACATAATATATTATTTATTAAATGATTAATAATCAGTTCTTGCTTTGTTAGAAAGAGATTCCTGTGTTTTTGATAATCTCTTTTTTCTTTTCTTTGATGCTTTGCTTTTTTAATGCACGAGCATCTTTCATCTCATTCAACTTGGCTGTTGAACGGCTATATGGAGGAGTTTCCATCAAATTGGCAATGACGATGTCATCATCAAGTTCATCTTCTTCCATAATGTAAAAATTACGGTTTTGATTGCGGAAGTAGACTTCACCATAGACTGTACGGATATCCTTTTCCCATTTTTCTTCCTCTTCTTTACGCTTTTTCTTTTCTTCTTCGCTGATTTCCTCTTGTAGTTCTGGAGGTAAGAAAGGAAGGTTGTCTATACCGAAGCCACTAGCTAGGATAGTGACACGTAATGTCTTATTCATATCGTCTTGATATGTACTACCTTGTTTGATAAAGATATCACGACGCAGTGAATTGGTAAATTTGGTAATATCTTGCATGTCTCGGCTCGTGATTTCATTATCCTGTGTACTAGTACAATGAAAAATCAGTGCCTTTGCTTTGCGCATATCGTTGTTGTTCAACAAAGGAGAGTTTAAGGCGGCGTCAATAGACTTGTTGATGCGGTTTTCCTTTTCGTTAGTTTCGCCTGCAGATATCAATGAGATACCTCCGTCTTTGAAAACACGTTGTACGTCATTGAAGTCTATATTTTCTTCTCCAGTCACAGTGATCAACTCGGCAATACTTTTGGCAGCTGTTGCTATTTGATCATTGACGATATCATACATTTGACTTTTGGGAATATCCTCTCCTTGGTAGTTCATCTCAAGCAATTTCTGATTGCTCAAGACAATGAGTGAATCGACTTCATTAAATAAGATGCGCAATCCTTCTAAGGCTTGCTTAATCTTAGGAATACCCTCCAAAATAAATGGAATAGTGACAATTCCTACTGTAAGGATGCCCATCTCACGAGCGACCTGTGCGATGATGGGACCAGCACCTGTACCTGTACCGCCTCCCATGCCAGCAGTAATAAAAATCATTTTTGTACCGTCGTTGAGCATCTCATAAATGCGGTCACGGTCATTATCGGCAATTTCTTTGGCTTTTACTGGGTCACCACCTGCACCTAATCCTTCTTTACCTATCTGAACTCGTTCTGGACCTTCAAATTTATCTAAGTCTTGACGGTCTGTGTTACAGTTGGCAAAGCTGACATCTTTGATGCCTTTTTCATACATATGATAGACGGCACGATTACCGCAACCTCCTACACCAACGACTTTGATAATGCTTTGATTTACGGGTTTTGGCGTATCGACCAATTCAAAATATTCTTGTTCCATAATCCCTCTTTTTTTATTAAATGACAGACTCATCATCATTGACTACTCCACCATTTCGTAAGGTGTTGATGATGCTGTGTACACCAAGTGCACGCATAAAACTCTTTTTCTTTGAAGTCTTTTCGTGCCCTTTCTCTTGATGAGGTGCTGTTGGCTCTGGCTGGGTGGATGTATTATCGTTTGCTTGAGCTTCTTGTGTAAAGTTGGTGTCTATTTCATGTACACTTTCCACTTGAGAATTGTCTCCTTCATCTTCTGTGTGTGTAGATAATGTGTTGTCGGTAGTGTTGTCTAGTGAAGACTTGGCCAATTTTAGTTCCTCTTTAGTCAATTTACGTCCTTCCGTAGGACGGATTGTTTCTGTTTTATTGCCAAATAAGTCACGTTGTACACGTATGGCATCTTCGCAACAGCCAGGTTTAGCTTCTTGCAATGTCGTCAATAATGCATTAAGGTGACCTGAATTGGTATAATCTAGATAACCTTGCAACGCACAAGAGATGCGGATAAATGGTTCAAGACGAAAGTCACGCTTTGGTAATTGTGTGCGCTTTTCAAAAATTGTGTTCAATCCTTGTAGTTGAGCTAGACCTCCAGTGAGTACAGTATTGTTAGCTCGTTGGTGTTCATATGGTAACAATAGAGACCATATGTTTTCGACAATTTCTTCAACGCGTGCAGTCGCAATATCATTGATGGTCATGCGACGAATTTTTTTGTTATCTATTTCAAGAGTTTCGCTATCTTGTGGGTTGTCGGCAGTATCAGCTAGGTTGATAAGGCCTTCCATCGTGTCATCTGGAAGAGATTGGATATTTAATTCATTGGCTATATCATATAAGACGTTGTCACCTCCTAACGGAATGGTGAATGTGTGACGTAAAAGGTTATCGGTGTACAAGTTGACATTTGTAACTTGTGCTCCCATATCTATAAAAATAGACCCCGCCTTACGTTCTGTGTCTGTGAGCATATGTTTACCCATCGTTACAGGAATCGGTAGCACATCTGCAATTTCCAAGTTGCACTCTTGAAAAATATGAGTCAAGTTTTCTTCAAAACGATCACCCCAAATAAGATTTAGGTAATCGATACGAATATGTTTCGCCATCACCCCAACTGGTGGTGTGTCTTGGGTAATATTATCGACAGTATATCGTTGAGGAATCGCTTGTAACAAACGATAACGACCAAAATCTTGACTTGTGTTCTGATTCATCAACTCGTCCATCAATTCCTCTGTTATATCTTGTTTTTCCACCAAGGTATGTGTAATGGTATGTGGACGTGCTTTTATAGATTGGCCACCTACACCAACGTACACTTTAGTGATATTGACCTGATCTAGTTGGCTCTCTAGCTTATTTATTATATTAGAGACAAGTTGTCCAGCAGATTTGCGGTTCCAAATTTGGCCGAGGCGGATAGCGTTATCAATATTCGCTTCTTGTGCAACAGCAAGTATTTCTAGGGTACCATTGCTTTTTTGTACCGCTACCCCGCCCCACAAACATGTGGAGTTAATGGCAATAGCAGCGACCAGTTCGTTAGTATACATATGCATATTTTCTTATCAGCTAGTTCTCTCTTTTTGTACAAATTATTTGATTCGGTATAGACAGATTAATACACGAGTATTTCTGCCATCCTACTTTTTTGATGACCTTGTGGTAGAATCGCTCCATGCGATCTAGCTTACGGTCTATGTCTGTCATTCCACCTAGTTGGATACAGTTTTGTCCAACTCGTGGGTATAATGTAACTTTTGCATTCAAAGTTACAAAAATTTGTGTTACCTGAGCATCCCAAAAAGCACTTTTTTTTATGCATTGTGCAAGATGGTATAATTGTTTTTGTGCGAGTTTATCTGTGATGTAGCCTGTGGCTACTAGAGTGGGGGCATAGCAGTTGCCTGCTTTCATGAGTTGTCCTTCGATGTCGACAAAATAATTATTCCCATATTTCCCTGGCTCTTTAGTAAATACTCGCAATAAAGGTGTACGTTGTTGAATGCGAATGACCACATTGTTTTGTGTACTCTTGTAACAATGAATAGTACGTGCTGCATCCAAGCATGTCAATGCATTCTCTATGTCTTGAGTCGAAATATCATCCATTGGGTATCCCGTTGGAAGTAAATTCTTGCGTTTAAGAATTTTCTTTACATCATTAATTGAAATAAAAGCTTTTTCTACCGTGTCTGTTACAAGGACTTGAATTCCCTTACACATAGGTGTAGTGCGCGATGGTTCTCTCAGAAATATAAAACTTCCGAGTATTATAACAATGAGGATGACTAATCCAAATATCTGCATTATTTTTTTTACCATAGCGCATGGGGTTAGAGGTAACGAGCTTCTAGCATCTTTTGGATGGAATCGCATTCATCTTCTATATCACCTGCTCCCAAAGTAATGACTACATCAAGATCTCGTTTTTTAAGGGTCTCTAGTAGATTTTTTTTAGTACTTAATTCACAAGGGATTGATGGATGGATTCTTTCGAGAATTAGTTGGCTACTTACACCGGGGATAGGCAGCTCTCTAGCTGGGTAAATAGGTAGTAGTATTACCTCATCTGCTGCACTAAGACTAGTAGCAAAACCTGGATAAAAATCTTGCGTGCGACTATATAAATGTGGCTGAAAAATTACTGTAATTTTTTTCTCAGGATATAAAGCTCGTACAGAAGCAATGCTTTGCTTGATTTCTGACGGATGGTGGGCATAGTCACTCAGCAAAGTGATGGCTTCTGTTTTTAAACGGAAATCAAAACGGCGTTCTATTCCACGGAAACTTTTCATGCCAGTTTGAATTTCGTTTGGAGATACACCATTCATATACGCTAGTGCCATTGCGGCTACTCCGTTGTCAATATTAATAGTTACAGGGACACCTAGTTCTACGTCTTTAATTGTGATATCGGGACCAACAAAATCGATAATGATTGTTCCATGGCCAATGCGTTCATTGGCTGCGTGAAAGTCGCCACTTGTTCGCCCATATGTGTAGATGTGTACTCCTTCTTGTACTTGGGGAGTAATAGTTAAACCTTCGTGCATAATTAAAGCACCTCCTGGACGAATTAATTGGGTGTATTGACTAAAGGCCTCCTTATAATGGGCTTCGTCACCGTAAATATCCAAGTGGTCAGGATCGTCTGAAGTAATCACAGACATCCACGGTGATAATTGATGAAAAGAGCGGTCAAATTCATCTGCCTCAATAACGGTATATGGGCTATTGGTATCTAGCAATAGGTTGCTTGAATAATTTTGTGATACTCCACCCAAAAAAGCTGTACATCCTACAGATGATTGGTATAATAAGTGAGCTGTCATGGTAGATGTACTTGTTTTACCATGGGTACCAGCTACGCAAAGTCCTTTGCTGGAACGGGTGATTAAACCAAGTACCTGTGCCCGTTTCATAATTGTGAATTCATGATCGCGAAAATATCTCCATTCACTATGATCTTTAGGGATAGCTGGGGTGTAGACAACAAGTGTGCGAGAAGCATCTTGCATGTTGCAAGGAATCAGGTCAACGTCATCTTCAAAATGTAGGTGGGCTCCCTCTTCTTCTAGATGTGATGTAAGTGGAGTGGCTGTACGGTCATATCCTGCTACCTCTTTGCCAAGTGCTAAGAAGTAACGGGCAATGGCACTCATGCCAATACCTCCGGCTCCTATAAAATAGACATTTTCAAAATCGTTAAGTTGCTTCATGTTTCAGGTGGTTGTAATGGGGCGAAATGTTGTTTTTATTTCTTTGGTTTTGCTAAACCAATGACTTCTTTTGCAATGACTTCAGCGGCGTCTGGATGAGCCATTTTCTGTACATTGCTACGCATCTTGGTTAAGTGTGCTTGATCTTCTAGGAGAATTAGGGCTGTAGATGCTAATGTGTCAATGGCATCAACATCAGCTACATAAGCTGCAGCGTTTTTCTCAACAAGAGCCATCGCATTTTTCGTTTGATGATCTTCTGCTACATTGGGTGAGGGGACTAATATAGAAGCGACTCCTAACAAACAAATCTCAGAGATAGAACTAGCGCCTGCTCTTGAAATGACCAAATCGGCTGCTGCATAAGCGGCTGCCATATCTTTTATAAATGGTCCCATGTGAAGTCGTGGCTTCTGAGGAATATTTGTCATTCGTGTCTCCATCTCTTTGGCGTAATAACTACCAGTTTGCCAAATAATTTGTATGCCAGCATCCGCTAGTTGCTTCATCCCTGCTAACATGGCCTCATTTAATGTGCGAGCACCTAGGCTTCCCCCTATAACCACTAGGGTTGGAGTAGAGGCGTCTAGCCCGAAACTTTCGCGAGCTTCAGCTTGTGTTGGGCGGTTTAGTAAAGTTTGGCGAATAGGGTTACCTGTAAGCATGATGCGATCTTTTGGGAAAAATCTATCCATCTTATCATACGCCACACAGATCTTATTTGCATCTTTGGCTAATAGTTTATTTGTTACACCTGCGTAGGAATTTTGTTCTTGTATTAGTGTCGGAACGCCTGCTTTTTGAGCCATCTTTAGTGTTGGACCACTGGCATAGCCGCCTACACCTACCGCCACATCGGGCTTGAAATCACGCACAATCTTAGCAGCCATCTGTTGACTTTTAAAAAGCTTGATTAAAACACGTACATTGCGCCATAAATGTTTGCGATCAAATCCTGCAACGGGAAGTCCTTTAATAGGATAACCTGCATCTGGTACACGCTGCATTTCCATGCGGCCTTCTGCTCCGACAAAAAGAATTTCTGCGTCGGGCTCAATTGCTTTGATAGCATTGGCGATTGATACAGCTGGAAAAATATGTCCACCTGTACCTCCACCGCTTATAATGATTTTAATTGGATCCATATATTGTATTCTAATAGTAATTTTTAAGTTAGTCGTCTATTTGTGGCTTAGGGGTTAATAAAGTCTCATGTTCTGTGACTCCTGTCCATTGAGAAACATCTGTTTCATCTTTTTGAGCGTGATGCTGTTGTTGGTTGAATTCATGGAAGAGTTTCTGAATCAGACCAAACATAACGCTGACACTCAATGCAGAAGATCCTCCACGACTAATTAATGGGAGGTTCTGTCCTGTGACAGGCATCCAACCGACAGCCACAAACATATTGGTCAGGGCTTGAACCATAATAAATAATCCTAGTCCAATGGCCAGATAGGAGGGAAATGGACTAGAGAGTAAGTACCCTAATCGCATAGTACGAAACATGATTATAATGTACAAAATAAAGACAATGAGTCCACCTACCAATCCCGTTTCTTCAAGGATAATGGAGTAAATAAAGTCATTGCTCCCTTCACTAATATAGTCTCTAATTTCACTTTTTCCCATGCCTTTCCCCAATACAGAAGATGTACCTATGGCGATGTTAGAATGATTGCGTTGGGTGTTTTCTCCAGATAAGTCAACAGCTTGTGGATCATCTGGTAGAGGTTGAAAAGCCCTTGTTACTCGAGCTTTAAATGTGCCTAATCGTCCAATGTTGGTGTACTGTCCTAATGTAAAAATAGCTGTGATACCCAAAACCCCAGTTATCAGTACTGTCAGAGTCATTCTTTTCCAATATCTCATAGGAAAGTTGATAATCCATAAGAAGGTCAGACAGTAAGCCATCAACATGAGTGCTGAAGAGGAATTCTCTTTTCCAATAAGAGCTATCATGATAGCACAACTAATAGAGATTATCCAAGTTAATCGTTTCCATAAATGAGATTTCTCTTTGCCAATAGCTACTAGGGTGGATAAACTAACGATCAAAAAGGGTTTAATTAGTTCTGATGGTTGTATGGAGAATCCACCTAGCATAATGGCACGTGTCGCTCCATTTCCTTTATGACCTAGGAAAAGCACTGCAGCTAGCATACCTAACATGATGATAAATCCTCCCACACCTGCTAAACGATAAAATTTGAAGGGTATCAACAAAGTAATCTGAATAATAGCAAATCCTATGCATAAAGTAAAAATGTGCTTATTGACTTGTGCCATAAAGTTGCCATTGGATGGAGACACGAAGCTGCTCGTTGAAGTAAAAACTTCAACGATAGAGATGCTTACTAGGATAGCCATAACTACCCAAATGACTTTATCACCTCTAAATATTCGGTTAATAAAGGATGTAAAATGCTCCATATAATGGTACTTGTTTCGTGTTATCCGATGGGGATGTTAAGTACTGCTTGCTTAAATTGGTCTCCACGGTCTTCGTAACTACTAAATAAATCAAAACTAGCACAACAAGGAGACAATAGAACGGTATCTCCTCTAGATGTTTCTTTTTGAACTGCTGTTAGTGCTTCGTCAATACTATGTGTGTCATAGAAAGGGAGTCCGAAATCTTTGAAAAAAGCAATTAGCTTACTGTTATCTGCTCCCATAAAGATGAGGCTCTTGCATTTATTTCGTACAACAGAGGCAATTTCATGGTAATCATTCCCTTTATCTTTGCCCCCTAAAATCAGATGAATTGGTTTGTCTATACTGTGTAATGCGTAAAAGCAAGAATTCACATTTGTGGCTTTAGAGTCATTGATATAGGTTACTCCTTGGCGTTTGGCTACAAATTCCAATCGGTGTGGCACCCCCTCAAAATCAGACAAGGCCTGACGAATGGAATCTTTGCTGATACCAGCAATATTACCAGCGATTCCAGCTGCCAACGAATTGTATAGGTTGTGTTTACCAGTTAGAGCTAGCTTTTCTTGTTCCATATTAAAATCGCTTGGTCTGTCGATCTTAATTTCTTGTTCTGAAGTGTATGCTATCACGCCATCTTTTTTGATGGCAGAGAATGGATATAGTTGAGCTTTTAGACCATGTCGTTTAAGTTGTTCTTGAATGATTGGGTCATCGTTCCAAAATATAAAAGCATCGCTATCTGTCTGATTTTGTGTAATGCGAAATTTCGCATCGATATATTGTTGCATACAATTTTTGTATCGATCTAAATGATCTGGTGTGATATTCATCATTACAGCAATATCGGCCTTGAAATCATACATATTGTCCAACTGAAAACTGCTTAATTCAATCACGTAATAATCATGATTTTCTGTTGCTACTTGGAGAGCTAAGCTTTTTCCAATATTTCCAGCAAGACCAACATTTAGTCCCGCTTGTTTGAAAATATGGTAGATTAGAGATGTTGTTGTTGTCTTGCCATTACTTCCAGTGATACATATCATTTTAGCATTAGTATATCGACCAGCAAATTCAATCTCGCTAATAATAGGTGTCCCTTGCGACACTAGCTTTTTTATAATTGGAGCTTCATCTGGTATGCCTGGGCTTTTGATGACTTCGTTAGCATTGAGAATCAAATTTTCGGTATGTTGTTTCTCTTCCCAAGCAATTTGGTATTTGTCAAGTAGTTCTTTGTAGTGAGACTTTATACTTCCCATATCAGAAACAAAAGTATCAAAGCCCTTTAATTTTGCGAGGACTGCAGCTCCACTGCCGCTTTCTCCCGCTCCTAAAATAACTATTCGTTTAATATTATTCATTTGTTTGTTGTTTTTATGGTTATATTATCTAATCTTTAAGGTGATAATGGTAATAGCTGCAAGAATAATTGTGATAATCCAGAAACGTATTGTGATTTTTGCTTCATGGAAAACTTGCGATGGTTTTGTGACGATAAACTTGCAATTTGGATCAAGTAGATTAGGTGTTGTTCTAAAATGATCATGAATTGGTGTGCGTTTAAATACGCGCACGGGCTTTCCTCTCTTTTTGGTGTGTTTATAATAATGTACTTGAATAATTACTGATAGGTTTTCTACCAAAAATACACCACATAATATTGGAATCAGTAGCTCTTTGTGAATACTAAGTGCATATACGGCAATGATGCCACCGATTGTTAAACTTCCAGTATCCCCCATGAAAATTTGAGCAGGGAAAGCATTGTACCAAAGAAAACCAATTAGCGCGCCTACAAAAGCACAGGCAAAAATAACTAACTCTTCACTGCCTGGAATAAACATAATATTTAGATACTTAGCATAGGCGACGTGACTAGATACATAAGCTAAAATTCCTAACGCTACACCAATAATAGCTGAATTTCCTGCAGCCATTCCGTCCATACCGTCATTTAGGTTGGCGCCATTAGATACAGCGACAACAACAAAGATTGTTATTACCACAAAAAATATCCATCCCCAAATTTGCTTTTGTGTATTATCATGAGTCCAAAAAGCAATATCGGAATAATCAAGGTGGTTGTTTTTAAAGAATGGGATTGTCGTTTGAGTCGATTTGACATCTTTCTTCGAATGTGCAACTTCTATGAGAGCACCTTGGTGCATGTGCTTTGTGTTGGTGCGAATAATAGCATTTGGAGAAAAATACAAGGTAAGCCCCACGATCAAGCCAAGTGATACTTGAGCAAATACTTTGAATTTTCCATGTAGCCCCTCTTTGTCTTTCTTAAAGATCTTGATATAATCATCGATAAAACCAATAGCTCCCAACCATACTGTAGTGATGAGCATTAGAATCATATATACATTACTAAGTCGGCCAAATAATAAGCAGGGTATAAGTATGGCAACGATAATAATCAGCCCTCCCATACTAGGTACGCCAACTTTGTTGACACCAAAAGGGTCAATCTTAATATCTCGCTGTGTCTCTGTTATTTGTTTACGACGGAGCAACTCAATAAATTTGTGGCCTACGATAGTTGAAATGAGTAGAGACAAAATAAGTGTGATCAGAGCTCGAAACGATACTGATATAAGCATGTTGTAGCCTGGAAACTCAATTTGTTTTAGCCATTCAAAAATATAATAGAGCATAATTCTTTTGTGTTATTATTTTTATAAAAAGGATTGGCGTTAACAAGAAAAGATCTCTTGAACTATTTCTTTGTCATCAAAATGATGTTTAACTCCTTTGATATCTTGATAATTTTCGTGCCCTTTACCAGCAATCATTATAATGTCATTGGGTTGGGCAAGTGCGCATGCAGTGCGTATTGCTTCACGGCGATCGACAATACTTAGGGTACGCTCCATGTCTGTTTTACTTAGACCAGCTAGCATATCGTTGACAATATCTTGTGGCTCTTCAAAACGTGGGTTGTCTGATGTGATAATAACTCGATCGCTATTATTGACAGCAGCTTGTGCCATAATTGGGCGTTTCCCTTTGTCTCTATTACCGCCTGCACCCACTACTGTAATGACCTGTCCTTGCGCTACGTTGATGTCTTGTACGGCTTTAAGTACGTTTATTAAGGCATCAGGAGTATGTGCATAGTCAACAATAGCCGTGTAACCAGATGGGGAACGAAGGGCTTCGAAGCGTCCTGCAACGGAATGTAAAGTGCTTACCCCTATTAAAATGTCATTTGGTTGTTTGCCCAATAAACAAGCTGCACCGTAGACGGCAAGTAAGTTAGAGGCATTAAAGTGTCCTATAAATTGAGTGGCAACTTCGCGACCATTCATTTCTAAATCCATGCCTTCAAAATGAGTTTCCAAGACCTTGCCTTTAAAATCACATAATGTACGAAGGGAATATTTGGCAGTTTTTGCTTTGGTATTTTGTAACATAACCTCTCCATTACGATCGTCTAAATTGGTCAATGCGAAAGCATCTTTAGGAAGTTCGTCGAAAAAACGTTTTTTAGCAGCTAGGTAATTGTCAAAGTTGCCATGATAATCCATGTGATCACGAGTTAAGTTTGTAAAGATTCCACCAGCAAAACGAAGGCCGCTGATACGATCTTGGTCTATTGCATGTGAGCTTACTTCCATAAATGCATACTTGCATCCTTCATCCGCCATGCGTCCTAAAAGTGCATTTAAGGTAATAGGATCTGGCGTGGTTTGTTCTGTTGGAATTGCTTCATCGTCAATATAGTTGCATACTGTTGAAATTAGTCCAACTTTGTATCCGAAATATTGAAATAACTTATAAAGTAAAGTGGCTATAGTTGTTTTGCCATTGGTGCCAGTGACACCGACAAGTTCCAACTTCTCGGTAGGGTTACCGTAAAAAGTTGTCGCAATACGACCTACAGCTGAACGAGTGTCAGGTATAACGATACAAGGGCAAGTGCCAAGATAACCTGTTGGTATCTCTTGGCATATAATTGCTGCTGCACCATTATTTGCAGCTTGATTGATAAAATCATGCCCATCGACTTTTGTTCCGACTACGGCGATGAATAAACTACCAGATTTGACGGCTCGCGAATCTGTTGTAATTGCGTCAATATTTACTGATGGTAATTCTAGTGTCCCATTTATGGGTATTTGTTGTAGTAGTTCTGTAAGTTGCATATATCTAGTTATTAGGTTTATACTATTTTAGAGTGATACTTGTTTGAGTATGGTTAGAAATACGACTCCCTGCACGAGGAAATTGACGAAATACTTTACCATGTCCTTGCACTTGAGTAACTGTTGCTCCTGTACGTTCTATTGTGGATATGGCGTCTCGTAACCCCATTCCATATACACTAGGCATTCGATATTCTTGGACTGCCCTTGGAGTCTTAATATCTATATCTTTGTCGGATATATCTAGCTCATTCAATGCTTTCTCTGTTAAACGAGTATTGCCTGAAACAACTTTGGGAGTTGGTTCTGTTATGGAATCAATAGCCATATTTACTCCTCGGGTTAAACATTGAGCATATACATGTCTAGAAATCTCTCCAAATACGTTTGCTGCATCGTGACTAGACATGCTAGCCCCTTCCAAAACCACAATACAGCTGTAACGTGGAGATTCTGTTGGAAAATAACCTGCAAAGCTACCTAGCTTTCGTTTATGTGCATAGCCATAAGTTGGTAGATAAATTTGTGCTGTTCCTGTCTTTCCTGCTACGCCAAATTCAGAATTTCCAGCTGATTTTCCAGTCCCATTTTTGACAACTCCTTCCAACATGTGTTGTACTTCTTTAAGAGTAGAAGCCTTACAAATATGTTGACGTAATACTTTTGTTTTAAGATGTTCAATATGGTCATCGTATTGAATCTCTTTGACCAACATTGGAGCCATCATCTTTCCATTGTTAGCGATGGCATTATAAAAACATAGAGTATTGATTGGAGCCATTTTGGAATTGTAGCCAAAAGACATCCATGGAAGTGTTGATTTACTCCATAAACCTTTAGTGTTATTGGGCTCAATTACGCTTGGGCGGTTTACACGTAAGCCTTGAAGATTGATAGAATCTAATATTCCAATTCGTTTAAGTCCATCAATGAATTTTTCAGGGCAGTTCTTGTAATGTCTGTCAATCAATACTGCTGTCCCTATGTTAGAGGATTGTTCTAGTATTTCTTGTACATTGATAGCATGATCATAGTAAGGCTTACCTGGAGTTTTGTTAATAGTGTTGAGGTAATGATGGCGTGCGTAATACCAATCTTTATTTTTTGATCCATACATAACTCTCATACCTTCCCCAGTATCTACACTGTCTTTCATCGTAATCATTCCGTCATCAAGTGCAACCATTAATGAAGCTGTTTTAAAGGTAGACCCCGGCTCCATAGCATCTGTCAAAGCACGATTGTTTCTTTCTGTATATTCTCCATTGCTATTAGGACTAAGATTGACAATGGCCTTTATGTACCCAGTCTTTACTTCCATTAGAATAACCATGCCTTGAAGTACAGTTTTATTTCTCTCTTTCAGAATTGCAATCTCTTTGCGTAATTGAGTTTCACAGATATCCTGCATGTTTACGTTGATAGTTGTCATAATATCTGCACCTTGTACTGCAGGAATCAAAACATCATCTCTGTATCTATTGAAGATACGTCTTCTTTTCTTTAGCCCATCTTCCCCTTTTAGATCTTTGTTAAAAGCAACTTCTAATCCAGCAGTTGGTCTGTCTTTTGGAAGTAACTTCCCATTTTTGTCTTTTGCTTCTATGGTACGGAAAGAGCCCAAAGTGTGTGAGGCCAATGAACCAAATGGATGGTTTCTAATTTCTTGTGATGAATGAGTTAGTCCATGTTGGGAACCAAAAAGTCGGTAAGCGGCAGCTTCTACCTCTCGGTAATCGGAATGAGTGATTAGAGGACTATAAAGTTGAAAATATCGACTTTGTGTGCTGTATCCTTGGTTAATCTTTGATAGGAAATGACTAGTTGATGTGTTTGGAAAAATCCTATGGAGTTCTTTTGCAAAGAGCAGGCGAGCATTGTCACTATAAGCATTTCGTTTTGCTAATGAGTCTTTTTTATAACGTCTTAGTACGGCTTTACTGATTTTGCTCCTGTTTTTTAGCGTGGGTACACCAAAATCCATATAAACTTTATACTCAGGAAGAGTTGTCACCATTAAGTCACCTTCATCGGATAAAAGATTGCCACGTCTTGGTCTCACCTGTACACTGTCTTTCACTAAGCGTGCTTGTACATCTAACCAATATTGATGTTGCATAAACATCTTTTGAGAGACTTTAGTCACAAGAAGACCTCCACCAATAAGGAGGATAAGGTACGCCACTAAGTTGGCGCGAAACCCTAAGGTCTTCTTTTCGTCTTCAGATATTTTATGCATGTTATTACCTTTTTAAAAGGGTTATTTGATAATATAGGGAGGCTCTTTGGCTAACTCTAATTTACTGTTAACTTCGTGTAGGCGTTCTATGACTTTAGATTCACGACTCATCTCTAGTAGCTCAGCTTGTTTTGATAATGCTTTATATTTCATATCTACTTCTTCGCGCTTGAGATTTTGAATATGCACAATTTGTAGATCTACTGTGTATCGTACACATATGGTCATAAATGAAAAAATCATCACCAAAAGTAGCAAAGGAACTTGTTTTAAGACAAACGGATGAAACAAGAAACCTCCTTTGAGAATGTAACCAAGTGTGTTTTTTCTCTTTTTAGGAGTATAACTCATGTCTCTATTCTTTTTTCTCAGCTATACGTAACTTGGCACTACGGGCACGTGGATTACAAGCTAATTCGTCATTGCTAGCCACAATAACTTTTCGATTGACAAGTTTGTAAGGGCTGGTGATGTTGCCAAAAAAGTCTTGGTCTAATTTACCTTCAAAATTACCCGTTTTCATCAAATTCTTGACTAGACGGTCCTCTAGTGAGTGGTATGTGATAACCACAAGGCGTCCACTAGGACGAAGCATACGTGTGGCTGCATGAAGCATCTCTTTAAGAGCAGCCATTTCTTGATTGACTTCAATGCGCAAAGCTTGAAAAACCTTGGCTAGTTCTTTCTTTTCACGCTCTCTATTGAAAAGCGGCTTGATAATACTCAAAAATTCTTCAATTTTTTTAAGTGGTTGCTCAGCTCTAGCTTTGACAATTAATTTGGCTATCTTACGTGAGTTCTTTAATTCGCCATACAGATAAAAAATGTCTGCAAGACGTTCTTCGTCGTAGTTGTTGAGAATATCTGCGGCTGTCATACCAGCTCTTTTGTTCATGCGCATATCAAGTGGTCCTTCGAAACGGAATGAAAAACCACGTTCTTCGTCATCAAAGTGATGTGAAGATACGCCAAGGTCGGCCAATATGCCATCTACTTTTTCTACATTGTGATATCGTAGAAAATTGCGTAGATAACGAAAGTTACTTCGAATGAAAGTAAAGTGGTCGTTTTCTGGACAGTTAGCCTCTGCATCTAAATCTTGATCAAAACTATAGAGCATTCCTGTGCCATTTTGGAGTTTTTCAAGAATTCCACGACTGTGTCCACCACCGCCAAAAGTGACATCTACATATGTACCATCAGCATCAATATTAAGAGCATCGATACTTTCTTTAAACAATACAGGTATATGGTAAACTTGATCTTCTTTACTCATGGTCTTTTTTTAGTTTATAATCGGTGTAAAGATACAGAATAATCAGCAAATATGCCATATGAATTGTGCCTAAAAAATAGAAAGTTTTGCACAGTTTATCTGTGCTATTGCTGGAGTTGTCTATGATTTATTAACGAGGAAAATTAGAAAACAGGTATGTTGATAGTATCTTTTTCTTGGACTCAAATAATTGTGTTATTCTTATTCTATAGTATAAGGGCATGTCATAACTATTTATGACATGCCCTTGTTGTCGTGAAATGCTTCTCGAAAAGGTTTATTTATACAGCGATATGACATGCCGTTTATTAAAATTCTTCTTTTTTGGGGTATTTCCATTCCGTGTAAATTGCAGCAAATAGAAGTAAAAATAGGAGCATAGTACTTGTGTAAGAGATCCCCTCAGTGATTTTTAGTGATTTTGGGTGGAAAGTGAATACGATTTCGTGAGTGCCTGCAGGAATTTCCACTGCTCGTAAGATATAGTTTGCTCGATGAATATTGACTCTTTTTCCATCTATGCGGCATGTCCATCCTGGATAATAAACTTCACTAAATACAGCAAAACCTTTAGTGCCCCGGTTGCTAGAATAGTGAAGTTCATTTGGTGTGTAGGATGTTATACAAATACTGTCGTCTGTTGAGTTGTTCCACTTATAATTACTAAGGCCTTTAGTCATATCCTTAGTCATTATTGCAATGCCTTTAGGTAATTCTTTTAATGGAGTAATCTCTTCTAAGGCGTCTTTAGCGATGGATAATTGATCAATGTACCATACTGCACCATAAGCCTGTGGGTTTTGCACGGCATATGTTCTCCCTTTAGTTCCAGGAAGAATTAGCCAACGTGTGTTGAGCATATTAATTACTGGCATGGTGTTGGCTGGGATGCTATCCATTTGGCCATTAACAGCCTTATATGCTTGGACAAAAGCCTTCATCTCGGGTTGGATGTGGTAATTTATCAGATCTTGATAACGTTGCAGTTTTGCAGCATGGTATCCCCCCACACTCTTATGCCAGTAAGAGGTGTTGTTTTCGCTAAAAGTGTTGCTCGCTAAATTTAAAACGCGATAGTTTATTGTTTTATCCTGAAGTATCTTTTTGTCTGCTTCTGTGAGTTTAAAGGTTTGAGTTTTTTGACTAGGTGCTACAAATAAATCATCATATAAATAGCGTTTGTTAATTCCCCACATATCAACGAGGCATAGAATTATAATGCCCCAAGCCAATGTCCAGCCTTGTTTCAGTATCCCCCGTATATAAGTCAATAATAAGCAAGCTCCAATAGCAATGATAATTAAGCTGCGAAGGGCGTCGCTACTTACCATACTTCCGCGCATTTTAAGAACGCTTTGGCGAAGACTTCCTATGCTTTGAGTATCTAATCCTTGTTGCCCAAGTTGTGAATATAATTGCATATCCATAGGAGTACTGGTGTGAGTGCCACCTTGATTACTGATATAAACAAGAACGCAAATGACTGCACAAATTCCTACAGATAGGTATAATGGCCACGGGGTTTTACGAAGTGATTTAGGGTTTCGAGTTATTTCTACAATGGCTAATATCGCTAAAGCTGGTATGCAAAATTCAGCGATGACTAGAATAGATGAAACAGCACGAAATTTGTTGTACAATGGTATATATTTGATAAATAATTCTGTAAGCCATAGCATATTGTGTCCCCAAGCAAGTAGTACACTAAATATCGTTCCCCCTAATAACGCCCATTTGATGGGGCGTTTTACAATAAAACACCCTAATAAGAAAAGAACCAGTACAAATGCACCGACATAGACTGGTCCAGCAGTCATTGGCTGCTGGCCAAAATACTGTGTAAAGTAGTTGTATAGTCCATATTGTTGCATCATGGGGTTGGCATATTCCATGGCTTTTTCGTTTTTTGCCAATGGTTCTGAAGCTCCACCTTTGTAGTTGGGAATAAGCAGGGTGAGTGTTTCGTCTATACCATAACTCCATTGAGTAATGTATTCAGTGGATAATCCACTATTAATCTTTTTAGTCTCTTTGTGTGCTTGTTGTCTTTTTGCGATAGCTTCAGCCAGCTCCTGCTTGCCACGCATTGTGTGTTTGCTGTATGTATAAGTGTGGTATAAGTTGCTACTATTTATTGCAATGCCAATGAATCCTGCTACTATGACAACAAGTGTAGATCTGCCAAATTCGGGCAGCTTATTTTCTTTATAAGCTCTAATGCATAAAGCAATAATAATAAAGAGCATAACAAACAGAAAATAATATGTCATTTGTACATGGTTTGACATGATTTGTAATGCCACAAAAAGAGCAGTAACGGCACAGCCTATCATGTATCGCTCTTTATAAGTCCATATTAGTCCAGCAATGGTTGGGGGGATATATGCTAGAGTAACAAGTTTCCAGATATGTCCAGCTGCTATAAGGATGAAAAAATAACTTGAAAATCCCCACATTAGGCCTCCTAATGTCGATAGCCATGTATTAACGCCCATGGCACGCATAAGAATAAAGAAACCTATCATCATTGTAAAGATGTACCATATGTTGGTGGGAAGTCCTAAGTGATAAAAATTACCAATAGTTTGTAGGGCTTTAGTGGATTGATAACTAGGTGCAATCTGATATGTAGGCATACCTCCAAAAAGTGCATCTGTCCATCTAGTTGTTTTGCCTGTTTGGTTATGATAATTTTTAGCTTCTTGCCCAGCACCAGCACCAGCTGAGGTGTCGTGACGGAAGAGAATTTTTCCTTGCGAAATTGGTTGAATAAAATATGCTGTGGAGATCACGACATAAAAAAGGATGGCTAATGCATCAGGTAGACATCTTTTAAAGAGTTGCTTCATAGCTCTTGAGTTTACTTTAATTGTAAGTTTAGGATAAGTCGTTTGGAGACAAACTTTTATTAGGGTTGTTTTTTCTTTGGTGTGAAATATATGTCAAAATGATTCTAGATGGTGTCATTATATAATATTTATACCTTGTTCATCAGCCATTTGTAGTCCAATATCCTTTAGTTTAAACTTCTGTATTTTTCCACTTCCTGTCAATGGGTACTCTTTGACAAAGAATATGTATTTGGGAATTTTAAACCGTGCGATTTGGCCTAGGCAAAAGTCTCTAATATCACTTTCTTGTACGTCTGCACCTTCTTGAAGTATGATATAAGCAGCGACAGCTTCTCCATATCGTTTCGATGGGATACCTGCTATTTGAACATCTTTAATCCCTGGCATTTTGTATAAGAATTCTTCAATTTCTCGTGGATATATGTTTTCTCCACCGCGAATTATCATATCTTTTATTCGTCCTGTGATCTGAAAATTCCCATTTTTGTCCTTGATTCCCAGGTCTCCCGTATGTAACCAGTGATTTTTATCAATCGCTTCTGCTGTGGCAGCTGGATTTTTGTAATACCCTTTCATTGTATTATATCCTCTGTTGCATAGTTCGCCTTGTGTTCCGATGGGGCATTCTTCACCGGTCTCAGGGTTCATGACAATAACTTCGGTGTGCTCAAATTCGTATCCAACAGTTGTGCAACGTTGCTCAAAGTTTTGTTCAATTCGTGTGTGTGTCATACCGGGTGAAGCCTCTGTAAGTCCATACACGCTTGTTACTTTCATATGCATATCTTTTTCGACAAGTCGCATAAGCTCTATAGGGCATAATGCGCCAGCCATAATTCCTACGCGCAAAGAAGTTAAATCAAACAGACTAAACATAGGGTGATTTAATTCTGCTATAAACATGGTTGGTACTCCGTATACAGAGGTGCATCTTTCTTTATGAATAGAAGCAAGTACAACTAATGGATCAAATCGTTCTACCATAACTTGTGTACAACCATGGGTGAGTACATTCATAGTAGCAAGTACAATCCCAAAGCAATGAAATAATGGTACACAGCAGCATAGTTTATCTTGGGCTGTAAATTTCATGTGCTCTCCTGTTAAGTAGCCGTTGTTTGCTATGTTGTGATGAGTCAGCATAACTCCTTTAGGAAAACCTGTTGTGCCGCTAGTATATTGCATGTTTACGACATCTTGACATGTGACTAGCTTTTTTAAAATATCAAGTTCTTTTGTATGTGAAATTGCTCCAACTCGCATGAGCTCCGAAGTGTTGTACATGCCGCGGTGTTTTTCCTGGCCTAAAAACAATACATTACGCATTTTAGGAAAACGCTTACTGTAAAGATGACCACGAGGCTGTTTTTTTAGTTCTGGGAGCATTGTATAGACCATGTTTACAAAATTGCTATCTTTTTCGCCGTCTACTATGCATAGAGTGTGCATGTCTGAGTTTAGACAAATATATTCCAACTCATGTTGTTTGTAATTTGTATTTACAGTAACATAAATAGCACCAATTTTGGCACAGGCAAAGAGTAAAGTGAGCCAATCAGGTACATTGGCGGCCCATATACCAACGTGATCACCACGCCCTACACCGATAGAAATGAGGCCTTTGGCCATTGTTTCTACTCGTTGGTTGTATTCTGACCATGTAAAACGTAGGTTTCTATCGCTGTATACCAGATATTCTTTATCGGGAGTTGTCTTTGCCCAATGTTCAAGCCATTCTCCCAAAGTGCGTTCAGATAGTTGCTGCATTGGATCGAGGTTAAATTGGTGTATAAATAACTGCGAGTACTTTAGCTGCGCCCCCTTTAGCTGCGTGCACATGATGAGGAATAATTGAGTCGTAATAAATACTGTCTCCTTGTTCTAAAGTATAAGACTGGTCCCCATAGCAAATCTCCATGGTGCCTTCTAGTACATAGATTAATTCTTCCCCTTCATGTTGGGAAAGTGTAAAATTAATGTCTTCTATTGGCTCGACGTCGATAATAAATGGCTCCATGTGTCTATCTGATTTAGACTTGGCCAATGAGCGATAGTTCATATGTTTGCGTGACAGTAGGGCGTTATTTGAAAAGGAAATAGTGTCTGCCTCTTCATTTTGTCGACAAATAGTAGGACCTGTCTTTTCTTCTCCATCTAAAAAAGTTCCTAATCGAACGCTCAATACACGAGCTATTTTGATTAATGGAGCCAGTGAGGGGATGTCAATATTTTCTTCAATGCGTTGTATTTGTTCTTCAGCTAGGCCAGTGAGTTCGGCTAGTTGCGCAACGCTAAGTTCGCGTTCTTCGCGTAACTTTTTAATTTTTGCTCCTACGATACTACTATTGTCCATATTGTTATATTTATATCTAATTTGAGTAATAAATAATTGTTCTTGTTGGACAAATGTAATGATTTTATTTTTTTAAGTGACCACCAATACTAAAAAAGTGATTGTAGGAGTGCATTTACTGCACATTATAAATAGGGTGTGCAGGTTTATTCGTTATTCTGAATAGAAAAAGGGTGTATCCAATATTGGATACACCCTTTTGTACAATTTCTTAGTCTTTTAAGCCGTGAATTAACGACGAAGACCTAGCTTCTTAACGATAGCACGATAACGTTCAATATCTTTAGACTTTAAGTAGTCAAGAAGACGGCGACGTTTACCTACCATCATTGTAAGAGATCGCTCTGTGCTATAATCTTTACGGTTGACCTTTAAGTGTTCAGTCAAGTGCGAGATACGGTATGAAAACAATGCTATCTGGCCTTCTGTAGAACCAGTGTCAGTCTTAGACGTTCCGTAAGTCTCAAAGATTTCTTGCTTTTTAGCTGCGTCCAAATACATAATGAAATGGTTTAAATATAATTAAAAATGGACTCTTTTATGAGATTCATTCCCCATAAAGAGCGTGCAAAGATACATATATTTCTCTAAACGCCAAAGGCTAATGTAAAAAACTTGCTCATTATCACTTTATTTCAAGTTTAATGTGTACCTTTGCGCCAAAATCATATTAAATAGGTATGCAGAATATTAGAAACATCGCGATCATCGCGCACGTCGACCATGGAAAAACCACTTTGGTGGACAAAATGCTCCTTATGGGAGAGCTATTCAGAGATAACCAAGATGCAGGGCATCTTATTCTTGACAACAATGATTTGGAGCGTGAGCGTGGTATCACTATTCTTTCCAAAAATGTTTCCATTACATATAAGGACACTAAGATTAACATTATAGATACTCCTGGTCACTCTGACTTTGGTGGTGAAGTTGAGCGTGTTTTGAATATGGCTGATGGGTGTATTCTTTTAGTTGATGCTTTCGAAGGCCCTATGCCTCAAACTCGTTTTGTTTTGCAAAAAGCGCTTGAGATTGGTTTGAAACCTATAGTTGTAATTAATAAAGTAGACAAACCTAACTGCCGTCCTGAAGAAGTACATGAAATGGTGTTTGATTTGATGTTCTCTTTGAATGCAACAGAGGATCAATTAGATTTTCCTTGCGTTTATGGTTCTGCTAAGCAGGGCTGGATGAGTGAAGATTGGAATGAACCAACCGAAACGATTGCTCCTTTGCTTGATTGCATTTTAGAAAATATTCCTGGACCAGAGTGTTTGGAAGGTACACCACAGATGTTGATTACTTCTTTGGATTATTCTTCATATACCGGACGTATTGCAGTGGGGCGTGTACACCGTGGTACGCTTCGTGAAGGTATGCAGGTGTCTTTGGCCAAACGTGACGGAAGTATCGAAAAAGCAAAAATCAAAGAATTGCATGTGTTCGAAGGACTTGGCCGTGCTAAAAAAGAAAGTGTAAGTTCTGGTGATCTTTGTGCTGTAGTTGGTATAGAAGGTTTCGAAATTGGTGATACAATTTGTGATTTTGAAAATCCAGAACCGCTTCCAACAATCGCTATTGATGAGCCAACAATGAGTATGCTTTTTTCTATTAATGATAGCCCATTTTTTGGTAGAGATGGAAAATTAGTTACTTCACGACATATTCAAGATCGTTTGATGACTGAATTAGATAAGAATTTGGCTCTACGTGTTGAAAAATCTAATGAAGATGGCAAATGGTTGGTTTACGGACGTGGAGTGCTTCACTTGTCTGTGCTAATTGAGACTATGCGTCGCGAGGGGTATGAGCTTCAGGTTGGTCAACCACAGGTGCTGTACCGTGAAATTGACGGACAAAAACATGAACCAATCGAAGAGATGACAGTAAATGTACCAGAAGAATATTCTAGTAAGATTATTGATATGGTTACTCGACGTAAGGGAGATTTGCTGATGATGGAAAATAATGGCGAACGCGTAAACTTAGAGTTCGAGATCCCTTCACGTGGTATTATCGGTTTACGTACCAATGTGTTAACTGCATCTGCTGGCGAAGCTATTATGGCGCACAGATTTAAACATTATGCTCCGTTTAAAGGACCTATTGAGCGTCGTGAAAACGGTTCAATTATTGCTATGGAATCTGGTACAGCGTTTGCTTATGCGATTGATAAATTGCAAGACCGTGGTAAGTTCTTTATTTTTCCACAAGAAGAAGTGTATGCAGGCCAAGTTGTTGGAGAACATTCGCATGATAAAGATCTTGTGGTTAATGTCACTAAGAGTAAGAAGATGAGTAACGTGCGTGCTTCAGGTACTGATGAAAAAGCTAAGTTGGTTCCGCCTGTTCAATTCTCTTTGGAGGAAGCACTTGAGTATATCAAGGAAGATGAATACGTGGAAGTTACTCCGAAGGCGATGCGTATGCGTAAGATTATTCTTGATGAAAACGAACGTAAACGTGCTAGTCGTCAATAAGATAGTATAGATTCTATCTAAATAGAACTAATCGCCCGTCTTGAAAGAATCAAGACGGGCGATTTTTGTGAATTACCTTTTCTATTCGTAAAACGTAATGTTGATATGACTTGCTGATGCGTATTTTTCTAGCAGATCAACAAGTTGATTCGCTGCATTTTCTAAACGATTTATATTCCCATCAAAACCATTGATAAGTCCTAGGAAGTGTGTTGTCTCAAGACACATCTTTGTGCGTTCGTTATCGCTAGTTGGTGTACCTACACCTCCTTTTTTGTCACGATATACAGGCATGTTGGCTATATTAAGGTTGCCTCGTCCAATACCTGTATAAGGTTCACCCTTTCTACCTATGTCTAGCGTGAGGTTGTCTCCCTCAAGGTTGTCTGCGTCAAATCCACCAATAGAGTGCCCGCTAGTTAGAGATACAAGGTTGACGATGTCTACCATGGTGTCGATTTGATACAGATCTAAGTTGCGTAGTAAACGTCTACGTAAAGCTTCGCTAGATGGACGATATCTACTAGGTTGTTTGCCGCAAGCTTTATATCCATCACGAGTGGCTTGAATGACAGGGTGATTTTTAATACTTTCAGTAGTCTCTGTACTTCGGAGTGTATGAGTGAAAGTGTCAATCTCTTTCCAAAGAGCTTCGCAATATGGGGTGTTAATTACTGTGGCTGATATTTTTACCCCTTTAAACTGAGGGCATTTTTCTTTGAATTGTGGAGATATCTTTATATGCATAATAAGCGATTCCTATTAGATAAATTAGTTCGGTTTGTTTTTGAAAACTTTATACCCTATTGATGTAATAAGAATAGACATTAGTGGAGAAACAAAGTTAAAAATACAATAGGGTAGATAGGTGACGGTACTTACTCCTAAAATGGTTGACTGTGTCATTCCACATGTAGACCAAGGGATTAAAGGAGAAGTCACTGTAACTCCATCTTCAATGGTGCGGCTTAGCAAACGTGATTCATATCCTTGCTTATTATATATAGTCCCAAACATGCGGGAGGCTAAGAAGATGGAAATATACTGGTCTGCAGTACATGCATTGAAAAAGATTCCTGAACCGACCGTGGTGCTTACTAAACCGAAACGATTAGTCATAAGTCGTCTTAGGCTATACATGATGCTCTCAAGCATACCGCTAGCTGTAAGAGTCGCCCCAAAACACATTGCACAAATGATCAGCCAGAGCGTATTCATCATACCACTCATCCCAGAGGTTGATACTAGTTCATTTAGGCTGCTCAATCCTGTTTCAATATGAGTGCTACCAAATAAAGTAATATAGCTTCCTTTAAAAAGAGACGAGGCTATTGATTCATTGGCTAAGATATTTGTTTTATCTGCCACTTGTAAGAGGATGTCTGGTTGAGCAATTAGTGCAGCTATACTACCGCAGATTGCTGATGCAAACAGAGTGATTAACGAGGGTACTTTTTTGATGATCATGATGCCAGCGACTACAGGAACAAGTAGTAGGCAGGGGTGGATGTGAAAAGTTCCTGCAATAGCTTCGGTAAAGTTTCTTGTATCTATAGCTGAGTTCGTGTATGTCGAAAGACCAGCAACGGCAAATACAATTAATGTAATAGCCATTGATGGTACAGTTGTCAACATCATGTAGCGAATGTGCTCAAATAGGGGAGTTCCAGTTGTTGCTGCAGCGAGCACAGTCGTGTCTGATAAGGCAGACATCTTATCTCCAAAATAAGCTCCTGATATGATTGATCCTGCAATCCATCCATCGGTAAATCCTTGAGCATGGCCAATCCCCATAAGAGCGACACCAATTGTAGCAATGGTTGTCCACGAACTTCCAGTCATCACTGATACTATGGCGCAGATAGCGCAACAACTGGGTAGAAAAAATTCTGGACTCATGATCTTCATACCATAATAAATCAGTGTAGGAATAACACCGCTGATCATCCAGCTTCCAGAAAGTGCACCGATTAGTAAAAGGATAACCAATGCTGAAGCAACTCCTTGTACATTTTGAGCAATGTGTTTTTCTATACTATGCCAACTGATTTTACTATAGCTCATTGCAAGGATACTTGTTACAGCTGCTGCTATAATAAGGCTTATTTGTGATCCTCCACCTAAGGCATCGCTGCCAAAGATATGTATTGTGATGAATAGTAGCCCAACTAAAGTTACTATTGGTATGAGGGATAGCCATACTGGTGGGCGTTTTGGAATCGATCTCTTTGTTGTATTTGACGTTGCATTTTCTGTCATTCTATTCTTTTTGATTTTGCTTTTTGTTTGACTTATTATGTGACAAAAATACGCATATTATTTGAGAAAACGCTTATATTTGTTGCTGTTATGTGGATACTGATATTAATTTTGACATGTGGGATGGTGTTGGGTTATCTTACTCGACAATTTGCGTTTGCTTGGGTGCACTATGTCGTGACTTGCTTGATTTGGAGCTTACTTTTTATCCTTGGTTTAGAAGTCGGGGCTAATGAGGCAGTCGTAAGTAACTTCTATCAACTGGGTGTTTCAGCAATTTTAGTTGCTGTGTGTGGCCTGATAGGCAGCATGCTAGCTGCATGTGGTGTGCAGTGGTGGGTAAAAAAGAGTGCTCATTATGATCAAGCTAAGAGGTCTGTTGTGTATGAGGATGAAAGCGCTCCGTCTGTATGGGGCGGTCTCATTATTGTAGCTTGGTTCTTTTTGGGTGTTGTTCTTAGTTTATGGCGTATTTTTCCTATAGATATTTTGTCAGACAAAGTGTCTTTTGTGGCGCTTTGTTTATTGCTTGCAGCAGTTGGTTTTAGTGTAGGTCATGATCCTGCTATAAAAGAGTATTTTCAGCAGATGCATGGACGCTTGCTCTTGTTGCCTTTGATGACCATTTTGGGCACGTTGGCTGGGGTTTTTGTTTTGGGGATGCTTTGGCATAAGTATGCGGTTGCTGATGTAATGGCCACTGGAGCGGGACTTGGGTATTATAGTTTATCTAGTATTTTAGTTACGCAGTATAAGGGTGTAGAACTAGGTACTGTTGCTTTATTGACCAATATCATCCGTGAATTGATTACCTTGTTGGCCGCCCCATGGATAGTACGTTTTATAGGACCATTGGCCTTGGTGTCTTTTGGTGGAGCGACAAGTATGGATACCACGCTTGCTGTTGTGAGTCAATATGCAGGTAGACGTTACGTAGGTTTGTCTATTATCCATGGTATCTGTTGTGATTTTAGTGTGCCATTTCTGGTTACGTTTTTGGTCTCTATGTAGTCACATAATAATTAAAAAACAAATTCTCCTTTTTGTGACTATAGTATGTTTTTATCGTCTTGCAAGTGTAATATATTTAGATTCTTGCCTTGAATGTCAATATTTAAGGCGATAATCTAAAGATCTAAGGTGGAAATGTTGGGGCTCATTTTTTGTGTTGTTTTATAGATGAAAGACGCATCATCCGAGTCAGATGTCTCAGATGATGCGTCTTCTTTATCTTGATTACTAGAACTTATCTTTGTTCGGCAAGCTTATTGTCTGGGTCAATGCTGGGGTCGTACCAGCTAGAGTACATTAAATAATTATGCGCAATACGTTCATTGATTTCTCTACTTTGAGCAGGGTCTACTTCTTTGATGAATTTAGCTGGGACTCCGCCCCAAATAGTACCTGGAGCAATTTTAGTTCCGCTTAATACAAGAGAACCAGCAGCAACGATAGCCCCTTCGCCAATCACAGCATGGTCAAGGACGGTGGCTCCCATTCCAATGAGGGCATAGGGCTCTACATCTGCACCGTGAATCGTTACATTGTGTCCTATAGATACATAATCGCCAATAGTGATAGTTGATTTTTCATATAAGGTATGCAATACAGATCCGTCTTGAATATTTACTTGGCGACCAATATGGATTGTGTTAACGTCGCCACGAATAACGGCGTTAAACCACACGCTGCAATTATCTCCTAGCGTGACATCGCCTACTAGAGTTGCGTTATCTGCAAGAAAGCAATTCTCGCCAATTTTTGGAGTAAAATCTCTTACTGTTTTTATTAATGCCATAATATATTTTCTTGATAATTTATATGTCTTGTGTCTTCAATGTGATTCTATTATTGTGAATTGCGGACTCTTAAATAGCTGTTGTCTTTTCTTTAAGCCAGGCAGTTTCTTCGGCTTCGAGAAAAGGACTGAGCTTTTCGAAAACTAACTTGTGATATGTGTTTAGGTACTTGATTTCCTTATCTGTCATCATGTCTTTTATGATTGGTGTTGTTGAGATCGGGCATAGAGTGAGTGGTTCAAAACCATAAAATTCTCCAAAATCTGTAGTCTCTTTGTGCACGCATAATATAAGGTTCTCAATACGAATGCCATGTTTATTTGCTCTGTATAATCCAGGCTCGTCGCTAATAACCATTCCTGGAACAATACATCCAGGAGTTGGGTTCATACGGATGCTTGGTGGTGTTTCATGTACATTTAGATAATGACCGACTCCATGTCCTGTTCCGTGACCATATTGCCCACCAATTTCCCAAATGGGGAATCTCGCTAAAGGGTCTAATTGATGTCCAAGAGTCCCTTCAGGAAATTGTGCCATGCTTAAATGTATATGTCCTCGTAATACAGCAGTATAATCACGACATTCTTCAGTTGTGAGTGCCCCTAATGGGTATGTACGTGTGATATCTGTTGTTCCCATAGTGTATTGTCCGCCAGAGTCTACCAGTAAAAAGCTTTTAGGAGATAAGTAGCTATGAGCATCAGGGGTTGCGGTGTAGTGGACAATTGCTCCATTGGTGCCATATCCAGCTATGGTCTCAAAACTTTCCCCTCGATTACTTTGGTGTGCGCTACGAAGTTGGTATAATTCATTCATAACGTCTAACTCTGTTGTTGGTGTCTCTTCGTTAATGCGATGCTCTAGCCA
Source organism: Bacteroidaceae bacterium (assembly GCA_963668535.1). GTDB lineage: Bacteria > Bacteroidota > Bacteroidia > Bacteroidales > Bacteroidaceae > F22. Next base: position 1,515,908 of record OY764867.1, read on the forward strand.
GCGTTCAAAACGTACAAGGGCGACTCCGTCGTAAAGCATTGCTTCGCGTAGTCCATCGATTTCTGTTGGATTTTTGATCGCTTTTAGTCGTTCGATAGGATTAAAGTCTACTGGGGGTACTGGTCCCCAGGTGTCTGCTACGTATCTGTGATCGGCGCAAGGATGAATGGAGTCTGCGTTTTTACAACATGTGGTTCCGCCTGGTTGACGAAGTCGTGTGAACCAAGCCCAAAAATCAGTTATAATCTCTATATTGTAGGTCTGAAGGTGCTTTTGGATGTCAATGGTGATGCGGGTTTCGTCTATAATAAGGAATAGTTGTCCGCAGTGTAAGATTGCCTGTGCGTGAAAGACTGGGTTAAAAGGAATATCTTGTGCACGAAGGTTTAATAGCCAACAAAGTTCGTCTAGCTTATTAATATATAATGTGTCAAACCCTGCTTCTTTGATGAGGCTATATACCTGAGCGATTTTTTCGCTTGGAGATAAGCCGGCAATGTTGTTGGGGACAATGGTAATGGGACTTGTTGGAGACTTCGGTCTGTTTTCCCATATAGTGTCAATCAGATCATCTGTTTGGATTAAGAAGGGTAGGCTATCACTCATTTTTAGTGATAACTGTTCTCGGTTTATCCCTATACGTGGAGAGCTTTTTTTGTGCAAACTTTGTACGTATGGAAGAAAGCTAACGGTCTGACTATCACCTTCTTTCATTAATTGAACCTCCGTGTTATGAAGTTGTTTTTCTGCTTGTAGCCAATAGCGACTGTCTGTCCATAAGAAAGCTTTGTCTTCAGTTATTAGCATATTGGCAGCGCTACCAGTAAAGCCGGTAAGCCATGCAATGCTTTCCCACCTAGCTGGAAGGTATTCGTTGAAGTGTGAATCGCTATGTAGGACAAGATATACATCTAGTCCTGTGTGCCGCATTTCTTTACGAAGGGCATTTAGTCGTTCTTGTATTGTGAGTATTTGCATACTAATAATGGTTTGAGTGTTTATTTCCTTCAAAAGTACGACTTTTCTATCAATTACGCTTCTCGTTACGGCGTTTTTTCCTTAAAAACACGTGGTAATGAGAGAAAAAGTAAGATTTGTTTGGTTGGCCGGTGAATATTGTGTAATTTTGCGGCGCTCAATGTAGAGCATAATATTCACTCATTAAAAACAAAAGAAATAATGATTGTAGTACCTGTAAAAGAAGGTGAGAACATTGAAAGAGCTTTGAAAAAATTCAAGCGTAAGTTTGAAAAGACTGGCACAGTGAAGGAATTGCGTCGTCGTCAACAATTTGATAAGCCATCACGTCGTAATCGCCTTAAGATGGAGCACGCTGTATACGTTCAGAAGCTTCAACAAAACGAAGACTAAAATTCGTAGATTCCTTTGGGATTTTAGAATTCTTTTCTTATATTCGTCACATGATTCGATATTGCGTAGCGTATGAATATGTTAGACGGATTTATAGACTATCTGCAGTTTGAACGGAATTACTCGGGAAGTACCGTGAGAAATTACGGGGTTGATCTTCGAGCTTTTGCATGCTTTTTAAATCGCTCGTTTGATGTTCGGGCAGAGATTGATTGGGGGCATGTGACAAGTACCGATGTTAACGACTGGATAGCGGAGATGATGGAGGTTGGACTTGCTCCGACAACGATTCGAGCAAAGTTGTGTGCTTTGCGCAGCTTTTATCGCTATTTGTTGAAAAGACGACGTGTTGAAGTCGACCCTATGCAACGTGTTGTTGCTCCTAAAAAACCAGTTAGGTTGCCGTCTTTTGTTAAGGAGGCGGAAATGGATCATCTTTTGGATGCTGTGTCCTTTGGTAAGGGCTTTCAGGCAATTCGTGATAAGTTGATTCTTCAAATGTTTTATATGACAGGTGTGCGAGTTTCGGAGCTTGTCGGTTTAAAAGATGAAGATGTAGATTTGTTGCGAGGCTCTTTGAGAGTGCTTGGTAAACGGAATAAACAGCGCGATGTTCCCTTTTCCGAAGAATTAGCTTTGGCTATTTCTCGTTATCGGAACGAACGCAACCGTTTTTTGGATGGCGTTTCGTTGGAGAGTTTTTTTGTGACGGATCGCAAACGTCCAGCTAATACAAAATTCGTGTACAAGGTAGTTCATTATTGGTTAAGCCAAGTGACTACTGTATCACAGCGAAGTCCGCATGTGCTGAGACATAGTTTCGCAACAGCCATGCTTAATAATGGGGCGGATTTGGCGTCTGTTCAGGCTCTGCTGGGGCATGAGAGTTTAGCTACAACTCAGATTTATACGCATACGACCTTTGAAGAGTTGAAAAAAGTGTATAACCAAGCTCACCCGAGGGGCGATTAAAATCCAAGGAGGAACGTTTATGATGATTAGAATTCAGTCCATCCACTTTGATGCTACGGCACAGTTGCAATCTTTTATCGAAAAGAAGGCTGCAAAGTTGGAAAAGTTTAATGAAGATATACAGAAAGTAGAGGTGTCATTGAAGGTTGTTAAGCCTGAGACTGCTGAAAATAAGCATGCGGCGATACGCGTGACTATTCCTCATGGTGATCTTTTTGCGGAGAAAGTATGCGATACTTTTGAGGAGGCAGTAGATCTTTCGTTGGAGGCGTTGGGTAAGCAGTTGGCTAAACACAAAGAAAAGAATAAGAAATAAGTAAAAAAAACCAACTAAATTTTGTTGGATGATATAATATTGCTATATTTGCGCCCGCTTACAGTAGGCTGACTGGGTTTGAAGTCTTGCTAGTCTAAGGTAAGCGGGTGCTTATAAGCATCTAAGCGACTAAGTCGCATTTTGCCTCTTTAGCTCAGTTGGCCAGAGCACGTGATTTGTAATCTCGGGGTCGTTGGTTCGAATCCGACAAGAGGCTCAAAAGTGAATCTTTATGATCGCTTTGTATACCATAAATGTTGTGTCATGTGCACATGGGCGAATACCAGAGTGGCCAAATGGGGCAGACTGTAAATCTGCTGTCTTTCGACTTCGGTGGTTCGAATCCATCTTCGCCCACTCAAACACTGTCGCGAGTTTGAAACTCTGACAGCAAGATTATTTTGCGGAAGTAGCTCAGTTGATAGAGCATCAGCCTTCCAAGCTGAGGGTCGCGGGTTTGAGCCCCGTCTTCCGCTCTTTTGCTGTTATAGCTCAGCGGTAGAGCACTTCCTTGGTAAGGAAGAGGTCCCCGGTTCAAGTCCGGGTAACAGCTCTTTAAAAAAAGAAAGCTGATTATTAATCAAATAAATAACAAAAGCTATGGCTAAAGAACATTTCGAACGTACCAAGCCACACGTGAATATTGGTACAATTGGTCACGTTGACCACGGTAAAACAACTTTGACTGCTGCTATCACTGAGGTACTAGCGAAGAAGGGTCTGTCTGAAAAGAAGAACTTTGATCAGATTGATAACGCTCCTGAAGAAAAAGAGCGTGGTATCACTATCAATACTTCACACGTTGAGTACGAAACAGAAAAGCGTCACTATGCGCACGTTGACTGTCCTGGACACGCCGATTATGTAAAGAATATGGTAACTGGTGCTGCTCAAATGGATGGTGCTATCATCGTATGTGCTGCAACGGATGGCCCTATGCCTCAAACACGTGAGCATATCCTTCTAGCTCGTCAGGTAAATGTGCCTAAGCTAGTTGTGTTCTTGAACAAGTGTGATATGGTTGATGATGAAGAAATGCTTGAGCTAGTTGAAATGGAGATGCGTGAGCTTCTTGATTTCTACGAATTCGATGGCGACAATACTCCATTCATCCGTGGTTCTGCTCTAGGTGCACTTAACGGTGTAGCTGAGTGGGAAGATAAGATTATGGAACTTATGGATGCTGTTGATACTTGGATTCCACTTCCTCCACGTGATACTGATAAACCATTCTTGATGCCTATCGAAGATGTATTCTCTATTACTGGTCGTGGTACTGTTGCAACAGGTCGTATCGAAGCTGGTATTGTAAAAACTGGTGAAGCAGTTGATATCATTGGTCTTGGTGCTGAAAAGCTATCTTCTACTATTACAGGTGTAGAGATGTTCCGTAAGATTCTTGACGAAGGTGAAGCTGGTGATAACGTTGGTCTACTTCTTCGTGGTATCGATAAGAATGAAATCAAGCGTGGTATGGTAATTTGCCACCCTGGTAAAATTACTCCTCACACAACATTCAAAGCTTCAGTGTATATCTTGAAGAAAGAAGAAGGTGGTCGTCATACTCCATTCGGAAACAAGTATCGTCCTCAGTTCTACCTACGTACTATGGACTGTACAGGTGAAATTACACTAGAAGATGGTGTTAACATGGTAATGCCTGGTGATAACATCACTATCACTGTTAAGCTTATCTACCCAGTAGCACTTAATGTTGGTCTTCGTTTCGCTATCCGTGAAGGTGGACGTACAGTTGGTGCAGGTCAGGTAACTGAGCTTATCGACTAATTCTGTAAAGAATAAACCAAAAATAAATAGAGTCAGTCCTCTAGCGGGGGCTGACTTTATACACGGGAATAGCTCAGTTGGTAGAGCACCGGTCTCCAAAACCGGGTGTCGGGAGTTCGAGCCTCTCTTCCCGTGCAAACATTTATTGTATACGATATGGAGAAACTAATATCTTATTGCAAATCGTCTTATGACGAGCTTGTTCATAAAGTGACTTGGCCCACAGTAGCCGAATTGGCTAACAGCGCAGTGGTAGTACTGTATGCTTCCCTACTTATTGCGTGTGTTGTGTTTGTGATGGACTTTTGCTTTAAGCATTTGATGCAGGATTTAATTTATCTACATTAATTAATTTAATTATGGCAGAACTAGTAATGAAGTGGTACGTTTTACGTGCAGTCAGTGGAAAAGAACATAAAGCGAAAGAATTGATAGATACAGACATCAAGAATGGTGTATATCAAGATTTTGTATCGCAAGTGTTGATCCCGACTGAAAAATATGTTAGCGTTGTTAACGGAAAAAAAGTCGTAAAAGAACGTTCAACCCTTCCTGGTTATGTCTTGATAGAGTGTGCCCTAGTAGGAGAAGTCTCTCATGCTTTGACCAATACAAATAATGTAATTGGTTTTTTGGGCGGAAGAAATCCTGTGCCATTGCGTAAGAGCGAAGTAGATCGCATGCTTGGTGCAACCACTGCACACGATGACGTTGTAATGGAAGATTCTGTTGAAATTCCTTATTTGGTCGGTGAAACCGTTAAGGTTGCAGATGGTCCTTTTAGCGGATTTAGTGGTGTTGTGCAAGAGGTCAACCCTGAGAAGAAAAAACTCAAGGTGATGGTTAAGATTTTTGAGCGTAAAACTCCGCTCGAACTCGACTTTATGCAAGTTGAAAAGGAATAGTGTAGGTGTTACGCTATACTATTGCTTTTGTGTGTTACATATATAAATAATAAAGAAAATGGCTAAAGAAGTTGCTGGACTAATCAAACTACAGATTAAAGGTGGCGCAGCTAATCCATCTCCTCCAGTAGGACCTGCTCTAGGTTCTAAAGGGGTGAATATTATGGATTTCTGTAAGCAATTTAATGCCAGAACTCAAGACAAGGCTGGTAAGGTACTTCCTGTTATCATTACTGTTTATGCTGATAAGTCTTTTGATTTTATCATTAAGACTCCTCCAGTTGCAGTACAGCTTAAAGAAGCTGCTAAGTTGAAAAGCGGATCTGCTGAACCTAACCGTAAGAAGGTAGCTGAAATCACTTGGGATCAGGTAAAAGAAATTGCTGAGGTTAAAATGCCTGACTTGAACTGTTTTACGGTTGAGTCTGCTATGCGCATGGTAGCTGGTACAGCTAGAAGTATGGGTATCACTGTTAAAGGTGAATTCCCTGGTAATAATTAATAAGTTTCAATTGGAATGAGTAAACTGACAAAGAATCAAAAGTTGGCAGCTGAGAAAATTGAAGCAGGGAAAGTATACTCACTGAAGGAGGCATCGCAGCTAGTAAAAGAAATTTCTTTTACAAAGTTTGACGCTTCTCTTGATATCGACGTACGTTTGGGTGTAGATCCACGTAAGGCGAATCAGATGGTGCGCGGTGTTGTTTCACTACCTCACGGAACTGGTAAGACAGTTCGTGTTTTGGTGTTATGTACTCCTGATGCTGAAGCTGCTGCAAAAGAAGCTGGTGCCGACTATGTTGGTCTAGACGAATATATTGAAAAGATCAAAGGTGGATGGACCGATGTTGATGTAATTATCACAATGCCATCTATCATGGGTAAGATCGGTGCTTTAGGTCGTGTGCTAGGTCCTCGCGGATTGATGCCTAACCCTAAGAGTGGTACCGTTACTATGGATGTTGCAAAAGCAGTAAAAGAAGTAAAGCAAGGAAAAATTGACTTTAAGGTAGATAAGAGCGGTATCGTTCACACCTCTATCGGTAAAGTGTCTTTCACTGCAGAACAAATTGCTGATAACACGAAGACTTTTATTGATACAATCAATAAACTACGTCCAACTGCTGCTAAAGGTACATATATCAAGAGTATTTTCCTTTCAAGTACAATGAGTAAGGGTATCAAACTTGACCCTAAATCAATTGACGAAGTATAAATAACGGAGGTTCAAAAATGAGAAAGGAAGATAAAGTAACAAATATTGAGCAGCTAACTGCTACACTAAGTGAATATCCACACTTCTATCTAGTCGATATGACAGCTATGAATGCTGAGAAAACTAGTGCGTTTCGTCGTGCGTGTTTTGATGCAAACATTAAGCTAGTGGTCGTAAAGAACACTATGTTTCGTATCGCATTAGAAAATCTAGAAGGTGTAGATTTCTCAGAGATGTATACTGCCCTAAAAGGAAACACTGCTGTTATGTTTAGCGAGGTTGCTAACGTCCCAGCTAAGATCCTTAAAGATAAAGCGGTAGAAGGCATCCCTGCGCTTAAAGCAGCATACGCTGAAGAGGGTATCTATGTAGGTCCAGAACACATGGAGGCTCTTAAAGCTATCAAGAGTAAGGATGAGGTTATTGCAGAGATCGTGGCACTTCTACAATCTCCAGCGAAGAACGTTATTTCTTCTCTTACATCTGGTGGAAACACCCTTCACGGATTGCTTGATGCTATCGGTGAGAAAAACGCTTAATTATCAGTATCGTATAATAACAAATTAAACAATAAACAAAATGGCAGATTTGAAAGATTTTGCAGAACAACTAGTGAACTTGACAGTTAAGGAAGTTAACGAACTAGCTACAATCCTTAAAGAAGAGTATGGTATTGAACCAGCAGCAGCTGCAGTAGCAGTAGCAGCAGGTCCTGCAGCTGGCGGTGACGCAGCTGAAGAAAAGTCTTCTTTCGACGTGATTTTGAAGTCAGCAGGTAGTGCTAAACTTCAAGTAGTGAAGGCAGTTAAGGAAGTTTGTGGTCTTGGTCTTAAAGACGCAAAAGAACTAGTAGACAACGCTCCTAAGGCAGTAAAAGAAGGTCTTGCTAAGGACGAAGCTGAAAACCTTAAGAAGGCACTTGAAGAAGCTGGAGCAGAAGTTGAGCTTAAGTAACAAACAACCTGCTTAGTCAGGTATCGGTAAAGGACCCTTCTCAAAAAGGGTTCTTTACCTTTTTGTGTATAAATCATTTTCAGTTTCAACCAATCCATTTATAGATGTCTTCAACTATCAAAAACGACCGAATTAATTTTGCCTCGACCAAGTGTCCGATGAAGTTTCCGGATTTTCTCGAGGTCCAGCTGAAGTCTTTTCGTGACTTCTTCCAACTAGACACGCCGCCAGAGTTGCGTAAGAAGGACGGCCTGTATAAAGTTTTTGCTGAGAATTTCCCTATTGAGGACACTCGCAATAGCTACAGACTAGAATTTTTGGATTATTACATCGACCATCCGCGATACACCATTGAAGAGTGTCTCGCAAATGGCCTGACGTATAGTGTGCCATTGAAAGCTAAATTGAAGCTTTCTTGTACGGACGAAGAACACCTTGACTTTTCAACAGTTGTTCAGGACGTATTTTTGGGACAAATTCCATATATGACCGATCAAGCATGCTTTATTGTTAATGGTGCTGAGCGTGTAGTTGTATCACAATTGCACCGTTCACCAGGTGTGTTTTTTGGTCAGAGTATGCACTCTAACCGAACAAAGCTTTATTCAGCGCGTATCATCCCATTTAAAGGGTCTTGGATTGAGTTTGCCACAGACATTAATAATGTGATGTGGGCTTACATTGATCGTAAGAAAAAACTTCCTGTAACTACTCTTTTACGTGCAATAGGATTCGAGTCTGATAAGGATATCCTTGAGATTTTCGAATTAGCCGAAGATATGAAGGTCAATAAGACAAACCTCAAGAAAGCCATTGGACGCAAGTTAGCAGCTCGTGTACTTAAAAGCTGGAATGAAGACTTCGTAGATGAAGATACTGGTGAAGTAGTATCTATACAGCGAAATGAAGTCATTTTAGATCGTGAGGTAGTTCTTGACGAAGAAAATGCAGCACTTATTTTAGAGTCGGGTGTTGAGTCTATTTTGCTTCATAAGGAGGCTAACTCACAATCTGACCATTCAATTATATATAATACACTACAAAAAGATAGCACCAATTCAGAAATCGAAGCGGTCAAGCATATCTATTTTATTTTACGTAGTGCTGAAGCGAGCGATGAAGCATCTGCTCGTGAAGTAATCAACAACTTGTTCTTTTCAGACAAACGTTATGATTTAGGTGAAGTCGGACGTTATCGTTTGAACAAGAAGTTAAATTTGACAGAATCAATCGATACACGTGTATTGACTAAAAATGATATTATTGAAATCATTAAGTATCTGATTGAATTGATAAACTCTAATGCTGTCGTTGATGATATTGACCACTTAAGCAACAGACGTGTGCGTACAGTGGGTGAGCAAATTTCAAATCAATTTGCGGTAGGTTTAGCTCGTATGTCTCGTACTATTCGTGAACGAATGAATGTACGTGACAATGAAGTCTTTACACCAATTGATTTGATTAATGCTAAAACAGCGGCGTCAGTAATCAACTCGTTCTTTGGTACAAATGCACTTTCTCAATTTATGGATCAAACCAATCCATTGGCTGAAATAACACATAAACGTCGACTGTCAGCCCTAGGACCTGGCGGTCTATCTCGAGAAAGAGCCGGTTTTGAGGTGCGTGATGTGCATTATACGCATTATGGACGTCTTTGCCCTATTGAAACTCCAGAAGGACCAAATATTGGTTTGATTTCATCTTTATGTGTCTATGCCAAGGTGAATGATCTAGGCTTTATTGAAACACCATATCGTAAAGTTGAGAATTCAAAAGCTGCTGTAACTGAGGATGGAATTATTTACTTGACTGCTGAAGAAGAAGAAGGTAAATTTATTGCTCAAGGTAATGCTGAACTTGATGATGAAGGACATTTCTTGGGTGAGCGTATTAAAGCTCGCCAAGATGCTGATTATCCCGTTGTGTCACCAGATCAGGTAGAATTAATGGATGTGTCACCACAACAAATTGCTTCTATTGCAGCATCTTTGATTCCTTTCCTTGAACATGATGATGCCAACCGTGCATTGATGGGATCTAACATGATGCGTCAAGCAGTGCCATTGTTGCGCTCTGAGGCGCCTATTGTTGGTACAGGTATTGAGGAACAACTTGTAAAAGATTCTCGTACACAGGTTACATCAGAAGGTTATGGTGTTGTAGAATTTGTTGATGCAAACAAAATCGTTATTAAGTATGATCGTACTGATGATGAAGAATATGTAAGTTTTGAATCAGCAACAAAAGAATATAAGATTTCTAAGTTCCGTAGAACGAACCAGAATATGACCATCGACTTGCGTCCTATTTGCGCTAAAGGTGATCGCGTAGAACCAGGTCAAGTTCTAACTGAGGGTTATTCAACCGAACAAGGTGAACTAGCTCTAGGTAAAAACCTACTTGTAGCATATATGCCTTGGAAGGGATATAACTATGAGGATGCTATTGTCCTTAATGAACGAATGGTACGTGAAGACGTGCTGACTTCTGTACACGTAGTAGAGTATACACTCGATTTACGTGAGACTAAGCGTGGTATGGAAGAATTTACAGCTGATATTCCGAATGTTAGTGAAGAAGCAACTGCAGATTTGGATGAAAATGGTATTGTGCGTATTGGTGCAACTTTGAAACCAGGCGATATTATCATTGGTAAGATTACTCCTAAGGGCGAATCAGATCCTTCTCCAGAAGAGAAATTACTTCGTGCTATTTTCGGAGATAAGGCTGGTGATGTTAAAGATGCTTCTCTGAAGGCGTCTCCATCACTTAAGGGAGTCGTGATAGATAAGCGTCTTTTGAGCCGTGTACAGAATACTGGTATTAAGGCAAAAAGAAAACGTGAGAAAGAAATTTTCCAACCAATGCAAGAGGAGTATGATCAACGTGTGATTAATCTTCGAAATGAGTTGGAGGATAAAATAGTAAGACTATGCGATGGCTTAACAGCTGTATCTGTCCTTGACTTTTTAGGAGTAGAGGCTATACCTGCTGGTAGTGCGATTACACATGGTCACTTGGAATTACTAGATTATAATGCTGTTCAATTGGCTAACTGGACTTCAGATGAACGTGTTAACGGTATGATTGGACAACTTGTTGTGAACTACCTACGTTTGACTAAGTCTCTCGAAGCAGATATGAAGCGTAAGAAATTTGCTCTTTCTGTTGGACACGAACTCCCAGCTGGTGTCATTCAACAAGCCAAAGTTTACGTTGCTAAGAAACGTAAAATTGGTGTTGGAGATAAGATGGCGGGTCGTCACGGTAATAAGGGTATTGTTTCTCGTGTAGTTCGTCAAGAGGATATGCCATTCCTTGATGATGGTACTCCAGTTGATATTGTATTGAACCCATTAGGGGTGCCTTCACGTATGAATATTGGTCAAATTTTCGAGGCTGTATTAGGACGTGCTGGTGCTAAGTTAGGTGTGAAGTTTGCTACAAACATCTTTGATGGTGCACATATGGAGGACATCAATGAATGGACAGATAAGGCGGGACTTCCACGTTACTGTAAGACTTATCTTTATGATGGTGGTACAGGTGTACGCTTTGACCAGCCAGCTACAGTGGGTATGACATATATGCTTAAACTTGGTCACATGGTTGAGGATAAGATGCATGCTCGTTCTATTGGCCCATACTCTTTGATTACTCAACAACCATTGGGTGGTAAAGCTCAATTTGGTGGTCAGCGTTTTGGCGAGATGGAGGTTTGGGCTCTTGAAGCTTTTGGTGCTGCTCATATACTACAAGAAATTTTGACTGTTAAGTCGGATGATGTCGTAGGACGTAGCAAGACATATGAAGCAATTGTCAAGGGCGATGCAATGCCTACTCCTGGTATCCCAGAATCACTTAATGTACTATTGCATGAGTTGAAGGGTCTTGGACTAAGTGTAAACCTAGAATAGTAAAACCTCTTTCACAATATATATTATGGCATTTAGAAAAGATAATCATAGAAAAAAGAACAACTTTACTAAGATCACAATCGGACTCTCTTCTCCTGAAGAGTTGCTAGAGTGCTCTAGTGGTGAGGTGTTGAAGCCCGAAACGATCAACTACCGTACCTATAAACCAGAGCGTGATGGCTTGTTTTGCGAGCGTATCTTTGGTCCAGTAAAGGATTATGAATGTCACTGCGGTAAATATAAGCGTATCCGTTATAAAGGAATCGTTTGTGACCGTTGTGGTGTAGAGGTTACAGAAAAGAAAGTACGACGTGAACGTATGGGACACATCCAACTTGTGGTTCCAGTTGCTCATATTTGGTACTTCCGTTCTCTGCCAAATAAGATTGGTTACTTGCTTGGTATCCCTACTAAGCAATTGGACAGTATTATCTATTACGAACGTTACGTTGTGATTCAGCCAGGTGCTGCTACACAATTTAATCCAGAATTGAAAGAAAAGCAATTGCTTTCTGAAGATGAGTATTTAGATATTCTAGACCAACTTCCAGAAGAGAATATGTATCTAGATGATAACGACCCAAACAAGTTTATTGCTAAGATGGGTGCTGAAGGAATCTATGAGTTGTTGAAGAATATCGACTTAGATGAACTTTCATATGCGTTACGTAATCAAGCTAGTACTGAAGGCTCTCAACAACGTAAAAATGAAGCATTGAAGCGTCTACAAGTCGTAGAGTCTTTCCGAGCTTCTAAGCATCGTAATAAGCCAGAGTGGATGATTGTACGTATTGTACCAGTGATCCCACCTGAGTTGCGTCCATTGGTCCCTCTAGATGGTGGCCGATTCGCAACGTCCGATTTGAATGACTTGTACCGTCGTGTGATTATCCGTAACAATCGATTGAAAAGATTGTTGGATATTAAGGCACCAGAAGTTATTTTACGTAATGAGAAACGTATGCTTCAAGAAGCAGTCGATTCTTTGTTTGATAACTCACGTAAGTCAACGGCAATTAAATCTGATTCGAATCGTCCTTTGAAATCTCTTTCCGATAGTTTGAAAGGTAAGCAAGGTCGTTTCCGTCAGAATCTACTTGGTAAGCGTGTTGACTATTCTGCGCGTTCAGTTATTGTTGTTGGCCCAGAACTTCGTATGCACGAGTGTGGTATCCCTAAATTGATGGCAGCAGAGTTGTACAAACCATTTATCATTCGCAAGTTGATTGATCGTGGTATTGTCAAAACTGTGAAGTCTGCGAAGAAAATTGTAGATCGTAAAGAGCCTGTTATTTGGGATATTCTTGAACATGTCATGAAAGGACATCCAGTTTTGCTAAACCGTGCCCCAACACTTCACCGTTTAGGTATTCAGGCATTCCAACCAAAGATGATTGAGGGTAAGGCTATTCAACTGCATCCACTAGCATGTACAGCCTTCAATGCCGACTTTGATGGTGACCAGATGGCTGTTCACTTGCCATTGAGTAATGAAGCTGTACTTGAAGCACAAATGTTGATGTTGGGTTCACATAATATCTTGAACCCCGCAAATGGAGCTCCAATTACTGTCCCATCACAGGATATGGTATTAGGATTGTACTATATTACTAAGATTCGTAAAGGGGCACTTGGTGAAGGATTGATTTTCTACGGCCCAGAAGAAGCTATGATTGCTTATAACGAAGGACGAGTAGATATCCATGCGCCTGTAAAGGTAATGGTAGATGATGTTGATGAGAATGGACAAGCTATTAACCATCTTGTTGAAACATCTGTAGGCCGTGTTATTGTAAATGGTATTGTACCAGCCAAAGTAGGGTATGTCAATGAATTGATGTCAAAAAAATCTCTACGTGGTATTATTACAAGAGTTATCAAAGAATGTGGTGTGCCAGAAACAGCTGATTTCCTAGATGGTTTGAAGAACCTAGGTTATCGTATGGCTTTTGAAGGTGGACTGTCCTTTAACCTTGGTGATATTATTATTCCTGAAGAAAAAGCAGAACTTGTACAAAAGGGATATGAAAAAGTACAAGGTATTATGGATAACTATAATATGGGATTCATTACTAACAACGAACGTTATAATGGAGTCGTTGATGCGTGGACAAACGTCAACAACAATCTTCAAAACGTGTTGATGAAAACCATTTCTGAGGATGATCAAGGTTTCAACTCAGTATACATGATGCTTGATTCTGGAGCCCGTGGTTCGAAAGCTCAGATTAGCCAGTTGTCTGGTATGCGTGGTCTGATGGCTAAACCACAAAAGGCTGGTGCTGAGGGTGGTCAGGTTATTGAAAACCCTATCCTTTCTAACTTTAAGGAAGGTCTTTCGGTGCTTGAGTACTTTATCTCTACTCACGGTGCACGTAAGGGGCTTGCCGATACAGCCTTGAAAACAGCCGATGCTGGATATTTGACACGTCGTCTTGTCGACGTTTCTCATGATGTCATCATCAATGAGGATGATTGTGGCACTTTACGAGGTATTGTATGTAGTGACATCAAGAATGATGAAGAGATTATTGCTTCAATGGAGGAACGCATTGTTGGCCGTGTATCGGTTCATGATGTTATTCATCCACGTACAGGAGAAATCATAGTAGCTGCTGGAGAAGAAATTCTAGAAGATGCTGCTCATATTATTCAAGAATCACCTATTGAAAGCGTTGAGATTCGCTCTGTCTTAACTTGTGAGTCTAAAAACGGTGTTTGTGCGAAATGTTATGGACGAAATCTATCAACAAATCGTATGGTACAGCGTGGTGAAGCTGTTGGCGTTATTGCGGCCCAGTCTATCGGTGAACCAGGTACACAGCTTACATTGCGTACCTTCCACGCTGGGGGTATCGCTGGTAACGCCTCAACTGATAACAGCCTTAAGTCACCACATGATGCCAAGATTCTGTTTGAAGAAATCAAAACTGTTCCAGGTAAGGATGATGAAGGACGTACTGTAGATATTGTAGTCTCTCGTCTTGGAGAAATCCGTTTGGTAGACGAAAAGACAGATATCATGCTTTCTGCCATGAATATTGGATATGGATCATTCTTGTATGTCAAAAATAATGCACTTGTAAAGAAGGGTGATTTGTTGAATATGTGGGATCCATTTAATGCAGTCTTAGTGACTGAATTTAGTGGTAAAGCAGTATTCGAAAATATGATCTTGAATACAACTTACAAGTTGGAGACTGACCTTGTGTCTGGAGTTTCTGCTGTAGTTATTACGGAATCACGTGATCGTACTTTGATCCCTGCTATTCGTATTACAGATAAGAAGGGGGCGGAACACGTGTATAACTTTCCAGTTGGTGCAACCATTACCTTTAAAGAAAAAGATATTCAAAAGGGAGTTGAAGTAACTGCAGGTCAGGTCTTGATGAAAACAGCACGTGCACAAAGTAAAGCCGGTGATATCACTGGTGGTCTTCCACGTGTTACAGAATTGTTTGAAGCTCGTAACCCTTCTAATCCAGCTGTCGTATCAGAAATCGATGGTATCGTAAGAATGGGTAAAATTAAACGTGGTAATCGTGAAATTGCTGTTGAATCTAAAACTGGTCAGGAACATAAATACCTAGTTTCGCTTTCTAAGCAAATCTTGGTACAAGATGGTGATGCTGTACGTGCTGGAACTCCATTATCAGATGGAGCGATAACACCAGCTGACATTCTTGCAATTATGGGACCTACAGCTGTTCAAGAGTATATTGTAAATGGTGTGCAAGATGTGTACCGTTTGCAAGGTGTGAAAATCAACGATAAACACTTTGAAATTATCGTGCGTCAGATGATGCGTAAGGTAGTTATCAATGACGGTGGTGATACTAATTTCTTGGAGCTACAGATTGTTGATAAACAAGCCTTTATGGCCGAAAATGATGATATTTGGGGTAAGAAGGTCGTTATTGATGCTGGTGATTCTGAATATATGAAACCTGGTATGATTGTAACAGCTCGTAAGTTACGTGATGAGAATTCTATGTTGAAGCGACGTGATATGCAACTCGTTGTAGTGCGTGATGCTGTTCCTGCGACTTCAACTCAAATTCTACAAGGTATTACACGTGCTGCTCTTCAGACTTCTAGCTTTATGTCTGCAGCTTCCTTCCAGGAAACAACAAAAGTGCTCAACGAAGCCGCTATTAATGGTAAAGAAGATCTTTTGTTGGGTATGAAGGAAAATGTAATCTGTGGTCACTTGATTCCTGCTGGAACAGGTCAACGTTCATTTAACACGATTTCTGTAGGATCTCGTGATGAGTACGAACAAATGCAACGCAATAAGGAGAATGTTGTAGACTACGATGAGCAGGCTATACCTGAAATAGTGGAAGCATCAAATTCTGCTGATGAATAAATAAGAGAAGATAGGGCCTATTTTTAGGCCATCTTATGATATTATTATACGATGAAGAGGATGTGCTCCGTGATGGAGTGCATCCTTCTTCTTTTTACGGCGTAGGGGAGGTATAAAAAAAGCATTGACAATTTGCCAATGCTTTCTATTTCTATTTAAGTTTCTTTCTTTATTTCATAAAGTCTTTTCTACGGAGTACAAAACTATTACTTAGGTACTTTTCTCGTACAATTTGGTTTGCAGCCAATTCTTCTGGATTACCTTGGAATAAGATTCTACCTTCAAACAAAAGATAAGCTCTATCTGTGATACTCAATGTCTCTTGGACATTGTGGTCGGTAATTAATATACCTATATTTTTATCTTTTAGTTTCCATACAATTTGTTGAATATCTTCCACTGCAATCGGGTCGACACCAGCAAAAGGTTCATCTAACATGATAAATTTGGGATCAATAGCTAGACATCTTGCAATTTCTGTACGTCTTCTTTCACCACCAGATAATTGATCTCCGAGTGATTTGCGTACTTTCTGAAGACGAAATTCTGCAATAAGGCTTTCCAATTTTTCTTTTTGGTATTCTTTTGGTTTATTAGTCATTTCAAGTACAGAGGCGATGTTGTCTTCTACCGACATCTTTCTAAATACTGAGGCTTCTTGAGCAAGATAGCCAATACCTGTTTGTGCACGTTTGTACACTGGATATTTTGTGATTTCAAGATCATCTAAAAAAATACGTCCTTCATTTGGAGTCACCAATCCTACTGTCATATAGAACGAAGTCGTTTTACCCGCTCCATTTGGTCCGAGTAGTCCTACAATTTCTCCTTGTTTGACATCAATACTGACCCCTTGCACGACTGTTCGTTTGCCATACTTCTTGACCAATCCTTCTGTGCGGAGTACCATTTTCTTTTCTTTAGTCTCTGACATATTTAACTATTTTGGAGCAAATGTACTAATAATCTAGGGAAAATGGGTACATTTGCACTGACAAAAATAACACAAGTATATGATTAAAGCTTTACATTCACTTGGACAATACGTCCAGCTTATGCAAAGAGTCATTGCCCGTCCTGAGCGATTCCGTATTTACTGGAAACAGTATGTCAAGGAATTAATGCAGTTGGGAGTTGATTCTGTAGGAATCGTCCTATTAATATCCCTTTTTATTGGAGCAGTTATTGCCATCCAGATTAAGATTAACATAGAAAGTCCTTGGATGCCAGTTTGGACAGTTGGTTATGTAACTCGCGAGATTATGTTGCTTGAATTCTCTTCGTCTATTATGTGTCTTATTTTGGCAGGTAAGGTGGGGTCTAATATTGCTAGTGAGTTGGGGACCATGCGCGTTACTCAGCAAATAGATGCTTTGGAAATTATGGGAGTCAATTCTGCCGCCTATTTAATATTGCCAAAAATAGTTGCCATGATGACAATGATTCCTTTGCTTGTTATATTTAGTTTTTCATCGGGTGTCTTTGGAGCCTATTGCATTGCTTGGTTTACAGATATGATGACGCCTAGTTCGTTGACAGCGGGAATGCAATATTGGTTTGTGGAATGGTATATATGGTGTGCTATTATTAAGTCTTTCTTTTTTGCCTTCTTAATATCTAGTGTGTCTGCCTATTTTGGCTATACTGTTGAAGGTGGTTCTATTGAAGTTGGTAAAGCGTCCACGAATGCTGTTGTGCGGTGTTCAGTCTTAATCTTATTTTCAGATTTAATACTGACACAATTATTAATGGGATAGAACAATAAAATCAAATTAAACAAAAGGGGAGTCTTTTCCCATATGCATATGATTGAAATAAAGCATTTATTTAAGTCCTTTGAAGAAAAAGAAGTTCTTCATGATATCAACATTTTGTTTCCACCCGGTCAAACCAATCTTATTATTGGTCAGAGTGGATCGGGAAAGACTGTACTTATGAAATGTATTGTAGGCCTTTTGGAAGCTACATCTGGTGAAATCTTATATGATGGCCGCGATTTTGCGAATTTTTCCAAGCGAGAAAGGAAAACCTTACGTCAAGAGATTGGGATGATTTTTCAAAGTGCTGCTTTGTTTGACTCAAAGAGTGTTTTGGACAATGTGATGTTCCCTTTACAAGTGTTTTCTAACGATACTTATCGTGAACTAAAACGACAAGCATTAGCATGTCTTGATAGAGTCAACCTTTTAGAGGCTGTTGACAAGATGCCAGATGAGATAAGTGGTGGTATGCAAAAACGTGTAGCTATAGCTCGTGCTATAGCTCTAAATCCGACTTATTTGTTTTGTGATGAACCAAATTCTGGGCTTGATCCTAAAACCTCTATTGTTATTGATCATTTGATTCAAGATATTACTAAAGAGTTTAATATGACGACCATTATTAATACCCATGATATGAATTCAGTGGTAGGTATTGGAGAACAAGTGTCTTTTGTGCATCAAGGTCGTAAGACTTGGCAAGGTAAGGGAAGTGAGATTTTGCAGACCGATTGTGAAGCTCTCAAGGAATTTATTTTTGCTTCTGATATAGTGAAAAAAGCAGCAGCAAGTGCACTGTAAAAACAACTGCGACGATATAAATCTCAATGAGAACTCATATCGTCGCAGTTGTTTTTGAGCGTCACTTTATTTTGATTTGCGTTATCTTACTATTCGCTTTTTCTTGTATAATAAATAGAGCAAGTAAACAGAATGAATCTGTTTACTTGCTCCCATAAAATTGTCACCGGAGTGAATTAAATTATCGCTGCGGCTTAGTTGCGAGGTCTCGCTTCATTAACTACCATGGTGCGACCTTCAAATTCTGAGCCGTTCAATTCTTTGATTGCTGCAGAAGCTTCTGCGTCATTTGACATTTCAACAAATCCAAAACCCTTAGAACGTCCTGTTTCACGATCCATAACGATTTTAACTGAGCGAACATCACCGAACTCTGAAAGCAAGTTTCCAAGTTGCTCTTCACGAACCTTGTAATTAAGGTTCCCAATAAAAATATTCATACTGTAAGAAATTAAATAAATGATAGTCTTCATGAACTATCTCTGGCGACAAAGAAACGCATAAAATTTGAGAATCGTGCATGTTATGCCTTTTTTCTTTCTATAATCTTTATCAGATTTGTCGAAAAGTCAAAAAAATCATCTGGCATTATGATTATCTGCTTGCAAATGTTACAGAAATATTACAAGAATGGGCTATTTAATGCTTCATAATCATATTAAGTTGACTTATATCAAAACATGATGTTGAAAAACATATTTTCTGTTTATATTGTTTGTGTGCCTGCTAAACAATCCATATATTTGCAGTGTAAAAAGATAACAAAGGTCATTAAGACCAACAAACCATTCAATAGGATAAAAGGTTAAAGATTAGGATCAGCATTCAATAGGTAAACACAATAGAGACTATCAAGTCTCATGGTATTAGAAAGGTAATTTTGATTCGACAGGTATTAGGAAGCGAATAGGTAAATAATAGATTGTTTATTAAGGTATTTCAATTAGGTATTAAGAGGTATTAGAATTAAGAGTTATAAGAGATTGTATTAGCCCGTTGTGGTAATAGGATAACAAAAAAGGATTGTTTTTTAAACTGAAAAGAAAATGAAAAAATTAGGATTAACACTTGTAGCAGCGTTTTCCCTAGCTACTATGAGTTTTGCAGCAGGCATTCAGCCTACTACTGCGAAGTGGGAAGGAAACGTCAATGTCAATAAGTTGAGCCAGTTTTTGGCACTTTCTGCAGATCAAAAAGCAGATGTATCAAAAATCAGTGAAAATCTTTCATCTGATATGGCAGAAGCTAATAACGCGACAGCAGACTCTACAGAGAAGAAGCTAACTCGTAAAGCTATCTATAGCAACTTGAAATTGATGAAGCAGACACTTACTCGTGACCAGTATGTTAAGTATACTAGAGTAGTCAATGCGACACTAAACAACAAAGGCATTGTTATCGAGTAAGACTGGATGACGTAAGATGCGTGGCAAGGACAATTTTGTCCTTGACCCTAATGGCGATAAGGACAGAGCTCAAATGAGTTTTCTGACCTTTTTTTTTGCCCTTTTTCTAATAAGTACTTATCTATATAATTTCTTTTGTGAAGCTTTTTCTTTTGCTGATATGTATCATATTTTAGTATATTTTCTTTGCAATTCTTTGTCTTTTTGCTATTTTTGGATTTTAGAAAGAGAGATTGACATATTTGCACTGTCGGTTTAAACAGAAAACGTTTGCGGAAGGTTTTCTTGACATTTGCACACACATCTATATTCTCTAGCCTCTTTCTCACTATATTTGCACCGTAACCTTGGATGAATTGTATACTTTTAACTACTGTGAGTATAAACCTTACTTAGAAACCTTAACACAATACGTTCTCCCCTAGATTGCATATAACTATATTATCATAATCGTTAACTTTAAATTCAAATTGCATGAAGCAGGTCAAGACTGGGATACTATCCCGCGCGATTCTAACTTTTGTGTTGGGATTGTTTTTATCTGTTGCCGCGTATGCACAGCAAATTACCGTTCAAGGTAATGTGTCTGACAACACGGGGCTACCTATCATCGGTGCCAATGTTCTTATCAAAGGGACGTCTAATGGTACAATCACAGATTTTGATGGTAATTTCGTTCTAAAAGCCGACAAGGGAGCTATACTCCAAGTACGATATGTCGGTTACAAAACTTATGAAGTAGCTGCTGCTCCAAGAGTAAAGGTGGTTCTAAAAGAAGATGCCATAATGCTAGAAGGTGCTGTCGTTATTGGCTACGGTAAAGTAAAAAAGGAAGATATGACTGGTTCG
Source organism: Bacteroidaceae bacterium (assembly GCA_963668535.1). Lineage (GTDB taxonomy): Bacteria > Bacteroidota > Bacteroidia > Bacteroidales > Bacteroidaceae > F22. The sequence goes on from OY764867.1 coordinate 1,536,538, forward strand.
GTTACTGCAATCAAGCCTGACAAGATGAATCGTGGTTTAACTACGAATGCTCAGGATATGATGACAGGTAAGATTGCTGGTGTCAGCGTGATTAGTGATGGTGGTACTCCAGGTGGAAGTGCAACTATCCGTATCCGTGGTGGATCTTCTCTTAACGCTAGCAATGATCCATTGATCGTTATTGATGGACTAGCTATGGATAATGAAGGAGTGCAAGGTCTTGCTAATCCATTGTCTATGGTTAATCCTAATGATATTGAGTCAATGACGGTCCTTAAAGATGCGTCTGCAACAGCTATTTACGGTTCTCGTGCATCTAATGGTGTCATCATCATTACTACGTCTAGAGGTAAAGCAGGAGCAGCCCCAAAGGTTAGTTACAATGGGAATGTCTCTGTAAGCTCAGTTAAAGAAACCCTTGATGTGATGAATGCAAATCAGTATAGAGAATACATCAAGAATTTCTATGGAGAAGACAGCGCTGCATACGCTGCGTTAGGTAATGCAAATACCGATTGGCAAGATGAAATTTACCAATTAGCTTTTGCTACTGATCATAATATCACCGTATCTGGTGGTCTTAAAAATATGCCATATCGTTTTTCTGTTGGTTATACCAATCAAGATGGTATTTTGAAGACCTCTAATTTTGAGCGTTATACGATTTCTGCTAACGCTTCTCCAGCCTTCTTGGATAACACATTGAAGTTTAACATTAATACAAAATTGATGTTAGCTAAGAACCGTTATGCAGATGGGGGAGCTATTGGTGCTGCTGCAAGTTATGACCCTACCCAATCAGTACATAGTGATGATGCAAATATGCAAAAACTATTTGGTGGATACTATCAATGGACTACAGATGGATCTTCATTGAATGACCCAACTTGGCCTGTAACATATCAAAGTTTAGCAGCGGCCAATCCTGTGGCTACTTTGAATCAACAAAACAATCGTGCGACATCTAAGTCATTTGTAGGTAACATCGAAGCTGATTATGAATTGCCTTTCTTTAAAGATATTCATGTACATGCAAATGCTGGTGCTGATTATTCAACTGGTCGTCAGACAAATACCATTTCGAATGTATCAGCTAGCAACAACTACTACGGATACTACGGTGTTGATAAGACAGATAAGTACAATTTGTCATTCAATGCGTATGCTCAATATAACAAAGAAATAGGTATACACCGATTTGATGTTATGGGTGGTTATGAGTGGCAACACTTTCACCGTAAAGGAAATAATACAGGGTATGGATACTATCCTGAAACAAACACAGAACTTCCTGGTGAAAAATACCAACCTACAGACAACGATTGGGCTACTGAAAACTACCTAGTGTCATTCTTTGGCCGTGCAAACTATACACTTTTAGATCGTTACTTGTTTACAGCAACAGTACGTCGTGATGGTTCTTCTCGTTTCAGCGAAGACAATCGTTGGGGTACATTCCCATCATTTGCTTTCGGTTGGAAGATGAAAGAAGAAGCATTTCTTAAAGACGTAGATTGGTTGTCTGATATGAAACTTCGTCTAGGATATGGTATCACAGGTCAGCAAAATATCAATGCAGATTTCTCCTACTTTGCTACTTATCAAACAAACCGTAATGGTGCATATTATGATATAGGTTTCGGTGATACTACTCAACGTCCTGATGCTTATAATGACAACTTGAAGTGGGAAAAAACAACGACTTACAATGCAGGGCTTGATCTTGGTTTCTTGAATGGTCGTATCAATACTTCTGTTGATGTGTATTATCGTAAGACGAAAGATCTATTGAATTTTGTCTACATCTCTGCTGGTACTAACTTCCGTAATCAAGTGAATAGTAATGTTGGTTCTTTGGAAAATAAAGGTCTTGAATTTTCTATTGATGCAAAACCAATTGTTACTGATGATTTAGTGTGGACTGTAGGTTTTAATGCTACATACAATGACAATGAAATTACAGAATTGACTGCAGGTGATGATGATAGCTATTACGTAGCTACTGGTAATATTAGTCAAGGTACTGGTACAACTATACAGGCACATGCTGTAGGTCATCCAGCCTCTTCATTCTATGTATACCAACAAGTCTATGATGAAGCAGGTAAACCAATTGAAAATAGTTATGTCGACCGTGATGGAAATGGTGTAATCAATGATGGTGACCGTTACTTCTATAAGAAACCAGCTGCAGATGTACTTCTTGGATTTACTTCAAAAGTTGTCTGGAAAAAATGGGACTTTAGTTTCTCTTTACGTGCTAGTTTGAACAACTACGTCTATAATGATGTTGAAGCAAACAATGCAAATACACACACATTGTTTAGCCCTCAAAACGTTTTGAGTAACCGACCTACAATGGTCTTAGCTAATGACTTTAGCGGTATTGGTAATTACTATATGTCAGATTACTATGTACAAAATGCTTCGTTCTTGAAGTTGGATAATGTAACTTTGGGGTATTCTTTCAAAGACTTATTTAAAACAGGTATTAGTGGCCGTGTATATGGTACAGTACAAAACGTATTGACTGTTTCAGATTATAAGGGACTAGATCCAGAAATCCAAAGTGGTATTGATAACAATATCTATCCACGTCCATTGGTGTCTATTCTTGGTCTTAGCCTTAATTTCTAATAATCAACGAACGACATAAAAAAGATAATCATATGAAATTCAATAATATTACAAAATGGCTCCCAGCTGCTGCGATATTTGTGGCATTAGGCGTGTCATCATGTACAAATGACTTGGATGTAACTCCAATCGATCCTAACACACAGTCTGAGTTCCTTCAGAACGAGGTGTTTACAAAGATATACTCCACGCTTGCATTGACAGGGTCGCAAGGTCCTGCTGGTATGGGTGATGTTGATGGTATTGACGAAGGTCAGTCAGCATTCTACCGTTTGGTTTGGAATGCGCAAGAATTGCCTACAGATGAATTGAAATGTAACTGGGGTGACCCTGGTATCCCTGAGTTCAATACTAATACATGGAATGCGACTACTTCTGTAGTAGAAGGACTTTATTATCGTTTATATTTTGATGTGACATTGTGTAACTTTTTCCTAGATAAAACTAGTGGAAAAGACGATGCAACTTCTGTTGCTCAACGTGCTGAAGCTCGTTTTATGCGTGCATTGAACTATTATTACTTGATGGATATGTTTGGTAATGTAGCCTTTCCGTTACAGTTATCTGCAACCAATCCAGATCCTATCAATCGTGCAGACTTGTATACTTGGTTGATCAATGAGTTGGTAGGTCCTGAAGGATGTGTGAATGATATGTTGGAACCAGGAGAAGCCACATATGGTCGTGCAGATAAAGCGGCTGCTTGGTTGCTTGCTGCTCGTTTGTACCTAAATGCAGAGGTGTACACAGGTACAGCTGATTGGACAAATGCAGCGTTGTATGCAAAGAAAGTGATGGACTCTAAATATAGCTTAGCACCAGTTTATCGCAACCTATTCGTTGCCGATAATAATGAAAATGGTGCTCAAGTAGAAATCCTTTTACCGATTATGCAAGATGGTATTCAGACACAGTCTTATGGTGGTAGTACCTTCTTAATTGCCTCAACACACAAAGGTGATATGGGTACATATGGTATTACTGGTGCATGGGCAGGTAACAGAGCAACTGCAAACATGATGCAAAAGTTCTTCCCTGATGATGATGCTCCTCATGCCGATGAAGCAGACATGGTGGCTGATGCACAAGATGATCGTGCTTTATTCTTTGGTATTGATCGTGAGTTGTACATTGCCGATAAGACTACTGAATTTGTTAGCGGATATAGTTCTACTAAGTTTAACAATGTAAGAAGTGATGGTAATGCTTCTAAAGACTCTAATTTTGCCGATACAGATATTCCATTCCTACGTGCTGCTGAAGCCTATCTAACATATGCTGAGGCAAATGCTCGACTAAATGGTGGTGTGACAGATGCCCTAGGTACCGCTGCTATTGACGCATTGCGCACACGTGCTCATACAACGACACAAGCTGTATATGACTTAGACTTTATCTTAGATGAATGGAGTCGTGAATTCAGTTTTGAAGGTCGTCGTCGTATTGATTTGATTCGTTTTGGTAAATTTGGTGGTGTGAATAATTACAATTGGGAATGGAAAGGTGGCCTACAAACAGGTACATCGTTTGCATCTTACCTAAATGTATTCCCTATTCCTGGTAAAGACTTGAACAATAATAATAAGTTGTCTCAAAACCCAGGTTACTAATTATAGAGTCTAATAGCAAACAGAAAAATCATAGAAAAATGAAGAAATTAACAATATTGGCTACTGTGCTTTTAGGACTATCATTCTTCACAGCTTGCGACAGCGACCGTGACAGCAATCCTACCTATAAGCAGCCAACTACATTTACGCTGAATCAGCCAGCAGCTTCTAGTGGCAATTACTTGCTTGAAGATACTGAATATGTAACAGTGACAACTACACAACCAGATTATGGCTATACAGCTCCAGTTGTGTATGCGGCTCAAATCTCTTTGTCACCAGATAGCTGGGTAGCACAAACAGATGACAATGAAGGTACCATGCGTGAATTAGATACTAAATCTAATTCTGCAAAGATTAATATGCCTACTGCCGAAATCGATCGTGCACTTGTTGAATTGGCGAAATACGCTAGTGAAGAGGCTACTCCAGCTACACAAACATTTTATGTGCGTTTGAAAGCAACTGTTGATAGACAAGAATCGGTCTATTCTAATGTGATTGCATTGACAGCAGTCCCTTACTATATTGAGTTGAAGTCAGCTTTGCCAAACTTCTTCTTCCTTATTGGTAATTGTATTGGTGATGCCTCATGGAGTAACGGTATGGACAAGATTGGTACAGCTACAGTACCTATGGCGCTAGTAGATGGTGCTTCTTATAATGTGAAGACTGGTGATGGCCTATTTACATTTACAGGAAACTTCCCTGCTGCTTCAGAGAATAAAGGTTTCAAATTGATTGGTCTTATTGACGGCGCAATTAGTTGGGATTCACAATGGGGTAACGGTGATGATGGAGATACTCCAGGAAATGAAGACCTACGTCACAATGATGGTGGCTCTGGACACATTGGATTTACAGAAGCTGGTTGGTATAAGATCAATTTGAATACAGAAACCAACACCATGACATTCGATCACTTGGATGCTGAACCACATGCAGCTTATGACAATCTAGGTATTATCGGTACCTTTAATGATTGGGCTGATCAGGAACCAATGACTCAAGTAGGTGACTTTACTCATGTGTGGACTATTACAAAGACTTTCACAGAAGATGCAGAATTGAAGTTCCGTGCCAATGGAAGTTGGGATTACAACTGGGGAGCGAAGAGTGCACCAGCTGCTCAAGGTGAAGATGAATTCCCTTATGGTATGACTGGTGGTGAAAACATCAGTGTTCCTGCTGGTACGTACATCATTATCTTTAATGATATTGATTTAACATACTATTTCTTTGCACAACAACAATCATAATCTACTAATCCAAAAGAAAATGAAGAATATTTCAATCTATATGATGTCCTTTTTCATGGCTGCAGGATTTGTAGCATGTAATACATTTGATGAGGACTATAATGGTGATGTGGTTGCACCACAGAGCTATACAGAGGATGGCGCTTATGGCACTACGTTTACTGTAGGTGAGTCTGGAGCTATCGATTTGCGTACAGTAGAAACACAAGTTTCTTTGTTTGACGTGACGGCAATTCCAGAATTTGCGACTGTTGAAGGAGCTAGTGTGGTTTATCATGCTTTGCTTTCCAAAACGGATGACTTGGCTGATGCTCAAAAAATCACTTTGACAGCCAATGGAACAGCACTTTCTGCAGCAAGCTCCGATCTAGATGCTATTGTAAAAGCAATGTATGGTAAAGAACCAGTTGCTCGTACAGTGTATGCACGTGTGATGGCAGCTGCTACTGATGTCAACGAGAATACCTTGTCTCTTGGCTCTGGGGTTAAAACATTGACATTGACACCAAATATGCGTACTATTGCACCTAGCTATTTATTATATAGCACAGCTGCTGGCGCTACTGGTGTGGCATTGAACCATAGTGAATCGAGTGTATATGAAGATACTAGTTTCCAATTGATGTTTGAAGTTACGACTGCTGGTCAAACTTTTATTATCAAGTCTAATGATGGGACACAAATTTTAGGGGCAGCTGCTGGTTCTGAAACTGCAACCGAAGGTACTCTTGTTGAATCAGATGCACAACCTATTACATTTGGTGATCCAATGTGGTATAAGTTGACTGTCAATATGGAAACTTTGGCATATACAATCGAAGCATACAACATGTCTCCAAAACTATATGTACCAGGTAATCATCAAGGATGGAGCCCATCTACAGCTCCACAAATGTTGAATCCTGATATGGCTGGAATTTACTCAGGCTTCATGTATCTAAATGGAGAATTTAAAATGACTGGTCAACCAGACTGGGGCCCTGTGGAGTATAACTTTGGTAATGTGACATCTAAGAGTGCTAATATCACAGAAGGTGGTGGTGGTAACTTTAACATTGAGGCAGGTTTCTACCAACTGAAGTACACTCTTTCAACAAACAGTTTGGAAGCAACACCATTTGTCTGGGGAATCATCGGATCTGCTACCGCAGGTGGTTGGGATGCACAACAAAACATGACTTACGATCCAACAGAAGGTTGCTGGGTACTTGAGGGTGTTACTTTGACTGCAGGTGAAGGCACAGACGAATTTAAATTCCGTGGAAATGACGATTGGGGGTACAATTTTGGTGGTGACTTAACTAACCTAAAAAATAATGACCCTAATATCAAAGTGCCTAGCGCAGGTCAGTGGACTATCAAGTTGTTCTTTGACGCAGATGGTACAGTTCATGCAACAATGGACAAGCTTGATGCACCAGTATAATCCAAATGAAATAACATCCTGCATCGTCACCGAGGTGATGATTAGATAATGTAGATGCTTGAGGGCCGTCCTTGCAGGGGACGGCCCTCTCTTTTTTATATTGGGCACGTTTAACTGAGCGCAAACGTTTGTATCCTTAGCCCTGTCTGGTTTTATCTATATTGTTATATAGTATAGGTATATTCCTTATCTTTGTGTACAATCCAATAAACTGTTAATTAAAAATCAAGAACCTTATGAAAGCATTTTCCATTCGACTGTTCCTGTTAATGGCTGTATTATTCGCTACAGCTGCGTGTAGCGGTGGTGATGATCCATTGCCAAAACCTGATGTCTACCCCACAGAGGCTACATTTACTTCGACTATTGAAGTTCCAGCTACTAAGGTAGAGAACAACAATTGGGTAGGAGGTGAAGAAGTTGGTATATTTATGGTTAACAGTGGTACTTCTGTTTTCCAAACAGTATCTGGTATGTCCAATACCAAGTACACTGCTGCTGCAGATGGAGTACTCAGTCCAACATCAACTAAACAACTGTATCCTGCCGATGGTAGTGCCGTGAGCTTTGTGGCGTATTATCCATATAGTGTATCTGCATCTTCTGGTAGCATTGCTATTGATTTGTCTTCGACAACTACAGATCATGATTTGATTGTCGCAAAAACTGGAGCCTCTTATAGTAAAGATAACACTGCTGTTGCACTGTCGTTTGCTCATGTGTTGAGTAAGATCCAATTTACTGTGCAAGATGCTTCTGGTGCACCTGTTGATGCTAGTAAGTTGACCGTAGCTGCACATGTTAATAATCAAGGTACATATTCTGTTGTTAGTAATACACTAACAGTTGTTTCTTCCATTGAAAAAGATACTGAATTGACAGTACAATCGAAGGATGGTGCAACGATTGCACATGGTATTTTGCTGCCATCAACAACTTCTGGAACCAATACTATCAACACCTTAAAGAAAGTCACATTTTCTTATGATGGTATAGACTATACGTGGTCTATTGATGAAACAGGTATCGATATGGATGCCAATACTCAGTACAACTATGTGGTCAAATTGCCAACAGATAATACAGAAGTGACTGTTATTGAGCAGGAGGCTATTACCGGTTGGGGTGTAGAACATACAAATATTCCTACGGAGGATTATTCACAAGTGCCTGTAGGATTCAGTTTTAATCCAGAGACATTGAACGCCGAAAAAGCTGTAACCATTCGTTTCAAAGCCGATGCTAATTCAGATCTATATAACTTCACTGGTGATTGTTACCTACATGCTGGCGTGATTATTGAAGGACAATGGAACTATGTGCCTACAGAATGGGATGAAAATATAGATAAGAATCACTGGAAAAAACTAACCAATAATATTTGGGAAATTAAATTGGAACCAAGTATTCGTGAATGGTTTGCTTCAGGAGAATCTCCGGTTAATAAACTAGGTCTAATCATTCGTAGTGCTGATGGAACTAAAAAAGGTCTTGCCAATGATTATTTCGTATCTGTTACTGATAATCAATATGAAGGATTTGTACCTGATGCATCTAAGATTAAGCAAGAAACAATGCCTGCTGGCCTTGAATATGGTATCAATAAAGTTAGTTCAACTCAAGTGACCATCGTGCTTTATGATAAAGATACTGTGGGAAGTCATCACGAGTATGCTTACGTGGTTGGTGATATGAACAATTGGACATTGGCCAATGACGATACTAGTTTGATGAAACGTGATGATGCTGCTGGATGTTGGTGGATTACTTATTCAGGATTAGATGCCACAAAAGAATATCATTTCCAATACTATATTGGTGATGGAGCTGATACATTCCGCATGGCTGATGCTTATAGTCGTAAGATTCTAGATCAAAGTAATGACAAGTATATTCCTGAGTCTACATATCCATCTTCAGAAATACAATATCCTACTGGAGCTATTGGAACAGTGACTTGTTTTAAGATTCAAGAAGATTCATATAACTGGCGAGTGCCTAACTTCCAGATTGAAAACAAGAAGGATCTTGTTATCTATGAGTTGCATTTGCGTGATTTTACAGAAACACATGATCTTGCAGGTGCAAAGGCCAAACTTGATTACTTAGAACAGCTAGGTGTGGATGCTATTGAGTTGATGCCAACGCAAGAATTCGATGGTAACGATAGTTGGGGATATAACCCATGTTTCTATTTTGCCATGGATAAAGCATATGGTACAGATGCAGATTATAAAGATTTTATCGATGCCTGCCACGAAAAGGGACTAGCAGTGATTCTCGATGTGGTGTACAACCATGCTACGGGAGCTTCTCCATTAGCTCGTTTGTATTGGGATAGTGCAAATAATAAAACTGCAAGCAATAACCCTTATTTTAATGTAGATGCTAAACACCCATACAATGTGTACCATGATTTCAATCATGAAAGTACTTCTACGCGTCAATACTTTAAGCGCAATTTGAAGTTCTTGTTGAATGAGTATAAGTTTGATGGATTCCGTTTTGACCTCGCTAAGGGACTTACACAAAATGCGCAAAACGGTGGTAGCACGTCTGTCGATAATGGAGCATATGATGCTTCTCGTGTTGCTATTATCAATGATTATCATAGTGCAATGGTGGAAGCCAATCCAAATGCCATGATGATTTTGGAAGGATTTATGGACAATAGTGAAGAAACAGCCTATGCAGATGAAGGTATCTTCTGTTGGAGAAATTGTAACGAAGCTTTTTGTGAAACGGCAATGGGCTGGGCTGGTGTCAAATCAACGCTTAACCGTATGTATGAACAAAAGGGCAACTGGGTATCTTATATGTGTAGTCATGATGAAGAACGTCCTGCATTTAAGCAGTTTACCTATGGGCACGATTACTTCCAGTATTCACAAGCTGCACTATCAGGTCAGGAGCTAGAAAATGGAATGAAACAAATTGGTGTCAACTTGTCGCTATTCTTAACAGCACCTGGACCTAAGATGGTTTGGCAGTTTGATGAATTAGGATATGACTACTCTATTGAGGAAAATGGCCGTACTGGTTCTAAGCCAATCAAGTGGGATTACTTCAATACAAATGGACCACGTAGAGATTTGTATAATACTTTCTCTAAGATTATGGAACTTCGTAATAACAATGAAGACCTATTTGATATTTCTAGTACTATTTCTAAGGACTGGGATGGTAGTCACTGGGATCAAGGTAATTTTACCAAGTTGACTTCACCAGATGGTACCAAACACTTGCTTGTAGTTGCTAACTTCTCGGGAAGTGCTAAGACTTATTCTATGACTTTCCAACATACAGGTGCTTGGACAGAATACATGTCTGATGATGCGTTCCCAGTAAACACACAAACAATGACAGTAAATGTGCCTGCTTATGGATTCAAGATCTTCACAGACTTCTAACTTGAGTAGATCATGAGTATGAATGCATGATACCCATCATTACAGTCATGAGATGTTATCATGATTGTGTGGTGGGTATCATGCAATTTATTTAAACACACAAAAAAGGGATGCAACCTAAATGGTTACATCCCTTTTTAATTTCTTTAATCTCATGCCCTAAGGCAAATCATATCGAAATAAGAATTACTTCTTCTTACGATTACCGTAACGGTTCATGAACTTATCTACACGACCAGCTGTATCCACAAGCTTAGACTTACCAGTGTAGAATGGGTGAGATGTATTTGAGATTTCAAGCTTTACTAGAGGGTACTCTGCGCCTTCAAACTCAATAGTTTCTTTCGTGTTGGCTGTACTCTTTGACAAGAAACAGTCACCGTTAGACATGTCCTTGAATACTACAGGACGATAATTTTCAGGATGGATTCCTTTTTTCATCTTACTATATTTTTTTATTGATTTGCTGTTTAATACTATTTGGTAAGAATAGTGTAATGGGCATTTTCAGCGCACAAAGATACGAACACTTGATGGACTGACCAAATGTTTTTATAGTTTTTCGCTATGCCATAGTGGATTTTGTAGATTTGTCCTTGTGTATATCAACATGTTGTTGGATTTATTCAGAGTCAGTAAGTTTATTGTTTAGATGAAAAGGCAAAGTCTCTTTTGAAATCAGATGAATAGGCATATAATGAATAGTGTGTGTGGGTTCCCTTTTAAACAAAATGTATTCACATAGGGTTTGTACACTTTTGTATCCTTGTCGTTCAGGGTCTTGAGCAATGAGAAAATCAATACTCCCGCCTTGTAATGCCTCAATGTTTTGTGCGAGCAAGTCGTATCCAATTACGTGAAAGTCTTTATTGGGTTGTTTCTTCCTTAAATAATTAGCTAATATAAATGAGTTGGAGTTGAAAAATACCCCCACATAGGCATTAGGATGTTGGGCAAAGAAAATCTCTAAAAGTGTATCGTCTTCTTCTGGGTGTTTGGCTGGTAAATCCAAAGTGTGTATAGGACAGCCTTTGTGGAAGGTGTGCATATATTCTAGGAAACCTTCTTCACGTTTGACTTGCTGATAGGACCCTACAACCCCTTCCGATTTCTTACGGAAGCTCAAGACTGGACGTTCTTGCGGATTTAATAACATCAACATCTTGGCCGCAAAAAAGCCACTTTTTTGTGGATGTTGTCCGAAGAAAGCCAGAGGAGTTCGTGCTTTATATTCACTGTCCAAATACACAAAGGGGATAGATTGAATTTCTAGTTGGTCAATAAGTCGAGCCGTGTACTTGTTGTCAGGTGGAACAAGAATAACTCCGTCAGGTGAAGCGGTTATGATTTCTTGACCAGCTTGTTCAAATGAATAATAATTGTAAGGGTCGTAAAATGTAATAGATATGTTCAAACGAAAATCAGCAAAAGCTTGTTCACCTAGTTTGATGCCCTGAATTACATCGTTCCAATATCCTCCGAGGGGAAGATGTGGAAGAAGACAAATGACTTGAAGGTCTTTGGTACGAGCCAAAGCACTGGCCATGCGATTGGGATGATAGTCTATTTCGTTTAGGACTTTGTCTACCTTAGCTTTGCTCGCGGCAGATACGTTAGGGCGCCCATGCAATACACGATCCACCGTGCCGACCGATACTCCTGCTCGTTGAGCAATATCTTTGATACGAACTTTTGAAGGAATTGTTTTCATGTACGGATAAATTAATGAACTATACAAATATAATAAATTTCATTTGAAATAAGACAACTCTTGTGCGTATACTACAGCTGTTTCACGGTGCGTGTAATCTCTTATTAGGCTTGAGACGTCTTTTGTCACAAAAACAATTATCTTTGTACACACAGAATCAATAATACGATATGATATGAAAGCCATCTTTTGCGATAAATTGAAGTATTTACTATTTTGTATATCTTGTTTATACATTGCTCTCTCTATGCCTGTACATGCACAACGGGTAATTGTTGGTGCTGAACGTTTCGACCAATATCTTCCACTGCTAACACATAAGCGGGTGGCTATATTGGGCAACCAAACAAGTCGGGTCGGACAGACTCATTTGTTGGACACTTTGCTGAGCCGTAAGGTCCATGTTACAGCTGTTTTTTCACCTGAACATGGATTCCGTGGTTTGGCAGATGCGGGAGCGCATGTGAAAAATGGGAAGGATATTAAAACCGGTGTGCCTATTTTTTCTTTATACACTGGAAAAGGTGGTCGCCCTAGTGTATCCTCAATGCAGACCTTTGATGTCTTACTTGTCGATATGCAAGATGTTGGATTGAGATTCTATACCTATTATATTACTATGTGCAAGATGATGGAAGCCTGTGGAAAATATAATAAGAAGGTCATTGTGCTAGACAGACCTAATCCCAATATTCATCTTGTTGATGGACCAATATTAAACATGAAATATAAGAGTGGAATAGGGTATTTGCCTATTCCTGTACTGCATGGTATGACTTTGGGTGAAATTGCGCTGATGGCCAATGGAGAAAAATGGCTGCCCTATACATGCGATATACAAGTGGTGCCATGTGTACACTATACACGGCATACATATTATACACTACCAATCGCTCCATCCCCCAATCTACGTACTATGCGTGCTGTTTATTTATATGCTTCTTTGTGTCTCTTTGAAGGAACAACGGTGAGTGTTGGGCGGGGTACAGGACATCCTTTTGAATGTTTTGGACATCCCAAATTGAAAGGCATGCCGTATCATTTTGTTCCGAAATCTGGACCCGGTGCAAAGAAACCAAAATTTATGGATCAGACTTGTTATGGACGGCTTTTGACAAACGAACCTGAGGAGAACTTGCGTACAAAAGGGATTGATTTGACTTACCTTATTGAAGCCTATCATCAACTCAAAGAACAGACTTTTTTTGCTCGATTTTTTGAATTGTTGATAGGTGTAGATTATGTGCGTACAATGATAAAACAAGGGGCTTCCTCTGAGGAAATTGCTGCACGTTGGAAAAATGATGTTGAAAAGTTTAAACTCCAACGCGCACCTTATTTATTGTACCCCGAGTAGTGATTACTTGCGAGCTACAATAATATCACGCATGATAGACTGATCCACACGGTGCTCAAAATCTGTGTATGGCGCATCTTTTAAAACAGTCCATCCAGCTTCTTCTATGAGTTTGCTTAGTTGATGACGAGATAATAGTAATGTGTTCCAAGCCAGTACCATTGAGCCACCAGTAATCGTTACCGCATGCCATGCACGTAGACATTCTTGTAAGAATGCCTTGGGACTACGTGACACGTTATCTTGATGGACATTGCTATGGAGTACCCCATAAGGCAGATCTGCAATAATATATTGAAATGTAGGTTTGCGAAAATACAGAGAAGCATCTTGTGCACGCCCTTCTATCATACATAAATGATGCGTTGTCTGGTCTTGTTTCATCTCGTTACGAGTTAGCGCATAACTAAAGTGTTGCATAGGTACACGCTTATGCGTACCAGCATCTAATTTTTGTTTTTCTAGCTTGTGGATGATGTGTCCTGTTTTAAGATATTTCTGAAAAAAAGTACTACCTTCATGTACAGAGACGGCATCAATTTCAATGCCGTATGCAGGCAATCCATATATAGCCGTTTCATATAAAGTTGTCCCTCTTCCAGCAGTAGGATCAAGAAGCTTGCTATGCGAGGTAATAGCACGTGTACTACTAAGCATGGCCACATGAATCATCATTTTAGTAAACAATTCGTTTGTTTTTCCTTTATATTTAAGTAAAGTACTGACTTTGGGGTCTAAGTATCTTGTTTTAGGAAGATGTATGGGGAGTAGGACAATAGTTTCGTCGGCTATTTTTCGTTCTTCAAAGCATGCAAATACAAATGATAAACGCGATAATGCAGTATAATCATCTTCTGTTAGTGTCGTGCTTTCGGGGGTGGAGAATGATAGATAGCGTACTCCAGCAAGTTCTACTACTTGCAAGTCTTGACAAGGAGTGGAAAGATGCATTGTTGTCAGACTTAATTCCGCAAGTGCGAGTTTGTCTGCTGATAGATAAAATGCACGATTGTGTCCTGGATACTGAAGGATATAATATTTCATATGATTACAAATGTCTTTATCAATATAGTTGTTGTATACCTAACCTTTTCGGCCAAAGTCAGCTGGGATTTCTCCCCATTTCTTGGTCTCCCATTTTAGAATAGGGATGTCATATGTGTGTGTGTTAAGCCATTTTTCAGCTCGAGCTATTACTTTGTAGAGGTCGTTTGTTTGAGCAGTGTGTTCGAGTTTTGTATTGCATTTTTTACGGGCTACCCATCCTATGGCAATTTTACTATCACTGTATATAGGCATTTCCCATTCTGCGTGTTGATCCATCATGGCAAGGGCATGTACAATCGCTAAAAATTCACCTATATTGTTTGTTCCGTGTATGGGGCCATAATGAAAAATCTCTTGATGGTTGCCCACATACACTCCTCTATATTCCATAGCTCCAGGGTTCCCAGAACATGCCGCATCTACAGCTAGTGCATTGGCAATAACATCTTTTGGATAAGATGGGAGTTGATCCTGAGACAGGCCGTCTTTATCAGGGCGGTTACCCCCCCTTATGCTTTTTGGCTTGCTCCCTTCTTGTACAGTGCGTTTCTCTCCCTGTTTATAAGCTATTTGGGCTTCTTCGAGTGTTGGGTAAGACTTATAGGAAGCTGCAACACCATGGACTTGTGCTTTACATTCTTCCCAGGTATCGTAGATGCCAGGCGTACGCCCAGACCAAACGACGTAAAATTTTACTTTGCTTTTGTTCGAAGCCATAAAAGAGTAGGTTATTTGATATAAAATAATCGAATACAGTGCACAAAGATACATAGAAATATGTAAAACCACGAAAAGAATAGCTATCTTTGCGACATGAAGCGACTTTTCTTAATTGGATATATGGGGTCGGGTAAAACAACCCTTGGACGTGCTCTGTCTGTGGCTACTGGACTTGCTTTTGTAGACCTAGATTGGGCTATTGAGCAGAGATATCATAAGACAATACCACAGATCTTTTCTGAAGCTGGCGAGGATGGCTTTCGTGAGATCGAACAACGTATGTTGCATGAGGTTGGCGAGTATGAAGATACCATTATTTCATGTGGCGGAGGAACACCATGTCACTTTGATAATATGGACTTCATGAATGCGCATGGCATTACGGTTTGGTTGGATGCCTCTGAAAAAGCTCTTTTTAGACGATTACGTGTAGCTAAACAGCAACGTCCTATTATTCGTAATAAAGATGATGAGCAATTGAAGTCGTTTATTACTGAAGCACTTGAACAACGTGAACCGTTCTATAAGCAAGCGACTATTCGTTTCCGAGCTGATGAATTGGAGGATGCTCACCAAATAAAAGAATCAGTTGCAGCGTTGAGAAAACAATTAAATAAAATATAAAGTATAAAGATTACCCAATGAGTAAGTGGACTAATGATGATTCAGCAGAGTTGTATAATATCCCAGGATGGGGGGCCTCTTATTTTTCTATTAATAGTAAGGGGCACATGCAAGTGACGCCTCGTAAAGATGCGGCTGCTGTGGATTTGAAAGAAGTGATTGATGAGTTGCAGCTACGTGATGTTTCTGCACCTGTACTTCTGCGTTTTCCTGATATTCTTGATAATCGTATTGAAGCCATCTCTAAGTGTTTTGAACAAGCCAAGAAAGAATATAAGTATCAGGCTGACAACTATATTGTCTATCCGATTAAAGTAAATCAGATTCAGCCAGTAGTTATGGAAATGGCTAAACATGGGCAAAAATACAACTTAGGTCTTGAAGCTGGGTCTAAGCCAGAATTGCATGCCGTCATGGCAGTAAATCCAGATTCTGATGCCATGATTATCTGTAACGGATATAAGGATGAGAGCTATATTGAATTGGCCTTACTTGCTCAAAAAATGGGAAGGCGTATTTTTCTTGTTGTAGAAAAGATCAATGAATTACGATTGATCTTGCGTCTTGCTGATCAGCTAAAAGTGCTTCCTAATATTGGAATACGTATCAAGTTGGCTTCTTCTGGTAGTGGTAAGTGGGAAGATTCAGGTGGTGATGCGAGTAAATTTGGTTTGAGCTCATCAGAATTGCTTATGGCTATGGACCTGTTGAGAGAAGCTGATCGTGTAAACTGTTTGAAGCTAATACATTTTCATATCGGTAGTCAAGTGACTAAAATTCGTCGTATCAAAACGGCGCTTCGTGAGGCAGCACAGTTTTATGTTCAGTTGCAAAAACAAGGTTTCAATATATCATTGGTAGATATTGGCGGTGGCTTAGGTATTGATTATGATGGAACACGTTCGTCAAATAGCGAAAGTTCGGTCAATTATACTATACAAGAGTATGTCAATGACTCGATTTATACATTTTCAGATGCTGCCAATAAGCACAACTTACCCCATCCTAATATTGTGACAGAAAGTGGGCGTTCATTAACAGCACACCATTCTGTGTTGATTTTTGAAGTCTTAGAGACGACTTCACAGCCTAGTTGGGGAGAACAGGAAGATGTGTCTGAGAATGATCATCAATTGACCCAAGAATTATATAGAATATGGGATAAATTGAATCAAAATAGAATGTTGGAGGCCTGGCATGATGCTCAGCAGATTCGTGAAGAGGCGTTAGATCTGTTTAGTCATGGGATGGTCGATTTAGATACGAGAGCTAAGATTGAACGTTTGTATTGGAGTATCACTCGAGATATACACCGTATAGCTCAGGGGCTTAAACATATACCTGATGAATTGCGTGGATTGAGTAAACTATTGGCAGATAAGTATTTCTGTAACTTTAGTTTGTTTCAATCGCTCCCTGATTCATGGGCAATTGATCAAATCTTCCCTATTGTACCAATACAAGATTTAAATAAAAAACCAGATCGCATGGTAACTCTTCAAGATATGACTTGCGATTCGGATGGAAAAATTGCCAATTTTATTTCTGTGCGTGATGTTGCCCATTATTTGCCAGCTCATACTTTGCAGCCTAATCGTCCTTATTATATTGGTGTCTTTCTAGTTGGAGCATATCAAGAAATTTTAGGAGATTTACATAACCTCTTTGGAGATACCAACGCAGTGCATATTGATGTCACCGAAAATGGGTACAAAATAGACAAGGTGATTGATGGAGAAACAGTGGCCGAAGTTTTAGATTATGTCCAATTTGATGTGCGTAAATTAGTACGTATTTTGGAAGTCTGGGTTTCAAAAGCAGTAAAAGAGGGTCGTATCTCATTGGCTGAAGGAAAAGAATTTCTAGCTAATTATCGTAGCGGCTTGTATGGTTATACATACTTAGAAAAATAATAAGACAATAGTATTTTGATACTATAAGGTCAAAATCCTAAAGATACAAGGGTGATGAATAGCATAAAGAAAGCAGAAGTACAAGTGATTAAGGTGGGGGGTAAAATTGTAGAAGATCCTACAGCCTTGATGCACTTGCTCGATCAATTTAAGAAAGTCCCAGGCTACAAGGTGTTAGTGCATGGTGGTGGTCGTTCGGCTACAAAGATTGCTGCACAAATGGGCGTTGAAACCAAGATGGTCGATGGACGTCGTGTGACCGATGAGTCTATGCTTCAAGTCGTGACTATGGTGTATGGAGGGCTAGTCAATAAGAGTATAGTTAGCAAACTACAGTCTGTTGGTGTCAATGCCATTGGGGTTACTGGAGCGGATATGAATCTTGTTCAAGCACACAAGCGACCAGTTCAAAAGGTCGATTATGGTTTTGTGGGAGATATAGATAAGGTAGATGTTACAGTTTTGTCTCCCCTGTTGGCTCAAGGTGTTGTGCCTGTAATAGCACCATTGACGCATGATGGACATGGCTCTATGCTCAATACTAATGCCGATACGATTGCGGCAGAAGTAGCTAAGGCCTTGGCGGCCGATTATCAAGTACAACTTGTGTATTGTTTTGAATTGTCTGGTGTGATGCGCGATCCAGAAGACTCTGCCACTGTTATTCCAGTAATTAATAAAGCTAGTTTTGATCAGCTTGTAATTGACGAAGTTGTCGTAGGAGGTATGATACCTAAACTGCAAAATGCGTTGCAAGCTGTTGAAGCTGGTGTTGGTAAGGTGCGTATCACCAAAGCAGATGATTTGGCAGATCCTCAAAAAGGCACATATGTTGTGTAGCCACTAGATGAAAATCGCACCTTTTTTTGTTTTATTTGTGTCAAAATGATTATGTAGAGATGTGAAAATAGGCTTTTTCTTGGCCCTAATACGTCTTTTTGAGCAATAAAGATGAGGAAAAGTTTGGAATGTCAAGGATTTGTTGTATCTTTGCACTCGCAATATCGCGGAGTGGAGCAGTGGTAGCTCGTTGGGCTCATAACCCAAAGGTCGTCCGTTCGAGTCGGGCCTCCGCAACTCAATCAGTGGTCAAATCCTTTATATATAAGGGTTTGGCCACTGGTCTTTTTAAAGAGCCGGGACAAAAACGGGACACACTTAAATCAAACACTCACCTTTGCATTCTTGTAACTAAGAATGTAAAAAAAATGTGCAGTAAAAAATTACACGTAAAGACATGTTCTAGTGTCATTTCCTACACGTACCCAAAGTTATATACTGGGAAATCTTGGTACGTAGGTCTAAAAGCTTTCGATCCAGCTACTGGAAAAATGCGTCGTAAGCGATTCAAGCTTAATCATATTGAAAAGGTGTCATCGCGTCGCAAGTATGCGAATGACTTTATGCGTCGTCTAGTTCATCAGCTGGAGCAAGGCTGGAACCCTTGGATTGAAGCAGAAGATTCTAAAGCTTACCATACATTTGTAGATGTTGTGGCTAAATATAAGGCGACACTTATCAAGAAGCATAATGATGGTGCACTTCGCGAGAAAACTTTAGTCGATTATACCTCAAGATTAAGAACTCTCGAATTGTATATTGAATCTCGCAAAATGCCTATGGTATATATATACCAATTCGACCGCTACTTTGTCAATGAGTTTTTAGAGCATATATATATCGATAGAAACAATTCTCCACGAACCCGAAATAACTACCTCACATGGTTGTCAACCTTCAGTACTTGGCTCGTTCAGCAGATGTATCTCAAGGAAAAGCCCACTGAGGGCCTTGAAGCAATCAGACGAACCAAAGGTCGCCAGAAGGATCGTGACATCATTCCTGACCACGAGATGCAGCGTCTGCACGATTATCTTGGTAAAGAGAACCCTCACTTTCTGCTAGCATGTTACTTTCTCCATTATGTACTAGTACGTCCAAAGGAAATGAGTTACATACGCATTCGAGATATCAGCATTGCTCGAGGTACCTTGTTTATCTCTGGAGACGTGTCTAAGAATGGCAAGGATGCAGTGGTCACACTGCCAGCTAAAGTCATCCAGTACATGGTTGACCTTAAGGTCTTTGATAAACCAGGGCACTACTACCTGTTCTCAGCCAAGTTTATTCCAGGACCAGAACGCAAGTCAGAGAAAAACTTTAGAGATTACTGGTCACGTAAAGTACGTCCAGCTTTAGGGTGGGGACTACGCTATAAATTCTATAGTCTCAAAGATACCGGTATCACAAATATGCTAAGGTCCTGCGATGTGGTATCAGTGCGTGATCAGGCAAGACATAGCTCTATTCTGATTACTGATATTTATACGCCTACTGATCTCAAGGAAGCAAACGCAATATTGTTGACTTATGACGGGATACTATAATATGAATCGAGCCACTACAGATGATTGTAGTGGCTCGATTTCTTTTATTTTTGGGGGACAAGCTTTTCTAGATTGTTCAGCTCCTCCCGCCACTTGTCGTGTGACTCACTCACCTCGATAGGGTTATATGGTAGCTGAGCAATAATTTCTGCATCTGTGATGCCTGGAGACTTCGCCTTGAGACACCAAACCTTTTCAAAGTTCTTGAGGTTCTTGTAGTCGTTGTCGGTTAGACAACCTCTAAGAGTTAGCTTACGCGCATTGACATCATCAATATTTAGCGAGTATTCTGTCCCGAAATTATTTCCATCGTAAGTGAGATAACTATCGTAGTAATCTTTAGTGTCTGGCTTAGGAAATTCGTCTAGTTCAACTTCGTAGACTATTGTTCCCTCAATAGCATTAATCGGTTCTGTGCTTGATTCAATAATCCGAGGAGAGTCAGTATAAGTTCTAATATAATATTTCATATATTTCTATTTTATGTTGTTATTGGTTTCCATTCAAGGCCATTTACCGTCATAACTGGTTTGTAAGATTTTCCAGCTATGATATCATCAAACAATTGAGTTGTTGCACTCTTATCCGTATTAGAATCTGGTGCCTTTACTCCATATTGATATGGAGGGTAGTGTTCTTCGTTAGTAACATCTGCTTCCTTTACACCATCGTCGCTTACCAGCTTAATGTTATTAACATAACCAGTTGTCCCTTTGTTTAACCATTTGTTAGTTGTGATATCCTCTTCGTTGTAGTCATGTGTAACTTGTAGTTGGTGGAATTGGAGATTTCGGAATTCTACCGTTGCTGTTGTAGAGCACTGAATACCTAATTGATTATTATTATGCTGAGTGAATTCTACGTGTCGCCAATCGTTAATAGGATAATTCATTAATATACTTTCTCCAGAATCCCCACAGTATATCTTAATCCCAGTTGTTGTTCGTGGATCTAATACTCTAAGATCAAATGTAACTTTGTACTTACCTTTTTGCGAAGCACTTGGTATATTTTTTTTCCAGAAGAAAAAACCTATGTCATTGGGGTCGTAATTAGCAATAAATGATTCTTGTGTACCCTCTACACGTGCTTTCTGTGTGTGCCATGAGTCGAAATCAACATCGGGTAAATAATACCCTTTATCTATTTGATATTTGTTAGGATTCCCTCCGTTATCGAATTTTTGTGCCCAATCGTCATCTATTGGAGTATTTAATATTACGTTACGTACACCTTTAGCAGAAGTATTTGCGAAGCTTCCGCCTAACATTGCGTAGTAATATAGATTAGTTCTAAACTCATCCCCATCCCCAGATGTAATCTCTTTCATATTCTTACCATTAAAATAGACTGTACATAGTCCATCTCCATCATAAGATAACGCAACCCAATTGTTATTACGCAATGTGATGGGTATTTCATATCTAGCACCATTGTAATACACAAGTAACTGATCATAAGGATCACGAATTTGCGCACGAATCATTCCAGCTCCCCATGTGTTTGCAAAAAAAGATACCCTTGCTGTATCTTTTGTTCCAAATCCTACCACATAAGAAATAAATGTTTTGTTTTTAATTATATGCTCATCGAATACGTTTTCTACTTTTAATCCCCTGACCACATTTTTAATACCTGTAAATAACCCTTTTTCCCTTTGATACCATTCTCCACCGATCCCGTCATAAGTCAGTGGTGCCCCCCCCATAGGATTTGGAGTAGTAGCTACAAGACCATCATTGTTAGCCATAGGTAGAGGATATGGCGTGTCATACGATACGAGCAAGCCATCCTTATTGACTTTCTTTTCAAACTCTACATTGGCTTCCTCCTTACTATACACCTCACTTGGCAATCCATCAAGCTTAGTCTTGGCTGCGTTGTCATAATCATTGGTTGACAACCCCTTCCCTTCCTCAGCATCTTGCTTAGTAGCAGCTATACGCTTCACCATACCAGCACTGGCTACCTTTGTGTCATCATCTTCGAGCTCAGTAGATATGCTGGTTTTATTTATCTTTTTCTCGAACTCCCCATTGACATAATCCTTAGTAGCCAATGTCGTGATAATACCATCTAGCGTTTGCGAGTCCTGGATTCCATTTAAGAAGTTGACGACTTCTATCCATTTATCGATAGCTGAAGTATTGGCATCTTCATTCAGGATGGTGTCTAGCTTCTGCCCAAAATTCTCGATGCTTGTGTTCATCTCACCTACATTCGTGAGCACAGAAGCAAAAGAGTCTTCGTTCTGGTCGAACTGCCCTTGCAGCAAAGTGAGTAGATCTTGTATTTGAGTGTAAGTAGGCGAGGCCATGAAGTCAGCATAAGTGAAGCGGCATAGATTCCATGCTGTATTAAACTCCATAACGAATGGCTGCTCAGCATCGTAGTTCACTTCATCAGTAGTGTTCACTAGCTTGATGCCAGTAGATCCTGATGCACCCTTATGGCGTACACCATTCTTCCAGTTGACGTCGTCCAAGCTAAAGATAACTTGATACGTGATCTCTCCTACACCAAGATTGTGCTTGTCAAGTTTGACACTGATGTAGTCATCTGTATTCTCTGGTGTCTTAGTGAGGTTAGTTGCGACACCACCTGCCCAGCCTGCACTAAACATACGACCACTGGCACCACGGAATACAAGCTCGAAAGGTACGATGACGTCATCGACCTTCAATGCTGGTATCTGAACTGTAATATCGTCCAGGTAATAAATTGGGATAAGTTGTTTCATATCTTATGTTTTATGGGTTATAAAATGTGTATCCATCTGGTGGAGAAAAAATGACATCGCCTTCACCATCACACCATATATCGAGAGAGACTTCCTCTGTTTTGACTCCGCCCTCAATATGTATTTTAGTGTACGTGTAGTGATCATTTGTTCTTCCCACTACAGTAGGCCCATCTGGAGATGGAGCAATGATGTCTTCTCCCTGGGCTATTAATACCAGTGATGATCGTATATCGTACCATCCATCAGCCACATTGACCGCTGGTATCAACGTCTTGTTTTGGAGATAGTGATTATTCCACTTTTGTTGGAGATTAGTTAAGGCAGTGCCGTGTGCGATGTATAAATAGTTTTCCGTATATAACGTATGCTGAATAGCGTGAGCATCGGCAAAAGTCTTATACTGTTCTCCAGGTATGAGTTCGAGATCTGTCCATGTTATATACGCTGTACCCGATTGATTATAGCCATTGGCCGAGATATCCCAAGCGAGGTTGCCTTCATTGTCATAATAAAATAACCCGATCATTCCTGTCATTGGGTCCACACCAATATCTATTCGATTCTGCCCATCGCCATGATAGGACGCAAGACCACCTTCAATTTGCGTGTAATACCCATCACTATTAGGGTCAGTACGTAGCACTTTGGATAGCACTAGTTGAGCTTTTATATAGTCAGGCATATCGAATAGTTGCCATTCTCCACTACCTGCTTGTACAGCTTGAGCAGGAGAAAGAGTATTGTCGATAACCACACCTCTCTGACCTCTCATATAGTAGATGTCGTTATACACCACAAACATGCGAAATTGATCATTGTATATATAGTCGATACCTGATGCCCAAGTGCCGCCATCAATAAGTGCAGAACCATCCTTGCCGTCAGTGCCATCGTTGCCTGGCGCACCTGGTGCTCCTGGTTGACCATTTTCACCAGCATCTCCTTGATCACCTTTCTCCCCCTTGGGCATCACAAGTAACCAAGCTGCATTGTCAGCTGCTGGTGGAAGAGCATTGCGCTCGTCGCTATTGTACTGCCACTTGTTGCCCTCGTGATACACCACATCGACGTATGTCTCCTTGCGCCTGTAGTATCTCGTGTCAGAACTTGCATCTTCGCTACTCCAGACACCTCGATAGTTTTCAGTTACGCCCACCATGCCTTCATAATCTACACGGATGATATCTTCTACGATCATCCCTTTACTGAAGATATACGGTTGGTTAGCATTGACTGGCAATCCTTGAAAGCCCATTACTTCAGTCATGAATGCAGTGGACTTAGGCAAGCCCATAAACATCGCATAGTTCGCTTTAGTCAGCTTGGGTTCATTGACTCCAGCTAGATACACCTGAATGCCCTCACGACTGCTCATATACCAGCAGGACTGGCGGTCTTCCACATATCGATTCCCTCGCTGCATGATAGTCATAGCAGCTCGCGGTGGATAGTTACAAGGCCCATCGATGTCCTTATCCGAATATAATTGAACTGTAAGCTGCCATCCATCGACGGCTTTGATATACATCCATGACTCGTAGAAATCAAGTCCACCATCAGCTAGGTTGTTGATAGTACCAAAGATGATATCATCCACTACAAACGGACAGACGCGACCTTCTTGTTCCTCCAGCTCAAGTATATATTCCCCCTCGAGTGTGTCTACACTCAAGATGGTAGCAGCCTCAGAAAAGTAATAATCTCGAGACATGGCAGTAGCTTGGTTGATGGCCATCGATTGAGTCGTGATACCGCGTCGAGCCTCTATCGTATCGGCTTGTATTCGCCCTCTTTTGTGGTCGATGATAATACCTGCACCATCTATGAGTGAATCTTGACTCCCCTCGAAAGTAATACCATTCATAAATCGAGAAACTTCCTGAGATACAAGTCCTTGAAGGAATGTTATAACCCCTCGAGCATCGTCGTCATTGAGATTGCTTAGCTTGCTTTCGACCAACTGCTGAGCTGGACTACCAGCTACAAAGTCTTCAGTAGCCTTAGCCACCTCAGCCACTCCAGCAGTATCAGAGTAAGCAGAGTTCAGTGGAGAGAGTACAATCTCCCCATCCACCTCTTCACGCTTACAGATGTAGCCATCAGCATTGATGCGTAAGTTGCCTGCATATTCAGTAGTACCACCACCTAGTGGCAGCACATCTTTCATCAGATCAATAAGGCGACCAACAGAAGTCACCCCGAACTTCTCATCATGTGGTGATTGACCAAGCAGAAGAACCCCCTCGTCGAGACCGAGCCTAGGAAACTCAACTAGGCGAGGGGGTAAAGTAAAATCCTCTAGATCAGGCACGCTAAAGTTGAGGACTTCTTGTGCTTGAGGTTCGTGCCGTACCACGTTGAGATACGGCCGTGTACTCGTGTACTTATATTTGATAGTATAGCTGCTGAGCGTATCCGTATCACTATAGGTGACGTTGCTCTCCTGCAATACGATCTTGCGTAAGCTGCCCAGATGATAGATATACTTCTGATGAGCTGGAGCCAAGTCACGCAGCCATACGCGCTGATGCTTATTCAAGTGCCCCGTATTCTTTTGATAGGTCGTTGTCGTATCGACGCGGTACTCAAGCGATTCCTCGTTGATCTCAGCAAGGTTATGTTCGTTCACTTGCTCGATATCTGATTTGCCATAAGCACGTAAGGTATCGAGCCCACCTAGGCTATTTTCCCAGAGTATCCACTGCTCATTGTCTGAGTGGCTGATATCTGCCACATACCGTTGTATATAGCTTAGGCGGTTAGTATCGAGGTCTTCCACCCATACATCGTAAAAGACTGGCTGAAAACCTAGTACTGATGCTACGTGAGCATAACGCATATCGCATGTGGATACTTTACCTGCAGCAAGCTCACCTGCAATATTGGTACTACTGATAATCTCCTTATTCTCGTTGTACTGGTAGCCTGTAATCATCAGTCTAGCAGTAGCTTCAGCATAATAGCTCAAGTACTCTGGAGACGAATACGTAACTTGCTTAGTAGTAGGCTGCCACGTCAAGAAATTATGGCGTACAAAGTTGGCCACAGTATCCTGTAGGTTATCCACACCACCACGTATGGCCATGAATGTCACTTCTTGATCATTCAGCACCACAGTGAATGTCTTCGCTATCGATGGCTGTACAAAGATAGGTTCTTCCGTATTGATCGTGTAGCTCAGCTGGTCTTCCACCAACTGCTTGAGGTCGATGGTCACTATGCCATCAGCACCAGCAGTATAGTTCTGCACAAGGATGATATCATCTTCACACTTGAGTGTCATGGGCACAACAGTAACCCCGTCGACAATGATATCGACGAGGTTGCCTGAGAAAGATATGGCAGCAGGTTGTTGTGTAATGTTCATAAGCTATATTGTTTATCGCAAATATAGCCACCAGCAGCTGAAGCTTAAAGGACAATATCACTGTAGTCCATAGGCAGAGTATTGAAGCTAACTTCGATGCCTTTGATACATGGGCGCAACATGATCTTCTCTACCTTGCCAACGTATTGAATGCCGTCCAAGTAGTAATACTTCAGCTGGTCGGTCGTGAATGCTGTGGATCTACGCAACACAGTCTTAGTCTGTTGCTGCTCGTACTGCTCTTGAGTAGGTGGAGTGTAGAATACTGCATCTTCAGTAGGCATGATATCCTCCTGGCTTAGCTCTGCTTGAGTAGTGACATTCTTCACCTCGTAGATCAAGTTCCACACGTACTTCTTATCATAGGTCTCAGATTGCGAAGGCGCATGTTCCTGTGGATCATAAGGTCTTATCGTGTAAAACTCCGATTCCACAGGTTCATTCTTACCACCCACAGTAAAGCTCAGCTTGTCGATAATCAGCTCTTGGCCATCAATCATGACCTTGCGATGAGCCGGTAGCGATATCTTGTGGCTCTGATCCAGAAGAACATCTGCCTTGACTTTGTAGAATGAGTTGCGTAAGATATCATCTAGCTGCTTGTAGAATCTATTGAAGATACCATCTGGACCATTGTAGTGAAGGGTGTAGTCCCAAAGTCTATCCCCATCGATGGAGTAGTTGGTGGTTGTGCCCAGTGTGTACAGCTCGTATCTATTATAGTGGAAGCACAACATCGGATATTGCTTGTCATTATCCGCGTCGACACTGACCGCATCCTCATTGGCCTCTTGATTATCCGATGCTGTTGTGATGTTCAAGATCACCGTGGAGTTCAAGTACCTAGTATCACCAGCATATGGGTATAGATTCCCAAAGATGCTGGAGTGATTGCTGATGCCAGTACTCAAGTTTATATTCTTTGTCATCTCCTTCACCTCATAGTCCATCGCAATCGCGCAATCAGGCACCTTTACCATATGTTCTTCTTTCGGATGCTGCGTATACGGTATATTGTCACCAAGATACTCACGCACCCTAAATAGCCCGTCATTGAAGAATCTACCTAGCTTGAAGCCATCCCGATACGCCATACCCGATATCCCATCGATGGCCATCTTAGGATACTTGGCTACCACTTCCTCGAGGTCTTCGTAGCTATCCTTGGCATTGATAGTCTCCTCTGATTGCAATACCACCGACTTTTCCTGAGTCGTGAAGTCGATATCCAGAGCTGATGCAATCATATCTGTGAGATCGATATCTGTGTCTTCAGCTAAGATATCATTGAATAGCTTCACCTCCACCGTGCGATTGATCACGTCCGGTATAAACTCACAGCAGAACTTCTTCCGGAATACATCAAGGATGGTCGATGCGTTGCAGTCCGGTAACAAGTCGGTCAGTAGAATCGTACCATTGACCAGTGCATCAGCCGTATTGTTTACGAAGACCATGTTGCTGAAGGCAGGGGAATGATCCAGGAAGCTTTCATTGAGTGTATAGTTGTAGTGACTGAAGATACGCCGCAAGAGGTAGGTCGCCTTGACAAATGGTGTGATAAAGTACCCCTCACTGAGGTTCACACTTTTGTCATCGCTAGTGATCTTGCGAGGATATCCATAGTAGTGACCTAGTGTATAGCCACCAGTAGGTGCCTTATTATATAAAGTCCGGAACATCATTGAGCTACCAGCCACAGGATCTATCTCACTGTGTGGCTGGAGTGTGAAGCCATTATTGTTATCGAGATCTTGTTCTTCCAGCTCATTCCCCTCACTATCCATCCAAGCTAACTCATTGATGATACGCTTCTTGTCCCCATCTTGCAGCCAGATAGGGAAGATGGCATACTCATCCGTAGGCTCATTGATTAGCCCACGGCAAAACGCCACACCCTCGGCAACTGTGTTTACTCCTGGTATAGTTTCATCCGCGAATATCTCGAACAGTCGAGCATCTTTCAGGTCGGCAAAGAACGCACCCTCATTCATGTAGAACGATGTCGATATCCCATCCTTCTTGTTTACTCCTAAGATAGCTTGGCGGCACGTCGTGAAGTACTCACCATCCTGTATGGTTGCTTCTATCTGTTGGCTCGGTTTACGAAGACCACCCAGTTGTCCAGGATACTCCAGCAGCTTGCGGTTGTGCGCAGAGTAGGGAAGAGTGATAGGGAGTGTTTGCTCCCCATACTCATTGAGAAATGGATTGGTGCGTTCGACTTTCATCTGTGTCTCTGGCTCCAATTGATAGGGCTTATTCTGAGCTACATTCTTTATAATCATACGGCATATTATTTTTTAGATCCTATTCTTCGTGCTGCATCTCGACGTGCTCGCTGAGCATCTAGATCACTCAAGACAACTGGTGCTGTGATGTGCGCATCACCTATCGCCTGCTTGATGATTTGGTAGATGACTTCTGGATCCAGTTGTGGATATCCTGTAGGTGCTCCAGCTGCTGATGGCATAGGTCTGTCGATACTGCCACCATTCGCATAACCAAGCATCTGTCCTTGGATAGCTCTATTCAAGTCAAGCGAGCGAATAGTACCAGCTTGTTGTGCCTGATCTATCATATTAAGGATAGGATATACAGTAGGGTTTGTGACTGCTGCATTGCTGGCCACCCATTCCTTGCTACGTCCTGTAGGCCCTTCACCCACGATCACTGTAGGCCTGTCGATGTATCCACGCTGGCGAGGACGATACTTAGCACGAGGGAAGTACTTGCCATCCTGCTCGCGAGTCACATCGATACTACCACCTTCTTCACGACCAGTGGCCACACGTGATGCACTAGATGATGTGCTTGAGCTGCTTGAGCCATTGATGGTCATATTCTTAATACGTGTACGTTCTGCATTGGCAGCAGCTAGTTGTGCGGCACCAGTCACACCAATCAATGCTGCTTGTATAGGGCCAGCAATAGGGCCTAGTGTTGCTAGAGTTTTCATGATTGCCACTGAAGTATCCGCAATAATCTGTGAGGCTTTAATCATAAAGTCAACATCAGCATACTTTTTCTGGATAGCAAGCTTCTTCTTTGCCTTTTCTTCCTCAAGGCGTTCAATCTCTTCCTGGTTGTCACCAGCTGCAGCTATCTCCG
The DNA here is from genome assembly GCA_963668535.1 of Bacteroidaceae bacterium. Taxonomy (GTDB): domain Bacteria; phylum Bacteroidota; class Bacteroidia; order Bacteroidales; family Bacteroidaceae; genus F22. The sequence goes on from OY764867.1 coordinate 1,565,860, forward strand.
CATCGTATTTCGCTTCCATGTTGGAGATCTCAGCATTCTGAATAGCTTCCACAGCACCTCCAAGCAGTTGTCCGTACTGCTTGACTTTCGCCATTATAGACGCTGCTGTGATCTCCTTGGATTTGCTCGCGTACTCTTCATCGCTTATAAGCTTTAAACGATTGGCTTCCTTTAATTGTGCTAGTTCAGCATCATATTGTGACTGCTGTTTATCTAACCCAAATTTCTTTCTTATTTCTAGTGTATGTTGGTTGTAATCGAGTGTGATTTTCTCTTTAGCATCCTCGTAAGCTTTATGGATAGCTGTAAGATCAGCACCTTCTTTCTTAGCCATATTTATTCGTGTGTCATAGGCTGCCTTTAAAGCGTCCATTTGAACTTGATAGTTCTCCTTCTCATTATAGCTACCATGATTTTTAGTCAACTCATCAGCCCACTTGTCGGCTAATTCATTAGCTTTTGCTAGATGGAGTTGGTCTTGAGCTAGGCTAGCATTGATATATTGTTGATTAGCAGCCAGCACTCTGTCTTGTGCTTTTTGTATGGCATCGGCCTTGATCTCTTCATTTTTAAAGGTTAGTGTTTCAAGTTTTGCCAGATGCTTTTGTTCCTGGTCAAGTCTTTCTTTGGCATATTGTTTAGCATTATGCGCTCGAGCAATCTCTGCTTGTTCATAAGTAAGTTCTTTCTTTTTCAATGATTGACTCAAGGCAAGTTCTTGTTCTTGCGCATTTTTGCGTAGCGTATTTAAGTCAGCAGTTCTGTCAGTATCTAATGTTTTGACTTTCTTTTTCTCTTTTTCATCCTCTTTTGACTTATGCTTCTTTTGCTCTACGCCAAGCTCTTTAAGTCGAGTGATCTCCTCCTGAATTTTTTGTACATTTTGATTACGCTTCTTGATTTCCTCTTCTGTACTAGCCATCACTTTTTGAGCTGCTTCTAGTTCCTTTTCTTTCTCTTTAATCAGGTCTTTCCTAGAGTTAGTCGTAGCTCCATTGGCTGCGGCCTCGGCTTCGTTTGCTTCTATTAGCCTCTGAATAGCATCGATACGTGGCTGATTATCTTGCTTTGCTTTGTCCACAAGACCTTGTTTCTCATCATCACTGTAAGGAGTTTTAGTTAGCCATACGGGCGAACCAGTAGCGATACCTACCATATTCAGTGATGTTTTTCCAGCTTCCCCTTTTTCCGTAGCAGCTACTACCGCTTCTTGTTGTTTGCGGTATGCATCCTGGAGCAATTCTTCTGAAGCTTGCGCTTTAGCACGCCTCTGAATAGCTTCAATCTGCTTCTGAATAGCCCCAGTCGTTTCGTTGATAAGCTTTCCTTCTTCAGTCAGCGTGGCATGGTAGCTAGGTACAAGATCCATAATTCTCTTGAGAGCTTCACGTCTTCTATCTAGAGATAGCTTGTTATTATGAAGGATAGCATTCTCTTTCTTGATTTCTGACACTTCATCCTTGCTGATCTCAGATGCCCTTTTTTGCACATCATTCAATGCTTTTTGCGCTTTACTCGCTGCACTAGCTTTTTGGGTATAGAAGTACAATGCTGTGGCAGCACCCATAACTAGTCCTATCAATAGACCAATAGGGCCACCAGCTATTACAGCGTTCCATAATCTTTGTGCTGCAGCGGCTATAGTTACACGCTTGGCATGAAGATAGATCGCGGCACTACATGCTACTAAAGCTACAGTAAATGATATCACAGCTGCTTTATTCTGCATGACAAATTTGGTCGCCTTGATAAAGCTCATCTGCATAGTGATACCCATATCCTCTGCAGTCTCCGAGATAGGCAGCATAGCCTCTCCTAATTCTCGTTGTGCGTTCTGCAGTTCAGTTTGTCTACGAAGGATTCTTTCTGCAGTTGTCTCGTAGTGCTCACCTGCATTAGCTAGTTGATCATCTACAATAGCGGCTACAGCCTTAGTAAAATCACCTGTCTTCTGCATCTCCTTGCTGATTTGCGCTGAAGACAACCCAAGGTTATCCAAGATAGGAATAGATCGACGCCCAAGCCCCATGATAATACTCTCGGTAAGATAGCCCACGTCTTGTCCAGTTTCCTGTGCTTTGAGTTGTGCAAACTCTAGATACTTGCCTAGATCCTCCAGAGGTATCTGGAAATCTCGAGCACGTACAGTCGCCTTCATTAGTTCCAAGTCCGATACGGTACCATGCGTAGAAGCCCGTAAGTTTTGAAGTATACTACCATCGTCAATCTTGTCGAACGCATGCTTTATACCTTCGTTTGCTTTGGCTAGCTCATAGCTTTCCTTGACTAGTTCTTTATAGTCGCTGATAAATTCGCCTATTTTTTCGCCTACTTTCATCAGGATATTACCTGCGAGAAAGTCTTGAGCCACTCGACTATTGAAGATCTCCTTGAGCCCTCTAGCTCTAGTACCTAGCTCTCGCATGCGAGAACCCACCTTGTTCATCTCCTTATCTAGGGCTGCATAAGCTTCTGGTTCTAAGCTCTTGGAGGTATTGTCCATCTCTTGACGTAAGGCCTTGTACCTCTTTTTGAGCTGAGCCATAGTCATACTATTGACATCCACACTCTTGGTGTATTCAGCAATGGCTTTGTCATTCTTTGCTATCTCATCTTTGGTTCCCTTCAGAGCAGCCTTCATGTTCTTGTACTCTGTAGTATTTTTCTGACCAATAGACTCCATGCGAGTGAGCTCATCGTTTTGTCGTTTAGCTTCCTCCTTGAGCTCTTTATTGGTTTTGCTTAGGGCACGAATCTCTTGTTGGGCTTGCTCCGTAGAGACCTTGATGTTGATGTTTATATCGTCGTCTTTAATTTTACTCATGGCTATCTTCGTTTTTGTTATTCAATGCAGCTTCTAGTTCCTCTCTCAGAGCAGTTTCAACATCTTGAGTAAAGCCATAGCGTATCTCAGGGAACGTCTCACCATACAGGATGCCCCATACACAGCGATTGTATAAGGCCAGTTGGCTACGACGATATCGAGAGACTTTATCTTTACGGTCTCGATACATCATATCTATAAAGCGCATATAAGGAAGCACAGGCATAAAGAAGATGTTCTTTGTGTCTGATGATTGCGATTTGAAAGGCATGCGTGTGACGTGGCTCAGAAGGGTGCCACTTTGCTGGTGGAGATTCTCTTTGATGACCTTACGCTGGGTCTTGTAGATCTCCTTGATACCCTCGGACAGGGTACGGTGAATGAATTCTTTTTTGATATATGCATCAGTAACCATAAGCTGTTAGTTTGATTTACAGCAAATGTACTGATTGTAGCGTGTTAGTGGAAGGACAAAACAAGACCTCACGGCCTCGATGCTAGTGGGCTAGCAGAAGAAGTAAGCGAATGCCCAGCAGAGCAATATCCCATATACTACAAGGATACGTGATAGGTATTTACTACCGTCTAGAAACATAGCCCATGTGAGTAGTGGTGTCAAAAAAGGAGAGAGGATGCAATACAGCATGAGGTGTCCCCCATTATAGCGGCTAACTAAAAAGGGACTCAAGACAATCATTGTGAGGATGTTGAACATCACGTAGGCGAAAATCATACTAGTTATATTTATCTCCAGCAGCAGGACATCCCACTGCTGGAGAGGTTAGTGTTAGAATGGTAAAGTACCAGGAATCTCTTCTTGGATGACATGATCAGCAGCAGTTTGCTTTGGCCAGTTGTCGGCTAGCACCCACTTCTTATTCTCGTAAAAAGCCATAGGAGTAAGGCCATCATCCCAACTCTTATAGTACAGGATGTCATGCGATAGCATAAGCTCTGCATAGGTTGAGCAAGGTCGCTTGTTGGCTGGTGTGTAGTCAGGACCTAGCTCTACCTCGAAGTGTAGATTACCTAAGCCTTCATATGTTATATGGAGAAACACATTCTTGAAACCACTAGCTTCTTGCAGCAGCTTTTTGATAGCAGCCTTGTACTCGGCATAGTGCTTCTTGATAGATGTGGTGAGCTCGGCTACCTCTTCACGAGTTAACAGTATTTGTTGAGCTTGGCTAACCTCTGCTTGTAATATTGTAGTCATGATCTTGAATGTAAAGGTTATTATTTCATTTGGAGCATCCAGCGATAGTTCAAGCTCACAGCACCAGGAAGGGGCTGATAGTGATAGCCAGCTTCTATCATGGCATCGTGGACTTTGGATAGGGATACTTTTGCTCCTGGATTAATATCGCGTATAGCAGATGCGACTTCGGATGTAGAGTACCAGTGTGTGGTCTCGTTAGAACTAGCTGCTGGGCGGAACTGTTGCCCTAGTGCATCGATGTACTGAGTAACATCGGCTTGTTCGATTTGTTCTTCTTCCATAACTACGTTGTTTTAAGCGAAGATAATACTTTTACCATATGTCGCAAAGAGGATACAGCGAAAAGTTTCTCCTTGTCTGTACGCTCTTGCGCTGCTGAGTAGTCATCAACTAGCTCGTCGATGTGTTCTTCTACTAAATCGATAAAGCTTAGTAGTACTGCGTTGTCTTCTTCTTGAAGACATTCTAGATGGTCCAGAAACTTTTGAGAAAGTTGTACGCCATTCAGCTCGATTGTGTTGGAATTAGTTCTGCTCATACTTGTTCCTCCCATACTCTAGCTGCTTTAATAAAAGCTCTAATAACAACAACGAGTAATAAGATAGGTGATAGAAATAAGGCTGCGATGTAGCCTAGCTGCTTGAGGATTGCCCATAGGAATAGGGCACAGGTCTTGACTTGCTGCTTGATGGCAGCGATACGTTGTTCACGTCGTTCTTTTCTTGCTCGAAGTCGAGCGGATAATTCTAGGTCGATTGCGCCTAGGATTATCAAGGGTCTTGTAGATGTACTCATAAGACAGATGTTTTCCGTTATAGGTGAGTTCTCATGTATCCTATAGACACAATGAACGGCCACCATCCACCGAGTCGGAAAACATCTGTACTTGCACTCCGAAGAGTAAAAAATACCGGTGAAGGTGACCGTCATTTCTTGTATGAGGTCATCGACATGCAAAATAATGCATGTCTGAATTCAGTAAGATATGGGCATAAAAAATGCTCACAGTTGTCCATAAGGATTGGTGAGCATATAACCGCTTGCTCATCGGTGTGCTACTGCACAGATATTTTCCGAGTACAAAGGTGAGAATAATTTCCCATCTGTGCAAGTGAATGACTCAAAATCTGTGGGGCTGGGTTTGTTTATGGCTAGCCCCCTACACCTGATAGCTATATAATCTAAGCCTCATGGCATCGCCATCTACTGCAATCAACATCCTTTATATGGTTCCTGTCAGTCAAAGTACGCGTACTTCGATATCAAAGTTCACCAACTTCGATGTCTTCGTTCGCGAATTTAGATATCGTTGTTCGCGAACAACGACTGAGCGCACTATAATAAAAGAGTGTGACTCATGGGTAATGAATCACACTCGTGTAGTAAATAAATGCCCACCATACTCTGCCAAACGTTGAAGTAGAAGTACTACGCTTAGTCCAAGTACTTCGAGCTGGTGGCCATTGTTATAGTCGTTATTTCTTTTTCCTGTCACTGACTAGTTTCAATCCTTCCTTGATCTGGTCTTCAGAGGTGATGTCTTTGGCCATGATGTAATGAAAATTTCCATAGCATGATACGGATTTCTCGGCCAACACGTATGTGTCCACCAAACGCCAACCACGCTTCGCCATATAATTAGCCGCTTGGACCATACTGGTAAAGCTGATAATCTTATTGTCTTCACCTACCAGTTGGCACTTGTACTTGTTGACAGTTTCTCCAAAATCAACAGATATGTTAATTTTCAAGCTCAGAAACTTGGCTTTCCCTACTACGTCGCAATAAACAGTGCGAGGTGTCTGTGCGTAAGTGACGCATGCCATAAGGCATAGTGTAAATGTAAATAGTAATTTCTTCATGATGTGATTTTATTTTTTTCTTTTACGAGGAAATGCCATTTTCGTACAATATTTGCAATGTTCAATTTCATCATTCCACTTAGATAGGGAAGACCTTTCAGTCTTCATTATAAATTGTGGTGTGATACCCGCATCAATTTTCTTAACTAGTGACCAACCATGGTTAACCATGAAATTTAAGATTTCGTCTGCTGAGTCAAATATGATGATACCACCATTTTTGCGACATAGAGTGTTGCAATAATCATTTCTGTCTATATCAAAAGCTTGATCGCCTATGTGAACAATGAGTTCATCCGCGCCTGCTAGGACTACACTTATTGTTTTCTGAACAGTTTCTTTTTCCATTTGATTTGAATTTTAAAATTAGTAATTAGAGATATCCACAAAGGTAAGTAAACTATTCTGTAAAGTCACTTTATTAGTCTAAAATTTAGATTGGTGGTGAAGTACTTAACGAGGGGTACAAAAAAATGAGTTGTAAAGGGGTGCTTTACAACTCATTATATATTATCGTGAAAATGGTTTTTTCATTATACATAGGACTTTACCGTAGCTGGGCCCTTCAATAGTGTATGGAGTCCCATGAGCAATATCATGTCCTGTGCCTAGTTTGGATGTCCAGATGCCAGTGGGACGTTGTCTAGCTGCATGAGTCCACTCATTGATACTAGGATTGAAATAGAGAGCAACTTTTTCATACCCTTCCTCAAGGTCTGCATTTTCACAAATTGAAAAGCCATGGCATTCAAAAGCTTTAATTAAGACTTCAATCTTCATGTGGTCTGCTTGACTTCCATTAGGTATCATTGCTTCTGGTGGCCACCTGAACGTACATTCGAATCCTTCAATTCCGATAAAATTTCCATTTTCCTTTTGAGCACAACCTGCACATGGTTGTAGCCATCTATTATCATAATGTAAAGCCCAAGCTATACAATTATAGTTAGGGTCAACTTTGCTAGTAATACTAAAGTCTTTGTCATTTTTTAGCTTGGGAAATCCTTTAATGACATGCTTTTTTATTTGCTCATAATTCTCACCCATCGCTTACATACATCTTTAATCGTCATATTAGGGTTGTGTGATACCCTCTCTCCAGTAATCTCGTTAAGAGCCCAAACCAAAGTTGAAGGGGCCGCCTTTAAATCTTCAATGATATAAGGAATAGCTTGTTCGCCCATATCAATAATAGATCTAAAACATGGATGTTTAACAATTTGGTATGTTGATGATAGAAACATTGTTTCTCTTCTCCAACGTTTCAATAAACTTTGGAAGTATAGTTTTTGAGTAAAGTCGATAGTGTTGCTTTTATCGGTCTCTTGCACGTATTGTTGAGTGTCATGGTTCTCAACTAGATTAGCAACAGCACTGTTTTGCTTAGTCTCAGGAGATAACAATGCAGGTGCTATCGCTACACTTACTATTGTGATAGGAGTTAACCCTGATAATGTTTTTAGTTGCATTTTTCTAAGAGTTTATTGGTGATGTTACTAAAGAAAATTTTGTTTTTTACAGCTCGAAGACTTTCCATTATTGATGGTATCTTGTCTACAGAAAATGTTTCCTCAAATAATTGAAGTACGTCTATATCAAAAGTATATACGACATTATCTGCTAAAGGATCTAGTTCTTGGTTTACGATAGAGTATGTTTTATCGTCTATTCTAAATCTAAGTCTAAAAGAATACTTGTCAATAGGGTATTCCAAAGCATTGTCTTCACTAGATGCGACTAGGGTTTTGAAATATTCGCTTGGGTCATCCAATGAGTCAAATTCAAAGCGATTGATAAATCTTATAGATGCACGAACTAACTTGCGATCTTTAATGTAAGGAGCTACTGTTTGAAATAGTTCAAGAGCCAAATCTTTAAAGTTATCCCAGCCTTCATAGTCTGCTTCACTGATATAAGTGATAACCTCATTAGATATAGTAAGCTTTTCTTTTGTCTTTTCGTTGACAAAACCAATCTCTTTTAACTTGGCATCAGTATGAGCATGGAATTCGGCTTTACCTAAAGGAATATCAGTTGTAGCTGGCATAGCTATACTGGCTTCAATATTGTTCATATGGTGATTGAAACGTTTCTTGAATTTCGTTTTCAATTCTGTATATGTATCAATAGGAGTGTTGTCTGGCTCAAATTTGAGCTGAAACAGAGCTAAAATAACAGGAGGGGTTTCTAGTTTGGGGTAGTTCATTTTGTTACTTCTGTCTTGATTCTTTGTATGGGACAAATATAGTAAAAAAATGAACTCCAGTCTTATTTTAAGACTAATATTTAGACTCAACGGGTCGTTTTCCACCAATCTTGGTGTGTTTTTGCACTACTTTGTGTGTTTACATTGTAAACTTGGAGTTAGTCTATAAGAAACTTATGCACAGGGCAGTCTATAAAAACAAACACCGAACCTTGCTAAGGTTCGGTGCCATAATTACGTCTGGAGCACTATCATAGTAAGTCTTTTAACCATGATAAATTGGGACTGCCAGAACTGCCTGGAGCCATTGCGATGGTGAGTAAGTAGCCAATATAGCCAAGAAACATGCAGTTTGTCATTACATACACGTCAAGGAGGCCGAAAACTAATAGTGCCATAATGAAGATTGTCACCAGGAATGACATCCAGCGTTGAAATGATCCAGTCTTATTGGTTTGCTGAACCTAGGCATTTGTCATTTCTTCTTCACCTGAAAAGGCCTGTTCTTCTTTGTTACTACTTATCTAGTTTGTAAGACTAGATGTTTCTTTCACTCGCGTTGCGGCCGCAGCCGTCTTCTAAAATAATTGCATATAAAAATTGTATTAAATTAAAAATCAACAAGCAGAGCCATTATACTTGCTGTTATATATATAATAGCAACTTTTGAGCCATAACTATAGCTTACCAAGAAAAAAGTTCATGCCTCACCCGTATTTCCCACTCTTGAGATGAATTATACGATATCCAAAGCGTACTTCTGTCATCCAGCTTGTAGTCGACATAGACACCAGCATACAAGCTCCATTGCTTGAGGTCACTACGAACTCCAGATAGTAAACCTACTGTGAACTTACGCTTATCGACCACTTGAGTATTATATATCTCGAGCAGATCTAGCGATGGTGCTACTACTCCAGATACTTTAGCACGGTATTGAGATGTTTTGTAGACCACTTCTTGACGGGGCAAGTTAAGAGATGTGATGTCGCTACGCCAAGATTCCATCGTAAGAGCTGAGACTTGAGTCTTGAGCTGTTCGGTTGAGTCCTGGTATAGTGCTAGCTTACTTGATGCGCGTGCAGATATCGCTCTGGCTCTGTTGAGCAGTGTCGACAGGCTATCGATAGCAAGCGTGTCTCGAGTTGTTTCTGTATATATCACAGGTCGAGGTAATCTCACTGTATCTTTGATCACATTAAGATTGTGTTCTGTGTGCACCGAACCCAATGCAAACCCAGCTATAAATAGGCCGATAAGGATAGCAAGTCTAACCGTTAAATTCGTAAAGTTGTACGCCATAATCACATATGTCTGTGTGCACCCATGATTTATCACGTTCCAAACGGAATGGATGAGGGGCACTGTATTGATTTTCTCTTATTTCATTTCTCGCTTCTTCAGCTGTCAAGCCAACTACTGTATAGTCTAGAGCTTGGGCTAATCGGTGGAATGATAGATATACAAGGCCAGTATTATTCGCATCTATCACTAGCTGGCACTTGTTGCAGCGTACACCACGTTGAGTGTATTTTCCACCCCTGTGATAAGTATTCGAGATCATAGGTCGCTTATGTACATCTCTACGAAGCCACAAGATGTGTTCTAGGAACATCGGATTGAGAAATCGCCATGCGTTCTGACCGTGTAGGGCGTAAGTATGAGGGCACACCAGTTCACGTATGTCCCAATACTGACTAGCTTGTAATTGTAAAGGAGTAAGCATCATTTGTTTTTTTGTGTTGGGGTATGTATTTGGTCGGATAATACACTGTAATTATTTTCGTCGAATTGCCCCATAGGTGGGTTACGATGTAGACAATTCATCTCATTACAGTAATAGAACTTGATGTGATCAAGCATCATGTCTTTTTTATTGATGGTAATGTTTAGAATCGACACTTGTTTTTGTAAGCTGTCAATCTTGTCTTCCATCGTGTTGAATTTTTCTTTAGATGTTTGCATCCATTCATTGACAAATGATAGCTCTTGATGAGCAGCTTTTTGAAATTGTGCCACTACTTGCGCTTGAGCATCATCTGCTGTAGCTACTTCTTTGCGTTTTCGAGCACGCCAGTTGACAACAGCCCATATAGCTCCCCAAATCGTTGCTCCACCACCTAGGGCAGTGATAATTGTTACCCAGATATTCATAATGATCTATTTAATGTTCTTACTAGTTCTTTCATCTCCAGCATATCGCTTCCCTCCATCTGCAGCATGATAGTCCAGCCTTCCGACTGGAGTGTAGGAGCGTCAAATGGTACGATATCATGACTGTCCGATAGGAGATTGTTCCAGGGCGATAAAGCTTTGTCTTTGGATAGGTGGGCACGTAGTTGATTGACTAGCTGCAGCATGGCATCTGATACCAGTGCCTTTTCGATAAAGTCTAAGCTGTCAGATGTTTTCTGAGCAACCGTTACGGCCATCTGAAACACATCCTTGATGCTGTTGCGACTATCTCGACTAGAACTGAAATTACCTAAATCTAACATCAAGAACACGCCATCTACATCATTAAGTCGTCGTTTAATCTGGTCGATGTCTAGTGCAAACACATAGTCTTTGATATCTGGTAGCAGCTCACGTTCAGGCAGGTCGGCCATCTCATTCATGAGCTGCTGGTAGCCTGCCAGTCGTGAATCTCCACTTGTGAAATTCTTCATAACGCCCTGTGTGAGTGGGAACTTGGCGAAATATTTGATAATGTCTATAATCATACTATTTGGTTGATAACGTCTAGAGGTAGACCTGTTTCACTACTAATATCTACTTTCTCCATCTTGGCAGCGTGTAGCGATTGCACCGCCTCGATGGTCTTTTTTCTGAGGATAGTGAGGTATTGGATCACATCCATCTTCTGCACTGTGTTGATATCTCCTAGACCATCATTTGTAAGACCATACAGTGCCTCGAGCCCACCTAGCGATATCGCCTTTTTGACTTCGCGCCCTTGAGTCAGTATCTTGTAGTTGGTCTTGGTGAATAAGAAGTTGCAGAATGATTGGAAGACAATCACGATACCTTGCAGGGTGGATGGCGGCAGCTGCTCAAATATACGTGCTTGATGGTGGGCATAGTTACTATCATACTCTCGACTTGCTTCACGATACAGTACAGATGCTAGGAGTGGCCATTGATCAGGATCTGCTAGGAGATATTGAGCTTCCACGAACTGGATGGCCGTCAAGTCGCAAGTGATAGCAGCGTAGCCAGTATCGATGTGATATCCTTGATACACCTTGTTGTCGATGGTGAGCTCTGGTAGTGGGTTGTGGCAGAAGCAATCGCTCACCACATACTTATAGTCCTTCTTGAGGAGTATCTTCTTGTACACCGAGTCAGGCAGACGTTCAGGGGGCATCTGCTGAGCGAGCTTATACACATCGTCCGGTAAGTTCTTCAGCACATCATCCTCGTACACAATCTTGTAGATAAATGTGACCTTTTCGGCAATCACAGTCAAAGTGGCGAGCAGATCCTCCCCAGTTCTTCTATTAAGTTCGAGACCTAGCACGTAAGCTACATACTTGACCTTGGACACGCCTACTGATAGTTTGCCTTCAGATACTTGGTTGATAAGCCCCATAAGGTATAGAAACTGCTTATCATTGAGTGCATCCCAGCTGTTAGGAATCTTATGCTCTTTGTTCTTGATGGTTACTTCAATATAAATCATGGCATCAAAATTATGTTGTCAGCTGGAGTATTGAATGAGGTCTCCGTACTGACGTTGTTTTCCTCTGAATATAATTGCTCACTAAGTTGCTTCAGCAGCTGCTCTCCCTCGTTTTGTAGCTTAGTGGCTACATCGAGTAGGTGGCGTTGCTCTGATACGCCAATACGATATGCTTTGGAGTCATCGTACAAGTTGCGGATGGTAGCAGGGAACTCGGCCATGTCAAACATCTGTACTGCCTTGGCCAGTGTCAATTTTGCCAGGGCGCGATGATAAATACGAAGCAATGTCTTATCATCACCTATTGACTCCTGGTAGTTGGCATGAGAATCAAAAACTTCTTGTTGGAATGGCAGGATCCTGAAAAAGAAGTAGTACGAGTTATCGATAGGGTGCAGCGCATTGAACTCCTCAGTCGTCTTGATAGGCACTGTCTCCAGCTGAGCGTATATAGCCGTCTTCTGCCATTCTTCAGTATCTTGAATGCACGAGATGATGCTATCCATCGCGTTGTAGAAGTTGTCCAGATAAGTGCGCTTCATCGCTTCAAGCTCATACTTGTACACCTCTATTTCAGCTTTACGATTGCGAATAACCTCGAATACCAGTTGCTTTTGCATCGTAGCATTTGCCCATGCTGTACATAGGCTATTCTTGAGGTCAGAAGGCTGGGCAGTGATATTAGTCGCTGCTTGCAAGCTCTCATCTACTATCTTTTGGAAAAGTTTGACGGTGAGGATATTCTCCAGCTGCTTGCGAGCCGCTGTAGCTGCTGGATCAAGATCTTCCATTCTGATAGATGAGTCGACTCCAGAGACATAGCTTCTGAAATCATTCATGTTGGGGAATAACGCTTGTAATGCTGGTTCTCTCATGATTGTTGTTGGTTTAGGCGGTTACTAGGTGCCACGTCTTCTTGACGTGCTGGTACCTCTCTATAGAAGCCAAGGCGATATCCTTTTTCGTATAGATCAGGCCAGTTGATTTGGATAGCCATATTGAATGGTTCAGTACACACTTCTTCATCTGGAGTAAGTGAGATGATGTAGATCAGGTAGTTGTAGTACACATCTGCTCCCGATTTAGAGATCACTCCTTCTTTGCTGACAGAAGACAGTGAGCTATCAAGGCCTACAGCCGAGAGTAGCACTTCATCTGCTCGCTTATCATACTCGATGAGGGCAGTGATATACTCCTTGTACTTTAGATCCAGAGGTTCAATCTTCCATCGTTGCTCTTGGCCAGAGTTATCCTTGAAGGATACTGAGGCGTAAGCTTTGCCTTGATTGTCGGCTCCAGATAGGTAGGTCGATATCTTACGTAACTCTTGCTGTACATACTTGACTAGCGTCGACTCCTTGAACTCAGTGCCAATCTCAATCTCGTTATACTTCAGTAGATCCTGACCACTTTGCTCACGTTTCTTGTTCTCCTGGCATAACTTGGTGATTTGACTGCGCTTAGACTCTTGCCAAGCGTGAGGTATCACGATATGGAATTTAGCTGCTAGAGCATTCTTTAAGAAGCTATTGATATATCTAGGGTTACTGTTAGCTCCCTTGATGTAGAGTTTAGTACCCTCGTGAGTTTCATTAAGGCCATAGTACTCACCATCTGAGACAGTACGATGGTGCGAGATAGCTGCGTACTTGATATCCTTTAGCTTGTTGATAGTGAAGCGTGGGTAGAAATTGAATGAGGATACACCATACCCCCATTGACCTACAGCTACATGCGATAGACTCTTATAAGGTGTGAGGTTAGTAGCTACATCAGTACGTGTTGTGGCCAAACGACAGCTGCAGGTATCCATAAGCTCAAGGCCAGCCACTGGTACACGACCACCAAAGCGGTGTGAGTTGTTCATACGCCACTTCACGAAGTAGTCTTGGAAGTAGTAGAATGACTTGATCACTCCCTTTGCGAATGTCTTGCTATCATCCTCTATGCCCTTAGACCCCCATGAGTTGAGCCACTTAGTAATAGTGGGGCAGTCTATCCATAGCTTCTGGAGCTTACCATCTACCATGACTGTATGATATACCTGCAGCCCATGACCGTATAGGAAGTTGACCTTCTTGGTGATCAGGGAAGGAAGCAAGCGGTTGCTACGTAAGTCGGTGCGTATCTCCTCTGCCTGTAGATTGTTAGGTCCACGGTTGGCAATGTTGAACCCATTGACTGTAGTCCAGATAGGTCGCTGGACCCATTGTTGCTGCCTGATAGACTCCACTGATGGTGGAGCCATCGTATCTAGGGTCTGTCCATAGGAGAATGATATCACACTGTTATCATTAATGTACAGCCCAGCAGGGCCAAGCATATCTATTCTATCTGTTTCCATTATACATTACTATTTTATGTAGTTTATAATTATCTATCGGAAAGCCCATGAAGCGTATCAAGGCACGGTAGCACATCTTAGGTTCGCCATTGCTGTCGTTGAAGAGGAACAGGTTGTCCCCATCGATGGATATCTTATCGTGGGGCATTTGCGTCCGGTAGGTGCACCCTTCCTTTACGACCAGTTGGTTGCTCGCTACACCTTTACTCCTGGAGTAGGGGTAATAGGCTAGGGTGAAGTGTCCACCAGGTAGCTTGGATACCGACTGTGCCCACTGTACTGCGTGGTTGATATGCATGGTGCCATCACCCATCTCCAGTGGCTTGACTTGCTCGCAATTGTTAACTTCTTTCATGCTCAAAGATACATTTGTTAATTAGCAGTTGGAAGGACGAATTGTCATATTTCCCGACTGTTAAGATACGTGCAACGCAGATCTCAATCTCAGCGGGGCGTCTAGGTCAGAAACATTCAAAAAAATCATTTTTCACTCTCTGAAATGTTAACTCGCTGAGTATCAGAGAGTTATATTGTTAACCTCTGTCAATCACCCCCTATTATAGGGTTAACTTTGACCTTTTTAATATGGTAAATAGGTTACTATATTGGGCTTTTATACTATTATACAGTCATGTTATCCATCATATCAGTAGGGAGAGCATTAAACTCGCTACTCATTACATTGCCGTATCGACCAAACAAAAGATAGATAAAAGCAGATGGTAATTGAGTTGTTCTATCAGCCTGATATCTCATCGGGACTTTCACTTCAGAGGACTTGTCAAGCTCTATACGGCCATCGTTCTTCTTGAGTGGTGATAGAGGAATAGCCTTGCATAAACATGGGCATTCATTCTCATCAATAAGTATTTGAGGTATCGCATTACTTTTACGAGAAAAGGCAAGTTTTAGAAGCTTATATTGCATCCAGTAGAATATTGTAGCCTGACCTTCATTCATAAGCTGTACGTTAAAACCAAGTTCTTCTAGCTCACTTTTCAGGATTTTAGCATCTGAAGAAATTTTATCTCTATCTTCACGCTTCTTGTTACCAGCACGGTCATGATACAACAAGATGTCTTTATTAACTGCATATCCACCAAAGTAGTCATAGATAGAAGCTGCTAGTTCTGGCTGCTCTTGAGGTTGATAGCAATAGAACTCTTTGATTAGACGAAACTCAGCACCATAGTTTTTATCTTGTCCTATGACTAGACTACTGAAGTGACCAGGATCATACCCAATCAATAGTGGCTCATGTGGGTCATAGTATTTATTGTAGTTAGCATTGATAATAAACTTATCCTTGAGGTTAAGTTTGAGTATGAGGTCATATTTGTAGCTATCTGAATACAGGTGAACACGTGGGTCAAAGTTGGCGAAGAATTTATTGACTACTCCACGTTGACGAACTGCACAGATAGAGGTCAAGAACTCATCGATGTCGAGCTGGTCGTATTGTGTCTTAAAGAACTTTGGACCTAGAATCTCCTTGTTGGCAAACGAGCTGGCACGCATATAAAAAGAGGCGTTACGTCTCATATCTGCTAGTCTTGGCTTCCATAGCTTGATACATCTATTGGCCTTGTCTATTTCCTTGCGGAAAGTTTCCCTGATTACAGGATTTGTTTCTTCTTGAAGCAACTTGCTGTATCTTGTGAGATTAAAGACAGCATTATTGAGGAATAGTGAAGCTGACACGATTTCTTCAATTAGAGCATCATCCATGTTCTTTTCGTATTCCTCGAACCAGTTGTCCTCGCCTAGATCTAGACGTGCCGTATCGGATACTCCAGTAATGCCATAAATGTATGGACTTTGACGCATTTCAGCTGAAGAACCACGTAGGGAAGGGAAGAGTCGTGATTTCAACTTTTCCCCTCTATTGTGTTTCATCTCTTCCACAAACGCATGTACTCCAGAACGCCCGGCTACAGACTCAGGCTGATCTGATGCAACCATCTGCAAGTGATGGCCATTCCGGAAGACCACGCTATGCTTAGGGTAAGACACAGGATATCTAGGTCGCCTGAAATGGCTAGGCAGTTTGTTCTCACCTACTACGAAGTCTTGACCATACTCAAGCAATGGGCGTACTTCCCCATTGATGGTAACAGGGCGAGAGAAGTACGCTTGCAAGTTTGGCCACACATTGGTCATCAGTGCAGCATAAGTCTTGTGTACCATGAATGAGAGCTCACCAGGCATGTCATTTGCAACTCTCAGTAAACGAGGACCCATGATACCTTCAGTCTTACCACCTGCACGTCCCGCCTCAAGTATCAGTACGTTGGGGTCGATGACGTTAGCAGTAATCTGCATCTTGTTCATGTAGTAGTCCTCAAACAGTTCTATATCCTCATTCTTCATTGATTTCTTCGATTATTTGTGCATCTTGTATATCTGAATCGCGGAGAAGTCGTTTCTTGTCTCCAGAGTCAATAGGCAGGCTATCGATAAGCTTGAGATAGAATCCTTCGTTATTCTTTCTAGCAATTTCCTTGATTGACTTCTTGGTGAAGCCTAGCTGTTCAGGAGAGATATCTGGAGTGATTAGGAAGGTTACACCAAGGTTTGCATCAGCTTGAGCAATTTCAGCAGAGCGACGTTTGCAGTCTAGTGATTGGTCCATGCATTGTTTTGCTGTTTTGTAATCACCTCGAGCTACAGATAGTTTGGCTAGGTCTTCATATTTATCCGCAAAGTTAGCTTCCCAGACTTTGATTGGTACATTGTCATCCACATGGAAATATGTGATAGCATCATATATCCGAGCTTTACAGGTGCGCAAAGCAATAGGTATCTTCTGTATGGCAGATACTCGTTTACGTAGCCCTTGAGCTGCTCGTGTGATGTTACGCTCAAACTCGTATTCTTCAGCAGCCCATTGAAGCTGCATCAAGAAGGTTTGAATTTCTTCGGGGATACGACCTGCTTCGCCAGTTGCAAAGAAAGTTGATATAGCGTCTGGACGAATTTCGTCGAGCAAGTCAAGATTAGATTTCATACTCATACGCCAAATAGTTTTTCGCGGAGATCTTTCTCCTTGTGGTATTCTCTACGTTTATCAAGAGTTTCAATGGCTTCTGTGTCTCCACATTCAGCACGCTTGGCTAGTTCTGTGTCTATGACCGCGTCTTGTTCAGCAAGACCAGATTGATAAGCCTCATACAGCTCAGTACCTGGTTTGTTTATTAAACTAGAGATGGCAGCTCTTTCGCAATTGGTTACTCTCAGCATACGACATACTCTTGTGTCACTATAGCCAAAAGAAGCCAGAGTGCGTACTTTAGCTACAATGCCATCACTTATAATCAGTTCATTCTTGTTTGCCATCGAGTATAATGTTTTTGTAGATTCTTTCTTTGTTTATATATGAGTCAAGATGAGCTTTATCAGCCACTCGTTTATCCTTTCTAGTCGTTGACTTGACGTAAGAGCGATATCGCTTGATGTTAGCTTTACATCGATTGTATTGCTCAAGGAACTCAAGAGGGTTCTTCTTATATAGCTGCTTGAGCTTTTCAACTTCACTCTCGTGCTCGATCAGAGGATGCTTGTAGAGCAGCTTACCAGTATCATTTAACGAACGAAGCTCGGCAAAGCCTTGAAGATTCCGAATGCGAGTCTCAGCCATATCGGCCACGTCGTCCTCAGTCGGGTTATCATCAAGTACTTTGTCGAGCTGCTTCATTCTATTCCAGCTGTTGACACGATCATTGTATATGATAGTAGCCATTTGTACAGCAGGATCACTCAAATTCAACCAATCGATTAAAGGGTATTCATCTTCTTTAGATAGGGGCTTATTGGCTATTTTTTCTTTTTGGAGGGCTTCGTTTTTTTTTCGAGCTCAGCGTTCTCCTCAAGAAGACTTTCATTTTCTTCTTGTAAATTCTGATTGTCCTCTTGAAGCGATTCATTCTCCAGTTCAAGATTCTCTTTGTCCTCTTCAGCAGCTGCAATCTGCTCTTTGAGTTCATCAGGGTCTTCGTCAGGCTCTTTATCATCGGCCACAGCTGTTTCGCCTTCTGCAGGGTTGACAGTATCGCTATCAGGCGTGCTATCATCGGCCACAGGCGACGTATCAGTTGTAGTATCAGTTGTATTGCTCTCATCTAAATTCGGAGTGTTGTCAGGGTTCAACGTGTTGTCTGAAGTAGTGTCTTCCTCAGCTTTCGCACATTCACGTCGATGGGCTACAATTTCCTGCTGAGTACAATGATCTAGCAATGTCCATAGAATGTCATTGCAGTATTTCTCAGGATTCATCTCTTGCAGATGAGTCAGCTTCACTCCCTTAGACTTGAGGAGTGCAAAATCATATTTAGCCTTTCCGGGAGCACTGATGTCCCGGAAGGCTTTATTTTTAGCTTTGAAATCCATAAGCAAATATTAGGCTATTTCTACTCGAGTACCAGGAAGCTCAACAAGTGTTTGCGAATCAAAGACTTGGAAGGTGATAGATGCACCTTGCTTAGCTGTCCATGTAGCACCTTCATTAAGTACGAAGTGGCTACCATCTGTAATAGTAGCTGGATGAGCTGATCCAACTCCAGTGATGGTAATAGTACGTCCTACATCAGTAGAGGAGATACCAGATACAGTGTCAATGGCATATGTAGCTGCCTCTCCATCAGACATAATATATCTATCATTGCCTTGTTGTAGGGCAAGATTAGTAGTACCTGAAGCAATTATGACTGGTGCTGCTTCAGCAATTGTACCGACATAGTAATATAATGATTCTATGCTGCTTCGAGTAAACGTAAATGTGATATAGCGACCATCTTTATCATCCTTCCCTTCATAGCTGGAAAGAATCATTGGGCGATCCACAGAACCTACGATATACTTATCCTTAGATCCTATCTTTTGATAGACCATGATAAACTTGCCACCAGCATAGGCATCAATAAAGTTTAAGAGCACTGAGCGAATACCACCCATAATAAGCGTCAATGTATTGGTTCCGGTGGTAGTGATGTCGCCTTTTTCTCCAGAGAATAAATATGTTGGGATATCATGACATTCGAAGTAGTGCCATAGTTCACCAGCCTTCAATGGAATGTCAGTGACTTGTCGCAAATTATTAGGCAAAGGGAAGTCCTTCGTCATGTCAATTTGACTGACGTGAAGTAGCCATACGCGATAGCCAATCATTGATCCAGTAGTTTCACGATCTGACACGTCATCGATAGAACCAATCAAGGCCATCGATGCAAGCGTGCCAGTCGTGCTAATACCTATTGAATGATCAATAATAGCGGCCACAGCTGCTACTATAAGTAGAGCCCCAAAAGAAAGGAGCAGTCTTTTATAATTAATTTTTTTCGCTTTCATAATTGTTTGGTTTTAGAAGGAAGGTAGCCGTATTACTACCTTCCATTAACTAATTCACATTCTATATAACAAACACAGTCTAAAGTTTCTACGAGTTTGCACCAGGAACATTAGGTTGAACTGCAGCATTAATTTTGCGTACGCCGTTCACACAACGTTCAAGCTCTACGAACTTACCATTCGGATTTTGCGCTACCATGATGTAGTCACCAATTTTAGTAGGAGTGTAGTCCGCTGTGATAGCCCACTTGTCATCACCTTTTGTGATTTTGGTTGGATGTTCTGTACCAGCACACTCAATAATATATGCAACACCAGCTTTAGCAGCTGTGATATTAGTAAGCACCTTGTCGGCTGTATTGCTAGAAGTCTCAAACCAGAATCCCTTTGTCGCATCTAGAGTTGTTGCATCAACTGCAGCTGTGACTGATGGCTTGTTCATAAAACAAACTTGATGTTGAAACTCGTTTTCTTTTAGAGTCTCTAGGCTGCCAAACTTCTTGCCTACGAACTCTGCAGTAGAACCTTCCTTCCAGTATGACATACCCCATACTTTTTCAAGGAACTGTTGCATCTTGACGCTGTACATTTCTCCAGGAAGAAACTCAACATGCTGGAAGTTACCAGGTACATCCATAAACATCAAAGGAATATTCTTCATGTATGAAAGCCACTCAATACGAATTTCAGTATCAGGTAGCACGTGCAAGTAACTGTCAGGACCAGTGAAGTCTGTGTTTTGGCCGTACTTTGCTCGTACATTTTCAATATACCATCCCTTATGGGCAGCATTCAAGTATAGTGTGTGACCATCAAGGTCTTGTTCGTCAACGATAGACATCGCTACTTCAGCTGCAAAAGCTTTAATGACTTCAAGCATATTCGCTTCAGTATAAGTGCGGTAGTCAGCTTCGTCATGAAGCATCATCTTGTTTTCATGATAGTAACGTACAAGAGTATAAAAGAAACCTGTACCTGCATTCATGAAGTGACCAGGCATATCTTTCGTTGGAGCAATGAAGATACCAAGCATACGACGCTTGTTTTGTTCTACTTGTGCAGTCTCAAGAATACCCAAAAGAGCAAACTCAATCATAGTCCACTTGATAGGGTCAGACCCGCTCTTGTTCAAGTAACCATAATATCGTCTTTCAAGTTTTTTGTAGCTGCCAAATGATACCTTGATCATTGCATCGTCAACATAGGCAATTTCAGGTTGAATTTCCATTCCGCCCTTAGAAACATCACCTTCTTGATAAGATTGTGAGTAGCTATCAAAGAAAGCTCCAAGCATGACTTCTTTGTCTTGTACACCGTAACGTACAGGGAAAGGAGTTACACGCTTTTTAAGTACACGAGCAATCAAAGCATCAGCACGACGAACTAAGTATTGTTCTGGGATACCACTTTCAGAGAAACCAATTTCAGTTGTAGCAAACTCACCAGTTGCTAAGCGGTTAGCATCCAGCATGTTGTTTTCATGCAAGAAAGCATAGCGGTTACGAACATATGCACCATAGCTTCTGAATTCTGTGTTAAAAGCAGATTCGTCTTCATCTGATGCTACTGAAGTGTTTGCAACTGATGGGGTCTTAGCTATTTGATTCCAACGACGCTTCAGGTTGAAATACTCATTCTCAATACCGAAAAGGTGAGTGGCAGTCGTGCCAGGGCCATTGATATTCATAGTTGATACGTTTGCTGTTGCTACAGGTAGATCAGGAGCAGCTGCGCGCATGCTCTGAACAAAACCATTAGCTAAAGTTTGAAGACTCTCTAGTGTGACAGTGCCTTGAGGAGCTGCTGGAGCTGCACCATTGTTCTCTCCTTCAGTAGGAACTGCAGGGTTACTACCTGGCGTCTGCTCTCCATCAATAGGAGCAAAAGCACTTGAAAGTGTTGCATGCAGTTGGTTCAGTTGTTCTTGTGAAATAGTAGGACCTTGTGCATTTGCCCCTTCACTATTTCCTTCTCCTTCTTCTTCACCATCTCCTTCATCCCCGCTGTTTTCAGCAGAAGTGATATCATCTAGCAAGGAAGACCCAAACTGGTCTTGGTATGCAGCTAGGACTGTAGGCCACTGTTCTTTAGTAAGATTAGTTTGCTTGCCAGCAGGAACAGGGAAGCCTAGTGCAGACAAAAGAGAGCGAACTCTCATTGTTACGGTTGTACGATTCATTGTCTATTGGTTTTAGTTATAAAATTTTATTTACACGAGAGTTGAGCATCTTGGATGCATAGTCCAATCCTAGCTGATACGCTTTCTCGCATGCTTCTTCAAATGTACAGATACCATCGATAAGGCCTTTTTCAATGGCCACATCCGATTGGAAAGTTTCACCTCTGAATACAGGATCTTCACTTGACATGTTGGTAAGCTGCTTACGTCGACGGATTGCCAAGTGAAAGTGAGCATTAAGAGGGTCTAATTCTTCTTCTATTACTTGTTTAGGCTTGCCATCTAGCAAGTCTTCATATTTTTTGTTCTTGAGGTCTGAACCTGTAGACTTTACTACAATCTCTGTGAGCCCCCACTTTTCAAGAAGCTTGTCCATGTTATAAGTACGAAGCATAGTACCGATACACCCGATATTATCGAAGTGTGATACCGCATAAATGTGAGCACCTTGACTACCTATATAATAGGCAGCCGAGGCGCAACATTTTTCTATAAACACAAAGATAGGCTTCGAAAGTGTTTGCATAGTATCTGTGAGGCGATCAAGATACCATGCTTCTCCCCCAGGAGAGTTGATATGTAAAAAGTGTACAGATATCGCAGGATTAGTGTCAGCTGCTTTCATATCCTTCTCAAGACGTTTGCTTGAAAAGTTGTAGCGACTAGCTGACGTAACTACACCCCAAACTCTATGATATGCTACAGAGTTTGTTGGAAGTTCGTTTGAATCATACTCAGAAGTGAGATTGATTTTTTGGTACATCTCAAGACTCATAGACTTGTTCAAGGCTTTCAGCTCATCTTGAGTCTTTTGGAAATACGTCTTAGACGGTCCAAAAAGAGACTTTGCCCCTATTGATGGAGCAGCTGTAGCTACATCAGCGATAAGGCTAGCTAAGCCAGCATCAGAGATGGCCAGCTGAGGTGTTGATACAAGTAATTGCAATAAGTAGTTCTCGTTCATATGTATTGCTTTTTTCTTTTCCACGAAAATAGCGCAATACATTATTATATAGAAGGACTACAAAATGGGGTCAATTCCCTGATAATCCACCTTGAGAATAGAGGTGTTGAGATTCTGAACCACCGATATCTTACATGGGATATCGATTGAACCGATAGTGATGGGCATGTGATCTAGATCCTTGAGGTGAAGAATACCTTGACGCGTTTGGCCAAAAAGATGGGCTTCTTCGTCTGAAATACGGTCAATTGTGATGGATTGACTAATAGAGTGTGTGGTCCCAGATGCTGTATTATTGTTAACGGGACTAATAGTAAAAGGCTGGTCGGCAACAAAATCGTATTTGTTAGCAGCTGATCCATTGATTAACTGGATGGTGATAAGTGTGGATAATTCTTTCATATTTTTTTTAGTTGGAAAATAACGGACAAATTGTACAGTTGGTCAACAAGAAAAATTGAGCGATTTAACTTTATTTATATACTTGGGCTTCTGTGAGGTATGATTCCTTGACTTTACGGTTATGACGATTGAAGTTCTTGAGTAACCCATCAGCAGAAATAGACTTGAGATTATATCGGTCAATAAATTCGTGTACTACATCTATGTTACGTTTTTTGCGTCCTTGGTGTATATTCTTGTAGATCACATGATGTAATTCCATATCGAACATTAGCTTGACGTGTGAATCAAATTCTTTGACTCCCCTCGTAGAGATATAGTTATATATCTTAGGATCCTTGCCATTACGTTTACAAGGAATCGCGACAACAATATTATGCTCTACTGGAGGTGATGCATTCTTTGGCTTCATCTTGAGTAGGTCATACAGTAAACAGTATAGTTCTTCACATCTCCCAAAGTGGGCAGCTGATTCTTCCAGCTCATTATCTGGAGCTGGATCTTCCGCATATTTGGCCATTAGATATTCGGCCAAATAGGGTCTAATTTTAAATTTAATGGTCTCCATTTCGATTTTTGCTTATAAATTGTAAGTTGAGAAATAAATAAATTTTTCTGCCTGTATCGTTGTGTCTAAAAAAGCGACCAACCGACCAACCGACCAACCAAGGGGTACTTGTGAATTAGAAAAGTGCTGGTACACAGTAATGTTGCTTTTCTGATGTGGTTGGTCGTGGTTGGTTTTAGCACCAACAACCGAACCAACCGTTGGTCCAACTCTTGACCAACCACAAAACCAACCAGACCAACCACGACCAACCAAAACCAACTAATATACATACTATACTATATACTAAAAATATACTTATATATACTATGAATAAAGGGATAGAGGTTCTTTTCTATAGGGTTTGTTTTTCTTGTTGGTTGGTCGGTTGGTCGGTTGGTCGTGTTTTTCTGAAATCTCGGAGCGAAAAAAGAGTGTCTTTTTTTTGCTTTCCTGTGCGAATGACAAGACTCGTGTAAATGTTCTATTTTTCGCATGCTTTCAAATTGTAATTAATTTCTAGACTGAAAATAAGTATATATCTATTGAGTCTTTTTCTTGAAGCGTGGGTCAAGATATTTCCAGCCTAGAGTTTCTATTTTGTAGCACTCAGAGACTTTTTTAAAGTATCCGTACCAGTGCATCCTCCTTATGAGTTTGTCAAGTACATAGTCGAAGATCTCTTAATCCATGAGCTGCTAGAAAGAGCTCGATACATTGTGTCTTGTTCATTGTTACTTCGTTTTATTTGTTGGTATATAATACGGTGCTTCACCTAGTTGTCGTTTGATTTTCTGCTCCAAGTCTATGTCAAGAGACTTAGCCCATACAAATAGAAATGTAAGAGCATGAGGGATTGTATGCTCCAAGTCTGTATCACACAATATTTTACACAGATCATATGCATTCCCTGTAAGATCCTTTTCCTTAATTGAATTAAATCCTTCATCCATGTTATATAGCTCAGCGTCTTTCTTTGTGCCTCCAGCGAGATATAATAAGGTTATTGCAGCTTTTGTGAGCTTGTATTCTACAATGCATCCATCTGTTACCTGAGTTACATAATGAATTGCACGCATCAAGGTACCTTCTATCCAAACAACTCTGTGCGCATTCCCTCTACTGGTGATGAGGTTGATCTCTTCAGCTATTTTGTTTAAGTCCATATTTTTTTGTTTAATCGTTTAATTTTCGGCCACAGAAAGGGCAATAATTGATCTCAATCTCATCCTCATAGATATCAACATCGAGTGATTCTAGAGTCAATTGTTTTCTATCAGCATTCATATATACTTCAATGTTTCTGTCTTCGCACTCATCATCAACTTCAATTTCTATGTTGATGGATAAAATCCCTTGAGTTTTGTGCGGTTTGCAATAATCACATGTAGTCATAATTAATTTTGTTATATAGTTATTAATATGGTAATTCTTCTCCAGGCTCATCATCAGCTGTAGGGGGCAGTATTTTTTTAACACCCATATGTGGACGGCTGTCCTCGTCGATGTGTTCTTCTAGATCTATACCGTAAAGTTCTTGGAATATGTCATAATTAATAGCTATACAAGATGTGTTCTTATGCATCTTCTTGATTGTCTTAATCATATTCATATTGTTTTCATTATCAGTCATTGGAGTAGTCCCCATAGCGACTTCTTGTGTTTCCTCCCAAGAGAATTTATGTGCTTTGACCTGCCCAATATATGCAGGGTGAGAACGTAAGTTCTGCTGAATTGTAGATTGTGTTGCATTTTCTGAATTAAAGGTTGATTTTGCAAAGAGTAAGAAAACATTGCTTAATCGGATGTACATCACCTTTGTACTTTCAGAGAATGAAATTGTTTCTTGTTCTTTGCCATTTTGGATGGTGATTTTTTCTTGAGGTGATATATCATACTCACGCCCATATCGTACGGCACGCTGGTCTACAAGCCAGTCCATACATTTGAAGAAGATCGCAAGCTTATCAGTTGTATTGATAAGTTCTGCTTGAAATTGGATTTTGTCCAGGGCAATCTTCTCGAACTCGTTATAAGTGAATGGTAACTCCAGAGAGCTATGTTCTTCAATCAATCGGCATGTAGCCAGGAATAGTGACACTGTCTTCATGAGGCGGTCAATCTCAGCATTCTTGCTTAACTTCTCTTTTATATTTTCATAGCACTCTTTCTTGAGCTTACGAAAGTTATCCATTACTGCAGGGCGTAAATTGAGTACATCGAGCAACACGTTGGATAGACCTATCTTATTTGGATCCTCGATTTCCTTCAGTTTGTTGAATCGATCTATTTGCTCCTTAGTACGTTGACCTTTTGGTTTGGATACTTCACATACTATCACACGAGACATCAAAGCATTGTCATCTCGCTGTGGTGTTTCCTGACCGCAAATAATTACTGGAGCATAAACCTTGTCAATCTCAATGTCCTTGGTTCCTGCAGCTTTGCGTTTTTGCTTACCATCCCCGTCGTAGACAATACCTTTAAGGGCCTGAAACTTGTTGTCAGTAATGTCCTTGTTATTGTATTCGTCTAGTACAATAGGTACATCCCTAAAAGTTGACATCAGAGTTGCTAGGGCTGCGTCGCTACCAGTGTTGAGGTTGAATATGGATATTTTAGGACTTACAAACAATGAACGTATCGATATCGCAATCTGTGTTTTTCCACCTGACATAGGACCCATAAAGAATGGCGCAGTAAACATACGGTCAAGGCTGTGTATATTTGAACGAAACGCACTCATTACTGCAAAGAGTATAGCCCACTTGCCATTGTTATTTATACTATACACTTGGTCCATTAAAGTAGCCCATTCCTTAAATGATACTTGCTTGTCTTCTGGCACTGGTTTGTAGACTAGTTGTTCTATCATTTCGTATTTATCAGAATTCTTTCCACTGCCAGCATAGATAGTAGAAAATGCAGGCAAATAGTAATTCTTATTTTCGTGAGTACATACACCTAGTTCATCACTAGCTGTAAATATACCTTTGCCATCGACGTGGTGGTATATGCCATTGGCAAATGCAAAGAACTGTTCATCTAAACGTTTAGATGTGCCATCTTCTTGTTGGTTCCCATACACTTCAACTTCGGTGCAAGTAATAAAGTGGCGACTCATAAACTCACGTATCTTTACCCAGTGGTAGTCAGTACCATTAGTGAAGTTGACTGCCTCAAGATTAATCAATTGCTCTTCTATACTCGCTTTGCGTAACAGTGCTTTGGATGTCACTTCTATGAATAGAGGAGTTTTATAGTATCTGCGATTAATTTTAATTACACGTTTGTTCTCATCTGGATTGTCACTATAGATGTGCAGCAATGGCTCCATGAAAAAATCACCTACTTGAGTAATCCCGCCTTTTTCATTGATAAACATGTAGCATAGGGGAATTCCTTTTTTGTTGACTTTAGGAAAATAGCCACATTGTCTGAGCATCTTTTTATAGAGATCATTCTCTTCTACATAGCTTGGAATCTCGTTTGGGTCTGATATATCTTCATATTCGTCTTCATCGTCGCTACGTTGGGCAGATAATTTCTTAGCCCCTTTTCTTTTCTCTAGGTATGGAGCTATAAGTTTCTCCAGTGCAGCTTTCCCAAGGCCCAGTGCTTTTTGCCACTTACTGAAGTTTACGATACGTACTGAATCATCAGCATAGGCAATTACTTCAGCACATCTTTTGGCTACTACTGATTTATCGACAACATCAGATTTAATCAATAGGCCATATAGACTGATATACTCGTTGATAAATGGAGAGTATGTATCTGTGTAGTTTGGGTTCGTTTCATAGCCCTCTTCATCTGTTTCGCCATCTTCAATAGCTTGATCATTATGCACCTTACCAGGAATAAGTACTTGAATGTTTTCGATTCCTCGAGTAAACATCTGCACTAAAGCTTTGGTGATATCCATTTCTTGACTCAAGACATTTGTCTCACCTACAAATCCTAACTTCTTATGGCTACAAGTGAAGTAATTCCAAGTACTACGTAGTGTTTGGATTTGGGTATAGTCTGGAACGCCTTTGACTAGAATAGCTGCTTGCTGCCCACTCGCTTCTACAAATTCCTCAAGCTCATCAGTGATAAGACAGGCTTCATTTTTGTCGGGATAATTGGCAAGATCCTCAAGCCCATAGATGCCTGGCTTCATGTCTTCTTCCTGAGGAAGGTTGTTGCGTTCTGTTTTGACAGTACGTTCAATGGCTTCTTCTTTAGCCTTGAATACTTCAGCTATTTTCCTGCAGTAGTTATAGCGCAAATTATTACTCTTGACTTTTGCGGCCATCTTGCATAGCTTCTGAACGAACTTGTCCTTCTCTGCCATAGAATCGTCATCACGCTGGAGCACTGCACCAAAGTATGTGATGATATCTACAATGTGACTTTCTAGTTCCTTCTTAGTTTTATATGTATGTTCCTGAGCAAAGTCATCAGGATCTATGCCATCAGGTAGTTGGATAGCTTCCACACCTAGTCCAGCTTCAAGTAATAGTTCGCAAGACTTGAGGCTCGCTTTTATACCAGCCTTGTCAGAGTCATAGCACAGTACTACATTCTTGCAGAAACGAGAGATAAGTTTTACTTGCGCATCTGTTAGCGCGGTGCCACTACCAGCTACGACATTTTCCACTCCGTTGGCAGCCATAGATAGGACATCAAACTGACCTTCCATAAGATATACTTTATCAGCTCTACTGATTGCATTCTTAGCTTGGAATAAGCCGTATAAATTATCTCCTTTATGATACAGATCAGTCTCTCCAGTGTTTTGATATTTGCCTGCGTTCTCACGGTCTTTGACCATGCGACCTGTGAACCCGATAGGGTGGCCACTGATATCGTAGAACGGAAATATAATTCTATCCTGGAATACATCATAGGTAAATCCCTTGGGTGACTTAGCTGTGACGTTGACATCGATTAGGGACTGTTCACTTACACCTCTAGTTTTGAAATCTTTCTTGAGGACATTACCTTCAGGGGCATAGCCTACACCATACTTCGCTAGTATAGGATTGTCTAGTGAATAGCCTCTCTTTGCAAGGAAATCGGCTCCATCGCAAAGATGAGATTGGAAAAATTCAGCTGCTTCAGCTGCTGTAGCTTGTAAGGACTCTTGCCTTTGATACTTTTCAATGTTTTCTTTGCTAGGTTGTTCTATCTCGATACCTGCTTTCTTAGCGCACCAGCATAGGGCTTCGTATTTAGTGAATTTAAAATACTCTTCTACGAATGTAAATACATCACCACCCGTGTCGCAAGCAAAGCATTTGAACATCTGCTTAGCTCTAGATACATACATTGATGCATTATGATCATCATGAAAAGGGCATTTACCTACATAATTGGCACCCACTCGTCTAAGTCTTATTAGCTCGCCAACGATATCGATTATGTCAAGTGCATTTTTGATTCTTTGATATTGATCACTCATAATAAGTATAGGTATTATAATAGGTTGTAGTCTGGTAGGGGGTTCTCGCAGCGTTCTTTTTCGTTGTATTCAAAAGCCTCGCCCTGCTGATTCCATAGTACCTTTTGACGGTGAGGGGGCACGAAGCCTACACTTAAACGTACTCGATTGTTTTTGAACTTAATTTCTTCTAGCTCGTAGTTGTGCTCGTCGATTAGACCCTCTAGCTCAGATGAGCGCATGGTGATGATATCTTGTTCGATTTGTTCCTTCTTCATATGTTTGATTTATTTAAGGTGGTGTTTAAACCAGAAGACGGCCATTCCTAGGACGCTCTTCTTATTAATCTTACGTTTTATATTCTCTCGATGACGGTGTACAGTATTGGGTGAGATGAAAAGAGCATCGCTGATATCTTGTGCTTCTTTTCCTGCTACTATATGTCTGTATACTTCTAGTTCTCTGGTAGATAGATCGCAAAAATATTGTGGCTTGCAGATAATCCCCTCATATGGGCATTCACCTCTGAGGGGACATGCTACTTCTTCAAATTGCCAATCTCCATCGCTATCGATGTCTAAAGTGAGTGTGTCGCTCGAGCCCCAGTTGCAACGAATGAAACGATGGGCCATGCGAAAATGATAATACTTGGGGTCTATGGAACTCTTATTATATATAGTGCATAGTGCCTCAAATGCAGTGGGGTAGTTCTTTTGGAGAATACGTATGATGTCTCCAGTGACTAGAAAGTCTGATTCACGATATCTTCTTGGTGATTGCCCTAGCTCGTGAATCATCACTTCTCCATTAGATAGGACATAGAATTCTGTACTAATCATCCTTCTCTTCTTCCTCTGAGATTTCATAACCCATATCTTCATATATTTCAAAGAATAGCTTCTTCTCAATTTTTGAGAACTTGTCATTCATCAATTTGTAGTAGAATGTCGGGTAGGCTAGTTCTGCCTCTGTTAGCCACTTTTCTCTAAGGGCAACTCTGTCCTCATCAGACATGCTGTCGTAGTAATCTTTAAGTGTCATTTCTGCCATATTCATGGGTATTTAATTTGTTTAGTCTAATTATTAGTCTTATTTTTAGACTGCAATGATAAGTATTTATGTCGAAACATAAACTAAATGTTCTGTATAAAGATGTTTGATTTGTAATATTTAAGCAAATGTTCTGTTTTGGAATATTTGATTTGTAATCATTAACAATAACTTTATGTTTAGAGGCGATAGACTAGCAGACTTAATGCACGAGGCTCGTGTGACTAAAACTAAGTTTGCGGAGATCATAAATATCTCGAAAGTGGGATTGGACGGCATTATCTCTGGAGATAATCCTGGTGTTAAAAGATTAGAGATGGTAGCCGATTATTTTAAGGTTCCTATGGATTACTTTTTTGATAGAGAAGTAGACCTCAGTGATCATGGATGTGGCTCTCAAAATATAGGCCATAGCATTGATGGAAATGGTAATACTGTCAATGGGGATATTTCTTTGGCTGAATGTACCCGTGAACTTCAACATTTGCGTGAACTGCTTGAAGAGAAGGAAAGGGTAGTAGAAGAAAAAGAGCGGATCATTCAAATTTTAATGAATAAAAGGTAGTTCTAATGTTGAATGGTGCAAGGATAAAAGATTTGCTTTTAAAGAATGAGATTACAAAAGTTGAACTGAGACAGTATATACAAGTCTCCCCTCCAACTCTTGATGATATTATAAAAGGGAAGTCTACTGGTAGTATCTCTACGCTGGAGAAAATTGCTGACTTCTTTCATGTTTCAATGGATTATTTCTTTGATCGTGAAGAAGATTTTGTATCAACAGATAAACAAGAGGATGCTCCAGTAGGGCGAGAAAACACACTCAATTCTGACCAAGAAATAGCATATTTACGTGCACTTTTGGAAGAAAAAGAGCGTACAATTCAAATCCTACTCGATAGAAAGTAGCTGTGATACAGCTTTTTTTTAGCCCTTGTACCGGGACAGATACGGGACAAAAAGAGCAATTTTAGTAATAAATAAGTAATAATTCGAGAATGCAGGGTGATGTGTTAAGTGTTCTGATTTTTTTACATTAATCTTAGGAAACCCTTGTAAGTAAAGGAAAAAGCCCTATCTTTGCACTCACAATATCGCGGAGTGGAGCAGTGGTAGCTCGTTGGGCTCATAACCCAAAGGTCGTCCGTTCGAGTCGGGCCTCCGCAACTCAATATACAGAGTGGTCAATCCAGTAGGATTGACCACTTCTTTTTTATAGCCATTTTTCTTGTTTGTACCATTGAATACATCTTTGTGCTCCTTCTGCTAGAGTCACTTTAGGTTGGTACCCAAAATCTTTTTGAGCTGCAGAGATGTCACAACGCCAGTTGCGTTGCTTCATGATGTGGTATTTATCTAGGTTTAATGTGGATGGTCTCTTGGTGAGTTTTGATATGCCTTCCAATAAGGCAGATACTCCCCAGAGAATCCATAGAGGGAATCGGAGTCGTATCATCCATGGATTGCCCAATTCACGACGTAGTAAATCGGAATAATCTGTACTATTATATTCTTCCCCATCACTTAAAAAATAGCTTGTACGTTTCACACCCTTTGCTAGAGCTGTGTACACAGCATCAACTAGATCTTGTACATAAATAAATGTAATGATTTGTTTGGTATAGCCTACGGCTGTGTCTATATGTTGCGCTATGGATTTTGCCATTAAGAAATAGTCTTTATCTCTTGGTCCATATACCCCTGTCGGACGCATTATGAGATAAGGATATTCTTTAATGTTTTGAAGATAGGCTTCTGCCTTGAGTTTGCTTTTTCCATATGACGTGTTTGGTTGAGGCGTGTCTTTAAGACTAATAGGTGTGTAGTCTTTTTCGTGTATTGGACCAAAAATGCTGAGCGAAGACATTAATACAAATCGTTCGGGGCGTGCATCAAGAGCCTCTAGCGATTCAACTAGGTGTACAGTGTGTTGGTAGTTGACCGTGTCAAACTTTTTCTTGTCGACGGTTTTAGTTAGCCCAGCACAGTGTATGACGTAATCCCAACGATTAGAAGTCGTTGATGAGTCTGATGTATGCATTGTTGTAAGGGCTTTTTGTAATTGTGCTTTCAATGCATGTGCATCTCCCATGGTGGCTTCTAATAAATGTATGCGTGAGTCTTGTAGGTAGGTTAGCGAGCTTGTCTTGCGAATAATAGCCCACACCTCATGTCCTTGACGTAAAGCCTCTTCAACTAAAAAACTGCCAATAAATCCACTACCTCCTGTAATTAATATCTTTTTGTTCATATGTGATTGGTAAAATATGCTTGCAAACTTAGTGCTTTTTTTAGTAGTTGTCGTATTAAACTATAGATAATAATGTTAAATGTGCTTTTTCTGAATCCTGCTAAACAATTTAAATACTAGAATCTTTGGTAGTGCTGTTAATAATAACTATATTTGCAGCGGAATTGGACAGAAGGTGAGGGGGCGAATTAGGCCTCCTCTTTTTGTACCCAACCTATGCAGGCTAGTAAGCACTGCGGTTTTTTATATATATATTGAATGATAGACAAGAACAAAGTAATCCAAATTGTAGAAGAGTGGTTGCAAGATCAAGAATATTTCTTGGTGCAAGTCACTGTTAGTCCCGATGCACGTATTGTTGTGGAAATAGACCATGCAGAAGGTGTGTGGATTGAAGATTGTGTTGCCTTAAGCCGTTTCATTGAATCACATTTTGATCGTGACGAGGAAGATTTTGAATTAGAAGTTGGCTCAGCTGGTCTTGGGCAACCTTTCATGGTGCTTCAGCAGTATCTGAATCATATTGGTCAAGAAGTAGAGGTGCTGACCAAAAAAGGACAAAAACTACAAGGTGTGCTTCGCGAAGCAGATACACAAAAGATTACTATCGGTATTACTGAAAAGGTACGTGAGGAGGGTAGTAAACGCCCCAAGTTGGTAGAAATGCCGCACACTTTTCTGTTAGAAGATTTGAAGTATACGAAGTACGTCATTAATTTTAAGTAGCCTCCCTCTATGTAGTGGTGGCTACAGCCTTTTTTAATAGTTTATGCTGTTAAGTTTGGCTCTTATTTCTGTAAATAATAATAAAATATAATATGGCTAAGAAGCAAGAAGAAACAATCAGCTTGATTGATACGTTTTCAGAGTTTAAAGAACTGAAGCATATTGATCGTATGACCCTAGTGAGCGTTCTAGAAGAATCGTTCCGTAGTGTAATTGCTAAAATGTTTGGAACGGATGAAAACTATGATGTGATTGTCAATCCAGATAAGGGTGACTGTGAAATTTATCGTAATCGAATAGTCGTGGCTGACGACGAGTTAGAAAACGATAATGTTGAAATCTCATTTACTGAAGCAAACCAAATCGATGAATTTGAGATTGGTGAAGAGGTCAGTGAAAGTGTCAATTTTGCTTCTTTTGGTCGACGTGCCATTCTGACTTTGCGTCAAACATTGGCGTCTCGTATTCTTGAGCTTGAGAAAGATGCGCTCTTTGCTAAGTATAATGAGATGGTAGGCCAAGTGATTGTTGCTGAGGTGTATCAGATATGGAAACGTGAAATGCTTCTTCTAGATGAAGAAGGTAACGAACTGCTTCTACCTAAAACAGAACAAATTCCTGGAGATTATTTCCGTAAAGGAGAAACTGTACGTGCTTTGGTAGATCGAGTAGATAATCGTAATAACAACCCTAAGATTATTTTGTCGCGTACTGCGCCATTATTTTTGCAGCGTTTAATGGAAGCTGAAGTTCCAGAAATAGCCGACAATTTAATCACGATCAAGGCAGTAGCGCGTATCCCTGGAGAGCGCGCCAAAGTGGCTGTAGAGTCTTACGACGATCGTATAGATCCAGTTGGAGCTTGTGTGGGGGTGAAAGGTAGCCGTATTCACGGTGTCGTTCATGAACTACGTAATGAAAATATTGACGTAGTAAACTATAGTAGCAACATGCAGCTGTTTATTCAACGTGCTTTGAGTCCAGCGCAGATTTCTTCTATTCGTATGAATGAAGAAACGCGTAAGGCAGAAGTGTACTTGAAACCAGAAGAGGTGTCTCTTGCCATTGGTAAGGGGGGGCAAAATATCAAGCTTGCAAGTATGTTGACTGAGTATACCATCGATGTCTTCCGCGAGTTAGAGGAAGGTCAACAAACTGATGATATCTATTTAGATGAATTCAACGATGAAATCGACCAATGGGTAATTGATGAAATCAAGAATACTGGATTAGATACTGCGCGTGCTGTATTACGTGTAGAACGTGATGCGCTTATTAAGCGTACTGATTTGGAAGAAGAGACTATCGATGAAGTAATCACAATATTGAAAAAAGAATTTGGAGAGGAATAAAATAACAAATGACGATAAGGTTAAATAAAGTAACGAGAGAACTGAATGTAGGAATCACGACGATAGCCGACTTCTTACAGAAAAAAGGATATACAGTCGATGCCAATCCTAATGCTAAAATCTCAGATGAAGAGTATGCATTACTTGTCAATGAATATAGCAAAGACAAGGATGTAAAGCAAGGGGCTGAGCAGATGCTGCAAGATAAACGCAACCAGAAAAGCCAAAAGAAAGCAGGGACTGCTGCGGCTAAGGTGGATGCGAAGAGCAAGCATGCTCAAACACCTACAGAGGAAAGTCGTCAAAAGTATAATCCTATCGGAAAAATCGACCTCGATGCACTCGATGGCAAGAAGCAAAAAGCTAAGCCTGCTGAGTCTGCAGCTAAGTCAACAAAAAATAAAAAGCCTGAAGTACTTGTAGAATCACCAACTCCAGAGGCTCCCAAAGCCGTTGAAGCACCAGTGAAATCACCAGTACAAGAAGTTGTATCTCAGGATATTGCTCCAGAGATTAATAAGACTG
Source organism: Bacteroidaceae bacterium (assembly GCA_963668535.1). Taxonomy (GTDB): domain Bacteria; phylum Bacteroidota; class Bacteroidia; order Bacteroidales; family Bacteroidaceae; genus F22. Next base: position 1,600,764 of record OY764867.1, read on the forward strand.
AAAAGGCTTCTGCTAAAACTGCAGATTCAGTACGTAAAGCTGAGAAAAAATCTGCCGAACAACCTGCTAAGAAACCTGTAGAACAACCTGCATCGGAGTCAAAGGCAGACAATATCACTAATGAAGCTAAGCCAACCGTGCAAGAAACAAACAACGAACCAAAGAAAGAGCAGGGATCAATCAATGAAGAGGGAGTGTTTTCTCTTCATGCTGATGAAGAAAAACCTAAGCTTAAGGTACTAGGTACCATTGATTTAGCTACGCTGAATCAAAACACGCGCCCAAAACGTAAAACAAAAGAAGAACGTAAGAAGGAACGTGAACAAAAAGAGCGTCAGCGCCAGGAGCATCGTAAACAGATGAAAGATTCTATTCTCAAAGATATTCGTAAAGATGGGAATAATTCTTCTGAAGGTAACGCATCTTCTACTAGAAAGCGCAAACGTGTAAATACCGAAAAGGTAGACGTTACTAAAGAACGTGGTACAAATGCGCGCAGTGGTAGTAACCAAAATAACAGACGTGGTGCTGGCAATCAAAATCAAAATGCGAATAATCAGCATGGTGGTGCACGCACCAATAATCGTCGTAACAACAACAGAAGGAATCAACCTAAGCAGGAGGTTACTGAAACTGATGTAGCAAAGCAAGTAAAAGAAACTTTAGCACGTTTGACAAATAAGTCGAAAGGTGGTAAAGGGGCTAAATATAGAAAAGAAAAACGTAAGCATGAGCAAGATCGCCAACAAGCAATGGCAGATCAAGCAGCTGCTGAAAGTAAAGTATTGAAGCTAACAGAGTTTGTAACTGTTAGTGAACTTGCTACGATGATGGACGTGGGAGTTACTGACGTGATTTCGACTTGTATGTCCATTGGAATGATGGTAAGTATCAATATGCGTCTTGATGCAGAAACAATCAATATGGTAGCTGAAGAATTTGGCTACACGACTGAATATGTCAGTGCTCAAGTAGCCAGTGCTATTGAAGAAGAAGAGGATAAGGCAGAAGATCTGCAATCTCGCGCACCGATTGTAACTGTAATGGGGCATGTTGACCACGGTAAAACTTCCTTACTGGATTATATCCGAAGTGCAAACGTAATCGCTGGTGAAGCTGGTGGTATTACTCAGCATATTGGAGCATATAATGTCACTTTGGAAAATGGCAAACGTATAACTTTCTTGGATACTCCAGGGCACGAGGCGTTTACTGCGATGCGTGCTCGTGGTACTCAGGTGACCGATATTGCCATTATTATTGTGGCTGCTGATGATAATGTCATGCCACAAACTCGTGAGGCTATTAACCATGCGCAAGCGGCTGGTGTACCTATCGTCTTTGCAATTAATAAGGTTGATAAATCAACGGCAAACCCTGATAAAATTAAACAAGAGCTTGCAGAAATGAATTATCTTGTTGAAGATTGGGGTGGTAAGTTCCAAAGTCAAGATATCTCTGCCAAGCAAGGTACTGGTGTACAAGAATTGCTTGAGAAAGTATTGCTTGAAGCAGAAATGTTGGATTTAAAGGCTAACCCTAATCGTAAAGCAACTGGTTCTATCATCGAGTCTACGCTAGATAAAGGTCGTGGCTATGTGGCTACAATGTTGGTCTCTAATGGTACATTAAATCAGGCAGATATTGTCCTAGCTGGTACACATCATGGACGTATCAAAGCGATGTTTAACGAACGTAATCAGCGCATTGAAAAAGCAGGGCCATCTGAACCAGTTTTGATTCTTGGTCTAGACGGTGCGCCAACTGCTGGTGACACATTCCATGTGATGTCTACTGAACAAGAGGCACGTGAAGTAGCTAACCAACGTGAACAATTGCAACGTGAACAAGGACTTCGTACTCAGAAGAACCTTACTTTGGATGAAATTGGTCGTCGTATTGCATTGGGTAACTTCCAAGAATTGAACTTGATTGTGAAGGGTGATGTGGATGGTTCTATCGAGGCATTGAGTGATGCATTGATTAAGCAGTCTACAGAACAGATTCAAGTCAATGTGATTCATAAAGCAGTGGGTCAAATCTCTGAAAGTGATGTGACTCTTGCTGCGGCATCAGATGCAATCATTATTGGTTTCCAAGTTCGTCCTTCTGCGGCAGCACGTCGATATGCAGAAACTGAAGGTGTAGATATTCGCATGTATTCTGTGATCTATGCAGCTATTGAAGAAGTGAAGTCTGCTATGGAAGGTATGCTTGCTCCTGAAATCAAGGAGGAAGTCACTTCAACTATTGAAGTTCGAGAAGTCTTCCATATTAGTAAGGTGGGTACAGTAGCTGGTGCTATGGTACGCGAAGGTAAGGTGAAACGTAGCGATAAGGCTCGTTTGATTCGTGAAGGTGTTGTTATTCATACAGGTGAAATCAATGCATTGAAGCGTTTCAAAGATGATGTCAAAGAGGTTGCTACAAACTACGAATGTGGTATTAGCCTTGTCAACTATCACGACATCAAGGTTGATGACGTAATCGAAACCTTTGAAGAGGTTGAGGTTGCAGCTAAGTTGAAATAGTATAGACTATATAAATAGAAAGAGAGCATATCAAATCAATTGATATGCTCTCTTTTTTTTGTGATGGATGATGAGTATCCATTATATTGTATGACTTTTTTGTTGGTCTTGATGATTATCCTTATCTGTCTTTTCTGGCTGTTTGAATAGTTGTAGGGTATCTTTGGTATAGGGAATGGCTTTATGTATTATTGATATTATTGGGTAGTACAGCACGGAAGCCGTTTTTTTGTCCTTGTGCAACAGCTCATTCTGATCGTCTACCCATTCAAAGATATTTAAAACTATTGTGAGGATACATACCACTTTAAGACCTCCAATGATAGCACCTAGAAGTCGGTCTAAGATACCTAAATGTAGAGCTTCAAAGCTTTTCTTTAGAATGTCGCCAAGAACTTGTAATAGTAGAGAGACGGCAATCCATATAAGAAAAAAAGATATAATACGTGCCAAGCCAATGCTAGTAATGCCTATTTTAGGCCCATAATCGGCTAACGGTAAAAAGAAAAATTTAGCAGCGAAAAAGCCTAGTATAAATCCTAGTAGTCGTGACGTTTGTTTAAACATACCTGATTTGTATCCCCAAATAACCCCTAAGACTACTATGCCTGCAAGAATCAAATCCAAAGTTTCCATTAATTTTGTTTTGTTTTGACATGATACGAAAAATGCAAATATAGCAACAAAGTTGCAAACTTTTGTCCTTCCTGCTCCAAAAAGTCATCTATGTGACAAACTATATGCTATAAAACCCGTATCTTAGCATGGTCATTCTAGTTATGGCGTGTTTTTTGATGGTATATACCAATACAGATGAAAAATGTCTGTAGCGTAAAAAAGAAAATAATAATCAACTATAGAATCCTATTCACATGAAGCAGGAAGAACCCAATCAATATGTAAAACAAGTAGCTGAAGAGACGTATAAATACGGCTTTACTACAGATGTGGAGACTGAGGTCATAGAGAAAGGTCTTAGTGAAGATGTTGTACGTCTTATCTCCAAGATGAAAGATGAACCCGACTGGATGCTTGAGTTTAGACTTAAAGCATATCGTCATTGGATTACGATGAAAATGCCTACGTGGGCACATCTAGATATTGACGAGATTGATTATCAAGCACTCTCGTATTATGCAGATCCAACTAAAAAGAAAGAAGGCCCAAAGAGTTTGGATGAAGTTGATCCGGAACTTTTAGAAACCTTCAATAAATTAGGAATTCCACTTGAAGAACAAATGGCTTTAAGCGGTATAGCTGTCGATGCAGTTATGGATTCAGTATCGGTTAAAACGACCTTTAAAGATACCTTAATTGAAAAAGGAATTATTTTTTGTTCGTTCAGTGAGGCTGTGAAGGAACATCCTGATTTGGTGCGTGAGTATATGGGCAAAGTTGTTCCTTATCGTGACAATTTCTTTGCAGCATTGAATAGTGCCGTGTTCTCTGATGGTAGTTTTGTTTATATTCCGAAGGGGGTGCGTTGTCCTATGGAACTAAGTACATATTTTAGAATCAACGCAGCACATACAGGACAGTTTGAACGTACACTGATCATTGCTGATGAAGATAGCTATGTGAGTTATCTCGAAGGGTGTACAGCTCCTCAACGTGATGAAAATCAGTTGCATGCAGCTATTGTTGAGGTGTATACTCATGATCGTGCAGAGGTAAAATATAGTACAGTTCAAAACTGGTATCCTGGCGATAAAGATGGCAATGGAGGTATTTATAACTTTGTAACCAAACGTGGTTTGTGTGCGGGGGAAAGCTCTAAGATCTCTTGGACACAAGTAGAAACAGGCTCAGCCATTACTTGGAAGTATCCTAGTACTATCCTTAAGGGAGATAATTCTGTTAGTGAATTTTATTCAGTAGCTGTCACAAATAATCATCAACAAGCTGATACAGGATCTAAGATGATTCATTTGGGTAAAAATACTCGTTCTACTATTGTCAGTAAAGGTATTAGTGCAGGAAAGAGTGTCAACTCCTATCGAGGTCTTGTGAAGATTGCTGCCAATGCAGATGGGGCACGAAACTATAGTCAGTGCGATTCGCTGTTATTAGGTGACCAATGTGGAGCACATACTTTCCCTTATATGGATATAAAGAATGACTCTGCTGTAGTAGAGCATGAGGCAACAACCAGTAAAATTTCTGAAGATCAATTATTCTATTGTAATCAACGTGGTATCAATACTGAAGATGCCGTTGGACTTATTGTCAATGGATATGCAAAAGAAGTGTTGAATAAATTACCGATGGAATTTGCAGTGGAAGCTCAGAAATTGCTTTCTATATCATTAGAAGGTACGGTGGGATAAACAATCAAAAGAATAAAAATAGAAACAAATATAGATATGTTAGAGATCAAAGATTTACATGCCAGTATCAATGGCAAAGAGATTCTCAAAGGTATCAACCTGAATGTCCGTCCAGGTGAAGTACATGCTATTATGGGCCCAAATGGTGCTGGTAAGAGTACGATGAGTAACGTGCTAGTGGGACATCCAAAATATGAAGTGACTAAAGGAACGGTTACCTTTAACGGAAAAGATCTTTTGGAAATGGCTCCTGAAACACGTAGTCATGAGGGACTATTCCTATCTTTCCAATATCCAGTAGAAATACCTGGAGTGAGTATGGTTAATTTTATGCGTGCTGCGATGAATGAACGTCGTAAGTATCAAGGATTAGACCCTTTGAAAGCAGGTGAGTTTCTAAAATTGATGCGTGAAAAACGTGCATTTGTAGAAATGGATAGTAAACTCGTTAACCGTGCGGTAAATGAAGGATTTTCTGGGGGTGAAAAAAAACGTAACGAGATCTTCCAGATGGCTATGTTGGAACCAAAGCTAAGTATCTTGGACGAAACAGACTCTGGTCTAGATATTGATGCATTGCGCATTGTGGCTGATGGGGTGAATAAATTGAAGACAGCTGATACTAGTACAATTGTTATTACTCACTACCAACGTCTGCTAGACTATATCAAACCAGATGTTATTCACGTATTATATGATGGACGTATCGTGAAATCGGCAGGTCCTGAGTTGGCCCTTGAATTAGAAGAGAGGGGATACGATTGGATTACAAAAGAAAAATAGTCAACTTTCTAAAAAGAGAATAATAATGAATGTAGCTCAGCAATATATTGATCTCTATGAGGACCAAAAAGGTGTCATAGCCACACATAGTAGTGCGGTTATGAATGCGCCTCGAGAGTCGGCCTTAGAGAGTTTTGTGCAACAAGGGATTCCTACTAAAGGGCTAGAACGATATAGATATACAGACCTTTCTCATGTGTTTGATATCGAATATGGGGTTAATCTTAAAACTTTACTGCCCAACTATAATCCATATAATGATTTTTCCTGTGATGTTGATGATATCGAGTCATCTTTACATTTCTTAGTCAACGGAGTATATCAGGGTGCAAGTGAAACCCCTAATGTACCCGATGGTATGTTGGTGGGGAGTTTGCGTAAATTGACAGAGGAGTATCCTGAAAAATTTGCCCCTTATTACAATAAGTTAGCAGGAGAAAAGAATGATCCAATGGCTTGTTTTAATACAGCCTTCGCTCAAGATGGTCTTTTGGTGTATGTGCCACGTGGGGTAGAATATACAGAGGTCTTACAATTGATAAGTCTGTTCCGTAGTCAAGTGGATATGTTGATTAATCGTCGTCTATTGATTATACTTGAAGATCAAGCATCTATGAAAATGCTGCTTTGTGATCATGTGGAAAACGATACGACATATTTATCTACACAAACCATAGAAATCTATTTGGGTAAGGGTGCCCGTTTGGAGATGTATGATTTAGAGGAGACGCACAATGAAACATCGCGTATCAACAATGTATATGTCCAACAAGATGCAGATAGTTCCTTCTTAATGAATGGAACGACCTTGCATAATGGATTGAGTCGCAATGATGTCTATGTAGATATGATTGGGGAAGGAGCAGACGTGTTGCTTAGTGGGATGGTTATTGCCGATAAAAAACAACATATAGATAATCATACGTTTATTCGTCATGCTGTACCTAATTGTACGAGCCATGAATTGTTTAAATATATATTAGATAATCAGGCTATTGGTGCATTTAGTGGTCGTGTACTTGTTGAAAGAGATGCGCAAAAGACTTTGAGTGAACAGAGCAATAAGAATATCTGTTTGACAAAATCGGCACGTATGTACACACAGCCTCAGTTGGAGATTTACGCTGATGACGTAAAGTGTAGCCATGGGGCAACTGTTGGTCAGTTGGATGATCAGGCTCTTTTCTATATGCAGCAACGTGGTATTCCTGCAAAAGAAGCACGCATGCTACTCATGTTTGCGTTTGTGGACGACGTGATCAATACGATACGCATTCCCGTGTTGCAAGAACGATTGCGTACATTGGTTGAACAACGTTTACGTGGTGAGACTAACAAGTGTACAGGATGCGCTCTTTGCGGAGGCAGAACATGCAATAAGTAAGGAGAAGGGTTATGGATGAATATAGAAATGATTTCCCCATACTGTCACAAACGGTATATGGAAAGCCGTTGGTTTATTTAGATAATGCAGCAACAACACAAAAACCTCAGTGTGTGTTGGATCAAATAAATTATGTGTATAGTTCCATTAATAGTAATGTGCATCGTGGAGTGCATCATTTGTCTCAGTTGGCAACCAATGCACATGAAGAGGGGCGTAGAATTGTACAGGAATTTATTCATGCACGAAGCATAAAAGAAATTATTTTTACTCGTGGTACTACGGAGAGTCTGAATCTGTTGGCAGCGACTTTTGGTGAGCGGTTGCTGGCAGGCGACGAAGTGATTGTTTCAGAAATGGAACATCATAGTAATATCGTACCATGGCAGTTGCTAGAACAGCGTAAAGGCATTACATTACGAGTGTGTCCGATTTCCGATGAGGGAGAATTAGATATAAACGCTTTTCAAGGACTTTTCAATGAGCGTACTAAATTGGTGAGCATTGCACATGTGAGTAATGTTTTAGGGACTATCAATCCTATAAAAGAATTGACACAGATAGCGCACCATAATGGGGTGCCTATTTGCATTGATGGAGCTCAAGGTATAGCACACGATACTGTTGATGTGCAAGATATTGGTTGCGATTTCTATGCATTCAGTGGACATAAGATTTATGGTCCTAATGGCATCGGGGTACTATATGGTCGTGAGGAAATTCTTGACACGTTACCACCTTATCAAGGGGGAGGGGAAATGATTGATCGTGTGTCCTTTGATGGCACAACATTCAATGAACTCCCATTTAGATTTGAAGCGGGTACACCCGATTATGTTGGGGTCTCTGCTTTGGGCAAGGCCTTAGAGTATGTTCAAGAAATAAGTGTTGCTAAGATCGCTGCATATGAAAATGAGCTGACTCAATATGCCATTAAGCAGTTAAGTACGATTCCTACTATTCGGTTTATTGGCACAGCCAAACACAGAAGTAGTGTTGTCAGTTTTTTGGTTGGTGATATACACCCATTTGATATGGGTACATTACTAGATCAATTGGGTTTTGAATTGAGAACTGGTCATCATTGTGCACAGCCTTTAATGCACCGTCTTGGTATCGAGGGAACCTTGCGTGCTAGTTTTGCTTTGTATAATACAAAAGATGAAGTCGATAAGTTAGTAGCTGCGATTAAGCGTGTGACAGCTATGTTTTCTTAGTGCATTTTACAGGTTTGTATTTTTACTATACACTAATTAGGTCATAAGATTATGAAGTCTTATGACCTAATTTTTATTTGTATAAAGGGCGTGTTAACTGACTGATATATGCCAGCCAACCGGGAAGTATATAAGAGCTAACCGAGAAGTATATAAGAGCGCACTCTTATATACTTGACAACCTACCTAGCAAGTATATGATAGCGCGCTCTTATATACTTGACAACAAACGGCCATATACTAGGCTATAATGAGGCTTGTAATCGCACTTTTAAACGCCGTACAAAGGATATGTATATTATCCTTTCTTCTTCTTTCTATAAAGGCTTGGCGACTCCCCCATGATTTTGATAAAAGTTTTAGAAAAATGATATTGGTCATAAAAGCCTAGTTGGTAAGAGATTTCTTTTATTTTCATATTCGTGAAGTCTAATAGTTGACAAGCCTTTTGTATTTTCAATTGATTGAAGTAATTGAGTGGACTGTGCCCCGTTCGTTTTAAAAATAGTTGGCCAAAATACGATGGGGAATAGTGTACCTCATGCGCGAAATCCTCTAAAGTGAGTTTCTTGTCCATATTCTCTTTCATGTAATTGATACATTGTTGAATAATATCTCCTTGTTTGATTTGATGAATCATTCGAAATTGGGAGATGTATTTGAGAGAAGCCATTAGGTGCCAGAAGCATAGTGATACGTAGTCAAGATTGTCATCACTATACCCCATTGCCAAGATGTGATAGATTTCATTGAGTAAGGATATTCTGTCCAATGTGCGTGCTGAAGGATTATCCACATCTATGCGAAATGTTTGATTGAAAATAGATTTGAATAAATTGCTTTTTGATCCAGAAAAGTGAACCCAATAGATACTCCAAGGATCTTTTTCGGAAGCTGCATAGGCATGGGGTTGGTGGGCCTCAATAATAAAGAAATCACCTGTGCCAATAAGGTGTCTCTCCCCATTGATACTATACCAGCCTGTACCCTTCTCGCAGTATATAAAAATATGTTCTTCTATACCTTTTTCTCTAACTCTATAATGGTCGGAAGCATGTGGATAATACCCTAAATCTGTAATGTAGAGCATACTGGTCAATTCTCTTTGCTTCAAAATGTTCTTGATTTCACCAGGGAGAACAATTGCATGCTGATTAGTAAATCCATCTCTCTTTTTTTCCATCTTTTTTGTTTTAAAGATAATGATTTTATTTTGCCTATGCAATTTAAATAGATGAATGCGATTAAAAAATGTTCTCGCTAAGTTTTTTTTGATTTCGAGATATTATACATCATATAAATCTATATGTACATTTTTAAGATGGCACTTTTTCTGTTACTTTGCATCATGATATTGAACTACGGATGTTTTTCAATGAATACCCTTATATAATCTAATAGCTAAAACAAAACACATATGAAAAATGTAATTTTTTCTTTTCTAATTCTTCTTCAGATGATGTCTTGTACATCACCGACCATTGATGATATTGATTTGTCTGGACAATGGAATGTGCAGGTGCTTGATACCGTGATGCCCATTCGTCTTCCTGGTACGCTTGATGAGGCTAATATCGGAGAAGCTAGTCTATTAACTCCGGAACTAAAGAAGAAACAACTTTCACATTTGACAAGAAAGCATACGTATGTAGGTCCCGCGAAATATACGCGCACTATTTGTGTCCCTAAATCTTGGAAAGGGCGTGACGTGGTGTTGCATATGGAAAGGATTCTTTGGGATAGCCAAGTTTGGTTAGATGGTCAACTTGTGGGCCAACATGAAGAGAGCTTGTCCACTCCTCATTGTTATAATCTCACGAGTTACATCCAATATGGTACAAAACAAACCCTAACTATTCAAGTAGACAATACTAAACGTTATGATATTTCGGTCAAAGATCTAGGCCATGCGTATACGGATGAAACTCAAATTATATGGAATGGGATTTTGGGTAAAATAAACTTGACTGCGGAAAACAAGGTGCGCATAGATCAAGTTCAATTGTTCCCCAATATAGCTGACCATACTGTAAAGGCTGTTGTAACATTGAAAAATACTAGTGATGCTCCTGTACATGGTCAACTAGATCTTCAAGTGTCTTTGAAAGATGCGGAACAATCTATTCCTGCAAAGAGTATTTCTAAATCATTGGAAATAAGTCGAGATGGGGATACTGTGACTATGGTGTATGATATGGGTGAGCATGTCAAGTTATGGGATGAATTTCATCCAAATATATATATAGCACAAGCTTCTTTGAAAGTCGGTGATTCTGCATCTTCTGTTGCCAAGAGTTTTGGAATGCGTCAGTTGGGCAATGAAGCCTCTCAAATGACGATCAATGGTAAACCGCTCTTTTTAAGAGGCACGTTGGAGTGTTGTATTTTTCCATTGACTGGTACCCCTCCGATGGATAAATCTCATTGGATAAAAGTTTTTTCAGCTGCTAAATCGTATGGGTTGAATCATTTGAGATTCCACTCATGGTGCCCTCCTGAGGCTGCGTTTGAGGTTGCTGATGAAATGGGCCTTTATTTGCAAATCGAATTACCGGTTTGGTCGCTAACAATTGGCAAGAATGCATCCACTACGAATTTTCTTCTTCAAGAGGGAAGCCGCATTATAAAGAACTATGGGAATCATCCTTCTTTCTGCCTTTGGAGTATGGGGAATGAACTTGAGGGCGATTTCAATGTCTTATCGAATATTATGCAAACTCTAAAGAAAGCGGATACTCGCCACTTATATACAACGACTTCTTTTACCTTTCAGAAAGGGCATGGCACTTGGCCAGAAGCTGATGATGATTACTTTGTTACTCAGTGGACAAAAAATGGATGGGTAAGAGGTCAAGGAGTCTTTAATGAGTTTTCTCCATCTTTTGATAAGGATTATGAAAAATCTGTTCAAGGAATGCAGGTGCCTCTAGTGACTCATGAAGTGGGACAATATTCTGTGTATCCAGACTTGTCTGAAATAGATCAATATACTGGTGTCTTGGAACCACTCAATTTACTGGCTATAAGAAATGACCTTGAAAAGAAAGGGCTTTTGAAAAAAGCTCCTGCCTATACACAAGCTTCTGGAAAATTGGCTGCTATATTGTATAAAGAGGAAATTGAGCGTGCTCTGAAAACAAAGGGTATTAGTGGCTTCCAGCTATTAGATCTGCATGATTATCCAGGTCAAGGCACAGCGCTAGTTGGACTGTTAAATGCTTTCTGGCAAAGCAAAGGAATTGTGTCAGATACGACATTTAGAGAATTTTGTAGTCCTATTGTTCCATTACTTCGCTTTCCAAAGGCAGTGTATAAGAATAATGAAACTTTTCAAGCAGAAATTGATGTGTGTAATTATGGCTCAGAGGTGTTGAAAAACCGTCATATTTCATGGAGTATTTCAAATAAGGGAAAAGTTATTAAAAAAGGCCGTATTCAAGTTGATAGCTTGTCTATTGGCTATAATGGTTTATTGGGAGAAATTTCTTTCCCACTCATAGAGGTCGAAAAAGCTAGTCAGCTGGAGATTAAAGTACAACTTGATCATTCTGATTGTCAAAATAGATGGTCTGTTTGGAGTTATCCTTCTACTACACATGTCGATTTTGGAAAGGTGAAATTTACTCGTGATTATGATCAAGCATTGGCACTCTTACGTCGTGGAGAAACTGTTCTTTTCAATCCAGATTGGAAAACAATGACAGGTTTAGAGGGAAAGTTTGTTCCCGTATTTTGGAGTCCTGTGCATTTCCCAAAACAGGCTGGAACTATGGGGATACTCTGTGATCCGAGTCATCCTGCACTACAAAAATTCCCTACAGAAAGTCATAGTAACTGGCAATGGTGGGATTTAAATATACACTCTACTGTGTTGATTACAGACAGTGTACAAGGAGGTGACCCTATTGTGGAAGTGATTGATAACTTTGTCAATAACCGTCGTCTAGCTTCTCTTTATGAAGGTCAAGTGGGTAAAGGGAAATTGGTCTTGGCAACTTTTGATTTGTCCAAAGATCTTGCTCATAGACCAGTTGCCAATCAGATGCTTTCATCCATAGTGAGCTACATGAATAGTGCTGAGTTTAATCCAAAGCCACTGACAAATTTCGATACAATGCGTGCTATATTTTATGGTACGCTGAAACAAAAGCAATCTGCAACAAGTATATATTAAATCAACACATATAACATGAAAAATCATAATCAGTTCTTTTTATTCTTTATCTGCATTGTGTCTGCCATGGGTGGATTACTATTTGGATATGATTGGGTGGTTATTGGTGGTGCCAAGCCATTTTATGAAATTTATTTTGGAATAGCTAACGATCAAACGATGCAAGCTGTGGCTATGAGTGTCGCTCTTTTAGGGTGCCTTGGTGGGGCAACAACTGCTGGATTTATGTCTGATAAATATGGGAGAAAGAAACTTTTGGTACTTGCTGCTTTTGTGTTTCTGATGTCTTCATGGCTAACGGGTATTAGTCAGTCTATGGCTGTGTTTATCTCGGCTCGATTTGTGGGCGGTATTGCTATCGGTTTGGCGGCTGCATTATCTCCAATGTATATAGCTGAAGTGTCTCCAACACATATTAGAGGAAAAATGGTTACCTTAAATCAATTGACTATTGTACTCGGTATCCTTGGGGCACAAGTTGTGAATCTATTGATAGCAGAACCAGTAGCTGAACATGCAACTGCTCTAGATATTTTACATTCTTGGAATGGTCAGACTGGCTGGCGTTGGATGTTTTGGGCTGTTTGTGTACCTTCTGCTTTGTTTTTAATTTGTGCTCTTTTTATTCCTGAAAGTCCTAGATGGCTTTTTAGTAAAGGGTATAATGATCGTGCTCGTAAAATCCTTAGTTTCATCGGCGGGGAAGAATATGCATCTAGCGAATTGTCAAACTATGAAGTTGCTCAAGCTTCCTCTAATCAGGAAAAAGGAACACTTTCACTGTTGTTCTCGAAAAAAATGCGACCAGTACTCATTATTGGTTTAGTAGTCGCTGCTTTCCAACAATGGAGTGGAACTAATGTCATTTTTAATTATGCTCAAGAGATTTTTCAAGCTGCAGGCTATGGTATCTCTGATGTCTTGATGAATATCGTTGTTACTGGTATTGCCAATTTAGTGTTCACTTTTGTGGCTATCTTTACCGTTGATCGCTTAGGACGTAAGACTTTAATGCTCATTGGTTCTATAGGGTTAGCTTGTGTCTATGCAATTTTGAGTGTTTGTTATCTTTTTCATTTCCAGGGAATTATTATGATTGTCCTAGTCGTTTTGGCTATTGGATTCTATGCCATGTCATTGGGACCTATCACGTGGGTACTCTTGTCTGAAATCTTCCCCAATAAAGTTCGTGGAATAGCGATGGCAGTTTGTACCACAGCTCTCTGGATTGCTTCATTCTTGTTGACTTATACTTTCCCATTCTTGAATTTGGGATTAGGAATTAGTGGTACCTTTGGGTTGTATGCTTTTATTTGTCTGGCAGGTTTCATCTTTGTGTGGACACGAATACCGGAAACTAAAGACAAATCCCTTGAAGATCTTGAGAAAGAATTGATCAAATAAAATATTAATCATTACATAATTTATGCTTGTTTTCTGCATCTTTTCGTGTGGATAAGGGGGATCATATACCTACCTTCAAGCAATATATTTTCTATATCATGGAAAAAATAACTGAATATTTAATTCAAAGTACCGTGCATGAATCAAAAGTCAGAGCATGGGAAGAGAAAGTGATGTTGCCAACCTATGAGATTGGTGCAGAAGAGAAAAACCCTATTTTTCTTGAGAAACGAGTGTATCAAGGAAGCTCTGGCTCTGTTTATCCATATCCAGTAGTGGAAAGAATTAGTGATGAAAAAGTAGATAAAGAATATCGTGCTTTGTTCATTGAGAATGAATATATTAAAGTCATGATTTTACCCGAACTAGGTGGCCGTATTCAAATGGCCTATGATAAGGTAAAACAACGTCATTTTGTGTACTATAATCAAGTTATAAAACCAGCGCTTGTGGGACTTACTGGACCCTGGATCTCTGGTGGTATTGAGTTTAACTGGCCGCAGCATCACCGTCCTAGTACATATCTTCCTATAGATTATCAAATAGAATCTTTCGAAGATGGAAGTATGACTGTATGGTGTAGTGAAGTGGAACGAATGTATCGTACAAAGGGGATGATGGGTTTTACGTTGTATCCTGGTAAGTCGTATATTGAAATTAAAGCCAAGGTGTACAATAGAACTTCTTTACCACAAAACTTCTTGTGGTGGGCAAACCCTGCAGTTGTGGTTAATGATGATTATTATTCTGTATTTCCACCCGATGTAAATGCTGTATTTGATCATGGAAAAAGAGATGTTTCTAGTTTCCCTATTGCTACAGGTACTTATTATAAAGCAGATTATTCTGCTGGTGTAGATATCTCAAGATATAAAAATATCCCTGTGCCAACTTCTTATATGGCACGTAACTCTAAGTATAACTTTATTGGAGGGTATGACGAAGGTGTGAGTGCAGGTATGCTGCATGTCGCTGATCATCACACTAGTGTGGGGAAAAAACAGTGGACTTGGGGGCATGGTGATTTCGGCCAAGAATGGGATAGAAATCTGACTGATGAAGATGGTCCATATATTGAATTGATGACAGGCCAATATTGTGATAATCAACCTGATTTTACTTGGCTACAACCATATGAAGAAAAATCTTGGGTGCAGTATTTTATGCCTTATCAGAGTGTAGGTATGGTTAAAAATGCGTCCAAAGATGCTGTCGTGAATCTAGAACGCATGTCGGAAGATAAAGTAAAAGTTACCGTGTATACTTCTGCTGTGTATGCCCATGCTCATGTTCAGCTAACTGACGAAAATAAGAATTATCTTGATGGAACAGTAGACATATCTCCTGCTGCTGTTTTTACTCAAATAGTAGATTGTGATTGTCCTAAGATGGAACAATTAAAATTGACTGTTCATAACGAAGCAGGTAAACTATTGGTTTCTTATCAGGCAGAAGCACCTACTGTGAAACCACTTCCCGATAAGGCTGTTGCGGCTAAACTTCCTAAAGAAATTGGAAGCATAGAGCAGCTCTTCTTAACAGGACAGCATCTAGAACAATATCATCATGCTACGTATTCTCCTATGGATTATTACATGGAAGCATTGGCGAGAGACGAGACAGATATACGATGCAATAATGCCGTTGGGTTATTGTTGATGAGACGAGGAAAATTTGCGGAGGCAAAGACATATTTTGATCAAGCTGTCAAAACACAAACACAAAGAAATCCCAATCCATATGATGGTGAACCGTACTATAATTTAGGATGGTGCCAAAAGATGTTGGGCAACCATGACGAGGCTTACGATGCCTTTTTTAAATCTACATGGAATGCTGCTTGGCAAGATGCAGGCTATATGAATCTTGCTCAAATTGATATGCTCAGAAAAGATTACGAAGCAGGATTAGATCATATTGATCGCTCTTTGTGTCGTAACTGGAATAATCATAAAGCACGTCAATTGAAAGCTGCATTTTATCGTAAACTCGGTCAATTCGGACTTGCCAATCAAGTGGTTGAAGACTCTTTAAAGATAGATCTATTTAATGTGGGATGCTTATTTGAAAGTTATCTTATCGAAATGGAGCAAGAGCATTTAGATATTGCTGCACAGCTTAAAACAAGAGTCAAAGCTATTGCGCGTAATGCTGTACATAGCTATCTTGAATATGCTATAGATTATTCTTCAGCAGGATTGTACGAAGAGGCACAAATCTTAATGAACTTTCTCCTAGAAGAGAATCATGTTACATATCCAATGGCTTATTATGCAATGGGGTATTTTGCATCCAAGGAAGGTAATCCAAAGGCTGCTCATCAATATTTTGAACAAGCAGAATCAATGCCTTCCGATTATTGTTTCCCAAATAAGTTGGAAGAGATTTTAATGTTGCAAGAAGCTCTGACGTACGTACCTGGAAAAAAAGCGCTGTATTATCTGGGCAATTTCTGGTATAATGCCCGTCAATACGATGAGGCTATAGCATGTTGGGAAGGGTCGGTTCAATTGGATGAGTCTTTCCCTACGGTACATAGAAATTTGTCTTTGGCTTATTTCAATAAACAGAATGACAAAGAGAAAGCTTTGCAATCACTGGAAAAGGCATTCGCTTTAGATCCTACCGATAGTCGTATTTTGATGGAATTGGATCAGTTATATAAAAAGCTTCAATATCCTCATAAGACACGATTGGCTGTATTGGAGAAATATAGTGATTTGGTTGATCAAAGAGATGATTTGAATATTGAACGTATTACGCTTTATAATCAAATAGGTGAGTATAAAATGGCGTATGACTTGTTAGGTCAAAGACAATTCCATCCTTGGGAAGGTGGCGAAGGAAAAGTTATAGCACAATACGTATTATGTCGATTGGAACTCACTAGACAGGCTTTGCGAGAAGGACAATATGAGCTTGCGCTTCGTTTGCTTAAAGAGACTGAACATTATCCACATAACTTGGGTGAAGGCAAACTCTCTACCGTAGAAGAAAATGATATCCATTATTATATGGGATGTGCTTATGAGGGACTTGGAGATACTGTGAATGCCAATAAGTATTTCCAAATGGCTACTGTAGGCTCAGATGAATTGGCCATTGCCTTCTTCTATAATGACCAGCAACCAGATAAGATGTTTTACAAGGGGTTAGCGTGGCGTAAACTTGGATGCGAAGATAAAGCCAAAGGATGTTTTTATAAGCTTATCCAGCATGGTGAGAAGCACTTGTTTGACGATGTGAAGATTGATTACTTTGCTGTATCCTTGCCAGACTTACTTGTGTGGGAGGATGATCTGAATGTCCGTAATCAGATTCACTGTAATTTAGTGCGAGGACTTGGTTGCCTTGGCCTTGGACAGTATGATGAGGCAAAGGATATTTTGACAAAAGTTATGCAGACAGATATTAACCATCAATTGGGCAATAGTCACTTACAACTTTGTATAAACGGTTTGTTGTAGTCAGTTGACATGAAACAATTTTGAACCATGACAAGTATATAGTATAATTGTCTGTTATGGTGAACAAAAAAGCGTATTGGGATTTATTCTCAATACGCTTTATTTATTATAATGTGATATGTTGTACGTCAATATCTTCCTGCAAAAAGATGGAGGCAGATTCTTGAAATCGTTCTGGAGATTCAGTTGTGAAGAATTCGGTATGCCCACCTTGTCGGCAACGAGAACTGATTTCTGGATGGCGTTCTAGATAGTTGGCCAATGAAGATGCCACGTAGTTGCCTTGGGAGATGACTTGTATATTTGGTGGCATATATTCATGAATTTTCTTCAAAAGAAGAGGGTAATGAGTACAGCCAAGAATGACACAGTCTATGTCTTTGTCTTGTGCAAGTAAGTGGTCTATATGTTGTTTAATAAAGTAGTCTGCACCTGGGCTGTTGTATTCGTTATTTTCTACAAGAGGTACCCACATTGGGCATGATTCTCCGACGACGTGCATATTCCCATATAGCTTGTCCACTTCCATCGTGTAACTTTGTGAACGAATTGTTCCAACTGTTCCCATGACACCAATATGATGTGTTTGGGTCAATGTACCTACGGCTTCAACAGTAGGCCGAATAACTCCTAATACACGTCGTGTGCTATCTAAATTGGGCAAGTCATTTTGTTGAATACTTCGCAAAGCTTTAGCTGATGCTGTATTGCATGCGAGAATGACTAGAGGGCATCCCATTTCAAATAATTTTTTGACAGCTTGAAGTGTAAATTGATAGACTACTTCGAATGAGCGTGGCCCATAGGGATTGCGCGCATTATCTCCTAGATACAAATAGTCATATTGTGGCAGTTGGTGGCGTATGCTGTCTAGTACAGTCAAACCTCCATAACCAGAGTCGAAAATCCCTATAGGACCATCTAATGTTTTTGGAAGAGACATAGTCAATTATATTTGAAATGAACATTATTCAAAAAGCCCTAACACCAGAGTAGGCGCCAGGGCTTTTTAATGTATTGTTTATGAGCCTAAGCTATAATTACTTAATACCCAATTTAGTCTTCACATTTGGAGTTAAATCAGTTGCAGTTGGACTAACGTATGCAAGTGGAGTACGAGCTAGGTCGATAACATATGTGTAGCCACCAGCAGCACCTACTGCAGAGATTGCTTCGCCAAGTTTCTTAAAGATTGGTTGCATCAATTCTTGCTCTTTCTTTTGAAGGTTTTGTTGAGCTTCTGATTGAAATTGTTGTGCACGTTGTGACATGTCTTCAAGTTCTTTGCGTCGACGATCTTGAATATTAGCTGGTAGTTTGTCCCCGCTATCGCTAAGTGCTTTTTGATACTCAGCAAATTTCTTTTGAAGTTCGTCTTGAGTACGTTTGATTTCTTGAGTGTACTTATCTTGAAGGTCTTTCAAGGTCTTTTGAGCAGCAGCCGTTTCTGGCATAGCCATCACAATTTCTTGAGAATTAACGTGTGCCAGTTTAACCTGAGCGAACACTGTTAATGGGAGTACCATAAGTACAGCTAATAAGATCTTTTTCATTTTGATAGTCTTTTGTTATTATGTAAATGATTTATTCTTTATTTGTTGTGGAAACTAAACCACGTTTGCAAAAGTAAGCAAATAATCCGAATTTCCTAGGAATTTCTTAGAATTCTTGGCCCAGTACAAAGTGGAATTGGCTACCACTGTATTGATCAGAACCGTTAATCTTATCAAACCCGTATGCCCAGTCGATTCCCATCAGACCTACCATCGGTAACATGATACGAACACCTAGACCTGCACTTCGTTTCATCTCAAATGGATTGAAGTCTTTTACATTTGACCAAGCATTACCACCTTCAAGGAAAGCTAGAGCATAAATTGTAGTTGTTGATTCAAGCATTAAAGGATAGCGAAGTTCTACACCAAATCTTGTATAGGCATATCCACGATTATACATGGTCAATGCTGAATTTTCATATCCACGTAGCCCAATCGTTTGAGTAGCCATGCTGGAGTAACCAGTCATACCATCACCTCCGACTTCATAGGTTTGGAATGGTGACTTCTTAGCACTGTCATAGCTCCCAAGAATACCAAACTGTGCACGAGTTCTTAATACTAGACATTTGGCTCCACCAGTCAAAGCGGTGTATGTATTACTCTTGAACTCCCATTTGTGATATTCTATCCATCTGTATAGTTCATCTGCATCAGCCTGTACTGTAGGATCTAGGCTGGAGTAGTCTTTACCATCAAAAGCAGAGTATGGTGGTGTCAAAGTAACAGATGCGGTGAAATCTGACCCCCTACGTGGGAATATTGGGTTGTCTGTACTATTACGTCCGAGCAAGAATTCTAAAGTGAAGATATTACAGTCCCCATTTTCAACGGGTAGATATCTCCAATTTTTAAGGATGTAATGTTGAAAAGATAATGTGGCTCTAGTGTAAAAGTAGTCATCAGGCCAGTTCAATCTTTTTCCAAGCCCAATAGACATTCCAAGCATTTGCATTGATTTGTTTGGGTCGTAGTAGTTCTCTACATTATTGTAGTTGTTATACCCATAGCTACCATAGTTGTTATAATAGCTACTGTAGTTGTTGTAATAATTGGATGAATAATATCTATCACTGATATCAGTTTGCTTAGAATAGTAAGCTGAAACAGATAGAGAATTAGGACGTTTTCCTCCAAACCATGGGTCAGTGAAACTAATACTGTATGATTGATAGTATGAAGCATTGGTTTGTGCACTAAGTGTCAATGATTGGCCATCTCCACGAGGGAGAAGAAAACGGTTGTTTCGTCCTGGATGCAATAAGTTCTGCATAGAGAAGTTGTTGAAGCGAAGGCTCAACTTACCAATCACACCCGTTTGTCCCCAACCAAATGACATCTCAACTTGGTCATTTGATTTTGACACAAGGTTATAACCAATATCTACTGTACCAGTTTCAGGATTAGCTTGTGGATCTGGTTTGATTTGTTCTGGATCAAAGTGTCCCATTTGTTGAAGTTCACGCATAGATCTCATCAAGTCCTCTTTGCTAAATAGTTCACCTGGTTTAGTACGTAATTCACGACGAACCACATTTTCATATACATGGTCGTTACCATGGATAATGATTTTGTTGATTTTAGCAGGGTCACCTTCTGAAATACGCATTTCAAGGTCGATACTATCGCCCTCTATGTTTACTTCTACTGGATCAAGTGAGTAGAATAGATACCCATTATTGTAATACAGATTGCCGATAGCATCGTCATCGGTTGAAAGACGCTCTTCCATCAACTTTTGATTATACACATCTCCACTATGCATCTTTAATGCTCGTTCGAGTTGTTCGGATGTGTACTTAGTATTACCGACCCATGATATATTGCGAATGTAATATTTAGTTCCTTCGTCAATCTTAAGATACACATCAACTGTTTTATCGTTATAATGTGCTATACTATCTGATGTAATAGCAGCGTCACGATATCCAAGTTCGTTATATTTTGATATAACGCGTTCTTTATCCTCTTCGTATTTTTCTTTAACAAACTTCTTTGTACGGAATAAATTAATAAGTTTACCCTTTTCGTTTGTTTTTTTCATGACCCATTTGATTTTACCAGCCTTCAATGCCTTGTTGCCAGTAATATAAATCTTATGGACACGAATTTTTTCTTTCTTGTCTATATAAATATCCACAGTTTCTTGACCTTTGTGCTTAGGATCTTCTCGTTGCACAATGTTCACATCTGCGTTTTTGTAGCCTTTATCGTCGAAATAACGTTTGATCAGAAGTTTGGCTCTATCTACAACGTTGGGAGTGATTTGATTACCTGAGACTAAGCCCAATTTAATCTCTAGATCCTCGCGTTCTGATTTCTTAACTCCGTGGTATGAAATTTTTGAGATACGTGGACGTTGTTTGAGCCAAATCTTTAGCCAAATTTTATCCCCCTCTATTTTCTCTGCAGTAATTTTTACATCGCTAAAAAGACCATGTTTCCAATAGCGTTTTAGTGCATTGGTGATGTCTGTTCCCGGAACACGAATCTTATCTTTAACAGAAAGGCCCGATAGACCAATCAATACGTAATCATCGTAATCACCTCCACCTTCGACTTGAATGTCAGCGATTTCATACGTTTTTGGAGTTCCTGAGTATAGGATACTAGGCTTGTCTTGCGCTTGAGTCAATTGTGCAACAAATGGTAGCATCAAGACTAGCATCAGTAATAAAGGGAAATGTTTATTCATTCTCATCATATATTGTCTTAGATATGGGCATGTTAAGTGCTACTGGGCACTGTTTTCGTTTTGTACTTGTTCTGAAGTCTTTCCAAAGCGCCTTTCTCGATTTTGGTAGTCTAGAATGGCATCTTCAAATTGTTTTTGGCGAAAGTCTGGCCAAAATATGCTGCAGAAATAAAATTCAGTATATGCTGATTGCCATAATAGATAATTACTTAAGCGTATGTCACCACCAGTACGAATAAGTAAATCTGGGTCAGGCATAAATGAAGTATTCATGTGGGCATTGATACATGACTCATTCACTTCTTCTGGTAATAAATCTCCTGAAGCTATTTCTTGTGCTATTTGTTGCATAGCGTAAGTGATTTCCCAACGTGAAGAATAACTCAAAGCTAGTACTAAGGTCATATTCTTATATTGGCTTGTCGCTTTACGCAAATAAGTTATTTGGTCTTGAATCTCAATTGGAAGACGTTTAATGTCGCCTATAACATCAAAACGTAGTTGATTCTTTTTGAATAACTTTTCATTGAGTTCTTCCATCAGTAATCCCATCAGTGCATTCACTTCTTCAGCTGGGCGATTCCAATTTTCTGTGGAGAAAGTATATAATGTGAGGTAATCAACCCCCATGTGTGCAGCAACTTCGGCTATTTCATGAACGGATGCAATCCCTTCTTGATGACCGGCGGCTCGTTCTAGTCCTCGGGCCTTGGCCCAACGTCCATTGCCATCCATAACGATAGCTACATGTTTAGGCACACGGCTACTGTCAATAGTAGGATTGATTTTTATTTGATTCATAGTCACAGGATTACTGATTTACAAATCCTAGTTTATTTACTCGACCGTTCCATACTTGTTCTGGACTGTTGCCGCTAGCAGGAGCAATGATCCAAATTCTTTGTGCAGGATCAATAGCCATTGCTGCACCTGATGTATGTGCCATCTCGGTAGGAACAAGAACCAACTCGGTGGCTTGTTGCCATGTGAGACTCTCTGGGGATTCGTAGATCGCAGCTAGATCAGTTGGAAGTGTATAAAATTTATTGTCCTGTTTAAATATGTATGGACGACTGCCTACATTCGGAAGTTGTGCTGAAGTTAAACTGGAATGAAGTGCGCTCCAGTGAAGACCATTTGCAGTAAACCATGCGTCGGTGTTATTGTCTTCTGATGATGTTGCACCTATACAAAGTGCTCGCGCGTCATCATTGGCTGTGTAGTATTCGAAGCCGTTGAGATGTGTTAGAGGAAATTCTCCATCGACAACATCTCCAAGAGTTATTGTGTAATCGCTCTCAATGGTTCCCCAAACTGTTTGACCAGAATTATTTTCGATTAAGGCAAGCATCTTGTTATCTAATACGGTGATTAGATTGATCAATGTATTTGATGTCGTTTGTTTCACCCAAGTTAGCCCATCTACTGAAGTCATAAGACTACCATCTGTACCCACGGCCCATAACGTATTAGCAAACGAACGAATGCTTATATAGTTGGGGGGTGTTGGCCATGTTGCTGTCCTTTCGTTCCAAACTTTACCATCTTCTGTTGCAAAATAATTCCCAGCGGTATCATATACGTGCATTGTCCCGTTTAACCATGCGGCTTGTAAAGGAGCTGTCAATTTTGCGTTGCTGAAGTCTGAAGTAATCAAATTCCAATGAAGTGAATCCGTTTTTTGTTGGTGCACCCGTACTTCAACATCATATGCAATGAGATGTTTGTTATTTGTTGGTGAAACAACTTGAAGTACGTAGGGAGTTGTCATGGTTTCTGAAAGATCTACCGAGTCACTCAGAGAAATCAACAGGTCATTATGTCCAAGATATCCTGTAGTAGATACATTCATTAAAATATTTTTAATTGAATCTTCGCTGCCGTAGCTTAGAGAATCAATATTGAATATCTTCTTGTTGATTTGATCTATTGTGAATGTCTTTTCTTGATCAACACTATCTAGCATGACAGTGTCAATAGAGAAAGAGGTAACAGCGGCAATGTCCGCATACGATGTGCTGTTGTCTGAACTACCCAAACAACTGCCGAGTGTGATGGCTGCAAGAGATAAACTTGCCAGCGCGAATACTGATTTATAATTCATTGGTCTTTTGCGTTATAACTTCAAGATGCAAAAATAAAAAGATTTTTAGCGCACAGAAACTCTGACCCTATTTATTATAGTAATTTATAGGATTTTGCAGGGTAAACCATGTTTTTTGTGCCCATTTGGTGACAAAACGGGGTGTAACACATGAAATTGTTGCTGGTAGAATTCCTTGTCCCAAGACTGCGTCACTCTGCTCAATAATGATTTCGTCCCATAAGCCAGCGTCAATAAAAGCTTGGTGTAATGTGGGACCACCTTCCACTAAAACAGACTGCATGCCATCTGAATGAAGTTGTTTCATGGCTTCTGAGACACTATGCGTTGAGAGTATGCGAGCGGGATGCTTTCCTTTAAATAGAGGAAGCTGTGATAAAGGCTCTAATGCATCACTTTGGGACATGACATATCGTTGTGGTTGAGAACCAGCCCAATAGCGAGATAATAAATTGGGGTAATCCATTTCGACAGTGTGCCGTCCTACAAGAATTGCTTGATGATATGTTCGGCGCTTGTGTGTGAAGATAGCGCTTCTACTAGATGATAGCCGTGCTGCTGGCATGTCACAAGGACTTATTTTGCCAGATTGTACTTCTGGACGTAATTTATCTACAAAACCATCGGCAGATATGGCCCATTTTAGAGTAATGTACGGTCTTTTATGAAGATGGAATGTAACAAAACGACGAATGATATTGTAGCATGTTTCTTGAAGAACTCCTACTACAACTTCTCGACCCGCATTTTGAAGCATTTGTATGCCACGCCCACTAACCTTCTCAAAAGGGTCTACGCATCCAACAACAATTCGAGGTATACCCATGTCAATGATTAATTGGGCACACGGAGGGGTTTTCCCGTAGTGTGAGCAGGGCTCCAAAGTTACATAGATAGTACTTTCTTTGAGCAATTCCTTGTTGTCCACAGAATTTATCGCATGTACTTCAGCATGGGGCTCGCCTGCTCGTATATGATAGCCCTCACCAATAATCTTGTCATTGTGGACTATAACGGCACCAACCATTGGATTGGGGGGCGTTGTCAGTTGGCCATGATAAGCTAGTTGTATGGCTCTTCGCATGTACCATATATCTTTGTGGTTTACATCCATTGTACTTGTTTGTACTTAATGCGACGGACATTAGTTTGTATGGGATAAAATAGTATCTTTGTAAGATGAAAGATATAAAAAAACTTATTCGGCATACTCTGTCTCCTTTTTATTCAGCCTCAGATGTGCGTGCAATTGAGCGAGCTGTTTGCTTAGAGGCCTTAAAAGTGTCTGTCGCAGATTATTATTGCGACAAATATACTAAACTTTCGGCAGAAAAGCAGGCTCTTTTACATGAAATACTGCAAAGATTGGTGGGTAAAGAACCCTTACAGTATGTGTTGGGTGAAGCTTTTTTTTGTGGATGGCAGTTTAAAGTGACACCTAGTGTGTTGATTCCTCGACCTGAAACTGCAGAATTAGTGGATAAAGTCGTACATGTTTTGGAAGAAAATTTTCTGTCTGCACCAGTTGTCTTGGATGTCGGAACAGGTAGTGGGTGCATTGCTATTTCTGTTGCCAAACAAATACCTAGTGCTGAAGTGTGTGCTTGGGATCTGTCTGCTGATGCACTATTGGTTGCGAAAGAAAATGCCGTAAGATTAGATGCTAGAGTAAGTTTTTCTCAACAAGATATGTTGCAACCAGATGAAGCTGTGCTTGCCGAGTTGGATCACAGGGTGGATGTGTTGGTCAGTAATCCTCCTTATGTTAGGGAGCTTGAAAGGAATACAATGACTTCGCAAGTGCTTGATCATGAACCTCATATGGCTTTGTTTGTGCCTGATCAAGATGCTTTATGGTGCTATAAAGCATTAGCCCGTATTGGGAATAGGGTGTTAAAGCCTAACGCTTGGGTGATGGTAGAAATCAACCAATATTTATCCAAGGAAACTAAGTCTGTTTTTATTGATGCAGGGTATGAACATGTTGAGAGTTTTAAAGATATATATGGTAACGATAGAATAGTCATCGCTCAAAAAAAATAGATTTTAAATGGTAAAAGCTTTAACGTTTAAAGAGGCATTAGATAAGGCTATGTCGTATTGTGGACGCGCTGAGCATTGTGTTAGTGATGTGAAATCAAAATTGATACAATGGCGAATCCCTGAAGAATATGTTGATGCTATCATACAAAAACTCATTGAAGATCGTTTTGTGGATGAGAAGAGATTTGCAGAAATGTACATCCGAGAAAAAATTATGTATGCTTCATGGGGGCGTGTTAAAATAGCACATGCTTTGGCGGTAAAAAGAGTATCTGATCAGATATATAAACCCATCTTAGAAACATTTGATTATGCTACTTATGAACTGGTTGCTGAAAAGAGCTTGACCGCAAAATGGCGACAAATTAAAGCTAAGGATTTTTATGAAAAAAAAGCTAAGCTCTTTCGTTTTGCTATGGGGCGTGGTTTTGAAACATATGTTGTACAAGCATGGCTTGAAAAAAACAAGGAATGAAGCTATGCTTTAGCACTTTTTTTTCTTATATTTGCGCAAAAATAGAAACTATATTTTTCGAACAAATGAACAGACTAGACACAATCTTTGCAGAGAAGCTATTAAAGATTAAAGCGATAAAGTTACAACCAGCAAATCCATTTACTTGGGCGTCTGGTTGGAAGTCACCTTTTTACTGCGACAATCGTAAGACTCTTTCTTACCCAGCGTTACGTAATTTCGTAAAGCTAGAGATTAGTAGAATAATTATGGAGCAGTTTGGCCAAGTTGATGCCATTGCTGGTGTTGCTACTGGAGCCATCCCTCAAGGTGCATTGGTTGCTGATGCATTAAATTTGCCTTTTGTTTATGTACGATCTACCCCTAAAAATCATGGCTTGGAAAATCTTATTGAAGGTGAACTACGTCCAGGGATGAAAGTTGTGATCATAGAGGATCTAGTGTCTACGGGAGGATCTAGTCTAAAAGCTGTCGAGGCGATACGTCGTGATGGCTGTGAGGTTATTGGTATGGTCGCAGCATTTACCTATGGCTTTGATGTAGCTGTCAAGGCTTTTGCAGAGGCTGATGTAAACCTTATTACAATGACAAATTATGAGGCCGTGTTGGAAGTAGCTCTTCAAACAGGCTATATTGATAAATTGGATGTACGTACTTTGGAAGAGTGGCGTAAAGATCCGGCCAATTGGGATAGTGAGGCATAAAAAAATAAATTATGAGTGTAACTAAATTTGAGAGTGAAGTAAAACTTATATCAGCTTCAATTGAGCGTGTATATGCGAAGTTGTCAGACTTAAGTAATGTAGAATCGGTAAAAGATCGTATTCCAACAGATAAAGTCAAAGATTTGCATTTTGATTCTGATAGTTTGTCTTTTTCTGTTTCACCTGTTGGTACTATTAAATTACGTATAGTTGAACGTGAAGAACTTAAGACTATAAAGTTTGAGACAGAGAAATCACCTGTTCCATTTAATCTATGGATTCAGCTGTTGCCTGGCATGCAAGCAGAACAGACGCGTATGAAGTTGACTATTGGTGCCACATTAAATCCGTTTACTAAAGGAATGGTGTCCAAACCGTTGACTGACGGGGTACATAAACTGGCTGAGGTATTGGCAAATATTCCATACTAATTGGAATCAAATAATATAGAGGCATGGCGCTAGAGAGAAGTCTCTAGCGCCATGCTTGTCCATAGAGGTCTGAATAGTATTTCAGATTACATACAACAGATAACCACCAATTAAAAAGATAACTTATGAAACTTTGGGAAAAGAATGTGCAGATGGCATCAGAGATCGAACGCTTTACAGTTGGGCGTGATCGTGAATTGGATGTCTTTCTTGCTCCTTATGATGCACTGGGCTCTATGGCTCACATCACGATGTTGGAGAGTGTAGGTCTTTTAGAAAAAAAAGAATTAAACTTGTTGCTAGCTGCTCTTAAAGAAATTTATCTATCAGCGCAAGCAGGAGAGTTTATTATCGAAGATGGAGTTGAGGATGTGCATTCTCAAATCGAACTTTTACTGACTCGTAAATTGGGGGATATAGGCAAAAAAATACATAGTGGACGATCTCGCAATGACCAAGTTTTGCTTGACCTCAAACTATACATTCGTAGTCAAATTGAAGAAATCGTTCATGATGTTTATGACCTTTTTAAGGTGTTGCAAACTCAGAGTGAAAAATATGCAGATGTATTGATGCCTGGTTATACGCATCTACAAGTGGCTATGCCTTCTAGTTTCGGATTGTGGTTTGGGGCTTATGCAGAAAGTTTAGTTGATGATTTAGTCCTTTTGCAAGCGGCATATAAGGGGTGTAATCGTAATCCATTAGGCTCTGCTGCAGGTTATGGTAGCTCATTTCCGCTTGATCGTCAATATACGACTGACTTGCTTGGCTTTGATAGCATGAATTATAATGTTGTGTACGCACAAATGGGACGTGGTAAGACTGAACGTAATGTTTCTTTTGCTTTGGCTGGACTTGCTGGAACTATTAGTAAGCTGGCTTATGATGCCTGCTTGTTTAATAGCCAAAACTTCTCTTTTATTAAGTTACCAGATGATTGTACTACTGGATCTAGCATTATGCCTCACAAAAAAAATCCAGATGTATTTGAATTGACTAGAGCTAAATGTAATAAATTACAAGCACTACCACAGCAAATCATGATGATTGCAAATAATCTCCCTTCTGGCTATTTTCGTGATCTACAATTGATCAAAGAGGTGTTTTTGCCAGCCTTTAATGAAATGAAAGACTGTGTGTTAATGACTACTTATATAATGAATAAGATTCAAGTGAATAAGGAGATCCTTGATAATTCGTTGTATGATGCTATCTTTAGTGTTGAGGAGGTCAATCGCTTAGTGCTGGAAGGGATACCTTTTCGCGATGCTTATAAACAGGTAGGTTTGGCTATTGAGGCTGGTCAGTTTGTGCCTGTAAAGGAAATTAAGCATACTCATAAAGGGAGTATTGGTAATTTGTGTAATGACGAGATTGCCTTGTTGATGCAGAATACTCTAGAAGGATATCATTTTGAACAAGTGGATAAAGCCACATCTGCTTTGTTGGACGTTTAGTATGATGACTAGGAATGCTCCTAGATATACTATACTATGTGCTGCATTTTTATAGGTGAAATAAAAAAAGTCGTCTCAAAATTTGGAGGGATACGAAAAACTCTCTATATTTGCACCCGTTAAACGCGAAAGTAGCTCAGTTGGTAGAGCATAACCTTGCCAAGGTTAGGGTCGCGGGTTCGAATCCCGTCTTTCGCTCCAACGGCCTGCATCACTCCACTATGCAGGTTTTTTTAGCAAAAAATAAGGTCGCTCGAATGGTGGAATCGGTAGACACGAGGGACTTAAAATCCCTTGGCCAGAAATGGCCGTGCGGGTTCGATTCCCGCTTCGAGTACTAGTAATAAGGCTGTATCATTTATTTGATACAGCCTTTTTTTATATTTTCTATTTGTTCTTTAATTGATTGATATATGCAGTTGGTGAAACACCGAAGTGCTCTTTGAAACATGAACGAAAATAATCAGTGCTGCTATATCCAAGCATGTCGCTTACTTCATTAATATTGTATGTCATAGATAAAAGTAGAATCTCTGCTTTTTCCATTGTGAGCTGACTAATAAACTCTTTTGTTGAAAGACCCAATATCTTTTTGAATTTCCTATAAATGGTTGAGGTACTCATATTTAAGTTATCAGCCAAAAAGTTTACATTTACCTTTCCGCTTTCTATATTTTCAAGTACTAAACATCTTGCGTTCTCAATGAATTCTTGATCTTGTCTATTGAGTTCTTTCTGAATTGTTTCTTGTTTCTCTTTGACTATTTGTTTTTGGGCCTTTGAGAAGGCTTGATTGTGCTCACCTTCATGCTTTTTTATCAGGTTGTCTATTCGACTTTTCAGTAAAGTGCTACTGAATGGCTTGGTTAGATAAGAATCTGCTCCCGCTAAATATGCTTGTTCTTTAAAAGAGAATTTTTCTTGTGCAGTGAGCATAATGAATAACGTATTACTAGTATTTTCATTACTTCTGATTTGCTTACATAACTCTATCCCATTCATAATGGGCATCATTAAATCGCTGATGATTAGATCAACACTGTTCTGTGATAAATAATGTATAGCTTCTTCCCCATTATTGGTGATAATGGTTTCGTAGTCACTTGTGAGTGAATCAGAGATGTATTCAGCTATATTTTGTTCATCTTCTACAATGAGTATCCGATAGTTTTTAACGAGGTCGTTGTTTGGAATACTTGTTTGTGAGTTCGCTTCTACTATCTTTTCCTCATAGTTTGTATCGTAGCTGGTCTCCATTTCTGGATTATCCGTGTCATCATCTAGGTGATTAGCATTGGGATAGTTATTTGTTCCTGAAAAAACTATTTTAAATGTTGTTCCTTCTTTTTCAATGCTGTTGATTGAAATGTGTGCCTTATGCAAATCAATCAATGATTTGACGATACTTAATCCTATACCTGCACCTTGAATGTGCTCTTCTGAATGTGCTCTGTACCAGCGTTTGTATATGTTGTTAATTTTATGACTAGGGATACCAATGCCTGTGTCAATAACTTGAATGGTTATATCATTATTTGAAGCATCTTGTGTTACTAGCAATCTAATGGTTCCATTTAATGTGTATTTTGTAGCATTATTGAGTAAGTTGTATAGTATGATAGTGAGTGCTTCTTTATCAAAAAAAATGGGGTTTGTCTTTTGAGGTATATCCGAAATTAATTGGACGTTATTTTGATGGTTTAGTTCAAAAAAGCTATTGAAAATTTGTTGTACATGTTGATTGATATATCCTTTTTGTACATTGAGTTCTCTCTTGTTTTGTTCTAGTTGTCTCAATTCAAGGATTTGATTTGTAAGAGACAATAGACGGTCGGCATTAATTGCCATTATGTTGAGTCTCCTTTTCTCTTGTTCATTAAGATGAATGCTTTGCTTTAAATCATGAATGGGACCCAAAATGAGCGTTAATGGTGTGCGTAATTCGTGCGTGACTGTGGTGTAAAATTGCATTCTTTCCTCATTGAGACGCAAATCAGCCTCTCGCTGTTGCTTTTCCATCTCATAGTTATGTTTCAATACAATCTGTTCACTAAAGTAGTATAGGATAGCGGTGATAATTATAATTAATACAGTGGCCATTAGTAGATAAAACCACCAAGTGTTCCAAAAAGGAGGGGATATGTTAAATGAAAAAGAGGTGTATGAAGCATTTTGCTTTGCAGACATTGTCCATGACTTTAATTCAAAAGTATATTTTCCAGGAGGCAAGTTCCTGTAAACGACAGTGTTTTTAGGGGATGGTAGACTCCAATCATCTCCTGTACCCTTTAGCCTATAACTATACTTGACTAAATTGGTAAGAGCAATATCTGCTTCATTAAAAGTGAATTCTAAATTGTTTTGTGTATAATCAAGTTTGTTTGGGTAAGGGCTCGAATAATTGGTTATACTTGGCTCATTTTGATGCCCATTTTTTATGATTTGTATAGAGGTGACTCGTGGGTGGGTGGTGTTGTGTTCATGAAGTAATGTTACAGGATTAAACTCCCAAACTCCACTAATAGCCCCAAAGTAAACGTGTGAGCTATCTGATGTTACAGAACCAGCTTTAAAACCATATAAAGGAATTGTGCGTGACACAAATGAGTGCACTTTGTTTTCTGTAATGTGTAAATTATTGATTCCATTTTCTGTGCTAATCCATAATTGTCCAGTCGGCTTTTCAATTATTGCTTTTATACGTTTATTTGAAAGTCCGTCTGCAATTGTAAGTGTGTCTTGAATTTCCCATGAAGGACTACATTTAACAATACCATTCATTGTACCTATCCAATAGTTCCCAAAACTATCTTGGATTATTGAATTAACACGGTTTGAAGGCAGACCATTGGTTATTGAAAATCGTTTGATAAGTTGCATCTTCTTGTTGTATATGCCCATGCCGTTACCGTAACTCCCAATTATTCTTTCATCTTTATTATTAATACAGATGCAGCGGATAAAATTTGAAAATAAACTGCTGTTGTTTTGATTCCAGTAGTTTAATTCTTTACATGTGTTGATGTCTATAGAAAATAATCCAGAATCAGTCCCCACAAAAAGAGTATCTTTGTGTTGTTGAAAACAGCGAACATCCAATTTCTCATTGTTTTTTAGTGCTATTTTTCTGTATTTATTTAATGCACTATTGGATAAATATAAACCATTTGTGTAGCACCCAATCCATGTTTGATTTTTATTATCTATATGAATGCAAAGCACTGCGGGCTTTTTAATATTATCAAATGTTGATATGCGCTTTTTAATCGTGTCTGCTCGAATAATATCAATGCCATTCCCATCTGTTCCTACTATCTTGTCTCCTTGATTGTTAATTGCAATGCCCCATGCTGTCGGATTAGATAGAGAGTATTTATTTGTGCTGTTTGCTTGATAACCGATGTGTTTTAATGGGGTTGTTCGATGTGGAGCAATCAATACGCCCCCACCATATGTTCCAATCCACACATTATTATATTGGTCTAGTAAGATGTTCCTTACTGAGAAGTTGGTTAGTGTTGTGCCGCTATTTACTCTTGTTAGTTGTTGAGCTTCTAAATATGCACTAGAGCTCATAACTAAATTGTTTAAGTCTGCGGTATATATCCCTTTAAATTCAATACCTATATATAAGACCCCATTTTCTGTAATTTTTAGATTGAGTATTTTATTATTGTCTAAATTGGAATTTTTGTGTCTGAAATTAAATGATTTGAATGTGTTGTTTTTAGGGTTGAATAAGCTTAGTCCTTGATCAGTTCCACACCAGAGTAACCCATGTAGATCACTGCATATACAATACACATTATTACCTGCTAACTGGTCTATTGTGTTTGTCTGGGCAAAAAAGTGATCAACCTTATTCGTTTTTAAATCAATTGATGATAAGCCTTCGTTGCTGTGTCCAATAAAGAGTTTTTTACCAACTTGTTTTAAAGACCAAACCGATTCCCATTCTAATGCTGGAAGTACTGTCTTGTTGTAATGGATAAAATTATGTTTTTTGACGTTATAACAATCTACTCCAGAACTATAATGACCAATCCACAATTGATTATCTTCACCCCAGTCTAACGTCGTGATAGATCCAGATGAGATCCCATATTTGTATTTGTCTTGAATTGATTCTAATGTGATTATAGGGAATTTTACTAATGTATGATTGCTATAGTTGTATTGATATAAACCATTGGAACGTGTACCAATATATATTAGCGTGCTGTCTTTTGATGCTAGAATACAATTCACATCATCTTTTGTCAATGGTAAGTAATCTTTGGTTTTAGGGCTTATACATGCAGTGCCATCAAAACGATTTACGCCTTCTTCTGTAGCGAACCAAAAACACCCGTCAATATCTTGGGTAATATCTTGTACATAAGTGTTGGATAACCCAGAAGCTATGTCTAGGTTAAGGGTGTTTTGGGCATTTGTGTGATTAGGAAATATATAACACATGATGACTACAAGTATTATATAATACACGTGATTGTTTTTCATTTGGTTGATTGGGCTATAAGGTAATATATTAGTTCAAATGTACGTAATAACTATGAGAAAATCAAAAGAAAATCATGCAGTGCACGAAAATTAATGTGTTTTTGACCGAAAATACATAGTCTCCACTCCACAAATGAACTATTTTTGCAACCAATAAAACCTTAGTATAACCATTTTAATCTTTTACGTATGAATTGTATTAAACACATGCTCTTTGTTGTGTGTTGCATTCCAATGCTAATAGCTTGTGATAGCGACAACCACTCAATTACAGGATCTGGAGAGGTGCCTGGTCAAATTTTAGAAACAGATCATATAAAATCTGAAGCGGGTAGATCATTTGTTATTAATGGTGCATTATCCGATAATATTGGATTGAAAAGTGTTCAACTGATCTGTCCAGAGTTGTATCTAGACAAAACTATTGATTTTCAAAAGATTTATTCTGATACAGTCTTACTCAATTATAACTTATCATATAGTTATACTCTACCTAAAGATATTGAAGGAGATCCTTTCACAGTTAATGTCTTGACAACCAATGTGCTCGGACTTACGACTGAATCAGAAGTACAAGTGACATTAGATGGTGATTTCCAAGCTCCGAGATTTGTGACTGTTCCTAGTACTGAAATAACCGTTCTCATTAAGAAAGAGACAGCACTTAATTTACGATTTAAAGTTACAGATAACAAAGCTTTAGCAAAAGTGACATTAAAGATTCCTGAGCTTGATTTTGATCGAGAATATACTATTACAGGAATGGAATATTCATTTGATGAAAAGGTCATTTTGCCATCAGTCCAGGGGGCATATGTCATGACTATCGAAGCTATTGATGCTTCTGGGTTGATCACGACAAAAAAATCGACGATTAATGTATCTGAAATGCCTGATTTTGAAAAAATCTATTTATGTGATGTCAGCAATGCTGCTAAAATGAATAGTGATATTTTTGGTATCCCTCAACTTATTAGTCGCACCAATGCTTATACATATAGAGCCGAGTATTATACTCAAAAACCAAATACAGCACTTCGCTTTGTTGCTCAAAAAACAGATTTCGGCCCAATTTGTTTCGGCCCAAGTAAAACTGATGACACTGTTTTAGCTGATAATCCAGAAGAATCTTTGAGCATTATCTTACCTGATGCTTACTCATACTATGCAATAGAATTTAATACACTAACTGGTGCCTATTCTGTTGAAAAATTCACACCAGAAGCTACACCAGTACCTATTGGCGAACCAATGTGGTTGAATAGTGGTGATCATTCTAGCGGTACCATACCACTAGAGATTGGTTTGGTTGGTGATGGACTTCCTGATGCTGGAAATTGGAGCCCTGCTCAACCTCAGATGTTGACACAAGATGCACATAATCCATTCCTGTTTTACGCAGAATTTACTCTTGAAGCTGGTGCTCAAGTAAGTTTTATCATTTCTACTAAACATACTTGGGGATGGTGGCCAGAACCATATTGGCGTTGGAATGATTCTTCGTCTGATCCAGAATCTAATGTGAGTAATGGGGGAGAAAATCCAGGCAAATGGACTGTACCAACAACTGGAAAATATCGTTTTGAGTTTGATTCCTATTTATTGCGCTCAAGATTTTATCCTATAACTGAATAATCATATACAAGAAGAAAAACATGATGAAAAAATATATTTTGGCACTGTTGTGCCTAATCCCCATGCTGGTTCAGGCACAAGGTATTCTTGTACAAGGAACTGTGAAATTAGCTAGTGAAGACGAGCCTCTGATTGGAGTGACTGTACAAGTTAAAGGAACGTCTAATGGTACGATTACTGATTTAGATGGCAATTATCAATTGCAAGTCGAAAGTAAAGCAACATTGGTCTTTTCTATGGTCGGTTTTGCAACCCAAGAAATTCAAGTCAATGGACGCCATCATATTAATGTCAATATGAAAGAAGACGTTACAGCACTTGAAGAAGTTGTTGTAGTCGGTTATGGAGTTGTCAAGAAAAGTGATTTGACCAGTTCTATTTCGACTGTAAAAGGTGACGATTTAAATAGTACCGTTTCTGGGAACCCTATGGGGGCATTACAGGGAAAAGCCAATGGAGTCCAAGTGACTAGTAGTGGGGGCCCTGGTTCTACTCCTAGGGTTGTGATTCGTGGACTTACAACTGTTAATGGGTCAGATCCATTATATGTTGTAGATGGAGTGCCAGTAGGAACTAATATCAATTTTTTGAGTCAAAATGATATTCAAAATATTGAAATATTGAAAGATGCATCAGCAGCTGCAATATATGGTACACGTGGATCTAATGGTGTTATCCTTGTCACAACTAAAAAAGGAAAGAGCGGGAAAACAGCGTTCACTTTTTCATCTTCTATAGGATTTCAAACATTGGAAAAACCAAACTTGGCCGATGCGTCTGAGTACGAACAAGTCTTTAAACAACGTTATATCAATGATGGAAATGAACCTATTTGGAATGTAAGTGGACATCAAACAACAAAAGGGACTGACTGGTGGGATGAATGTATTAATGATTATGCATTGATGCAGAATTATTCTGTTGGTTTTCAAGGTGGTAATGATAAACAAATTTACAGTGGAAGTCTTAGCTATTATCGCCAGAATTCCCAATATCAGGTTGGCTTTTGGGAAAAGCTAACTATGCGTTACAATTCAGAGTTGACTTTTAATGATATTGTGAAAGTTGGTGTGGATATCAATCCTAGATATGAGCACTGGGAAAATTCTCCTAGTATGCTTGGTGATATTATTCGTATGGATCCAACGACAAATGTGTATCTTCCTGAAGCAGAGTGGGGAGATAACCCATATAGTAATTTTGCACGTTCCAATAACAATCAAGTTTGGAATCCAGTAGCAAGCATGTCTCGCATGAATAATGATACTAAGCAATATGCTGTCTTAATGAATCCATATATTGATATAAAACCAATTAAAGGATTGTCTATTCGAAGTCAGTTTGGTTTGAATGCTCGTTTTCAAATGGGCGACGTTTTTACTCCAGAATTTTTCATTGACAACTTGGAGCAAAATGCTTTGAGTAAAATTGAACGTCAAACAAATCACTGGATAGATTGGAATTGGAATAATATTGCCACATATATGACTACTCTTGCCGAAAATCATAATATCAATGTTATGGCTGGATTTACGATGGAAGAGTTTAACAATTACTGGTTGAATGGTTCGCGAGAAGATGTGCCAAGCTATATCAAAGAGTTACAACAAGTTAGTGCGGGGACTATGAATGAAAAGGCAAGTGGGTCTGAGACTTCTACCTCTTTGATGTCTTATTTATTCCGTGCGATGTATAACTATAAGCAAAGATACTATTTGACAGCATCTGTTCGTGTGGATGGTAGTTCTAAGTTCGCAAGCGATAATCAGTATGCAACTTTCCCAGCTGTTTCTGGTTCATGGCGTGTGACTGGTGAGGAATGGATGAAAGATCAACATGTTTTTGATAACTTAAAAATACGTGCTGGATGGGGACGTGTTGGTAATCAGAACATTAGCAGCTCTAGTTTTATGAGCCTTATTGGAACAAGTAGCTATGTTTTTGGTCAAGCACAAGATCGTGTAGTCGGTACATCTGTAAGCTCTGTTGGAAACGCAAGCTTGCAATGGGAAACCGTTGAAGATATTAACCTAGGTGTTGATATGGCATTATTGGACAATCGTTTATCCATCACTGCTGATGTGTTTAGAAAAGAATCTAAAGATATGTTGCTTGAAAAAGAAAATATGTCCATCTTAGGATATCCAGCATGGAATGGGAAAATATGGGAAAATATCGGAAGTTTACGTGCCACTGGATGGGAAATGTCAGCTTACTGGCAAGATAAAATAAATGATTTTAATTATAACATTGGCTTTAACTTGTCTTCAGTGAAGAATAAAGCTGTGACACTTCTAGGAGATAGTCCTATTTATTCTCAGGAGTATAATGGAGATTATATTATTCGTAATGAAGAAGGTGGAGAACTAAGCCGTTTTTATGGATATATTGCTGATGGCCTTTTCCAGAATCAGACAGAAGTCAATGCGCATACTAATGAACACGGTACTTTACTACAACCTAATGCACAACCTGGAGATGTGAGGTTTAAAGACCTAAATAACGATGGTGTATTGGATGAAAATGATAAAACATATATTGGTAAAGCATTCCCTGATTTTACTTTAGGGATAAATGCAAAGTGCTCATATAAAAATTGGGATTTTGAGGCTAATTTTTATGGCTCATTTGGCAATGACATATACAACACCGTTCAATATTACTCTGGTGTAGAAGGACGTAATGTGTATGCTGGTGCATTAAATAAAACTTGGCATGGAGAAGGTACTAGTACTAAATGGCCAAGACTATCTGTGAATGAAGCCAATCTAAATTATAAGCGTGTGTCTTCTTTGTTTGTTGAAGATGGCTCATACTTAAAATGCAAACTACTTCAGGTGGGATATACAATACCTAAGTCTGTCTTGGACGATGTGAGCATTCGTATATCTTTATCTGCTCAGAATCTATTTACATTGACTAAGTATTCTGGAGCCGATCCAGAAACTGCTTCACTTGGAGGAGCTACATCTTCTGGAGTAGACTATTATGGATATCCTAATCCTCGTACTTACTTATTTGGTGTTAACGTTAAGTTTTAAATGAATACTCGTATGAAAAATATATTACAATCAATTGTAGCTCCTGCTTTAATGATTCTGTCTTTGAGCAGTTGTAGTGACTTTTTAGATAAACCAGTTCAAGGTAAAGAGAACCTAGAGACATACTTTCAAAATGCCGAGGAGTGTCAAAAACAGATTACTGGATGCTATCAGACTATCTTTTGGGATGATTGGTGGCAAATCGGTAGTTTCCAGTTGACATCTGATATGTGTACGGATGATATGTGGATGGGGAATACTACACAAGATAATAGTTCATATTACGATTTGGTCTTTTATACAGGTAATGGGCAAACGGGGGGAACTTCCAATTATTGGCAGTACAGATACAAAGGTATTCTTCGCTGCAATGTCTGTATAGAACGTATTCCAAATACCAATATGTCCGATGATAACTTAAAAGCTCGTCTTATTGGTGAGGCTAAGTTTATTCGTGCCTTCCATTATTTTGAGTTAGTGAAAAATTTTGGCGGTGTACCTATTGTGGAAGCAATGAAAATGCCTCATGAGGTTGAGGGGATAGCACGTCAAACAGTAGACTCATGTTATTCGTTTATTGCAAAAGACTTAAATGATGCAATCAGTGTCTTGCCACGTCGTAGTGAATTGCCAAGTGACGAAATTGGTCGAATTACTAAAGGTGCTGCGCAAGGGTATCTTGCAAAAGTTTATTTGTACCAAGAGAAATATGAACAAGCTGAAGCTGTTCTAGACGATATGATTCTACGTGAAGGAGTTGATTATGATTTATTGCCCGACTTTGGAGAAGTGTGGGATATGGATTATGACAATAGTATAGAATCTTTATTCGAAGTACAGTATAGTGATGATCCTAATTATAATATGGGAGGTCGACTATCTGTTGTATGTGGATCGCGCGATGATTCAGGATGGTCTTGGGGATTGCCTACAAGTAATCTAGAAAAAGCATTTATAGACGCTGGCGATACTGAGCGATTAAAATGGACTATCATTAAAAATGGTGCAACAGATGTTCCTGGAGATCCAACTTGGGATGAGGAAAATCCATACCTTATTTCACCAAGTAAGCATAAGAGTGCTCGAGTTTCTAGAAAATTATATGAACCAGTTGATAAACGACCAGTGCCATACGATTCTAATCATAATCCTTTGAATTATAGATTGTTGCGATATGCTGATATCTTGTTGATGCATGCAGAGGTGAAAAACGCTTTACATAAAGATGCCGAAGCTATTGTCTCTTTAAATAAAGTACGTCAACGTGCCAAATTGGGACGAGTTGATTTGACTGGAAATGCTTTGCGAGATGCTATTCGTTTGGAACGTCGTTTGGAGCTAGCGCTAGAAGGAAACCGTTTGTACGATTTACGTCGTTGGAATGATGATAATGGTCATAAAGCTATCGCCAATGTTATGGGAGAAAATGGAAGCTTTGTCATCTACAACACACAGGAATCGACAGATGAATATGAGCTTACAAACCAGAAAGAGGCCAGTAATGAAGGCAGTATGTTTAGAGAAGATAGAGACTTAGTGTTCCCTATTCCAAATACAGAAGTCACAATGAGTAACGGCTCAATTAAACAAAATCCAAATTACCAATAAGATGAAAAATACTATTTATACATTTAGTCTCTTAGCTTTTTGTACGGCATGTTCTGCATGTAGTAGGGGGGTGGACCTTCCATTGCCAAATGGACAAACAAATACCTCAGATGATGGAGTGGCACTTGTTGTTGATGTCGATAAAACCTATCAAACGATGGAAGGCTTTGGAGCCTCTGATTGTTGGTCAGGCAATTATGTTGGACGTGATTGGGACGAATCGAAACGTGCTTCAATAGCTGATTTACTTTTTTCGCAAGACATTGAAGGTGGGCATGCGAAAGGGATTGGATTGTCCATGTGGCGTAGTAACCTAGGAGCTGGTTCTGCTAATCAAGGAGATAATAGTGGTATTAGTGATAAGAGTCGCAGAGCTGAATGCTTCTTGAAGGAGGATGGGGCATATGATTGGACACAAGCTGCTGGCCAACAGTATTTTATGCAACAAGCTAAAGCTAAGGGGTGTGAGTCTTTCGTGTTATTTAGTAACTCTGCTCCTGTATGGTACACCCTAAATGGTAAAGGTTATTCAAGTCAAGGAGCTAATGCTAACTTGCAATCAGATAAATATGATGATTTTGCACAATATATGGCAACCGTGGCTAAGCATTATGAAGAATTAGGTATCCCAATTGATTTTATTAGTCCCGTGAATGAACCTCAATATAATTGGGCTGATGGAGGACAAGAAGGTTCTGGTTGGACAAATGCTCAAGTGGCTTCTTTAACTAGAGAATTGGACTCTGCGTTGAGTAATGCATCTTTGAATACTAAAATTTTATTGTCGGAAGCAGCAAGTTACGAGTATTTATATGAGAATAAAGGCGACCAAAATAGAAGCAATGTAATAGCTGACTTTTTTGATGCAAATTCAGCCAATTATATTGGCAATTTACCTCATGTACCCAATATAATTGGTGGACATGCATATTGGAATGATTCAAATTGGAGCTCGTTGCTAAATACAAGAACAAATTTTTGGACTGCTGCTAGCGCTAGAAATTTGAAAACGTATCAGACAGAATGGAGTATGCTAGGTGATGGCTATGATGACAGTCATTTTGTTGATTATGATAAGGCAAGCTACATGGATATTGCTATGTATATGACACAAGTGATGTATCATGATATCGTCACTGCACATGTTAGTTCTTGGTCTTTCTGGACTGCTATGGATGTAGAACGCTGGGGCCATAAAGATCGTTTCTTATTGATCTCACTTGTTCCATCTGGTGGTGTCGATGGAGATATCTCTAACAGTGGTACATACGCAGCACGAAAAACATTATGGGCACTTGGAAATTATAGTCTTTTTGTACGCCCTGGATATACTCGTGTGGATATAAGTAGTGGAATAGACCGTGACTTGTTTGGATCTGCATTTATTTCACCAGATCAAAATAAGTTGGTTGTTGTCTTAACAAACTACAATAAGATCAATAAAGTTTTTGTGCCCCAAATAAATGGCTTTAAGGCTACATCAATAATGCGATATGTTACAAGTGAAACAAGTGATTTGCAAGAAGATAAATCTAGTTTGGATGCTATCGAAGTACCAGCACATTCTGTAACTACTTTTGTATTAAGTAAGTAATCTTATTATTTGATGAGAATACGATAAGAACAAGAAAATAGATTGAATATGAAACGTAATTACAAATCATTGTCTTTAAGTGTGCACCAGAAAATCTGTATGCTTTTTGTAGTAATGGTCACTTCTATCATTCCTACGTTTGCACAAGGTTTTGGTGAACAGCAATTGTTGCGCGATGGATGGTATTTCCATTTGGGAGAC
The DNA here is from genome assembly GCA_963668535.1 of Bacteroidaceae bacterium. GTDB lineage: Bacteria > Bacteroidota > Bacteroidia > Bacteroidales > Bacteroidaceae > F22. The sequence continues at coordinate 1,642,098 of OY764867.1, forward strand.
TTAAAATATGGTGGTATTGAATTTTTAGACCATAGTAAATGGGATCAAATTACAGTGCCACATGATTGGAGTGTTGAACAATCTGCTAGTCCAGCCTTTGCTAGTTGTACAGGGTATTTGCCTGGAGGTATTGGTTGGTATCGTAGAAATTTAGATATCCCTGCATCTAAAAAAGGAGAACGAGTTTATGTGTATTTTGGAGGCGTCTATAATAACAGTGAGGTCTTTATTAATGGAAAATGGGTAGGGCGTCGTCCAAATGGCTACATCTCTTTTATGTATGACCTGACTCCTTATATTAATTATGGCGGACGTAATGTGCTTGCTGTAAAAGTGGATCACAGTGATTATGCAGACTCTCGTTGGTATACAGGCTCTGGAATTTACAGAGATGTAAAAATGATATTTGCTGCACCTGTACATATTGATTTGTGGGGTGTCTCTTATGATGCTAAACTAAATAATCGTTCTGCAGTTGTACATACGCATACCGAGATTATCAATAAAATGGATGCCAATGCTACGGTTAGAATTGTGCAATCATTATATGATAAAAACGAAAAAGAAGTAGCTAGAGCTACAACACAAGCACGAGTGCATGCTGCCACAACACAAAAAACATCTCAAACACTTCGATTAAAGAATATACATAGATGGAGTTTAGAGTCTCCATACTTGTATGTATTAAAGACGCAGGTATATCGAAATGGTAAACTCGTCGATCAAACTAAAACGACAGTTGGTTTGCGCGAGTTGACCTATGATAGCAATAAAGGTTTTGCTCTAAATGGAAAGTGGACCAAGCTGAAGGGGGTGTGTATACACCATGATGCGGGTGCGTTGGGGGCTGCTGTGCCTGCAGAGGTGTGGAAAGTGCGCATGGAAAAACTTAAATCAATAGGAGTCAATGCGATTCGTATGAGCCATAATCCACAAGCTACAGCTGTTTACGATGCTTGTGATGCTACAGGGTTAGTTGTTATGGACGAGGCTTTCGATGAATGGGAATATCCTAAGAAAAAATGGATTTCTGGTTGGAATGTAGGTGTTCCTGGATTCCAAGGGTCTGCTCACTTCTTCCGTGAATGGTGTGAACGTGATTTGGCTGATATGGTGCGTCGCGATAGAAATCACCCTTCTATTATAATGTGGAGTATTGGCAATGAGGTGGACTATCCAAATGATCCATATAGCCATCCGATTTTAGATGATGAAAGTGGCACCGTACAGATTCATGTGCGTGGTTATAAAAAAGATCATCCAAATGCTGATCGTTTAGGTGAAATTGCTACTAATTTGGTAGCGGTTGTCAAAAAATATGATACATCACGTCCTACAACTGCAGCATTGGCTGGAGCTGTTATGTCCAATGAAACGACTTATCCTGTGGCATTAGATATTGTGGGATATAATTATACAGAGAACCGTTACGATATGGATCACAAAAAGTATCCTAAGCGTGTGTTGTATGGAAGTGAAACTGGTGATGGCTTGTCTTCTTGGAAGGCAGTAAGAGATAAAGAGTTTATCTTTGGTCAGTTTATATGGACTGGTTATGATTATCTTGGTGAATCAGGACGTTGGCCTTCACGTGGTTTGGATACAGGGTTGATTGAACAGGATGATAATATTAAACCTAATGGATATTTTCGTCGGGCATTGTGGCTAGAAACGCCAACGGCCTATGTAGGCACTATGCCATCCAATGCACCTAATGTAGAGCGTAGTCTATATTACATGCCGCATTTGTGGAATTATACAGACGGAGAAAAAATTACTGTAGTAACCTATACTAATGGTGATGAGGCGGAACTGCTTCTGAATGGACAGATTGTCGGAGAAAGAAAAAAGTATGATGATGCAACGGCTCTCATACGTTGGGAAGTGCCTTATCATCCGGGTAAGTTAGAAGTCGTAGCTTATAAAGATGGTCAACCAGTAGCTAAAGATGCTGTTGAGACAACTGACGAGCCAGCTATCATTGACGCTTCTATCATCGCACCTGAACAAATAGGTAAGCATAGCATGCTGCAACTTCCCATTCGAGTGCTAGATGCCGAAGGACGTGTTGTTGAGGTTGTTCAACCAGAAATTACATGTCATGTGAAAGGGGCAGCACGACTAGTTGGCTTAGAAAGCGGTGCTAAAGATGCACGATTAAATTATAGAAATAATCATCAACGTGCATATCGTGGAACTTTGAAAGCATACATTGAATTGACTAAAGACTCTGGAGAAGTTGAGATTGTATTTACTTCACCATTGCTTAAGGATAGAAAATTAGTGTATAAGTATTAGGTCGTGTATTAGGTAATACTAAATGTAAATAGGGCGTATCAATGTAACTTTTGATACGCCCTATTTCTTTTATTAAGATGTTGATTGTTCGTAAAAAAGCAAACAGAAGTTTGGGTAGTTTCTGGATTGTTCGTATATTTGCAAACGATTAATCAAGAGAACAATTTAATAAAGCGTTTTATTATGTCACAAATAAAGAAATACGATGCGCGTACTGAGCGCATTGCTAGTTATGCGAAGGCCTTGTCGCATCCTGCTCGAGTAGCTGTGATGTTTTTCTTAGCAAGTCAAGAAACTTGCTTTTTTGGAGATATTGAAGATGTGCTTCCTTTGCAAAAGGCTACAGTCTCTCAGCATTTGTCTGAATTGAAAAAGGTTGGACTGATTCAAGGTGAGATTCAAGGACAAAACACGAAGTATTGTATCAACTGTACAGCTTGGAGAGAAGCGCGTGAATTGTTTGATAATTTCTTCGTGGACTGCAACAAACAATCTTGTTGTAGTGGTCATAAAGAAGATATATAATATGTAATTCATAAAATAAGATGAAAATTAAAATTTTAGGTACAGGTTGTGCAAAGTGTAAAGCTTTGACAGCGACCGCTGAAAAAGCAGTAGAAGAATTGGGACTTGATGCAACTGTTGTAAAAGAAGAAGATATGATTAAAATCATGGGATACAACGTGATGCGTACTCCTGCTGTAGTTGTAGATGAAAAAGTTGTGTCGGCAGGTAAGGCTTTGTCCTTGTCAGAAATGAAGGACTTGTTGAAGTAATCAAACGAAAATCTAATAACGAAATCACCATTATGAGAAAAGGAATTCTTGCGATTGCTGCTATTGCGATGTTGGTATCTTGTGGAGCAAAAGCAAAACAAGCAGATAAAGCGAACCAGGTGGTAGAAGAAAAGACGGCTTGTGGATGCTCAGGATCATCATGCCAAAGTGAACAAACAACTGGTGTTGATCTCGAGGATGGCTTGCATGTGTTTTATTTTCATGGTGCTAAGCGCTGTCCTACATGTATGAGCATCGAGAAGAATATACAGGATCTAATCAAGGCTCACTATGCACAACAACTGGCCGATAAAAAGCTACACGTTCATGTGATTGACTATTCAAAAGAGCCTGGTAAGAGTTTGGCTACACAGTTTCAAGTTTCTTTTTCAAGTTTGATTCTGTTAAATAAACAAGGCGATCAAGTGAATGCAGGCAATGCTACAAGATTTGCCTTCTCTACTTCTCGTCGTCAACCAGAAGTCTTCAAGGCTGGTGTCTCTGCCATGCTAGATGGTGCTTTGAAATCAGGGAAGGTGGATTTGAGCTTAGTTGCATCTGCTAAATAAGGGCAGCATGGAACAATGGCTACAAGAGATGATGAACAGCAGTGAACTGCCTATTGTTACTGCTTTTCTACTAGGATTGCTGACTGCTATTAGCCCTTGTCCTCTTGCAACCAATGTAACCGCGGTAGGTTTTATTGGGCGAGATATTGAGCAAGGTCATCGTGTGTTTTTCAATGGGCTGTTATATACGTTAGGCCGTGTCGTGTCTTACTCGGTTTTAGGTGCCGTATTGATTGTGTTGTTGAGGGCTGGATCGAATATTTTTCATATTCAGCAAACTGTAAGTGAATATGGAGATAAGATTTTAGGACCTGCATTGTTAATAGCTGGACTATTTATGTTGTTCGGAAATCTGCTGAATCTCCCTAGCTTGGGAGTGCAATCGGGTGGAGAAGGCTTGGCTAAGCAAGGTGGACTAGGGTCTTTGTTGCTTGGGATGCTATTTGCCTTGGTATTTTGTCCAGCCAGTGGCTTCTTTTACTTTGGTATGCTTATCCCGATGTCTGCTGAGGCAACAGGGGGATTGTTTCTACCAGTTGTATTTGCTATTGCGACAGGAATCCCAGTGATTGTTGTTACTTGGATACTAGCCTTTAGTATACAAAACTTGGGTAAGTTTTACAATGGGATGAAGGTCTTTGAAAAGTACTTTCGTCTCTTAGTCGGTGCCTTGTTTTTGGTAGTGGGTGCATACTATATGTACCTGTACTACATCCAGTAATTTTTTCACCATAAAATAGAAACAAAGATGAAAAGAGTATTAGTATTATGTACGGGAAACAGTTGCCGTAGTCAAATGACTGCTGCATTCTTGAAAGAATTGTCCGATAATCTTGAGGTGCACTCAGCTGGCACTGCTCCAGCTCCAGCTGTCAATGCAGGTGCTGTTAAGTATATGGCTGAACTTGGTATTGATATCAGCAAAGAAATCCCTACCCGTGTTGACGAGTATATTGCTCAAGCTTGGGATTATGTAATCACTGTTTGTGGTGGTGCCAATGAAAACTGTCCAGTATTCGTAGGTGAAGTGGGCAAGCGTTTGCATATTGGTTTTGATGACCCATCTCACGCAACTGGTACTCCTGAGTTTATCGAGAGTGAGTTCCGTCGTGTACGTGATGAAATCAAAGTTCGCTTCACACAATTTATTGCTGAAGAAGGATTGTAATCGTTCTTCATATCACTTAAGGGCGGCTGCCCCCAAGGCAGCAGTATCTTTCAAAAAGGATCATCATGTTACCACTATTAACCGCTGTAACTGAACCAAAGACAGGCTTTCTGACCAAGATGAACTCTTGGCTGAATATATTTGACGACTTGGCTACTTGGCTGATATACGATGTGTTTGGATTGTCTCCAGAAACACATTTGGGACAAGCATTGCACTTCTTCGTCTTGGATACGACTAAAATCATTGTATTGCTTTTCTTGATTAGTTCTATCATGGGTATTATCAATGCCTATTTCCCTATTGAGAAGCTGCGTAATTATTTGACGACTCGTAAACTCTATGGCTTGCAGTATTTGTTTGCTTCAGGGTTTGGTGCAATCACGCCATTTTGTAGCTGTTCGTCTATCCCTTTGTTTATTGGTTTTGTAAAAGGGGGGATTCCGCTGGGCGTTACTTTCTCTTTTTTGATTACCTCACCTTTGGTTAATGAGGTTGCTGTGGCTATGTTTTTGGGGGCTTTCGGAGTGAAAGCAACGTTTATTTATGTAATCAGTGGCGTGTTGTTGGGCATGTTAGGTGGTTTTATTATGGGTAAAATGAAGCTCGAAGGTTGGCTTAGCGATTGGGTGAGAGCAATACAAAAACAGCAGGAAGATGAGAGTGCAACATTCGAAGTGGAGTTTGTGCCTTTTGTAAAACGTTTACCCTATATTGTTCAGGACGCTTGGGATATCGTACGCGGAGTGCTTATTTACGTTATTATAGGTATTGCTGTTGGTGCCGCTATGCATGGTTATGTGCCAGAAGGGTTCTTTCAAGAATATCTATCTCCCGATAAATGGTATGCTGTGCCTCTCGCTGTTATTTTGGCTGTACCTATGTATGCCAATGCTGCTGGAATTGTGCCTGTTGTGCAAGTTTTTGTGGCTAAGGGGGTGCCTCTTGGAACTGCTATTGCTTTTATGATGGCTGTAGTAGGCTTGTCTTTACCAGAAGCTACACTTCTGAAAAAAGTGATGAAATGGAAGTTAATAGGTGTGTTTTTTGGGATCATTACTTTATGCATCATTCTTTCTGGATATTTTTTTAATTCAATTTTATAATACTTCTCAGGTAGAAGAATCATCAACCGTTTCGATAGTATAGCTCTTGTATTGTTATTATAAGTTTGTCTGTATGCATCTATCGAAACGGTTGATTTTATCTGTTAATTCCATAAAAATATGTATCTTTGTCTGCGAAGCGAAAGTCAACATATAATGAATTAACAAACATGCAAGAATTCAAATCTTCACAGCAATTAGATCATCCACAGTTGCCAGCTGTTGCACACTTTCTTGGAGACTACGCAGGACATTTGTTAGGATGTGGGGTGCATACTAGTCGGGTCGTGCGCAACTCTAAGCGAATTGCGGAATCTTTTAATATGGATGTGACAGTGACTACTTTGATGCGAACTATGACTGTATCTGTCAAACCTAAAAATCTCGTAAAGGATGAAGATGGCAAAGAGTCTGCCTATACCATTGTGTTAGATGTGCCTACTGGTCCTATCTTATTTGCCCATAATGCCAATCTCAGTGCTCTAAGTTGGGATGCGTTAGATCAAAAATTGTCTCTTGATGTGTTGCGTGAGCGTTTTGAGAAAATAAAAGCATTGCCTTTAATAAATCCATGGGTTATTCTGTTGCTGGCCTCTCTTGCGAATATGTCTTTTTGTAAATTGTTTGGTGGTGGAGCGATTGCAATGGGAATTGTTTTCATCGCTACAGCAATAGGATTCCGTTGTCGCCAATTAATGATCAAGTGGAAGTTAAATCATTATATGGTTTTTATTTTGTCTGCTTTTATTGCGTCAATGTTGTGTGCTAGTAGTTTTACTATAACTCCAGCAGATAGTGAAATCGTGATGATCACTAGTGTGTTGTATTTAATACCAGGTGTACCATTAGTTAATGGTGTCGTTGATATTATTGAAGGATTTACTCTTGTTGGAGTTGCTCGCTTAATAAAAGCTTTGCTCTTAATCCTTTCGTTGGCAGTTGGTCTAGGTGCCACATTGATGATATTTAAAAACAGCTTGCTCTAATTTTTTTACAATGACTATATTACAGATTACTACTGAAATACTGACAGATGCATTTTTTGCCGCTTTAGCTGGAATTGGTTTTGGGGCTATTTCTAATCCTCCACGCCGAGCATTTGTTTTTATTGCTTTATTAGCAGCAATGGGGCATGCATTACGTTTTGTGCTCATGCATCATTTTCACTATGATATTGCTACAGCATCTTTGTATGCTGGTTTGTTGATCGGGTTTACCAGTGTGCCCTTCGGCTATTTTTGTCATTGTCCTACTACAGTATTGTATATGCCTGCACTTTTACCTATGATTCCTGGTAAGTTTGCTTATAATACCTTGTTTAGTATAATGATGTTTTTGCAGAATATGGGCGAAAAAGCACACCGAGATATGTATATGGATGAATTCTTTTCTAATGGAATTGTGACTATATCTGTTGTCTTTTTGTTGGCGGTAGGAGCTACAATGCCTGTGTTTTTATTACCTCGTGGCGTGTATCGTATGACACGGCATATGAAAAAAAGTGATATACAATAATTTAGTTTTAATGCACATGTCAAAACAACTACCTTTTAATATTTTTAAGTTGCTAAGCTTAGTATTGGCTATAGCCTTGGTTTATTTACTTATTATTTGTCATACTTCTGATAATCATTCAGAGTCGCAAGCACCTGTTTTATCTCATTCTCAACAGGTATTTACTAACATCATGAATAGAAAGAGTGTGCGTCATTATACTCAACAAGCTGTAAGTAAGGCGCAGATAGATACTTTGCTTAGAGCTGCAATGGCAGCACCGACAGCAGTAAATCGTCAACCATGGGCTTTTATTGTGATTGATAAAGTAGATGTGTTGGCAGCATTGGCAGAGCAGTTGCCTTATGCCAAAATGATAGATAAAGCTCCTGTGTGCATCATAGTGTGTGGTGATTTAAATAAAACATTTAAATCTGACGGAGCCGTAGACTATTGGGCCTTTGATTGTAGTGCAGCAACTGAAAATATGTTGCTACAAGCAGAGGCTATGGGACTTGGTGCTGTATGGACAGCTTTGTATCCAGAGAATGATAGAGTGCAATTAGTAAAAAAGATGTTGAATATTCCAGACCATCTTATCCCGATGGCTGCAGTCCCTATTGGCCATCCAAGTGGTCATGAGAGGCCAAAGAATAAATATAAAGTGGAGAATGTATTCTATAATCAGTTTTAATAATGAGATACTACTGGGGCGTAATAGACTCGGGTGTAGAAAGAATTGAATAGTTTAATGAAGATAGTAGAGCATATTTTGAGTATATTGGTTGTTGTTGTTGTGTTAATGGCAGCAGCTGTATCACGTGATCAGCGTATTTTGGGAAAAGGGACAAGTGACATTGTCCATAATTTAACTACTGCTTCAGGTGAAACAAATGCAGATGTAGCGAAGAGTACTAATATTCCACCAGCGCCCACAAAAAAAGAATTGAAAGCTTTAGGTGTACCTGAAGATGCATCTCTTCGGATGATCAATCGTGCTGGACAATGGCAGCTCTCTACAGGTGGATTTATTTTTTCGTCGTATATAACAGGGCGGAAAATAGTGGGATATTCTGGACCAACTCCCTTATATATTTATTTGATTGATGGTAAGATATCTCAAGTTATCGGAGCTATAAATGATGAAACACCTGGTTTTTGGAGAAGGATTGAGAGACGTCATCTTCTTTCTTCTTGGAATGGCTTAACGCCTGATGAGGCTAGTGAACATAAGGTTGAGGTGGTCTCAGGGGCTACTTTCTCTTCGTCAGCTGTTATTGCTAATATGCAGCAGACATTGCCTTTGATGACATCTACAAATTTAGATCCTGTGTCAAATATGCGCTTCGATTGGAGTCTGAAAAATATTGCTGCGTTGCTAGTCATGCTTTTTGGATTGTTGTGTGCGACGGTATGGAAAAAGAAAAGTTCAATTTTACGTATTATTCAGTTGATATTGAATTTCTTTGTTTTGGGGCTATGGACAGGTAGTTTTTTGTCTTTGTCTTTGCTGATTGGATGGATGTCTAATGGTTGGAATATAGCGACTGCTTTTGTGTTAATAATTGCCCTTTTATTTGCGCTTTTGATGCCTTTTTTCGGGAAGAAAACATACTATTGTACGCATGTGTGCCCTTTAGGAGCTGCACAAGAATTAGCTGGAAAAATTGGTCCTAAAAAGATCAGAATATCTCCATCTTGGATGAAAGTACTTAAGCATACACGTAAGGGAATAACTGTATTGTTATTGGCTTCTATGTGGGTAGGCGTTAGTTTTGATTGGATGCATTACGAAGCATTTTCTGCGTTCTTGTTTTCTCCAACTACAATGACTGTATCCAGTGTTGTTGCATTGGTGTTGGCTGTTGCTTTTATTGCTTTATCTTTCATAATTACTCGGCCTTATTGTCGTTTTGTATGCCCAACTGGTATGCTGTTGACATTGACGCAAGAAGATAAGTAGATTGTGTGCAAAGGGTAATTTGGGGGGTGTAATAATTCTAGTGGTCAGTTTTATGGGTAATAAACGGTTGTGTTTTTTGGATATTCTCAAAGGTATTGGGATTATTCTTGTTATTATAGGGCACTCTCATGTGCAAAGTCGGGTTAGTGATTTGATTTATTCGTTTCATATGCCTCTTTTTTTCTTTCTTTCTGGTGTCCTCTTTGACGCAAAGAAAGATAAGCATGTTGTAGATTTATTAAAGCGACGATTGTTCACGATAATTGTCCCTTATATTATCTTCTATATTTTTCTTCTGCTTTTTCAAACTTACATTGAAGTACCATTATATGATTATAAGTATGTCAACTTTACACATCAGTTAGTGGGGCTTTTTTATGGAAGTCCGTATAAGGATTTTATGTTATTCAATGCTATTTGGTTTCTACCTACTTTGATTTCAGTGGAGGTTGTTTACTATGTAGTACAGAAAAGAGTGAAACTTAATTGGTTAAAGATATTCATCATTTTCATGTTGTTTGGTGTAGGATGCTTTTTAGGAAAAAGAGGGCTGTCATTATTACCATGGGGAATGACGCAAGCATTAGTTGTCTTGCCATTTTATATGCTTGGACACTATTTACATCCTGTTATTCAAAAATGTGCCAATTCTGAATTTGCCTTTTTGTATATATATCGCGAAAAAGTTCCTCGGTATATAGCACCCTTTTTCTTTGTGGCTCTTTTTATTGTCTTATATATTTTTCTTCCATCTGATATGGATATCAAATCGGCCTATATTAGTCCCCTTATTAGTGGTGTTTTGGTGGCATTTGCGGGGGTACTCTTCATGGTTAGTGTGTCAATTTGGATACGAAATTGCTCATGGATAGAGTTTATCGGAAGAAATACATTAATTATAATCCCTATACATCAACCATTGTTGCGATTGTATGATTTTGGTTTCTATAGTGTTTCAATTGGGAGGGATTTTGCACTAAGATACTCTACGATTTATCCCTGGGTGATTGCTTTATTAGCATTGTTCAGTTGTTTGCCTTTCATTTTCTTATGGAGAAATACATATATGCGAAGAATATATCAATGATTTAGCATTTGATATGACTTGGCCATGCTGTATTGATTCCTTTTGTGATGTACATAATGTGTGTACTTTCTTCTTTGTTGCTTTCTTACTCTTTGGAGCGTCCCTTCCTATAGTCCACGGTTTTCCTTTACAGGAGGATCTATGCGCTTTACATGTAGAGCAGATCCTTCTCCTACTACTTTTGTCTTTTTCTTCAATAGCTTCGCCCTCTTTTGAGCACCTATTGTATGTATGGCTTCTCCTGCTTCTTGTTATATATATGATGTAGCCTTTCGTTGTCTTGTCTTTTTTCTGTTAAAAGCTCCTTCTTCTGTACTATTTCTGTTGTCTTTATTTGGTGTGTGTGTTTAAAAGCAGTACTTTAGAATCTGTAATTAGAAAACGAGGTGCATGCGGTTAACCATCCGCGTTGATTCTTTACGTTTTGTGGTTGTATAGCTTCTTATAGGTATAGAATAGACTCCGTTCTAGTGATTTAGACAGGCTCCAAGCTACAACCATGTGGCTATACCAATTAATAATAGTCATAAGGTACGCGAACCTTTAGACATGGCTATATACATGATGTCCATGTGCTATATGGTATAAGTATTGAAGTAGCGAGCACTGAATATGGTCTATCCATAATATACGTAACTTGCAGCTGCCCTGAGATTTACCGTAAGGCTCGTTCGTTGAACGCTTTCATCTCAAAATAACAATAAAATTATAATCTTATAAATACCAGGAAATGAAAAAGTTTTTTATTATTTTAAGTTGTGTTTTTTTCTTCTGTCTAGGGGCATATGCGGGTAATATTCGGATAAATAGCCCTGATAAAAACCTAGTAGTAAATATTAATTTGAATATGTTGGGAGAACCTTATTATAATGTATCTTATAAAGGACAACAAATGATAGAAGATTCTCCTCTGGGAATGGTCACTAATGTGAGTGATTTCAGCAAAAACCTGAAATTGATAGATAAAAAAGAATCGTATATAAATAAAAATTATACGATAAATCGTATTAAAAAAAGTAAGGTTAACTATCAGGCTAACGAGATAATATGTGATTATGAAACTCCCAATAAAGAAAAGATTAGTTTTATATTTCTTGTGAGTAATAACAATATTGCTTTCAAATATTCTTTAGCTCAGAATGGGGAGACAGCTCGTTGCATTGTAGAAAAAGAATTCACTGGGTTTCGATTTCCCTCTTTTAGCACAACTTTTCTCACTCCACAGGCAACACCAATGATCGGGTGGATGAAGACCAAACCAAGTTATGAAGAAGAGTACGTTCCTGATGAACCTATCGGTACCCCATCCAAATACAGTATCGGATATACTTTCCCTGCATTATTTCATGTCGGAGATAACGGCTGGGTTTTAATCTCCGAAACAGGAGTTAGTAGCCTATACTGTGGAAGTAAACTAAGTGAAGCTAGCAAAGATGGAGTTTATACGGTTGCTTTTCCGGAAGAAGGAGAAAACAACGGAATAGGGAATGCTTGTCCCGCTATATCATTGCCCGGAGAAACACCTTGGCGCACTATTACTGTTGCTGATAATTTAAAACCAATTGTTGAAACTACTATTCCTTTCGATGTAGTCGATCCCTTGTATGAACCTTCTCAAGAGTATAAATTCGGACGTTCAACCTGGAGCTGGCTCGAATGGCAGGACGGAAGCATTAATTATGACGACCAAAAAAAGTTTATCGATTTGTCCGCTCAATTAGGTTATGAATTTGTATTGGTTGATAACTGGTGGGATACCCGTATAGGACGTGATAGAATAGAGGAACTGTCTAAATACGCCATGTCGAAGAATGTTAACCTCTGTTTGTGGTACAATTCTAACGGTTTCTGGAATGACGCTCCACAAGGACCTAAAAACTGTATGTCTACATCTGTTGCCCGTAAAAAAGAAATGGCATGGATGAAGAGCATCGGGATAAAAGGTATAAAAGTCGATTTCTTTGGTGGAGATAAGCAAGAAACGATGAAACTTTATGAAGATATCCTCTCTGATGCCAATGATTTTGGTTTAGTCGTTATTTTCCATGGTTGTACATTGCCTCGCGGCTGGGAACGCATGTATCCTAATTTTGTGGCTAGTGAAGCGGTCTTGGCTTCCGAAAACCTGATATTTACACAACATGCCAATGATATGGAGGCATACAATGCTTGTCTGCATCCTTTTATCAGAAATAGTGTTGCTTCCATGGATTTTGGACCCGTATTGCTAAATAAGCGTCACAATAGAGAAAACAATGGAGGAACTATTCGTAAAACTACCGAAATCTTTCAGTTGGCTACTGCTGTCCTATTCCAGAGTTCGGTACAGAATTTCGGGATAACGCCTAATAATCTGACCGATTATCCTGCCTTCGTGATTGATTTTATGAAAAAAGTACCTACTATATGGGACGAAACAGTTTTTATAGACGGCTATCCTGGCAGGTATGTAGTGTTGGCACGCCGTCATGCCGATAGGTGGTTTGTGGTAGGGATAAATGCCGAAAAGCAAGTGAAAGAATTGAGATTAAACCTTCCGATGTTGTCAGGGAAGCCAGTATATATCTATTCTGACAAGAGCGATCGTTCTCCTCAGATACAGCAATCCACACTAAATACCAGTGGTGAGATAACATTGTCTATTGAGCCAGAAGGTGGAGTTATAATAACAAGCAAATAAACAATAATAATGGAAAAATACTTACTAATACTTAGTGTTGTTCCATTGTTTGCTTTGTCACTCTTAATGTCTAGGAATACAAATACGGATTCTTCGAAAAAAATTGCAGGACATTATTCACCTACTTCAAAGGCAGCGATGTTCCGACTACTGCAATGCTTGGATTTTTTTATACTATAAATATACCGAGTATTAGTGAAATACAAAAGAATGCATGATGAAAAGTCATCGATTTAATTTTGAGATTATGTGGATAATTCTCATATATATAATGTGTTCTTTCCTTGCCTTGCTTTTTCATTGTCTTTTTCTGTTAAAAGCCCACGTTTTATCCATATTTCTCGTGTATTTATTTGGTGTGTATGTTTAAAAGCACTACTTTTGCATCCGCAATCAGGAAACGAGGTGCCTGCGGTCAACCAACCGCATTGATTTTTTTCTCGTTTTGTGTTTGTATTTGCTTAGATACTTTTTGAGTTTCGGTTCAAAAATAAAGTTGAAATTTTCTGCTCAAATAATTTGGAGCGTAAGAATAAAGCTTGTATCTTTGCATCCGCTTTCCGAAAGAAACAAGGTTTGCAATGGTGAACCAGCTACCATGCGGAGAGTTAGACAAAAAGAAAAGTGTTCTTTGAAGATATTTACATAACAACAAGTAGTACAAGGCTATTATGATTTTATAATAGCAATTATTAAACCGTCAATATTAATATTGAAACAGGTGTAATCCAATACTTGAAATCAGGTCATCTTGATAAAACAGATCAACTTAGATGTGCATGTTATATATATAATATGTATATCGTGAAATAATATTTTTACAATGAAGAGTTTGATCCTGGCTCAGGATGAACGCTAGCTACAGGCTTAACACATGCAAGTCGAGGGGTAACATGGGAGCTTGCTTCCGATGACGACCGGCGCACGGGTGAGTAACACGTATCCAACCTACCTATTACTTGGGGATAGCCTTTCGAAAGGAAGATTAATACCCAATGGTCTTGAGGTCCTGCCTGGGACTTTAAGTAAAGAATTTCGGTAATAGATGGGGATGCGTTTCATTAGTTAGTAGGTGAGGTAACGGCTCACCTAGACATCGATGAATAGGGGTTCTGAGAGGAAGGTCCCCCACACTGGTACTGAGACACGGACCAGACTCCTACGGGAGGCAGCAGTGAGGAATATTGGTCAATGGGCGCAAGCCTGAACCAGCCAAGTAGCGTGAAGGATGACTGCCCTCTGGGTTGTAAACTTCTTTTATAGGGGAATAAAGTGCGTCACGTGTGATGTTTTGTATGTACCCTACGAATAAGGACCGGCTAACTCCGTGCCAGCAGCCGCGGTAATACGGAGGGTCCGAGCGTTATCCGGATTTATTGGGTTTAAAGGGTGCGCAGGCGGGATGTTAAGTCAGTTGTGAAAGTTGGACGCTCAACGTTCAAATTGCAATTGAAACTGGCATTCTTGAGTGCAGTGGAGGTAAGCGGAATTCGTGGTGTAGCGGTGAAATGCTTAGATATCACGAAGAACTCCGATTGCGAAGGCAGCTTGCTATACTGCAACTGACGCTCATGCACGAAGGTGTGGGTATCAAACAGGATTAGATACCCTGGTAGTCCACACAGTAAACGATGAATACTCGCTGTTGGCGATATACCGTCAGCGGCCAAGCGAAAGCATTAAGTATTCCACCTGGGGAGTACGCCGGCAACGGTGAAACTCAAAGGAATTGACGGGGGCCCGCACAAGCGGAGGAACATGTGGTTTAATTCGATGATACGCGAGGAACCTTACCCGGGCTTAAATTATAGGTGCATAGATCAGAGATGGTCTTTTCTTCGGACTCCTATGAAGGTGCTGCATGGTTGTCGTCAGCTCGTGCCGTGAGGTGTCGGCTTAAGTGCCATAACGAGCGCAACCCTTATCATTAGTTACTAACAGGTCATGCTGAGGACTCTAGTGAGACTGCCGTCGTAAGATGTGAGGAAGGTGGGGATGACGTCAAATCAGCACGGCCCTTACGTCCGGGGCCACACACGTGTTACAATGGGGGGTACAGCAGGTCGCTACCTGGCAACAGGATGCTAATCTCAAAAGCCTCTCTCAGTTCGGATCGAAGTCTGCAACTCGACTTCGTGAAGCTGGATTCGCTAGTAATCGCGCATCAGCCATGGCGCGGTGAATACGTTCCCGGGCCTTGTACACACCGCCCGTCAAGCCATGGAAGCCGGGGGTACCTAAAGTCCGTAACCGCAAGGATCGGCCTAGGGTAAAACTGGTAACTGGGGCTAAGTCGTAACAAGGTAGCCGTACCGGAAGGTGCGGCTGGAACACCTCCTTTCTGGAGAGATGACTACTTACAGTTAAATGTGTCAAGTACATTACACTTATCGGTTTGATAAGCTTGTACGCTTGCTTGTTGTTATAAAATAAAATAAGAGAAAGTAAGAAGCTGAGTACCATCACACAGCAGATTATTTTGAACTAGTCCTATAGCTCAGTTGGTTAGAGCGCTACACTGATAATGTAGAGGTCCGCAGTTCAAATCTGCGTGGGACTACTTTCGGGGGATTAGCTCAGCTGGCTAGAGCACCTGCCTTGCACGCAGGGGGTCATCGGTTCGAATCCGATATTCTCCACTTAGAATAATTATTTGATGCTTTATAGTATCGAGGCGTTATTCAGATTGATCTTTGACATATTGTACAACCAATTTTCTGTTATGAAATCATGTAAATGATAGATTAACCGTAAAGTAACGAATTTATACGAGCGCATTTAGTAGCAATACTAAATGAGTATAGAAGAAAGTAATTAAGGGCGCATGGCGGATGCCTTGGCTCTCGGAGGCGATGAAGGACGTGATAAGCTGCGATAAGCTGCGGGTAGGTGCAAATAACCATTGATCCGTGGATTTCCGAATGGGACAACCTAATATGTTGAAGACATATTATCCTGAATAGGAGGCCAACGCAGGGAACTGAAACATCTTAGTACCTGTAGGAAAAGAAAACAAAAGTGATTCCCCTAGTAGTGGCGAGCGAACGGGGATTAGCCCAAACCATTAATGTTCCGGCATTAATGGGGTTGTAGGACCACGTTGTGGGACCATAAGTAGTGACTGGAACACACTGGAAAGTGTGATCATAGAGGGTGATAATCCCGTACAGGAAGCGACTTAGGCCCTAGTGGTATCCTGAGTAGCGCGGAACACGAGAAATTCTGTGTGAATCTGCCAGGACCATCTGGTAAGGCTAAATACTCCCGAGAGACCGATAGCGAACAGTACCGTGAGGGAAAGGTGAAAAGTACTTCGAATAGAAGAGTGAAATAGTTCCTGAAACCATGCGCTTACAAGCGGTCGGAGCATCTATATGGTGTGACGGCGTGCCTTTTGCATAATGAACCTACGAGTTACTTTCACTGGCAAGGTTAATTGTCTAGAGACAAGTAGCCGAAGCGAAAGCGAGTCTTAATAGGGCGCCATAGTCAGTGTGAGTAGACGCGAAACCAAGTGATCTACCCTTGAGCAGGTTGAAGGTTAGGTAACACTAACTGGAGGACCGAACCAATAAGCGTTGAAAAGCTTCTGGATGACTTGAGGGTGGGGGTGAAAGGCTAATCAAACTTGGAGATAGCTCGTACTCCCCGAAATGCATTTAGGTGCAGCCTATAGAATTACTAATGTGAGGTAGAGCGACTGATAAGATGCGAGGGCTTCGCCGCCTATCAAGTCTTGATAAACTCCGAATGCGCATTAGTTTAATCTATGGAGTGAGGGCATGGGTGCTAAGGTCCATGTCCGAGAGGAGAAGAATCCAGACCATCAGCTAAGGTCCCTAAATAACCACTAAGTTGAACTAACGAAGTAAGATTGCTAAGACAGCTAGGATGTTGGCTTGGAAGCAGCCATTCATTTAAAGAGTGCGTAACAGCTCACTAGTCGAGGAGTTTTGCATGGATAATAATCGGGCATAAGTGGTTTACCGAAGCTATGGATCCCTTATGGGATGGTAGGGGAGCATTCTACTCTGCGTTGAAGATATACCTTGAGGTGTGTTGGAGCGTGTAGAAAAGCAAATGTAGGTATGAGTAACGATAAAGGGGGTGAGAAACCCCCTCGCCGAAAGACTAAGGTTTCCTGATCAACGCTAATCGGATCAGGGTTAGTCGGGTCCTAAGACTAAGCCTAATGGCGATGTCGATGGCCGAATGGGTTAATATTCCCATACTAGTATAATATAGTGATGTGGTGACGGAGAAGTGAAAGCATCGCCATCTGACGGAATAGATGGTTAAAGGGTGTAGATATACGCTTGGTAGGCAAATCCGCCGAGTGTGTCGAACCTGATAGTACTCAGACGTCCTTGGACTGATGAGATAGTATGTGTAACCATGCTCCCAAGAAAACCCGCTAAACGTTAATTATTATACTACCCGTACCGTAAACGGACACACGTAGTCGGGATGAGTATTCTAAGGCGCTTGAGTGATTCGCGGTTAAGGAACTAGGCAAATTAACCCTGTAACTTCGGGATAAAGGGTCCCTACTTTAAGTAGGGCGCAGAGAATAGGTCCAGGCAACTGTTTACCAAAAACACAGGGCTGTGCAAAATCGAAAGATCACGTATACAGCCTGACACCTGCCCGGTGCTGGAAGGTTAAGAGGAGAAGTTATCTTCGGAGACGCTTTGAATTGAAGCCCCAGTAAACGGCGGCCGTAACTATAACGGTCCTAAGGTAGCGAAATTCCTTGTCGGGTAAGTTCCGACCTGCACGAATGGTGTAATGATCTGGACACTGTCTCAACCGCGAGCTCAGTGAAATTGTAGTATCGGTGAAGATGCCGATTACCCGCGATGGGACGAAAAGACCCCGTGAACCTTTACTATAGCTTAACATTGAATTTGGGCACGTGATGTGTAGGATAGGTCGGAGACTTTGAAGTTGGCACGCTAGTGTTGATGGAGTCGCTGTTGAAATACGACCCTTTACTTGTTTGAATTCTAACTCGCTAATGCGAGGACATTGTTTGGTGGGTAGTTTGACTGGGGTGGTCGCCTCCAAAAGTGTAACGGAGGCTTCTAAAGGTACCCTCAGGACGATTGGTAACCGTCCGTAGAGTGTAATGGCATAAGGGTGCTTGACTGGGAGACTTACAAGTCGATCAGGTAGGAAACTAGAGCATAGTGATCCGGTGTTTCCGCATGGAAGGGACATCGCTCAAAGGATAAAAGGTACTCCGGGGATAACAGGCTGATCCCTCCCAAGAGCTCATATCGACGGAGGGGTTTGGCACCTCGATGTCGGCTCGTCACATCCTGGGGCTGGAGAAGGTCCCAAGGGTTGGGCTGTTCGCCCATTAAAGTGGCACGCGAGCTGGGTTCAGAACGTCGTGAGACAGTTCGGTCTCTATCTATCGTGGGCGTATGAAATTTGCGTGGCTCTGACACTAGTACGAGAGGACCGTGTTGGACAGACCTCTGGTTTACCAGTTGTATCGCCAGGTGCATTGCTGGGTATCTACGTCTGGATCGGATAAGTGCTGAAAGCATCTAAGTACGAAGCCGGCCACAAGATTAGATTTCTTAGGGTTGTTGTAGACGACAACGTTGATAGGCTGCAGGTGTAAAGGTGGTAACATCAAAGCCGAGCAGTACTAATTGCCCGTTCACTTTCTTCTAGTATATGTTCTTTACTTTAGTAATGATATTTGTTTGTACGATATGTCTACCTTATTTAGGTGACTATAGCATTAGGGTTCCACCTCTTCCCATTCCGAACAGAGAAGTTAAGCCTAATCACGCCGATGGTACTGCGTAACTGTGGGAGAGTAGGTAGTCGCCGTTTTTTAGTGAGGCCTTCGAGATGAATTTCTCGGAGGTCTCTTTTTATTTATGCAGGGGTATGTATTCTTAACTATTCCGCTTCTATTACGAACTATGTTTGTTATCCACATAATGCACAGGGGTTATACACAAGTATGTGTATAACTATTTCTTTTTGCACAGGACACTAATCATGTATGTAAGTCCCAGCGTGTCTGTATTAAACAGTATATAATCTTTGTACTACTTATCATCAGTCGTTGTTCACCAACTTCGATATCAAAGTTCACGAACAACGACATCGAAGTTCGCCAACACCGATATCAAAGTTCGCGTACTTTGACTGGGAGTGCCCTATAGTCAACGTATATTCTACTTTGACAAGATATGATTATAGTATATAAAGTCGCATATGTGTAGACGCAAAAGAAAAGAGACTCCAACTTGTGGAGTCTCTTCTATATCCCATATAATGCTAGAGGGTTACGCTTTTGTTTGTACGACTTCTTGGGCTACTTCTTCTTCAGAGGGAACATACCCTTCCTCGTACATAAAGCGCTTAATACTTTTCTTAGGAGTTTTGACAAACTCATCTGGCATGATTTCGTATCGAGCCATACGCTCGTATCCAGCCACTTGACTATTGATTTCTTTGAGGTTATCATCCATGATGCGTTTTACGCTATCTGGGGCATCATCTCCTGCATTTTTGAGCGAGTCAAAATCAGGATGTACCAATGCCACAAGTTTTCCTTCACGCTCTACGACTAGTGATTCGTGTACGTAAGGCATATTGTTCCAGCGACTTTCAATCTCCTCAGGGAAGATGTTTTGACCGCTAGTTGTGAGAATCATTGTTTTGCTTCGACCACGGATGTAGATATTCCCTTTGGCATCTAATGTACCTAAGTCACCTGTTCTTAACCATCCGTCTTCTGTAAAAACTTCAGCTGTAGCTTCTGGATTCTTGTAGTAACCATCCATAACGTTTTCACCGTGTACTTGGATTTCGCCAAGCATATTGTATGGGTCATCGCTATCGATACGCACATTCATCACATCAATGATTTGGCCTGATGAAGAAGGGTGAAATTCATTCCAAGGAGCGTAGCTGATAAGTGGGCCACACTCTGTCATACCGTATCCAATTGTAAACGGAAATTTGATGCGATAAAAGAACTGTTCAACTTCAGCACTCATAGCGGCTCCACCAATAATGACTTCTTTAAAATTGCCACCCAATGCATCTACAAGGCGTTTACGAATCTGAGCGTATATTTGCGCATCTAATACGGGTACGCTTAAGGCCAAACGCATGCTGCGTTTTCTTATTAAAGGTAGAATTGTATTTTTGTAAATCTTTTCGATAACAAGCGGTACTGTAATGATTAAGTGAGGCCGCACATCGCTAAACGCTTTTAAAAGAATCTTTGGTGAAGGAACTTTGCCTAAAAGAGTTACATGAGCTCCAACGGCAGTGCCGGTCAAAAAATCAAAAGCACATCCATATGCATGAGCTAAAGGTAAAAAGGATAGTACTCGTTCACTTCGCTTAAGAAGTTCTGTTCGAATCCCAAATGTTACATTACCAGCTAAATTATTACCTGTTAACATTACTCCTTTACTGAAACCAGTTGTTCCAGAAGTATAATTGAGTAGCATCACTTTTTCGTTACCAAGGGAAGTGTAATCTACATTTTCTGCTGTATAACCATTTGGATAAGCCGCTAAAAAATGTGCAGATGCCTCATTTTGAAAAGATGACAATTGGTTATCCCCTTTTTCGTGAATACATTTGAACCCTTCAAATGCCAATACTCCCCTAAGGTTTGGCATCTCTTCTGCATCCAACTTGCTCCAGTATTGCTCACTTGCAAAAAGTATGTAAGATTCGGAGTGGTTGATGATATGATGCACATCTTTGGATGGGAAATCCTGTAATATAGGTACCACAATACTTCCGTAAGTGATTGTTGCCATATAAGCGATACACCAACGGGCATTATTCTTACCAAGCAAAGCTATTTTTGTACCACGTTTCATGCCCAATGAATGGAATAGAAGATGGAGCTTGGCAATTTCTTGGGCAACGTCTCCATATGAATATGTCGGTTCGTAGCCATAATCTGTGTAACAAGGAAGTTCCCAATTATGTCGGAAACTATTCTCGTACAGTTTGATAAAATTCTCTTTAATCATTGCACGTAATTTCGTCTGATGTGCAAAAATAGGATTTTTCAATAATATATGCTACCTTTGTAGCCTAAAAAATTAAGTTAGCAAGTAAAAATGATAGATATCAATGCGTTTCAGGACAAAAAAGCCCTGTATTATACATTAGGATGCAAGTTGAACTTCGCTGAAACATCAACAATTTCACAGGTTTTGAGCGATGCTGGTTTTCGTACAGTTCGCCAAGGCGAGTGTGCCGATTTGATTGTTGTCAATACATGTTCTGTGACAGAAGCTGCAGATAAAAAATGTCGGCAAGCCATTAGTAAGTTGCGCCGACAAAATCCTGGGGCTTACGTTGTGGTTACTGGATGTTATGCTCAATTGAAGCCTAATCAAGTTGCCAGTTTGAAGGGAGTCGATATTGTGCTTGGTGCTGATCAAAAAGGAGAGATATTGGAGCATCTCGGTAATTTGACTAAGAGCGAACATGGGCAAGCTTTTACCTCAAAGCTAAAAGATATTCACAAGTTTATACCAAGTTGCTCTAGAGGAGATCGCACACGCTATTTTTTGAAAGTACAAGATGGATGTAACTACTATTGTACTTATTGTACTATACCGATGGCACGTGGGGCTAGCCGTAATGGAACGATTGCTTCGCTAGTGAAGCAAGCTGAAAAAGTGGCTGCACAAGGTGGGCATGAAATTGTGTTGACTGGTGTGAATATCGGTGATTTTGGGCGTACTACTGGAGAGACTTTCTTGGATTTATGTAAAGCATTGGATGAAGTAGAAGGTATAGAACGTTATCGTATATCTAGTATAGAACCTAATCTGTTAACAGATGAAATCATCTCGTTTGTAGCTCAGAGCAAGCGTTTTATGCCTCATTTCCATATCCCATTGCAAGCTGGTAGTGATGAAGTGTTGAAGTTAATGAAACGTCGTTATGATACTGCTCTGTTTGCAAAAAAAATCTCTTATATTAAGCAGGTTATTCCAGATTGCTTTATTGGAGTAGATGTGATTGTGGGTACACGTGGAGAACTACCCGCTTATTTTGAAGATGCCGTTCGATTTATTGAAGGTCTAGATATTAGCCAATTACATGTTTTTAGTTATTCTGAACGAGCTGGAACGAAAGCTTTAGAAATTGAGTATGCAGTAGATCCCCAAGATAAACAAAAACGTAGTAAACGCTTACTGGATATTTCTGAGATTAAACGACAAGCCTTTTATGAATCGTTTGCAGGTCAAACGCGTACGGTTTTATTAGAACATAATCAAGGAGGAGATACGATGTATGGTTTTACAGATAACTATGTGCGCGTTGAACTTCCCGTAGACAATTCTTTGGACAATCATATAGTAGAAGTGAAACTTTTACATATGAGTGAAGATAAACATGCGATGCTGGGTGAAATCAAAAAGGTTTGTCAAATAGAAAAGTAAAAATGAAAGTAAGTGTCGTTATTCTCAATTGGAATGGAGAAAAGATGTTGGAAGAATACTTACCTAATATCTTGTCTCATTGCAATTTGCCAGGAGTGGAGGTTGTGATTATTGATAATGGCTCCACAGACAACTCTGTGTGCTGGTTGCAAGTACATTATCCAGAAGTACGACTTGTTATATTGTCAGAAAATTATGGTTTTGCAGATGGATATAATAAGGGATTAGAAGCAGTGGATAGTGAATATATTGTATTATTGAATAGTGATATACAGTTGACTGAGGGGTGGTTATCTCCATTGATAGATTTTTTAGATGATCATCCAGATTATGCAGCATGTCAACCTAAAATGCTTAGTCTTAGACAACCTGAGTACTTTGAACATGCTGGAGCTTGTGGAGGATTTATAGACTATTATGGCTATCCGTACTGTAGAGGACGGATAATGAATACTGTAGAAAGGGATCAAGGACAATATGATGTGCCAATAGATGTTGCTTGGACGTCTGGGGCAGCTATGTGTTTGCGTAATCAAGCATACAGAGAAGTTGGACAATTGGATGGTACTTTTTTTGCCCACATGGAAGAGATTGATCTCTGTTGGCGTTTACGTGCTAGAGGATATAAATTGCGTTGTATCCCACAAAGTGTGGTGTATCATTTGGGTGGGGGATCATTGCCTTACGGATCACCACGTAAAACTTATCTTAATTTCCGAAATAATCTACTTATGCTCTATAAAAATTTGCCTGAAGGAGATTTGTGTGGAGTGATGCGTATGCGTTGTTTGTTGGATTATTTAGCTGCAGGAATGTTCTTTTTAAAGGGACAATGGGCACATATGAAGGCTGTTATTAAAGCAAGAAAGGATGGAAAATCTTTGATACACAAACAATACAAATCAGTAAGGCAAGAAAATCTTCGTTTAGCAGTAAAGGGGGCCTATTTACCTAAACGTTTTCCTCGTTTGATCTTATTGGGACGGTCTCCTTTCCACGTTCAGGGTAATTGATAAGATATAGCTTATCTGTTGCACGAGTATAGGCTGTGTATAACCAACGAAGTCCATCTAAATTAAGCATGTCTTCTTGGAGCATCGCTCCGTCTAAAAATACGCGACGCCATTGTCCACCTTGTGATTTGTGGCACGTAATAGCATAAGCATATTTGACTTGTAATGCATTGAAATGCTTATCTTCTTTGAGGGCTTTAAGACGTGCTTTTTGTGTAGTAATGTGTTGATAATCCTCTAAGATTGCATAATATAATTTTTCTTGTTGTTCCTTGGTCAGAGCAGGAGCTTCTGCTAGTAAAGTATCAACAAGTAAAAGTACTTCAGGGTACCATTCCTCATGATCTGGAACTTCTAGTTCGACTTGCGCCCATTCAAACCCGTACAGTTTGTATCTCTTAATGACTTTTCTGACTTGTATAATCTCTCCATTCGCTAAAAAATCATCTCTTTTATCCTGCTCAGCCCAATAATAATTGTTTTTAGCTACCATCAATAAATCACCACGTTCTAGTAGCTCTTCTCTCCATAGAATACGATTTCGTACTCCCATATTATATTGGTTGGCTCGCCAGTTAGCACGAGTGATAATAATAGTATCTTCTATACCCACTTGATTGTAGGAATCTTCTAATGCTTCAAGCAATTCTTCTCCTTCGACACATTGTAAATCTGGAAATGGTTTAGCAGGTATGAGTGGTTGCTTGATCTCTTCTGTCTGTCCATATTCGTACATTTGTTTTTGGATAGCAGTGATGTACTGTCGAATATGTGTTGCCTGTAGTAAAATGCCACTTTCGGCACGCTGACGCACTACTTCGTTAAGCTCTATTTCAAAAGTGTCTAGACCAAAACCTTGTAGATATTCAGCGTTTAATGCCTTACTTTCATTTTCCCCTATGGGAGGAAGTTGTGCTGTATCGCCAATAAGCATAAGACGACAGTCGTTGCCAGAATATACATATTCGATTAAGTCGTCTAACAAGGGGTTAGAAGAGAAAATGTCGGTCATAGAACTCTTGTGAGAAATCATAGATGCTTCATCAACAATAAATAAGGTGTGCGCATGCAGATTTGTGTTTAAGCTATAGTTCGTGTGAATATCTCCTACGCGATGTTGGCGATATATTTTACGGTGAATTGTTAAAGCTGGTATCTCAGAGTAATTTGACAATACTCTCGCTGCGCGCCCAGTTGGTGCTAGAAGGATTACCTGATAATTATGTTTTCGGAGTACTTTAACGAAGGATGAGATTAAAGATGTTTTTCCCGTTCCAGCATAACCTTTTAGGATAAACAAGTATTGATTAACACTAACAGACATGAAATCAGAGAGCATTTGAATTGCTAAATCCTGTTGATGAGTAGGAGCAAATGCAAAATCATCTTTAATCTCCTGTTGGAATTCTACTTTTCTCATACTATACGGAATAAAAAAATGCGATTTTCTCGCTGTTTTTGGTTATTAGTTTTATCTTTGCGGTACGAATATAACTAATAAACGAAACATAGTCAACATGAAAACGGTAATTAACGTAGTTTTGGTCCTAGTGGCCTTGGTTTTAGTGGGGGTGACATATAATAGCATTATGGCTCCAATCAAATTTGATAAGCAAAAAACGGTGTATGACAACGCTGTTATCAAGCGTTTGAAAGACATTCGTACTGCTCAGCTTGAATATCGTGCACAACACGATCAAGCGTATACAAACAATTTTGATACACTTATTGATTTTATCAAGACAGCTAAGAAACCTTTCGTACTTAAGGAAGGAGTCTTGACCGATGATCAATTATCTTCTGGTCTTACAGAAAAGAAGGCAATGAGAATCATTAATAAGGCGAAAAAGACTGGTAATTATCGCGAGGTGAAGAAAAAAGGTCTAGAAAACTTCCGTCGTGATACACTTTGGGTTGCAGTATTGGATACAGCTGGTTTTTCTAAGGGATTCAATCCTGATTCAATCCGTTATGTTCCTAATACAGATAATGCTAAGTTTGAGATGGATACTGTTATTACTGTGACTAAGAGTGGTATGCCAGTATTCTTGTTCCAAGCTAACGTGAAGAATGATGTATATCTAGCTGGTCTTAATAACAAGCAAGCAATTATCAACTTGAATGACGAAGCTAATAATTTAGGTCGTTTCCCAGGACTTCAAGTGGGTTCTATCGAAGACGGTGGTAACAACAATGCGGGTAACTGGGAGTAAACCTATATGATATGGTAGCTTTTGAACCCAATCAAAAATATAGTCTATCCATCCGCATACTTGCGGATGGATTTTCTTTTTCTATATACTGCCCATTTTTGGGTAGTAAACCTGTACATACTCGATATGTATCTGTAGATACAACGCTTAGTGTAGCGGTGAACCTGAAGAAACTTTATCAAGAAGAAGCGTGTTTACGACATGATTTTACAAAGGTGGTTGTGTACATGGAAATGGGGCGATGGACAATAGTGCCTTCTGATATGTGGATAGCTCATGAAAAAGTGACTTATTTTTATCAAAATCTTCCTGTACGAGACAACGAAGTTGTGTTGCGCGATCATGTTGCTAAATTAGATTTGGAAGTTGTGTACGCTGCTGACAAAACGTTGTTGGATGAATTACGAACTTATTATGGTGAAACATTGTGTGTGCACGCAATTCCCTCTTTGTTGTTGTCTTCTTTTGCAGCACAGGCTAATCATAATAATCGTTTGACTTTATTTGTTGTCTTGCAAGGTGAGTACCTTGAATTTTATGCTATTAAAAAAGGGCACCTTGAATTAACTAATAGAGTATATGCACCTGTTGTGAACGATTGTGTCTATTATACATTATATATATGGAAAATACTCAATTATGAACAATTGGCAGATTCGCTTTTTATTGTGGATATGTCGAGTCGTGATAAGGTGATGCAATGGCTTAATGTGCAGGTGTCAATGCAAGATGTAGTAACTAATTTACGTCGCTATATTAAGCACGTGGGTGTGCTAACTTCACCTGTCTTGGATTGGGACGAATATATAAGGATGAATCAATAAGAAAGAATAAATAATGCGAGTAATTAGTGGAATCTATAAGCGTCGACGTTTCGATGTACCTAAGAGCTTTAAAGCAAGGCCAACAACTGACTTTGCTAAAGAGAACCTGTTTAATGTCTTAGAGCAGTATTGTGACTTTTCTACAGATGGTTTTACTGCTTTGGATTTGTTTGCTGGAACTGGGAGTATAAGTGTTGAATTGGTGTCGCGAGGATGTAGTCAAGTAATTAGTGTCGAAAAAGATCGGAAACATTATGCTTTTATTCAACAAGTGATGAAGCAACTCAAAGCAGATAGATGTATGCCACTTTGTACAGATGTATTCAAATATCTGAATCGATGCACTGCGCAGTTTGATCTGATTTTTGCTGATCCACCTTATGCGTTGGATCGTCTTGGCGATCTTCCTGATCTTATTTTAAATGGTGGGTTTATGAAGGAAGTTAGTCTTTTTGTTTTAGAACATGGAAAAGATTATTCTTTCGTAGACCATCCTTGTTTTGTCGAGCATAGAGAATATGGTAGCGTTAACTTTACTTTTTTCTCGCATAATAAATGGGAGTAATATCATGCATTTTACAATAGAGGACTAAATAATCGTGCTATAGATTCTTTTAATTGTGTTTTCTTTCCTCTTGCTTTCCATGTCGTCAGATCAAGTTGTGAGCAGTGTTTGATGTCTTTTTCAAATTGTAATCGCAATTCTCTAGCTAAATCAACGTCATAAATCATTGCGTTGACTTCAAAATTATGATCGAAACTTCTGTAGTCTAAGTTGGTAGATCCAACTGTAGCGTAACTATCGTCGAAAGTGAGTGCTTTGCTATGCAAGAATCCATCTTTATATAACCATATTTTCACTCCAACATCTAACAGCATGTCTATATAACTTTGTGAAGCATATTGTGTAATAATACTATCTCCTTTTTGGGGGAGCATGAGTTGTACATCAACCCCCGATAAACTAGCTGTCTCAATGGCGTTGAGCAGGGTTTCTGATGGTAAAAAATACGGTGTTTGTAGTAAGATTTTTTTTCTTGCTAAATGAATCATTTGTACAATGCCTTGATGAATCTCTTGTATTCCTTGTAAAGGATTGTTTGCTACAATTTGTATTATGGATTTAGAATAACTTGTTGTTTGTATACATTCAGATGATGCAGTGTGTTCGAGTATCTCTGGAAAATAATCGTTGTGAATTATCAGAGATTTATCAACAGTATACCAGTCTATCAAAAAACTTGTTTGGAGTCCATGTACTGCTTCTCCCCAGATTTCCATGTGCGTATCTCGCCAGTATGTGTGACGACCTCCATCCATGTATCTTTGAGCCAAATTCATCCCTCCAATAAAGCCGATCTTACCATCTACAATAACCTGTTTACGATGGTTACGGTGATTGATTCGACTGGCCATACCTGGAAACCTTACTTTCATAAATGCTCGGGCCGCAATACCGGCTTCTCGCATTTGTTCAAAGAAGTTTTTGGATGTAGACCAACTACCTACATCGTCGTATAAAACTCGAATTTCAACACCGTGTTGGGCCCTTTCTATTAGGGCTTCTTGGACTTGACGACCTATATTGTCATCCTCAAAAATGTAGTATTGAAGATGGATGTGGTGTTGAGCGTTTTGTATTGCTTCTAATAGAGCCTGTAACTTATCATAGCCTGAATAGAAGAATCGTACTTTGTTGCCTGCTAGAGGAATAGAAGCACTATTTCCTTCAAATAGTTGTATGAGTGGTTTATATACATGTGCTTGTTCTGGAGGCAATTGTATCGGAATCTGTTGTCTAGCCTTAGGCTTTTCAATTAAGCGGCTAAATTTACGATTCAATTGTTTTATATTAAGTTTTTTTCTTTGACCAAGAAAAAAATACAAAATGAGTCCAATAATTGGGAGAAATATAAGTGCAAGAATCCATGCCAATGTTTTGATGGGGGGGCGATTATCCAATAAAATCATCAAAACAACTGGCACAAGAATGATTATATATATAATTTGGAAGGTGGAATTCCAGAAAAGAATCAAGGCTGGTATGTCCATAGGCTAGCGCATTATATTACTTCATTAGGGAATCTTTGTACTCTTGTATGGCTTTTTCGTATGTTGCTACAGCATCAGACATTGGACCAAAGAATTCTCCGCCAGAAGCATTCTTATGACCACCTCCATTAAAATATTTAGTTGCAATTTCGTTGCATGCAAAATCTCCAATGGAACGAAGAGATACTTTAATCATGCTTTTCTCTTTATCTTCTCTTAAAAAGCAACTCATCTTCATGCCAAGAATTTGTAAAGGAAGATTTACAAAACCTTCACTATCTCCCTTCTTGAATTTATGTTTTTCTTGCTGTGTGTGTGACAAAGTCATTAATGCAGCATGTTCAGGATAGACATTCATCTGGCTAAGTAGTGTACCCATTAAACGGAGTCTTTCTTCACTGTACGTATGGTTTACTCGACGATAAATTTCATCTTTATCAATGCCTTTTTCCATGAGCATGGAAATAATAGCATATATTTCGGAGTTGTTTGAGTTATAAGTGAAACTTCCAGTATCTGTCATCATGCCTAGGTATAAACATGAGGCTATGTCGTGATTGATTTGTGGAAAATATCCCATTTGATGAATAAATCTAAAGACCAATTCACATGTTGATGAAATAGGTGGATGGGAAATTACAATATCGCAGAAATCATCTGGATATAGGTGGTGGTCAATCATCATTTTACGTGCTGGCGAATCGACTAAAGCTTCTTTCATATCACCAGTACGTGATGGGATGTTGAAATCTAGGCAAATAATAAGATCAGCATCACGCAATATGGTGCGACATTCATTGGCACCATTTGCATATACCAAAATATCGCTTGCGCCTGGTGCCCAAGCTAGGAAATTCGGAAAATCATTAGGCACAATAACTTGTGGAACACAATGTAGGATACGTACAAAATGAGCCATGGCTAACGAAGAACCAATGGCATCACCATCAGGACCTACGTGGCATACAATGACCACATTTTTTGCTTCGTGTAGCCAAGTGTTGGCTAGTTTGATTTTTTCTGGAGCTATAGTATTGGTGAGCATAGATGTGTTGTTTATTTTATGTTGTTTCAGCGTTTTCTAACCAGTCATCAATTAAGAGACGAGCTAAACTTAATTTCTTGGGAATAGCAGGTAGATTGTTCCGATGGTAGAATTGTCCACTAATTAACTCTTCTTCCTGAAGATGTATCTCTCCACTAGCATATTCAGCAGTGAAACCTAGCATCAGTCCTGATGGATAAGGCCAAGGTTGACTGCCAAAATAGTTTATGTTTTTGATTTCTAAACCAGTTTCTTCTCGTACCTCACGAAGTACAGTCTCTTCTAGTGATTCACCAACTTCCATAAAACCAGCTACTAGACCTTTAAATGATTTGCGAAAGCCACGTGATTGTACTAAGAATATTTCATCTTTACCTCGAGTTATTCGTACTATCATCGCAGGTGAAATACGAGGGAAATACTCCTCGTTACATGCAGGGCATTTCATCATGTTGGGAGAGGCTTGTACGGTTGGTGTTCCGCATTTACCGCAGTAACGATGAGTTAACGCCCAATAGTGCATCTGATGAGCTTTTCCTACTGCGGTATATAGTTTATTTGCAAGCACATCATAAGCATCTCGCATTCCGACCCAGATATACCCTTCAATATATGGAGCTGTATCCATTTCTATAGATTGGGCTATTGGGGTAGATTCTAATGGCAAGGTTATGGGGTGAATAATAGAATCGGTTACTTTGATGGGAGGCTGCTTACCCTGTGGGAGTGAATATGTAGTAAAATCACCATTGATATCTTCTTTGAGTAACAGAAGTTCACCATGAAGAATAATCCAATAATCATTACTGATAATGTCTTCGTTTAATGGACGATGCGCTTCTATCTTTTTCTCAGCTTCACGCATCGTTTTAAATTCAGAGTATTTATTAACATCCAATATCATCATAGCTAATCATTTTTTTGAGGGAGTACATCTCCTTTAAAACTAAGAGGAACTAAAGATGATGCACTTTCAAGTATATATATTTTTTTTCTGCCAATCAAATAAACACGCATTGGCTTCTTTGAACGTATTTCAGTCTCAAGCATTACTTGACGACAAGCACCACAAGGAGATAAGGGCTCGTCTAAAAATTCTCCTTTTGTATATCCTGTAATAGCTAGTGCTTTAATCGGCATGTCGGGGTATTGCGAACCTGCGTAAAATAGGGCGGTACGTTCAGCACAAAGACCTGAGGGGTAAGCTGCATTTTCTTGATTGCTCCCTGTGACTATTGTTTCGTTGTCTAGCAGAACTGCAGCTCCTACTTGAAAGCTAGAATATGGAGAATAACTGCGTTGAGTAGCTTTTTGGGCTTGACGCACTAAAAGCTGTTCCTGTTCTGTAAGCTCATCGAGCGTACAAATGCTCATGCTCGTAATGATTTTCTGCTGTTTCATCTGTTTAATAAGCTAAAATTATACCACAAAGTTAGTGATATGATAGGAATTCCCAATTATTATAAGCATTTTTGTTGCTATAAAATGTTGAATAAAATAGAATTATGTACTCAAAAACAAGTTTACTTTTTACCCGACTGAAGCAAATTACTTTGTTTTTCATAATTTTTGTAGGGATGAACCATATGCCTATTGTTGCGGGGCGTATCAATAGTTCTTATCGTGCTTATATAAAAAGATATAGTAAAATAGCAGTAGATCAGATGGAAGAGTATCGGATCCCAGCAAGTATTACGTTAGCACAGGGACTATTGGAAAGCGCAGCAGGACGTAGTGATCTGGCACGTAAAAGTAATAATCATTTTGGAATAAAATGTCATGGTTGGAGGGGGCGTAAAGTGTATCACGATGATGATAGAAGGCATGAATGTTTTAGAGCATACAGGCATGTTAGAGAATCATATGAAGATCATAGTAAGTTTTTAAGAACACATAGGAGATATGCTTTCCTTTTTAGATATAGAATTACAGATTATAAAAGATGGGCAGAGGGCTTAAAAAAAGCAGGATACGCTACAAACCGATCATATGCAAACCGATTGATTAGCATTATCGAAGATTACAAATTATACAAATATGATAAAAAGGTTGGCAAAACTTTAGTTGAACTTGATCAAACACATTATACCCACACGATAGCTTTGGCAAATGATTTAGCGTATTTAGTTGCTCATGATGGAGATACTTGGAGGAGTTTAGCTAAAGAAACAGGAATTCGTGCCTCGTCTTTAATTAGGTATAATGAATTAGACAAGGATTATATATTGAATGAAGGAGATGTTATCTACCTGCATAAAAAGAAGAGCAAGGCTGCGCAAGGCTGCGAGGTGCATTATGTACAGCCAGGTGAATCAATGCATTTGATTGCTCAAAGATATGGAATACAAATGAAGTTTTTATATAGAAGAAATCATTTATCCAGTGATTATTTACCAAAGGTCGGTGACCGATTAAAGTTGCGATAATAATCTGTTTTGATATATATTATAAAACGAAAAGGGATGCATCAATTGATACATCCCTTTCTTTTTCGTGTGACGCTAATTATTCACCTAGGTGGATTGCTTCTGATGGACAAACATCTGCACAAGCTCCACATTCAGTACAAAGATCTGGATTGATGCTATAAATATCACCTTCAGAGATAGCCTCTACTGGACATTCATCGATACAAGTACCACATGCGATACAGTCGTCGTTAATTACGTAAGCCATAATAATCTGTTTTATAAATGAATAAGTCAATTTTATAGGAAATCGTTATAAATAACAATTTCATAAGTGCAAATGTAATGTTTTTCTGTAAACTCTGTATAGCAAAATTGACTTTTATTGCTAATTTAACTCTTTTCTAGATTACCGAATACGCCAGTGATTGTGGGCAAGAATACTGTTGCTTATTCGTGATTTTATGACTTTGATAAAGTGCTATTATAGAGTGTGTTTCTCTTCTCTTGATAATAGTCAATATTTATAGTGTTATTTGGGTCTTATCTGCAAAAAAACTTCTGTGTTATTCAACATGTTTGTATGTTTGCGATGTGCAAGATAATCTTAGTGTGACTAGGATACACTGTTATTAGGTAATAAGATTGTATTGAATGCGATTTAAAATCGCGTGTGATTACTCTTGAAAGAGAGCTTCTGATGACCTCAGATGAGGTTTTATAAAAAGATTAATAGGATAATAGTCAATGATTAGGTATTATGAAAAAGATTGTATTGAGTTTAGTGGCAGTGTTCTGCCTAATGACATCAGGATTTGCAGCTGGAATGCAACCTACTGCAGCTAATTGGACTGCAAACATTAATGTTGAGATGCTTGCAAAGTATTTAAAACTTTCGGAACAGCAAGCTAAAGAAGTGGGGCATATTAGTAGTTTCTTTAAAGAAGAAATGAGAACGGCTAATAACGCTGATTCTGCACGTAGCGAACTCACAACTAAGGCGGTGAAAACAAATCTTAGATTGATGAGTAAGACTCTCGACAAAAAGCAGTATGAAAAGTATGCTCTCTTGGTTAAAACTACTTTGAACAACAAAGGAATTAAGTTGAGCAAATAAGCATTGCATTGGTAGGATTTTGTAAGCCAGCCCTCAATAGAGGGGTGGCTTTTTTTGTATATGTGAGAAGGCTTAAAGACGTACGCTGATTTTCACCCCTTTTGATTCATTTTGCATTCGGTCTAATGCTGTGACTACATAAATATATTTATTGGTACCTGTGTGGTAGGGGAGTTTCCATTTGTTGTGTTTAGTGATTGTAGCAATGTGATGAGGATTGGATAAGTCAATTGGTTTCCCTTTCTTGAATCGATAGATTACATATCTGTCAGTTCGTTGGAGTTCAAAGGTGATTTCAGGTGAATAGTTGTGCTTGTATTTTTTTTTCGTTTTGTTGTGTAATTCCTTTATTTGTGGAGTATCCCATGTAAGATAGTAACCATCGGCATACCATCGGCATTTCAAATTACGTACAACTTCTGGTGCTTCATCGTCTATCCAAGGATACTTTGGTTGCAAAGCAAGTGTGGAATGATATACAAGTCGAAGGCTGTCTGCTATTCCTCCTATATTATCTACAATGCATTGTCCTGGCCACTGACAACTACCATTAATTGATGAATGGCTACGTTGACGTTTAATCTTTGCCGTAAACTGATTTTTGTTTGGATTAGTTACATCTGAATATTTTATTGTGCGAAGTATAGATTGACCTATATAGAGATTCCTATAGTTTGTATGATTAGCCCACCAATCAACGAGAACATTGTAGTCAGCCACAGGATGCCCAATTTGCCAATAAATTTGAGGAATTATATAATCGACCCATCCTGAACGAGTCCATTTTAAAATATCGGCATAGAGATCGCCGTAATTTTCTAGGCCGTTTGTTGCACTTCCGTCTGGACTGTTTTTTGTATTTCTATAGATACCAAATGGCGAAATGCCAAATTTTACCCATGGTTTTTGTTGTTGGATGGTTTCGTGAATCTGTTGTATTAATAGGTCAACATTGTGTCGTCTCCAATCTGCTTTGTTATGAAATTGAAGTCCCATTGCTAAATAATCATTTTCGTCTGGAAACTGTTTTCCTGCTATTGGATAGGGATAAAAGTAGTCATCCATATGAATCCCATCGACATCGTATTTTGTTAAAATATCTTTGACTATTTGGCAAATAAAGTGACGACTTTGTTGTAATGCGGGGTTGAATAGCATTTTGTCTCCATAAGTAATGAACCATTCTGGATGCCTAAAGTAAATATGGTTTGGGGCCAATCTTTCTGTTAGATGTTGTTTTACTCTGTATGGATTGAGCCATGCATGCATTTCCATGCCACGTTTATGGCATTCTTGTATTATCCATGCTGTTGGATCCCAACCAGGTGATATGCCTTGTGTACCTGTGAGCCATTTACTCCATGGCTCTAAAGTTGATGGGTATAGGGCGTCTGCTGACGGGCGAATTTGGAACAATATAGCATTAATCCCTGCTGCTTGTAGAGCATTTAATTGTTTGATTAGTTTACTTTGCATCTGTGCCTCGCTTAATTGGTAATAATCACCAGTTACTGTAGGTAGCCATGCTCCACGAAATTCACGTTTAGGATTAAATGGTTGTTTAACCTCGATTGTTGAAATTTGAGGATGCAGTGATTTACAAGAGTATAATGCGCAAAGTATAAAGGGAACAATTATGAAGATACTAGTTAAGAGTTTCTTTACTGAAGGAGTTGGAATAAATAGCTTCATTAAAAATAGAATCTATGAGGATTATTAAGACTTGTTTCTCTGCAAAGATAGAAAATTCTTACGAAAAAAGCACTATCTTTGTCCGTTAGTCAATAGCAGAATATATGGTACAAAAAAAAGAAATTCAAATACAAGGTGCTCATGTCAACAATTTAAAGCATGTTGATGTGACCATCCCTCGTAATCAACTTGTTGTAATTACTGGTTTATCGGGATCGGGTAAATCCTCATTGGCATTCGATACATTATATGCAGAAGGGCAGAGACGCTATGTGGAGAGTCTTTCAAGTTATGCACGTCAGTTCTTGGGCAGAATGAGTAAACCAGAGTGTGATTTTATTATGGGGATCCCTCCTGCTATTGCTATTGAACAGAAAGTGATTAGCCGCAATCCACGGAGCACAGTCGGAACTCAAACCGAGATTTATGAGCATTTGCGTATGCTTTTTGCAAGAGTAGGTCATACCATTAGTCCAGTAACAGGGAATGAGGTGAAGAAACATACGCCTGAGGATGTGGTTGATTTTGTTATGACACAATCTGAGGGTACAAAGTTTACTATTTTGACTAAGGCAAACCGTATTCCAGATCGTGCTTTGAAAGATCAATTAATAATGGATTTATCAAATGGCTTTTCACGTATTGATATTGATGGAAAGTTGAGCCTTATCGAAGATTTTGTGTCTACAGATAATCCATTAAATGTTTATTTGATGATTGATCGCTTAGCTGTCAAATATGATGCAGATACGCGCTCTCGTGTAAACGATTCTGTACAGACTGCATTTTATGAAGGACTCGGTGAATGTGCAATACGGATATACACATCCAAAACAGAATCTGCTGTATATAGTTTTAGTAACAAGTTTGAAGCAGATGGTATGAGGTTTTTAGAACCATCTCCACAGTTGTTCTCTTTTAATAATCCGTATGGCGCATGTCCAAAATGTGAAGGATTTGGTAAAGTGATGGGTATTGACGAAAATCTAGTGATCCCTGATCCAAGCTTGTCAGTGTATGATGGAGCCGTTTTTCCATGGCGAGGAGAAAAAATGGGGGAATGGAAAACGTATTTTATACAACATGCTCAAAAATATGATTTCCCTATTTTTGCACCATATTATGAGTTGACTAAAGAACAAAAAAAGATTCTTTGGGATGGTGCTGATGATTTGGAAGGTATTAATGCTTTCTTTGATTTTCTGCAGCGGCAACAGTATAAAATTCAATATCGTGTGATGTTGTCGAGATACCGGGGAAAGACAATCTGTCCAGAATGTCATGGTACACGATTACGTTGTGAAGCTAACTACGTCAAAGTTGGTGGTAAATCAATCTCGGATTTAGTTGATTTACCTATGGATGAGTTACAGATATTCTTTGATCATTTGGATTTATCGGAACACGAATCTATCATCTCTGAAAGATTGTTAGATGAAATTCGTAAACGTATTGGTTTTATGCATGATGTTGGATTGACATACCTTACACTTAATCGATTGAGTAATACGTTGTCTGGTGGAGAAAGTCAGCGTATTAATTTGGCGTCTTCTCTAAGTTCAAGTTTAGTTGGCAGTCTTTATATATTGGATGAACCTAGTATAGGTTTGCATAGTAAGGATACTTTAAAACTCATTCAAGTACTTAGAAAATTGCAAGACTTAGGGAATACTGTAGTTGTTGTTGAACACGATGAGGATATTATGCGTGCAGCAGACTATATTATTGATGTAGGGCCTGGTGCAGGTGTACATGGTGGGCAAATCGTGTATCAAGGTGATATGTCTAAGTTAACTCAAAATTCGACTAGTCATACTGTGCGTTATTTGATGCATGAAGATAAAATCCCTGTTCCTACTGTACGGCGTCAGTGGAATAGTTATATTCAAGTAAAAGGTGCCCGTGCTAATAACTTAAAAGGAGTAGATGTCAAATTGCCCCTTCATGCTATGACTGTTGTTACTGGCGTCAGTGGCTCAGGAAAGAGTACTCTTGTTCATGATATATTTTATCTAGGATTAAGACGGGAAATGGGAGAAGGTGGAGATCGCCCAGGTTATTATATATCTATGACGGGTGATGTAAAAATGATCAGTAAAGTAGAGTATATAGACCAAAATCCTATTGGAAAATCATCGCGAAGTAATGCAGCAACGTACTTGAAAATTTGGGATGAAATTCGAAAATTGTATGCCGCTCAACCACTTGCCAAGCAAATGGGGATGTCCGCAAAATTTTTTAGCTTTAATAGTGACGGAGGACGTTGTGAAGAATGCAAAGGTGAAGGAGTCACACATGTTGAAATGCAATTTATGGCAGACTTGACTCTAACATGTGAATCATGTAAGGGGAAACGCTTTAAGAAAGACACATTAGAAGTGACTTTTCAAGGAAAGTCTGTGTATGATCTTCTTGAAATGAGTGTTGAAGAGGCAAGTCTCTTTTTTAGTAAATACAAACAAGAGAAAATTGTAAGGTCATTGCAGCCTTTGTTGGATGTTGGATTGGGATATATTAAATTAGGACAAACTTCTACAACTCTTTCTGGAGGAGAAAATCAACGTGTTAAACTTGCATATTATTTAAGTTTGGAACGTGCTTCTGATACGTTATTTATTTTTGATGAACCAACAACAGGGTTACATTTTCACGATATACATGTCCTCCTGCAAGCTTTCGAAAAACTAATTGATAGAGGGCACACTGTATTAATTATTGAACATAACTTAGATGTCGTAAAATGCGCTGATCATATTATTGATATTGGTCCAGATGGAGGAAGTAAAGGTGGACAGGTTGTTGCTGTAGGTACTCCAGAGGAAATCGTTGAATGTGAAGCTTCATATACTGGCCAATTTTTAAAAGAAAAACTTAACTAGATTTTCCGTAGAGAAAAATACTTTTTTGTTTTTTTTTGACAAAAAAGCATTGTATATTTGTGGCAAATGCCCTCTATATTAGTGGCCACAATTTATATATACACGATACTTCTATAATGAAAATATTATATATGCTCTTTCACGGGTTTGATGAGGCTAGTGGGATTAGTAAGAAGATAATAGCGCAAATCGTTGGACTTCAGAAAGCTAATCACAAGGTTTATTTGTGTCATTATGAACGTACTGAAGATGACCATAGATGTCGTATGATTGACAATGAAGTTGTTGAGGATTATGGTACAGGGGTATGGGCTGCAGCAAAAAGTAGATGTAATTTTGATTCTGTTGTAGAGTTTGTGGACAAACATACTATTGATGTGGCCTATATTCGTTCTTTTCATAATGCAAATCCTGGAGTTATTCGTTTCTTTAAAAAGTTACGTAAATTGGGCGTTAGAATAGCTTTGGAGATTCCGACTTATCCATATGATACTGAATACAACAGAATGCCAATCTCTTGGAAAATGGTTCTTTGTGTTGATCGTATTTTCAGATATCGCTTGGCAGCACAGTGTAACTGTATTGTGACATTTTCGGATGCTGAAAAAATTTTTGGACAAAGAACGGTGCGTATATCCAATGGAGTAGATTTTGATGAAACTCCTTTAGCTCAGCATCTTCCTTCTACAGATGGATCAATTCATTTGTTGGCCGTTGCTGAAATTCATTATTGGCATGGTTTTGATCGTGCAGTACATGGGTTGGGGCAATATTTACAAAAATATCCAGATGCACCAATTGTATTTGATATAGTTGGGCCTAATTTTAATCACGATGCAGATGTTATTAAAAAAGTGATATCTCAATACCCAAATCTTGAAAAACATGTTTTTTTACATGGACCTAAACACGGGGAAGAACTAACTGCTTTTTTTAATAAAGCGGATATATGCATTGCATCATTAGCAAGACATCGTTCTGGAATTACGAAGATTAAAACACTTAAGAATAGAGAATACGCAGTGCGTGGTCTACCGTTTGTATATAGTGAAATTGATGAAGACTTTGAGAAAATGCCCTATGTAATGAAAGCACCTGCAGACGAAACTCCATTGGATATTGAAGCTTTACTACGTTTTAAATCTCATTGTACAATTGATCCCAAAAGTATCCGTGAATCGATTCGCCATTTAGATTGGAAGGTACAAATGAAGCGAGTCTTAGATGAACTATAACAAACTATTAATAGCTTATGAACACCTCTTACATTGTGCTTACAGTGCTCTTTTGGATCTTTTTATTTATTTTATTCTATACATATTTGGGGTATGGGATCATGTTGTTCATTCTTGTAAAAGTTAAGGAACTCTTTAAAAAAAAGGAGCGTATTGCACTTCCTGAAGATGATAAATTGCCGTCTGTCACGCTCTTTATTACAGCATTTAATGAAGAAGACGTTGTGCATGATAAGATGACTAATTGTTTGAACTTAGATTATCCAGAAGATAAGCTTGACTTAGTCTGGTGTACAGATGGTTCTGATGATAGTACTAATGCATTACTCGCAAAATATAAGCGCGTTCGAGTTTTATATGAACCTATTAGGAATGGAAAAACAGCAGCTATGAATCGTGGAATGCGTTATGTAGATACAGAGATTGTTGTTTTTACGGACGCAAACACAATGGTCAATAAGGAAGCGATACGAGTTATAGTACAGCGTTTTATGGAGCCTAAAGTGGGCTGTGTCGCCGGAGAAAAACGAATTATTAATAATGATACAGATAATGCTGCAGGCGGAGGAGAAGGTATATACTGGAAGTATGAATCAGTTTTGAAAGCTTATGATGATAGGCTGTATAGTACAGTAGGAGCTGCGGGTGAATTATTTGCTGTTCGTCGCTATTTATTTTTTGAGATGAACAAAGATACATTATTAGATGATTTTATTTTGTCTTTATCAATAGCTATGAAAGGGTATAAGATTGCCTATACTCCCGATGCATATGCTGAAGAATCTGGTAGTGCGGATATGTTTGAGGAAGAAAAAAGAAAAGTGCGTATTGCTGCTGGCGGTTTGCAATCAGTCTGGAGGTTGAGGCCACTGCTAAACCCTTTTAAATATGGAATGTTGTCGTTTCAGTATGTTTCACATCGTGTCTTGCGTTGGACGCTGGCACCAGTTATCCTCTTTTTATTATTTCCTATTAATTTGATATTAGCTTTTTTTCCAACATGGAGTATAATGTACTTTATTTTCTTGCTGTGCCAAGCTCTTTTTTATACGTTGGGTATAGCTGGATACATCATGGCTAAAAAGCGAATAAAAAACAAAATACTCTTTGTTCCATACTATTTCTTGTTTATGAATTGGAATTGTATTCGTGCAATATCTTATTTATACAAGAAAAAGAAACAAGGTTCAGGAGCTTGGGAGAAATCAAAACGAGCATAATACATTGTTTTTCGATAAGAATTATGTATATTTGCCATTGCGCAAATGTTGCGCCTTTACTACATTAACTAGTTTATTTTGTAATAGCTGTTATTTATAATGGGATACAAATCAGTTTTAAAGTTTGGATATTTTTTAACAATAGCTGCCAGTATAGCATGTATGTTATTAGCGGTTATTGGGGGAGTTGCGCAGTATGTTTCTCCTTTAATCGTTCCTAATATAGCTATGTTAGGATTTGTCTTACCCGTTTTAATAGTTGTCAACCTATGTTTGTTATTTTATTGGGGAATCTGTAGACGGAAGCGTTGGTTTATATTTCCTCTTATTGCTATTGTATTCAATACACCTTATTTGTATAGAACTTTTCAATTTCATTCTAGTTCATGGAATGTCTCAAAATCAAAGAGTAAACCAGATAAAGTGTATACAGTAGCTTCGTATAATATGGCTATGTTGTTTCGAACCCGTGAATCAGATACGGTAACTCACCTCGCTCATGATTTTGAACAAGAGGATGTTGACATTGTTTGTTTACAAGAATTTTTTTATGATGGCGGATGGTGGAATAAAGAGATGACAGACAGTCTTTTTAATGTTTGGCCTTATCATTATCGTACAGAACATTACCCAGACTTTTTACCATTAGCTATTTATAGTAAATATCCAATTTCTAATGGACATCACTTTCATTTCGATAATTCTCGTAATAGTTTTATGTATTGTGATGTTGATTTGCCACAAGGAGTCACACGTGTGTTTTGTGCACATCTACAGACGACTGGTTTGCGGCGCCAGTATCGCAAGATAAAGGAGGTCTGGCGAGAGGATCAAGAGCACATGCCAGCTGATACTCGTTTAGATAATACATGGGGAGAATATTCTCCTTTGCACGAAATAAAAAAGTCCAAAGGGGCGGGGCAATCTAGTCTTTATGCTCTTCGAAAAGCACGTGAAATCTTTTTAAATAATTTAGATGAACGTGTCGAACAAGCTGAAGAATTAAAACAGCAAATCTTGAAATCTCCTTATCCAACCATAGTGTGTGGTGATTTTAACTCACAACCCTCTAGTTACGTGTATCGAACTATTAGCAAGGGATTGCAAGATGGATTTGTAGCATCGGGAAATAGTTTGACAGGAAGTTATCGATTTGGTGGAGGCTTTTTTAGGATTGACTATATATTATACAGTAAATCTTTTGAAGCTGTTGCTTATCAAATAAAACCTTGGACATATAGTGATCATTATCCTGTATTTATGCAGATAAGAAGAACATCACATAGATAAAATACTATACATCCCATTGAGCACATTAACAAATACAATATATGAATAGAGCAGTTGATTTTTTCATAAAAACTAGATACCCAGAAATGAGTATGGAAGCCAAAGTCATGATGAATGACAGACTAACTTCCCGTGAATTGAAAAAGGGAGAGCTTCTTTTTGATGAAGGTGATATCGCAGATAAAATTGTCGCGATTGAAGAAGGAATGATTCGTCAGTTTTATTACAATGAATCAAAAGATTTAACGGAGCATTTTTCATATGAACACTGTACCCTAATTTGTTTAGAAAGTTTTATCAATGAAATACCTACAGATCTGTATGCTGAAGCTTTAGAAGATACAAAAGTGTGGCTGTTGGAAAAGAAAGACCTCGAACAAATGATGGGGTATTCAAAGGAAATTGCGACCTATTATCGCCGAGTTTTAGAATACTCATTATTACAGTCTCAACTCAAAGCACGTTTATGGAGATACGGAACGGCAAAAGCTAGGTATAAACATCTGTTTGACACACAACCCCAAGTGGTGCGTAGAGCACCTCTTAGCTATATAGCTAGCTATTTAATGATGACACCTGAGACTTTAAGTCGTGTCAGAAGTAGTGTTGAATTGTAATCACAGCGTATATATATTTATGGCAGAATCATTAGAAGTTTTTTCAGGAGATAATAAACAAGAGCAATATAAAACGTTATATGCCCAGTTGGTGGCGATGTTGGATGGAGAAAGTGATACCATCGCAAATATGGCGAATGTTACTGCGGCTATACAGATGACATTCGATCATTTATGGGTCGGTTTTTATCGAGTAATTGATTCGGAGTACCTAGTGTTGGGTCCATTTCAAGGTCCCATTGCATGTACCCGCATACGTAAGGGAAAAGGTGTGTGCGGTATGGCATGGGAAACAGGGTTAACGCAAATCGTTCCAGATGTCAATGCTTTCTCTGGACACATTGCATGTAGCTCTTTAAGCCAATCAGAAATAGTCATTCCTGTTTTTCAAAAAGGAATGACTATTGGGGTCTTGGATATCGATTCAGTGTCTCTTAATACTTTTGATGAAACCGATAAGATGTGGTTGGAGAAAATTACTCTTTTGCTTCACAAGTAATAGTTTTTTCTTTTTCGTACCCAAGTTGCAATTCTTTTACCTTATTGGTTACTACCTTGTAGTGAGGGTCTTCCAATACATTGATTTCAATGATTGCTTCAGCGTTTGAAAGTAACACACGTGAATCTTCGCTTAAGTGGCGCAGATGCAATTCCTTGTTGACATCGCGATATTTTTTTGTTATATTGTTTAATGCACTAATTGCACTCATGTCTAGTATTCGACTGTGCTTAAAATCCATGATAACTATATTAGGATCATTTGCTGGACTGAATTGCTCTGTAAAACCTTTTGTAGACCCAAAGAATAAAGGACCGAAAAGTTCGTAATGCTTTATGCCATTTGCATCAGTATAACTATGTGCTTGAATGTGCTTTGCACTTTCCCATGAGAAGGTTAGTGCCGATAGAACAATACCAATCAATACCGCAACTGCAAGGTTGTGAGTAATTGCTGTAATTAGTGTAACAGTAATCATAACAAGTACATCAGTCCATGGCATTTTTCTAAAAACACGTAAGCTAGCCCACTCAAATGTGCCAATAGCTACCATAAACATGACGCCTACTAGTGCTGCCATTGGCATCTTTTCAATAATATTGGACCCAAAAATTACAAATACAAGGAGCATAATTGAAGCTACAATTCCTGATAATCTTTGACGTGCACCAGCAGTTATATTAATTAGGCTTTGTCCAATCATTGCGCAACCACCCATCCCAGAAAGAAAACCAGAAATGATGTTTGCACATCCTTGTGCAATGCATTCCCGATTGCCACTACCACGAGTTTCTGTAATCTCATCAATTAAGTTTAAAGTAAGAAGACTT
Organism: Bacteroidaceae bacterium; assembly: GCA_963668535.1. Classification (GTDB taxonomy): domain Bacteria; phylum Bacteroidota; class Bacteroidia; order Bacteroidales; family Bacteroidaceae; genus F22. The sequence continues at coordinate 1,685,628 of OY764867.1, forward strand.
TCAATTAAACCAACTCCTGCAATAATAGATGAGTATGGCAAGATGAGCATAAATGTCTTCCAATTAATTGGAATGTGCGGAATAGATAAAGGAGGGAAAGAACCTCTAAGGTGTGTGCCTTGTGCTAGTGTGTCTGCTACTGTAGTTGTTTGAATATTAAAAGTGTATACTATAATAGATATAATAACAATAGCTGCTAATGATGAGGGGACTTTTTGGGTTAACTTAGGTAATAACCAAATAATAAGCATTGTCAATACAACAAGTCCACCCATTACTATAAGTTGTGTGGAGCGCACGTTATTACTTATACTCGCGTTGTGAAGAATATTTGTAAAATTGGGGAATTGTGCTGAAAAAATAACTATTGCCAGTCCGTTGACGAAACCGTACATGACAGGTTGTGGAACTAGTCGCACAAATTTCCCTAGTCTTAAGACACCTGCTAAAACCTGAATACTGCCTGCTAAAATTACGGTAGCAAATACATATTGCATCAGTATCGTGTCTGATATGTTGGTTCCCAGCTCGTTACGAACAGCTAAGCATAGTCCACCAAAAACGACTGCAACAGCACCAGTTGCGCCAGAAATCATTCCAGGCCGCCCCCCTAAAATACTAGTTACAAATCCCATCACGAATGCAGCATATAAGCCAGTCAGGGGTGAAAAACCAGCAATCATTGCAAATGCAATGGCTTCTGGTACTAAGGCTAAAGCTACTGTCAATCCAGATAATACTTCTGTACTTGAATTGTGAGGTACTTTTTTACTAAAGAGGGTTGATATAAACTCCATGTATAAATCGCTTTTTATTATTAGGTTTTTTTGCTATAAGAGGCGATCTTATTCGCCTTGTTTGAAAAAGAAGCCACAAAGATAATATTAATTTATACAATAACAATTATGATGCTTGCTGATAATTTTACGTGTTCATTGTGGTGTCAAGAACCTACATCGTTGATTATTGATGGGTTATGACCCAATTGTTATTGTAGGCTTTTGTTTCAGATGGAGTATAGTATATGCTAGATTCTTTAGGGATTTTGAGAATGTATGTGCGGTGACTCTTGTTTTGTAGGCTTGTTTGCAATAACCATGGGTTAGAGCGTTTCAGTAAGCTATATGTTGTGCCATGTTCATGTGCCCATTTTGCTAGGTCATTAATTGGGTCTGTTATAGTTTTAGTTGTGTAATCCAATGGTGGGTATAATTGAGATGGTCTAAGATAAAATCCAAAAACTGAAGGGTCTTGAAATAATAGCTTACAGGCCATAATACGAAAAAAATATCTCGAAGTCTCAGTGTTTAAATATAAATCTAATGGATCCTTTGAATGCTGTTTTTTTATTTCTCGTGCGATACCTGCTTCCCCCGCATTATAACTTTGGGCTACTAGTCCCCAGTCTTGAAAATGATTGTATCTCGTTTTCAAATATGTACATGCTGCTTTGGTTGCTTTGTAAATATTATATCGTTCATCGATATTTGCGTTGATCTCAAGTCCCAATTCCCTGCCTGTCGTACGCATCAGTTGCCATAAACCTGCAGCTCCAGTTCTAGAATAAGCTTTTGTGTTTAAACTACTTTCGACAACCATCAGGTATTTGAAATCTTCTGGAACACCTTCTTCTTTTAATATTGGTACAATTATAGGGAAGAATCTGTTGGCTTTTTTTATAACCTGTAGAGTTGTTGAATGCATATAACAAAATGAAAGCATTTCTCTTTCCATGCGCTCTCTTGCGTCAAATCTTTGTAGACTGTAGCTCTTATTGCAGAATTTGATACTTGGAGGAGGCGTCGGAGATATCACTCTAGAAAATGTATTCATCTCAGTATGAATACTTGGAACTTTTTGAGCATGCATTTCTGAACTGTTCCAAATGGAAAAGTAGCATAATATGGCAGCATAGGTTATCAAGAATTTATTTGTCGTTATCATAAGTGCAAAGGTAGTCTTTATTAGGATAAGATTCAAGGGAGCGCTTTGATGCTTATGATTTTCTTATCGTTTTTATTGAAATCTTACAAATTAAAAGTGAAAACGGAGATTCTGTGACTATTCAAAAGGTCGTTGATTTATTGCTTTGTGTAGCAAAACGAGATGAAATGCAATCAAGAAATCTCTTTATGCTACAAAAATATGCTTTTTAGCAGAAAAATAACACATTTATGCTTGCGTGGTAAAATAAAAGCACTATATTTGCACTGTACAGAGAAGAGAATTAAATTATTCTTTTATTAGAGAGGTTGTATAATATGCTAGAATGAGCGTCTTGTGTATGTAAAAGATAGGTATTTATCTATATTAGTTTAGTTCTGAATGAGAGAGAGTTTCAATAAGTATAACGTTACATAGGAAACATTCAATGATACTGAGAGAGATTTTTAAGGAGAGGAGGAAAGATTAGTCTAGACAAAGCGCTAAAGAAAAAGCAAACTTATTTGAACGACCAGAAGATTGAACGAGTGGATCTTCCACAATTTATTTCTAACTTCTAAAGATGACGATTATGAAAAGAAAAATGATGGTGCTTTTACTAGCAATGGGATTAACAGCAACATTGCCAATTGGTCACATGTTTGCGCAAGAAAAGAAGGTAAAGGCGAGTGTTGGAGCTGACTTGGTCAGTAGTTATATCTGGCGCGGTATGGACTGCGGAGGTGTAAGTATTCAACCTGGAATGTCTATCGAAACTCCATGTGGCTTGTCTTTTGGTACTTGGGGTTCAGTAGGACTTGAAAAGACTGACACTAAGGAATTAGACTTGTATGTTGGGTATAGTGTCGGAGATTTTTCTGTAACAGTAACAGATTATTGGTTTTCTGTTTATGATGCCGAAAATAAATATTTTAAATATGCTTCTGGTGAAACAGCTCACGTGTACGAAGCAACTTTAGCTTATGATTTTGGCACTTTTTCCTTAGCATGTAACACCAATTTTGCAGGTAGTGATTATTATGCGAAAGATGGTGATCGTTCTTATTCGACGTATATTGAGGCTACTGTGCCTTTTACAGTTGGCGATCTTGATATGACCTTCGAAATCGGTGGAACTCCAGCCGAAGGAATGTATTCAGATGGAGCTAATATCACAAATATCGGTCTAGGTGCAAGTAAGTCAATTTCTGTGACCGATAAATTGAAATTACCAGCTTTTGCAAAAGTAACTCTTAATCCATATACTGACAAGGCGTATCTTACGTTTGGATTGAGCTTTTAAGAGTTAGTTTTCTGGTATAAATTACACAATATTTATAAATATCCTGATACTAAGGTGTACTTATATTTGTACGCCTAGAGGATATATTAGTTTAAAATCAAAACCACCAACCAAATGAAAAAGATTGAAGCTATTATCCGCAAAACAAAATTTGATGATGTTAAAGATGCCCTCTTGGCAGCGGATATTGAATGGTTCTCTTATTACGACGTGCGCGGCGTCGGCCGTTCAAGAGAGGGGAGAATTTATCGCGGTATTGCATATGATACTAGTACTATTGAGCGTACTCTTTTATCTATTGTTGTTCGAGAAAAGAATGTGGAGAAAGCAGTTCAAGCAATTCTCTCATCGTCACAAACTGGTGAGATTGGCGATGGACGCATTTTTATACTTCCAGTAGAAGATTCAATTCGTATTCGCAATGGCGAACGAGGGGATATTTCCCTATATCTAGCTGAGAACGAAAAATAATACAGGTATTCACAATAGGTAAAAAATATAGATTATGACAATATTAAGTGCAAATGCTACGACAATAGTAGATACAATAAGTGGGCTAGATACCGTATGGGTATTGCTTGCTGCAATTCTAGTCTTTTGGATGCAGCCTGGATTCGCATTAGTTGAAGCTGGGATGACACGAGCAAAGAATACGGCAAATATTTTGATGAAGAATCTTGTAGACTTTATGTCTGGTTCTTTCTTGTTTTGGTTTATAGGCTTTGGAGTTATGTTTGGTGCAGGTGGTTTTATGGGACTACCCAACTTCTTTGATTTGTCGTTCTATTCTACGGATGGAGCTACAATTCCAACTGAAGCGTTTATGATATTTCAAACAGTCTTCTGTGCAACTGCAGCAACTATCGTTTCTGGAGCTATGGCTGAACGTACCAAGTTTAGTACATATTTAATGTATTCAGTAGTTATTTCAGCTGTTATTTATCCCGTCTCAGGACACTGGACTTGGGGTGGTGGATGGCTAGGAGCTATGGGCTTCCACGATTTTGCTGGTTCGACTATCGTACACTCTGTAGGTGGTTGGATTGCTTTGGTCGGTGCCGCACTATTAGGACCACGTATGGGTAAGTATGGTAAAGATGGCAAGGCACGTGCTTTACCAGGACACAATTTGACATTGGCTTGTCTAGGGGTATTTATCCTTTGGATGGGATGGTTTGGTTTTAATCCAGGATCACAGCTCGCAGCCTCAGGCTCAGAAAATGCAGTTGCCATTTCACATGTTTTTGTTACAACTAATATTGCTGCTGCCGTAGGTGGTATTGCTGCAATGGTTGTTTCATGGGTACAGTTTAAGAAACCTACTTTGTCCTTTACACTTAATGGTATCCTTGCAGGTCTTGTAGGTATCACAGCTGGTTGTGATACGGTAGATATGTACGGAGCTGCTCTAATAGGATTGATATGTGGAGGAGTAATGGTCTTTTCGGTAGAGTTTATTGATAAGGTTTTGAAGATCGATGATCCTGTAGGTGCATCTTCTGTACACGGTGTGTGTGGTCTGCTTGGTACTCTTCTTGTAGGACTTTTTGCAACAGATGGAGGACTTTTCTATGGTGGCGGTTTTGACCTTCTTGGCGTGCAAGCTCTTGGAGCTGTGTCTGTAGGCGCGTGGGCTGCTGGTACTGGCTTTATTTTATTCTTCATACTAAAGAAGACTCATGGCTTACGAGTTCCAAAACGTATCGAAGAGGAAGGTCTAGATGTTTACGAACATGGAGAAACAGCTTATCACTAGGAAATATATAATGGTTCAATATATTTAAATTGGCTAAATTAAAATCTTAGCATTTCCATACTCTTTATATGATTGGAGTGGCATTAGTTTCGACTAATGTCACTCCTTTTATTTGATTATTATTTGTTGTAAATAAATTTCAATGGGTGGCTCTTGAACGTTGGATAACGTTCTGAGTTAATCTTTTACGTAGAGTAAATCAGTCATAATTCGATCTGAAATGAATAATCCTTCTGGTGATAAAGTTATCGTGTCATTTGTTTCATTATATACGATATGTCCTGATTGAATATACGTTTGTACCTCATTCCAAATAAAGTCAGCATATTTCGAATCAATTTTGGCACGTATATCAGAAATTTTAATTCCCCAAATTGTACGAAGTCTAGTGACTACTAAGTCGTTGTATTTGGTTTGTGGATCAATTTCTTCTACTTCGACACTTTCCTTTCTTTTCTGTGTGTTGCAATATGCCGCCAATGATGGGCTATTCCATTGCCTTTTTTTTCCATCATAACTATGGGCTGATGGACCTAGGCCAAGATATGGTATATCTAGCCAATAATTAGAATTATGTCTTGCGTGTTGATGAGGAAGACAGAAATTTGAGATTTCGTATTCGATGTATCCAGCTCCTAATAAAGTACTACGTAGTATATCGAAATAAGCCACACTCATCTCCTCTGAAGGCATGGCTACTTCTCCACGTTGGCGCATTTTTTCTAGCTCAGTACCTTTCTCGTACGTTAAATGGTAAGCAGATATGTGAGCTGGGGCTAGAAGTAACGCTTGTCGTAAATCTTCTTTCCAAATCTCAAGAGTTTGATTTGGTAAGCCGTAAATAAGATCGATACTATAATTCGTTAATCCACTTGCACGACAATAAGTGATCGCTTGAAAGACTTGTTCAGCTGTGTGTCTTCTATTTATCAGCTGTAAAATATTGTCGTTAAAAGTCTGTACACCGATGCTAATCCGGTTGATAGGAGTTAAATTCGTTAGCTTTTGGATGTATTCTTGGGTTAAATCATCCGGATTAGCTTCTATCGTGATTTCTTCTATGTGATTATCAACGATTAGTTTTTCTTCACGCAAAGTTTCAAAGATCAATTGAATTTCTTCTGCGCTTAATTGTGAAGGGGTGCCACCGCCTAAGTAAACGGTAGATACTGGCTCACCGTTTAGTTCTTTCTTCCTTTCCTTAATCTCTTCTTGCAAAGCACATAAAAAGCCATTGTGTTTATTATTCGTTGTAGAATAAAAGTCACAATAAAAGCAACGTTTCTTGCAAAAAGGGATATGTATATAAATGCCTGCCATAAATGCAGACAAAAGTACAAACTAATTGCAGTACTTCCAATGCTTTTCGTAGATTTGATTTCATTTATAGACATATATATAGAAATATAGTCTAGAGTCTGAAAATATGTTATTTAACATCTGCATAATTTTGTTCGGTTGTTTAGAATTGTCTATTTTGCGAACACAATCCTTTAAAATCTATGCTTATGAAAGTATATAAGACTGACGAAATAAAAAATATAGCCCTCCTAGGTAGCGATGGCTCAGGAAAAACCACTCTTGTTGAAGCAATGCTTTGCGAGAGTGGTGTTATAAAACGTAGAGGCAGTATATCGAATCATACCACCGTGAGCGATTACTTTCCTGTAGAACATGAATATGGATATTCTATTTTTTCTACAGTGACTTATATGGAGTGGATGAACAAAAAATTGAATGTGATTGATACTCCTGGAGCGGATGATTTTGTAGGAGCTGTGTTGACAGCCTTAGGTGTTACCGACACTGCTATGTTGTTATTGAATGGTCAATATGGAGTAGAAGTGACTACTCAAAATAACTATAGAATAGTCGAAAAAGCAAAAAAGCCAGTTGTCTTTGTCGTTAATCACTTAGATCATGAGAAGTGTGATTTTGACAATATCTTGGTACAGCTAAAAGAAGCTTATGGGAGTCATGTGGTACCTATACAATATCCATTAGAGACAGGCCCCAACTTCAATTCAATAATAGACGTGTTGTTAATGAAGCAATACATTTGGGGGCCAGATGGAGGTGAACCAACTATTTGTGATATTCCAGAGAGCGAAATAGAAAAAGCCAATCAAATGCATAAAGCTTTGGTTGAGGCTGCTGCGGAGAATGACGACACACTTATGGAGAAATTTTTTGATAGCGAGTATCTTAGTGAAGATGAAATGCGTGAAGGTATCCGTTTAGGATTAGTGCAACGTGGTATTTATCCTGTCTTTTGCGTCTGTGCAAAGAAAGATATGGGGGTGCGTCGCTTGATGGAATTTTTGGGAAATGTCGTTCCGTTTGTGTCTGAAGTGCCCAAAGTGACTAATATTAAGGGAGAAGAAGTGGCACCAAATAAAGACGGTGCAACTAGCTTGTATTTTTTCAAAACTAGCATTGAACCACATATCGGTGAAATCTCTTACTTCAAAGTCATGTGTGGTACTGTGCATGAAGGCGATGATTTTCTTAATGCTGATAGGGGGAGTAAGGAACGTATTGCTCAGCTTTATGTTGTTGCTGGACCACATCGTCAAAAGGTCTCTGAATTGCAAGCTGGCGATATTGGCGCGGCAGTAAAGTTGAAGGATGTTCGTACAGGAAACACTTTAAATAGTAAGGACTGCGACCATAGATTTAACTTCATCGACTATCCTAGGTACAAATATACACGTGCAATCGTTCCAAAAAATGAAGCCGATGTTGAAAAATTGATGTCTGTGCTACATCGTATGCATGAAGAAGATCCGACTTGGGAAGTAGAACAAAGTAAAGAATTGCGCCAAACGTTGGTGCATGGTCAAGGTGAGTTTCATCTACGTGCTTTAAAATGGCGCTTAGAACACAATGAAAATTTATCGGTCGATTATCTTGAACCCAAGATTCCTTATCGTGAAACCATTACGAAAATTGCTTCTGCAGATTATAGACACAAAAAACAGTCTGGTGGCGCGGGGCAATTTGCCGAGGTGCATATGATTGTAGAGTCCTACCATGATGGTGATCCTATACCTGAAACCTATAAGGTGGGAGGTAAAGATATTAAGATTAATGTAAAAGGCTCTGAAGAATATAAATTGGACTGGGGAGGCAAACTTTTCTTTGTTAACAGTGTTGTAGGTGGGGCTATTGATACCCGATTTATGCCTGCTATTGTCAAAGGGGTTATGGCACGTTTAGAACATGGCCCACTGACTGGAAGTTATGCTCGTGATGTACGTGTTATCGTTTATGATGGCAAGATGCATCCAGTTGATTCTAATGAAGTGTCATTTATGTTGGCGGCACGCAATGCCTTTAGTGAAGCGTTTAAAAATGCTGGTCCAAAAATACTTGAACCCATTTATGATATAGAAGTGCATGTGCCAAGTGACAAGTTGGGAGATGTGATGAGTGATTTGCAAGGGCGTCGTGCATTAATAATGGGTATGAATAGTGAGAAAGGGTACGAAAAACTTCAAGCCAAAGTGCCTTTGAAAGAAATGAGTACTTATGCTACAGGATTGAGTTCGCTAACTGGTGGACGTGCTTCGTTTACGATGGACTTTGCCAATTATGAACTTGTTCCTAGTGATCTGCAAGATACTCTTATAAAAGAGTTTGAAATGCAACAGATTCATGAAGAATGACGAAAAGACTTGCTTAATTTTGTCTAAATATTTGCCAAAATGCACGTTCCAATTCCTTTTCTAACAAAATTATTTGCTTAAAAGTACTCCGTAAATTGCGGAGTAATTAAAATATGCGTTAAGTGGTATGAAGTGCGGCCGTCATTCAACGTGAGTTGCGTGGCGGCTTTTTTTTTCTTAACTATTTATATGAGAAATATTTTACTGAAAAGTTTGTTGGTTTGGTTAAAACGCAGGTTTGGTTTCGTTAATTCTTTGTTTTTGTACGTTTTATTCGCTGGATTTTCTTAAATTTGCATCATGAATAAGAAAACGATTTGGATTATTGTTGCTATCATGACCGTGAGTTTCGGTGGTATATTGATTCTTCAAATCAATTATATCCAAGAGATGATACGCATGCGCCGTGAGCAATTCAATGAATCTGTACAGCGTGCGCTTTATGCTGTGTCTACCGATGTAGAACAGTATGAAACTCGTCGTTGGTTAGAGCGTGAGATTAAAGAAGCGCGACAGCATGATATTGCACAAGCAAGAGCAGCTGCGCCTCAGGACTCTTCAGGTGGTGAATATGTTAGTCGCGTACAACATTACTATCAATCATCTCCTGATGGGAAGAGCTTTTCCACGATGACCATACGATCGCGAGTATCTGTGAAAGCTATAAAAAAGCCTAGAGTGTCTATTTCAGAGCATCATGGTCGTAATAGTTTGCCCAATACCTCGCAATCACTTCAAGATGAGATCAATAAGCGTTATCTACATCAGCGTTACTTAATAGATGATGTGGTTTGGAAGATGCTTCGTCATGCTAGTTTGAAGCCTGTCTCAGAGCGTATTGACTTCAAGACTTTGGACGATTATCTTAGGGCTGAGCTGCTGAATAATGGCGTGGATTTGATTTATCATTTCTCCATTAGGAATAAAAATGGTAAAGAGGTCTATCGATGCTCCGATTTTGATCCTCGTGGTGTAGAGCAAGCTTATACCCAAGTGCTCTTTTTGAATGATCCACCTACTCGTCAAAGCGTGATAAAGGTGCATTTTCCTGCACTAGATTCCTATATTAAGAGTTCAGTCAGCTTTGTAGCACCTTCGATAGTGTTTATGCTTTTGCTTGTTTTTACTTATGTATTTGTTGTGTATAGTATCTTTAGGCAAAAGAGATTGAGCGAGATGCGAAATGATTTTGTTAATAATATGACTCATGAGTTCAAGACTCCTATTTCTACAATTTCGTTAGCAGCTCAGATGTTGAAAGATGCCGATGTGGATAAGTCACCTCAGATATTTAAACAGGTATCCAATGTGATCTTCGATGAGACAAAACGTTTGCGCTTTCAAGTTGATAAGGTCTTGCAGATGTCCATGTTTGACAAGTCGCGAGTCGCTTTGAAATTTAAAGAGATTGACGCACATGCTATGATAGAGAATGTGGTGAACACCTTCTCGCTTAAGGTGCAGAATTATAATGGTGTCTTAAACACAGATTTGGCAGCGGACGATCCGATTATTTTTGCTGACGATATGCATATAACAAATGTTGTCTTTAATTTATTAGATAACGCAGTTAAATATCGTCGTGAAGATGTCGATTTGAAACTAGAAGTAGCCACCTGGAATGAAGGAGATAGGCTTCTTATATCTATAGCTGATAATGGTATTGGCATTAAAAAAGAGAACGTGAAAAAAGTCTTTGATCGTTTCTATAGAGTGCATACAGGAAATCGGCATGATGTTAAAGGATTTGGGCTAGGTTTAGCTTATGTAAAACGGATTATCACTGACCATAAAGGTTCGGTGCGCGTTGAGAGTGAATTAAATGTTGGAACAAAATTTATAATTTCATTACCCCTACTAAAAGAGTAAGTTATGGAAAAAAAAACAATGAATGTCCTTTTATGCGAGGATGATGAGAACCTAGGCATGTTGCTTAGAGAGTATTTGCAAGCGAAGGGTTATAAAGCAGACCTTTGTAGTGATGGTGAGGCAGGATATAAAGCTTTCCTCAAAAATAAATATGATATTTGTGTGTTTGACGTGATGATGCCAAAGAAAGATGGTTTCACATTGGCACAAGAAGTACGTGCAGTTAATCAAGACATTCCAATTATCTTCTTGACAGCAAAAACACTGAAAGAAGATATCCTAGAAGGATTTAAAATTGGTGCTGACGATTATATTACAAAGCCATTCTCTATGGAAGAATTGACTTTCCGTATGGAAGCTATTTTACGCCGTGTACGTGGTAAAAAGACCAAAGAAAATACGGTGTACAAATTGGGCGGTTTTGTATTCGATACTCAAAAACAATTGTTGACAATTGGAGAAAATACAACAAAGCTTACAACAAAGGAAAGCGAATTGTTGAGTCTATTGTGCGCTCACAACAACGAAATCCTTCAACGTGACTTTGCATTGAAGACTATTTGGATTGATGACAACTACTTTAATGCACGTAGCATGGATGTGTACATCACAAAATTGCGTAAGCATTTGCGTCCTGATTCATCAGTTGAAATTATTAATATTCACGGAAAGGGATATAAGTTGATTACTCCACTTCCAGAAGATTAATTAGAGCATATATAAAAGAACGGCCACTAGCTTTTGCTAGTGGCCGTTCTTTTTTTACGTCTCTTAATTCGTTACGCGTCAATACGTTGCTTTCCAAGCACGACATATGCGGCAAGGCCGATAACGATTGCTGCTACACTCCAACCAAGGAATGAATTGTCGTTTATAACTGCTGATCCAGTAGCTGCAGCTACAATAAGCATTAGAGCGCCAATTAAGACTAATACAAGTCCAATGTACTTCAAGTTATTCATTGTCAATATATTTAAAGCGTTATATTTCTAGGCACAAATAAACGGATAATTTTGGAGATACCGAAATATATCTTCCAAAAAAATGTACACATTGTTATGATTTATCGCATTTTAGTAGTATTTGTGGAAGTCGTTGGGGTAGTTTATAAGAGCTTGCTATTCAGAAAGGTTCTTGAATACTTGCTTTAGTACTTCTTGACTGATAATCAATTCATCTGCATCCAGTCCCTTTAGAGCATTAGATAGCATGCGTTGCGTGGCGGCTCTCGCTTGGGTCTCAATCTGGCGTCCTTCATTTGTCAGAAAAATAAGCTTGCTTCTCTTGTCGCTTCTGTCAGTGACACGCACGACCAAATGCTTTTTTTCCAAAGTGTCTAGCAAGCGTGTCATGCCTGGCTTGTCTCGATAAGTCGCGTTGCATAATGCTTGTTGAGACACTCCGTCTTTTTCCCATAAAAATATCATCACAGTCCATCCTTCTGGAGTGAGGTCTATACCTGCTGTCTTAAACTCTGTAGCTAAGCTTTTGTTAATGCTAGACGATACTCTGCCATTGAGAATGGCAAATACCATATTGATATCCACATTGAAATTGGCTGATGACATATTATTTTATTTTATCATTAGTGCTTCTCCTTTTGGGAGTTTCTGTTTAATAGTTAATGCCTACAAAGATAGCAAACAGACTCAGTAAATGCAAGAAAAAGAATGAAATCCTTTGTCATTTTATTATTAAGTTGTATCTTTGCACCGCAATAATTAAAGCGAGTACGCTGTTTACTGCTCTGATTCTTTTTATCAGCTCTGTATCAGCTTCTTATATCCGCTTTTATTACTGCAAATAATTTATTAATCAAATAAACATTTGACCGTATGCAAAATTACGAGGCCGTTTTCATTTTAACTCCCGTTTTGTCTGATGTACAGATGAAGGAGACGGTAGAGAAGTTTGAGAGCATCTTGAAAGATGCTGGTGCTGAGATTGTCAATGTAGAAAATTGGGGATTGAAGAAGCTTGCTTATCCAATTCAAAAGAAATCTACAGGTTTCTACAACATGATCGAATTTAAAGCAGATCCTAGCATTGTGGCTGGTTTGGAGCTTCATTTCCGTCGTGAAGAAAAAGTAATTCGTTTCTTGACTATCAAGCAAGAAAAATATGCAGCTGCTTATGCTGAGAAGCGTCGTGGTAACAAAACAAAAAAGGAGGACTAATCAATGGCACAACAACAATCAGAGATTCGCTATTTAACAGCGCCAACAATCGATGTTAAGAAGAAAAAGTATTGCCGTTTTAAAAAGAGCGGTATCAAATATATCGACTACAAAGATCCAGAATTTTTGAAGAAATTTTTGAACGAGCAAGGTAAGATTTTGCCACGTCGCATCACTGGTACTTCATTGAAGTTCCAACGTCGCGTAGCTCAGGCAGTGAAGCGTGCACGTCACTTGGCGTTGCTTCCATATGTAACCGATATGATGAAATAATAAAGAAGGAGGTCAACAATGGAAATTATATTGAAAGAGGATATCCTAAACCTAGGATTCAAAAATGATATTGTAAATGTAAAGCCAGGTTACGCTCGTAACTTCCTAATCCCAACAGGTAAGGCTATTATCGCTTCTCCTTCTGCAAAGAAGATGCTTGCTGAAGACCTACGTCAGAAGGCTCACAAGCTTGCTAAGATGCTAGAAGAAGCTCAAGCTGTAGCCGCATCTATGGAAGGTGTATCTGTAACTATCCCAACTAAGGTTAGTGCAACAGGTGCTATCTATGGTTCAGTTAACACTATTATGGTTGCTGAAGCGCTTGCAGCGAAAGGTTTTGAAGTGGATCGTAAGAAGATTCAAATGAAGGAAACTATCAAGCAAGTGGGTACTTACACAGCTTACCTTCGTCTACACAAAGAAGTAACTGTAGAAGTAACTGTAGAAGTTGTATCTGATGCTGCTGCTCCAGTGGCTACTGAAGCGTCAACTGAAGAAGCATAATTTTAAATAGATTCAATCTATATAGAATATAGAGAGTATGTCATTGACATACTCTCTTTTTTTTATTTGGTCGTTGGCGTTGATTTCTTGTTATCCTTTGTTTTCAATTTCAGAGGGTATCGTACCTCATGGTTTGAATCCTATTTTATCAAGTCATTTGTGAGGAATACTTCAAAATGATGTCATATACTTTACATAGATGTGTCATCTGCTCTTTATGAACCGTTTATCGCTTAAATAATAATCGCTTATAGCTTTTATGAGTATCTTTATACCAAAGAGCTTGTCTGTATACTAGGAGAGCGCTTTCGATTCAACGTGCTGTTCCCCTCGATTCAGCATGTTGAATCGATGGGAACAGCGTGCTGGATCGAGGCTCGCTTAGTAAGCAAGAGAAACATAAAGAACTTGAACAATAAAATCGAAGTAGTATGAGCATTTATTATGACATGCATCGGACGCAAAATCCTAGCAATCCTGAAGCCGAAGAGTATAAAGCGAAAGCTGTGATCACCAACACGGTAGATTTGGCATTACTTTCCGAAGAAATCTCCGAGCGCTCCTCATTTACCGTAGGAGATGTGAAAGGACTTGTGACAGAGCTGGTTTATTCTATTAAGTCGCACTTGGCTGATAGTCACCGGGTACGCATAGACGGATTGGGTAGTTTTGAGGTGCATTTAAGTAGTGCCCCTCAGAGTAAGGGAGCTCGCATGACTTCTAGCAAGGTGATCATTAAAGGGATTACTTTCCGATTGTGTAAGACATTCATGAAGCACTGGAAGTATAGAGTCATGAGTTGTCCCGCATCGCTAAAGTCCAAGAGTAAAAGGAAGTATACAGAGGCCGAACGTCGCACTATTATAGAACGACTGTTTCAACGCGAGGTTGTTATTACACGCAAAGAATATCAGATGGCTACCCAATTGAGTAAGACGGTTGCTTCACGAGATATCAAAACATATCTTGAAGAAGGCTGGCTGGTTAAGAAAGGAAGAGGAACTAATACGATGTATTATTTGAAAAAGTAGCCTGTAAAAAAGGATTCTTGTGCAAAAGCTTTTGCAACAAGAATCCATATTGTTTGTGCACGTTTATCAGTGACTATATTTTGGGGGCACTTTGTTTAGTTATACCCATGCTGTTTCCAGAATCTAGGGGTAAACAGTACCAATACGGTAAACATTTCTAGACGACCAAGTAGCATGATGAATGATAATATCCATTTGCACGCAGCTGGCATATCATACCAAGTTGCGGCAGGTCCATACTTACCAAGTCCAGGTCCCACACCACCTAAGGCTGAAATGGTACATCCTAAACTTTCAATAAAGCCCATGTCGAATGCCATTAGTAAGATAGATCCTACTATGATTATGCCAATATAGGCAAATCCAAAAGCAAAAATACGAATGACAAGTGGAGGTTGAATCATTTGTCCATTTATACGTACAGGTAGTACTGCATTGGGATGAATGATATGCTTAAAGTGGTTGCGCATAATACGCCACATGCTGACCATACGTACAGACTTAATACCCCCAGTTGTGGATCCAGCGCATGCACCAGTAATCATCACGAAACTAAGACAAGCCCACGTAATAGGCGGCCATAGCATAAAGTCGGCAGTCGCATATCCACACGTTGTGTGCAATGAAGACACTTGGAAGAATGCAGCTCTAAAGGCCTCCTCAAATCCCATGTGTTGTCTGAAAAACAGTACCGCAGTAATGATTGTAACAAAGATCAGCATTGATTTTAAGAACCATTGCAATTCGTTGTCTGAAAAGAATTTTGATATCTTACCAGATACTGCGTAAAATAACAGCATGAAGTTGATACCACTTAACGTCATAAATATAGCGATGACGTATTCAATATACGGTGAATGATAGGCTGCAATACTATCTTGCTTGGGCGAAAACCCCCCAGTACTTGTGGTCGTGAATGCATGGCATACTGCATCGTACAGGCTCATGCCACCAAACATGAGGAAAATGATTTCCAAGATTGTCAATCCTGAGTAGACTCCCCAAATCCATCTAGCTGTTACACCTATTCGAGGGAATAGCTTATCTTTTGTAGGTCCTGCAGCTTCGGCAGCAAATAACTGCACGCCACCAATCCCAAAGATTGGTAAAATTGCAATGGTAAAGAACACGATTCCTAATCCGCCAATCCATTGAGTCAACGAGCGCCAAAAAAGCAGCCCATGAGGCATTGCTTCAATATTGTTGAGGATAGACGCACCTGTTGTCGAGAATCCTGACATTGTTTCGAAGAATGCATCTGTGACAGTTGGGATATGTCCATCAATCAAGTAAGGAAGCATTCCGAAAATAGACCAGAAAACCCAGGCTAAACTCACTAGTAAAAAACTCTCTCGTTTGCGTAACTCTTTCTTTGCTTTTCTGCCTGCTATTGCCAATAAAGTAGCTACACCAGCTGTTACTATGGTGGATACAAAGAGGCTATGTAAGTCGCCCTCTCTCCCCCAATCATAGCATAATGAGACGCCTGTGGATAAAAGCATCATCGCTGCTTCAATAAAAAGAAGCATGCTCATGATGCGGTATACTATTCTATAGTTAATCATTACACACTCTACTACTTAAAGTATTTTTCTATTTTCTTTATCATGTTGTTCATACAGAAGACCATAATATGGTCACCAGGGATAATAACAGTATCTCCTGTGACTACTTCTCCCTTGCCATCACGCACTAGTCCTCCGAGAGTTACTTCTTTAGGCAATCCAAGGTCCTTAACTGGAGCTTCCGTAATCTTTGATCCTTCTTTAACGGTAAATTCTGCCACATCAGCATTGGCAAAAGTTAAACACTTTACATTGCTGACATCGGCTTCAAGCATCATTTGATAGATGTGGCTTGCAGCAATCAACTTCTTATTAATAACCGAACCGATATCAAGACTTTCAGCCATACCAATATAATCAATATTTTCGACTTCAGCCACGCTTTTTTGTACACCAGCACGTTTCGCTGCTAAGCAAGCTAAAATATTTGTTTCACTATTTCCTGTTAGAGCAACAAAAGCGTCCGTGTTTCTCAACCCTTCGTCAAGAAGTAAATCCATGTCTCGGCCATCTCCATTAATGACCATTACATCATCATCCAGCATCTCTATCAGACGATTACAGCGTGAAAGATCATCTTCTATAATTTTGAAGCGCATATAGTCAGGTGCCGAGAGGGTCGTTCTAGTGGCAATACGGCTTCCTCCCATAATCATTACATTACGCACATCGGCTTGTTCATCACGGCCTACTACCTGACGGATGTAAGGAATATATTTTTTTGTTGTTGTAAAATAGACGATGTCACCAGCGAGTACCTGATCTTTTGCACGAGGAATAATCGTTTCGTTGTCGCGCGTAATGGCCACGATATGATAAGGTATATCGTCACTACCAATTTCAATAAGATTTTTATTGACGATCTCAGATTCAGGCAACATTTTTACGCCCAAAAGTACGAGTGCTCCTTCACCAAATTCCCACCATTGACGCACCCAATTCATGCGCATTGATAGTACAATCTCTTGTGCAGCAAGTAATTCGGGGTATATAAGCGAGTCGACACCCAGTTCTTTCCAGAATTCTTTATTTTTTTCTTCTAGATATTCGGGTGTGTCAATACGTGCCACAGTCTTTCGAGCCCCTAAATTGTGGGCTATAAGACAAGCAGCCATATTGCGACTTTCATCTGGCGTTACAGCAATAAAGAGGTCGGCACTGCCTGCGTCAACATCTTTCAAACAGTGTATTGATGTGGGTAGTCCTGCGACCGTAAGTAAGTCGTGTCCACTACCAAGTGGCTCTAATTTACTTTCATCTTCGTCAACAAGAATAATGTCCTGTTTTTCTTTGGCAAGGAGTTTGGCTAAGTGTGTGCCTACAGCTCCAGCTCCAACGATAACTATCTTCACAATTCTATCTTTTGAGTGTTATACTTTGTCTATAATTGATTCTATTGTCTTTGTTAAGTGCGCAGCATCCATCCCGCAATCTGCATATAGTTCGGCGGGAGTGCCGTGAGGTATGAAATGATCTGGTATGCCCACACTGTGTATGTGTATACAGTAATCATTTTCGTGCACGAAATCACTGATTGCACTAGCCAATCCACCCATTACTGCACCGTCTTCAAGGGTTAGTATATGGGAGTATTTTTGGCAGACTTCATCTAAACATTGGGTATCCAAAGGTTTAATGAATCGCACATCAATATGTCCAATCTTTACCTTGTGCTCGCTCTCAAAGGCCTCAATGGCTTTAGCCGCCTCAAAGCCCAATGGCCCAATGGACAATATACATAATGTCTCTCCAGTACGTAATGTACGTGCTGTGCCCACTTCTATTTTCTTCATCGGACAATTCCAATCTTCTGGTGCATAAGTGCCATAGGCTATTCCTCGTGGATAGCGAATCACAAATGGACCGTTATTGCCAAGGCTTGCTGTGTACATAAGATGTCGAAGTTCATGACCATCCATAGGAGAGGCTATGACCGTGTTGGGGATTGCTCGTAGAGCAGGTATGTCATATGCTCCATGATGAGTGGGACCATCGGCGCCTACAAGTCCAGCTCTATCTAAGCATAGGACAACTGGTAGGTGGGGTAGAGCTACATCATGTATCCAGTTGTCATATGCTCTTTGCATAAATGACGAATAGATGTTGCAAAATGGGAGTAGCCCTTCTTTGGCCAATCCACCACTGAACGTGACGGCATGTCCCTCGGCGATGCCCACATCAAAAACTCGATCGGGCATTTCTTTTTGCATGATACACATACCACATCCCGAAGGCATTGCTGGAGTGATGCCCACAATTTTTTCATTCTTTTGGGCCAGTTCGAGCAATGTGTGTCCAAATACATCTTGGAATTTTAAGTGCTTTTGAGTGTCTGGGTTTGATTGGCACCTTTCTCCTGTTTCAGGATTGAATGGTCCAGGTGCATGCCAAGGAGTTGGATCAGCTTCGGCAGGTTTGTAGCCTTTTCCTTTGACTGTGAGCAAATGCAACAGTTTAGGGCCTTTCATGTCTTTAATATCTCTCAATATACGTACTAGCTCTTTGATGTCATGCCCATCATTTGGCCCAAAATAGCGAATATTGAATCCCTCAAAAATATTTTGTTGTTCCGATATTGCAGCCTTTAAAGAATTGCCTAAACGTACTAGTGCTTTGCGTCGACTTTCTGTTAAGACACCCATTTTAAAGAGTGCTTTAGCAGTGCTGTATCTTAGTGAGTTGTATGGGTTGCTTGTTGTGAGATTGAGCAAATATCTTCTCATGCCGCCAACACTACTATCGATAGACATCTCATTGTCATTTAGGATAATCAGTAGATCATTTTGAGAGGATGAGGCATTGTTGATCCCTTCAAAAGCCAAGCCTCCACTCATAGCACCGTCTCCAATAACTGCTATTACTTTGTGGGGGTTATGAGTGATTCTGTTGGCTACTGCCATGCCAAGGGCGGCCGATATGGAGTTGGAGGCATGTCCACAAGTAAAAGAATCATATTCGGATTCGTCTGGACTTGGAAATGGTTTGATGCCTCCTTTTTGACGATTGGTGTGAAATTGATTTCTGCGTCCAGTTAGAATTTTATGTGTATACGCTTGGTGCCCAACGTCCCACAGAATTCGATCATCTGGTGTGTCAAATACATAGTGGAGCGCTACGGTGAGTTCGACTGTACCAAGGTTGGCTGCAAAGTGTCCTGGGTGTGCTGACAGCTGCTTAATTATTTCATAACGCAGCTCCTCGCAGAGTTTGGGCAACTCGTCGATAGACAACTTTTTGAGGTCACTTGGCCACTGAATTTGATCGAGTATAGGGGTACTATATTCTTGTAATTTCATCTTTCGCATAATATTTCAACATACAAATGTACTATATAATTGGCTATTCTCTATTGTATTATTGATTTTTTTCTGTTTTACATTATGAAAACGTTCTTTTATAGTTTGTTTAAATGCATCAAAACTCCTTCATTTGAAGCTAGAAAAAGCCCATATCTGTATCGGTTTACAATTGAAATGCTTACATTTGTATTTCATATAGGAAGAGTAAAAGATCAAATTGTATATTATATGTCCAATAATTCCCAAGACGTGATCCCTTTGAGTACGCCTGTTGAAAGTATCCATTTGCCACAGCCTTTAGATACGCATGGAGAGAGCTTGATCATGGGCTCTTGTTTTGCCGAACACATTGGTAAGAAGCTGGAGGAATTTCTTTTTCCCGTTATCTTGAATCCGATGGGGATTCAGTACAACCCCTTAAGCATAGCTAAAGCACTCGATCAGATTATGAATCAACGGGTGTATAGCATAGACGATTTAGTGAACCACCAAGGGAGATACCATAGCTTAATGCATCATGGCGATTTCTCGCATGCTGACTCTCAGGTCGTTTTAACGCATGTCAATGAGATGATGGCACGTACTTGGAATGCTTTGCCGCAAATACAACATTTGGTCTTAACTTTTGGGACTGCTTATGTTTACGAAGCAAAGAGTACTGGGGAGGTGGTGAGTAATTGCCATAAGTTGCCCGCGTCTCTGTTTACTCGTCGGAGATTGTCTGTTGATGAAATTGTTGATGTATATAGCGATTTATTACAGCGTTTGTGGTATGTCAACGAATCTATCCAAGTGGTCTGCACGGTTAGTCCTGTGAGGCATTTGCGAGATGGCGCACACGATAATCAGTTAAGTAAGGCTACGCTACTGTTAGCGATAGATAAACTGAAAATGAAGTTTCCTAATCGTGTGCATTATTTTGCGGCATATGAAATTGTGCTTGACGAGCTTAGAGATTATCGTTTTTTTAATGCTGATATGACGCATCCGTCTTCAATTGCAGTGGATATTGTCTGGCAAAAATTTCGGCAGACGTGTATCTCTGAAAAAGACTTTGAGTATATGGATCAATGGAAACATATTATTAAGCAATTAAAGCATCGCCCCATAGATGTGGGAAGCGAGAGACACCTTGAGTTTTTACGTCAATTACGTGTGAAAATCGAGAGAATGCGCATTCAATACCCTTATTTAGATTTTAGTAAAGCACTTGACTTATGCAATATTCAATAAAAACAATAACTAGAATGCTCGGAGCTGAAAGAGTTGGTGACCGAGAAGGTACTATTAAATGGATTTTGATAGATAGTCGCTCCTTGAGTTTTCCTGAGGAGACTCTTTTCTTTGCACTAAAAACTAGAAGAGGAAATGGGAGTGATTATATTTCTGATCTGTATCAGAGAGGGGTGAGCCATTTCGTAGTGAGCAAACTTCCTAATAATGTAGCTTCCTATTCGGATTGTAATTTTTTAGTTGTGCCTGATACCAAGGAAGCTCTACAAAAATTAGCACAAATACATAGAGATCATTTTCAAATTCCTGTCATAGGCGTGACGGGTAGTAATGGTAAGACTATTGTTAAGGAATGGTTGCATCAGATCTTGTCTCCTTATATGCGCGTGGTGCGTTCTCCAAGAAGTTATAATTCTCAAGTGGGCGTGCCGTTGTCTATTTGGCAGATGTCTGAAAAAGATGAAGTAGGGGTCTTTGAAGCTGGAATTTCTCGTCCTGATGAAATGGAGAAATTAGAGCCAATGATACGTCCTACGGTGGGGGTATTTACTAGTTTGGGAGGGGCTCATCAAGAGAATTTCTTTTCAATGCAAGAGAAATGTATGGAAAAGTTGCGGCTGTTCAAACATTGTGATGTGGTTATTTACAACGCAGATAATCAATTATTATGCAACTGTGTGGCGTGTAGTATGTTGGGGGCAAGAGAGATTGCTTGGTCTACAAAAGATAGTAATCAGCCTTTATATATTAGTAGCGTGAAGGAGGTCGATGATCATACGTCCATTAAATATTCGTATTTAGGGATTGTTGGTTCCTTTGATATCCCATTCCAAGATGAAGCTAGCATTACCAATGCTATTCACTGCTTGGCTGTTGCCTTGTATATGATGCTTACGCCAGATCAAATAGCCGAACGGATGGCCAAGTTGGAACCAGTGGGTATGCGCTTGGAACTCAAAGAAGGTAAAAATCATTGCCAGATCATAAACGATAGTTACAATTCTGATTTAGCTTCTTTGGATATTGCACTTGATTTCTTAATGCGTCGCTCTCAGCGTTTAGGTATGCAGCGTACGCTTATTTTATCTGATATAATGCAATCAGGGCATATCAATGCTACTCTATATAGACGTGTGGGACAACTGTTGACTCAGCGCAAAGTGGATAAACTCATTGCTGTCGGACCAAATATTACGAAATGGCTGAAGGAGTATAAGGGTGAGAAATATTTTTTCATGTCTACCGAAGATGCTATGAAATCGCAAGTTGTCAAGCATTTAAGTCATGAAGTTGTACTGGTCAAAGGAGCACGACAGTTTCACTTTGAACGCATTACAGACGAATTGCAGTTGCGTCAGCATGAAACGATCTTAGAAGTTAACTTGAATAATTTGGTGAATAATCTAAATAGTTATCGTGCTATGTTGTCTCCAAAGACAAAGATGGTTTCTATGGTCAAGGCTTCTGGGTATGGAGCGGGAACAGTGGAAGTGGCTAAAACCCTTCAAGAGCATCGCACAGATTATTTGGCAGTAGCACTAGCCGATGAAGGCGTAGAATTGCGCCAAGCAGGTGTTTTTGTTGACATTATAGTCATGAATCCAGAAATGTCTTCTTTCTCATCGCTGTTTCAACATCATTTGGAACCTGAAGTCTATAGCTTTGAACTGTTAGATGCTCTGCTTAAGGCTGCACAGCATATGGGGATAGCTCATTTCCCTATTCATGTCAAGATTAATACTGGCATGAACCGACTTGGTTTCTTGCCTAGTGAGATCCCTGAGTTGATTGAGCGACTAAAAGGACAAACTGCATTGATTCCACGTAGTGTATTCTCGCATTTGGCTGGATCGGATGATGAGGCCCTTGATAGTTTTACTAAACATCAGATTGCTCTCTTTGATGAGGCTTCGACACAATTTATATCTGCGTTTAATCATAAGATATTGCGTCATCTGTGCAATTCTGCTGGTATTGTGCGTTTTCCTGAAGCACATTATGATATGGTGCGTTTAGGATTGGGCTTGTACGGCATTGATGCGGCTAGTGGAGAAATATTGCAAACAGTATGTAGTTTGTATAGTACGATTTTGCAGATTCGTGATTTGCCAGCTGGAGAGACAGTGGGGTATAACAAAAAGGGGGTACTTGTGCGTCCTTCTCGAATAGCCGCTATTCCAGTGGGCTATGCTGACGGTATTGACCGACGCTTGGGCAATGGCCGTGGATACTGCTTGGTAAATGGGCAGCCTGCTCCTTATGTTGGAAATATTTGTATGGATGTGTGTATGATTGATGTGACGGATATTTCTTGTGAGGTGCATGACAAAGTGGAGCTCTTTGGTGAAAATCTACCTGTAACTCAACTGGCTAAGTGGATGGATACTATCCCATATGAAGTATTGACTAGTATCTCATCTCGTGTGAAACGAGTGAGTTATTCTGAGTAATTTGCTCTAGAGTGTTCACTATGCAAAGAAATATTCAATACATATTTTGGGCAGTCTCTGCCTGTATGCTTTGGGGAACGGCTTTTGTGGGTGGTAAGATTGGTTTTTTGTACATGGGGCCTTTGCGTCTGTCTGGGCTTCGCTTTATTATAGCAGGATTAATGCTTGTTCCTCTATTGCTTGTGCAAAGAGTTTCTTTAAAAAATACATTGAAGCATTGGAGGATGATATTGCTCTTTTCCATAATGCAAACTTTCCTACAATATGGGTTGTTCTTTTGGGGACTTAATCTAGTACCTGCTGCTACAGCTGCTCTTGTTGTCGGTGGAGGACCTTTGGTTATCGCCGTAATGGCTCATTTTTTTATGCCCGATGATTTACTTACAAGGCGCAAAGTCTTTGCTATTTTCTTAGGAATTGCAGGAGTGTTCTTTATTGCTTTGACTAAGGGGCAGATGATTGGTGAAGGGTGGTCTTTTTATGGTGGGATTATCTTGTTGATTGTGAGTATATTAATTGGGGGCGGAACAAATATAATCGTAGCAAAATATTTAGGAGATTTACACCCTGTTGGTTTGACTGCTTTGGCCAATCTAAGTGGAGGAGTGTTATTGTATCTGTTTTCACTAATCGTGGAACCAGCAGTGGATAATGGGATGCCGTCCAGTTTTTTTATTGCTCTGTTTTGGTTAGCTTTTATTTCTGCTTATGGCTTTTCTGTTTGGTACACTATTCTTCAGAAACCTGGAGTGAAGGTGGGAGAGATCAACGTGTGGAAATTTGTAATACCAGTTACTGGTTGTGTCTTGAGTTGGGCGATATTGCCTGGTGAGTATCCAGACTGGTCTTCTATAATCGGTATTGTTGTAATAACGGTGTCGTTGCTGATTTTTCAGTGGCCTATAAAAAGTACTGTTAAGGTTTAATGTCCTAGAGATAACAAAATAAAAATAGAGACCATTTAACGCTTTGTGCGCTAAATGGTCTCTATTTTTTTATGTAACAATTAAATGCTAAGCGAACGCAAAACATTTATTAGTTCTGGATCAATAGGTTTTACATTTTTAATTGCTTTTGTAAAAGGAATTTGCACAACGTGATTGTTTTCGATACCAATCATTACATTGCGTTGGTCCTCAAGTAAAGCTTCGATTGCTCCAACTCCAAGGCGACTTGCTAGAATTCTATCTTCGGCAGTTGGACGACCACCACGCTGTAGGTGACCTAAAATACTGACACGTACTTCGTATTCTGGGAATTCTTTCTTTACTCGATCTGCATAATGCATTACCCCCCCTGTTTTGGGGCTTTCAGCTACAAGAACAATACTTGAATTTTTAGACTTGCGAAATCCGTGGGAGATGAAATCTTCTAATTGGTCAAATTCTGTGGCAAATTCAGGAATGATTGCCGCTTCTGCACCAGATGCAATAGCACCGTTGAGCGCTAAGAAACCAGCGTCTCGTCCCATAACTTCAATAAAAAATAAGCGCTCATGCGAGGTCGCAGTATCACGAATCTTGTCGACTGCATCCAAAATTGTATTGAGTGCGGTATCATAGCCGATTGTTACGTCTGTACCAAATAAGTCGTTGTCGATTGTTCCAGGTAGTCCAATACATGGGACATCATATTCTTGCGCAAAAATTCTAGCACCAGTCAATGAACCATCTCCTCCGATGATTACAAGGGCATCAATTTCATTTGCTTTTAAATTCTCATAAGCTTGTGCACGCCCTTCGGTAGTCTTAAATTCTTCACATCTAGCCGTTTTAAGGATAGTACCTCCACTATAAATGATATTGCTTACATCTTGACTCTTAAAATCTTTAATATCATTGGTCAGAAGACCTTTATAGCCTTTATAGATACCCTTGACTTTAAGCCCATTTGAAATTGCAGCTCTAGTCACTGCACGTATTGCCGCATTCATACCAGGAGCGTCACCACCAGAGGTTAATACGCCCACACATTTTATTACTCCCATAATTAGCTATTATATAATGTTTGTTGTGTACAAAAGTAAGCATTTTCAATTACTTTCTAGGAGAAAGTTGCTAAAAAAACAATAGAAAATTTGAGCTTTCTCTTAATAATTGATATGTATATCTTCGCTTTGGATATTATCAGCAATGTATTCGGCAATTTGTTTCATTTGCCAAGATGGAGTCGAAGTGGCTCCGCAGATACCTATAGACTGCGCGTTTCTAATGTCTTCTATATGTACTTCAGAAATGTCATCGATAAAGAATGTGTGTGGATTGACTTCTTTACAAGCTTGATAAAGCATTCTCCCATTTGAGCTCTTTTTACCACTTACAAAAAATATAATATCATGTGCTTGAGCAAATTGTCTAACGTTGGGCATACGATTCATTACCTGTCGACAAATGGTGTCTCTGTATTCAAAGCGCAGGCCTTGTTGAATGTTGCGTTGGATATATTCGACAATTTGCATGTATTCGTCATGAGATTTTGTGGTCTGAGAATACAAGAAAATAGGACGATCCATGGAAATCTTTTCAACTTCGGAAAAATTTTCAATGACAATGGCTTCTCCTTGTGTTTGACCTACAAGGCCTAAAACTTCAGCGTGCCCTTTTTTTCCGTAAATCACGATTTGTGCGTCTTCACTTTTATGTGCTTCCCAAGCTTTTTTTATTCGTTCTTGTAGTTTTAATACTACTGGACAAGTTGCATCAACTAGTGTAAGATTGTTCTGTTGCGCTATCTCATAAATTCTAGGAGGAGCCCCATGGGCTCGAAGAAGTACTGTGGCATTGTGTAATTGGCTATAAGTCTTTTCGTCAATACAGTGCAGACCCAGGGCATTTAAACGTTCAACTTCTTTGCTGTTGTGAACAATATCTCCTAAACAATATAGGGCTCCATCTGTTTCTGCTAAAACTTCTTCTGCTTTTTCTATAGCATTGACAACACCAAAACAAAATCCTGATTTTTTGTCTATTGTAATCTCCATGATTGTCTTATTCTTGAGTGGCTTTTTGAAAAGCCGACATTAGCCAAGCATCTTGTTCGGCTATACTCATATGCGTATTGTCTAGAAGCAAGGCGTCATCTGCTTGTCGTAGAGGACTAACTTCTCGAGTCTGGTCAATATGATCGCGCTCTTGTACATTCTTCAGAATTGATTCGTAGCTCGCGTCATCACCTTTGGCACGTAGCTCGTCGTAGCGTCGCTGTGCACGAATCTCGGCCGATGCTGTTAGAAATATCTTTAATTCTGCATCTGGAAATACGGTGGTGCCTATATCTCGTCCATCCATTACAATGCCTTTTTGTGTGCCCATGGCTTGTTGTTGTTTAACCATTTCTTCACGGACAAAATCGATTACGGCTACTGGACTTACAAGATTGCTCACTTCCATACCGCGAATCTTATTTTCCACATCCACATCATTTAAATACGTGTGAATTTGTCCAGTTGCATCGTCTTTGCCAAATCTAATTTTAAGCTTGGACATCTTTTGTTTAAGACCTTCACGATCAATCTTTCCATCTACTACTAAGCCTTCTTGGATGCAAAATAAGGTTGTTGCGCGGTACATGGCACCACTGTCAATATATATATATCCTACTTGTTTAGCTAGGGCTTTGGCCATCGTGCTCTTTCCACATGAAGAGAACCCATCAATAGCTATAGTAATCTTTTTCATCCTTTTACGTTTAAATATTCTTCCTTTTTGCGTCAAAGATACGTCTTTCCTGCCTCTTAGCATCTTTAATGCATTAAAAAAGTGCAAAAAGTTATTTTTTAATCACGTTTTGTTGGATATCGTTTGTGTGAAACCTATTATTATTTTTATCTTTGCCCCAAATAGGGGAGTCGATTGTGTACAGTCGACAAGCTTAGAATACAACTTTGTATCTTATGTTTCATTTATAATAAACAATTATGGAAATCAAAAAATCACCCAAAGCCAATCTCGAAGGTCAGGGGACACGTACCACTCGTGTCATGCTTGGTATCGTTGTTGTCTTAGCGCTTTTCTTTGCAGCACTTGAGCTGTCTGAGCGCGAAGCAGTAGTCGATACTTCAGATATGATCGTGGATGTCCCATTCGAGGAAGAGCTCGTTGAGCGCACAGTACAAGAAGAGCCTAAACAGAAGCCACCAGAGCCTAAGAAACCTGAAGTCATTGAAGTGATTAATATCGTGGAGGATGATGTAAAGGTTGAAGAAACAGAACTTCAATCTACTGAAGAAACAGGAGAAAAGGTAGATGTCGTATTTGTGCCGCAAGCAGATGAAGAACCAGAACCTGAAGAGGAAGAAATCTTGATGATTGCGGAAACAATGCCAGAATTCCCTGGGGGTATGGGTGCATTGATGAAGTATCTTGGTAAGAACATCAAGTATCCTACTATTGCTCAAGAAAATGGTGTTCAAGGTCGTGTAATCGTCCAGTTCGTTGTAAACAAGGATGGTTCTATCGTGGATCCTGTGGTTGTTCGAAGCGTTGACCCTTACCTAGATAAGGAAGCCCTACGTGTAATTAAGAGCATGCCTAAGTGGAAACCAGGTGAGCAACAAGGTAAAAAAGTACGTGTGAAGTACACCGTACCTGTGACTTTCCGTCTACAGTAATTATACACATTACGAAGTTGAGGCAGCCCTTAGAAGCTGCCTCGCTTTGTTTGTATATGTCAGTAGTTCAAAAAAAACACTTCACTTTTATAATGTTATAGTATGTATACCACCTCACAGATTCTAGATTTTATTGCCCATACAAAAACAGACTTGCCATATACACCTCGTGTGCCTAGTTTGTATGAGCCTGGCAATTATATTATGTCACTAGGGGGTAAACATTTACGTCCTACTCTGTTTTTAATGGCTTACAGCTTGTACAACGAGAATGTGTCTCAGGTATTAGAACAAGCACAGGCTTTTGAAACGTTCCATAATTCAACTTTAATTCATGATGATTTAATGGATAATTCTGCGACTCGCAGAGGACACGATACTGTACATGTAAAGTATACTCCAAATATTGCTATTTTGTCAGGTGATGCCATGATTGTACTTGCTATGCAGCAAATGGGAAATGCTAAAACTGCTTACCTTCAAGAGATTATGAAGCAGTTTACGCATACGATGATGGAAGTTTTTGAAGGGCAGCAGTTGGACTTGGAATTTGAAGAGCGTTCCAAAGTAACTATTGAAGAATATATCACCATGATTGAGCTCAAAACAGCGGCTCTTTTGGCTGGATCACTTCGAGTTGGGGGACAGTTGGCTGAAGCGCCTGAGCATGTGGTTAAGGCATTAGACACATTTGGGCGGGCTTTAGGTATTGCTTTTCAGATTCAAGATGATTTGCTTGATTTATATGGTGATGAGAAAGTACTTGGTAAGCAAGTTGGAGATGATGTGATGACTGGAAAAAAAACGATACTAATGACTCATGCTTATGCTCAAGCTGATAAGACTTTGTCAGAAATTATCATGAAATGGTTGTCAACGGATGCGCAAACGAGAGAAGAAAAAGTGTCGTTTTTTAAGCAGCTTTTTGAAGAAACTGGTTCTCGAGTGTTTGCAGAAGATCAAATCAAATCGTATACGCAAAAGGCGTTGGATGCTTTACAAATAATTGAACAAGAGCATATAGATGTAACGCCTTTTCATGAACTAATAGCTCAATTGTTGACGAGAAAAAAATAAAGAATATGCCATATAGACGATTGCCAAATACAGACTCTGCACGAGTTCGTGCCTTAAAAACAATTGTAGAACAAGGAGAGCAAGCATCAGATGTGTTAGGATTGCCTTATTCTTTGAATATGCTTTCTAAAGCTCGTAATTTTTTACGACGCTTTGAGGCTGCTCATCGTAATTATAAAGGGTGTTATGATGAACAGAGTCGTTCAAGTGCTGTGCATCATGAGAAATCGAAGCATGCAAGACTATATGTATCGCACTTTGTTCAGGTGCTAAATTTGGCTATTCTGCGTGAAGAAATCCCGCGTGAGGCTAAAACGCTATATGGACTTAATCCTGATAATTTTAATTTGCCTGATTTAGCCAGTGACGCTTCGCTTTGTGAGTGGGGGAAACAAATAATAGATGGCGAACAAGCACGCATCTCTCAAGGAGGTACTCCTATTTATACTCCAACGATAGCCAAGGTCAGGGTCTTTTATGATACCTTTCGTGAGAGTTATGAACGCCAAAAAAATTATCAACGGTTGACTAGTAAAAGCTTGGATGAAATCTCTGCATTACGCCCAGAAGCAGATGAAATGTTGTTGGATATTTGGAATGGTATCGAAGAAAAATACATGGATATTGAACCAATGGAAGCTAGATTGGATGCGTGTCGTCAATTTGGAGTCGTGTACTATTACAGATCTAGTGAAAAACGTCGTATGGCTATGCAAAAAAATGAGACGCAATTGGATCTTTTTGATGACTTAGAAAACGAATAATGTATAACTTTATTATAGATACTCATACTCATCTTTATGATGAGGCATTTGATGAAGATTATGACGAGGTGTTATTGTCGTCTCAGGAGGCAGGAGTGCGATATTTTTTGTTGCCCAACTGTGACCAAAGTACGTATCTTCAAATGCAAAATTTGTGCAAGAAATATCCTGATGTATGTTTCCCTATGTATGGTGTACATCCAACTTCTTTATCGAAGGATAATTGGAAAGATGAGCTTTCTAGTGTGAAAGAAAATCTTGTCAATGATCCACGGCCCATAGCAATTGGGGAAATTGGTATTGATTTGTATTGGAGTAAAGAAGCTGTTGAAGAACAACAACTCGCTTTTCGTCAACAACTAGAATGGGCCTTGGATTATAATTTGCCTGTATCCATTCATTGTCGTAAAGGATTTGCACAAATCATTGAGGTTATTGAGGAGTTTAAAGGTAAGGGATTAACGGGAGTCTTTCATTGTTTTTCAGAAGGGGAGGCTCAATTAGATAAAGTATTAGATTATGGGTTTTATGTTGGATTAGGAGGAGTGGTTACGTTTAAAAAAGCGCATATTGCCGACTTACTACCCGCTATACCTGAGGATAGATTTGTGTTAGAAACTGATGCTCCGTATTTAGCGCCAACTCCAAAACGAGGTAAGCGAAATTTGCCAGAGTATTTACATTATGTAGCCCAATTTATTGGGGATAAAACGGGGCGTACAAAGGAAGACATAATTCATAAATCTACAGAAAATTCTTTACGCTTGTTTCAAATCGATTCATTTATTGGCTTTAGACCATAAAGAATATTAATTTTTTGCCGTATACAAGCGAAAAACTCTACCGAAACGCTTGGTACGATGAAAAAAAAGGATACTTTTGTAGCTGAATTGTCTGAAATAGTGTCGAGGCGATTATGCCTATACCCACATGCAGCCTTGGAGAGGTGCTCGAGTGGCTGAAGAGGCACGCCTGGAAAGCGTGTATGCGCCAAAAGCGTATCGCGGGTTCGAATCCCGCTCTCTCCGCATGGTCAGATTTATTCAAAATACATGTGAGAAATATTAATCAATAACAATCAATTATTTAATTCAAAAATTTAGACACACATGAAAAAGTTATTTGCAATCATCGCTGTGATTGGAGCTGTAACATTCGGTTCTGTACAGTATGCTAACGCTCAAGAAGCTGCACCAGCTGCTACAGAGCAAACTCAAGTTGCTGCTGACAATGCTGCTGCTGACGATGCAACTCCAGAACCAATTCACAAGACACTTAAGACTAAGTTTATCGAAGGTACTGCTTCTTTTATGTCTTTAGTATCTGTTGCACTAGTTGTTGGTCTTGCTTTCTGTATCGAACGTATTATCTACCTTAGCTGGGCAGAAATTAATACAAAGAAATTTATCACTAAGATCGAAGAACACCTTGAAGCTGGTGATCTAGAAGGAGCAAAGGATTTTGCACGTAACACTCGTGGTCCAGTAGCCTCTATCTACTACCAAGGTCTTATGCGTGTAAATGAAGGTCTTGACGTTGTAGAACGTTCAGTAGTATCTTACGGTGGTGTACAAGCTGGTTACCTTGAAAAGGGATGTTCTTGGATTACTCTTTTCATTGCAATGGCTCCATCATTAGGTTTCTTGGGAACTGTAATTGGTATGGTACAGGCATTTGATAAGATTCAAAAAGTAGGTGATATCTCTCCAACAGTCGTTGCTGGTGGTATGAAGGTTGCCTTGATTACAACTATCTTTGGTTTGATCGTAGCACTTATTCTTCAGTTGTTCTACAACTACATCCTTGCTAAGATTGAATCACTAACAAGTGATATGGAAGATTCTTCTATTACATTGCTTGACTTGGTAATCAAATACAACTTGAAGTACAATAACTAATAACGGGAGAGAATTATAATGCGTAAATCATATTTAATTTCATATTACGTACTATGGGCGTTACTAGCGGCTACTGCAATTGTTGTAGCATGGTTTGCTCTAGACGGATTTGATGCGGGTATGCAGGAAGGTTTTACCGTCCCAGCTCACACAGACACGTTGATGTACTGGATGTATGCAGTGCTTGGCATTTGCGTTGCAGTTACAGTCGTTGCAGGTGTTGTAAAATTTGTATCTAACTTTATTGATCACCCAGGTACAGCTTTAGAGTCATTGACTGGTGTTGTAATTATCGCAGTTATTCTGGGTATTACATATTCAATGGCTTCATCAGAACCAGTGATGACTGGTGATGGTGCATATACAGACGCAGGCTGGTTGAAGGTGGCAGGCATGATGTTGTATTCTATCTACTTTTTGATGGGAGCAGCAATTGTAGCCATCATTGCTAGTGGTATCAAGAAAGCTATTTCATAATCATAATTAAGGAAAGGAAAATAAAATGGCAAGAGGAAAAAAGAAAGTGCCGGATATTAATTCGAGTTCTACCGCGGATATCGCATTCTTGCTGTTGATCTTCTTCCTTATCACTACCTCAATGGACACTGACCAAGGTTTGGCTCGTCGTCTTCCTCCTCCACCGGAGCAAGATCAACAGAAACCTGAGGATAAGGATTTTAATAAACGTAACGTTTTGCAGATTCTTATCAATAAGAATAACCAGTTGATGGTTGGTGGTGAGATTATGGATGTGAAACAGCTTCGTGAGAAAACAATTGAATTTATCGATAACCCTAATAATGACCCTACGCTTCCTCAAAAGAAAGCGAAGCACATAGATCTTCTTGGAGATTGTGAGATCACAGATCAACACATCATCTCTCTACAGAATGACCGTGGTACAAGTTATGAGGCGTATATCGAAGTTCAAAATGAACTAGTGGCAGCATATAATGTGTTGCGTAATCGTTTGGCAAAATCAAAATTCGGTAAAGAATATACAGAGTGTTCGCCTGAACAACAAAAGGCAATACGTCAGTATTATCCACAACGAATTTCTGAAGCGGAACCTAAAAACTATGGAGGGAAGTAAACATGGGAAAATTTAATAAGACTGGTAAAAAAGAAATGCCGGCTTTGAATACATCTTCACTTCCTGACTTGATTTTTACGCTGTTGTTCTTCTTTATGATTACTACAACAATGCGTGAGGTCTCTTTAAAGGTACAGTTTCAGGTACCTCAAGGTACTGAGCTTGAAAAGTTAGAAAAGAAGTCTTTGGTGACTTTTATCTACATTGGTAAGCCAACACCTGAGTTCCGTAAGAAGATGGGTTCTGAGAGCCGTATTCAGTTGAATGATAAGTTTGCTGAAGTAGCAGATATCTTTGACTATATTAATCAAGAGCGTAACAACATGAAGGAAAGTGATCAGCCATTTATGACTGTATCTCTTAAAGTTGATAAGGATACTCAAATGGGTATTGTGACAGATGTTAAGCAAGCATTACGTCAAGCCTATGCGTTGAAGATCAACTATTCTGCTGCAAAACGTCAGTAATATAGAAGAGTAGATTAGAACTACACATATTAATAAACAGGGTATATCAAGATATTTTGGTATACCCTGTTTTTTTGTACACAATCTCTTCCTCATTGGTTTCTATTTAAATTTATTGCGGACCTCGATAATATATTGTACTTTTGTTATAGACACATCAATTTTAATTTTTTATTTATGTATTCTGATCTTACTGCAGAACAAATACTTGCTTTCCCTCGTGCACAGAAAGCTATGACATTATTTTGTGAGGGGTATAGTTGTGCGCAATCTAGCTTGCTAGCTTTTGCTGATTTACTTCCTGTTGACGAGCAAACTGCAATATGTGTATCATCTTCTTTTGGAGGTGGAATGGGGAAGCTACGTGAACTCTGTGGAGCTCTTTCTGGTGTTTTTATTGCTGTAGGACTCATGTATGGTCCTCGTAATTTGGTGGATAAATCGATTAAAGAAGTCCATTATACCCGCATCCGTGAGCTTGGAGAACAGTTCCGATCATATACTAATTGTACTAGCTTTATTTGCAAGGATTTGTTGAAAAGAGAATTAGAAACAAGCGAAGATTCACCTTCTGATTCATTTAAATTGAATTATCCTACTGCTGTTGAAAAGCCTTGTTTTCAGCTTGTTGGTTTAGCAGCTGGTTTACTAGAATACTATATTAAGACACACCCAATCAAATGAAAATAGCTTTAGTTCAAATAGACATACAGTGGGGGGAAGCAGAAAACAATAGAAAGCATATTGCTGATATATTTAGCGCACATGCAGGAGCAGATATATATGTGCTCCCAGAAATGTTTACAACTGGTTTTTGTACTAATCCGACTTCTTTTGCTGAACCTGTAGAGTGTAGTCAAACGCTTAGTTGGATGAAAGAGCAGGCAAGCAGATTACATGCTGCCATTGCTGGTAGTGTCTTAGTGTCAGAAGGAAATACTTTTCGAAATAGATTTTTTTTCGTGTATCCTGACGGGCATGTCATACATTACGATAAAAAGCATCTATTTACTTATGGAGGAGAAGATGAGTATTTTGCTCCAGGAAAAGAACGTGTAATAGTAGAGTATAAAGGATGGCGTATCTTGCTTCAAATATGTTATGATTTGCGTTTTCCTGTGTTTTCTAGAAACATTCCTGAAATGTATGATTTGGCTTTGTATGTGGCTTCTTGGCCTACCTCTCGTATTGCTGTATGGGATGCTTTATTAGTAGCGCGTGCCATTGAGAACCAATCATACGTTGCTTTTGTCAATCGAGTGGGTAAAGATCCACAAACTGAATATGAAGGTGGCACAGGAGTGATAGATGCATATGGGCGAAAACATTCTGACATTCTACATAATCAAGAAGGAGTTATGTTTTTTTCTTTAGACAAGAAAAAACTGGAAAGCTTCAGGAAGAAGTTTCCAGTTTTGCAAGATGGTGATATTAGTTTATTGAACTATTGATTTATTCATTTGTGTCTGAGCAGTTGGCCATAGCAAGACTAGTACTGTATATTTCCGAATCATCGTAATGATCATATGGTAATGCACTTTTCACTTTCTCATAAGCCATATGCATGCGATCTGTAGCAGGTATGCCTTCAATGTATGGTATTGGTTCATGTATTGTCATCATTAATTCATGACGTCTAATCCACCCCCCCTGACGCGGTAGAACCTGATAGCTACCATTAATCGTAACAGGGACTATGGGTAGTTTTAAATCGTCTGCTAGCATGAAAGCCCCTCGCTTAAACGTTCCTATAAGACCATTTGCCGAACGAGAACCTTCTGGAAAAACAACCATTGATTCTCCATGATTTAAGGTTGTCTCACATTGTTCGAGTGTTTCTTTTAGACCGTGACCTGTACGATCTACATAAATATGTCCAGCACTACAGCATGCTTTACCAATCAAGGGTAATTTCCGTAGTGCTTTTTTCATCAACCATTTGAAGTTATGTTCAAGAAATCCGTATATCAAGAAAATATCGAAGGCTCCTTGATGATTAGCAACAAAAATATAATTTTCTTCGTTTAAAACGGCTTTGCTTCTGTCCACCTTGACTGGTATTAATAAGATACGGCAGATTGCAATGGACCATAACTTACCTGGATAGTAACCCCAAATATGAGCTCCACCCAATGCACTTCCAATTATAGTCGCTAGTGCTGTTAGTACGGTTAATACTAATACTAGGGGAAGTGCTATAAAGATCTGATAGAGATAATAAATTTGTTTGTAAAACATAGTGGTATAACTTAATGTTTTGACACAAAGATAACTCTTTTGTGCAAGAATCAAAGCTTTTTACCCTTTTTTTTGCATTACAGAAGAATAGATGAAACCTGTGATTATGACAAGCAATTACACATAACTATTCTACTTAATTGAAGTCAGTTTATCTTTTTTTGTGTCCTCGTTTTTTCTTCTTATCCTTTTCCCAACGTGTAGTGCTCCTTGTACTTCTTTCTTCATGCTTAGATTCTTTTCTGTATCCCTTGGGCATGTAAGCTCCCCCGTTGTATAATTTATGAATTAAATCATCTCTATTCATGCGTTTTAGTTCTCGGATGATTTCTTCACGTTTATCCTGTTGGTACCAAAAGAAAAACAAACGTTGTGCCTGTTTTTGCTTAGGTGTCTTAGCACTATATACAGGTTCAAGTGTATAAGGATCATATCCAGTGTACCATGTCTCTGTACTTACTGTCATTGGCGTTGGAGTAAAGTCTTGTACTTGTTCCAATCGAAAATTTAAATTTTTTGTTTCTACAGCTAAATCAGCCATGTCTTCTTCATGACAAGAAGGGTGAGAAGAAATAAAATATGGTATAAGTTGTTGCTTTAAACCGGCTTCGCTATTAATGCGATCAAAATCAACTTTAAACTGTTTAAATTGCTTGAAACTTGGTTTGCGCATGGCCATGAGTACATGGTCGCATGTGTGTTCTGGTGCTACAGTTAATCGACCACTTACATGATATTTTATTAATTCTTCCGTGTATTGTTTAGCTGCTTGATTTACACTTTCATCTTTGGAACTGTGTTGCAATAAGTCATATCGAACACCACTACCAATAAAGCTCTTCTTTACTTCAGGTAAAGAATCTACTTCATGGTATAGATCAAGCATTGGACGGTGATCGGTATTTAAATTGGGGCAAATCTTGGGATGTACACAACTAGGACGTTTACATCGAGCACACATGTCTAGGTTATATCCATGCATTTGATACATATTTGCGCTAGGTCCTCCCAAGTCGCTGATATACCCTTTAAAATCATCCATTTGTGTGATTTGCCTCACTTCACGCATGATATTATCTTTGCTTCTGCTTGTAATGAACTTACCTTGATGTGCGCTAATTGTACAGAAAGCACATCCCCCAAAACATCCTCTATGTAAGGTTACACTGTGCTTAATCATGTCATATGCAGGTATTCGCTTATCTTTATACTTTGGATGAGGTAAGCGAGTGTAGGGTAGATCATGTGTTGCATCAAGCAACGAGGTGGACATGGGCGGGTTAGGTGGATTTACGATTACATACTGATTACCCGCTTTTTGAATAAGGCGTGCAGCGTGTACGCGGTTGCTTTCTTCTTCAATATGTCTAAAGTTCTGGGCATGTGCTTTTTTATCTTGTAGACATGTTTCAAAGTCATTTAGAACCAAATCGTTTTCTTGTGGGATGTATGTTTTGGTCGCATAGACTATTTGATTCATGGTGCATATAGAGTCTTTATTTTCTCCATTTTCCATGCGTTCTACAAGTTCACGCATAGATTGGTCACCCATACCATACATCAGGTAGTCTGCCCCACTTTCAAGCAAGAAGGAACGCATCAGCTTATCTTTCCAATAGTCGTAATGGGTTAAACGGCGTAAAGACGCTTCAATTCCTCCCAAAACAACTGGTACGTCAGGGTAAAATCGCTTCAAGATTTGTGTGTATACTATGCTGGGATATTCTGGACGCATATCATTTCTTGCGTCAGGTGTGTACGCATCTTCACTTCTTAAACGGCGATTCGCAGTGTACATATTGACCATTGAGTCCATAGCTCCAGCTGATACACCAAAGAATAGTCGTGGTTTCCCTAACTTTTTAAAATCTCTTAAGTCGTCTCTCCAGTTAGGTTGTGGTACTATGGCGACTTTTAGTCCCATTGATTCTAATATGCGGCAAATCACTGCTGGTCCAAAAGCAGGATGGTCTATATAGGCATCTCCCGAAAAGAAGATGACATCAAGCTCATCCCAGCCCCTTAATTTGACCTCTTTTTTTGTCGTAGGGAGCCAGTCAGTAAGTTGGAATTTGTTCATTTGAGTATAATTGTCTGTTGTAAAGCGTTGCTGTTAAGCCGTATAAGTTTGCACTCTCTGCAAAATCTGAATAAAATCTTGATTGCTCATGCCAAAATCCTGTTCCTTATATTGGACATAATCATCTAAGTAATCGCTTGTGATTTGATCTTGTATATCCTTACCATCCAATCCCATTTCTTCTAGAATGAATCGAATCATTCCCTGTATGGCTTGGATTGTTCTTAAGCGCTGATCGGCAGCAGGAACATTACCTACTTCACACATGTGACCATTACGCGCTACTAGATATATTGTTGCATAGCATTTGTTTAATGAACCAAATACTGCTTCAATTTTTTGTTGTTGAGGTTTCGAGAGTTTTTTTAGTTGTTGAATAATGTCTGAAATCATCAGTCTTTATTTATGGTTGAGTAAATTCTATACGCACCATATCCACATCATATATTTCTCTAAATCCAATATGACGAGCTATAAGGTAACGTTTAAGTTCGTGAAAAGATACATCATCATGCATCAGCACGTGAACAATTTGCCCTGTTGGTGCTTTGCATATTCCCTCAATGGCAGTTACTATAGGCATATACGCCTCTATATTTCTGGTGTCAATAATAAGAGGTTTCATAGGTGAATTTGTTTATGTTTTGGACAAACTTACATAAAATAAATGACTAAAACAAATATAGGGCTTTCTAAGTCAGCATGATAATCACCCCAAGTACACTAATTATTGCACCAATAATTTCAGTCCAAGAGATACGTTGATGATAATAATATCTAGCAGGGAATAGAATCATGATGGGGGTTAATGCTAATAGAGTAGATACAACACCAGCAGGAGCAAACTGAAGAGCCATCAATGAACCTGCTACTCCCAGATAGGGGCCTAAGATTGTTCCTAGGATGGCTTGCCGTAGCCCAAATTTATCTGCAATGATTTGCTTCAATCCTTTTTTGCCTCCAGTAAATAAGAGAATACATAAAAATACGGTAAAACCAATTACACTACGTACAAATGTGGCTTCAAAAGGGAGTAGCCAATGAGAGAGGGGCTTTTCTACATGTAATAATGCATTCATCCCCATTTTACTTAAGACGAGTCCTACACCTTGCCCTAACGAAGCACCAATAGCCAAAAGTATTCCCGTTAATGGAATTTTTAATCTTGATTGACTACCATGAACTTGTTGTGTACCTTTTTGTGGACGAGATACTATTGATAGCATGATGCCACCAATTGTTACTAACATACCTATCCAAGTACGGATAGACAAGTTTTCTTGTAAAATATAGTAGGCAGTTATAGCGGCAAAAGGAGAAGACAACGTCATAAATAGCTGCGTGAATCTAGAACCAATTTCTTTGTATGATCGAAATAGACAATAATCACCTATTATATATCCTATAAATCCACTTAGCCCAAGCCATCCCCATGCACCAATGGGAATTTGATTTAGAAAAGGTCCAGATGCTATCCAAACTGTAATAGCCAACAAGACCATTGATACTCCTAAACGAAAAACATTGACTTGCAATGTCCCCATCCTTTTAGTAGCATCTTCAAAATAGACAGCAGTGGCTGTCCAAGCCACTGCTACTCCTAATGCGATTGTTTCACCAACCATATATGTCTTTTATCTATTTTGATAACAGAAGATTAATCTGCGTCATTAGCATGTTCATCTGTTGACTCTTCTTCTTCCATCTCTTTTTCAATGGCAACAACAGCTTCTTCATTTAATACATTGCCCTTGACTAGTAAATTATACCACTGAAAGAATTTCTTTATGTCTGATGGGTATACACTATCACGGTCATATTCAGGTAATATTTCTGAAAATGATTTCGCAAGTTCTTCTGTACTAGCTTTCTTTGGGTTGATAGGTGCGTTTTCACCATTGTATAATCTAAATGCTGCAGCAAGAATATAACGAAGGCGTACTTCACCTTGTCCATCTTCAGTGTCTACATACATTGCAATATCGTTGAGTGAAAGTACTTGTTCATTACTGCGAATTGGTAAACGTTTGTTTTCGCCCACTTGTTCAACAATAATATTTGCTTTGTTTTGAGCAAGTAATTGATATAGACCTGGACGACCTACTACAGATAATATTTTTCTCAACATAATTATTTCTGATTTTCTAGTTAAATATTTGTTCTAATTTTAGGGGACAAAATTAACCATAATCCAACAGGTATACAAATCAGGATGATAGAAAAAATATACTTAATCTTTTTTTTCTATAATCTCTACATCGTTTGGATGTACAAAAGCAGATGCTATGGCCATAACTCCTGGTATGTCAACAACTACTCGACGATTACGTTTGATACGTACAAATGTTCCAATAACCCCTTTAAAAGGTCCTGAGAGAACACGCACTTTATCTCCTTTTCGTAATGCTACATCTTCGACTGATAAAAATAAATTGTCTGGATTATGTTGTTCCGCAACCTGCATAAAGTCCCTCATTTGTTTATCTGGAACTATAACTGGGGATTGGGTTGCGTAATCACGTATATAGTGAATCGGGATTATTAATTGGGGATCTTTACGAATTTCCTCCATGCGAGTCGTCGAAATATATACAAACACTAAGTTGTGTACAGCAGGAAGTAGTTCTTTCTGAATACGCCCTTTGCGTTCTACTTTGTGGAATACCATCGGAATGTAATTATCCACTCCCAATTGATCTAAATAATTCTTGAACTTAAGCTCTCTGCTATAAGTGACACGAATTGCGAACCAATGTTTTTTTTCTTCATGAGCTGTATTACAGGTGCTGTAGTTCATGTGCTTATCATCGGGTATGGGGTTCAATGAGGTATCTCCTTGTGTATTTTTCGTCTGATTATTCAATTGGATCATTTACTGTACATTCTGTTACATTTATTTCAACAGAACAAAATTACGTGTTTCTAAATCAGCAACCAAGGAAATATCCATATTTTTTATTACTTTTGCGTTATGAAAATACAGATGTTTATACCAGATATCCTTGATGTAACTTTGTTACTCCTCTTTAGTTTAGTAGGCTTGGCTATCCTTACATATCTATGGGTTATATTGAGTCGTTTACCTCGTTCAATAAAACATGTTCAAACTCAGAATGATTCTGATACGGGGGAGGGAACTTGTCCCCCAGTCTCTGTTATAGTGTGTGCTAATGATCAGCAATCAGATCTGATACAGCATTTACCTGCTGTATTGCAACAGCAATATCCTCAATTTGAAGTTGTTGTTGTGCTAGATGCAGATAGCGAAGATGGTAGCGCAGATCTATTGCGACAGCTGGAACAAAAGTATGATAATCTATACCACACTTTTGTTCCAGCTGGATCGCTCTATTTAAGTCGTCGTAAGTTAGCTGTAACTTTAGGGATTAAAGCAAGTCGATACGATTGGTTGGTTTTTATTGAACCTGATTGTGTCCCTGCCTCTTCTCTTTGGCTATCTCGTCTTTCAGAGGGTATGCATGCAGATAAAGACGTCGTTATAGGATCTGTTTTTTGTCAAGTAAACGATGATACTGCCCCAAAATGGCAGAAGCGTCTACCCCAATTATGGCGTCGTCGTAATCTTCAAATAATGGGATGGGCACTGGCTGGTAAACCTTTTTCGGCGATGGGACGGAACTTAGCTTATCGAAAATCTACTTTTCTCAAGTCAGGGGGATTCTCTAATCAATTACGTTTGTCGCGTGGAGAAGATAGCTTGTATATAAATAAAATTGCTGATGCATCTAATACCTCAGTGGTTTGTCATCCAGATGCATTTACATACGTTGCACCCTGTCGTTCAAAACGTGAGTGGAGACAAGAACTAAAAGATTTTCGTAAAGTTGTAGCCCATCTCAAAGGAACCCCTGTACGTATGATTAGAGCTTATCAATTTTGTTGGGTGATATTTATTGCATTGGCCATTGTAGTCGCTGCTTATTCATTTCTAACTCTTCAAATATTACCAGTTCTCTTAGTAGGCATATTATGTTTAGCCAACAGTATATCACATTATAGAATCCATAGGCATTTACGTCTTAGATCTATACAATCTTAGTATTTAAGATTGAAGCGAAGTCCAAATTGAAGTTGTAATTGTAGGTCAGAGTACGTGTGAACGTTTTTGCTTTGCTCTATCCAGCAGTAATTGCTCATTACTCTAGGGGCAACAAATACACTGCAATTTGAAGTTAAATCATAAAGGCCTTGAATACTAGCCGTCCATCCATGTACAGGGCGTTTAATCTGAATGTTTGTTTGGCTGTTTCTATCAATGTATCCTGCCACCAAACCACCTGAGATGTTTACATGGAATCTACGTAGATCTTCTACGATTGGATCAACAGGTGACGAATCATCTGGTACACCGAATAATATAGTCACTGGATTGATGAGCCCTTCAATTTGCCCCCAATAACCAGATCCCATTGAAATACCTCCTTTTACTCCAAAATAAGGATTAATCCATTTCCCAACATTGATTTGTGTAAAACTATTCCAGTCAATATGATTTTCATATTTCCATCTACTTTGGCCAGTGATGACTTCAATAAATGAATTGTCCAGAACGTGACCAATAACATTAAACATGCCGTCGTCGCTTATGTCTTTGTTGTGTATATAGTACAATACACCGACACGTAATCCTGCATTTACATCATAATCGCGCCAGTTTCTATTGTCCTTATATTCTATTTTACTTTTACTTGCTGTCAAATAAGGAGCAATATATATGTGACCGTGTTTGCTGATACGGGTGCGTATTTCTAGCCCACCTTCTGCTGTTGGCCCAAGAGTCAGAGTCTTTTTATAATATCCTGCACTAGCACCAACACCAGCATATGGATACACATTCCATTGTCTATCTGGACGATAGCCGAATAGCCATGAAGTAGCGTTAAGCATTACGTCTGTGCGAATAAAAGCTGAATGTAGATTATTCAGATGGCTCTTCTCTTCAAGAAAGCTATAGCCTCCATGCAAACGAAAGGCCCAATATGGACTCACATCCCCACCAATACTAGCATGGATACCATGCCCCACTATATAATTCAATGTCCCAACAGGTGCTTGTAAAGCATAGTCATATCCACCTTGTATGAAGGCATGATTGATAAGCCCTTTAAACCCTCTGCCAGAAAATTTTTCATTTTGTGGCTTATAGTGTGCAAGCATTGAGTAACGAAGTATGTTAACTCGATTTTGAGGTTGAGTGATAGTATCTTGTTTGGCCTCGTCTTGGCTTCGAGTTGAAGCGGCCCATGTATTGTGTCTAGTTAGTAGAGTACACAAAAGAACTATACCGAACAGTTTTAAACGTGTCATCTTATAATAGTCTCCTCTTTTAAAATCCATTATTTATTAGCTCATCTTTTTATCCTTTGCATGACTTTGTTCAGTCAATTGCTTGTATATTGTAGGACATAAATCACCTCTCATTTCGAGGATGATCTTCTCCATTGATTTTGCGATTTTACCTTCCATATCTAGCTGTGGGTTGAATTCAAGCATGCCATAAGCTTGTTCGAATAGTTCGTCTGAGATATCTCCATCTGCAGCAGCTTTTTCGATAAAATTGTTGTCTTTTCCAAATGCCATAAGAAGAGTAATAGCTGGAGTATATGTATCATTTGGATCTAGTCGGCTCATGAGAATCGCTTTAAGATACATAGCAAGTGCATCTTGTTTAGGCAATTTTTCAATTGCTGCAAGTGCTTTTTCGTCATAATATCTAGTATTGAAAGCCATGTTAATGACTACCTTGTTTAACGGCGTACTATGAGTTAAAACAGTATATATTTCATCATAGTAATCTGGGTTTTTATAATATCCCAATAATGCGTATACGTAACTTTTTATTTCTTTATTTTTCTGATCGTTTGGTAGCATTTGTACAAGTTTACTTGCTTCACCGACCTCATGCGCCTTTAGTAGCATTGCAATTTGATTTACAATGACACCACGAGGATTCATGATTTTTGTACCATTACCAGATAATTTACGTACTTCTTTATCAACTTCTGCTACATTATAATTGATATATGGTTTTAGCAGATTCAAATCGATAGTATCGCGATTTAAATATGATTCTGCTAGTAGATTGGCAGGAAGCACCCACCCAGGTTTACCCAGTACTTGTGTTGA
Source organism: Bacteroidaceae bacterium (assembly GCA_963668535.1). Taxonomy (GTDB): domain Bacteria; phylum Bacteroidota; class Bacteroidia; order Bacteroidales; family Bacteroidaceae; genus F22. The sequence continues at coordinate 1,729,052 of OY764867.1, forward strand.
TTGGGCAATGGCAGCTTTGTACAGATGTTCAAGCTCTTTCTTGTCTTTTACAAGTTGAAATAACCACCAAAATTCATAGAGTGGAATCTGTACTTTACATTGATGATAATCTGAGTTTGTTTGGTATTTCTTTAAGATTTCTTCTGGAGTTAACTTTCGGAAGATCTCATATCTGTATTTATATTTTACAGTTCGTAATGTAGGTAATATGTCATTAATTGTAGTCTTGTAAAAAGGAAGGCGACGAATGCGTATAGACTGATCGTTGATATTCTTGTATTTGTCAACAATATCTTGTACTTTTTGCGCTTCTTCGTTGAGGGTGTCTTGTCGTAAAATGTCGGCCACTTTGCCCCAGCCAGCAACAATGGCTTCTGCATCTGTTGCCACGTGTGTATTGGGGATTGATTTTGTAATCTCTTGACGAGCAAATTGAACACGCTTTTTACCTAACTGTATATTCGTTTGATAATTACCTTCTGGAGAACTGACCCCTGTTATTTGTAGATATGTTAGTGAAGACTCCTCACCATATACGATATCATGCAGTTCTTTGCGTAGCTTATTCAGCTGAATCTCATTGTTGGGATTCTCTGGGTCAAGTTTGGAAGATCCGACTAAAAAGTTAAGTGTGATATTGCCTGAAACATCGCGCTTCTCTTTCTTTGGTGGCATACGATATGTTGCCATATCTAAAGCTTCACAAAAATTGTATTGAAGATATTTCATAGGATCTCGACTACGCCCAGTACTTAACAATATCGTGTCGTTTCTCAATATTTTATGGTAATCTTCAACTAAAACAACAGCCTTAACGATATATGGCTTCTCTGGTTGGTTTAATGTTACTGAATCTACCCAATAGATAGTGTCTGATTGTCCTGTTAATCTTGGACTATGGTCACTCATTGATAAGAGCTTGTCTCTTTTCTTTTCAAAGTTTTGACGACGGATTTGAGTTGTTCTATATTCCTCACCATCGCGTACGACATGTTTCATGAATACCGTGTCATTGCGTCGACCGTGAAGAGTATCTCCTCTCCATCCCCAAGGTACACAAAAACTTTGGATCATTAATCGGGCATTTGTTTTACCCCATTTTTTTAGAATTGGGAAAGGGAAATTTTCAACATACATTTTATTCCCTAGTTTGGTCGTCTCTGCCGACAAAGCGGTCAATTTAGTCAAGCGAGCTTTAATTGTAACTTCTTCAAGTTGTATACCACCAGCCATAGACACGTTCACCTGCAGCATACCATTTAGTTTGCGTAATATAGGTGTGGCTCCAGGGGTATAGAAAATTAATCCTCCATTTCTTGATAACTCAAGTTCAAACCCTCCTAATTGGTCAGTTGTAGCACTAGCGTCTGGAGATACAATTTGTTTGATATTCCCCATGTTTAGTCGTCGGAATAAATCCTCTGCTTTGGCTGCATCATGAAATCCATATACATTTACACCCTCAAAGGCACCTTTAGTATCTGTGTTAATTACAGTACCATGAACATGTTTTATTTGTCCCCATGTAGGCATGCATATACATTGCAATACGAAACATATTGAGAGTGCAATAAAGCATTTATGTGAATATATTCTTTTCATGTATGATGAATTATTTAATGATATAACTGATGGTAACTCCAAAGTTCAAAGGGACAAGACGTAAACCTTTTGAATTAGGAAACTGATCGTGTTCCCATAGACTAGTGACATCGTCATAACTGTAGTGTTCCTTTTGCCGGTAGTAAGCTATTCCTAGACTGCTATGTGCCGTTAAACTTAAACGTTTGGTTAAAGGCCATGCATAACCGAAAGCCAATCCAAGTCCAGCGGCATCTCCCTTTCTGATCTTGTCATTTTTATTTGTATATCTATATGTCGTAAATAAACTATTTATACCTATAAATTCTCTTGTTAGTGCACGTCCACTTAGCCAATATTTGTATGTAGCTTGTACGCCGCCCGCTTTCATGTCCATAGTCCACGGCCCATTGGTCGCAAAAGCTGAAAATTGCACTGTGTGAGCATCGTCTATATATAACTCTAATCCCAAATTTGGAATTTTGAGAGCATCTTGCATTACATCCGTGTGGATAGCCACTTGTTGTGCATTAGCTACCTTTGGAAATGCAATCACTGAAATTACGGTTGTGAGTAACCATATAATTTTTTTTTGTTTTAGCTTATTCATTGTTTTCAGTAGTCTCAAAAGGTGATCTGTTTATTAACTATCCATTTATCTGAAGTTGTACTTGTTGTCGTGGTGGTTATACCTTCTTTAGTTATTGTCATCTTATCAGCAATAGATAGGTCTACCAAAGAATTCTTGTTTTTATATAAGGTAAGGCCATCCGCTTTTCCTGCATATTCTGTAGGGTTTAGTTTCGTTAGCGTATTATACAGATTAATTTTTCCTTGATATGTTTTTGTTTGTGTAGCACCGGTATTGTCGGTAAATTGACATGTTAATGCAATGGATAATATTCCATCTCCATTTTCTGCAATGCTACTTTTGTTGTGCATCCACGAAATCACGTCAACGCTAGTAGAAAATGTGATTAGATTTGCATTGATTGTTGTTGCTTCAGGAGCTTCTCCTATAGCGATTGGGGTAGGTAATGCGACTTCATTGGTTACTGAAGGGCGTACAATGACTTTGCACGTGTTATTTTTGGCAAAACCTGCAGAAGCAGGGTACACGGTTACTGGTATGCCTGACAATTCAGCAAGTGTGCTTTGTACCGTTATCCCAGTCTCTATATTTGTTTGGAAGGTGATGTTGATTCGTTGTGTAATATACTGCCCTTCTAATGAAATATCATTTGATTTACCCGATTTGATGTGTACAAAGTCGTTGCGTAGCGTACACAAGGGGCCTGCTGTACTGTCAAAATAGATTGAACTTTCAGCATATTGATTGATATCGTTCCATGTTTCTCCTTCTTGAAGTATTCTAGTGCTATTTATGGGGAATAGCTTGTAGGAGGTTTTGATGTTAGCCAACTTTTTCTTGTAGTCACTTTCTAATTCTGTGACGTCGCTAAAAGTGAAGGCCGATTCTTTGGCGGTAGTCGCAATAAAATCGAAATCGCCTGTTTTTAATGGCCAATTAGCCCAGTTGGAAATAGAAGTGGTTTCTATCTCAGAGGAATTGCTTTCTATAGGAAACAAAAGCGTCCCATTTCCGTTAGATGCATCCACTCGCATTGCACTGCGCCAAGTGTCAATTATTCTGCTTGTAACGATGAGTAATGAGTCAGACTGTACAGAGTATTCATCATTTGGCCATGATAAGCTAAAAGTAGCTGTTGGTGTAGTGGCTGTTGGATCTTTAAAATCAACTTCTGTACATGCCATAACCAATGAGCCTATCATAAATGCATTTATTCCCCAAGTAATATATTTATTTTTCATCGGTGTATAGTCTTATATTTTTTACTGATTGATGCAAAGCGATATACAAACGCAACACGTAGTTCGCTTACGCCTGGTGCAAGCATAGTCCAGTGGCTAGCTTTGCTGTCTACCACTTCATAAGCATCTGCTTCACGGTTCCTGATGAATTTGTCGTATTTGATATGAGCGGCTCCAATACTAGCTCCAATTTCAAGATCAATTGCAGAGCCGTTTGATAGTTGGTATAATGGCATGCCCATTCCCCAACTAACTCCTGCACCAAAGCCCTCGCCTTGGTACCCATATCGACTATATTTGTATGTGTATTTTAAGCTATTTACGAAGATGCCTGCATAGTATGCGCGCCAAAATTTAGGGAACCCTTTGCTTTTTACTGCGAAGAGGCGTTGGATGCCTTCTAGCCCCTTTTCTGCTGCATGACCAATTGGAGATTGCTTATTGTCTTTTGCACCAGCTACCTGAATTTGTTGGGTGCGATAATATCTCCTTGCTTCTAATCTAACTTCAGAAATATTGTACACCATATATGGGGTATACGTAGACGAAGCTGACGTATCCCAATTATATTTTCCAGAGAGAGAAAGCGTGTATTTGTTTTGCTCACTTGGATTGAGGTCAAATTCAATCCCGACATTTGGGGTCATAAGCAGCCAATCAACCGCATTGGTTTTTAGAGCTAGTCTCTCTTTGAATGTGAAATTCTTTTCAATGAACCTCTGCTGTGCAGAAGTGTAAGCTGTTGGTAATACGCATATAAGTGCTAATATGCGCCATAATTTATTTGCTGTCATAAAATGGAATAATTGCATTTCTGCCCCGTGCTCGGTTTTTAATTAAAAGTGCAAGTTGCTTTTTACTCGTACATAATACCAAGTGCAAATATAGGCATTCTCTTTTTATTTCCTATTGCTCCCATCGTTATCATATGGTAGTCTAAAAAAAATTAACTTGATTTATGTGTCAGTTACATTATATTGTGCTTTTGGATTCGATAGTTGTATATGTAATAAATATGAGTCAATATGGTCGTTTTATCGGTGTTTTTGATAAAATAAGCTTTATCTTGTGTTGCTTGGTAGTGTTAAAATCGTTGCAGTGTTGTTTGGTTAAAATCTTTTTATGTGCTAAAAAATTAAAGCCTTGATTTTTGGCAGATGTGAAACTTTAGGGTCTGTTTTTTCTGCTGAGGCTCTGTTTGTTGTTTTCTGCACTTCTTATTTGTAATACTTTGGTGGTTTTTGTGCTGTGCATAATGTATGTACACTTTCTTCTTTGTTTTCTCCTTACTCTTAGCAGTGTCTCTTCCTATAGACTGTAGCGTTTCCCTTAAAGGAGATGTACCTACTATGCGTGTAGAGTAGGTCGTTTTCATATTACTCCGTCTTTTTCTGCCATAGCTTCGTCCCCTCTTGAGCACCTATTGCGCACATCACTTCTCTTCCTTTGTTTATATATATAATGTGTTCTTTCCTTGTCTTGCTTTTTCATTGTCTTTTTCTGTTAAAAGCCCATATTCTTGTGACATTTCTGTTGTATTTATTTGGTGTGTATGTTTAAAAGCACTACTTTTGCATCCGCAATCAGGAAACGAGGTGCCTGCGGTCAACCAACCGCATTGATTTTTTTCTCGTTTTGTGTTTGCATTTGCTTAGATACTTTTTGAGTTTCGGTTCAAAAATAAAGTTGAAATTTTCCGCTCAAATAATTTGGAGCGTAAGAATAAAGCTTGTATCTTTGCATCCGCTTTCCGAAAGAAACAAGGTTTGCAATGGTGAACCAGCTACCATGCGGAGAGTTAGACAAAAAGAAAAGTGTTCTTTGAAGATATTTACATAACAACAAGTAGTACAAGGCTATTATGATTTTATAATAGCAATTATTAAACCGTCAATATTAATATTGAAACAGGTGTAATCCAATACTTGAAATCAGGTCATCTTGATAAAACAGATCAACTTAGATGTGCATGTTATATATATAATATGTATATCGTGAAATAATATTTTTACAATGAAGAGTTTGATCCTGGCTCAGGATGAACGCTAGCTACAGGCTTAACACATGCAAGTCGAGGGGTAACATGGGAGCTTGCTTCCGATGACGACCGGCGCACGGGTGAGTAACACGTATCCAACCTACCTATTACTTGGGGATAGCCTTTCGAAAGGAAGATTAATACCCAATGGTCTTGAGGTCCTGCCTGGGACTTTAAGTAAAGAATTTCGGTAATAGATGGGGATGCGTTTCATTAGTTAGTAGGTGAGGTAACGGCTCACCTAGACATCGATGAATAGGGGTTCTGAGAGGAAGGTCCCCCACACTGGTACTGAGACACGGACCAGACTCCTACGGGAGGCAGCAGTGAGGAATATTGGTCAATGGGCGCAAGCCTGAACCAGCCAAGTAGCGTGAAGGATGACTGCCCTCTGGGTTGTAAACTTCTTTTATAGGGGAATAAAGTGCGTCACGTGTGATGTTTTGTATGTACCCTACGAATAAGGACCGGCTAACTCCGTGCCAGCAGCCGCGGTAATACGGAGGGTCCGAGCGTTATCCGGATTTATTGGGTTTAAAGGGTGCGCAGGCGGGATGTTAAGTCAGTTGTGAAAGTTGGACGCTCAACGTTCAAATTGCAATTGAAACTGGCATTCTTGAGTGCAGTGGAGGTAAGCGGAATTCGTGGTGTAGCGGTGAAATGCTTAGATATCACGAAGAACTCCGATTGCGAAGGCAGCTTGCTATACTGCAACTGACGCTCATGCACGAAGGTGTGGGTATCAAACAGGATTAGATACCCTGGTAGTCCACACAGTAAACGATGAATACTCGCTGTTGGCGATATACCGTCAGCGGCCAAGCGAAAGCATTAAGTATTCCACCTGGGGAGTACGCCGGCAACGGTGAAACTCAAAGGAATTGACGGGGGCCCGCACAAGCGGAGGAACATGTGGTTTAATTCGATGATACGCGAGGAACCTTACCCGGGCTTAAATTATAGGTGCATAGATCAGAGATGGTCTTTTCTTCGGACTCCTATGAAGGTGCTGCATGGTTGTCGTCAGCTCGTGCCGTGAGGTGTCGGCTTAAGTGCCATAACGAGCGCAACCCTTATCATTAGTTACTAACAGGTCATGCTGAGGACTCTAGTGAGACTGCCGTCGTAAGATGTGAGGAAGGTGGGGATGACGTCAAATCAGCACGGCCCTTACGTCCGGGGCCACACACGTGTTACAATGGGGGGTACAGCAGGTCGCTACCTGGCAACAGGATGCTAATCTCAAAAGCCTCTCTCAGTTCGGATCGAAGTCTGCAACTCGACTTCGTGAAGCTGGATTCGCTAGTAATCGCGCATCAGCCATGGCGCGGTGAATACGTTCCCGGGCCTTGTACACACCGCCCGTCAAGCCATGGAAGCCGGGGGTACCTAAAGTCCGTAACCGCAAGGATCGGCCTAGGGTAAAACTGGTAACTGGGGCTAAGTCGTAACAAGGTAGCCGTACCGGAAGGTGCGGCTGGAACACCTCCTTTCTGGAGAGATGACTACTTACAGTTAAATGTGTCAAGTACATTACACTTATCGGTTTGATAAGCTTGTACGCTTGCTTGTTGTTATAAAATAAAATAAGAGAAAGTAAGAAGCTGAGTACCATCACACAGCAGATTATTTTGAACTAGTCCTATAGCTCAGTTGGTTAGAGCGCTACACTGATAATGTAGAGGTCCGCAGTTCAAATCTGCGTGGGACTACTTTCGGGGGATTAGCTCAGCTGGCTAGAGCACCTGCCTTGCACGCAGGGGGTCATCGGTTCGAATCCGATATTCTCCACTTAGAATAATTATTTGATGCTTTATAGTATCGAGGCGTTATTCAGATTGATCTTTGACATATTGTACAACCAATTTTCTGTTATGAAATCATGTAAATGATAGATTAACCGTAAAGTAACGAATTTATACGAGCGCATTTAGTAGCAATACTAAATGAGTATAGAAGAAAGTAATTAAGGGCGCATGGCGGATGCCTTGGCTCTCGGAGGCGATGAAGGACGTGATAAGCTGCGATAAGCTGCGGGTAGGTGCAAATAACCATTGATCCGTGGATTTCCGAATGGGACAACCTAATATGTTGAAGACATATTATCCTGAATAGGAGGCCAACGCAGGGAACTGAAACATCTTAGTACCTGTAGGAAAAGAAAACAAAAGTGATTCCCCTAGTAGTGGCGAGCGAACGGGGATTAGCCCAAACCATTAATGTTCCGGCATTAATGGGGTTGTAGGACCACGTTGTGGGACCATAAGTAGTGACTGGAACACACTGGAAAGTGTGATCATAGAGGGTGATAATCCCGTACAGGAAGCGACTTAGGCCCTAGTGGTATCCTGAGTAGCGCGGAACACGAGAAATTCTGTGTGAATCTGCCAGGACCATCTGGTAAGGCTAAATACTCCCGAGAGACCGATAGCGAACAGTACCGTGAGGGAAAGGTGAAAAGTACTTCGAATAGAAGAGTGAAATAGTTCCTGAAACCATGCGCTTACAAGCGGTCGGAGCATCTATATGGTGTGACGGCGTGCCTTTTGCATAATGAACCTACGAGTTACTTTCACTGGCAAGGTTAATTGTCTAGAGACAAGTAGCCGAAGCGAAAGCGAGTCTTAATAGGGCGCCATAGTCAGTGTGAGTAGACGCGAAACCAAGTGATCTACCCTTGAGCAGGTTGAAGGTTAGGTAACACTAACTGGAGGACCGAACCAATAAGCGTTGAAAAGCTTCTGGATGACTTGAGGGTGGGGGTGAAAGGCTAATCAAACTTGGAGATAGCTCGTACTCCCCGAAATGCATTTAGGTGCAGCCTATAGAATTACTAATGTGAGGTAGAGCGACTGATAAGATGCGAGGGCTTCGCCGCCTATCAAGTCTTGATAAACTCCGAATGCGCATTAGTTTAATCTATGGAGTGAGGGCATGGGTGCTAAGGTCCATGTCCGAGAGGAGAAGAATCCAGACCATCAGCTAAGGTCCCTAAATAACCACTAAGTTGAACTAACGAAGTAAGATTGCTAAGACAGCTAGGATGTTGGCTTGGAAGCAGCCATTCATTTAAAGAGTGCGTAACAGCTCACTAGTCGAGGAGTTTTGCATGGATAATAATCGGGCATAAGTGGTTTACCGAAGCTATGGATCCCTTATGGGATGGTAGGGGAGCATTCTACTCTGCGTTGAAGATATACCTTGAGGTGTGTTGGAGCGTGTAGAAAAGCAAATGTAGGTATGAGTAACGATAAAGGGGGTGAGAAACCCCCTCGCCGAAAGACTAAGGTTTCCTGATCAACGCTAATCGGATCAGGGTTAGTCGGGTCCTAAGACTAAGCCTAATGGCGATGTCGATGGCCGAATGGGTTAATATTCCCATACTAGTATAATATAGTGATGTGGTGACGGAGAAGTGAAAGCATCGCCATCTGACGGAATAGATGGTTAAAGGGTGTAGATATACGCTTGGTAGGCAAATCCGCCGAGTGTGTCGAACCTGATAGTACTCAGACGTCCTTGGACTGATGAGATAGTATGTGTAACCATGCTCCCAAGAAAACCCGCTAAACGTTAATTATTATACTACCCGTACCGTAAACGGACACACGTAGTCGGGATGAGTATTCTAAGGCGCTTGAGTGATTCGCGGTTAAGGAACTAGGCAAATTAACCCTGTAACTTCGGGATAAAGGGTCCCTACTTTAAGTAGGGCGCAGAGAATAGGTCCAGGCAACTGTTTACCAAAAACACAGGGCTGTGCAAAATCGAAAGATCACGTATACAGCCTGACACCTGCCCGGTGCTGGAAGGTTAAGAGGAGAAGTTATCTTCGGAGACGCTTTGAATTGAAGCCCCAGTAAACGGCGGCCGTAACTATAACGGTCCTAAGGTAGCGAAATTCCTTGTCGGGTAAGTTCCGACCTGCACGAATGGTGTAATGATCTGGACACTGTCTCAACCGCGAGCTCAGTGAAATTGTAGTATCGGTGAAGATGCCGATTACCCGCGATGGGACGAAAAGACCCCGTGAACCTTTACTATAGCTTAACATTGAATTTGGGCACGTGATGTGTAGGATAGGTCGGAGACTTTGAAGTTGGCACGCTAGTGTTGATGGAGTCGCTGTTGAAATACGACCCTTTACTTGTTTGAATTCTAACTCGCTAATGCGAGGACATTGTTTGGTGGGTAGTTTGACTGGGGTGGTCGCCTCCAAAAGTGTAACGGAGGCTTCTAAAGGTACCCTCAGGACGATTGGTAACCGTCCGTAGAGTGTAATGGCATAAGGGTGCTTGACTGGGAGACTTACAAGTCGATCAGGTAGGAAACTAGAGCATAGTGATCCGGTGTTTCCGCATGGAAGGGACATCGCTCAAAGGATAAAAGGTACTCCGGGGATAACAGGCTGATCCCTCCCAAGAGCTCATATCGACGGAGGGGTTTGGCACCTCGATGTCGGCTCGTCACATCCTGGGGCTGGAGAAGGTCCCAAGGGTTGGGCTGTTCGCCCATTAAAGTGGCACGCGAGCTGGGTTCAGAACGTCGTGAGACAGTTCGGTCTCTATCTATCGTGGGCGTATGAAATTTGCGTGGCTCTGACACTAGTACGAGAGGACCGTGTTGGACAGACCTCTGGTTTACCAGTTGTATCGCCAGGTGCATTGCTGGGTATCTACGTCTGGATCGGATAAGTGCTGAAAGCATCTAAGTACGAAGCCGGCCACAAGATTAGATTTCTTAGGGTTGTTGTAGACGACAACGTTGATAGGCTGCAGGTGTAAAGGTGGTAACATCAAAGCCGAGCAGTACTAATTGCCCGTTCACTTTCTTCTAGTATATGTTCTTTACTTTAGTAATGATATTTGTTTGTACGATATGTCTACCTTATTTAGGTGACTATAGCATTAGGGTTCCACCTCTTCCCATTCCGAACAGAGAAGTTAAGCCTAATCACGCCGATGGTACTGCGTAACTGTGGGAGAGTAGGTAGTCGCCGTTTTTTAGTGAGGCCTTCGAGATATGTATCTCGGAGGTCTCTTTTTTTTGTGTTATACACAGTATCATCAGTCGTCGTAGGCGTGCGCTGATATCAACCTAGGCGCACGATGATGTGCCTGCGATGACTCACGGCATCCTATTGTCATCTTACATTCTACCCAATTAAGTTGTCACCCCCCCCCTTAACTTTGTATATGTCTTATCTAAGTAGGATACATTTTTTCTAAAGCTTGCCGTCAGTCGTTGTTCACCAACTTCGATATCAAAGTTCACGAACAACGACATCGAAGTTCGCCAACAACGATATCAAAGTTCGCATACTTTGACTGAGAGTGTCCTATAGTCAACTTATATTCTACTTTGACAAGATATGATTATAGTAGAGTCGCCGTTTTTTAGTGAGGCCTTCGAGATATGTATCTCGGAGGTCTCTTTTTTTTGTGTTATATACAGGGGAGAAATGAGTTATACATAGGGATGCGGATAACATGGAATACTATTATATCGTATCGTGAATTTTAGCATATGCGAATCATAGTGGCTAGGCCTAATATGAAGTAGGCTTATAGGGGTGACTGAGGAGTTTTATATATGAAGCTATTGTCGTTTAAACAAAAACAATAGTTAAAATAACCATTACGTTTAAACTATTACGATGTAAGAGGCTCTAAGTATTGAATGACATGATATAGTTATTCACTATATTTTGGACGTCATGAGTACTCGATATCCATATAGAATAAAACGAAAAGTTATAAACCTTTTAAATGATAGAAATATGAAACTGAAAACAATTCTGATCGCATCGCTTGCTTTATTAGCAACTTCTTCGGCAATGGCTCAAGAGGGACGTGTTAAAATGTCTGCTATGACTCGCGAACAACGTGTTGAGCTAAAAGCTCAAATGGTAGCAAAGAAATTGATGATTGATGACGCTACTAAGGCTAAGTTTGTACCTATGTATATTAGTTTTGAAAATGATCTTTACGAAGCACTTCCAACTGATGTAAAGGAAAAAATGAAGGTTTGTAAAGGAACTATGGATAAAGGTAAAGTTGAAGGACGTCCAGTGCATAAAATGCACCGTCGACAAAATACGTGTGCCATGATGGGAGCTTTCCCTAAAAATTTTGAAGGGAAAACAGATGCACAAGTCAAAGAAATGATAGAAAATCATTTTAAGGCACAACAAAAACGTCTTGATGTAACAAAGAAGTATTATAAGAAGTTCTCTAGTATTTTGACGGTGAAGCAGACAGCTGCTACATTGAAATCAGTACAAGGCCGTCATCATTGTAAAAAGGGAGGACATCGTCAAATGAGACATAAACCTCATCAAATGAAAAATAGAGCGGGAGAATCTTGTCGCCGTTAATCAATACAGGGATTGATTCCTTTCATACCCTTGTTCATGTGTATATACAAAAATGTGTGTCAAAATTAATTTTGACACACATTTTATTTATTCTAGTATAAGAGTCTATCGCTTAGCTTTGCATTTCCACTAGACGTTTATAATACCCATTTAGAGTAATGAGTTCGTCGTGCGTACCTCTCTCGACAATCTCACCTTCGTTCATTACACAGATCTCGTCTGCGTTTTTGATTGTTGATAGTCGGTGAGCAATGGCTATCGTGGTGCGAGATTCCATCAACTTTTCTAGGGCTTCTTGAACTAATTTTTCAGATTCTGTATCTAGCGCCGATGTGGCTTCATCTAGAATTAGAATAGGAGGGTTCTTAAGAATTGCTCTTGCGATGCTGATACGTTGGCGCTGACCTCCTGAAAGCTTACCGCCTCTATCACCAACAGAGGTGTTATACCCCTCTGTATTTTCCATGATAAACTCATGTGCATTGGCTATTTTAGCTGCTTCTATGACTTGCTCCATAGTTGCGTTAGGATTGCCGAAAGCAATATTATTAAAGAAGGTGTCATTAAACAAAATAGCTTCTTGCGATACATTGCCAATTAATGCACGTAAATCACGATTGCGTACATCTTTAATATTATGTCCGTCAAGACTAATACTTCCTTCTAGTACATCATGGTACCTCGGAATTAAGTCAACTAAAGTAGATTTTCCAGAACCAGATTGACCTACAAGGGCAATCGTTTTTCCTTTTGGGATCTCAAGGTTGATGTGTTTTAGTACTTCTTTTTCTCCGTATTTGAACCCAACATTCTTAAGTTGAATACTTTCTTTTAGCTCATTTAATTCCACAGGGTTAGCAGGATCTTGAATTGGATTTTCTGCAAGAAGAATCTTGTTGATACGGTCTACAGAAGCCATACCGCGTGGGATGTTAAAACTTGCTTTACTTAATTCTTTCAATGGATTGATGATACTATAAAGAATCACCATATAAAAGATAAAAGAAGGGGCATCAAGACCTCCAGCGTCTTGTCCAGAAAGTATAAGCCAGCCACCAAACCATAAGACAATAGTAATAAGGATTGTGCCTAAGAATTCTCCCATAGGACTAGACATTTGTTGGCGAGCTGCTACTTTGTTAACAGCTTTACGGTAACGATTGCTGGCTTCGTAGAAACGACCTATCATCATTTTTTCTGCTAAAAAAGCTTTTATGATGCGCAAACCTCCTAAGGTTTCGTCTAACATACTCATTGTTGTGCCTAAGTATTCTTGCGCAACACGAGATTTTTTCTTTAAACGTCTACTTACTAATCCCATAAGCCATCCCATAAAAGGAAGGATGATTAGTGTAAAAAGGGTAAGTTCCCAACTGATCACAATCAATGTACCCAAATAGAAGATAATTAGGATAGGATTTTTTAGTAACATTCCCAAAGAACTAGTGATAGAAGTTTCTATTTCATTGATATCACCACTCATGCGGGCGATGATATCCCCTTTTTGTTCTTCTGAAAAGAAAGCTAGTGGCAGGCTTACTATTTTTGTATATACTTCCATACGCATATCTCTTACTATACCAGTACGTATTGGCACCATTACGTAAGCTGCACCATAATAAGCTGCTGCTTTAAAGAAAGTCATGACCACTAAAAAAAGTCCTAATAAAGCGAGAGTTGTAACAGCACCGTGAACAACAATTAGTTCCTTGACGTAGGCATAAAAATTGTTGATCAATACATCTTTGAAACTACCGCTTCCCCATTCCATATAAGTATACGTTTTAGCTCCATCTACGTTAAATAGAATTTGCATGATAGGAATAATTAGCGAGAAAGAGAAAATGTTAAGAACAGCCGAAAGGATATTGAATACTACGGCACCAACCATAAATTTTTTATAAGGAGGAAGGTACTTACGTAGTACTTGAAAAAATTCTTTTATCATAATGATCTACTTATTTTTATTGTAATGTCTTTCGAGTGGGCAAAATATATGTCGCAATCCAGACAATTGCCGCAAAGATATAGTATTCTTGCCGAAAAACCAATATAAATATGTATCTTTGCGATTCGAAGCGAGCTATCCTGACAAAATGAAAAAGAATAGTTCCAGTATCGTAGAATAGAAACTTAAAGAAAGTCTATAATAGCAAGATATGAAACTGAAGATCCAAGCACTTCTTGAAGAAGTGCAAAACCTCAAAGCAGAAAGCCTCGAAGAAATAGAGGAACTGCGAATCAAGTATTTGAGTAAGAAAGGGGCTATCAATGAGTTGATGGCTGACTTTCGGAATGTGGCAGCCGAGGAAAAGAAAGAAATCGGTATGCTTGTTAACCAACTAAAGACTCAAACCCAAGAAAAAATTAACGGATTACGTGATAGCTTTAAACGAGATCATAATGAGTTTGAAGGAATTGATTTAACACGTACTCCATATCCTATTGATCTAGGAACACGCCATCCTTTATCTATTGTAAAAAATGAAATCATTGATATTTTTGCACGCCTTGGTTTTAATATTGCTGAGGGACCTGAGGTTGAAGATGATTGGCATGTGTTTGGAGCATTAAATTTTGCAGAAGATCACCCTGCGCGTGATATGCAAGATACTTTCTTTATTCAGAGCAATCCTGATATATTGCTTCGTACTCATACCTCTTCTGTACAAAGTCGTGTTATGGAGCATTCTGAGCCTCCTATCCGCATTGTGTGCCCTGGTCGTGTATATCGTAATGAGGCTATCAGCTATCGTGCACACTGCTTCTTCCATCAACTTGAAGCATTGTATATCGATAAGGATGTTAGCTTTAGTGATTTGAAGCAAGTATTGCTTTCTTTTGCGAAGGAAATGTTCTCTGAAGATACTCAGATTCGTCTTCGACCTAGTTATTTCCCATTTACTGAACCAAGTGCAGAGATGGATATTAGCTGTAATATTTGTGGTGGAAAAGGATGTAACTTCTGTAAGCATACAGGATGGGTCGAAATCTTAGGTTGTGGTATGGTTGATCCAAATGTACTTGAAGCCAACGGTATAGATAGTAAGGTCTATTCTGGTTATGCCCTAGGTATGGGTATTGAACGTATTACGAACTTGAAATACCAAGTTAGTGACTTGCGATGGTTCAGTGAGAACGATGTGCGTTTCTTGCGCCAATTTGAGTCGGCTGACTAAGTCATAACATGAGAAAAAAAGACCGTTATAAAGGCATTATCTCTTGGTTTTTAGAGCATATGCCAGTAGCAGAGTCTGAACTGAATTACCGCAATCCGTACGAGCTACTGGTTGCGGTAATTCTTTCAGCGCAATGTACTGATAAGCGTGTCAATATGGTAACCCCTGATCTTTTCGAACGTTTTCCTACACCTGAACGTTTAGCAGAAGCAGAGCCCGACGAGGTATTGACTTTTATCAGTGGTGTGACATATCCCAACAATAAATCCAAACATTTGGTGGGGATGGCGCAGATGTTGGTACATGATTTCAATAGTGAAGTCCCCAGTGATTTAGATGATTTAATCAAGATGCCTGGGGTGGGGCGTAAAACGGCTAATGTTATTCAAGCCGTTATCTTTCAAAAAGCAGCGATGGCCGTAGATACTCATGTCTTTCGTGTGTCGCATCGTATAGGGTTGGCTCCGATGAGCGCGACTACCCCTTTAGCGGTTGAAAAACATTTGATGCGTTATATTCCGCATGATTTAGTTCCATTGGCACATCATTGGTTGATTCTACATGGACGTTATACTTGTGTAGCCCGTAAACCAAAGTGCGATAAATGTGGATTAACTCCTTGGTGCAAAGAATACGACAAGATACAAAAGAAGACTACAATCTCTTTGTCGGGAAACTAGGACTGGTTATAATGCTGCATTAGGCGTGTTTTTCAACATAGTTTTTCTTCTTTCGTCTCCCAAAACTCGAAAGAAATCCTTATCTTTGCGCTATTAGATTGATACAGATTATATTAATAATAACAGAAAATTATCATGCAAACAATTGACAATTTCAACTTCGCTGGTAAAAAGGCGTTTGTGCGTGTGGACTTTAATGTTCCATTGGATGAGAACTTCAACGTAACTGATGACACTCGTATTCGTGGTGCTCTACCTACTCTTAAAAAAGTATTAGCTGATGGTGGCGCTTTAATCATCGCTTCTCATATGGGACGTCCTAAAAAGAATCCAGACGAGAAATTTTCTTTAAAGCATATCCAAGCTTACGTAGGTGAAAAACTAGGTGTTGAACTTAAGTTTGCTCCAGATTGTGCTAAGGCTGCTGAAGCTGCTGCTGCACTTCAACCAGGTGAAGCACTTTTACTTGAAAATCTTCGTTTCTATGAAGAAGAAACAGGTAAACCACGTGTTGCTGATGATGCTACAGATGAAGAAAAGAAAGCTGCTAAAGCTGCTTGTAAAGAAAGCCAAAAAGAATTTACTAAGACACTTGCTTCATATGCAGATGTATATGTAAACGATGCATTTGGTACTGCTCACCGTGCTCACGCATCGACTGCACTTATCGCTGATTATTTTGACACAGATAGCAAAATGTTCGGTTATTTGATGAACAAAGAAGTTACTGCTGTTGATAACGTGATGAGTAACATTAAGCGACCATTTACTGCTATCATGGGTGGTAGTAAAGTGTCTTCTAAGATCGATATTATCGAAAACCTTCTTGGTAAAGTAGATAACTTGATTATTGGTGGTGGTATGACATTCACATTTATCAAGGCTATGGGTGGCGAAATCGGTGCTTCTTTATGCGAAGATGACAAGCTAGATTTGGCTCGTGATTTGATGAAGAAGGCTCAAGAGAATGGAGTGAAACTTCTTTTGGGTGTAGACGCACGTACTGGTGATAAGTTTGCTGCTGATGCACAAATGGAAATCGTTGACGCTGACAAAATTCCTGCTGGTCACCTTGGTCTAGATATCGGTCCTAAGGCTGAAGCTGAATTTGCAGCAGTTATCAAAGAATCTAAGACTATCCTTTGGAATGGTCCTGCTGGAGTTTTCGAATTTGAACGCTATGCAGAAGGTTCTAAGGCAATCGGTTTCGCTATTGCTGATGCAACTCAAAACAACGGTGCATTCTCTTTAGTAGGTGGTGGTGACTCTGTAGCTTGTGTAAATAAGTACGGTCTTGCAGACAAAGTATCTTATGTATCAACAGGTGGTGGTGCTCTTCTTGAAGCTATTGAAGGTAAGACTCTTCCTGGTATTGCAGCTATTAAAGGATAATCATTATTCTGATTAAATTATAGAATATATTTGCAGGACCTCTCCTCGTTTTCAATAGAGAACGAGAGTGGTCCTGTATTTTTTAATTTATTTGTTGTATGAAGAGGACACCTACATATGTGTTAGGGATTTTCACATTACTCTTAGTTGTGGGAATCATTTTTGTAAAACATGAAAAGCGTAAAGCCGTTGAAGATTCTATAGATATTCAGCGTATTGATAGCTTGGTGATAGGTAGTGCTTCAAGTCTTTATGGTGTCCCCATATGGCTGGGAGATAGCTTAAAGATTTTTGATAAGTATGGCTTGCACGTCGATTTTCATATTTACAGCGATTTGTTGGATTTTTTGGATGCAGCAGAGCATGAAAAGCTTGATTTATTAATTCTTGAACAGAATTCAGAATCTATAGGACACTACAAATTTTTAGGTGATTTTGTGTGGGTCAAATCCTCTTTGGTAAATGATTCTTTACATAGTGGGCTGCACAAATTTGTTTTGGGTTACAATGATGTTATACAGTATATGTACAGTCATAAAGCCGAAGATTGGGGATATGCTGCATTTGATGCGTTTCATTATAGTAAAGAAGCTCAGAAACAAGCCATGATACCTATGTTTCATTGTGTAGAATGGGAAGAAGTCCGAGCAAGGTTTCAAGAGTCACATCCAGAAAGGCAGGAAGAGTGATATTTTTTTATTACCTTTGTACCCAAGTGTTCTGGCTCTGTTTCTAGAGCCTAGAAAGATTCATTTATAAACAATAAATAAACAGTATATGTCATTCTTATCAAATCTATTTGGAGGAAAGCAAAAAGCGACTTCGGTAAGCGGAGTTGATGATTTCTCTGCTTTAATTCAAGTGTATTTTCAAGCGACTATCGCTACGACTTTAGGGATCAACAATCCTAGATTTATGCCTGAAGTGGTCAAGTTTAAACGTACCTTCAAAATTGCAACGGCCAATAACAAATTAGGTGTTGCTGAACGTACTGCATGCAAAAAGATGATGATGGCAGACTATAAGATGCCTGAAGGTTTTTTTAAAGAAATAGATCAGAGTATCAAGAAGAATTGCAAGACGCAAAATGATATTCAGAGCTATTTAGGTATGTACCAAAACTTTAGTAATGACTTGATGATGGTGATTGGTAATATCATGTCTTGGAAAATGAGATTACCTTCCAGATTTAAGAAAATGATGCGTCAGTTGACTGATCAAACAGTGCATGATGTATGTACAAAATCTGTATGGAAAGATGATGGTGTGCATAACATGTGTCGTCAAGTACGTCATCTACAAACACGTTTAAAATACTCTGAAGCGTGGATGCAAGAATACGTCTATCATATTGTAATCCTTGCTAAAAAGGATGCAGCAAATAAAAAACATGTCGAAGACGATAAGTAATTCTTGATTATAGCATTACGTACAACTGTGCCTTAAGTAAGAGATAAACTCAAACTTAAGGCACAGTTGTTTTTATAGTATTGGTGAGTATTACCAGCCTAATTGAAGAGCAATGGTAAAGTGTACAAAAAACAGATTTCTTTTAAACATGGTTTCTCTACTATTTTCTGAAAAAATCATGCTTGATTGTTGTCTTCTTGTGTGAGTAGTTTTTTATAAGTCATCTCAATACCAAAAGCCCCTATTGGTGCGGTGATTAATATTGCAAGAACTGCCACTGTGAGCACTTTCTGTCCACACTCTAGTCCCCATGCCAAAGGAAGTGAACCAATGGCTGCTTGTACGGTTGCTTTAGGTAGATATGCGATCATACAGAATAATCGTTCTTTCATGGTCAGGTTTGTACCGAGGACACATACAAAAACACCGACCATTCGGAATAATAGTCCTCCAATAACCAATAATATGGAAGCAATTCCACCCGAAATAGCTGCATCAATATTGACTTCAGCACCCACAAGGACGAATAGTAAAATTTCTGCTGCAACCCACAACTTGCCAAATTTGCCTGATAGTCGTACTGCTAAGACATCGTAGTTGTGTAATATAGCTCCGCTCATGCTCATCACGGCTAGCAAGCCAGAGATACTAACAAAGGCAAAGTGTGTTCCTTCTACTACGCCTTTTAATTGGTGTTCTAGAGCCATTAATAAGAAAGAGAAACTTAGAATAATAACAACTTTCACAGAGTCTCTCATATGATAAAACTTAAAGAATTGGACAAGTAGATAACCTACCGTAATACCTACGGCCAACCCTAATAGTATGCTTGAAGGTATTTGTAAGAAACTCAGTGTAGAAATATGTCCACCCATAGCTAAGCCTGTAAATGCAGTGAAAAGGACTATGACAAAAACATCGTCTACTGATCCACCTGCCATTATCATTTGTGGAATACTTTGTTTTGTGCCGTATTTTTCGTCCATTAGTCGTAACATCTTAGGAACTATAACTGCTGGGGATACTGCTGCTACGACTGTCCCAATAATTGCAGCTTCGAGTACGCTGACATCCAATAGACGTGGAGCAAGCAAAGTAATACCCACCAATTCGAAACAAGCTGGAACAAAACACATCAATATTGCTGGGCGTCCCACTCGTTTTAATTCATCTAAATTTAGAGCGAGTCCTGCGCGAGTTAAAATAATAACTAACGCTAATTGTCGTAGGTCTACTGATATTGCTCGAAGTGGATCAATAAGTCCTAATATTGGTCCCAAGATAATACCTGTCAATAGCATACCTATTAAACTTGGCAACTTGATGCGTACAGATGCATATCCTAATACTAATCCTAATAGAAAGGTGAGGGCTAAACTTGTTAACATAATTCTTTTCTTATGTAGTTGATTTATAAACACAACAAAGGTAGTAGTTTTTCTTAAAACCACTACCTTTTTGTCGATATATTATGAATCGTTGAACTACCCTAACTTATACAATTCAAAAACTTTCTCTGTTGAGCCTTCATTGTATTGCCATATATCCTCATAGAGTGATATATCCTCATCCATTCCATCTAGTTGGCGAAGGTAAGCACTCAAGGATTTGTTTTCTGTTATATTCACTCTGCCCAACTGATTGATAATAGGGCTGTGAAGTCTAGTATGATCATGATCAAATTCTAAGATACGCTCCCCACTTGGTTTATACCCAATGAGTTTAAATGTCATGCTTTTACCAATAGCTGGTAAATTCAATACATTACGGTCAGTAGCTAGAAAAGGTACATTGAACTCTTGCATAAAGGAATTCAATGCTGTACGAGGATTTTCCTTTTCTATATATAATCTATTAAATAAATCTGTTTTTTCTCTTTCTTCTAGTTTCCCGTAAACTTTTTCTTGCTTTTGTTCGTGCATAGAGCGAGCAATAGGAGTAAACACTGCATGATTTTCACGAAAACCTTTTACTGAGAATGTATAGTAGGTAAGTATACCAATCTTGTTTAATTCGTGGCGTAATTGCGTAGTGTGGCCTAGACGAGAAGCGGCAACAGTGTATACCAACTGGTTAGTGATATACCACCCTGCATCTAAGATCATGCGTACCGCTTCGGCAGCTTGTGGAGTAATCTCAAGAGGAGATTGAAAATGTGTTTGGATAACAAATCTTTCAATTCCTGCTTTTTCTCCACGAATCCGAAAATCACGGAGAGCTTCAACCAATTCCTTGTCAATACGCATTGGTAGATAAGCTAGAAGGCGCGACCCTAAACGTACACGTTTCATTTCCGCATATTTTTCTCCCTCCAAACGCGATGTATTAGCTTCTCGTTTTCTTTCAGCCATCTTGATGACAGCATCAAATATCCCTTTTAGACTACGAGTGGAGCTCATTAATGCATCACCTCCTGTAATCAGTATGTCTTTTAGTTGTGGATCATTTTCATAGAAATCCATTAAACGTGTCAATTTCTCAGCCCAAGTTTCTTTGGGTTGTAAATCTTTCAAGTTAAAGTTGAGACGCCCACTTTGAAAATCATACATGCGTTGACAAGAAGCACACAGCCCTCCACATGCCCTACCTACAGTATCAGGAATTAATATTGCGACTTCAGGATAACGACGGTGAATGTTATGTCCAGGAAGAATCCATCCTGCAGCATTTGGTTTACCAGCTTCAACAATATCTTCCTTCTCCCATGCTCGAATTTCCCCAAAGGTTTCTACCAGTTCCCGACTGTACAGGATGTAACTTCTTACGCTGTTGTCATCATATCCATTCATTCCTGTGTTTAGGAGTGTCAGATAATATGGAGTGGCAAAAGTTGGGATGCCTTTTTCTTTTGCAAGCAGCAGTAAGTTCATCATTTCTTTGCTAAGTGAATGACCAAGAAATAGATTTAATTCTTCAGGAGATCGTACAGCCATAGCCAATTGAAACAAGTAGTCATTCCACCAGTTCTCTATGGAGGCTATCTTGTCTGCTTCATTCATGTTTTCTGTAAAATAGTATTTGCTATTACCAGATGTACGTTTGGCTACCTTTGCTATTAACAAAGGAATCATACGGGCTTTGTTTTGTTTACTGATCGTTTCTACTTCGGGACTCATAGATGTTGGCCAGCGTTTCATCGCTCCAAAGGCTTGCTCTTTTGTTAATGTGTTTTCTACAGGATAATCTAATTGCATCCATTGAAAGAAAAAATCGATAAAAAGATCAGTTGCTACATTATCAGCCGATGCCAATTTTTCCATATGCGTATGTGGATGATAACTGACTATGGTTTCAGATGTCTGATCTTCTGTGATGTCAGAAGTCAGGAAGTGATAAATGTGAGCAAATGTATTTATAGCCACTTGTTGTTCGGTGGATAAATCGAATACAGGCTTGCCGTCATGGCTAAGAAGTCTGTGCATTGTTTTCGATGCAGCTGTTTCTTGATATTCTGGTCTTGAAATGTAGTTTTTAATGGCTTCTTTGAAGCTTTCTAAAGAGGCACTCTCTTGAGCGAATTTCCAAAGATTAGGTAATTGTTTTTTATAAGCATCCTTTAGTTGCTTAGGGGTAAGATACAAAATATCTTTTTGTTTCATCAGCAGTTTTCCTTTCTTAATATATTTATAATCTCTTATGCGTTATCATTTTTCGCCTATGGGCTAAACCACACAAATATACGAATAATCTATGAGATAAGCAAGCCCGAGACCTATTCTGTATTTGTTTGTACTGTTTATACAGAATAAAAACTCGGGCTTAAATAAATAAGAAATGTATTAGTGTCTTTTGTATCTTTACTCCATCACCCAGCGCACTGGCATCGCTGAAGTATTAAAATCAAAGCGCTCTGTTTGATTAGTGAGTAGATGATATGTATAGCCTCCTGTTGTATTTGGTTCAATAGTAAATAATAGGAAGTTATTTTGGCTAGCTATCCATAATCCCGCAAATTGTCCTTCTTCAACATGTGTCGATTCTTTTATGTAACCTGATTGATTTAAATTCAGCCCCGTACTTTCAATGGAATTATTTACTGAATTAGACCTCAATAGGCATTCTGGATTGTTGAATAGTTTTGTAAGATTAATGATATCTGTTTGTGATGGTAATCTCCAACCATTTGGAACCATATTATAGTTGCTAATGGTAGCCATAGGGTAAAAATAATAATCATAGGATGTATTATCTGTACAATTAACATATAAGGGATTTAAGCTATTAGGAGGAATTGATGAAACTTTCTCAAGCAGAGTGTAATCTGTTGTCATCTTTTCATGTACATCCTCTCCAGTCCAAGTAAGATTACCAATGCGTACCAATGAATATGTGTGTCCATTACGTGGATCTACTAAGACTTTTGGTTCAGCATATATTGGCAGTCCTCCATTAACGTACAAACTACTCAATGTTTTGTCTGACTTTAAGTAAACAGTTGCTGCATCAGGGGTGCCATCTTGTTGTAAAATAAGTCCAGATCCCCATGCTATATTCCCATTTATGATAGGGTAAGCTTTAATCTGTTGTACGGTTATATTGCTTGTGTCATCTATGCCTAGTTCTTTAGTCAGAATTGCAACTTCTTGTTCGTCATGCATGACAGATAAGATGCGACTTTTTGTAAAGTCTAAGTCTTTTACTATTAGTCCATTGGTCGCTTTATGGTCAATAAGATCCACATCCTCTGAATCGTGATAGACCCAATCTGTCAAACTGACCTTTATACCGACTGTGGATTGACTATAGGTTCTATTCGAATTGTCAGGAGCCATTTTAAATGTATAAGCATGTCCTGCTTGAATATTTTCACCAGATAGAGTCTTTGTTGGCACAATGGCAGAAAATTGTTGATCACCAAGATGTACTATTTCTGTCATGTCAGATAATGTCTTGGGGAAAATCAAGCAATATTTTCCTTCTAGCACTTCCTTTTCATTATTGATAGTCCATGTCCCAGCTGGATTAATAGTGTCTAGTCCATAGAAATCATCAAATGTCATGGGGATAAAGTTGTAAACAGCATGTGTGAAGCAGTTTGTCAAATCTAAGTTTGCTGCCTGCAAATCATTTAAAGAATAATCAACTCCAGCCTGTACTTGGAAATATATTTTTATCAATTGAAGATCTAAATTTATAGTTAGGGGAGCTTCTGATTCACTCACATCCGCTAGCTCACAAGTACTAAACTGTTCCAATTCTCCTAGATTGTCTTGGTTGGTGTTTAGAAAAATATAGCCTTTAAGATCATCATTAGGCATCATATCATTTCTATACGGAAAATAAAAATTGAGCGTCGCTTTTTTATCATGATCAGGGTAGTATATTGTTTCTTTTGGAACCCATTTGCCATTAGTCAATGTAAAAGGTACGTTAACCACTGCCGGTTGGTTATCTACAATCATACTTACACCTATTTGATCGCCTTCCTTAAACAAATATTCTCCAGTAGCATCAGCTCTTGTTGTATTATGATTAATGGATGCTTGTATTGTAATAGGAGTTTTAGACGTTGTTTTGTCTTTTTGTTGATCATCAACTTCTCCAGTAGGGATGACTCCAGCTGTACAGCTTGTTAGGCTTAGGAGTAATAGCACGCTTTTTATTGTATTCAATTTGTTTATCATAATGCATATGTTTTGTTATATTACATTCTAAATCTTAAAAAATAGAAGAAGCAAGTTTATGCTTAATAGAAACAGATAATTTATCCCCAGCGTACACGTTTAAAATGGTCTAAATATTTTAGACTATGGGGCGTTTTAACAAAGTGGTACTTCTAACTTGTATCCATAATGTTTAAATTGTGTTAGACATCTTGTATTTATATAATCCCATAAAAAAAGATGAATTCCAAATATGGGAATTCATCTTTGTCTAATTTTCTTTATAAATGAGGTTGTGAGATTTTGCTATATGTTTTAGTTTAATATGTAGTGTGTTGAGTATCAGAGTACGCTCATCCGAGTAATAGTAGATAACTTGGATGGTGCTTCGTTGATACCTATGGTTAAACTGAGTAACTTTCGTTGATAATAAAGGAAAATCTAATACCTTTTTCATACCTATTAGTTATTGTTTCCATAAAGGTATGTATTGGTTTTTATACCACAAAATTATTGTGCTTTTATTTTATGACATAAAAAAAGCATGTCGAATAATCGACATGCTTTTTTCTATATTTCTGTATGATATATGATTAACTCTTTACTTTTTAGAGCCTCCCATATAACGTTCGTTCAATCCTTTAATAATTTCACCAGTGATGTTGTATGCTTTATTGGCATAAAGCATATTGTCATAGCCTGTATTTGTAAATATGAAGTCAAATCCTGCTTTCTTATTGTATTCTTCAATGAATGCATTGATAGAATCGCGCAGTTGACGATTGTTTTCTTGCTGCTCCTTAATAAGGTCAGCTTGAAGTCGTTGCTGAAGCTGTTGCAAGTCCTTTTGCTGCTTAAGTAAGCGTTTGTTTTCTTGTTCAGCACGTTCACGAGTTAAGAAAGCATTGTTCTTAAGTTTATGTTGGAACAGTTGCATTGCTTGATCTAGTTTCTTAGCCTTGTCATTGATGGTAGCTCGGATATTCTCCTCTTTACTAATCATTGCTTCGTTAAGATCATTCCAGTATGTATAACTCGTTAATAAACTGTCTACTTCTACATAGGCAATTTTAATAGACTGAGTTGTACCAGCCGTTGGAATTGATTCGCTCTGAGGCTTGTTTTGGCACTGGGTAAAAAGTAGGCCACATGCTGTTGCAGATAAGCCTAGACAAAAGGCAGTAATTTTCTTCATATATTCTTTACTTACTTTGAGGTTATGTACATTTATAAATGGGGATGCTGAATTGTTTTATTATCGACGTTCAGGAATGGCATGACGACTTCTTGCTCGAAGCTCTTTGTCTTGAGTTTGAGCACAGCTAATGCCACGTTCTTGTAGTGCTTTACTACTACTAACATGTTCGTTGGGAAATTTAGCCCCTTTCTTCAAAATCATCTTGACTGCCAGGAATAACATGCTAATAGCAACAATTAACACCGAAATAAGTACTTGTTTCATCATAATCATTACTTTTGTGGTGCAAAGATAATTGTTTACCATCTATCTTGAAAGATTGGATAGATAATAAAACTAAAATCCATATGAAAACCATTCTAGATTTAGATCCGAAAGAAGTTTTTTATTACTTCAATGAAGTATGTCAAGTGCCTCGTCCTTCAAAGCATGAAGAACAAATAATAGCATATCTTAAAGAGTTTGGTGCGAAACACAATCTCGAAACAAGCATTGATGAAGTTGGCAATGTGCTGATAAAAAAGCCAGCAACTCCTGGATATGAGAGTAAGGAGACGGTAGTGCTACAATCTCACGTAGACATGGTCTGTGAGAAGAATGCAGAGACTCAGCACGATTTCACTAAAGACCCTATTGAGCCAGTGATTGACGGCGATTGGTTAAAAGCTAATGGTACGACTCTTGGAGCCGATAATGGTATTGGAATTGCAGCAGAGTTAGCTCTTTTAGCAAGTGATACTATTGAACATGGCCCTATTGAGTGTTTGTTTACTATAGACGAAGAAACTGGCCTAACTGGTGCATTCGCCTTAAAATCTGGATTTTTTGATGGGAATATCCTGTTGAATTTGGATTCAGAAGATGAAGGAGAGTTGTTTATTGGATGTGCTGGTGGTATTGATACCGTAGCTACATTTACATATACTCCACATGAAGTACCTGTTGGTTATTTCTATTTTAAAGTGACTGTTAAAGGTTTAAATGGTGGTCACTCAGGAGATGATATTAATAAAAATCTGGCTAATGCCAATAAAATCTTGGTTCGCTACTTAAATATTTTACGCAGTAAACATGATGTTAAGGTCTGTGAGATAAATGGTGGTAACTTACGTAATGCTATTGCTCGTGAAGCTTATGCTGTTGTAGCTGTGCCTATCGAATATAAGCATGATGTACGTATAGACTTGAATGTCTTTGCAGCTGAGGTTGAGGCTGAGTATCACGTTACAGAGCCTCGTATGGTACTTGAATTAGAAAGTCATGATGCTATGACTACTTGTATTGATGATCACACAGCTAATCAATTATTATTATCTTTACATGCTGTACATCATGGAGTGTTTATGATGAGTCAGGATATCGAAGGCCTAGTTGAAACTTCTAGTAATTTAGCATCAGTCAAAATGAAAGAAGACAATACTATTCAAGTAGAAACATCTCAGCGAAGTAGCATTTTATCTTCACGAGATAATATGGCTGAAACAATTCGGGCTACCTTCAAGTTGGCTGGTGCTGAGATATCACACGGTGATGGGTATCCAGGATGGAAACCCAATCCAGAGTCTCCAATTTTGGCAATTGCAGTTGAAAGTTATGAACGATTGTTTGGAAATAAGCCTGCAGTAAAAGCAATTCATGCAGGCTTAGAATGTGGACTCTTCTTAGAAAAGTATCCACACTTGGATATGGTTTCCTTTGGACCGACTTTGCGAGGTGTACATTCTCCAGATGAACGTATGGAAATTGTTACTGTTGAAAAATGGTGGAAACACTTATTGGATGTGTTGAAAAATATTCCCAATAAAAAGTGATTAAAAAAATAATATGGAGCTGTCTCATACTATATGGGGCAGCTCTTATTACTTTTAGTGCTGCGGCTCAACAACACCGGATAAGGATTATGTGGTGGAATGTGGAAAATTTATTCGATTGTGAAGATGATTCTTTAGCAATGGATGATGAGTTTTTACCCCAGGCATCAAAACATTGGACAAAACATAGGTACTATAAAAAACTATGGCAAATAGCTCAAGTGCTTTCTTCCATGGGAGATACCGTGCCTAGTATTGTTGGTTTAGCTGAAGTAGAAGGAGATACCCCATTGCGTGATTTAACACGTTATACACTAATAAACTTAGCTCCATATAAATACATTTGTACACACGGCCATGATAAACGAGGGATCCAAGTCGCCATGCTGTATGATCCGAGACGGTTTTCTATATTGGATGTCAAAGAAGTGAGTGTGAGTCATGAATCATTACTTACTCGAGACTATTTGCATGTTACAGGGGTATTGTCGCACCAAGATACTTTAGAAGTTTACCTTTGTCATTGGCCTAGTCAATGGGGAGGAGCTAGGGCATCAGAATATAAAAGACTGTTCGTTTCCAAATGTTTCCAGAGAGATATTTCAGTGACTATTCAAAAGCATCCTAATAGAAATGTCTTAGTCCTTGGTGACTATAATGAAGAAAGCAAAGCCCCAGCACTTAAACAGCTTATAAACAAATGCCATTTGGTTGATTGTGTTGCTAGTTATACGATCAAAGATACCGATACAGGTACTCATTATTATAAAGGACGGTGGAGTATATTAGACCATATATTGGTCTCACAAGATTTGACGAATAGAATCGATCAAGGTGGTATTTGGAAAACATCTTATCTATTGGAAAAAGATACTCGTGGATGTACTAAACCTAATAGAACGTATATAGGTCCTTGCTATCATGGTGGATATAGTGATCATTTACCTGTCTATTTGGATGTGCTATACTAGTATTGAATTGTAGGAATGTAGCTTGAATATGGCTATTTTTCTTATCTTTACAGTGAAATATTTGCCAATGTGAAAGATATATGTTACTTTTGTCAGTGTTAAGATATAAAAGTAGAAGACATGGTTTATACTGCTTCACATCATCATCATCATCATTCTCACGGATAAATTTCGGGAGCTGATCGTGATGCATCTTATCTTAGCAGTCATACAGACAATATCATAACACATATAAGATCTCAGGAGAGCAACCGAAAGGATGTCTCTCCTTTTTTTGTGCCTGTATGATAATATATATGGCACAAGTAATACAAAGTGATCAATTTACTCATTAAAATATTTATACTATGTTGCGTATCGCAGTACAAGCCAAAGGACGTCTATACGAAGAGACGATGAACATGCTTCAAGAAGCTGATATAAAAGTCAGTAGTGCTAAACGTAAATTACTCGTGCAGTCACCAAATTTTCCAGTAGAAGTGCTATTTTTGCGCGATGATGACATTCCACAAACTGTTGCTACAGGTATGGCTGATATAGGCGTGGTGGGAGAGAACGAATATGCTGAAAAGAAAGAAAATGCTACTATTGTAAAGCGTTTAGGATTTAGTAAGTGTCGTTTGTCCATTGCCATTCCCAATAGTATTGATTATCCAGGTCCTCAATGGTTAGAAGGAAAGAAAATAGCCACAAGCTATCCAGTTATCTTACGAGATTTTTTGAATCAAGTAGGAGTTAAGGATTGTGAGATCCATGTGATAACAGGTTCTGTAGAAGTGTCTCCATCTATAGGATTAGCAGATGGTATTTTTGATATTGTAAGTTCTGGTTCTACATTGGTAAGTAATCGACTAAAAGAAGTTGAGGTCGCTATGCAATCAGAGGCCTTACTGATCGGTTATCCAGGAATGTCGGAAGATAAACAAGCTATTTTAGATGAATTGATGTTTCGTCTTGACAGTGTGAAACGTGCTGAAGATAAGAAATATGTCATGATGAATTTGCCCAAAGACAAAATTGAAGATATGGTAGCAGCACTTCCAGGAGAGAAAAGTCCAACAATTATGCCGCTAGCGGATAAGGGTTGGTGTTCTGTTCATACTGTTGTAAATGAACATTGTTTCTGGGAAATCATTGGTAAACTGAAAGAACTAGGTGCCGAAGATATTTTGGTACTTCCTATTGAAAAAATGATCTAGTTATTTATAAAATCTTGCCATTATGTTGAATGACCTACTAGCTAAAATCCGGTATAAAGTTCGTTATGGTACCCAAGTCGAATGGTTTAACTTTTTGTATTTGCTTACAAGAAAGAAGCATGTGTATATTCCCAAAATAGCTTCAATTGATGAGACTATCGACAAAATAATAAAAGACAAGTGCTCCATTAGCCGATTCGGAGATGGAGAAGTCATGCTTACATTAGCGCATAAAAATATACGTTATCAAGTGGGAAGCGAAGAATTGGCTTCCAAATTGACTGAGGTGTTGACTTCTAATGTAGAAGGACATTTGATTGGTTTATCAGATGTTTTTTGTGATTTGTATAGATACAATCGAAAAGCACGACGTTTTTGGCGTACTCACTTTTATTTATTTGAAAATCTTTGGTTGGATAGATTAAATCCCAATAAGCAATATTACAATACCTTTGTATCTCGTCCATATATGGATTTTGCTGATCGTTCTCATAGTTTGGAATGGTTTCAACATATGAAGCAAATATGGCAAGATAGAGATGTCGTTTTTATCGAAGGTGCCAAAAGTCGTTTGGGAGTTGGTAACGATTTGTTTGATAATGCACGCACTATTCGTCGTATTATAGGTCCTCCGCAAAATGCTTTTGAAAAAAGAAATGAAATTATTCGTGAAACGAGTAAACTCAACAAAGACGTCTTGATTATATTGGCCTTAGGTCCTGCGGCCACTATTTTGGCTTACGAGTTACATAAATTGGGGTACCAGTCCTTAGATATGGGACATGTAGATGTCGAATATGAATGGTGTCGAATGGGAGCTACCCAAAAAGTAAACCTAGCTACCAAGAATGTCAATGAGGTGTCGGGTGGTCACACAGTACAAGATGCTGGAGATTTATACCGATCTCAGATTATTGCTCGAATAGAATAACACATATACAAGAAGAAATGATAGAAACTATACGATTTCCTGAGAAATCACAGTGGCAAGACGTTTTAGCTCGACCTCTTTTAGCGAGTAAAGATTTGCAGTCTATTGTGCAACCTATAATAGAGGATGTACAAAAAGAGGGTGATCAGGCAGTGATAGCTTATGAAAAGAAATTTGATGGATGTACATTGTCAAGTTTAGCAGTTACAGAGGAAGAATTTCTATCTGCTGAAAAGGAAATAAGTCAACAGCTAAAAGAAGCTATAATAATAGCGCATCAACAGATTGTTGCTTTTCATAAGTCACAAGTATTCGAGTCTGTTGTCGTGGAAAATAAACCGGGTATTCGTTGTTGGCAAGAAGCACGAGCCATCGAACGAGTAGGATTGTATATACCAGGTGGTACTGCTCCTTTGTTTAGCACTGTATTAATGCTTGCCGTACCAGCAGCTATTGCGGGGTGTCATCAGATAGTCTTATGCACGCCTCCTAACAAAGAAGGAAAGATACATCCAGCCATTTTGTATGCTGCAACTTTGGCAGGTGTTACCAAGGTATATAAAACAGGCGGTGTACAGGCAATTGCCGCTATGGCTTATGGTACAGAATCTATCCCTAATGTCTATAAGATTTTTGGTCCAGGCAATCAATACGTAACAGCTGCTAAGCAATACGTAAGTCTTCGTGATGTCGCTATAGATATGCCAGCAGGACCTTCTGAAGTAGAAGTCCTTGCTGATGAAATGGCGAATCCCGTTTTTGTTGCAGCTGATTTATTATCACAAGCAGAACACGGTGTTGATAGTCAGGCTATACTGATAACTACTTCTGAAAAACTAGTACGAGAAGTGCAAGATGAAGTCGCCAAACAACTAGATGTTCTACCTAGACAAGAATTCGCTGCACAGGCTTTAAGTCATAGTCGAATCTTATTGGTTCATGATATAAACGAAGCTATAGCGATGACCAATGCGTATGCCCCCGAACATTTAATCGTGCAAACTCAAAATTATATGGATATAGTTCCACGTATAATCAATGCGGGTTCAGTCTTTTTAGGTCCATATAGTTGTGAGAGTGCTGGAGATTACGCTTCAGGTACAAATCATACTTTGCCTACCAATGGATATGCTCGTGCATATAGTGGGGTTAACTTAGATAGTTTTATACGTAAGATTACTTTTCAAGAATTGACTCAAGAAGGAATCAATACCATTGGGCCAGCTATTGAATTGATGGCAGCTACAGAACAATTACAGGGGCACAAGAATGCCGTGACTGTTCGATTAAATAAGAATTAATTGCTTTAAGCAACAAAACAAATAATCATGGAGAGAACTCTAGCACAATTAGTGAGGCCTAATATTTTGGCTTTGAAAGCTTACTCGTCAGCGCGTGATGAATTTCAAGCTCAAGAAGGGATGGATTATGTTTATTTTGATGCAAATGAGAATCCTAATGAACAAGAACAGGTTGCTATAAACCGTTATCCTGATCCTCGACAAATAACTGTAAAAAAAGAGATTGGGCGTCAACGCGGGCTACACCCAGATAATCTATTCCTTGGCAATGGTAGCGATGAAGCAATTGATGTGTTATTTCGTGTCTTTTGTGAGCCTAGATTAGATAATGTTGTGGCCATCAATCCAAGTTATGGAATGTACGCTGTATGTGCACACATTAATGATGTGGCATTAAAGGAAGTGCCTCTGAATAATGACTTTTCTTTGAATGTTGAGGCAGTGCAGAAAGCTTGCGATGCTCATACTAAAATGATTTTTCTATGTTCTCCTAATAACCCTTCTGGAAACTTGTTGAAAAGAGAACATGTGCTTAATATCATTGAAGGTTTTGATGGTATAGTCATTCTTGATGAGGCTTATATTGATTTTGCCCCCGAAGGTAGTAGCTGGTGTGGATTGTGGGAGAAATATCCACGTTTAGTTGTGCTGCAAACCTTTAGCAAGGCTTGGGGAGCAGCAGCCATACGACTCGGTTTAGCATGGGGATCTACGGAGATCATCGAATTGATGAACAAAGTGAAATACCCATATAATGTCAATTTACTTACTCAGAAAAAAGCACTTGAAGTTTTAGCGAATGCTAATCAAGTACAAGTACAAATGAATGAGATTTTGAGTGAGCGTAATCGTTTGCTTGAAGCTTTAGAGCATATGGATGAGGTGGAAGAGGTGTTCCCTACAGATGCCAACTTTATACTAGTGCGTGTAAAAGATGCCAATGCATTATATGATTATTTGATTGGTCGAGGCGTAATCGTCCGTAATCGTCATAAACAATTGCACTGTGAGAATTGTTTGCGTATTACAGTTGGACTCCCTCATGAAAATACCGCATTGTTGAAAGCTATTGAAGCATATTCTGTAAAATAAACGAGCATGAAAAAGAAAGTATTATTTATAGATAGAGATGGTACCCTTGTAGTAGAACCTCCAATAGACTATCAATTAGACGCCTTGGAAAAATTAGCTTTTGTCCCAGGGGTTATGAAACACCTAGGGTTTATTCGTGAGAAGCTAGACTTTGAATTTGCAATGGTAACGAATCAAGATGGTTTGGGCACTGATTCGTTTCCAGAAGATACATTTTGGCCACCACATAATTTGATGTTACAAACACTAGCTGGTGAAGGCATTACTTGGGACGAAATCTTTATTGATAAGACTATGCCAGAAGAGCATGCCCCTACGCGTAAACCAGCAACAGGTCTGTTGACCAAATATATCGATAATGAAGCCTATGATTTGGCTGGAAGTTTTGTTATAGGTGATCGTTATACAGATGTACAATTGGCCAAGAATCTAGGATGCAAAGCCATATATATGCAACTTGACAATGCTGATACTCGTCAAGACTTAGCAGATAAGCATTTGACCGATACATGTGCACTCATTACGACGGATTGGGCATTGGTTGCACAGTTCCTTTTTGCAGGAGAGCGTACCGCTACGGTACAACGCACAACAAAAGAAACAGATATCTATGTATCTGTAGGACTCGATGGAAATGGCACTTGTGATATTTCGACTGGTCTTGGTTTTTTTGATCATATGTTAGAACAAATAGGCAAACATGGTGGTATTGACTTGACGATACGTGTTCAAGGTGATTTGCAAGTAGATGAACACCATACTATTGAAGATACTGCTTTGGCCCTTGGTGTGTGTCTCAAGAAAGCCTTAGGAGATAAACGTGGTATTGAACGCTATGGTTATTGCTTACCTATGGATGATTGTCTTTGTGCGGTTGCTCTAGATTTTGGTGGTCGTCCATGGTTGGTGTGGGATGCTGAATTTAACAGAGAAATGGTGGGAGATATGCCAACAGAAATGTTTCTGCATTTTTTTAAATCTCTTAGTGATGCTGCTTTAATGAACCTAAATGTAAAAGCGGAAGGAGCGAATGAACACCACAAGATTGAAGGTGTATTTAAAGCTTTTGCACGTGCGCTGAAGATGGCTATACGTCGGGATATCTACAAGTATGAACTTCCATCAACCAAAGGTGTGTTGTAAGTGATACAAAAGCAAGGGTTGATTTGTTCGGCCCAGAAAAAACCATTATATTTGCGCTTCTAGAAAGATAATCAATTTAAACAATATACTAGTATGTTGACCATCAAACAGATTACAGACCAAAAAGAGGCTGTTATCGCAGGATTGAAGAAGAAGCATTTTGCTGATGCAGAGTCTGTTATTGAACAAATTCTAGCCTTCAACGATAAGCGTAAAAAAACGCAAGCACAATTAGATGAGCAATTAGCTGAAGGAAAGAAAGCGGCTAAGCAAATCGGAATGTTGATGAAACAAGGTAAGCAAGAAGAAGCTACTGCTATTCGTGAGAAAGTGGCTGCTTACAAGGATAGTAATAAAAAGCTTGAAGCAGCGATGAATCAAGCAGAAGAAGATATGAAGCAGTTGCTTTACACTGTACCAAACGTACCTCATGCAAGTGTTCCAGAAGGGCATTCAGATGCAGATAATGTGGTAGAACGCGAAGGTGGAGATCCTGCTAATCTTCCAGAAAATGCTTTACCTCATTGGGAATTAGCTAAAAAGTATGATTTGATCGACTTTGAACTAGGTGTGAAAATCACAGGTGCAGGTTTCCCAGTGTACAAGGGTAAAGGTGCTCGTCTTCAACGTGCTCTGATTAATTTCTTTATGGATGAGGCTGCTAAAGCAGGTTATGCTGAAGTAGAAGTGCCTTATTTAGTTAATGCAGCTTCGGGTTATGGTACAGGACAACTTCCTGATAAAGAGGGACAAATGTATCATGATGCAACAGATGATTTGTATTTGATTCCTACAGCTGAAGTGCCTGTAACAAATATTTATCGAGACGTGATTCTAGATGAAAGTCAGTTGCCTATCAAGAATTGTGCTTATTCAGCATGTTTCCGTCGTGAAGCTGGTAGCTATGGTAAAGATGTACGTGGTTTGAATCGTCTACATCAATTTAATAAAGTTGAGATTGTACGTATTGATACTCCAGAACATTCTTACGAGTCTTTGGATGAGATGCTTGCTCATGTAGAAGGATTGGTTCAAAAATTGGAATTGCCATATCGTATTCTTCGTCTATGTAGCGGTGATGTCAGTTTTACATCGGCTATTACATTTGACTTTGAAGTATATAGTGCTGCACAAGAACGTTGGTTGGAAGTCTCTTCTGTTTCCAATTTCGAATCTTACCAAGCTAATCGTTTGAAGTGTCGTTACAAAGGAAAAGATAGAAAAGCCGAATTATGTCACACATTGAATGGTAGTGCCTTGGCTTTACCTCGTATTATGGCTGCATTGTTAGAGAATCATCAAACACCTGAAGGTATTGTGATTCCTGAGATCTTGCGCCCATATACAGGATTTGATATTATCGACTAAAACAGTAGTCTACCTCCTAAGAGGTGTATGAATCATATGACATAGATGCTAGTCATTTTTGCAAGCGCTTGCAAAATGACTAGCATCCTGATATATAGCAATTCGCAAGCGCTTGCAGATTCGTATACAAGCGCTTGCGAATTAGGAGGTACTTTGATAGGAAATATAGACAAAAAACTCCTGCCTTGAATGTCAATATTCAAGGCAGGAGTTTCAGTATTTAAGGTCTAAATCTTTGAGTTTAGTCCTTGTTGTCTGAGATTAGTCAGGAAGCCCGTATTTGTCAACAACAAAGTCAATATCCTTATCTCCACGTCCACTTAGATTAACTAAGATAGAAGTACGTGGCTCTCGTTGAGCTAGTTTGATGGCATATGCTACTGCATGTGCACTTTCCAATGCTGGAATGATACCTTCTAGTCGACTGAGTTCGTAGAACGCGTCAATACATTCTTGATCATTGATAGGTTCGTAACAAACCCTATCCATATCTTTTAGCATACTATGCTCAGGTCCTACGCCAGGATAATCCAAGCCAGATGCAACTGAGTATACAGGCGCAGGCTCACCTTTTTGATCTTGCAGTAAGTAACATTTGAAACCGTGTATAGTACCTGGTTGACCTAATGTGGCAGTCGCAGCATGTTCACCAAGGTTTAGTGATAATCCACCGGGCTCTACACCATATAGTTTACAAGGGTCATCCAAGAAGGCACTAAACATACCAATGGCATTACTACCTCCACCTACACAAGCAACAACGCTATCAGGAAGTTCACCAGTCATGTCAAAAAATTGTTCTTTAGCTTCAATACCTACAACACGCTGAAAATCACGAACCATCATAGGGAATGGGTGAGGACCAACAACAGAACCAATACAGTATATTGAGTTGATAGGATCTTTTAAATAAGCCTCAAAAGCAGAATCAACAGCTTCCTTAAGGGTCTTAAGGCCGTGAGATACAGGAACAACTTTGGCTCCTAGAATTTGCATGCGTACTACGTTGGGGTGTTCTTTGGCTATATCTACTTCGCCCATGTGAATCTCACACTCAAGACCAAAATAGGCTGCTGCAGTAGCTAATGCTACACCGTGCTGACCTGCTCCCGTTTCAGCGATAAGCTTCTTCTTACCCATATACTTGGCAAGGAGTGCTTCCCCCATGCAGTGATTAAGCTTGTGGGCTCCAGAGTGATTTAAATCTTCACGTTTTAAGTAGATACGACCTCCGTATTTTTCACTTAAACGGTTACAATAATACACTGGAGTAGGGCGTCCTTGATAGTGCTTGCGTATACTACGCAATTCGCTAATAAATTTATGTGATTTACTGATGGAATAATAAGCTGCTGTTATCTTATCCATTTCTTCTTGCAGTTCTGGTGGAATAAATGATCCACCATACTCTTGGAAGAAGCCCTCTTTATTAGGGTATACTTTAAAATAATCTTTTTCCATGGTTTTCTAATAGTATTGTTGAGTACATTTATACTTACAAATGTACTGAAAAAATGCGAGTCAGCAAATAATTTTCTATCTTTGCATGGTATTATATATGAAAGGTGTCAGTATTGGATTGAAATGCCCTTTCATTTTTTTGATATTGAAAGAGAAATAAATGAATATACAATTGAAGTCTTCTTCCAATACCGGCAATATATCATATGATCAGCCGTTAATCGGACAATTTAACGATGTGTTTCCTCCTATCATGGATGGTGTCTCTGTCTGTGTGCACAACTATGCACATTGGCTCCATGAGTTGATGGGGGCTGTTAAAGTAATCACACCTCAAGCACCAAAACATATCTATCAGGAGAAATATGAAATACTTCCTTATGCTTCCTTGCCTATACCAGGTAGAGCACCGTATCGCTTGGGCATGCCAGCATGCTCTCCTGGTTACCGTAATCGTTTGATGCAATATGATTTTGGATTAGTGCACGCACATTGTCCTTTTTCGTCTGGTAAATTGGGCATGGAAGTGTCACGTCGTCAAGGCATTCCTTTGGTGGCAACTTTTCATTCTAAATATAGAGATGATTTTGAAGAAAGTATTCCCGAATGGTTACGTCCTCTAGGACTGAAAGAGGCTTTAATAGATAGGCTATTGAAACAAGTTGTTGATTTTTATGAAAATGTCGATGAAGTATGGGTTGCGCAACCAGCAGTGGCGGATGTCTTGAGAGATTACGGATACAAAGGCCCTATTGAGGTTGTTCCTCATGGCAATGATTTTGCAATTGATGAGTTACAGTATGAATCATACAGACTGAAAGTTCGAAGTAACTTAGGGCTACAAAGCGATGAACATGTATTACTGTATGTCGGTCAGCATATCAATCAGAAGAATTTACCTTTTTTGATTGACTCTTTACGGTATGTACAAGGCAAATTTAAAATGTTTTTTATTGGTCGTGGAGATGCCGAACAAGCTTTGAAAGCAGCTGTTGAGACATACCATTTACAAGATAAGGTGACTTTTGTGGGGCCAATATATGAACGTGAGGTATTAAAACAATATTATGCAGCGGCTGATCTTTTTCTCTTCCCGTCAAAATACGACACATTGGGCTTAGTGATTTATGAAGCTGCTGCCTTGCACACACCTGCCTTGTTGCTTCAAGGATCGACATCATCTCATTTAGTTCAAGATAATATAGATGGTTTTTTGGCGCCTGATAATAAAGAAGCCTTTGCCAGCTGTATCAATATATTATTTAGTAATCCTCAAAAAATGAGTGAGGCAGGATTGTCTGCATCACGAAATATGGCCCATTCTTGGCGGGAAGTCGTCGAGGAGGTCATCGACAGATATAATGCTTTAATTTACCGACAATGCAAACAAGCTCACCAGATAAAAAGAAGATAAACAAACCAAAAAAAGTGGCGCAAGTAGCTACCGCCAAAGGCATGAATGAGTTTAAAGTGTGGCGATTAATGATTCCTATTGTGATAGGGTTAGGAGCTACTGTATGGATGTTTTATCATGAATTTGCTAGCCAGAAAGATTTTCATTTTGAGATGTCTTGGTGGGTTACTTTATCTGCAATTGTGGGGCTAATATGCATGGGGATCCGTGATTTGGCGAATATATACCGATTTAGAATGTTGACTCGCCCAGAACATCTCTCTTGGTTACAGGCTTTCCGAATAAATTTATTGACTGAATTTTCGAGTGCTGTCACCCCGTCTGCTGTAGGAGGATCAAGTTTAGTTGTTGCTTTTTTTAAAGGCGAGGGCATTAGTTTGGGTAGAAGCACCGCAGTGATGATGTCGGGATTATTTCTTGATCAATTGTTTTTTGTTGTGACGTGCCCGATAATGCTTTATTGTTTTCCTCCAGAAGAATTATGGGGAGCATCTTCGTCAATAGGACCTACTGTAGAAGGATTACTAAAGGGCGTTTATTTCTTGCTTTTGGCATGGACTATTGTCTTGTTTTTAGCTTTATTTGTAGCTCCAGTGCATATACGTAAAATATTGAATTACCTAGCTGTTCATGGACCTTTGAAACGTTTTGGCAAAGGTTTAATAGAGTTTGGGGATAACCTTGTAGAAAGTAGTCAACAATTGCAGACTAACTCTTTTTGGTTTTGGATAAAAGCTTTTGGCGTTACAGCTATCAACTGGACATCTCGTTATGCTGTTGTTTGCGCATTGTTGTGGACGTTTGCACCTAATTTTAGCGATCAACTGATTATTTTTGTACGTCAATTAATGTGTTGGATCATTATGACTATTTCTCCATCTCCAGGTGGAGCTGGGTTTAGTGAGTATTTGTTTAAGACATATTATACAGATTACGTTTCAGCAGGAGGAGATATTTTAATCTTAGCATGTCTATGGCGTATATTGACGTATTATATCTATTTGATTGGAGGATTTATTTTATTACCAGGATGGTTTAAAGATAAAGTCCTTAAGCGTAATTAATGGTGGATGTTGTTTTGGACTGAAAATTTGGTCGGTTCAAATAAACCCAATACTTTTGTAATATCTGAAAATAAATAATTAAAAATCATGTTCAAAATAGTAAGTAAGACTCAGTTGTCTGAGAAAGTTTTCAAATTTGTGGTCGAAGCACCGCTGATAGCGAAGTCTCGCAAAGCTGGACACTTTGTGATTGTACGCGTTGGTCAGAAGGGCGAGCGTATTCCTTTAACTATTGCTGAGGCTGATAAAAAACGAGGTACGATTACACTTGTGGTTCAAAAAGTAGGGGTATCTTCTATGCGTCTATGTGATTTGAATGCAGGGGATATGATCGATGATGTCGTAGGCCCGCTTGGAAAAGCTACGCATATTGAACATTTTGGAACTGTCGTTTGTGCTGGTGGAGGTGTCGGTATTGCACCCATGTTACCTATTGTACAAGCATTGAAGGCAGCTGGCAATCGTGTCATTACTGTATTAGCTGGGCGTTCAAAAGAGTTGATTATACTAGAAGAAGAAATGCGTGCTTCTAGCGACGAAGTGATCATAATGACCGATGATGGTAGTTATGGTGAAAAAGGCCTTGTGACTAATGGGGTTGAATGGGTTATCAAACGCGAAAAAGTTGATAAATGCTTTGCTATTGGTCCAGCAATTATGATGAAATTTGTATGTCTGCTTACAAAGAAGTATGAAATACCTACTGATGTATCTCTCAATACGATTATGGTTGATGGTACGGGTATGTGTGGAGCTTGTCGTATCACTGTCGGTGGAAAAACACGCTTCGTGTGTGTAGATGGGCCAGAATTTGACGGACATGCAGTAGATTTTGATGAGATGCTCAAACGTATGGGAGCCTTCAAAGATATAGAACTTGAAGAAGTGCAGAAACTTGAAGATGCACATGCACGAATGACACAACCTGTTGCAAAAGAAGAGTGCCATTGTCTTGATGCTGACGGTAAACCCAAAAAGGATGAAGAGAAAATAGCTCATGCTTTACCAGAATATGCCCCTTGTCAAACAGCTGCTGAATTGGCGCTTTTTTCTGATGAGGAACTCACTAGTCGAGATTCTGCATGGCGTGAATCCCTTCGTAAATTGAAGAAGGCTAAAGAACGCACACAACAAGAACGTGCAAAAATGCCAGAACTTGATCCAGAATACCGTAGTCATAGCCGTAAGGAAGAAGTCAATCTAGGATTGACTGAAAATCAAGCTCTTGTGGAAGCTAGTCGTTGTTTGGATTGCAAGAACCCTACATGTGTGACTGGATGTCCTGTCAGTATTGATATCCCATCATTTGTAAAAAATATTGAGCGTGGCGAGTTTTTGGGGGCTGCCCGTGTTTTGAAAATGACAAGCGCCTTGCCAGCTGTTTGTGGTCGCGTATGTCCTCAAGAAAAACAATGTGAGAGCATGTGTATCCATCTCAAGATGGGTAAGCCAGCAGTGGCTATTGGGCATTTGGAACGTTTTGCAGCTGACTATGAACGTGTTAGCGGTGAAATGTCTATCCCAGCTGTAGCTGAAAGCAATGGAAAGAAAATTGCTGTTGTTGGATCTGGGCCAGCTGGACTTGCTTTTGCTGGTGATATGGCTAAATATGGATACGATGTAACTGTCTTTGAAGCATTGCACGAAATCGGTGGGGTATTGAAATATGGAATCCCTGAATTTCGTCTTCCAAATGAGATTGTGGAGGTGGAAATTCTCAATCTAGAAAAGATGGGTGTGAAGTTTGTAAAAGATACCATTATTGGTAAAACTCTCTCTGTGGAGCAACTACAAGAAGAAGGATATAAAGGTGTGTTTGTCGCATCTGGTGCTGGTTTACCTAATTTCATGGATATTCCAGGTGAAAATGCGATTAATGTGATGTCATCTAATGAGTATTTAACTCGTGTCAATCTGATGGATGCAGCAAGTGAGGATTCAGATACTCCAGTTACCTTTGGCCGCCATGTCGCTGTAATTGGTGGAGGAAATACTGCAATGGATTCGGTACGTACTGCCAAACGCCTAGGAGCTGAGCGTGCTATGATTATTTATCGTCGTTCGGAAGAAGAAATGCCTGCTCGTCTGGAAGAAGTGAAACATGCCAAAGAGGAAGGCATTGAATTTTTGAATTTGCACAATCCTATCGAATATCTAGCTGATGATAAAGGACGAGTGAAAGCTGTTCGTTTACAAAAGATGGAACTCGGTGAACCAGATGAAAGTGGCCGTCGTAGACCAGTGCCAATAGAAGGAGCTATTGAAACTATAGATATTGATTTGGCTATTGTTAGTATTGGTGTATCGCCCAATCCAATTGTGCCTAGTTCGATCAAGGGACTTGAACTTGGACGAAAAGGAACGATCGCTGTAGATGAGCATATGCAGTCATCTATCCCAACAATCTATGCTGGAGGTGATATTGTGCGTGGAGGTGCTACAGTCATTTTGGCGATGGGAGATGGACGTCAAGCAGCGGCAGCAATGCATGCGTCTATTAGTGAATCGATAAACTAGTTCAAATACGTAAGTGTATTGATAAAATAAGCGAGAGCCACCTATTGGATATATGTCAATAGGTGGCTCTTGTTTTGAAAGTGTCATAAATATTTGCTGGCTTAATTGTATCCTGTTATTTTTGTGTCACAATTAATGATGAATATGCTATGAACAATATAGATAAAGTAACTAAAAAGGGGACTAGCCAAAATGGAAATGCTGAGTTTATATATCGAATGAACAAGAGTAAAGTCTTGAAGATATTGCATCAATATGGTCAAATCTCAAGAACTCAGATTGCACAATTAACTAGACTTAGTGCTCCGACGGTGACACGTATAATTGATAGTTTGATTCATTCAGAAAAACTTGTCTCTACAGTGGGAAGAGGCGAGTCAAAAGGAGGGCGTCCTCCTGTGATTCTTGAATTTAAAGGAACCAATCGTTATGTTATTGGACTTGACTGGGGACATACGCATATATTAGGTGTAGTTACAGACTTGCATGGCGAGGTCATTAAGCGTATCAATATACATGTTGGAGCTTCAGGTGATTTTACGACAGATATGAAGCAATTAATAGCTTTGATACGTAGATTAATCATAGAATCGCTTATACCCTCTGATAGTCTTATGGGAATTGGTGTCGCTATTGCTGGATACATTAAAAAAGAGACGAACAAAGTTCAGTTTTCCTCTTGTTTTGGTTGGGAAGATGTGGATGTAAAACATCCTTTGGAATCTGAATTTGGAGTTCCAGTATTGGTTGACAATATGTCCCAAGTGATGGCCCAAGGCGAACTCTTGTATGGCATTGGAAAAGATGTCAAGGATTTTGTATTTGTCAATATTGCGCAAGGGATTGGAGCTGGAATTATTATTAATGGGGCTCTTTTTAAAGGGTTTGACGGATATGCTGGTGAGTTAGGTCATATTCGTGTGTCCAATAAGCAAGCTGGGCATATTTGTTCTTGTGGTAAGACTGATTGTTTGGAGTGTTATGCTTCGCCCAATGGTATTGTTGAACGAGTTAAAGAATTATTTCTGGATTATCCAGAGTCAGTGTTGCAGACTGTAGATGATATAAATGTGCAAAGCGTCTTCCAAGCTGCAA
The DNA here is from genome assembly GCA_963668535.1 of Bacteroidaceae bacterium. Lineage (GTDB taxonomy): Bacteria > Bacteroidota > Bacteroidia > Bacteroidales > Bacteroidaceae > F22. The sequence goes on from OY764867.1 coordinate 1,771,709, forward strand.
CATTGGGTGATGATTTAGCAAATGATGTCTTGACTGCTGCTGCTGATGTGTTGGGGATGGCTATTGCTGTACTAACCAATGTGATCAATCCAGAAGCAGTCGTTATTGGTGGGGGGATAAGTTTTGCTGGACAGGATTTTATAGCACGTACCCGTGAGCAATTTGACAAGAATCAATTGCGCAGTACAGATCGAAAAATCCCATTAACTGAATCCATTTTGAAGGATCAAGCAGCCGTTTTAGGAGCAGCGTCTTTGATGATCAGTGAGGTGTTGCAGTTGCGTGTAGATGTTATGTAGGAGATATAAAAAAAGTCTTGATCTGTGAAGATCAAGACATATCTTAATGTGGGCGAAGAAGGATTCGAACCTCCGAAGTCGAAAGACAGCAGATTTACAGTCTGCCCCATTTGGCCACTCTGGTATTCGCCCATGCTTTTTCAAAAGCGATGCAAATATAAGGACTTTGTTATCTACTCGCAAATTTACAAAGGCTTATTTTGCAAAAATCTTTACTTTTTCTTGTTTACATTATTTCGAACCACTGGCTAAGAATGAAAAAATGTATTTTTCGCACATTTGATGCATTCCTAAAAGCTTGTGCGAAATATACATACAGAAAGTTTATCTTCATAGTTTAGTAATATTGTCTTATACTGAATAAGGTGAACACTGATGTAAACCTTATTCAGTATAAGACAAGGAAAGAAGCCATTGATTAAAGTTTATCTCTTAAAAATCGTAGTACAAGGAAGAGAATGTATTGAAAGCTACACTTATAGTTGACGTGCAAAGTCAACCATCTTAATTGCTGTGATAGCTCCTTCATCTCCCTTGTTGCCAAGACTACCACCCGCTCTGTCTTCTGCTTGTTGCATAGTGTTTGTAGTAATCAATGAATAGATTACGGGAATTTCTTGTGTGGCGTTGAGGTGTGCAATCCCCTGCGTAGTACCTTGACATACATAATCAAAGTGAGGAGTGTCTCCACGTACAACGCAGCCTATAGCAATAACAGCATCTACTTTATGTCCTTGCCCTGTGTACGATTTTGCTAGTGTGAATTGTTGTGCACCATAAATAAGTTCGAAACTACCAGGTACATGCATTACGGTGATGTTTTCTTCTAAACATCCATGACGTTTTAGTGTCTCAATCGCTCCGTCAAGAAGAGCAAAAGTAATGTTTTGGTTCCAATCAGATACTACAATACCAAAACGCATGTTTTCAGCATTTGGAACTGTTGATGGATCATAGTCGGATAAATTATGATAAGCTGTTGCCATAACTATATGTTTTATAAATGATTATTGTCATTTCCTATCGAAATAGATTTCGGGCGTACGACATACATGGAAAGATGTATAGCGCACGCCCGACTATTTTTTTCTAAAAGTAGGTCCTATAATCAACCTACTTGATATTATACGCCAGCTTGAGCTTTCGCTTGTTCAATATAGCGTTCAATCCCACGTCCCAATTGACTATTAGGATATTCTTTTTTGATTTGTTCAAAAGTTGCAATTGCCTTTTGGTATTGCTTAGCTGCTTGGTACAATTGACCAGCGTTTAACAAGTAGATCGGACTAAGTGTGACTGCATTAGCACGATCAGCAGCATCAATAAGCATGCCTGCAGCTTTTTCTGTTTGACCAGCATCAGCATAACAATTTGCTGTTGCCGCTAAAATAGCAGGAGCTATTTGTTTATCTTCTGCATGAAAAGCTTCAAGTTCTTTGATGGCTTTATCATTCAAACCAAGTTTTTTGTAACATATACCTGCATAAGCATGAGCAAGATTACCAGCTGGTGTGTTATCGTATTTTTTTATAACAGCTATAAGTCCAATGCTACTAATACTATCTCCTTCAAGTGCCAACTTAAATTGTTGTTGCATGAAATAGTTTTGACTTGGGTATAATGCTTCTTGAGCTTGGGCTTCTTTAGGCGCAACAATATGGTGACTGTAAGCAATAACGGCAATAACTACTACGACTACAGCTAGGATCGCAGTCAAAAACTTATTGATGTTTTTGATAATAAAACCCTCGGCTTGAGTCGTAGACTCACCTTCGTTGTGTCCTGCTTCTTGATTCTTGTTTGTCATTTCTATAATCTGATTTTGTTATTATTTCTATTAGATTCGCAGAAAGAAACCTGTCACTTTACTAGTCGTAGGGTTGATTATAGTAAAACGAAAGGAATCTGGGGAACAAAAGTAACTTTTTTCTGTGTTTCTTGGAAATTTATTCACACCTTTTTTTCATCATGCTTTGTTTTATCTATCATTCTTTCTTTTTTAGGATAGTTTTCTAGCTGGGCTGCGGGTGAAATCATTATTTCTTTGTATTTTTGTCTCTCTTTACAAGGCTTTTTAGATAGTATACTAAGCCGATGCTTTGACATAATATGTATGAAACTGAATAGATTATCCATTACACAATTCAAAAATATAGCGGAAGCAAATATGCACTTTTCGCCCAAACTTAATTGTTTTATAGGGGCCAACGGGATGGGTAAAACCAACTTGTTGGAGGCAATCTATATGCTTTCATTTACAAAAGGATTGGTGGGAGCTACTGATACTCCTTCGATACGACATGGCGAAGATTTTGCTGTAGTAAAGGGAGTATATTCGTTATCTGAAAACGATGAAGAACAAGATATCCAAGATGAAATCTATTGCGGTTTGTCACGTGGGCGTAAGAAAACGTTTAAGCGAAATCAAAAGAGCTATAAGCGAATAGCCGAGCATATTGGTTTGATTCCATTAGTCATGATTTCACCAGCAGATAGTACTTTAATAGCTGGTGGAAGTGATGTACGTCGTCGCTTTATGGATATGGTGATCTCACAGTTTGATCCTGAATATTTGTATGCATTACAGCATTATAACAAAGCATTGCAACAACGCAATGCTATGCTTAAAATGGAAGAAGCTGTTTTGGACGAAATTTTAGAAACATATGAGGAGGTAATGTCTAAGCATGCAGCTAATATTTATGCTAAACGCAAGGAGTTTTTGAGGGACTTTATCCCAATTTTTCAGCGTTATTATACCGCTATCACTGGAGGGAAAGAGCAAGTTAGCCTGACATATGAGTCGCATCAATCTCAAGGGTCTTTGGTCGATTTATTGCGTGCAAGTCGACCTAAAGAACGCATCTTAGGATATTCTATAAGAGGTATACACAAAGATGACTTGATTATGGAACTTGAGGGGTATCCAATAAAAATAGAAGGTTCACAAGGGCAAAATAAAACTTATTTGGTAGCCATGAAATTGGCACAGTTTGAATGGTTGAAAATTCATGTAAAGCATACTCCTATTTTATTATTGGATGATTTGTTTGATAAGTTGGATGCTCATCGCGTCACTCGCTTAATGGATTTGTTGAAAGAAGATCGATTTGGACAGATATTCATTACGGATACCAACCGTGAGCATCTTGATCGTATCTTAGATGGTATTTATAAGAACCATAAAATATTTATGGTACAAGATGGGATGTTTGCAGAGTAATCAAGTAAGACTAGGTGTACACTTATGAAAAGAAAAGGATCCATAAAAGTCGATTTGATCGTACAAACCATTATGCGCAATCAAGGATTGGAGCATCCGTATCAACATGTCATGATTAAGAAGGCATGGATGGAACTCAACCCGTTGATTACTAAACATACCCGTGAAGTGTATATTCAAGGAGATATTTTATATGTTAAGTTAACTTCATCTGCACTTCGTCAGGAGCTTATGATGGGACGAGACGACTTGGTGCGTAGACTTAATAATGAGGTGCGTGCAAAAGTAATTAAGGACATTATATTTCGATAAGCCTTTTCTATTTACAAAATCTTTATTATTTAATTGTGCTAATGTGGCTCATCTATAAACTATAGGTGGTATCTATTATCACATAGATACTATCTGTTTGATAGCCTCTTTTATAGTACGTATCTTTGCACCAGAATATAATATAACTCAACAATTATACTGGTGAATATGAAACATCTTATTATTGGTGGCGTAGCTGGAGGAGCTACTGCTGCAGCACGTATTCGACGCGCTGACGAAAATGCTGAAATTATTCTTGTGGAAAAGGGACCATACATCTCTTATGCCAATTGTGGACTCCCTTATTATTTAGGAGGAGTTATTACAGATCGTGACCAATTATTTGTACAAACACCTGAAGCATTTGGTACACGTTTCCGTGTTGATGTACGTGTCTTAACAGAGGCTACAGCAATCGATACGAAGAAAAAAGTGGTGACTTTGCATCGTGCAGATGGAACTAATATAGAAGAATCGTATGACAAATTGTTGTTATCTCCTGGTGCAAATCCAGTGCGTCCTGCTTTACCAGGTATCGATTCTCTAGGTATCTTTACGTTGCGTAATGTACAGGATACAGACGCTATTTATGCTTATATGAAAGCACATGATGTCAAGCGAGCTGTTATCGTAGGAGCTGGTTTTATAGGATTAGAGATGGCGGAAAATCTGCATGAGGCTGGTGCACAAGTCGCTATTATTGAAATGCAGAATCAAGTAATGGCACCTGTCGATTATTCTATTGCTAGTATAGCTCATGAACATTTACTACAAAAAGGAGTGAAACTTTGTCTTGAAGAAGCGGTTAGTGGATTTGAATCAACGAATGAAGAACTAATAATCAAGATGAAGAGCGGTGAACAGTTAGAGGCTGATTTAGTCATCTTATCTATTGGTGTTCGTCCTGCTACACAACTCGCTGTAGATGCTGGGTTGAAAATAGGCGAAGCTCATGGTATTTGGGTGAATGAATATTTGGAGACCTCGGCTAAAGATATTTATGCTGTGGGTGATGCAATTGAATTTCCACATCCTATTACTGGTCAGCCTTGGTTGAATTATTTAGCTAATCCAGCTAATCGTCAAGGCCGTATTGTTGCTGATAATATGGTGCATGGTAATGTGACAAAGTACGAAGGAGCCATTGGGACTTCTATTGCCAAAGTTTTTGATATGACAGTTGCAAGTACAGGATTGGCGGCAAAGAAACTAAAGGCGCTAGGTATGCCATATAAAACTATTACAACTCATGGAGGAAGTCATGCAGGGTATTATCCTGGAGCTAATCAGATGACAATTAAGCTAATGTTTCATCCCGAAACTGGTCGATTGCTTGGTGGACAGATAATAGGTTTTGATGGTGTTGATAAACGTATCGATCAACTAGCTATTCATATTAAACATGGGTTAACAGTATATGATTTAATGGAATTGGAACACGCTTATGCACCTCCATTTTCATCGGCAAAAGATCCTATTGCTATCGCAGGTTATGCTGCTGTGAACGTGTTGAATAAATCCATGCCAGTTGCCTATTGGCGTGAAGTTCAAGAAATTGTTGGAGCTTATCAAGCTGGACTTCAAACGGAGGATACTCCACAGTTGGTCGATGTGCGTTTTGATGAAGAAGTGAACATGGGCACATTACCAGGAGCTATTCATGTACCATTAGATGGAATGCGTAGTCAGTTAGATAAGATAGATAAAAGTAAGCCTGTTATTGTTTTTTGTGCAGTTGGCTTGCGTGGATATTTAGCTCAACGTATCTTAATGGGTGAAGGTTTTCAAGTGCGTAACCTTGTAGGGGGACTAAAAATCTATAAGGCTGCTACAGCACCAGTGGTGTTTGATTTGACTGATTGGAAGCAAACTCTCAATGAGGATGGAGTAATGGATGAACGAGCTAAACTTCATAATGCCAAAATCGTCAGTGAAGATGTTGAAACAGAAATGGTTATAGTAGATGCCTGTGGTTTACAATGTCCTGGTCCAATAATGCGTGTTAAGCATGAAATGGATGCACTTGGTGCTGGACAACAACTGAAGGTAACTTCTACTGATTCTGCTTTCTATCGAGATATAGATGCTTGGTGTGATTCTACTGGTAATCATGTCTTGGATAAGAAAACAAATGATGGAAAATATACAGCTATCTTGGAAAAAGGGAATTGCGAAGAAATGAAACAGAATAAAGATGGAGTGACTTTACCTGCCAATCGCACATTGGTCATGTTTAGTGATGATCTTGATAAGGCATTGGCTACATTTGTGATCGCTAATGGCGCTGCAGCAACTGGACAAAAAGTGAGTATCTTCTTTACTTTTTGGGGATTAAATGTGATTAAAAAGGCCAAGAAACCAAGTGTAAAGAAAGATATCTTTGGACGTATGTTTGGGTGGATGTTACCAAGTCATTCTCGTAAGTTAGGTATGTCTAAAATGAATATGTTTGGAATGGGACCTTTGATGATGCGTTACATCATGAAATTACGTGGTGTAGATGAATTGGAATCTCTTCGTCAACAAGCTCTTGATAATGGAGTGGAGTTTATAGCTTGTCAGATGTCAATGGATGTGATGGGAGTTAAGGCTGAGGAGTTGATGGATGAAGTGAACTATGGTGGTGTTGCAACATACATTAACCGTGCAGATAAGTCCAATATCAATCTGTTTATTTAATAGATAAACACATTCATATTTGTATAAAATAAAATCGGGCCTATCAAAACATATTGATAGGTCCGATTTAAAATATGTAACTAGATCGTTCTATTTCTTCTTTTTCTTTTTGGATTTTGTTTGGTCATCGTCATCCCCATACCCGTATCCATATCCATATCCACCATATCCATACCCATATCCGTATCCATATCCATAGCGTTTTCTTTTATACTCTGCAGCATTAATAATGAATCCGATATTAGGAAGACGAGAGTTTTGGCTCAGCATGTTTACATAATTGACATCCTTCTTAGCAGTAACACCAGCACGTAAGACATAACATGTAGAATCGGCTACTCGGGCAACAATTTGTGTATCGGAAACCAAAGCACTAGGTGCACAATCAAGAATAACATAGTCATAGCGTTCTCGCAATTCATTCATTAAAGTTGTGAGCGAGTCATGACTTAACAATTCTGCGGGGTTAGGAGGAATATGGCCAGCTGGAAGAATATCTAGTGACTCAGGTACTCCTTGTGGATGCTTAATCAAAGCATTTAGATCTGTTTTAGCATCCAATAAGTAATTGCTCGCGCCATCTACATGCTCATTTAAGCCAAAAGCAGAAGCTATACGTGGTTTACGTAAATCCAATCCCGCTACAATAACCTTTTTCCCCAATAGTGCAAGAGAAATACCTAAATTGGCTGCTACAAACGTTTTACCTTCACCCCCTGTTGTTGAAGTCACAACAACTACTTTATTTTTGGGAGGAACTAAAGTAAAGTTAAGGTTAGTACGTAGTTGTCTGAAAGCTTCTGCTACAGTGTTATTTGTTCCTTCTTTTACGGCTACACTAACTTCACGAGAATCTTTGAAATCTTCTTCTAGTGGAATATCACCGAGAATTGGTAAAGTCGTTAATTTATCAATGTCACCTCTATGATCTATTTGATAGTGCAGTAAGTACTTTATGTACAGTATAGCACTTGGTATAGCTAATGCGAAAAACAAAGCAATGAGCATAATCATTTTTTTGCGTGGCGACACAGGATTACGTGTTGACATTGCAGTATCTACTACTTTCGCATTGTCTGCTTGCGCAGCGATATTGATTGAATTCTGTTCCCTTTTTTCAAGCAAGAGAAGGTATAATCCCGATTTTATTTCACGCTGACGTGTAATATTAGCAAGCGCCCTTTCTTGAGCAGGTGCATTCTTGATTAAGTTATCGAATCGACCGACTTGTCTATCCAAATCTTTTTGCATGATTTCCAACCCGTTACGAACACTAGAAATTGTCGTTAAAATACTTTTACGGAATGATTCAATTTTCTCGTGTGAACGCTTAAGTACTGGGTTGTTTTCATTTGAATTTTTGAGTAAGCGTTTATATTCCAAAAGCGCCTCGTTGTATTCCGAAATTTGTGAGGATAAAGGAATATCATTTAAACCAACATTGGTTGGAATGACTTCTGATACATTTTTAGGATTTTGAATGTATTGCTCTAGGTAGTTTATAAGATTCAATTGGGTTGAATTCTCTGCACTTCTTTTAGAGTATTCACTATTTCCTTTTAAAGATAAAGCAGCATTTGCTTTTAAATCGACCAATCCTGTATTGCGCTTGTATTGTTCCAACTCGTTTTCAGTTACGCTCAATTCACCGCTAATGATTGCAAGGCGTTCCTTAATAAACGCTTCTGTACGGAGTGCTACTTGATTTTTGTCATTATTTGAATCACGATTGTATACGCGTACCAATTGATTGACAAAGTCTACTCCTTTTTGGGGATTTGTACTGTTGTATGTGATAGAAGCAATAGAGGTCATTTTTGAAGCGGGCATAATACTGATAGCACCTGCGACACCAGGGGCCATTAACATGGGTGAAACGACCCAAATCTTCAAATTCTTTCCATCAAGTTCTACTGATTGGTCTTTGTTTGTTGCTAAAATAACATTACCAAGTGCAGTTGGGATTGTTGCTGGAAAACCTTTGACGTTTATAGTTGATTCTATATTGTCATCACCTATGACTATTTTACTTGGGTAAGTAACATCCCATGTGCTATCCTCTTTTTGTTCCAACTCAAGTTCAATGGCTCCAGTCAAATTACGCAAATCATTTGTAGTCATGTCCGCAAGAATAGGGGAGGTCTTATACAACTCTGTGTCACGTAGCATTCCCTCTTTATAATAGATCACATATTGTTTTGTGTCCAATAAAGTTTGCGCAACAATAGTACGTGATCCCATGACAATGATTTCATTATCTATATTATTTGAGTTAGCAACAACTCCAAGCCCTTCAAGCATGCGGGCATCTGCACCTACACTTCCCCCACCACGCATTTCATCTTTAATCATGATGGTTGACTGGATGCTGTATATTGGCGTTGATCTTTTGATATATAAGTAGCCCAAAGCTAAGCATACTACTATACTTAGAGCATACCAAAACCAATGACTTAACACAGCATCAATGATTGCTGCGTAATTTATAGATTCCTCCTGTTGGGCATCTTTATTTAATTGAGAATGTATATTTTCGTTCATTTTGCTTAGTTAGTTATAGCAATGACTAAATTAGCTACAGACAACAGAATACTTGTAACGGAAATCCAAATGGTTGTACTTTGACTGATGTCTGAGTTCTTGGCCTTGGTTTTATTAGGCTGTACGTATAAAATATCGTTTTGTTGTAAATAGTAGTAAGGTGAATTGATTATATCTGAAGACGTTAAATCTAAAATTTCAATATGCTTTTCGCCATCACTTTGTTCTCTAATTAATTTGACATTGGTTCGCATACCATAAATTGTCATATCACCAGCTAGAGCAAGAGCTTCAAAAATGTTGATTTTTTCGTTTGGAACAGTGAATGTGCTAGGATGCTTAACTTCTCCCAGCACAGATATTTTGTAGTTAGCCATACGTACTGTCACCATGGGGGCTTTGATGTATGCTTTTACTTGATTAGCAATTACTTCTTCTGCCTCACGTTTGTTTAATCCTCCAATTTTTACTCGACCCAATACGGGCATCTCGATGTATCCATCGTTATCCACTAAATAACTTTGTAAAGTTCCACGACTACCCATAGAAACTTCGGTAACCACATTTTGTGTACCACGGGTTGCAGCTACAAAATTGAATGGTACTGCCAAAACAGGATCTTCACAGGATACAATAACAGTTAGAAGATCTTTGGGCATAATTTTTGCGTCATACATCTCTGGATTGAGTTGTGACTTAAAATGTTCTGCCTCTTGCAAATAAGGGACCTGCTTATACGAGGTACAACTGCTTATAAGCACAGTGAAAAACAGTAAGAGAACTGCTGTTAGTTTGTTCCATGAATTCATATTGATACTTTCTTTAATTTAACGTCTAAGTATAATGTAATTAGCCAATTTTATTGTTTACGAGATTTCCTTTTTTTTCTAAAGAAGAGAACGAGTAGCGCTACAACTACAATGAGCACTATACAGCCTCCAATAATATGACTGTATTCTTTTACGGTCGGGATCAGGTCATCCTCTTGCATACCTGGTACCTGAGCCAACAAATAGCCAATAAGAGCTAGGACACTATTCCAAATACCAGCCCCAATCGCTGTGTATAACAAAAAAGTGCCTAAAGGCATGCGAGCAAGGCCCGCTGGAATAGAGATTAGTTGACGTACTGCTGGAATAAGTCGCCCTACTAAAGTTGATACAACGCCATTTTTTTCAAAATATTCTTCTGCATGTACAACTTTTTCTTGATTTAGTAAGCACATTCTTCCGAATTTACTATTAGCAAACCTATAGACAATAGGGCGCCCTAGCCATAAAGCTAAGAAGTAATTGATCAAAGCACCGATGCAAGCACCGATAGTGGCAAAGAGAATGACTAAGAAAATGTTCAAATCACTTCCTTGAGCTGCTTTCCACGCGGCTGGTGGTATAACAACTTCGGAGGGAAATGGGATAAATGAACTCTCAATAGCCATCAAAATAGTGATGGTCCAGTAATTCAGATTGTCTATCAATCCTTGCAAAAGTGTTTCAATCATTGCGAAATATGTTTATTATTTCTTTTTGCTCCATGTGTCACGAAGTCCCACTGTTCTATTAAAGATCAAGCGACCTTCTTTTTTAGTGTCTGGATCTAGAGTGAAATAACCTAAGCGTTGAAATTGCATATAGCTACCTACATCAAGACTCCCAGCAAATGGTTCTACATAGCATTCTTTTAAAACTTTCAAAGAATCTGGATTTAATAAAGTGCGAAAATCTTCTGATGCTTCTGCACTTGGATTTTCTACACGGAACAAGCGGTCGTATAGTCGAACTTCAGCCGGAATACAGTGTTCACGGCTCAACCAATGTAATGTGCCTTTAACTTTGCGTTTAGACTCAGGCATACCACTCTTCGTATTTGGGTCATATTCACAGAAAATTTCTGTAATTTCTCCATTGGCGTCTTTTTGACAACCAGTACATTTTACAATATAAGCATTTTTTAGGCGTACTTCTTGTCCAGGTGTCATGCGGAAGAATTTTTTAGGCGCATCTTCCATAAAATCTTCGCGTTCCATCCATAATTGTCCACTAAATGGAATTGTATGAACTCCACTGTTCTCATCTTCAGGGTTGTTGATGGCTTCCATCATTTCAACTTGACCTTCTGGATAGTTGGTGATCGTTAATTTAACTGGGTTTAATACTCCCGACACACGAGTAGCTCGTTTGTTTAAATCTTCACGTACCGCAGATTCCAGAAGTGAAATGTCATTGAGAGCTTCGTACTTTGTGTACCCGATTCGATCGATAAACATATGGATTGATTCGGGAGAATAGCCACGACGACGATAGCCGCAAAGTGTTGGCATACGTGGATCATCCCATCCATTTACTAATCCTTCTTTAACTAAAGTGAGTAATTTTCTTTTACTCATCACTGTATATGTCAAGTTTAGACGATTGAATTCGATCTGTCGTGGTTGACGTCCATCTGTACGGGCCAAAGTTGAATCTTTCATTAATTCAACAAAATAGTTGTACAATGGTCGGTGTACTTCAAATTCAAGTGTACACAAAGAGTGTGTTACGCCTTCTAAATAATCGCTTTGTCCGTGTGCAAAATCATACATTGGATAAGCGTTCCAAGTTGTACCAGTTCGATGATGTGGAGTCTTAATAATGCGGTATATGATAGGATCACGGAAATGCATGTTGGCATGTGACATGTCAATCTTTGCTCGCAATACCATCGCTCCCTCATCCAATTCGCCGCTATTCATTTTTTCGAAGAGTGCAAGACTTTCTTCTATTGGGCGATTGCGGTATGGACTTTCTTTTCCGGGTGTTGTCGGAGTCCCCTTTTGGTTGGCTATTTCCTCTGCTGTTTGCTCGTCAATGTAAGCATGTCCCTTGCGGATCAGTTCGACAGCGAAATCCCAAATTTGTTGGAAATAATCAGAGGCATAGTATATGTTATCCCACTTGCAGCCGAGCCATTTGATGTCTTCCTTGATTGAATCTACGTACTCTGTATCTTCTTTTTCAGGGTTGGTGTCATCAAAACGTAGGTTACATGTACCACCATACTGAGCAGCAATACCAAAGTCAAGAATGAAGGCTTTGGCGTGTCCGATATGCAAGTACCCATTGGGTTCTGGAGGAAAACGAGTTTGAATCTTTTTACCGTTTTTACCTGCTTCTAAATCGGCGATTACCGCTTGCTCAATAAAGTGCAAGCTACGCTTTTCAGTTGAAGTTTCATTTGTCATATTTTCTGTCATATAATTTATTTCAGATTTTGCTTTCATTCCCTGCAAATATAATGTATTTTTTTTGTTTTCTCTTGACTAAGTACAACTTAGTGATAGCTTCCCATCATTTTTTATGTCATTCATAGCAAGATGTTGCATTTTACTATATTAATTCCTTCAATTATTTGTGTTTTAGGTGGTTTTTCCTACCTTTGCATTGATACAGTCAACCTATTAAAAAAGGGAAATTCAGTCTCTAACCCTTGCTGTTATTTCGCTTTTATTTTTAATCCATTATTTTTAATCGCATGATACAATTTATTGAGTCAGAACTTGAAATATTACGCCAACAACTAAATGAAATGTGGACTATTGTCTACAACCAAATGGAAAGAGCTACTGAGTCTGTGCTTACTTTAGATCGTGAGTTGGCTGCGCAAGTCGTTTTAAGAGAAAGACGTGTCAATGCTTTTGAATTGAAAATTGACCGTGATGTTGAAGAATTGATCGAACTTTATAGTCCGGTTGGGGTAGACTTGCGTTTTGCATTAGCAGTTTTGCGCATTAATAACAATCTTGAAAGGTTGGGCGACTTTGCGGAAAATTTGGCCAAATTTGTTTCAAAATGTAAGATACCAGCAGTGCCTGCAGATTTAGTCGAAAATTTGCGAATAGGTGAGATGGCACGAACTGTTTTACAAATGTTGGAATTAGCTAATCGAGCTTTTGAAGAAGAATCAGTAGAATATGCTGCACAAGTTATTGAAAAAGACAACATCTTGGACGAAATTAATGCGGCGGTAACTACCGTTATTTCTACTTATATTATAGAAAACAAAGATGATGTCGCATTTGCAATAGGATTAAATAATGTGATGCGTAAGCTTGAACGAGCTGGTGATCATATAACAAATATTGCAGAGGATATAGTTTTTATAGTAGATGCAAAAGTGTTAAAACATACCTCAAAAGAGGGAGAAAAGTAAAAATATGCTTTTCAACATGTTTGAGGATTTGGAAGTCTCAATAAAAATCCTCATATTTGCACTGTTATCCTGAAAACAATCTTTTTACCTTAAAAAAACTAATACCTATTGAATGGAAAGCGGCTCTTTGTGAAAAGGGCCGCTTTTGTTATAATATGGATTATTTGTTTTTATTGAGACTTTATAAATAAGGCTGTTTAAGATTTTGTTTTGGAATATTTTTCTTCCATATATCCCTTTATTATTAAGAGTATTTTCGCTTTTTATATTAGGAATTATCTTGTTTTTGTTTTACTTTTGTTATGCGATAGACTCTGCATATAAACTGACTCTAAAGAAATTTTATCTAGAGTCTTGTCGTTGAAAAATGAATCGATATATATAAATCTATACAAGGTGTAGGAGATTTATTTATAGTGTTTCGCCCACATGTTATATTTGTATTATATCTAAGGTGCTAATAACCCTTACTATATGAAACAAATTCGGACTGAATTGTGGTTATAAACGATTCATTTAATAGCATAATGGTATTTGAATTTTTATGCTGTAGTTTGAACTTGTCGATTAATGAGTTAATAATTAAAAAATAGAATGTATGTTTTCTGGTATTGTTGAGGAATTTGCCACTGTTGTGGCAGTGAAAAAAGAACAAGAGAATCTACACTTGACTTTGACTTGTAGCTTTGTCAATGAGTTGAAGATAGATCAGAGTGTTTCGCATAATGGCGTTTGTCTTACAGTGGTTAATCTTACAGAAGATACATATACCGTGACAGCAATGTCTGAAACGATTAAACGTAGTAATATTGGATTGCTCAAAGAGGGGGACAAGGTTAATATCGAGCGCAGTATGATTATGGATGGTCGTTTAGATGGACATATCGTTCAAGGACATGTGGATCAAACTGCTGAATGTGTTGATATTCGCGATGCAGAAGGAAGTTTCTATTTTCGTTTTAAATATGACAGCACACAGGACATGATTAAACGTGGTTATTTTACAGTGGATAAAGGGTCTGTTACTGTGAACGGAGTTAGTTTGACTGTTTGTAGTCCGACTGCAGATACTTTTGAAGTAGCGATAATCCCTTATACATATGAAAATACAAATTTTCATACTTTTAAGTTAGGAACGATTGTAAATATTGAATTTGATATCATTGGCAAATATATTACTCGAATGAATCAACTATTAGATTAAGAGTGCATATATAAATAATGTGTATGACATAAAAAGAGAGCATGCTTTTGGGCAAGCTCTCTTTTTACATTATGTGCACTTTTCAATGAGTTTTCTATAGAATATATGTTTCGATAATGTTTTTGTATTTCCAATTATGACAAGTTTCATCCGTGCCCTTGTTATAGCTACATTCATTCGTCTTAAATCTTTTAAGAACCCTATGTTACCATTGGAATTTGCACGTACTAAACTGATAAAAATAACATCTCTTTCTTGTCCTTGAAAACCATCAACAGTGTGTATTGTAATTCTGTTTTTTAATGGGAATAGTTGATCATTTTTTTTGATTAACTGCTGCATCAGTTGAACTTGATTCATATAAGGAGATATGATGCCAAAGTCGATGTTTTCGTCTACAATGCGTTGTTTACCAATGCGATGAATATATCTTTGTAGATAGTCTAATAATAAATATGCTTCACCGCGATTAATTCGTCCAAAGGAGCTACCAATAAATTCTTCTTGAAAGTTTTCGTCTTCTTTGGCTGTCTCTGTTAATTGTGCCGTATCTATCCATTCTATTGGTTTATCTAGGTCCAGAATGTTTCTATTTTCCACACTTGCTGCTGCTTTGAGTTGTCCATTATAGAACCAGTCAGACGAAAATTGCATGATTTCTTGATTCATCCTATATTGTAAAGTGAGCAATTCTACACAGCTTGGATGTTTGTTTGCAGCAGATTCCATTAAGGACTCAGCTAACCCTCCTTTAATTGCATCCGTATTTTTTATTACTGGTGGAAGTTGACAATGATCACCTGCTAAGATGACTCTTCGTGCTTTGCGCATAGCGACCCATGTCATTGGAGCAGTAGCTTGACCTGCTTCATCAACAAACAAAGTTGAAAAATGTTGATTAAACATTAGCTTATGGTTGCTGCCACTTAGGGTACTGGCTACTACTCTTGCTTGCGAAAATAAAGCTGTGTGAATTTCCATTTGTATTTCATCGGCTTTTTCGCGTAGCAAACGTATTTGATTTCTAGCTTTTTCCCTGCTTGTGTAATCTGTTTTTCGTTTTTGTTGTATGTGTCTAATTTCTTTCCTAAGACTCCACAAATCGCTATATTTATTGTGATTTTGAAATTGATACTCGTAAGTGTATTGTTGTATTTCTTGTGTGATACGAGAAGGGTTGCCAATGCGTAAAACTGGTACGCCACGATCAACAAGCTTCTGTGCAATCCAATCGATTGCCATATTGCTTTGTGCACAAACTAGGACTTGACTTTCTCTACGTAGTACCTCATAGATTGCTTCAACCAGAGTCGTCGTTTTTCCAGTACCAGGTGGACCATGAACTATGGCAATATCTTGAGCTTTTAAGATTGTGTTTATAGCCTTTTGTTGGCTGTCATTTATCCATGGCATAGGTGTATTAATAGCAGAACAAAATGCAGGTTTTTCCTTCCCATATATTATTTCTCGAAGATTGATTAAATGTTTGTCCTTAGTCGTTTGAATGTCTTCTAGTGCTGCAAACATTGTTTTGTAGTCTTGTTCATTAAATCCCAATTGTACACCCAGAAAAGAAGGCTTTTCAAGTTTTGTGATTACATTTGGATTATTGATTGCTATTACCATACGTTGGGAAGACGCATAGTTTACAATACCTTCAACTCCAATAAGTTTTAGAGAGCTCTTTTGCGTCTGTGATTGACAATTCGGCTCTTTTTGCTCACTTTTAGTAAAAAATTGAATAGGTTGACCGAATTCAAAATGATGCTCTATATCGGTGTCTTCTGTGCGATGAATTTCTACAACATATTGGTTGAGAGAGTTATAATAGAACTTACAGATTGTGACTGGGGCCCAGCATATACCTCGACGTATCTTTTGACGCAAAGGCATACTGATAGAATCTATGTAAAATGTTTCTTTCTCGTATTCATATTCTTTTTTTAATAAGTTATATAACTGAGATAATTGTAATATAGAATTGCACATAGTCTAAAAAGTAAGGAAATAATAAAACAGAAGCAGGTCAGTAAATATAAAATTACTGACCTGTTTTAAAGTTTTGCTAACAGCAAATATTCTTGGTAAATGATTAAAAAATGACCTTACTTAATTTCATAAATTAAATCGGCTCCCTTTTTAATCGCTTCCTCATTCATAGGAATAAGATGGTGATGGCGTGTTGGAAGTGTTTTCTTTAGTGCCTTCAACACACTCTCTATTTTGACCATTGGACAAAGACCAAGTAATCCGCCTAATACAATCATATTGAATGCTTTGGTGTTTTTCATTTCTGTAGCTGCATCCATTGCATCAATACGGTACACTTTAATATCTTTTCGAGTAGGAGGATTGATGATACCATATCCATCATAAATAATCATTCCTCCAGGTTTTACTTTAGGTTCAAACTTTTCTAGAGATGGTTGATTCAGTACAATAGCAACATCATAGGTAGATAGTATAGGTGAAGAGACCTTTTCATCACTTACAATAACTGTTACATTTGCTGTACCTCCACGTTGTTCTGGACCATACGCTGGCATCCAGCTTACTTCTTTGTCTTCCATAAGACCAGAGTAAGCAAGAATCTTACCCATTGATAGGACACCTTGTCCGCCAAAACCAGCTATAATAATTTCTTCTTTCATAATTTTCTGCTTTAGGAGGTTATTCTGCATCTTTGTCTTTAAGATCCCCTAATGGATAGTATGGAAACATGTTTTCAACCATCCATTCATTTGACTTTGTTGGAGACAACTTCCAGCCAGAATTACAGGTTGATACAATTTCAACTAGGTTACTTCCTTTACCAGCCATTGAGTTCTCAAATGCTTTGCGGATAGCTTTCTTAGCTTTACGGATATTAGCTACAGAATGTACGCTTTGACGAGTTACATAGGCACATCCCTCAAGTTGAGCTGCCAAATCAGCAATTTTTAATGGATAACCATGTAGAGAAATGTCTCTTCCGTACGGACTTGTTGCTGTTTTTTGTCCTTCCAATGTTGTTGGTGCCATCTGTCCACCAGTCATCCCATAAATAGCATTATTTATAAAGATGATAGTAATGTTTTCGCCGCGATTGAGCGCATGTATTGTTTCTGCAGTACCAATACAAGCCAAATCACCATCTCCTTGATACGTAAATACCAATCTGTCAGGCCATAGGCGTTTTATCGCTGTTGCAATCGCAGGTGCTCTACCGTGAGCAGCTTCTTGCCAGTCAATATCAATATATTTGTAAGCAAATACGGCACATCCCACCGGAGATACACCAACAGTTTTTTCTTCAAGGCTCATTTCTTCAATGACCTCAGCTATGAGCTTATGTACGACACCATGGCTACAGCCTGGGCAATAGTGCATGGGAGTGTCGTTCAATAAGGTAGGTTTTTTGTATACTACCTGCCCAGCATTGATAATCTCTTCTTTTGTCATATCTTTGCGGTTTATCTATGGGTAAAACGAATGAAAAACTCTGCAAGTTTCAAAAACATGGAGATGCCTCCAATATAAAAAAACCAAGTTTTATCCTCAACAAAGAAGTAAACTAGGATTGTGATCAACGCACCTATAAGAAATAGGGTGTTTAGAATGGATCTAATTTTATCTGGATTCATCGTTTACCGGAGTTTATTTGATTAATTTTTCTTTTATAGCTTCTACGACTTCATCTGGATCTGGTACAATACCACCAAGACGACCAAAGTGTTCAACAGGAATACGACCGTTGACAGCAAGGCGTACATCCTCTACCATTTGGCCTGCATTTAGTTCCAAAGAAAGCATCCCCTTTACATTGTCTGCATAAGTAGATATGATTTCTGTAGGATAAGGCCAAAGTGTAATAGGGCGTAGTAAACCAACCTTTAAGCCTTGTTCGCGTGCTATTTCCATAGCTTTAGTACCAATGCGTGCCATTGAACCGAAGGCAATAATGATGTAGTCGGCATCTTCACAATTTATTTCTTCATAACGTACTTCGTTCTTCTCAATTTCTTTATATTTAGCTTGAAAACGAAGATTGTTAAGTTCCATTTCTTCTGGTTGAAGCTCAAGTGAAGTAATCCAGTTGGATTTGCGACTTTTAGGTTTACCAGTAGCTGCCCATGGACATGATGCAATGACTTCCTCATTCGTGCGTCGAGGTTTTTGCTCTGGTAAAACAACTTTTTCCATCATTTGACCAATAACTCCATCGGCAAGAATGATTGCTGGATTACGATATTTAAAGGCAAGTTCAAAGCCAAGCTCTACAAAATCGGCCATTTCTTGCACACTACTTGGTGCCAAAGCTATAAGGCGGTAATCCCCATGTCCACCACCTTTTACTGTTTGAAAGTAGTCTGCCTGTGAAGGTTGTATAGTTCCTAAACCTGGACCACCTCTCATGACATTGACAATGAGGCAAGGTAATTCAGCACCAGCAATGTAGCTAATACCTTCTTGTTTTAAACTGACACCAGGACTGGAAGAAGAGGTCATAACCATCTTACCTGCTCCAGCACCACCATACACCATGTTGATTGCTGCAACCTCACTTTCGGCTTGTAGAACTACCATTCCAGTAGATTCCCAAGGCTTTTCAACAGCAAGGGTTTCTAGAATTTCTGATTGAGGAGTGATGGGATAGCCGAAGTAGCCATCTACACCACAGCGAATAGCCGCATGAGCTATTGCTTCGTTTCCCTTCATTAATAGGACTTCTTTTGCCATAATATTTCCTTTCTTAATTGTCAGTCTTGATTTTATAAACAGTGATACATCCGTCTGGACATACTTGAGCGCATGCTGCGCATCCAATACAGGCGTCTTCGTCCTTTAATTCGGCATAATTGTACCCTTTCATATTCACTTCTTTATGTAAGGAAATGATTTGTTTGGGACATGCTTCTACGCAGAGGTTGCACCCCTTGCAGCGTTCTATGTCTACGACGATAGTTCCACGAATCTTTGCCATACTCGTTGTTTTTAATGATTAAACATGTCTTTGTGATAGAAATTAAGTATTTCGATTAGGTGTTTACGAGCCTCTACGGCTGGACTGTCAGGATTAAGATCGATAGCGCATTGATAGTAATCAAGTGCTTGTTTAAATACACTTTTTTTACGATATGCATTACCAAGTAAAACGAAATATTCTGCAAGATCATTTTTTGCCTTATGAGATGGCATAACTTGCATCGCTTCTTGTAGTCGATTTACGATGACTTCTAAGCGCTTAATAGCGTCTTCTGTATTTCCAGTAGCTATTTGTCTCTTAATTTTTTCAACCTCTTCCATAGTCTCTAATTTCCATACGCAGCTACAAAGATAAGATTTTTTTGCACACAACAAAATAGAAACAGGCTGTTTTTAAGGCTCCTGTAGTGACAGAAAAGCTTTAAAACAGCCTGTTAATTTTATACATTCACGTGTAATTGCTTACATATTGATACTTTATTGCACTGGAATTTTGTCAATTCTCCTTTGATGACGTCCTCCTTCGTACGGACTATTAAAAAAGGTCGTTAATATTTCATTGACCTCATCTTCGTTGACAAAACGACCTGGCATGACCAAAATGTTTGCATCGTTGTGCAGACGAGCCAATTCTGCCAATTCTGGTTTCCAACAAAGAGCGGCACGAATGCCTTGATGTTTGTTCAAAGTCATAGCAATTCCATTTCCAGATCCACAAACAGCCACTCCGAGTTCGCACTCCTTATTTTCTACAGCTGTAGCAAGTGGGTGAGCAAAATCAGGATAGTCGCAACTTTCTGTATTGTTTGTGCCGAAGTCTACGACAGAATAATGACGTTCTTCAAGCCATTTTTTTGCATATTCTTTTGTGTTGTAACCAGCGTGGTCAGAGCACAGTCCTATTTTCTTTGTCATACTTATATATGTGTCTACAGATTGTATTACTTGTTCAAGTAATCTTTTACTTGTTTATACACGTTCTCTGCTGTAAATCCTAGCTTCTTATCAAGTACTGTGTAAGGTGCTGAGAAACCGAAAGAATCTAATCCCCAAATTTTTCCTTGTGCACCGACTAAGCCTTGAAGATTTACTGGAAGTCCAGCTGTTAGTCCAAATATTTTAGCATTTGTAGGAAGGATTTCTTCTTGATAGCTTGCATCTTGACTACGGAATAGGCCTTCAGAAGGTGCGCTAACGATGCGTATCTTGATGCCTTCTTCACGAAGCTTAGCGGCTCCAGCTACTAAAGTAGAGACTTCCGAACCACTTGCTACAAGAATGACGTCAGGATTTTCATCGGCACCTGCGATAGTATATGCTCCTTTAGCAGCATTCTCGTATTGTGTCCCCTCTGGTAACATTGCTATATTTTGACGAGAAAAAATGAGTGCTGATGGAGTATCTATATTGTTCATAGCAAGTTTCCAAGCTATAGTTGTTTCTTCCGCATCTGCTGGTCGAAGAACAAGAGTCGAATTTTTGCCACTGTGGTTTTGTAGTTTTTCCATTAGGCGAATTTGTGCTTCTTGCTCAACTGGTTCATGTGTAGGGCCATCTTCTCCTACACGGAAAGCATCATGTGTCCAAATAAATTTAACTGGCACTTCCATTAATGCTGCCATACGAATAGCTGGCTTCATATAGTCACTGAAAACAAAGAACGTAGCACATGCTGGAATTACTCCACCATGTAGAGCCATACCAATTGTACAACAAGCCATCGTTAACTCAGCAACTCCAGCTTGGAAGAATGCTCCTGAGAAATCTCCTTTGACCCAAGATTTAGTTTTGTTTAAGAAACCATCTGTTTTATCAGAATTGGACAAGTCTGCTGACGCCACCACCATGTTCTCAACTTGTTCAGCAAGATGACCAAGAACAGTTGCTGATGCCACACGAGTAGCTACACCTGCTTTTTGTGTAATAGCTGTCCAATCTACTTCAGGTGCTTTTTTGCTAAAGAAATTTTCCAATTTCTTGGCTAACTCAGGATTTGCTGCAGCCCAATCTTTTTTGGCAACCTTTTTCTCAGCCATTAATGTTTCAAGCTCAGCTCTACGTTTGCTGTACAATTCAGCAACTTCTGGGAAAACAACAAATGGATTTTCTGGATTACCACCTAGATTAGTTATGGTGTTTTTATATGCATCTCCTCCTAGAGGAGCTCCGTGTGTTGCAGTACATGCTTCATATGAGGAATTGTCTGCTCGACGAGCACCTTTTCCCATTACTGTTTTACCTATAATTAAAGCAGGTCTGTCATTAATTAGCTTAGCTTCTTTAATGGCTTCACGGATAGAGTCTGGATCGTTCCCATTAATAGTCTTTACCCACCAGCCCCATGCTTCGTATTTTTTAGCAACATCTTCACTATTTACTTCTTCGGTCGTTGTAGATAGTTGTATATCATTGGAGTCATAGAACATAATCAAGTTATCCAAACCTAAAGTCCCAGCAATACGGCCAGCTCCTTGAGAAATTTCTTCTTGAATACCTCCATCTGAAATATATGCATAAATGGTTTGCCCCATGATGTCTTGTCCAAACTTACTCGCTAAAAATTTAGCCGCCATTGCAGCACCAACTGCAAAAGTATGTCCTTGTCCAAGTGGTCCACTTGTGTTTTCAATTCCACGTGCAACATCTACTTCGGGATGTCCAGGTGTTACAGAACCCCATTGACGAAATTGTGCAAGTTCTTCTAATGTGAATTTACCAGTCAACGCTAGCTGGCTGTATAGCATAGGAGACATATGACCTGGATCTAAAAAGAAGCGATCACGTCCTTCCCAATGTGGATTGCAGGGATCATAAATTAAAAATTCAGAGAAAAGGACATTGACGAAGTCAGCTCCACCCATTGCACCACCAGGGTGTCCAGAGTTTGCTTTTTCAACCATTGATGCAGCGAGAATACGGATATTGTCTGCTGCGCGATTCATGAGGTTACTGCTATTCATACGATAGGTATTATTACTGTTTTAGTTTGTTTGCTGCAAAGATACGAATTTTCTAGGAATACTTGATTAGTCCTCTTTGTCATTTTAGTAGTCTTAACGTCCTGAGGTGTTTTTGCTCTATTTCTTTGTGTGTAAGTTGTACAGCATGTTTAAGGTCTTATTCCCATAACTAATAATCTACAGGTCTATTATTTTTTACATGTGTACTACAAGAAGATGAAAAAGTTAAATAAAAAAAAGAGTGTGCACAATTTGAAGTGACCCCGAAAAGTTGGACGTTAAATTAAACGTTAATAATTAAGACCTCTATAGTATTGAGCTCGGTATTGTACCGGGCTCATTCCTTTTAATCTAAGTTTTATTCTTTTCGTATTATACCAAATTATGTATTCCTTAAGTTCAGCCTCAAAGCTGTCCATACTATCGAAATGGTTTACATACAACAATTCATTCTTCATCAGTCCAAAGAAGTTCTCCATCATAGAGTTGTCTAAGCAGTTTCCTTTGCGGGACATACTTTGTACAACACCATTATCATTCAGCATCTTTTGATATTGCGTATGTTGGTAATGCCATCCTTGATCTGAGTGAATCAATAGACCATTAAGATTCTTATGCTGTTTAAATGCCTTTTTAAGCATATCCGTAACCATTTTTAGGTTGGGGCTGCGGGTAATTGTATATGTTATTATCTCTCCATTGTACATGTCGAGTATTGGAGATATATACAGCTTCTCATCCTTGATGCAGACTTGCGACACATCTGTAGTCCATTTCTGGTTTGGTCTTTCTGCTAAGAAATTTCTATCAATGATATTTGGTGCAATCTTTCCTGTCTGACCCTTGTAAGAATGATAGTGACGTTTCTTTCGCTTTGCTTTTAGTCCCATTTGAGACATCAGTTTCTGCACTGTCTTATGATTGATGTTGCAGCCTTCATTGCGCATGGATAAACAGATTCTTCTATACCCATAACGACCTTTGCTGTCATCATATATTGTTTTAATACGCTTTCTTGTATCATCATAGCCATCACTGTCCTTCAGACGTGATAGATGGTAATAGAATACGGAGCGAGCCATCTTTACCTTCCCGAGAATACTCTCAAGAAAGAATCCTTCCTGCCTTAGTTCTTCGATGGTCCGTGCCCAATCTCGCGTAGTCGGGCTTTCCTTTCTTCTACTAAGGCTCTCACTTTTTTTAGCAGTGCCACCTCTAAGCGCAAATCCTCGTTTTCTTTCTTGAGTCTTTCCAGCTCAGTCAGTGGCTTTATATTCTTTTTTGGTCTTCCCATACCTGTAGGTCTGCCACGCTTTTTACATTTACTTAGTGCATCTATGCCCTCTGTGCGCATCGTCTTTAACCATACACTTATCTGTTGAGAACTTGCACCATACTTTAACGAAGCTGCATGCAAAGTTATATGGTTTTCTTCTATATCAAGAACAATTTTGCGCTTTAATGCATAGTCAGCCCTAATATTAGGCAGTTTTTGCAAGCCTAATATTCCTTCTTTTTGATAGCGTGACCATAAGACTTTTAGTCGCTGTTCACCTATTCCGTAGTTCCTATGGATAGAAGAAAAGGATATTCCATCTTCTAACATGTGCATATACCGAAGGCAATCTGATGGGGTATGTTTCTTTCTTGCTTTCTTTTTAATCATAATAAACCCCGAAAGTTTTTTGTCTAACTTTCGGGGTTCATATCAATTACGTGCACACTCTTTTATGGTAACAATTTATCTGTACCTTAAGCATCAAGACGACGTGAACCGTTGCCGATTACTACATCATATACTTTAGGCTCTTTCCCAAATTTTTCAGTGAAATCTGTTTTTGCTCTTTTAATAAATAGAGGATAAAGTTCTTCTTTTACAAGGTTAATGGTACAACCACCAAAACCTCCACCCATAACACGAGATCCTGTAACACCACAGTCACGAGCAATGTCATTCAAGAAGTCCAACTCTTCACAACTTACTTCATAAAGTTTACTCATTCCATGGTGAGTTTCATACATCTTCTCACCTACAGTTTCGTAATCACCTTTTTCCAATGCATCACATACATCTAGTACACGTTGGATTTCTTCTATAACGTATTCTGCACGCATATAGTCTTCTTCAGAAACCTTACCTTTAACTTCTTCAAGCATAGTTAAATCAGCATCACGTAGAAATTCTACATTAGGATGAGTTTCTTGCATTGCTTTTACAACATTTTCACAGCTTTCGCGACGCTTGTTATATGCCGATGAAGCTAGTTCATGTTTCACAACAGAATCAATGAGTACTAGTTTATATCCTTCTGGATTGAAAGGGTAGTATTTATATTCAAGAGAACGGCAATCTAGTCGCATTAAGCTACCTTCTTTGCCAAATACACTTGCAAATTGATCCATGATTCCACAATTAACACCACAATAATTATGTTCTGTTGATTGTCCGACACGTGCAAGATCAAATTTATCTATCTTATTTTCACCAAATAGTTCATTAATAGCGTAAGCATATGTACTTTCAAGTGCTGCTGATGAAGACATTCCAGCACCAAGTGGTACATCACCAGCAAATGCTGTATCAAATCCTTTTACATCTACTCCACGTTTGATCATTTCACGGCAAACACCAAAGATATAACGTGCCCAGCTTGCAGATGGAGCATCTTCTTCGTTCAAACCAAATTCTACATAATCTTTCAAGTCAATAGAATAAGCACGTACTTTATCAGTTCCGTTTGGCTTAATTTCTGCAATCATTCCCTTGTCTACTGCACCTGGGAATACGAATCCGCCATTATAATCTGTGTGTTCTCCAATTAAGTTGATACGGCCTGGTGAAGCATATACTGTACCTTCTGCGCCATCAAAGTGCTTTTTGAATCGGTTTCTTACATCTTGTCTAAACATTGTATTTGATTTTTAGAATGAATAAATTTGTTGTATTAGACTCGGTGATTGATGTGAATATAGGGCAATGTATAATTTGTTATGTCGCTAATTTTCAGATGCAATCTTGTGGAGTCATGTTATATTTGTGTGTAAAGTTAAAAAACATCAGTCTACTACAAGAATAAACTTAGTAGTAGACTGATGAATAATGTGTATTATTCTACAGGAATGTCTTTGTTGACGTTATGACAACCTGCAATAGCGTACCAAAGTAGGTAAGCTAAAGAAGCGACAATAACCCAGTAACTTGCCAAATAATTTGCAGTGATATCTGCAACTGCACCTTGAATTAGTGGGAGAATACCACCACCACACACCATGATCATAAAGATACCTGATGCCATAGATGTGTATTTACCAAGGCCTTCAACTGCAAGGTTAAAGATTCCGCCCCACATAATTGATGTACAAAGGCCACAGAGTGCAAACATCATTACATTTAAAGGAACTTTAGCCATACCAAATCCAATAGATGCACCACCTTGGAATACAGGCATTGACACCATTGTTGCTCCAAGTGGAGCAAAGATTCCAATAAGGATAAAGATGATACCAAGAGATGATACACCTAGAAGTTGAGTTTTTGCAGAGAATTTGCTGCCCAAGAAACCACCACAAAGACGACCTATCAACATTAAGAACCAATAAGTTCCTACGATAGATCCTGCTGTTGCAGCGTCAATACCTAGACCTTTAGCCCCTTCGGAATCAACTGGATTGGTCAAAAGAAGATTGATAAAGTTAGGGATACCTACTTCAATACCTACATAAAGAAAGATTGCGATAATACCGAAGATAAAGTGACGGAAAGAAAGTGGTGAGTGTGTATCTTTTTCTTTTGTCTTATTTGCATCAAGGAATGGTTCTGGAATGGCCATCAACCACAATACAAGGAATGCTGCTGCAAAGATAGCCATAGCAATCCAAAGTGCAGGAGCAGCTTGTGAGATCTTAGCTTCTTTTACGTTGCTACCAATCAAATATCCTACGAAAACAGGAACGATTGTTGCAGACAACGAGTTTAATGAACCACCAAATTGAATGAGTTGGTTACCTCGTTTGCCACCACCAGCAAGGGTGTTCAACATAGGGTTTACCACAGAGTTCAATAAACACATTGAGAAACCAGAGATGAAACATCCAATTAAGTATACGGTAAATGTACTATCACCAAAGCTACTTGATAAGTACTGAATACCAACTCCAGCAAAACCAATAGCAACAGCAATCAGTGCAGTAAATTTATATCCTTTTTTCTGAAGAAGAATACCTGCTGGCCATCCCATGAAGAAATAGGCAATAAAGTTAGCCGCATTTCCCAACTGACTCATCCAGTTTGGTACAGAAAATTGATTTTTAACGATCACACCGATTGGGTTGGTTAGACCTGTTACAAATGATATCATCGCAAACAATGCGAACATCATAATAATAGGAAGAAGGTAATTCTTCTTGTTGTCAGTACTTGTCATTGTAAAAATAGGTTTTGTTATTAAGGTATTTTGTTTTTTGTAAATCCTTTTAAAACTACATATCTTCTTCTTCCTCGTCTGCGTCAGTGTAGAAGTTGTAGATTGTTGTTTGTTCATAAACACCTTCAGGTGTCAATACAGCGCTGGGGAAATATCCCTTATTAGGTGTGTCAGGAAAACATTGAGCTTCAAAGCATATTGCACTACGCTTAGGGAATGTTGCTCCATGTGATCCGCTAAAACCGTTTAGCCAGTTACCTGTGTACAGTTGTACACCTGGTTCTGTTGTGTATACTTCCATAATACGACCTGATTTAGGGTCTTTGCAAGAAGCTGCGTAGCTTAGTTCTCCCCACTGTCCTTTATCAAGCACATAATTGTGGTCATAGCCTGCTCCAAATTGCAGTTGTTCAAAGTCTGCATCTATACGATCGCCCACAACTTGTGGTGTGCGAAAATCCATAGGTGTACCTGAAACCGTTGCAATTTCTCCAGTAGGGATAGATGTACTATCTATTGGAGTGTAGAAACTAGCGTTTATTTCTACAATATTGTCTTCAATACTTGGGGTTGGATTAGCCACACCTGCCAAATTAAAGAAACCGTGATTAGTCAGATTCACGATAGTTGTTTTATCTGTTGTTGCTTCATATTCAATAATGAAAGCATTCGCTTCTTCAGATAAGCTATATGTGATTTTCACATCAAGAGTACCAGGAAAGCCTTCTTCCATATCTTGAGACTGATACTTCATAACGACTGTTTTCTCATCGGTTTGTTCAGCATCCCATACGCGAGCATGAAAACCTGTCGGACCACCGTGAAGATGGTTCGGACCGTTATTTGTTGCAAGCTTATACGTATCCCCGTTTAGAGTGAATTCACCTTTACAGATACGATTTGCATATCGTCCAATTGTCGTACTTAAGAACGGCTCTGGACTGTTTACTAAACTTTTAATATCGCTATGTGACAAAACTACGTTAGACACTTTTCCATCGCGATCTGGAACCATGATAGCAAGTACAGCTCCGCCATAATTTGAAACTGCAACCTCCATACCAAGCTTATTTCTCAATATAAAAAGGTCTGTCTGTTTGTCGTCAATTTTTGTCTGAAAATCTTGACGTTTGAGATGTGCAAGATTCTCTAGTGTTGTGGTGTTGTTCATAATCATTGAGGATTTTTTTATGTTATGCAAATAACGTGATTTTATCTGGTGTAGCGAAATAATTAGACTTAAAATCTTGCTTCAATTAGTTTTTTTTGTATTTTTGTGTCACCGAATTATTCGTTCGGAAACAAGGTTACGATATTAAATAAAGTCTAAAACCCATTTAACAAATCATGCAACTATTTAAGTTTGAACCCATCCTAAAACAAACCATCTGGGGTGGAGAGCGTATTATCCCATTTAAAGGATTGGACGTCTCGCTTGACAACGTCGGTGAAAGTTGGGAACTATCAGGTGTCCCTGGTGATGAATCAATTGTAGCAGAAGGTGAGCATAAGGGGATGTCTCTTCCGCGTCTTATCGGTAAATACAAGGAAGAAATTGTCGGTGAAGACAACTACAATCGCTATGGATATCATTTTCCACTGCTTATCAAGTTTATCGATGCTGAAGATAATTTATCTGTACAGGTTCATCCAGACGATGAGTTAGCCCAAGAACGTCATGAGTGTCCAGGAAAGACTGAAATGTGGTATGTGATGGATCACAAGCCTAACGCAAAATTACTTGTCGGTCTTAATGAAGAAATTGATGTTAATGAATATCGTCAACGAGTAAAAGATAAAAAATTTATTGACCTTGTGCAACCATATGAGGTGAAGAAAGGAGATATTTTCTATTTGCCAGCAGGGCGTGTACATGCCATTGGAGCAGGTTGTTTTGTTGCAGAAATACAACAGACAAGCAATATTACATATCGAATAGACGATTATGATCGTCGTGACAAAGAGGGCCATCCACGTGAACTTCATACCGAGCTAGCAGCTGATGCTATCGACTTTACAGTATACCCTGATTGTCGTACAAAGTATGAAGCAAAAAAAGATGAACCAGTAGAAGTTGTTGCTTGTCCTCATTTTGTGACTTCAGTGTATGACTTAACCGAAGAAATGACCTGCGATTATAGTAGTCTAGATTCTTTTGTTATCTATGTTTGTTTATCAGGAGGAGCTTCTCTATTTACAGAAGATGGTGAAGAATATTCAATGGAATATGGAGAAACCATTTTGATTCCTGCGGTAAACGAGTCGATTAAGATTGTACCTGATGAAGGTGGAGTAAAGTTTCTTGAAACATACGTGTAGAAATCATTATAATATTATTGAAAAGGATGCTCATTTTGAGCATCCTTTCTTTTTTTTAAAAAAAACTACTCTCTTTGCAACTTTTCATTACCTTTACTGCGTCTTATCATCGTATTTTGTAATAAAATTCTAATAATAACCCTATAACATATTCCACAATGATCCATCTAGAAAATATTAATAAGACCTATCATAATGGGGCGCCACTTCATGTGCTGAAAGGGATCAGTCTTGACATTCAAAAGGGAGAGTTTGTCTCTATCATGGGTGCATCGGGTTCTGGAAAATCCACACTCTTAAATATCTTGGGTATATTGGATACATTCGATACGGGAGTGTACACTCTGAATGGCGTCAATATGAATGGTTTGACTGAAACACAAGCAGCTACTTATCGTAACGAAATGATTGGCTTTATTTTTCAGTCATTTAATTTGATCGGTTTTAAAAATGCCGTTGAAAATGTTGCATTACCACTCTTTTACAAGGGGGTGAGTCGTAAGAAACGCAACAAAATAGCTCTAGAATACCTAGACAAGTTAGGGCTTAAAGATTGGGCGCATCATATGCCTAATGAAATGAGTGGGGGACAAAAACAACGTGTCGCTATTGCTAGAGCGTTGGTTACTCAACCTCAAATTATTTTAGCCGATGAACCAACTGGTGCTTTGGATAGTGCTACTAGTAAAGAAGTGATGCAGATTCTTCAAGATTTACACAATGAAGGATTGACTATTGCTGTTGTAACTCATGAAAGTGGTGTTGCTAATCAGACAGATAAGATTATACATATCAAAGATGGACTCATTGGTGATATAGAAGACCGATTAGATTCTCCATTTAGTATGGACGGTTACATGAAATAAAAATATTAAACGTATATAATTATGTATGATCTTTGGCAAGAACTAATTTCGACTATTCGCAGAAATAAGATGCGTACCGCATTGACTGGTTTTGCTGTGGCATGGGGTATCTTTATGCTTATAGTATTGCTTGGTGCTGGAAATGGTTTGAATAATGCCTTCTTGGATAATGGAGCAAGATGGTCGGTCAATAGTGTGAAATCTGGCGGTAGTTTTACAACAAAACCATATGCTGGGTTTGATAAAGGACGATATATTCAATTGCATAATAAAGATATCGCTGCCACTCAAACATTGAAAGAGAATGTGAGCAATGTAGGTGGCATACACTATTCTGGTGGGCAAACGGTAAGTTACGCAGACCAGAGTGTATCTGGAACAATTATAGGCTGTGATGCTAATTACGAAAATATTGAAAAAATCAACGTGCTCTACGGACGTTTTATTAATACAATAGATGTTGATAAAAAAAGAAAGAGTATAGTCCTTCCAGAAAATCTAGCCAAAAAGCTCTTTAAACGTGCTGAACGTGCAGTCGGCCAACATGTTAAGTTAACAGGCTTGATGTATCTCGTTGTTGGTATAACAAAAACAGATCAACAAAATAGTGATGATGATTTTTTTGTACCTCGTTCTACCTTCGCATTGTTAAATAATACTGGGGATAGAGTTGATCAGCTATTGTTTTCTATTCATAATATAAAAAATAAAGCTGATTGTGATCAGTTTGAGAAAAAATTCAGAAGCGTTATAGCACACCAAGAGCGATTCGATCCCGAAGATACTGGAGGGGTGTGGGTTTGGAATAGATTTAGTCAGTATTTGGACCAAATGAAGGGAGCCCATTTTATTACTGTTGCTATTTGGATTATTGCTTTGTTTACTATGATTAGTGGGATTGTAGGGGTTAGTAATATTATGTTGATTGCAGTCAAGGAACGTACAAAAGAATTTGGTATACGTAAAGCCCTTGGTGCTACTCCTCGCTCTATATTGTGGATGATTATTGCTGAGAGTGTCTTTATCACGACTTTATTTGGATATATCGGTTTAGTCGCTGGTGTAGGTGTCACCGAGTTGATGGATGCTACAATTGGTCATCAAACTGTTAATGCAGGTGTTTTTCAAATGCAATATTTTAAGAACCCCACAGTTGATATACATGTAGCTATTCAAGCTACATTGACATTAATTATATGTGGTACTTTAGCAGGATATTTTCCAGCTCTGAAAGCTGTAAAAGTTCCACCTATTGAGGCTTTGCGTGCTGAATAACAAAATAAGGAATCTTGAAAAATAAGATAATATGAAAATTCGATTCGATATTGATGTGTGGGAGGAAATTCTCATCACTATCACCCGCAATAAAACCCGTAGTTTACTGACAGCTTTTGGTGTGTTTTGGGGTATCTTTATGCTTCTAGCCTTATTAGGAGGAGGCGAAGGACTAAAAGCACTAATGGGACAAAATTTTAAAGGTTTTGCTACAAATAGCTCTATATTTTGGGCCCAATCTACAACAATAGCCTACAAAGGTTTTCCAGAAGGAAGGCAGATTCGTCTTACTACCGATGACATTGGTATAATAGAAGACAACGAAGGAGTTAAGTTTGCTACTCCAGTTGTTGGTCGATATGGATCCACATTTAAATATGAAGGAAAGAGTTCGCAACGGGGAAGTATCCGTGGAATTGAACCTGTTTATACGGATGAGGTTGAAGAAATGGCGCTAAAATTTGGTCGCAGGATTAACCAAATTGACCAGGAAAAAAGTCGTAAAGTTTGTGTCTTAGGTCATGATGTCTATACCGATTTGTTTCATGATGGTGTCGACCCATGTGGTAAATATGTCGAGTGTGATGGTGTTTACTACCAAGTTGTAGGTGTTGCAGACAAAACATCAAGCAATATCAGCATTGGTGGTGGACGTGCTGGATCAAGAGTAACGATACCGTTATCGACTGTACAAATGGTCTACAATTTAGCAAAAGATGTAGATATGTTTGCTGTCGTTGCCAAACCAGGATATTTAATGGGAGATCTTGAAAAAAGCATTACACAATCTTTGTTACGTTATCACAATGCCTCTCCCAAAGATGAGATGGCCATCAGGCATTTCAATGCACAGGCTATGTTTACCATGGTTGATAATGTAATGACTGGTATTTCTTTGTTGACAATACTTGTAGGTATTGGTACCCTATTAGCGGGTATCATCGGAGTAAGTAACATCATGATGGTTACTGTCAAGGAGCGTACTACCGAAATCGGTATTCGTCGGGCTATTGGGGCAACCCCTCGTATTATAATGCGTCAGATTATGGCCGAAAGTATTGTGCTTACTGCTATTGCTGGAATGTTTGGACTGTGTTTAACAGTCTTGGTGCTTCAAGTTGCGCAAGTGGCCATTAGTTCAGCTCAAAATGCATTAATTCCATTCCAAATAAGTTTTTGGACCGCAGTGGGTACTTTGTTTGTTCTAGCTGTACTTGGAGTAGGGGCAGGTCTTGCCCCAGCCTATCGTGCGATGGCTATTAAGCCTATTGAAGCCATTCGTGATGAATAAATAAAATGAGATAAGAAATAAAATTGAATGTATAACCCTATTTATTATAACCACAATGAAAAAATTTTTTCGTATTTTTATCTTGGTCGTAGTTGCCTTGATATTCGTTTGGACTTTCTGGTTCCTATACAGTAACAGTCAACCCAAACCAGTCGTTTACAATATTGAATCACCTGCACGTAAGTCTTTACAAAACACAAGTGTCGCTACTGGCCGTGTGGAACCACGTGATGAAATTTTGATTAAACCACAGATCTCTGGTATTATTGATAAGCTTTATAAAGAAGCTGGTGACTATGTCAAAAAAGGTGAGATTATTGCTCGTGTTAAGGTTATTCCAGAAATGAATAATTTGAACAGTGCTGAAAGTCGTGTGCGTTTATCTGAGATTAATTTAGCCCAAACTCAACGTGAGTGGAATCGTACAAAGAAACTATTTAGTGATAAGCTTATTAGTAAAGAAGAGTACGAAAAGGCACAAGTTAGTTTCAAACAAGCTCAAGAAGAGATGCAAACGGCAAAAGACGCCTTAGAAATTATTCGTACTGGTGTGAGCCAACGAACAAAAAACATCTCAAATACTAATATTCGTAGTACTATTGATGGCTTGGTACTTGATGTACCAGTCAAAGAAGGAAATTCTGTTATTCAAAGTAATACGTTCAACGAAGGAACTACTATTGCCTCAGTTGCTGATATGAGCAACCTTATTTTTAAGGGTAATGTAGATGAGACAGAGGTGGGTAGTCTGCATGAAGGTATGCCTATGTCCCTTAAAATTGGTGCGGTGCAAGGAGATAAATTTACTGCTAGTCTAGAGTATATTAGTCCAAAAGGTGTCGACAATAACGGTACTACACAATTTGAAATCAAAGCAGCTATTCATGTGCCAGATTCAGTAACCATTCGTTCAGGCTATTCAGCCAATGCAGAGATCGTACTGCGCAAGGTTGAAAACGCATTGACCGTTCCAGAAGGACTTATAGAGTTCAAAGGTGACAGTACTTTTGTGTATAAACTTACTTCAAAAGATCCACAAGCATTTGAACGTATTCCAGTCAAAGTTGGTATGACAGATGGTGTAAATATTCAAATATTATCTGGTCTTAAAGGAGATGAACAACTTAGAGGTAAAGTGTTTGATCCTAAAATGGCTAAAAAATAAAAATAAATTCTTATGAAGTATATTTCTTTATTTACAATAGGCCTATTGTCATTTGGCTTGTGTGCTACTCAGCCTGCTGTGGCACAAGAAGCACAACAAATGTCTGCTTCATCTGATGGTGTCCCTGATGGAGCATGGTCTCTTCGTCAATGTATCGACTATGCATTAGCACACAATATAACACTTAAAAGTCGAGAAGTTGATACAAAGCTCTCCAAAGTTGATGTGCATACCAAGAAATGGGCACGTCTACCTAATTTGAATGGTTCTGCAAGTCACAATTATGCATGGGGGCGTTCTGTCTCTGCAGTCGACAATAGCTACACTACAATGCGTAGTGAGAACACCAGTTTTGGTGTTTCTACAAACGTTCCTTTATTTACGGGTGGTAGAATATGTAACCAGTATAAATTGGCTAAAATCAATTTAGAAGCTTCCTTGGCTGATCTAGAAAAGGCACAAGATGACATTAGTGTTCAAATAGCTCAGCAATATCTACAAGTGCTGTATAACCAAGAACTGTACAAAGTGTCTCAGCAACAACTCGCACTGTCCAAAGAACAATATGACCGCTTTAATACCCTGTATAAGATTGGTAAGGTCGCACAATCCAATGTGTCAGAATCTGCGGCACGTGTGGCTCAAGATCAGTATAGTATGACTCAAGCATCTAATAATGTGCATTTAGCATTACTTGATTTGTCGCAATTATTAGAATTATCTTCTCCAGATGATTTGACACTTGATGTACCTAGTAATGTGCCTGTAGATGCAGAATTAGATTTGCCTTCCATTGATGTTGTGTACATCAATGCTTTGGCTTCTCGTCCAGAAGTGCGTGCATCTCAGCTGCGTGTCAAAGGGAGTGAACATAGCATTCGTATTGCTAAGAGTGCTTTGTTGCCAACTCTTAGTTTGGGTGCAAGTTTATCTACATCTTACAATAAAATTAAAGGTCTAGAAGCACGTACGTTTAATCAACAGATGGATGATAACTTTTCTCAGGGCATCGGTGTCTCTATGAGTGTGCCCATTTTTAATAGATTTGAAACCTACAACAATATCAAATCTACACGTCTTCAAAGAGAACAATATAAACTAGAACTAGAAGCACAAAAGAAAGCCTTGTATAAAGAGATACAACAGTCATGGTATAATGCTGTTGCTGCTCAAGTGCAATATCGCAGTGCCAAGAAGGCCGTATTGGCCAATCAAGAAGCCTTTGATGTGATGAATAAGAAGTTTATGCAAGGACAAGCCAATTCTGTTGAATTTAATGAATCGAAGTTGAATCTAATGAAAAGTATTTCAGAACAACTTCAAGCAAAATACACGTATTTATTCCGTACAAAAATCTTGAAATTTTACAACGGAGATCGTCTTGAATAAGTATTTCATGTCTGTGTTTCTAATATTAAAAAAGAGGCTGTATCTTTCTTGATACAGTCTCTCTTTTTTATTTCTTTCGTTTTAGTTCGAGTATCGTGATTTCTGGTCTTGCACTTCCTATTCTTATCGGTATCGCTATTTGTCCTACTCCAATATTTACATGAAGCATTTGAGTGCTGTCATTCGAATAATGTGTACCTTCCCAAAATTTAAATTTAAAAGCTGCTGGCGACATGCCCAATATTTTAATCTGAAAGGCATGTGTGTGTCCAGAGAGAGTAATGGGTATATCTGTTTTAGGTACCACTTCATATCTCCATTGATCGGGATTATGAGCCATTAAGATACTAAAATAGTGAGCTGTCCCTTGCATGGCAGCATATAACTTAGCATATTGCTCGATATACGACGATTTTGCCATATCACTAACACCAATCAATGCTATGGAGTCTATTTTATTAGCTTTTGTCTTAGTCAGAAATACATGCTCATTTTGAAGAAGATGCCATCCCATTTCAGATTCATAATGGGCCAACTGTGCGCCATTTTCAATTTCTTCCGACATGGTTGATAGGCCAAAGTAAGGACCATTATCGTGATTCCCAATTATTGAATAGACCCCATTTGGAGCATGTAGTTTGGATAGTTCGGGGACAAACTTTTTGGCTTCGTTAGCTTTATTGGTTACCAGATCTCCTGTAAATAGAATTAAGTCTGGATGGATCTTTTGAATATGACCGACTAAATCGGCAATGGCCAAATTATCCCATGTCCAAGTTGCCAAATGCAAATCGCTAATTTGAACGATACGATAGCCGTCAAAAGCAGGTGGCACATTTTTAGATTGAAATGTGACATAAACGTTTTCCCAGTCTGTACGTCCAAATAGATAACAATATCCCCATAAATAAAGTCCAAGTATACCAGTAAGTATCCAGCCCGTATT
The DNA here is from genome assembly GCA_963668535.1 of Bacteroidaceae bacterium. Classification (GTDB taxonomy): domain Bacteria; phylum Bacteroidota; class Bacteroidia; order Bacteroidales; family Bacteroidaceae; genus F22. The sequence goes on from OY764867.1 coordinate 1,807,755, forward strand.
CATTATTTTACGAATCGTTTGGGCTCTTTGTTCACGAGTTCTATAAGTCGCTTGTGAAAAATGATCTTTATATAATAACCAATTTCTAAATCGTAAACAAAAGAGAAAGAAACGGGCACTTAGTATAGGGAGAAATGTAATTAGTATTAGTAAAAAGAGTGCAGCTATTTTAAGCGCCATACTTTTATCGGCTAAAGGAAAGCTCTTCGCCCATGAGCGATTCGTCAATTTCCCCATTGTTGTACACAAGGCGCCCATTGACAAATGTTTTTTCAACTTTCCATGTCATTCTTACTTTTTTCATAGGAGTCCATCCACAAGAGCTAAGTACATCTTTGTCTTCCACTTTGTACATATCTGTAGGACTAACAAGTACCAAGTCGGCTTTGTAGCCTTCTCGAATAAAACCTCGATCTTCTACCCCATAAATAATGGCTGGATTGTGGCACATCTTTTCCACAACCTGTTCCATGCTAAAACTTTTCTTTTTAGATGTCAAGGAAAGCATTGCGATGAGGCCAAACTGGATAGACGGCATGCCAGACATGGCTTTTAAGGCTCCACCACGTTTTTCTTCCAATGTATGAGGGGCGTGATCGGTAGCAATGACATCAATGCGATCTTCTTTTATAGCAAGGCGCAATGCTTCACGATGTTTTTTCTTTTTAATAGCAGGATTGACTTTGATGAGTGCTCCCAGTGCCATATAATCTAGTTGAGAAAATTGTATATGAGGGATGCAAGCTTCAGTGGTAATTTTACGTTCAGCAAGCGGCACTGTATAATCTATTTCGTGAGCCAATAGTTTCATTTCCATCTCCGTAGAGATATGTAAGATATGTAGTCTTGAATTGCATTTTTTAGCCATCTTAACAGCTTGAGATGTTGCTGTGTGGCAAGCCAATTCATTTCTAATTTCAGGATGCTTAGCTAGCGGGATATCATCTATCCCACTAAAGGCTGAAAGATTGGCATGAATAATTTCTTGGTCTTCAGCGTGTACAGCTATGATTTTGTCGGTTGAACTAAAAAACTTTTCAAAGATATAATTTTCAGAGACACCCATATTTCCTGTGCTATCCCCCATGAATAATTTCACACCACAAAAACGTGTTGGATCCAATTTATCAAGCAGTTCATAATTATTACTACTAGCCCCAAAGTAGCATGAATAATTGGCAAGACATTTTTCACTAGCTAATTTCATTTTATCATTCCATGCCTCAATAGTTATTGTCTTTGGGTTTGTATTAGGCATATCCATAATGGAGGTTACCCCCCCTGCAACAGCTGCTTTACTTTCGCTCCTCATATTGGCTTTGTGAGTCAATCCTGGGTCACGAAAGTGCACGTGATCATCAATAACTCCTGGCAATAAATAATTGCCTTTAGCATTGATAGACATATCTACATGCTCATCTGGACGCTCGTCTCCACGGTATATGTGGAGAATACGGTCGCCTTGAATCAATACGCCACCATTAAATGTTTCTCCTTCATTGATTATTGTTGCATTTGAAATATATGTCTTTTTATTCTGCATGATATAAACTTGTCTTTGAGGTTATGAATTTTATTGCGTGCAGCTAGTCTTCTTTTTGTGGATATTTGTGAAACAAGCTATGCAATTTGAGTTTGATAACTCCACAGACTGCTTCACCAAAAATACTACCATTCATTTTACTTTCACCATGTTCACGATTGATAAAAATAACAGGAACTTCTACAATATTAAAGCCCATTTTATATGCCGTAAATTTCATTTCGATTTGGAATGCATATCCTTTAAATCGTACAGCATCTAAGTCCATTTTTTCGAGTACTTTTCTAGAGTAACATTTAAAACCAGCTGTTGTGTCACAAATGGGCAATCCAGTCATAATGCGTACATACTTAGAAGCAAAATAAGACAGCAACACACGATTCATTGGCCAATTAACCACATTCACACCACTCACATAGCGTGAACCAATGGCCACATCGGCTCCTCTCTCTTCGCATGCCTTTAGTAGACGTGGCAAATCACTTGGATTATGAGAAAAATCAGCATCCATCTCAAAGATGTACTCATAATCTCTAGCCAATGCCCACTTAAACCCAGTAATATAAGCTGTACCTAATCCTAATTTTGCAGTACGTTCCAAGATGAATAATCTATCCTTCTTGTCCTCATCGTCCATCATACGTTTTACAATATTAGCGGTACCATCTGGTGATCCATCATCTATAACCAAGACGTTGAAGCTATTTTCTAAATCGAAAATAGCTGATATAATGGCTGCTATATTTTCACGCTCATTGTATGTTGGGATGATGATTATACTGTTTGCCTTACTCATGCTCGTCTTATTTGTCTAAAAAAGTTTAAATGGTGGTATATGTCGCAAAGTTACGAGTTTTTATCCGTAAGTCCATATCTATGTAAGTGTATTTTTGTATTTTTGCAGGCATATGGTTCAAAATAAATCAGAAATGAAAGCATCGGATATATATTCTCTTCCCGAATTGCTTCAACATTTTGAGGAACATCCTCGTTTTCAGGAGCTAAGAGTAGCGTTCAATACCGCAGCTTCCATGCATTTGGCAGGTCTCAAGGAGTCTTCTTCAGCTTTTTGGGTAGCAATGCTGTATAAATACAATGTGTCTCGTCAAGTGCTTTGCGTACTTGATGACGTAGAACAAGCCGGTTATTTTTATCATGATATTTCTCGGTTGATTGATGCTGAGCAAGTACTCTTTTTGCCCATCTCTTATCGTCGTTCTATGCGAGATGGTCAATTGGATGAGACCCAAGTCATTTTACGTACAGAAGTCCTTTCTGCTTTACAACAAAACAGACCTGTGGTTATTGTTACACATCCAGAAGCATTGGGAGAGCCAGTGGTGAGTCGAAAGCAGCTTGATAATTATTCTTTGGCTTTGACCAAAAATCAAACTATTGCTCCTCAGAAAGTGGTGAATCATTTGGTTGACATTGGATTTGAACGTGTTGCTTATGTCTATCATCCTGGACAAGTCGCTCTTCGTGGTTCCATCCTAGATATTTTTTCTTATTCGAATGACATGCCTTATCGTGTCGATTTCTTTGGCGATGATATAGACTCCATTCGTACTTTTGCTATTGATACTCAGCTCTCAGTGGAGATGTTGGATCATATCAATATTGTGCCAAGTCTTGTCGAGCAGACAGAAGTGGCGCAGACCTTATTCGATTTATTAGATGCAGAATGTTTGTGTTGTATGTATGATATGCAGTATATTGTTGATACCATTGCTGCTATGGAAGTTCCTCAAATGCCTGCAACCAAGGTCTCTGCTGCTTTCAGCTCTTTCAAACAGCTTTTTATCGGTACACAAGCTCCAGCCGATGTTAGTCAAGTGATGGTAGATGTGCTTCCTCAGCCGATGTTTCATAAAAACTTTGAGTTGGTTATGCACACCTTGCAAGATTATTTTGACCAAGGTTACGAGTTGTTTCTCTGTAGTGATAGCGAGAAACAGCATGAGCGCTTGCATAACATTCTTGAAGATAGAGAGGAAACATTTACTTTCCACTCTGTTGCAAAAACCATTCATGCTGGTTTTGTCGATGAGACATTAAAGTGTTGTTATTTTACCGATCATCAAATGTTTGATCGATATCATAAATATAGTTTACGCAACGAACAAGTCAAACGCGGAAAGGCAGCTGTTAGTTTGAAAGAACTGACTATGTTTGAGTTAAATGATTTTGTGGTGCATATAGACCATGGAGTCGGTCGATTTGCTGGCCTAGTACGTCTACCCCAAGGAGATAGCTATCAAGAAGCCATTAAATTGGTTTATGCCAATGGCGATACTGTTTTTGTTTCCATTCACTCGCTACATAAAATCTCCAAATATAAAGGCAAAGAAGGCGACCCACCTCGTTTAAGTAAGCTTGGCACAGGGGCTTGGCAAAAACTCAAAGAGCGTAAAAAGTCCAAACTTAAAGATATAGCGCGTGATCTCATAAAGCTGTATGCTCAAAGAAGAAAAGCTGTAGGCTATGCTTTTAGTCGTGATAGCTTTTTACAACAAGAGCTAGAAGCTAGTTTTCGTTATGAGGACACCCCCGACCAATTAAAAACGACTCAAGACGTTAAACGTGATATGGAGCGTTCTTTACCTATGGATCGATTGGTCTGTGGTGATGTCGGATTCGGTAAGACAGAGATTGCTATTCGTGCAGCATTTAAAGCAGTAGCCGATGATAAACAAGTTGCAATCCTAGTTCCAACGACTGTCTTGGCATATCAGCATTATCAGAGTTTTAAGAAGCGTTTGGATGGACTGCCATGTCGTGTTGATTATTTGAGTCGTGCGCGTTCTGCCAAGCAACGTACAGAGGTGCTCACAGGATTAAAAGAAGGAGAGATTCAAATTGTCATAGGCACACACCAACTTCTAAACAAAAATGTGCAGTTCAAAGACTTAGGATTGCTTGTTATTGATGAAGAACAACGTTTCGGAGCTGGACAAAAAGAAAAATTGAAACAAATGCGTGTCAATGTGGATACTTTGACCCTTACAGCGACACCTATTCCACGCACCCTGCAATTCAGTTTAATTGGGGCGCGAGATTTGAGTATTATATCCACTCCGCCACCCAATAGACGGCCTATTCAAACTGAAGTTCATCCCTTCAATCCCGAAATTATTGCTGACGCGGTACGCTTTGAATTAAGTCGCAATGGCCAAGTCTTTTTTGTACATAATCGCATAGATGCTCTAGAAACATTGAAAGCCATGATTGTACGTGACGTCCCAGATTGTCGCGTTTGTATAGGACATGGACAGATGAAACCACAAGAGCTTGAAGACTTAATCGTTGATTTTGTCAACCATGAGTATGATCTGTTGTTGGCAACTACTATTATTGAAAGTGGTATAGATATGCCCAATGTCAATACTATTATTGTTAATGATGCGCATCATTTTGGACTTAGCGCATTGCATCAGTTGAGAGGGCGTGTAGGTCGTAGCGATCGCAAAGCATTTTGTTATTTACTTGCGCCACCTATGGCTAGTTTACCGGATAATTCTCGACGTCGTTTACAAGCTATAGAGAATTACAGTGATTTAGGAAGTGGCATTCATATCGCTATGCAAGATTTGGATATTCGTGGTGCTGGCAACTTACTTGGAGCAGAACAAAGTGGATTTATCGCTGATTTAGGATACGAGACCTACCAAAAGATCTTAACTGAGGCTGTGCAGGAACTTAAAATAGAAGAGTTTGCAGAACTTTATCAAGAGGCGCCATCTGGAGAAAGTCTTGACCAAGAGACGCAAGATAAGGTGTCTCAACATCCTCGTGGAGATGAGTTTGTAGAAGAAACGCTATTTGAAAGTGACTATCACCTCAATCTACCAGTGTCTTATGTGCCAGGAAATCCAGAGCGTATGCTGTTATATCGAGAACTAGATGGAATGCATGATGATGAAGAAGTGACTGCATTTAGAAAACGACTCGAAGATCGTTTTGGGCCATTACCTCCAGAGACAGAAGGGTTACTTCATGTCGTTCCTTTACGTCGTCTGGCAGCAAAACTTGGTATAGAACGGGTGAGTTTGAAAAATAACAGCATGTATTTATTCTTTGTCAGTCAGCAAGATAGTGCTTACTATATGAGCGACGCTTTTGCCAAATTTTTATACTATGCAGCTCATCATCCCCGTAAGATGAAGCTGAGGGAAAAGAATAAAGTGCGCTCCATGCATGTGATGAATATTCCAAATATTCAGGAAGGTCTTCGAGTTATACAAGAAATTTCTGAACAAACGATCAATTAGACGTGTATATCCTGTCATAATGGCAGGATATATTCTTTTATGTCAGTTTATAGTCTTTTTTTGTTCATTTCTGGTCCCCCATTTTTTGTTTTTGGCACGCCACTTGCATTGATGGGTTTTGTCGTCGTGTGGCTGATAACTCATATGTAGTGAGACTAATCATGTAGTCCACGGCGCTTAAAACAAGAATAAACAAATTAAACAATAAATAATTATGGGAAAGATCATTGGTATCGACTTAGGAACAACAAACTCATGTGTTTCTGTATTTGAAGGTAGCGAACCAGTAGTAATCGCTAATAGTGAAGGTAAACGCACCACTCCTTCTATCGTAGGTTTTGTAGATGGTGGTGAACGTAAAGTAGGTGATCCTGCAAAACGTCAAGCAATTACAAACCCAACAAAAACAGTTTTTTCTATCAAACGTTTTATGGGTGAAACATACGATCAAGTATCTAAAGAAATTGCTCGTGTTCCTTATAAAGTAGTAAAGGGAGACAATAATACTCCACGTGTACAAATTGATGAACGTCAATATACACCACAAGAAATCTCTGCAATGGTTCTTCAAAAAATGAAGAAAACTGCTGAAGATTATTTAGGACAAGAAGTGACAGAAGCTGTAATCACTGTGCCTGCATACTTCTCAGATTCTCAACGTCAAGCGACTAAAGAAGCTGGACAAATTGCAGGTCTTGAGGTGAAACGTATCGTCAACGAACCAACTGCAGCTGCACTTGCCTACGGTATCGATAAGACCGATAAAGATATGAAAGTCGCTGTGTTCGACCTTGGTGGTGGTACATTTGATATCTCTATTCTAGAATTTGGTGGTGGTGTATTTGAAGTATTATCTACAAATGGTGATACTCACCTTGGTGGTGATGACTTCGACCAAGTAATCATTAACTGGTTGGTAGACGAGTTTAAGAATGACGAAGGTGCCGACTTGTCTAAGGACCCAATGGCATTACAACGTTTGAAGGAGGCAGCAGAAAAGGCTAAGATTGAATTGTCTTCTTCTACTTCTACTGAAATCAACCTTCCATATATCATGCCAGTAGATGGTGTGCCAAAGCACTTAGTAAAGACATTAACTCGTGCGAAGTTTGAGAGTCTATCTCATGCATTGATTCAAGGCTGTCTTGAACCATGTAAGAAAGCAATGCAAGATGCAGGCCTTTCTAATTCTGACATTGATGAAGTGATTTTGGTTGGTGGTTCTTCTCGTATCCCAGCTATTCAAGAGCTAGTAGAAAAGTTCTTCGGCAAAGCTCCATCTAAGGGTGTTAATCCTGACGAAGTTGTTGCAGTAGGTGCCGCAGTACAAGGTGCCGTACTTTCTGATGATATTGATGGTGTAGTCCTTCTAGATGTCACTCCATTGACATTGGGTATTGAAACAATGGGTGGTGTCATGACCAAGCTTATTGATGCCAATACAACTATCCCAACTAAGAAGAGTCAAGTCTTCTCTACAGCTGCGGATAACCAAACACAAGTAACCATTCATGTGTTACAAGGGGAACGTCCAATGGCTGCACAGAATAAGTCAATTGGCCAGTTCAACTTAGATGGTATTGCTCCTGCACGTCGTGGTGTACCACAAATTGAAGTATCGTTTGATATCGATGCTAATGGTATTCTACATGTTTCTGCTAAGGATAAGGCAACAGGTAAAGAACAAAAGATTGTTATTGAAGCATCATCTGGTCTTTCAGAAGACGAAATCAATCGTATGAAGGCAGAAGCCGAAGCTAATGCAGATGCTGATAAGGCTGAACGTGAAAAGATTGATAAGATGAATCAAGCTGATTCAGTTATTTTCCAAACAGAAAAACAACTTGAAGAACTTGGTGATAAACTTCCTGCAGATAAGAAAGCTCCAATTGAAGCAGCTCTTACTAAGTTGAAAGAAGCTCACAAGGCTGAAGATCTCGCAGCTATCGATGCCGCTGTTAATGAAGTGAATACTGCCTTCCAAGCAGCAAGTGCTGAAATGTATCAACAAAGTGGCGGGGCTCAAGCAGGTCCTCAAGCTGGCCAACAAGCAGGTCCTCAACAAGGCTCTTCTCAAGGTAATACAGACGATGTACAAGATGCAGACTTCGAAGAAGTAAAATAAAGATAGGTAAAATATACCATCGAAATATAATGGGGTGCAGCTCACTTGAAGTGACCCCGAAAAGTTGGACGTTAAATTAAACGTTAATAATTAAGACCTCTATAGTATTGAGCTCGGTATTGTACCGGGCTCATTCCTTTTAATCTAAGTTTTATTCTTTTCGTATTATACCAAATTATGTATTCCTTAAGTTCAGCCTCAAAGCTGTCCATACTATCGAAATGGTTTACATACAACAATTCATTCTTCATCAGTCCAAAGAAGTTCTCCATCATAGAGTTGTCTAAGCAGTTTCCTTTGCGGGACATACTTTGTACAACACCATTATCATTCAGCATCTTTTGATATTGCGTATGTTGGTAATGCCATCCTTGATCTGAGTGAATCAATAGACCATTAAGATTCTTATGCTGTTTAAATGCCTTTTTAAGCATATCCGTAACCATTTTTAGGTTGGGGCTGCGGGTAATTGTATATGTTATTATCTCTCCATTGTACATGTCGAGTATTGGAGATATATACAGCTTCTCATCCTTGATGCAGACTTGCGACACATCTGTAGTCCATTTCTGGTTTGGTCTTTCTGCTAAGAAATTTCTATCAATGATATTTGGTGCAATCTTTCCTGTCTGACCCTTGTAAGAATGATAGTGACGTTTCTTTCGCTTTGCTTTTAGTCCCATTTGAGACATCAGTTTCTGCACTGTCTTATGATTGATGTTGCAGCCTTCATTGCGCATGGATAAACAGATTCTTCTATACCCATAACGACCTTTGCTGTCATCATATATTGTTTTAATACGCTTTCTTGTATCATCATAGCCATCACTGTCCTTCAGACGTGATAGATGGTAATAGAATACGGAGCGAGCCATCTTTACCTTCCCGAGAATACTCTCAAGAAAGAATCCTTCCTGCCTTAGTTCTTCGATGGTCCGTGCCCAATCTCGCGTAGTCGGGCTTTCCTTTCTTCTACTAAGGCTCTCACTTTTTTTAGCAGTGCCACCTCTAAGCGCAAATCCTCGTTTTCTTTCTTGAGTCTTTCCAGCTCAGTCAGTGGCTTTATATTCTTTTTTGGTCTTCCCATACCTGTAGGTCTGCCACGCTTTTTACATTTACTTAGTGCATCTATGCCCTCTGTGCGCATCGTCTTTAACCATACACTTATCTGTTGAGAACTTGCACCATACTTTAACGAAGCTGCATGCAAAGTTATATGGTTTTCTTCTATATCAAGAACAATTTTGCGCTTTAATGCATAGTCAGCCCTAATATTAGGCAGTTTTTGCAAGCCTAATATTCCTTCTTTTTGATAGCGTGACCATAAGACTTTTAGTCGCTGTTCACCTATTCCGTAGTTCCTATGGATAGAAGAAAAGGATATTCCATCTTCTAACATGTGCATATACCGAAGGCAATCTGATGGGGTATGTTTCTTTCTTGCTTTCTTTTTAATCATAATAAACCCCGAAAGTTTTTTGTCTAACTTTCGGGGTTCATATCAACTGAGCTGCACCCCATTTTTTATGGATTTTTTTTAGTTGTATAGAATCAGAATTTCTTGTATTAACAAATAATTATCGTTTCATATAATCGATTCCTTCAAGAAACTGTAGAGTCATAATTGTTTGATTTAGCCTTGTTGCCAAGGGGAATTTTTAGACAAAGAAGCGACGATTTCCTTACACATATATCGCCGTTAAACGAGACGTATATGGTAGCTCGCTAGCAAGTATATGATAGCTCGCTCTTATATACTTGCTAGGGTAGTTGTCAAGTATATAAGAGCGAGCTCTTAAGTATATCTCGGTTTGCTGTGATATACGAGCCTCAAGGATGGGCTTATTCTCCAACAAGTTCGGGGAATCCTTCCTGCACAATTTTCTTGGCCTTCTCAAGATCAGATTCTAGTACATGTACCTCTACCTGAAATCCAGGACTGTTAGGTAATACCGAATTGATAATCTCATTTTTTATAAGGCATTCTATCCCCTCATTGTGTAGTACATCCTTAAGAATATTCGCTTGGATATCATTTTCGAGAGTAATTAAATAAACTGTTTTCATACGTATATTTCTTTCATTGATAAACTAGAACAAAAGTTTCTCACTAAGACAAATGTACATAAAATTAGTGAAGTTGAATCAGTATAGTCTATTTTTTTGAGCAAAAACTTGTGCGTTCAAATTAAATTATTAGATTTGCAAACGATTGCAATCTGTATTAACGTAATCAATTATTATTGTTTTTGTTGGTACTTATGAAGCTTTTATATTTGCTTGGAAGTATTGACGCTTCCCGAAGTGACTGTGAAGTGGCTTTGTACAGTAACCTCAAATAGTTAATCTTATATCCTTTGTCCATATGGCAGGAAAGACGCAAATTACCATCAAAGATATTGCTAAAGCACTCAATATTAGCGCTTCTACAGTATCCCGTGCACTAAAAGACAATCCTGATATCTCACAGAAAACGCGAGATAAGGTGAAGGCTTACGCTCAAGCGCATCATTATCAGCCAAATATCATGGCTATGAATCTTCGCATGAATCAGTCCAAAACGATTGGAGTGATTGTGCCTCAGATGGTACATTATTTCTTTTCTTGCGTGTTGAGTGGTATTGAACATGCCGCGAGTAAGGCAGGATATACCTTACTTGTTGCACAAAGTAACGAATTGTATGAAGATGAACTTCGTATTACTCGTTCTTTTGCTCATGCTCGAGTATGTGGTGTGATTACCTCTTTGGCCAAAGGAACTAAAGATTATCAGCATTATCATGATTTGGTCGCACAAAATATACCGCTCGTTTTTTACGATCGTATCTGTCCAGATATAAAGACAGAGCGTGTGGTGGTCGATGATTATGCAGGAAGTTTTGCAGCAGTCGAATACATGATACAGACGGGATGTAAGCATATATACTTTTTTCACAGTGACCCATCTTTGGAGATTACAAAGAATAGACGTAATGGGTATTTGGATGCCATGAAACGTTATGCTATTCCTGTGACTGAAGATATGATGATTCAATGTGATACCCGAGAAGCAGCCATCGGTCTTGTACCCGAGCTATTGGAAGCCAGTGACCGTCCCGATGGATTTTTTGCCATTAATGATGAGACGGCAACAGGTATTCTGCACGTATGTAAACGTATGGGATTGGCTGTTCCAAAGGATGTATCTATCTGTGGATTTACAGATGGAGCATTGGCACAAGCTACCGATCCCAAATTGACTACTGTGAGCCAAGATGGTTTTGAAGTTGGAGTTTCTGCTTTTCAGTTGCTCATGGATAAAATTGACGCAGATGTTGATGATGAAAATCACAAAGCAAGCGTTAAAAATAAGATCGTTAAAACTCGCCTTATCGTACGAGGCACAACAAAGTAACAACCAATAATTAAACTAATACAGAGAATGAATACACATCGTCCCAATCTAAGTTTTATCAAGCTGTGGAATATCAGTTTCGGTTTTTTCGGCGTACAGATTGCTTACGCTCTACAAAGTGCAAATATTAGTCGTATTTTCGCGACACTGGGAGCCGACCCACACCAATTGGGGTATTTCTGGATTTTACCTCCATTGATGGGGTTGCTAGTGCAACCAATAATCGGTACCCTTAGCGACAAAACATGGACACGTTTTGGTCGTCGAATGCCTTATCTATTTATCGGAGCTTTGATATCCGTTTTGGTTATGGCATTACTTCCCAATGCAGGTAGCTTAGGACTAGCTGTTGGGGCAGCACTTGTATTTGGTGCAGTGTCTTTAATGCTCCTAGATACAGCAATCAATGTAGCCATGCAGCCATTTAAAATGATGGTAGGTGACATGGTCAATAACGAACAAAAAGGCTTAGCCTATTCTATACAGAGTTTTTTGATCAACACAGGTAGTGTCGTTGGTTTCTTATTCCCCATTGTTTTTACATGGCTTGGCGTCAAGAATGAGGCTGTCAAGGGGGTTATTCCCGACTCAGTTGTCTACTCCTTCTATATCGGGGCAGCCATTCTGATTGCTTGTGTGATTTACACAGCAGCCACAGTACGTGAGCTTCCTCCAAAGGAATATGCAGAATTTCATGAAATTAGTGAAGAGGAAGAACATACAAGTAGCAACTTATTTCAATTGCTCGTTAAAGCCCCAAAGACATTTTGGACAGTAGGACTTGTGCAATTTTTCTGTTGGGCAGCCATGATGTATATGTGGACATATATTACTGGAGCCACTGCACAAGAAGTATGGCACACTAGTGATACCTCTAGTGCAGCTTATCAAGAAGCTGGCAACTGGGCTGGTGTACTTTTCGCTGTTGAAGCCATAGGAGCTGTTATTTGGGCGATTGTTCTGCCTTTCTTCAAAAATCGTAAAGTCGCATATTCATTGAGTTTAGTTCTTGGTGGAATCGGCTTTATCTCCACACTGTTTATTCACGACCAATATTTCTTATTTATCTCCTATGCTTTAGTGGGATGTGCTTGGGCTGCTATGATGGCTATGCCATTTACGATCTTGACCAATTCTTTGTCAGGAAAAAATATGGGAGCTTATCTAGGCCTTTTCAACGGGACCATTTGTTTGCCTCAGATTGTAGCCAGCCTTATTGGTGGTGGACTGTTATGTTTAGTCGGAGGAGATGAAAAGCGTCAAGTCATGATGCTAGTCATCGCAGGTGTTTTCTTTGTGCTAGGTGGTCTGTCAGTTTGGTTGATTACTGAAACCGATGGCCATGCTAAGAAGCAAATAGTAACGAACGAATAATATAGCAGGGTGGGAGCCTGCCTAAATACTCCTACAAAAAGCATCTACATTATCTAATTATAGCCACATGATAAAACGATATTTGCACATTGATGACTGGCGCATCATAGAAAAGGGTTTTCACCCTGACAGACAACGTGCTTCGGAGAGTATCTTTGCCTTGGGCAATGGCCGCATGGGGCAACGAGGACATTTCGAAGAATCGTATTCTAGTGATAGTCTTCAAGGGAGTTACCTTGCGGGTATTTCTTTTTTGGATCGCACGAAAGTAGGATGGTGGAAGAATGGTTATCCAAAATTCTTTGCTCGTGTGCCTAATGCTCCAGATTGGAGTAGCATCCGATTACGACTGATTGACGAAGAACTCGATTTGGCCGTATGGGATGTTGATAGTTATGAGCGCACTTTGGATATGAAAACTGGTGTCGCTACGCGTGTCATGGAAGTGACCTCCCCGCGAGGTCATCAATTACATGTCACTATTCAGCATGTCTTACATATGATGGAACCCGACTTGTGCATGATACGCATGGAAGTTGAATCTATCAATTACCGGGGTAAAGTGTCCCTTATTCCCTATCTAAATGCCGATGTGACTCATGAAACGTCCAATTACAACGAACCCATGTGGAATATCTTGCGTACAGAAGCACTGGTTGACCATGCCTATCTATGGGTACAAACACGTAGAGAGCGCACACAAGTGTGTATGTCCATGGGGTATGAAGCCACTTGTAATGGCAAACCTATTTCAGGAGGAATCCAAATTGAGAAAGAAAAACAAGTGGGTTTTTCGACTGGAGAATATGTGAAGCCAGGAGAGCACATTGTATTGACAAAATATGCTGTTATCACTTCTTCTCTATATGGGCATCGAACTAATCTAGTCGATTCCAGCGTAGCCAAATTAAAGAAACTGATGGCTCGGGGATGGGATGACTTATTGCATGAACATGCTCGTTATTGGAGTCGCATTTGGTATGATACCGACGTGGTTATTGAAGGTGATCCAGAAGCCCAACAAGGCATTCGTTTTAATATATTCCAGTTGCACCAAAGTTATCAGGGGCGTGACCCACGTCTGAATATTGGTGCGAAAGGATTTACTGGCGAAAAGTATGGTGGTAACACTTTCTGGAATACCGAATTATGCTGCTTGCCCTACTTTATGTTATCTTCTCGTCAATATATTGCTAAAAATTTATTGCTTTATAGAGAACAGCATTTGGCTAAAGCTATTTCCAATGCCCAAACATTGGGCTTTAAAGATGGAGCGGCCTTATACCCTATGGTAACGATTAATGGAGAAGAATGTCATAACGAATGGGAAGTCACTTTTGAGGAAGTGCATAGAAATAGTATCATTGCCTATGCGATCATTCAGTACGTAGATACCGTAGGAGATACCGATTATCTTTTGCCAGAAGGTTTCCGTGTGCTTGTGGCCATTTGTCGTTTCTGGGCACAGCGAGTAAGTTGGGCTGAACGTCATCAGAAATATATGATTTTGGGAGTGACAGGCCCTAACGAATACGAAAATAATGTAGATAATAATTGGTACACCAATTTTTCTGCTAAGCAAATATTACTTCGTACAGTCAGCTTGTTGCAGGAGGCCGCAAAGAATAGTCCTGAGGCCTATGAATCATTATGCCTTGAGACGAATTATAAGTCAGAAGAAGGCGACAAATGGCAATATATAGCCAATCATATGTATGAACCATATGATAAAGAATGGGACATCTACCTACAGCAAGATGGGTATCAAAACAAAATCATGCAAACTGTGGATGAGATTCCCGAAGAAGAACTCCCTATCAATCAGCATTGGTCATGGGATCGCATTCTTCGTTCTTGCTTTATCAAACAAAGTGATGTGCTTCTTGGTATGTATTTATACCGTGAGCATTTCGATTTGGAGACAGTACGCAGACATTACGAATTTTATGCACCTAAGACTGTGCACGAATCTTCCTTATCTCTATTTGTTCATTGTATCATTGCAGCTCGAATAGGTAAAATAGATGAGGCATATAAGCACTTTATGCATGCCACTCGTTTGGATTTGGACGACTATAACCAAGAAGTACACGACGGACTTCATGTCACGAGTATGCCAGGTAGTTGGCTTGCTTTGGTACATGGTTTTGCAGGCATGCACGTACGTGATCGTCAGTTGTGTTTTGAACCAGTTTTACCTAGTCATTGGAAGAAAACCCAGTTTACCGTGAACTATTTAGAACATACTTTACGAGTTAGTATCAGCCAAAAACAAATGAGTTTTGAACTACTTGATTCTGATCCAATAACAGTGTGTGTGAATAACAAAGATGTGCATTGTGTCAAAGGGAAAATAGCGACTATAGACTATTAAATCTACTAAGATAAAACAGGTCATTTGTACGAAATACAAATGACCTGTTTCTTTATTATAACCATATTATAATCCTTCTCTGTAAAATTCCAACATCTCCATAATCATTTCTTTGGATGCTGTTTGATCAATACGGATATCACCTATATCTCCAAGTAAGGTAAAATTAATGGTATGCCCTACATTCTTTTTATCATGCATCATCAATTCAATTAGGCGATCTACATCTTTGCAGCTAAAGCTAAATTGACCGTAATACGATTGGATATATTGGCTGATTTGACGCAATCTAGGCAATGGAAAGTTACATTGCACATGGGATAGATACAATTCACAAACCAAGCCCCAAGCCACTGCATATCCGTGGAGTACATGGCGATTTTGTTCTAATGCCAAACTTTCGAAAGCATGGCCTACTGTATGTCCAAGGTTCAATGCTTTGCGGATGCCACGTTCCGTAGGATCTTGTTCGACAACCTTCTTTTTGATCAGTACTGATTCTTGGACCAATGTACGCAAAACATGTAGATCGGGTGCATGTAGATCCATCTCCATCACTTTTGCATAATGAGCCTCGTTGGCCAATAGACTATGTTTCAAAACTTCTCCATAACCAGAACAAATGTTTTGTTCGTCCAACGTGAGTAGAAAAGCCGTATCTAACAAGACGACTCTAGGAGTTGAAAATACACCAATCTCATTTTTTAGTCCGTTGAAATTAATCCCCGTTTTACCTCCTACAGCAGCATCAACCATTGCCAGAAGTGTGGTTGGTATATTGATACATGGAATACCACGCTTGAAAGTGGCAGCTGCAAATCCACCGATGTCTGTAATCATTCCACCCCCTAGATTAATCATCAGTGAATGTCTCGTGCCTTGATGATCACTCAAATATTGCCAGATGTAGGTAAGCGACTCGATATTTTTGTGGGTATCTTCAGCTTCAATAACGATTTCTTCGTACTTGAATTGTTCTAAGGCGGCAGCAACTTTAGGTAAGCAGTGCATGTGGGTATGACGGTCAGTGAGTACAAATAACTTATCGTGTGGTATAGCTTCTATTTGTACTTTGAGATCTGATAATATATTGGCAGTGACACGGATTTTTTGTTCCAAACACATAGTAATTGGGGAGTTATTGTTTTAATTTGTTACAAACATAAGAGAAAAGTGCCACATGACCAAATATTCATACATCTCTTTTGGAAATGTCTCTTCTACCTATGGTGTGCACAATGAGATGAACGATAAAATCAAATATGCTCTTGTGGATTTACTAGTAAAGCCTTGTATATATGTCAATAAACCATAGAATATCTTCACTCTTCTCACAAACTAGATTGTTTTCTTTGTTGATTTATATATTGTCGTTACATTTGTTTCGGTATGAACAAAATCATGAAACGTATATTATCCTTTTTCTTTATAATTAGTGTACTCTCATTCATCTCCTCGTCACTTCATGCAAGTAAACGTCTTGAGATTTCTGGGAGACAATCTTGTAGCCTAACAGGAATCGTTGTTGACAACTTTGCTCGACCACTTCCCAAAGTGATGATTCAATTATATACCGTTTCTGATAGTGCATACGTAACGGGCACTTTGACCAATGATAAAGGTCAGTTCACACTCTCTTCATTACCCCTCAAAAGATACAGAATACGTCTAAGCTATTTGGGGATGAAAACTTGTGAGCGTATTGTACAGTTGACCGCAAAAACAAAAAGCCATTCTGTAGGTACCATTCGCTTAGAACCAGATGCCGTGCAGTTGCACGAGACCGTAGTGACTGCAGAAGCCGCCCAAGTTGTGATGAAGGGAGATACGGCCATCTTCTCTACCTCAGCTTATAAATTGCCCGAAGGTGCTGTGGTTGAAGATTTGATCAAGCGTCTCCCAGGAGTTTATATTGATGGCGATGGAAAAATTACCGTTAATGGTAAAAATGTATCCAAGATACTTGTGGATGGAAAAGAGTTTTTTGGTACTTCGTCGGATATTGCCCTTAAAAATTTGACTGCCGATATTGTAGATCACGTCAAAACATATGAGAAAGAAAGTGATATGGCGAAAGCCACGGGAGTTAAAGATGGGAAAGAGAAGCAAGTTTTAGATATTAGCATCAAACCAGAGATGAAAAGAGGTTGGTTTGGGCAGGCTGATGTTGCTCAAGGCAATCATGCGCGTTATGCACACCGAGGTATGCTGAATAGATTCCGAGGAAATGATCAGGCTAGTTTGATTTATAATAAAAATAATGTCCGCTCTACCAGCATAGGTGGTTCCTCTCAAAATATAGGGAGAACACCTAGTGGCAAAAGAGAAGGGCAAAACTTGGGCGTGAATTTTCAGCATAGTCGTAAGCACCTTGATACGAATGGGAGTCTACGTGTCGAAGATAATGATATGACTAATGCGTCAAGAACTTCAGCAGAAAGTTATTATTCTACTGGAACACGTTATTCGCGATCGCAGAGTAGTCGTTTCAATTCATCTAAAGCTGTCAATGGGGCTTTTGATGTGCATTGGGCTCCCGATTCTCTAACAACTATTATGGTCTTTCCTAAATTTAGAATAGGCAAACAGGATGACTTCAGTACCAGTCATAATATCCATTCAGATGCCGAATTCAAGTCGTTCGATTGGAAAGATATGCATACTCGTTTTGAGCCTGCCGAAATTTTTGCGACAGATACAACTCAATTGTTGTACCAAGCTTATGGTACGAATCAATCAAAACGTAATGACTCTAATTATTCCATGAATGGATCTGTTGTCCGCCGTTCTGCTAAACGAAAAGGGAGAAGCTTTACTTTTTCATTGTACACGACGTTGAGTAACAGTGATGATGAGTTGATGCCAGAAAATCATACTCACTACTATCGTTCATCCATCCAACAGGATCTGACTCAAATACAGCGTCAAACAAATGACAATACTAATTATATGTACACGACCAATATTGGGTACAATGAACCCGTTGGTAAGAATAAGTATGTACGTTTTAGTTATGCCTATCGTCGTAGTCGAAACAAACAGGAAAAACATGTTTATGACATGGCTCAAACAGAAGAACTTGAGATTGACTCTTTAGGTAATAGCTACACAACGATATATAACGATCATGATTTTAATGTGGCATTTAATAGTCAAACGCGTGCACTATTTTATACTATCGGTATGATGGTACAATCACGAAGGGTCCATACACAATATAAAACGTCTGATGGAGATGTCGTACAGTCTCAGCATGTCGTTAATTATGCGCCTGTTTTTCAATTGCGGCATAAAATATCCAATAAAACACGTTGGAATTTAAACTATAATGGACGCACACAACAGCCTTCAATGAATATGTTGAGTCCTATCACTGATTATTCCAATCCCACTTATATTAGAGAAGGAAATCCTAATCTGAAACCAGCATATAGTCAATATATTCAATTGCAATATGTCACATACTCGCCCAAAAAACGTCGCTCTTTTACTGCTAGTATCATCGGATCTACGACTAGCAATGGATTTAGTTATCGTCGTGTGTATGATGAAGAGACTGGTATAACGCGTACTCGCCCTATGAATATCAATGGGCAGTGGACTATGTCAACTAATTATACACTGACCATCCCATTGGCCAAAAAGCATTGGACTAGTACATGGAATGGTCGTTCTATGTATTCGGCTATGCCTAGTTATCAGATGATAGATCTGAAAAGCTCCAAAAGTACAACTAAAAATTTAGACCTGCTACAGCGAGTACAAATGAACTATCGGGATCAATCAGTGGAAATCGGAGTGGCTGGGAATGTGCAATATAGTAAAAGTGAGAATGATAGACTCACTTCGACTCGCACTGAAACGTTTGAATACAACGGAAATCTTAATGGACTATATCGTTTCCCATTTGGGTTGAGCCTAGCAGTTGATGGTAGTGTGATCAATCGCAATGGTTTTGGCTCGCAAGAAGATGGTACTGACATGGTACTCAATGGGCAAGTCTCATACTCAATGCTTAAAGGTAAGAAACTGACCTTTAGTCTTCAAGCTATGGATATTTTAGGCCAGCAACCTACAGTCAAGCGAAGTGTATATAGCACAGGCGAACGCATCGTGCATTACGATGCGCTCACCAGTTATGTTTTATTCCATATATCCTATCGATTTAAAACGAATCATTAGTATTCGCTTCCTCCTTTTTCCATTTTTTGTAAAGAATTGTAGATGAGTTCGATAGAATTAGCCCTATAATCAAGCAAATATATCCAATATCGTGAAGACCAGGATATTCTTTATCAAGGAATTTAGTCAACATAAAGAGTATAAATGGGTATACAAATAAGAACGACAGACCTGCGAGTAGTGTTAAGATTTTTCTACGCTTTACTGTTCTTATCCCTTTAAACGGCACATTATAGTCGGGTAAGCCCTCAGACTTGGTCATAATCTGTTGAGATTTACTACTTGCTTTACGTTCTTCAATCTCTAGTCGTCTGTATTTTGTTTGTAATCGCATATTGATTATAGCTATGGATATCATTATTACAAAGAAAATAACGATACTAATGTATATATAGTGATCAGGTAATCCTGAAAAAAATACGATATACGTAAGTAGTCCTATTGCTACCATAAAAGTGACTATGCCCATACGCATGCGGTATAGTAGTGTCGGTGAGCGGTGAGCGGGAATAAAACTCGTTTTGACCATAACTAAGCCAATCATAAATGTGATAAAACTAAGGTATATCAAACAATCCATTACTAAAGTGATCTCTAAGCTAAGATCGGCAAGAATCAGTGGAGCGGCCGTACTTGAATAGATTACTAAACCAATAAGTGATAATACAATACCCACCTTGCGAATATTTGTTCGAGACACAGGGCGTTCATATGGGTAAAACAGGAAATTAATTAGAGTATTCATCTTTTTATCTTTTATTTATTTTGCGCCTATATTGGCTAAAAGCTCGTGCGTCACTTCCATGTTGGGTATGTGTCAGCTTCTGAGCACAAAAGTAGTGCAACTCTATGAAACCTCCATCAATACAGAGTTCAGTAAAGATTCAAAAGTGAAGTTGAACTGTTCAATTTCACTATAATGTACTCTTATACCTCAATTAGTATGTCTTCTAAAATACTTGACAAAAAGTACGCATTTTGCTATTTATGCACTTTGTCAAGTTTTTGTCAAGTATATTTCTTGTCAAGAGAATAGCTAATATGTACTTTTGCACATTGTTCTCTAATCAAAATATTCAGATGAATAGCTCTTTCATTGGTATGAGGCTTTGACTGAAAAATAGAGATATGTGTATACCATTCAAAGTACACTTAAGTACTTTAAATATAAAAATATTAGCTATGAAGAAATTAATTTATGCGTTTGTCTTATTGATCTGTGTCGCTTGTGGTAGTGATCATGATCCAGAAATCGATTACCTAACTTTAAGTAGTCGTCATATTTCAACAGAATCTGAGGGTACTAGCAGAGTGATTACAGTCAACTCAACCAGTGATTGGACTATTGTAGAATCAAGTGTTCCATCGTGGTGCACAATTGATGAACAAACTGAGGATGGTTTTAAAATAACCATTTTACCCAATCATACATTTAATGATAGAGAAGTAGAAATCTTAACAAAGAATACGACAACTAGCAATAGTATAGATATTAGTCAGTGTGGGATAAAAAATAAAACTTCTTTGGAATGGCATACCTTTCCTGTTAATTCTTTCTCTGAAGTCAACTATGATGATGCTACGAATGAATATACAGTAGGTAGTCGTGAAATGTTTATTACTTCTTCAATTAGAAATCAAATATTTCATGGCGATATAATCAAGGAGTCATATGTACAAGGAGAAGATGTACAGCAAGAAGGTAATTACACATTCAATCCAATTACTATTTCTGCTTTTGTTGGGGGAAATTTATATTCTCGAGAGTCTGTTATTCCTTCCAAAGAAGTTACGAATAGCTTATTCAACGATGTGGTATCTGACTACCCTACACAAAGTGTTCAATTTGTAGCTTCTTCACCTATTCAGTTTAATTCTTACAAACACCTTCATTTGTTGGGAGTAGGTAACTTAGGCTTAAAGTTGGATGAGATTACTACAGGAAAATCATATGTTGAACATGAGATGGGCAATAGAACAGGTCTCATTTATACTTACAGCAGTGTACTATTTCATACTATTATGGATCTTGTTCCCAATTTGATACAACAAGGAATTCCAGAGGGTGAAGTTGATCATTTAGCTTATATCAGCACTATAGGGTATGGTAAAACAGCTTGTCTTATAGTTGAAACAGATTATGATTATAATTTCTCGAAATTAGTGGTTAATAAGCTCATGCATAATGAAGAGTTAAATGAGGAAGAGAAAAAAGTACTTGATGGGTTGACAGCTACTTATCTTTTCTTTCAAGAGGATGGTACCTTGAGTGTTAGTAACGGCTATCAAGCTATCAGTGCATATACTACTGGATTTGATGCTCAACCAATTGTTCCACTCACCTTTGTGGCAAGTGACCTACAAGATAATTCACTAGCAACTTTGAAGTTTACTTTTGAAATGCCATAATATAATGAGATACACAATACATTCTCTTCTTACATAATGATAGGGTGTAGTAGAAGTAACTACCATATTCCTTAGTCCGACTTGACAAATAGTTCGTGTTTTAACACAAAGATAAAATGCGAATTTTTTGTCAAGTCGTATCTTTGGTTGTACAACTAGTTAACCTTACTTTTGTGTCTAACAAAAACAACAGGTATGAAAAAACTTATTCTTGTTATGCTTGCTCTTTTCTGTTGCTGTAGCATGACGATGGGGCAAGATATCATCTTGAAAGGGAAAATACAAGACGATAGCCACGAAGCGATTCCCTTTGCCAGTGTGGCCTTGTTTGCTGCCAATGATACAACAAAATTTATTCAAGGGAGTAGTTCTAGCTTAGATGGTACGTTTACTATGGCTCATTTGTCACACAAAAAGTACCTACTTAAGATATCATATCTTGGGTATAAAACGAGTAACAATCTTGTAGACCTTCAAACAATATCTACGCATAAAGTGGATAAGCAGATTACATTACACCCCGATGTTGTGGCACTCAATGAAGTCGTGGTAGCTGGTAAACGTAGTACACAAAGTATAGATAAAACAGCTTATACATTTACTCGCGAGCAAATAACTAAAGCACTACAGTGTCAAGATTTGGTGTCGACTCTTCCGAATTTACGTATTAATGAGATCACTAATAGTTTATCTACTGTCAATGGTAAGTCAGTGATGATTCTTATCAATGGAGTGCAGTCGACTGATACTGATTTGAAACTCATTCCAGCAGATAAGATCAAAAAAGTAGATTACTATGATGTGCCGCCCATGAGGTATATGAATGATGCAGAGATTGTGATCAATGTGCATACCAAACCATTAGATACAGGCTTAGCGGGTTCTGTCCATGCATCTTATGGACAAATGTTTTCAGGGGGGAATATCGCTTTATCCTATGTTAAAGGCAATACTAAATGGACTGTTTCTTACGGAGATCATTTCAACATGAAGCGGAGTCTGAAGAATACAGAAATTGGCGACTACAATTACCAAATTGGTAGCAATCAATATCACTATAACTACGATAAGGTGATGAAATGTTGGTCATCCGATCACTTTGGATCTGTCACCTATGCCCATAGTATAGAAGACAAACATGAGTTGAAGATTACTGCGGTCTCAGACTGGATGCAAGATAACAATGAAGAGTCAAGCTCCATAGTCAATACTAAAAATCAACTTACAGAAAACAATATTGGGGCATTAAACAACAGGGTAAAGAGTCAATCTGCAAATGTAGAAGTCTATTACTCTCAGGCATTGAGTCCGAAAAGTCAACTGACCTTTGATCTGTTAGGTACATATTATGATAACAACCAAGACGCTTACTCTATGCAAACAGGTAACGATGGTTTTGAAGATAATCTAGCATTAGATAATAGCAAGCGTTCACTAATCAGTGAATTAATCTATGAAACAACACTAGGGAAAACTCACTTTACAGCAGGGTATAGAGGATATTTCAATTTTCTCTCCAACGATGTGACCAATTCGTTGACTACTTCCAAACATACAGAAGATATCCAAACTCAGAAGCATTATTTATATGGTGAACTGACTGGTTATCTGAATGCTTGGATGTATCGTGCCAGTATTGCTGGTACATACGATACTAAGCTTGGTACAGCAGGATTCAAGCATACCACATTCACCCCTTTATTTATGGTGGGATACCGCATCAATCCAAGTCAAAGTGTACGTCTTTCTTATAAGGTGCGTACTGAGATGCCTGGTGCGCAACAAATGTCCAATACACGTATCTTAATTATGAATGATTTCTATCAAAGTGGGAATCCATCTTTACGCAATGAGCAGACACAAAAATGGACACTGATTCACAATTACAATGGTTCTTGGTTATCCCTATACACATCGTTGTATTATAGACATCAACGTAATGCATTGTACAATGCCTATACACAGAGCGATGAGGCTATCTTGTTGCAAACAGATAATGCGAAAAAGAATGAAGAACTAGGCGGGCGCTTGGATGTCAACATGACCCCTTGGAATTTCTTGCGTATTGGCGGTAGTGTGGGAGCAACACAATATCGTTTTCAAGCAAGTGATGCGGTCTCTACATACAAAGATTGGTCCTATCCGATTACTGTTTATCTATCTGCCAATTACAAGAAAGCGTCCTTATCTTTCTTCCAAATGTTTGGGGGATACGATATGGTCGGATTATATAAGAGAACGATTGAAAAGGCATCATATTTAACATTGGGTTACCAGTATAAAAAGGTTCGCTTTGGTATGAATTGTTATTTCCCATTTGTCAATGATCAAGTCAGTTATGAGACGATTCCAGAAACATTAGTGACTCATAAGAAAGATCTACATATGCGTCGAAAAGACCATGCTTTTGGTATCACTATATCTTGGTTCTTTAATCGAGGTAAAAGCAAAAAAACAATTGAACAAAGAACAGATAATAGTGATGATGACAAAGGGATATTCAAGTTGTAGTTTATATATTTTTTCTGTGTAGACGGTTTACATTCTGCTTTTTAATTTCAATATTATGAGGACAAGTATATTATTATTTTTACTATCATATTTCTTCTTAGATGCTTTTGGTCAAGAGAATATAGTACTCAATGTGTACAATAAAGATAATTCTCCAATAGCATATAGTAATGTTATTATAGACCATGATAGTCAATTTTTGGGAGATCAATCTGGGTGTATATACATTGATAAAAAGATATTGAATATAGGAGATTCTATATCTGTCTCTTTTTTAGGATACCACACGCGCACGATAGTCGTTGATAAGGCTTTTCTGGATTTGAGAATGAAAAGGATTCAATTAGATGAACAAATCTACAATCTTAATGAGGTTGAAGTTTTGACTAATTTTAACGCATTGAAGTTTTTGAAAAGAAAAATGGATTGTACTGTAGCTCCTTTTTTGAATTGCAGAAAGATTGAAATGTGCGTGTCTTATAGAAGAGTCTTGGCAGATAGTCTTATTTGTAAGAGTGATTCCCTTATGTTATTGAATTATACGGGTTCACTTGCAGACTCTTTACTACTTGGTAGCGTTATTACTAATCCTCTTGTAAAGTCAGTTACTATAGAGACGTATGATAAGGCTTTAAATTTTCCTCGCTACATGTTGTCACATAAATTGAGAAAATACTTTAGGGTCAAGTATATTGGTAAAAAAGATGATCAGTATGTCTTTTCAATGATTTACCAACCAAAGTCTTATAAGAAGAAGCACTTCAATTTGGATAAAGAGGATCAATTAAAGATCGTCTTTAATATAAATGAGAGGGGAGCTATTACCTATGCTAAATATCACTTGATAAGGGCAAGCGATAAAGACAAATGTTATCAACTGTCTGTTTCGTATGCAACTCATAAGCGGTTAATTATACCTGTTGATATGGATTTGAAATTTTACCATAAAAAATCAACATTGCATATTGAAACGAAGGAAAGTTGAAGATCGCATTGCGGTGTGTTTGTTATATTGTCTTTTATGTGTTTTAAAAATTAAATATAGATAGAATATTCAATGTTGATAATTGTAAATATGAAGAAGATTTATATATTGATTTACGCCTGTATGATATCTATGTCATTTTGGGGGGAACTTCAAGCTCAACCATCATCTTTTGATATAAATGTCTTGTGTAAAGATTCTAAAATTCGAATGGTATATGAGTGGGAAAAACTTAGACAGGAAACAGAAATTATTTCCCCTTTTTCTCTACAAGTGAATAAAGATTACGAGATTACTGAATTAACTAAGAACTTGTTGCTTGATGGTAAACAAATTTTTTATTTAAGACCATTTGAATTACGTATAGACTTTCCTGAGGAGCTAATGACGTTATTGGGGAAAAACTATGTTCAATATCTATGTCCCAGCTCTTTAGAGGCACTAATTAAGCCTCAACCATTTACATATAATATGGCTATGGCTGCATGTAGTGGATATGTTGTAGGTTTGGATTGTTGGGTCGTTTTAGATATTCCTGAATTTCATGTATCTGATTATGAACTTGAAATAGACAATGAATGGTTTTGGGCTGAAGACTGGAGATAATTAATGTAGTCGTGTTATTCCTTACATTATTCTATAGTGTACCCCTATTTTAGGACCACATTTACTCTTATTTAAGAAATGACTCGTCCATTTGATAGGTTAATATTGAGTTTCTTGTTTGCACTTGGGCTTCATATTAAGCCGCATAATTGGTTTCAAAAGAACGTTGATATCTCTTAGCTGGGAAGTCATTTTGTATTCCCTGATGATGTCTACGTTCATTGTAATAGTTGATATAGTACTTAATCCCTTGATACAGCTTTGAGCTGTTATACTTGGCTCTTCCACGTCCATCCATACTGATGAGTATGTGTTGAGCTTTTAGATAATCAACCCACTGAGAGTATGTATACTGGCTACCTTGGTCAGAGTTTACAATATCAGGCTTGCCATGGGTTTGTATCGCTTCCTGTAAGCACAGTATAGACTCAGAAGCTTCTAGCGAGTTAGAAAGCCTCCAAGCTACAATCTTGCGGCTATACCAATCGATAAGCCACTAGGTACATAAAGCCCTTAGGCATAGCTATATATGTGATATCAATGCTCCATACTTGGTTGCTCTTGTGGATATGTAGTCCACGTAGCAAATATGGATGAATATATTCGGCACGCCCTAGCTTGCTTAGCAACTTCTTAGGATAAATAGCTTGTAGTAATATTGGCCACGGCTAATAGCCAAGAGGCGACATTGCTGGCGGATACTAAGCTTGCTATTGGTAGGGTCTACTACGGCTTTTTTTTTAGCACGCCGAGCTTATCGCAAGCACGTTCTAAAAAGTCACGCTCGATAGTAAGCTGACCGACCTTTTGTTCTAGTACACGGATATGTTCATCTTTGGCGGCGCTTTCTTCGCCAGGATGTTTGCTACCAAATAAAGATTCAAGTTGAGAAAGAGCTTCTTTCTTCCATTGAATGATTTGACTAGGAGCCACTTCAAAGCGGGAGCCAACTCAGAGGTAGTCTCTTGTTCTTTTAAAGCTTCGCGAACTACGCGAGCCTTGAATTCACTGCTAAATGTACGTCTTGATGCCATAAGCGAAATTTTAGGGTCGCATCAAATGGTCGAAAAATATTGTTTCTTAGCAAGTGGTCCGAAATATGGGGGACATTATACATCCAAATATGGAACAAAAGAAAAAGTGCATCAATAAAATGTTAAGAGGGCTAGATATATAAAACAAACTTGTGATATTACATACGCATACAAAGCATCCAGCCATGACACGTGCCAACTCGTCACGCAATAATCTGTAATCATCCTCATCAAAATCTGTGCAGATTCTTGCACACTCACAGAGCACAAAAAACCATGCTGAAAAAGCCCCCAATCAATCACAAGTACAATATCCCCCACTGCTACTTTCCCATCCCAAGACACCACAAATGTCCGCAAAAAAAACGAGTAATCGAAAGAATCCCAAATAAATTTTATCGCTTTTGGAGAAGATTTGCAAGAAAAAAAATAACGTGCGATTTTTATCAAAAACAACAAACATACAGTACAAATCTTCGACGAATCACTTCACTTTTTCGTATTTTTGTACAAGCGCTTGCGCCCCGAAACGCAAGCGCTTGCAAAAAGCTAATCATCCCAATGTCTAGCAAATCGCAAGCGCTTGCGATTTTTACTGATAAAGAGGCCAACATGGCCCTTGTATTTGTCCCCCCAACCTACACCAAGGTTTTCAAGTTTTTCCGCTCGGAATCCTTTAGGTAAAGGCATATTGACTACAAAAGCAAGGATGTAGTCGCCCACCGACAGCGAGTAAAGCATCGTGCCAGAAGGGCCACGCTGTACACATGTCGAAGAAAGCCAATCGACGATAAACAGTGGGATTAGCCCGATTTGAGTAGGTAAACAAGGGTGCGTTAACGTACAAAGTGATACAAATTGTACAAAATGTATGTATGTGTAGCTAATGGCCCTTTTGTTGCTTTAGCCACAAACTGGCACAATCTGTACTAGATAGAGATAGAGATAGAGATAACTATGCAGCTCTATATACAAACCTGCCTTCCCCACCTAATACCTAGGGTTTTGGGTGGGGAGGGGTTTTTGAAACAAAAAAACAGAAAAAAATGGTCCATTTATCCACACCGCTTCCCCACAGTGATGGAGCGTCGTTGACTAGTCAACCCTATGACAATCCACTGGGGCTAGTCCAAGTACACCACATGCCCCACCGCAACAATCGGCCATGTGGACCGCTCGATCTCATCCTGCAGCATCTACTCAACATGCTGCGGTGCTACATTCTCGCCCTCATCCACAAGCAGACACCATCCAGTTTCGTGTGCACAAACCCATTCGATATCCCCCAACAACCGTGTTGGTGGCCTCAAACATACAACCACAGAACACCATATCGCCAGCAAAACGGTACGTGATGTACGCAATCCAAAACCAAGTCTATGACCAATTGCACCACCGACTACAACCTCACCGACCGCATGGTCTTTAGCGAATCGCGCATCTCGCGAGATAGGCGCAACAGCGCATCCTCAGCACCCAATCCCATCCAGATGAACGAAGACTACAGCGAGATCCCCCTCGGTAGCGATAAGGTCGACATAGACGAAAACAACTTCAAGGAGTTGGATCCAGATATGTATTGATTCCTGCGTCCTTTTTCTGTATTATCCTGTTAAAAAACTTAATAAACCTTTCATCCCGACAAGTACAGCGACAAATCGCGACAATTGTCCTCCCTCCCTCGTATATTGTACATGTACCACGAAGCGCTATCAAGTACCCGTAATCAGGATGTTTTATTAAAAAAAAATTGTATGTCAGTATTATTCAAAGGCAGACGTAGTAGTTTGCCAAACGCAGAAGGTCAGAAGCTGTACTACGTGCAGCTAGTCAACAACGGCAACATCGGCATCGATGAAATCGCCGCCAAGATCGAACTCAAGTCCTCCTTAACCCAAGGAGACGTACTCTCCGTCATTCGTAATCTCTTGCAGATTATGCAAGACGCCTTCAAAGATGGCAAGTCAGTCAAGCTCGACGGCCTAGGATCTTTCTTCCTAGTAGCCCGCAGCAACGGCAATGGCGTGCCACAGAAGACGAAGTCAGCTCCAACCACCTGCAATACCCCGTGCCTCCTCCTATCCTATCTCCAAGCCCACCAAGACCCTAATGTGTGCGAATGTGCCACCCGTATCTACAGCCGTAAGCATCCGCTAAACCACACTACATAATGACGTTCCCCCTACACTAAGGGGTCAACATGCTCAAGAATATGGTTAAATGAGAAAAAGTGATAGTCATGAGAATTTTTGACACGACTTTCTCACTCCTGTCCTTTTGAGGTCTGTTTCCAGTTGGCAGGTAGTAAGGCGTGAAGATCTTCTTTGCTTTGAGTCATGTAAGGAATCTTGGTCATGACATGAGTTAGCCACTCTCTGATATTGACATCATTATGCTTACACGAGTTGATTAGCGTAAACATGATAGCTGTGTTTTTAGCTGAGTTGTGGTTGCCACAAAACAGGAAGTTCTTTCTTCCTAGTGTTAGTGGACGTATGGCATTCTCTACCATATTGTTGTCTATGAGCAATGCTGGAGACTTTGAGCTTAGGAATCAAGTGTAATGTGTATCTTTGATATGTCAAAAAACAAGACATATACATGTTACAAGATTCCACAACCGATCAGATGATTAAGCATCTTCTTGAGGAAAACAAGAAGTTGACCAGTTTATTGGAAAAGCAGCAACATAAAATAGATGAGCTGCTTAGCCAAGTAGCTTGGTTTCAGCGTACCATGTTTGGTCGTAAAAGCGAGAAGCTACATATACCTGATGGTTCACCTGGACTTTTCGATGAAGAGTTTGGAGGTAAACCACTTGAAGAGATTGAAGCCAAGCGTCAAGAAGCCGAAGAGGAAATTCTTACTCAAGCAAAGCCTCAAAAGAAACGTGGTGCTCCTCGCAAAGACATCATGAAAGACTTGCCTGTTGTCGAAGAAGTCATTGAACCTGAGCAAATCGACTTGACCAAATACAAGCGCTAAGATGCCTCTTTTACCTGTCAATAAAAGTATGGCAGGAGCTAGTTTACTAGCCGATTTGATTCAGCAAAAATATGCTTTTCACTTATCCTTTTACAGGCAAATTCAACAATTCAAGCAACTAGGTGTTAAGCTATCTTCTTCGACCATCAATGATTGGTATAGTGCCTCTGCTAACTTATTGGAGCCACTTTACGACCTAGTCAAAAGAGAAGTCTTAGCTAGTGACTACATCCAAATGGACGAAACAGTGCTACCTGTTATTGATAAGAGCAAACACATGGCTGCCAAACGGTATATGTGGGTAGCACGCTCACCAGAAAAGAATCTTGTATTCTTCGATTACGACAAAGGTTCTAGATCTAGCGATGCGGCCATAAAAATATTAGACGGCTACAAAGGATATTTGCAATGCGATGGTTACGGTGCGTATGGAAAGAACTTCCTATTCTGTGGCAACCACAACTCAGCTAAAAACACAGCTATCATGTTTACGCTAATCAACTCGTGTAAGCATAACGATGTCAATATCAGAGAGTGGCTAACTCATATCATGACCAAGCTTCCTTACATGACTCAAAGCAAAGAAGATCTACACAGCTTACTGCCTGCCAACTGGAAACAGATCTCAAAAGGACAGGAGTGAGAAAGTCGTGTCAAAAATTCTCACGACTATCACTTTTTCTCATTTAACCGCATTCTTGAGCATGTTGACCCCTTAGTGTAGGGGGAACGTCATTATGGGGTGTGGTTTAGCGGATGCTTACCCTTTTTCGCTGGTGATGCAAAAATACTAGCTTTGACTAATCATTTCTTCCAATACATTTGTTTTAGGATCAAACCCACATCTTTCAGCGATGCGCTTTCTAGCTTTAGAAACTGTTGAGCGCTCTTTGCCTAGATGAATGGCCGCTTGGTTCATTGGTACATCTAATTTCAATAGATAGCATAACAATAAATCATAGTCAGCTATTTTCGGATATAGCGTCAAGATATTTTGTTTAAAGTTGGGTTCGTAGTAATCTACTAGTTTCATATACTTATCACGTAAATCTTCTTTGAATAGCTTTTTTTAAGCTCCTCATCTTGGTGAAGTCTTAGATAATCAGGGTCAAGGGTAAGTGTTTTCTTTGTTTCTTGTTTCTGTCCCAAGAGAGATCTTACTTGTTTCTTTGCTTCAATCATGTTTTTTCTCATGTGATGAATCTCTTCAAGTTGCTCATCTATCTTTAGCTTTGATGTCTCATGTTCGTTTTTTAAGCGAGTCATTTGAGCTTCTGCCCTTAACATGTTTTCTTCAGCCATCAAATACTTATTGGTAGCTTCTTCGATGTGTTTATGGCTTTCTTGTATCTTTCTATTCTTAGCATATATGATTAGTATAATAATCAATGATACACACACAGTAACTCCCACAGCTAGGTAGCTGAATATAAGTTGTGTTTGTTTTAGGTCTTGCTTCGCTAGGTGTTCTTTTTCTTGAGACACGTGGTAGTCATAGAGTGCTTGATATTTCTGTGCAGCATCCAGATTCTTTTGACTCATCAATGACTTGTATGTGGTTAAGAATGTATTATAATAACTATTGGCTTTTTTATATTCACCTCGGATATTAGCTAACTGCGCTAAAATGGAGATTGCTGACATTTGGGTATGAGCACTTTTACTATTAGCTAGTGTCTTATATATATCAAATGCTTTCTCATATTGATTAGATTGAATATAGTATCTTCCTTGTAAGCTACGATATTGGTCTTGTATGGGTTGAGGGGTACTACTGTTTAGGTCTGAGTCATTTTTTAACTCCTGTATTATATTGTAAGCTAGTTCTAAACTATCCATTTCTAAATAGGCACTAGCAAGCACCATATTAATACTACGTGTTCTTTTGTGGAGTCCTTGTATATTAGCCAATGTTTTAGCTTCCTTTAATAGTACAAAAACTGTGTCAGATTTTGTCGGATGATAACTGTTTGCCAAATCAGCTAATGCAGATGGTAGCAAAGTTGAATCATTAGCATTTTTATATGCTTCAAGAGCCATATGGTAGTACTTCTTTTCTAGTATATTATTTTCTGTTTTTCTATAAATATACCCGATTGTACCATATATGTGTCCATTTATTGATTCGTCTTTAGGGATATTGTATTGTTCTAAAATTTCAAGTAAGATTCTAAGTGCTCTTGGATAATCGTTCTTGTCCTGAAACGACGTACTTTGCAGATATTTTGCTGTCGCTGCTTTGGTTAGTTGATTTTTCTTACGATAGTATTTTTCAAGTGCAAGTGGTACAGAGTCACTGTCAATATTGATGTAACATTTACTTTGAGCTAGCAAACGAACTAGCCAATAGTCTGTTTGCTTTTGTTCGTCCCAGAGTGTTAGACTATCACTTTTATCTAGTAAAATTTGATATATGCTATCAGGAGATATGTCCAAATAGTGTTGTTCGGTTGCAAAATATGATGGTGTGCATTTAGACGTGCAATTACTTAATAATAGACATAGTAGTAGTGCTATTATAGGATATAGATTCTTAATTTTTTTCATAGTACAAAAGTAGTTCTTTTTGACTCATGTGCAAAAAAAGTGAATGAATATTTCTCAGTAAAATAGCCCGTTTATATAGGAAAAGCACTATTCACTTTTAATTCATCAATATTATTCTGCTGATAGAATCATGTTTGCTAGATTTGTTGTGTGAATTTTGAAAAATATAGATATATGAAGAAATTAATTTATTTGTTTTACTCTTTTTGCCAATTCCTTTTTATGGCAATGATGATATCAAGGTTGTCGTCTTAACTAATGACATACTAGTAACTAGAGGTTTGGTATCACTTGACTATCTTCAAGTAATTAATAATGAACTCTATGTGTGCTCTGAAAATAATATTTCTGGTACATGCTATTATACAGTGTTGAGAGAAGGCACTATTATGATGACTGGACAAGTGTCACTATCGGCATATTCTCAAACAAAGATTGAGGTCAAATCTTTACCTAAAGGGAGTTATACTATTGAGGTTGAAACGCCGACAAATTTCATTTCTACAGATATGGATATATTGGAGCGTTTTTATTTAATGGAGTAGGTATATTATGCATAAATAAAGATATGAAATGTCTCTATTTTTTATTGAAATAATCAATTCAATATTTATCAAAAAATAGTCGACTTTTATCAATCTTATACGATTGAACCAAAATCAAGAAAAATATCATTACTATATGAAACACATGAAATTCAAACTTATAACTGCAATAAGTCTATTGCTCTTTTCTATTCAGATGCTAGATGCACAGAACTGTCATATCTCTGGACAGTTACAAGAAGCTGGGTCTGCCAATAAGCCTATCGAGGCGGCCGAAATTCTAGTCAACGATATGGATGGTCATCCTATTTATGATGATTTCTCCGATGAAAAGGGGAAGTTCGCATTTAGTATGTCAGCAGGTAAGTATGTCATGATATATCGTCAGTTGGGTGATGTCATGAGGACTGATACCGTCAATATCCATGCTGATGTAAATTTTGGTGTTATTCCATTAAAACTAAAAGAATATACGCTTAAGGGAGTGACTATTACATCACAGAAGAGAATACTCTCTCGCAAGAAAGATCGCTTAGTCTATCTTGTTGAGAACAGTCCTTTTGCCACAGGTTTCTCTTCTCGTGCCCTTTTTCAGAATGTACCAAGAATCGATCCTACCAGTGAAGAACTTAAGATTATCGGTAAGAGCAGTGTCATTGTATTGATTAATGGACATCGCATCAACCTAGAAGGATCAAATTTAAATAACTACCTACAAAATATCCCTTCCGACAATGTGAGTAAGATCGAATTAATTACCAGTCCCTCTGCTGAATACGATGCAGACGGCAATAGTGGTGTCATTAATATTATCCTGAAACGACCACCTATTGGTTTCGATGGCCGTGTGAGTGCTGGTTATATGCAAAAAACATACGCTATTTTCTTGGAAGATGCTAGTCTTTCTTTCTCTAATCAGTATCTCTCATTGAGCTATAGTGTGAGCAAGAGTGATGCGAAGACTAAACGCAAGAGAAACTCAGCTTATGAGTTTAGTGATTATACCCGCTATTCTGATTTAGTTGGGATAAATAATTATGATATTCTGGGACAAAATTTGAGCGGTAATCTTGATTTGGGCAATGTAAATATTGGTTTCTTTTCATCTCAAAACAATTCTAATAATGACATCCGTAGCAATAGTGTTGTCGGTATTTCTACTGATAATACTCTAGATGTACTCTCAACAACTAGGGGGCATAATAAGTATCATATGTCTACCATTTCGCCTTATGTGGAATGGCAACTCGATAGTTTGGGCAAAAAGGTAACTGTAAACTACAGTTACATCAATGTTGGTGATGATATTAATCAGCATTATACTTCTGAATCAGATCTATCGTTTAGTCACAGTACCAATAACTATAGTTTTGTTGTCAACACCGTCAATGCAGATGCCAATCTGCCTTTTAATTGGCTGACTTTTGAGTTAGGGGGAAAATATTCCCATTTTAGAACGAATAGCCATTCTCTATTTGATATAGCTAGTGGGTTTCTTTATAGAGAGACCATTAATGCCTTCTACGCCGATGTCAATCACAGTTTCGGTCCATTGTATGTCAAGGCAGGTGTACGATATGAACATACCAAAGACGAAGGGCTGACAATTGAAGGTATAAAAACAAATAGAAAATACGCAAACTGGTTTCCATTTGTAAACCTATCCTACAACCCTAACGATGACCATTCTTTCAGCCTAGGGTATAGCAAACATATTAATCGACCAAGTATGAACGAGGTCAATCCTACCCGTGTGTACAGTGATACTTATCATTATACTGAAGGAAATCCGTCATTGAAGCCATCCATCATGGAGAATCTAGAGTTTAACTATGTTTTCAAAGGAAATTTATCAGTAGACCTATATTACTATCACACTTCAGATGGCTCCATGCCTCTTACTAAAATAGTTGACGAAAATACAGAAATGAGACGGCCAGTTAATTGTGTGGATATTAAGACCTATGGTGGGAACATTGGTTACAACCTTTCTGTACATCGCTTCAGTCTATATACTAGCTTAGCGGCTTATTATACCAACGGCACATCGTATCTAGCAGAAGTCGATGACAGTGATTTGAAAAGCTTGAATACCATGGTGACTGCTAACCTTAGCTATAATCTCAAGAAGCTTAAATTCTATGCGAAGTACTATCGCGCATTGCCAGGCCTTGAAGAGGTGTATCATACTAAGAGTACAGATCGCTTTGGATTGGGATGTAATGTTGACCTTCTCAAGGACAAATTACAACTCAGTGTATCGGCAAGTGATATCTTTTATGGTTCTAGAGGCCGTTTTCATGTCGACTACGCCGACTATAAGTATAGAGGTATGAACGACAATGATAATAGAGGTTTTAGAATAGGTCTTACCTATAAATTCGGTAGTCATAAGGCTAAGAAATCGAATGTGGATATTGACAATAGTGAAACATATAGATTACCAGATATTAAGAAATGAAAATAGTACAAAGTTTTTGCTCTGGGCATAAGGATTGCTTGAAAGATAGAGCTTTTGAGGATGAGAATAATATTTATGATGTACCAATGATTATTGTAGATGGAAAGGTTTGGCCGAATACTTATAGGATTGAAGATATGATACATAATATTTATTTCATTTAAAAGTAATTAATAGCACACGGAGATGGGTATTTGACCTGTGTCCGATTATGAAATATAGTTATATAGCAATCATATAATCTCTATGTCATTCCCTCGCCTTTTAATCTCTCTAGGCGAGGGGAAAACGTTTCCAAAACTTATCCCTAAAACCCTTTCATCAACTTATCCAGTTGACTAGGCGTACCTTTCTCCCCAGTGATACGAAGATACAACTCACTACGCGCCATGCTTATTTACTTCTGTTCTTTTGGTGTTTGTTTCTAGTTGGCAAGTAGTAAAGTGTGAAGCTCTTCTTTGCTTTGAGTCACGTATTGAAGTTTGGATATAAAATGAGTTTGCCACTCTCTAATATTTTTAGCCATACATTTTATGTCATCATATTGTACCTCAACCAAATATTATTTATGTTGCTCACGTTTTTTTCAGCGATGCGAAGACCCTATATTGGTATAATATGTTTTACGACAATCGTATAAATCAAGAATTACATAATTATTAGTACAGTAGTACTTGACAAAAACTTGACATAATACTAAATTCTGCTTTTTGAATACCTCTAAAATGATTATTGTGGAAATCTTTTTTTGCGTGATTTGAGCCATTCTTTATAGAATTTGCCCAATAATATAGATGTGAATTTGTATGTATCTAGGTGAAATGATTTCATTTTGTCAATTGTAGATATTAGAAAATATCTGAATTGTTTCAATATAATAGTAAAAAACGATATGTAAAATCTATTTGTCAGGCAAGTTTGTGTTTTGACTTTTTGTTCGCATTTAATATTGCTATTTTGCGAACTATTTGCGAACTAAATATTTTGTATTATGTTTTTATGTTAGCTACTTTTGCAATCAATAAGTCAATATTTATTTGCGTAAATGTTTTTATGGAACTATTTTACACGGAGTTATAACTTGAGAAATTCTAATATTTCGATGAAAATTAAATGTTTATTATGATATTACCCAATGATTACATCAAAAATAGCGTAGACACTTATCATTATAGCAAGCGGGTAAAAGGCCAATGGTTATACTTGTCCCTACTTGGTGTATGCTTATTTGGCTTTCTCGTTTTACCGTTTATACGTGTTGATTTGACTGTCAATGAACAGGGTGTAATAAAGTCTTATGAAGATCCAGCTGTACTAACATCAGTCATGACAACTCAGATACACCATGTCTATGTAAAAGAAGGTGATTTTGTTCAAGTAGGTGATACATTGTTGACTTTATGTACAGATGAATTTTCGAACATACAGAAAGAACAGTATGAAGGTGCTTTATCATATATAAAAGCTCCTGTGTCTGGGACATTGACTGATTTCGGCGGACTTTATGATGGTAGTACCATCCAATTAGGAGAGCGCATCGGAATGATTAGTCCTGATTCCTTGATGATTGTTGAAGCCCACGTCTCTCCAAATAATATTGCATTTATTCGCGAGGATATGCCTGTTATTATTCAAGTAAATGGTTTTAATTATAATTCTTGGGGGTGTGTACATGGTGTCGTTATGCATGTGTCAGATGACACCTTATTGGATGAAAAAAACAATGCATACTACAAAGTCAAATGCTCATTATATAGAAACTTTCTTCAATTACAAACTGGAGAACGAGGTCTATTAAAGAAAGGTATGAGTGTGCAAGTCCATTTTAAAATAGCCACTCCATCATTGTATAGTGCACTTGTGCATAATCGTGATGAATGGAAAGCGCAAAATCTGAATTGATTATATGAGAAAAAGTACAAAAATAAAACAGCACGATATCACGGATTGTGGTGCAGCATGTTTAGCTTCTGCCTGCGCACATTATGGACTTTTAGTCCCTGTGGCACGTATACGGCAGTATGCGTGTACGGATAAGGATGGTACTAATATATTGGGACTGGTAGAAGCTGCTAACAAATTGGATTTAGTAGCCAAAGGAGTGAGAGCTGAATCTGAAGCACTTGATATGGTTGTTAAGCCAGCAATTGCACATGTCCAACTTAAACAACAGTTACTTCACTTCGTCGTCATCTATAAAGTGAGCAAAACTGAAGTGACGTATATGGATCCTGCAGATGGAGAATTTCATACGGTAGATAGATTTGTTTGGGAAAAAGAGGAATGGACTAATATTTTAGTAATACTAGAGCCACAAGATGGGTTTCAAAAAAGGAATGAAAAAACTAGTTTATTTCAACAATTCTTTGATTTGGTTATACCACATAAAAGAGTTATGTTACTAGCGGTACTGGGTGCCATCGTTTTTAGTGTATTGGGTTTGAGTACTTCTATTTATGTGGCGAAGATAGTCGATCAGATATTAATAGATGGAGATATGCCACTTCTTCATATCATGAGTGCTTTGATGTTGATACTTGTTTTACTACGAGGCTTTATAGGGTACACTAAGAGTGTTTTAGTATTAAAGACAAGCCAAAGAATAGACTCAAGTTTGATTTTAGGTTACTATAAGCATTTATTAAGCTTGCCTCAATTGTTTTTCGATACTATGCGTACTGGGGAGATTATCTCACGGGTTAATGATGCCGTAAAGATACGTAATTTTATCAATAGCATATTGATTGAATTAATCGTTAATATCATGGTGCTTTTCTTTGCAACATCTATGATGTTTATTTACTCTTGGAAACTTGCTCTGATGTTATTAGTATCTATTCCTATATTCTTATTGATTTATACTTTGTATAATCGACATAATAAGAAATTTCAGAGAAAGATAATGGAGAGTAGTGCCAATTTAGAGAGCCAACTTGTAGAGTCTATTAGTTCGATAAAAACGATTAAATCTTTTGGCGTAGAGGAG
This sequence comes from Bacteroidaceae bacterium, assembly GCA_963668535.1. GTDB lineage: Bacteria > Bacteroidota > Bacteroidia > Bacteroidales > Bacteroidaceae > F22. The sequence continues at coordinate 1,846,087 of OY764867.1, forward strand.
CATTCCAATGTCAAAACTGAGATGCGTTTTGTAGATCTTTTACGCAGTACCTACGCAACAATTCGGGGAGCAATATTGTCTCAAGAAAGTGTTGAATTAGTTTCTGCTATAGCTACTGTTGGACTATTATGGATTGGCAGTCTGTTGGTGATTAATCGAGAGATTACAGCTGGTACGTTGATGTTATTTTATTCTTTGATTAGATATGTCATTGGCCCAATTGGGGCACTCATCAATGCAAATGCATCTATACAGGATGCTTTAATCGCCGCTGATCGTTTATTTCAAATAATGGATTTGGAACAAGAAGACAGTGGTCATGTATACCAGACAGAACTCAAACGGGATATGATAGGTGATATAAGATTTGTAGAAGCTAGCTTTAGATATGGAACACGAGAAAATATATTCGATAAATTGAATCTAACCATTGCCAAAGGTAAAACAACAGCTATAGTCGGAGAGAGTGGTTCAGGTAAGTCAACACTGATTTCTTTGATTCAAAATTTGTATGTTATCAATAAGGGGAAGCTTTATATTGGAGATTTAAGTTTGGATCAGATTACTAATGCTTCTTTGAGGAAGTATATAGTAGCTGTACCTCAACATATTGAGTTGTTTGCAGGAAACGTTATTGATAATATTGCATTGGGTGATGTAACCCCAGATGTGAACCGAGTGTTTGAACTAATAACTCTACTTGGTTTAGATGATTTTATCAATAAATTACCTGAAGGATACCAAACGTATATTGGTGAAAATGGGACTACTTTATCGGGTGGAGAGCGACAGCGATTAGCCATTGCTAGAGCATTGTATAAAGATCCTGAAGTAATTATACTAGATGAAGCTACCTCGTCTTTGGATTCTATTTCTGAAGCATTTGTCAAGCGTGCTTTAAGAAAATTGGCTGATGCTGGCAAGACGATAATTATAATAGCTCATAGGCTAAGTACAGTTCAGTCAGCTGACAGTATTTTAGTAATGAAAGATGGAGCTGTCATGGAAAAAGGGACTCATAAGGAGTTGCTTGTCCTAAATGGCGAATATGATAGACTATGGAATGAACAGTATTGTGTCGTTCCTTAACAGTAGAAGATAAGGAGAAGCTGAACACCTTGAAATATAGTAGGCAAAACTAATAAAAATATTTAGTATGACTAAATTGACAAATTATACTCAAAGTTTGAGTAAGGATGAGATGAAAGAAGTTTATGGTGGAAGCTGGTTCGGTGATGCATGGAGTTGGATTAAGGCTCATGTTAAAATTACGGTGTTCACAGCTGATAGAGATCCAGATAGACCATATTAATTTTTTTAGCCCATGTGGATTTGATTCCACATGGGTTGATAATTGTAGTATATATGAATAAAATAGTATTAGTAATCTTCTCTTTGTTTTTTGTCAACACATTGTGTATTGGTAAAAATCTTCGTTTTGATATTTGCACATCAAAAGGCGAATCTATAGCTTATTGTAACTTGTTGATTAATAATAGGGTTTGTGGAATTTCAGATTCACATGGTGTATGTTTTATAGAGCTGGAAAAACTTCATGAAGGCGATACAATTAAGTTTTCTAGTTTAGGCTTTCATCCACAGGATGTTGTTGTAGATCAATCTGTTTTGACACAAAGCAAACTTTGTGTAACCTTGTATGAGAAAATGTATAGTGTGGATGAAGTTGAAGTCGTTGGTGAATTCAATCCCGTGAAATTTCTGAAAAAGAAAAAGAAGCGCTTTTTAATGCCATACACTAAACCTAGAGTCTTTTCTGCCGATGTAAGTGTTTACAAACGTGTTAATGGCAAGGATTCTTTAATTCAATCAAAAGTGAATTTGGAATATCGTGGAGTGAAATCAAAAATACTTGGGTCATCTAAACTTGATTCATTAATTCAGAGAGATGTTATTTGGAGTTACGGTAGATCTACGCAGCAACCGTATAATTTTTGCTTTGCTAAATTCAGAAAATACTTTGATGTTCAATATCTTGGAAAATATAATAAGCAGTATGTTTTCTCTTGTGTGTTGAAGGCAAAGTATTTTGATAAGAAATATTTTAATTACCCCGCTGGTAGCAAATATGAAATAGAGTTTCGTGTTGATGATGAAGGCTATGTGACGCATGCAGATTATCATTCAGTGATAAATGATGAATCTAGGAAGAAATCTAGCTATATAGCTCATGTAGATTATGGGCATATAGACAATAAAATGGTACCAAGCTTCATAAAAATCATATTTTACAATACGTTTGATACATTTGTGATTGTACCTAAAGAAGCTTGTTTTGATTAGATTAAAGACCAATACTTTTTCTTATTTAAGAAAGTTGATTATTTTCATCAGTTTTGTTATACCTCTTGTTCTAATGCTCTAATGATCACGTGATTTGTGATTTAGAATAAAATCAAGAATTTGTGTTTATTCCTGATGATGAATTTTAAATCAAAAGCCTGAAGTTGGATTACAATTTGGGTAGTGTAAAGTCTCAAAAACCTGAAATCCTTGATCATAATTATATAGTTAATGATGATATGCGAGAGTCAATCTCTCATCAATTCTCTTATAGTGAGTCATTGAATTTTATAATCTCTATGTTAGTTCCCTCGCCTTTTCTCTCTAGGGCGGGGGAAACGTATCTGATAGCCCCAATACATTAAAACCCTTTCATCAACTTATCCAGTTGACTAGGCGTACCTTTCTCGCCAGTAATGCGGAGATACAACTCACTACGCGCCATGCTTATTGCCGACTTGGAACGCCCAACAAGTTGTGCGATTTGCACTGGCGCTAATTCACATTTCACCAAAATACAGATTCTATACTGTATCAAACTGAGTTTAGGATGAAAGTCCAGCAACTTAGTACGGAAATAGGGTAGGGCTTCCTGAAAGGTTTCTTTAAACTGTTCCCATTCGTCCTCAGATAGTGGACGATCTCCTTTATCTAAACAATCCAGTATTTGCAGGTAGATGGAGGAGGCTTTTAAGGCTTCCAAGCCTTCGCTGCCCACAGGCTCACCAATGCCTGCTTGTTCTAGGAGCTGTTGTTCCATTAAGAGACGTTTCCTTTTTTCTTCTTGTATCTTGAGGTCCTTTCGATAACGGATGGTAAGTATGATCCAAGCTGCCACAAGGTTGATGGCGGCGATGATGCATACGAGGGTAAAACGACTCCACACCATTTCGTCATGGTGTATTTGTTCGACCTGCATGTAGTGCTGTGCCATATTCACCAAGGCTGAATCGTTGGGCATGGTGGAATGGTTGCGCACAGCTTCTAGTAGTTGCTCTAGGGTCTTATGGGCTTGTAGGGTAGTCATTAGAATTGGAAGTAGATAAAGGGTTGAATATCTGTGCTACGCATCTGAATAATGACCCATATCACGACGAGCATGACGACCGCTTTGGCAATCAATGGCATATTGGTGAGTTGGGTCGCTGCTGTATCTTTCCAAGGACGTGGAATAAAGTGAATCAGGTAGCCAAGAAGCATCATGGCCAATACTCGCCAATAACCTGTTATGACTTGTGATAAGAGTTCGGGGTGAAAGGCGGTGGTAATCTGCGCAATCATGTCGTGTGAATTCTGAAAGCTGGTATTGCGAAAGAATATCCAGCAGAAACACACGAAGTGAAAGGTGATAACGATACCCAGTACACGTCGCCATGCAGGGAGTACCGTGCCTTTTTTGATACCCATTAGCTTCATCCACACTTTATGAATGGCCAAAGCGATGCCGTGCAGCAAGCCCCAGAAGACAAAGTTGAGCGATGCCCCATGCCATAGTCCACCTAAGAACATGGTGATAATGAGGTTGAGATATTGACGGAACTTTCCCTTGCGGTTTCCCCCCAAGGAGATGTAGAGGTAATCGCGTAACCAGCTCGATAAGGAGATATGCCAACGACGCCAGAAATCGGTGATGTCTAACGAGCGATATGGGGAGTTGAAGTTGATCGGAAAGCGGAATCCCAGTAGCAAGGCTAGGCCGATGGCCATATCGCTATATCCCGAGAAGTCGCAATAAATTTGCAAGGCATAGCCATAGACACCCAATAGATTCTCCAGACCCGAGTAGAGGGTCGGGTTCTCAAAGATACGTTCTACAAAGTTGACGCTGATATAATCGGAGATAATGACTTTTTTTATGGCTCCACAGAGGATAAAGAATAATCCTTGCCCCAGCATAACTTTAGTGACCATCAGCGGTTGGCGTATCTGCGGAATGAAATCGCGGGCACGGACGATGGGACCAGCTACGAGTTGAGGGAAGAAACTCACATAGAAGGCATAGTCTAGTAGATTAGACAGTGGTTTGATGTCTTCTCTATATACATCGATAGTATAGGATAGCGATTGGAAAGTAAAGAATGAGATGCCCACAGGCAAGAAGATATTCAAGTCGTGGAATGGGTTGTTGATAAGGTCTGCTACTAGGTGTCCCAAGAAATTGGTGTACTTGAAATAGCCCAGCATGCCGAGGTTAATAATCAAGCTGAGAGTCACCAATAATTTTCGTTTGGTCTTGTCTGAGATCTGTGCCATTTTCTTGGCTATCAAGAAGTCACTAATCGTTACAATGGCCAATAAGAAAAAGAAGAATCCACTACTTTTGTAATAGAAGTAGTATGAGAATGCGGTGACAAATAGCAGACGCATAGGCAACTGCTTTCTCAGGAGATAATATATCAATATAAATCCTGCAAATAGCCATAAGAACAATCCACTATTAAACAGAATAGGTTGGGTAGGATCGTAGCATAATAGATTGCTCAGATGAGATATCCAAGAATTGTTCGCAATGAGTAGATTCATATTAGTAAGCCATATTTTGGTTGTAGGTATTGATGATAGCATCATAAAACAATTCTCCTTGCAGTTTATAGCCATCTCTATAATAGTGGATGTGGTCATGGCGCATCAAAGCCGCTTTGTTCCAGTTGATACATGCCTGCTTGTTGCCCGCAAGGGCGTAGAGATCCCATAGGGCGAGATGCTTCGTCTTGGCAAAGTCACGGATGGCATTGGCTACTTTGATGGTCCTAGTGTTGACGATGTAGTATCGACCTCGTCTACGACTATACCGTCTGATATATGACCCAGGAGGTGTCGTCATGATGATGGGGGCATGAGGCATGCGGGCACGAATAGCTTGTAGCAACTCATCCATTTGTTTCTCGTGCACATTGCTGCGATAGTTTCTATCGTGGCTTTCGTTGGTACCAAAAGACATAATGACCATATCGGGATGAATTTGAGCCACTTTATTGAGTAGTCCCGATTTGAGATACGATTTGCAAGTTGCTCCATTAATCCCAAAATCTTTATAAGCTATAGGACCAAAAGCTTCGGTGAGAAGTCCTCCTGTGGTTTGTGGAAAAATATGCCCGCGGATATGGCTATCACCAATATGTACAATACGCATAGAATCGAGTGTAACGCCCAAACGAGTCATGGATAGTCGTTGCCACAGTGCGTGTAATGGTTCTCCATTGTCTCGAATGATATTGGGTATCGTATCACTAAATGGTTTGGGCAAATCAATCGGTAAAATAGGCACTTTGCGTGTGCGTCCCAAAAAGGGCAATCGCTTAGCGGGATGTGCTTGGTCCATTATTACAGCACTGGCAGGCAGCCTGTCTTGAGCCAATAAAACGGTTATTGGCATAAGACAAATGACAAGCAGTGTGTATTTACATATCTTGTGTAATCTGGTCATAATGTTTTTTTCCATATTCCAATGAATTAAACAGCAGACGTGCGATACGCTTGCCACCTAAGAAATTAATATGTGTGTAGTCTTGGTTGGCCAATGCTGGTTTATGATTGACCATCTCAACAATGCTGCCCTCGCCACCCATTGCTTGGTACATATCCCAAAAGGCGATGTGGTTTTCTTGGGCTATTTCTTTTTGGTATTCCATCAAACTAAGTACGCCAGGCATGGTGCGCATATCTCCATTACCATCTTTATATTCGCGATCCCCTATACCGACAAGCAAGAAACCAGCTTCTGGATATTGCTTTTTTAATCGACGGATAATGCGGCTCATCATGTGTACATAGTAGGTGTAATTTGTCACGTCTCTCGTTGCGACATTCAGTCCGTATTGCAACACGATTAAATCGTATGGGCGTTCTTGGTCGAAACGCTTCATTGTGGCATAAGGCAAAGTAGCTAGATGCACGCCAGCCGATCCTTGCATGGCCAAATTATCAAGAATGATGCCTGTGGTATCTTCCATGGTCACTCCATAAAATCTGAGTGATGGCAATGAATCGTTTTGTGCTTCTGCGTGAACAGTCCATCGCACACGCTGCATAGGCGATACGATGGTGCGCGACTGCATCTGTTTGTTGGGTTCGATTGAGAAATCTTTCAGAATATGTCCATTGACACTGGCTGTCAGATGAAATGGTCGGTTATTTTGAAAGAATATTTGAGAGCGTTGGCAACTGTCTAGGTGTGCGTATCGCTTTTTTTGTCCTTTGAGTTGAATATAGGCCAGTGAGTCGGGGCAGAAATAGCGGCCGTTCAGACTCTGTGCATCGCGATAGAAATCTATCGTATCGGAAAACATATGGCTTTTCCAACCATTAAAACTGTGGATGACCGACCGGCGAAATCGAGGAAAGGCATTGGCTATATCCATGAAGCCAACTCCTGCGCCACCATATTCTTCTTGTAAGAACATGCGTAAATCGGCGGTTAGAATATCTCCTTGAATAAACGAATCGCCATAGTAAGCAATGCGCACTGGGCGTCTCTTTTGAGCTAACTTTTGGAGAGCATTGTAGAAAGGCTTCATGCCTCTTTCCAAACTGTCGGCATAGTCCACGATGGGGGTTACTCCTTGTGGGGGAGTGCATGTGGCTAGATGTTCGCGTAGACGTTCTGATATATAAGTTGGTGCAGAAGGCTCATGGACAACAGGGGGGGCTGTTGTCTTGTCTTCTTCCTTAGCTTCTTTTTCCTCTTCTTCGGGCAATGCGGTATCTGGTTGCCATGTCTTGGTGGATGCTAAAAGGTCGCTTGGAGTATCTTCGGGAGTAGATACTCGTATATCCGAGAGTATATCGACGGGTCTTAATTGGATCCCCATCACTTGCATCGGTGGCAGCCAATACAGCAGTATTAACCCTCCAATGACGAGGATTACTAATTGTACGACTTGATTCAGATAATTCTTCATGCGCTAAATTTTACCGACAAAAATACGATTTTTTTTTGTATCTTAGTGCCCGCAATTTGATTTACTAAACCAAATACATTCAATCGACCGCTTATGGCCAATTATTTTACGTCCCTGAAGGGATTTTCTCGCCCTTTCTGGGTTGCAAATACTGTGGAACTATTCGAGCGCATGGCTTATTATGCCATCTTCATCGTGCTCACTTTGTATCTTTCAAACATTCTAGGCTTCAATGATGTGGAAGCCAGTATGATCTCTGGACTCTTCTCAGGAGGGTTGTATCTTTTACCTATGTTTTCTGGAGCGTATGCCGATAAGATCGGCTTTCGTCAGTCTATGATTTTGGCTTTTAGCCTGTTGACTGTTGGTTATCTAGGGCTTGGGGCATTGCCTACTTTCTTAGAAAGTGCTGGACTAGTCAACTATGCTGGTGCAGATACGCAGTTTACTGGGTTGATAGAGAGCTCTGAAAAATGGTTGATCACTCCTATCTTGCTGATCTTGATGGTGGGTGGTAGTTTTATCAAGTCTATCATTTCGGGGTCTGTAGCACGTGAGACAACTCCCGAAAATCGTGCCAAAGGATATGGTATCTTCTATATGCTAGTCAATATTGGTGCTTTTACTGGCAAGACAGTGGTGGATCCTCTGCGCACTGCATTGGGTGATAAGGGGTATATCTGGATCAACTATTTTAGTGCTACGATGACATGTATCGCTTTGATAGCTATTGTGCTGTTCTATAAGTCAACTCATACTGAAGGTGCTGGTAAGAGCATGAAAGAAATCGGTCAGGGTTTTGTGCGTGTATTGAGCAATGGTCGTTTGTTGACCTTGATCCTTATCGTTACTGGATTTTGGATGGTTCAACATCAACTATATGCCACTATGCCTAAGTATGTGATTCGTATGGCTGGTGATGCTGCCAAGCCAGGATGGATTGCCAATGTCAACCCATTGGTTGTCGTACTTGCTGTAGGAACCATCACGCAGATGATGTCTAAGTTTAAGGCGTTGACTTCTATTATGGTGGGTATGTGTTTGATACCTATCTCGGCTTTGTTGATGGCTACGGGCAATCTTCTAGGTTCGGCGACTATTCTGGGGATGTCTAGTATTACTGTGATGATGATTTTGGGTATCATCGTACAAGGGCTTGCCGAGTGTTTTATCTCTCCGCGTTATCTAGAATATTTCTCTTTTCAAGCACCCAAAGGCGAAGAAGGGTTGTACTTAGGTTTTAGCCATTTACACAGTTTCTTATCGTCTATCCTAGGGTTTGGATTGAGTGGATTCTTACTGATGAAGTATTGTCCCGATCCAAAGACTTTCGAATCGCATGAGGCGTGGGCAGAGGCTAGTGCACATGCGCATTATATCTGGTTTGTTTTTGCAGGGGTAGGGATAGTCAGTGCGATTGCACTGTTTATCTTTTCACATGTAACGGCGAGCATTGATGAGAAAAAAGAACTGACTACAGTTGAGGCTGAAGGGGAATAGTTTAGCTTGATACTTATATAATTAGGGGCATAGAAGCTTTTGCTTCTATGCCCCTGATTTTTTGTTGTAAAGTGAGGCGCTTACATATTTTTGTTTAAGCTTTGATAACTCGAATAAGTGTACATAATGCTGCGAGTGCTACTTTTTTATTTTATCCACCAGCGCGTGGTGTCTGTTCTTAAAATATAAGCCATAAAATAAAGCAGTACATGCTACACAAGCTGCTATTACATAATCGTTGATCCCTTCTCGCAACGGATATAGTAAATAAAGTGGTATGCCTATAAGACTTACTATCCCCAACATCTTACAGTACTTAGCTGAGTAATATTGATTAAATGCTTTTTGGTATACTCTATTGGGCATATCTAAAGCAAATTTTCTGAAATAAGTCTTCTCGGCAACATACTCTTTACGCATTTGATACCCTACGAAATACCACATGATGGACCAAGATATAGGGAAGAGTAGGAGCATATATCCATTCTCGTTCAATTCTGCTGCAATAGATCTTTGTTTTATATTGGAGACAATTAGATATGCTGTGATTACTAAAATATTCCAGATAAGCATGGTGATTAGTCCATAGCGTATATGATCTTTTTTTCTTGCTGTACGTCTGTTGTTCATGGGTCTCTTTATTTACATGCGTTGTTTCTCTGTATATTACATTGAAATTTTTGGAGTCCAATACGTCGTACAACGTATTGAGCTTCAAATGTATTGTTTTTTTAAGTAGATTGTATGCTGAGGTTGTTGGCATATAATTCGCATTTGTCGTTTAATTCCAACAAATGAAAATGTCAAGTTTTTGTCAAGTCGGATATTTGGATTTGTCTAGTTTTTTGTTAGATAAATGTTCTATAGTTGTATCCTAGATTGACGACTTTGAATTTCTTCAACTATCTCTTCAACGTTGTAATCACAAGTGATGTGCATTGTGTTGAGAATATTAAATCGATTTTTAAATGTAATCACAGCACTGTCACCACTATACCAGTGACTCTTATACTCAATATTTTCAATCTTATCCAATGAGATTCTCTTGTTCATATACGCATTGCGTCTATAGATGTAGTGGTCGTGGATTTCTATTCTATCTAATGAGAACTTGAAGAGAAGAATAGCACAAAGTATAGAATACATAATAAGAGAAGCCCCAGAAAGAGGGTGGACCAGATAGTAAAAAATAAGAATTACACAAAGCGCAAATACAATAAGCAGTAGTTTGGAAATCAACTTTGGTTTATAAATACTTGTTTTCATATTAATATGGTTTGAGGTATATGTATGCAACAAATATATAGATTATCATCGAGTGTTGTACCAAGAAATACTTGACAAAAACTTGACACTTTTATTTGTTTCTATAGATTTGTCTATAAGACTTAGATACGATATGGATGACATGAATATACATAGAGACTTCATCTCTTTTACTGATTTATTGGACAGAATATTTAGATTTGTGCTGGTGTATATGGCGCGTTTACTTGGCGTATACGGTATATGTGGCTGCCGTATATAGCAATTGTACGCGCCGTATACCGTGTTTTTTATGTGTATAGTAGTTGTGAAAAACGCAAGCGCTTGCGTTTTGCCAAACAAAGGGAAGAGAATTTTTAATATATTTAGTTAGGATTCGTACTGAATAGCACCGAAAGAAAAAGAATGATACCTTAATATATTGTGTACATTTTTTCCGCATTGGCCTTCAATACTTGATCAGTGTCTGTTGTCAATGTCACTGAGAAAGTAATCGTTTCAGGGATTTCATCGGAAACTGAATTAGATAATTTCAATACCATAGATGCTTGTGCTAGCGGATTGCGTGCAAGCCATTCAGAAAGCGATGTCGGATAATCAGCTGTATCTCCCCATCCTACAAGAATTTCCTTGGTGTCTTTGTCAACAATTACTTTAGGATTGAAATCATTAAGTATAAATAGGGAGTTTAGCGATCCACCAGCTGGAATACCTCCCAATGACTTATCTGCTGTGATTACAAGATTGTTTACACCAGTAGTACGGTATTCTATGGTTTGTATGATGGAGCGAGTTATAATTTTATCGCCGTACATAGCTTCCATGTAGTTCAAGTAGCTATCTTCGATTTCTTTTTCCAATGGTGTTACGGCATCATTGTAATTTGATATATCAAAATCTCCATAGTAGTTCACATTTTCTCTTCTTTCTATAGGACCGTCGGAAGTTTTAAGTACCAAATAGAGCATTGAGTTGACTAGGTGTTTGTTTTCTATAGAACTGTATGGAGTTAACGAAACTTGAAAAACTGTTCGAGGATAAAATTTGGCATAGACTTCTTCTTTTGTGCTTCCGCCGTTGCTACAGCTTGCAAGAATAAACGCAAGTCCTACAATAAATAAATGGTGTACTTTCATATGTCTGTTTTAATAAGTTTATAAATACATAATGATTTCATATATATGCGACGTAAAAGTACACATTTATTGAATAACTTGTGCTTTTTTTTATTGACAAAAAGTACGCATTTTATGTTTTTAGTATAAAATATGAAAGTTGGGTGCCTGCTTTATGTGTTTGGGGACAAAAAAAGGGAGTATGTGATGACATGCTCCCTTTTGTATAACGTGTAAGGTTACTTTTTTAGATGTTGTATGCGAGAAGCGTACTTACTACATATAGTCTACGCTTTTTAGGTTGTTTCTAGTTCCAAGGCACTACATATGTGGAGTAGAAAAAGTTTTCACTAATACTACTCTTTTGTACAGATGGATAAGCTACTCCATCTATATAGACCGTTTTTTGACGCAAAAATACAGGTTCGTGAACCACCTTGATATGATGAGGTTGTTTATCACGGAATATATACTCACTATAAATCGTGAATTCAGCTTCGTATGTTTTAGTTTCACCATCTTCCAATTCTTTCCATGAGCTAATATGAAGATAAGGAACCTTCTCTTCATCGCCATCAGCTACATAGCGAGCTTTCAATTCTACTTTGATTCCATCGGTCTTAGGAGATACTAGTTCAACCCTGCAATCTGAAATAGCTCTATAGTCATATTGAGGGCCTACTGAGTTGTAATCTATAATATTCTTGTCGTTGGAGTCAACTAGTAATAGAGTAACGCTATAGTTGTCTGCTGGTTTAGGTTGAAACGGATCATCTCCTCTGTGACAAGATAATAACAAAAGGAGTATAGGTAGTAGTGTTACGTAACGACTCATAAATTTTGGTGTTTTCATTGGTTATATGATTTTGGATACATAAAAATTTCTTCTCTATCATATTTGTAGCTTTCGTAAATAAGTATTAGGTGTGCACGGCAAATATAGTAATTTGATTTGACTAAATAAATGAATCCTATACGCAAAAAGTACGCATTTGTGTTTTTATGTGAATTTATAGTTGTATAGGTGTTAATTACCTGTTTTGTCTTATTGCTTTGTATATATAAAGCCCTTTTTAGAGCTTATATAAATATACTCTTTGGTAAGTTGTAGAGGTGTGTATCGTCAAGAGGACTCAATTTAAATCGAAACATTTGGGTCGTTTCTGATGTGGATTTATAGTACGTATAAGTATAGATGTTTTTTACAAATAAGGCGAGTCAAAAGTTACCTCCTGACTCGCCTTATTATATATGTGTATTAATCTACTTAGTGACTATGATGCTCGTGCTCGTGATCATGGTCTCTCATCACACATCGTCATATCAGGAGCGATACCAACTGCTTCCTCTGCATTTAGACTAATCTTGCCTCTCTGTAGTAAGAAGTCATATGCTTCTTCAATATTCATGCCACTGGCAGAACAAGCATGAAATTCTACATCAGTACCAAACTGTGCGGTGATGTCTTGGATAAAGTCGGCCTTTCTTGATACATGAAATGAGTACAAAAAAAATCGGAAGCACGTCGAAACATGCTCCCGATAATAGTATGTATAGAGGAACTCTATTACTTCAAGTTTGGAACTTCCAAGTTGTAGCCTTTTTTCTTATCAACTACCTTCAAGACGAAGCCGACAATCATAGACAACACGGCCAAGCCACCAAAAATAAGCATTGGCAAAGTATAGTCATATACATTGTGTGTAGCACCATCGGTCACTTCTTGACCGGTGATACAGTATTTATCTAGTACAGAACCAATCAACATTGGAACAGCCAAAAGACCTAGGTTTTGTACGAAGAAAATCAATGCGTATGCTGTTCCTAATTGGCGAGCTGGGAAAATCTTGGCTACTGATGGCCACATTGCTGATGGAACCAAAGAAAAGGCGATACCTAGAAGGATCATCAAGACGATAGCTATCCAAGATGCTGTCAATGTAGGAATAGAGAATGTGAAGTGAACTGCAATCAAAAGCGCAGAACCAAGAAGCATGATGGAAGCTGCTTTACCCATACGGTCTACAAGACCACCAAATACTGGAGTCAAGACTAGGGCACCTAGTGCAGGAAGACCTGCCATAAATCCCGCGAAATCTTCGCTTACGTGATATTTCATCACCATGATCTCTGTGGCGTATTTCTGGAATGGGAAGACGCATGAGTAGAACAATACACATAGAAGGGCGATCAACCAGAAACCTGGGTTTTTGATGATAGCTAGGACATCTCTAAAGTTGAACTTTTCGTCGTCTTCGTCTTCGATACCATTAGCTGCGTTGGCTGCTTTTTCGGCTGCTAGTTGGTTGTCTAGTTTCTTATCCATGAAGTTGAACACGATGAAAGTAACCAAACCAGCCAGTAGAAGCATCAAGCCCATCAAGGTAGGGAAAGATACACCCATGGCCTTGGCTACTGGCAATGCTGCTGCATATCCGGCTAGAGAACCAATACGTGCTAGAGCTACTTGTACTCCCATGGCTGTGGCCATTTCTTTGCCTTTAAACCATTTTGCAATAATTTTGGTTACAGTGATACCAGCTACTTCGGCTCCTACACCAAAGATAGAGTAACCAGCCGCAGCTACAGTTACACTCATTGGGTGACCTAGCAATACACCTTCGCTACCTATTAGTGTGGTGATGGCATAGTACTGAATAGCTGTACCACCTACCATCAATGCACAAGATAGGATACCTGTAAAACGTACTCCGAAGTAATCTAGGATAAATCCTCCCCAAATAAGCATCAAGAAGAATACGTTCAAGGCGCTATAGGCACCTGTATAAAAGCCGAAGTCATCGCTGTTCCAGCTAAGACCGCTCTCTAATAACGTTTTGAGGGGAGCCATTTCGTCATTCACGAAATAGGCCGCCATCATGGTAAAGGCAACTACTCCCAAAGCTGCCCAACGCATAGTGGCTGAATCGTTTAATTTTGTTGTCATTAAAATGAAATTTATTGATTGGATTAAGTATTGAATGCGATAGAATAGTATGCTAAAAATGGACTATTCTTCTTTGCGACAGGAGACGCATTGAAGGGGATAGTCCATTCTGTATACTGTGAATGATACAACTATTTAGTTGCAGTAGAGTCTGTTGCGTCTGCTGCAGGTGTATCACCTGTTGTTTGACCGAATTGAGCAGCTGGGTTGTTCAATGGGTTAGTTGCATTATCTTTAACAGCTTCTTGCATGATAGCATCTGATGTTGCACCTGTCTTTGTTGGTGGGAAATAAGAAATCGCTACACTTAGTACCACGATGCTTGCTGCAAGAGTCCAAGTTGTCTTTTCTAGTACGTCTGTTGTCTTACGTACACCCATGATTTGATTTGATGATGAAAACTCTGAAGAAAGACCACCGCCCTTAGAGTTCTGGACAAATACGATCAAGCAAAGCAGGATGGCTGCAATCACGATCAGAATAGTTAAAAGTAAGTTCATAATCTTGTTTCTAAATTATTTATGGGTTATTTTTTTCTTTTAATTGCTCTATGTATGCAATACGGTCTGCAAAGTAAACATTTTTTTCTGGATATTTCAAGGATAAACGCTGTATTATTTCTATCGCACGGTCATATCGACGTTGTTTTATGTAAATTTGTGCTAATGTCTCGGTGAAATAACTCTCATCCAGTGGCTTTTCCTCTTCTGAGCACGATGGGCCGATGGGTTCTTCTTCACTGGAGACAGGTAGCAATGGGGTATCATCGGCGTGGGCCAAGAAATCATCTATGAGGGTGCTGCTGCGGTCATCTTCATGCGATGGGGGGGCTTGGTCTGGATGTTGAGCTCGTTCCTCTTCCATCTGTTGAAGAAGGTAGGTGGTGTAGTCGGGGGAATAGCTCATATCGGCAATATGATCATCGGGCTGTGGCTGATCGTGCAAGAAAGATTCGATGAGTTCCAGAGTACGATTAACGGATGGTTGATCGGCTTCTGGTTGCTCTTCTTTTTGCACAATACTTTCTTCTCCAAGACGAATGCCTTCGATAAAGTAGAATAGCTGGCGTCTATTGGAAAGATAGAGTGCTGCACGCCGTAACTCAGGACCAAATTGCTCGTGATGGAGTAGGTATAGGTTCTTGAGATACAGCATACGAGCTGTTTGAAAATAGGGATAGCGCTCTACCAAGTTACGCAATTGGTAGAGGGTATCCTTATCTAAAAGCTCGGGATGTTTGATGTAATGAATAAATTGTTCAGCGTTCATAAGCGTGACTTACCAGTTGGCTACAGTGTCGTTGAATATTTGATCTATGATTTCTTTGATCATTTCTTCGATGAGATCATCCTGTACATCGGTCAGCAATGAGGTGGCCGGATAAGTACGGAATGCTGTATAATTCTTATCGAAATCTTCATCGTGATTGGTGTTGTTCACGAAGTTGACATGTATGGTGATTTGTAGTTTCACCTCGCTTGAATAACCATCGGCAGAGACTGCTTGGTTATACTGGTTGTAGCCAGTGATCTCTCCGCTCAACTGTAAGTCGCCGCCAGCATTGATCAGCTGTAGACGGGTTTGACGGTCGTAGATGTCTTTCAACTCTTCGTTGAAGCGCACACCTAGCGGAGCATATACGTAGGAGGCACGAATAGGAAATTCGGCTATTTGTATACTTTTGACCTTCTCGTAATTGATGGAAGAACCATTAAATTTGTAGGATACAGCACACGAGGTGATGGCGCCCATTAGCAGGACGCTCATGATGCTCGCAATAACGCGGTGGCGGGTATGCTTAAAAGTCTTTGTCCAATCCATATTCTTTCATTTTTCTATAAATGGTTCTTTCTGATATGCCGAGGGCCTCGGCTGTTTGTTTACGGTTGCCGTCAAATCTCTTTAGAGCTTTGAGGATGTGATTGCGTTCCACATCGCCTAGCGAAATAAGCTCTTCCCATTCTTCGGTGTCTTGAATATGGTCGTGTTCCATAATGCGATTACGAGGAGTGGGTTTGGCCATATTGTCGGTATGTATGACCATGTTGTAATCAGTATTATTCAAATAATTGGCCTGATTATCGGTCATAGGCATGTTTTGTTCTTCCATGAGGTCATTGACAAGTTTCTTTAAATCGGTCATGTCTTTACGCATGTCGAAAAGAACTTTGTATAGTATCTCGCGCTCATTCTCGAAACTGTTTTGACTCTGCTGTTGTGTTGTCAGTGCTGGCAGATTCGTTTGATTCTGAGCTGGTAGATACCGTTTCAGAATCTCTGGAGTAATCTCTCTACTGCTTTCGAGGATGGAGATTTGCTCGGTGATGTTCTTCAACTGACGTACGTTGCCGGGCCAACTGTAGTGCAAAAGTACTTCTTTGGCTTCATCTGTCATTTGGATGGTAGGCATCTTGTACTTATCTGCGCAGTCGGCTGCAAATTTACGAAATAGCATCCATATATCATTACCTCGGTCGCGTAGAGGAGGAATGACAATGGGTACTGTATTGAGTCGATAAAAGAGGTCCTCACGAAATCGACCATCGGCAATGGCTTCTTGCAACTTCACATTGGTGGCAGCTACAATACGTACATCGGTCTTTTGAACTTGCGAGGATCCTACTTTAATGTATTCTCCACTTTCGAGTACACGAAGCAATCGAGCTTGCGTGGCAGGTGGTAGTTCACCAACTTCGTCAAGAAAGATAGTGCCGCCATCGGCTTCGGCAAAATAGCCATTACGGCTAGAGATGGCACCTGTGAAGGCGCCTTTCTCGTGCCCAAATAGCTCAGAATCAATGGTGCCTTCAGGGATGGCACCACAATTGACAGCGATATAACGCTTGTGCTTTCTTGCACTGTTCTGATGAATGATTTGTGGGAAGTTTTCTTTACCCACACCGCTCTCTCCGGTAATTAATACAGAGAGATCGGTTGGGGCAACTTGCATGGCGATATCTATAGCACGTTCAAGTTGCTCGTTATTACCGATGATGCTAAAGCGCATCTTGACTGACTGTATCTTTGGATCCATATTATGCCTCTCCTTCTTCTGGTGCATCTAATTTAAGTGTATGGCTATCGTCGCGCTTATCAAAAAATTGCTTTTGTAGCGGATCTCTATGTAGAACACGTTCTTCTCGACGGTGACGTGCTATGTCGATAGCGGTGTAGATGGCAGAGCGGAACGATGTTTCGCTAGCCTGATTCTTGCCTGCAATCTCATAGGCCGTTCCATGAGCTGGCGAGGTACGAACTACGGGTAGACCACCTGTGTAGTTGATACCGTCTTCCATGGCTAGCACTTTGAATGGTGCTAGACCTTGATCATGATACATGGCAAGTACGCCATCAAAGTGTTTCCAGTTGCCAGCACCAAAGAAACCATCGGCTGCAAATGGACCGTAGCATAAGTAACCACGTTTACGTAGGTCTTGAAGTACTGGTGTCATGATGATTTCCTCTTCTTGTCCTAGTAGTCCTTCATCTCCTGCATGAGGATTTAGACTAAGTACGGCGATGCGTGGCTTGTCTAGCCCAAAGTCGTAATTGAGGATACCTGCAAAGCTCTTGATTTTTTCTGTCAAGTTGTCTTTGGTGATCATATGTGGTACTTCATGCAAAGGTACATGCCCTGTAACTAAAGCAACACGTAGCTGATCATTCATCAATATCATCAATGCTTTGCGGTCATTACCAAGGCGTTCTTGAATATATTCTGTATGACCTGGGAAATGAAACTCATCTGATTGAATGGTGTTTTTATTGATTGGAGCTGTGACAATCACATCAATCAATCCTGCTTTGTAATCGGCTATGCAACGTTCTAGGGCATCTAGGGCTGCTTTTCCAGCTTGTTTGTCGGGCTTACCTAATTCTACTTTTATGTCGTCATCGCAACTGTTGATGATACTTAATCGATCGTGACTAGCTTCTTTGGCATTTTGAATGATGCTAAATGGTGTCTTTAGACCAAGTACTTTGCGGTGATAAGCTGCTCCCTTGGGAGAGCCGTATAGTATAGGGGTGCATAGTTGAAGCATTTCTGGATTTTCGAAACACTTCAAAATAACTTCATATCCGATACCATTGATATCTCCGTGGGTGATACCCACGCGGATCTTTCTTTTGTCCATAGTGGAAAATGTTTAATGGTTATATTTTGTTGTTCCTAGTCCTCTCATTTTTGTTGATCGGTACTAAGGAACAAATAGGGCTTAATTATGTGTTGGCTTTTTTGAGTCTTCTTTTTGTGTGGCTTCTGTCAACGGCATGCCTGGTAGTTGCATGGTGTACAATGAAGCTTCCAAGAAACGAAGCATATCTGCTTTGTGCTTACGAGGAGCAAAAAGGAAAACTTCGGACGTTACGATACGATTGTTGGCTTTGTCCAACATGGTGTGCGACACGAAAGGACCACCCATCATGTCATCTTTCATATCCCAAAGGCCACGTACTTCCATACAATATTGCCCTTGTACCTCAATCACTTCTTTTTGAATAAAGCGAGGGTCGGTTTCGACATACATGCCTGGTTGACTACCTGGGATGTGCGCTTTCATGAAAGAGTCACGTTTGGCGATGTAATATTGTAAGGTAAAGGTGCTGTCGCTCTCAAATGGATAGCTATACATGACAAAATTTAATAGGCAGTCTGAGCGATCTGCACGCGTCCAAAAGAAGTCCTTGCGGCATTTTGTAGATGCAAATTCAGGAGATACCCATACATTATACCCAAAAAGGCTGTCTACCTTTTGCGATACAATTTTACTGTGATTCTTCTTGAGTTCTGAGGCAGTACGTTGTAATTCTGCACGAGTGAAAAAGTCGATGATGACTTTTTTATGTGCATTGATAAAAGTGGCTAGTTCGGATGCTGAAGGTGCTTGAACGCGCATAAGAGCTTGAGGTGCTGCATATTCATCATGCATGATCTTAATTTTTGATTGCGTATAGCGATCGGGATTAACATCAACAATAATGATATTGCGGAGCAATTTCATGGTATTGTCAAAGTCTTTTTTAGAGCAATGCATGATATGGAATGATCGTTCTGGTTGAGGAAGCATTGGCACGTCGGTGTCTAAGGCATTGAAGATGGCTTTACCAACAGCTGTGTCCCATTGGTGTTCATCTTGAACGACTACGAGCAACTCGAAAGGTTTACCGCTTGATGCATTGGTAAAGATGGTGCCTTTCTTGCTTGAACAGCCGCTTACTAGTAGTGCTGCTGTAAAAATCAATACTGAATATAAGCTTTTCATATGTTAAGATGTTTATGTGATTATGTATGGTGTTTTTTTTCTTTCTCGGTT
Organism: Bacteroidaceae bacterium; assembly: GCA_963668535.1. GTDB lineage: Bacteria > Bacteroidota > Bacteroidia > Bacteroidales > Bacteroidaceae > F22. Next base: position 1,865,432 of record OY764867.1, read on the forward strand.
GATAACATACCGCAGGCAGCAAAAATATCTTCACCACGCGATGCACGGATAGTAGTCATGACTCCATGGCTTGTCAGGTAATCACGAAAACGTTGCATCTTGTCCATTCCTACACCATCTAAGGTACTATCTGGAATACGATGGAAACGAATGAGGTTGATGCGACATGGCAGGCCTTTAAGTAGGCGCACTAAAGATTTTGCATGTTCCATTTGATCATTAATTCCATCAAATACAATATATTCAAAGGATAGACGACGCTGGCCGCCCCAATCATAATCGCTGAGTAGGGTGACGATATCTGTTAGTGAAAATGCTTTTTCTGCTGGCATCAGTTCTTGACGCAGCATAGGGAACGGTGCGTGTAGACTGACTGCCAAATGGCAATCTGATTCTTCAATAAAACGTTGTAGCCCTTTTTTGATCCCGATAGTTGATACGGTAATGCGTTTAGGACTCCATCCAAATCCCCAAGATGCAGTCAATATATCTAAGGTTTGAAGTACGTTATCTAAGTTGTCTAATGGTTCACCCATACCCATGTAGACGACATTGGTGAGTTTGTCGCGTTCAGGAAGAGCAGCTATTTGGTTTAGTATCTGATGGGCAGTCAATTGTTGTATAAAACCCATGCGACCTGTCATACAGAAAGCACATCCCATCTTGCAGCCCACTTGAGATGATACACATAGGGTGGCGCGTTCTCCATCCGGAATATATACAGCCTCGACAAATTGATTATTGTCTACTTGATATAGGTATTTGATGGTGCCATCAACCGATCGTTGAGCTTCTACTGGTGCTTCCAAGCCGACGCAATAAGTCGCTGAAAGTAGTTCGCGATGCTTCTTGGATAGGTTGGTCATGTCTTCTATGGTGGTTACACCTTTGTGGTACAACCAATCTGTAATTTGCTTCGCGGCAAACTTGGGCATACCCAGTTCAGCAGCTACTGTTTGTATCTGGCTGAGGGTCATACCAATAAGGGGCGTTTTATGTAATGCTGTCATAACTTTCATGTCATAATGTCAGATGCAAAAATAGCGATTTTATTTTAGAGTATCTTGCTTTTAGGGTTAAAACCACAGAGTTCTTGTTAAATCGCTACAATTGAGAGCAAAAAGGTGTGTCAAAAAGCCGAACTCTTTGACACACCTTTTATGTATTGTAGATGCTATTTGTTGTTGCTTGTCTTAGTTATAGAACAAGTAACGGGTATCTTGAATATCTACACCTTCACGTAGAGATTCAAAATTAGGTTGACGTGTACGTGGGTTAAGTAGCATCATCATCTTGCGTTGTGCAATGGTGTTCATTTGTGTTTTTGCGTTGTATTCTAGACCACCTTGCTTGCGGTCAACAACTTGTACTAAATAAACGCCACCAAGACCTTGAACAGGTTTGCTTACTGCACCCTTTTGAGCTACAGATGCATAGGCTGCAATGTTTGGTTCGTAACCAAATCCTGCTACTTGTGGAGTATCTGAGAAAGTGACACGTTTTAATGTATCTGTTACTGCTTCTGGCATTGAAGATACTGCGGCAATCGTTGTTTTGCCTGCAAGTTGCTTCTTCAATTGTGCGGCTTTAAGATCGCGAATAACCAAGAAACGAAGTTGTTGTTTTACATCCTCGAAGCTAGCGTAACCAGCTGGAGTGATTGCTGTAAGACCGCAAACCATGAATTGATCATTGTTTCCGACTTCTTCAAGTTCTGATACTGCATTGATGTCGTTTTCGAAAGTCCATTTTACTAGTGGAGCAGTTTCTGGAACATTGGCAATATAGTGTGAACTTGGAGATACCATAGTGGTGCGTACACGATAACCTGCGTCTTCTGCATTCTTTTCCATATCAGCAATAGTCTTATTCTCTGCTATAAATTGGCTAAATGCTGTGTATGCATCTTGGTATGTATCATCACTAAATTCAACAGGACGTTTTACAATGGCTACTTTATAGCGGTCTGTAACTGATGCTTTTGCTGTGACTTCAAGAATTACATTGGCTTGACCTAGTGTGATTGTCTTGAGTTCACCTTTCTTCATGCTATATACAGTCTTGATCAATTTTAGTTGATCTGCATTTAGCTGTGGAGATTGAGCTAGCATGGCTGAGGTAATCACTGCTGGTTTACCTTGTTGGCCAAGTGCTTGTGCAACTTTTTCGAATTTCTCGCCCTTCTTAAGCACATTCATGATTGAATCTGTACGACTTGCCATGACTTTTTTGTCGGCATCTGCTACAAATACTTGACGGAATGCGATAGAATCGGCCGATTTTTCTTTAGCAACCACTTTAAAACCATTGATTGTATTGGTTTGTGCGTCTTCGTAAGGACCAAATGTGTCACCTACTTTAACGTCTTTCAAACGTGTCGCTACATCAGTAGGAAGGGCAGAAGCTGCAAGGAATAGGTCTTTATATAGGACGCTAGATTGTGCATTTGTTACAATGTCGGACAATTTAGCATTCGCTGGAGCCATATCTTGAACTGCTTTCTCTACTTCTTCATTGATTGCAGCACGATCGGCAGCACTAGGGCGTACTTGTACATCAATGTATTTTACGGTGCGAGTGTCTTGTGGACGACGGAAGCTTTCCTTCATCTCGTTGTATTTAGCTTGAAGTGCAGCATCACTTACTACAATTGAAGAATCAGCGATTGAAGAATAAGGAAGACCAGAAACCACGACTTCAGCCATCAAGTTTTGTGCATTGTAAGCATCACGTGCTTGAATGCTGTCGCCCAACATGGCTGCAGAAAGTAGCGTGAAATATTTGTTGCTCAAAGCAGTCGACTTGATTTTTTTCTCAATATATTTCCAATAAGTATATTGCTTAATCAAGTAAGATGCATTAGGAGAAGCAAAACCTTGTTTCTTGGCATTATCGTAATAAGACAAGAACTTAGTCAGTACATCGTAGTCGTAGCGATGTGTCTGTGGGTTTATAAATGGTGAGCGTTGAAGAAGTTGAGAATTACCTGTCTTCACAATGTTAAGTAACTCTGCATCGTTTACTTCAATACCTAGCTTGTCGCATTCACGTTTGATAAGTTTGTCGTTTACATAAGTATTCCAAACTTCATCGCGGATTGCGTTCATTTGTTGGTCATTGAAAGAGTTGGTTTGATATTGCATTTTGTACACATCGGTTAACTCTTCAACCATACGTTGGTATTCATTGTAAGAAAGTTTCTCTCCATCTACCACACCAGCACTTGGTATTGTGTGTGGCTGGATCATCTTCCATGCATCGCCTGCAATAAAGGCAAACATAGCGACTCCGACAAAGACGATCAAAGCCCAGGTCCACGACCTGATTGTGTTTAGTACTGCCATTTCTTTTTGTTTATAATCTATTTGTTACAATTTATTTCGCTTTAAATACAGCGCACGAAGATACAAAAAAAAGGACAAATCCTAGGCCTTCCTTAAAAAAATGTGCGCTTATGTGCATTATTCTTTTATTTTTAGACGGACAAGTTCAATTTTGGTTGAGGCTACTTTAAGTATTTTAAATTCATATGGGCCTATTTCTACGACTTCGTTGAGTGTTGGGAAACTTTGATTTTTACTTAAAATGTATCCACCAATGGTGAGATATTCATCTGATTCAGGAAGATTAATGCCTAATGTTTCATTAACAGCATCTATTTCCATACGTGCAGAAATAAGGAAAGTGCCATCGGGCATTTCTTTGCATATATAGCTTGTGCTGTCATGTTCATCTTCTATCTCTCCAAAAATTTCTTCAACTAAATCTTCTAAAGAGACAATGCCTGATGTGCCACCAAATTCATCAACAACAACGGCTAGTGTGCGCTTTTGTTGCATAAAAAGGGTCATCAGTTTATGCGCTTGCATTGTTTCAGGCACAATAGGTATTTTGGTGATGTGGTTTCGCCAGTCTTTGGGTTGACGAAACATTTCTGAGGAATGAATATACCCCACAATATTATCGATTGTTCCTTCAAACACAATGAGTTTGGAAACGCCTGATTCGGTAAAATGTGAAAGTAGTGTTTCTAATGGATCGGTTGTTTCTACAGCTATGATTTCTGTTCGAGGTACCATGCAATCCCTCAATCTGACTGTGCTAAAATCCAATGCGTTCTGGAATATTTTAACTTCATTTTCAATGCTGTCTGCTTGTTCGGCTTCGTCAATCCCTTTTTGGACGAAGTGATCTAAATCTACTTTACTGAAGGCAGTTACTGAGACTTCACGTGTGACTTTTACACCAAATAAACGTAGGAATAAAAAAGATAGTCCTGAGGCGATTTTTTGGATGGGGTAGAGTATTACGTAGAAAAGTAATAAAGGGAGTGCAAAGAAGCGCAGCATGCTGTGTGGATGTAGCTTGAAGAGCGTTTTGGGTATAAACTCACCTAGAAATAGGATAATTAGGGTAGAAATAACCGTTTCTACAATCAAAAGTGCTAGCTCATTTTGGGTTAATGTAGGGATAGCCTTTTCTATCAGTTGAGCCATCATAATACCATAGACAATCAGTGCTACGTTATTACCTACGAGCATCGTGCTTATAAAATCACTTGGTCTTTTTATAAACAAATTGACGATTCGATTGGTCAATCCTTGTGTTCCTTCTACTTTGAAGCGTAATTGGTCAACCGAAATATAAGCGATTTCCATCCCTGAAAAGAAGGCAGAAAGTACTATAGAAATCAATAAGATGATAAGTACTGATAGTAATGTGTGCATAGCAAATAAATTAAGGTTGGGCTTGTATTGCACGGACAGTGTCTTGAACTGCCTTATGTATTTGCACTGTCTTATTGGGCAGTGTCTTGTCTAATTTAGAAGTTGATAGGCTGTCTGTAGAAGCAGGGATGCTGTCTTTGGTTGTTGGTTGTATTGTATCGGTTGTATTTATGTAAAAAATTCCTTCGATATTACGAATGGCATATTTAGTTAGTCCCTGATTAGACTCAAATCCATAACCTACAATTTTGCGATCTTTTTGGGTTATCTCAATATGTTTGTCGTTGTAGACATTTTCGGTGTTTTGATCCCAAAACATTTCAGAGGTTTCAAATTTATCTCCTTTTAGGTTTTTAATCTGAATATGTCCCATTAGATGCCATAGCTTTTTCTTATCGAAAAAATAAGCTGTGTCGGCTTGAATACTGGCCTCGATTTGAAGTAGTGTATCGTATTTTTCTAAATAGATGCCTTTCTCAAAAGCCCAGTATGATGGCACTTTTTTGTCAAAGATTTGCCATTGGGCAGTTTTAATGCGATATCTGGTCACACCAGAGTCGGATATTAAAGTTGTTACATCTCTAGTATCCATGACTGGAAGTGAATCACGTTCTGTGATTGCCTTGGCCAAGTCCTTTTTGTTGCCTCCACAGCCAGCAAACAGTAAAAGCATACTCCACACAAAGATTGCGCGGAGTATGCTTCTATTTGCCGCTGAAAGAGCATATGTATTTCTCTTCAGCATATGTTTTTTATCGGATAGTTACTGTCTCGCCAATCCAAGAACCAATTTTTACTGTGTCACCTTTCTTAAGTCCAAGGAAGAACAATTTGTCTTTAGCTGGGAAGTAAGAAGAGTAGCTACTGATAAGTTTGTTGGCTTCTTCAGCTACAGATGGGTCAACTTGTTTAGCTCTATATAGTTTATCTACTGCAGCATAATATGCACATTGATTCAAGACTGGTTCTTTGTTCCAGTTATGACTTGCAGCGTACATCTTAGCAATAAGAATATATGGTGCCCCGTAGTTGCTATTATATTTTGTTGCTTGCAAAGCCATTGAACGTGCTTGTGAGTAACGGCTCTTTCCGTACAAAACATAAGCTGTCTTGTAAGCTGTTTCTGCTTTTTTAGCTGGGTCTTGTTCAAGATTAATAGACTCTTGGAAAAGTTTTACGGCTCCATCAATATCACCTTGTTTGTATGCTTGAACGGCTACACCGTAAGCACCTGAACTAGTAGGTTTGATTTGATAAGAGTATAAGCTCGCTTTCAAGTAAACGTCTGATTCTGTACATTTCATCCAGCTCAAAATGTTCAATACTTTGTTTAAGTATTCAAGATTTGTCTTGTTTTCTTCTACGCGTGGACCATAAAGTGCTTGAAGCGTTTCGCAGTCAGCAACACCACTGTTGATGAAGAGGCCATTCAAAGCTTCTTTAGCTCTTTCGTAGTTTTTCTTTGACTTTTCAGGGACAGCTGCAATTGCTTTGTCGCAAAGGTCTGTAGTAGTGAAGTAGTCTTGAATAAACTGTTCTTTGTGATCAGGATTTGTCTTTACAATGTACTGAGATACTTGCAGATAGTAGAACATAATTGTTGTTCCTGATTTAGGGCCTTCTTTTTCGATAACTTCTCCTAGCCATTTGTAGGCTGTTGCCAATTCTGGTTTTGGAGAAAGAGTTAAGAAGTCTACAGCCTTATCGCCTAGTACACGGTTGACATTAGGCACTTTCATGCGTGTGGCAAATTCTGGAGTCACTTCCATTAATTTGTCATACAATGCCATCAATTCGTTAAAGTGAGCTTGATACTCTGGTGAGCCTTTCTTTTCTGTCTTTAGAAAGCTCTTAAGAATCTTTTCACCGTCAGTAAAGGTGTAGTAACGCAATGTTGGACACTCGGCCAACACTTTTTGCCATGACTCGTAAGCACCTTTGTAGTTCTTGACTTTACAAAAATTGTGCGAGATACTTGAGTTCTTTAGGCATTCCTCGTTTTGAGCGGATAGGCTCAAGCTGAACCCCACTACCATTAGTAGGGATGCAATCAAAGTCTTCATTTTCATTATTGATAGAATTTAGTAATTATCATTTTCATGTACGTTCTAAAAGGTGTCAAGCAGAAAGCCTATTGAATCTTTCTCTTAAAGAACCAACGTTCATTGAATGTTACTCCAATGCTTACTGTAAATTGTTTTTCATCTAGCAAGTTCGTAATATCTGCTTTGCGAAATTGGTATCCAGCCGCAAGATTTAATACAGAACCAGAGCGGAAGATAGGTAGGCGTAAACCACCTGTAATACCATATTCTTTGCATGCTCTTTCGCCATTATAATTATAGTATGGCTGATCATAATACGCACCAAGTTGATATCGAATACGCCCTACGTATGAACGTCCATTCTTGTCGGCTGCATATTCAGCTCCAATTCCTACGCGGTAGCGGTCGCTGTATGCATCTTTATTACCTTGGTATTTGTATTTACTCCAATCTTGGTATAGTACTTCTGCCGATACACGTAGCTTAGGTTGTTCGTAGCTTACCCCCAATTTATATGTACTAGCATTCCCCGATTCACCCATGTCTGTCTTTTGGCTTTCAAGAACAGTTCCTGATGAATTGAGTAAGTAATTTCTCATATAGCTGCTTCCTGACAATTCATGTCCTGGGCTGTAAGTAGCCCCTAGGCGTACGGTGTGATCTTTTCCTATTTGCATCGCATATTGTAGACCCAATTCTACATTAAAGTCATGCACATAGTAGTGTTCATTTCGTAAAGTTGTGTAAGCGCTAGAATTGTTTGGAAAGCTTAGTGACATATATCGGTCAATAGCACCATATATGTACGTCGCATTTACCCCGATAGATAGTTGAGGTAAAATTTGATATCCAGCTCCAATGAATATTTTGTCAACACTACAATCGGAGTAATATCTCTTTGTCGTATTGGCTGTCTCAGCATCGGTTGTTGTTTCTGAGAAGTCATAGCCAATATTGCTAAATGGAAGCATCCCAAAGGTAATCCCCAAGCCTTTAGTGGCTCTAAATTGCATGGCAAGGTAGTCGAGACTTGAATTGCCCGCATTTAGTTTGATGGTACCGTCCGTTAGGTTGGTGTTTTGTAGAGACATGCCAGTAGTAAACAGCATAGTCAATGAATCTACTGCGGCGTATGATGCCGGATTGGAAAGATTCACTTCGGAATGGTCAAAGAGGGCTACTCCAACACCACCCATCGCGCGACTACTACCTGAGATATTGTCTCTAATTTGTCCCAGCCCGTATTGGGTATATGGGGAATTGGTATTGTTTTGAGCCCATCCTGCTAGAGGAAGAAAAAGCGAAAGCAATAACCAATTTTTTATGCTTCTATTTGTCATTGATTATAATATAATATCCGGTTTAAACCCTTCAAAACTAAAAATCTGTCTGCAAAGATGCATTTTTTTACGCTTGATTCAAAGGAAAAATGCTCTCCACCGGTTAAAAAAACGAAAAGATTAGGGTGTTTTTTTTGCATCTCTCGTATATAACCTTCTATTTCAAATATTACTCCTCGTACAACACCAGCACGAATAGCAGTCTCTGTGTCTACTCCAAAGTCAACTTGTCTACCTGTTTTTTCAACAAGGGGCAAACGACTAGTATAGGCATGTAAAGACTCAAAACGTAAACGAACTCCAGGAGAAATATTTCCCCCCATATACTGTCCGTCAGCAGTAATATACTCATATGTAATAGCGGTACCAGCGTCTATCACCAGTAAAGGTGTGTTAGGCTTTTCACCATATGCTCCCACAACAGCGGCAATACGGTCAGGTCCTAGCGTCTCTGGTGTATCATAGGCAATCTCAATAGGAAGCGGTGTGTGATGGCTCAATTCAAGCATATCAAAGTTGCACGTGTGCAAAGCTTCACATTCCAATGGAGAAAGAGTACGCACGGTGGAAAATATACCACAATGTATTGGCATGTGTTGCGGTATCTGAGCTAATAGGCTCATGATATCTTCCCCATACCACACGTCTTTCATCGTGTCTCCTACAAAGAGTGCCATCTTGCCCACCGTATTCCCTATGTCTAAAACTATATGGGTATTTGTCATCTTTTTTTCTTTCTGATTTTGCAAAGATACAAATATTTCATACCTTCGCACAGAATTCAATCAAAAATGATGCAAAAGCGCCAGATATTCTATCAAAAATTGACTAGGACTCTCCTAAAATATACTTTTTTGATGCTCTTAGGGGGAGTATATTCTAGTTTATATGCCGCGAATACATATTCTCGAGGACAACATAGTCAATCAGTGATCAATCCTAAAGATACTATTCCTTCGGCCCGTGTTTTTCTGTTGACGTGTTCAGCAGGACAGGAGGTCTATGCTTTATTTGGGCATACGGCTATACATACGATGCCGATTTCAAAGGATAGCAAGGTCCCCAATTTGGTCTATAATTATGGGCAGTTTGATATGCAGCAACCTAATTTTATGATGCGTTTTATACAAGGAAAGACGGATTACAAATTAGGATATGATGATTATGTGCGCTTTTACAGAATATACAGATATTTAAATAGAGAAGTGTATGCATTAGAACTTAATCTCTCTCCTGCTGAAACAGATACTCTAGTACACAAAATTCAACTCAATGCTTTGCCTAAAAATGCTGAGTATAGATATAATTTCTTCTTTGATAATTGTGCTACACGTCCGCGCGATATCATAGAACAAAGTATACAAGGCAAAGTAATATATCCAGTAGCGGATACTTTGATGACGTTTAGAGATGTTGTGCATCAGTATACAGAAGATTCTAAATGGTATCAATTAGGTATGGATTTGCTGCTTGGACGTCCTGCTGATAGAGCAATGACTCAAAGAGAACATATGTTTGTACCTTTTTATCTGGAACAAATGATGCGAGGGGCACAGATTGAGCGTCCAGATGGAACACGTGTGCCGTTGGTAAAGTCTCGTTCTTTATTTTTAGCACAAGATCATGAACGTTTAGCGGAAGAAAAACGCGAAGCGCATATTCCTATTTCGCCGATAATATTTAGTCTGGTGCTTCTTCTATTGGCTATTTTAATAACGGTATGGGATAATTTGCGAGGACGCTTTTCTTGGATTTTCGATTTCTTCCTCTATTTTACTGTTGGATGTGTAGGAGTGGTTATTGCCTTTTTAAATTTCTTTTCTGTGCATCCTGCCGTGTCTCCTAATTTTTTATTGTTGATTTTTCATCCCCTTTATTTTGTGTTGATACCAAATCTGCTGAAAAATCGTAATAGACAAAAGGCGTCTTGGATACCAAGATTGTTTGCTGGCATTGTGTTTTTATCGGTTGTTTCGTTTATAATATTTAAAATTCAAGTGGTTTCTTGTCCTATAGTGCTTTTGGCATCTGCTTTGTTGATACGCCTTATCGCTTGGACATTAGTTCCCAAGAAATCACAACATAATAGACGTGTGCAGACTATCGGAACAATTCGATAACTTAGCATATCGTTGTAATTGTAGATAAGCCTATATATGACTTTACGCGTACATCACTTTACTAGTCTGATGACTGTTTTACTTGTGCTAGCTGCCACAGATGCAACAGCACAAGAGTTGCCTGTACCTCCACGTCTTGTGGTACATGTACAGGTGCAAGGATTGCGTACAGATCAGTTGAGAGTATATAGTAAAGTCTATGGGGATCAAGGAATCAAGCGTTTATGGAAAGAAGGACGTGTCTATTCGCATGGACAAATGCCTTATATACCCGTAGATCGTGCGTCTGCTGTGGCTACATTGATGACTGGAGCAGTACCTGCCCAACATGGTATTATCTCGGAGAAATGGTTTGATGTGGAAACACTTCATCCAATTGGTGCTGTTGATGATACGCATTACATGGGCAATTACACTGATGATACGACAAGTCCCCACTATCTAATAGCTGAAACATATACTGACGCGCTCAAAGAACAAACGCAAAATACAGGTTTGGTGTACAGTGTTGCTCCGTGGAGAGATGCAGCTGTTCTGGCTGCTGGACATGTTGCTAACGGAGCTTATTGGATAGATGATAAAAGCGGTAATTGGTGTAGTACCACTTATTATCCAGAATTGCCTGAGTGGTTGGCCGATTATAATCTGTCTGATGGGGGGGTAGGAACCCGTATCAAAGATATTGTATGGAAACCTTTCTTGTCTTTTGAGGATTTTCATTACCAAACATCTACCTATCATAAAAAGCCATTTAAGTATCCTATGCGTGCGTATAGGGAGTCTATGGTTAAACGTTTTATGGCTTCGCCACTTGTCAATGATGAAGTCAATAAAATAGTTGATAAGTGTTTGCAATATACTCGTTTAGGGAGAGATGAAACTCCTGATGTGTTGACGGTCGGATATACTGTAGGACGGGATATGGATGCTTCTCTTACTGAGCAGCCAATGGAACAGCAAGATGCGTATGTACGTCTAGATCTGTCTATACAGCATCTTTTGGGTATGATAGAACGTCATGTGGGACTGAATCGTACGTTGGTGGTGCTCAGTGGTGCTGCACCTCAGAAAAAGATACATCCAGCTTTGGGAAGATATCATTTGCCCAGTGGAGAGTTTCGTGTAAATCGTTGTGCGGCGTTGCTTAATCTATATTTGATGGCCAAATATGGCGATGGAAAATGGGTTTCTGGATATCATGACCAACAAATATATCTGAATCATGCATTGATTGAAAAGCGACAGATGCAGTTGGATGAAGTGCAACTTCGTGCAGCTCATTTCCTAGCCGAGTTTAGTGGGGTACAACAAGTGTATAGCAGCCACCAATTATTGTTAGGTGGTTGGTCGCCTCAGACGGAATTATTCCGTGCAGGTTTTCATGTAGCACATTCAGGTGATTTATTTATTGATATACTTCCTGGCTGGAAGCAAGTAGATGAACAAGACCGTGTCGTACAAGTGGTACAACATGGTACAACATATGCACCTATCATATTGATGGGACCTAATGTCAAGGCGCAAATTATCCATGTGCCTGTGAATATGACGCAGATTTGTCCAACAATTTGCTCTTCTATTCATATTCGTGGCCCGAACGCAGCGGCTTCTTTCCCCCTACATTAGCAAAGAAAGGGAAAATGATTTTGTGTGTCTAAAAACTAATTGATTTACAACGCTTTTCCCGAAAATAACTTGTATCTTTGCTCCTGATCGAGTGTATTCGTCGACTCGATTGAACTCAACAAAAAATAATAATCAATATAGAATACCAAAACAATGGGATTTAACGAACTTATATCGAAACTTTTCGGTAATAAAGCAAGTCGTGACGCAAAAGCGACGCAACCTTATGTAGATAAGGTCAAGAAAATGTATGCAGAGATTGATACTTTGACGCACGATGACTTACGCGCTAAGACAAAGGAACTGCAAAAATTTATTTACGAATCAGCTACTACAGAACGTGAGCAAATCGAGAAGTTACGAGAAGAAGTGAAAGACTTACCTCTTGAACAACGATCAGCTGTTTTTGATAAAATTGATGATTTAGAAAAGAAGGTCTTAGAAAAATATGAAGAGGCATTGGATGAAGTGATGCCTACTGCATTTGCTATTGTAAAGAGTACTGCACGTCGTCTATCTGAAAATTCAGAACTTGTTGTTGAAGCTACAGATTTTGACCGTCAATTGGCCAAGAAGTTTGATTTTGTACGTATCGAGAATGATAAAGCTATTTTCCAAAATCATTGGCGTGCGGGTGGTAATGATATGAAGTGGCAAATGGTACACTATGATGTACAGCTATTTGGTGGAACTATTTTGCATCAAGGTAAGATTGCTGAAATGGCTACTGGAGAAGGTAAGACTTTGGTTGCCACATTACCTGTTTTCTTGAATGCTTTGACTGGTAACGGAGTACATGTCATTACGGTCAATGATTACTTGGCTAAGCGTGACTCTGAGTGGATGGGACCTTTATACATGTTCCATGGCCTTTCTGTAGATTGCATTGATAAGACACAGCCAAACTCTGAAGAACGACGTCAAGCATATAAAGCTGATATTACATTTGGTACTAACAATGAATTTGGTTTTGATTACCTACGTGATAACATGGCGACTCGTGTGAGTGATTTGGTACAGCGCAAGCATAATTACGCAATTGTCGATGAGGTCGATTCTGTATTGATTGATGATGCGCGTACACCGTTAATTATTTCTGGTCCTGTGCCACGTGGTGATGTGCAACTTTTTGAAGAACTTCGCCCTTTGGTGGAACGCCTCTTTGCTGTACAGAAGAATTTAGCAACTAAGTTGTTAGCTGATGCAAAGTCAATGATTGCTTCAGATGATAAGACAAAACAAGAAGAGGGGTATCTTGCTCTTTTCCGCTCGCATAAAGCACTTCCTAAAAACCGTGCATTGATTAAGTTCCTGTCTGAGTCTGGTATCAAAGCTGGTATGTTGAAGACCGAGGCTATTTATATGGAGCAGAACAACAAGCGTATGCCTGAAGTTGTGGAGCCATTGTATTTCGTGATTGATGAAAAGATGAATAGTGTGGATCTTACTGATAAGGGAATCGAATTGATTACTGGCGATTCAGAAGATCAAAATCTATTTGTTCTTCCAGATATTGCAGCTCAATTGTCTGCTCTTGAAACGGAAACTCTTTCAGAAGAAGAACGTCTAGCTAAGAAGGATGCATTTATGCAAGACTACGCAGTAAAGGCGGAACGTGTACATACCATTCACCAATTACTGAAAGCTTATGCTATGTTTGAAAAGGATGATCAGTATGTCGTGATGGATGGACAGGTTAAGATTGTAGATGAGCAAACTGGTCGTATTATGGATGGTCGTCGTTATAGCGATGGACTTCACCAAGCTATTGAAGCGAAAGAACGAGTGAAAGTAGAAGCTGCTACACAAACATATGCTACTATTACCCTTCAGAATTATTTCCGTATGTATCATAAGTTGTCAGGGATGACTGGTACCGCAGAAACAGAAGCAGGGGAATTGTGGGATATTTATAAATTGGATGTTGTTGTTATCCCTACCAATCGCCCTATTGCTCGTGATGATCAAAATGACCGTATTTATAAGACAGCACGTGCAAAATATAAAGCTGTTATTGAGGAGGTTGAGAAGTTAGTGAAAAAGGGCCGTCCAGTGCTTGTCGGAACAACTTCGGTAGATATCTCTGAAAAATTGAGCAAGATGTTGAGCATGCGTAAGATAGAGCATAACGTACTGAATGCAAAACTACACCAGAAAGAAGCCGATATTGTGGCTCTAGCTGGTCAGCCAGGCACAGTGACTATTGCCACCAATATGGCAGGTCGTGGTACCGATATTAAATTGACTGATGAAGTGAAAGCAGCTGGTGGTCTAGCTATTATTGGTACTGAACGTCATGAATCTCGTCGTGTAGACCGTCAGCTTAGAGGGCGTGCAGGACGTCAAGGTGACCCAGGTAGTTCAGTGTTCTTTGTCTCTTTGGAAGACCAATTGATGCGTCTTTTTGCAAAGGATCGTTTGGCTTCCATGATGGACCGCCTTGGTTTCAAAGAAGATGAAATGATTGAACACCCAATGATTTCAAAGAGTATAGAAAACGCACAGAAGAAAGTTGAAGAAAACAACTTCGGTATTCGTAAGCGTCTTCTTGAATACGATGATGTCATGAACATGCAACGTAATGCGGTTTATACTAAGCGTCGTCATGCATTAATGGGTGAACGTATCGGTATGGATATCGCTGATATGGTATGGGACCGTGCTGCTTATGCTACAGAGAGCCCAGAATATAGTGATTGTCAAATGGAATTACTCAGCACTTTGTCTATTGAACCACCTTTTACAGAGGAAGAGTATGTAACCATGAAGCCACAAGTACGTGTTGAAAAGGCTTTTGAGGCGGCTATGGCAGCATACAAGCGTCGTGCAACACACCTTGCAGAAACAGCTTACCCTGTTATTAAGCAAGTGTATGAAACTCAAGGTGAGATGTATGAAAACATTATGATTCCTATCACGGATCAAAAACGAGTCTTTAATATCTCTGTGCCTCTAAAGGAAGCTTATGAGACTAAGTGTGAGGCGGTGATTACATCATTCGAAAAGCAGATTATTTTGCATACGATTGATGAATGTTGGCAAGAAAATTTGCGCGACTTGGATGAATTGAAACAGTCTGTACAAAATGCTAGTTATGAACAAAAAGATCCTTTGTTGATCTACAAGTTGGAATCTGCAGAATTGTTCAAGTCTATGATGGATAAATTCAATGCGCAAACCATTTCAACTGTCGTGCGTGCATCTATCCCTATGCAGGTACAGCAAGCACCTCAAGATGTGCAAGCAGCTCCAAATGAAGTGGATTCTCAGCGTCGTCCTCGTATGCAAGAGACTCATCAATCATTGGAAAATGAACATCAGCGTGAAGCAGCATCGCAAGATACTCGCGAGCCACAAGAATCACGCACACCTATTCGTCATGAAAAGCGTGTAGGTCGTAATGATCCTTGTCCTTGTGGTAGTGGTAAGAAGTATAAGAATTGCCATGGTAAGAATGCTTAAATTATGACGTATTAGTTATATGCAATATTCGGGTTACTCTTTAAGTAGTATGTATATACTTACTTGCGAGTAACCCCTTTTTTATATTGTATAGTATATGGACCATGAAATGTTGGATAAAGATGTATAAAAATGATATGCTTCTTAACTAAAAGCTTTGTCCAATCATTATTTATTTCTATCTTTCGAAAGATATCTGTACTGGATGCATGCATCTAGTTCGTGTATAATGTAACAATAGAATGGCTTGTGTAGATTGGAAAACAACAGGTCGTCGTGTTGATACTTGATATGAGAAAGTATTAGAGAATCTGATGAATTACTTGTTTACTATGAAAAAATCTTTTATTATATCCGTTTTTGTTTGGATGTGCACATTGATGTTTAGCACTTCATGTAGTACAACGTCAACGATTACATACGATTGTATGGTTCCAGCTGATATCACATTGCCTGTCGAATTGGCAAGTGTTGGAATTATCAATCATACTCCTGATTCTTTGTATGACTTGTCGTCTAAAGCTACTCAAGTGATGGCGCAGGATGTCGCTGATGCCCACTATTTTAACGATGTACATTTATTGGATAGTGTAATTGTTGCGCCTATGACACCGCAACATGTCGATGATTTAGCTCGTTTTTTGGAAGTTGACTTCTTAGCTAGCTTAGATTCTTTAGAATTGATGTTGGTGCGTTCTACAGCTCATGATAAACCAAGTGAGTATGAATCAAAAGCTCATGTACACATTTTAGCAAAATTGCATCTATATCTACCAGGTAGGGATGCGCCTATGACTACTATGCTCTTAAAGGATACGCTAAATTGGTATGGCTATGGAGCAGATGAACAAGAGGCTAGTGATCATCTTCCAAACCTAGGAGAGATTGCTTTGGAATCTACAATTTATGTTGGTGAGAAATTAGCAGATAAATTAGCTCCTCATTGGACAACGGTTACACGTGCTTTATTTGTTAGCGAAGCAGGTGAATTAAAAGAAGCCGCTGTTAATATACATGATGACCAGTGGGATAAAGCTAAAGCAAAATGGGAAAATACATATAAAAAGACCAATAGCACAAAGTTAAAAGCATATTGTGCTTATGATTTGGCTGTCTATTATGAAAAAGAATCCGAAATAGATAAAGCTATTGAGTGGATAACCATATCAGCAAAGCACTTTAAAGAGGCTAAGAGTCATAAAGCCACTGAAGATGCAGCAGCTTATTTGGTGTTCTTGCAGAATCGAAAAAAAGAACTTACGCTTTTAGATTTGCAGTTCGCAGAATAAAAAAAGCACGACTTTGATTTATTAATTAAAAAAATAGTATATTTGCTCCATGAAACTATCTAAAGAAACTCTTTTGGCTATTGAGCAGGCTGTTCGTACCGCTATAGAACCTTATACTGCTCTTACTGAAGCTACTGCAATAGCTACAGACATTTACATGTATGCAGATACAGACCAAGCAATGTTGACCATTATGGATGAGGAAAATGAGGTCCTTGCCCAGTGTGATATTGACGAGTGGAAAGAACTAGATGATGGTGGTGCAGATGAGCGATTGCTTCGTGCCATGAGTCAGCGTTTGACTAGCCTTTTGCAGAAACTGCGTGATGAGCACGTTTTTGAAAATGTGCATATTATGAAGCCTTATAGCTTTGTTCTTTCAGATGTAGAAGGAGAGACTATCATCGATTTGTTGTTGATTGATGATGATACCTTGATTTTGGGTGAAGGTTTACTTGAAAACTTGGATGAAGAGCTCAATGCTTTCTTGAAAAAATTGATGGAAGAATAAGATCACACAAGTGATTTTGAACATATATACAAATAGGATGAATCATGAAGATTCATCCTATTTTTCTGTCTAGATCATTTCTTTATTTTGTCTTATACCAATCAAATGCAGCAGCTCCATTGCCATCGTTTGATTGTGCAAATAATCCAAATAATACTCCAGTAAATCCACTCGCAGTTTCACTACTAAGATAGCGTGTGTCCAAATCTATGAGGCGCGTATCATTGCAATAAAAAACATACGAGTATTTATCCGCAACAACTTTAAGAGTAGCAGGTTGTGATGGGATACTCATTTCTTTAGCGATGTAATCTATTCTACCGACGCGTACATGTACTTGTACATATGTACCATTTCCTTTACGTACGAGTTGCACATCATAATGATGAGTCGGGTTTTGGAATACAGTCAAACCAGTTTGTAATAATTTCCCTGGTCGAATGATTTGCACATTTGTACTCACGGTTTGTGTCATATGATTTTGGCGAGTTCCCACAAAAGTAGGAGAAGCAATATCTTTAATTTGTTTTTGAGTAGCTTTTAGAACTAGATAGCCTGGTTTTTCTTTTAAGCTGTAATTCTCAAAGTGAGGATTGCGGATATACATCCATGAATAACCAAGTTGTGATTCTGAAAAGTCAGTGGATGCATCGCTAAAATTATCTTTAAGAGGTTTTTTAGGTAAAGTTTTAGTGATCATGAGCGTATCAACATAGCCTTTGTTGTAAATTACAGGCCATGCACCTTTACCCCATTCTACAGGAGCCAAGAAAGTTTCTCTACCCATTACATGATGTCTGCCATCTCCTGGACGGAAACCTAAGAAGACAGTCCACCACGATCCGTCATGAGCTTGTATAAAATCTGCGTGCCCAGTTCCCTGAATAGGATTTGATTCGACCAATCTTCTTGAGTGAGTCAGGATTGGATTGGCAGGATTGCTTGTGTATGGTCCGTAAATATCTACAGCTCGAGCTACAGTAACTTTGTGAGCATACTCAGTTCCCCCCTCAGCAATTGTCAGATAAAAGTATCCATCTTTTTTGTAAATATGTGGAGCTTCTGGATATCGACCTCCTGTACCATACCATATGCATTTTGTGGGACTAAGCTGTTCACCTGTTATTGGGTTAATTTCGCTTAAGCAAATACCACCATTAGGGTTACTTACTAGATAACAAGTGTCATTATCCCAAAATAGAGAAGGATCTATTCCTTTTTGCACTAACCATACTGGATCTGACCATTCTCCAGCTGGATCTTTGGTGTGAACAATAAAGTTGCCCTTATCACTTGTGTTGGTGGTAATCATATAGAAAGTTCCTTTGTGGTAACGAATGGTTGGCGCAAAGATACCTCCAGAGACCCAAGCTTTTTCAAGATTTAATTGTGAACGTCTGGTAAGGCAATGACCAATTTGTTCCCAATGAATAAGGTCCTTTGAGTGGTAGATCGGTACACCAGGGAAATACTCAAAACTACTGGTTACCAAATAATAATCGCTGTCTTTACGACAGACACTAGGGTCGGGGTTGAAGCCAGAAATAACAGGATTGTTGTATCCAGAATCGATTTTTTTTTCCTGTGCTTGAACTGTTTGCACAGTCATTGTCTGACTGCATGCCATTAGAAGGGCAAATAAAATGCCCCAAGAATAATGCATTGATTTCATGTCTTTCTTTTTGGTTTAAAAAATAATAATTTAAATGATCTAAGATTTGTGTTTTGAGTATCGACAAATGTAATAATATTTTTTCATATTTAATTGATAACAGTAGGGTGAATAAAATATCTATCAAGTATTTATCTTATTATTTGTTTTGTTTACAAATTTTCTTATCTTTGTCTCAGTAGACACTTGTACATCGTCTAGGTGTGATGAGATGCTTTTTTCGAAGATTTACTTTCTAAACTACAAACATATGAGAAAAATTATTTTATACATTGCATCGTCTATTGATAACTTTATTGCTACGACAGATAAAGGGGTGGCTTGGTTGGATAAATTTAATATCCTCGAAGGTGAAGATTATGGTTACAAAAGTATGTATAAACATATAGATACTTTATTGATGGGTAGTGGTACCTATTTGAGTATTCTAGGAATGAACATGCCTTGGCCATATCCAGGCCATCATACTTATGTTATGACTAGAGACCCTTTTTTATTTGCTCCACAAAAAGATGTGACCTTTGTGACGACAGACTTTGTTGATTTTGTTCAGGACCTTAAAGCACAAGATGGTCAAGATATTTGGCTGGTAGGCGGTGGCGTGCTAAATGGTATTTTGTTGGATGCTGGACTTGTCGATGAAATTCAGTTGTGCGTCATGCCCATTACACTTGGAGAAGGGATCCCGTTATTCCAAGCGCATAAGTCATCGCATTTTTGGGCCTTACATGCGTGTCGCTCTTACGATAATGGGGTCGTAATGATTACCTATCGTTGTACTTGTGAAGATGTACCCAATAAACAAGAAAAATCCTAGTTTGTATTCAATATTGCTTTGTTTAGTGATAATTTGTACTTTTTACTCCCCGTATTTCTGTTAATTTGTTATCTTTGCGTTTCATGATAAACCAAAAACAATAGCAAATGAGTACAACTGCAAAATTATTACTTCACTGTCCAGACAAACCAGGTATTTTGGCCGAGGTGACTAATTTTATTACTGTCAATAAGGGAAATATTATTTATTTGGATCAATGGGTAGATCGTGAAGAGAATCGATTCTTTATGAGAATAGAGTGGCAACTTCAAGGATTTATGATCCCACAAGACAAGGTATATGATTACTTTTTTACGCTGTATGCGCAGAAATATAATATGGAATTTAGTCTATATTTTAGTGATCGTAGACCAAAAATGGCTATCTTTGTCAGCAAGATGTCACACTGTCTTTTTGATTTGTTGTCTAGATATACATCTGGAGAATGGGAAGTCGAAATTCCTTTAATTATTAGCAATCATCCAGATTTACAACATGTAGCAGATCGATTTGGCATTCCTTTCTATCTTTTTCCAATTAGCAAAGCAAATAAACTGGAACAAGAAATCAAAGAAATGGACTTGTTGAAGGAGCATGATATTGACTTTATTGTGCTGGCTCGTTATATGCAAGTCATTTCTCAGCAGATGATTGATACTTATGAAAATAGGATCATCAATATTCATCATTCGTTTCTTCCAGCTTTCGCTGGGGCTCGTCCATATCATCAAGCTCATCAACGTGGTGTGAAGATTATTGGAGCAACTAGTCACTATGTAACAGCTGACTTGGATGCTGGCCCTATCATTGTGCAAGACGTGGTGCGTGTAACGCACAAAGATCAAATACCAGTATTAGTCAATAAGGGAAAAGATTTAGAGAAGATTGTATTATCGCATGCTGTACAAAAACATATTGAGCACAAGGTACTTGTGTATGGTAATAAGACGGTCATCTTCAATTAATTTTTTGTTTAACCAAGACTATACAAGACTATGTTATTTATCTGTCATACGAAGTGTTCTACTTGTAAGAAAGCCGAAAAGTGGTTAGTCGAACAAGGGGTCACTTTTGAAAAAAGAGATATTCAAGTAAACAATCCTACTCGAGAAGAAATTGCGGAGTGGTTTGAAAAAAGTGGCTTGACTATCAATAAACTGTTCAATACTAGTGGACAGTTGTATCGCCAAATGGGTTTGAAAGACCGTCTGAAAGAAGAAGATACCGAAACTTTATTGGATTTATTAGCTACAGATGGAATGCTCGTGAAGCGTCCTATATTAGTTAGTGACAAAGGAGTTTTGTTTGGTTTTAAAGAGGCAGATTACGAAAAGACAGCATTATAAATAATATGGCAGCAACATATAGAGATTATCAGAATTATAGAGAAGAAAATGAACGTTGGTTGATTGACAATGCCAATGAAGACGGTATCATGGAATTGCCATGTGGGGTGCAATACAAGGTCATCTTAAAGGGTAATGGCCCTATTCCTAAAGCGAAAAGCATGGTCAAAGTACATTATCGAGGAGAAACCATTAATGGTAAGGAGTTTGATAATAGTTGGAAACGCAAAAAGCCAGCAACTTTTCGTGTCAATGAAGTTATTGATGGATGGCAAGAGGCTTTAAAAGTGATGCCACTAGGTTCTCGATGGATGATTTATATCCCTTGGGAATTAGGATATGGTAAGCGAGGTTCTGGACCTATTAAGGCCTACTCGACATTGATATTTGAAGTTGAACTCTTAGGCGTACGATAACACATGGCATCTTATGTATCGGTTGCACAAACCTTAGCGCAAGCTATTACCTCGCTGCAAAAAACGCAGCGAGTGTCTCGTATTTACTTTTTTGCAGGACCAGAAGAAAATGGGGTGTTGACTATGGGTACGGCCAGTGCCTTAGCTGCCCTCTCTCCACGAGTAAGCGATGGGATTACTTTAGTGCATGTCACCCCACGTGGTGCACACAGTGAAGATAATCGTCGCATGCGTGAGCGTGTGCCTGCATCTATAGATGTGATCACTGTAGAAACAAATTTTGAACCTATTGCTTTTGACCCTACAGATGTTGTGATTGATGGTTTGTTTGGTATCGAATGTGAAACGCCGTTGGTTGGTGGTTTTGAAGCAATGATCAACTATATTAATAGTGTAGATCCATTAACGATTTCTTTGACTTTACCTTCAGGTATGTATGCCGATGGTAGCAATCTTGGAAAAAATCAAGTGATGGTCGAACCACAAGCCACCATCTTAACTTTACCATTGATTGTCAAGTATCTTAGTGATGCTGTACGAGCAATGGGCAGAGTCTTTGAAGTGGCCTATGCCCCTGATGAAGTAGGAAGTATCTGGCATCAAGAAAAAGTTGAGTATCGCATGATCAACGAAGCGCGTATCAAGGCGCGTGTACAAACGATGTCTGAGTGGGCTCATAAGGGCACCTTTGGCAATGCATTGCTTGTGGCTGGTAGTACAGGTATGGCTGGTGCAGCTGTGATGGCTGCCAAAGGAGCTATGCGAAGTGGGGTTGGTAAATTGACTTGTTTCTCTTCTCTCTGCAATCGAGAAATATTGCAGAATCAAGTGCCACAAGCAATGGTGCTTTTAGATGAGAATCCACATTGCTGGAGAGATAATATAGATGACTTAGAACATTTTTCGCACGTTTGTATTGGTCCTGGATTAGGGCAAAACCCAGATACAGGTGTGGCTCTCGATCACACTTTACGTGCCCTTAAGTTGATGAATATTCCATGTGTTTTAGATGCTGATGCACTAAATCTAATGGCCAATCATAAAGAGATGATGCGTCATATTCCCGATGGGTCTATCTTGACACCACATTTGAAGGAACTTGAGCGCTTGTCTTGTCGCTGTGCTTCCGTTATGGATTTGATTGTGCAAGCAGAGCGTATTGCTAAGGACTACAACTGTTACGTTGTTGTGAAAGGACATAACAGTGCAATCTGTTATCCTGATGGCTCGTTGTTTATCAATCCTACTGGCAATGCTGGTATGGCAACGGGTGGTAGTGGAGATGTCCTCTCTGGTGTTTTGCTTGGCTTGCTTGCTCATGGATATGCTCCAGAAGATGCCGTGCGATTA
Organism: Bacteroidaceae bacterium; assembly: GCA_963668535.1. GTDB lineage: Bacteria > Bacteroidota > Bacteroidia > Bacteroidales > Bacteroidaceae > F22. The sequence goes on from OY764867.1 coordinate 1,888,153, forward strand.
GGAGTCTATATACATGGGCTGGCTGGAGATTTGGCGGCCGAAGCGTTGACTCCGATAGCGATGCATGCTGGTGATATTATTGAGTACCTTCCCCAAGCGTGGAAACACTTGATGGAGAAGTAAAATATAAACACTAAATACAGTAATTATGGCTTTAAAAAAACGTGTTGAAAACAAATTAAATGCTCAGATTAATGCTGAAGCATGGTCGGCTTATTTATATCTTTCTATGTCTAATTATTTGGCTGCCGAAGGATTAAATGGTTTTGCAACTTGGATGAGAGTGCAATATGAAGAAGAAACTTTTCATCTGATGCATATGATTGACTATGTCAATGAACGTGGTGGACGGGTTTTATTGCAACCAATAGCTGAAGTTCCTACTGTCTGGGATAACCTATTGCATGTATTCGAAGACACTTTAAAACATGAGGAACAAGTTAGCGAACTAATTAATGAATGTATGGATGTGGCTATCGAAGAGCGCGACCATGCTACGCAGAGCTTTTTGAAGTTCTATGTTGATGAACAAGTCGAAGAGGAAGCCACTGTGAGTGATTTATTGAATAATATAAAAATGACAGGTGCCAGTGGTAATGGAGTCTTCTTCTTGGACAAGGAATGTGCCACAAGAACCTTTACTGCACCAACTGTATAAACTGTATAATATGAAATTGATTTCTTGGAATGTCAACGGCATTCGTGCTGTGATGAAAAAAGATTTCCCTACTACTTTAGCTACACTGAACCCAGATATTCTTTGTGTGCAGGAAACAAAAGCACAAGATGATCAAGTACGTGAAGCATTACAAGATATTGAAGGGTACCACCTATATATGAATTCGGCCGTGAGAAAAGGATATTCTGGTACTGCCATTCTTTCAAAAGAAGAACCCATTGGTGTGGTGCATGATATCGGTATTGAAGAGCATGATCAAGAGGGACGAGTGCAGTGTGTTGAATATCCTGACTTTTACCTTGTCAATGTCTATGTTCCCAATTCAGGTAGTGAATTGGCAAGATTAGATTATCGGGGTGGTTGGGATCAGGTGTTTTTTGACTATTTAAAGAATTTGGAGAAAAACAAGCCTGTGATTGTGTGCGGAGATTTTAATGTAGCACATCAGGCTGTTGATTTGGCACGTCCTAAACAAAATTATAATAAATCAGCTGGATATACACAGAAAGAAATTGATGGTATGGATCGCTTTACACAGGGTGGGCTAGTCGATTCCTTCCGTTATCTATATCCAGATGTAACTGAAGCTTATTCATGGTGGAGTTACCGTGGTGGCGCACGAGCTAAGAATGTGGGATGGCGTATTGATTACTTCCTATTGAGTAAATCATTGCTACCACGTTTAAAGGAAGCCTGGATTAACTCTGAAGTGATGGGCTCTGACCATTGTCCTGTGGGAATTATTCTGGAATAAAGTGTCCTTATATATAAAAAAGATAAGGTGTAGCTAAATCTACACCCTATCTTTTTATTTATACATCTATATCTACATTCCATGCAGACCATTTCGCATCGCTAGGCATACGCCAGTCTCCACGCGGTGAAAGACTTACCGAACCAACTTTAGGTCCATCAGGCACACAACTGCGTTTGAATTGTTGTTGAAAGAATCGGCGATGGAAAATCTTCAACCATTTCAGTATCGTTTCTTTATCAAAATCCTCTGCAAAAGTATATTGAGCTAGGAAGTATATTTTTTCAGGACCAAATCCGTGGCGTAAGAAGTAATATAAGAAGAAGTCATGTAAGATATATGGACCAACTAAATCTTCTGTTTTTTGTTTGATATTGCCATTCTCATCCGCAGGAATTAATTCAGGACTGATAGGTGTATCAGCAATGTCTAGTAGCGTCACTTTTGTAGCACCGCTGAGTTTATGTGTAGCATACCATAGCACTAAATGACGTACCAATGTTTTAGGGACACTGCAATTGACTGCATACATAGACATATGATCGCCATTGTATGTGGCCCATCCAAGAGCCATTTCACTCATATCCCCTGTACCGATAACGATACCTCCCATCTGATTGGCTACGTTCATAAGTATCTTGGTGCGTTCACGAGCTTGTACATTTTCATAAGTAATATCATGTACAGATGGATCATGACCGATGGCTTCAAAGTGTTGCATACAAGCATCAGCGATAGAAATCTCATGAATAGTAACACCAAGCTCCGTCATAAGATTCATGGCATTGGTGTATGTACGGTCGGTTGTTCCAAATCCTGGCATGGTAATCCCGATGATGCCTTTGCGATCTAACCGTAGATAATCAAAAGCCTCCACACACACAAGCAAAGCCAATGTACTGTCTAGTCCCCCCGAAATACCAATAACGATTTGTTGACAACCTATATGTTGTAGACGATTAGCAAGCCCAGCTACTTGTATAGATATAATTTCCTCGCAGTGTATTGTTTTGCTCTGTGCATCTCCTGGCACAAATGGAGTTTGGGGCAAGAAGCGTGTCAAAGAAGCTTGTGGCAGCTTTTTATCTTGTGGTTGCACATCATAAAAAATCGTTTCAAGTAGCGACTTTTGATGTACACGCATCGCTGTGCTAAATGTTGAATTAGTCCGACGTTCGTTTCGAAGTGATTGAATATCTATTTCTGAGTAGATGACTTGTGCATCGTTGATAAATCGTTTCCCTTCTGCGAGCAATCGCCCATTCTCGTAGATATATAGGCAACTTTGGAAAACCACATCGGTAGTACTCTCGCCAGTTCCACAAGAGGAGTATATATACCCAGCTATACACCGGGCAGATTGTTGATTGACCAATTGTTTTAGATAATCATGTTTCCCCACAGCAGCTGTATCAGCACTTAGATTGACAATAATATCCGCATTGGCCATAGTCAAGAAAGTGCTAGGAGGGGCAGGGCTCCATAGATCCTCACAAATCTCAATTCCAAAATTGAAATATGGTGTGCGCACCACAAGGGGTTTGTTGTCGATAGCTATTGTTTGTCCGTTGAGTTGGCAGTTTTGAGGTAAAATGTCCGATGCTGGTGTAAACCATCGTTTCTCGTAAAACTCCTTATAATTAGGTAGGTATTGTTTGGCTACGATACAATGTACCTGTCCATCACCGATCACTACGGCTGCGTTGATAAGTTGTCCACCTAGTGCCATCGGACAGCCCACAACAGTGAGCATACCAGAGACCTCCGAAGATTTTTGTATTAGCCAATTCAGATTTTCCAACGCAGTGTCTAGCAACTGATTATTTTGAAACAGATCCCCACAACTGTAGCCCGTGATCCCCAATTCTGGAGTCACAAGCAATCGGCTACCTTGTTGATGGGCCTCTTGCATGCACGCATATAGACGTTGAGCATTTGTGCGTGGATCGGCAAGTGCCATGATAGGGCTGGCCGTTGCTACTTTGACAAATCCATGTTGTATCATATATTCTTTTTTAGAACGATAGTTTTTGTTTACAGTACAAATGTAAGGACAATCTCTGAGATAAAGAAAAAAATGCGTATCTTTGCAGGCACTTATCATAAGTAAGAACAACATATAACGATCCGAATATACATATTATGGCACAGAAACCAGGTATTCCAAAAGGTACAAGAGACTTTTCGCCTGTAGAGATGGCGAAGCGCAATTACATATTTGATACGATTCGCGACGTATATCATCTGTATGGATTTCAACAGATAGAGACACCAGCCATGGAGAATCTATCGACCCTTATGGGGAAATATGGAGAAGAGGGAGATAAGCTTCTTTTCAAGATTCAAAATTCAGGAGATTACTTCAAGAAATTATCTGACGACGAGTTACTTTCACGCGATGCAGCCAAATTGGCTAGTAAATTTTGTGAGAAAGGGCTCCGTTATGATTTGACCGTGCCTTTTGCACGTTTCGTCGTACAGCATCGTGATGAGATAACTTTTCCTTTCAAGCGATACCAGATTCAACCAGTATGGCGTGCCGATCGTCCACAAAAGGGACGTTATCGTGAATTTTTTCAGTGCGATGCCGATGTTGTTGGTAGTGACTCCTTGATCAACGAAGTAGAATTGATGCAGATTGTAGATGAAGTGTTTAAGCGCTTTGGCATCCGCGTGTGTATCAAAATCAATAACCGTAAGATTTTGTCTGGTATTGCCGAGATGATTGGACATGCCGATAAAATTGTGGACATAACCGTCGCTATTGATAAACTTGACAAGATTGGTCTGGACAACGTTAATCAGGAATTGGCCGATAAAGGCATCCCTCAAGAAGCCATTGACCAATTGCAACCAATCATTCTTCTTTCTGGAACAAATGCTGAGAAGTTGGAGACGTTAAAGACAGCACTTGCATCGACAGAAGTGGGATTGAAGGGTATTGAAGAAACTCAGTTTATCCTTGACACTTTAGACAAGATGGGGCTACATAATGAGATGGAATTAGATCTTACTTTGGCTCGCGGTTTGAATTATTACACAGGTGCTATCTTTGAAGTCAAAGCACTGGATGTGCAAATTGGATCCATCACTGGTGGAGGTCGTTATGATAATCTTACTGGAGTATTTGGTCTTTCAGGTGTATCTGGGGTAGGTATTAGTTTTGGTGCCGATCGTATATTTGATGTCTTGAATCAATTAGAACTTTATCCCAAAGAGGCTGTACACGGCACCCAGCTTTTATTTATTAATTTTGGCGATCAAGAAGCAGCTTTCTGCATGCAGATGTCTGTTTTCTTGCGTAAAGCAGGTGTACGTGCCGAGTTATATCCAGATAATGTAAAGATGAAGAAGCAGATGACTTATGCCAATAAGAAATCCATTCCTTTCGTTGCACTTGTTGGTGAATCAGAAATGACCGAAGGCAAGATGACACTTAAGAATATGGAATCTGGAGAGCAAGAATTGGTTTCAGTTGATGAGGCTATTGCTCGTATTCAATCATAAGATACAAGTCGATCAACATTTATTTATTTATAGTATTATGCCAGCGTGTTCGCAATATATTGCAAACACGCTGGCATTGTTTATAATTTGAAAATAGTCTCGTTATTTTGAATGGGGGGGTGACTACTATATAATAAGTTAGAGGAGAGTAACCTCGCGGTCGCTCTCCTCAGCAAACTTAAAACAACCAACAAAAGATGGAAGGCAGCCTATAAATAGGTTAGATCTATAGGCCTTGTGTGCCTTCCAACGAGTCTTATCTTATGAATAGAAGCTCACGATATTTAGGGAGCGTCCACATTTCATTATCTACAATAAGTTCAAGCTTATCGATATGGTAACGGATCTTATCGAAGAATGGAAGTACATCATCGTGATAAGCAATAGCCTTAGCACGTTCACCTTCAATCTTATTAGCCACCTTACGAGCATCAATCATAGCCTTTACATTTTCTTGGATAAAGGCAGTACGTTCTGCGATTTCCTTGATTAGGTCAAGGTTGCGAGCAGATAGTTTAGCTGAATCTTCACCAGGGAATAGATCTTTCATCTTATACACATTATCTATAAGAGCAGATTGGTATTCAGTGGCTACAGGGATGATATGGTTCATTGCCAAATCACCTAGTACACGAGCTTCAATTTGTATCTTCTTCGTGTATGTTTCCCATTTCACTTCAGTACGTGCTTTAAGCTCTTTACGGCTAAGTACTTTCACGCGTTCAAACATCTCCATAGTTTCTTCTGAGATGTAGTTGTCAAAAATAACTGGGACGCTAGTTTCACAGTCAAGACCACGTTTAGCAGCTTCAGCTTTCCATTCTTCGCTATACCCATTGCCGTCAAAGTGAATTGGTTCACATTCGATAAGATACTTACGTACCACATCAAGGATAGCTGCGATTTTAGGTTCCCCTTTCTCGATCAACGCATCTACTTCCACCTTAAATTGTGCCAGTTGATCAGCTACCGCAGTGTTCAATGCGATCATAGCAGCACCACAGTTGGCTTGCGAACCTACCGCACGAAACTCAAAGCGATTGCCTGTAAAGGCAAATGGAGAGGTACGGTTACGATCCGTATTATCAATTAGAAGTTCTGGAACTTGTGGAATATCTAGTTTAAGACCTTGCTTGCCACTCATACCCAATAGCTCATTCTTGTCGCTTTCAACCAAGTGTTTGAACAATTTAGATATTTGCTTTCCAAGGAAACTTGAAATAATTGCTGGAGGCGCTTCGTTTGCACCTAGACGGTGTGCATTAGTTGCACTTGAGATACTTGCTTTCACAAGACCATTGTGCTTGTAAACCGCCATCAATGTGTTGGCTACAAAAGTTACAAAACGAAGATTTTCTTCTGGAGTTTTACCAGGAGCCATCAAAGCGATACCAGTATCTGTACCAAGTGACCAGTTATTGTGCTTACCACTACCGTTGATACCAGCAAATGGTTTTTCGTGAAGCAATACACGGAAGCCATGACGACGTGCAATTTTACGCATCAATGACATAGTCAATAGATTGTGGTCATTAGCCAAGTTAGCTTCTTCAAAGATAGGAGCCAACTCAAATTGGTTAGGAGCCACCTCATTGTGACGAGTTTTTACAGGCACACCTAGTTTCAAAGCTTCGATTTCTAGCTCCTTCATAAACATAGCCACACGAGTAGGGATAGCACCGAAGTAGTGGTCTTCCAATTGTTGATTCTTAGCAGAATCGTGTCCCATCAATGTACGACCTGTCAATAACAAGTCAGGACGAGCAGCATACAAACCTTCATCGATAAGGAAATATTCTTGTTCCCAACCTAGGTACGAGTACACTTTATTTACTTCAGGGTTGAAATAACGCACAACATCAGTTGCCGCCTTGTTAACTGCACGAAGTGATTTCAATAGAGGGGCCTTGTAGTCAAGAGACTCACCAGTATATGCGATAAATACAGTAGGAATGCATAGTGTATCATCTACAATGAATGCAGGTGAAGATGGATCCCACGCAGTATAACCACGTGCCTCAAATGTATTACGGATACCACCATTAGGGAATGAAGATGCATCAGGTTCTTGTTGAACAAGCAATTTACCCGAGAAATCTTCTAGCATACCACCTTTGCCATCGTGTTCTACAAAAGCGTCATGCTTTTCAGCAGTACCTTCAGTCAAAGGAGCAAACCAGTGTGTATAGTGAGTAACGCCTAGTTCCATTGCCCATGCACGCATACCTTTAGCGATTTCATCTGCGATAGTACGATCTAGCGTTTGACCATTCTCAATAGTATCAATCAATTGATTGTACACCTTGCTTGGTAGATACTTAAACATTTTCTCCTTATTGAAAACGTATTTACCAAAAAATTCAGACGGACGTTCTGTGACGTTTGGAACTTCAACAGCCTTCTTTGCAAAAGCTGATTCTACGACTCTAAATCTTAGTTTTGACATAATAATTGAGGTTTTTATTAGTAATCTTTGTATGTCTATTGAATGTTTTTGTTTTAGTGACTGCTTTTAGTCTTGTGCAAGCCATTTTTTGATGCGTTCCATTGCTTCAAGGCAATTGTCTCGTTCACCAAAGGCTGTTAATCGGTAGTAACCTTCACCACTAGGACCAAACCCAGCACCAGGTGTACCCACCACATGAGCTTTTTCAAGCATCTCATCAAAGAACTCCCAAGAAGACATCCCCTTAGGCGTTTTGATCCAGATATAAGGCGCATTAACACCACCATAGATTTCTAGGCCAGCCGCTTCAAGTGTTTCCTTCATGATTTTGGCATTGCCCATATAAAAGTCGATAGTAGCGCGTACTTGCTTTTTACCTTCTTCGCTATACACCGCCTCTGCGCCGCGTTGAGTGATATAGCTTGTTCCATTAAATTTGGTACATTGACGACGATTCCATACTGGGTTGAGCGCAGTCTTTTCACCCGTAGCCGTTGTCGCCATTAATTCTTTAGGCACCACTGTGTATCCACAGCGCACCCCAGTAAATCCTGCAGTTTTCGAGAAACTACGGAACTCGATAGCACATTTCTTAGCCCCTTCAATCTCGTAGATAGAGTGAGGGACATCCTCTTCAGAAATAAATGCTTCATATGCCGAGTCAAAAAGAATCAGCACATCGTTTGCTAGAGCATAATCCACCCATACTTTGAGCTGCGATTTAGTTAGCGTAGTACCTGTTGGATTGTTTGGATAACATAGATACATCATATCGATGTCTCCCTCAGGTAGGGCAGGCACAAAATCATTCTGGCTAGTACAACTCGTATATGTGATATTGCTCCACATGCCTGTTTTCGTATCTAGTTCGCCAGAGCGACCACCCATAACATTGCTGTCGATATACACAGGATAGATAGGATCTGTAACCCCCACCTTGTTGCCTACGCCAAGAATATCACCGATGTTGCCCGTATCACTTTTGGCTCCATCGCTTACAAATATCTCATCCATCTCGATCTGAATACCACGAGCCGCATAATCATTGTCCACGATAGCCTTTCGTAGGAAATCGTAGCCTTGTTCTGGTCCATATCCGTAGAATCGTTCTTTCGTAGCCAAGTCATCTAAAGCGCTATGCATAGCGTCTAGTGCAGCTTGTGGCAATGGCTGAGTGACGTCACCAATACCAAGACGAATGACTTGTGCTTCTGGATGAGCTTCTTGAAAAGCACTGACTCTTTTAGCGATATTACTAAAAAGATAGCTTCCTGGAAGTTTCAAAAAATTGTCATTAATTTTTACCATAATGATCTCTGAATTTGGTTATTTAAGTTTTAAGTTTGCTTTGTTATTTTAAGTGTAAGCCTTATTCTACAGTCCACACAGTACCTTCAAATACCGTAGTGGCTGGTCCATCCATAAATAGATGCTTATCTTCTTCTTTTTTCCATTCGATGCTTACTGGTCCACCATCCATCGTGACGATACTCTTATTACAAGCTCGTCCAGTGAGGCACGCTGCTACTGCCGTAGCACAAGCCCCTGTTCCGCAAGCTTGAGTAATTCCCGATCCACGTTCCCATACACGCATACGAAGTTTATCTTTGCCCGTTACTTGGACAAATTCAACATTAGTACGATTGGGAAACATAGGGAGAGTTTCAATCTTTGGCCCGATTTCGGCCAATGGCACTTGAGCCATGTCATCCACGAAGATGACGATATGTGGATTGCCCATAGATACGGCAGTTCCACGGAATGTTTGACCATCTACAGTAAATTCTTGGTCAATCATTTCTTCGGGAGTCTTGCTACGAAAAGCCAGTTGCTCGTTCACAGGGATTCCCATATCTATACAAGCTTTAGGCACATATTCGTTGCCCGCATCATCCTTTTTAATCGTTAGTTGGATGACTTTGATACCAGCCAAAGTCTCAAGAGTAATGCTAGACTTTTTTGTCAATCCTTTTTCGTAGACAAATTTTCCAATACAGCGTGTGCCATTGCCACACATCTCTCCCTCCGAGCCATCTGCATTAAACATGCGCATGCGGAAATCGGCCACTTCAGAAGATTCAATTAAAATAAGTCCATCACTACCAATGCCTACATGGTATTTGCTCCACGCAATAGCATTAGCCTCGGGATTGGGCAATGTCTCTTTCGTACAATCTACGAAGATATAATCATTACCTAAACCGTGCATTTTAGTGAATGCTATTTCTTTTATCATTTCGTTGTTTGTTGGTTTATTAAAGTTGCTATTTGTTTGCTTACGATGCAAATATACATCATTTTGTATAATCCGCAAAGGAAATAACTTTCTTTTTTGTTATTTTCTTGTTTTGCTTTCAGTTTGATATGTCCTGCTCCAATATCGCTTTCATATTGACAGAATTACAGCCCATATTTTTTTCATATTCTCTTTGCTTTAGATTTGGCTACGTTGGGGATATAGACTATCTTTGTCTCAGTTTGAATTTCCGCATTACACATTATATAATAGGATGAATCTATTACCCATTTTTGCTCAGTTGACACAAGTTCAACAAGAACTCCGTGCTTACGCTTTATATCTCACCCACGATGCGTCTTTTGCCGATGATTTATTGCAAGAGGCTTCCATCCGTGCGATGAGTCAGATCGATCAGTATCAGGAGCAAAATAAATTCTTACCATGGATGAAGCGCATCATGCGCAATATGTTCTATGATCGAATGCGTGCAGAGCAAAAAGTATCTATTCAATCCCTTGATGAAGTGGATTATTTGGAAGACTATGCAGCCATGGATAGTTTTCAAGAGTCTGATAGTGAGGAGTATGATTTGAGTTTGTTGATGTCTTTGTTGAAAGCATTGCCAGACGATAAGCGCGAACTTTTCGGTCTGTATGCGCTCAAAGGAGTGAGCTATGAAGATATGGCAGAAATCGTGGGAGTGCCCAGTGGAACTGTTAAAAGCCGTTTGCATCGAATTAAGAAAGAGTTAAAAACCGCATACTTCAAAGGGCTAAAAAACACCGGAAAATAGTTTTTTTTATGCACATTGCTATGTGGGCTGTGCAATTGCCAAATTATTACTGCTAAACATTGTAATTCCTAGATATTTTTCTAGGAAACATTTCGTCATATCATCTGAATAAAGTACTTTTGTAGGCATATTAATGGCATATTCTAATAACGTAAACCTTTCGATATATAACGATGAAGAGGGAGATAAAATTTAGCCTAGTTTATAGAGACATGTGGCAGTCTTCAGGCAAGTATCAGCCACGCGTGGATCAATTGGTAAAAATTGCTCCAGTGATTGCAGAAATGGGTTGTTTCGCACGCGTTGAGACAAACGGTGGTGCATTCGAACAAGTCAACCTAATGTATGGTGAAAATCCAAACAAGTCCGTTCGTGCAGTAACCAAAATCTATCACGAGTACGGTATTCAAACACACATGCTAGATCGTGGTTTGAATGGTATCCGTATGTTCCCATGCCCAGTAGATGTACGTAAGATGATGTACAAAGTAAAACATGCACAAGGTGTGGATATTCCACGTATCTTCTGTGGTTTGAACGATACTCGTAACATCATCCCATCTATCAAGTATGCTTTGGAAGCAGGTATGACCCCACAGGCTACCCTTTGTATCACCAATTCTCCAGTTCACACAGTAGAGTACTACACAGCAGTTGCCGACGAACTAGTGGCCGCTGGTGCTCCAGAAATCTGTTTGAAAGATATGGCAGGTATTGGTCGTCCATGTTTCTTGGGTAAACTAACTAAAGCGATCAAAGACAGACACCCAGAAGTCGTTATCGAATACCACGGTCATACAGGTCCTGGTCTTTCTATGGCTTCCGTATTGGAAGTATGTAAGAACGGTGCCGATATTATCGACTGTGCCATCGAACCATTGTCATGGGGTAAAGTACACCCAGACGTAATCTCTGTACGTGCCATGCTAGCCGATGCTGGTTTTGACGTGCCAGAAATCAATATGGACGCCTATATGAAAGCGCGTACATTAACACAAGAATTTATCGATGATTTCTTAGGTCTATTTATGAACCCAACAAACAAGTTGATGTCTTCATTGCTATTGACTTGTGGTCTACCTGGTGGTATGATGGGATCTATGATGGCCGATCTAGAAAATATGCAAGGTGCCATCAACATGGCCCTAAAGGCAAATGGCAAAGAACCATATACAATGGAAGAGTTGACTCTGAAATTGTTCAACGAAGTAGAATACGCTTGGCCTAAGCTAGGATATCCTCCATTGGTTACTCCATTTAGCCAGTATGTTAAGAACATCGCCTTGATGAACGTATTGTGCCTAGCACAAGGTAAGGAACGTTTCTCAATGATCGACCCTAACGCATGGGGTATGATTCTAGGTAAGAGCGGTCGCCTTCCAGGTGAGCTAGCACCAGAAATCATCGCACTTGCTAAAGAAAAAGGTTACGAATTTACCGACGCCACTCCACAAGATAACTATCCAGACCAGTTGGATGTATATCGCAAGGAAATGGACGAAAACGGTTGGGAATATGGTGAAGACGATGAAGAGCTATTCGAATTGGCTATGCACGATCGTCAATACCGCGACTACAAGAGCGGTGTGGCTAAACAACGTTTCCAAGAAGAAGTCGACAAGATGCGTGCAGCAGAAATGGAAAAGGGTGGCGTAGATCCAGAAGAACTTATCCTACTTAAGCGTGGTAAAGCTCAACCAATTATGGCTCCAGTACAAGGTAAATTGGTATGGGAATACGATGTTGTAGAAGATTCTAAAGCTCCAGTTATCGGTCGCCGATACGAAGCAAACGAACGTTTCTGCTATATCACCACTCCTTGGGGAGAACATTGCGAAGTGCCAGCAGCCTTTACAGGTCGCGTTGTAGAAGTCAGCAAGAAGCAAGGCGCTACAGTACGCAAGGGCGATGTACTTGGTTATGTCGATCCAGAAAATACAGACAAGTAAGACGGTATACAAACCTTCTATGACTAAATATAAAAAGAGGATACATCCATTGTGATATATCCTCTTTTGCTTTATCTTCTTTATACTGCTGGGCTCTTTCTGTTTATTATTAATTTTTAATGTATATAATAAATGTTTTACAATTTTATTTTTCTTATTAGCCAATTAAGTAGAGATCTTTCTTCCACAATAATATTGCCAATACAGCTCTCATTAATTGACACATTTCTTAATTCATTCGTATTTACAATTAATATAGATAGTTTTACATGCTGAGTGTCAGTTGACAATATTTCCCTTACACTAGCAGTTATATTCCTATTATTTGCAAGATGAATAATGATATTTTGTCCTTTATATATTTCTTTTTCTAAAGATTGTTCTATTTCGCAACTAGCATATATTTTTTTTTGATGACTTGGTATCACGATTCCTATCAAGGAATGTTTATCTAAAAGAGTCTTGTCAAACGTCCGAAGTACCAATATTCCATTAGTTGGAGAAGTTATTGTTGAAATTCTATTCTCGTGTAATATATATCCTATTTTCTGACCTTTTTTTATCATTTTTTTATTACGATGTAAACTATCACCTTTCTTGTATTTTAGTAAAGAATCTAATATGAATATCCCAATATGTTGGGTATACAGCATATTTATTGAAGGAATTGTACACCATGTGATTTTTACAGGGATTGTTTTTCTATATGGAATTAGAATTGACATGCTTGATAATATTAGCAATGTAATCCCAATAATAGTGATTCCTTGTCGTATGAGTAGAGGGGGAATTTGCCCCACAATGTTCCGTACTTTTTCACTACGCAGCTCAACAGCGCCGCCTTCGTTGTGTTGTGTATCTTTGTTCATAACTATCATTTACCCAATTCTAATTGATTCTTTACGAGCTCATAATATTTTCCTCGCTTAGTAGTTAATGTTTCATGAGTTCCTATTTCGGCTATTTGACCTTGATCTAGTACAACTATTTGGTCTGCGTTTTTTACTGTACTCAATCTATGAGCAACAACAATCACAGTCTTGTTATGATAGAATTGGTCTAGATTTTTTACAATTTTTCGTTCATTGTTCGCATCTAAAGCATTAGTTGCTTCATCTAAAAAAACGAATTGTGGATTTTTATAGACAACACGAGATATCAAAATGCGCTGTCTTTGTCCCTGGCTGACTCCTTGTCCATCTTGTCCAATTTTAGTGTTGTAGCCTAATGGTAGTGCTTCTATATGTTTATCTATATGAGCTGTTTTTGCTGCATAGCGTATCCTTTCTAGATCTGGAGTCTCATCTGAAATAGCTATATTGTTGGCAATCGTGTCAGAAAATAAATAGCCTTCTTGCATTACAGCACCACATTGAGTTCGCCACCATTTGAGATTAAGTTGACTCAAATCATCATTGCCGATTCGAATTTCACCTTTATTAGGTGCGTAGTAGCCCAACAAGAGTTTTACGAGCGTAGTCTTTCCGCTACCACTAGCGCCAACTATAGCTGTTGTCTTGCCTTGAGGAATATTGAGATTTATATTCTCCAGCACATAGTTTTGTCGATTCTCATCGTATTTAAAAAACACGTTTTTTATTTGTATATCAGCATCAGATGTGTCCATTTTATTCAAATTAACAATTTGTCTATCCGTGTTTTCTTCATTGTTTTGCGCATGAATCTCGTACATACGGTCTAGACTTATACTTACATCTTGCCATTGATAAACAAAAGACATAATTTGTTCAATTGGACTATTGAGTTGCCCTATGATATACTGTACAGCAAGCATCATTCCCAATGTGAGTTGTCCATGAATGACTGCTGTAGCTGCTATTACAGTGATGAGTATATTTTTTATCTCATTGATGAGCATGCTTCCTGCCTCTTGGGTTTGTTGGAGTGATAGAGATTGAAGGTTCACATCAAATAAGTCAGCTTGTACATCTTCCCATTCCCATCGTTTTTTTTGTTCACATCCTTGTAATTTGATTTCCTGCATCCCAGTAATCATTTGATAGATTACGTTACGGTTGAGTCCCTGTTGTTCAAATAATTTATAGTCTAGTACCTTTCTTTTTCTAAGAAAAAAATGAATCCATAAACTGTAGACCAAACTTCCAATTACGAATATTCCAAAAATTAACCAATTGTAATAGAGTAGCACCACGCCAAAAACGAGAAAAGTAAAAACAGAAAATAGAAAATTTAGCGTCTGGGTAGTAAGAAAATGCTCAATGCGTTTATGGTCTTCGATGCGCTGAATTAAATCGCCCGTTAGTTTGGTGTCAAAGAATTTCATTGGCAATTTCATCAGCTTAATAAAAAAGTCTGAAATCAAAGAAATATTGATGCGTGTGCTAATATGCAGCAGTATTTTTCGTCTAATAAAATCTATAGCAGTTTTGCTTATAATTAACATTAATTCGGCTATTAATACCAGCCAAATAAATGTGACTTCTTTTCCGTTAATACCTACATCCACAATGGCTTGTGTGAGAAAAGGGAAAATGAGTTGAAGTGCACTTCCGATTAATAGTCCAAATATTAACTGTCTAAAATATCTCTTGTATTTGATTAGATATTTCCATAAAAAAACTAGTCTATTGCGTGAATGGAGTTTGTCCTCTTCCTTATAATAGAAAAGATGACTTGGTTCCAAAAGCAATGCAATACCTTTCTCTTGCCCATTGGTTTGTGTACTTACCCAATGATTGCAAAATTCGTGCTGTGTATAGTAAACAAGTCCTTTCCCTGGATCTGCTACATATAGAATTGTATCTTTATGTTTTTTTCTTATTTTGTAGACAACTACAAAATGATTTTGCTCCCAATGCACTATACAAGGTAACGGCGCACGTTCTGTGAGAGTATCTATTGTTAAGCGCCCTCCTACAGTTCGAAAGCCAATTTGTTCGGCTGTTTTACTGATGCTTAAAAGTGATACACCTTCTCTTCCGATAAAGGATTGTTTACGTAATCGTTCTATCGAATAATTTTTACCAAAGTGTTTGGCTATCATGGCAAGACAGGCTGGACCACAGTCCATAGAATCTAATTGTTGGATGAATTTGAAGGACATGTTACAAATATTTAAAATCTTTCTTTTTCTCTTTCACCTGCACCTATACTTTTATATTTACTTTTAATGTGGTTGAAGTTGAATTTAAGTGTTATATAGTATTCTCTAGAATCGTACTGCATTTGTTGAGATGAAAAGGCAGTGTCAAATATCATTTTTTTATTGATTCGTTCATGATGAAATATATCACTTGCACCCAACTTGATTGATAGACGATTTTTCATAAATTCTTTAATTAATGCTGCATCCATTGTCAAGTTGCTTCGGTCATTTATAATGTTGTTTATGTCTCCTTTACTGTTGTAATATAAATCGATTGATCCGACTAATGATTTTGCTATTTCAAACTCATTTGAACTAGTAGCTCTAAATATTGGTGTATTGAGATAGCATGTTGACTCGTTAGTTTTGATATCAAACCACTGTTTTCTCACGCCTAAACTCCATGTTGAGCTCCATAAGCCTAATGAGGGGCTTACGGAAATTAAAGCTGACATGTATTTCAAATTTGGTATGTTTTTGTAACTAAAACAAGTGATGTTTTTATTGTTTTTATATTTTTCAGCCCATGTAATGATAGCATCCTTTCTATGATGATAGTTGATATTGATTTGTATTATATTCCACATGCCCGATACAGAAAAAGTATGAATCTTTTCATGTTTTAATATGGGATTTCCTGATTGTAAAACAAACCTACTACCATAAGTGACATTATTCGTTAATTGGGAATAAGTAGGTCGATGTGTTTTCAATGCATATCCTACTTGCCACATTGTTTGCCCTATTTTTGTAGAGTACATCATATTAGGAAAAAAATTGCTGAATTTTCGGGATTGCTCATCTATTTTTACCCCATTTTGATAGTAGATAAATCCTACACGTTCATATCTTATTCCAAAAGATAACTGTCCAATTTTTCCTGATTTACTGAATTGAGCAAAAGGGCTTACGTTCCACTCTACTAATTTTGCATGATTAGAGGATAGGTATTTCTCAATGTTGACATAACTATCTTGATGAAGAGAGGAAGTATATTCAGTACCTAAACGTAAAGTTCCTCCAATTAATGGGTGTTCAAAGAGTAATTTCATCGCCCATAGTTGATTTTTTGTATTGTTCGCAGAGGTAACTGTTCTATCTGTTCTGCTCATGCTATTTTCTAGTGTTACGAGTTTATTACCATGCTTTTGATGAAAATATTCTAGATTGCAATCAATAATCGTTTTTCCTATTTTTCCATGATAGAATGTGTTCACTTGTTGGGAAGGATCAAAGGATGTATTGCCCTTTATTACATTATCTAAATGATCATAATAGATTCCATCTTTGTTGATATCACTTGTGTATAGAGCGTGTTGCCGTTTCGTCGGATTTTTTTGTAATGTGTATTTAACTCCTACAATATGATTTTTATCAAGTTGATAATGAAGTCCTACAAATCCAGATAATTCTTTGGCTGCCTCATTATAATCTTGAATGTTTTTTTGTTCCCAAATAGAACTAGAGTTTAGTTTTATTGTTTGCATACTTTTACTTTCAGTTTTAATCATAGAAGAATATATTTGGCCAAAGAATTCTAAGTTCTTTTTCTTATATTCCCAATTAAATTGTTCGATAAAATCTGCATTTTCAGATTGATAATAACTAGTGCTTGCATTGATTGCCCAACCTTTACCTTTGGTGTTCTTGGTGTTTATTCGCAATACAGCTTTTATAGATGCATCGTACTGTGCGCTTGGGCTAGTTATCAACTCTACATTTTTAATTTCGCTAGATTTTAGTTGAATCAACTCGCTATTATCTCTTACAAGTCGTCCATTGATATATATAGCAGGTTTTCCTTTTCCAAAGACTTCATATTTATTTTGTCTTTCAATTATTCCTGGTATATGTTTTAGTATGTCATTTGCTGTTCCTAATTTACTCAATATACTATTTGATACATTGGTTGTTAATCCAGTCGGTGACAGCTTGTATTTTGGTAGTTTGGCTTGTATAATGACTTCATCTAGTAGATTATTATTTACGTGTAATGTGAAATTTAGTGTTTGTTCAGAATTGTATGTCACACATTGAGTATAATATCCTATACAAGTGACTTTAAACATGTATTTCCCTTGCTTGGGTATAACTAATTGATATGTGCCATCTTGTTGAGATATAGTTCCACAAACGAAAGATGAATCTAATTTGTTGACTAATATTACATTTGCATACCTAATGGGGTTATTATTTACATCTTTAATAGTTCCGTTAATTTGATGCGCTGATATAATCTGTGTAAAACAAAGAAGTGATAGTAAAAAAAAATGAAATTTCATAATTAGATCGTTTTAATGAAATTAAGCATGCCATTCCATAATGTGGAGTCTGTTTTTATTTTAGCTATTAGTAATAGCATTTGTTCTGCGTATTGTCTAAATAATTTGCAATAATCAGAGTTCGGACTCCTAGAAATATCTTTTGATACTTTGTCATAAAAGATTGAAACAGTACACCCACCACATAAACTTCTACACCAGCAATCTAAACATTGAGTCCTATTTGTAGAAATCGGAAAAATGTTTTTTTGATCTTGGTATTTTAATATTGAAATTTTGTAATTGTCTCTAATTGAACCAATACAAGCATTTCTTTTTCCATTGAGTAAGTGGCATAAATAAATATCTCCATCTGGATATACTGAGAAGCTTTTCTCACCAATTTGGCAGAGTGAGTTTTTTCTTTTGTAGACAATTAACTCGAGGTAATGCCAAAAATCGGCTGGAAGGCATTCAAAATTACTGCTAATTATTTTCTCTTTGCTGATAATTTTTAAGTATTCAATTGAGTAGGTGTTATTAAGTGAATCTTCATTCACTATAGAACCAATTATATGATATTTATTTTGAAAGAATTTCTTTAGTTTTACATAATCGTATTTAGTTTTAATGTGGTATTTTGTAAAAGTCGCTTCATAAGAGAATTCGATTGATTTAATTTGAGAATACTTTCGTATAAATTGATCTATACGGTTAAAACTACCATTTCCGAATGCATCAATTCGATTGAAATCATTGATGAATTTCGGACCATCAATGCTTACTGTAATATTTGATATGTATTGCTTGACAAAATTAAATATTGCATCATTAGTTATAGTTCCGTTTGTTATAACACCGAATTTGGGTTGCTTGATCCACCCCTTACAAATTTGGCTAAATCTTTCACAAACTAATTTCATTATAGAAAAATTAAGCATGGGCTCTCCTCCAAAGAATATGATGCTTTCAACGCCGCTAAACTGTTCATAGCAGAAGTCTATAAATTTGATCGCAGTATCCGAATTCATTAGAAATCTAGCTCTTCCATAATTACCTCCTTGAGCATAACAGTACTTGCATCTGAGATTACAGTCATTAGAAACACATAGCATTATTTTTTTGATGAAAGGTTTCTTTACAATATCTCGAAAATCTGCTAGGCTTTGTTTCATTAATTGGCTGTCATCTTGAGAAGTAAGAATTGATGAATATGGTATAGATTGAATATAAGTTTGTTTGCTAATAGGATACAATTGCATACATTCATCGTCATAAGCTGCAAATAGTCCCCTGCCTTTAAATAAATACATTTTTTTATTTTTTATTTTTAATCAGAAGTTACAGCGGCATTTTTGATTGCCGCTGTAACTATTCATTAATTTCTAGGCGTCGTCACATGAGCATCCTAACCCAAAACAATGACCTTTTGCTGTTTCTTTCTTGTTCCCATCGATTTTTCCTCCTAAAAGATTACTTAATTGAGTAAAGTCCATTGGTTCAAGCTCTTTTTTGATTTGTTCAATTTCCAGTTTTTTTTGAAGTGGTTTTAATACATTTTTTTCTGATTCCATTTTTTTTGATTTTAATTTAATATTATGTTTCAATTAAATATTCGTTTTTTGTATGCGCATATTAGAATATTTATTAGCAGCAAAGATATCTCATTTATCGTAAAGTGTCTAGAAATGCAGTTGACACTTTGTTGACATTTTTACCTAAACTATTTATTTTGTTCTATTTATTTGTAATTGATTTTTTTTGTCAATGTTTTGTCAACGATTTTTTTTATATTTGACGCTTAAAATAATATTCTATATGAAAAATCGAGATTTAATCATATTTTGTTTGGCTTTGTTATCTATAGCTGGCTCTTGTACACAGCGTCCAATAAATACAATATACGCTTTTGAGAAATATGATTTGTGTCAAAATCCCTTGTGTGTTCTTGATTCTATTGAAGGTTATAAATCTCATACTGAAAAAATGGACAGTTATGCTCAAAAAGTATATGTTCTCATTTATCAGCTTGCTAAGCTGAAGTGTTTTGAACCAATTTACGGAGCAGAAAAAGCTCAACAACTTCTACATTATTTTAATAAAAGAAAGGATACAAAGCATAGTCTTGAGGCTTCTTTTTTGTTGGCCAATTCTTATAAAAAAAAGAATAGGTTAGATTCTGTCTATGTCACTGTGGAGAATGCGCTTCACTTACCAAATAGTACGCAATATCCAGCACAAATAGCTCAGTTGTACAATATACAAGGATTGGCATTTCTCAATAGAGGTGAAAAGAAAAGTGCATATGAAGTATTTTCAAAATCACTAGCTATCGAGGAGAAATTGGGAGACTCAATCAAGTTAGCGAGTGATTATTCTTATCTAGCTATGGCATTACCAGATTCTTTGAGCAATAAGGCTCTTGAATTGGTGGAGAAAGGGATACAGATAGATAGTCTTGAGAATAATACTTCTGGGGTTGCAGACATGCTTCCCACATACATCAATTTGATGATTAAAGATGGAAATATACAAAAAGTAGCTCCTATAGTTCGTAAAATGTCACGGATGACACTGCATATGCCAGTGAAGAAGTATCAATGCCTATTAGAATACTATAGTGAATTAGATGATGAACGGGCTGTGAAAGAATATAGTGATTCTTTGATTAGTCTAAATACATTTTATGCAAAAGAGATTGCTTACTATCATCGTTTCAGTTCACAAGCAAAAAAACACAAATTCAAGGAGGCCTATAATTATTTACACAAATATATTGTTGCAAATGCTGCTTGCCAATCAGCTGAAATAGATGCTAGATTTTGTAAACATAAAGCACAATATCAAATAGACTTTTTACAACACCAGAGTTTAAAGGAGAAAAGGAATATCAAAAGAAAAAATATCTATACAATTTTTTTGTTATTTATAATTGTATTTATGTTGATTTCTGGGAGTTGTTTTGTAAAAAAAATGCATCGAAATGTGTGCAATGAAATGCAATCTGTCAAAGTACAGAAAGCCGATATGTTAGCTTGTCGTGACAACCAAATTCAGAGATTAGAAAAAGAACGAGATGATTTGAAGAATAGCTTAATCCAATATAAAAAAAAGTATAATATATACAAGCAAAAACTTGATGCTATTAATATTATGAATACTGAACTAGAACTCGCTGAGCTCAATAGAAAGCTGACTATGCAAAAGGCAGTCGAGCTTTTTACCAAAGATGTATGTATAAAAGTACTGAAAATCAGTGAAGCAAAATTAGATGAAAAAGTAACTCAGACAAATTGGGAAGAGTTGTATGAGTTAATCAATGACACATATCAAAACTTGTTGGTTCGGATAAAACTTCATGGTGAAAGAATTTCTGATGACGATTTAAAAATTTGTTGTCTTGTTAAGTTAGGGATAAGTAACAAGGGAATATCTAGATTGTTACACAAATCACCTTCTGCTACTTCAAAAGTGCTGAGTAGAATGTATCATAAATTAACTGGTTGTGATGGAAATGTTGAATTGGCATATGACTGGATCAAATCTATGTAGAGTTTGAAACTAAATTGATTTGTACTAGATCTTAACGTATGTAATGGAGAACTATTGTTATTGTAGAATAATGTATAGCTTATTGCTCAAACGGCGCCCGCCAGTCACATACCGTATAGTCACTGCAACCATAGCACGTACGTCCCTTGATGATTATCCCCTTCCCACATTTCGGACAAGGAGCCCCCACCACTATCGTCGGTGTTGTGGCTTTTGCTTTTGGTTGTTTTGGTTTAGCCGGTTTACGTTTAGCCTTCGCCTTTTTCTTGTCTTCTTCTAGGTTGATAATAGGCACATGGCGATTGCTATTATCGCCCAATACAGCCAGCACAATCTCTTGAATCATCTCCTTTAGTTCATCGATAAACTGCTTAGCCGAATATTCCTTCTTTTCGATTTCGCGCAATTTGCGTTCCCAAATCCCAGTCAACTCCGCACTTTTCAACAGTTCCTCGTGAATAAGACTCACCAACTCGATACCCGTCGGTGTTGCCACGAGATTCTTGCGCTCCTTACGGATGTATCGACGTTTTAGCAGCGTCTCAATGATATTGGCCCGAGTAGATGGACGTCCTATACCATTTTCCTTGAGCGCCTCCCGCAAGTCGTCATCTTCCACCAGTTTGCCCGCCGTTTCCATCGCCCGTAGCAGCGTCGCCTCCGTGTATGGTTTGGGCGGCTGCGTACTCTTTTCTTGGAAGTCTGGCGTATGCGGTCCACTTTCCCCTTTTACAAAAGCAGGGAGCGTAGATTCCGTTGCACTTTGCGCAAAGACCACCCGCCATCCAGGTTCCAAAATCTGCTTACCCGATGTTTTAAACGGCACATCTTTCACCTTGCCTTCCACCGTCGTGGTCGACACCTTACAATCGGGATAAAAGATAGAGATAAATCGTCGAGTCACCAAGTCATACACATTGCGTTCCATATCCGTCAACCCCTGCGGACGCACCCCAGTAGGGATAATCGCATGGTGATCCGTCACCTTAGACGTATCGAAATAACGCTTACTCTTAGGCAACTTCTTGCCCCGCAATGGACCGATCAAAGCCTCATAATCCGACAATCCACCGATAATCTTTCCACAGCGATTATACACATCCTCACTCAAGAAAGTGGTATCCACACGCGGATACGTTGTTAATTTCTTCTCATATAGACTCTGGATCAACCGCAGCGTCTCCTCCGCACTATAACTGAATTTTTTATTGCATTCGACTTGTAGCGACGTCAAGTCAAACAATTTAGGCGCATGTTCCACCCCCTTCTTCGCCGTTACTTTAGTCACCTCAAACGGACTATCCTTGACCTGCTCCAAGAAAGCTTCCCCCTCCTCTTTGGTATCAAATTTACCTTTCGTCGCACTGAAAGTCGTATCCCGGTACACCGTTTTGAGTTCCCAATACGGCACCGGCACAAAGTTTTCAATCTCCAAGTGTCTGTTCACAATCAGCGCCAACGTCGGTGTTTGCACCCGGCCTATCGACAATACCTGCTGTTGCTGTCCATACTTAATTGTATATAGACGTGTCGCATTCATCCCCAATATCCAGTCCCCGATAGCCCTCGACAAGCCCGCCTCATACAGAGACTGATACTTATCCTGGTCCACCAAATTATCAAAGCCCTCCTTGATCGCCTCTTCCGTCAGCGAAGAGATCCACAGACGCTTCACCGGGCATTTCACCCCCGCTTTGAGCATCACCCAGCGTTGTATGAGTTCCCCCTCCTGGCCAGCATCCCCACAATTGATAATCTCATCAGCATTCTGCATCAGTTTCTCAATCACATGAAATTGCTTTTGGTAACTTTCCGAATCAATCAGTTTGATGCCAAAACGTTCAGGAATCATAGGGAGCGCACTCAAGCTCCACGACTTCCAGTTGGCCAGATAGTCATGCGGCTCCTTGAGCGTACACAAGTGTCCGAAAGTCCATGTCACCTGATATCCATTGCCTTCTATATACCCGTCACGACGAGAGGTGGCTCCTAAGATGGAGGCAATATCACGGGCTACGCTAGGTTTCTCTGCAATGCATACGATCATAATGTGAAGGCTATTAATTAGGGTTTATAAGAAGGGGATAGACATCCCGTTGCTTCCTGCAAAGGTAAGCAATCTATCGCCCGTTTCCAATGCTTTTTAGTACTTTTATACCCAATTACTAGGGCAACGGATGGAAAAGCACTATCTTTGTAGACTGAAATAAACTAATATTAAAGAGTCATGCCGTTAAATTTACCAGGTATACTTCCAGCGGTCGAAGCGCTTAAAAAGGAAAATATATTTGTCATTGAGCGTGATCGCGCGGCAAGTCAGGACATCCGTCCTTTGCGAATCGCAGTACTCAACTTGATGCCTTTAAAGATAACCACCGAGACGGACCTTATCCGCCTCCTATCCAATACACCCCTGCAAGTCGAACTCACCCTCATGTGCATCAAAAACCACGTGAGCAAGAACACCCCTGCAGAACACCTCGATGAGTTCTATCAGACTTTTGAAGACATGAAAGATCAGAAGTACGACGGCCTCATTGTCACTGGTGCCCCATTAGAAAAGATGGACTATGAAGACGTCTCTTATTGGGACGAGATACAAGAGATTCTCGATTGGGCCAAGACCCACGTCTTCTCCTCACTCTTTATCTGCTGGGCCTCCCAAGCCGCCTTGTACCACTACTATGGTGTGCCCAAGGTGGCGCTAGACCATAAACTCTTTGGCGTCTTTGAACATAAACCCCTGCGTCCTTTGCACCCCATCTTCCGTGGATTCGACGACACCTTCTACGTGCCCCACAGCCGTTTCACCGAAGTGCGCCGTCAAGATATCGCCAAGGTACCCGAATTGAGCATCCTCTCCGAGTCGTCCGAAGCCGGCGTACACCTCGTTGTAGGCCGCGAAGGCCGCGAGTTTTACGTCACCGGACACAGCGAATACAGTCCACTAACCCTCCACGACGAATATATACGTGATTTGCGCAAAGGCGAAACCATCGCCATGCCCAAGCACTATTATCGTGATAACGACCCAGCCAAAGGCGTCCAAGTGACCTGGAGAAGTCACGCCAACCTGTTGTTTTCCAACTGGTTGAACTATTTCGTATACCAAGCCACACCATATAATATCGAGGATATTCAGTAGATGAAAAAAGTAAGAAAGATCGAACTGCTGGCCCCAGCCAAAAACAAAGAGATTGGGATAGCAGCCATCAACCACGGCGCAGATGCCGTATATATAGGCGGTCCCAGCTTTGGAGCCCGCGCAGCCGCCGGCAATACTATCGAAGATATTGCCGCCCTTTGTGAGCATGCCCATCGCTATGGCGCCAAAGTCTATGTCGCCCTCAATACCATCTTGTATAACGACGAACTCGATGCCGCACGCGATATCGTATGGTCCTTATACCGTGCCCATGTCGATGCCCTCATCATCCAAGATATGGCCCTTTTGGCCATGGACAAGATGCCCCCACTGGCCATGCACGCCAGTACCCAGATGGACAACCGCACCTCGCAGAAAGTACGCTTTCTAGCCGACGAAGGCCTAGACCAAGTGGTGCTTGCCCGCGAACTCTCCCTCGAAGAGATCCGCACCATCCATGAGGACAACCCCAAAGTACCCCTCGAAGTCTTTGTTCATGGCTCCCTATGCGTCAGTTACAGCGGTCGATGCTATGCCAGCCAAGCCTGTTACGGCCGCAGCGCCAATCGTGGTGCCTGCGCCCAAGTGTGCCGTATGCCCTTCCACCTCGAAGATGCCCAAGGCCACGTGCTGCAACACAGCAAACACCTGCTGTCCTTGAAAGATATGAACCGCATCGACCAACTAGAAGCCCTGCTCGATGCAGGTGCCACCTCCTTGAAGATAGAAGGTCGCTTGAAAGATACGGACTACGTCAAAAACGTCGTAGCCGCCTACCGCCAAGCCCTCGATCAGATCATGGCCCGTCGTCCCGAGTATATGCCCGCTTCGTCTGGTCACTGCCTCTTTCGCTTCACCCCTCAGCTCGATAAAACATTTAGCCGAGGCTATACCGACTATTTCCTACATGGCCGTCAGGAAACCGTCCACAACCCCGACACCCCCAAAGCCATGGGCGAAGAGATGGGCCGTTTCAAAGAACGCCGTGGCCGCTTCATCACCGTTGCAGGCGTCAAACCCTTTCACAATGGCGATGGCGTATGCTTTATCAATGCCGAAGGCAAGCTCGAAGGCTTCCGCATCAATAAAGTCGACAACAACAAACTGTTTCCCCAGCAAGCGCCCCCCAATATCCCCCCACGTGCCACGCTCTATCGCAACTACGACCACGAGTTTGCCAAGCTCCTAGCCGACGACCTCTCTGGTCAGCGTGAGATTGACGTGACCATACGTTTTTACGACACCCCCACAGGGTTTGCCTTGACCATGGAAGATACCGATTGGCAAGCTGCTACCTGCACCGTCGAATGGGAGCATCAGATTGCCAAGAAGCCCCAGCACGAAGCCATCCAGCGCCAACTAGCCAAACTAGGAGGTACCGGTTTCCGCGCCAGCCATATTGATATTGATTTGAGCCAAGCCTGGTTTATTCCCGCATCCGTAGTGGCCGATTTGCGTCGACAGACTACCGCCCGACTCGAAGCCAATCGCAAGATGCACTTCACCCCTAGTCCAGCAGCCAGCAAAAAGAAAGGCAGCCACGTAGTGCTTCCTACCGAGATAGATTACCGCTATAATGTGGCCAATGACGTGGCCAAACGCTTTTACGAAGCCCATGGCGTCAAGAAAGTCGCCCCAGCATACGAAGTGCAGCCCGTCGACGATGCCGTCTTGATGGAAACCAAACACTGCATCCGCTATGCCCTCGGTGGATGCCCCGTGCACCATAAGAAACGCTTGAAACATCCAGAACCACTCACACTCGTCGGATTAGATGGCAAGCGGTTCCCCTTGGCATTTGATTGCAAGCGTTGTGTGATGATTGTCAAGAAAGAGAAGGAATAGCGGCCCTTGTGTTGGTCTTCAAACAAGTGCCCCAATAGGAGTGGTTAAAATTCAATAGTGTATCGTATAGAAGGAAGAATAGGCAATATACTCAATTGTTTCCACTTATCCTCTTCATAAAAGATTAGATATGGGTTTTGAGTATTCAATACATTATACACCCCAAATGTCCATTTTGAAGCATAGTGTTTATGTTTTGAATATATACTATATCCTAGATCTAATCGGATATAGTTGGGCAGTTTGAATCCATTTTTATCACACATCAACTGTCTAGATTTCATGTTCTCAAAGTAAGTATCTGGATAGACTAATCCACCATCCCTTTGTGACCAATACTTCGCTGTAACCCCTTGATATATTCCATAGGCAATTGTCATGCGATGTCCAGAGCTATATGCAAAAGTACCATGAATTGTGTGCTTCTTGTATTTCGACTGTTTGATAACATAGCCCCCTGATACATTCAAATTATGTAGGCGGTCAAACTTGAAAGGATACGTCTTCCCATCATTGATGGCATCATATTGCCTAGTTGTTTTTGAAAGTGTATATGATAACGAGAGTGCATATTTTTTTTTCTTGATTTCGCCCCTGCATTCTAAACCGTAGCTATTTCCAGTGCCATCTACAATGTCCGAATCAAAATCGGCATTGTTCATAAAGAAGAGATGTGAAGGAGTAACATAACTTTGTAAGTGTATCATCTTTTTATAATATCCTCCCATGGATAATGATATGTTATTATGGTTATAGTGTCCACCTAGATAATATTGTATAGAATTTTCTGCCTGCATCTTGTCTTCTTGTGCTGGTAGTGTCAAATCCAAACTCCAACCTATAGGCAGTCCTTCAATAACATGGTAGAATTGATTGCAATAATCAAAACTAGCATTTAGCCCAAATTGATTGTTGATTAGGTATTTATAGCTTAAATGAAGGTCGGCATTTATTTGATTGCAATCTTTGTTCTTATACCAGTTACCTCTAATACCTGCTTTGACAATGTGTTTAGAACATTCTAATGTATAATCAATATACGTAGAGAGAGTTGAGCTCCTATATGACGAATTATTTTGCAGTGTATCGTTATGATCCGTCATGTATCTTCGTTTATCAGGGTTATATTTATTGGTCGTATAGTCAATTCCTGTCGTCAGTGTGCTATTTTTTAAATTATATGTCAGATTACCCTTAATGCCATATTCTACAATATTTGCATTAAGTTGCGTTGTACTAGTTATATGACTCTCGTCATTTGAATCTAATTCACCAGTACCTTGTACTTGATAGTTCTTAAAGTTTGAGTAATACAGTGTTGATTTAAAATGAGCCTTGTTTGAAAAGTCATGCGTATACACCATATAAGCCAAAGTATTTTGCCAATTAATTTCATATTGACCTATATCACTATATTTTAAGTAATCGTTACTCAGATAAGTCGATATAGACAAGTTATCTACATCTGAAGCATAGTTTAGTTTTACAAAAGCATCTTCAATATCAGGTTTCAAAGTGGTCTCTTCGTTGGCTATATTGGAGATCAGTTGATACTCCGCATTCAATAATGCATATCGTGCTGCTGCATGAATAGAGAATCTCTTCTGCTTATCTAGATAACCATGATACGATCCACTAATTAGAAAAGGAGATATAGAGATTGCCTTGTTTCGCTTTTTGACTTTACTCGAGGTGTGTATATTGATTAGAGATGATAAATAATTACCATATTCGGCATTCATTCCCCCACAAGTATAGTCTACATGATCTATGATGTCAGGGTGAAATACAGATAGCAACCCAAATAAGTGAGAGGCACCATAGACAGGTACCCCATCTAATAATAGACGGTTATTGCCATTGTTCCCACCACGCACATAGTGCGCCGACCCACCTTCAAATCCAGAAGATACTCCTGGTAGCGTATTGATGTACTTCAACACATCAACTTCGCCTAGTGGAGAAATCAAATTGTCCAATTCCGCTTTAGTATATTGATATAGATTGTTACTTCTTTGTAATTTATTTGCTGTGACAACTAGATTCTTCAACTTTACTTGTCTGAGTGAATCTGCTTCTATGTTTTGAGCGTGAACTTCCAAGTGTACTGTTATAGCGAGACAGGCTATCCAGCAAACAGCATATTTAATTCTCTTCATAAGAGTAATAGTCTTTATTAAAACGGAAAGTTGTTTCATAATAAGCGGCAAAAATGCCCACTCCATTTTCAATGTTGGAGTAAATCGTTTGTTCGTCAAACCATTGGATGGGGTCATCCTCATCTCTATATAAATTCATTTTCTCAATGCTTGTTTTCATATACCTATCATACTCGTACGAAGCTGTTATGAATGAGAAGGCATAATGTTGCCCGATTCCAGCTTGTATTTCGAAATCTAAAGGTTCCTTTCTGGTAGGTGCATCATGTAATCGCATGTAGTATATTATTGATTCATATGGTGACCCTTGAATAATTTCAGATAGACTCCCTTCTGCATTAAATTTATCGACATATATATGATTAGTTCCAATTTCGTCACAAAGTAGTAGACTTGTTAACTTGGTTGATAATAAAACAAAATCATTGCTACTAAAACAAGATACCCAGATAGGGCTGTCAAAACTATACTGTCTGAATGGTTGTTTAGAATACTCTGTACCTTGTAATGCACGTACTTGGCAAGGTGTAGGCATAGTAGTATAAGCTATAATCTCTTTATTATCAGGTAGAATTACCTTAAGTTTATATTTTTTACCTACTTGTGGAGTATAGACTACTTTCCATTTATTGTATCCAGCTCGTTCAAAGGTATCTACAGGTTGTTCTTCTTCATATAGAATAGCCATTTTAAAGTCAGCTTCTCGAAACACACTGCCATCTCCAACTTTATTAGTATTTGTTACACTTAGATATTGTTCTGTTTGATTGGATAGTATACAATTGACAACAATGGATTCAGCGTAATCACTATTTCGGTTTATTTCATCTACACAGCTCATTTGCACTGTAGAGAGCAGCAGTAGCAGAATGCATATTCTACTACTGCTGTTGAAAAATAATCTATCAATGATTGAATGCATACTTTATTCTGAAATAAGATGAACTTCGGGAGTTTGGCAGTGTAGTACTTCTCCAGTGTCTGTAGTTAAATCAATAGAGAAGATGATTGCCTTGGGTAGTATCTGTGGAACAACTGCTAAGAATAGGCTCATATAGGTCTGTGCCATAGGTTCGTAGGCTAACCACTCCTCTATTGTTGTAGGAAAGTGTTCACGATCTCCCCAAGACACTACGATCTCCTCACTCTCTTTGTTGATGATAATGTTAGGTTCAAAATCTTTTAGAGTAAACAAATCATTAAGAGATTCTCCTGCTGCTTTACCAGCAAAAGCTACATTAGCAGTAATTTGTATGTTACTAACGCCTGTTGTTCTGTAATCTATAACTTCACGAACGGTCCTTGTAGTAGCTACATATTTATCGAAGCTGGCAGCAATATTTCTTTCTAATTCATTCGTCGCTTCATTTTTGAGTCTTGTTTCGTCTATCCCACCTATTTCATATACTCTGGCATGAGGCCTAAATGCGGTGTCCGATGTCTTTAAGCATAGATAAAACGCATCTACTGGAATGTCTTCTCCTTCCATACCGTTCCAAGTGTCATATTTTTGATAGTCAAAATCTTCATCAAGTTTTAGTCCAGCGGGATATAAAGATAGTTCTGTCACAGGACGCGAATAGAAATTCAACCAAATGTTTTCAATGTTATTGTTTCTATCTTTATTGCAACTTATTAGTATAAGAGGTAGAATTAGTAGTAATGATCGATATTTCATAGTTTAATTGTTTTCTAATGGCTTAAAGCCAGTTATTATATCTAAATTATATTTGTAACCATCGAAATTAATTTCTTGATTATAGTTATTAAATGAATACTTCTGATGAACGTATCCTCCATGTCCCCAATTCATAGTGATGTATTCAGTAGAAGAAGAATAGCTAGATGTTTTATGTGTAACAGTTGGTACTGGATCAGCATCATAAGGATCAGGGGTACCTTCTGTATATCTTGTGGAATGAATAGCATTTGATGTTATATCAATAGATTCATCTAGAATCCACTGATAATAATAAGTGTACTTATATGTTTGTTTTTCATACCCATCAATTAACCATGAATGGCCACCTTCGTAGGTCGTATATACTGTTATACCTAAAATTTTGTGTTTGTTTCTGTCCGTCTTTCCCCTGATGATGACTGGGCAGTTGCTATTTAAAGTTGAGAGAATTTTTTTAACGTCATAGCTGCTAAATTCGGAATATATGCCAAGTTCTTTAAAAACACCAACTAGTTTCTTTGTATCGGTTCCAGAGCTATTTTCATTCCACTTGATTCCAGCTTCACGCCCTACATATCCAATAAGTACCGCAGCATGTTTGCATCTTTCTTCGCTTTCATATTGATCACGAGCCATTTTTGACCACCACTCTTCAGTTACGTCATCAAAAGCAAACCTAAAATTATATGACGAGCCTGCTGACCAACCATAGCAATTTCCTGTTGCGTAAAAATATTTTGGAATACCTAACGTTTCGTGTAATGCATAAATGCATTGTGCACCAGATATAGCGACGCATCCAGCTACACATCTTTTACCATCAGGTGCTTTTGTATTGGGTACACAACTATTCCAAGGCGAAGTTTGGTGCCACGATGTTTTTGTCAAAGGACCTATTTTCTTGCTGATATGAAATTCTTTTTCTACAGAGATTAATTTCCATTCTCCGAATGCTTCAGGATAATCTTTTGTTGTTTGTTTTTTGAGTATTGGCTTCTGAATATTATTCCACATTTCAAAATCTGCTGTTAGCGTGTCACATTGGCTAGAATTTTTGAGGGCATAAATATTTTCAACTGTAAAATTAGTCCAATCTTTCCCTGGGTCATTGTTTTGATCGAAATAGTTACCTGTTTTAGAACTTGCTAAAATAGCAGGAGCTCTTTTGTCACTAGGATATAGTGTCCAGCCTTTATTGTTATCATAGTTTACAACATATAATACAGTATCTTGATCGCAGATAATTGGCGTGATTTCTGATATGATTTTAGTCTCTTTTTCTTTATTCGTCAATGCTTCATAACTTCTAATATCCTCAATATGAATAGTACATCGTTGTTTCAACTTTGCGATTTCGCCGTCTTTAGTTTTTAAATTGGTGTTATTTGTATTAAGTATATCTTCTGTTTCAACTTGTGAACATCCGATAGCTAATAGTGGCAAAAATAGCCATATATAATTTTTTTTCATTTCTGATTTGTTTAAATTGTATATTTAGAAAAGTACTAACTTGTGTGTTAATTTGATATACATTCTTTTTTTATTTAATGCAAAGCTAGTAAACTATAAGTGACTATACAAGAATATAAGTACGCAAAAAGTACGCAAAAACTAAATGTAAAATGCGAATAAAAAGTCAAGTCCGATGTTAGGTTTACAAAATGATTTTACTTGTGTATTTGTGGTTTCATATTGATTTTATTGAGTTGTTTTTTTGATGGTATTCTAACTATAGTTTACAATTAGTCACTTTTTATTCCATTGTACGATGCGTAGTTATTTGATAGTCCTTTATTTTATCTAATGAATACGATTAAAATGATACAGAAATATTTTTTCAATAATATATCCTTTTTTATTGAAGATATCTTATTTTCTTGGTATGTCAAGTTTTTGTCAAGTACTATTCTTTATAATGTGCCCCTATTTTAGGACCACATGTACCCTTCTTTAAGGAATAGTTTGTACGTGATACCACTACTCCACACTTGGTTGCTTTTGTGGAGAATCAACTTCTTACAAGGTGCTCTTTTTCTTAAAGAAAGAAGAGTACACACCATAAAGTATGATTAGTACGAGTATGCTTAATAAGATATAGTCATTCCATTTTTCATTCGGATATGTCAAATAATACGGAATGAATATGATTAAAGGAATTGCCCAATCTTTCAAGTTTTGTAGAATATATTTCCTAGTTGATGTCTTTGTGAACAACTGTTCGTCATCATTTAAGTGAGTAGTCATTTTACTTTGATCAGAAAGAAAATTCCCTCTACGTCTATAGCCTAGAATACATGCTAGGATTACAGATGTTGCAAAGAAAAAAATCGCAACAGTCATGTTCGTGCTAGATGTGTGTAATTCTAATATCGCTTTTCCCTGTATGATTCTAGCAAAAAAAGTCAGAAAAGCTGTTACAGTTATCCATACTAAGCTAGTCATCACTCCATACTTTATACATTCAGTGTTTCTTTTTACAGTTTTCATATGCTTGAGTATATTATTTATTTGACTATAAATATATAAAATCTTTTTTTCTGTGACAAAATGTTTGTACTTAAATTGTAACTGTAACGCATATTCAGGATTAGTCGTTCCTCTATTGCTTTGTGTGCGATAGCAGACATACATGGGGCTTATTTTGAATACTCACATTTTTTATGGTCTATATATTGGTATCTATTGTTTTTTCTATATATAGAGATGTACTATTTGTTTGTATAAACAACAATTATGACTATATTTGTGAACAGATTGCACACATAGATATAAGATTAAAAGCAATTATATGAACAAAACTAACCAAATTCATTTCGAAAACTATTTGATTAAAGGAGATAGCACCGAAGCTTTCATACATTATTACTGTCGAAAGAAGTTTATGCGGCATATATTGAGTTGCCATATTATCTCCTTGATATTGAAAAAATTAGGACTTATGTCCACCCAGAATTTTTATCATCGCCTATTGCAATATATAATCAAGGGGATGCGTAAAGACCGCTTTGAGCGAGTGGCCAAGGAATTTGCGGCCACACGATTGGACAAGTATTTGCATATGCCCCACCTTAATGAAGTTATTTTGCTTCAAAGTCAAGGGGTTGATGTTATAGTACAGTCCTCAGGGATGCAAGAATGGGTCAAGCCCTGGTGTAATAAGTTCAATATCTTATACGTACAGGCTTGTCGAGCCGAATGCGATGAAAACGGATACTTAACTGGTAAGATTTTACCTCCAGCATCACGATAAATCAGGTCGATATACGTTCCTGTATATAGGCTTTTTACGCTTATTTTATTTCGCTAAAAACTCAAGCGCTTGCGATTTTGTTTGCATCCCGATGTGTAGCAAAACGCAAGCGCTTGCGTTTTACTACACAAGCGCTTGCGATTTTTTGTATAATAGATGTCTAAAATAGGGCATACTTTCCTGCCTTAGATGCTGGAATTTAAGCCTTACATATCGAGATTTACGCCTTAGATTTCAACATCTAAGGCGCGAAAGATGTACACATATATATCCCGTCTCACTGACTTATATATAAGAGCGAGCTGGGAAGTATATAAGAGCGCGCTCTTATATACTTGCTAGGTAGGTTGTCAAGTATATGACAGCGCGCTCTTATATACTTCTCGGAAAGGTGTGACTAGAAGGTAAGTAATTTGCTGTGTACATGTCTTCTAAGAATAAGGTTTATGGATGCTGATTGAGATGGATAATAGATGTTTCCTTTTTCTCAGAAATGGTGCGTTTATATCCTATCTGCTCGTACCAGCCCATTCATCACGGCATATACGGTGAGCCCGGCAACGCTCTTGATGCCCAACTTATTGGTGATGTTCTTGCGGTGCGAAATTACGGTGGTGAGTGAGATGCATAGTTTATCGGCAATTTCTTTATTGATAAGCCCATGCACGACGAGCTGGAGCACTTCTATCTCGCGTTGCGATAGATCGGGATTTTCTTCTATTCCTACGGGGTGGGTGGTTTCGGGCGACTCTACACCAGCTAAGAGTAAGGATAGGGCCACGCGGAGGCGACTACGTGCCATGCTGGTCTGCAAATAATGTGTGCCAGTGGGCATGGACAGGGGAGCGGTGCCTTGCATAAGGATGATGCAGCGGTTTTGGCGTTGGTTGAAAAAGCTATTGAAGAGGGCATAGTATTGTGGGGTGACAAAATACCATTGGTACATATCGGGGGTGTCGTCCATAAGGGCACCATAGTCGGTGAAGGGGCGGACGATGAGTTGCATGTCGTCGGCACAGGCTTCAAGCAATAGGTGCTTAAGGCCTTCGGCTTCTAGGGTGTTGGGGGTGATAATAGCAATTTCGATGGTGTGCATGGGGATGGGGTTATATATTAAGTTGTTCTGCAATAGCTGTGGCACAGCGGATGCCGTCGATAGCGGCACTGACGATACCACCTGCAAATCCTGCACCTTCACCACAGGGGTAGAGGCCAGAGAAGTCGGTGTGTTGTAAGGTGTCGTTGTCGCGCGGAATGCGCACTGGGGCGCTGGTGCGTGTTTCGACACCTATCATAAGGGCATTGTCGGTCAGGAAGCCGCGGGCACGCTGACCGAAGGCTTTGAAGCCTTCTTGGAGGCGGGTGGTTACGAAATCGGGCATCCAGAAATGGAGTGGGGAACCGACGACGCCTGGACTGTAACTGCTTTCGGGTAGTTCGGCGTTGAGGCGGTTGTTGACAAAGTCGGCCATGCGCTGGGCTGGGGCACGCTGCGTCATACCGCCTTGAAGCCAAGCGGATTTTTCGAGTTCTTCTTGGTAGCGTAGCATGCACAAGGGGTCTTCAGCGTAGTGGCTGTTGACGTCTTCTGGGCGCAGTTCGACGACCATGCCGCTGTTGCTCCAGCGGCTACCTCGGCTACTGGAACTCATGCCGTTGACGACTACTTGTTCGGGACCTGTGGCGGCGGGTACGACGACTCCGCCTGGGCACATGCAGAAGCTGTAGACACCTCGACCTTTGACTTGCTGAACCATGCTGTATTCGGCGGCTGGCAGGTACTTGCCTCGGCCTTCTTTATTGTGGTATTGTATCTGATCAATAAGGTGGGCGGGGTGCTCCAGACGTACCCCCACGGCGATACCTTTGGCTTCGATGGGGATGGTGGTTTCGGCTAGGTAGCGGTACACGTCTCGGGCGCTATGGCCTGTGGCTAGGATGACGGGACCGTGGAGTTCCATGCCTTGTTTGGTGGTGATACCTACGACTTCTTTTCCAGAGAATAGCAGGGTGTCCATGCACTGTTCGAAGTGTACTTCGCCGCCGCAATCGAGGATGGTTTGGCGCATGTTCTCGATAATGCGTGGGAGTTTATCGGTACCTAGGTGGGGGTGGGCGTCAACTAAGATGTCGGTGCTGGCGCCGTGTTGGCAGAAGACTTCTAGGACTTTCTTAGTAGAACCGCGTTTCTTGCTTCGGGTGTAGAGCTTACCATCTGAGAAGGCGCCTGCACCGCCTTCGCCAAAGCTGTAATTGCTTTCTGGATTGACGGTGTGGGTACGCGAGATTTGGGCCAAATCGAGCTTTCTGTCGCGCACGTTCTTGCCTCGTTCGATGACGATGGGTTTGATGCCCGCTTCGATCAGTTCGAGGGCGGCAAAAAGTCCTGCGGGGCCAGCACCGACAACGATGGCTTGCTTGTCGCCCTGTACGGGACGGTAGTCAATAGGATCGTACATCTCGTCATGGGGCACTTCGTTGATATAACATCTCACCTTGAGGTTGATGTATATTTGGCGCTGACGAGCATCGACGCTTCGCTTGAGGATGCGTATGGACGTGAGTGTGCGTTCGTCCAAGCCTTTTTCGTCGATAAGGTATTGGCGTAGGTCTTGTGCGACGGCAGCCACTTTGGGCGTGACACGTAATTGAAATTCTTCTGTCATATATTGTTTTGTTATTTTCTTATTGAACCAAATAATGGTTGACTATCTGTTACTGCATCAAATGTGGTGATGGTTTAACCAAATACTTGGCGGAATGCTTCCTCTACTTTGCGTACTGGAGTGAGTTTTATCGTGTATTTGCTGGGGTTGAGACCGTGCATGTTTTGGGCGGGAAGGATGAATTCGGTAAATCCTAGTTTCTCGGCTTCGCTGATGCGTTGTTCGATACGATTCACGGGACGAATCTCTCCGCTCAATCCGACTTCGCCTGCTAGACATACTTGTCCCATAATGCCTGTATCCATATTGCTGGATAGGATGGCACATATGACGGGTAGGTCGATGGCTGGGTCTTTGACTTTGATGCCTCCTGCGATGTTGAGGAAGACGTCTTTTTGCCCTAATTTAAAGCCGACGCGTTTTTCAAGGACGGCTAGAAGCATATTCATGCGGCGGATGTCGAAACCAGTGGCTGAGCGTTGTGGATTGCCATATACGGCGGTGCTCACAAGGGCTTGGGTTTCGATAAGGAAAGGGCGCACGCCTTCGACTGCGGCAGCGATGGCTACTCCACTCAAACCTTCGTGGTCGGTGCTAAGTAGCAGCTCTGAGGGATTTTGGACGCAGCGGAGACCTTCTTGGCGCATCTCGTAGATTCCAAGTTCGTCGGTGCTGCCGAAACGGTTTTTGATGCCACGAAGGATGCGGTAGATATGGTGTTGGTCGCCTTCAAATTGGAGGACGGTGTCGACGATGTGTTCCAATACTTTTGGGCCAGCTATGCTACCTTCTTTATTAATGTGTCCGATGAGGATTACGGGGAGTTGGCGCTCTTTGGCAAAACGTAGGATGGCGGCGGAGCATTCACGTACTTGGCTGATGCTACCGGCACTCGATTCTAGGAGTTCGCTGCTGATGGTTTGGATGGAGTCGATCACGACCATATCGGGTTCTACTTGTTTGATCTGTAGGAAGATTTGTTCTAGGGCCGTCTCGCAGAGGACGATGAGTTCTTTGGAGCCGGGGTGGATGCGCTCGGCACGCATCTTTAGTTGTCGGGCGCTTTCTTCGCCACTGACGTATAGGATGCGTTTGTTGGGGATGTTGAGGACGGTCTGTAATACTAGGGTACTCTTGCCTATGCCTGGTTCTCCTCCTAGTAGGACGAGCGAGCCGATGACTAGCCCACCTCCAAGTACGCGGTTGAGTTCTTCATCTTGAAGGTCGATACGGATTTCTTCGCCTTCAGTGATGTCTTCAATGCGCATGGCTTGACTGGGTGGCAGGTCGGTATTGCCTGTCACTTCACGTTGGGTGTTGTGTGGACGGATGATTTCTTCTACAAAGGTGTTCCATTGGTTGCAACTGGGGCATTTGCCCATCCATTTGGGACTGTCGTAGCCGCAGTTGCTGCACACATACACGCGTTTTTCTTTTTTTGCCATAGCTATTGGGATAAATGATGAACTCTGGGCAAAGATACGAAAAAAAAGAATAGAGGATGTTTTATGTCGACACATAAAACATCCTCTACCGTTATGGGTTATGAAGTGTTCTGACTGAGAGAGATAAGTCAGAATATTTTTGACCAATGATTAGAATACGAATTCTGCACCAAAACCAAATACTTTATTGGTACGAGAATAGGTGTTTTCTGTTTGGTATGTAGTCATTCCCGTATAATCATCGTAGAAGCTTTGCATATAGCCGATGTTGAATGCTACTGCATCGTTCATCTTAATGCGACCACCAAAACCAATTGAGTAGCTATCGCAAGAGAATGAAGTGTCTCTTTGATATCCATCGCTTAGACCATAGTTGGTGTTTTGGTAGCCTGCACTGAGGGTGATGCGATCAGTGATGTCCCATTCTGCACCTGCCAACCATTCGATTGTACCGTGAGTAAGGAGTTTTTGCTTGTCATCTGCCATACCTGCGTCTTTGTCGAAGTAGTAGTGGTAACCTGCACTGACGTGTACGGTAGGGATGATTTCGTAACGTGCTCCTAGAGTTAGGATGGCTGGAATATCGCTTGGGGTATTGACGCCATCGTCGTATGATGCTAATAGGTCTTTTAGTTTAGCACTCTCTTGGTATAGAATATTTGCACGAAGAGGGGAGTTGCTTTTGTTCTCAATGTTGAGGTTGGTCATGAACTCATACTTTGCTGCAAAGTTCCATTTGCCAAAACTAGCATCTACACCGATGATGGGTGTTACACCCCATCCGCTTTGGTCTACGTCTAGCGCAACGTCTGCTAGTTGACTACCTGGAAGGCCTAGGGCTTTTGTTTGAGCTTGAACTGCTGGGTCGGTAGCATTGACTAGGATAGATCCCTTTTGACTACCAAAGAAGAAGTTCATGCGGCCACCACCATATACGGATAACCAATCGTTGATTTGGTATGTGATACCAAATTGACCACCAAGGATATATTGTGTGCCTTTCATGTCCATATCTACATCATATTGTGAAGGATTGAGTTGTAGACGGGTGTCTCCACCTAGAGGTAGGTTAGCAAATGTACTGACAACAAGTGTTTGGAACATTGGAAGTCCGTCACTAAAAGAAGCTTTACCTCCACCACTTGTGAAACCTAACATTCCTGAGAAAGTAAGCTTGTCTTGTTTGTATGCTGCCATGATTGTTGGGATGACTGGTGCTGATGCATCGCCTTCAAAATCCATTTTTTTAGACGTGTCGCCGTCTAAGTTCCAACCATAATTTAATAGGCGTGAGTTGGCATCTCGTGTTTGAAATGCACTTTGGTTATCAATAGATAAGAAAAAACCATCGTGAGGTAGGAAAGATAGTCCTGCTGGGTTGTAGTAAACAGAATAAATATCTGTTGATGCATCTCTAGCCATCATACGCAAGAAAGATGCACTTTGATTTGAATTAGTGAGTAGTCCACCTGCGTGGATGCTGCTTACTGCAACAAAAATGGCCGCAATGGCAGCCATGAAAAATCTTTTCATACTTTTTATTATTGATTAATATGGCCGCAAAGATAGAGCAAAATGATCCATCTTCCAAATGTTTTGTTTCAAATCGAACTAAAAAAATACACGATTCGTTGATATGTGTGCAATAAAATTAGAGTGAAAAGTCCATAAATAAATAGGTTGGTTCAAAATTAGTTGCTACCTTTACCAAATCATTTTTTTAGTTGTAATCTTAAAAATACGTGTATATGAAAGCTATATTTCGTCTGAAATCGCTGGTTTTGATCGCTTTCCTTGCGATCTCTACGGCGTTATCTGCACAAAGTAATAATGATTATTCGGCTTATATGCAAGGAGCTGTGCCGATGGTTGATGGAAAAGTTGTGTTTGAAAAGAAATTGCCAACTCATGGGCTGTCGGCTGAGCAGTTATGGAAGACGTTGACCACGTGGGTGGAGCAACGAATGGCGAGAAATGAGAATACTAGTCGCGTGGCGTATAGCAATGTCGATAAAGGTATGATTGCTGCCATGGGTGAAGAGTATCTAATCTTTCAATCAAATGCTTTATCGCTCGATCGTGCGATGATGAAGTATTTATTGACTATCAATGTGCAGGAAAATGATTGTCGCATGACGGTGAGTCGCATCACATATGATTATGAAGATGCGCATCTTATGGCTGAACAACAAATTACGGATTCGGCTGCTCTGTATAAACATGGTACGAAGTTGCGTCGTAGATTACGTAAATTTCGTGTACATACTATAGATCTAGCTAATAGCTTGTTTGACGAAGCGGAAGTTGCTTTGAATAAAGTGGCGGTAGATATGCTGGATAAAAACACTCCAAAGGCTGTTGTGGCTACTACACAAGGTGTGAACAATACCTCTTCACGCCCTAGCCAAATTGGTACATCAAAGACAGGGGTGCCTGTTCAAGTTGAGCAAACTACAGTGGTTTCAGTATCTAGTATAGTGGTGCCATTGGGGTATAGTATTATGGTTAGGGATATGGCTAAGAGTGTTGCGTTTTATACAACGAATTTTGGATTGAAAATGCAATCTAGTTTTACATCTCCTGATGGACAATATAAGATGTGTCAGTTATCTTTTCAAAATAGTGCTTTTACTTTACAATTGATTCAGAAAAAGGGACAAGTAATAGCTGCATCAGATAATGGAGTTACTTTGCTTTGGAAGGCTGGTAGTTATAAACGTTTGTCTAAACGCCTTGTGGAATCTGGGGTGATAAAAGCACCTGTCGATGAGGCGAGCTTTACTGTGGTGGACCCTGATGGGTATAAAGTACAGGTGATGAAGTAGAATATTCCAAATAGTTATATGTGAGTATAGAAATAGCAGATGCGATGGACGCATCTGCTATTTTTTATGAGGTGTCATTGAATGAATTATCTCTTATGGAATCGTGACTTTAGTTTATCTATGGCCACGGCTCTATCTTCTGGAAAGAGTCCTATAAAATATATGATAGGGAGATAGCACAGTACAAATGCTGCTCCCATACATAGGAAACGTATCCATCCTGGTGACATGTAGTGTGTGATTATCAGTGGGGCTATGCATGCTAAAAAAACAACTAATACCATGCGGGATACTAAAGTGCTAATGAATTGATATATATTGATCTGTAGGTCTTTGGCCATATGCCATTGCCACATAAAAGTGTTGGCCACCCAAAATATGAGAGCGGCAGCTCGGGTAACCACGACATCTACATGCAGATAAAGTAGTATATAGGTCACTACGACTATGGGCAATGTGCTTAGTGCAGTGAGTATTTGTGGCTTTTTGACTTTGCCTGTGGCTTGTCTGAAATAGACGGAAGAATTGGAAAATAAACTGATGCTTGCTTGAACAAGGGCAACGTAAATCAATGGAACAGTGTATGGAGGAACTTGCTTTAACCAAGCTTTCAGGATAAATGGAAGGTCTGCAGCTAAAGGAATTGCAAAAAAGAAAAATAGATACTGTCCATATAGTG
This sequence comes from Bacteroidaceae bacterium, assembly GCA_963668535.1. GTDB lineage: Bacteria > Bacteroidota > Bacteroidia > Bacteroidales > Bacteroidaceae > F22. The sequence continues at coordinate 1,929,155 of OY764867.1, forward strand.
CGGCTTTGCGTACAAGCACTTTACAATCGTCTAAATTATTGGCTGCGTAGCTTTTTATTATTTGTGGATTGACGGCTATCATCATGGTAGAAGTAAATCTAGAAACATTGGCTACGACTTGTGTCACAATGCCGTTTGCGGCGTTTATAACGGTACCTAAGAACATATTGAGCACTATGTTGACGCCGTTTTTACACATGGTGTCTGAAAAACTTCCTACGAGATTCCAACCACTAAATGATAGGATTTCTTTAAATACTTTTTTGTCAAACCATCTTTGTATTCTGCATTCTTTAAATTGTTTGTGACTATATACTACAGGAAATAGTGCAGAGATGATTCCTGTAAATGTGAATAGGCTATAGTACAATAGAAGCTTGTCGCCAGCAACAAATTGAATGACTACAACGACAGCTAGTTTACTCAAAACTTCAAAGATGCTGAAGTAGGCGTAAACGCCCATGCGTTCATGAGCTATGACCATGGCGGAGTAGGGGGCATTGCTGATGGTCAGTAGAATAGGGGCACAGGACATGAGCAATAGTATGCGAGCGGTTGCTATTCTTTCTGGGGCTATGACTAGTTTGTTGTTGATCATCCAAAGTCCCCCTACAATGAGAATGAGTACGATGATTATCGCAAATAGTACATTGGTATAAAATGCTGTTGAGAAAGTATGTTTTAATTCTTTCGTATTGCCTTTACCTAACATGTAAGTTAGAAAACGTTCGGTGCTTACTAGTAAAGATTGGTTTAAGAAAGAGAGCATTGCAGTGACCCCAGTGACCAAATTAACCAGACCGAAATCATCAACACCGAGTACATTTAAGACGATGCGAGATGTGTACAATGATACTACGATGACTAGGATCATACGAATATAGAGCATCAGGGTGTTTTTTACGATGCGTTTATGGTTGCTTGTTTGTTCGTCCATAAATAGAATTGACTTTATGAATAAATGTATTTGCCAACAAATATAATCAATTTGTTTCTCTTTTTTATGATTGGAACTGTATTAGTTTTTGTTTATATCGGTAGATAAGTTACGACGAGGGGTATAAACATTTGTTGTTTTTTCGAGAATGTATCGTAAAAAGTTATTATTATTCTCTTTGGTCTTGCACGTTTTCCTTATCTTTGCGCTGTATTCAGTACCATATATATGAGTAAAACTTTTCCTATGAAATGTTATTATCGATACATTGGCATTGTATTGTTGTCTGTTTTGTCATGTTTTTGTGTTGTACCGCAAAGTATGGCGAAAGATTTTGTGTTGGTGATTGATCCAGGGCATGGGGGGAAAGATTCTGGAGCTCTTGGCTCATTTGGAAAAGAAAAAGATATTAATTTAAATATTGCTATGCGCTTTGGTAGAACGGTCGAAAAATGTATACCTGGTGTCAAGGTAATATATACTAGAAAAACAGACCGTTTTATAAAGTTATACAGAAGGGCTGAAATTGCCAATAAGGAAAATGCAGACCTGTTTGTGTCTATACATACAAACTCTGTGGCTTCTCACAGAAGTACGACTAAAGGGATCTCTACGTATATTTTAGGATTTAATAAAGCTGCCAAAAATCTGGCTGTGGCACAACGCGAAAATGCTGTTGTGACGTATGAATCCGATTATAAGACAAGGTATCAGGGATTTGATCCAAAATCTGATGAGTCTTATATCATTTTTGAGTTGATGCAAGATAAGTTTTATGAACAAAGTGAACATTTCGCAGAAATGATTCAGCATAGAAAACCTGCATCGCGTAGAAATAAGGGGGTAAGAAAAGGCCCATTTTTGGTGCTAAAAGAGACGGCAATGCCTAGTGTATTGGTTGAGGTCGGATTTATTAGTCAACGAGAAGAGGAACGGTATCTGATGTCTAATAAAGGACGTAAGGAGGTTGCTCTGAGCATTTATTATGCATTCAAAGCTTATAAAGCTGAGTATGATAAGAGGCAAATGGCATTGAAAAGCCAACCGATAAAAAAGAATGATCGAGTAGATAATTTGTCTGATTATTCAAAATCTCGTAGTGCTGTTTCTACAGATAAAGTCACGTACAAGGTGCAATTATGTGCTTTACCTGAAAAAAAAGATTTATCTAAAAGACCTTTTAATGACCTAGTTAAAGCTGGTGTCTATAAGCAGGGGAAGCTTTATAAGTATACATGTGGGGATGATGTCAATTTCAAAAAAGTGAATCGACTTAGAAGGACTTTGTCTAAACGTTTTCCTGGATGTTTTGTTGTCGCTTTTAAAAATGGGAAGCGCATCCATATAAAGAAAAAATAAAAATTATATATGAAACGATTTACAAAAGAAGTAAAGATTGGAGTGATGGCTATTGCAGCCTTAGTGTTGCTTGTAGTTGGCATTAATTTCTTTAAGGGGATTCATTTATTTAAACCAACTCAATATGTATACGCACATTTCAATAATGTGGAGGGGTTGATGACTTCTAATCCAATTTTTGCTGATGGGTTTCAAGTGGGAATAGTAAGAAGTATTAATTATGACTTTGAACATGCAGGGAATATTTACGTTGAAATAGCGCTGGATGATCAAGTAAAATTACCGAAAGGCACTATTGCTGAAATAGTGCCTGAGATGTTGGGGGGAGCTCGTATGAATCTGATTGTGGCTCCGCTTTCTCAAGGATATATTCATTCTGGAGATACCATATCGGGTAAAAGACCAAAAGGGATGGCTGAAGAGGCTAGTGCTATGTTGCCACAAGCACAACAACTGTTGCCCAAGATAGATTCGGTACTTGTTGCGATGCATGCAGTACTTACAAATTCTTCTTTGACTCAGTCTATGGAGAGTCTAGCAAGTACTTTAAAGCAACTACAAAAAACAACTAAATCTTTGGATGGGTTGATGTCAAAACAAATACCAACTATTGCTGATAACTTGGCTCAAACGACTGAACAGTTTAAGGGGATCTCTGCTAATTTAGCACAAGTTGATTTTGCAGCTACTATGAAGACAGTTGATGCTACTTTGGCGGATGTTAAGAGTATGACGACTAAAATGAATTCTAAAGATAATAATCTTGGTTTGTTGCTGAATGACAGGAAACTTTATGATCATATGAATGCTGCAATTTGTAGTGCAGATAGTCTAATGATAGATTTAAAGGATCACCCAAAAAGATATGTGCATTTTTCTATCTGGTAGTCACTAATCTAGAATTTGTATAAATAAAGATGGAGATGTATATCTAATCAACTTTTTGACAAAATGTGCTGATTTACAGCTGTTTTCTTTATTTTGTGTGAAGTCTATTGATGATTTCGTATAGAACTAAATGTTTGAAAACTGCTGGCAGTCAGAGAGTTTTAAAAAGTCAAGTGTATAAAATGTGTTGAATTTTTAACAGAAACGCTATTCCCGATTAATAAGGGGATTTCAATCTGAACAAGAAAATACACAAAAAAGTCCATTTGTTTTTTTCATTTTTTTCTCCGATATTTGCGAGTGGAAAAGTTCATTGATTATCCAATATTTGTAATTTACTAAACCGACGTTTTTAATATGACCAAAACTCATGCGGCGATGGTCTGGGATAGTTGTCTGCGTATACTACGAGACAATCTCTCAGATAATGCTTTTGCCACCTGGTTTGAGCCAACCTCTGCTCTCTCATTGGAGGAGAATACGTTGACTATTCAGGTAAAGAGTGCTTTCTATGCTGAATACATAGATGAGCACTACCTTGATGTCCTAAGACAGACGCTACATAAGGTGATTGGACCTGGTGCACGGCTTAACTATAAAGTTATGGTCGATCAGCGTGCTGGTAAAGGATTAGACTTACCTAGCAGTACACGTGGAACTACTAATCAAAACGAGATGAAATCGAATACTCAAGCTTTACAGAATCAGCAGGTTCGTAAAGCTCAAGTAGCTTCGTTCAATACTCATCTTAATGAGCAGTATAGTTTTGATACGTTTATTGATGGGTACAATAATAAGTTGCCAAGAAGCGTTGCTGGGGCTGTTGCTGAACGTCCTGGACAAACGTTTAACCCTCTATTTTTATATGGACCATCTGGAGTGGGTAAAACTCACTTGGCCAATGCTATAGGCCTTCAAATTAGAGAGGACTTTCCTCAAAAGCGTGTGCTGTATGTTTCAGCTCACTTGTTTCAAGTACAATTTAGCGATGCGGCAAGAAGTGGACGTGTCAATGATTTCATTAACTTTTATCAATCAATTGATGTCTTAATTCTTGATGATGTGCAAGAGTTTACTGGGATTAAAACCCAAAATACTTTCTTTCATATATTCAATCATTTGCATCAGAATGGTAGACAGTTGATTTTGACTTCTGACCGTGCTCCAGTGCAGCTTCAAGGCTTTGAAGACCGGTTGTTGACTCGTTTCAAATGGAGTATGGTTACTGAAATGGAACGTCCAACTGTTGAATTACGTAAAGAAATATTGCGTGATAAGGTACAACGTGATGGGAATAAATTCCCAGAAGATGTTATAGACTTTATTGCTGAGAATGTTTCTGATAATGTACGCGATTTGGAAGGTATTGTCACGTCCATTATTGCTAGATCCACATTTCAGAATCGTCCTGTTACTGTAAATCTTGCGCAAAAGGTTGTCTCAGGTTTTGTAGACAAACAAGCAAAAGTGCTGACACAAGATGATATTATTGATGTTGTCTATGATTTCCTTCAAGTAGATAGAGCTACTATGTTACAGAAGAATCGTAAACAAGAATTGGTGAAAGCAAGATATATCACGATGTATATGCTCAAAGAATTTGCTGATATGTCGTATAGTAAGATTGGAAAGTTGTTCAAAAAGAATCATACGACAGTGATGCATGGTGTTGATGGAGTGAAGGGGCAAATGGAAGTCAATCCAACATATAGAAGCGATGTCGAACAGATCATTTCGAAGATAAAATCGGCAAGCTAAATGGTATAAATCAATGAATTGTCGGTGTAGTAATGACATATAATAAAGGTGTATCAACATTGATATGAACCCCGAAAGTTAGACAAAAAACTTTCGGGGTTTATTATGATTAAAAAGAAAGCAAGAAAGAAACATACCCCATCAGATTGCCTTCGGTATATGCACATGTTAGAAGATGGAATATCCTTTTCTTCTATCCATAGGAACTACGGAATAGGTGAACAGCGACTAAAAGTCTTATGGTCACGCTATCAAAAAGAAGGAATATTAGGCTTGCAAAAACTGCCTAATATTAGGGCTGACTATGCATTAAAGCGCAAAATTGTTCTTGATATAGAAGAAAACCATATAACTTTGCATGCAGCTTCGTTAAAGTATGGTGCAAGTTCTCAACAGATAAGTGTATGGTTAAAGACGATGCGCACAGAGGGCATAGATGCACTAAGTAAATGTAAAAAGCGTGGCAGACCTACAGGTATGGGAAGACCAAAAAAGAATATAAAGCCACTGACTGAGCTGGAAAGACTCAAGAAAGAAAACGAGGATTTGCGCTTAGAGGTGGCACTGCTAAAAAAAGTGAGAGCCTTAGTAGAAGAAAGGAAAGCCCGACTACGCGAGATTGGGCACGGACCATCGAAGAACTAAGGCAGGAAGGATTCTTTCTTGAGAGTATTCTCGGGAAGGTAAAGATGGCTCGCTCCGTATTCTATTACCATCTATCACGTCTGAAGGACAGTGATGGCTATGATGATACAAGAAAGCGTATTAAAACAATATATGATGACAGCAAAGGTCGTTATGGGTATAGAAGAATCTGTTTATCCATGCGCAATGAAGGCTGCAACATCAATCATAAGACAGTGCAGAAACTGATGTCTCAAATGGGACTAAAAGCAAAGCGAAAGAAACGTCACTATCATTCTTACAAGGGTCAGACAGGAAAGATTGCACCAAATATCATTGATAGAAATTTCTTAGCAGAAAGACCAAACCAGAAATGGACTACAGATGTGTCGCAAGTCTGCATCAAGGATGAGAAGCTGTATATATCTCCAATACTCGACATGTACAATGGAGAGATAATAACATATACAATTACCCGCAGCCCCAACCTAAAAATGGTTACGGATATGCTTAAAAAGGCATTTAAACAGCATAAGAATCTTAATGGTCTATTGATTCACTCAGATCAAGGATGGCATTACCAACATACGCAATATCAAAAGATGCTGAATGATAATGGTGTTGTACAAAGTATGTCCCGCAAAGGAAACTGCTTAGACAACTCTATGATGGAGAACTTCTTTGGACTGATGAAGAATGAATTGTTGTATGTAAACCATTTCGATAGTATGGACAGCTTTGAGGCTGAACTTAAGGAATACATAATTTGGTATAATACGAAAAGAATAAAACTTAGATTAAAAGGAATGAGCCCGGTACAATACCGAGCTCAATACTATAGAGGTCTTAATTATTAACGTTTAATTTAACGTCCAACTTTTCGGGGTCACTTCAAATTGTTGATACACCTTTATTATATATTCAAGTTAGTAAGTCTATTCGGATATGAATCCTTGTCTTTTTAGTATTTGAAGGAGTTTCTTGGACATCTTTTCGTATGTGTCTTTGTTGTATCTTATTTGAGTAAATACTTGAGCTAAGTTGTCAAGATGATTTTCAATGACAAAGTTGCGATTTTCTTCTAATGCTTCAGTTTCGGCGTAAATGGCTTCAATTTCATCGTCTGAATAATTGTGATAGTATTCATCGTGTATAAAGCTTTCTAAGGGGAGACGATTTGTTTGTTCCGGCATTTCATCAGGGTATCCTACGGCTATGGTCGTGATAGGAAATACCCCTTTAGGGAGTTTAAGGAGTTCGATGGACATTTCTGGATTGTACAAATCTGTTCCTAAATAACAGATACCAAGACTTTGTGCTTCAGCTGCATTGCAAAATGATTGAGCAACCAGTAGGGCATCTGTCATTGCATTTAAAAAAGCATGGAAATTTTTATTGCCACTTTCTGCATCTCGCAGTGCACACCATTTGTTGAAACGGTTGTAATCAGCACAAAATGTCAAGACTACAGGTGCTCCTGTAATCATAGGTTGATTGTAGTGAATTGGAGCAATACGGGCTTTTGCTTCGGGTGTTTTATTGATAATGATACTAAATCCTTGCATGTTGCCAACGTTTGAACTTTGTATGGCAGCTTGAAGAAGATGGTGCAGGGTAGACTCTGCTATTTCTGTAGACTTATATTTTCTAATAGAACGTCTATTGAGCATGGTTTTTATCATAATGCAATTGGATTAATGATTTCTTTATACAAAGATAACTAATGACTTTTAGATATACAAATGTATGTGATTACAATTTTGTACTATATAATTATGTTCTTTGTTTTGGAAATATTTAATGGCTGATTGTTTGCATAATATGCTGTAAATCAGCAGAAAAGAATGTTAAAATGGAAAACTTTGTTTTTGTATAAAAAAGAATTGTGTTCTTTTTGGATTATTCAAATTGAGTTTGTATCTTTGCAAAACATCAAATTTTTATCAAGCGTTAAAGATTTATATGTATAAAGTGAAGTGTCACTTTCCGTCATGTAAGATGTGAATATTGATGATCAATGAATTTTTCCAATCAAATGATTTTCAACATTCAACATACTTATATGGAACCAAAAATTTATTCTCACGATGAAGCCTACGAAGCTACTTTAAAGTATTTTCAAGGCGACGAGTTGGCTGCACGAGTGTGGGTCAACAAATATGCTGTAAAAGATAGCTACGGAAATATTTATGAACAAACTCCTGTTGATATGCATTGGCGAATAGCTAATGAGGTGGCACGCATAGAAAAAAAATATCCCAATCCTCTTTCTTCTCAACGTCTATTTGAATTGATGGATAGATTCAAATATATTGTCCCACAAGGTAGTCCTATGACTGGTATAGGGAATAATTTTCAAGTTGCTTCTTTATCAAATTGTTTTGTGATTGGAGCAGATGGAATGCCTGATTCATATGGTGGTATTATTAAAATAGATGAAGAACAAGTGCAGCTGATGAAGCGCCGTGGTGGGGTTGGACATGATTTATCTCATATTAGACCAAAAGGATCACCTGTTAAAAATTCAGCGCTGACATCTACTGGTTTGGTACCATTTATGGAACGTTACTCCAATTCAACAAGAGAAGTTGCGCAGGATGGACGAAGAGGAGCTTTGATGCTTAGTGTAGCAATCAAACATCCAGATTCTGAATCTTTCATTGATGCTAAAATGGAAACAGGAAAAGTGACAGGAGCTAATGTTTCTGTTAAACTTGATGATAAATTTATGCAAGCTGTTGTAGACGGTACAATGTACACTCAGCAGTATCCAATAGATAGTAAAAATCCAACGCTTACTAAAGAAGTAGATGCACAATTAATATGGAACAAGATTGTGCATAATGCGTGGTCTTCAGCAGAGCCTGGCGTGTTATTCTGGGATACTATTATACGCGAAAGTGTACCTGATTGTTATGCTGATTTAGGATACCAAACGGTGTCTACCAATCCATGTGGAGAAATCCCATTGTGTCCGTATGATTCATGCCGTCTGTTGGCTATCAATCTATATTCTTATGTTAAAGAGCCTTTTACTTCTGCAGCTGCTTTCGAATTTGAACTGTTTAGAGAACATGTTGCTTTAGCTCAACGTGTAATGGATGATATTATTGATCTTGAGTTAGAAAAAATCAATAGAATTCTTGATAAGATTAAAAGTGACCCAGAGGAGGAATCTGTTAAGCGCAACGAGCGTGAGTTGTGGGAAAAAATCTATAAGAAGAGTGGACAAGGACGTCGTACTGGTGTTGGTATTACTGCTGAAGGTGATATGTTGGCAGCTATGAATTTACAGTATGGAACTGAAGAGGCTACAAGCTTTTCTGAAAAAGTACATAAGGAGTTGGCATTGGCTGCTTATCAATCATCTGTTGATTTAGCTGAAGAACGAGGAGCCTTTGAAATATATGATCCAAAACGTGAAGAAAAAAATCCGTTTATTTTACGTCTAGCTGCAGAACGACCTGAATTGCTGAAAAAAATGCAGCAAGTAGGACGTAGAAATATCGCTTGTTTGACTATTGCACCAACTGGTACTACTAGTTTGATGACTCAAACAACTTCTGGAATTGAGCCAGTCTTTTTACCTTATTACAAACGCAGACGTAAAGTGAATCCTAACGATGAAAATGTCCGTGTTGATTTTGTTGATGAAGTAGGCGATTCGTGGGAAGAATATGTAGTTTTCCATCATAAATTTGTGACTTGGATGGTTGCAAATGGATATAATCCTGCTCAAAGTTATAGTTCTGAAGAGGTCGCTGAATTAGTTGCAAAATCTCCATATCATAACGCAACATCAAATGATGTGGATTGGTTGATGAAGGTACAAATGCAAGGGCGTATTCAGAAATGGGTGGATCATTCAATCTCTGTAACAATCAATCTTCCAAACAATGTGTCGGAAGAATTGGTGAATACTTTGTATATTGAAGCATGGAAATCAGGATGTAAAGGGTGTACAGTGTATCGTGATGGGTCACGTGCTGGAGTCTTGGTGGCAGCTGAAGATAAGAAAAAGCAGGAAGAAGCTAATAAAAAGGCAAATGAAGAGGAACATCCAGCACATCAGTATGAAGAATCTCGACCAGATGAGTTGGAATGTGATGTCGTTCGTTTTCAGAATAATAAAGAAAAGTGGGTTGCTTTTGTCGGTATATTAGATGGTGAACCATACGAAATATTTACTGGTTTGCAGGATGATGAAGAAGGTATCGTATTACCAAAAAGTGTTACTAGAGGTAAAATTGTTAAACGATTTGATATTGATGGTACAAAACGTTATGATTTTCAGTTTACCAATAAACGTGGGTATAAGACAACTGTAGAGGGGCTTTCTGAGAAGTTCAATAAAGAATATTGGAACTACGCAAAGCTAATCTCTGGTATCTTACGTAGACGTATGCCTATTGATCAAGTGATTGCTTTGGTTAGTTCTTTGCAATTGGATAGTGAAAGTATCAATACATGGAAAAATGGCGTGGAACGTGCATTAAAGAAATATGTCGTTGATGGTACTAAGGCAAAGGGAAAGAAATGTCCTAATTGTGGTGAGATGAGCCTAATCTACCAAGAGGGATGCTTGATCTGTACTAGCTGTGGTACTTCACGTTGTGGATAGATAGAACTCCAACAATTATTTATTAATTCACCTCCATAAAACATGCAGCAATGTTGCAGCTTTATGGAGGTGATTTATTGTTGGTAGATTTATTGTTGGTAGATTAATTGTTTATTTAATGATAAGCTTAATTAAAGAGTAGAAACCTTTTTCGGCTAACCAAAAGATAGCGAGGTTTGCTTTGCTATAAAATGCAGTGTACCTTCTCCATTCTCGGTTTGCTTCTAAGAATGTGCTGGATGCCAATTCTATGTTTCTATATTGTGGATGAAGAAGTAGGAGACCACGAGCTATATGTTTTCTTTGGGTGATAGCAGCAGCTACAATGGAAGTGATATTTTTTTCATGAGCAAATTCTTCCATGTATTTAATGAATTTAATGCGTTCAATATTGTGTTCCTGACTTTGATGGAAAGTTAAACTGTTTTCGTTACTTCTGTTATAATGATAAAAATACATTGGAATACTACTAACGACTTTTGCATAATAGTATATGTGTAGACATAACAAGAAGTCTTCACCGTGGGAAAGTTTTAAGGGAATATGTATCTTGTTTTCTAGATATAAACTATGTTTAACGATTTGTTTATGAAGAACTGGTGGGCATTCGTTGGAAAATACATAAGCTAAGCGTTCATTATAATCAGTTGGGTAGTGTATTGTGATTTTCTTTTGCTTGACTTCGTGTTCATTCAGCCACTCTTCTATTTCATTTGCACCTACAATATCTGCATTTGTGCGAAGTGCTTCTTGTATGAAACGCTCGATGCTGTCTTTTTCAATCCAGTCATCACTATCTACAAATAAGGAGTATGTGCCTTTTGCGTAATGGATGAGTTTATTCCTTGTAGTTGATATCCCCAGATTTTGAGTGTTCTCAATAATTGTACAGTCTTGCTTTCTTGAAGGATGTTTTTCAATTTCCTCTAATAATATACCAAAACTATTATCTGTACCACAATCATGGATAAATATATATTCTATATTAGCATATGTTTGTGTGAATAACGAGTCGAGACATCTTCTTAGATACTTTTCTACATTATAAATAGGGACAAGTATCGAAATTGGATATGCATTTAAGTGACTTTCTTGAATGATCCTATGATTTACTTTATTTTCTCCCATTTTTTTGTCTCTTTGTTGAATTTTTTTATTGGCTTAGCTGGAGAACCGACACTCAAGGTGTAAGGAGGAAGGTCTTGAGTGACCACAGAATTGGCCCCAATAACAGAATTGTGTCCTATGGTGACTCCTTGAGTTATTACTGTGTTGGCGGCTATCCAAACATTGTGTTCAATCAATATTTTCCCGATAATATCACCTTGAAATTGACAGATACGTTCTGCATCGTCATAGATGTGATGCAATCCTGCTAGAACTACATTTTGAGCCAACCAAACATGGTCTTGAATTTCTACTGGTCCCATGATTGTGTTATTCAATCCAATCATAACATGGTTGCCTATCTTAATTTCTCCAACTTGATTATTAAGAGTCGTCAGGTCAGGTATTATTGAATGTTCTCCTAGAGTAAAAGGATGAAATGGACCACAGTCCCATCGTACTTTTCTTGAGATAACGCTATGTTGACCGATCTTTGCATAAAAACGTTTGGCAAGACGTACCCAGAGACGTGGGCGTTTCCATTTAGGGCTCATCAACAACCAATAGACTGCTTTTTTTAGTTTTGGATTGGATGTTATTTTATATTTTAAACTCATGACTCTGTAGATTTAATTAATCGCCGTGCTGCGTGTGTATAAAATGTTTGTGAGCACCTCCTAAATTAAAGCGATTTTTTATGTTGTCCATTAGAATGACTGGAAGCTTTAGTAGTGCCTTGTTGAGCTCTTTCCCAGAAAGCCTGTCAGGAATTGGTATCATAATAGTTAGGCCAAGAAGGATTAGCAAAAGCCACCATTTAATGCATAGCAGAGGGCTATCGTAAAATAAATCTATAATTGAAGTGATGGTCGCTATCATTGAGATTCCAGCTATTTGAATAAACATAGATGGAATCATCCATTGAATAATTTTCATCGAGAAGTCAATATTTCCTTTAATCAAAGCTGTAGGAAGCTTGGGGAGCGAAGTCATGAAAATACGATGCTTGGCAGCTGCCCATCTTTTGCGTTGATTTTTCATAATAGCTTGACTTGGAGTCTTTTCGTCATACACATATACGTCAGAGAGAAAATCAATGTATTGTCTTTGTGCTAGCAATAGCACTTCCAGTTCTTTGTCTTCACCTGTTGTCTTGAGTTTGCTGACGTTATTAGCAAACCAATCATATGGAAAAAGCATTCCGCTGCCAGATAATGCTGATGACAATCCAAGTCTGACATGTCCTGATCTGAATATACCATTATTTACTTCTTCGGTTACCGCATCAATTAGTGAAATTTCAGAAGTAATATTCTTTTCTATACGTCTCACTTGAATAGCTGCTTTACTTGATGAATAAGCATCATTTAGACGGTTTAAGAAGTCTATATCCACATGATTATCCGCATCTAAAATTATAACACAATCATAATCTTTAGGCATTTGTTTAATAGCAAAATTAAGAGCTTTGGCTTTTGTGCTGACTTCAAATACAGGTTCAAGGACTGTAATTGGAAGTTTCTTTAGTTGTTTATTTGTTTCTTCTTGCATATGGTCTGATATAACAGCCACATCATATTTGTTTTTAGGGTAGTCTTGTGTCAAGAAGTTGTTTATGGACTCAATGATCACATTATCTTCAGCATATGCTGGATATAATACTAGGTGTCTTAATTTCTTTTTTGCTGGCATGTAATCAAATTTCTTCTCAAACAATGAAGCAAATGAGAATATAAAAAGATAGGCGACACATATTAAAAATATAATAAATAATATGCTATCTGTAGTGTCTAAAAACGAAGGTATATTATTCATAATGTTGAGCATTTTTGTTTTCAATTTTGAAAAAATCTACCGTCCCCTTAAAGTGGGCATTGGCTACTTGTATGTTTCTTTTAAATAGATTGATTATATATCCCTTGGGAACAGCTATGCCTATTTGGTATATAATTGATAGATACCGGTTGACCCCTTTGAGATTTCTATATGCATAGAGTAATCTGTTTCTTGTTAAATAGTAGGTGCGTAAAGGGCTAGCTTGACCTGTAGACTGGCTTTCCTTATGAAATACTGTCATTCGGGGTTCGTACCATAATTCGTAGCCTGCATATCGCATTTGAGTAGTCCAATCTAATTCCTCGTAATATAAGAAAAATAGTTCGGGCATTGGGCCCACTTTTTCAATAATTTCTCTTTTTAGTAGTAAAGCAGCACCATGTAAGTACCATTGCTTTTGAGGAATGTTATATTGTGGCTGATCAGGTTGATCAAATCCAATAGGTTGATTTCTTAGTGTAATTGGAGATAGTTTCGTATATCCTGCATATTGGATGTGCTTAGGTGGGAATGCGAATCGTATTTTGGGAGATACTGCTCCAATTTCAGGTTTGGATTCTACACGCTCTATAAGTGCTAGTAGATTGTCTTCTTCAATATATGTGTCATTATTTATAAGGAAGATGTATTCTCCTTTTGCTTGTTCTATACCTATGTTGTTGCCTGCAGAGAAGCCCCCATTATGTTCGCTACGGATTGTATGAATAGTCGGGTATTTCTCTTGAAGTGTTTTAGCATCATTGTGTGTAGATGCATTGTCCACAACTATGATTTCATATGGCACAGATGTTATATGTTTATGAAGTGATTCTATCAGTTCACAAGTGTCCTTGTAGCCATTGTATGAGATGGTAACAAAGGATATTATGGGCTTGTTTGTAGATGTTACGTTCATTTAATTCTTTCTAGTTTACAAAATTTCTAGTTCTCCATATTTCCATGATAGACCGAAATATTTGAATGGCATATTATGGCGTTTCCGTTCTAAGACTTCTTTATCAATGATGGTGCCAATATAGACGAAAGCAAGACAAGAATAACATAGGATACCGTTGGGATAACTTAATACTTCGTTGGAATATCCTCCAGCCATTGCTCCTGCAAAAGTGCATATCATAGCCATCATATACCCTTTTATTACAGGATCTTTAATTTTGAAAATCGTGATGTGCATCCCACCAAACAATACTATAGCAATAATGACAAGGTAATAGTATAAACCTACTATTCCAGTATCTTGCCAAACCATTACAAACCATGAATCGGTTGCATATGGGGCAGTTGGAAAGTGGAAGCCATATTCTAGACATCTACTTGCACTCATACCCACTCCTACACCAAATGGATAGTCTTTCATGACTTTTTTAACAGCCCGTTGATTAATCATACGCACTTGAAATGAGGCATCTTTATCGTAGTGTACTATAGTTCTTGTTCTACTTATAAATCGATTACCTTCTCCAATGTCAGTGTATTTTAGAAAAGAATAGGAACCTAACAATAGCAGAATGCTTACTATAATAAGTTTACTATTTTTAGAGCTAATTATAAATACTAGAGCTGCAGCTCCTGGAACTGCAAAGGCACTTCGTGTACCACTTATAAGCAGTCCATACATCCCAGCTAAAAAAACTCCAAGGTAAAAAAGTTTAATGAGTATTTTTTTCTCATATAAGAAACATATTCCGTAGGCAACTGCTGTCATGGCCATACTTGTTCCATAGTTTGCGGCGTCTGTAAAAAAAGAAAAGTAGCGTACACCAGTTCTTAAGAAATGAGTTTTGTATGCCCCTCCCCATAACCAGGCCAATTCTGTAGGGTCAAATCCATGTGCACGTTGATACCAACCTTTTATAGCTCCAGTGACACTCAATATGCCCCATATTATGAGCATATATCTAAGGTACTTTTCTTTTGCGAAAAAGACATGTATGAAAAAAGCTGATGCAAGGGGTAGAAAAACAATAACTAAAGTCCAAATGAGCCAAGCTTTTAGTATGCCAGAATATCTAAATAAATGAACGAAATATTCGGCTAATAAAGCCAAATATCCATATATCATTATGTTGTTTAAGTTCTTGAATGATAGTTTATTTGTCCAATTATACAGAATCGTGAGTACAAAACCAAAAATAATTAGGGCAAGCATAGTTACGCCTACTTTTAAGCCGTGTACATAATATCTTTGAACAGCGTATATATAGTAGTTGATTATATACAACAGAACAAGAAATATTCTGGGACGTGGAAGTACTGCAATTGCACATATTACCGCTCCAATTATGCCAATCAATCCTAATGGCAATATGAAATTGCCTACAATGATAAATTTGTAAGCGATTAGTAATAACACAACAAGTATAATTGCTGGAGTGGCCTGTCGTATTGTAGACTGGATTAGCTTTTGCATACTAATAACTTTTTAAGTTATATCATTTTCTTTCTCGTCCGATTCTATATCGTTTAATTCTTCTTCGGGTTGTTCCTCCTCTTTATTGCTTTCCATTGCTTTTTCGTTTTGTTCGGAAGCAGTCAAACCTAGTTGACTAAATTTGTACATAAGGCGGTTGAACCAAGAATAAGGAGGGAGCATACCAGTAAACTGTTCTGTTTCAGAACGATGTGTTTTATTTAGAATGGCAAGTAAAGGAGTGTCTCCATTCAGTTCCTTTAATTCTCTCATATATAAATCATCTGTATTTTTCCAGGCTCTAGTAGCTCTAGCAACAAAAATATTTACATTAGAAATCGTAAGTAACTGATTTCTGATATTATACTGGCTAATATTAGGATGCTCAATAATTAGGATATTCTCATTGCCTGGAGTATATATATCTTCTAATTTTTCAGCAAGAAGATATTCTTTTGATAAGGCATTAAAATCATTTTTCCAATTGAGATGTTTAACTGAAATACCTAATCTTTCCCAGTATGTTTTAAGATATTCAGCAATGGTAGACTTTCCATCTTCTTGCTCAGTACTTACTAAGCCTAAAATATAAGGAGTGTTTGTTGGGCGATCATTGAAATACTGAAGAATGTGTGTGCTTAGTTGCTTAGCTGCAATTTCTCTGCACACTTCATTATATTTTCTTTTTCTGTAGTTTGAATTTCCAGGGAAAGCACAAATAATATCTAATCCTGTCAATCGTTTTGTTCTTATTACATCTCTGAGTGTACGGTCTAAAATTTCAATTAAGAAAAAGAAGATAATCACTAGCATCAAGGTGATGATATAAGCAGTTATAACTAAGTTTTTTCTGCCTATTGATTTTGGTGTGAGTGGCAATGTCGGTGGGTTGAGTACGCGTATGGTAGCTGCAGTCATTTCAAGATTCTTTTTTCTTAAAACAGCTGCGTTATACGCCTTTAAAAACTCCATGTAATTGCTCTCTTTAAAATTGATATTTCTTTCTTTTCTTTTTAAAGTAGATCCAATTGGAGCAAATCGTATGTATTGATGTTCAATGCTATCTACTTTGAAATCAATTGATTTTTTCGCTTGTTCTGCTGCGAGTAATTGCAGTTTTATAGTGAGCCACTCTGTGATTACAGATTCTTGTGCTATACCATCTTTGGTGTGTTGAGCTTCCGCTAAATCATGAGTGAGGTTATATAACTTTTTGTTAGTAACTAGGAGCTTTCTCTTATAATTCTCTAGTTTAATTGAGTCTTTGTTAATCCCTTTATTGTCGCTTCTTGACTGTGAGAATGGTTCTAGTTGAGATACTTTACTAGAGAGGTTTGATGATTCTGTAAGGAGTTGTATAAATTCTCTGTTTGATTTTATTTGATTAAGTTTACCTTGCATTTTTGCCTCAAGGAGATCCAATTTGCTTTTAGCAGTCTCTAAATCGATTTTATTATTCATGCGAGTAACATTCATGCTGGAGTTTAATAACGCCATGGCACGTGTTTCTTCACTGTAATTGATGATTTTATTCTTGACTTGGTAGTTTGTAAGAGAATCTTCTGCTACAGCAAGTTCTTGAGCTACTCTTGAAAATTCACCATAAAAAAATTGGATAACATTGTCCGTTTCTCCGTATCTAATGTCCTTGTATTCGTTTACAAATTCCTCAAGTAAAATTTCTAGAGTGTTATATACAATTGCTGCATCGTTGTTTTCGTAACTTAAATCTACGAGGTCTGTTCCTGGCACAGGGGTGATTACAATGTTTTTTAATGCATTATAACTATAATGAGGATGAAAATAATTGAAAAGACCATATACAAAATTGTTTTTATCTTGTTTCTCATATTTGTATAGGTTCTTTACAGTTTGAGTTTCACTAGTCTTATCTATAATTGCCAACAGGTCTTTGTGCCATTTGCATCGGTTGTAGATGTCGTTGTAAGAAGCCGCGCTACATACTTGAGTATCCTTGTCAGGAGAACCATATATCATGACACGCGCAAATAGTCGAAAAGATACTCTTTTTAAAGTACTTTTTGCTGACATAATTTTTAGCAAATTAGCTCTTTGTCTTTCAGACTCATCTTTTGTATTCCCGCTTAAATTGCTATTTATGACTCCAGTGTACACCGTACTTGTACAAGAATAATTTCCATGTGCACCATCGTATTTTTTATACACATAGTAAGCCATAAGCAACGGACAAATGATTATCCAAAGTCTAATCCTGTAAAAAAAACGTAGGATGTATATTAAATTATCCATATCTTTTATTTTTCTAAAATCTGAGTATGAGTTAGGATCTCTAACCTAATTAAATAGGTATTCAGTTCCGTTTTTGCATTTGCAAAACCCATTTTGGCGGCATTTTGCCTTTCTTTAGCTCTAGACATCGTGTTGGGATTGTTATTGCTACCAGCCATAAACTCTTGTTGAGCATATTCATAGTCAGCAGTAGCTAAAATTTCTGATTGAGCCAAGCTTCCTAGAGTATTCATCAGTGATTCGATTTTGTTATACAATTCCATCACTTGAAGTTTCTGATTTTGATATTCCTCTAAAAATGTGAGCTTTGAATTTTCTGTAGCTAACTTAGCTCGTTTTACTGTAGATCTGTAATCGATGATATTACCAATAGTTGTACCGACGCTAGCAGTCATCCCATATGATGTCGTGACTCCATTGGCTATACTTGTTGTCACAGGCGTAGTCTCTGCAGTGCTTTGATTTTGAGAACCAAATTGCCCATATGCATAGGATGCACCAATAGATACCCAATTTAAAGGGGCACGTCTAGTTGAACTTAATGTGCTTTTTGACATTTTATATTCGTTTAAAGCCATCTTGTATTTAGGAGTGCTTTTCATATTCTCGAATAAGACACTTAGAGGTGGAAGCTTTAAGTCACTCGTCTTTTTTTCTTCAAGAATACTTGCATAATCTGTTTCACCTACTTTATCATCATCCAATAGTTTGCCGACTTGTTCTTGAGTCTGAGAAACAGGAGTGTTTTGAGTTTGTGCACACAATAAATCAGGTGCGAAACAAACTACTATTATCATGAGAAATAGTTGAATAAATGATCTATTAGCCATATTAAGAGTTTACTTTAACATATTTACGATGCAAATATACAACAATTCTTTCATACAATGAGGGTATATCTTTTTTTTTGTCTACCTTTAATAAGATATCTGAAGTAAAAAAACGTTAATGTTTTGCACGCTTTTTATTTTGAGTACTTTTTTATTTCTTACTACTGGGCAAAAAGTAAAAAAACGACTACCTTTGTGATGTTTTTCAGTTTAAATCTGCAAGATTTGTTTATGTTTTAACTTACAGAATATGGAAGAGTCAAGATATATTGTTTCAGCACGTAAATATCGTCCAGCTACATTTGCATCTGTAGTAGGGCAAGGAGCACTTGTTACTACATTGAAAAATGCAATAGTGAGGAATAAGTTAGCACATGCTTACTTGTTTAGTGGACCACGTGGAGTGGGAAAAACTACTTGTGCGCGTATTTTTGCTAAAACAATTAATTGTACTCATCGTACTCCAGATGGAGAAGCGTGTAATCAATGTGATTCATGTAGGGCGTTTAATGAACAACGCTCACTGAATATTTATGAAATGGATGCTGCTTCTAATAATTCCGTAAATGACATTAAACAGTTGATTGAACAAGTGCAAATAATGCCTTCTTTGGGTAAGTATAAAGTGTACATTATTGATGAGGTACATATGCTTTCCTCTGCTGCATTCAATGCTTTCTTGAAAACGTTAGAAGAACCTCCTGCTCATGCTGTCTTTATTTTAGCTACCACTGAAAAACATAAATTATTGGCTACTATTTTGTCTCGATGTCAGATTTATGATTTCAATCGAATCACTCTGCAAGATATCGTGGCTCATCTTGAATACGTGGCTAAAAGTGAAGAGATTGCTTGTGAGTCGGAAGCGCTTCAGGTTATTGCCTTAAAAGCTGATGGGGGAATGCGTGATGCGCTTTCTATATTCGATCAGGTGGTGAGCTACTCAGGAGGTGCCTTAACTTATGCTAAAGTTATAGAAAATCTGCATGTCTTAGACTATGAGTACTATTTTAGATTGGTTGATATGTTCTTGGCAGGTGATGTGCGCTCAAGTATGCTTATTGTCAATGAAATTCTTAATTATGGTTTTGATGGGCGTTTATTTCTCAATGGCTTAGCAGGCCATTTTAGGGATTTAATGGTTGCGGGGGATTCAAAAACAGGCGAATTGTTAGAAGTGGGAACTACTATTCGTCAACGTTATATTGATCAAGGACGCACTACACATATAGCTTTCTTGTATAGAGCATTAGCTATCTGTGTACAAGCAGATTTGGATTATAGAGAAAGCAACAATAAGCGTTTGCTTGTGGAGATGGCTTTAATTAAACTGTGTCAGATAATGCAACCCACTATGTTACCTGATCCACTTGAGAAAAATTCTACAAAAATCCAACGTCCATTTGCTCAACAAGCTAATGAACAGACAGCCCAGTCTAAACAAATAAAGACGGTAAAAGAACGTGTAAGTAAACCGTCTATACAAGCTAGTGTGCCTAGTCAAACTATATCATCTGTTGACACTAAAACTACAGAAAAGATAGAGAAAATTGCACCTGTGGGAAAACCAAAGGTATTGACTAAGCGTATGTCTTTGAGTGTTTCTAACGGAAAAAGTCATTCAAAAGTGAAAGACTCAGAATCTCGTGCTGAACAGGTGCATGAAGATGTCAATGAGCAAATCGTAAATCATTTGCCGCCAAAGACGGAAGGTACAAGTGATAAGGTGCGAATAAGTGGTCGTGAAGAGTTTGTCTCTGAAGATAAAATTATCAAAGTCTGGAATAATCTTATTGAAACACTGCCTGAAAAATATAAAATTTTACGGGTTGTGTTTGAAGGGCGTCCCATTTCTCAGCTACATGGAAATGGGCACGAAGCGCTTGTGGAATTGTTGTCTGATGTAGATTTGCAACAAGCCAAACTGGCTTATCAATATATTGTAAACCGAATGCGTGATGAGTTGAATAGTTCTCAATTTGACGTCCACTTTTCAATAAAAAGTCTCAAGCCTCATGAACATAAACTAAATGGTGTTGAGCTATATAATCATATGGTAGATAAAAACGAAGCTGTGCGAGATTTACGTCGACTTTTTGATTTGCATCTATAATCTGTTTTAAATTATTTTGTTAAATGTCTTTCTGTTGTCTACTCATCAATTAGAGAAAAATTTCTTTGAAATGTTGAGTAAGCAAAGGATACGTTGTGCAAATTATCTTTGTTTTTTCATACTGTTGTCTTTTTTTTCTTTCATTTTTTTTGCTATTCTAATATATTTATGTGTATATTTGTTTCCAAATAATGTCTAGATAGTCCGATTATACACCTTGTCAGTGCTGAATTTGAATAGCAAAAGAGTATATGAAGGATTTTTTATATTTTGCGATAACATTAGATTACTAATTTAAACTAGTATGGATATGAAAAGAAATTTGTTGTTTATTGTTGTGTTTCTAGGGTGCTTTACTGCCTTGTCTGCACAGACAGTTGAAAACAAAGATGCCAAGTACAAAGTGGAAACGAATATGTTTAGAGACAATTGGTTTATTAGTGCTGGTATTGGTGGACAAATATTTGCAGGAGAAAATTATGGAACTGCCGATTTTGTCGATATGATAAATCCCGCTGTTGATTTGAACGTCGGAAAATGGATTACACCTGGAGTGGGTATGCGGTTTGGGTATTATGGAGTTACGGCTACATCTATTACTAAGGATCCTCAGATGTCTTGGGTGACAGGTGCTTATGATGCCACAAATTATGAAAGAAATTTTGATATCGGTGTTTTTCATGCTGATGTGATGTTAGACCTTCTGAATATGATCAAAGGTTATCGTGCAGAACGTGTGTACTCGGTAGTCCCTTATTTTGGATTGGGATTGATGAGTGCTTGGGAGACGCCTTCTGAAACACAGTTGTGTGCTACAGCTGGTATTGTCAATACTTTCCGTATAAATGATCGATGGGACTTTAATTTGGAACTTCGTTCAGCAGTAACTAATGACCGTTTTGATGGCCTTGAAGGAGGCAAAGGATTTGATTTGTTGTTAGGAGCCACAGTTGGTGTTACTTATCAGCTGCCTACAGTGGGATGGGGGAAGGCTAAACCAGAGATTGTTGGTGTAACCCGTGCCGAAATGGAGGACGTGCGTGATAGACTGAAAGATTCTCGTGCAAAGAATGGACAATTAAAGGATCGCCTAGCGACTTTGCAACGTAACCCTAATATTGAAGAACGTGTTATTATAGAAAAGAAATTGATTCCAACTATCTTTGTCTTTAAATTTAATTCATCTAAAATGAGTCGTTTGATGCGTGCTAATGTGGGACATTTAGCTACTGTGATTAAAGATGGAGATCCAAATAAAATGTATGTTATTACAGGTTATGCGGATAAAGAAACAGGTAATCCAACTTGGAATATGAAACTGTCTGAAAAACGTGCTCACGCTGTTTATGATTGCCTTGTTAATGAGTTTGGAGTAGAAGCCTCTAAGCTTAAGGTTGCCTTCATGGGAGGGACAGATAATATGTTCTACAATAATCGTCGTTTGAATCGTTCTGTAATTGTTGAATAAACAATGTGGATGATCGAGGAAATAACCAGTAGCAATAAAAAAATGATATAATATGAAAAAGAGTTTGTTCCTTGTTGCGCTTTTATTGGGGGGGACTTCGCTTTCAGCGCAAACAGTAAAAGATAAAGAGGCAGATCATAAAGTGGAAACAAATATGTTTCGTGATAATTGGTTTGTAAGTGTAGGGTTTGGTGCTCAATTTTTGGATTCTGACTTGGATAATAAGTTAGACTTCTTTGATCGAATATCTCCTGCTTTTGATATTAGCCTAGGAAAATGGTTTACTCCAGGTTTTGGGGTGCGTCTTGGATATTACGGCTATAAGCTTGAAGGAGTTACCGATCTCTCTTATAGTTCTGCTATTACTACAGATTTAGGTGATGGCTATTACAAGGAAAAGTATGATATTGGCGTTTTTCATGTTGATGCCATGTTTAATGTTTTCAATTTGATTAAAGGATATAAGGCAGATCGTTGCTATTCTTTGATTCCATATGTTGGAACAGGTTGGGCACGTTGCTTTAACTATGGAGAAGAAGATGAGCAAAGTTTCAGATTTGGTGTTATTAACAAATTTAGATTAAATGATGCTTGGGATATCAATATTGAACCACGTGTTGATATGGTACACGATCGCTTTGATGAATTAGAGTACAATTCTGCTTCTGAAACTGATGTTATATTCGGTTTGACGGTAGGAGTGACTTATAATTTTCCATCAAGAGGTTGGCAGAGACGTTCTGTAGTGCCATCAGGAATTAGCGATGCAGAAATGCAATCTGTACGTGATCAGTTGGAGGTTTCTCGTGCACAGAATGCAAAAATTAAAGAACAGATCGCAGTGTTAGAACACTCTTCAAAGATTGTTGAAAGAATCGAGAAAGAGCAAATAATTGCCCCAACTTTATTTATTTTCCCAATCAATTCACCTAAGTTGACTCGAGCTATGAAGACTAACGCAAGTTATTTAGCTAAACAAATTAAAGATGGTGATTCGGATGCTGTATATCTTATTACGGGGTATGCAGATAGATGGACAGGAAATGATTCTATCAATGAACGACTGTCTAGTCAACGTGCGCAAGCAATGTATGATTTCTTGGTCAATGAATATGGTGTAAATCCAGATCAGTTAAAAATGACTCACAAGGGTGGGGTAGAAAATATGTACTATAATGATCGTCGATTAAGTCGTGCAGTTATTGTAGAAGTGATAAAATAAAATATTGTAGTTCTAATATTTAAATATGGTGTGTCAAAAATTATTTTTGACACACCATATTATTTTGATATACCTATTTATATTGGATTGAGTGATGAAATAGAATTATAAATTCACTTGTTTTTTTACTGTCACCGTCTTATGATTCGTATTGTCTTGAATTGTTTACTAGCTAGGCTTTACGATACTTGTTTGATTTGTGTACCGACTGATTACCTCTTATCTACTCCCCACATCATCTTCTGTCTAAGTGTGTCGAAGAAATTACGGTCTTTTCTACGAGCTATTTGGACTGTGAAAGGAGCCTGGCATATTGTTATTTTTGTGCCTTGTGGAATGCTTTCACTTCTTCCATCTATAGCAACTAAGAAATGATGTGAACGACTTGTGACATCCAGCGTTATAGACCAATCGTCACGCATAACCATGGGACGCATAGTTAGACTATGTGGAGCTACAGGTGTAAGAGTTATGACTCCTGATTGAGGAGCAATAATAGGTCCACCCACACTTAATGAGTAAGCTGTACTTCCAGTAGGAGTGGCTATTATGAGGCCATCTGCTTGATAGGTGACTAACTCCTGATTATTGATTTTGGTTTTTATGGCTATCATTGAAGAGGAATCATGCTTGAGGATAGCAATTTCATTGAGTGCATACGGATGCTGTTTAAGTTGATATCCATGTGTTTTAATTTCAAGTAAATTCCTTTCTTCTATCTGTATGTTTCCACCTAAAATTTGGACTAGTTGTTCATCCATGTCATCGGTTCCGACGTCGGCTAGAAAACCTAATCGTCCTGTATTGATGCCAAGAATAGGAATGGCATTTTCTTGAACAGCATTGGCTGCTTTTAAAAATGTGCCGTCGCCACCTATACTGATCAGTAAGTCTGCATGAAAGTCTTTTTGGGAAAGTTCATCCATAGAATAGGTTGTAATATCCCATTTCTTTACATCCAAAACCGTTTTCAAAAAATTGTAGAAAGACTCCTCTACTAGAATTGTTATCTGTAGAGTAGTAAGGATGTCAAATAGTCTTGCCGAATGTATTGATTTTTCGGGCTGATGACAATTGCCAAAAAGAGCTATATTCATAATCTTTAATTATTTATCAACTACAAAAATGCACTTTTTTCTTTGGAATCCTGCATTATCACCCGATAAATTTCGTACTTTTGTTCGATATAAACTAAGAATAGGAGGATTATATGACAAAACTTAGTGTGAATATCAATAAGATCGCTACTCTACGTAATGCACGTGGAGGTAATATACCCAACGTCTTACAAATGGCTTTAGATTGTGAAACATTTGGAGCAGAGGGAATCACAGTTCATCCAAGACCTGATGAAAGACATATTCGTCGTTCAGATGTTTTCGAACTACGTCCTAATTTAACTACTGAATTCAATATTGAAGGCTATCCTTCCGAAGAGTTTGTGGCACTTGTACTTAAAGTGCATCCTCATCAAGTAACTCTTGTTCCTGATAAACCAGACCAACTTACAAGCAATAGTGGTTGGGATACTGTCTTATATCATGATCTATTGAAAGGGTTGATAGATACATTCCGTGAAGTAGGTATTCGTACTTCTATATTTGTCAGTCCTGAAGTGAGTATGGTGCGTGGAGCGGCTGCAGTGGGTGCAGATCGTGTAGAGTTATATACAGAACCATACGCGTCACATTATGCTGAGAACAGAGAACAAGCAATAGCCCCGTTTGTTAAAGCAGCTCAAGAAGCTCGTAGTTTAGGATTGGGACTGAATGCTGGGCACGATCTCAGCCTTGAAAATTTAGCCTTTTTCCATCATCATATCCCTTGGTGTGACGAGGTCTCAATAGGTCACGCCCTAATAGCAGACGCGTTGTATTTAGGCATGGAGGAAACCATTCGTCAGTATAAGCAATGTTTAAAATAGTAACCTAAAATCATCTATAATCATGTCGTATTTGATATCAGCGCTCGTATTGGCGCAGAGTTCCCTTGATTCGTTAACTCAAGCTCAGGTAGTAGAAGCAGCTGTAGATAAACCCACCATGAATTTACTAGCTATGGCTATGAAAGGTGGTTGGATCATGCTCGTTTTGTTGGCCCTTCTTCTTCTTTGTGTATATTTTTTAGTGGAACGCATCTGTGTCATACGTAGGGCCAAGAAAGCTGATCCGTTGTTTATGGATAAAGTGGTTGATTACATAACTAGTCATGATGTCAAATCGGCTATCAATTATTGTCAGATGACAAATACCCCAGCTTCTAGAATGATTGAAAAAGGAATTAGTCGTTTGGGACATCCAACTCGAGATATTCTCACCACTATCGAAAATGTTGGTAATGTGGAAGTTGCTGTTTTGGAACGTCATTTAAATGTGATGGCTACTATTTCAGGGGGAGCACCGATGATTGGTTTTCTAGGTACCGTAACAGGTATGGTGCGTGCTTTTTATGAGATGTCTAATGCTGGAAATAATATTAATATAAAGTTGCTTTCTGGTGGGATTTACGAAGCGATGATTACTACTGTCGCTGGACTTATAGTAGGTATTATTGCTATGTTTGCATACAATTATTTGGTTAGTCGTGTTGACAGTGTTGTTAATGACATGGAGGCTAAAACAATGACTTTTATGGATATGCTGAATGATATGAGTGATCATAACGAAGTCTCTGCTTAAATTTTATTTAGTCTATACGTATGCAATTAAAAAGACGAAATCGAATATCCCCATCATTTGCCATGGCTTCCATGACAGATGTTATATTTTTACTCTTAATCTTCTTCATGATTACTTCTACTGTTGTCTCTCCCAATGCAATTAAAGTTTTGCTACCTCAAGGGAAAAGTCAAACGGCAGCTAGGCCAATGGCCAGGGTAATAATAGATGCTCAGTTGAGATATTATACTGCTCTTGGTAATAGTGAAGAAAAAGAGATTGAAGTTAGTGATCTAGCGGCTATACTGCAGAACTATTCAGTTCAAGAACCAGAAATGTATGTTGCCCTATATGCCGATGAAAAAGTACCATATAGTGAAGTTGTTCACGTACTTAGCATTGCTAATGATAATCACTATAAGGTAGTTTTAGCTACTCGACCACCAGAGAGATAATGATTGCTCCCTATGAAGATAGAAAAAGAAGAGTTTTATGGATTAATTGCAGCAATTGTTGCATTGTTGATTATTCTTGTTGTGCTGTGGTGGATCAAAATTGTTGTTCCACAACAACAGGAAGAGAGCGGTGTGCCTATTATGCTAGGAATTGAGACATTGCCTACTCAAGGACAGGGAGAAGATGTCGAGCCTACAGCTACTCTTTCAGGAGTGCAAGAAGAAGTAGGGGAGCAAGTTGATGAAGAAGATATAGATGCATCTACGGTAAAGAAAGTAGAAGATTCAAAGCATGTGACTCAAGAAGACCCTTCTCCTATGACTGATCAAAACAATACCATTGGTGATCAGGAGCAAAAAGATAAAGAACAAAATGAACAGTTGCTTCGACAACGTCGTGAAGAAGCACAACGCCGTGAAGAAGCAAGAAAACATAAAGAGCGTGAGGAAGCTGCTAAACGCATAGCCTCTGTGAGTAACGCATTTAAGCAAAGCAAAGCAATGCAGGCGAGTGAGAAAACGGGCAAACAAACAGCTAGTCAAGGAAGTGAATATGGTACGAAGCAAGGAGTGATAGCTAAAGGATATGATGGGCAGACAAGTTATAATCTTCCAGGCCGTCATACTGGTGGGGAAGGGTTACCCAAACCAGACCGAGTGCCTGGGCTTGATGAAGGTGGTACTGTGATTGTACAGATTCTTGTAAATCCTGATGGACATGTCATCAGTGCCCGCGTACAGGGAGGCACAGTGTCAAGTAATGCCCAAGCACGCCGTGTCGCAGAAGCAGCAGCATTAAAAGCTCGTTTTAATGCTGTGAAAAATGAGGATAATCAGCAAGGTACGATTACCTATGTTTTTAAATTGAGATAAACTAACTAATAAAACGATATAGATGAAACATATTGCAGTGTTTTTAGCTGATGGATTTGAGGAAATCGAAGCAATGGCTCCAATAGATATAGCTCGACGAGCAGGTGTTCAGGTTACTACCGTGTCTATAATGGATGATACAACAGTTGTTGGAGCTCATAAAGTTCCAGTGATTGCTGATATGCATATGAATGATTTTGATGCTACAGAAGTGGATATGATTGTTTTGCCTGGTGGTATGCCAGGGGCACAACATCTTAGTGATTGTGTACCATTGCAAAAGCTAATTCTTAAGTTTGCCGTTGATGAGCATAAATATTTGGCAGCTATTTGTGCTGCCCCTATGGCTTTTGGACGTTTAGGTGTGTTATCTGGTGTGTCTGTAACTTGTTATCCTGGTTTTGAAAAGTATTTATTGAAAGCTCACTATACAGCTGAAGATGTAACAATTGATGGTAACTTTATTACTGGTAAAGGACCAGGGTTAGCTATTCCTTTTGGCCTAGCTATTGTTTCGTGTTTAATGGGCGAACAGGTAGCTGATAGACTATCGAAAGAAATGCAAATCAACTAGAATTAATAAGCCAATGAGTTTGAAGAAAGCCGTAATTATAGTTGCTGGTGGTAGTGGTACGCGTATGCTTCAAGATATACCCAAGCAATTTTTGTCTTTAGGAAATCAATGTGTTTTGATGCATACCATGGATGTCTTTCATCAATTTGATCCCGAAGTACAGATTGTACTTGTCTTGTCTCAAGCACATCTTAATATTTGGACTGATTTATGTGAAAAATATCACTATGGCGTGCCACATGCAATAACCTATGGGGGGCAAACACGGTTTCATTCTGTTCAGAACGGTTTAAAGATGCTTAATCAGGATATAGATTTAGTTGCTATTCACGATGCTGTACGACCTTTTGTAAGTCAAGAAGTTGTGCGTTCTGCATTTGAACAAGCTCGAGTGAAAGGAACGGCAATACCAGTTGTGCCAGTTGTTGATTCATTGCGCAGAATCACTGCAATGAGTAGTTCAGATCAAAACGTCTTTGAGAAAAGTTATACTGGAATTAACACATCGGTGTCAAGAAGCGAATATGTACAAGTGCAAACGCCTCAAGTGTTTCGACGAGAGATTATAGAGGATGCCTATGATCAACTTTATTCTGTGGAATTTACCGATGATGCATCTGTTGTTGAAAAAAGAGGATACTCTATATGTCTTATTTTAGGGAATCGCGAGAATATAAAATTGACAACACCTTGGGATATGCAGATTGCTAAAACAATAATATAAATGTAGATTAATGGTTATTAGTGTTTCTCAGCTACGAAATACCAATTTGATGTATATAAAGGGAGTTGGTCAGCACAAAGCAGATGTGTTGGCTGATCAGTTGCATATACAGAATGTATTTGATATGTTGTCTCACTATCCATATCGTCACATTGATAGAAGAAAAATATACCGCATTCATGAAATTAATTCTTCGCATAACTGGGTGCAAGTAAAAGGTATCATTCGAAGTTTTGAAACTGTTGGTGAAGGTCGTTCTCGTCGTTTAGTTGCCTATTTTTCTGATGGAAATGAGACCATTGAATTGGTCTGGTTTAATGGCATAAAGTTTTTTCAAAGGAGCCTTAAGATTGGCGTCGAATACATAGCTTTTGGTCAACCAAAGGCTTATTCAGGATGTTATAATATAACACATCCAGAATTGACCCTTTATAATGAACATACGTTTTCCAATTTGGGTATGATGCCGATGTATCATACGACGGATAAGATGAAACGTAATTACTTGTCTTCCACTGATTGTCGCGATATTATACGGGGACTTTTTCTAACTTATGGTCGAGATTTTGAAGAAACATTACCTCAGTGGATTATTGATACATACCATCTAATTCCTTTAGGTGATGCGCTATATAATATACACTTCCCAGAGAGTGCTCCCATGTATGAAAAAGCCGTTTTTCGCTTAAAATTTGAGGAACTTTTTTATATTCAGCTCAATTTAGTGCGTTATATGATTGAGCGAAGACAATCGCATCAAAGCTACTCATTTACGACTCCAGGTCATTTCTTTTTAGATTTTTATCATGATTGTTTGCCTTTTGATTTAACAGGTGCGCAGAAACGTGTAGTCAAAGAGATTTATAAAGACATGAATACAGGTGTGCAAATGAATCGACTGTTACAAGGAGATGTAGGAAGTGGAAAAACATTAGTGGCTCTTATGGCAATGCTTATCGTTGTTGGCAGTGGCTTCCAAGCCTGTATGATGGCACCAACAGAAATATTAGCTCAACAGCATTTGAAGTCTATACGTGATATGTTAGGTGATTTACCTGTGCACGTAGAGCTACTAACAGGCTCTATAAAAGGGAAAAAACGGAAAAAGCTATTGGAGGATCTTGAAAAAGGAGATATCCATATATTAATAGGCACACATGCATTAATTGAAAAGTGGGTTGTATTTAACCGTTTAGGGATGGTAGTAATCGATGAACAACATCGTTTTGGTGTAGAACAACGTGCTCGATTATGGGAAAAGAGTGAAAGACCACCTCATATCTTAGTGATGACAGCAACCCCCATACCTCGTACATTGGCAATGACTATATATGGTGATTTGCAAACGTCGGTTATTGATGAGTTACCTCCTGGAAGAAAACCAATTACGACTATTCATAAATTCAGTGATCATCGCACTTCTTTGTATATGTCGGTTGACAAACAACTAGCTCAAGGGCGTCAAGTGTACATTGTGTACCCATTGATTCAAGAAAGTGAAAAATCTGATCTAGAAGCAGTAGAATCGGGGTATCTGTCTATTAGCCAACGTTTTGAAAAATACAAAGTCTGTATGGTGCATGGTAAAATGAAATCGGCAGAAAAAGAAGCGCAGATGCGTCTATTCTCTAAGAATGAAGCTCAGATTATGGTAGCAACTACTGTGATCGAAGTTGGGGTGAATGTACCGAATGCTTCTGTTATGATTATTGAAAATGCTGATCGATTTGGACTTTCCCAATTGCATCAACTTAGGGGGAGAGTTGGGCGTGGTGCTGAAAAATCTTTTTGTGTGTTAGTGACTTCTCCTGAAATCAATGAAACGACAAGAAATCGAGTCGATATTATGGTTAAATCTAATAATGGTTTTGATATTGCTGAGGCCGATTTGGAATTCCGAGGACCTGGTGATTTATCGGGTACTATTCAGAGTGGACAGGCTTTTAATCTTAAAATAGCGGATGTGGCACATGATGGACAATTAGTCGAGGAATGTCGTAATTTAGCTATGCGTATTGCTGATGCAGATCCTCAATGTGCTCTTCCTGAAAATCAAATTATGTGGCAAAATTTGAAGGTTATACGTAAACAACAAAGAGATTGGGGGCAAATATCTTAGTAAAAAGCGTCGAATAAACGGAAAAAAAGCCTGCTTCGTGTAGAATTTTACTTAGAATATTTGTATCTTTGGCGCAACCTGTAGTCTATCTTGTGACACGTATATTGTGTGGAAGATAGTACTTTAAAAAAAGACCTTAATATTGTTGACGGCTATAGCCAGTCATAAAACCATTTTAACTTTAAATTATTATGCTTGAAAGAACACTTGTACTAATGAAGCCTAGTGCGCTTCAACGTAGACTAGTCGGTAAGATGATTACCGGTTTTGAGAGAAAAGGATTACATATTGTGGGCATGAAGATGATGCAGCTTGATAATGCTATATTAAATGAACATTATGCGCATTTAAAGGAGCGTCCTTTCTTCGAGTCGGTTAAGAAATCAATGATGGCTACCCCAATTGTAGCGATGTGTCTTGAAGGTGTAGAAGCTGTCGAAGTTGTTCGGGAGATTGCAGGTCCTACAAATGGTCGTACTGCTCGTCTTGATACATTGCGTGGGTTGTATTGTATGAGTTCCCAAGAGAACTTAATTCATACATCAGATTGTATTGAGACCGCCAAGGTGGAAGTTGCCCGTTTTTTTACTGAAGAAGAATTATTTGAGTGGTCGCAAGCCACTGCACAATTCTTGTATGCGGCTGATGAAGTAGATTAGTCAGCTACAAAAGAGATAATATATATAATGAAGAAAAGTATTCAAGTTCCTATGATAAATTGCACTTTGCGATTTGTTTTGCTGACTCTACTAGTTGTAGTCGGTCAGTTGTCTGTATCAGCTCAAGATCTTTTGGCTGATCATGCCCCAGTCGATAAAAAGTTGGGAATTGTTGATTCCTTAGTGCTTCAACAACAAATCGATAAAGAACGTATGGAATATCCTGCAATGGATATATATCCTTCGTGGCAAAATCAGAGAGTACATGCTTATGGAGGGGTACCGATGCCATCGAAGTATGTTATAGACTTGAAAGACTTTTGTTTACCAACCACTCGTACTCGTATTACTGACCGTTTTGGATACCGCCGTTGGCGTCATCGCGTGCATTATGGTCTTGATATTAAAGTCTATACAGGAGATACCATTCGCGCAGCTTTTTCAGGGAAAGTACGTGTTGTTCGTTATGAACGTAGAGGCTATGGTAACTACGTGGTAATACGTCACGATAATGGGCTGGAAACTATATATGGACACTTGTCAAAACATTTGGTTAAAGAAAACCAATATGTTGATGCAGGTACTCCTATTGGTCTCGGTGGGAATACTGGCCGTTCTACTGGATCCCATCTTCATTTTGAAGTGAGATTTTTAGGTCAAGCTATAGACCCTGCTAAGCTGTTTGATTTTAAACATCAAGATATCTTAGCAGATAGTTATACGTTTGAAAAAGTATCTCATCCTAAAGTACATTATTATAAAGTACGTAGGGGAGATACTCTTTCAAAGATTGCTGCTAGACAGAGAACTAGTGTTCGTCGTCTATGTAAGTTGAATCACATTAGTACTCGAACAACGCTTCGAATAGGTATGCTTTTGAAATGTGGCTAGTCTTTTTTAATATTTAAATTCAATACAGTTTAGTTTGTAAGATGAAAGGAATGACAAACGCTCAGTTTGAAAAAACAAACGCACAATTTGAAGAGGCTGTTGCTTCTTGCCGTGCTTTATTTAGCCAGAAATTATATGACTATGGTGCAGCTTGGAGAATTTTACGTCCTGCATCAGTAACAGATCAGATTTTTATAAAAGCTAACCGGATTCGTTCTTTAGAAATTAAAGGTGAAGATGCTTCACAAGTCGGAGATGGTATATATGGTGAATTTATTGCTATCGTTAACTATGGAATTGTTGGACTTATTCAGTTGGCATTAGGTTATTCTGAAACTGATGATTTATCTGTTGATAAGGCTTTAAAACTGTATGACCAATTTGCCACAGAAGCTCTTAATTTGATGAAGGCAAAAAATCATGATTATGATGAGGCATGGCGCATGATGCGTGTCAGTTCGTATACTGATCTTATATTGATGAAATTATATCGCACAAAGCAGATTGAGATGCTTGGTGGTGAGACTTTAGTGTCTGAAGGTATAGATGCCAATTATATGGATATGATTAATTATGCCGTTTTTGCTTTAATAAAGCTGGGCAATAAGGATGACTAATAATTAGTATATGTTGGGTACTAAGACAAAATACTGGATTGTCAATGTTTGTCGCATTTTATTGGCTGTGACCTTTATATTCTCGGGTTTTGTAAAAGGTGTAGATCCTATGGGAAGCGCCTACAAAATAGCTGATTATCTAAGTGCATTCGGTGTGCTAGATGTATTTCCTGAATCCTTTTCAATAATATTTTCTTTTGCATTAGCCACTCTAGAGTTTACGCTAGGTGTATTACTCTTTTGGGGAATTATGCGTGGATTGACAACTTTTTTGTCGTCCTTATTGATGGTGATGTTGACTCCATTGACTTTGTATATAGCTTTGTCAAACCCTGTCCATCATTGTGGATGTTTTGGAGATGCATTAGTGTTATCCAATTGGCAGACTTTTTTTAAAAACTTAGTACTTTTACCGATGAGTTTACTATGCTATATGTGGCATAAGCAGATTCGGTATTTTATGAGTAAACATGTTGAGTGGATTGTGGCTCGATATGTCATTGTGTTTTCCTTGTTATTGTGGGGGTATTGTTATCTACATTTACCCATATTGGATTTTCGTCCATATAGTATTGGGACTTCCATAAAAACAGCAATGGGGATGACTAAAGATAGTCGGGATAAGATGCCGACCATTTTGGATTTCTATGTTCAGGATTATAAAACAGGTGAGGATATTACAGAATCCCTGTTAGATTATGATGGGTATAGTTTTCTATTGGTTGCACCAGATCTAGATTCGGCTAGCGAAGATAGATTTGATTTGCTTAATGAACTATATGATTATAGTGTAACGCATAATTATCCCTTCATCTGTCTAACTGCGTCAGATAGCCTTGCAATAAGTAAATGGCAGGATAGAACAGGAGCAGATTATTCATTTGGCATAGCAGACCATTTGGCCTTAAAAACGATGATACGTAGCAATCCTGGTATTATTTTGTTACGAGGAGATACGATTTATAATAAATGGGCATTTAGAGATATTCCCGACGAATATCAGTTGAAGGGGCAGCCGTTGGCTAAAAATGGTGTAGGTAACTTAGAGAAAATCTCTCGTATGACTGTTTTTTGGCAGGTAATAATATTATTTATTGCACCGTTAGTTTTAGTACTTTTAATTGATCGTCTAATCTTGATTTGGAAGATGAAGTATGCTAAATTAAAAGAAAATCAGGATGAATCAGATGATATGTCCATTGTTGCTAAAAAGTGAAACAATTTAATTTTGGGGGTCTTTGGACCTCCACAAACCAATAAATATAAAGAAAATGAGAAAGAACATTGTTGCAGGAAACTGGAAAATGAACAAAACCCTTCAAGAGGGTATTGAGTTGGCTAAAGGCTTGAATGAAGCACTTGCTTCTGCACAACCAAATTGCGATGTGATTATTTGTACTCCGTTTATTCACTTGGCTTCAGTGGCTCCATTGGTAGATCCAGCTAAGATTGGTGTTGGTGCAGAAAATTGCGCAGACAAGGAATCAGGTGCTTATACTGGTGAGGTATCAGCTTTTATGGTAGCATCTACAGGTGCAAAATATGTTATTCTAGGTCATTCAGAACGTCGTGCATATTATGGCGAAAATAATGCTATCCTAACAGAGAAAGTAAAACTAGCTTTGGCTAATGGCTTGACTCCAGTATTCTGTATTGGTGAAGTGCTTGAAGAACGTGAAGCAAATAAGCAAAACGAAGTCGTTCTTGAACAACTTCAAGCTGTATATGAACTTTCTGCAGAAGACTTTGCTAAGTGTGTACTAGCTTACGAACCAGTTTGGGCTATCGGTACTGGTAAAACTGCTTCTTCAGATCAAGCACAAGAAATTCATGCTTACATCCGTTCTACAATTGCAGACAAGTATGATGCAACTGTTGCTGATAACATGTCTATCCTTTATGGTGGTAGCTGTAAACCATCTAATGCAAAAGAACTTTTCTCTCAACCAGATGTTGATGGTGGTTTGATTGGTGGTGCTGCATTAAAAGTAGAAGACTTCAAGGGGATCATTGATGCATTCAATGCGTAATTGTTACTTTTGTAGCATATAATATTATGGGCGATGATTTGCTTTAGGTAGTACATCTAAGGCAAATCCGCCCTATTTTTACTCTATTCAATTGCATATATATATCGAGAAATAATTTTATGAAGATATTTGGATCATTTAGTTTTGTGATACTTTTGTTTTGCATTAGTGTTTTTATTCCAGAAGCACGAGCACAAGACAATCCTAATAATATTCAAGGTGATTCTGTACGTGTAGAGGTACAGAACATTCTTCAACGACTGTCTGAGACAAAGGAAGGTGCGGGACAGGTTTCTATAAATCAACCAGCTTTGCTAGATAGTTTGTTGGTAGGAGGAGTCATGCATATTCAGTCTTCAGATAGATTAAAGGCATCTGGCTTTCGCATACAAGTTTTTGCTGGTAATAATTCTCGAAGAGCTCATGAGTTAGCTCAGGAATATGCGGAGAAGGTGAAAAAATACAACAACGATGTTGAAGTGTACACACTCTTTGTATCGCCTCGTTGGTTGTGTAGAGTGGGTGACTATGTAAGCTTTGAAGAAGCCAATATGATGATGCGTCAGTTAAGAGCTACTGGTGAATTTAAAGAAGCTGTAGTCGTTCGTGACGAGGTCTTTATTGATCAATAAATTCTGTCTGATGTTGCTTATTTAGGCAGGATTGTTCTATCTCCAAGTTCCTTAGCAAAAGCTTGTTGTAATTTCATTAATTCAATACGTTGTAGACAGAGTGCATTTTCCTTTTCTTTATCACCAGCTAGTGATGCATTTAAAATGGCTTGATCTACTTCATGTATACTTGTAGAAAGTATGTAGTGTTTCATTCTAAAAATAGTGTCAGGAATAAGCATGTGTAATCGTGCTTTGTCTGACTTGTATTTTAGAATTCTGTCTTTGTCTAAACGATATTTTGACGAAATCATTTCGGCCGCCAATTTACTGACAGTCATATCCTGCTGGTTTACCAGAAATTTTTGCATTGTCCATTCGTCCTCTTGTCCACATTTGTGGAAACCTTCAATAGCTACATTAAATAATTTCTTATATGGTGGATACGTAATTGTAATAGCATCTCTCTCAAGTTCTTGAGCTATATAATCAGCTACGTATTCAGTGGTTCGTGTGATGCTGCCATCTTCGTTTTCGTGTTCAACTTCTCCAAGAATACATTCACCATAACGTACAAGATCCCAAATAATACGTTTTTCAATTTCTTTTCTTTCCTTGCTTATTTCAATAGGTGCATTGCCTTTATCTATTGATTGAGCGCCATCATTATTTTCTTCCTTACCCTCCTCAACCATTGTTGTATCCAAGTTAGATCCTTGATTAGAATCTAAGGTGTGTGCAGATGTATTGTTGGAAGATACATGAGTTGAAGCAGATCTATTCAAACCTTCTTTGATGATTTTTTCAACTTCGCTTTGTATGACTGATTCACGGATTTGCATCATTTCACTGCATTCTCGGATATACACATTGCGGAGTATTTCATCGGGAATAACAGATATACTTTTAACAATGTTAGAGATCAGTTCTCCACGTTTGATGGGGTCATTTTTTGCATCTTGAATAAGCAAATCAGTTTTGAAACGGATAAAGTCTACTTCATGTTGTGCTATATACTGTTGAAATTCTTGAGCTGTATGTTTTCTGGCGAATGAATCTGGGTCTTCGCCATCTGGCAAAAGCATGACCTTTACGTGCATACCTTGTTCTAGAAGCATGTCAATACCTCGAAGAGAAGCCTTAATACCAGCCAAATCCCCATCATAAAGAACTGTGATGTTTTTTGTGAAGCGATGGATCAAACGAATTTGCCCAGAGGTTAACGCTGTACCTGAAGAAGCTACAACATTCTCTATTCCTGATTGATGTAAAGATATGACATCAGTATATCCTTCTACCAAGAAGCATTGATCCTTTTTGACTATGGCTCCTTTGGCTTGATACATACCGTAAAGCTCATTGCTTTTATGATAGATTTCAGATTCTGGAGAGTTGACGTATTTTGCGAGCTTTTTGTTGGTTGTACTTAATACACGTCCACCAAAAGCGACGACTTTTCCAGAGATTGTGAATACTGGAAAGATGACGCGTCCCCAGAAACGATCACGGAGTCCACGATTTTCAGTATCATAACATAGTCCAGTATCAATTAAAGTTTCCTTCTTGAATCCTTCGCCTAGTGCAGCTTTTCCCATGGCATCCCCATCATTTGTACAATATCCAATTTGAAATTTTTGTACAATATCTGGACGTATCCCACGACTTTTTAGATAAGCCTGTGCCACCGTTTTTCCATCTATATGTTCATTTAGTTGGCGGCGAAAATAATCATTTGCCCATTCATTGATGGCGAATAAATGTTCTCTTCGACTTTTAGCTTGTTGTTGTGCAGGAGTTAATTCTTGTTCTTGATATTCAATATGATAACGACGAGCTAACCATTTGATAGCTTCTATCCAAGTGAGTTGTTCGTGTGCCATTATAAAGTGCACGACGTTTCCTCCTTCGCCACATGAGAAGCATTTGCACACTCCCTTAGCTGGAGAAACGTAGAAAGATGGAGTACGGTCTTCGTGAAATGGGCATAATCCAACAAAGTTGGCCCCTCTACGTTTAAGTTGTACGAAATCTCCTACTACTTCATCAATTCGAGCAGTATTAATTATACGGTCTATAGTAGCTTGGTCTATCATATTGAAGACAAAGATAAGACTTTTATCTATGATGTGTACTTAACGACTGCTAAAAAAAGATTAGTTATTATGTATTTACTTTGCAAATAGTATCTTTGCACAAAATCACCATCATATGCCATCAGATATTATTAGGTGTCGATTTTCTGAGATTTCTCAGTATATTGATATTGACAACAATCCCCATTGGCATCGCTATTATCAGGCTACGCTTGATGTGGCGAGACCAGATGCAGTATGCCATATTATCGACAAACAAATATTGGTTTTAGAACCTGATTTTTTAATTGATGTGAGTAGTTTGTCTGAATGCTTCAAACCTTACGGAATACACCCTATACAGTATTTATTGGATCGTCTTTCTCCTGCACCACAAGGTACACCTTTGTTGCTTGGTAACATTGTAAACCTCTTTTTGGATGAGTGGGTACATAACGAATCTCCCGATTATACTGAAACAATGCGTAAAGCTTTTAAGATGTATCCTTTGCAGTTGGCTGCCGATGCTACACTAAAAGATAAAGATGCAGCTCGACAATTTGCCTCAAACTGTGCAATGCATTTTAACAACGTCAAAACGATAGTAACCAATCAACTGACCAATACAACCTACTCACTAGATAAAAACAAGGCTATTTTAGAACCGTCTTTTATTTGTCCACAGTTGGGGTTACAGGGGCGACTAGATTATATGCAAGAAGATATGCATGCGCTGATAGAGATGAAATCTGGGCATGCTGATGAATATAGTCATAAACCCGCAATTCTTGCAGCTCAGAATCATGAAGTTCAAATGCAATTGTATCAAGCTATATTGCATTATGGACAAGATGTGCCGTATGATTTGATTCATCCTTATTTATTATATACTAAGTATCCAATATTGTATGCCTCACAAGGTGATATGCATCTTACACATGTAGCATTAAATCTTCGTAATCAGATTGTGGCCTTGATTCATCAATTAGCTTTTGCAAATAGTCTAGAAGAAGTAACCGCTATTCTTAACAAACTATCTCCTGAGGTTTTAAATTCATATAATCGAACAGATCGTTTTTGGACACAATATGTTTTACCTAGTATTTTGGAAGTAGTAGATCCATTAAGAAATTTGTCTAATCTAGAATCCTCGTATTATTATGCTTTGATACGTTTTATCATGCGTGAGATGTGGTTATCTAAAGTGGGGTATCAAGGCAAAGAAGGATTGTCAGGTGGGGCTGTCTTATGGTTGGCTACACTAGAAGAAAAAACAGAGATGGGGTGCATCTTACATGATCTGGTTTTAGAGAATCAGTCTTTGCATGATGGAGAACATGCTGAGGTTTCTTTTAAATTAGCTAATATATCTACTCCTATTAATTTTCGTGTGGGTGACTTAGTCCTGTTTTATCGTAGTGATGAACGAGAACGTGCTTGTGCTCATCGTCAACAAGTCATAAGAGGACACATACAGTCCATTAGTCAAACTGCAATTACGTTATCTTTGCGTGCGCCTCAACACGAGCATTTTCTATTGGACAGCTCAGCACGTTTTACGATGGAACTTGATAGTATGGACAGTGCTTATCATTCCATGTTGCGTGGACTGTATGCTTTTACTGTGACAGATAAAAGAAGGCGTGATTTAATCTTGGGCCTTCGTGCGCCAGAGTTTGATTCTTATGCAATGGAAATGGCTGAAAATTATACCGATTGTTTTGATCGTATGGCCATGAAAACCTTAGCTGCTAAAGATTATTTTTTACTTATTGGTCCTCCAGGTACAGGTAAAACATCTTGTGCATTGAAGCGTATGGTTGAGGTGCATTATGCAGAACCCGAGCGACAAATATTGCTTCTGGCTTACACAAATCGTGCAGTAGATGAAATTTGCGGAGCTGTTGCCGAGATTAGTCCCAATATATCTTATACGAGAGTGGGTAATGAGGTGGCGTGTGCACCGACTTATCGTGCTCATTTATTGAGTAAGCAGATTGCCGATTTTAATACTCGAGAGGCGGTGAATAGCTTTTTAGCTAAACAACGTGTGTTTGTAGGCACGGTAGCTAGTGTGACGAATAAACCAGAATTGTTTCTCTTAAAATCATTTGATATTGCTATTATTGATGAGGCAACTCAAATTCTAGAACCTCAGTTACTACCGTTGTTATGCGCGCGTTCTTCAGATAATAAGATGGGCATCAAATCTTTTGTGATGATTGGTGATCACAAACAATTACCTGCTATTGTTATTCAAAATGAAGACGAAAGTGGTGTACACAATGATGAATTGAATCGTATTGGGATTAGCAATTTTCGTTTGTCTCTTTTTGAACGTTTGTATCGTCAACAGATAAATAATCAAGCGGTAGATATGTTGGTGCGCCATGGCCGCATGCATCCAGATATTGCTGCATTTCCTAATCGATACTTTTATAATAATCAACTAGTGCCAGTAGGTTTGCCACATCAGACAGAGAGCTTACATTCATTTGCTACCGAGAATGACCCCTCACACGATCCTTGGCTTTCGTTGATTTATCGCCGGACTACTTTTATACCTTGCGAACAAGAAAAGAGTTTTGTGAAGTATAATCAGTCCGAAGCAATAAATATTGGTAGATTGTTACAACTGTTATATCAGCATCTAGGTCATTTCTCTTCGTCTACAATAGGGATTATTGCTTCGTATAGGGCTCAAATTGCTTTGATTTATGAAACCATCGCATCGCTAGAAATTCCATCATTGGATGCACAAAATATTATGATTGATACAGTGGAAAGATTTCAAGGTAGTCAACGAGATATTATTTTGTATTCAATTTCGGCGAATACACAGGCACAGATGGCTATGTTGTCGAATATAGTAGAAGATCGAGGGCAAATAATAGACCGAAAACTCAATGTCGCATTAACTCGTGCTCGCAAGCAATTGTATGTTTTTGGTGTGCCTAGTGTTTTGAAAACGGTGCCCTGTTATAAAGAGCTGATACATGAAGATAGCTATAAAGTCAGTGATGGAGTACTTTTTTGAAAAACATACAAGAGCAATAATTTAACTATTTTCACCATACTGTATTAGTGTGTTTATGTTAGTATCTGTTTTTTTGTCTTTCTTAGCTATATTAATAGTCTTATTAACACATCAGTATGTGCAAAATCCTTATATTTGCACCACGTTTTTTTCATAGAGATTTAGATTTAAGGTTAGAAGAATTGTGGAAGTCGTGAGACTTCCATTTTTCTTAAAACCTAGCCTTACAGGTATCGTCGCGCAGTGATGCACGGCGATATTTTTGTTTTAAGTGACTTTTGACTTTAAAGCCTATATATTTGTATGTTCTGTAATAGGTACATTTGTATAATCCATATCTTGAGATAGAGATTTTATTGTGAGATTTAAGCGCACACAGAGCTACTCTAACCTAACAAATGGATGAACCATTTCTTAAATAGAAGTAATTGTGGTTTGCAAATAAGGGGGGGGAGTAAAAGAAGAAGTATATTACTTCAAGGGGAAATCTTTTGTGAATCTTGAAGAAATCCTTATAATTTAGAGCAAAAAAAAAGCTTCCTAGCTTATAGCCAGAAGCTTGTTCATCTCTGATTGAACCTGTTGACATTTAGGTCCGTTACCTAGCGCCCTGTATCTTGCGAATTGATATTGTAGACGCTTCATTGTTTTTTTCTTTTCATCGCTGGCCAATAGGCCGTTCATTAAGTTCATCTTGTTCATACATCTTTTTGTTGTGTTATTCGCGTTTCGAATAACGAGTTTATTTTTCTCTTTTTATTTCGTTACAAAAGTAGAGATAAAAACCGAAATACGCAAAATATTGGATGAATAAATCGACGATACTATATGTTTTCTTGATATAAGACAAGTAGAATGGGTAAAATGTGTCATTGTTGTTACAAAAATACTCTGGTTTACCGCTTAACTAGAATAATAATTTAGCGTCACGCTTTGTCTTATACTGAATAAGGTTTACATCAGTGTTCACCTTTACAAGTATTATTATGCAAAGTCATCGTGTATTTAGCGAAGGTTTTCGCTTAGACGTTGTCCGCGACTATTATGATTGTTGCTGTCCTAGCAAAGCCAGCTTTTGCCGCAAATGGGCTATTTCTCCTACCAATTTAAATCGTTGGCTAAAAAAGTATTTCATATCAAATGTTTCTCTATCTTTAAGCTCTAAAGAAAGATTAGAGTATATGGATGAAAAAAAAGTAGCGATTCCTGAGTCTCGTATTGAGCAGTTAGAAAAAGCTTTAGCAACTTTACAGTTAAAGAACAAAGCTTTAGCAACTCTGATTGATATTGCTGAAGAAGCTGAAGGTATTTCAATCAGAAAAAATACTGGGGCCAAACAGTCAGCGCACTGCACAAAGAATCGGAAAGCAAAAAAACGATAGCTGAACGAGTGAATGGTATCTTAAAAAGTGAGTGGTTAGATAGTCCAAGTCTTCCTGCTGATCTTTCAGAGGCTAATTCTCGAGTAGAAAAAGCTATTCACTATTATAATAATGTGAGACCACATATGAGTAACCAGATGAAAACTCCAGAAGAAATACATACTGGACTTATAGTGAGCTCTCAAGTGTGGAAACAGAGATATTTAAAACAGATATAAAAGAATGAAAATAGTAAATCTCCCGCTCGTCGGGGATGGCATTCCACTTCCTTGCCGCTCAGGCGCTCCCAGAATGCAATTTGGTTTTACGCCAAATGAATAACTATATTGCAAGCTCACTAACAAAGTGAAGCAAGCTAAGAAGTTATTGCCCTTTTACTGAAGTGTAAACTAAATCAGTACAACTAAGCTGAGAATGTAAACCCATTCAGTATAACTATAAAAGGAATGTAAACTTATTCAGTACACTTCCTTGTGTAATGTAAACCTATTTCAGTAAAAGACACTAGAATAGTAATTTTGCATCACGCTTTGCCAGCCTCGATTCAATCGTTTGGTCCCATCGATTCAAACGTTTGAATCGATGGGACCAAACGATTGAATCGAGACGCATAAAGGGAACAAATAATTAACTAAAGCTTATCTTCCCAAAAGTGTCGTAGTAGTAAAAGAAAGAGGAATATAGCAACAGCTACATTTAAAGGCATTGCTTTGCATAATCTATATAACAACGATAGACTTCTCAGGAACTTATACGGTATCCTAAGAAGTCTATTGTACGCTATAAGTAAGGGTTTACCTATACTCTATTTGGGCTTTGTAAAAAAGTGTAGTTCATCTTGTTCGGCTGTAACATGAATGATTTCATCTTTAGTTATTTTGCCCGCTAGAAGTTCTTTACTTAGACTGTTAAGTAAATACTTCTGGATGGCACGTTTAACAGGACGGGCACCAAATTCGGGATGATATCCTTTTTTGCCAAGAAATTGATACGCACTTTCGTCCAATTCAATGCTTAACCCACTATCTGATAATAAATGAGTAATATTATTGACTTGAAGCTGTACGATTTGAGCAATTTCTGTTTCTTCAAGTGGAAGAAACATAATCGTTTCATCTATACGATTTAAAAACTCAGGTCGAATATGTTGCTTCAACAATGTATTCACTTGTTTTTTTGTCTCGTCAATTAATAATTCTCTTTCAGAACTAGATAGAGGTTGCCCATCTGTGTGTCCATTCATCATGCGTTCCATTTGCTGTTGAATATAGTCACTGCCCATATTACTAGTCATAATGATAATCGTATTTTTGAAGTTCACAACTCGTCCTTTATTATCTGTAAGTCGTCCGTCGTCCAATACTTGAAGTAGTATGTTGAACACATCGGAGTGTG
The DNA here is from genome assembly GCA_963668535.1 of Bacteroidaceae bacterium. Classification (GTDB taxonomy): domain Bacteria; phylum Bacteroidota; class Bacteroidia; order Bacteroidales; family Bacteroidaceae; genus F22. The sequence continues at coordinate 1,972,695 of OY764867.1, forward strand.
CTTTTTCTATTTCATCAAAAAGCACAACGGAATAAGGCTTACGTCTAATAGCTTCTGTTAATTGTCCCCCTTCATCATATCCTACGTATCCCGGAGGCGCTCCGATTAAACGACTGACTGTATGCTTTTCTTGATATTCACTCATGTCGATACGTGTCATCATAGAGTCATCATCAAAAAGATACTCAGCCAGTGCCTTGGCCAATTCTGTCTTACCTACACCTGTGGTACCCAAGAATATGAAACTTCCAATAGGGCGTCGTGGATCTTGAAGACCAGCTCGACTCCTTCGCACAGCATCACTTACTGCTTGAATAGCTTCATCTTGACCAATCACTCGCTTATGCAACTCTTCTTCTAAGTGGAGTAATTTATGCCTTTCACTTTGCAACATTTTGCTCACAGGAATACCAGTCCATCGAGCTACAACATCGGCAATGTCTTCCGCATCCACCTCTTCTTTAATCATGGCCGAATGAGCTTGAAGCTTCTCTAACTTTTCTTTGTTGTCATTGATTTGCTTGTCTAATTCTTGTAGTTTGCTGTATCTGATTTCAGCTACCTTTGCATAATCACCTTCTCGTTCAGCTACTTCAGCATCATGTTTTAATGACTCAATCTGCTGCTTAGCCTCTTGAATACTGTTGACAACTTCTTTTTCACTTTGCCATTTTGCTTTGTATTCCTTCTCTTGTTCTTTTAGTTCTGCAATTTCAGCAGTGAGTTGTTGAAGCTTGTCAGCGTCATTTTCTCTTTTTATAGCTTCTCGTTCTATTTCTACTTGTTGGATACGTCTTCTGATTTCATCTAGTTCTTCAGGTACACTATCCACTTCTATACGTAGCTTTGCCGCTGCTTCATCCATTAAGTCAATAGCTTTATCTGGCAAGAAACGATCACTAATGTATCGGCTACTCAATTCAACAGCAGCTATGATTGCATCATCTTTAATACGAACTTTATGGTGGGTTTCGTAGCGTTCTTTAAGTCCACGTAGGATTGAAATGGAACTTGCTTTGTCAGGTTCATTTACTGTAACTGTTTGGAATCGACGTTCTAGAGCTTTATCTTTTTCAAAATATTTTTGATATTCGTCTAGAGTAGTTGCACCGATACTACGTAGTTCGCCACGTGCTAAAGCTGGTTTAAGAATGTTTGCTGCATCCATAGCTCCTTCACCTTTACCAGCACCTACTAAGGTGTGAATCTCGTCAATAAAGAGAATAATATCTCCATTAGCTTGTACGACTTCATTGATGACGGCTTTCAATCTTTCTTCAAATTCACCTTTATATTTGGCACCAGCCACTAAAGCCCCCATATCAAGGGAGAACAACCGTCTGTTTTTTAGATTCTCTGGTACATCACCGCTGACAATACGATGAGCAATCCCTTCCACAATAGCTGTTTTACCAGTTCCTGGTTCACCTATAAGGATAGGGTTGTTTTTTGTACGTCGACTTAAAATTTGCAAGACACGACGAATTTCGTCGTCCCTACCAATAACAGGGTCTAATTTGCCATCTCTTGCACGGTTACATAGGTCAATAGCATATTTTTGCAATGCATTATATTCGTCCTCCGCACTTTGAGAATGTACCTTGTTGCCTTTTCTTAATTCTTGAATACCAGCATTCAAGGCTTCTTTAGATCCCCCAGCATCTTGTAAAACTTGTTGGGCTGTACTTTTGACCGATAAAATGGCCATCAATAATATTTCTATTGAAACAAATTCATCGTTAGATTTATGTGCTAAATCATATGCTTTTTGTATGACAGCATTGCTTTCTCGGCTAAGGTAAGGTTCACCGCCACTTACTTTGGGGAGTGATGAAATTTGTGCTTCGATAACTTGACTCATGTTTGCAATATTCATATCCATTTTCTGGAAAAGAAATTGGCAAACATCCGGAGCTGTGTGTATCACACCTGCTAGAATGTGTATGACTTCTACAGACTGTTGTCCATTCTGCTGAACAAGTTGCACGGCATATTGTAGTGCTTCTTGTGTTTTGATTGTCATTTGATTTGTATTCATATGTTTCTTATTAGTTATTTTCTCGTTTTAGATATCTGAGAGACATCTAGCAAAGAGAAGACCAAATCAAATGATAGTGTAATTTATCTATTAGAATGAGCTTGGAAATATTTAATATATGTCAAATTGTCATGCAGCGTAGCTGTATTATGTCATTTTTGACAGGTTTAATAGACAAATTTTCAGTAATAGTAATAATATCGCTGATATATTGTCTTTTTATCTATGGTTGGGAAGCTCTACCATCAGTTTTGCAGCTCTGCTAGGTGCACCAGGTACACCTAATTTTTCAGCCATGTTATCTAATTGGACTAGGTGAATTTTGCGGTATTTGCTTTCCTCTGGAAGCAAAGCATCCATATGCTTATGGAAGTTTTCTGTTGTAAAGTCTGCGGCTACTAATTCAGGTACAGCTTCTTCGTCCAATGTTAGATTCGGTAAAGAAATATACTTAACTTTAAGTACGCGCTTGCGCAACCAAGAGATAAATGGTGGAAGTGGAGTAGCGTAAGCCACAATTTGAGGTACGCGGAAAATAGCTGTTTCTAATGCAGCCGTTCCAGAAGTGACCAATGCAAAATGAGCATGTTGTAACAAAGGATAGGTTGCATTGAATATTATATGTAATTCTGGAAAACTTTTTTGAAATGTAGAGTAAAATGCAGCATCAATCCCTGGAGCACCTGCTAGCACAAATTGGTACTCTTTGTCATATCTTTTTAGTGCACGCATCATGCCAGGAAGATTATCTTTAATCTCATGTGTACGGCTACCTGCTAGGATGGCAATAATTGGCCGTGTATCCAAGTGGTGTTTTGTGCGAAAAGCATGTGGATTACGTGGATTGTTTTTCTGAAAATCAGCAATTTCATCCACCGTAGGGTTGCCCACATAATGGATGGGATATTGATGCTTTTTCTCAAAGAAAGGAACTTCAAATGGTAAGATTGAGAATAGCTCATCTATATCGCGTTTGATTCGCTTAATGCGATGTTCTTTCCAAGCCCATATTTTGGGAGCGATGTAATAATAGATAGGGATTCCAGTTGTTGCATGAATATTTTCAGCCACATTTAAATTGAATCCAGGATAGTCGACTAAAATTAGTTTGTCGGGTCTCCATTGTTTAATATCCTCCTTGCACAGACGCATATTTCTCAAGATGGTACGCAAGTGAAGAAGGACTGGAATAAATTGCATATAAGCTTGCTCTTTATAGTGACGCACTAATGTGCCACCAACTGCTTGCATTTTATCTCCGCCAATATATCGAAATTCTGCATTTGGATCTTCAAGTAATATGGCTTTCATCAGATGGGCTGCATGTAAGTCGCCAGATGCTTCACCTACTATAATGTAATATTTCATGATATGTTGGTTTAATCTTCTTCTTTAGGTAGTGTCCAATCCCAATTTTGCATTTCTTTTATTTGAGCATGATCAGTCATATCTACCTTTACAGGAGTAATAGCTACATAACTGTGGGTAAGTGCCCATGCATCATTATGTTCATTATGCTCATCTAATACTTGCATCTCTCCCGTCAACCAATAGTAATTAGGACCATATGGATGTTCGTATGGAATATATTCCTTAATCCATCTCGCATATGTTTGTTCGCAAATTTTGATCCCATTGTATTGATGTGCATCAGGGAAGTTTACATTCAAACAGGTTTGAGGGGGTAGACCATTAGTGAGGACTTGGCGAACAATAAGTTGTATGTAAGATTTTAAGTGTCTAAAATCTGCGTTTGCTAAGTAGTTGCATAGTGAAAAACCGATGCTTGGAACCCCAGAAATGCATCCTTCTATAGCGACTCCCATAGTACCCGAATAGTGTACGTTAATCCCCGAATTGTCTCCATGGTTGATACCACCGATAACTAAGTCTGGCTTTTCTGTAAGCACAGTATTAAGCGCTAGTTTAACACAATCTGCAGGAGTTCCTGTACATTTGTAGACTGTTAATCCTACTTCTCTTCGTGTTTGTTGAAAGGTAATTGGAGTAGTGATTGTAAGGGCTGCACTTTGTGCAGAGCGCGGACTATCGGGAGCCATGACAATGATGTCGCCGATAGGGCGCAAAAAACGAATTAATTCACTAACACCTTTAGATTGGAAGCCGTCATCGTTGGATACTAAAATAAGAGGTCTTTTTCTAACCATGTTCAAAAATTCTTTTAAGTTGTTCGTTAGATTACAAGGCAAATGTAGAAAAAAACTTTATCTTTGCATCACAAGTTGCGCATATTTTAGTGACGATATTGATAAACAACATGGAATATGGGAAAAGTAATAGCATTAGCTAACCAAAAAGGTGGGGTCGGTAAAACTACGACAACTATCAATCTTGCTGCATCGATGGCTACCATGGAAAAGCGAGTACTAGTTATTGACGCAGATCCACAAGCAAACGCATCATCAGGACTAGGGTTAGATATCAAAACAACTGGGCAATCTATATATGAATGTTTGATTGATGGAAACGATATTTTAGAATCTATTCAAGACACCGATATAGAAACGCTCAAAGTTGTCCCTTCACATATTAATTTAGTTGGTGCGGAAATCGAAATGTTGAATCTCCCAAACCGCGAAAAAGTGATGAAGAGAATCCTAAAACCATTAAGAAAAATATATGATTATATTTTGATCGATTGCTCACCTTCTTTGGGATTAATAACAGTCAATGCTTTAACAGCAGCAGACACTGTGATCATTCCTGTGCAAGCTGAGTATTTTTCTTTGGAAGGTATCAGCAAATTACTCAATACTATTCGTATTATTCGTTCCAGACTTAATACACGATTAGATATAGAAGGTTTTTTAATCACTATGTATGATTCCAGATTGAGACAATCTAATCAAATATATGATGAGTTAAAACGTCACTTTCAGGAGCTTGTATTTGACACTGTGATTCAGCGTAATGTACGTCTAAGTGAGGCCCCTAGCCACGGAAAGCCAACTATTTTGTATGATGCTGATTCAAGCGGTGCACGCAATTATATGGCGTTGGCAAAGGAAATTATTACTCGTGACGAAGCTGCCTCTAAAGTCGGAGATGCGCCTAAAGAGGATTCTATCGACAAATAAGGATTATGAGGATAAGCTCCCCCCCCCCCCGATGGGTATAAGACAAAATAAGAACGTAAAGAAAGAAGAAATAAATCATGGCATCCCCAAAGAGAAAAGCATTGGGACGTGGACTGAATGAAGTGTTGGATGGCGCTGACGATGTCCTATTCCCTTCTAGTATGGCTCCACGATTAGGATCAAGCATAAGTGAAATAGATATTGATGATATTTATGCCAACCCTGATCAACCTCGTCGTACTTTTGATGAAGATGCCCTGCAAGAATTGGCAGCATCTATCGCAGAAATAGGTATTATTCAACCTATCACTTTGCGAGATATGAATGACGGCACTTATCAGATTATTGCTGGTGAACGTCGTTACCGTGCTTCACAAATAGCAGGGCTTGATAGTGTACCTGCGTATATTCGTACTGCTGATGATGAGACAATGATGTCTATGGCACTTATTGAGAATATTCAACGTGAAGATCTCAATGCTGTAGAAATTGCATTGGCTTATCAAAAACTGATAGATGAACATAGCCTTACTCAAGAACAGTTGTCTGATCGTGTGGGTAAGAAGCGTGCAACAATAACCAACTATCTTCGACTGTTGAAGTTGTCGGCTCCAGCACAAATGGCGCTTCGAAACAGAGATATTGAGATGGGGCATGCACGTGCGTTGCTTGGTATTCAGCATCCACAGATGCAAGTACAAATATTACAAGAAACGATTAAAAATCACTACTCTGTGCGTCAGCTAGAAAGAATAGTGAAAGAAATAAATGCTCAAAATGAAGGGGCTATAGAGGATAATAAGTCTGAACAAACAAGCAATCAATTGAATAACGAAGTGTTTGCCTTACTAAAGCAGCAATTATCTGGCTTCTTCAGTACATCGGTACAGCTCTCATGCAATAAACAAGGGAAGGGAAAAATTAGTATCCCGTTCAAGAATGAGGGTGAATTGGAAAAAATAATGGAATTGTTTGATACATTAAAGAAATAGATGAGTAACCAACAGAATCTTTTATACAGAAGATGGCTGATGTTCAGCTTTATCTTATGCGTGATAAGTTGTACACAGTATACTTTTGGGCAGAATGTATCTATACGTCAAATGCTTAAGGTAAAGAATGCTTCACTTTCTCAGTTGGATTCTATTCGCCAATCAATAAAACCTGGTTTGCCTGTCTTGCAAATTGATTCGTTGGAAATGCACAAGCGCAAATTGCAGATGGATAGTTTAACTAAAATATTACCAGATTCTTTGCTGTCACTGTCGTCTGATAGTATACGCAAGGTAGTCGGGGATAGTTTGGCACGGCGATATGCAGCATATATAGATCAGTGGAGTGATAGCTTAAAACATGTAGTAGATAGCGTTAAACGTGATCCTGCTATGTTGCCAATCAATTTAAATAAAGGTAATATACTTCCAAAAGTAGATACAACTAAAGCTATAAAAAGGAAGGCAATTCCAGTCAAATCAGTTGATCAAACAACAGATTCGTTGCAAAAGACATTGCCAGCAGATAAGTTTTCTGAAAATAAACCGTTGTCAGTTAAGGAAGCGGTTGCTGCATTGGACAGTGTGCCACCTGTAGCGGTACCACATAAAAAATGGATACCAGATTCACGTAAAGCAACTTGGTATGCTCTTGTAATTCCTGGAGGTGGGCAAATCTACAATCGCAAATATTGGAAATTGCCTATAGTATATGGTGGCTTTGTAGGATGTGCCTATGCATTGACTTGGAATAGTCGTATGTATAAGGATTATCGAAATGCTTATCTTGACTTTATGGATGATAATCCAGCTACTAATAGTTTCAAAGATTTGCTTCCTGCTAATTATTCTTATTCGGATTCTCAGCTGGAAGATGTCTTGAAGAATCGAAAAGATATGTATCGACGTTATAGAGATTTGAGTATTTTTGCCTTTATAGGGGTGTATCTATTGACAGTCGTTGATGCTTACGTTGATGCTGAGTTGTCGGACTTTGATCTAACGCCAGATTTAAGTTTGGAATTTGCACCAGCTAACTTAGAAGACGAGAGCCATATTCAACCATGGAATAATAACAATACCGTGGGAGTCTCTTGTCGATTAAAATTTTAAAATGAGTAATTGAATAGAATTATATGATACTAAACAGACGAATTATAGGAACTCTTTTTCTTACCCTCTTTTGTTGCTTGCCATATGCCTCTAGTTATGCGCAAGAGGATATGACTGTGATGGAAGAACCGATGGGGATGACGATGCCGATAGATAGTTTATTGACAGATTGGAAGTCGCGTTCTTTCTTGTCTGTTGGGCAAGATTGCCAAACATCTGATATTAATCCTACATTCCCAGATTCTGTGTATATTGACCGTCTATCACGTATACCTACTGTGATGGAACTACCATATAACGATATTGTAAGACGATATATTGATCGATATACTGGTGACTTAAGACAACAAGTGTCGTTTATGCTTGCGGCGTTCAATTTTTATGCGCCTATTTTTGAACAAGCATTGGAAGCTTATGGTTTACCTCTTGAGTTGAAGTACTTGCCTATTATTGAATCTGCGCTTAAACCAACTGCTCATTCACGTGTAGGTGCTTCTGGACTTTGGCAATTCATGCCTAAGACGGGAAAATTGTATCATCTTGAAATCAATTCGCTTGTTGATGAAAGAAATGATCCTATAAAGTCAAGTTGGGCAGCTGCGCATTACTTGTATGATATGTACCAAATATATCATGACTGGAATTTAGTTATTGCTGCATATAACTGTGGACCAGGTAATGTAAATAAAGCGATTCATCGTGCGGGGAATGTTCGTGATTATTGGAAAATATACCCATTTTTGCCTCGTGAGACTCGTGGATATGTTCCAGCATTTATTGCAGCGACATATACTATGAATTATTATTGTGATCATAATATTTGTCCGATGAGTACAGCGATTCCATCGCAAACAGATACTATCCATATACATCGACTTTTACATCTTGATCAAGTGGCACATACATGCAATGTTTCTCTTGACGAGTTGAAGAGTTGGAATCCGCAGTATCGTAGAAATGTCTTGCCTGGAAATATCCACTCTTATGTGTTGCGTTTACCCGATACAGCTGTAACAAAGTTTATCGATCTAAAGGATTCTGTCTATACATACAACAAAAGCAAGTATTTTACTAAACGTGCCACAGTGAAAGCGGCTACTTTTGCATCGGCTCCTAAGGGATCGTATGTATATCATCGCATTCGTAGCGGTGAAACGTTATCCACAATTGCTCGTAAATATCATGTGAGTATAACCAAAATTAAGAGGTGGAATGGATTGCGCTCTTCAAATATTCGTGCAGGTAAACGATTGAAAATATTTCGCTAGAAAATCACTTTACTATGAATGAAGAAACACTCAAAACGACTAGTATGGATGGTGGTGAATATAAAAATTTGCCATTCGAGAAGCTATTACAAATAGCTCCTGAAGTACCTTCACAACTTCTTGCAGAAATGGGGCAAGAAGAATTGACGGATGATCAGTGGAGTGCTATTATTCAAGTGAAATTTGAAGCACTGATTAAGTCCTATACTAGTAGCAACCATCGTAACCGGATCGAAATTATTGAAAAGGCATTTCATTTTGCAAGTAAAGCTCATAAAGGGGTAAAACGTAAATCTGGAGAGCCTTATATTACGCATCCTCTTGAAGTGGCTTATATTGCAAGTAAAGAAATTGGTTTAGGATCAACTTCTATTTGTAGTGCTTTGCTGCATGATGTGGTTGAGGATACGCATTATACTCTAGATGATATTGAAACTTTGTTTAATGAAAAAGTACGTATCATCGTAGATGGGTTAACGAAGATTCCAAAAGAGGAAGCTACTGAGTTTGATTCTAAACAGTTGAGCAATTATCGTAAGTTATTCTATACGATGGTTGAAGACATTCGTGTATTGATCATTAAGATTGCCGATCGTCTTCACAACATGCGTACGCTCGGTTCTATGGATGAGCGTCAGCAAATTAAGATTTCTGGTGAAACAATTAGCATATATGCTCCTTTAGCTGAATGTATCGGCTTAAATCGTATCAAAAATGAATTGCAAAATCTGGCACTTAGATACGAGCATGCAGAAGATTATCAATTAATTGAGGACCAATTAAAACAAACTGCCGAGTGGAGAGATAGTTTGTTTGAGGAGTTTACTGGACCTATTCGACGTGCATTAGATGCTACTGGTATAAAATATCGTATTGAATCTCGTATTAAAACAATTTATTCTATTTGGAAGAAAATGCAAGATCAGCATGTTTCTTTTGATGGTATATATGATGTTTTGGCAGTGCGTATTATATATACTCCACGGAGTGAACATGTGTTTGACAATAATGCGATGCAGCCTCTTGAAGAACATGCTGTTCAAGAAATGACAGCTAAGTTCAAAGAACAAGAACAACATGATTGTTTTGTAATATACAATCAGTTAGGAAAGTTGTATAGCCATCACGATGGAAGATTTCGTGATTGGGTGACAAGTCCAAAATCTAATGGCTACCAAGCTTTGCATACGACCCTAATGAGTAAGCGAGGTAAATGGGTGGAAGTGCAAATTCGCAGCGAGCGTATGCACGATATTGCGGAAAATGGCCCTGCTGCTCATTGGAGATACAAAGGGGTAGGTATGGGAGAAGATGAAGCTGATCTAGCGCAAAGACTTGAATCTGTAAAAGTTTTGTTAGAGAATCCTTCTACAAAATCTATGGAATTATTGGGGCAGATTCATGCCAATTTTACATCACCAACGATTACTGTATATACCAAAAAAGGAGCCACATGGGCTTTCCCTCAAGGAAGTACAGTCTTAGATTTTGCCTATCGCGTACATACTGATATCGGCGATCACACTATAGGGGCTTTGATTAATGGTCGACCTGTTAGTCGGTTCAATAAGTTATCTGATGGTGATCAAGTGGAAGTGATCTCTACAGGTGAGATGTGTGTCAAGAAAGAATGGTTAGAGCATGTCAAAACATCTCGTGCAATAAAACATATTAAACAGGTGCTCAAAAGAGACCGTCCTATTCGTATTAGTGAAGGCCGTTTACAAGTTGAGAATTTTATTGCTGAATCGGGTTGGAAAGATGGAATAGATGAGGCTATTAGTAGACTTTGTGTAGCTCGTCATTTGCAGACTGATGAAGATCTGTTTTTGGGAGTTGGAACTAAAGATATAAAACTGACTGAAGAAGATGTTGCGCGCCTCAAAAAGCGTGCAGAACCTTGGTACAAAAGTTTTATGCGTAAGGGGACGGCAGCTCCTGTATCTGTCCAAACGACCAAACTAGAAGGAGGTGTGGAAAGTTGTATTTTGGAAAATCCATTGCCAAAGGGGTATACAATGACCAAGGATGATTTAATGAAGATGCATTATATACTTCCTGAGTATATTGGTAAGCAATATAGTATTTGTAGCCATTGTAACCCTGTCCCTGGTGACGATGTGGTGGGTTTTTATGATCAAAATAACGCTTTGACCGTTCACCAACGGCAGTGTAGCATAGCCAAGAGGCTTAAGAGTACATACGGAGATCGTATTGTGATGGTAGATTGGCCTAGTCAACCTGATGTCTATTTTGAGGCTTGTCTATATGTAGCAGGCGTTGATTTGGCCGGTGTTGTTTCAGAAGTAACTCACGTTATATCTAAAGAATGTGGATTAAATATGAGTGAGTTAACGTTCAAAGGAGGCGAAGATACTTTTGAAGGACGCATAAAGATTTTGGTATCTTGTGCTAGTGATATTAAAATAGTAGAAGAAAAGCTGAAATCATCCATGCAATTTATTACCAAAGTAGTCCGTATTAAACGATTTGATGATTTGATTTAACATGACACTATGGATCACGAAGAAAAGTTGTATTATAAACCAAGTGAAGCGGCTAAAATCTTAGATGTTGAGATCTCAACATTAAATTATTGGGTCAAAGAATTTGATATTAAATTAGAAGTGCGAAAAAGTGGACGTAAGTTATATACTCCAGCACAACTAGAGCTATTGAAGCGTTTGCAATATTTGCTCAAAGTAAAGAAATTTACAATAGAAGGAGCAAAAGAACAACTAAAACAAATACGTGTCAAGGAGACTGATGAAAAAGCTGAATTAGTTCGTAGACTAAAGTCTATTAGAGACACGTTGCAATCAATGAGAGACGCCTTAAATTATTGAGTAATTTAAGGCGTCTTCTATTTGTTTGAAATTAGTCCATAACCTTTCCATGGTTGGCAGCAATGTCTATCATCTTATCATAGTCTTCAGCACTTAAATCCATAAAATAATAATTGACTGGATTCATTATGTGATGTTTGTAATGTACTTCATAGTGTAAGTGAGGACCAGTACTTTTCCCGCTACTACCTACTAGTCCGATGATTTGACCACGTACAACTTTTTGTCCTCGATGTACTTTTGTTTTGCTCATATGAGCGTATAATGTTTCATAATCAAAACCATGATCAATAATGACACATCTACCATAGCCACTTTTCCAACCGACAAAAGTGATTTTACCATTACCTGTTGCATATATATCTGTTCCCGTTTTCGCACTAAAGTCCATACCTTTATGGAATTTGCGTGTGCCGTATATAGGATCTGTACGCCATCCGTAACCAGACGCAGTATATTTCAGGTCTCTGTTGGAGACAGGCTGTATGGCTGGAACACATTTTATCTTTTCATCCTGCTGTTTTAGATCTGACACGATATCATCCATTGATTTGGATTCAATATATAATTGTTTTTCTAGAACATCAAGTTTCTTTGTTGTGTGTATTAATAACTCTTTCCGCGGCATGTCTGCAAGGGCTTCATAGCGATTAGTCCCATTGTAGCCAGCTTGACGAATAGCGGGAGCTATCGGGTCTGCTTGAAGAATGACACGGTATAAATTATCATCTCGTTGTTGTAGTTTACCAAGAATGTCATAAGCTAAATCCATTCGCCTATCTAGTACATCGTATTGTGCTTCTAATGCATTGTTTTTATCGATAAGTTCTCTTTCACGAGGAGATTGTACAAAAACGGATAGAAGTAGGAATGCACCTATACCTGATCCAGTCCCTAAAAGAAATCTGCGAGTATATATCCACCATCTTTCGTGTCGTGATGGAGTATATCGCCTATACCGACCCTTTTTAGAATCGTATTTGTAGTAAAGTTTATGCATGTTGCTAATCTTTATGTTCAATCAGGAAGCAAATGTACTAAAATCTTGTTATCTTTGTGCCGTATTTTCAGATATTAACCTCATAATAGTATATAGGTATGATGACCGCTAATGAGATAAGAGATTCATTTAAAAAATTTATGGAGTCAAAAGGACACCAAATTGTGCCTTCTGCTCCGATGGTGATAAAAGATGATCCTACTTTGATGTTTACAAATGCTGGTATGAACCAGTTTAAGGATATTATTCTAGGTAACCAAGAAGCCAAGTATGTGCGAGTTGCCGATTCACAAAAATGTTTGCGTGTAAGCGGAAAACATAATGACCTTGAAGAAGTAGGTCATGACACTTATCACCATACTATGTTTGAGATGCTAGGTAACTGGTCGTTTGGCGATTACTTTAAAAAAGAAGCGATTGAGTGGGCTTGGGAATATCTTGTTGATACATTAAAAATAAATCCTGATCGTCTATATGCTTCTGTGTTTGAAGGTAGTCCAGAGGACAATGTTCCACGTGATGATGAAGCCGCCGACTTATGGTCTAAATTTTTACCAGAAGATCATATAATCAATGGTAATAAAAAAGATAACTTTTGGGAAATGGGCGAAACAGGACCTTGTGGACCTTGTTCAGAAGTACATATTGACCTACGATCTGACGAAGAGCGTACTAAAATATCTGGACGTTCACTAGTGAATAAAGATCATCCTCAAGTTATTGAAATCTGGAACCTTGTATTTATGCAGTTTGTGCGTTTGTCAGATGGATCTTTGACTGACTTACCTGCTAAGGTTATTGATACAGGTATGGGATTTGAGCGTTTATGTATGGCACTTCAAGGAAAGACTTCTAACTACGATACAGATGTTTTCCAACCTATGTTACAACAGATTGCTACATTGGCAAATATTCCGTATGGTCAAGGTGAACAAACAGATATTGCAATGCGTGTGATTGCTGACCATATTCGTACTATTGCTTTCTCTATCACAGATGGACAATTGCCAAGTAATGCAAAAGCAGGGTATGTAATTCGTCGTATATTGCGTCGTGCTGTCCGTTATGGATATACATTCCTGAATCAAAAACAGGCATTTATGCATACTTTGATTCCTGTTTTAGTAGAACAAATGGGCGGTTCATATCCAGAATTATTATCTCAGCAAGATATTATAACTAAAGTAATTAAGGAAGAAGAGGAATCTTTCTTGCGTACTTTAGAAACTGGTATTCATATGCTTGAAAAACATCTTGAAGAAACTAAATCTGCTGGTAAAACTGAATTGGATGGACAGGTTGCGTTTACATTATATGACACATATGGTTTTCCACTTGATTTGACAGAATTGATCTTGCGCGAAAATAGTATGACAGTTGATCAAGTTGCATTTGATGCTGCTATGAAGCAACAAAAAGATAGAGCACGTAATGCGGCACATATTGACACAGGTGATTGGATTGTTCTTGCTGAAGGGACCTCTGAATTTGTCGGTTACGATTATACTGAATATGAAACACGTATTTTACGCTATCGTCAAATTACGCAAAAGAAGAAAACATTATATCAAATAGTTCTTGATAAAACTCCATTTTATGCAGAAAGTGGTGGTCAAGTAGGAGATAAAGGTGTGCTTGTAAGTGAGGCAGAAACTATCCAAATTATAGATACAAAGAGTGAGAATAATTTGACTGTGCATTTTGTGACTGCACTACCTAAACAACCTGAATTGCCAATGATGGCGTGTGTAGATACTGATAAACGAATGGCATCTGCAGCTAATCACTCGGCTACTCACTTGTTGGATGCAGCTTTCCGTGAAGTACTTGGTGAACATGTAGAACAGAAGGGATCTTTAGTTACTCCAGATTCTTTGCGTTTTGATTTCTCTCATTTCCAGAAAGTAACAGATGAAGAATTGCGCCAAGTAGAACGTTTAGTCAATGCCAGAATTCGTGAAAATTTACCATTACAGGAACACCGTAATATTCCTATAGAGGAAGCGCGCGAATTAGGTGCTATTGCACTGTTTGGTGAAAAATATGGTGATGAAGTTCGTGTTATTCAATTTGGAGATAGTATTGAGTTTTGTGGCGGAATTCATGTGCAATATACTGGTCAGATAGGGATGGTCAAGATTGTTTCTGAAAGTAGTGTGGCTGCTGGTGTACGTCGTATTGAGGCATATACTGGTGCTCGTGTGGAAGAAATGCTATATGCAATGGAAGATAGATTTAATGCATTACGCACACTTTTCAATAATACGCCTAATTTAGAACAAACCATTCACAAGACTATTGACGAGAATGTGCTGTTGAAAGCTCAAGTTGACAGTTTTATGAAAGAGCAAGCAAAACAGTTGAAAGCTACTTTGCTTCAACAAGCAGTTAAATCCGATAAATATACTTTGATTCGTTTTGTTGGTGAAGTATCGGCAGACATTATTAAGGATATTGCTTTCCAACTAAAAGGAGAAGTCGGTGAGCGTTTGTTGTTTGTAGCTGCAACGCAAGCAGCTGCTAAGCCTATGCTTACTGTAATGGCTGGAGATGGCTTGGTAAGTGATGGTGTTCATATAGGAAAATTAATTAAAGAAGCAGCACGTCAAATTAAAGGTGGTGGTGGAGGGCAACCACATTTTGCTACAGCTGGTGGAAAAGATGTCAATGGACTTGCAGCAGCTGCTGATAAAATGATTGACCTTGTTGAAGCTTCTCTAGCATAGATTGTTGTAGACTACAAGTACATACATTAATTATAGAACACTCTATCTAATGATAATAATTCATTGGATAGAGTGTTTTTACATACAACTTGTTGTTAAAATACGTTTTTGTCTCCTGTGTTTGTTGCCTAATATATCAACATATTTGATTGTTTTATTATCTTTGTAGGTAATGATAACATAATATCGTGTAATCTAAGGAGAATTGCTGAAAATCCTGAACAGAGTAAGCGCAGATGTTAATCTTATAACTTATGCTTAAGAATTTAAAGAAAGTAGCTGCTTTAGCTGCCGTGGTGTTGATGATGACTAGTTGTGCCCTTACAATGCCAGTTAATGCAACAAGTAACGAAATTGGTCCAAAAGTAGGAACTGCAAAAGCTGAAGGCTTCCTAGGTGTTCTTTTCTTTGACCAAGATGCTAGTATTCAAACAGCTGCTAAAAATGGGGGTATTCACAAAATTTCGACTGTGGATATCAAACAAACAAGCATTTTAGGACTTTATGTAACTTATGAAACAATCGTAACTGGTAAGTAATACTAGGACAAGACATTGGGGAAGGCTTAAAGAAATAGAGTGCTGTTTGTTTTAAGCCTTCTTATTATTTTTATTAAAGAAAATTTCCATGAGAAACATATTATTTCTATGTATACTTTTTAGCATCTGTAGTTGTCAACAGGATAGAGACAGTGCAATTCATTGTCCAAATGATATATCTTTACACATTAATCCAAATGAGAAAGTCATAAATAAAGTTGGGTTATATGTCGAAGATTATTTACCGTGTGTTGCCAATATAAAACAACAGTGCCCATTATTTAGATGTATTCAATCTGATGGTTATATTGCATACGTAGCTATGCCTCTACAACTCTCTTTAAAAGATTTTAGTGATTCGTGCCGATTCAAAGATATGGCTTGCGTAGATAGTACTTTTTCTGATAGCACTGCATATAAACGCTGGAAATCAGAGGATAAGGAGATAGTACAGTTCTTGTACATTAAAAAGAAAAATCGTATTCTTATAGTGGGAGCCTCAAGTAATCAAAGTAATGTGTCACTAACGAATCGTGATTTAGTTGAACGAATTCAAACCAAACATTGAGCTATAAAATAACACCATGAAACTACTAAAAAAAATATTGTTTTTGTTTGTTGCTAGTCTTTTTTGTGTAAGTTGTATTACGACTAGTTCTGTGAGGAAAAGATATATGAGCCAGTATGTGGGGGATGAAGGTTTGCAGTATTTTATCAAGCCATTTGCTTTTGAAGCTAGTAATCACTCCACTTTGATTGCTGATTTTACTTTTCGTCACGGAGAGTTGAATCTTAATGATACGGTAGCTGTCAATTATACGATACGGACGAATAAAAAGGAAGGACGCATTAAGAAGTTCTGCATCTCATTGCCCGATAAAGATTTTGAAGCGTTGGGTACAACCGTATTGTATAAAGAAAAAGATAGTGAATATGTTACTAGATATAGTTCTTTGTTTTTGTATAAACAACTACGTGCAGCTTATAAAGAGCAATCATTTAATTTGAAAACTATAGCAGATGAAGGAACAGTGGTATATAAACCAACTAAAACATCTAGTAAGTTGATTCCCGCCTTGGACGAATCTATTTTTCAGTTGTTAGACTAAATATTACTTGATCATTGTATGGTTTTTATATTTGTTTTTGTAGGTTTGTGTGATGCATATTGAGTTTAAAATAACCTAAATATATAGAGTATGAACAGATTAGAAACGACATTTGCAGGGTTGAAATTGAAAAATCCTATTATAGTGGCTAGTTCTGGGATGACCGACTCGGTCCAGAAAAACATCAAACATGCACGTGCAGGTGCTGGTGCGATTGTGTTAAAATCGTTATTTGAAGAGCAGATCATGATGGAAGCTTTAGCGCAGCCTCAAGATTATGAACATACAGAAGGTGATGAATATTTTTTTGCTTATTATCGTGGACATAAAGTTGCTCAATATTTAGATCTTATTTCCCAAACAAAAGCAGCCATTGATATTCCTGTCATAGCCAGTATCAATTGTTTCTCTAATGATACATGGATTGAATTTGCACGTGAATTAGCACGTGCTGGAGCTGATGCATTGGAAATAAATATATTAGCGTTACAGACCAACCCTGATGCTGTGTATGGAAGCTTTGAGCAACGGCATGTTGATATTTTAAAGCGTTTGAAAGAAGTCGTCAGTATACCTATTGTTATGAAGCTAGGGAGTAATTTAACTAATCCAGTGGCTTTAATTCAACAATTGTACCGTGAAGGGGTTTCCGGTGTCGTGCTTTTTAATCGCTTTTATCAACCAGATATTGATATTGATTCAATTACTCAAACTCATGGATCTGTGTTTACGTCGCCTTCAGATCTGGCCAATTCTTTACGTTGGGTAGGAATTGCTAGTGCACAAGTGGAGGATGTAGATATAGCTGCATCTGGCGGTGTCTCTAAGTCGGCTGATATTATAAAATTTATTCTGGCAGGTGCTTCTGCTGTTCAAGTTTGCTCAGCCATATATAACGAAGGATCTGACTTTATATCAGATTCTCTAGAAGTTATTGAGAAATGGATGAATCAGAAAAAGATTGATAAGTTGGTGGATGTACAAGGGCAACTTAATGTCAACAATGTACAGGGTGTCAATACTTTTGGTCGAAGTCAATTCCTTAGATATTTTACTCAGAAAGACTCATAAGTTTGATATATATAGAAGGTGCGTCAAAAGTAAGACTTTTTGACGCACCTTTTATTTTTTCTCTTTTAGAGAGTATTTACTTAGCTTGTTCGTTAGCTTGTTTGATCATAGCTTCACTAGCCAAGATGTATAATTCTACACGACGGTTTTGTGCACGCCCTGCTGCTGTGCTATTGTCAGCGATTGGGTTTTGCCAATATAGTCCTTGTATATCCTTAATGCGTGAGGCCGAAATACCGTTCATTGTCAAATAGTTTGCTACTGAATTTGCTCGATTGAACGACAGTGTTTTATTTAGTTCTAAAGGACCTGTATTGTCAGTATATCCATAAAGAGCTAAGTCAACCATTGGATCTAATTGAGCAGCAAAACTCGAGAGATTTTGTTGACATTGAGCATTCAAAGTTGCCTTATTGGTAGCGAAGGTAATAGCACCGTCAAGTGTTACTTTTACTGCTGGAAGACCGTTAATGTCTACACGCTCTACATTTGCACCTTGGATATGAGCAGCTTCTGCAGCAGCTTTATCCATGCGATTACCAATGATTGAACCCGCACCTGCGCCTACCGCAGTTCCAATAGCAGCACCAATGGCAGCACCTTTACCATGTCCAATCAATGCACCAACTAATGCGCCTATGGCTGCACCACCACCAGCACCAATAGCTGTGCCTTTGGTTGTGTAGTTAGCATTACAGCTTGCGCAAAGCAGTACAACACACACTAATAGGGCAGTTACTTTAGTTTTCAAAAAACCTGTTTTCATCTTTAATTTATTGTTTGATTTATACTTAGACTCAACAAAGAGTCCCTTTCGATTAGATTTTGTACGATAACATCTTTAACAATTATACATTGAATATTAAATGCTATTTTTCCGTCACAAAGATAATAAAAAAGACTTTTTTTGCAAAGAAAATGTCTATGAGTTACAACTAAAGATATAGTGATAATATAATAAAGACTTCCCGTAGGTTTGGTACCTTATGGGAAGTCTTTCTATTTAAATCTGTGTCTTTATTTAGCTTGATCGTTTGCTTGTTGAATCATTTCTTGACTAGCTAAAATATACAATTCTACTCGTCTATTTTGTGCACGACCTGTTGCTGTACTATTATCGGCAATAGGGTCTTGCCAATACAAACCTTGAATGTCTTTTATTCTACTAGGGTGTATCCCGTTTATTTTTAAATAATTCGCAACAGAATTAGCACGTTCGTAGGAAAGCATTTTGTTGAATTCAAGTGGACCAGTATTATCTGTGTATCCATATAAAGCTAAATCAACCATTGGATCTAGTTGAGAAGCAAAGTTAGATAGACTTTGTTTACATTGACTATTCAATGTTGATTTATTGGTTGCAAAGGTGATTGCTCCATCAAGAGTTACCTTAACAGCAGGTACTCCGTTAATGTCCAAACGCTCCACATTGGCTCCTTCAATCTTGGCTGCTTCTGCAGCAGCTTTGTCCATACGGCTACCAATAATGGCTCCTGCACCAGCACCTGCAACACCACCAATAGCAGCACCGATGGCTGCGCCTTTTCCTTTGCCAATTAATGCACCAACTAATGCACCAACAGCTGCACCACTACCAGCTCCAATAGCTGTACCTTTGGTCGTGTAGTTGGAATTACAGCTCACAATAAGCATAATTGCACATACCCAAAGGATAATCATTTTGGATTTTACAAAGTTTGTTTTCATAGTTGTCCTTTTTATATTTTTACTAATAAAACGTCTCTATACTAAAGGAAAACTAGGGGATATTATATGGCAGTTTATATTGTTATTTTGTAGCGTTTGATTTTAAATATGCTTTTGCGTATCAAAATGAACCATGAAAATATACATATTCCTTTAAGAATAGTACCGACTGTAATCCCCCACCAAATACCATCTAGACCAAGGCCTAATGATACGAAGAATATAGCTAATGGTATTCGCATATAATTAAATACAACACTATTTATTGCAGGAGGAACTGAGCGGCCTATACCATAAAATATGCCCTGCATGATAATCTCTACAAGCATAAAGAATTGAGAAAATCCGAGAACGAAAAGGTACTCACCTCCAGCACGAAAAGCTTCTTCTTCTGGAACAAAGATAGCAAAAATTTGTTTTCCTGCAAATATAAATAACAAACTTGTAAAAATTCCAAATATACATCCAATGGATAATACTTTTTGTATAGATTTAGTGACACGCTTATAGCATTTGGCGGCGTAGTTTTGGGCCACAAAGGTGCTAAGAGCTGTAGATACTCCTTGGCTAGTATTCCATGTAATAGCTTCTATCTCACTTCCTGTGCCAAGACTCATGACTCCGATATGTTCTCCTACCGTAGAAGCCATTCTCATCAAGTATATATTCACGAAGCAATGCAAAAGAGTAAATCCTGAAACAGGGGCACCAATTTTAAAAATATGCCAACTTTCTTTTTGTTTAAGCATCCCTAATAGTTTGAACCCTCCAAGGAGTTTATCCTTATGTAGACGATATAGAAACAGACCAAATACAAGTGCTTGAGCTAGCCATGTAGCAATAGCGGCACCTTGGGTCCCCCAGTGAAATTTTAAAATGAGTATAGGGTCTAAAATCATGTTGAAGATCAAACCAACACCACTTATGTAAAAAGGAACGCGTGTATGCCCTGAAGCGTTATATATTCCTGTAAAAGTATTCGCTAGAAAAAAAAATGGAAGCGATGTACTAAGAATATGTAGGTAGTTTATGCTCATAGAAGCTATGCTCTCTTCCAATTCAAAGATGCTTACTATTTGGGGAGCAAACAGATAAAGTAGGCTACCCAAAATAATTGAGATACCTAAAGACATCGTTACATTATGTGTAGCATATTGCTTGGCTAAAGCATTATCTTGAGCACCTATTGCTTGAGATACAGTTACTTCAGAGCCAATCTTGTTTAGATTAGTAAAGGTTTGTGCTGCCCATATTATTAGACTAATTGTGCCTATTGCCGCCACTTCACGACTACCCAATCGTCCCACCCATGCGGTGTCTGTTAGGCTGTAGGCCATCTGAATAAAAGATGTGGCCATGATAGGAGCTGCCAAGGTCATCAGTTGACGCATTATTGGCCCCTTAGTTAAATCTTTACTTGCTAAATTGGACATGAAATTTATTGTTATTACAATCTATTATAAGATACCTATAAAATATTGTGCGATGTTATGGCATGAGTAAGGAGGAATCACCATAACTTAGAAAACGGAAATCATGCGTTAGGGCATAATTATATATTTCTCTCCAATCTTCACCTACAAAAGCAGAGACGAGTAGTAGTAGGGTGCTTTTGGGTTGGTGAAAATTAGTAATCATACCTTGTACTATATGGTATTGATATCCTGGTGCAATGATAATCTGTGTGCTGCCATTGATAATATCTATTTGATGTTCATCCATGTAGTTTAGCAAGGCACGTAGCATAGCTACTGCACCTGGTAGATCCTCATGTAGCTGTTCAGCCATTTGTTGAACTTCATATGGCTCCCATTGACGAACATGTAGATGGTTATGATCCTTGTCGATTTGTGTGTAATCGCAAGCACTCACTTGCATACCCATAAAATATAGACTTTCTAATGTACGTACTGAAGTAGTGCCGACAGCGATAGCTTGTCCATTGTGAGCTATTAGGCGCTCTATTGTGTGGCGAGTCACAGAGATATATTCTGTGTGCATTTCGTGTGCTCCAATAGCGGCTGCTTTTACAGGTTTAAATGTACCTGCACCCACGTGCAGAGTGACTTCACTGATTTCCGTATTTTCCTGTTGAAGTGCTTCAAAAACAGAGGGGGTGAAATGCAATCCTGCTGTAGGTGCAGCAACAGATCCTTTTATACTAGAATAAACTGTTTGGTAAGTATCTTTGTCACTCTCTTCGGTCTCTCTATTTAAGTAGGGAGGAATAGGTAGTTCACCGTATACCTCTAATATTTCTGACCAAGTGACTTCTGTCGCATCCCATGTGAAATCTATCCAGTGACTAGTATTCACTCGATCTCCACGTGTTGCTGTGATGGTGAAAGTCTTATCACCGACAGTAATTTGTTCATGCAATTCGTTCTGTTTCCATTTTTTAAGATTACCAATCATGCATAGCCATGCCACGTGTCCTTTGCTTTGAAAATTCAGTTGATAATCTGCTGGAGCTGCTGGTTCAAGACAAAAAATCTCTATTAAAGCGCCCGTTTCCTTGCGAAAGTGCAATCGAGCTTGGATAACTTTGGTGTTGTTGCGAATGAGCAAAGAACCTGCAGGAATGTATTCTGGCAAGTTATCAAAACGTGTATGATGAATATCACCTCCGCGATAAAGCAATAATTTGGATTGGTCTCTCTGAGTCAACGGATACTTTGCAATACGTTCATCTGGTAAGGCATAGGCATAATCACTGATGCTGATATGCTGCGGATGAATCGTCTGTGTGGCTTTAGAAGCCTTTGAGGAATCTAATTCAGGTTTTGGGTTCACTGTCTTTATAAGTTTTCTTTTTTTAGTTTGTCATAATTGAATAACTCCGCAAAAATAGCGATATTTGTGCGACATAGAAAACAGATAGGGGAAAAACCTCTATTTGAATACAAATATTATAGGTAATCAACATAAAAGTTAGTTATGGCAAGAATACATCTAGGAGATACAGTACGATTTTTGAACGCTGTAGGTGGAGGAATTGTGCGTGGATTTAAGGGTAAAGAATTAGCCCTTGTAGAGGATGAAGATGGTTTTGAAGTTCCCGTCTTACTCAAGGAGTGCGTCGTTATTCAAGAGGGTACTCCACAGAGTGGTAAACCAATGCAACAGGGTGAGAAACATATTGACAAAAAATCAACCAAACAACCTATAGCAGGTAAACCGTTAGCTTATGTCAATGAAAATGAGCATGAATTCTCAGAAGTAGAAGTACCTACAATAGAAGATAGGCCTGAAGAACGACGTGGGGCTGATCGTCTGAATCTATATTTGGCTTATATACCTGAAGAAGGAGATGCTGTGAGTTCCAAAGCACTTCGTGCCATATTAGTCAATGATAGTAATTACTATATGTATTTTACTTACCAAACATTGAATATGGGGCGTTGGGAAGTTGTGTCTCATGGGCTTATAGACCCCAATAGCCAGTTGGATTTGGAAGTAGTGCTACGCACCGAGTTACTAACCCGTGAACATGTTTTGTTGCAAGGGGTGGCCTTTAAAGTGAATAAGCCATTTGAGCAGAAGGAAGCCATTGATTGCGAAATCAAGATGGATATGAAGAAATTTTACAAGTTACATGCCTATCGTATGACTCCATTTTTTCGAGAAGCTGTGCTTCTGTTTCCTATAATTGAAGATGATCATGTTGTAGAAAATATTGAATTTGATCCAGAGGAAGTTGCCAAAGAGATGCAATCTAAATCTGGTGATGTTTGGCATGACGAGATTACCAAACCGACATTGAAGGTGGTGGGCCATATTGACTTAAATGCGACTAAAAGTGGAAAACGTAAAGGACAGTTACTTAAAGATGTTGATATAAAGCAAGGTCTATCCAATAAAAAGCAAAGTAAATCATCCAAACATGATCCTATAGAAGTAGATCTTCATATGAATGCTTTGTTAGATGATTATGATGTGATGGATGCACAAGAAATGTTGGGTTTCCAAATGGATACTTTTCATCGTACAATGGCCTTGTATAAAAACAAACGTGAAACAACTCTTGTGTTTATACATGGAAAAGGTGATGGTACTTTGAGACAACGTATCTTAGATGCACTTAAAAAGGAGTATCCAACTTGTGTTGTGCAAGATGCTTCTTTCAGAAAGTATGGGTATGGAGCGACAAAAGTAACAATAAAATAGCATGATCAGGATATTTCAGCAAAAGCAGGATGAAGAAAATGCTTGTGAAATCTTTCCAGTAGTCACAGAAGAGGGGATACAAGTTGGAAAGGCAACACGTGAGGAATGCCATAATGGCAGTAAATTATTGCATCCAGTTGTGCATCTCCATGTGATTCATCCAGAGAGTGGGGCATTATTGTTGCAGAAAAGACCTGTATGGAAAGATATTCAACCCAACAAATGGGACACTGCTGTTGGTGGCCACGTAGATGAGGGGGAAGCTATTCAAGATGCATTGATGAGAGAAGTGTCTGAAGAGATTGGAGTGACTAATTTTCGCCCCGAATTTGTGACCTCATATGTGTTTGAAAGTGATGTCGAAAAAGAGTTGGTCTATGTATATCGTACATATTATGGAGGCGATTTTAATCCTAACCACGAGGTAGATGCCCTTCGATTTTGGCTGTTGAGTGATATTGAAAAGGGAATGGAGGATGCTATTTTTACCCCTAATTTTACACAAGAGTGGAATAGATTGCAGATTGTAGAGTGGATGCAACCCCTTTTTTGATGCTTTGGGTAATTTTTAGTGTTTAAAAACAGGTTTTACATGGTGAATAAGTAGAAAAATTGTACCTTTGCGGTCTGATTTATCAAACCTAAACAAGAATGGATACTATCAAAATTAAAGACAAAGAGTTTTCTATTTCTATCCCCGAAGAGAAGATTCTTGAACATGTACAAAGAGTAGCGGATGAAATTAATCGTGACCTAGAGGGAAAGAATCCACTCTTCCTTAGTGTGTTGAATGGTTCGTTTATGTTCACTGCAGACCTGATGAAGCGTATCAATATCCCATGTGAGATCTCGTTTATAAAACTTGCTTCTTACGAAGGTATGGCATCATCTGGAACGATCAAAGAAGTCATTGGTATTAATGAAGATTTAGCCGATCGTACCGTTGTTATTGTTGAAGATATTGTGGATACTGGTTTTACAATGGAACGCCTTTTGGAACAAGTTGGAACACGAAACCCTAAAGAAATTCATATTGCTTCTTTGTTGGTAAAACCTGATAAATTGAAGGTCGATTTAGATATTAAATATGTAGCCATGTCTATTCCAAATGACTTTATCGTAGGGTATGGTCTTGATTATGATGGATTTGGTCGCAATTATAAAGACATTTATACAGTCGTTGAAGACTAATAAGTGCTCAGCTCAAAATAGGTGAGTTTTTTAATAATATAATTAAGGAAATAAGACATGTTGAATGTTGTAATTTTTGGTGCACCAGGTTCTGGTAAAGGCACACAGAGTGAGCGAATTGTAACAAAGTATGGTCTTAATCACATTTCCACTGGAGATGTATTGAGAGGAGAGATTAAAGCAGGAAGTGAACTAGGTAAAACTGCTCAAGAGTACATCAATGAAGGTAAGTTGATCCCTGACGCATTGATGATTGATATCTTGGCTGCCAAGTTTGATAGCTTTGAAGACAGTAAAGGTGTTATCTTTGATGGCTTCCCACGTACTATTGCTCAAGCAGAAGCATTGAAGGTTATGCTTCAAGAACGAGGTCAAAGTGTATCTATCATGTTAGATCTTGAGGTGCCAGAAGAAGAATTGATGACTCGTCTAATTAAGCGTGGTCAAGAGTGTGGTCGTGCGGATGATAACGCAGAAACTATTGCTAAACGTCTAAATGTATACCATTCTCAAACTGCACCACTTATTGATTGGTATAAAGGTGAAAACTTATACCAACACATCAATGGTCTAGGTACAATGGAAGGTATCGCTGATGAAATCTTTACTAAAATTGATGCAGTAAAGTAAGCATATCGCTACCAATACTATGGCTATATAGAAAATATATGCCATAACAATAGAATAAACATAGGAGAGCAGGGGCATTTCACTATTTATTGGTGAGATACCACTGCTTCTCTCATCTTACTAAAGAAGTAACCATGGCAGAATCAAATTTTGTAGATTACGTAAAAATTTATTGTCGTAGTGGCAAGGGAGGTAGAGGATCTACCCATATGCGACGTGAGAAATATGTTCAAAATGGAGGGCCTGATGGAGGTGATGGCGGTCGTGGTGGCCATATCATTCTTAAAGGAAATCGAAATTATTGGACATTGTTGCACTTGCGCTATGATCGTCATATCATGGCGGGACATGGTGCATCTGGTAGTAAAGCACGTTCTACAGGTAAGGATGGAGAAGATAAAATCATCGAGGTACCTTGTGGAACTGTTGTATATAACGCAGAAACTGGAGAGTATATCTGTGATGTTACCGAACATGGGCAAGAAGTCATATTGCTAAAAGGTGGTCGTGGTGGACAAGGTAATACTCACTTTAAGACAGCCACTCGACAGGCTCCTAGATTTGCTCAGCCTGGAGAACCTATGCAGGAGATGTTGGTCATTTTGGAATTAAAGCTTCTAGCTGATGTTGGTTTGGTCGGTTTCCCAAATGCTGGGAAATCAACATTGCTTGCAACAGTTAGTGCCGCAAAACCAAAGATAGCCAACTATGCATTTACGACTCTTGAACCCAACTTAGGTATTGTTTCCTATCGTGATAATCAGTCGTTTGTTATGGCAGATATTCCTGGTATTATTGAAGGAGCTAGTGAAGGTCGAGGACTCGGATTGCGCTTCTTAAGACATATTGAACGAAATTCCTTATTGTTGTTTATGGTGCCAGCCGATGCAGATGACATTCGTAAAGAATATGAAGTGCTGCTTAATGAATTGAGTACTTTCAATCCAGAAATGCTCGATAAGCAACGTGTACTTGCTGTTACTAAGAGCGATATGCTGGATGAAGAATTAAAGGAGATGATCGAACCAACATTACCAGAGCATATTCCTCATGTGTTTATTTCTTCTGTGGCGCAACAAAATATTCAAGAACTTAAAGATATTTTGTGGCAACAATTGACAAGTGAAAGCAATCAAATAGCTTCTACAGATGCGTCAGCATTGGTACATAGAGCTAAAGAACGATCTTATTTGGCCGAAGAGCTTCGTGCACAAGGTGAAGCTGACGAGATTATTGTTGAGCCTGTTTATGATGATGACATGGATATGTATGATCTTGAGGATCTCGAAGATGATTTCGAAATCGAATATGAAGATTAAATGTCCCATTTTTATCTTTGTTTACTTAAAAATAAAAGAATAACTTTATCTCTACTTTTGACATTTTGTCGAATAGATATGCAAAATATTCTATATAATAGGAGTTGGTGTCTCTGAAATGTAGTATAAGTGGAGAACTTCGCGAGAAATTTGTACTTTTAGCAAAAAAAAAGCAAGTTTATTTTGTCAGTCTCAGAAATGTCTCTATCTTTGCACCCGTCAATAAGAAAAGGCCGCGTGGCTCAACTGAATAGAGCACCACATTACGGCTGTGGAGGTTCCAGGTTTGAATCCTGGCGCGGTCACTTTTCTAGACAATTTTAGATAATAATTACTTATTTGGCCGCGTGGCTCAACTGAATAGAGCACCACATTACGGCTGTGGAGGTTCCAGGTTTGAATCCTGGCGCGGTCACTCTTTTAAGAGTGAACTGAATAAGTAGTATAATCAAATGGATTTGGCCGCGTGGCTCAACTGAATAGAGCACCACATTACGGCTGTGGAGGTTCCAGGTTTGAATCCTGGCGCGGTCACCAATTCTATAATGGATGTATCTTGATTTTCAAGATACATTTTTTTTGCCCCTTACTATACCAAAACGTATAGTAAGGGGCAAAATCCTTTCGTATAGGTCTTCTATATTCTATACTTGCTTTCTTATTCTCCATTCATTTGGATATAAGTTATTGGCTCTATTCCCTATATTTTTGACAAATCCAAGAGGAATGTGATTGTAACAAATTAAAACAAACCCTTTAGGTTGGTCTGTCAATACAATAGCTTCTCTTCGCAAGTAGGCAATGGCTTGTGTATAGTCTATGTTTGCTACAGGAAAAGCGGTTGTACGCAAGTGAACAGACATGGCTAAAGCATGGTGAGGAATGTAATTTTTTCCTTTTATAGAAGCAACTGCAATGCCCATGTCCAGAATGCGTAAGTGAGGCTGTACAGCATTAATTAGAGGAGTCATTCTTTTATCATATACATATAGAGCTTCTTGAAACCATTGAGAATCCCAAGTATCTGAAGGATTTAACCAGTTGATCCATGGAATATCTACCGTCTCTTGTGCGGATGTCCCCCTTTTTTTATCTTGCTTCTTAAGCTTCTTTTTAGTTTGAGGAGTGGTTGCTGACATAGATAAGAGTGGATTTTGCGTAATTTTGGTACCTATTCCTCTGTCCACATCAGCTGCTACATCCGATTTCTGAAGGATAGCACAAAAGAATCCCTCCCCTTTTATTTTGTGCGGCATACATCTATACACGGGTATATTAGGATAGTCTTTTGAGAGACTCCCCAGTACTCCCCAGGCTTCATCTAGTTTAGTTGGACTAGCTATAGGAGTGGCGCCAAGATTTTCAGCAATCCATTGAACCATCTGTTCATTTTCTTTCAAGTTATACGTGCAGGTACTATAAACCAACAACCCTCCTGGGCGTAGGCTCCCCCATATATCACTTACAATACGTTGCTGACGTTGCACGCATAAATCAACATGTTCAGGGCTCCATTCACTTGTAGCATTTATGTCTTTTCTAAACATGCCTTCTCCACTACATGGCACATCGGTGACTAGTACATCAAACGTTTCTTTTAGTGGTTTGAAGTCGGCAGGATCATTGTTTGTGACAATATGGTTGGGATTTCCCCATTTGATGATATTTTCCTTTAGGATTTGTGCACGCGAGCGTATAACTTCATTAGATAACAATATGCTTCCTTGCGGTAGAGTACTCAATAAATCTGTCGATTTTCCTCCTGGTGCCGCGCATAAATCCAAAGCTATCACAGGAGTCTTGAGAAGTGGAGATAATAAAGCACCAACGAGCATACTAGATGCTTCTTGTACATAATATCTTCCAGCATGAAAGTCCGGGTCCATTGTAAAAGAAGGACGTTCAGCAAGATAAAAACCTCTACTAGATGTAGCCCAAGGTACTGGTGACATATTAGAAAAAGGTACATAGGTCTCTGCTGTAGGTGAATCAGATGTGAGAATTGATTTCTGATGGTTTATTCTAAGAGAAGTCAATGACCTATCCTCTAATGCATTAAGAAATGTTTGGCAAGTGTCAGGATCAAGTATTTGACTCATCTGTTGACGAAATGCTTCTGGAATATTCATGCTTATTTTGTTAAATAAATTACTTTCTGGCGCAAAAATACGATTTTTTTTATCCTCCATGCAACTTTCTATTTGTTTAATCTCGTCTGATAAACAGAAATAAATGATTATCTTTGTAGCTAGTGAGATATTAATTTTGAATTCTAAAAGAAATATATAAAATGCAATAGTATGAAAAGTAAAACAATTTCAAGAATCCTACCTTTACTCTTTCTTAGTTTAGTGCTTGGCGCGCAACTAAGAGCCAGTGAGGTAGAGCAAAAAGACTCGGTTGTCGTAGCTGATACTAACCACGTGACGAAGTCTGTGACTATAGATGGTAAGCAAATTGAAACTACGACTGTACGTAAGGACGGTAAAGAAGAAGTTCACACAAGCATCGTAACAGATAAAGGGGATACTTTGAAAGTAAAAATTGTCAAGTTAAATGCTGATGCCAAAAACGACAATGCCAGTGTGAGTTTATCTATGTCAGATGATAACTTAGAGGAAGTATTAGCAGATGCATTTGCAGGAAATTGGGGACATACCACTACCCATAAAGATGCTAAAGTTACCGCTGTGCTTATAGTTCTGATTGTATTTGGCTGTATCTTTGGTTTCCCGGCGATTGTTGTCTTCTTAGTCTTTTACTTTAGACATCGGGATAAGAAGCGTCGATATGAACTCATTGAAAAAGCGATAGCTTCCGGACAACCTATCCCAGAAGAACTTATGCGACGTAGGAGCGCTGCTTATGTACCTAGTGGTGATGGTACCCTAGAAGGAGATGAAACTCGACGTTTAGAAATCCTTCGTAATAAGGGTATACGTAATATTGGTGTAGGTGTTGGTTTGGCTATTTTGCTTGGAGTGTCAACAGATGTATCTTTGGCTTCAATAGGAGCTCTAGTGGTTTGCATAGGTGTCAGTCAAGTGGTAACTTACTATGTACAAATCAAGAAAAAATAGGATTCACGACATATCTTGAACCGATTAAACATTGTTTGAATGAAGCAACTCAGTGATAAAGCATTAGTAGAGCAGGTGGCAGCCAATGGCAGCCATCTTGCTTTCGCGGAATTGCTTCGTAGATATCAACATGATATTCGTCGCTTCCTGCTGTCATTAACTCATGGGGATGGTCAATTGACGGATGATTTAGCACAAGAAGCATTCATTAAGGCTTATCAACGCATGGGACAATGTGAAAAAGGTGAACAAATAAAATCTTGGCTTTATACTATTGCACACCGTTGTTTTTTTGATTATATTCGTGGCAAGAAAATGACAGAAGATATCGTAGAGTCTTCCGAAGCGCCAGTGGAGCGCTCAGATGAGAGAGGAGTGAGTGCACAGATGGATGTTCAATGGGCCATGCGTCAATTATCGCAAGCTGAGCATTTATGCATTACTCTCTTCTACATGGAAGATCAACCTATTGATAAAATTGCCGAGATTACTACCTTTAAGAGTAGTACTATTAAATCGCACTTACGTCGTGCTAAAGAAAAAATGGCCTCATCTCTGTCGCAACAGGGCTATGGACCATCAGATATTTATTAAATTAAAAAGAACTGTGCTATGACAAAGAAAGAATGGAATGAAGATGCATTTCGTCAGTTGCTCAGTCAACATAGCGAACAGCAAATGAACGCTTATGAAAGCGTAAGCACCACAGATGATTTTATGCAATGTGTGATGCAAGGATTACCTGAAGAGAAGCAGGTGGTCGTAGAGCTCGAGCATACGAAGTCTTCTTGGTTGCGTGTTTTGGAATGGTGTACTACATATATTGTTCCTGCAGTTATTTTGCTGTATACTGGATATCTTTTTGTATCTCGAAGTGTCTTGTCTTTGTTTAAGACGCGTACAGTAGAGATGCTTGATCAAGGAATCAAAGATTTTGAAACGCATAGAGAAATTATGCATAATCAATCTTATTGGGATATGATTTTGCAAAATATTTCTAGTATGCCATGGAGGCATATAGGCATTACTATGCTAGCGCTTTGTGGCTTGGCTATCTTTTATTTGTATGAAAGATATTACAGTAAAGACAGTTGTTTTTATTACAATACAGAATGTTCAAAAATAGCAGATCGTAAATAATATACATATGCAGCAAGTGCTTCAAGAAGTTAGGTTAATGGTTTTGCGATATTTTAGTCAGGAAGACAAATCGCAAATAAGTCACACGATACAAGTGGCTTCGTTGACTGTGCTCATTGCTGATAGCCTTGATATATCTAACCGAGAAAAATCCTTACTAGAAATAGCGGCTTGGTTACATGATATCGGCTGTCCACAATCAATGAAAATGTATGGGAACACACGCCCCGCTAATCAAGAAAAAGAAGGGTGTTTAGTGGCTTCTCATTTATTGAAAAACATTGAAGGTCTTACAGATCAAGAGAAGACGTGGCTAGTCAATGTAGTGGGGCACCATCATCAGTACCAGAGGCAAAAATTCTACATTTTGAAGCACTTAATGATGCCGATCTGATTATTAATCTTTTGGAAGGATATTATAGCTGGGAAAGTAGGAATAGCCTATCTAAGCGTTTGCTCACGGCTAAAGGACGAGAGTTCTTTGATGCTCTTGATTTATGATCTCAAGGATTAATTTTTAAAAAGTGTATGTGATTACCCTGATCTCAAATATCGTAATATATATCATTCTCCTTTGGTTGTTTATACTAAGGGAGAATGATTCTTTTTATGCTATAGTTAGGCATTATCGTTTAGTCCTAAAAAACTTTTTTACGATTTCGCTCGCTTCCTCATCAAACACACCTTGTCTTACGACTGTTTTGGGATGTAAGGCATTGGGAGCTAACTTTTGATACCCACGCTTAGGATCTGAAGCACCAAAGACGACAGTACCTACTTGTGCCCACGCGATTGCGCCAGCACACATAACACAAGGCTCCATACTCACGTATAAAGTACAATCGGGTAGATATTTGGCACCAAGCGTATTGGCAGCAGCCGTAATCGCTTGTATTTCGGCATGCGCTGTGACATCGTGCAATGTTTCTGTCATATTGTGCCCTTTGGCCACAATATGATCATTAGACACGATGATGGCTCCAACAGGGATCTCTCCTTCTTCATAAGCCATTTCTGCCTCTTGTAGCGCTTTACGCATGTAATATTCGTCGTTGAATTTCATGTGTGCAAAGCTACAATTTTTTGTGATGAATTGCAAATGTGGTGCTTACTCAAAAACGAATCATTTAAACGATAGGATGCCTATTGCTAGGAGATATTTTTATTGTATCTTTGTCCTAAATTCTTATATCCCTATTATATGAACCCTAATTATTTGGACGAACTTAATCCCATGCAGCGTGCAGCAGTAGAGTATTGTGAAGGACCTTCACAAGTCATAGCTGGTGCAGGCTCTGGAAAAACTCGTGTCTTAACATACAAGATCGCTTATCTTTTAGACAAAGGATACCAACCGTGGAACATACTTGCGTTGACTTTTACCAATAAAGCTGCACGAGAGATGAAAGAGCGTATCAATCGTCAAATAGGTTTAGAAGTTCGTGGTTTGTACATGGGGACTTTTCACTCCATCTTTTACCGAATATTGAGAGAACAATATGAAGCAATAGGTTTTCGTCCCAACTTTACCGTGTATGATACTGCGGATAGTAAGAGTTTATTGAAAAGTATAGTCAAAGAGATGGGGCTGGATGACAAGAAGTATAAACCTGCCATGGTGCAAGGTGAAATTTCAAGAATGAAAAACGCACTTATACTTCCTGGGCAATATCAACAAGATAGTCAAATCGCTATATATAATGAGCGTAGTCAAGTGCCAAAGATGGGGGCTATTTATGCAGCCTATATGGAACGGTGTCAACTAGCCAATGCCATGGATTTTGATGATTTATTGTTGTACACGTTCAAACTTTTTCATGAACATCCTGATGTGCTAGCTCGATATCAAGAACAATTTCA
The DNA here is from genome assembly GCA_963668535.1 of Bacteroidaceae bacterium. Taxonomy (GTDB): domain Bacteria; phylum Bacteroidota; class Bacteroidia; order Bacteroidales; family Bacteroidaceae; genus F22. Next base: position 2,005,589 of record OY764867.1, read on the forward strand.
ATATATCTTAGTCGATGAGTACCAAGACACCAACAAAGCCCAGCATGCCATTGTCGCTCTGTTGAGCAAACGTCATCAACGCATCTGTGTAGTGGGTGACGATGCACAAAGTATCTACTCTTTCCGTGGTGCTAATGTCGATAATATTCTAGATTTTCAAAAAGGCTATGCACATGCCAAGTTGTTTAAATTAGAGCAAAACTATCGATCAACTCAACGTATTGTAGAGGCGGCCAATAGTTTGATTAAAAGCAATCTGCGTCAAATCCCTAAAACCGTATTTTCAAAAAATGCAGAAGGAAATAAGATGAAGGTTCTGGAAGCATATAGCGATCTTGAAGAAGCAAGTATGGTTGTCAAATACTTGCAGAGATTACAGCGAAGTGAGGAATCTGAATATCAAGATTTTGCCATCTTATATCGCACCAATGCGCAATCTAGGTCCATGGAGGCAGAGCTACGTAAGCATGCCATTCCTTATCGCATCTACGGTGGGCTCTCTTTTTATCAGCGTAAAGAGATTAAAGATGTTATTGCATATTTACGCCTGACAATCAATCCATATGATGAAGAAGCTTTGAAGCGTATTATTAATGTACCCAAAAGAAGCATTGGACAGACCACTGTGGGTAAAATGACGGCTTGTGCACACCATAACGGAGTATCTCTTTGGGATGTGATAACCAATCCTGATAAATACGAGCTAGATGTAGCGAAGCGCACACAAACTCGATTGATTGAGTTTGCCCAACTAATTAGTAATTTACAGCAATTGGCGCAAGAGCAGCCAGCTGATAAAGTCGTACAGGCATCTATTCAACAGACTGGTATCATGGGGGAACTCCTTGGAAGTGATGTACCTGAAGATATGAGTCGTCGGGAGAATCTAGAAGAACTCCTCAATGCGGCAATTGATTTTGTAGAGAGTAGGGAGGAACTAGGAGATCATCAAATTATGATGCCGCATTATTTGATGGAAGTCTCTTTAATGACCGATCAAGATAGTGACGATAAAGATGACCCCAATAAAGTGACTTTAATGACCATACACTCAGCTAAAGGATTGGAATTTCCTTTTGTCTTTGTTGTTGGTCTTGAGGAAGATTTATTGCCCAATCGTATGGCTATAGATTCTCCAAGACAAGTCGAAGAGGAACGGCGTTTATTTTATGTAGCCATTACTCGTGCAGAACGCATGTGTACTTTGAGCTTTGCGAAAAATAGATTTGTACATGGTAAATCCGAATTTCACGGACCTAGTCGTTTCCTGACAGATATTGCGTCAGAATATCTTGATTGGCAGAATGATAGTAGACGATTTTCCCCAAGAAGTGCTGGAGGGCTGCAATCACCACGAAGAGTGCAACCTACGCATTCACAAACCAATCTGTATACGGGTCGAGAAGTACAATCCAATCCAACATTCCAGCAGAAAAAAAGACTGACCAGAATACACTCTTCTGCATCAGCCTCAGTATCCGCCTCTCAGCAAATGCCTGGAGGAAATACCCAATTAAAAGTGGGCGATCGCATTCTTCACAGTCGATTTGGCCCAGGAGTTATCCAAGGTTTAGAAGGTGAAGGAAGTAATGCAAAAGCAGTGGTTTCTTTTGAGCAAGTTGGAGAAAAACAACTACTTCTTCGTTTTGCCCGATTCGAGAAGATGGGATAAACGAAATGCAGTATACAATTCTAAGACGGCAGCGATGGTGATACAAGCAATCCATTCGTTGCCGTTTGTGGTAAACATGAATAGGGCTGCAAGCACCAATGCTAACGCTCCAAATATTTGTTGACGTCTTAAACGTTTGATTGTTGGATCAGTACTGTGTATAGGAGTGTTGACTTGCCCTAGTGCAAAACATCCTGCAGACACTGTGTACACATGAGGTCCCCAAGTCCATCCACTTATTAGAGTCACTATAGATATAATGATTCCAATTCCGCCGATAACTACAAGGGCATTCCATAGTTGTTGTAATTTGTTTGTACTCATACTTGATAGGATTAGGTCAATGATTATCGTTTTTTCAAATCTTCTTCAAACTGATAGATATCCTCATTGGGAAGTTTCATCATGTACTTTTCGCGTGCGATATGTTCCAAGCTATCTTGATCCTGACGATATACTCTAATTTTCTCTTTAAAGATTTGATAATCAGTTTTATGTCGGTCTATTTTTTCTTCTAGATCATGGATAATATGATTGTTTTTGACCACGTGCGTTACGGTATAATTCCCCACAAAGATAATGGAGACTAGAAAATAGCCTACCACCACAATGTACTTCCAGTTCTCATACGTCTGGAGAATTTTTTGCCAAATTTTTTTCATGTTACACGCCCTCTGTTCAAGAAGAATATAAAAGAAAAGGGTGGACTATATTGTATAGCCCACCCCATATAATATAGTCGTTTAAGCTTCTACGCTACGAGCTGCTACTTCACGATTGATTTTCTTAATCATACCTTGAAGTACTTTTCCAGGGCCACATTCAACAAATTCAGTTGCTCCATCAGCAATCATCTTTTCTACTGATTGAGTCCAACGTACTGATGCAGTCAATTGAGCCACCAAGTTGGCTTTGATTTCAGCAGGATCAGTATGTGGTTGAGCGTCTACATTCTGATATACTGGACATTTAGGAGTGGCAATATTTGTTGCCTCAATAGCTTTGGCTAATTCTTCGCGTGCTGGCTCCATAAATGGAGAGTGGAATGCTCCACCAACCTTCAAAGGCAATGCACGTTTAGCACCAGCTTCCTTCATCAATTCACAGGCCTTTTCGATACCAGGAACAGATCCAGAGATAACGACTTGACCTGGGCAGTTGAAGTTGGCCGCCACAACGACTTCTCCTTCTACTGATGCACAGATCTCTTCTACCTTTTCATCTGGAAGCGCAATGATAGCAGCCATAGTAGATGGCTCTATTTCGCAAGCTTTTTGCATAGCCATAGCACGTGCATATACAAGGCGTACGCCATCTTCAAAGCTCAATGCACCAGCTGCTACAAGAGCAGAAAATTCACCTAGTGAGTGACCAGCGGTCATATCAGGATTGAATTCTTCATTGCTGCACAACGCAGAAATAACAGAGTGAAGGAATACTGCAGGTTGAGTCACTTTTGTTTGACGAAGTTCTTCATCGGTACCATCAAACATGATATCTGTGATGCGATAGCCAAGAATTTCATTGGCTTTCTCAAATAGTTCTTTAGCTTGAGCTGATTGCTCGTATAGGTCTTTACCCATGCCCACAAATTGAGCACCTTGACCTGGAAAAACGAATGCTTTCATATTCTTTTGTCCTTAAATAAATTTAAATGCTGGGGCAAAAATACGATTTATTAGGAAGATAAGAAAAAAAATGCCCGTTTATTTGTTCTTGTATAGTATAAATCTTGCCCATTCATAGGAGATAGTGTATGAATGACGTTATATAAAGGAATAAGTATGAAATATTCATTTCACCTTATTGTATTTTATACTGCATGATTGATGGTACTTTGTGTCTTTTTGAAGATAAGAAAAGTGCTGATAATCAGTTGTTATTTGTGCTTGTGTTGTCCTTTGTAATGATTTGGAAGGTATTACTTTTTTATCTATATTTGTCCATGTAAGCATCAGAAAACATCGTACGATGGGTACGATTTGTCTTTTGATTGCTTGTTAACCTTAGTCACCTACCATAAAAAGAGACCGTATGGAATCTAATACCAAACCCATAGCTCATAACCATATTAGTGTCGATTGTGTAGTCATCGGATTTGATGGCACCCAACTGCAAGTCTTGCTTATCAAACGCAATACCCAGGAACTTCATGACATGAAATTGCCAGGCTCGTTGATCTATCAAGATGAAGATTTGGATGAGGCTGCACATCGTACCTTAAAGACATTGGCAGGGGTGCAGATAGATAACCTGAGTCAGTTCAAAACATATGGTTCGCACAACCGTACGAAAAATCCATTAGATACCCATTGGTTACAGCAGGCATGGCATCAGCATATTGAACGCATTGTGACTATTGCATATTTTAGTACTGTGCGCCAATTACCACGTATCTCTTCTCAATTTGAGGCTACATGGATGCCAATAAATACTATTCAAGAGTTAGCTTTTGATCATAATACGATTATTTTAGATGCATTAGAGCATATGCGTATGTTGGCTATAACGACTCCAAGTCTACTGTTTAATATGCTCCCCCGTAAATTTACTATTTTACAATTACGCACACTATTCAGTTTGGTCCAAAATAAAGAACTAGATGTGCGCAACTTCCATAAGAAATTAAAACAGATGCCTTATGTGGTTCCCACCGAAGAGTATCAAAAAAGTGTATCTCATCGTGCTGCTAGATACTACCGTTTCGATCGCAAAATCTATAACAAAGTATATGGTGTACGTGCCATGAAATAAATGTGTACTTCTCAATACAAAAACCGATTATTCAATACCTCAAAATATTTACTCATCAACTATGTATTTACTAGGATATGACGTTGGCAGTTCATCTGTCAAAGCGAGTATAGTCGATGCTCAAACAGGAGCATGTGTAGCTTCGGCCTTCTACCCCAAACAAGAGGCGCCCATTATTGCTCATCATGCAGGATGGTCCGAACAGGATCCAAACATGTGGTGGAATTCATTGAAAGAAGCCACCCAAAATGTGATGACAACCAGCGCCATCCAAGCGGCCGATATTAAAGCCATTGGTATTTCGTATCAGATGCATGGGCTTGTCTGTGTCGATAAAAAACAGCAAGCACTTCGTCCAGCCATTATCTGGTGTGACTCCCGTGCTGTACCTTATGGAGAGCGTGCATTTCAAGAGCTAGGAGCCGATTTTTGCATGAGCCATTTGCTCAATTCACCTGGTAACTTTACAGCAGCCAAGTTGGCTTGGGTCAAAGAAAATGAGCCCGATATTTTCGAGCAAATAGATAAAATCATGCTTCCAGGCGATTATATCGCTATGCGCCTTACAGGTGAAGCATGTACAACAGCTTCTGGACTTTCTGAAGGCATGTTTTTGGATTTTCAAAAGAATGCTCCATGTGTTGAGCTATTGGAGCATTATGGTTTCTCTTCCGACATCCTCCCTGCAGTCAAACCGACATTCTCTGTACAAGGAGAAGTGACCCAAGCTATCGCGCAAGAATTAGGACTTGTTGCAGGTATCCCAGTGACTTATCGTGCAGGCGATCAACCCAACAATGCTTTATCACTCAATGTTTTCGAACCAGGTGAAATTGCATCAACTGCTGGAACATCGGGGGTAGTCTATGGAGTGAACGGTATGGTTAAGGCCGATCCGCAAAGCCGTGTGAATAACTTTGCCCACGTCAATCATACAGTTGATCAAACACGCTTAGGAGTTTTATTGTGCATCAATGGAACGGGTATTCTCAATGCATGGGCCAAGCGCAATCTAGCCCCAAGTCAGTGTACCTATCCTGCTATGAACGAATTGGCGATGCAAGCACCTATTGGTGCCTCTGGGTTATCGGTATTGCCATTCGGGAATGGTGCAGAGCGCATGTTGTGCAACCGTGAGATCGGAGCTAGTATGCATGGCATTCAGTTTTCGCAACATACTCAAGCACATATGTTGCGTGCCGTACAAGAGGGCATTGTATTTTCCTTTGCTTACGGTATTGAAATTATGCAGTCTATCGGTATGGAAGTCAACCGCATCCATGCAGGACAAGCCAATATGTTTTTGAGTCCACTGTTTCGTACTACTTTAGCAGGTGTTACTGGGGCCACGATTTCATTGTTTGATACAGACGGATCAATAGGTGCAGCTCGTGGTGCAGGTATGGGTGTTGGTTTGTATACAGACCACCACGAAGCATTTGCTACTTTGCATTGCCTAGAAGAGATTCATCCAATTGCATCTGACCATGAGGCCTATCAAGAAGCCTATCAACGTTGGAAAACGCTTTTGGAAAACCAATTATAAACGAGATACATAACAACAACAATAATTTATTTAATAACACATACGATTATGACAAAGACTTATTTCCCAACAGTGGATAAGATTGCCTTTGAAGGCATTGAGAGCAAGAACCCAATGGCATTCCGTTATTACGATGCTGAGAAAGTAGTGATGGGTAAAAAAATGAAGGATTGGCTACGCTTCTCTATGGCATGGTGGCATACACTATGTGCCGAAGGTGCCGACCAATTTGGTGGTGGTACAATGACTTTCCCATGGAACGAAGGGGCATCTGCAGTGGAAATCGCTAAACATAAAATCGATGCTGGTTTTGAGTTTATGCACAAGGTAGGTATCGAATTCTTCTGCTTCCATGATGTCGATTTAGTTTCTGAAGGAAATTCTATCGAAGAGTATGAAGCCAACTTGAAAGAAGTGGTAGCATATCTTAAGGAAAAGATGGCAGGTACTGGTATAAAACTTCTTTGGGGAACTGCCAATGTATTTAGTCATGCACGTTATATGAATGGTGCTGCTACAAATCCAGAGTTTGATGTCGTGGCTCGTGCTGCGGTACAGATTAAGAACGCTATTGATGCTACCATCGAGTTGGGTGGTGCAAACTATGTGTTCTGGGGTGGTCGTGAAGGGTATATGAGCCTATTGAATACAGACCAAAAACGTGAAAAAGAACACTTAGCACAGATCTTGACACTAGCTCGTGATTATGCACGTAGCAAAGGTTTCGAAGGTACATTCTTGATCGAGCCTAAACCAATGGAACCAACTAAGCACCAATACGATGTCGATACAGAAACTGTGATTGGTTTCTTGAAAACTCACGGTCTTGATGCCGATTTCAAAGTCAATATCGAAGTCAACCATGCTACACTAGCAGGGCATACTTTTGAGCACGAACTAGCAGTTGCTGTTGACAATGGAATGCTTGGATCTATCGATGCCAACCGTGGTGACTACCAAAATGGATGGGATACAGACCAATTCCCAATCGACAATTATGAGCTTACACAAGCCATGATACAAATCATCCGTAATGGTGGCTTGGGTACAGGTGGAACCAACTTCGATGCAAAAACTCGTCGCAATTCTACTGATCTAGAAGATATCTTTATTGCTCATATTGCAGGTATGGATGTTATGGCACGTGCATTAGAATCGGCTGCTGCTTTGATTGAACAATCTCCAATGCCACAAATGCTTTCAGATCGCTATGCTAGCTTTGACTCTGGTAAGGGGGCTGATTTTGAGCATGGTAAGTTGAGCCTTGAAGAGTTGGTGGCATATTCAAAAGAAAAAGGTGAACCAGCTCAAGTATCTGGTCGTCAAGAATTGTATGAAGCTATTTTGAACATGTATTGCTAAGCTACATACATCATTGACCTTTTTCTACTAATAATATAGTAACCGGTGTACTTGTTTCGATGAAATGAGTGCACCGGACTATCTCCTTAAAATCAAATACAAATGAATACATCTTCTCCTCAATCAGGTAGTTCTGGATACCTGTATATGATCACCTCTGTGGCCATTTTGGGTGGTCTGCTTTTCGGGTATGACACGGCAGTCATCTCAGGTGCAGAAAAAGCCCTACAAACTTTCTTTCATGGTGCAAAAGATTTTGAATATACCTCTGGATGGCACGGCGTTACAGCGTCTAGTGCGTTGATCGGCTGTGTGATCGGTGGCTCTATTTCTGGTTTGCTAGCGGGACGTTTTGGACGTCGTAACTCTCTGCGTCTAGCAGCGTTGCTTTTCTTTTTGTCCGCATTGGGCAGTTTCAATCCCGAATTTTTATTCTTCAAACATGGTGAACCAACGATGTCTTTGTTGGTTGCCTTCAATTTATATCGCGTGTTAGGCGGCATCGGTGTGGGACTAGCCTCTGCAGTTTGTCCGATGTATATCGCCGAAATTGCGCCACCTCATATGCGTGGACGTTTGGTTTCTTGCAACCAATTTGCCATTATCTTTGGTATGTTGGTGGTGTATTTTGTTAATTATCTGATTCGACATAGCTTATCAGGAGCCGACGCCATGGTGGCTATTGGTTGGCGCCGTATGTTCCTTAGTGAGGCATTTCCTGCAGGGCTCTTTGGCCTGCTTTTGTTTCTTGTACCCAAGACTCCACGTTATCTGATGTTGAATGGAGATGAGTCTACTGCCATGAATGTGTTGACACGCATCAATGGTTTGGAAATCGCTAAAAGCACAATGAATAGTATCAAAGAAACGATGCATCAACGCCGTGAACCATTATTTCGTTATGGCGTTATTGTGATTATCGTTGGTATATTATTGTCGGTGTTTCAACAAGCGGTTGGTATCAATGTCGTATTGTACTATGCACCACGTATCTTTGAAAAGATGGGCTCTACAGGCGATGTATCTATGATTCAGACGGTCGTGATGGGTATCGTCAATATCATCTTCACCCTGGTGGCTATTTTCACTGTAGATAAGTGGGGACGTAAGCCATTGCTTATAGTAGGTAGTATCGGGATGTGTATCGGTATGGTATCCCTTGCTATTCTATCTTATATGAATATGATCGGTATGACTGCCTTGATTTTCATTATCATTTATACAGCAAGTTTCATGATGAGTTGGGGGCCAATCTGTTGGGTATTGATTTCAGAGATTTTCCCTAATACCATTCGTGGTCAGGCAGTGGCTGTTGCGGTGGCTGCTCAATGGATTTCAAACTTCATCGTATCGAGTACATTCCCATCATTATCTGAGTGGAATATCGGAGCAACCTATTTGATTTATGGTGGCTTCTCATTGCTCTCTGCAATCTTTGTGTGGCGCATGGTGCCTGAAACCAAAGGGAAAACTTTGGAAGATATGTCCAAATTGTGGCATAAGTAGTTGTTTACAAGAAGGATTTCGCAGTACATTGAGTGTGTGTTAGTATACTGTCCCTCATATATACGGAGTTTTCAACTTCATGTGCTCGGACAATGCGTTCTGTATTGCAAGATCATAGCTAAGACAATAAATTAGGTTGATACAGTGTATTGCCCGCATACATAGAGAATGATGTATGCGGGCATTTTTATAGCCATTCTGCAATAAATTTTCATATATGATTGAAAATGCTTACTTTTGTTTTCAAATAATAAGAATTTGAATAGAGGTACTTTATCTATAGGGTATTTATTCTGATATAACAATGTATGAAACGATTTTGTAGCTTGTTTATTTGGGCCTGTTTGGGAGCTTTGCTAACTCCTGTATCCGCACAACTGGCGCATAGATGGGATTTTCAGTTTCTCTTAGGTTTTAGTAATTACATTACCACGGAGATAGAACCAGTGCTTACTTATAAGCTTACACCGTATCTAGGAGTCGGCATGGGCGTCTGCGTAAATTGGCGTAGTTATTCTAACCCTCACATTCCAGAGAAAAGCCTTGATGGGCGTTTTGAGTATTCTCTTGACGAGAGCGAGTTGGAGTGGAGTTTGGCTTTCCGTCCCCAGTTGCAATTCCTGACCCCAGAATTTGATATCAATCACTTTCAAGATATGACTTTTCAATTTGAAATATCTCCAGGTCTCACCCTCGCTTCCCCTCGAAATCGAGTGGCGGTAGAATGCTCCCCTGTGGTCCATTCGTCTGTGCGTCAAGATGTGATATACCACTATTACGAAAATGAGAGCAATGACTGGCTGTTTTATCACTGTCGATTTGCTCTACATGGAAATGTGAGCGATAGATTTTCTTTGATATTAGGCTATCAGTTGTCCAATTACGACCCCTATAATGATACACGAGGTTTGTATATAGACAACGAAAAAGTTACAATCAGAGATAGATCATTGTACGGATGTGTGTATTTGGGAGCGTCGTATCGGTTTTAACAGATAAGTATTCTATTGCGCCGAATGCGATTTTTATTTCGCTAAAAACTCAAGCGCTTGCGATTTTGTTTGCATCCCGATGTGTAGCAAAACGCGAGCGCTTGCGTTTTGCTACACAAGCGCTTGCGATTTTTCGTACAATAGATGTCTAAAATAGGGCATACTTTCCTGCCTTAGATACTGGAATTTAAGCCTTACATATCGAGATTTACGCCTTAGATTTCAACATCTAAGGCGCGAAAGATGTACACATATATATCCCGTCTCACTGACTTATATATAAGAGCGAGCTGGGAAGTATATAAGAGCGCGCTCTTATATACTTGCTAGGTAGGTTGTCAAGTATATGACAGCGCGCTCTTATATACTTGTTAGAAAGGCGTGATGGGCAAGGTTGCTGTCTCGTATATAATGAGGTATAAAGCTGACGTATACTAATCAAGATATAAGGACAGAAAAAGGGCATGCCAAAAACTCTTGACACGCCCTTATCATTATTTAAATACCATTCTTATTTACGTCAAAATAAATGCTTGCTTACAGTTTTAATTCTTTGTAAGGAAGGTTGAATAGGTCGGCTACTGGTTTGAATACCACTTTGCCTTCCACAACATTGAGCCCTTGTGATAGTGCTTTATCGTCTTTACAAGCTTTTTTCCATCCCTTGTTGGCAAGTGCTAGTGCATATGGAAGGGTTACATTGGTCAAAGCTAGAGTCGATGTGCGAGGCACAGCACCAGGAATATTAGCCACAGCATAATGGAGTACACCATCTACGACATAAGTAGGATCACTGTGCGTTGTAGGGTGAGATGTTTCGAAGCAACCACCTTGGTCGATCGCTACATCCACGAGTACACTGTTAGGTTTCATGGTTTGAAGCATCTCACGAGTAATCAAGTGAGGGGCTTTGTCACCTCGTACCAACACAGAACCAATGACTAGATCCATCTCTGGAAGTAATTCTTTGATATTTCCTACAGATGAGTATAAGGTATGTACATTGGCAGGAAGCGTTTCTGATAGATAGCGCAGGCGACTCATATTGATATCAGTAATCGTTACGTCGGCACCAAGACCAGCGGCCATTTGTGCAGCATTGGTTCCTACAATACCTCCACCTAGTACAAGGACACGAGCTGGTTTTACACCAGTAACACCACCAATTAAAATACCACGTCCACCTTGAGGTTTTTCAAGGAAACGAGCACCTTCTTGAATAGCCATGCGACCTGCTACTTCACTCATAGGAATCAATAGAGGTAAACTGCCGTCTTCTGGACGAACGGTTTCATAGGCCAAGCAGACACCGCCTTGTTTGATCATGGCATGTGTTAGGGTTTCATCACTAGCAAAGTGGAAATACGTAAATAGAAGTTGCCCTTTACGGATGAGTGGATACTCAGGCGCGATAGGTTCTTTGACCTTCACGATCATTTCTGCGATACCATAGATCTCTTCAATAGTTGGTAGTAGGGTAGCACCAGCTTCTTCGTACTCTTCATCGGTGAAGCCACTGCCTTCGCCAGCTGATTTTTGTACATACATAGTGTGACCTGCAGCAATCATCGCTGCTACGCCAGCTGGGGTCATACCTACTCGGTTCTCATTGTTTTTGATTTCTTTTGGAATTCCGACAATCATAGTTTGTAAGTTTAGGGTTAGAATTTTGCGATAAGCTGAAGAAGCGGTTTAGGTTTCTTCTTTATGCGTCTCAAATATAGAAAAAAATGGGTACATTTGTAGCAACAAAAATAAAAATAATATGTGTAAGAATGCATTTTTTATACTTGTGATGTTGGGCAACATGTTTTTAGCAACCGCGCATGCACATGAATCCCTTCCCAAACATTTTTTAGATACAACAGAGGAGATGTTGGCAGTACATTTAGCCTCTCCTTTTGACTTTTCATTGTTGTTGAGTGGGAACTTTGGAGAATTACGTTCCGACCATTTCCATGGAGGAATTGATTTTAAAACACAAGGAACTATTGGGCACCCTATCAGTGCGTTGGCACATGGATATATAGCTAGAGCTAGTGTTACCCATGGTTCGGGATATGTCTTAGACATTCACTATGATAATGGATTGACTAGCATTTGTCGTCACCTCTCGCGTTTTCTTCCAGAAATACAGGACACGATACGTAGTCAACAGTATAAAGATGAGACTTGGCAGGTGAGTATCCCTTTTTCCAGACACCAATACCCCGTGGACGCAGGTGATGTTGTGGGCTATTCGGGCAATACTGGCTATAGTTGGGCTCCACATTTACACCTTGATCTGTTTGACAATAAAACAGGCGATCAAATAGATCCACTCCCTTATTTTGCTGATCGATTAAAGGATAGCAAAGCTCCCGAACTTATCGAAATGCGCATAGATCCATTGTACAACTATGGTGTTGTTGACAATCAGCAACGTGCGTGGGGTAAAGTAGGCATTGCTCTAAAGGCTTTTGATCGTATGGACAAAACGAGCAATATATATGGCGTGTATAAAGTGCAAGTTGAAGTCGATGGCAAGCAAGTATATGCCCATGTGATTGATCGCTTCAATCACGAAGAAAATGCACAATTTGCTCAATGGGCCCCCGATAATTACATCCATTGTTACGTGCCAAATGAGGTGCATATGCGTATGCTTCATCCCGATAAGCAGCGTGGGTATATAAGCATTGATGAGGCTCGTCCGTATGTGGTTAAGATCAAGTTGACAGATAGATATGGAAATACTCGTACCTATAGACGCACAATTGTAGGCAAGCCGCAAGAAGTGCCTTACGATTTTAAGCACGCTTGGAGTCCATGGGCTAGGATGGTCGATATGCCTTTGCAGACTCTAGTGGCCGGTGGGGTGAATAGTGTGTCGGTCGATGCTGTATCTGCTTTTTATAATCCGTCTATTAGAGATAGCATATTAGCTGCACAACTCGCCATAGATACCATACCTCCTCGTGTATATCCAGTGGGCGCATCGACTTGGGGGAAATGTGGGCGCATCGTTTTTAAAGCAAAAGAAATCCCAGCTTTCTATCGAGGAGAAATTGATGGAAAATTTGCGCTTTTTGGAATGGAGAATGCTATTCGCAAAAAAATCATTTGTCGACTAGATGCGCATCGAATACAAAAAGGCCAACTTCATCACTTACGTTTTGTTGCAAGTGATCAAGCTGGCAATAAAGTTGTTATCGAACGTCGCTTTAGATGGTAGTCGCTTATTTGTAGACCTTCCTTCTGTTCAGTGCTTTGCGATAGAGGCGTGCATTCCTATTATGTTCGCTTAATGTTTTGGCGAAGCGGTGTGTACCAGAAAAGTCTTCTTTGGCACACATATATAAATAAGGATGTTTTGGGGCGTGAAGCACTGCGTCTATCGCTTGTGTTGAAACCATACGTATTGGACTGGGCGGCAATCCCACATGCTTATAAGTATTGTATGGAGAATCATAAGCTAAGTGCTTGTTTAAGACGCGTCTAATTGTCCAATCGCCAACGGCATATTTAATAGTAGGATCGGCTTGTAGTGGCATACCAATACGTAATCTATTCATATACAATCCAGCAATGATAGGTTGTTCTTTTATATTATTGCTTTCCTCTTGCACGATGGAGGCAAGAGTGGTTACTTCTTGTGGTGTCAAGCCTTGTTTCTTTGCTAGATCTTTGCGTCTTTTTGTCCAAAAGGCATCGTATTCTTTTTGTAGTCTAGCTTTGAGCTTGGATGGCGTAATAGTCCAATACACCTCATAGGTATTGGCCAAACACCAATATAATGCTGTTGTATCTTGCAATATACTGTCCACCGATTCTGTGCTAATCATAAGTTGTGAAGCGATGTCCTCGGCAGCTTCATGAATATCTCTTTTGGCAGTGAAGGTCAGCTCAATGGGAGTTTGATATCCTCTAGTTAGCTGAATGAAAACGAATCGAGCTGGAGATTGTCCATTTAAGATATAGTGTCCTGGCTTAAAATGCTCTATTTTTCGATAGCTTGTGAGCAACCTTAGACCTTTTAATACTTTGGGCGATAATGTCTTTTGCTTGAGATGAGCATAGGTGCTATCAATAGGTTCGTTGGGGTAAATTAATATAGTATTTTCTGTTGATACGCTGGTTGCTGGCGAAAATATGTAATAGTATGTCATGCCTACTCCTATAGATGCAAGTATACAGATAGGAATAAGAATCCAGAGAGCAATCTTTATTGATCTTTTCATTGTGAGGTCTTTTCAATAGGGCCTTTTAATAAGTATATACTACTGTATGAGGGAGGATAAGTAGAAGTGTTTAGAGAGTCTCCTCTTTTTCATTTTCCTCTTCTTGAGAATATTCCTCAATAATGATTCCATCTTCTATACCTGCTTGCCAGTTTTTGTAACGAGTCAATTCGTCACGAAGAAGAGAAAATGTATAGGTTAAGACCACTACATCGTCCAAAAGTCCTACAAATGGGATAAAATCAGGAATGATGTCTAGAGGAGATAGTACATACACTAATGCTGCCAGTGCTACGGTTAATGCCCACTTAGAATGTTTGGTGTATTTATTATGGATAATATCAGATATGTAGCTGATAAGCGTTTCGGCTTCTTTGAGTACTTGCTTAAAGTGCTTGTTGGCTTGAATTTTTTCCCAAGTCTTGCGCAATATCTCTTTTACGTCGTCAATTTTGTCTTTATTGTTTTCTAGCAGTTCCTTGGCTTTATTTGTCCATTGACTGCTGTCTGTAAACTGGTGTATAATTTTCTCTTTATCCATATACTATATTGTTTTTGTTATTGAGCGCAATATACGAAAAAACTTGATTCTGAGCAAATACTCACTTTCTTACTCTATATAGTCTTTGCATGTATAATGATAGATTATTTCATGGCGTGTTTTCGCATGAAAAATGTAGAATGCACAAATAAATAAGAAATGTCTATATATGTGTACTTACAAATCTATACAATCGTTTTATTTTGTCCAACTTTTCTGTCTCTTATTTCTGAGTTAATCTATACAAATCTATACATCTTCCTGTATAAAAGTATTAAAACATAAATAAATGTAAAACACAAACCTTTGTTTTAAAGAGTTTTTAAGTGTTTAATAAAGTAAATCAAGGTTTATCTATATGTATATCCATATCCCTTGTTTATCTTTGCAAGGTCGGTTTTTAAAAGATATTTGTGTAAACTATAATCAAATTGATTGTTTGCGTGTTAGCATATATTATATTATTAAATGTGATGTATGTAGAGTTTTTCTCTCTCATATAGTTTGATGATTAGTTAATATTAGTATATCAAACTAGTGGTGTGATAATGTATTAAATAACAAACATGTGTGATGATAGGCTTGTATATCTTTCCCTTCTGTTGGGCTCTAGGAGCTTGCTTTCTGGAGTTGTTGAACCTTGAAGTGATTCAGAGGGGCATGGATATGAACTGGCAGGAGTATAATTTGACTCTGTTGTCTAGTAGCCAACCAGTGGTACCTAGCGCCAGTAGTTATGATTGGGTATCTACGGTATCTATAGCATTGATTGTGTTGACGTATATTTTAATTACAATACTAGTCGTTATTCTGGTTAAACGTGGAGGAATAGGCAAAAACCATGCTTCACTTTTTAACAAAGGTGGTGAATCACAAACTAGGACGGTAGATGATGAAACGGCTGAAGAACAATATACTGCACATGCAAGTTCTATATTACATGCAGCTTCTCGCATTGTGCCTAGTATAAAACAATGGACAGAAGTTAAAAAGCAGGTTGAGAGTAGCGAGTTGCCAGTAAGTTTACAAGAGAGGTATCTGAATGCTTTGGCTCATTTTGACAAACAAAGATTTGAAGAAGTGGGGAGTATGGCAAAACATAAGCTCACGGAAAGTGATAAGCGATATATGATTTGTTTTATTGTGGGGATGAGTATGGCAGATATTGCCACAATATTTCACGTAGAACCTACCAGTTTATATACGATGAAATATAGAATTAAGAAAAAATTTCCTCCTGAGCTAATTGACTATATAGAGTTTTTATGAATTCATGATAATATATTGAGATCCTATAATTTTAATTTGATTGTTTAATTAGAAATCTATTACTATGAACAAGAAGATTTTTCAAGCGCTTTTTATGATAAGCGCAATGGTAGTAGGTACAGCTGGTTTTGTAGGCTGTAGCGAAGATTATGACGATGATATTAATCGTCTGGAAACGCTCATAAATGAGAACGAGAACGCAATTTCTGCTATTAACCAATTGGTTGCTAGTGGTAGCGTAATTACTGGTGTTGCCACGAGTGCTGAAGGATTAGAAATAACCTTGAGTAATGGCCAAAAATATACCATTACTGATGGTATAGATGGTACAGATGCAGTGCTTTGGACTGTAGGAGAAGATGGCTATTGGTATAAAGATGGTGTGAAACAAGATTTTAAAGCTATCGGCGAAGACGGTGTCGATGGTCAAGATGGTGCTGACGGTGTAAATGGTGCTGACGGTGCTCCTGGTGGGTACTACAAACCAAACGTTGATGGTACTTGGGATTTATATAGTGCTGACGGTACGCTGCTTGATGCAGATACAGGTCTAGACTGGAAGGTGCCATTGGGTGGCAACGAAGAACCATTGACTGCTGTGTGGAATCCAGATGGTAGTTTGGTTTTGAGTGGCGAAGCTACTAACAATGAAACACTTGTGATTGGACAATCTGTACTTTCAGATTTAGTGTTTATTCCTCAATATACTATGGATGGACACAATGCACAAGAAGTGAAGTATATTCCATTTAGAAATGCAAGACCATGTTGGGGTATGCCAGCAATGCATAGTGCAGAAGAAGTACATTATCGTATCAATCCTACTTCTATCGATAAGGAAGAAGTAGAATGGGACTTTATTGGCCGTACTTTGGTTACTCGTGCAACAGGTGATATGGATTATTTTGAACCAATTACTACTTGTGAAGACTATGGTGTTGGTGCATTGACATTCTTATTGCAATTTGGAGAAGAAGATTCAGAATTTGTTGATCTTAGTCAATATCTAATTCCAGAAGGTTTATCAGGTGGACAAGAAGCTGTTACGTTTGCTCTAAAGGGGGTTCAAGCAGTACAATTGGGTGCACAAGAGTCACAAACTGTTATTTCTGATTATGCAGTTGCAGTGCCTTCTATCTTCGAACCAGTGATTGCTAGAACAGATATGGAAGTGGATGAACCACTAGGTGCTAATCCAAATAAATTGTTGTTGAGTAATATTTATGACCAACTTCCTCATATCAGTGCTCCTCATACTTATGAAATTCACCCTGGTGTGCCATTTGATTTGACTAAGCATATTTTTGCTTGTGCTGAAGCAGATGCATCTGCTCGTCCTCTTATCATGCAAGATGCTGATCTAAATTTCGTTGAAAATTATGGTTTCGTAACTGGTGACTATCGTCTAGAATTTACTAAGGTAACTGATTATCTAGGATATGATGATGAAACAGATCAATCATATTTCATTGATATTGACCCTGTAACTGGTATTTTGACTGTGAATACGACTGCTTCTAGTTTGGCTCGTAGACCAGTTGTGAAGGTAACATGGTATGCAAATAAGGATTATGGTTGCCCAAGTGAAGATAGAATTGTGAAGGTAGCATATATCAAGTTTGTTATTACTCCAGTTCCTGTTAGCATTGCTCCATTTGAATTGGGTCAAATTCCATACAGTGATCTGTTTGTGGATTGGTTAGTTCCATCACAATGGGTTAATGTACATCCAAATTATCCATTGTCATCACGTAGTTACAAGTGGATGTGTATTGATTGGACAACAGTCAACGACGATGTTTACGAACCTCTAGGTGTATCTCATGACGAATTCATGGGTACATACTACAGAGATATATCTCCATGGCCATATGATTTGGTTAATTATCAAGTAGTATCTCATAAGATGATGGATGGTGCTGGTGCATATACTATTGATGCCAATGATCCAATTATCTTCGCATGGGTAAGTACAAATTGGTTTACTGCTCCAAATGTGGATACATACGCAATGTGTCTTGGTGTAACTCCATTTGCTAAGTTTGGTAAGTATGAAGTGAAGGTACAAGTTGATCCTGGTGATCATCATCCAGTGGTTACATTTACTTTCCATTATGAAATCCTAAGACCTGATCTAGTGGTACCAATGGTTCCTGGATTCTTGTTAGATCCATCTGCTGATCCTAAGACTATTGTAACTCAAGGTACAGATTACGGATTCCCAGGTAACTATAGAATGCAGGCTTATGCTGGTGAAGCATTCAATAGAGGTAAGTCTATCAATGGGGCAACTTCATATCGTTCATTCTTCGGTGAAGATACTAACGGTGCTCCTACATGGGTTGCTGGTTTGATTAATGAAACGGATCATAGAATCACATTACGTTCAAGTACTACAGAGGATAAACGTTTGACTATGTACGACTTCGGTGGTGGTTATGATAACTATCGTTACGTAAATACAGGTCCATTAGGTGATCGAAATATCAACCATATATTTGGATGGAATGATCAACAAGGCATTAGATATATGATTTCTCCTGCTTACAAGCTATGGGAAGATGATCGTACATATCTATTGAAGCTTACTACTTCTTATCCAAATGGTGAAACAAATGTACATAGCTACAATTTGATGTTTGTGAATCCATTGGCAATGACAGTAGCAGATATTCTATTTACAGATTATGCAAGTGCAAACAAGGATATTCAGAATCTTCGTACTAACGTATCTGTAGATATCAATAGTCAAGAATTGATCAACGCTGGTGTTAATAATGTTGCACGTTTCTTCGATTATGATTTAAATTCAAATCAAACAGTTATGTTTGAATACCTATCAACAAACACACCATATGAACCATTCTTCAATAGATTGCCTCCATATATGACTCCATATGTAGGATTGTATAATGGTGTCTTTGAATGGGAAAATGATGGTACTAAGTTGACTAGTACTGAAAAGATTGGAGAAATGACTGTGACATGTGATACTCCATTTGCTAAACGTATTGTCACTAAGGATGTACATGTACAACCTGGACAATAGCTCTATAATATAATATGTGTCGAACGTCTATTGACGTCGAAAAATAGGTAGTGAAAAACGAGGGTGTCATTGGACATGGGACCCTCGTTTTACATAAAAAAAGTAAACTGACTTGTGAATATCTTGTCACTAAATTTGCACTCGTTTTTAATTTAGATATAGGTTTCCTGGGTGCAGGAAATTGTGTTAAGTGTAAGTATAGTAGGGGGACTATGTTGTGAAACATGATCCCCTTTATTTTATGGATAATGTGCTAGTAATGAGACTGCTGATTGGCTAATATAAGGGGAAATGGTGTAGGAAAGAATCTTATTTAAAAGTAAAAATAGACAATATCACTTGGGTACTATGTAAAATAAGTCTAAGTTTAGTTCGTATGGAAAATAAATTGCAGATTTATTTCCCTAATTCAAAGATAATCCGTTCCTTTGTGCTTGAATTTGCAAATAAAATTCTATATAGTAATATTCAAACAATAATAAGTCATGAAAATTTCTCACATTGAGCACCTAGGTATCGCAGTAAAGAGTATTGAAGAAGCGCTTCCATACTATGAAAAGGTACTAGGACTAGAATGCTACAACATCGAGACAGTAGAAGACCAAAAAGTGCGTACTGCATTTTTGAAAGTAGGAGATGTCAAGCTAGAACTTTTGGAACCAACAAGTGAAGAAAGTACTATCGCTAAGTTCATCGCAAAAAAAGGTGAAGGTATTCACCACCTTGCTTTTGCTGTAGCTGATGGCGTACAAAATGCGCTTGGTGAGATGGAATCTAACGAAATCCGTCTTATTGACAAAGCACCTCGTAAGGGAGCTGAAAACCTAAACATTGCATTCCTTCACCCAAAGTCAACTCAGGGTATCCTAACTGAACTTTGCGAGAAGTAATCCATTCAATCAGAAAAAAGAAAATGTATTATGAGTAACCAATTGGAGAAAGTAAAAGAGCTTATTGAGTTGCGTGCTCAGGCTCGTATCGGTGGTGGTGAAAAAGCTATCGAGAAACAACACGCAAAGGGAAAGTACACTGCTCGTGAGCGTATAGCTCAACTACTTGATGAAGGTAGTTTCGAGGAAATGGATATGTTTGTAAAGCACCGCTGTACAAACTTTGGCATGGAAAAGAAGCAGTATCTTGGTGATGGTGTAGTCACTGGTTTTGGTACAATTGAAGGACGTCTCGTATATGTCTTTGCTCAAGACTTTACAGTAGCAGCCGGTTCTCTTTCTGAAGCAATGGCTATGAAGATTTGCAAGGTCATGGACCAAGCAATGAAGATGGGAGCACCTTGTATCGGTATTAATGATTCGGGTGGTGCACGTATTCAAGAAGGTATCAATGCATTGGCTGGATATGCTGAAATCTTCCAACGCAATATCATGGCATCTGGTGTTATTCCACAAATCTCTGGTATTTTTGGTCCTTGTGCAGGTGGTGCAGTGTATTCTCCTGCATTGACTGACTTCACTTTGATGACAGAAGGTACTTCATACATGTTCTTGACTGGTCCAGCTGTTGTGAAAACAGTAACTGGTGAAGATGTCACTCAAGAACAACTAGGTGGTGCAAGTGTACACTCATCTAAGAGTGGTGTGACTCATTTCACAGCACCAACAGGTGAAGAAGGACTTGCTATTATCCGCAAATTGCTTAGCTATATCCCACAAAACAATCTAGAGGATGCTCCAATCATCGAATGTACTGACCCAATCGATCGTTTGGAAGATAGCTTGAATGAAATCATTCCTGACAACCCAAATATGGCGTACGATATGTACGAAGTTATTGGTGCTTGTGTAGATAACGGAGAATTCCTTGAAGTACAAAATAGCTATGCTAAGAATATCATTATCGGTTTCGCTCGTTTCAATGGTCAAAGTGTGGGTATCGTGGCTAACCAACCTAAGTTCTTGGCTGGGGTGCTTGACTGTAACGCTTCTCGTAAGGCAGCTCGTTTCATCCGTTTCTGTGATGCCTTCAATATCCCATTGGTAACATTTGTTGATGTCCCAGGTTTCCTTCCAGGTACTGGTCAAGAATACAATGCAGTTATCCTTCACGGTGCTAAGCTTATGTATGCTTATGGTGAAGCTACTGTGCCTAAGGTAACTATCACGCTTCGTAAGTCTTATGGTGGTTCTCATATCGTGATGTCTTGTAAGCAACTTCGTGGTGATGTGAACTATGCATGGCCAACTGCTGAAATCGCTGTTATGGGTGCTGCTGGTGCAGCTGCTGTGTTGTACGCTCGTGAAGCGAAGACAAAAGAAGATCCTAAAGCATTTATCGCAGAAAAAGAAGCAGAGTACACTAAACTCTTTGCTAATCCTTATAACGCTGCTAAGTATGGATATATTGATGACGTAATCGAACCACGTAATACTCGTTTCCGTATCATTCGTGCTTTACAGCAGTTACAGACTAAGAAGCTCTTCAATCCAGCTAAAAAGCACGGTAACATTCCATTGTAACCAAAAGAAGAGCTCCCATGAAAAAAACAAATATTCTGATTATTTGTCTTCTCCTTGTCGCTTCTGTGCATAGCTCTGCTTTTGCACAGGGCGCAAAGGGGCTCCGTATAAATGAGGTACAACTCTCAGTGGAGGATTCAACGGGCTTAACACCTGGTTGGGTTGAGATATACAATACGACTCATGCTACGGTAGATATCCGTGGCTGCTATATTGCTACTAATCCTGCGGTACTAACCACGCAGGATATTGTAGAACGTACCAAGATGATGTATCGTATCCCTTCGGGAGATAATGTGACTAAGATTGCTCCTCGCCAACAATTGGTGATAGAGTTCGATCGTCATTCTAGTCGTGGACCTTTACATATGCCAGCTTTGTTGAGCTTGGTTCCTGCTAAGCAAAATCTACAAGGCAAGGTATGGATTGGTTTGTTTGATGCCAATGGTAATGACCTAATCGATGTGGTCGAATTTAAGGCTGCTGATGTACAGAAAGGGATTAACTTCGCTCGAATTCGAGATGGAGAATCTATAGATGCGCATCACCGTGAATTAAAACGTCCAAGCAAAAATGATTTCTCTGATGTTGCAAAATATATCGAGAAGGATTATGCAAATTGGGCAGCAATCGGTCCTGATAAAGTGTCACCTGGTACCCTCAACAATTTTCCAACTAATGAGCGTATTGCAGATATGAAACGAGAAGACCCTAGAGGTGGTCAAATCGCTATTACAGCGATGTTGATCGTGTTCTGTGGTCTACTTGTACTTTTCCTTTGTTTTCGTCTTGTCAGTATCGTGTCTGTACGTCAAGCGCGTATTAATAAAATGAAAGCTACTGGTGCGAGCATAGAGAATGCAAAAATCGCATCGGGTGAGGTATATGCTGCTATTGCAATGGCCTTACATGAAGCTGGATCGGACGATCATGACTGGGAAGAAACGGTTTTGACTATTAATCGTGTAAAACGTTCGTACTCTCCTTGGAGTTCGAAAATTTATACTTTGCGTCATGACCCAAGAAAATAATAAACTCAGTAGAATTATAAATTAAAATAGAGCAATCATGACTGACAACTTAACGAATAAAGAAGTTGAGCAAAAGCAAGATGTAGCTTGTGATTTACCAACAGAAGAAGTGTTTGCAGCTATCGCTATGGCTCTGCATGAAGAAAATGCAGATGTACATGACTGGGAAGATACACGATTGACCATTAAGCGTGAATCAAGTATGTTTTCTCCATGGAGTGCGAAGTTCCATACATTACGTCATTATCCAGGTCGTTAAGGACTAAACTTTAACAACAATCTGTAATTTTTAAAAGTAATCCCAACAATGAAACAGTATAAGTATAAAATCAATGGCAATACATACAACGTAACTATCAACGATGTAGAAGAGAACATGGCTAAAGTGGAAGTCAATGGCACGCCATACAATGTAGAACTAGAAGAGAAGAAGAAACCTGTTATTAAGAAGGTAACTCGTCCAGCTGCTGCACCAACAACTAATGCAGGTGCTCCAGTAGTAAGTCGTCCACAAGTTGCTGGCGGTGGTGCTGTACAATCTCCACTTCCAGGTGTTATTGTAGATATTCGTGTTGCAGTAGGTGATACTGTGGCTAAAGGCCAAACAGTAGTGATCCTTGAAGCAATGAAGATGGAAAACGAAATTCATGCAGATAAGGATGGTAAAGTTGTTGCTATCAACGTAAACAAGGGTGATTCAGTTCTTGAAGGTACTGATCTTGTCGTTGTCGAATAAAACAACTACCAATGGACTATATCTTATCAAATCTCGAAACGTTTTGGGGCTATACAGGTTTTGCTAACGCAACGCCTCAGCACCTTATTATGCTTGTAGTTGGTTTGGTATTCTTATTCTTGGCTATCAAAAAGAATTTTGAACCAATGCTATTGTTGCCGATTGGATTTGGTATTCTAATTGGCAATATCCCTTTTAAAGAGGGACTCGATATCGGTATTTATGAAGAAGGATCTGTATTGAATATCTTGTATCAAGGTGTTCGTACGGGGTGGTATCCGCCACTTGTGTTTCTTGGAGTAGGAGCTTTAACAGACTTCTCTTCACTAATTGCTAATCCAAAGCTTATGCTTATTGGTGCAGCAGCACAATTTGGTATTTTCGGTGCCTTTATAATCGCTCGTGCTCTTGGCTTTGAACCTGATCAAGCTGCGGGTATTGCGATTATTGGTGGTGCTGATGGACCAACCGCTATCTTCTTGTCGTCAAAATTGGCCCCCAATCTGATGGGAGCTATTGCGGTCTCTGCTTATAGTTATATGGCTATGGTACCAATCATTCAGCCACCAATTATGAGATTGCTGACGACAAAAAAAGAGCGTGTGATTCGTATGAAATCTCCTCGCGCAGTATCGCATAATGAAAAAGTACTTTTTCCTATAGTCGGCATGTTGCTAACTTGTTTCTTGGTGCCAACAGCTATTCCTTTGTTGGGGATGTTGTTTTTTGGTAACCTGTTAAAAGAATCTGGTGTAACTCGTCGATTGGCTGATACTGCTAGTGGATCTTTAACCGATGCTATAACTATTTTGTTAGGTGTGACAGTAGGTGCGTCTACCCAGGCGTCTACGTTCTTGACAATGGATACGATTTTTATTTTCTTCTTAGGACTCTGTGCTTTTGTTATTGCTAGTACGAGTGGGGTTATTTTTGTGAAAGTAATGAATCTATTCTTACCTGAAGGACAGAAGATCAATCCTTTGATTGGTAATGCTGGTGTTTCTGCAGTTCCTATGTCGGCTCGTATCTCTCAGAATGTTGGACTTGAGTATGATTCAAGCAACTATTTGTTGATGCATGCTATGGGACCGAATGTTGCAGGAGTTATTGGTAGTGCAGTCGCTGCTGGTGTGCTATTGGCTTTCTTAACTTAGTAGTAGCATATAATTAATGTAACCTGAAATCTATCCTACTAAACATATAGATATAGTACTATAGATAAGATTTTTTCGATATATTAGAGGCATGTCTTTCAGTGATTTTCACTAAAGCGTGCCTCTTTTTTTGATTGCAAACGTTTTCTGTTTTCGTTTGACAACTATAGAATGAGAGTGAGTGAAAAGAACAGTGTTTTTACTACCTTTGAATACTTAGAAATATAACCTATTTATTATCTGTAATTATGAAAAATATTATCAGTAAATGCCCTTTGTTTTTAATTTTTGCTTGTATGTTGAGTATGATGAGTCATACCGTGTTTGCAGCTAAACGACCAGTAATTGATCGTATTGAACCGACATGTTGGTTTGTTGGCATGGGAGATCCTAGTTTGCAGTTGATGGTGTATGGCAAGGATATCTCTTCGGCTGATGTTCACGTAGACTATCCTGGAGTACATCTGGCAAATTTAGTGCGCTTGGAAAGCCCTAATTATCTTTTAGTTTATCTTGATCTTGCTAAGGATACTCCAGCAGGTGAAATGGCTATAACTTTTACAAAAGGGAAAAAGAAAACGGTGATCCCGTATATGCTTAAGAAACGTCATCGTGCTCCAGAAAGCCGAATTGGTTTTAATATGAGTGATGTGTTGTATCTTTTGATGCCTGATCGATTTGCTAATGGCTCCACAGAAAATGATCAAGTAGAGGGAATGTCAGCGTACTCTGTAGACAGAAACGATCTTAATGCACGACATGGTGGTGATTTAAAAGGGATTGCTGATCATATGGACTATTTCACAGATTTAGGTATCACTGCTCTTTGGTTTACTCCTATCATGGAAAATAACATGAAGGGTGGAAGTTATCACGGATATGCAACGACTAATTATTACAAAGTAGATCCTCGTTTTGGAACCAATGAAGACTATAAGAATCTTATTAAATTGGCGCATAAAGATGGGTTGAAAATTGTTATGGATATGATCTTTAATCATTGTGGGGTTGAGCACCCATGGATCAAAGATATGCCTTCTAAGGATTGGTTTAATCATTCTGACTACAAAACACATTTTGTCCAAACAAGTTTTAAATTGACTCCACATGTGGATCCATATGCATCGAAGTATGATTTTAACAAGATGAATGATGGATGGTTTGTGACATCTATGCCCGACTTAAATCAACGTAACCCATATGTGTTGAAATATTTAATTCAAAACAGCTTTTGGTGGATTGAGGAAATGGATATTGATGGTATTCGTATGGATACACATCCATATGCTGATTATGATGCAATGAGCACATGGTTAGGCCAATTGAATAAGGAATACCCTAATTTCAATGTGGTAGGTGAGACATGGGTAACTGAACCTGCATATACAGCTTGGTACCAAAAAGATTCTAAGTTGTCTGCCCCTAAAAATAGTAATTTGAAGTCTGTAATGGATTTTAGTTTTTACGAAAAACTTAGTCAAGCTAAGAACGAAGAGACTGATGGCTGGTTTAGCGGATTGAATAAGATATATAATAACTTTGTTTACGATTATCTTTATCCAAATTCTTCAATGATTTTAGCCTTCTTAGAAAATCATGATACTCCACGTTTCTTGTATGATGGTAAAGATTTGACGAAACTGAAATGGGCAGCAACTTTGCTGTTGACCACACATCGTATTCCTCAACTATATTATGGAACGGAGTTTTTGATGAATGGTACAAAAACAAAAAGTGATGGTGAAGTGCGCCGAGATTTCTTAGGCGGATGGAAAACAGATGCCCGTAGTTGGTTTAATCCTGCGGATAGAACGACTCAAGAACAAGCATGTTTTACATTCTTCCGTACTCTATTGCATTGGCGTAAAGGCAATATGGCAATTACCAAAGGAAGTATGACACAATTTATTCCACAGAATGGTGTGTATGTATATAGTCGTCAATATAAAGGCACTACTGTATTAGTCTTGTTGAATGGAATGGATCAAGAATCTGAAGTGCCAGTTTCTGTTTACGCTGAAGTCATTAAGAATAATACATATGGTAAGGATGTGACGACTCATCGTGTGATTGATTTGACGAAAAATTTCAAAATGAAGCCTCGTGAGGCTTTGGTACTTGAACTTGCTCAGTAAGAGGATATATTTGAAAAATTGTGATTACAATAAGTTGAGGACACTCCAGTTAAGGAGCGTCCTCATTTTTGTAGATTAATGGGGGCTGTTCTATAAAATCAGCTTTTTTTATTACCTTTGTAACTTGAGAGAGAAGGGTAGGTGACTATCCTATATATTATTAGTAATAAAAAACTTATAGCCTATTATGTTTAGATTTAAAACGTTTCCTGTTTTAGCTGCAGCTTGTGCTTTGACACTCTGTGGATGTGGTGTACAGCATGGTGAAAAAGAAAATGTGTTGCTTAAACCATTCAATACTCCTGAAGGGGTTCCTGCCTTTGATAAAATTCAACTAGCCGATTATGAACCAGCCTTTCAAGCAGGATGGAAAGAGCAAGACGTAAATATAAAAAAAATAGTCAATAGTACAGAGGCGCCTAATTTTGAGAATACCATTTTAGCTTTGGATAATTCTGCTCCTATACTTGATCGAGTAGAGGGTATATTTGGCAATCTAGCTGAAGCAGATACATATCCTGAAATGACAGCATTAGCTACTAAGTTGGCTCCACTTTCATCAGATCATTCTGATGAAATTCTTTTAAACGAAAAGTTATTTAAGCGCGTAGAAGCAGTGTATAAAACATTGGGAACTGCTACATATACTCCCGAACAAAGTACATTGATAAAACGTACATATGATCGCTTTGCTCGAAATGGTGCGGCATTGAGTGATACGGATAAGTCTCGTCTAAAAGAAATCAATGGCAAACTAGCTACATTGACTTTGAAATTCAGCAATAACTTATTAGAAGAAACAAATCGTTTTCAATTGGTTGTAAAGGATAGCACGCGCTTGAGTGGTATACCAGCTTGGTTAGTTCAAGCGGCGAAAGAAGAAGCTAAGAAGGCTAATCACCCAGAAGCATGGATCTTTACTTTACAAACATCTAATCGTATTCCTATCCTTCAATATGCAGATAATCGTACTATCCGTAAGGAAATGTACCAAGCATACACTTCTAAAGGGGACCATAACGATAAATTGGATAATAAAGCCATCTTAAAAGATATTTTGATTTTACGTGCAGAAAAGGCACATTTACTAGGGTTTAAGAATTATGCTTCTTACATCCTTGATAACAATATGGCTAAGACACCAGATGCGGTAATGGCACTTCTGACGAAAATATGGGACTATGCGTTGCCAAAAGCAAAAGCTGAGTTGAAAGATATGCAGAAGTTAATGAGTCGTCTTCATCCAGGAGAAAAAATGGAAGCTTGGGACTGGTGGTATTACACCGAAAAGCTTCGTGCTGAAAAGTTCTCTTTGAGTGAAGATGAGTTGAAGCCTTATTTGACACTTGAGAATGTACGTAAGGGAGCATTTATGTGTGCAGAAAAATTGTACGGTATTAAGATTGAACCAGCGGAGGATATCAAGGGATATACCGATGGTGTTGAATCGTTCCGTGTTTTTGATGCTGATGGTTCTTTGTTGGGAATTTTTTATTCTGATTACTTCCCACGCGCAGGAAAACGTGGCGGCGCTTGGATGAACAATTATCGAGCTGAGAAGAAAGGTCAACGCCCAGTTATTGTCAATGTATGTAGTTTTACACCACCAGTTGGAGATACTCCTTCTATGTTGACTGTTGATGAAGTTGAAACGCTTTTCCATGAGTTTGGTCATGCGTTACATGGACTTTTATCACAATGTGATTATGCTGGTACTTCTGGAACTAATGTTGCTCGAGATTTTGTCGAATTGCCTTCTCAAATCAATGAACATTGGGCTATGCACCCTGCGGTCTTAAAGATGTATGCAAAACATTATAAAACAGGTGAGGTTATTCCTGATTCGTTAATTGACAAGTTGGAAGCAACTCATGGATTCAATCAAGGTTTTACTCTCACAGAATTGTTAGCAGCAGCTATTTTAGATATGAAAATGCATATGTTGGAAGATCCATCTGCAATTGATATCAATGCTTTTGAGAAAGATGAAATGAATAAGATCGGGCTTATCCCTGAGATTGCTCCAAGATATCGTGCTACTTATTTCAATCATATTATGGGAGGATATGCAGCTGGATATTATGCTTATACTTGGGCCAATGTTTTGGATTGCGATGCTTTTGCTAGTTTTGAGAAAGCGGGTGTTTTTGATAAAAAAACAGCTATGAGTTTCAGAAAGAATATATTAGAAAAGGGTGGCAGTGAAGATCCTATGGTATTGTACAAAAGATACAAAGGTGCTGAACCTAGTGTTGATGCGTTGTTGAGAATGAGAGGTTTGAAGTAATACCGAACAGACTGATAATATAAATAGGGTGTATCCAAAAAACTTTGGATACACCCTATTTTTGTGATCATTTTTTTTATTCTTGTATGTACAACCACTGCATTTTATGATAATATGGTTTCATGATGCCTAATTGGACGAATTGAGCGAACAGCTTTAATGCTGTATGTCTAGATATCTGTGCTTCCTTGTAGAATTTGTTTAAATTGACTGGCTCGTGAGTTTGCAGTTTAGTCATGAGTAATTGTTCAGTAGAACTTAAAGTAATGAGTTCACCTATAGCTCGAGTTTTACCCTTCCATGCCCTTAAATGTACTGGAGATGCCAAGATGTTTTCGTCATGAACTCTTACATAAGCCCATGCTTTTTTTTCTTTATCAATAGCATATACTGGTTTGTTTTTAGAGGGGGAAACTATAATTTCTAGTACTTGGCGTCCTTCTATACTATGTGGCCTGGCTTCAAATTCTATCTTAGGTGTACAGTAATGAGTAGCTGCTGCTTCGATCATGTAAATTTCTTCTTTATTTCGTATTCCTGCAATGTGACCGTTATCCTTGAAACCTATTAGTAGTCTGCCTCCATCCGTGTTGGCAAATGCAGAAAGACTTCGTGCTATTTTGTGGGCATCACTAATGATAAATTTAAAATCTTGTTGTTCTCCTTATGCTATCAGTGTGTGGAGATACTGAGTATCTTTTAGCGTTTGATCTTTGGATATAGTGGATAGGTGGTTTTGTTGAAGCATAATCTTGTGATATTGAATGCGTTTATACGAGCTATACTACGCGATGTAACAACTAGGACAAAGTTATCGAAAAAAAAATATTGAGACTAGGAATTCGAATCTTTTTTGTTACCTTTGAATTTGATTTGAAAATTAGTTTATTCATTAAAAAAGATGATGGTATGAAAATGATGAAAATAAAAACACTTGCGTTTGCATTATGTGCTTCTTTTATGTTTAGTTCTTGTATCGGATCGTTTGCCTTGTGGCATTCGGTATTGGATTGGAATCAGAAGACAACAAACAATAAGTTTGTAAATGAGCTAATATTTGTGGCTTTAAATATTGTACCAGTGTATTCCATTGCGGCTTTTGCTGATGTGGTTGTGTTTAACTCTATTGAATTTTGGACGGGTGAGAATCCAGTCGTCACAGGGGAAATAAGCAGTGTTCAAACAGACAATGGCAACTACTCTATTAGTCGTAAAGCTGATGGATATATTATTACTAAAGAAGATGGTCAACAAATGGAGCTTAGTTTTGATACCACTACACAAACTTGGAGTGTAGAGTCTGATAATCAAGTATATCCTTTATTGTCTATACAAGGAGATGGTACAGCTATTTTGCATCAAGCAAACGGTATGGATATGGCTGTTACAATGGATGCAAATGGAGTCTCTCAGGCTCAAGGCGTATTATCAAATTTGATTTTTGCAGCTAATTAACCTAACATTTTAGGTGTTTTAAGCCTTGCTGATAGAAGCATATCAGCAAGGCTTAATTTTAATTGTACCTATATCTCGTTTTTTTAAATCATTTGGGGCCTATTATTTTAGAATCCATATCAATATACTATCTTTGTGGCATGAATATAACTAATAATAAGACAGATGAGCAAAAGACCGATGCTCCAACTCCTAGCAGCGTTATCGTGGTTGATACCCAATTTTTAGACCAATTTTGTGGATTAATTCGTGAGGATTTCTCGCATAATCATAATCAAGAGCTTCCTCTTGTGGATTTTGCAGAAGTTCTTTGTGTATTGGTAATGGTCATGAAAAAAATGGGTAAAATGCATAGTGAGCATTTTCAAGTTGTATTACCATATGAAGAAGGTCATGTAGCATTTAATCATTTAACTCCAAGTCACTTTATTCATGATTTGGATGGAAAAGCTTTTATCGATTCTATGGGTGAATTTGCTTTTGCTGCTGTGAGTAGTGAAAAAATGGCTGAATACGGTGATTTCTTTCTTGATATACTTCAAGTTACTATTGAACATCCTGATGTCAAAGAGATTATGATTATTGGTAATGAACTTGAGATAACTGAAGATGTTCAGAAAATATTGCTTAAGCCAGAAGCCAAAGATAAGTCTTTTTATTTCCCATTGATCAATAAAGAAACACCTGTTGTTCCTGGAATTACTATGCCACCTGTTTTGGTGCCAGCTCTGATGCAAGGATTACACCTTGATCCATCAGATTTTCAATAGAATCGTTTTTCTCTTCACATTTTAAAGTATATGAAAAGTATTAGAGAGTTGTATCGTATCGGTTTGGGACCATCAAGTAGTCACACGATGGGACCACGTTATGCAGCATTGCGTTTTTTGTCACGCAATCCTTCAGCTAAGCATTTTAAAGTGACTTTATATGGTAGTTTGGCAGCTACTGGTGAAGGTCATATGACGGATGTCGCTATCCTTGATGTCTTGGAGCCTGCTGCACCTGTCAAAATAGTGTGGCAACCTAAAGTCTTTTTGCCTTTTCATCCTAATGCGATGACTTTTACTTCCTATGATCAAGATGACAAGATACAAGAGGAATGGACTGTATATAGTGTTGGAGGAGGCGCATTAGCGCAGAATGGTGAAGATATAGAGAAACAATTACCTGACATCTATCCTTATAGTACGATTAAAGATATTATGCGTTGGTGTACGGAGAATGGACGTAGTTATTGGGAATATGTAGATACTTATGAGGATGAAGGTATTTGGGACTATCTAGATCAAGTTTGGCAAGTAATGTGTGCTTCTATTAAGCGAGGACTAAACGCTGATGGGGTATTACCTGGCCCTTTAAAATTACGTCGTAAGGCTTCAACATATTATATCAAAGCTACGGGATACAAAGGTTCATTGCAATCGCGAGGGTTGGTTTTTGCATATGCTTTAGCATCGAGTGAGGAGAATGCTAGTGGTGGCGAAATAGTAACAGCCCCTACTTGTGGTTCGTGTGGTGTATTACCTGCGGTGTTATATCATTTAAAGAAAACACGTAAATTTAGTAAGACACGTATTTTAAGAGCTTTAGCTACTGCTGCTGTTTTTGGCAATGTGGTGAAAACCAATGCTTCTATATCAGGTGCAGAAGTTGGTTGTCAAGGAGAGGTCGGTGTAGCGTGTGCCATGGCATCTGCTGCTGCCAATCAACTTTTTGGAGGGAGTATTAGTCAGATTGAATATGCAGCTGAAATGGGTATGGAGCATCATTTAGGGATGACCTGTGATCCTGTATGTGGATTAGTACAAATTCCTTGTATTGAACGTAATGCTTATGCAGCAGCACGCGCACTAGATGCCAATGTCTATTCATCATTTACAGATGGATTACATAGTGTTTCTTTTGATAAAGTTATTGCAGTAATGAAACAAACGGGGCACGATTTACCTTCGTTGTACAAGGAAACATCAGAAGGAGGATTGGCCACTGAATGGCATAAATAAATTATATGGCATATACAAAAAAGAGTTTTCTTTTAAAGAATAACAACACCATGAAGATATATGATCTTTATTGTGTTGCCCTTTGTATATGTTTGTTTTTCTTGGGGTGTTGCCCATCTCTTAATGCACAAACTGCTCACAATGATATTATGGATAGCTTGCATAGAGGAGAGCAAAAAAACTATATATTGTTGATTAGTTCCTATAATCCAGAAGCATGGAGAATGTCCCAAACAATAGCTGATTTTGAAGATACGTATTTTGCAAATGGTGGAAAAGGAAATTGTGTAGTTCGTACAATGGACTGCAAGAGTTATTCTGAAGCTTCTCAATGGACCAGTCGATTAAATCAATTGTTAGATAATCAATACGAAGTTGCTCCTCCGAGTCTTATCGTGTTTTTGGGGCAAGAAGCCTGGGCGAGCTACTTGAGCTTGCCTGTAAAAAGTAGAATCTCAGGGATTCCTGTTATTTGTGGATTGGTAAGTAGTCAATACACGATTTTACCTCAATTTGATATAGAAACATCTTCTTACTCTCCTGCGTTGAAAGATGTTCAGGTTGATGGATATCCTTCAGATTTACGTGGTGGTATTTTTTATGAGTATGCTGGTAAAGACAATATTGAGATGCTCAAGTACTGTTTCCCGTACTCTAATAGGATAGCTTTTATTTCTGACAATACGTATGGGGGGGTGACTATGAAAGCTGTTTTTCGTGACGCCATAAAAAACTATAAGGAGTTGGGTGTTGAATATATTGATGGACGTGATTTGAGCTTAGAAAAAGCATTAGATTGTATATATAATCTGGATAGTCAGACCAGTATTATGGTCGGTACTTGGCGTATTGGTTTGGGAGGAGAGTATTTTATGCATAATGCAACATATATGATGCAAGAAATTTCTTCGGGTATCCCTTGTATAACTATGGCTAGTGTGGGCATGGGGTATTGGGCACTTGGAGGATGCATCCCCAATTATAGGGCACAAGGTAAACAATTGGCTAAGATTGCTTTAAACGTTGAAAAAGGTAAGCATAATGAGATCTGTATAATTCCTAGCGTAAAAAAAGTAGATTATAATGCAATGTCTAAATATAATCTTACTTCATCAAATATACCAGAAGGGACTACAATTGTTAACCGGCCTCAGGGGATGATGGAAAAATATTTTTGGCAAGTATCTATTGGGTTAGGTGTGCTATGTATCTTAGTCATAGCATTGATTATTTGTCTTATCTATTATTTCCGTTCTCGTAGACTAGGTCAGTACTTGCAAGTAGCTAAAGAGAAAGCAGAAGAAAGCGATCGAATGAAAACGGCCTTCTTGGCTAATATATCCCATGAAATTCGAACACCATTGAATAGTATTGTTGGTTTTTCATCTGTATTGCAAGATGAAGAAGTCGAAAAAGAAGATCAAATGCATTATCTAGATCTAATACAACTAAACTCGGATTTATTGTTACGTCTTATCAATGATGTGCTTGATTTATCTCGCTTAGAATCTGGAAGGGTAAAACTTAGGTATACAGCTGTGGATATTATTCAGATAGCTAATCAGACTTTTATTTCAGTTCAGCAGGCAATGAATAATGGCAATGATTTTCTTATGAAATCGTCATATGAAAAATGTACTATGCTTGTTGATCAACAGCGATTACAACAGGTCTTGATGAATATTTTGAATAATGCAAATAAATTTACCAGAGATGGGAAAGTGTTGCTTGAGATATATCCCTCTAACGAACAGCGCGAAATTGTGTTTGCAATATCTGATACTGGTACTGGTATCCCTCTTGAAAAACAAACACTTGTCTTTGAGCGTTTTGAAAAACTAAATGAACTATCTAGTGGAACAGGTTTGGGATTGTCTATTTGTCAAATGCTAGTAAAAATGTGGAATGGACGTATTTGGATTGCATCTGAATATACTGATGGAGCCAAGTTTTGTTTTACAATACCTTATACTGAAGTTGAAAAAGAATCATTGAGTCATGAAAAATAATTCTATTAATATATTTATTTGTATCCTTGTTTTTACTTGCATAGCTTTTAGTGTACAAGCACAGCAGGTTATAAAGTTGCGTATTCTTGAAACGACTGATTTGCACGGTAGTTTTTTTTCGTATAACATGATGAAAGATAAACCAACAGTCGGAGGTTTATCTCGATTTGCTCATTTGGTGGATAGTCTTCGAACTGACTATGGAGATCGATTGATTGTACTAGATAACGGTGATATTTTACAAGGTCAACCTTCTACATACTGGGCTAACTATGTTGATACGCTTGGAACTCATTTAAACGCAGCTATGTTGAATTTTATTGGGTATAATGCTGTAACTATAGGCAATCATGATATTGAAACTGGACATCCTGTTTATGATCGTTGGGCTAATCAACTGGATTGTCCAGTGTTGGGAGCTAACGTTATTAATTCAAAGACTGGTATTCCATACTTTAAACCATATATCATTCTGAAAAGAGATGGTGTGAAAGTGTGTGTGTTTGGTATGATCACCTCTGCTGTACCTGCATGGCTGCCTGAAAAATTATGGAGTGGGATGCGTTTCGATGGTCTTGTGAAGACTGCAAAAAAATGGATGCCAATAATTATGAAAAAAGAAAAGCCAGATGTTATTATTGGACTTTTTCATTCTGGTAGTCAAGGCGGAATCCATAACAGTCAGTTTGTAGAAAATGAAGTGAAGAGTGTAGCACAAGAAGTAGGGGGATTTGATGCTATCTTTTTTGGACATGATCATCGCAAACAATTCATTATGATCAATGACAAGTCTGGTAAAAAAATACCGCTTATTAATCCTGCTGCTCATGGACATTATGTTGGAAATTTAGATCTCACTATCTCCATTAAGCATAATAGAGTCGTTAATAAAAAAACAAAAGGATCTATTGTTGACATACGATATATGCCAAGTGATTCTTGTTTTAATAAACGATTTGCTCAGAAGATGAGTCAAGTTAAATCTTTTGTGAATCAACAAGTTGGGGTCATTACTTCTGATTTAGATGCAAAAGATGTACTTTGGGGTAGTAGTGCTTACGTGGATTTTATTCATGAATTGCAACTTGATATAACTGGGGCTGATATTTCTATTACGGCGCCTCAATCACTGTATAATAAAATAGCTGCTGGACCTGTGTATATGAAAGATATGTTCAGATATATTTGTTATGAGAACTTTCTATATACTATGAATTTGCGTGGCTCCGAGATAAGAGATGAACTTGAGTACAGTTATAACTTGTGGTTGGCTGGTATGCAAAAATCTAGTGATCACCTTTTGCTTTTGAGAGAAGGAAGCACAACGGATTTAAAGAATTTCTCCTTTAATTTTGATTCAGCAGCTGGCATTGATTATGAAGTGGATGTGCGTAAACCTTTTGGGCAGCGAGTGCGAGTATTGCGTCTGAGTGATGGTAGAGCATTTGATTTGAATGCTATGTATAAAGTTGCTATAAGTTCTTATAGAGGAAATGGTGGTGGTGAGTTACTAACAAAAGGAAGTGGATTGACTCAAAGTGAGCTTAGTCAACGATTAATCCAATCTACTCCAAAAGATGTACGCCATTACTTAATAAAGTATCTTTTGGCGAACAAAAAAGTTACGCCTCGCGCATTACATAATTGGAAATTTGTACCAGAAAAATGGACAAATAAAGCGGCTAAACGTGATTCCGTTGCATTCTATAAAAAGTAATAATTTTGTTTTTGATGTTTTTTTGTATCTTTGCGCCTATAAAAACAATAAACCAAAAACAAATTAATTTATGATGACACACAACATTATTAGTCGAACGGGACTTAAGTGTTTAATGCTTTGTATAGGTGCTATGCAGATGCTTAACCTATCAGCGCAAGAGGACAATAAGAAACCTCAATGGTTGCCAGAAGTGCATGGTACGATACGAGCTAAATATGAAAGTCAATTTGAACAAGCTGCTTCAAATCGATTTCAAGTACGTAATGCACGCTTTAGTGTCAATGGTGCTGTGAGTTCAGCCATTACGTATAAAGTGCAGATTGATTTGAGTGATAAAGGTAAAATGTCTATGAAAGATGCTTGGACTGGAATTGCTCTAGCATCAGGTTGGAAGATCAAAATGGGGCAGTTTAGAATTCCTGTAACTATTGATGCACATCGTTCCCCACATGTCCAATTTTTTGCAAACAGATCCTTTATGGCTAAGCAGGTGGGAAGCGTTAGAGACATTGGTGCTTGTCTTTCTTATTCATCCGCATCAATAATTCCGTTTAAGCTTGAAGCAGCTATTTTTAATGGAAACGGTTTGACACGTGATGAACAAGAAGAGTGGCATCGTGGAGAAAGTTTTGCTATCAGAGGTCAGATTTATCCCAATGCGACAAGTAACATCACATTAGGTATGACCGCTTCTCAGCCAGAAGCAAATGGTGTGCGTCAATATATGTACAATGCTGGGGCATTTACGAAGCTAGGTGCTGTTCATCTTGAAGCTGAGTATATGTATAAGCATTTCGGGGGACATGCATTCGATAATGTGAATTGCTTTAATGCACAAACATATTATCAAATGCCAGTAAAGTGTCATCAGCTATACGGGATTCGTTTTTTAGCTAGATACGATCAAATGGGGAACCACAGTGATGGGGTAACGCGCGATGAGAGTGGGGCTTTATCTATTAAACATCCTGAACGTAAACGCTTCACGACTGGTATGACTTTTTGTTTTGCACAAAAATATCATATCGCCGAGTTGAGAGTGAACTACGAAAATTACTTTTACAAAAAGGAGACTGTGCAATATGCCAATCCTAGTGAACATGATAAGATTGTAGTTGAGTTCATGACACATTTCTAGTAATACGTAGAGATTTTCGTAGATAGAGTTTGTATACTATCTCTTGTGTACATATTACAAAGTAAATGCCAGCGTGTTTGTGATTAATACAAACACGCTGGCATTTACTTTATATAGGCTATATTAGTAACCATCTAGTATGAAACTACGACAAGGCGCTACTTCTTCTTACTTTCTTCTTCATATGCATAGCTGTACATTGTTTCACCATATCCATAGTGACCATATCCATATCCTCTTTTTCGTGTGTCTGCATCATTAAGTACTATACTTACTCGTGGCAAACGCATCTTGTTATTCAGCATTTCTGCAAATTTTAAATCTTGTCTATGTGCTTTCCCTGCTCTTATTACATAACAAGTCATATCGGCTATACGACTCAAAATACTTGTGTCAGATACAAGAGCAACAGGGGCTGTGTCAAGAATAATATAGTCGTATTTCTCACGAAGTTCTTGTAGGACTTGATCTAGCCTAGCGTTGTGTAATAATTCAGCAGCGTTTGGAGGTACCGGACCACTTGGTAACAAATCAATAGGATAGTCTAATTTGTCAAGTTTGACAATACAATCCATTACAGAATAAGAAGGATTCGAGAGTAATATAGACATACCTGTATGTGGTTTGCTTGTTAATCCAAGAGCTTTAGCAATACGTGGCTTGCGCAGGTCAGCACCTACTACAATCACTTTCTTTTCAAGCATAGCAAGTGATATGGCCAAGTTAGCCGCAACATAGGTCTTTCCTTCTCCCGACGTAGTGGAAGTTACTGCAATAACTTTGTCTACATTAGGCTTGAGAATAAAACGTATGTTCGTACGAACCCGTCTAAATGCTTCATCATGTCGTGTGTTTTGATGTCCGCCTACAGAGATGGAACTGTCTCTGTTCTCCAGAGCTTTGGGATTATGTGGTATTAATCCCAATAAAGGAAGCTTGGTGTGTTTATCAATGTCTTCTTGGGTACGGATAGTGTTTCGTAGAAGATACATTAAGTATAAAAAACCTGATGGGATGACAAAAGCAAAGAATAAAGTAATTAAAGCAATCATCTTTTTCTTTGGCGCAATAGGCCCCGACTTAGCCATTGCAGGATCAATAACCTTTGCAATATCTGACTGAGCTGCCATGTTGATTGAGTTTTCCTCTCTTTTTCTAAGCAGTAGGAGATATAAGCTAGATTTTATCTCTTGTTGTCTTGTGATGTCAGTCAAAGCACGTTCTATACCAGGGGTTTCGTGTATAATATTTTGATACTTTACTTGCTGTCTTTTCAAGTCACTTTTAGTGATACGAAGCCCAGTCATCACACTATTAATTTGTTTCTTGATCGTCTTAAAATTATCTCTCATTGATTCATACAACCTTACGATAACAGGATTGTTCTCAAGAGAATTCTTTTTAAGTTGATTGTATTTTATCAGTTTAGCATTGTATTCACTAATTAGTGCTGATAAGGGCAAGTCAGACAAACCGACGTTAGCAGGTATGGGCATACCTGTGTGATTAGGGTTGTGTACGTAGTCTTTTAGATAACTGACAAGATTAATCTGAGTTTCATTCTCTATGCATTTCTTTTGATATTCCGCACTCTCTGTCAGAGACATTTGAGCATTATTTTCTGGAGAAATCATTCCGGTAGCTTTTTTGAAAGCTTCCATACTAGACTCAGTCTCTGAGAGTTCCCCTGTGACTACCATTAATCTAGACTTAATGAATTCGTCTGTACGCAGAGCAACCTGATTTTTGTCATTGTTGGCATCACGGTTGTAGACATCAATTAGCATATTAAGAAAATCAACTCCTTTACGTTTATTTGTCGTTTGTAAGTTTAACGAGGCTATTGAAGTCGTCTTAGAAGCAGGCATTACACTGAGATTGCTTTTTATCGATAGTGCAAGTAATTTGGGAGGAACAATATCAATTTTAAGTTTACTTTGACCTATTTGTGTCCCAGTTTCATTGCTATACAGTTCTACCGTGCCTTTTGCTGTATAAATAGTTGCAGGAAGTGTTTTTATCAGAGTGTCTTTAAGGAGGCTTAAATCTTCTCTAGTATAAGGATAAGTGACTAGCCATCGATCCTTTTGTGGAGTTGTTATTTCCAAATGAAGCGGGTTGTTCATTTCATTTAATGTCGCTGATAACATGCGAGCATTTATAGGGGATGTACGATATAATTCAGTATCTCTAAATAATCCTTCTACGTGATATAAGACATACTGTTGTGCATCTACGAGTGTGTGCGCTATTAAATCGCGAGATTGTAAAACAATTACTTCATTATCAATGCTATTTTGGCTAGAATACACACCTAGCGACTCAAGCATCTTGGCATCTCCCAACATGCTTCCCCCACCACGTTTTTCATCCATAATCATGATGGTGTTACTAACAGAGTAGATAGGAGTACTCGATTTGATGTAGAAAAATGCTACAAGACTACAGCATACAAGAGATACTACGTACCACCACCAATGATCCATGATGGAGTTGAAAATAGCACGATAATTAATCGTTTCTTCTGTCAATTCTTCGTTACCAGAATAACTTTGTTGCAAATCGCTCATATTCTTTAGTTTTCATGTTGTATACATCACAAATCTAATACGATACATATCTGTAATGCGAGTTTTTTTGCTTTAAGAACAATGCAAAGATAAGTCTTTTATTCAAAGAAAGCCATTTTTTATCCTATTACTTTATGTGAATTTTTAATTTTTTTCTTCTAAACTCACCACAAATAAGCGCTGTAGCCATTGCTACATTTAGTGACTCAGAAGTTTCTCTTTCAGGAGGGAAACTAGGATATAAAAGTTTATCTGTTATACATGTTTTCATCTTGTCTGATAAACCACGTCCTTCGTTACCCATTACAATTAATCCGTTGGTACTTAACTCCTTCTCGAAGATATTCTCTCCATCAAGAACAGTACCATATATTGGCGTGTTTTCAGGGAGATTTGTCATCAATTCAAATAAGTCAACATAGTACACATTAACGCGGGCAATTGCTCCCATTGTTGCTTGTACAACTTTTGGATTGTACATATCAGCAGTTCCCCTCGAGCAATATATATCAGTAATGCCAAACCAATCAGCAATGCGTAATATGGTACCTAAGTTTCCAGGATCTTGCACATCTTCTAAGGCCAAGCAGAGCGTGTCTATGGGATGTGAATAATTGACATCCTTTTTTATTTGATCAAAAATACCCAAGACTTGTTGAGGATGTTGAAGTTGACTGATGTGGGCTAGTTCATCTTGAGTGACTTCATATATTTCAATATTCTCGGGTAAATGAGGATGAGAAGATAAATATGATGATGTAGCTACCAAAAAAGAACAACGAGTACAAGCTAACAATTCGTCTACAAGCTTAGGTCCTTCTGCAAGAAACGAATTTGTTTGTGTACGCATTTTTTTCGAGTGCATCG
Source organism: Bacteroidaceae bacterium (assembly GCA_963668535.1). Lineage (GTDB taxonomy): Bacteria > Bacteroidota > Bacteroidia > Bacteroidales > Bacteroidaceae > F22. Next base: position 2,046,082 of record OY764867.1, read on the forward strand.
ATTTTATAATCTTAATTTTGGCTTTACTTATCGTCATTATTTTTTTAAGAATTTACAATTATTTTGATGCAAAAGTAAGAAGATTATTTTGAAGAAACTATCTTTGTAGTTCAAAAATACAGAATTTGATGCTCAATAAATACTACCATATAGTTTTTTGTATGTTAGCCTGCTGCCTGTTTGTTGCATGTAGTACGACGAAATACGTTCCTGAGGGTAAATATCTTCTGGAATCCGTTCAGGTTAAAACAGATAGTCGAGATGTGTCTAAGTATGATTTGAATACATATGTGAAGCAAATGCCCAATAGTAGGTGGTTTCGCATGATGAAAACTGAATTGCATATCTATGATTGGTCAGGGAGAGATAGCACTCGTTGGGTCAATCGTTTTTTACGCCGTTTAGGCGAACCTCCTGTCATTTACTCTGAAGATAGAGCAAATAAAACGGCTGATTTATTACGTAAGGTGATGCAAAGTAAGGGTTATATACATGCTAACGTGGATGTGGTGCGCAAATGGAAACCAAAGAAGGTAGCTGTGACTTATAATGTGCATTGTGGTAATCCATATCTTGTAGAAGGTATTACCACAACTGTTGAAGATAGTATCATTGCTAAAATAGTGGAGTCACATAATGATGGGAGTTTGTTGCATAAAGGGATGATTCTTGATTCGCAAGTGCTTGATGCAGAGCGTGAAAGGATCGTGAAAGTTTTAAAAAATCAAGGGTATTATGCCTTTAATAAAGATTATATCCAATATGTAGTTGATACTTTAAAAGGAAAGAAAGACGTGCATCTAGATATGCGTTTGCGCAATTATTCACATGATACAGAAGATGAAAAACAAATATCTACTGATCACCCCATATATCGTATTGGTAAAGTAAGTTTTGTTACCGATTATGATGTATTGAAGACAACACCATCCTTTGGGACTTTGAATAGGGATTCTATGCAACTCAATAATGTGAAATTCTTCTATAAAAAACGTCCATTCCTTCGACCAAAAATACTGACTCAGAATGTTCATTTCTCTACTGGAGATTTGTATAGTGCCAAAAAGGCAACCACCACATATCGTTCTTTAGGACGTATGGATGCTTTGAAATCTGTAAGTATTAAATACAAACCAGTACAACGTGGTGATAGCATGTTGTTAGATACATATATTTTGTTGTCGCCAGCCAAAAACAAAAGAGTCTCTCTTGAGCTAGAAGGTACTAATTCGGCTGGAGATTTTGGAGCTGCTATTGCTGCTACATTCCAACATCGTAATCTTTTTCACGGGTCTGAGCATTTAATGTTGAAGTTTCGTGGAGCCTTTGAGATGATTTCTGGACTTGATCAAAATATATATCAAGGAGATAATTTTAAAGAATATAGTGTCGAGTCTGAATTGACATTTCCACGTTTTCTATTCCCTTTTGTGTCGTCTAGTGTTCGTAAACGCATACAGGCTAGTTCTGTTGTTAGTTTGAAATATGATTATCAGTTGCGTCCTGAATTTACTCGCAATATTGCTTCTTTGGGATGGGGATATAAATGGCGAACAAATAACGGAGTGCAACATAGAATTGATTTGATTGATCTGAATTTCTTGTATATGCCATGGATCTCAGATCAGTTTCGTGACGATTATTTGACTGATGCCAACTCTATTCTAGCTTATAACTATGAAGATCGCTTGATTTTAAAGTGTGGATATACTTATTATTATAATAGTCTGAATAGAAAATCAGCCTTAGAACGTAATAAGCGACAATATTATTACACATTCCGATTTAGTGCAGAATCTGCAGGAAATGTTTTGTATGGCTATTCACGCCTAATGAACTTTAAGAAAAATTCCAATGGCGAGTATGAACTTGTAAGCATCCCCTTTGCACAATATATAAAAGGAGAAGTTGATTATGCTTTGAATCGTCCTATTGATGATAGAAACAGTCTTGCATTTCATGTTGCTGCTGGTGTAGCTTATCCCTATGGTAATGCACAAATGATGCCGTTTGAAAAAAGATATTTTGCAGGTGGCGCTAATAGTGTGCGTGGTTGGAGTGTGCGTGAATTAGGCCCAGGGCGTTTTGCTGGGGATGGTAATTTTATGAATCAAAGTGGCGATATCAAACTAGAAGGTAGCGTTGAATTCAGAAGTAAACTTTTTTGGAAATTACATAGTGCTGTTTTTGTAGATGCTGGAAATGTTTGGACAATCCGCGATTACGAAAGTCAACCAGGTGGCTGTTTTGCGGTCGATAGATTTTACAAAGAAATAGCACTCAGCTATGGTTTAGGCTTGCGCTTTGACTTTGATTATTTTGTCGTTCGCCTAGATGGCGGGATGAAGGCACTAAACCCAATTTATCCCTCAGGCAGGGATAGATGGCCAGTTCTTCATCCAGATCTAGGGCGTGATTTTACTTTCCATTTAGCAGTTGGTTATCCTTTTTAGATTTTGGCTTGTTAGCTAAGGAAACTACTAGCTTCTTTCATTACTGTTTGAAACATTGCATTCACTTCTTTATTAGGCTCTTTGGTAATAGGGAATGGTACTTCGTGTGAATAATTTATATCGAAGTCAAGTTGTTTATGACATACTGCTGATGCTTCACCTATAGCCTGAACAACGTTTGTCGACGGAATTACTTTGTCTTTCTTCAATGTGATTATTCGTATCCTATTTTGATTTTGTCTGTAAAAGTCTGTTCTTTCTTTTGCTAAGAATGGTGCATTGAATAGAGAATAAGCGGCTTGGCTTATAGAATCATTTGCAGCATTAAACTTATTCGAATAAAATGTGGTTAAGGTATCAAAAGCCGTCTTGTCCATAATATATCGTGAATTGCCATCCATTTGGCAGAACGTACCACCACCACAGAACATAAATAATTTGCTGTTTTTGAATGCTGGTGTTATATCTGATTGAAGTAAAATTTGAGATATCATTGCTCCAATAGAATAGGCAAAAATATCAAGATGGCAATTTGCAGCCAAAAAAGGATGTTGCCCTTTTTGTATTTTATTCATCAATTGGCATATGTTCAATACGGTTTCTCTTTGTGATAGATAGAAGCGCATCGGATCTTTAGTCATTCGTTCACTCAAAGCCAAGTTGGCAAAAGTTAGGTTATCTGGATGTTTGTACATCTCATTACGCACTCTTACCCATGACATCAATTGTCTAGGATTACTCCATGTATCGGGTGCGCGATTGATGTGATAGGCTATTGGAAAAAGAATAACAGGTTTGGCTGTCAAAAGTACCAATTGTTGTGCCCAGCAAGCATATTTTTCCCAATCTCTTTCATTTAGCCCATGCATTAGAAGGATAGCCGATGATGCTCGAGTAAATCCTGCAGGGCGAAATATTGGATAGTCAAAGCGAGTGTTCTCAGTAATGAGATCATCTGATTTGTCCATAAATAATGGGACCTCTAATTGTCTCTGTGACTCTTTAATCTGGTTTAGGTCATCTTTACATGAAGCGTCCATTAGTTTGCTTTCATCAAATGGAAGGAAATCCACTTCTACTGGAGTATCTTCTAACCTTGTAGATGTTCTATTCCTCATGATCTCTTTTAAATATGGAATACTTTTAGAAAGATCCAAATACATGTCTTGTAAGATATTCATTGTTTTATATTGATTGGTTCAAGAGCAAAAGTACACGCTATTTTTGGACTACACAATAGTCATCTTGTTTCTAGGGATATAGCCCTTGAATACGGGGCATTTAAAGGTGTTTTGGGCTAAATATCTAGATAATGGGCTGAATTTATGCCCCATTTATCCATCCCTTCATTAAAATAGTGTACCTTTGTCTACCATCATGTATTATCCCCATAAGATATGTTCTATTTATGTTTATAAAATGGCTTAAAGCATATTTATCGCGTGATAAATATCAGGTTCGCGCTTATCTCGTTGATAAAAATAACACTATTCGTCTGATTATTTTCACGGCGATATTTTCTTTGTGTTTTATCAATATATACCGTCCTTTTGATTCAACAACCTGGTACAATGTTTCCATGTTGTATTATTTTTTCTTTTCATCATTACTTGTTTTGACTGGTATTTTGGTGATTGCTGCAAGTCGGTACGCCATGTATAGATTTGTACAATCTCATTCTATGCATTATATAGAGTATGTACTTTGGATCATATCAGAAATTTTGGTCTTGTCAATTTTCTATACAATATATACCATTTCTGCTCATGATGATAGGTCGTGGTGGAACGTGACAGATGTGATCATTACATTTGAGGAAGTGAATATGAAGACGATTTTGGTTATTATGCTTCCTTATATTGTATCTTGGTTGTATTTTTCTAATGTAGATAAACGAAATCGTATTCGTAAGATGCTTCAGAAAGAGCATACATCTTCTTCCCATGCTGTTATATCATTTACTGATGAAAAAGGGGAGTTTAAATTTTCGGTAACAACCACTCAGATTATATATATTGAATCTGCAGATAACTATGTAGACATCGCATATCTTAATCAAGGGAAGTTGACTCACTATCTGTTGCGTAATACATTGAAAAGGCTGTCTACCACAGTTTTGAAAGATACTACCATTAAGCGGTGTCATCGTTCACGCATGGTTAATTTTGGGCACGTTGAAGCTCTTCGTAAACAATCCAATGTTTTGTATTTAGTTATGGATGTGTCAGGGGTAGAGATGCTCCCTGTTTCAAAGAGTTATCAAGATGAAGTGACTGAATTCTTCTTGCATTATAAAGAAGATGAAGCGATAGTAGAATAATTTTTTTCAAAAGTTGATATGAATAAAAAGAGGATATGTCGGTGATGACATATCCTCTTTTGTTGAGTGAGGTACCTGGCGGATTCGAACCGCCGTACCTGGTTTTGCAGACCAGTGCCTAGCCGCTCGGCCAAGGTACCATATCCCAGTTTTTGCGAGTACAAAGATAGTGAAAAAAATCAAAGTGATGACATAAACACTCTTTTTCTATTGTCAATTGGACGAAAAATATACCCACTTATACAGCATATGGTGTTCATGTGAGACTTATACAGTTGGTTGTTACTATATTCTTATGCTATTATCTTGTGTAATGTATGCCAGACCTAATGATAAGGGAAACCGATCATATACAACAACGAAAGAAGGTGTGTCAATATAACTTGAACACACCTTTTTTATTTTCGTACAAGAGGTACCTGGCGGATTCGAACCGCCGTACCTGGTTTTGCAGACCAGTGCCTAGCCGCTCGGCCAAGGTACCTTGTCTTTTTGTTTGCGGTTGCAAAGGTAAACAATTTATTTTACAGTGCAAGCTTTTTCTGTATAAAATGCGCTTTTACGCTTGTTTTTTTGTGCAGGGACTGGAGTCACACAGTCGGCCTTTTTTATAAAGGCTATATTTTTAAGCTTACACGGTGAAGTGCACGCTGCACAGTGTGCTGGTCGAGAAGGGTCGATAGTCACATGCCATGCTTTCCACATACTTCTAATGACATATGTGGCACATCCTAAAATAATAAGGAGTATAATTAAATCTTGAGGTCCATAAAGTGTCATATGTTCTATATCAGTTGTTGTTTTTTATTTGTCTCATTTAGCTTAGAGGAATATTGAGCCAATTTGGAATACCAAAAAGCTCAGTATCCAAGCAAGTGCGGTGGTATATGTGGCAGAAAATAGTGCCCATTTCCAGTGTCCAGATTCATTTTTGATAGCAGCTAATGTTGCGATACAAGGAAAATATATTAGGCAGAAAAGCATATATCCAAAAGCGACAAGTGGAGTGATGTGCATATGTTGAGCTAATCCTCCATTTTCCACTGTGTCTTCACTCGTACCATATATTACACAGAGGGTAGAGACTACAAGTTCTTTGGCTCCGACACCTGATAATAATCCGATCCCAAGACGCCAATCAAAACCAAGTGGCTTAAGTACTGGTTCTATAGCATGTCCAATCATTCCCATTATAGAATGCTCTTGTTGTAGAAGAGCTGCATTTTCTTTGGCTGAACGTTGATTGATTTGTGCAGGGACGTTTTTTAAAGCCTTATCATGATCTGCTTGAGAAGTCAATTGGCTCGTTTCAGTTGTTGATGCAGCAACATCATATCTTGGGTAATAGCCTAGAAACCATATAACAATTGAAGCTATCATAATGATTCCCCCCATTTTAGCTATATATTGTTTCCCCTTTTCCCATGTATGTCTCCAAAGAGATTTCATGGTTGGGAGTCTATATGGAGGTAGTTCCATAACAAAAGGTGTTGATTCGCCTTTAATAAGCCATTTGTTGAATACAATAGCTGCCAACATAGCAATAATGATTCCTATAATATACATACTGAAGAGCACAACACCTGCATATTCTTTGAAGAAGTATCCAACAAATACTAAATAGACAGGTAAGCGTGCGCTACAAGACATAAAGGGGTTGATCAGCATAGTTATCAAACGACTTTTTCTGTCTTCTATGGTACGTGTAGCCATAACGGCAGGTACATTACATCCAAATCCCATGATAAGTGGAATGAAAGATTTGCCATGTAGTCCGACGCGATGCATAATGCGGTCCATGATAAAAGCAGCTCGTGCCATGTAACCAGAATCTTCCATTAAAGCAATGAAAAAATAGAGGATCATGATATTAGGTAAAAACACGATAACGCCACCCACACCACTAATGATTCCATCAACAATCATGTCTTTAATAGGCCCTTCAGGTATATAACTGTGCGCCAAGTGATTAAGGCCTGCTACAAGTTGATCTATCCAATCCATCGGAAATTGTCCAAGTGTAAAGGTCATTTGGAACATTATATACATGAATAAGAAAAACAAAGGGAAGCCCAAATATTTATGAGTCAACACCTCGTCAAGGGCCTTGGTGAGCTTACGCTCATGGGTTGAATTTACGGTAAAGGTCTCTTTAAGCGCACCTGATATAAATCCATATTTTGCATCGGTGATTAAAGATTCACTATCGTCTCTAAGTGTACCCTGAAGATATTTTTTTGCTTTATATACTCGTCGCATTATTTGCTCAGCATTAGGGAGTCGCATAATGCGCAATCTAATTTTGTGATCATTTTCGAGCAACTTAATGGCTAAGAAACGAGTCGAAAAACGATGACGAATTTCTTCATTTTGACTAATCGCTTCTTGAATCTTATCAATACATAATTCTATGTCAGGACCATGATTGATATGTATATGTCTAGCTTTCTCTTCTTTATCATTGTATATATTGATGACTGTGTCAAATAATTCGTCTACTCCTCGACCTGTTTTTGACACTGTTGGAATAATTGGCATACCAAATAAAGTACCTAGTTGGTCTATGTCAATAATATTGCCACTCGCTTCTAACTCGTCGTACATATTGAGTGCCATGACACCGCGTACGTTCATATCAATCAATTGAGTTGTTAGATATAAATTACGTTCTAAATTAGAAGAGTCTACTACATTAATAATGACATCGGGAGTTTGTTTAATAATGTATCGGCGTACATATAATTCCTCAGGAGTATACGCAGAGACGGAGTAGGTGCCTGGTAAGTCAACGATGTTGATTGAATAGCCTTTAAAAGTCATATGTCCTTCTTTGGCATCGACTGTGACACCAGAGTAATTACCCACATGTTCGCAAGCACCAGAAGCTTGATTAAATAAGGACGTTTTCCCACAATTTGGATTACCTACTAAAGCCACATTAATCACACGATGTCTTTCCTCAGCGGCTTGCTGCATCAATTTTTGATAATCATCGTTTGTTGTTTCATCAGTGAGTGTCCCAAAGTAGCTGATGTCTTCTTTTTTAGATTTAGCCTTAACTTCTTCTTCAGTAATCACATCAATTAATCTCGCTTCTTCGCGACGCAAAGAAACTTCATAATCCATAATACGATATTTGACTGGGTCTTTTAAAGGGGCGTTTAGTAAGACTTTTACAGGCTGTCCTTTAACAAATCCCATTTCTATGATGCGCTTACGGAATCCTCCGTGTCCTCGTACTTTAGCGATAACTCCGCGTTGTCCAGTGGCTAAATCAGATAAATGCATACGCTATTATATTATTACCTTTTATTTCTTGTGACAAAGGTACAAGAAAAACTGCAAACGAAGAAGTTATTTAGAATGTTTTTAAATAAAGAAATCTCAAGTTTTAAATTATGAAGATGTTTTTTGATATGCAATGACCCTTTTATACGGGGACTTCTCTTGTTATAAATCGACTCTAACTGGATGAATTTTCCTTGGTGAAGGTAGCTCTTTCCATTTCTTAGCACATCTAAATAGACTGTTTTTTGTTATAGAACGAGTAGGGGTACTCATCTCTTCATTTTGAGTGTCTTGTCCAGTTATAATTCCTAAAGCTGTTGCTAGCAATAACTCGCTTGTATTGCCTAGAGGTTCAAGAGTTGCTAACGAACTTTCTTTGGCTTCATAGTTGGCCTCAAATCCGTTTACATAATCATTGAATCCGTCTGTATTATGTACAGATGCTACAACTGGCCAAAACGTGTATTGAGGATAATCAGTGTGTGTAAATCCAGCCATCGCTACATTTTTACCATATGTGGTATTTCCAATGAGTATGATATTATCCGCTCCCATATACGGTCTAAGCGCACTAATGACCAATTCAGAAGCAGAAGCAGTCATGTTGCTTGTTAAGATATAGATCTTTGATAAATTTAAATTATGACCACTTCCGATAAGATCCGTAGTAGCCATAAAATCGGTTGTCTGTGGATCTTGCTTGTCGTTATACTGAAGATAGAACAAGCGTTGCCCAATAGCTTCGGCAGGAGCTAGCATAGATGTCAATAATTGAGCAGCACGGATGTCACCTCCACGATTGTAACGTAAATCCAAAACAAATGCGTCTAGTCCAGCTGTTGAAAACACCTGAGTGAATGTTTGTCTTAGTGCATTGTCATATGTCTCATCATTTTGTAGATCTGTGCCTCGTATAAACTTAGAGTATGCCAGATATCCCACGCGATACCCACTATAGTCTAGTACATTTGCCTTTAGAATCGGATTGTAGGTTGCATCCGTAGCGGCAGGTAGGGATACTGTTTCCTCTGTCGATAGTGTCAACGTTGCAGCGTCAGTTTGTGCAGCCAGTTCTTGATAATTACTTGATGTATAATAGACTCCATTTCTCATAGTTATGACATCACCTCTTTTTAGACCAGCCTGATCCGCAGGACTTCCTGGATATACAAAATTGACACGAACTAAAACGTTTTCTTGAGTTACTCCTTCACTATCTGTTATTTGGTAATAGGTTACGTCCCAGCCATAGCTTAAATTTGTCTCAGATTTTGTCTCTGCTGATACTTCTACATAAGAAAAGGCATTGCCATTTTTCCCATCTTTATCAGATAGTAATGACTCAAAAAAATCGGGTACGTCTTCGAAATAATCCTTGTCTTCTACTTCTGGCAAGTCATTATAATAGAGGTAATTTTGTTTCATGAGTTCGTAAATCCATGGATTGGGCATTGTCTTTTCTTCAAACTCCTTGGTCCTATCTTCTCCACACGCCGTGAATAAAATGAGGGTTAATAGAGTAAGTACCCAATTCAAAGGGTTACGTAATGCACGTGTCATAGTCTTTTTTTGAGTCATAATATTGTATTTAAATGGCTGTCACACTAGAGTTTTATATTACTTCCAAAAGTAGTCATTATCTTGCTATTATCAAAAATAATCTGTAAGTTTGTAGCTATATAACTAAAATAAATATACTCATGAAAATTAATTCACTGCTGACATATGTGTGCTCTTTCGTTGGTGTTTCTATTTTATTTTTGTTTGTAGAAACTAGTTGTCGAGGATACAACTCCCAGAAATTTGCAACATATTCAGGCTTATGCCCTGCAAATTTTGATACAATCATCGATGGAAAACAAGTGAAGTTGTATACTTTGCGTAACCATCAAGGTATGGAAGTGTGTGTAACTAATTATGGCCCTCGTATTGTTTCCATTGCGATTCCTGATACAACCAATAAGAAATGGTTAGATGTAGTCTTGGGTTTTCAATCTATTCGTGATTATCTAAACAAACCGCATTGTCTAGACATTTTGGCAGACTATACAGATTCTTCTGATTACGCTTTATCACATGATGTCAAGTCTCCTCCTTATAATAACCCTAAGGCTTTTAAGGGGGCATCTTTAAGGCATCAAATATTTGAAGCTGAGTGGTTGGATGCTGAGAATCTTGCTATGAAGGCGCATTATTCTGACGGAGTTGATAGTACAGATATGACAATAGTATATACCATTGCTAGTGATAAAAATTCTTTGGTTATTGGTATGCAAGCCAAAGTAACTACCCCAACGGTTATGCAATTACCTTATGGCACTGTCTTTAATATGAGCGGTGATCCTAATTTGTCCATTCGAGATCATTTACTCTATGTAAATGCAGATAGTCTTGTACACGCTAACGGTTCTAGAGGTGTTCAAATAGAGCCTTTAGTGAAAGATAAGAGTTTTGATTTTCGTACCCCCCATATGATTGGGGATGTGATGCAAGACACCACTACATTTGTACGAACATGTAATGGATTAGACTATATTTACGTTTTAGATACTCGCGCCATGCTTGAAAAGCCTGCTATGCAATTAAGGTCTCCACGGAGTGGTTTGAGCATGACCATTTTGACTGACGAACCAGATATTTATTTTTATACCCTTAATCGCTCAGATTTTCAATGTGAAGGGAAGCATGGGATTGTGTATAGAACACATGCTGGGATAGCTATAGAACCAGGACGTTTTTCTGATATCGATAAACATATTAATAGATCCATACAGTTAATGCCAGAAGACACTTATCGTAGTACGGTGATCTATTCTTTTGGTTGGAGATAAAACGTCACCGATTTCGTCCACTTCACTTTGAACTAACACTTAACCTTATGGCAGAAATTAATTTGAAAAGTTTGTTGACTCAAGACACAGCTTTTGCTAACCTTATGACAAAGCGTGTCTTCAACATCTTATTAATAGCCAATCCATATGACGCCTTTATCCTTGAAGATGACGGGCGTATTGATGAAAAGCTATTCAATGAATACACTGCATTGTCTTTGCGTTATCCTCCACGGTTTACTAAAGCGTCTACCGAAGAGGAAGCTATAACATTGATGCAAGAAACAAATTTTGACTTGGTGATATGTATGCCTGGTACAGGCGATAATGACAGCTTTGATATTGGCCGACATATCAAGTCATTGTACCCAGAGGTGCCAATTATCATATTGACGCCATTTAGTCATGGTATTACTGGGCGTATAGAGAATGAAGATTTGTCTGCATTCGACAATATCTTTTGTTGGCTTGGCAATACCGAATTATTACTCTCTATAATTAAGCTTATTGAAGATAAGATGAACTTGGAGCGTGATGTGGATGAAGTCGGTGTGCAAATGTTATTAGTTGTTGAAGACAGTATTCGTTTCTATAGTTCCATTCTTCCCATTCTGTATAAATTTGTTTTAAAGCAAAGTCAAGAATTTAGTACAGAAGCATTAAATCCCCATCAACGTACTCTTCGCATGCGTGGTCGACCTAAGATCGTACTAGCCCGTAGTTATGATGAGGCCATGCAACTGTATTCTCGTTATGCCGATAATGTCCTTGGTGTGATAAGTGATGTGCGTTTCCCCCTTCATTACCAAGGAGGAGATAAAGATGCTTTAGCAGGAGTCAAATTGTGTACTGAAATTAGGAAATTCGATCCGTTTATTCCAATCATTATCCAATCAAGTGAGTCCGAAAATGCCCGTTACGCAGAACAGCTTCAAGCTAGTTTTATAGATAAGAATAGCAAGAAGATGGAAATGGATGTGCAAGCATGTATGACAGAGCATTTCGGGTTTGGCGATTTTGTTTTTCGCAATCCAACCACTTTGAAGGAGATTGCAAGAGTGCGTAATTTGAAAGAATTGCAAAATATTATATATGCTTTGCCTGCCGAAAGCTTTGAATATCATGTCCAACGCAATCATATTTCTCGTTGGTTATATAGTCGTGCGATGTTCCCATTGGCTAAATTCTTAAGAGCTGTATCGTATGAACAAGAGAAGGATCTAGATCATTATAGAGCCGTTATTGCCGATGCTATTGTGCAGTATCGTAAGGTCAAGAATCAAGGGGTTGTGGCCATTTTTAAGCGAGATCGATTCGATCGTTATTCTAATTTCGCTCGTATTGGCGAAGGCTCATTGGGAGGAAAAGGGCGCGGTTTGGCGTTTATAGACAATATGATAAAGCAACATCATACGTTTGACCACATCGCTAATGCCCAGGTCGTCATTCCTAAAACGGTTGTCCTCTGTACAGATGTCTTTGATGAGTTTATGGAAACAAATGAACTATACCAGATTGCATTAAGTGATTATGACGACGATGAAATACTTCGAAATTTTCTACGGGCCAAATTGCCAGATAGTTTAGTTGCCGACTTCTTTACTTTCTTTGATGTCGTGAAATCTCCGATTGCAGTACGTTCTAGTAGCTTGTTGGAAGATTCTCATTATCAGCCTTTTGCTGGCATATACAATACATATATGATCCCTTATCTAGATGATAGGTATGAGATGCTTCGTTTATTAAGCGATGCCATTAAAGGAGTGTATGCATCGGTCTATTTTAAAGATTCAAAAGCATATATGCAGGCGACCTCCAATGTGATTGATTCTGAAAAAATGGCCGTTGTGCTTCAAGAAGTTATTGGACATCAACATGGAGAAAGATTTTATCCCTCTTTCAGTGGGGTAGCTCGTTCTTTAAATTTTTACCCTATAGAAGATGAACGCACAGAGGAAGGTGTGGTCAATCTAGCATTGGGATTGGGTAAATACATTGTAGATGGGGGACAAACATTGCGCTTTTCACCTTATCATCCGCAAAAAATACTTCAAACGAGTGAATTGGAGCTTGCACTAAAAGAAACGCAGAAGAAATTTTATGCTCTAGATTTGAGCGAATCTATCAAGTCTATATCGAGCAATGATAGCTTTAATTATCTTTCCTTACCTGTTTCTGAAGCAGAAAAGGATGGTGCTTTGCGGTATATAGCCTCTACGTTTGATCCCTATAATGGAGTGATACGCGATGGACTTTATCCTAAGGGACGTAAATTGATTACATTTGCCAATATATTGAAGCACAATGTCTTTCCATTGGCAGAGATTATGCAGTTGGTTCTAAAGTCTAGTCAAGAAGCTATAAGAAGACCTGTTGAAATCGAGTTTGCTGGCAATTTGGAACAGCATGATGAGGTATCTGGTATGCTGTATATTTTGCAAGTACGTCCTATTGTTGACCAAGATAATACGGTGGATGAAAATTTGATGGAGATCCCCCGTGAACATTTGTTGCTTCAATCTACACACTCCTTGGGACATGGTAATGTCAGCGGTATTACAGATGTCATATATGTACGTCCTGAACACTTCAATGCTCAAAATAATGAACAGGTAGCTGTTGAAATAGCTCGTATTAATGAACAATTGATTCAAGAAAATAAAAACTACATTTTAATTGGTCCAGGTCGATGGGGAAGTAGTGATTCATGGCTTGGCATCCCAGTGAGATGGCCTCAAATATCAGGCGCACGCCTTATTGTTGAGGCTGGTTTGACGAAGTATCGTATAGATCCTAGTCAAGGAACCCATTTCTTTCAAAATCTCACTTCTTTTGGGGTGGGGTACTTTACAATCAATCCTTATTTAAACGATGGGCATATTGATTATGCCAGTCTTGATGCCTGCGAAGCAATGTATGAAAGTGAGTTAATAAGACACGTCAGATTATTAAATCCAGTTACAATTCAGATGGATGGACAAAAAAGAGTAGGTATCGCACGGTATTAGAGAAAAATTTCAGTAATAAAACAATAAAAAGGGCGCATATGCAAAAGGAATTTTGTATTTTTGCGCCCGTAAAGTGTATACCCCAAATATCAAGTTATACAGATGACAAATGTAATCAAATTACGTAAGGGTCTCGACATCAAAGTGAAGGGAGCACCTACTACGGATAAGGTCGCAGTAAAATCGGCAGCATTATATGCATTAATGCCAGATGATTTCTACGGTGTTACTCCAAAAGTAGTAGTAAAACCTGAAGATCATGTAGAGGCCGGAGGTGCATTGTTTATGGACAAAAACCACCCAGAAGTGAAGTTCGTGTCGCCAGTGAGTGGCACAGTTAAGAGCGTGACACGTGGCGCTCGTCGTAAAGTAATGAATGTTACGGTACAGCCGGATGCAGAGCAAGTCGCTCATGATTTCGGTGTTCAAGACATCGCAAAGATGGATGCGCAAGCTGTTCAAGCTCTTCTTATGGAGTCGGGCTTGTTTGGGTATTTCCGTCAACGTCCATACGATGTAGTGCCTAACCCATCAATCAAGCCTCGTGCAATTTTTGTCTCAGCTTTTGATTCTGCTCCTTTGGCAGCTGATTTCGAAGTCGTATTGAAAGGACAAGAAACAGCCTTTCAAGCAGGTTTGGATGCCTTAGCTAAAATTGCTAAAACGTATCTAGGTGTAAGCGTACGTCAATCAAGTGCAGCGCTTACTGCAGCTAAGAATGTAGAGATTAATTATTTTGATGGTCCTCATCCAGCAGGTCTTGTCGGTGTTCAAATTAATCAAGTTGCTCCTGTCAATAAGGGAGAAGTTGTTTGGACAATTGGAGCTGAAGAAGTCATCTTTATTGGTCGTCTTTTGACAACAGGTAAGGTTGATTTCACTCGTTTAATTGCTCTTACAGGTGAGGGGACAAAGCAAACTGGTTATGCCGAAGTCGTTGTTGGTGCTCAAATCGAAAGCTTTGCTTCGAACATGGAGCTTTCTGGCAATGCAATGCGTATTATCAGTGGCAATGTTTTAACTGGTGATCAAGTGCAACGTGATGGTTTCTTAGGAGCGCATAGCACTCAGCTTGCTGTCATTCCTGAAAATAGCAATCCAGATGAACCATTTGGATGGATCATGCCTCGTCTCAAACAATTTTCGGTCAACCGTAGTTACTTCAGTTGGTTATGTGGAAAGAAAGAGTATTCTTTCGATGCTCGTATCAAGGGTAGTGAACGCCACATGATTATGAGTGGTGAGTACGATGCTGTATTCCCAATGGATATTCTTCCAGAGTTTTTGTTGAAGGCTGTTATTGCTGGCAATATTGACGAAATGGAAGCACTAGGTATCTATGAGGTCGCTCCAGAAGATTTCGCTTTGTGTGAATTTGTATGTTCATCTAAGGTTGAGGTTCAGCGTATTGTGCGCGAAGGTCTTGATATGCTTCGTGATGAAATGTGCTAGTCAAGTGAGCGGTACACATTATTATATATAGAAAGAAAACTAGATGAAAGCTTTAAGAAACTATTTTAATAAAATCAAGCCTAACTTCGAAGAAGGAGGCAAGCTTCACGCGTTTCGCTCTGTATTCGATGGTTTTGAGACTTTCTTGTTTGTTCCAAACGACACGGCAAAGAAAGGTTCTCACATCCACGATGCAATGGATAGTAAACGTATGATGTCTATTGTAGTGCTAGCACTTGTTCCAGCATTACTTTTCGGAATGTACAATATTGGTTATCAAAATGCTGCGGCTGCTGGAAAGTTGGCTGAAACAAGCTTTTGGAGCCTATTTATTTATGGATTTATCGCAGTTCTTCCAAAACTGATCGTCAGCTATGTAGTAGGTCTGGGAATTGAGTTCGTTGTGGCTCAATGGAAAAACGAAGAAATTCATGAAGGATTTTTGGTATCAGGTATCTTGATTCCAATGATTATCCCAGTAGAATGTCCACTATGGATTTTGGCTGTGGCCACTGCTTTTGCCGTTATTTTTGCAAAAGAAATATTTGGTGGTACAGGTATGAACATTTTCAATGTAGCCTTAGTGACTCGTGCATTCTTGTTCTTCTCTTACCCAACAGCTATGTCGGGTGATAAAGTATGGGTTGCTACAAAATCAATCTTTGGCTTAGGATACGATTTACCTGATGGTTATTCAGGTGCCACTTCTCTTGGACATGCTTTGGCTGGCCATGCAGATGCCTTTGATATGAATATGGTATGGGGGTTGATTCCTGGATCTATTGGTGAAACATCCGTTATAGCTATCGTTATTGGTGCTATTATACTCTTGGTTACTGGTATTGCAAGTTGGAAGACTATGTTGTCAGTATTTGTGGGTGGAGCAGTAATGGCATTTGGTTTCAACGCTATGGGTCTTGCCGACAATGCAATGGCTATGATGCCTTGGTATCAACATTTAGTTGTTGGTGGATTCTGCTTTGGTGCTGTCTTTATGGCTACCGATCCTGTGACTTCAGCTCGTACAGAAACTGGTAAATATATCTTTGGTTTCCTTATCGGTATGATGGCTATCGTTATCCGTGTCTTGAACCCTGGTTATCCAGAAGGTATGATGCTTGCCATTCTATTGATGAATATCTTTGCGCCATTGATGGACTACTATGTCGTACAAGCTAATATCAGCAAGCGTTTGAAACGTGTAAAATCTAACGTCTAACCTGTAAACCGAAAAAAAAATGAATACAAATAGTAACACGTATACTGTTATTTATGCTTCGGTAATGGTTATTATCGTAGCGTTTGTACTTGCATTTGTATCTCAGTCACTTAAACCAACACAAGCGGCAAATGTATTGAGAGATACAAAAAAGCAAATTTTGTCGTCAGTTGGATTGGCTGATGCAGAAGATATTGATGCTAAGTTTAAAGAAGTTGTTACAGATAACATTATGGAAGCCGATGGCTCATTGAAATCTGTACCAGCTGATAAGTTTGAATCAAACTACAAAGTAGCTATCAACAAAAAACAATATCACGTTTTTGTTGTTAAGAATGGAGATAAGACTCAATATGTAATTCCAGTTTATGGCCGTGGTCTTTGGGATGATATCTGGGGATATGTGGCTATCAATGCTGCTAAGACGAATGTAGAAGGTGTTTATTTCGGACATAAAGGTGAAACTCCAGGGCTAGGTGCAAGAATCACTGAAGCTGGTTTTCAGAGTCGATTCTTAGGCAAACAACTACGTGATGGATCTACTATTACTCTTAGTGTAGCCAAAGGTAAACATGCTGTTAGTGAAACAACACCTGTAGATGGTATCTCTGGTGCTACTGTGACATCTGTGTCTGTCAGTAGAATGATTCAAGAGTGTTTCGCTAATTATATACCATTTCTAACTAAATAAGGAGGGATAAATAATGAGCCAACTATTTTCAAAGAAAAATAAAGAGGTATTTTCTAACCCTCTAAGTATTACCAATCCAGTTACTGTACAGGTGCTAGGTATCTGTTCTGCACTTGCAGTAACAGCAGGCCTTCGTCCTGCCTTTGTCATGGGATTGTCTGTTACAATTATCTTGGCTTTTGCCAATGTAATTATTTCATTGCTTCGTAATACAATACCTAATCGTATTCGTATTATTGTGCAATTAGTTATTGTTGCCGCTTTGGTAACTATTGTTAGTGAAATCTTGAAAGCCTTTGCATACGATGTGAGTGTTGAACTTTCCGTGTATGTCGGTTTGATTATTACCAACTGTATCTTGATGGGACGTTTGGAAGCATTCGCTATGATGAATGGCCCATGGGAGTCTTTCCTAGATGGTATTGGTAATGGATTGGGCTACGCAAAGATCTTGATCATCGTCGCTTTCTTCCGCGAAATCTTGGGTGCAGGTTCTATCTTTGGATGGAACTTCGTACAACAATTTCATTTAGAAGACTTCGGTTATATGAACAATGGTTTGATGGTGCTTCCTCCAATGGCCCTTGTGGTTTGCGGATGTATCATCTGGTATGAGCGTGCAAAAAATAAAGAACTTCAAGAGAAGTAATCTATACGATAATCGATAAAAATTAAAAGACAATGGAACAACTATTAAGTCTATTCGTAAAGTCGATTTTCGTCGACAATATGGTCTTTGCATTTTTCCTTGGTATGTGTTCTTATTTGGCCGTATCAAAGAATGTCAAGACATCATTGGGACTAGGTCTAGCCGTTACTTTCGTATTGGTTGTGACTCTTCCTGTAAACTATTATCTCTTCGGATTCTTGAAGGCCAATGGCCTTGAGTACTTGAGCTTCATCCTCTTTATAGCCGTTATTGCGGGTATCGTGCAGCTTGTTGAGATGGTCGTTGAACGTTTTAGCCCTTCGCTTTATGCGTCTTTGGGTATTTTCTTGCCCCTTATTGCTGTAAACTGTGCTATTATGGGTGCCTCACTTTTCATGCAACAAAAGTATGGTGGTGATGTACATGATGGTGTATCAGCAGTCGTATATGGTCTTGGTTCTGGTATCGGTTGGTTGTTGGCTATCGTTGGTTTAGCAGCTATTCGTGAAAAGATGCAATACAGCAACGTACCTGCTCCACTTAAAGGCTTAGGTATTACATTTATCACAGTAGGTCTGATGGCTATGGCATTTATGTGCTTCTCAGGTCTTAAAATCTAATGATTAAAGCATAGAAAAATGAATATAGATTTCGGAATGGTAGGGTTGAGTATTGCCGTATTCCTCGGCGTTATTCTAGCTCTAGTTGTGATTCTTTTGGTAGCCAAGAATTATTTGGTACCATCGGGTCCTGTGAAAGTTACAATTAATGGAGAGACTGAGCTTGAAGTAGCTTCAGGAAATACACTTCTTAATACATTGACAGAAAATGGTATTTTTCTTCCTTCTGCATGTGGGGGGAAAGGATCTTGCGGTCAGTGTAAATGTCAAGTAGTGGAAGGCGGAGGTGAAATCCTTCCTTCAGAAAAGGGACAGTTCAGTCGTAAAGAACAACAAAATCACTGGCGTCTTGGTTGCCAAGTTAAGGTGAAAAATGATATGGAGATTAAAGTCTCTGAATCAGTAATGGGTGTTCAAGAATTTGAATGTACTGTTATCTCCAACAAGAATGTGGCAACCTTTATTAAAGAGTTTATCGTAGAGCTTCCTGAGGGAGCCAAGATGGACTTCGTACCAGGTAGTTACTCGCAAATTAATATCCCTAAGTTTGAAGTTGACTTTGATAAAGACTTCGACAAAGAACTTATTGGTGAAGAGTACTTGCCAGCTTGGAAGCAATTTGGTCTATTTGATTTGAAATGTAAGAATAACGAAGAAACCATTCGTGCTTACTCAATGGCCAACTATCCTGCAGAAGGTAATCGCTTTATGTTGACAGTACGTATCGCAACGCCTCCAATGGATCGTGCAAAGGGTGGATTTATTGATTGCAATCCTGGTATTGCATCTTCTTATATCTTCTCTTTGAAACCAGGAGATAAAGTAAAGATGTCTGGTCCTTATGGAGATTTCCAACCAATATTCGACTCTAAGAACGAGATGATCTGGGTCGGTGGTGGTGCCGGTATGGCTCCACTTCGTGCACAAATCATGCACATGACGAAGACATTGCAAACACGTGATCGTGAAATGCATTACTTCTATGGAGCTCGTGCCTTGAATGAAGTCTTCTATTTGGAAAACTTCCACGAAATTGAGAAGGAATTCCCTAATTTCCACTTCCATTTAGCGTTGGACCGTCCAGATCCAAAGGCAGACGAAGCAGGGGTAGCATACACAGTAGGTTTTGTACATCAAGTAATGCATGATACGTATTTGAAGGATCATGAAGCTCCTGAAGATATCGAGTATTACATGTGTGGTCCTGGCCCTATGAGTAAGGCTGTTGAAGGTATGTTGTTTGACCTTGGAGTACCACGTAAGAACCTAATGTTTGACGACTTTGGTGGATAATCAGCAATTCAGTGTCACTAGGACACCGTTATGATATGAAAGGCATGCCCAATATCGGGCATGCCTTTTTGTTTTTCTTGCTATATATGGTGAGATAATATGTATAATATAAAAGTGTGAGTAAAATAATTGAAAGTGTCATAAAGACAGCTTGGTTGTTGCTTTTTAACATGAATCAAAAAAATCACCCTGTTGTTTATGAGTATAAGATGTGTTGAGTAGCACAATATGATATTTGTTCGTCATATATTCTTTTATAGTTCCACTGCTTAAATTATAAACTGTAACTTTTTTGCTGTATATAAAGTGAGTTTTTTTTCAAAAAATTGAAAACGACTGTTTTTGATGACAATATCATGCATAAAAGCCTCTTGTGCTATAAAACAGAAAGAAAAACAGCTTATATATCGATAAATTGTGGCAAAACGTTTGTTGACTAGAAAAAAAGTACTAACTTCGCATCACTATTATCAATTCAAATAACAAATTATTACCACATGAAGAAGCATAATTTTTATGCGGGTCCATCTATCCTTCCTCAAGAAGTGATAGCAGCAACCGCCGACGCTGTTCGTGATTTTAGTGGAACTGGTCTTTCAGTTATGGAAGTTAGTCACCGTTCCAAAGAGTTTCAGGCCGTAGTAGATGAAACTGTCTCCCTTTTCAAGGAGCTGCTTCAGATTCCTGAAGGATACTCGGTGCTTTTCTTAGGTGGTGGTGCAAGTTTGCAATTCTGCATGGTACCATATAATTTATTGAAAAATAAAGCGGCATATCTTGATACCGGTACATGGGCAAAAAAAGCAATCAAAGAAGCACAATTTTTTGGAGATGTCGATATCGTAGGCTCTTCTGCCGATAAAAACTATTCTTACCTACCTAAGGACTTTACAGTACCAGCTGATGTTGATTACCTACATGTAACAACAAACAATACCATTTATGGTACGGAGATCTTAAAAGACTTGGATGTATCAGTGCCTATTGTAGCAGATATGTCTTCCGATATATTTTCTAGACCTGTAGATGTTTCAAAATATGCTATTATCTATGCAGGTGCACAAAAAAATATGGGAACTTCAGGGGTTACTTTTGTCATTGTACGTGATGAACTTCTTGGACAATCAGGTCGTCCTATTCCTACTATGTTGAATTATCAAACACATGTGGATAAGGGCTCTATGTTCAATACGCCTCCTAATGTGCCAGTATATGCGGCATTCCAAACATTGCGTTGGATTAAAGCACAAGGTGGAGTAGAAGAAATGAATCGTCGTGCACAAGCCAAATCAGATTTGCTATATGCTGAAATTGACCGCAATAAATTGTTCAAAGGAACGGCAGCAGTCGAAGATAGAAGTCGCATGAACATTTGCTTTGTGATGAATGAAGAATACAAGGACTTAGAAAAGCCATTCTTGGATTATGCCACATCCTTGGGAATGGTAGGTATTAAGGGGCACCGTTCTGTAGGTGGTTTCCGCGCCAGCTGTTACAATGCCTTGGATATTTCAAGTGTGGAAGCCCTTGTACAATGTATGCAAGATTTTGAAGCACAACACTAAACAAACAACTACAAAAACAATAATAAACAAGTCTTTTTATGAAGAAAGTACTAATTGCCACTGAAAAGCCTTTTGCGCAAGCTGCCATACATGGCATGCATCCTGTCTTTACAGGAGCTGGATATGAGATGGTTTTGTTAGAAAAATATACTAGCAAAGCGCAATTGTGCGATGAAATAAAAGATGTAGATGCATTGATTATCCGCAGTGATCAAATTGATGCTGAGGTGATGGACGCAGCTAAGCAACTGAAAGCCATTGTGCGTGCTGGAGCTGGAGTCGATAATGTCGATTTGGAGGCAGCTACTTCACATCATATATGTGTCATGAATACTCCAGGACAGAATGCCAATGCCGTAGCCGAATTGGTGATGGGGCTTCTCGTGTATGCTAAGCGTCATTATTTTCAGCCTAAAGCAGGTGGAGAACTGAAAGGACACAAGATTGGTTTGCATGCTTATGGCAATACCGCCAAAAATGTAGCTAGAATAGCTAAAGGTTTTGGTATGGATGTCTATGCTTATGACCCATTCTGTAGCTTTGATGTGATAGCACGAGACGGCGTTACACCCGTTAACAGTGTAGAAGAGTTATACAAAACATGCGATATCGTGTCTTTGCATATCCCAGCCACTCCCGAAACGGTCAAGTCTATTAACAAGAACCTATTGTCTATGATGCCTGCGGGAGCTGTTTTGGTTAATTCAGCTCGTAAAGAAGTCATTGATGAAGCTGGCTTAATAGAATTGATGGCTGAACGTTCTGATTTTGTGTATTTAACCGATGTGGCACCAACAGTGCACACCCAATTACAAGTAAAATTTAATGAACGGTATTTTGCTACTCCAAAGAAAATGGGCGCACAGACAGCCGAAGCTAATATCAATGCTGGTATAGCAGCTGCTCGTCAGATTGTTGATTTCTTGGAAAATGGTCAAGCACCGTATCAAGTAAATAAATAACCCTATTGATCCATGTATGACCAGCCTATTGGGGGCTGGTCGATACATGCAATTCTTCTTACCTTATCTTTGAAAAATGACGTAGGTGTACGTTAAACGTACAATCCACTATATAAGGATTGCGTACACATGTATTGTTACCTTAATCTTAAACTAGAAAAACCTTAACTAACCAGTGAAAAAATTGTCCGGTCCTATCAACTAGCTAAACCTAGTTGGTAGGATGTCAGGATACCTTAGTCATCTAAAACCTAACTTAAAACACTAAACTATGGCTAAAATTCGTCCTTTCAAAGGGGTACGCCCTCCAGCAGAGTATGTAGAACAAGTCGTGTCTCGTCCATATGATGTACTCAGTGCCGAGGAAGCTCGACAAGAAGCTCTCAATAACCCCATGTCCTTATACCATATTATCCGACCTGAAATTGACTGTGAATCGGATATAGACCCCCATCAAGAATTTCTTTTTCATCAGGCTAACGCCAACTTTAATCTTTTTCAATCCAAAGGGTGGTTGGTGCAAGATGAAACTCCACATTATTATATATATGCACAGACTATGGATGGAAAAACTCAGTATGGCCTAGTGGTTACTGTATCTGTCCAAGATTATTTAGATGGGCATATCAAAAAACATGAATTGACACGTCGTGTGCATGAAGAAGATAGAATGAAACATGTGAGAGCATGTCAAGCGAATATAGAACCTGTTTTCTTTGCTTATCATGATGACCCAATACTCATTAAATTATTAGGTAAGTACGCGCAAACTGATCCTGTATATGATTTTGTGGCTCCAGATGATGGCTTTGGGCATACTTTCTGGATCATTGATAATGCTGAGGATATTCAGTTAATTACAGATCGATTTGCATGTATGGATTCGTTGTACATTGCCGATGGGCACCATCGTTCTGCTGCGGCAGCTTTGGTGGGTGCCGAAATGGCACAAAAAAATCCACATCATACAGGAGATGAAGAATATTATTATTTTATGGCTGTTTGCTTCCCTGCGAGTCAATTGACTGTGATTGATTATAATCGTTTGGTCAATCATCTTAATGGATATTCTCCCGAGCAATTTTTAGAATTGTTACAACCTCATTTTGATGTGTACCCTCAAGGAAAAGATATATATCATCCAGAAGCCTTACATAGTTTTGGGCTTTATCTTGAAGGACAATGGTATAAGCTAGTGGCCAAACCACATACCTATGCGGAGGATCATCCTATTAATAGCTTGGATGTGACCATATCCAGCAAATATATTTTACACGATATACTCAATATCAAAGATTTACGCACAGACAAAAATATTGCTTTTGTTGGTGGGATTCGTGGATTAGAGTCACTTGTCAATCGTGTCGATAGTGGAGAAATGCGTATGGCTCTAGCGCTCTATCCTGTGAGCATGCAACAATTAATGGATATTGCTGATCTAGGAGAAATAATGCCACCTAAGACGACATGGTTTGAACCAAAGTTACGCTCAGGACTAGTCATTCATAAGTTGAATGAAGAGTAGGATACGACCATTTATAGTGATAAGTTCCAGAATATAACCCTATATTTATTTCGTCTAAAACTCAAGCGCTTGCGATTTTGTATTCATCCCGATAAGTACACTTTCGCAAGCGCTTGCGAATAGGCACGCAAGCGCTTGCGTTTTTTCCGCCTTAGATGTGTGCATCTAAGGCGGAAATTTCAACATCTAAGGCTTGAATGTACACATTTAAGGCAGCCGATTTTAATGCAAAAAAGAGGACTTATATATCTCGTCTGGAGGAGACGTATATAAGAGCTAGCTGGGAAGTATATAAGAGCGTGCTCTTATATACTTGACAACCTACCTAGCAAGTATATGACAGCGTGCTCTTATATACTTCTCAGTTCGCTCTTATATACTTGACACCAAACTCGCTCCAGAATCCACCTATTTCATCGTTTTTCTTACTGAAGGCTATGACTTTTGTGTATATTGCATTATCTTTGTTGAGTATACCTCATTACTGTTCATGTTGTTTAATGATACGCATGAATTATTGTACATTTAAAGGAGAAGAGAGAGGTGACACCTTCTGTTTCTCCAAACAAGAAAAATATTAGAATCGATTATGTCTATTCATACAGACCCAAGTATTAATGATATATATTACACTGTGCAAACTGCCACAGAAGCAACGTTTACTGAGAAGCGGAGTAAGTTTATAGCTTTTGTGTATCCTGTTCAATCAGTGGATGAAATTAAAGAGCATCTAGCCATTTTACAAAAGAAATATTACGATGCGCGTCATATATGTTATGCGTACATGTTGGGGGCTGAGCGAAAGGACTTTCGAGCCAATGATAACGGAGAACCATCGGGCACAGCAGGAAAGCCTATTTTGGGACAGATCAATTCACGCGAACTGACCGATGTGTTTGTTGCAGTAGTACGTTATTTTGGTGGGATCAAGTTGGGTACTGGTGGTTTGATTGTGGCATACCGAGAAGCCGCCTCATTAGCATTGGATGAGGCAGAGATTATCACATGTACTGTTGATGACTGTTTGACTGTTACATATGAGTATCCTTTGATGAATGAAGTTATGCGGGTCGTTAAAGAAGAAGAGCCCACGATTGTGTCTCAGCAATTCGAAATGGATTGTCTTTTGACCTTACGGACGCGAGCTGCGGCTATGCCGTATCTGCGTCAGCGCATGGAGGATATTCATGGTGTAACTATAGTAGAAGATTAATATATAAAATAAGTATTTATGACGTTTATCGCCAACAAACGTGCCTGGAGTGAAGTGTATACTCTTTTGCACACCTTATATGTAGGATCTGTTCGAGTAGGACAGGTTATGACACCTAATAAAAAAAACAGAAAGCAAGAGGAAAACATTTTACCAGTTGACACGTTGCCTATTGTGGATATCATGCGTATAGAACATGATGGTCCTCGTATATATAGTATAGATGGAGACAATGTGCGTATACAAGGAGAGGCTACAACATATCCTTCTGTTTCTCGCGATGAATGTGAAGAGATGGCTCAGCTGATACTCTCAGCTATGCGTGAAAATAAAGAGTACGAAATCGAATCGCCAGATGCCGTTGAAGCATTTTTGGATAAGATTCAACTTTTTGATTTGGAATCGCAGACTGAAGACCGTACTGATATGCATATTCGTTTGTATCATGCTACGGCACCTAGTCAAGGGGTGGTGGTACGTTCCCGTCTTACTCAAATGAATCCATTATTGGATGGAGGACGCACAGCCAATTTGAAATTTCAATTGCAAGGCATCAAATTTGCTAATCCTACGGTGGCTAAAGTAAACGCACTAGAAAGTGCCCATACAGTAGCCGATAGAATGCTATTTATAGAGCGTCTTGGGGGAATACTTAAGTACCATGATGTCCACGATAAAGTTTTTCGGAGTAACTTGCACATGATTGATCTACATTTCCCTCGTGTATTGGCAGAAATGTTGCGTGTGATGCATTTGGATGGCATCGTGAAAGTCAGTGAGCTAGTGGATGTCATTAAAGAAATCAATCCATTGAAAATCAAAGATGAGCTTATACATAAGCATCATTTTTATGAATATAAAATGAAACAATTTCTGTTGACTTTGTTTTTAGGTATGCGTCCTGCAAAAGTATATACAGGAGCTGATTCAGCTATACATGGCATGCTCTTAATTCAAGGAGATGGAACAATCGACTATTTGAGTATGGATAATCGTGAAGTATTGCGTGATTTCTTGTACTTCAATAGCCGTTTTGAAATGGGCGATTTGTACAAAGATCATTACGGTGAATTGGAAAAAGAAAACGGTGTGTACTATTTCCGTTTAAACGTAAAGATAGGATTGACCAAACGTTAATTTTTTTCGTTGTTTAGAGAAATAGGGCAGTACACAATCTATTTCCCATTAAAAAATACTATATTAGGGGAGAAATGATTTTAAAATCATTTCTCCCCTAATATCTACTTAAACACATCGCACTATGGGAAAGAAAAAAAACTTCGTATTGGATACCAACGTGATCTTACATGATTACAATTGTTTATTGAACTTTGAAGAGAATGATGTGTACCTACCCATTGTTTTACTTGAAGAGTTAGATCATTTCAAGAAAGGTAATGAGCAAATCAATTTCAATGCACGTGCTTTTTTGCGTGTGCTAGATGAAATTTCAGAGGAAAATGATGCTGTGTTTACCGAAGGAGTACCGCTAGGAGAGGGATTGGGAAAGTTATATATCGTAACTGGACGTATCCTATCGAAACGCGTAGGTGATTCTTTTCCCGAACACAAGGCCGACCATCAATTCTTGTCTGTAACCGAACATCTTCAAGACAGCTTCCCTGATGTACCTGTTATTCTAGTAACCAAAGATGTCAATCTGCGGATGAAGGCGCGTTCACTAGGACTTATGGCTGAGGATTATAACAACGATAAAGTATCTGATGTATCTTTGTACGAACAGAGCAATACAGTTATCGATAATGTGTCGCCAGAATTAATAGATCATATCTATTCGCAGGAGGATGGGGTTGATGCAGAAGAGGTGATGGAAATTCAAACGGTATTTCCTAATGAATGTTTTGTGATCAAAAGCGAACGCAATAGCGTACTGGCACGGTATAATCCATTTACTCATAAGGTGTGCCGTGTCAAGAAAGGCAAACATTTTGGTATAGAGCCTAGAAATGCAGAACAAAGTTTCGCGTTTGAATTGCTCAATGATCCTGAAGTTAAACTCGTCGCTTTAACGGGTATGGCAGGAACGGGTAAAACCTTATTGGCCTTGGCTGCTGCTTTAGGAGCTATTTCAAATTATAAACAGATCCTATTAGCGCGGCCTATTGTGGCATTATCCAATAAAGAGATTGGTTTCTTACCAGGTACAGCAGAAGATAAGGTGAAGCCTTACATGCAACCTTTGTTTGATAATTTAAATGTGATTAAGCATCAATTCTCATCGACATCTTCTGAGTTGAAAAAACTCGAAGAAATGCAGAAAAGCGACCAATTGGTTATTGAGGCTCTTGCTTTCATTAGAGGACGTAGTCTTAGCGAAACATACTGTATCATTGATGAGGCTCAAAATCTAACTCCTCATGAAGTAAAAACAATCATTACGCGTGCTGGAGAAGGTACCAAGATGATTTTTACTGGTGATATTCAACAGATTGATACGCCTTATCTGGACCATGAATCGAATGGTTTGGTCTATATGATAGATAGGATGAAGAATCAACCTATTTTTGGGCATGTTAATTTGGTCAAAGGTGAACGAAGCGAGTTAAGCGAATTAGCTAGTAATTTATTATAAGCACAATACAATTTTCATAATGACTATGTGTGCATACAGAGACCTCACTGGAATAGTGAGGCTCTGTTTTTTATAGTACCTTGATGATATTGTTTGTGTATCTCCACAAAAACAAGTACTTTTGTGGCTTAATATGTACTCAAAGGATAGAGTACACGACTAATATATTAGATTATGAACGAATCTGACGATAAACGCCTGCAAGAGGTGTATAAATCCACTCTAGAACGCTTGTATGCGGCAACTCCTGCTTTTCAGAAAATAGGTGCTGCAGCATATAAACCTGGTTTGGACACCATGAAAACTCTAGATGCAATGCTAGGGCATCCTCATAAGCAGTATAAAACGATTCATGTGGGAGGGACAAACGGAAAAGGAAGTGTATCGCATGCTTTAGCTTCTGTACTTCAAGCTGCTGGATATCGAGTTGGTTTGTACACTTCTCCACATCTTTTGGATTTTAGTGAACGTATCAGAATTAATGGCGAACCCATAAAAAAGGAGTTTGTGATTGATTTTGTACATAGCATGGAGCCCATCATAGAAGGACGTGGAGAAGAAGGGGCATTGTCTCCCTCATTTTTTGAAATAACCACGGCCATGGCTTTTCAATATTTTTCGGAAGAGCAAGTAGATGTTGCTGTTATCGAAGTTGGGTTGGGTGGACGTCTAGATTGTACGAATATTATCTCTCCAGAGTTGTCTATTTTAACGAATGTCAGCTATGATCATACAGCTCAATTGGGCAATACATTGGAAGAAATAGCAAGAGAAAAGGCTGGGATTGTGAAGCCAAATGTACCAGTTGTTGTGAGTGAACATCAGGATGTTTTGGTGGATGCCGTCTTAGATAAAATAAACTCAATAGAGAGTCATGCACCTGAATTGTATATTGCAGCCGATACGATTAAGCAATGTCCTTTTGAAACGGATCTACGTGGAGCCAAGCAAGAAACAAATATGAAAGCTGTTATTCAAGCTATCATTATTTTACAGAAGAAAGGGTTTCGATTTACCGACTTGGCCGTACGTACCGGACTAGGAAATATACAAAAATATACCGGACTATTAGGACGCTGGCAACAATTGGCAGCAAAACCACGAGTGTTTTGTGACACTGCACATAATAAAGCGAGTGTGGAGGCTCTATTGGATACGATAGCGAAGCAGAAGTATCAACGTTTGTCCCTTGTTTTTGGAGTGGTCAATGATAAAGATGTGGAAAGTATGTTGACCTTATTGCCTCGTCCAGGACGACGTGTCAGCTATACACTGACACAGCCTTCTAGTCAACGTGCTTTGCCTGTGTCAACTCTACAAGCTTATTGCCAGCAATTGATGCGTCCAGCAGATGCGTATCCCACAGTGGCTGAAGCTTTTGAACAGGCGTATGATCAGTGTGGACCTGATGATTTGTTGGTCGTTTTTGGTAGTAACTTTGTGGTGGCTGATCTTTTGAAATATTTTGAGGAAACAAAGGAGTAATCTAAAACCTAATTCGAGGTTAAAAGTAAATATTCAATCGATTATCTTACAAAAAGTCTCTATCTTTGCCCATTGGACTAGATAGTGGCTTAGTATACTAGTTGATAAACGACAGTCCATTTGAAACATAAAGAGTAAAAATTAAACAATATACAGTGGAAAAGAATGAAATGATATTCGGTGTTCGTGCCGTTTTAGAAGCTTTAGAGGCGGGCAAGGAAATTGATAAGATTCTTGTAAAAAGAGATTTGCAAAGTGATCTATCTAAAGAGTTGTTTGCTGCGTTGAAGGGGCGTATGATTCCAGTGCAACGTGTGCCAGTAGAACGAATTAATCGTATCACACGTAAGAATCACCAAGGGGTAATTGCGTATATCTCGCAGGTGACTTATCATAAGGTAGAGCAAATCGTGCCATTTTTGTATGAACAAGGCAAAACACCTTTAGTGCTCATGCTGGATGGATTGACTGATGTGCGCAATTTTGGTGCTATCGGTAGAACCTGTGAATGTGCAGGTGTGGATGCAGTCATTATCCCACAGCGCAACAGTGTTTCTGTTAATGCAGATGCTGTGAAAACTTCTGCAGGTGCTTTGTTGAAATTGCCTGTATGTAAGGAGCGCAGTTTGACTGAAACTCTGAAGTATCTCAAAGATAGTGGTTTCCATATTGTTGCTGCTACCGAAAAGGGCGATTATGATTATACAGAAGGTGATTTGACTAAACCTACCTGTATCATTATGGGAGCAGAAGATAAAGGGGTACACTACGATCACCTCGCTCTATGTGATGAATGGTTAAAGATTCCGATGGCTGGAACCATTGAAAGTTTGAATGTATCAGTTGCAGCTGGAGTTCTGATTTATGAAGCCGTGCGTCAGCGCAATGCTGGAAAGGGGGAGTAAATAGTTGATGGCTGAAAAGAAAAAGTTTACTTTTATAAGTTTGGCTAGTGGAAGTAGTGGAAATTGCTATTATTTACAAACATCGGCAATCACTTTACTGATAGATGCAGGGATAGGTCCACGAGTGATGAAGAAAAGATTGGCTCAATATAACTTGAATTATGAGGGAATTGATGCTATTTTAATTACACATGATCACGCCGACCACATTAAAGGGGTAGGATACTTTGGTGAAAAACGCAATGTCCCAGTATATGCTACAGAAAAAGTACATGCTGGGATGAACCGTAGCTATTGTATGACGTATAAACTGACAAACAGTGTCCGTTTCGTTGAAAAAGAAGTGACATTCAGTTTGGGAGACGTGCAGATAACTCCTTTTGAGGTCTCTCATGATTCGACAGATAGTGTAGGGTATCTATTACAGATTGGTGATTTAAATTTTTGTGTATGCACAGATGTTGGTCATTTATCTGATACCGTTATTCGTTATGCTTCGCAGGCACAGTTGTTGGTTTTAGAAAGTAATTATGACGAAGATATGTTGCAGCGTGGCCCTTATCCATTTCATCTTAAACAACGAATTGTTGGTGACAATGGACATTTAAGCAATACCGATGCAGCACGCTTTGTCCGCGAATTTGCCCATAAAGATGTACGTCATATTTGGCTTTGTCACCTTAGCCAAGATAATAACCATCCCCAACTAGCATATAAAAATATGGAGCAAGCGTTGATAGATACTGGACATATTGTTGGTGAAGATGTGCAACTAGATGTGTTGAAGAGACTTACCCCATCCGATATCTATACGTACGAATATACAAGCAAATAATTGCTTATCTAGATATAATAAGCATATAGTATATAATAAAAAGAGATCATATGTATTGCCTGGGCAATGACTATGATCTCTTTTGTATAATGTCCTTAATTGTGCTATGCACAATTCGTGTTGTGTTAGTCGTCTAGCGATTCTGCATATTCAAGTTCGGCTTGAATAATTAGCAAGGCTTCTTCTGGATCAAGAGGCTTTTGTAGCTTATCTTTTGCCATTTCTTTAACGACATAATCAGCAATCTGTTCTAAATCGATTTCTACGAAACCTTCATCATCAGGAGAAGATTCTAGAATGCCACTTTCAGAATAGTACTCATCGACTAGGTCAAGGATATAGACCAATGTATCGTCATCGTACTTTTCATGAATCTCAGGTGACAGGTAGTTACGGATAAACTGGATTGTTTCTTGATCATCCATTTGATCCTCCAAAAAGTCGTTTGGTTTCATCTGTTTATTATTTAAGCTGGTTTTGCTACTATAGCAAAGCCTTCAACTTGTCTTCAATTGCGGCTTTGGTATTGCCACCAACCATTTTGTCTACTTGCTTACCATCTTTGAAGAAAAGAATGGTAGGGATGTTGCGGATACCAAATTCTGCTGTTGCATCAACATTGTCATCCACATTACATTTACCAACTAATGCTTGGTCTTTATATTCTTCTGCGATCGCTTCTATAAAAGGAGTAATCATTTTGCATGGCCCACACCAGTCAGCCCAAAAGTCCATCACTACTATTTTGTTCTCGCTAATAACTTGCTTGAAGTTGCCATCTGTAATTTCAAATGCCATAATTTTTAGTTCGTTTAGTTTGTCTGTCTTTAAAAATAAATGATGCTCAGTACATTTCATTTTGTGAGAACTTGAGCACCAAATCTGTGTTCAAAGTTACAAATTAATTTGATAATTCCACCCAACTTCTTTGATAAAATCCATTATCTCATTATTGAGTGCACATTGCACACTTTGAGCATGTAATTTCAATACACGTGGTTGGTAACCTTCACGCAGTTCTACTAGATGGAAACTTATTTTAGTTGTTCCAGGTGATTTGTCACATACACCATGAAAACGTATAATATCTTCTGTTGATAATCTAGGTAATGGTATCGTCAACACAAGTTGCTGAATGTTTTTTTGTAGATTTTCATTCATGAATTCTACACGATTGATACAGAATTCTTTCTCTTCTGACCAACGAAAACGCCCTCGCACTTCTCCGTATAATATAACCATATTACCTGGTTTGTCTAGGTGCCCTTTATTGCTGCCCCACTGGTCGCCAAATATAGCAATTTGATGAGTCCCTGTAAAATCTTCAAACGTAATTCGTCCATATGGTTGGTTGTTTTTAGTGTATGCTTCCACCACGTCCGAGACAATACACCCAACCATAATGTTAGAACGTCCGCGAAGGAGCTCAACGTCTTTTAGTTCGGCTACCTTTGTATTGCATACATAATCTAGAGTGATGCGGTAACGATCCAAAGGATGTGAAGATAGATAGACTCCTACTAAATCTCGCTCTTTGCTTAGTCGCTCTATATCAGACCATTTAGGATATTCTTTTGGAACTTTCGGGAAAGACACTTGTACCATATCCTCCCCAAAAAGGGACATGGTGGCTTCTGCTTTTTGGGTTTGAAGTCGTTTCCCAAATTTCATCATGGTCTTTACGTAGTTTTCATTTGTTTCTGGATCCTCAAATAATAATTGTTCACGATCCAAACCGAAACTATCAAAAGCACCAGCCATAACTAAATGTTCGATGGAGCGAGTATTGCATGCTCTCATGTCAATGCGTTCTATAAAATCGCTGAAATCCTTAAATGGACCATTCTTTTCTCGCTCTTCTATAATATTTGTTACCGCACTGGAACCGACATTTTTGACAGCAGACATCCCGAAACGAATGTGACCATCTTTGTTGACAGAGAAGAGTGCTTCCGATTCATTGACGTCTGGGCTTAATAAGTTAATGCCCATGTTTTGACACTCTGTCATCAACTTGGTGATTTCTGTGATGTTATCTACAGAGCGACTCATATTACCTGCCATGAACTCAGCAGGATAATGTGCCTTTAGGTATGCCGTTTGATAGGCCACCCAACTATAGCATGTCGAGTGGCTTTTATTAAAGGCATAAGAAGCAAATTTTTCCCAGTCGGCCCATATCTTTTCAAGCACTTTAGCTGGATGTCCATTGGACACTCCACCATCAATGAATTTGGGCTTCATTTGGTCAATCTTATCGCGGAGCTTTTTACCCATCGCTTTTCGAAGCCCATCACTTTCTCCACGAGTGAAGTTGGCCAATAAGCGCGACAAAAGCATCACTTGTTCTTGGTAAACAGTAATACCATATGTGTCTTTAAGATAACGTTCCATTATGGGTAGGTCATACTCGACCTTTTCTTCCCCATGTTTACGACGAATAAAGCTTGGGATATTATCCATAGGACCTGGACGATATAGCGCATTCATCGCAATTAGATCCTCAAAAGTACTTGGTTTCAATTGACGTAGATAATTCTGCATACCTCCAGATTCAAATTGAAATACCCCAACGGTACGTCCCTCTGAAAAAAGTTGATACGTCAGTGCATCATCAATGGGGATGGTATCTATATCAATGTCTAGGTTATGAGAACGCTTGATGTTTTTAAGCGTTTCCATTATGATAGATAGGGTCTTTAACCCTAAAAAGTCCATTTTGATCAATCCAGTATCTTCAATCACACGTCCTTCATATTGAGTTACTGTGATTGTTTCTTCTGTTTTTTTATCATAGGTCACGGATACTGGTACCCAGTCAGTAATTGGGTCACGACAGATGATCACGCCACATGCGTGCACACCGGTGTTGCGTACGGTTCCCTCAAGTTGAGCGGCAAATTTCATCGTATGACGAAGCTTCAAGTCATGACTTTGTGAAGCTTGTTTAAGCTCTGGTACATACTCTATGGCTTTGCGGAGGTTGACCTTTTTTACGTCAGGGATACTATCTGGAATAAGTTTTACCAGATTATTGGTAACTGGTAGAGGTACATCTTCTACACGGGCCACATCTTTCAGCGCACTTTTAGTAGCCATTGTACCATAGGTAATAATATGGGCTACTTTTTCTGAGCCATATTTTTCGGTCACCCATTTTAAGACTTTGCCACGACCATCATCATCAAAATCGATATCAATATCGGGTAATGAAATACGATCGGGATTCAAAAAACGTTCAAAAAGTAAGTCGTATTTAATGGGGTTAATTTTGGTAATTTCCAAACAATAAGCGACGGCACTACCGGCGGCACTACCACGACCAGGACCTACGGAAACGCCCATTTTACGGCCAGCAGCAATAAAGTCTTGCACAATCAAGAAATAGCCTGGGAAACCCATCGTTTTCATGATGTGGAGTTCGAAGACCAATCGCTCTTTGGTATCTTTATCCATGTCTGGATAGTATTTTTTCGCCCCATCAAAAGCGAGTTTTGACAAATAGTCAGCTTCAAGTTTAAGACGATAAAGCTTGTCAGCTCCACCGATGGCTTTGATCTTCTTCTGCGCTGCTTCAGGATCGAGTGGATTTTCTCCGTGTTCGTCACTGGTAAATTCTTTGATCAACTCCTCCTGAGTAAATCGCTTACGATACTCGTCTTCTGTGCCAAATTCTTCAGGAATCTGAAAGTTGGGCATAATAGGACCATGTTCGATGCTATATGTTTCGACTTTATTGACGATTTCCAGTGTGTTCTCCAAGGTCTCTGGCACATCACTGAAGATATTGGCCATCTCTTCTGGAGTCTTTAACCATTCTTGTTTAGTATAACGCAAGCGATTAGTATCGCTCATCTTCTTGCCTGTACTTAGGCAGATGAGGCGTTCGTGAGCATCGGCATCTTCTTGATTGACAAAATGTACATCATTCGTACATACCACTTTGATACCGTGCTTTTGTGCAATACGTAAAATTTCTTTGTTGGCTTTCTCCTCTAATGGATAAGCAGACATGTTGGTATCGGGATCGTTGGTTTTGTGGCGCTGAATTTCAAGATAATAATCTTCTCCCCAGCGTTCCTTAAACCATAAAGCAGCTTGTTCGGCACCTTCGAGATCTCCACTGTTGATCTTTTTGGGCACTTCACCTGCCAGACATGCCGAGCAAATAATAAGCCCTTCTTTGTGTGCTTCAAGTTCTTGCTTATCGGTACGAGGCTTGAAATAAAAACCTTCTGAGTAAGCTTTTGATACGAGCTTGATTAAGTTTTGATACCCTTGTTTATTTTTAGCAAGTACAACCAAATGCCAACCACTTCGGTCTTGTGTCTCCGATTTGTCAGTTTGGCTTCGTCGAGCGACATACATCTCACAACCTATTATAGGCACAAAGGGAGTGGTACGTCCTTTGTTGATTTTGGCGATGTAATCGGTGAATTTTTTGATACCAAACATCACGCCATGATCTGTTAAGGCAATACCAGGCATATCGTGGGCAATAGCCTTGTCGACTAGCCCTTCTATACTGGCTTGACCATCTAGTAAGGAAAATTGTGAGTGAACATGTAAATGGGCGAAATTTGTCATTGCTATATATAAGAATGGGAATTTTAATTTAGGATTCCAAAGGTACGGATTATCTGTGTGATGCACAAGGAAAGGTGTGAGAAAAACAAAAAATCAGCAACAAGGTTGTTACTCACAGAAATATGATATATCTTTGTACACCGAAGTTTTATAATACATTTATTCAACGCATGAAAAACTTGAAAAATATGCGCCTTCATTGTGAAGGATACCATACAATTATTGCAGTCGTTTTAATTTTAGCTTTGTTTGGAGCTTTATTGTATCGTTTTGATGCTCCAGTTTTTGTACAGCTGATTTACGGCATTGGTGCTTTAGTCTTGTTAGGCCTAATTATTAATTTCTTTAGGTGCCCTATCCGAACCTTTACTGGGGATCGGAATGGTGCAATTGTTTCTCCTGTGGATGGTAAAGTGGTTGTCATTGAGGAAGTCGATGAACAAGAGTATTTTCATGATAAGCGTTTGATGATATCTATTTTTATGGATGTTACTAATGTACATGCTCAATGGTTCCCATGTGATGGAACGGTCGTTCACTCAAGTCATACTAAAGGTTTGTTTTATAAGGCCTATTTACCCAAAGCTAGTACGGATAACGAACGTTCTATGGTCATTATTCGTACAGAAAATGGTTTAGATGTAATGGCTAGACAGATTGCAGGTGCTGTGGCTCGTCGTATTGTAACTTATTGTCATCCAGGTGACAAAGCAGATATTAATGAACAATTAGGCTTTATAAAATTTGGCTCACGCGTTGATTTGTACTTACCAATAGGTACAGAACCTACGGTTGTTCTTGGACAAAAAACGGTAGGATGTGAAACTGTAGTGGCTAAATTGCCTTAATAAATTGTATATGGAAAAATGTAGTTCACCTTGGTATCGAGGTGTCCCAAATATCATAACATTGTGTAATCTCCTGTCGGGAGTCGGCGCGGTGTTGTTGGCGCTTCAAGGAGAATTGAAGTATAGTTTGGCACTTATTATTTTGGGTGCTTGTTTTGATTTCTTTGATGGAATGATTGCTCGCTTGTTGAAAGTGAGTGGCCCAATAGGCAAGGAATTGGATTCTTTAGCCGATTTGATTACTTTTGGCTTTGCTCCATCAGCCATGTTGTATTATGTGATGAGCCATTTGTCCCAAGTACATTATACAAGTGTTTGGGAGCAAGTTTGTCCTTATTTAGCATTTTTGATGGTGGCGGCATCTGCCATGCGTCTTGCCAAATTTAATGTGGATGAACGTCAGACAACTGAATTTATTGGTCTGCCTACTCCTGCTAATGCTTTGTTCTGGGGGGCTTTGCTTGTTTCGGCTCCTCAAAGTCTCTTGCAGTGTGCATTCGCTCAACTCATTTTATTTGTTGGCGTACTCTTGGCTTGTTGGGTGCTCAATGCAGAGATCCCAATGTTTTCGCTCAAGTTTCATAACTTGAGTTGGAAAGACAATAGTTTGCGTTTCCTTTTCTTGATTGTAGCTATTGGGTTGATCGTGTTTTTTTACTTGCCAGGGATATCATATGCAATCGTGCTTTATGTAATCGTCTCGATTGTTAGAAATGTTTTGGCATAAGACTTGCAAGGAAGATTTCGTAATTTAATCTTATACACACAAAAAAGAAAGCTTTATGATGTCCGTATTATCCTTCTTATTTACCCTGTTTCTTGCTGTTGTTGTTTTTATAGTTGCTCTAGTTCTGATTGGCTTCTCAAGAATGAGAGCTATGCTGGGAGGGAAAAAACAGCGTGACCCGTTTCAACAAACAGGGCGCAATCCGTTTGGTTCACAAGAAGGACAAGAACAAGGAAGATCTCAAGGTACACAAAAAATGGATGGTCAACGACGTCAAGAATCGACGCATGCAGAGAATCAATCTTCACAAGGCCCTCATAAAAAAGTATTCTCCCAAACAGAGGGAGAATATGTTGATTTTGAAGAGATTCAAGAATAATTATTTCTTATGACGCATAGCGCGTTTTTTTCTGATCTCTGCTTTTTTCTTTGCAGCGCCTGAGCCATGAAGCCCTTTAATATAGGTCGCTTTTTTTGCTTTAGTTTTCACTTTGTTTTCTTCTCCTTCTTTGGAATTCTTGCTCCCTTTGAAGGTGATACCATTTAGAATGGCACTTTTAATATCACTCATGCATTTATTGATTAAGTTTATTTTTACTATTTGGGGACAAAGGTAGTGTATTCCAACGAGAAATCGTATATTTGCCTATAGTAAAGAATAAAAAAGTCAAATATGTCTTCGTTAATCATGCCAGTTTTGGATCCAAAGCACGATCCGATGGGAACAGCAATTGCTGATTATTATCACACGGGTGAAGCAGAACGTTTAATTGTACGTTCCGAATCATTTGATGATGATGAAATCCCAGTAAAACATTTATTTCGTACGTACAAACAAATGCCTCGTCTTGAACGTTTAGCGATGGATAAAGCTAAAGGACGTATTTTAGATGTCGGTGCGGGGAGTGGGTGTCATGCTTTGCAATTGCAAAAAAACGGACATGATGTGACGGCGGTAGACGTATCGTCACTTTCAGTAGAGGTTATGAAGGAGCGAGGAGTAGAAAAAGCTCTCCAAGTCAATTTCTTTGAACCGACTTTTACTGGAACGTATGACACAATATTGATGCTGATGAACGGTATCGGTATTGTAGGCACTGTAGAACGTCTTCCTTTGTTTTTTGAACGCGTGAAACAATTATTAGCCCCAGAGGGTGTGCTGTATTTGGATTCATCAGATTTGAAATATTTGTTTGAGGAAGAGGATGGAAGTTTCCTTATCGATATCGCAGGAGCTTATTATGGCGAAGTTGATTTTCAAATGGTGTATAAAGACATTGAAGGAGATCAATTTGATTGGCTTTATCTTGATTTTGAAACGTTACAATATTATTGCGGACAACATGGCTTTGAAGCCAAGTTAGTCGCTGAAGATAATCATTTTGGTTATCTAGCCTCATTGACTTATAAAGTAGAAAAGTAATGAAATGTCTGATAGATTTTTCTCAATCTGTCCAAAGGTATATTGAAGCAAATGATTTGGCTCGCCCTGATCATAAAATTATTGTTGGTTTTAGTGGTGGCCCTGATTCGATAGCATTGCTGCGTTGCCTACATGAATTGAATTATAGTTGTATTGCTGCGCATTGTAATTTTCATCTTCGTGATGAGGAGTCTATACGTGATGAGGAGTTTGTGAAAAAAGTGTGTCATGAATTAGACATCCCTTTCGAAGTTGCACATTTTGATACTCGTCAAGAAGCACTAACACATGGTGAATCGATAGAAATGGCGGCGCGCCGTTTGCGTTACGATTGGTTTGAAGCACTTAGGCTACAGTATCATGCTGATAGTATTGCGGTAGGGCATCATAAAAATGACAGTGTGGAAACGTTGTTGCTAAATTTGATACGTGGTACAGGTGTGAAGGGACTTTGTGGTATTCAAGCAAAGCAGGGGATGATTATTCGACCTTTATTGGGTATGAGTAGAGAAGAAATTGACTCTTATCTAGATGCCTGTAATTTTGATAGCGTGCTAGATAGCTCAAACCTATCACATGATTATTTACGTAATCGTGTTCGACATGAAGTGTTGCCTTTATTAGCAGAGATGAATCCATCTATTGTAGAAACTTTAGCGAATACGACTTTGTATATGCAGGAAGTTGCGTCAATGATGCAGGCTTCTACCCATAATTATCATATTTGGGTTGAGCAAGGGGTGATTCCTATTGATGCTTTGCTTGCTCAAACTTCTCCAGAATTGATTTTGCATGAACTAATTGCTCCACTTGGATTCAATAGTAGTCAACAATCCAGTATTTTGGAATGTGCTCGAACAGGACAATGTGGACGACAGTTTGATAGTAAAACGGGTTGGAGTATTTTGCGTGACCGAGATGGGTTGTTGATTCGTCCATCCAAACATGAAGCAGAAATGGTGCCTGATTTTAGTATTGAATTTACTCCGTACAAAGTGGGGGATGTTTTACCATCGTTTAGCAAAAAGACAGCTTTGATTGATGCGGATGCAGTGCATTTGCCTTTACACTTGCGTAGATGGAAGAAGGGGGATCGATTCTCTCCATATGGCATGGAGAAAGGAAGTAAATTAGTAAGTGATTTCTTAACTGATAAAAAAGTATCCATGGTGAAACGAGAAAATACATGGGTGCTTTGTGATGATGAGGACAAAATAGTATGGTTGGTCGGTCACGAGATTGCTCATCCGTATCGTTTGCGCAAAGAATCAACCAATGTATTGTGTATGCAATGTGTGCCTGTTTTAGAAGATCAAAAAGAGAATCCTTCTGTACATGAGGGGACTGACGTCAAATATTTGTAACCATTTTTGCGCATTGCAAATTATTTTAGTATATTTGCCCCGTTGATAATGCATTTGTGCATGTGAAGCACTGCTTGCATTGAGAGCTACAGTCCTTGTAGCCTATAAACATTCCCCCGAATAAAGACTTATAATATTTATCAAAGCATTATTCTTCTGAATAATCATTATTTCCACATATGGACAATTATAACATAACTCAACTGCGAAAGATGGCTGTTGAAGATCTACGTAAGATCGCTGAACAACTAAATGTGCCTGATATTGCATCGACTGAAAAAGAAAAACTGGTATATGAAATATTAGATCAGCAAGCAATCGTGTCGGCCAATATGAAGACGGCAAAGAAAGAAACAGTTAAAAGAACTCGTAAACCAAAAGCTGCATCAACTAAGCGTAGTACAGCTGATAAGGAAAAAGATGAAGTGGACAAAACAAAGGCAACTTCAACAACTAAAAGTGAGGAAGCATCTGTTAAGCCTGCTAAAGTAAACGAAAGTACTGAGACTACACCTAAACGTAAACCTGGAAGACCTAAAAAGACCGCTGTAAAAGAAACAAATAAAACAGCAGAATCTGATAATAAAACAGACGTCTCTTCTGAATCGACTCCAAAGCGTAAGATTAGTCGAACTAAGAAGGATAATATGTCGGAAAATGGACCAGCTGAAACAAAGCAAAAACCTGCTTCAAAATCGACCACTCGAGGAGCTAAGGCTTCAGGGGCTAAGTCAACAACTAAAACTGTAGCTAAAGAAACGGTGGTTGAAGAACAGGCTAATAGACAACTTGATCTTGAAAACACTGCTGTTGAAAGGTCTGTAAAAGATGCGACAACATCAAGTCGATATGATGAGTTGATGGAGCAAGCTGAACATGAAATAAAGGGAATGGGTGATGATGTCCCTCCTTTTATTCAAGAACGTGAACAAGCGCCTGATGTTCCTGAAGGTATGTTGGAACAAGAGGCTGCAGAAAAAATAGAACTACCAGAAGCTTTGTTCGATAAGTTTAGTCATACAAAACTAGAAGAAGTACCCGCTGTACATGCAGAAGATGCTGTACCGCCTGTGCCTTCAAAGCATGTGCAAGCAGACAAAAATAGCAACAAGCGTAAACGCATTAAAGTTGAAACTGCTAATCAGCCTACTGGAGCTAAACAAAGATCTACTCGTGAGGAGAAAAGAGATCAACGTGCGCAACAACAGGAAACTCGATATAATGAGCCAGAAGCTTATGAATCACATCGCGCTGAATTTGAACATGAAGGACGTTTCGATGAGCGTGATTTCAGACAAAATACCTCAATGGAGGAACCTCCTGCTTTAGAACCTATGCGTATTCCACGTCGTAACTATGATTTTGGAAATATCCTTGATGGAGCTGGTGTCCTTGAAATTATGCCTGATAATTATGGCTTTTTGCGTTCTGCAGACTATAATTATCTAAGTTCACCGGATGATATTTATGTATCTCAATCTCAAGTTAAGTTGTATGGCTTGAAAACTGGTGATTTAGTAGAAGGAGTTATTCGTCCTCCAAAAGAAGGAGAAAAATATTTCCCATTAGTAAAGATACATCGTATCAATGGACGCGAACCAAACTTTGTGCGTGATCGTGTACCATTTGAACACCTTACTCCGTTGTTTCCAGAAGAAAAATTCAATTTGTCTCGTGGCAACCGAAACGATGCGTTGTCTTGTCGTGTGATTGATTTATTTGCTCCTATTGGTAAGGGACAGCGTGGCTTGATTGTGGCACAACCAAAAACAGGTAAGACTATTCTGATGAAGGAAGTCGCTAATGCTATTGCAGCCAATCATCCTGAGGTGCATATGATTATGTTGCTTATTGATGAACGACCTGAAGAAGTTACTGATATGGCACGTAGTGTCAATGCAGAGGTTATTGCATCTACATTTGATGAACCTGCAGAACGTCACGTGAAGGTAGCAGGTATCGTCTTGGAGAAAGCAAAACGTATGGTTGAGTGTGGTCATGATGTTGTCATTTTCTTGGATTCCATCACTCGTTTAGCACGTGCGTATAATACGGCAACTCCTGCTTCAGGTAAAGTGTTGTCTGGTGGTGTGGATGCTAATGCATTGCAACGACCAAAACGTTTCTTTGGTGCGGCACGTAATATTGAAGGTGGTGGTTCGTTGACAATTATTGCAACGG
The DNA here is from genome assembly GCA_963668535.1 of Bacteroidaceae bacterium. Classification (GTDB taxonomy): domain Bacteria; phylum Bacteroidota; class Bacteroidia; order Bacteroidales; family Bacteroidaceae; genus F22. Next base: position 2,088,119 of record OY764867.1, read on the forward strand.
CTTTGACAGATACTGGTTCTAAAATGGATGATATCATCTTTGAAGAATTTAAAGGTACTGGTAATATGGAACTTCAATTGGATCGTGCGTTGGCTAATAAACGTATTTATCCAGCTGTCAATTTGATTGCTTCAAGTACTCGTCGTGATGATTTACTATTGGAGAAAACAGTGCAAGATCGCACTTGGATATTGCGTAAATTCTTGTCTGATATGAATCCAGTGGAAGCTATGACTTTTGTACGAGATCGATTGAGCAACACCTTGGATAATGATGAGTTTTTGTTGAGTATGAACTCATAAAGTAAATAAGTATAATAACTAATCAAGTATAAGATCAACAAAGTATGTTTGATAATTTAAGCGAAAAACTAGAACGTTCTTTTAAGATATTGAAGGGTGAGGGAAGTATCACCGAACTGAATGTAGCGGAGACTGTTAAATCGGTACGTCGTGCCTTGCTTGATGCCGATGTCAATTATAAAGTGGCCAAAGAATTTGCCAATACTGTGAAAGAGAAGGCAATAGGTCAGAAAGTGTTGACAGCTGTAAAACCAGGGCAACTACTGGTGAAGATTGTTCACGATGAGTTGGCCACTTTGATGGGTGGAGAAGCTATCGAATTGGATACCGAAGCTAAACCTACAATTGTGTTGATGTCTGGTTTGCAAGGGTCTGGTAAGACTACTTTTTCTGGTAAGTTGGCTAAGATGCTTAAGGAGAAAAAGCATAAAAAGCCGATGTTGATAGCTTGCGACGTCTATCGTCCAGCTGCGATTGATCAGCTTGAAGTGTTAAGTCGAGAAATAGATGTTGATTTCTATTGTGAACGCGATAATAAGAATCCAATCGAGATAGCGCATAATGGTATTGTTGAAGCAAAATCGAAGAGTTGTGATTTGATTATTGTTGATACGGCTGGTCGTTTGGCTATTGATGAACAGATGATGGATGAGATTGAAGCTTTAAAGAAAGCTATAAATCCTACTGAAACATTGTTTGTTGTTGACTCGATGACAGGGCAAGATGCTGTCAATACTGCTTTTGAATTCAATAAGCGTTTAGATTTTGATGGGGTTGTCTTAACGAAACTTGATGGAGATACTCGTGGTGGGGCAGCTCTTTCTATTCGTACAGTGGTCAATAAACCGATTAAGTTTATTGGTACAGGTGAACGCATGGACGCGGTAGATGTGTTCCATCCATCTCGTATGGCCGATCGTATCCTTGGTATGGGTGACGTGGTCTCATTGGTTGAACGTGCCCAACAACAATATGACGAAGATGAAGCTAAGAAGCTTCAAAAGCGTATCCAAAAGAATCAGTTTGATTTTAACGATTTCATGTCACAAATCCAACAAATTAAAAAGATGGGTGATGTGAAGGAGTTGGCTGCAATGATCCCTGGGGTTGGAAAGGCGATTAAAGATGTTGAAATAGGTGATGAGCCTTTTAAGCATATTGAAGCTATTATTCAATCTATGACTCCCGAAGAACGTAGTACCCCTTCTATGATAGATGGGTCGCGTAGACAACGTATCGCTAAAGGTAGTGGAACAACTTTGCAGGAAGTCAATCGCTTAATCAAGCAGTTTGATCAGACTCGTAAAGTAATGAAAAATGTCTCATCTCTAGGAATGGGAGGAGGAAAGATGCCTCGCATGCCTAAGATGCCAAGAATGGGCAAATAGTATGTTAGATTCCAGATAGGAGTTCCCCTCGTATAGGGGAAGTCCTATCTGGAATTATGCTTATACACACAAAAACAAACAGATATGGAAATAATTGATGGAAAGGCTATTTCTGCACAGATCAAAAAAGAAATTGCAGTTGAAGTAGCTGAACGTGTTGCTCGTGGTGAGAAGCGTCCACATCTAGCTGCTGTATTGGTGGGGCATGATGGGGGTAGTGAAACCTACGTAGCTGCCAAAGTTAAAGCTTGTGAGGCATGTGGTTTTACATCGACTTTGACTCGTTTTGAAGCCGATGTGACAGAAGAAGAGTTGCTGAAAGAAGTGTATCGTTTGAATGATGATGATGATGTCGATGGTTTTATTGTGCAGCTTCCTTTGCCTAAGCAAATAGATGAACAGAAAATTATTGAAGCAATCGATTATCATAAAGATGTTGATGGATTCCATCCAATCAATGTGGGACGTATGTCTATCGGTCTACCTTGTTTTGTTAGTGCGACTCCAAGTGGTATTGTTGAACTGCTTCGTCGATACAATATCAATACAGAAGGTAAGCACTGTGTGGTGTTGGGGCGTAGTAATATTGTGGGTAAACCGATGGCTTCATTGATGATGCAAAAAGCAAACCCTGGAAATTGTACCGTAACTGTTTGTCATAGTCGTACGCCTAATATACAAGAAGTGTGTGCTTCGGCTGATATTTTAATTGCTGCATTAGGTGCACCTAAATTTGTAACCCCTGAAATGGTAAAGCCGGGAGCCGTCGTTATTGATGTCGGTACCACGCGTGTGCCAGATGCAACGCGAAAATCTGGCTTTAAGTTAACTGGTGATGTCGATTTTGAAGCGGTGAAGGATAAATGCAGTTTTATTACTCCTGTACCTGGTGGAGTAGGGCCTATGACCATTGTGTCTTTAATGCTCAATACACTAAAAGCGAGTAAAAAGGTATTTTAGGCATATTTTTTCGAGAAAATATTTGCAGAATAAAAATAAAGCTGTATCTTTGCATCGCGTTTGAGAGAAAAGGCCTTTTAAGTAAGCCAAAAGCCTCTCATTACAGCTTTTTATGGTGAGCGTAGTTCAGTTGGTTAGAGCGTCAGTTTGTGGTTCTGAATGTCGTGGGTTCGAGTCCCATCGTTCACCCAGAAAATGGTAGTTTCGATGTCGAAACTACCATTTTTTTAGATGTATAATTTTGAATGCTGGTGAGAAAACAGTACTTTTGTCTCATATTTATATAGTATGAAGAAAATCTTTCCTATTTTAGTAACAGTCCTCTTAATGACGACCTCTTGTTCTCAATACAATCGCGTGTTGAAAACGACGGATTATAACTATAAGTATGAAGCTGCAAAAAGTTATTTCGCCGAAGGCAAATATACACAGTCTCAGACAATTCTTAATGAATTGATTAACATCTTAAAAGGGACGGATAAGGCAGAAGAATCTGTCTACATGTTAGGTATGTGTTATTACAAAAGACATGATTATGTGATGGCAGCCGAAACATTCAAGAAATATTATACAACTTACCCTAGAGGTGTTTATGCAGAAATGTCTCGTTTCAATTCGGGCAAGGCATTAGCATTGAACTCTCCAGAGGCAAAGCTTGATCAAAGCACGACTTATGTGGCTATCCAAGAACTACAAATGTTTTTGGAATTGTATCCACAAAGTAGATTGAAAAAAGAGGCTGATGATATCATACTTCAACTAGAAAATAAGTTGGTACTTAAAGAATTATATTCAGCAAAACTCTATTATAATTTGGGTAATTACCTTGGGCAAAACAATTACGAATCTTGTGTGATTACAGCCCAAAATGCTCTGCGTGATTTTCCCTATACGAAATACCGCGAAGAGTTGGCTATACTGATCTTACGTAGTAAATACCAATCTGCTCATTATTCAGTGGAGCATAAGATGGCTAAACGTTATAGAGATGTCGCTGATGAATGTTATGCATTCAAGGTAGATTATCCAAAGAGCAAATACCTTTCGGAAGCTGAGGATCTCCTTAAGAAAGCTGAGAAGATGATTAAAGAGTTGCCAGTGCCTGATAATGAATTATAGAAAAGAAGTTTAATCTAAATAAGTTTTATCATTATGGATTATAAAAGAAGCAATGCGCCTACTAACACAATAACTCGTGATATGATGGAGTTGTGTGCAGATACAAATAATGTATACGAAACAGTGCATATTATTGGTAAGCGTGCAAACCAAATAGCTGCTGACATTAAGAGTGACTTGTCGTCTAAGCTACAAGAGTTTGCTTCGACAAATGACAATCTTGAGGAAACATTTGAAAATAGAGAGCAAATTGAAATTTCTCGTTACTATGAGAAATTGCCAAAGCCTACATTGCTAGCTGCTCAGGAATATGAAGAAGGCAAGGTCTATTTTCGTAATCCAGCAAAGGAGAAAGAGTTAGAAGAAAAGAATAAGTAGTATGATTCAACGTAAACAAACTATTTACTTGCTGCTAGCTGTTGTATTGCTTGTGGTATCTTGTTTTATGCCACTAGGCTATTTCATGGAAACTAGTGGAGCAACTACAACCTCGCTTAAGCCATTCTCTGCTGTATCATGGCAGTTGGGTGCGTTGTTGAGCTTGTCAGCCTTAGTTGATTTGGTTGCTGTGTTTTTATTCCATAAACATCAGGTTATGATGCAAGTACGCATGTGTGTGTTTGCTCTCTTGTTGATCGTTGGATACTACGTTTCTCTAGCAGTATTGCTTTTTGCTGGCACTAAACCAGAGGTACTAAGTGAATTTCACATATCTATGTTTCTAGCGTTCCCGCTATGTGCCTTCATTCTTACTATAATGGCTCGTGCAGCTATTAATAAGGATATCAATGCATATAAGTCAATGGACCGTATTCGTTAGATATACGTACATATAAATAAAAAGTGTCATCTATTCTATTTCTAGGATAGATGACATTTTTTTGTGGTCTTTTATTTAGTCTTAGTCTATTAATCCTTCTGGTAGATCCATGTAGAGTATACGCTCATTGTTGTCTAGTTCTTGAATCATAGATTCGTGAGCAGGAATCATGATTTCATTATCATCTTCCGTTTGGACTAAAAATAATACATTGGGAGTGGATGTGTCCACGTCGATTACCTTGCCGATATATTTGTTCTGACCTGTGAAGAGTGTGAATCCAATAAAATAATTCCACGTAAACTGTTCGGGTGCTTTTCCTTTGGCCAATGCTTTAGGAAAGAATACGTGTACATTGGTAAAACGTTTAGCCCAATCGGCAGAGTCTACATCTTCTAGTTTGATTAAAGCTGTAGAGTCGCTTTTAAAGCGATATGACTCGATAAAGAAAGGTACTAATATACCATCCATTTCACAAACTAGGTAAGGAGCTTCTACACGATCAAAGATATCATCATTGAAAGTCAAAGAAATTTCACCGTGTAAACCATGAGGCTTGTTGAAAAGCCCGATTTCATACACTTCATTTTTTTTAATCATACAAGTCTGTTTCAATACCTTTCCCTTGCGAAGCAATTGGTAAAGGCTATTTTATTTGATAATATAGGATTCGTTATGAATCTAGGCGAGTAATTCTTGCACCAATAGCATTGAGTCGTCCTTCAATATTCTGGTACCCTCTATCAATCTGTTCAATGTTGTCAATGCGACTGATTCCCTCTGCGCTCATGGCTGCAATAAGCAATGCAATACCTGCACGAATATCAGGAGAAATCATATTGCCCCCTCGCAATCTCATGAAGTTGTCATGCCCATTAACCACGGCTCTGTGTGGATCGCATAGAATGATCTGTGCGCCCATATCAATAAGTTTATCGACGAAGAATAGGCGACTTTCAAACATCTTTTGGTGAATCAACACACTTCCTTTGGCCTGTATGGCTGTTACTAGCATAACGCTAAGTAAATCTGGGGTTAATCCTGGCCATGGGGCATCAGATATAGTCATGATAGAGCCATCGATAAAGCTTTCTATTTCGTAATGCTCTTGTGCTGGAATATAGATATCGTCACCACGTTGCTCAAGCTTTATACCGAGACGACGAAAACTGTTAGGAATGATGCCTAAATCGGCATAATGTACGTCTTTTATGGTGATTTCACTGTGAGTCATTGCAGCCATACCTATAAAACTGCCCACTTCAATCATATCAGGTAGTATGTGGTGTGTGCAGCCCCCAAGTGTTTCAACTCCTTCAATAATTAATCTATTTGAAGCAATACCAGTGATTTTGGCTCCCATGCTACACAGCATTTTGCAGAGTTGTTGCAGATAAGGTTCACAAGCTGCATTATATATTGTTGTTGTGCCTTCTGCAAGTACTGCTGCCATGACAATATTGGCTGTACCCGTTACACTTGCTTCATCTAAAAGCATGTAACAACCTGTTAGTTTGGATGCTTTGATAGAGTATATATGGCGCTTATCATCGTAGATAAAGGTTGCTCCCAATTGTTGTATACCCAATAAATGTGTATCAATACGTCGACGGCCTATCTTATCGCCACCTGGTTTAGCAATGATTGCCTGTCCAAATCGGCTGATCATAGGACCGATAAGCATGACAGAGCCTCGTAGCGATGCACATTTTTTCAAAAAATCATCACTTTGGATATAGTCTAGATTAACTTCATCAGCTTGGAAACTATAGCTATCCACAGATAGTTTTTCCACTTTTACACCCATGTCGCGTAGTAACTGTATGAGGTTGTTGATATCAAGAATATCAGGGACGTTTTCTATAATTATCTTCTCAGAAGTAAGAAGCGTAGCGCATATAATTTGTAAGGCCTCGTTTTTCGCCCCTTGAGGTTTGATTTCTCCCGATAGGCGATGTCCACCTTCTATTATAAATGATGCCATATTGAGCTAATTCTTATTATTCGTTATAAAGTCAATTTGATTAGTCAAATATAGCACAAAGACGTAGAAAAGCAAAATGAAATCCTTATTTTCTTTTGCTGTAGTTGTTGTTTCTTGTTTGACGCTTAGGGTTATTATTTTTTTGACCTTTATTTGATCCAGTATTGCGACGTTGGTTCTTATTATTGCGCATGTTGCGATGCTGCCCTTGTTGTTGATCGTGCATGATACTGAGCACAGCAGGTGTTAAAACCAAACGGCCAAATGACAACTCTTCAAGGTCAGCTGCGATTTTTTCTTCGTTGCATATTTCCTTATTCCAATTGGATAAGAACTTACGCATCTGATTACATATCATAGCCACTAGCATGTCGCGCTCTTCGTTGTCTGGGTAGCCAGAAGTCTCGATAATCAATCGTTCAAGAATGACGCCATAGTGACGATAGCGAATAGGGCCTTGAAGGTTGGGAACGGCATGTGGCTTGGGTTCAATTTCGTCTTTTTTGAGGATTTCGCAAGGATAGTCAATATCAAGCTGATAATCACTCATCAATGCCAAATGATCCCATAGCATAGGTACAAAGTCTACGTTGCCACGAAGCTCTGGATATTGGTTGGCCATAATGTTCACTATTGTTTCGGCACAGGCTTGACGCTCCTTGCTATTCTCAATAGTCAAACAATGATCTACCATATTTTGGATGCTACGTCCATATTCTGGTAGAGGCAATTTTTTGAGTTGAGTATTATATTTGTGTTCTAATGAATTCATAAACACGGGGTTATGATGAATAAAATTTTAAGAAATGAATTTACAACAACTTCTTCTTTGAGACAGTTGCTACAAACTCTTTGAGATAAAATGGCTCAAAATAAGCGACATCCTCAGTGTCGCCACATGCCAATTTCTTTTCAGCCAATGGAAACATCCATTTTGCCAATGGTACGGCATCGGCCATAAAATGCGCATTAGGGTGAGCAAGTAGGTGCATGCATTTTTGTACACCGTCACCTACAAAATATACAGGGCCTGCTTCTAGGTCCTTTTCAAATGGATTGGTCTCTTCTTCGAATACCAAAGCGCGCGTTGGTGCTAACTCATTCAAAGCAAAATCCATTGTAGTCGTGTATACTTCCATGCGACGAGCATCGAGCATAGGAATGAACCGTGCCTGATCTGCATGCTCAACTTGTAACAGTAGTGGAACACAAAGTAGGTGTAGGGTTGGGATACTAATAAGCGGTATATGCAAAGCATAACATACCCCTTTGGCCATGGATACACCAATACGAAGACCCGTATAACTTCCAGGTCCACTCGTGACAGCTACAGCATCTACAGGGATGGCGTGATTTTCAGCAAAAGATAATGCTTGATCTACATAACCACCAAGCAATGTTGTATGTTGGGCACGCTCTTTTTGGGCCAACTCGAAAATGACAGCTCCATCTTGGCTCAATGCTACTGAGCAGGCGTGAGTGGAAGTGTCAATGCATAAAATACAAGACATTTGTGAATCTTAGATTGAATATATTATGTCTGCAAATATAGTGATAATCTCGAATAAAAACCGTATTTTTGTGGGAAATAAATGTAAACATCAGATTTATGATTCAATCAATGACTGGTTTTGGTAAAGCTCAGGTAGCTTTAGCAGGCCGTACAATTCAAATAGAAGTACGTACTCTCAATAGCAAAGCTCTAGACTTTTCTGCACGAATAGCCTCTCCTTTACGAGATATTGAAATGGATATGCGCAGTTTGGCTGGTAAGTGTATCGGCCGAGGTAAAGTCGATTTTAGTGCTCGAGTAGAACAAGATAGTGTACAAGCAGCTACGCAAATTAACAAAGCTATGGCAGGGGCTTATCTAGCACAATTTAGAGACTTTGCATCAGATAATAATTTGACCATTTCTAATGATCAAATTTTAGAACAAGTGATGCGCATGCCTGATGTGTTGGAGAGACAACAAGATGTAGAATTGACAGACGATGATAAAAAAGCGATTCTGGCTGGTGTACAAGAAGCGATGGTACAATTGGGAGCGTTTCGTACTCAAGAAGGAGCAGCTTTAGCCAATCGTTTCAGACAGAATATCAATAACATAAGTGCTTTATTACAAAAAGTTGATGCCTTTGAAGTGGAACGTGTAGAGAAGATTCGTACACGTATCATGGAACAGTTGGAAAAATTGACCGTTGACTATGATACAAATCGTTTAGAACAAGAAATGATTTACTATATAGAAAAACTTGATGTCAATGAAGAAAAACAACGCTTGGCACATCATCTCACATATTTCGTCGAAACAATGGAGAATGAAGATGGACAGGTCGGTAAGAAATTAGGCTTTATTGCACAAGAAATAGGACGTGAAATCAACACGCTTGGGTCAAAAAGTAACCAAGCAGATATGCAACGTATCGTTGTGCAAATGAAAGATGAACTTGAACAAATCAAAGAACAAGTTTTAAACGTACTATAAAGGATATATGGCTGGTAAACTTATTATTTTTTCTGCACCATCAGGATCTGGAAAATCGACAATCATTAATTATTTGCTTCAGAGGGGAGTTGACATGAAATTTTCTATTTCAGCAACCAGTCGTGCTCCTCGAGGAACAGAAAAAGATGGTGTAGAATATTACTTCTTGTCACCCGATGTTTTTCGAGCGCGAATAGCACAGGGTGACTTTCTTGAGTATAATGAAGTCTATGAAGGGCGATTTTATGGAACACTGCGTAGTGAAGTAGAGGATCGCCTAGTAGCAGGTCAAACAGTTGTGCTTGATTTGGACGTAGAAGGTGGTGTACGCGTTAAAGAAATCTTTGGAGAACGTGCTTTGGCTGTGTTTATACAACCGCCAAGTATTGATGCTTTGCGTGCACGTTTGATCGAGCGTGCTACCGATGCTCCTGAAGTGATTGAAGATCGTTTGAATCGTGCTAGTTACGAAATGGGCTTTGCTTCTCAGTTTGATGTCGTTGTTGTCAATGATGATTTGACAACAGCACAACGTGAAGCATATGATATCGTGACATCATTTATCGCAAAATAATTTATTCCTTGTTCTATGGCTACTTCAAAACGCGTGGGAATCTATGGAGGGTCTTTTAGTCCCATTCATTTAGCTCATACGATATTGGCTCAGTATCTTATAGATCATGGTTATGTAGATGAGGTGTGGCTGATGGTGTCGCCACAAAACCCATTAAAATCAACCCATTTCTTGTATCCAGAATCCTTGCGTATCGAAATGGCTCAGATGGCAACAGCTCATCTTCCTAAGGTGAAGGTGAGTGATTTTGAATGCCATCTTCCCAAACCTACCTATACCGTGTTCACCATGGATGCTTTGTGTACAGAGTATCCAGAAGTCGAATTTACTTTGTTGGTCGGTGGAGATAATTGGCGGCTATTTGATCGTTGGCGTGAAGGAGAACGCTTGTTGAGTATGTGTAAGCTGCTCGTATATCCTCGCCCAGGATTTCTCCTGTCGGACGAGGAAATAGCAGCGTTGCCTTCGTCAGTAACATATCTAGCAGATGCGCCTTTGATGAATATGAGCAGTACAGAGATACGACAAGCGATAGAAGCAGGGGAGAGTTGTCAAGATACTCTACATCCCGATGTGGAAAAACGACTTCATGAATATATGTCGTAGTTTATTTTTGTACGTGCTTGTCGGCATGATAGGAAGAGCGTACTAGAGGGGCACTTTCCACAAATCGAAAGCCTTTGGATAGACCAATGTTTTTGTACTTTTCAAATTGTGCAGGTGTGATGTATTCGGCAACTGGCCAATGCTCCAGTGTGGGTTGAAGATATTGTCCTAGCGTCAATATTTGACAATTGATTGCACGCAGATCATCCATGGTGTCGATGACTTCTTCTTCAGTTTCTCCTAGTCCAAGCATTAATCCAGATTTAGTGATAACGCCATTTTGAGCAAGATACTTTAGTACGTTTAAACTACGGGTGTAGTTGGCGGCAGATCTCACTAGTGGTGATAGTCTTTTGACTGTCTCCATATTGTGACTGATAATCTCAGGATGTTCTTTTATGATGAGGTGTAAGCTGTCCGTGTTGCCTTGAAAGTCTGGAATAAGTACTTCAAGAGTTGTCTGGGGACAGCTTTTTTTTATTTCACGAATTGTATTTGCCCAGTGATTAGCCCCGCCGTCTTCCAAGTCATCTCTATCTACCGATGTGATGACTGCATGCTTTAAGTGCATTAATTGGATTGCGCGTGCCACTTGTTTAGGCTCATCAGGGGATAGGGGATGTGGACGTCCAGTTTGTGTGTTGCAAAACTTACAACTTCTGGTGCAGATATCACCGCCAATCATCAAGGTCGCTGTACCATTACCCCAACATTCTCCACGATTTGGGCAACGTCCACTGCTACAAATGGTATGCAATTGGTGGTCTTCAATAATTTTTTTTGTTTGTGTATACCGTTCATTGGCATCTATACTAATCTTGAGCCAAGATGGTTTTCTGCTTAGTTGAGATAAAGCTAGTTTGGGTTTTTCAGTCGTTTTCATGATGTAAGGTTTTAGGTCTGGCATTCTTGCCTTAGATATTGAGATTCTGGCTTTAAATATAAACATTCTTGCCTTGAATTGTCGTATCCAAGGCAAGAATGATTGAGCTTTATAGATGTGCTTTTACAAAGCGTGTAAGACGTTTGTATAAGTGTAATCTAGTATTTCCACCATAGATACCGTGGTTCTTATTGGTGTATATTTGCATGTCAAATGGTTTGTCCAATTGTACCAAGTATTCTGAGTATTCAGCACAGTTTTGATAATGTACATTGTCATCGGCCAATCCGTGTACGAGCAACAAGTCTCCGTGTAATTTGTCGGCACGATTGAAGCATGATCCTTCTTTGTACCCCTCTTCATTTTCCTGTGGAGTACGCATGAAACGTTCAGTGTATATAGTGTCATAGTATCTCCATGATGTAGGAGCAGCTACCGCAATACCTGCTTTAAAGACAGGGCGACCTTCACTCATACTCATCAGTGTTGTAAATCCACCAAAACTCCATCCCCAAATACCGATGCGTTGGGCATCAATATAAGGTAAAGTACCTAGATATATGGCTGTTTCTACTTGGTCTTCGGCTTCCAATACACCTAACTTCATATACGTGCATTTAGCAAATGCTGCACCTCTACCGCCAGTCCCACGTCCATCAACACACACAGTGATATAGCCTTGTGTAGCTAGATATGTTTGCCAATCTATTTTGAATTCATCCAATACTTCTTGGCTTTGAGGACCACTATACTGATACATCAATACAGGATACTTTTTAGATGAATCGAAGTCTGTTGGTTTGATCATCCAACCATTGAGCTGGGTACCTTGTGATGTCTTAAAAGTGAAGAAAGTTTTTTCAGGGATAGCATATTGAGCTAGGAGCTCTTTTAGATGTGCATTATCTTCCAAAACCTTTAATACCTTCTGACTTTTAGTGTTTTCTAAAGTCACCTGCATAGGGGTGTGTACATCATTGAAATAATGTACAAAATAGTCGAAGTTTTTAGAGAATATAGCACGATTTATCCCACCTTGAGGTGTCAGACATGTCTTTTTGCCTTTCTTGTCAATGCGATAGATGGCTTGTTTTAGTGGACTAGATTCATCACTAGAATAGTAGAAACTGTTGCTTTTGCTATCCCAGCCCAAGAAATCTTTCACTTCAAATTGGCCACTTGTCACTTGCTTGATCAATTGACCATTTAGAGTGTACCAATACAAGTGCTTATATCCATCTCTGTCACTAACAAAGCTAAAGTGCTTGTCGTAAAATTTAAGTTGGTCTAGGGCACTTTCACTGATGTATGTATCACTTGTCTCACGAAGAATTTGTTTACTTACCGTGGAGCGTGGATTGGCATAATACAACTCTAGAACGTTTTGATTACGATTCAGAGTTACAACTGCCAAGCGAGTAGAATCATTGGTAAACTCAATGCGAGGTATATATCCTTCTTTGCTCAAAGGAATATCTAGCTTGCGGTCAATATGATGCTTGATGTCATAGCTATGTACTTCCACTTTTGAGTTGTCTTCGCCAGCTTTAGGGTATTTGTATGTATAGCTTGTAGGGTATCCTTCATATTGCTTGTTGTGAGGATAGACACGAGGATACAACGGGAAGGAGTAGCTTTTTACAGCCGATTCGTCGAAACGAATATAAGCCAGCATTTTACTATCTGGACTAAAGCAGAATGCACGATTGAATGAAAATTCTTCTTCATACACCCAATCTGGAATCCCGTTTAAGACGTGATTAAATTCTCCATCTTTAGTAATTTGAGATTCTGCATTGTTGTATAGAAGTTTCACTAGGAAAATGTTGTTATTGCGTACAAATGCAATGTCATTACCATCTGGCGAGAATAAAGGCACTTGTTGTGGACCACCAGCACTTAATGGTACTAGCTTATTGTTGCGCATTTCATAAATATAGTGCACAGCAGTGTAACTGCGGCGATAGATATTTTTGCGATTGGTCTCAATTAGAATGTCGCGACCGTTTGGCGAGAACTGGTAATTGCTGAAAGTTTTGAAGCTACAATCTCTAGCGGTTGCAACGTCAAATAAAACTTTGATCTGTTTACCTGTACGAAAATCATACTGAATGATTTGTGTACCATCACTATTCATCGATGTATAACTTGTACCGTCGCTATAAGGGCGTACACCGTGTACCGTCTCTTGATAAAAGGTATAATTGGTGATATCACTTAAAGTCAATTGTCGCAATGGAACTTGACTTTTAGTCTGTGAAATGTCTGATGAAGATGCATTTGTTGATGCAGGGTGAGCATATACGGCAGATGTGCAAGTAAAAATCACCGCCAAGAAGCTCGTCTTGCTCAAGTGATTTAAAATTTTAGGGATCATATGTTAACTATTTTGGTTATGTATACTAACTGCAAAACTACAAAAAATGAGCTTATTTCGGGCGATTATCATTATTATTTTCTTACTTTTGTGCTATGCAACAAGCCAAACTTTCTTTATTTAGAGATTTTAGTGCCTGGATGAGGCAACAGTTCCCCTATAAAGTCCAAAAAATATCTTTACACGCAGGTTTTACGTGTCCCAATCGAGATGGTCGAGTGGGATTGGGGGGGTGTACATATTGCAATAATCAAACATTTAATCCAGCGTACTGCCAAGAATCACGCAGCATCACCCAACAATTGGAAGAAGGGCGAGCCTTTTTTAGTCACAAATACCCAGAAATGAAGTATTTGGCCTATTTTCAAGCCTATACCAATACTTATGATACCATTGAAATGCTTGATGCGCGGTATCAAGAAGCTCTTGCGGTAGATGATGTGGTAGGAGTTGTAATCGGTACTCGTCCAGACTGTGTGGATGAACGCTTATTGGATTATTTTGCAGATTTGCATAAATCCCATTACGTGTTGTTGGAATATGGAATAGAGAGTTGTTATGATAAGACACTCGAATTGATCAATCGTGGCCATACCTTTGCCCAAAGTACTTGGGCTGTGCAGCAAACTGCTCAGCGTGGAATCCCAGTTGGGGGACATATGATTTTGGGCTTGCCTGGTGAAAGTCATGACGAGATTTTGAACGAAGCATCTATCTTGTCCGATTTGCCACTGGATACTATTAAACTGCATCAACTGCAATTAATAAAAGGAACTAAGATGGCTCGTCAGCAGGAGTTGAATCCCGATTTTGTACATCTGTATGATGTGGATGAGTATATTGATTTGGTGATTGATTTTATAGCTCGACTGAGACCCGATTTGGTGGTTGAACGTTTTGTGTCTCAATCTCCAGCAGATTTGCTTATCGCTCCTAAATGGGGATTAAAAAATTATGCTTTTGTGGACAAAGTCAAGAAGCGCATGCGTGAGCGAGCTATTACTCAAGGGTGTTTGTATCATCCTTAGTTTTAGTTTTTATCGTATTCGCATGCTGTCTGAGAAAAAAGTATTACCTTTGTATGAAATATAAATATATAATGTCCTAGTGATATGAAAAAAAATAAACAAAGTGGACCTAAGCGTCTCACTCCAGATAGCTATCCTGACCGTATTGAGAATAAGGTGCAAGAACGTAAAAGAATGCGTTGTAAAGTGCCTCCTCGTCATATTCTTCGTACTGAAGAACAATTGGAAGGTATTCGTAAAAGTGCGGTCATCAATACCGCTCTATTGGATATGTTGGCAGAGCATGTACAGGAAGGGATCAGCACTTATGAATTGGATAAATTGGCCCATGAATTTTTAGGAGATCATGGAGCTATTCCTGCACCATTGAATTATAATGGTTTCCCTAAGAGTATCTGTACAAGTATCAATGAGGTGGTTTGTCATGGTATCCCAGCTAAGCATGATATATTAAAGGATGGCGATATTGTCAATATTGATGTGTCTACTATCAAAGACGGATATTTCAGTGATGCTAGTCGCATGTTTATGATTGGCAATGTAGATAATAAAGCACGTAAGCTCGTAGAGGATACGTATGAAGCTTTAATGATTGGTATTGAAGAAGCTCAACCTTGGGCACGTATTGGAGATATTGGTGCAGCTATTCAAGAGTTTGCCGAAGAACAAGGATACGGTGTCGTGCGTGAATTGACAGGTCATGGTGTAGGGTTGCGTTTTCATGAAGATCCCGAAGTGGCTCATTATGGCCGTTGGGATACGGGTATGTTGATTGTACCTGGTATGACGTTTACTATCGAACCGATGATTAATATGGGCACAGCTCGTATTACAGAAGATGCTTATGATGGGTGGACTATCCGTACTGCTGATCACCAACTTTCTGCTCAATGGGAACATATGATCTTGATTACAGAAGATGGCAATGAGATCTTAACAAAGTAAAGGTCCCTTTCTATACACATAATAAAGGCATATCAAAATTGATTTTGATATGCCTTTATTTTTATTCTTTGTCTAGTTTGGAGCAATACCCTGTTAATCTTTAAGGAAGAATGTCCAAAATATCTGTAGGGTCCTGTATGATATAGGTCGGTTGGAAAGCGTTGAGTTCTTCTTCGCTTCTGTATCCCCAAGTGACCCCGCAAGTGGCTACTTGTGCATTTTGGGCTGTCAGCATATCCACATCACTGTCTCCGATATAAAGCACTAATCCCTTGTCGTGTACATGAGCAGCCGACATGGCGTCATATACGATTTGTGGATTGGGCTTGTTTGGAATGCCTTCTCGGGCACCTAGGGCAACAGTAAATGGAATGTCTTTAAAGTAGTGACCTACTACCTCATCAACTCCTCCTTGAAATTTGTTGCTTGCTACGGCTAGTTTGTAACCTCGTTGAATAAGGATTGCTAATACTTGTGTCATGCCTTGATAAGGAGCACTCAAATCGCAGCTGTGAGCCTTGTAATAGGGGATGAATAAGTTTGTGACTTCTTTAATTCTTTCTTCGTTCCTTTCTTCTTCAGGTAGTGCTCGTTCAATAAGCTTGGGGATGCCGTTGCCCACCATGCGCAGATAAGCTTTTTCATCGTGAGTTGGATATCCTAAACTTTTTAGAATGTGATTGCAACTACAAGCTAAATCTGAAATGGTGTTCATTAATGTACCGTCCAAGTCAAATATTGCAAGACGAAATGCATTTCTTATTTTCATACCTTTTTATTTTAAAAATACTATTGAATCCTGTTTGTTTACTATTTGGGTAGGTATATCTTCTGGATAACCTCTTGATATTCTTTCTGACAATCACTGTTGATCGTGATGCCTCCTCCACTGCTAAAAAAATAGGCGTTATTGCGTCTCTCGATATACCGAATCATCACACCCGTATCTAGTGTGTCCCCGTTGTATAGACCGAAGATCCCCGAGTAATAGCCGCGTTTTCGCTGTTCTGCCTCTTTGATGACCGAGCAAGTGGCTCTCTTTGGGGCTCCTGAAATACTTCCAGCTGGTAGTATCTTTTCGAGTAAGTTCCCTAAGTTGTCTTTGAATGGTCCCAAAATATCTCCAGTAATTTCACTACTTACTTGAAGAATATCTCCATGAGATGTGGATACTTTATCGATGTATCTAAATCGAGGTACTTGGATGTTTGTGGCCACACGACTCAGGTCGCTTCGTATAAAATCGACGATAGTGCAATGTTCCTCTGTTTCTTTTTGATCGTTCAGAATGAGTTGTGCTGCATGAGGTATTGCTGCATTTATGGTGCCTTTCATTGGATGGCTGCTTATATGATTTCGCTCTATTTGGATAAAACGTTCTGGTGAAAAACAGACAAAATGATCAGGCCAATAAATCATATATGGTGAGTGACTCTGCAGAGCAATTTGGAGCATCGGATCATGTGCTGAATCCAGAGAGATAGGAGTTTCTATGGTTAGATTGGTTAAGAAAGAATCTCCTCTTTTAAGATGATTCATCACAAATTCAAATCGTTGTGTGTAGTCTGATAGAGTCTCTGGATGGGCAGTTAATGTGCACGATTGGGTAATCGGTAAAGTCTGTGGAAGATGTGAGGGCTGATTGGGGACTCTAAAAAATATTTCCTCTTGTTGATATGGATTGGCAACAAAAAGACCTCTGTCCATTTCGTAATCCAATGCGAAAAGACAAGGTGTATGCGTTTTGCTTGCCTCGTTGAGGCTTTTTATGACTTTGCTTGCTGAAAACATGCAACAAATATAGTACTTTTGCGACGATGAAACGAGTATTAGTTGTTAATAATAGAGATTCCTTTGTATATAACTTGGTCGAGTATCTACGTCGCCTTGTGGGGGATCGTATGGACGTCTGTTTAGTGGATAATCTCTACACCACAGAATGGGAAAAGGAGCGCTTGCTATCCTATTCGCATGTCTTATTTTCACCTGGTGCGGGTGTGCCCTCTGAATATCCTGGTATGATGCAACTGTTGGGCGATATCGTGGCATATGCGCATGTTGGCGAAGATGTGCCATCGGTTCTAGGTGTGTGTCTTGGACATCAAGCTATTGCTGCATTCTTTGGAGCGAATTTGAGACAGATGGAAGTGCCTAAGCATGGGCATATGAGTCAGTTGCGATTGGTCAATCCTGCGTTTTTCTTATGGAATGGGGTACCAGCCAATAGTGGAATAGCAAGATATCATTCATGGGTTATAGAGGAGAAAGCATTGCCTATTGACCTTGAAGTCCTTGCTTATGATGAAGACAATAATATCATGGCTATACAACACATGGAATATCCAATATATGGTGTGCAATTTCATCCAGAGTCCATTTTGACCAAGTACGGAATGTGTATGCTGGAATCGTGGATAAAAAAGGAGCTCCCTAAATAAGGAACTCCTTTATATATTGTACTAAATTGCTATTTTTTATTGTTTGAAATACGATCTATACTCTGCTAACAGCCTTTATTCAAATTCTTCGTCAAGACGAATTTCGATATATGAATCGCGTACCATTAGTTGTGATCCTGGTAGTCTCTGAATAATAAGCTCAAGAGTAATATACGCAGCTGCAAGCTCTACTTCGTAGTAAGGAAAAACATCCTTTCCTGAAGCAGCTTCTGGAATGCGTTCTTTGAGTAGTCGAGCAGATTGCTCGTACGCACGCCAAATATTGCCGCTCAAATATAGATATATTCGGTTTTTATATTCTTTATTACGTTCTTCTAGCTCAATAATATCTATCAGATTCATAGATCACAAAAGTATTTCGTTGTTTATACAATATTGCACGACAAATATAGCGATTTTTTAGTACAAACCAACTGCATAAATAAAAAGATTTTGTATTTTTGTTTGTGTCAATATAGAGGATGTATTGTACGATTGAATTAAGATATTAAAATAGGAGCCTATGATTAATTATAACCAATTCCCAAATCCTTGTTATATACTCGATGAAGCTAAACTTCGCGATAATTTATCTGTGATTGCTAATGTAGCTAAAGCTGCTGATGTTGAAATCATTCTGGCTTTTAAAGCATTTGCGTTGTGGAAGACATTTCCGATATTTAAAGAATATATTTGCTATACGACTGCCAGCAGCTTGAATGAAGCTCGTTTGTCTTACGAAGAATTTGGAACAAAAGCTCATACATACTCACCTGCTTATGTAGACGAAGAGATTGATGCCATGTTGCGCTGTAGTAGTCATATCACTTTTAATAGTCTCTCACAATATAAGCGCTATTATAAACGAGCAATAGCTGCCGAAGTGAGTTGTGGGTTGAGAGTCAATCCAGAATATTCGGAAGTGGAGACTGAAATATATAATCCATGTGCGCCTGGTACTCGTTTTGGCTTGACTCATGATCAATTACCAGTTTTCTTGCCTAGAGGAATAGATGGTTTTCACTGTCATACTTTATGTGAATCCAGTTCTTATGAGTTTGAACGTACCCTAAAACATATTGAAGAAAAGTTTAGTTCATGGTTTGATCAGTTGAAGTGGATCAATCTTGGTGGCGGTCATTTGATGACCAGAGATGATTATGATCGTAAACATCTTATTAAAGTGCTTAAAGGGTTCAAGAGTCGTTATCCTCATCTGCATGTTATTTTAGAACCAGGTTCTGCTTTTGCTTGGCAGGTAGGTGATTTGACAGCAAGAGTTGTTGATATCGTAGAAAATAGTGGTATCAAAACGGCAGTGTTGAATGTCAGTTTTTCTTGTCATATGCCTGATTGTTTGGAGATGCCATATCATCCAGTCATTGATGGAGCATCACATGTCGATGTGTTGCCAAGTGAAGGAGATGAAAAGACCTATCGTTTAGGAGGTAATAGTTGTTTGAGTGGAGATTATATGGGATATTGGACTTTTGATGCACCCCTTCAAGTGGGGCAGGTACTCGTATTGAAAGATATGATCCATTATACAACAGTGAAGACCAATATGTTTAACGGAGTGAGTCATCCTACAATTGCAATTCAACACGTAGATGGTAGTCCAGATATATTGCGTCAATTCTCGTATTTTGATTATAAAGATAGGATGGATTAATGAAGAGCCCATTATTGTTAGAGACTATATTGGTACGTCAAGGAAAGGCTTCTTTTTTACAACTCCATGAAGACCGCGTGTTTCGTACGGCACGAGATTATGGTTTCCCTGTTCTTATAGCCCAAAAAATAGTTGCTATTTTTGATGAGGTTATTCAAGATCATCTGGCGTCTTATATTTCGCTTGAGGATCATAAATGTCGTGTCTTGTATGAGCTGGTGGAAGATGAAGAAGTATCTATAGTCATACATGAAGTGACAATGACTCCTTATGCAATTCGTGCGATAAATAGTCTTCAGATAATGGATGGACACCATCTTGATTATCATCATAAGTTTGCGGATCGTACTGCTATTAATCGTTTAGTCGATAATAGAAAACTTGATTGTGACGATGTCTTAATTGTTCAAGATGGTTTGGTTACGGATACGAGTTACTGTAATATTGTCTTTCAGAAAGACGATGTGTTGCATACGCCAAAGAAACCGTTGTTGGCTGGTGTTAGAAGAGCGCATCTATTGTTATCTCATCAAGTTATAGTTAAAGATATTTATGTTGATCAGATAAACCGGTATGATCGAGTACACCTGATAAATGCCATGATAGATCTTGGGGAATCTACTGTAGATGTTGCATCTATCCAATAATAGTATACGGGGTACGCAAAAATGCGTACCCCGTATGGTATCTAAATAAATCAGTTCTTTTTATTTTGTGCTTTTAGCAATTAGATCTTTTACATGATTATCATCTTTGCGAGGACATATCATGAGTACGTCGTCAGTGTCTATTACTAGAAGATTTTCTACACCATCTACGATGACACGTTTATCAGATACTATACTTTTGATGAGGCATGATTGCGTGTCGGTAATGAGCACATCATTACCAGCTACCACATTGTTGTGCTCATCTTTATTTAGTTGGGTATATAGGGCTCCCCAAGAACCAATATCATTCCATCCAAATTCTGCACAACGCACCTTCACGAGTTCAGCGCGTTCCATGACGCCATAGTCAATTGATATACTACGTGATTTCTCGAAGGCATCATTTACAGCAGCTTGTTCATGGTCTGTCCCATACTCTCCACTTATTGTGTCGAAGAGGGTTGCGATATCGGGCAAGTGTTGGCTGAGATTTTTACAGATACTATCTGCGCTCCATACAAACATGCCAGAATTCCATACGAAATGTCCTGTTGTTAAAAAGGCTTTAGCTCGTTCAAGTTCTGGCTTTTCTTTAAATGCAGATACACGTTTAAAGGTTTGATGTGTATCTGTTTCATCAATTTGTATATACCCATATTCTGTAGCCGGAAATGTAGGAGTGATACCAATAGTCATTAAGCAGTCATTGTGTGCTGCGTAGTCAAGAGATTCTTGAATAACAGTTTCAAAAGTACTCACGTCTTCTACATAGTGGTCACTTGGAGTAACGACCATAGTCGCATCTGGATTCATGCTTTTTAGTTTGTAAGCAGCGTAAGCAATACATGGTGCTGTATTACGACGCATAGGTTCGCAAAGTACTTGCTCCGGCTTTAGCATAGGAAGTTGTTCTAGCACTAAATCTTTATATGCTGCTCCAGTCATAACCAAGAAATGATCATTGGCAATAAATGAGCTGAATCGTTCATAGGTAAGTTGAATAAACGTTTTTCCAATGCCCAATGCATCAACAAACTGTTTGGGACGTTCTGTGCGGCTCAAAGGCCAAAAACGAGAGCCAATACCGCCAGCCATAATGACGCAATAAGTGTTTTGATTCATATCGGTGTATAGTTAAAATATAGTCATTATTTTATGTAATTTTTGTTGTGTTACACGTATTTACAACAATCGAACAGGTCAAAGATACAAAATGTACTTGGACTGCAAAAATATCAAACTATAAATATTAGAGGACTTGTGATTTAACGCGGATTTAACAGTTTGGAGTTCCAGGATCAACGCATATAAAGAACCTTGGAGTTAAATTAAGGCGAAATAAGGGTACAATAGCCATTTTTTAGGACAAAACATTTTTTTTTGTGGGGGATAAGCCGTATCTTTGAATGTTTTTGAGTAGAAATGCTCTTTATCCTAATCATTGGAAAATAGAACAATATATTTATATACATAAGTAAATGCAAGAAGATAAGATTATTAAGATCAATATTGAGGACGAAATGAAGTCTTCTTATATTGACTATTCGATGTCTGTGATCGTGTCGCGTGCCCTTCCTGATGTGCGTGATGGATTTAAACCAGTGCATCGTCGTATCTTGTATGGTATGGCTGAGCTAGGAAATACTCATGATAAACCATATAAGAAGAGTGCACGTATTGTCGGTGAAGTATTAGGTAAATATCACCCACATGGAGATAGCTCTGTGTACATGGCTATGGTGCGCATGGCTCAACCATGGGCTATGCGTTATATGCTAGTAGATGGACAAGGTAATTACGGTTCTGTCGATGGTGATAGCCCAGCTGCAATGCGTTATACTGAAGCACGTTTGTTCCGTATGGGTGAGGCCATGATGCAAGATATTAAGAAGGAGACTATTGATATGACTCCTAACTTTGATAACACTCTTTTGGAACCAGCTGTGATGCCTACTCGTATCCCTAACTTGCTCGTTAATGGGGCAAGTGGTATTGCGGTAGGGATGGCTACTAATATGCCTCCACATAATCTAAATGAAGTTGTAGATGCCTGTGCCACTTATATTGATATGAAGGGGCAAGCTTCTGTAGCTGACATGATGGAGCATATTAAAGCACCTGATTTTCCAACAGGTGGTTATATCTATGGTGTAACAGGAGTGCGTGAAGCATATGAAACTGGACGTGGTAGATGTGTGATGCGTGCACGCACAGAAATTGAAACAACTAAAACACACGATAAAATTGTTGTTACTGAGATCCCATATAACGTTAACCGTGCTGATTTGATTCAAAATATTGCTAAGCTTGTCAATGAAAAGCGCATTGATGGTATTAGCAACGTAAATGATGAGTCTGACCGCCGAGGTATGCGTATTGTGGTTGATTTGAAACGTGATGCAAATGCAAACGTTGTTTTGAACAAATTGTACAAAATGACGGCTTTGCAAACTAGTTTCGGTATCAACAACGTGGCACTTGTTCACGGTCGTCCTCGTACGTTGAACTTATTGGAGCTAATCAAGTACTTCGTAGAACACCGTAAAGAAGTGGTTACACGCCGTACTATCTTTGATAAACGCAAAGCTGAAGAACGCGCTCACATATTAGAAGGGTTGATTATTGCTTCTGATAATATTGATGAAGTGATTCAAATTGTACGTAGCAATCGAGGAACTGCAGCAGTTATTGAAGCCTTGAAAAAACGATTTGACCTATCTGATGTGCAAGCAAATGCAATAGCTCAGATGCGTGTAATCCAATTGAACCAATTGGCTCAAGAGGAACTTCACAAAGAGCATGCAGAATTGATGGAACGCATCGCTTACTTTAATCAATTGCTCGAAGACGAAGATATGTTGATGGGCGTGGTTAAAGACGAATTGGATGAAGTCAAAGAAAAATATGGTGATGATCGTCGAAGCGAAATCGTTTACTCTAGCGAAGAATTCAATCCAGAAGACTTCTATGCAAACGATGAAATGGTCATTACTATTAGTCATATGGGATATATTAAACGTACCCCATTGTCAGAATTCAGACAACAAAATCGTGGTGGAGTAGGTAGTAAAGGTACTGATACGCGAGAAGAAGATTTCATTGAGCACATCTACCCTGCTACAATGCACAATACTATGATGTTCTTTACACAAAAAGGACGTTGCTTCTGGCTTAAGGTGTATGAAATACCTGAAGGTAGTAAGCATAGTAAGGGACGTGCTATTCAGAATCTGCTGAATATAGAAAGTGATGATGTTATTACGTCTTACTTGCGTGTTACTAGCTTGACTGATGAAGCATATATCAATAACCATTATGTGGTGTTCTGTACTGAGCAGGGTATTATTAAGAAGACATCATTAGAGCAATATAGTCGTCCTCGTACCAATGGAGTCAATGCTATTACTATCCGTCCCGAAGATAAGGTGATCAACGTGGTACTTACAGATGGAGAAAGTGATATTGTCATTGCTAATCGTAACGGACGTGCCATCCGCTTCCCTGAAAATAATGTACGTTGTATGGGACGTACTGCAACTGGGGTACGTGCTATGAAGCTTGATGAAGATGGACAAGACTGTGTAATAGGTATGATCTGTGTGAGTGATGCAGAAAATGAATCTATCATGGTGGTTAGTGAACAAGGGTATGGTAAGCGTTCTGACATAGATGACTACCGCATTATTCATCGTGGTGGTAAAGGTGTCAAAACTCTGAATGTAACTGACAAAACTGGTAAGCTAGTTGCTATCAAGAATGTAACGGATAATAATGATTTGATTATCATTAATAAAAGTGGTATTACTATTCGTTTGAATGTATCTGAAGTACGTATCATGGGACGTGCTACTCAAGGTGTTCGTTTGATCAATCTTGAGAAACGTAATGACCAAATTGCATCAGTTTGTTGTGTCTCTTCAGAAGATGATGAAGATGATCATTTAGAAGCTGTACCAACTCCAGATGGCGATAGTCCTGAAACAGATGCTATTGAGACATCTACTGAAGCACAGAATAGTGAAGAAATAGTTGAGATAGTAGATGAGTCTGTAGAGGAAGAAAAAATTGAAGACGTTGCTGATGAGGCTTCTGAATCAGAAGAAGCTAAAAGTAAAAATCCTTCTGCAACGATGGAAAGTCTCTTTTAATAACAAAAAATTAATACACCCTATAAAAAGAATTTATTATGAAAAAGGTTTTGTTTACTCTAGCGATGCTTGTAGCAACAAGTGGAGCTGCTTTTGCTCAAAAAAGCGCAGTGAAAGAAGCAAAGAAAATTGCTAATTCATCCAATCCAGATTGGAAGAAAGTAGGTACTTTACTTGATCAGGCGAAAAACAACCCAGAAACAAATAATGATCCATTAACATGGGATGTTGCTGGTATGTGCGCGCAAAAGCGCTCTTTGAAGCAAGCTGAGAAGATGTATCTTCGTCAAAAGTATGATACTGCAACTTATTATTGGTCTATCAACGAGATGTTTAATGCATACAAACGTTGTGATGAGTTGGCTCAACAGCCAAATGCGAAAGGTAAGATCAAGAACAAGTTCCGTAAGGCAAATGCGAAGGAATTGCTTCAAGATCGTCCTCAGTTGATTAATGGTGGTTTGTATTTCTACAACCAAGAAAAGGATAATGATGCATTGACTTTCTTCTCTCAATACGTATTGTCAGCACAGTTGCCAATGTTGAAAGACGAAGATGCTATTAAAAACGATACATTGCTTCCTAAAGTGGCTTACTATGCAGCATTGATGGCATATCGTACTGAAAAATGGAAAGAAGTAGTGCGTTTTGCTCCATTGGCAAAAGCAGATGCTGAAAGTAGTCAATATGCATACGAATTTATGGCTAATGCTTATAAGCAACTTGGTGATACAGTACAATTTGTAAAAGCTTTGGAAGAAGGGGTACGTGCTTTCCCAACTAGCAAATACTTCTCTGGTAACCTTGTTGATTACTATAGCTCACATAATGATTATGAAACAGCTATTAAGTTTGCTGAAGGTTTAATTGCAGCTGATCCTAACAATGCATTTAACTACTATATCAAAGGATTTATCCTATTCTATCAAAAGAAGTATGATGATGCAATTGCAGCTAATGAAAAGGCTATTAAGATAGATCCTAAGATGTCTGGTGCTTATACCAATATCGGTAATAGCTATATCAACAAGGCACAATTGATTTTGAATGATGCTCCAGCAGATCCTAATGACCCGAAATACAAAGAAATCGAAACCAGTGTTCGTGATTTGTATACGAAAGCAGCAGCAGCTTTTGAAGCGGTAGAAAAGCTAGAACCAAATGACACAAGCAAGTGGGCAGGTACTTTGTATCGTATATACTACAAACTTGGTGATAATGAAAAAGCTACTAAATACGAAGCGCTTCAGTAAGATGATCAGATTGTGATGACTAATCACTTTTGACAATAAGTAATCAATAGTGTGTCTTTCTTGTTCCTATTTATTCAAGGAGCAGAAAGACACACTTTCTTTTTGCAGTTTTCCAATGAATTAATTATCTTTGTGGTGAAAACGACAGACTATCCATCCTCTCACATTATATGAATAAAGTTTTTCTTTTATTTGCCTTATTTATTTGCTGCGTGTCTCAGACGTGTAGTGCAAATGTTTTGTGCGCCAATGATAATAAAAAAGTGCGCGAAGTAGATTCAGTAAAACTAAAGAAGAAGCAATATAAAGAATTACAACTAAAGATCAAAACAGCACAAAGTCTGGCTGTCGGTAGAAAACCCAATTATGCTTCTGCATGGACTACTATCAAGCCTTTATTATCCGATACTTTGGTCAATAAAGAAGCTAGTACATGGTTTGTGGCTGGTCTTATTCAAAACAAGTTGGAACTTGTTCAAGCAGAAAAGATTTTTTTGAAACAAGCTTATGATACGGTAGCATATTATCATGCCATTTATGACATGGCTGGATATTTTCACATTGCTGATTCGTTGGCTCAAATTCACGAATCACACAGTCAACAGCGAAAGTATCGTAAAGCCATAAAGAAAATGCTTGCTCCAGATTTGGTGAATGTATATTATGGAGGATTGTATTATGCGCTAAAAGAAAAATATCAAGAGGCTCATCCTTTTTTTACACGATATATAAATTCCTTCCAATGGCCTATTTTTAGTCACTCAAAACCTTCGGTCAAAGTGCCATTGTCTCGTGTAGCGTATTACCAAGTATTATGTGGATATGTCTTGAAAAAAAATGCCGTTATCTCTAAATATGCTCCTATGGTATTGGCGGATACAGCACTTACTAGAAATGTATTGCCTATTATATCGGATACATATCATGCCCAAAAAGATACTACTCTATGGCTGGCTTCTTTAAAAAGAGGACTCAGAGATTATCGAGATAATCCGTTTTATTATGCTAGTTTGATCGAATATTATTGTGATGTCAAGCAGTTTGATAAGGCAATGACATTGGTAGATAAGCAAATGTCTATGGATACCGAACAATCTTCCCATAAACAAGCACAACATTTGTACTTGCGCGGTCTTATCTACCATAAAAGAAATGAACTTGATCAAGCCATCTTATACTATAAAAGAGCTATACAATGCGATAGCTCTTATGCTATGGCATATGCTAACTTGGGAGTCATCTATTCTTTGAAGACGGTAGGATTAGAGAGCCAGTTAGAAATATTATCCATGAACAACCCTCAGTATAATGAGACAATCGATATGATTCATGATTTATATTGTAAGGCTCAACCGTACTATGAAAAAGCACGTGAACTACGTCCTAAATCTCCTCAGCTATGGGCGCAAGGTTTGTATCGAATCTATTATAACTTGAATATGGGTGATAAATTTAAAGAAGTTGAACCCTATATCGAACAGTTGAGAAATAAATAAGGGAACTTTTTTTATATTTGTCTGCTTTTGTTATCTTTGTGTGTGAGATTGAGTATGTAATTTTTCACCTCAAAAGGTATTAAGATGACAAATAAAGAGAATTGGAAAACTGGAACGAAATGCGTTCAAGCTGGCTGGGAACCAAAGAAAGGGGAGCCACGTCAAGTACCTATTTACCAAAGTACAACATTTAAATACGAAACAAGTGACCAGATGGCGCGACTTTTTGATTTAGAAGAGTCGGGTTATTTTTATACGCGTTTGCAAAATCCAACGACAGACGCAGTGGCAGCTAAGATTTGTGCATTAGAAGGTGGATATGCAGCTATACTGACGAGCAGTGGTCAAGCAGCTATATGCTTTGCCGTTTTAAACTTGTGTGAAGCGGGAGATCACCTTGTGTGTTCTAATGCTATCTACGGGGGTACTTATAATCTTTTTGCTGTAACTCTAAAGAAATTAGGCATAGAGGTTACATTTGTACCACTTTCATGTAGCGAGGAGGAGTTAGCGGCAGCTATCCAGCCCAATACTAAGCTGATCTATGGTGAAGTGCTTACCAATCCAACGGTGCAAGTGCTTGATATTGAATTATATGCTCGTGTTGCACATGCCAATGGGCTACCTTTGATTGTCGATAACACATTCCCAACTCCAGTATTGTGTCGCCCTATAGAATGGGGTGCCGATATTGTTGTTCATTCTACAAGTAAGTATATGGATGGACATGCAGCCCAATTAGGTGGTTGTATCGTTGATAGTGGTAACTTTGATTGGGATGCGCATTCAGGTCGTTTCCCTGGTCTCACAGAGCCTGATCCTTCTTATCATGGTCTTATCTACACCAAAGCCTTTGGTAAAGGGGCTTATATTACAAAAGCTACAGTACAATTAATGCGTGATTTGGGGAGTACTTCTTCCCCTCAAAATGCTTTTATATTAAATCTTGGTTTAGAAACCTTGCATTTGAGAATGAAGCAGCATGCCAAAAATGCGCAAGTTATTGCTGAATATTTGGAGAATCATCCAAAGGTGGCTTGGGTTAATTACGCAGGACTTGATAGTGATGAGTATTATGAAGTGGCCAATAAATATTTACCAAAAGGTGCAAGTGGTGTTGTAGCATTTGGACTTAAAGGTGGACGAGAAAACAGTATTGCATTTATAGATAATTTGGAGCTTATTTCTATTGTCACTCACGTGGCTGATGCAAGAAGTTGTATTCTACATCCAGCTAGTCATACACATCGCCAATTAACTGATGAACAATTGAAAGAATCTGGTGTAAATCCTGATTTGATTCGTCTATCAGTTGGTATTGAAGATGCTCAAGACCTTGTGAAAGATCTAGAGCAAGCTTTGGAAAAGATTTAACTGTAACTCTACATAAAATAAAAAGCATGACTAAGAAGAAAATAACAAAAGAAGCTGCCTTGCTCTATCATAGTCTAGGTAAGCCAGGTAAGATTGAAGTCATACCAACCAAGCCATATAGTACACAAATGGACTTATCTTTAGCATATAGTCCAGGAGTGGCCGAACCATGTCTTGAAATTAAAGATAATATTGAAGACGTTTACAAGTATACCGCTAAAGGCAATTTGGTTGCTGTAATTAGTAATGGTACGGCTGTACTAGGCTTAGGTGATATTGGTGCTGAAGCCGGTAAACCTGTGATGGAGGGCAAAGGACTTTTGTTTAAAATATACGCTGGGATCGATGTCTTTGATATAGAAATTAATGAGAAAGATCCTCAGAAATTTATTGAAGTGGTCAAAGCTATTGCGCCAACTTTTGGTGGAATCAATCTCGAAGATATTAAAGCACCAGAGTGTTTTGAAATCGAAGAACAGCTAAAAGCAGATCTTGATATCCCTGTAATGCATGATGATCAGCATGGTACGGCCATTATCTCATCTGCTGGTCTTTTGAATGCTCTTGAAGTGGCAGGTAAGAAGATCGATGAAATTAAGATTGTGGTTAGTGGAGCTGGTGCCTCTGCCATCTCTTGTACCAAACTATACGTTGCTCTTGGTGCAAAGAAAGAAAATATTGTGATGTTAGATAGTAAAGGGGTGATTCGTGATGATCGTCCTAACTTGTCTCCATCCAAAGCACAATTTGCGACGTCACGCCGTGATGCTTCCACTTTGGAAGAAGCAATTAAGGGAGCGGATATGTTCTTAGGATTGTCAAGAGGAGGAATCTTATCGCAAGATATGGTGAAAAGCATGGCTAAAGATCCTATCGTATTTGCGTTGGCCAATCCTGTTCCAGAAATCAGTTATGATGAAGCCATGGAGGCGCGTGAAGACGTACTTATGGCTACTGGACGTAGCGATTATCCTAACCAAATCAATAACGTGATAGGGTTCCCATATATTTTCCGTGGTGCATTGGATGTACACGCTTCTAAAATCAATGAAGAGATGAAGTTGGGGGCGGTTTATGCTATAGCGGCATTGGCCAAACAGCCCGTTCCAGAAGTCGTTAATGAGACTTATCAAGTCAGTAATCTATCGTTTGGACGTGAATACTTTATTCCGAAACCAGTGGATCCTCGCTTAGTTACTGAAGTCTCTATGGCAGTGGCTAAGGCTGCTATGGAATCAGGAGTTGCTCGTAAAGAGATTACTGATTGGGATGAATATCAGATGAATTTGCGTCAATTGATGGGATACGAGAGTAAGTTTGTACGCCAATTGTTTGAAACGGCTCGTCGTGGACACAAGCGTGTCGTATTTGCAGAGTGTCATCCGAACATGCTTAAGGCTGCTGTTGAAGCTAGAACAGAAGGTATTTGTCAGCCTATTTTACTTGGGAACGTCGAAGAAGTACATGAATTGGCTGAGTCATTAGATTTAGACCTAACAGGGATTGATATCGTAGATATTCGTAATGCTTCAGAATCGTCACGTCGTAAAAGATATGCTGAGTATTTGGTGACTAAGCGCTCTCGTGAAGGAGCTACTCTTGCCGAAGCAAGGGATAAAATGTATGAGCGTAACTATTTTGGTATGATGATGGTGGAAATGGGTGATGCGGATGCCGTAGTCTGCGGTACATACACCAAATATAGCAATACCATGAAAGTGGCCAAAGAGGTCATTGGTATCCAAGATGGATTTGATCATTTTGCTACAATGCATATTGTCAATAGCAAAAAAGGAATGTATTTTTTGGCAGACACATTAATTAACCGTCATCCAAATACAGATGCCCTAATAGATGTGGCTCGTTTAGCTGAAAAAACTGTGCGATTCTTCAACCGTACTCCTGTAATGGCTATGGTCTCTTATAGTAATTTTGGCGCAGACCAAGTGGGTAGTCCAGCTTCTGTACACCAAGCAGTAGATTATATGCAATGTGCTTATCCAGAGTTGGCTATTGATGGTGAAATGCAGGTGAATTTTGCTATGGATCAAGCTTTAAGAGATGAAAAATATCCATTTACACGTCTCAAAGACAAGCGAGTAAATACATTGATATTCCCAACTTTGAGTGCTGCCAATGCAGGGTACAAATTACTTCAACATATGACAGATGCTGAAATGATCGGTCCTATTCAAATGGGCTTAAATAAACCAGTACACTTTACAGATACTGAGAGTAGTGTACGTGATATTCTAAATATTGCTGCGGTTGCTGTTATAGACGCTATGGTAGAAGATAAGAAGTTGGAAGATTCTTGTGTGGTTTTAAGTGAAAAATAAGAAATGAGTAAACGTAAGAAGTTATCTTCTTCTCAAATAGTATGTATTGTGTTGTTATGGCTCCTGATGTGTGCTTATATAACGACACATGTAAAGAAAGTTGATGGTCCTCTGATAGTAACGTTGTTGCTATCAGGGGCTTTCGTCTTTATACCTATATATAAACAGATGAGAGGAAAGAAGAATCAGTAATAATATGAACTATGGAGCACAAAACGATGATTAGTAAATACGCACCGTTTGGACATTGGATGGTATGGGTAGTTTTTTTTGCTGTACTTATTGTCTTCGGACTTTGTACTTTTTATACTCCTTTGTATTGGGATGATTATATGCATGGTCCACTCAAAGATATCAATCACCAATATACAGGTGAAGTGATTAGTAGCTGGGGAGATTGTCTGCATCAATCAATTTATTATTACTGGTATGGTAATGAAGGTCGGTTTTTGATTAATGCGCTAATACCATCTGCATTGATCTATATGCTTCCTAGTTATATTATGAATAGTGCCCATATTATTGTATGGGTTTTGCTTTCATATGGTTTAGCTATCAATATATTGCCTAAAAAGCAAATAAAGAATAAGCATCTTGTATTTGTTGTGATGGCCTTGTGTTCCCTGTTGTTTTTTACACTACAAGTGCCCAAAGAGAAGACCTTTTTCTGGAAAATGGGAGCTTTCAATTACATGTGGGCTGGCATGATTAATTTGTTTTACTTTTATCTTGTAGAAAAGAAAAAGTGGAGTATATATGCCATGATTCCTATTTCGTTTATTGCTGGTGCTACGACAGAAGCTTACGCTGTGCCTATGGGGCTTATGCTAGCCATTACGTTTTTGATTAAACCAAATTGGAGAACATTCTGGATGGGTGTTTTCGTTGCTTTAGGAGCAGCGACCATTATATTGGCCCCTTCTACTTTAGGACGATTACAAGAAGCAAAAACATTAACTGGTAGTTACATCTATAATGTAATTAGAGGAATAGCACGTTTGGGCGTCTATGCGCACCTTTTTGATTTAGTGGTTGTATGGATTGCTATCTGGTTTGTACGGCATAGAGCATCTTGCCTTCTTTTTCTCAAAAAGAATATTGGAATATTTTCTTTATTATTGGGCTTTATTTTCGTCAATTGTTTTGCTGGTATATCGAATAGTTCAGGTCCCAGAATGTATTTTCCTTTGCAATTATTTTCGGCTGTATTTCTTGTTCGATTATATGGGGCTTCTGAGTTCTCTTCGAATACGTACAAATATATACAAGGAGCTTTGCTGGTTTTATTTGTTGGTGTATCAGTGTATTGGATCGCTTATTCAGTCAAACGATACCGCCAGATTACGCTAGAAAATAATACCATAAGACATACTGCCGATGGAGTTGTGCTGGCCGAAGATAATTTTATTGGTGTCAATCCGAATTCGCTATACAATAAAAAGACACCCATTGTACTGGGACAAAAATTACCTATTAGTGGCTTGCGTACTGTGTTGTATCATGAATTGTATTTAGATGATACATTTTGTGACACGGCCCAAGAGATCAGTCCTAATGTCTTCTATAAGCCCTCTTGCAATGATTGTATTGTATATAAACTTTCAGCAGACGAAACCATTCCAACAGGCTTTAATGTACATGTAGCTTTGAATAGTCATATACACGTATTTTCTGCAGTGGCTAAGTATATATATAAAAACTCAGTAACTAGTACAATTGACTGTGCACCTATTACGACTAAGCAAGGACATCGATATGTGGTGGCTCGGGTATGGAATGTGCTCCCTTTCCAAGTGATTACAGCCGCTACACCTATATACATTAAGCCCGCATTTAGACAATAAAAGAGAACTAATTTTCACAATCAATGGATTGTGATTTACGATTAATACATTCAAATGATCATGAAAGAAGATGAATTTAAACGCCCTACAAGCGTTACTGTATATTGTGCATCAAGTACTCAAATAGCTGAGAAATACAATGAATACGCCCGTACACTAGGCAGATTATTGGCCGAAAATAATATTCGATTGATTAATGGAGCGGGTAATATGGGGCTCATGTCTCTAACAGCCGATGCGGTACTGGAGGCTGGGGGACAGGCTACGGGGATTATTCCACAGTTTATGGTCGACAATAATTGGCATCACACGGAAATGACTGAACTCATCATTGTGCCTTCTATGCATGAACGTAAGCAAGAGTTGATTCATCGTGCAGATGCTTTGATAGCATTGCCAGGTGGCCCAGGTACCTTTGAAGAATTGACAGAGGTTATTACAATGAAACAGCTTGGTTTGATCAATAAGCCCATTATTATAGTGAATATTGATGGATATTATGAACCACTTCTTGAAATGTATGAGCACGCAATTTCCGAAAAATTTATGCATGAGACCTATCGTGGATTGTGGCAAGTAGCAAGTACACCAGAAGAAGCAGTCGATTTCTTGTTACAACCACCAACTTGGGACCCTTCGCATAATAAATTCGCTAAGATGTAACAAGTTTACAATGAGCTTGTCTGTCTCGATTCAATCGTTTGGTCCCATCGATTCAAACGTTTGAATCGATGGGACCAAACGATTGAATCGACACGCGCAAAGGCTCTAAAAAAGTTACTAAAGCTTATCTTCAAACAATTGTCATAGTAATAAAAGAAAAAGGATGTATCAAAAAGCTATTTCTCAAATTAGGAGTAAGTATGCTCCTAAAAATAGAGGTACACTATAATTGTATTTGATACAAAAAAAGAATGCGTTTTATTTTGTTTATTGAGAAAAATCATGTAGTTTTGAACAAGAAATAAGATAGCTTTTACCAATATATATGTATGGGCTATTCTTTATTTGTTATGAACTAATTTAAGTATTAACGATAAAAGTAAATCATTATGAAGTACATATGCACAGTATGCGATTGGGTATATGATCCAGCAATTGGTGACCCAGAAGGTGGTATCGAACCAGGAACGGCATTTGAGGATATTCCAGACGATTGGGTATGCCCACTTTGTGGTGTTGGGAAAGAAGATTTTGAGCCAGTAGAAGAATAATTTTATAGCCCAGAATAAAAACGCAGGTGTATCGCTTTGTTTATGACGTAGCGATACACCTGTTTTTTTATTCCGTAAATCGTAGGGATTACTTAATCAAAGAAATTTCATATCTTATATTGAACCTGAGAAGACTATGTATGTACTATTATAGTTTCACATCTGTAGGTTTCATCCATTTCAGTTTAATAAGTAGTACAGTAAATACAGCCGATAGTACTGCTGGCAATATGATGTGGCACATACTGATGGATAATAGAATGTAGTGCATACTGTACCCTGCTTTTTCCATGGCTTCTAATGTGCCAAATTGTCCAACTAGCCCACTAGTACCCATACCAGAGCCTATAGGTGTGTTCTCAAGATGAAAGTATATAGTAGCAATTGGAGCAGAAATCGCACTCGCAAGAGTAGGAGGGATCCAGATACGCCAGTTCTTCATAATATTGGGCATTTGTAGCATGGAAGTCCCTAAGCTTTGTGATAGAAATCCACCCAGTCCATTGACTGTTATACCCATCACCGCAAAACCAATCATTTGTGCAGAGCATCCTACAGTTGCCGCCCCTGCAGCAAGTCCGCTTAAACTCAACATAATACCAATTGCTGCACTAGAAATAGGTAGTGTCAATGCCATTCCCATCAGTACAGCTACTACAATACTCATCCAAAAAGGTTGTAATGTTGTTGCAGATTCGATAATATGGCCAAAACCGACCATCATATTTTGGATATACGGACCAGCAAAATAACCAACTAAGCTACCACCAATAATGGTAACTGTGGGTGTTATCAGGATATCTATTTTAGTACGTTGACTCACTAAACGGCCCAATTCAGTACCTGCTATTGCAGCTAAATAAGCACCTACAGGACCACCTAAATGTCCTCCAATAGCACCTGGAATTAAAGTGGATAGGACAACGAGAGTAGGGGCATTCAATCCGTACGCAATAGCAGCGGCAATAGCTGGACCAGTTAGTGCTTTAGCAGCTGGCCATATGGTTTCGGACAAAAAGGGAATGCCCAGTTTGATCCCGATAATATTTAATATACTACCAATAATTAGTGAAGCGAATAGTCCATAAGTCATGGAACTAAGTGTACGGATGAAATAATTCATATATGTATAGTGTATTAATAACCCATTTGTTTTAGTGCTTGTACTAATTGATCGGGGCATGAGGTCGGTTTGCTCCTGCAAGTGATTCCTTCCAGTTTGTTGATAACTTCTTTAGGGGATAAACCTTTGACTAATAGAGCTATTCCTTTTAAATTACCATCACAACCTCCTGTAAAGACAACCGATTCAAGCACTCCATCTACGATGGTCAAATCAATTAATTTACTACATGTACCTACTGTTTTATACTGAAACTTTATTGTATCTTGAGCTATTCTTTTTTTGCTAGTGGTAAAAATATTCATGTTTAATTTAATCTATATCCGTATTCATTTATTCAAGACGCAAATATAGCACTATTCAAATTGCCCTCCAAATTATACATACAAAACGAGAGTTGCATACCTCTTTAGGTACACAACCCTCGTCAAACAAAATTGAGAGTATTTTAGTTGTTCTTTAAATTAATGGTATGCCATTTTTTGCACATTCTTTGCGCATTTCATCCGACCAGATGCTTGCTTGAATTTCTCCAATATGTGCTTTGCGAAGTAAGAACATACACAGACGACTTTGCCCAATTCCTCCACCAATAGATAGTGGCAAGGTACCTTCTAGTAAGCGTTTATGAAAGTACAATTGTGCACGGTCTTCCTCACCGCTCAGTTTTAGTTGGGTTTCTAGAGCTTGTTTATCAACACGAATACCCATACTTGAGATTTCAAAGCTTTGTTGCAATACTGGATTCCAAAGCAGAATATCTCCATTTAACCCAGGTAGGCCATTTTCGCCAAGCGTGGTATAATCATCATAATCAGGAGCTCGTCCATCATGCTTTTCTCCATCACCAAGTGCTCCTCCAATACCCATAATGAATACGGCACCGTGTGTTTTACAGATGGCAGTTTCACGTTCTTTAGGTGTCATGTCTGGATATTTTTGACGCAGTTCTTCGGCGTGAATGAAGAAGATTTCATCGGGTAATTGAGGTCTAATTTGCGGAAACATTTCATACACCAAATATTCAGTACGGCGTATGGCAGCATAGATACGACGTACAATGTCCTTTAAGAAACTAGGATTTCTATCTTCTGCTTCCATCACACGTTCCCAGTCCCATTGGTCTACATATAGTGAGTGTAGATTGCCCAACTCTTCATCTGGGCGAATGGCATTCATATCTGTATATATACCGTAGCCACTTTCAATATTATAGTCTGCTAAAGTAAGTCGTTTCCATTTAGCCAATGAATGCACAACTTCAGCCGTTGCATCATTTAGATCTTTGATGGGAAATGAAACGGGGCGTTCGATGCCGTTCAAATCATCGTTTATCCCCATACCTTTCAATACAAATAATGGAGCGGTAACGCGACGCAATTTTAATTCAGCAGAAAGGTTTTGTTGAAAAAAACCTTTGATTTTGTGTATACCTAGTTCTGTCTGAGGCAAATCTAGTAATGCCCTGTATCCTACAGGTTTAATTAAGTAGCTCATGGTAATATATTGTTACATTAAATTATTGTATTCTTTATATGTGATGCAAATATAGTGATAATTGTAACAAATAGAATGTTTTCTTGCTTGTTTTTTCTGTTTTATGATTTTTTATCATGTAGTACATTGGACAATGTATAGGGCTTTGTCATTATACTATGTTGTTTTTCTTTTGATAATATCTTTATACATAACTAAGAGACTACATGCTAGCACGTAGTCCCTTAGTTTACATATTCTATGCTTTTACATAATTGTAGGTGTACTCCTTATTGTAGTATGCTAGCAATATCTTTTTCTATTGTATCAATTGTTCCCAGTCCAAAAGTTTCTATTAGAATTTTGGCTACGTTAGGCGATAAGAAAGCTGGTAGAGTCGGTCCGATATGAATATTGTGTACACCTAGGTGAAGCAAAGCAAGCAAAACGATAACTGCCTTTTGTTCATACCATGCGATATTATATGTGATAGGTAGCTCATTGATGTC
Organism: Bacteroidaceae bacterium; assembly: GCA_963668535.1. Lineage (GTDB taxonomy): Bacteria > Bacteroidota > Bacteroidia > Bacteroidales > Bacteroidaceae > F22. Next base: position 2,125,129 of record OY764867.1, read on the forward strand.
GTTCAATTCGAAGATTTCTTTCAACTTCAAAGCAATTAAAGCCAATGAGTAGCTATCGTTACATTGTCCTGCATCTAGTACACGTGGAATACCACCAATATCACCTAAGTTCAATTTGTTGTAGCGATATTTAGCACAACCAGCGGTCAGGATCACCATATCCTTTGGGAGTGCAGATGCGTAGTCTGTGTAGTAGTTGCGAGCATTCATTCGACCATCGCAACCAGCCATTACCACAAATTGTTTGATTGCACCAGATTTTACTGCCTCTACTACTTTATCTGCTAATTGGAATACTTGTGCATGAGCAAACCCACCTATGATGGTACCTTCTTCAATCTGTGTTGGTGCGGGAAGTGTTTTAGCTAGTTCGATCAATTCACTAAAGTCCTTATGCCCATTAGCATCTGCTTCGATGTGTTTAGCACCAGGGTAGCCAGTAGTACCCGTAGTGAATAAGCGTGTCAAATAAGTATTTTTGCTAGTAGGTGGTACAATACAATTTGTTGTGAATAGAATAGGTCCATTGAAACTCTCAAATTCTTCACGTTGTCTCCACCAAGCATTACCATAGTTGCCCGCAAAGTGGCTATACTTCTTAAATGCTGGGTAGTAGTTGGCCGGAAGCATTTCACTATGTGTATAGACATCTACGCCTGTTCCTTCTGTTTGTTTTAAGAGAGCTTCCATATCATGTAAATCATGACCAGAAATTAAGATTGCTGGATTCTTACGCGTGCCAATATTGACTTCTGTGATTTCAGGGTGACCATATGTAGATGTATTGGCAGTATCCAAAAGTGCCATACCTTTTACCCCATATTCGCCAGTTTTCATGACGAGTGCGGTTAGTTCTTCAAGAGACAACTCCTTAGTGGTCATGTCGAAGAAGGCTTCTTGGATAAATACGTGGATGTTTATATCGTCATAGTTCAAATTCATCGCATGTTTGACGTAAGCTGCCAATCCCTTCAAACCATAGATCGTTAATTCACGTAGGCTACGGATGTCTTCGTTGCTTTCGCTCAATACACCTAGCCATGCTTCCTCTGTTATTTCAGGAAGAGTTATATTATTTGCAGAAGCCACTTCATTTAGGTCTTCAAGCAAATCATAACCTACACTGATGCGCTCATGTATTTGCTTTTTGTCGAAGTTGGCATTTGTAATAGTCATGAAGAGCCCTTCCACTACATAGCGGTTTACTACTGCTTCATTTGAGAAGTCTACTTTGGCTTGACGTAGTGCAGTTGCAGCTACAGATAGCCGACGTACTGCTAGAATTAATAAATCTAGTTCAGCTGAAAGATCACTTTTCTTTCCACACACACCAGCCACTGTACATCCAGTACCTTGTGCTGCTTCTTGACATTGATAACAAAACATATTCATATTATCTCTTTTTAGGGTTATCCAATAGACGCATTGGGTATATCATATTGTTTCTTCTTAATGAAGATGGTACAAAGGTAGATAACACTATTCATAAATATTGTCACATAGGTTACAGTTGCCCAAAAAAGAGAGTAATCAGTTCTTATATTATTTGTAAGGAGTGATTATATAGAGATTGTTTGCTAGTGTCTCTGCTAAATGGTATCTTTGATACAATTAATAATAACTACATAATGAATACACAAATAGATATCCAACAACTAAAACAGAGTCCTGTTTTTCAAAACATTGGGGAAGAGCGCTTGAAAAAATTTCTAGAAGATGCCCCACATAGTCTTAAAAGCTATAATAAACAAGATCTTATAGTACTGCAAGGCGAAAGATGTCGTAGCTTATACATGCTCTATTCCGGTAAGGTACAAGCAGTGATGACCCATCCAGATGGTAAGGAGCTTGTAGTGGAAGTGCTTGAATCACCTGTGGCTGTGGCACCTATTTTATTATTTGGATCAAAAGATAAATTCCCCGTTTCACTAATCGCTGTAGGTTCAGTAGAAATTATTGTAATCAATAAGGATAAATTTTTGCGATGGATGCAAGAGGATGTTCAACTTATGCAGAATTTTTTACGCATCATATCTGATAGAAGTGTATGGCTTACAGAAAAGATCAATGCTTTTGCTTTGCAATCATTAGAGATGCGTTTAGCTCATTACTTGTTTTTTCATAGTGAATCTCCCGAATCACAAAGTGATATTGCGAAGCGTTTAGGAGTGGCTCGTCCTTCTTTGAGCCGGGTGGTGTCAGGACTTGTAGATAAGGGAGTAATAACGATACAGAAACGTAAGATAGTAGTCTCTGACTCAGATAAGCTCAAAGATATTATGCATGGTGGATAAAGCAACACAGGCTGTATCATCCTCAAGGGTAGATACAGCCTGTGTTTTTTAATTCAGTAAATACTTTAAAAGTTGAATTTACTATATATTACTTCTACGTCAATCTTATTACTTTTACCAACCAATTTGGCTGCAGATAAAGTTAAGTCATTTTGTACCTCTATTAGAGTCTTCGATGAGGAACTTGATGAGCTAGTCGAGTAGGTTGTTTGTACAGGAACTAAATACACTTTTCCCCATTGCATTTTATCTTCCCAAGTCGCTTCTTCAGTTGGTGTCCATGAACCACCTGCAGCCTTTTTAGCAGCCTCCTTATCTTTTAATTCAGCACGTACTAATCGAGCGATATTACCAAAGATATATTTATTGGATGAACTGTGAGTTGTCAAATAGCTTAAACTATCGTCTGGTAGCTCATTATTCTCAAAGAAAGATTTCATATCGCGTGCACGCATCAAAATAACATTATCAGGTACGTCCATTGTAAATTCCTTATTATCTTCAGGAATGTAATTTTGGAAATCGATACGAACTGCATTAAGAGTATCATTGCTTAATGTGTTGTTGATCTCATCAATTGGTAAAGTGGCTTCTGTGACCAATCCTGCTGGAGTTTTCAAGTAGGTTACATCAGTATCTTCAATACGTTTGGTCAACTTGTCTTGCGTATTTGTAAAGCTGTTAGCTTGAAGCACTTCGGATGTGGCTGCAAAGGTACGTCTGTAGTACACGATTGAATCACCCGATTCGTCATATGTTTGCATTTTACTGCCATCATCTTCGTATACATAGTTTTGGAATACCACATTTAAGTAAATATCTTCGATATATAAAACAGTACCATCACCGAGTATAGGTTTTATATACAACCCTTTCAAAACATGTTCAGCAAATGCTTCATCACTCTCAAAATATTCGGGGTGAGTTTTGTTTAAGTCAATGATACGTTGACCTATTGCATTGTCCAATACGATGCGTACATAAGGTACATATCCAGATTCTGATTTAGCATCATCTGTTAATGACTTATCTACTGCTGTATAGGATTGTGAAGCAATTAAATCACTTGGATTATAAAAAGACGTTGGATCAATATCCGTGTAGTGATTTGTGGTCAGTTTTTTATCCAACTGATACACATTAAGCGAGTTTGTACTCAAAGAATCCCCGAAATATTCAGAATAGTATAAAAACAATTCTGTACTGTAAGCTTTGCCTGTCACCATTTCGTCGAAGGGAAATTGTGTGCCTTCTGGACAGTGTAACTCAGTTAGGAAGCTTCCTTCGAAGGTGCCAAAATTAGGATCAGTATATCGGCCTACATAACCAATTTTACTTTTCGCAAACACGGGACCAGTAGCCACCGTTTGGGTACTCGCTTTAAATGTTGCTGTACCTACTTCTACAACATCACGATCGGTAAGCATAGACATACCTAGTGAATCGGTCGTATCGTCACAAGACGCGAATGCCAAAAGGAACACTCCAGCGCCAAGTAGCCATTTCTTTTTAATCATAAGAGGAATGAGCTGGTATTAATTATTCTTCAGAATACACTTCATTGTAAAAATTGTCGACAGCATCAACATATTTATCTCCTTCAAGATAGTCCAACACGGGGATGCCAATTTCACGAGCATATGCTACGATTTCTTCATTCACATTTGGACTGTTGATAATTAAGCCGTCTGAATAATGCAATGCAAGCTTTTGTAATGTCACACTAGTTAATGGACCATCACCAAGAACTGCTAAGTCCTCGTCAGTGATACCTTCCAACATCACTTCTTGTTTGAAATTATTATCATATTCATTTTGCAAGTCATTACCGTATAATGAATAAATCACTTTGCAATGAGCAAAAGAAGGTTCATCTTTGAATGCTTTTTTGATATAGATTGGAGTCACTGCTCCCATCCATCCTTGGACATGCACGATATCTGGTACCCAACGTAGTTTTAGTACGGTTTGAAGTACGCCATGTCCGAAGAAAATGATGCGGCTGTCATTATCAGTATATTCTTCTCCGTTTTCATCTGTTACCATTTTACGACCTTGAAAGTAGTCGTCGTTATCGATGAAATACACTTGCATGCGTGCGGCCTGAATGCTTGCTACTTTTATAATTAGCGGGTGATCAGTATCATCAATAATCAAGTTCATTCCCGATAGGCGAATCACTTCATGCAATTGGTTGCGTCTTTCATTAATGGTACCCCATTTAGGCATAAATGTACGAATCTCACGACCTCTTTCTTGGATTGCTTGAGGTAACTCACGACACAGCTTGGCCATATCCGATTCTTGTGAGTAAGGTGTCATCTCTTGGTTGATGAACAGTACTTTTTTAGCTTCTGACATATATCTAGTAATTTTTTCTATGTAATGCGACAGGCAAAGATAACAAAAAAAATCTGGTTTTCGGGCGAAAAGTTTCTCTATATGGTAGAAATTCACTTATTTTGCACCGATTTTGTGTTTTACATGAATATAAAGGTATGAAAATAGTACACACCGTTGCAGAATTGCAACAAGTGCTTTCCGTAGCTCGTGAAGCTGGTAAGCAAATTGGGTTTGTTCCTACGATGGGAGCCCTCCATAATGGGCATGCATCGCTTGTCAAAGAATCTGTGCACAACAATGATATTACAGCTGTCAGTATCTTTGTCAATCCTACACAGTTTAACGACTCAAGTGATCTTGAGCATTATCCTAGAACTTTCGATGCAGATGTAGAATTGCTATCTGAAGTGGGCGCTGATATTATATTTGCTCCTTCACCACAAGAGATGTATCCAACTGAAGATACTCGTCAATTTGATTATGATCCATTAGATAAGGTGATGGAAGGTGCCATGCGCCCAGGTCATTTTAATGGTGTCTGCCAGATTGTAAGCAAATTACTAGAAGCTGCTAAGCCTAATCGTGCTTATTTTGGAGAAAAAGATTTTCAACAATTGGCCATTATTCGTCGTATGGTGCGTGAACTAGAGTACCCGGTCGAGATAGTAGGTTGTCCTATTGTGCGAGAAGCAGATGGCTTGGCTTTGAGTAGTCGAAATATGCGAATGAATCCTGAAGAAAGAAAAACTGCATTAAATATCTCGGCTACGTTGAGAAAAAGTATTAACTTTGCAGCATCACATAGCGTAGTCGACACACTCGCTATGGTTCAGGATAGTATAGCAGCTGTCGATGGATTGGAATTAGAATACTTTCAAATAGTAGATGGAGACACTTTACAGCCCGTAGCTAATTGGGATGATTCTTCGTATATTGTGGGATGTATTACCGTTTTTTGCGGACCAGTTCGTTTGATAGATAACATATGCTATAAGAAATAAAATCAACAAGAAGAAAATAGCTATGATGATCGAAGTTTTGAAATCGAAGTTGCATTGTGCACGTGTTACAGAAGCCAACCTTAATTATGTAGGAAGTATTACCATTGATGAGGATTTAATGGATGCTGTTGGTCTAATCGCAGGTGAAAAAGTGCAAGTTGTCGATAATAATAATGGTTCTCGTCTTGAGACGTATGTCATTAAAGGTGAACGTGGTTCTGGCTCCATTTGTCTAAACGGAGCAGCTGCCCGTTTGGTTCAACCAGATGATATTGTCATTATTATGTCTTTTGCCATGATGGACTATGAAGAAGCTAAAAGTTTTGAACCCAAAATTGCTTTTCCAAATCCAGTAGATAATTCTCTCCCTGAATGAGTAGGAATTTGATATTCCCATTTAGAAGATATATAAACATCCGCACAACAGTTGTTGTAGCGGATGTTTTTTTTAAGCGTATACCTTATTGTTTTATTCAGCGTTTTTTTGATACTATTTTGTCAATACGTAATGTAATTTGATATCTATTATATTTTCTCAAAATATCCGTGCACATTATTATAGTTGAGAACGTATAATTATTTTATCTTTGCTACGACCTTATTGTAAACCATAAAGATATACACATGGAAAAGCATGATAATACCATTATTCGTGAGATTACTCCCTTGTCCGATAAAGATTGTTTCTATATCGCAGATAGAAAAAAAACAGCTTTTACCTATCCCATTCATACTCACAATGAATTTGAATTAAATTTTACCGAGAATGCCTCTGGCGTTCGTCGGGTTGTTGGTGATCATTCTGAAATAATTGGAGATTATGACTTAGTGCTTATCGGCAGTGCTAATTTGGAACATGTTTGGGAACAGCATACCTGTGAATCCAAAGAAATTCGAGAAATTACTATTCAATTCTCTAAGGACTTTGCTCAGCAAGTCATGATGCGAAAAAATCAATTTCTCTCTATTCATAAGATGCTTGAAAAAGCACAGAATGGATTGGCATTTCCATTGTCGGCCATTATGAAAGTGTATCACATCTTAGATAAGTTATCTAAACATAGTGATGGTTTTTATGCTGTACTTGACTTTTACACATTGTTATATGAGTTGTCTTTATGTGACGAAGCCTATACTTTGTCTTCCTCTTCTTTTGTCAAAGCATCTGTACATAGTGATAGCCGTCGTGTGACTAAAGTAGAAATATATATCAATGACCATTTTCGTGAAGATATTCGTTTATCTCAATTGGCTGAAATTGCTGGGATGTCTTCTTCTGCTTTTAGCAAGTTCTTTAAAATGCGTACAGGGAAAACATTGAGTGACTATATTATAGATATACGTCTAGGTCATGCAGCGCGCCTCTTAGTGGATTCTACCATGTCTATTGCTGAGATTTGTTATGACAGTGGATTTAATAATCTCTCTAATTTTAATCGCATCTTTAAAAAACGCAAAGGAATAGCACCAAAGGAATTTCGATCTACATTTCGAAAAGAGAAGCGTCTTATTTGACTATTTCAATATCTAACCAGAAAACCGATTAAATCACCATTTGTTTTTTATAGTATTAGTTTGTGACAAAATAGTACTTGAAAAGTCTTTTAATTTTCTATTACTTTGTGCCATATACCTTGAGAATATGACACCATTATTCTTTTGCATTGTCGTATATGTTGTTATAGCACATATATGTTCAACGTAAAACGAACGCTCTTTTTCATCATTTATGGCATCGTCTTGTTGATATTAGCATTATTTGGAACAATGTGTCTTTTCTCTTTTACAAAAATAGGTTGTTAACCACTACTAGAGAATTATGAAGTTATATAGTTATAAAAACTGGTTTACAAAGCTCAGTGTATTGGCCGTCTGCTCCTTGGGAGCAGCGGCTTGTACGCCATCTGAAAGTAAACCGCAGTATGTCGCTGCTGATGCACAAATTTGTGCATCAGCCGACAGCCTTTTACAGGTATTAGGTCGTGATTGTGGAGTAGCTACGCGTTTTGGTCATCAAGATGCCACTGTGTATGGTCACACATGGTGGAATGAAGCACACCGAAGCGATGTAGGCGAAGTATCTGGGTATTATCCAGCCGTGTACGGTTGGGAGTTGGGGCATATAGAATTGGGAGATTCGTGTTCTCTGGATAGTGTACGATTTGAGGATATACGTCGTCAAATGATTGCCGTAGATGCTCGTGGAGGCATCAATACCGTTAGTTGGCACTTAGACAATCCAGTCAATGGGCACAGCTCATGGGATATGACCCAAGGAACAGTACACGCTATCTTGAATAACTCGTTGGTACAAGCTCATTATGTGCAAGATCTGCAACGTCTCGCTCATTTTTTCTTGCAAATCAGACGTCCTGATGGTCATTTTGTTCCTCTATTGTTTCGTCCTTTTCACGAACATAGTGGTAGTTGGTTTTGGTGGGGCAAAGACTTTTGTTCCCCCAAAGAGTATATAGCTCTGTGGAAGTTTACTCAAAAAAAATTGCGTGATTTAGGTGTTCACCATCTTTTATATATTTATTCTCCAGATTATGTAGCTTCTCTTGATGACTACTTAGAACGATATCCTGGAGACGATTGTATCGATATTTGGGGACTAGATTATTATCATCGTGAGGGAGCAGAAGGTACCAATAAGTACATGACCAATGCTAAAAAGATGTTGCAGTTTATAGCTCAGGAAGCACAGCAACGTCATAAATTGTATGTCTTTAGTGAGACCGGGTCAGAATCTTTGCCCATAAACAATTGGTTTACACATGTATTAGCTCCAGTGATCCAAGAAACTCATCCAGCTTATGTGTTGGTATGGAGAAATGCTTTTGATAAACCAATGCATTTCTTTGCGCCTTATCCTGGACATGCCACTGCCGATGATTTTAAAATATTTTGTACGCGAAAAGATATTCTTATGGGACCTAAGTTCAATGAGAAAAAGTAATATGACTAATTAGATTTTAAGATGAAGTACTCAGAGCAAGTAGCAAAACTTTTGGCCGATCACGAAGTATTCCTTCAGATTCCAAACAGCCCTGTTGAAGAGACCAATGGTGTTTTTCAACGTTATGAAAATCCAATCTTGACAGCAGCACACACACCTGTGATATGGCGTTATGATTTGGATGAAAAGCACAATCCTTATTTGATGGAACGCATTGGTATGAATGCCACCATGAATTCTGGTGCCATTAAATGGAATGGAAAATATTTGTTGGTTGTACGTGTAGAAGGTGCTGACCGCAAATCATTCTTTGCTGTTGCAGAAAGCGATAATGGAATTGATAATTTCCGTTTTTGGGACTACCCAGTAACTATGCCAGAAGATGAAGATCCAGCCACCAATATCTACGATATGCGTTTGACAAAGCATGAAGATGGATGGGTATATGGCGTTTTCTGTGCAGAACGATTTGATCAAAATGCCCCAGAAGGTGATTTGTCCTCAGCCACTGCCACAGCAGGTATTGCCCGCACCAAGAATTTTGTAGATTGGGAACGCCTTCCAGATTTGAAGACCAAAAGTCAACAACGCAATGTGGTTTTGCATCCAGAGTTTGTCGATGGAAAATACGCTTTCTATACTCGTCCACAAGATGGATTTATCTTTGCCGGTAGTTGTAGTGGTATTGGCTGGGCACTAGTCGACGATATCACTCATGCTGAAATAAAGGAAGAAAAGATCATCGATCGTCGTTTTTATCATACTATTAAGGAAGTCAAAAATGGCGAAGGACCTCATCCTATCAAAACCGATAAAGGCTGGTTACACCTAGCTCACGGTGTGCGTGGATGTGCCGCAGGTTTGCGTTACGTGCTCTATATGTACATGACCGATTTAGAAGATCCCACTAGAGTGATTGCAGCTCCAGCAGGACACTTAATGGGACCTATTGGAGAAGAACGAGTAGGTGATGTCAGCAATGTCTTGTTCTCCAATGGTTGGATTGCAGATGAGGATGGCACCGTATTTCTTTATTATGCTTCATCAGATACACGTATGCATGTGGCAACTTCAACAGTCGATAAACTCGTTGATTACTGCATGAATACCCCAGAAGATGGCCTAGCTACTGGTTCATCTGTCGATAAACTGAAGCAACAAATCAGCAAGAACTTAGAATTGTTGCAGAAGTAAAAAAAATATCATACATTTATTTCCTTGAATGGAATATTATTAGTTGAAAGTCAAGAGAGGGCATGTGCATGTCGTCTCTTGACATCCTTATACAATAGTACTATGTTAAAACTTCGTGAGAAAATAGGATATGGATTGGGAGATATGTCCTCTTCCATGTTTTGGAAATTGTTTGGATCATATTTGATGATCTTTTATACCGATGTTTTCGGTCTACCTGCAGCAGTTGTAGGTACCATGTTTTTAGCCACTCGTATCTGGGATTCCCTGTTTGATCCCATGGTTGGTATTGTGGCAGATAGAACAAATACGCGATGGGGAAAGTTTCGTCCATACCTCTTATACTTAGCGTTACCCTTTGGTATCATAGGGATTCTGACTTTTGTCACCCCTCATTGGTCCATTACAGGTAAAATAATCTATGCATATGTCACTTATTCATTGATGATGATGGTGTATTCCGCTATCAACGTGCCTTATGCCTCCATGCTAGGCGTCATGAGTCCTGATCCAAGAGATCGCAATGTCCTATCCACTTTTCGAATGAGTTTTGCCTACATAGGTAGCTTTATAGCCCTGCTGATGTTTATGCCCATGGTCAACATGTTTTCAGCAAATGATACCAGTGTGGATGCTCAGCAACGAGCATGGCTATATGCTGTTGTTGTGATTGCCGTATTATGTGTCGCCTTATTCTGGGGCTGTTTTGCTTTAACAAAAGAACGAGTTAAAGCCATCAAAGCAGAAACCACTTCTCTGAAAGATGATTTGAAAGATTTGTTGCGTAATCGTCCTTGGTGGATTTTGCTGGGGTCTGGTATTGCAGCATTGATATTCAACTCCATTCGTGATGGAGCTACCGTCTATTATTTCAAATATTACATTGTAGAAAGTGATTTCTCACAAGTACATTTCTTTGGAGTTTCTTTTGTATTATCCGGTTTATACCTAGCCATAGGGCAGGCAGCCAATATTGTTGGGGTGGTGCTAGCAGCCCCCATCAGTAACCGTATTGGCAAAAAATCGACCTATATGGGGGCTATGCTTATAGCCACTGTGCTTAGCATCATTTTCTTCTGGTTCGATAAAGATCAGTTGGTGATGATTTTTGTCTTCCAAGTACTTATTAGCATTTGTGCTGGTAGTGTATTCCCATTGTTGTGGTCCATGTATGCCGATTGTACAGATTACTCAGAACTCAAAACAGGTAATCGAGCTACAGGACTGATTTTCTCTTCCTCCTCTATGAGTCAGAAGATGGGATGGGCCGTGGGAAGCGCCCTTACTGGTTGGCTACTAGCTTATTTTGGTTTCAAAGCCAATGCCGTACAGTCAGAAGAAACGATACAAGGGATCAAAATGTTTTTAAGCTTTTTACCTGCGGTCGGTACCATCTTATCCGTAGTCCTTATAGCGATGTATCCATTGAGTGAACAACGCATGCACACGATCGTGAGTCAATTGGCTGCGAAGAGAGAAGACGATATACAGAACCAATAATAATAAACACAATGAACAATATAGAACGTTTAGGACAATTAGTTGACGAAGTCAGAGACAATCTTCATGTCAATATTTTGCCTTTTTGGATGCACCAAATGATTGATGAAACACAAGGTGGTTTTTATGGACAGATAGATGGAGAAGGGCATCTTCATGCAGATGCTCCCAAAGGTGCCATCTTGAATGCCCGCATTTTGTGGACTTTCTCTTCAGCTTATCGTCTATCTGGTCAAACTTCTTATTTGGATGTAGCTACTCGAGCCAAAGAATATATACTAAAACATTTTATGGACACAGTACACGGAGGCGTATATTGGTCGCTTCATGCCGATGGTTCATGCCTTGATAGTAAGAAACAAATATATGCTTTAGCTTTTGTTATTTATGGATTGAGTGAGTACGTACGGGCCACCCAAGATACAGAAGCTTTGGATTGTGCCATAAGTATCTTTAAAGCCATAGAAGCTCATAGTTTTGATCGTGAGAAGAATGGATATGGCGAAGCGTTAACACGTGAGTGGGGACCTATTTCAGATATGCGTTTGAGTGATAAAGATGAGAATGAAAACAAAACAATGAATACTCATCTGCATATTTTGGAAGCTTATACCAACCTGTACCGTGTCTATAAAAATAAAACAGTAGAAGACCAATTACGTAATCTCATTCAACTGTTTGTTAGCAAGATCCTAAATAATGTCACTTTTCATTTGGAGTTATTCTTTGATGACGATTGGAACAGTAAATATGCCATAGATTCATATGGACATGATATCGAATCTGTTTGGTTATTACACGAAGCCGCTGTTGTATTGGATGATAAAACTTTGTTGTCGACAGTTGAAAGTGTTCTTCCTCATATTGTCCAATCAGCTTGTGAAGGCTATATGGAAGATGGTAGCATGATCTATGAGAAACACCATGGCAAAGAAAATACATTAGATACAGAAAGACACTGGTGGGTGCAAGCAGAGACGGTCGTTGGTTTGCTTGATCACTACCAACTTACAGGCGATCAAACGTCTTTAGATAAAGCTTTATCAACTTGGGAATACATCAAAAATCATCTAGTTGATGAAAAGAATGGAGAGTGGTACTGGGGGATCCTTCCTGATGGACAAGTCAACAAAAAAGATGACAAAGCAGGTTTCTGGAAATGCCCATATCACAATGGTCGCATGTGTATGGAAATCATAGAGAGATTTGAGCAGTAACAAGTAATCGTAGATAATAATACCAGATAGTATGAATAAAACCATCTTAAAATCCATAGGACTATTTATAGGACTTACCTTATGCCTCCCCATATATAGCTGTGGAGGTGACGGAGGCAATAGTCCCGCACCCGATAATAACAAAGAACAACCTGGTGATAACATGGGAGGAGATGATAACACAGGAGGAGATGACCAAAATAATGATCAAGACGATCCCAACAATCCCCTAGTTACTAAACAGGCTACTGCCGAAACAATTGCTTTATACGAGTACATTAAAGCACATTATGGTAAGGATATCCTCACATCGGCCATGGCCAATGTCGATTGGAATACGAATGAATGTGAGTGGGTATATCAACACACTGGATCTTACCCAGCCATAGCTGGTTTCGATTTTATCCATATTTATAGGCAGTTGAGTACATACCAAGACATCTCTCCAGTGAAAAACTGGCACGATGCAGGTGGCCTAGTTACTATAATGTGGCATTGGAATCTACCACGAGCAGAAGGAAGTGATTCTAATTTTGGTTTTTATAGTGAAGCCAATCACAATAGTACAGGCACAAGCCAATACTCCACCTTAACACCCAATGCAGTCAATGATCCAACTAGCTGGACCTACAAACGTTTTGTCAGTGATATTCAGCAAGTTGCCGATATCATGCTTCTACTTCAAGATGCGCATATCCCTGTGCTTTGGCGTCCCCTTCATGAAGCATCAGGTGGATGGTTTTGGTGGGGAGCTGGCGACGCAGCTTCTTATGTCAAACTATGGCGATTGATGTACACAATTTTCCAAGAGAAAGGAGTCAAAAATACCATTTGGGTATGGACGAGTGAAGTAGGGGATGATGCCTGGTATCCTGGCGATGAGTATGTCGATATGATCGGTCGAGATAAATACAATACCACTTCAGCAAGTGCTATTGCATCAGACTATTCGACCTTGAGCAACAAGTATCCCAATAAGATGATCACCCTTTCAGAATGTGGTGGTGTATCTGATATGCCCGCACAGTGGACTAGTGGAGCCACTTGGTCATGGGTGATGCCTTGGTACGACTACGACAGAACCAAAGATACCTCATCCATGAATAGCAAAGAGCATACTTGGGCGAATATTGCTTGGTGGAATCAATTGTTGGGCATGGATAATTGCATCACCCGTGCCGATGTCGACTTGACTAAGTAATCTAAGATACATTATTAACCCGTTGGTGGAATTCTGTTGATAAAGCGTGTATATCGATAAATTATGCGTATATTGCATACCCTTTTGAAGATATCACATTATTAACTTTTTTAATTTCAACAACGGGTTGACAATGCTATTGCGACCCTCAAAATGAGTATGCCATGAAAAGAAAAGCGACCTTTCTCATTCTATTATTCTTTATTTGTGCCCTTCACGCGCAGGAAGTGTACACAACGAAAAAAGATCTATCCTACATCCCTGCTGCCGAAGCAGATGCTTATCAAAAAGAACGGTGCAAATTGGATGTTTACTATCCAACAGATAAGAAAGATTTTCCTACCATCGTCTGGTTTCATGGTGGTGGATTGGAAGGAGGAAATAAATACATTCCGCAAGAACTGATGAATAGAGGATTTGCGATAGTATCAGTCAATTATCGTTTGAGTCCTAGAGTCAAAAATCCTGCTTACATTGAAGATGCAGCCGCTGCCGTGGCTTGGACCTTCAATCATATAGAAGAGTATGGTGGTAGCAAAGATAAAATATTTGTTTCTGGTCACTCTGCTGGAGGGTATCTCACCTTGATACTAGCTATGGACAAGAAGTATATGGCAGCCTATGGTGCAGATGCCGATAAGGTAGCCGCCTATCTTCCCATCAGTGGTCAGACAGTGACTCATTTTACCATTCGTAAAGAGCGTGGCTTACCCAATGGCATTCCTATTATTGATGAGTATGCCCCAGTAAATCGCGTGCGTCAGCATACCGCTCCAGTTGTATTGATTACTGGAGATCGTAATCTAGAAATGGCCGATCGTTGGGAAGAAAATGCTCTGTTGGCTTCCGTATCTAAGAATATCGGCAATAAACAAGTTACTTTGTATGAATTGCAAGGATTCAATCACAACACAGTGGTCGAACCTGCCTGTTTCTTGATTATCAATTACATCCGCCAACATTGTCCAGATAAAGTCGTAAATAAATAACATTAAGATAATAAATGAATAAGCACAAATTATTGTATGCAGTACTCAGCTTTGCCTGTCTTTTGCCTGCATCAGCAACGGTTAAGTTGCCCGAAATCCTAAGTGACCATATGGTTTTGCAACAGCAAAGCCAAGTGAAATTATGGGGTAAAGCCACCCCTAGTAGCACCGTGACCATACATACCTCTTGGAATGAAACAGTCTACACTTGCCATACCGATCAAGATGGGAGATGGTTGACCAAGGTACAGACCCCTCAAGCTAGTTATACGCCCTATACCATACAGTTTGACGATGGTGATGGCACTACAGTATCCCTTCAAGACATCTTGATAGGTGAAGTGTGGTTTTGTTCTGGACAGTCCAATATGCAAATGCCACTAGGAGGATATTACAATTGCCCCGTGGAAAAGAGCAATGAACAAATTGCATTGTCTGGACAATTTAAGGGAGTACGTGTAGCCACCATCCCCCTAACAGGCAATGTGGTTCCTCAAGAAGAAGTGCCAGGACGTTGGCACCTGAGTTGTCCCAAAAATGCCGTTGATTTTTCAGCCGCAGCCTATTCTTATGCCACCATGGTCAATCGAGTATTAGATATTCCCGTAGGTATTATCAGTTGCGCCTGGGGCGGCTCGTATGTTGAAGGATGGTTACCTCGACGCATCGTGTCTACATACCCTGATATTGACATAGAGAAACGTTTGCTTAAAAATGACGACGGTAGTTGGAATTGGCAAAGCGTAATCATCATGTACAATGGCATGTTGCACCCATTGACCAACTACACCATCAAAGGCTTTTTATGGTACCAAGGTGAGTCTAATGTGGGACATGAATCGACCTACGCACAACGACTACAAACGATGGTTGATTTGTGGCGCAAAGAATGGGGACAAGGAAATATCCCATTTTATCAAGTAGAGATTGCTCCCTTTAATTACGAATCCTATCGTGATGCAGCAGCCCTTCGTGAACAACAGCATCTATCTACCAAGATGATTCCCAATTCTGATATCATATGTATCAGCGACCTAGTCTATCCATACGAAAAGAATCAAGTACATCCTGCCCGTAAGCAAGAAGTCGGTTATCGATTGGCCTATCTCGCATTGGCCAAGACCTATGGTGTGCAAGGCATCTGTACAACCTATCCAGAATACCAAAGTATGGAGATCAAAGGAGATACTGCTATTATCCATTTGACAGCTTCCGAACATGTTAGTCCATTTGATGGTATTCAAGGATTCGAGATAGCAGGCAAAGATCGCGTATTTCACCCCGCTCAGGTTAAGAACGCACAAAGTTCAGGAGCACTTGAAGTATCTTCGTCAGACGTCCCTCATCCAGTAGCAGTACGTTACTGCTATAAAAATTGGCAACTCGGAAATGTGGTGAGTCAGCGTGGCTTACCTCTAGTCCCATTCCGAACAGATAGTTGGTAACAACGTCTTAACACGTTTATGTAGATTGTAGAAGGATGCGGATGCACGGTTTACCGTTGCACCGCATTCTTTTTTATGATGTATTCTATACGGGTATGGACACTATCGCCCTATCAATCAAACAGTCGTTCTAATCGCTTATCAATAATCCCATAAAAAAGTCACGTAGCATTGATGTATACTACGTGACTTCTTTTATTGATCCGTCAATTTCTGATCGTATTGACTGAATATATACCTGTTCTTATTTGACTTCTTCTAGATATAAAACACGGCTTGAGTAATCATTTTGTTTGTGGTAGGCCACCTTATGATTGTAAGGAATTTCCAAACCATTAGCCATAAGGAATGCCCCACTAAGCGCCTTACCCTCGAAACTGAGTGGTTGATTATCTATACGGTTCAATTCAGTAATGCGATATGTCTTCTCCGGATCTAGTCCAGCCATTTTCACTCTAGGTAGATGTTGGTTGCAGAAGTGTTCCGTTTTCCACCAGTAGAAAACAGCTTTATCCTTCTCGGGAGTCGTGTACATCAATGAAGCCACCCCTAATTTATCATATGGAGAAACCAATCGGTAGATATCCCCTAGTTGCACAATAGGACGTATCATCTTATAGTCAGCAATTGCCTTGCGACAAAGCTCTTTCTCCTCCGTAGTCATGTTTTTAGGTTGAATTTCCATGCCTAGACGTCCACTCATCGCCACATCTATTCGATATTTCAGTGGAATAGTGCGGAATGTTTGATGGTTTGGTGCCGCACTGATATGCGAAGCCATCGCGATAGCAGGGAAGAAATAAGAAGTTCCCCATTGCATATACACACGTTGTAAAGCATCCGTATTGTCACTGACCCAGAACTCATCGAAGTAAGGCAAGATACCATAATTGGCACGTCCACCTCCACTAGCACAAGCTTGAATAGTCAAGTTTGGATATTTCTCACGTACACGTTGACATACTTTTTCTAGTCCCCTGTGATACTCAATATACAAATGACTTTGGTTGGCTGCACTTAGATAACTAGAACCATGATTCATGATACTCATATTGGCATCCCACTTGATATAGTCGATTTGTGGATAATTGGTCATCAGCGTATCCACGATATTAAAGACAAAATCTTGCACTTTCGGATTGCTCAAATCCAAGACCACTTGTGTCCCCCCACGTCCCAATAATGGTTCACGTTGTGGTGCTTTGATGATCCAGTCTGGATGCTTTTCGTATAACTCACTCGTTGTATTCGCCATCTCTGGTTCTATCCAGATACCAAACTTAATACCATGTTTGGTTGCATCCTGTATGAGCTTGCCGATACCACCAGGCAATTTTCTAGTATCAACAACCCAGTCACCCAATGAAGAATTATCACTCTTGCGTGGATACTTATTACCAAACCACCCGTCATCCATGACAAATAGTTCACCACCCATAGAGGCAATATCCCCCATCATTTGGTCCATACCAGCTTCATTGATATCAAAGTACACCCCTTCCCAACTGTTCAATAGGATTTTGCGTAGAGTTTGTCCATGAGCCAACTTATGTGCTCTGCCCCAACGATGGAAGTTGCGGCTACAACCACTCAACCCCTCGTTGCTATAACTCAAAGCAAGAGCAGGTGTTGTAAATGTTTCTCCCTTCTTCAAGTGATATGCAGAATGTGCTTCATCGATACCAGCATAAAACTGATGATACTCGCTGTCATCCGTATCGATACGTAGCTTATAGTTGCCACCATAACACAACGCCGCACCTATGACTTCGCCCACATTTTCTTGTGGTTTCCCGTTTAATGAAAACATCACTTCCGCATGTGAAGTATGTGAGTTTCTGATGCCATCTTCATTTTGAATGACCTTTACACCTGGTTTCAAAGGCTCTTGTGCCAATTTACCTTCATTCGCCCATGAGCCATATAAATGCGACAACCATACGTTACCCCTTCTGATGGGTAGATAACCCGAAGCAAATTGATTGAGCACCACATTCTTCTTCTCCTTATGTGTGATGTCCGTCCACGTTTCCATCACATCGGTATCATCATATACCTTGTAATATACGTTGACATAGAAAGGATACACTTTATCCTTCAGTGCTATCGTAGTGAGCGTTGTGTGGTCGTCTTTAGTCGTATTGACTTGCACCACCTCCATTTGCAGCGTCATATTGCCATCCGCATGTGTGACAGCCAATGCCGACCCTTTGGGCCAGTTCATCCCATACACTGGATAAGCCGCATGATCCATATTAGCCACACTTCCTATATTGCGTAGATCAGCCGCATGTAGCCTATCCCCATAGTACACATATTTGAGTTGCCCACCTATAGGAGCAGAGAGCACCAAAGACGTATGCGTAGTAAAGATATGTATATCATCCGAAGATATTTTTTCAGCTTGTAGGGCTATAGCTGCTGTCTTGTTTGTGGCGAGATGCTTCGTCTCGGCCCATGCCACCTGCGATATGCCACTAGCAAAAATCGTCAGACAGATTCCAGTTGTGAGAAACTGCTTTTTGAAATAATGGTTCATGTTCTTGTACTTAGATTTATAAATTAAAGACCTTGATTATGCACTAAACGCACAATCCTTCTTGTTCTAACAAAGATAAGTATAATGGTCCGAATACCCCTTCTCTAATGGATTTTAAACTATCCCTATTGTCATAAAAGACATATGGGGATGAAAAGAATACATATGGGGCGTTCTATTATGCGAGAAAAGCTCTATCTTTACCTACGCAAAACAGATACATATGAGAAGACCTCTTTTTATTTATATATTGATGCTCCTAGGCCTATGCACACAGGCATTTGGACAAATTAATTTTCATGTGTTGGATGTCAAATCTGGCATGTCCGACAATTGTGTGCAAGACATTCTACACGACCAATCTGGTTTCATGTGGTTTGCCACAGGCGATGGATTGAACTGCTATGACGGCTACCATTTTAGAAACTACACCTTGCCTCATACCGCCCCCTCAACCAATAGCATCGAATGGGTCGATGAAGATGCCTCGGGTACTATCTGGATCCAAACATCCACTCAATACTGCTTTTACAATCGCGAGCAAGACAAGTTAGACCTAGCCATCCAGTCCCCCTTAACCTCCTTAGGAGTAGTCGGCACCCCCAGTAAACTGTTTGTCGATGCCGATAGCAACCTCTGGTGCCTTATTAATAATGTATTATACTATTACTCCTTTCAAGATAAGAAACTACTCCACGTAGACGTGCCCTGCAACGTGCGCATCCTCGATTTGGTGTGTCGTGACGCCTATGCCTACCTGCTACTATCCGATGGTCATGTCGTCTCCGTAGATTGGAATCAGAATGCCATACAACCCTTGTTTCAAACCACATTGTACCCCGCTGTACGTTCCCATCTCTACCTCGACACCTCCCGTCATTTATGGCTATACACCTCCCATAGTTCCCGATTGCAATGCTACTCCATAACACAGAAACAATGGCTTCCATTAGTCAAAGGGCGCGATTTACTCAATCACCACACCATGATCACCACCGTCACCGACGATGGGAAAGGCAACATATGGATAGGCACCGACAATAGCGGCATTTTTATCTGCCACCAAGGTCAACGCACCATCACCCCCCTATACCAAAAAACCGATCAGATGTATGCGCTTCCAAGCAACCACATCACCTGCATCCTCAAAGACCGAAAAAACATCATGTGGGTTGGTACCGGCAAGCAAGGAGTCGCCTATGCCCATTTAGACAACCTCGTTTTCCGCAACACCCGATGCCCTCACCAAGAAGACGTCAGTTGCTTGCTAGAAGATAAATCGGGGCATTTATGGCTAGGGTTTGATGGCGAAGGCATCGCCCGATACGATGCCAAGACCCACCAATACACCTACTTCAATACCAGCAATGCCCCCATACCATCCGACTTGATCGTATGTACCTTCCGCGACTCCAAAGACCGCATCTGGTGGGGTAGTTTCGGTGGTGGAGCCTTCTACATGCAACAGGGACACTTCGTCGAATTGCACGACACCCCCCAGGGCACCCACCAAGCCCTCCCCCGATATATCCGTCGCATCACCGAAGATGCAGCAGGCAATATCTGGTTGGCCACCTACGCCCAAGGCCTCTACTGCCTAAGTGCCGATGGCAGCCTCCAAGTCTACACCGTAGACAATACCCCATTATTGACCAATTACATCGCCGATCTATCCTGCGTAGATGGCCACACACTCTATATCGCCACCAGCGCAGGTGTCTATAGTCTAGACACCACCACACGTGTTCTCGCCCCATTGAAAGGCACAACGGCCACCCAAGATATCATACAAGACGGCTTTGCCAACTGCATATACCAAGACACCCGAGGTCTCCTTTGGATAGGAGGGCGCAAAGGCGTGAGCATCTACAATATAGACAGCCATGCCGTGACCCATCTATCTAGCGCATCGGGACTATCCAACCCCTACATACGTGGTCTTATAGAAGATGCCGAAGGCAATATGTGGATGGCCACCGATCACGGCATTACCCACGTCGTTGTTGTCGATCGCACCCCCAGCCACCAGTTAGAATATTATTGTTACCCCTATTTCGAAGAAGACGGCATCGGCTCCTTCTCCTTCAACAACTTTTCCATCTACCGCAACACACACAACGATATATTAGTTGGTGGAGCAGGGGGGTATCTTCAGATACCTTCCAAGTCCTCCTACCTATACCAGCACAACCGCCACGTTATGTTTACCGGGCTCTACGTTGCCAATGAGCGCGTCCATGTAGGCGTACCCACCGCAGAGAATCGCATCATCCTAGATAAAAATATCCAACTGATGCACCATATAGACATGCCCTATTCCGATCGAAACTTCGCCTTGGAAGTGTCCGCCATGGACTATGGTCATCTACACAAAATACACTACCTCTATCGTTTGAGCAATAGTGGCCAATGGATCAAACTAGAAGGCAACCGTATCTACTTCAACAACCTAGCTCCAGGCACCTACCCATTGCAAGTCAAAGTCGAGGAAAACCATACAAACGAAAGGAACGCCATCGCCACCTTACAGATCACAGTGCATCCCCCTTTCTGGTTGTCCATCCCAGCCTATATCCTCTACGCCACCCTAGTGCTAGCCCTTATTATCCTAGCCATATTCCGAATACAACGCAACCATGTACGCAGCCTGCAACAGCAAAAGCGCGATATGGATGCCGCCCAACAGCACGAAATCGATGAGGCCAAACTCCGCTTCTTTACCAACGTCAGTCACGATCTGCGCACCCCCTTATCGCTTATCATCACCCCGTTGGAAAAGATGCTCCATGCAGATCTCACCCCATCCCAGCATAAAGACCTCCAACTCATGCACCGCAATGCCCAGCTACTATTGGAAAATATCAACCAATTGCTCGACCTGCGTGCCCTCGAGAACCACCAAGCCCAACTCTCCCTTGCACATGGCGATTTGGTCGAATTTATCCAAGAAGTATGCACCTCTTTCGAATCCTATGCCGATAAGAAAAACATCCCTTTCCAGATCACCTTCAAAGTCGCTAGTCTCGAGATGGACTTTGATCGCAAGAAGATGCAACGCATCCTCTTCAACCTCCTGTCCAACGCTTTCAAATACACTGCCCCCCAAGGGCACGTACTCGTTGTCGTAGATAGCATCACCCACCGTGATCTCCGCTACGCCCGTATCCAAGTCATCGACAATGGCGAAGGCATCCGCGATGAAAACAAAACCAAGATCTTTGATCGCTTCTTCCAAGAAGAAAAGGCCACCACCGCCTATGTAGGAAGCGGCATCGGCCTCCATATCGTCAAAGAATACGTCACCCTCCACCATGGCGAGATACAAGTCAAAGACAACCTGCCCCAAGGCACCATCTTTGAAGTCACCCTCCCCATACAGCACCAAGTCGAAGTGATTCCTCCCGACACGGCCGTAGCCCCTCTTTCCCCAGTCGAAGCAGCAGAAGAAGTCACTCTACAGCCCCAAAAAACACAACAAAAAACAACCATTTTAGTTGTCGAAGATAACGATGACTTCAGATGCTTTATGATCGATTCCCTGCGAGAACAATTCGACGTTTACGAGGCTCGAAATGGTCAAGAAGGGCTCGATATGCTTGCCCACCAAGACGTACATATCATCATCAGTGACATCCGCATGCCCGTTATGGATGGATTGGAACTCTGCCACCGTGTCAAAAACGATATCCGCTATTCGCATATCCCAGTCATCCTACTCACAGCACGTACCGCCGATGAACACGTCCTCGAAGGGCTGCGTGAAGGGGCCGATGAATACATCTCCAAACCCTTTAATTTGGACATCCTCCTGCTGCGCATTCATCACCTCCTAGCTTGGAGCATCAAGAACCATCAGCAGTTTGGCAAGACAGACCTATCCCCCCACGACCTCACCATCAGCAGTCTCGATGAGCAACTCATTACCCGAGCCATGCAAGTCGTCCAAGACCACCTCAGTGAAGTTACATTCACCGTAGAAAATCTAAGTACCGAAGTAGGCATGAGTCGTGGACACCTATACAAGAAACTCATGTTGATCACCGGCAAGTCCCCCCTTGAATTTATGCGCTCCTTGCGTATTCAGCGAGGGAAACAATTGCTCGATCAAACCCCCGAAAGCATCTCCCAAATTGCCTATCAAGTGGGCCTATCCCCCAAGCAATTTGCCAAATATTTTAAAGAAGAATTTGGTTGCCTACCTTCCGAATACCTCAAGAATAAGCAACCATAAACTCACCCGATAGATCTATTAACCATGCACATTTGAGTATTAGAGATAGACAAAATAGTATTAGTACTTTTCTTATAAATGTATTATTTTTGTCTCATCCGTCTACATACAATGACGCAATTAACCCGTAATATATATAATATGAAGAACAACACCTTATTAAAAGGCACCTTATTATCAACAGCTATGATGGCATCAGCAGCTTTGCTTGCACAACCCCTTGTGCAACAGATTAATGATGGCTGGAAGTTCAAGCAAGCCCGCTTGAGCAACTGGTACCCAGCCACAGTACCTGGCGTTATCCATACCGACCTGATGGACAACGATCTCCTCGATGACCCCTTTTATCGCCTCAATGAACGTGGAGCACAATGGGTAGACAAAGAAGACTGGATCTACGAAACCACCTTCCAGATCACCCCAGAGATGTTGAATCAACAACACCTACTGCTCGATTGCAAAGGCCTAGACACCTATGCCGATGTCTATCTCAACGACTCCCTGATCATCCAAGCCGACAATATGTTTCGTGAATGGCAAGCCCCTATCAAGAAGCTAGCCACCGAAGGCCAGAATACCCTGCGTGTCTACTTCCATTCACCTATCAAGCACGATTTGGGTAAATTTGACGCCCTCAATTATCAATACTTTGCCAATAACGACCAGAGCGAAAATGGAGGCATCTTCGACAAGCGCGTCAGCGTCTTTGCCCGCAAAGCAGGGTATCATTATGGCTGGGACTGGGGTCCACGCCTCGTCACATCAGGTATCTGGCGTCCTATCTCCGTAGTAGGGTGGAGCGATGCCTATGTAGATGACATCTATTACAAACAACCCGATGTCACCGCCTCACGTGCCAAACTAGACGCCCAGATCCAGATCCAAGCCGACCATGCCATCCCAGATGCCATGCTCACCATTACCGATATGACGACCCATAAAGTATTGGCCAAGAAACATATCGATATTGCCAGCGGTCACCAAGTCCTTAGCCTACCATTTACCATCCATCATCCCAAACTATGGTGGACCAACGGTCTAGGTCAAGCTCATCGTTACAACTTCCAAGCCCAGCTAGCCGTAGGCGATGACATCCTAGATGTTAAGCAAAATAAGATTGGCGTACGCTCCCTTAAAGTGGTCAGCGAAAAAGATAAAGACGGCACCAGCTTCTATTTCGAACTCAATGGACACCCCGTTTTCGCCAAAGGCGCCAACTACATCCCTCAAGACAACTTCTTGACTCGCGTAACTCCAGCCGACTATAAGAAAACCATCATGTCTGCCGTCGAAGCCAATATGAACATGCTTCGTGTATGGGGAGGTGGAATCTACGAAAACGACCTCTTCTATGACCTCTGCGACGAACACGGCATCCTCGTATGGCAAGACTTCATGTTTGCATGCAGCATGTATCCAGCCGAAGGCGCCCTACTAGAGAACATCCGTCAAGAAGCCATTGACAACGTGGTGCGTCTACGCAACCACTCAAGTATCGCTATCTGGTGTGGTAATAATGAATGTCAAGATGCTTGGTACAACTGGGGATGGCAAAGCAAATACAAAGCCCAAAGTCAAGCCATTGCCGACACCATATGGACACAATACTGCAATCAGTACTACGACGTCCTTCCAGAAGTTGTAGCCACCTATGCTCCAGAAACCAAATACTGGCCATCATCGCCATTTGCAGGCAAAGGCCATGGTAGCAACGACCACGATGGCGACCGCCACTATTGGGAAGTATGGCATGGTGAAAAACCTATCAGCCAATACAATGTAGAGCGTGCCCGCTTCTTCAGCGAATACGGTTTCCAATCCTTCCCAGAGTTTGTCAGCATCAAGAAATACGCCCCAGAAGCCAAAGACTGGGACATCCGCAGCGAAGTCATGATGGCCCACCAGCGAGGAGGCGAACACGCCAATGGTTTGATCGAAACCTACATGCTCAACGAATACCATCGTCCAGCCGATTTCAAGCGCTTCCTATACGTCAACCACGTCCTACAAGGCGATGCCATAAAGACAGCTATCGAATCTCACCGTCGCGACATGCCTTATTGTATGGGTACCCTCTTCTGGCAAATCAACGACTGCTGGCCAGTAGCCTCATGGGCTAGCCGTGACTACTACGGTCGATGGAAAGCCCAGCATTACTTCACCCGTAAGGCCTATAAAGATATCTTAGTATCGCCATATGCCAAAGATGGTCATTTAAATATCTACGTCGTATCCGATCGCCTGAAGAGCTTCAGAGGTATCCTAAAGATACAAGTCATGACCTTCGATGGCCAAGTCGTATCCGAAGAAACCAAGCGTGTACACGTGCCAGCCAATGGCAGCCACATCCTAGCCGATTACGACGTCAAAGCATTGCTACAAGACACCCCCGAAAGCGACGTCTTCGTCTATGCCACACTGACCGACAATCACAAGGCCCAGTACGACAACGTCTACGTCATGTTGAAACAAAAAGAGATGCACTACCCAGACGTCAAATTATCGTATGAAGTCAAAGAGATAGCCGATACCACAGCGATTACCCAATCGATGGATACCGCATCTCACCACTACACCATCACAGTACACGCACCCGTTTTCGCCCGTGCCGTACACCTTATGGTCGACGATGTGAAAAGCTTCTTTGCCGACAATTACTTCGACATCCTACCAGGACAAAGTCGCACCATACGTCTATCTACCAACCTACCACTAGATCAAGTGCAATCTAGCCTAGTTGTAGAAAGTTTGTAATACATATATATATCCTATCACAAGGGGCCTATCTCAGACATCCGTCTTTGATAGGCCCCTTTTCATGTAGTTGTTGTGTTATTGTTTTACCGCTGCAAGTAAGAGAGTAGGGTACGCATGCCTACTAGTCGGTTTTTGTACCGTAAAGTCACCAAATCCCGCCTCCGTAAGCGCCTCTTTCAGTACCTTCTCAGGCAACTGATGCGTAGGATAGCCCATCACACGAGTTTGCAGTTCCACCAGCGCCAGCGTCAAGTCCGTCTCCTTATCTATCGCCTCGTCACATATATGATTGGAAATCAGCACACCTCCAGGTTTCATAACCCGATGTACCCTTTTAAGAAAGTCCACCAATTGCCCATTCACCCCATATTCATATAGAAAGTGCGACACAAAAACCAAGTCATACGTATCCACAAAATCGCCCCCCTGCTTCAAGTCAATCTCCTGATACACCACTCGGTCATAGTCCTTCTCCTCTCGTTTCAATTCCCGCCCATTTTGACACACCTTAGGCAAGTCATACACATGCGATACCAGCTTATTATTCTCCTGAATCAACGCATGCGAATAATACCCGATATTTCCTGCCACATCACACATCTTCGTACAATGCGCAAATTGTGGAATCCCCTTGACAAATTGCAACACCTGCTGCAATCCTCCCGCCTTCGCTCCTTGTTCCATAGCTAGAGCAGTTTCCTTACTCTCCCATATTCTACCAGAAAATGTTGGTTTTTCCCCCTTCAAGCTATCCACCAAGTGATCAAATGGCCCTTGACTACCTGTAAATTTGCCCATCATCATCACCTGACTAGCTTCTGCCGTCTTCACCAGATACTCCTCAGCCATAGAGGACAACGCATATTCCCCATGCACCATTGTCAGCAGTTCTACCTTATGCAGCACGTTTATAAGAGCCTTCGTTACCGATGGCGCAGTTTGTAAGGCCTCCGTAATTTCTTCTACCGAGTAACTTTCTCGTCCTTTCAGTTGTAGATTAGCACTCGATAATAGATCAAAAAGATCGATCTCAATGGCTGCATGAATAACTTTGGGTAGATAGCTCACACTCAATAGATTATGCAACTTGCCGTATGGCGCATGTAGGATAGGTATATTCATCGTTTTCTTTTTTGTAGTCTGCCATATAGGTAGGCTTATTTGTTATGCTGCAAAGGTAGCACGAAAAAGAAGATGTGTCAATACCTATTTATGGGGATAATGAGGAGGGGAAATAATAATCACTCCACAAACTTCTTGAGTATTTTTTCTCTCAGTGCCTCATACTCCTTATCAGAGACCAAATCTGATTGTTTCATTTCCTCCAATTGTTGGAGCTTTTCTACATACGCCTTGGATGCATTGTCTTCTTTGTTGATTCTATGTATGCGTTCCATAAAGCCAGCAGAAATAATACCTGTAGGCAATGCAATGAGTCCGATGCCCAGTAATGCGATAATCCCACTGATAAAACGTCCCATATCGGTGATGGGGTAGATGTCGCCGTATCCCACTGTAGTCAGCGTCGCTACTGACCACCACAGTGCCGAGAAGATATTGTTGAACTTGTCGGGTTGTGCTTCATTTTCGACAAAAAACATGGTAAAAGACGAAATAACAATGAGCGTAATCGTTATAAATCCTGTCATTATCAAATCGGTTTTCTTTTCTTTGATGATTGTGCTGAGCACATACAAGGCATTGTTAAAGCGATGTAGCTTAAAAATACGTAGCAATCTCGTCATGCGTAGTAGACGCAATGCTCTTAGATCAAGGTGCATAGCCATCGGGATGTAGAATGGAAGAATGGCCATTAGGTCAATAATCCCATTGGTCGAAGTCATAAATTTGAGTCTTGCTTTTCCTGGAGATAGTTCTGGATAGAGTAGATTGGCTACCCAGATGCGCCCTAGATATTCCAATGTAAAGAGTATGATAAATACATTATTAATGACCGTAAGGATGATATGGTGTGCTGTCGTGAAATCATAAAATGTCTCTACACCTAGTTCTATAATACTTAGCGTAATACAAATCATCATGAAATAATCGAAACGATGGTTGTGGTTAAGCAGGGCGTGTAAGTATCTTTTCATTGGAAAATATTGTATTGATGATGGGGACTAAATATAGTAAATAATCACGAGGTAATGACGATTTTCTATAAAAATACGGTGCAATTTTATCTAGGCTAAGTCTTTGTTTTTACGAAGCCTTTGCGAACCGAAACGGAAGCGCTTGCGATTTGCTAAACATCGGGATGTGTACAAAATCGCAAGCGCTTGAGTTTTGGGGCTCTAAATAGATGTATTTGTGATGACTGTAATCTCCATTCACTGTGAAGTATATAAGAGCTCGCTCTTATATACTTGATAACCTACCTAACAAGTATCACTCAACTATTCATCATAGGTTGTTTATTATTTATCATGGTCAAGGGAGAACTGGTTGTTTGTTTTTTCACCATGGCCGCAAAGAGTGTATCTTGTTTTAGTAACTCGGTTGGGGAGCCACATTCTGCTACATGTCCATTGGCAAGCACTACTATTTTATGTGCATTAGCTACTGTACGCATGCGGTGAGCGATGATCAGTACGGTCTTATTTTGTATTAGGGCAGAGATACCAGCTTGGATTTTGGTTTCGTTTTCGACATCAAGCGATGCTGTGGCTTCATCCAACAATACGATAGGAGCATCTTTTAATAAGGCACGTGCAATAGAGATGCGCTGTCGTTCACCTCCAGAAAGTGTCTGCCCATTTTCGCCAATGATGGTGTCGTATCCTTGTGGCATCTTCTGAATAAATTCATCGCATTTAGCTAGTTTCGCTATACGTATGATGTCTTCGTCACTCGCGTCGCGTTTGCCTATGCGGATATTGTCTTTTATTGATGCGTTAAACAGGACCACATCTTGAAATACTATAGAAAAATGATTGAGTAATGTCTCTGGGTCAATCTTACTGATATCTTCACCGCCCAAGGTGATTCGCCCTTGTTGCACATCCCAGAAACGAGCAGCTAGTTTGGCCGATGTACTTTTTCCTCCACCAGACGGACCAACTAAGGCGGTGATTTCTCCTTGTTTGGCGGTAAAAGAGACATCTTCTAAAACCTGTTTGTCTTCTTCATAAGCAAAAGAAACATGCTCGAATCTGATATCATAATGTTTGGGGGCGAATGTTTTTTTGCCCTGTTGTATAGGCAACGCTTCAATTTCGTTCATGCGGTCTATGCGTACATTGAGAAATAGCAAGGCTGCCAAATTGTTGAATACTTCGCTGATAGGATTATAGATACTAGCCGATACCATCAAGAATATGCAGTACACAAACAAGGTCGTCTCGCCTGTTAGTACCATACTGGCTCCTAGGATGATGACTGAAGCCAAGCCTAGTTTCAATAAACTTTGTGCGGAGTTGACAATGGCACCTATAAATAACTCCCCTTTGATCAAGTCTTTTTCATAGGTTTTAATGGTCTGTTTGAGAGATGCGCAATAGCTGTCTTCTTGATTGTAAGCTTTGATTTCTTGGATGGCTTCTAATCCTTCTTGTATCTTTTCCGAGACGGCTCGTTTGGTGAAATATGAATCTTGATTGTCACTATCTATTCTTCTTTTGGCTATAAATATGACTAGTCCAGCAACCGGAACTACCCAGAATAAGGCCAATGATAGGGGCCAGTTGAACATAAATAACCCAATGGCTATGGCGATGATGCTCAGTATGGAGGCAAACAGTTGGGGGACGGCATGAGAAAAAGTGTGTTCCAAATCTGTATTGTCCGTCATGATAGTAGCTGTAAGATCTGAAAGATTTTTTTCACCAAAGAAGGCTAATGGGAGTTTACGTAATTTTTCTGCTAGTGCAATTCTACGATTGGCACTTTCATCGTAAATGGTGGTGTATGTGCTTTGATATTGTATCAGGGCTACTCCAAACATGATGACCATACAACCTAATGCCAATAAGATGTAGTACCACACCGTATGGACTATAGAGGCGTCAGTATCTAATACTTTGGTGAGATACTCGTTGAGAAAATAGTACATAAATACTGCGGGTAGCATGAGGGCAATATTGAGACAAGTTGTGCCTAGAGTACCCTTTATAAAATCTATAAAGCCTTTGTCTGAAAGAGCTAATCTTCTTTGTATTTTTGTTTTCATTTTTGTCTATTGTATTATTGAGCGATTTCTTGACCAACGACCCATTGCACGGCCTGTTGATATTCTTTCCACATAGAAGCATATACTCCTTGTTGATCTAGTAGTGTGGTGTGTGTGCCTGCTTCTTCAATCTTACCGTCGTTAATGACTAGTATATGATCGGCATCTACAACGCTTGTAAGGCGGTGAGCAATCATAAGTACTGTTTTTCCTTTGGTTAGTTTGCGTAAAGCCTCTTGGATGAGATGCTCATTCTCTGGATCTGTAAATGCAGTGGCTTCATCAAGTACAACGATAGGGGCATCTTTCAGAAAGGCTCTAGCCAAAGCCACTCGTTGCTGTTCACCACCAGAAAGATAGGTTCCTTTAGTGCCTATTTCTGTGTGTACACCATTAGGTAAGCGATCGATAATCTCACGGCATTGTGCTAAGTCAATCGCTCGATTCACTTCTTCCATCGTGGCTTCTGGCTTCCCGTATTTAATATTGTCTAGTAGGGTGGTTTTAAATAAGCGTGTATTTTGGAAAACAAACGAAATATGGGTCATTAGGTCTTGGTGACTAATGTCTTGTACGTTGACACCGCCTATGCATACTGTACCTTCGTCGGCATCCCAGAAACGTGGAACTAACCGTGCGATGGTTGTCTTGCCTCCACCAGATGCACCAACTAAGGCTACTGTACTATTGGCTGGTATTTCGAAACTAATTCTATCAATGGCTTTTTTATCTGCATGGGGATAGGAGAACGATACATTGTTGTAGCTGATGTTGTAGTGGTTTATCTGTTGGGGGTTGGCTGACTCAGGCAGTGGTCTAGTCTCCATCAATGCTTCTAGCCGAGTCATGGCTTCTTCTGCTTGTCCCATGGCTTGATTGAGATACATGCTTCGCATGATGCTATGAGAAAATATAGGAGTTATCAAGATATATAGGAATAGGTTCAGAACGCCTCGCATATAATCGCCATCAGATCCTATAATGAGAATGGTAACAGGGACAAGTACAAAGGCAAAACTGTTGATCACTGTGATATATGCTGCCATGGGAATCTTCCACATTTTTGTATAAGATACAACCATATCTCTATACTTTATAATACTGCGATGGAAATTCTTAAATGAGTAGACCGTTTGTTGAAATACTTTGACTACAGGGATACCACGGACATATTCTACTGCTTCGGTATTCATTTCTTCCAGAGAGGTCATATATTGATTCATAAAATATCGACCTTTTGTACCCATCATTGTTGTTATAATAGATAAGGACAAGACGATAGGTATCATGCATGCGAGACCAAGTTGCCAGTCGAATAGGAAGATTAGTATAATCCCTGATAATGGCAAAATAATAGTACCAGCTAAGTCTGGTAGTTGATGGGCCAAAAAGGAATGGGTGATACTTGCATTGTCATCAATAATTTTACGGATACGTCCACTAGGAGTGTTGTCAAAAAAGCCTAAAGGCATCTTGATCACTTGTTCCATGGATTTGCGCCGGATGGTACATTCTACCCTGAAGGCTGCAAGATGTGATAGAGATAGTCCCACGAAGTAAAGTAGAATACTGCCTATGGCACATCCTGCCGCCCACCAAGCATAGATGTGTATCATGGAACTGGAAACTGTTGTTTGTGTGATAAATTCTCGTATAATAAACCACACTAGTACATAGGGAATCATGGCCATAATGGCACTGAGACCTGACAACAGCAGTGATATAGGGAGAAGCATTTTTCTACCTGTCATGTAAGTTTGTAATTTCTTTAATGTTTTCATCTATTTGTTGTTCAATTGGTTTTGCGTAATAGAGAACAATGTTTTGTATTGTTCAAAAAAGAACTTCATTAGCGAGACTATGTTGTATGTGTATCTGGATAGGTACACTATGTTGTATTAATTACCATACAAAGGTATGGTGTCTCTTTAGTATGTGCAATACCTATTTGTGGTGATAATGAAAATGAGATGTGATGGGAAATACTTCGGAGTAGGTATATAGGTTTGTCAAGTCATATGTTAGATAGGATTTGTTACAAAAAAGCGAGCCTGTCGAATCATCGACAAGCTCGCTTTGGTATGTATTCTCAATGCTTGGTTCTCAATATATGTGTTATACATTATTGAAGATGTGCATAACAGATTTATTTCTTAATAGTCGCAATCGCATAGATTGGATATACCTTAATCGCTTCATAGGCACCATAATTTTCCATTGAAGTACGAATACCCAGAGAGAGTTTCTTCATTTCCATAA
This sequence comes from Bacteroidaceae bacterium, assembly GCA_963668535.1. Lineage (GTDB taxonomy): Bacteria > Bacteroidota > Bacteroidia > Bacteroidales > Bacteroidaceae > F22. The sequence goes on from OY764867.1 coordinate 2,157,229, forward strand.
ATAAACGTAGACTTTGCATGCTTCCCTGTGTGCCAGATTTAACTTCAATAGGTAGCACTTCTCCTTGATAGTGACTTATGTAATCTATCTCTGCTTGGCTACCTCTGGTTTCTCTCTGCCAGTAGTATAGGGTGGCAGGTTTATAGGGTGATTGCGCTTTAATAAGTTCGGTACCTACAAACACCTCGGCCAGTACACCACGGTTTATAGATTTAAAGTCGGTACTTAGGAGAAGCTCTGTATAGTCTAAATCAAGCATACGTTGGGTAATGCCTGTATCGAGAAGAATCAATTTGAAATACTTCTCGTTTACTTCTGCTCCAAGAGGGAGTCCGTTGGCATGAGTGCGGGGTACTTGATATACTAGTCCAGCAAGAATCAACGCACGAATCGCTTGTTTGATGACTTCATTACGTTTGTCTTTATCTACTTTAGAATAGACAAATTTGCCAGTCCCTTGGCGTGCTATAGATAATAGAGCTTGTTGAAGTAGGGAGGGCGATATCTTTTCTGCATACTTTGAAAAATCATCTTTGTATGAGACGATGATATCATCGAGAAGTTGTTGACAACGCAAGAGGTCCTTATGCTCGGCATAGGAACGTACTACTTCGGGCATACCACCTATGATTTGAAAGGTACGAAAATGTGTTAGAAGCTTTTCATGAACAAGCTCAGGAAGTGGACTGATAGGGGTGGCTTGAAGGGTAGCTTCCCATAAGGCTGTCTGGTTTAAGGCGGTTAGGTATTCTTCAAAAGAAAAAGGATACATGAATAAACTACGTTGTAATGTGTATCTTTGAAGCGCCCTAAATGTGTAACGTAAAAGCGCCACGGTAAGTGTCAAAAAAAGAGGTAATCTTTTTGTATCTTTGTGTGACCAAACCCAAAATACAAATTTATGATTACCTCTCCATCGTTCCCTTCTTGCATAAAGAAGCTCCAGATGTTCGACAAAGTTAGGGAATTGTCTTCAAAAGGCAAAACAAACACGCAAATAGCTTTTGATTTAGGTATCGACCGTCATCGTGTCGGTCGTTATCTTAGTATGAGTCGCAATGAATTTGTGGCCAGTAAAGCTTACAAGCGCAATTATGTTCGTGTGCTTGATAAGTATGAACAAAAGATTTACCAATACATTTACTTACATCCTTTTGTAAGTTCTGCAGAAGTGGGTGATTATATCCGTAAGTACTTCCCAGAGGTAGGTCGTGTGTCGCGTAAAACGGTTTACAACTACACAAAGTACATCCGTGCGAAGTATAGCATAGCGCAAGTTGGCTATGAACAACATCGCATAATGACTCAGCTTGAAGCTACCCCTTATGGTTATCAGGCACAGGTTGATTTTGGTGAACGTCGTGTGCCAGTGGCTGGTAGCAATGGCCATAAGCGCATTTACTTTATGGCTATGGTACTCTCTCGTTCGCGCTATAAGTTTGTGTTTATGAGCGATACTCCGTTCACTACAGAGAAATCGGTTTATGCACACGAACTTGCTTTTGAGTTCTTCGGTGGCGTACCAGAAACGATACTGTATGACCAGGATAAGTGCTTCTTGTATAAAGAGTATTATGGCGACAATCAATTGACCTATAAGTTTAAGCGTTTTGTGGATGATATTGGTTTTAGACCTGAGTTCTGTCATAAGAACGATCCAGAAAGTAAAGGCAAGGTTGAGAATGTGGTGAAGTATGTTAAAGGCAACTTCATGCGTACACAGGAATTTACCACCATAGCGCAGTACAATAAAGAAGCCATTGACTGGCTCAACCGTACAGGAAATCAATTAGAACACTCCGTAACAAAGCTGATACCTGCTCAAGAGTTCTTGCGGGAAATAAAATCACTTAGGCCTTATTACGGGAAGCCTACAGCTCCTAATATAGAGCCAGTGCCGTACAATGTGTCTAAGACCAATGTAATCCATTATAAAGCAAATACATATAGCTTACCTTATGGCACTTACAAACACCCAAGACAGAAATGTTATGTCTTAGTACAGCACAATGAATTGATCGTGTATGCTACTCAAACAGGCAAAGAGTTGACACGCCATACGATATCCTCTAAGCGTGGGCAGTATATCAATAAAGAAGCGCATAAGCGTCCTTTGGATAAGAAAGTGGCACAGCTAGAGGAACAAATCATGACTTATGTGCAGTCGGATGACTTTATGTATAAACTACTTGCCAACCTGAAAATAGAGTTGGGCAACTATTATAAGAGCCACTTAAAGTACTTAATAGCACATCTGAAAAGCTACTCCAAAGAAGACTTGCTACAAGGTGTCAAATGGTGTGTGCTCCACGATGTCGCTTCGGCATATCGTCTACAAGAGGTGGTGTGTACGATGAGTAAGAAATCACCTCAAGAGGTAGATAGTAGTCAAATAAAGCTACTTGGTCAAGCAGACCATCAAGCCATGGCTACGCCAGAGAAATCAACCATAAGTACGTACAATGATATTTTACAGATATGTCCAACTCAGAACAACTAAAAGAGCTCGCTTCCCAGCTTAACTTAGGGAGCATACGCAAGAATGCTGATCATATTATCCACGAAGCACAAATGAAGAAACCCAATTATCTGGAGTTCCTTGAAGGCATCTTGAATAATGAAATACAAACCAGAAAACGACGTGCGTTTGAAAAGCGACTAAAAGCAGCCAACTTGCCTAGAAAGCACGATTTAGACTTGTTTGATGACAGTACTGTTCAAGGCGTGACACAGAAACAACTCACAGAACTCAGACAACTGATATGGATGGAACAGAACTATAATATCATAATCATGGGGCCATCGGGTGTAGGCAAGACATATATCGCCGCTGGATTGGTGTACGAAGCTGTAAAAAGAGGCGATAAAGCTTACTTGCTAACCATGGAAGACCTGCTATCTATTATTAAAATGAGAGAGGTCTCACCAACGGCTATGCGGTCATACAATAAGCTAATTAAAGCAGACTTGGTGGCTATAGATGATATCATGTTGTTACCCATGAAAAAGGAGGAAGCGGTAGGCTTATTTAACCTCATTAATCAGCTACATGAAAACGTGCCTATCATTATTACAACGAATAAGGCACCAACTGAATGGGCTAAGAACCTTGAAGATGAAGTCTTAGCAACAGCTTTACTAGATAGATTACTCTACCAATGTGAGGTGCTTAATCTATCTGGTACTAGCTACAGAATGGAAAACAGAAAAACAATATTTTAAATTTATGTATAACCTGCAAGGAAGGACGTGACACAAAAGTGGTGCATTAACGTGACACAAATAAGGGGCTTTTTACTTGCACATTACATACGTATTCTACCTACACCAAAAGAACTGATATCTTGCAAAGCAAACTCGAGTAACGAGCCTGCTGCTATAACGTGAAGATCGGGCATTTGTTCATAGAAGTATCTGAGCTTGACGATGGCATCAGGACAGGCTTGTATCTCATCAATGAATAGCAAAGTGTTGCCAGGGTCTATGGGTGTGCCAGTAACAAGTGCCAGTGTTTGACAAAGTGTAGGTATATCTGTGGCTTGCTCAAAGAGGGTGCGTATGTCTGATTGTACCACCAAATCTAGTCGTACAAAATGCTTGAACTGGGAACTGAAATGCTCAATGGCGCTTGTCTTTCCTACTTGTCTTGCCCCTCGTATAAGGAGTACTTTGCGGTCAGGGTCTGTTTGCCAAAGCAGCAATTCTTTGTCTATTTTTCTAGGGATATAGTTTGCTTGTTTCATTGTTTCTGACTTTATTTGTATGTTTTGTTCGTTTTCTGTTGGTAATCAGTGGGTTCTGTGCAAATATAAACACTTTTCTGTAAAAAGTCAAATCAAAAAACAACTCTTTTTTGTAAAAAGTCAGACCAAAATACGAACGTTTTCTGTAAAAAGTCAGACCAAAAATATTCGTTAGGCCATAAGAAGCTTAAATATGGGCTACCACAACATTTAATCTATGGTGATAACAGCTCAGCTATATACCTAGTATATTAGAGTTACTTTATTAATGTATAGTAACGATTATTCTTGCCGTGCTTTTTTATTAATCCTTCTTCCACAAATTGCAATAGTTCTTCTCTTGCTTTGTATTCCTGCGTCCCAGTTATTTCTTGATAGATGCGTGTAGTCATGACAGGCTGATCTTGTAGATACTGAATGAGTCTCTGGCGTCTTTCATCTAGTTCTCCCAAGTTGACATGATACTTCTTCATCGTGCTCGGTGCGTGGTGTATCTTATAGTCAAATTGATTGATGAATTTTTTTGTGAATTGTACCTTAAGCCCATTGAAAGTGATCTCCTTCCCATGCAAATCTTCTGGCTTATCTACCCCCTCAGAGGTCAGTTTAGCAGAAAAGATACACACACCATCTACAATCACACGGTTTGAGTCAAACACATTCTTCCCAACTTCTAGAAAGAAATTATCCAAGATACTTAGTACATCGCCTGGGGTAGCACTTGACTTTTCAGCTATATTCTTGGCGATATCTGTCAAGTGAATATCATTTGAGTGCACTGCTTGTGCGTAATACATTGCCTTGTCTTTTCCAGGCACTTTCTTTTTGTTGTAATCATAAAATAGATCCATAAGTAGTAGCAGTTTTTATTGTGTATACTATATCCTCATCTGAACTAAGCCCAATGATGAGCTCTTATACTGTGTACATAGTTTTTAAGTATAGAATGTCAGTCATTGTTGGCGTATTTAGATGTCTCAGTTGGCGAATATAGATATCAAGATTGGTGAACTTAGACATCTCTGTTGGCGTACTTAAACTGACTTTAGTATAACAAAGATACAACTTTAAAGGGGGAAAAGCTGTGTTGGTAGTACGTTTAATTGTGACATTTCTATGACAGAGAATTTTCTGGATATAGATGCTCCTGTTTTATCTTATATACACTTGCCGTGTGGGGAAATATTGTTACCTTTGGTACACTTGAGCTAATACAGCTCTTATCTAGCTGTAATCAGAGCTTTAATTTCTTTAAGAAGAGTACATGTGGTCCTAAAATAGGGGTAGACTATAATTACACTACCTTTCAAAAAAACTATTCTGCCCTATATCTAGAGCAGAATAGTAATCAATCTTAACGGTACATCATATAAATGTAATTGACTTTTTTACCCGCAGCCGCAACTTTAAAATTAAGCTTCTCTTTTAAAAGTTGCTCTACTTTTCTATACACTGATGGGGGCATAGTAGCAACAGCATCTCTATCTAAAAATTCAAAGATGACATCAGCTATTTTGCCCGATTGGGGGTTTATATATAGTTCAATGATTGTACGCTTTGCTTTTTCTTTACTGACATAAGGTGCAGTTATTGCTAACCAGATTGAATCACATTCATGATACATCTGCTTGTCATCAATAAGCCACGGTTCAGATGGTTCAGTCGAATCGTCGACAGGCTTTTTAGTGTCATTGTAGATTTGTGCGCAATCTTGTCCATAAGTAATGTGATTATTATGCAGCGTAACTAAGCCATAGCTAGTACGTGTACACACATATGTAGCGTTCTCAACTGATAATTCGCCAGCTACATTGTAGTAATATGTTTGCGCTTTAACAAAAGCGATATTCAAGATTAAAATAAAAATCAGGATAATACGTTTCATAATTATCAACAGTTTTTAGTTGGGTTTCTTAGATAGAACACACGATTTATTACACTACCTTTCAAAAAGCTATTCTGCCCTATATAGAGTAGAATAGTAAATCGATTTAATCATACATCATATAAATGTAATTGACTTTTTTACCCGCAGCCGCAACTTTAAAATTAAGCTTCTCTTTTAAAAGTTGCTCTACTTTTCTATACACTGATGGGGGCATAGTAGCAACAGCAGCATCATTCCTGAATCCATAAATAACATCAGCTACTTTACCTGTTTGAGAATCTATATATAGTTCAATCATAGTACGATCCGCCTCTTTTTTACTCACATAAGGGGCAGTTGTTGTCAACCAAATAGAGTCACATACATGAAACATCTGCTGATCATCAATAAGCCACGGTTCAGATGGTTCAGTCGAATCATCGACAGGCATTTTTGTGTCGTTGTAGACTTGTGGACAATCTTGTCCAAAAGTAATGTGCTTATTATGCAGTGTAACCCAGCCATAGTCTGTCAATTTACACACATATGTAGCGTTCTCAACTGATAATTCACCAGCGACATCATAATAATATGTTTGCGCTTTAACAAAAGCGACATTTAAAATCAAAATAAAAATCAGAATAATACGTTTCATAATTATCAACAGTTTTTGGTTAGGTTTCTTAGATTACTAAAATTAAAAGCCAAGGTAAAATCTTGTATACCATTAAATGTACTATACTTTTCATGAACTGAAAAAAAGATGTATGCAATTGATACTGCTTTTTCGGCTTTTATTTCAGCTTCTGCGAGAGAATTCCTTTCATTTTTAATGACTCGTCCATGGTCATCAATATATTTATCCAACCTAGCAATACCTCTTAGTCGAAGATTGCTTTTATACCTATTAGTCCATGGTTTCCTACTTTCTTTGCTTCTTCCCATAAATTTGTACTGTGCCAAATGAGCTTCTATCTCTAGATTAAGGACTCTGGAATTAAATTCTATATTAGTTAAAAAAGAAGATTGATAAGCATGAAATAACTCATGAAAGAACTCATTACTTTCCCCCTGATTTCTGATATAAATAGTCCTATTATTAGGAGAATACTTATCAATACTATCAGTAAATTCTATGTTAAGTCTACTATCTGGTGCTAACTTACTTAAAAAAAACAACAATGTTTGCCCAGCACAATCAGCAGCAATTTTTTTATACATGGTATCAACCTTCTGTCTATCGGCTAATTTAAGTTTATCCAAATTATTAAAGGTGGAATTCATTGCTTTCTCAAGAGGCGAGGTAGTGTTAGTTCCATCAGGAGCTGGAGATATCCCAGATCCACCACCTCCACCTCCACCACGTGGAGCATCTTCAAATACGGTTGTAGATTCTATAATTTCAAACCAACACTCTTCTCTTCGATCTACTTCAACAAAATTATTTTCATGAATATATCCAGTAGCAACCACTTTACAATATTCAACAAAACCAAATCGTGTGTCATTTAAATTTTCATCTAGAATTTTACTATCGTTTATTGATTCTTTGTGAAATATCTTCTGTGTAAAATAATCAAACATCCAGTAATATGCAGAATATTTTCCAAGTTCATTTTTTTTAGAATAAGTAAAGTAATCAACCACGTGTCCTTTTTGTCGAAAGACCCATATCGTTTGAAATTCTTGATTTTCTTTCTCGATAATAGGAACCACAGTTAAAGAACAATCATCATACGGTAACCAAACTGATTCATCCCATAATGGCACTCCATATTCCTTGCTATAAGTAGACACATACTCTGAGGAATCGTTTTTTTGCTCCATCATTGATACAATACCCGCCACAGATTCATTACTTCCAGAATACTCAAAGAAAGTATCATTTTTGACCATTTGATGATTAATCTCATCTTGCTCCCGACAACCGTAGAAGCTCACCAATGCTAGCATAATTAGCAGCATCCATCTTTTTAGTTTTTTTTGCATTTTGTTTGTTTAAAAATAAAACATAATCGAACTGTCTTTTCAATAGTTCGCATGCAAAAATCAACAAAAACAAAGATAAGAACAAATAATGGAGTTCGCAAATAATTCGCATTTTTACCCTCAAAACCTAGCGATATGTCATATAAATACAGATTAATGCTATACACATGCACGCAAAATAACATCATTTTAAGTCAACTTGAAACTTTTGATGCCCTAACCAACGGTGTGCAAGTAAAAACTGAAAGACTTGACAAAAAGTTCGCAATGTTAAATTAAAGTTTCGTTTTAACAGTATACGGCACGTAATATACACAAAAGCACGCAGTATATTTGTTTTCCCTGATGCATTGGCTCCATGGATAAGAAACTACGTGTTACTCGTGCTTAATAGGACGAAAATTGGAACATGAAAAGGATTCTATCATAACATTATTCTGTTTGTCTATTTTGAAAATCTACAGCCAAATATTGTATTTAGATGGATAAAATCCAATCGTTTCTAGTATTATTTTCTTATTATAGAGAGGTCGATATTATTTAGTAGAGGTGTGCTTTAGTATATTAAAAACAAAGAGACTGAATCTACACGATCCAGTCTCTTTTGTATATAGTATAATCTTATCCGTTCTTAGTACTCACCCCAAGCCTTGATTTCAAGATCTTCTGGAGTCATCTCGCAGAATGCATTGATAAAGGCACTCGCTAGACGGCTATTGGTCAATAGAGGGATATTCAAATCGACTGCTGCACGACGAATCTTATATCCGTTGCTCAACTCGCGTACGGTCAAGTTCTTAGGGATATTCACGACCATATCGATCTCACCATTGCGAAGCAGGTCAAGAGCTTGTGGCTGTTGATCTGTGCTTGGCCAGTGGGCCACTTCACAAGGGATGCCGTTTTCAACCAGCGATTTGGCGGTACCTTCTGTACCCCATAGCTTGTAGCCTTTGGCAATCAATTTCTGTGCGGCATCGAGCATATCGACTTTTTGTTTGATATCGCCAGTAGAGAGTAGGATGCTCTTCTTTGGGATACGCAAACCGACCGACAACATGGCGCGTAGAACGGCTCCGTTGACATCTTCGCCGATACAACCGACTTCACCAGTAGAGGACATGTCGACACCGAGTACTGGGTCGGCTTTCTGCAGACGGTTGAAGGAGAACTGCGATGCCTTGATGCCTACATAGTCTAGGTCGAACAAGTTCTTCTTGGGCTTTTCGACTGGCAGACCAAGCATGACTTGGGTAGCTAGCTCGATCAAGTTGATCTTCAACACTTTGCTCACAAATGGGAAGGAACGAGAGGCACGTAGGTTGCACTCGATCACTTTAATATCGTTCTCTCTAGCTAGATACTGGATGTTGAATGGACCAGAGATGTTGAGTTCGCGGGCAATCTTGCGTGAGATGGCTTTGACTCGACGTACGGTCTCTACATATAGTTTCTGAGGTGGGAACTGGATTGTGGCGTCGCCTGAGTGTACTCCAGCAAACTCGATGTGCTCGCTGATAGCGTAGGCTACGATCTCGCCGTTTTGAGCGACGGCATCCATTTCGACTTCTTTAGCGTGCTCGATAAATTGGCTGATCACCACTGGGTGTTTCTTGCTCACATTGGCGGCAAGTTCCAAGAAGCGGTGGAGCTCTTCTTCATTGGAGCAGACGTTCATGGCTGCACCAGATAGGACATAGGATGGACGTACCAAGACAGGGAAGCCCACTTCTTGGATGAATCCGTCGACATCTTCCATTGAGGTAAGCTCTTGCCAACGAGGTTGGTCTACGCCGATGCGATCGAGCATGGCAGAGAACTTTTCACGGTCTTCGGCATTGTCGATGCTCTTGGCTGTGGTACCTAGTATCTTGATGTCTTGTTCGTCAAGACGTAGGGCTAGGTTATTTGGAATCTGACCTCCAGTAGAGACGATCACTCCGTGGGGTACTTCTAGGTCCATAATATCCATGACACGCTCGAAGGTCAACTCGTCGAAGTATAGACGGTCGCACATATCGTAGTCGGTCGATACGGTTTCGGGGTTGTAGTTGATCATGACGCTGCGGTACCCTTCCTTGCGGATGGTATTGAGGGCTTGTACGCCACACCAGTCAAACTCTACAGACGAACCGATACGGTAGGCTCCCGAACCAAGTACGACGATAGAACGGTCATCGTTTTCGTACTGGATGTCGTGGGCAACACCGCTATAGGTCATGTATAGGTAGTTGGTTTGGGCTGGATATTCGGCAGCTAGGGTGTCGATCTGTTTCACTACTGGAAGGATGCCTAGGGCTTTACGACGGTTGCGAACTTGGAGGATAGCGTCTTCCATGTCGTCTTCTTCTGGACCGAAGATGGCGCGTCCGATTTGAAAGTCGCTAAATCCTTCTACTTTGGCACGGCGAATCAGGTTGGCAGGCACGGCTTGAAGGGCGTCATAGGCTTCAAGGGATGTGGCTGTGTCCATGATTTTGCGTAGCTTGTATAGGAACCATTTGTCGATCTTGGTCAGGTCGTGGATTTGGTCTACGGTGTAGCCTGCACGCATGGCTTTGCTGATTACGAAGATACGCTTGTCGGTAGGTTCGCATAGGGCTTTGTCGATGTCTTCGATCTTAAGCTCTTTGTTTTCTACAAATCCGTGCATGCCTTGGCCTATCATACGAAGGCCTTTTTGGATGGCTTCTTCGAAGGTGCGGCCGATGGCCATCACTTCGCCGACAGACTTCATAGAGCTACCTAGTTCGCGGTCTACACCGGCAAACTTACCAAGGTCCCAACGTGGGATCTTACATACGCAGTAGTCTAGAGCTGGCTCGAAGAAGGCGCTGGTGGTTTTGGTTACGGAGTTTTTCAAATCGAAAAGGCCGTATCCTAGTCCCAACTTAGCGGCAACGAAGGCTAGTGGATAGCCTGTGGCTTTGGATGCTAGGGCTGATGAGCGCGATAGACGGGCGTTGACTTCGATAACACGGTAGTCTTCGCTTTCTGGGTCGAATGCGTATTGTACGTTACACTCACCCACGATGCCGATATGACGGATGATGCGGATGGATAGTTCACGTAGCTTGTGGTATTCGCTATTGGTCAGCGTTTGGGATGGTGCGATGACGATAGACTCACCGGTGTGGATGCCGAGTGGGTCGAAGTTTTCCATATTACATACGGTGATGCAGTTGTCGAAACGGTCACGCACAACTTCATATTCTACTTCTTTCCAGCCTTTTAAGCTCTTTTCGACCAATACTTGTGGTGAGAAAGAGAAGGCTTTCTGGCAGAGTACTTCTAGTTCGTCTTCATTATCGCAAAACCCTGAACCTAGACCACCTAGGGCGTAGGCAGCACGTACGATGACAGGGTAACCTAGACGTGCAGCGGCTTGCTTGGCGTCTTGGATGTTTTCGACGGCTTGGCTCTTGATGGTCTTGACTTGAATCTCGTCGAGCTTCTTGACGAAGATCTCACGGTCTTCGGTATCGATAATGGCTTGTACTGGCGTACCTAGTACTTGGACGTTGTATTTTTCTAAGACGCCGCTCTTGTATAGAGCGACCCCGCAGTTGAGGGCGGTTTGACCTCCAAAGGCAAGGAGGATACCCTGAGGGCGTTCTTTTTCAATCACTCGCTCTACAAATTCGGGAGTGACTGGAAGAAAGTATATCTGATCGGCTACCCCTTCTGAGGTTTGTACGGTAGCGATGTTGGGGTTGATAAGGATGGTTTCAATACCTTCCTCTTTCATGGCCTTGAGGGCTTGGGAACCGCTGTAGTCAAACTCGCCAGCTTCACCAATCTTAAGGGCACCAGAACCTAGAAGGAGTACTTTTTGTATCTTTTGATCTGTCATAATCTAATCGTTTGTTTGAAGGTGGGTTAAAGCATCTGTACGAAATCATCGAATAGGAATTCGGTGTCGACTGGCCCTGAAGCAGCTTCGGGGTGGAATTGAGCCGAAAACCATGGGTTGGTCTTGTGGCTGATGCCTTCATTACTACCGTCGTTCATATTGATAAATAGTGGTTCCCAGTCTTGACCTAGGGTGTCGTTATCAACAGCATATCCATGGTTTTGAGAGGTGATAAAGCAACGGTTGGTGCCTACCTGACGTACGGGTTGGTTGTGTGAACGGTGGCCGTACTTTAACTTGAAGATTTGTGCGCCTCCTGCTTTAGAGAGCAGTTGGTTACCCATGCAGATACCAAAGATAGGTAGCTTGGGGTTATTCATCGCTTTGCGGATGTTGTGTACGGCAGCTTCGCAGGTATCTGGGTCGCCAGGGCCGTTGCTGATAAACAGACCGTCAAATTCGAGGGTGTTGAAGTCGTAATCCCATGGACAACGAATGACTTCGACATCGCGCTTCAATAGGCAGCGGATGATATTGGTTTTTACACCGCAGTCGACTAGGACAACTTTTTTCTTGTCATCGCCTGCGTTGTAACGTATTACTTCTTTGCAGCTTACACGGGCTACTTGGTTGATTAGGTTAGGATCGACAAAGGCGATCTCATCATCCCCATTGAAGACGATTTTGCCTTTCATACTTCCTTTCTCGCGAAGGATTTTGGTCAGTTGGCGGGTGTCGATACCGGTGATGCCGACTACTTCTTCGCGCTGCAACCATTCGCCTAGGCTTTCCTGGGCATTCCAGTGGCTGTATTGTTGGCTATAATCTGATACGATGATGGCTTCGGCGTGAATCTTTTCACTTTCCATCAGCGTGGGTAGATCGTACTCACCGCTCGCTGTAGTAGGTACACCATAGTTGCCTACCAATGGGTAGGTAAGGGTCATCAACTGGCCTGAGTAGCTGGGGTCGGTAAGGCTTTCTGGATAGCCAACCATCGCGGTGTTAAATACGACTTCACCTGCCACTGGCTTTTCATAACCGAATGAATATCCGGTCATGCGTGTTCCGTCTTCTAGAAGGAGGGTTACATTCTTCATAGGTTAATAATATGCTTGACTTTATAAATGTTCAATATGGGTAGGACATTAAGTCCTTGAGATGCTGGTCTCCGTGAGGTTGCTGGAGAGGTGCCTTGTGGTGGACACCTCTCCAGGGGCATCTCATTGTGTTGAGTGCATAATCGTTGCGGACGATTTGTTTTGATGCGCTCAAGAATGTAGCATCTCACGGGAATACCAGTTGATGTAGGCGTTGTTAATCGCACGTACACCTCCAGGTGTTGGATAATCACCCGTAAAATACCAGTCGCCCTTGTGGTTAGGGCATGCTTTGTGTAAGCCTTCTATCGATTGATAGACAATTTGTACGTCGGCCTGCACGTGTGCAGGTTTTAGTAGGTCAACCATCTTGGCCGAGATTTCCTCGGGGGTAAATGGTTTATAGATTTCTCGCACGTAGTTGACCATGCGATTCATCGGATATTCTCGTTGAGCGAGGGACAGTTGGTACACCTCGTTGATGATATGGGTCATGCCGCGTTCTTCCAAGAGGGCGATGGCTGCACGGAAGGCTATAAATTCTTCCATTCGGGCCATGTCGATCCCGTAATAGTCGGGGTAGCGTACTTGGGGTGAGGAACTGACGATGACGATTTTCTTGGGGCCTAGTCGGTCTAGGATACCAATAATACTTTGTTTAAGGGTGGTACCACGTACGATGCTGTCGTCGATGATGACGAGGTTGTCTTCGCCACGTTTGAGGCTACCATAGGTAATGTCATATACGTGGGTCGCTAGGTCGTTGCGGCTATTGCCTTCGGCGATAAAGGTACGTAGCTTGATATCTTTAATGGCTACTTTCTCACTGCGGATGCGCTTGGAGAGGATCTCTTGCAGTTCTTCTTCACTAGGGCTGTGTCCTAGTTCCATAATCTGACGTCCCTTGAGAGTGTTGAGGAAGGTATCAAACCCTGCTAGCATGCCGTAAAAGGCTACTTCGGCGGTGTTGGGCACGTAGGAGAAGACGGTCTTGTCGACTTCAAAATCGATGGATTTCAAAATCGGTTCTACCAATTGCTCACCTAGTGTCTTACGTTCGTGGTAGATATCTACATCCGAACCACGGCTGAAGTAGATGCGTTCAAACGAACAAGGCTTCACGCCGCGTGGTTCATTGATTTGTTGGGTAGTAATCTCTCCTTGTTTATTGACAAGAAGGGCTTCGCCTGGTTGCAATTCTGTAATCTGGTTGGCACGTAGATTCATCGCTGTTTGTATCACTGGACGCTCACTGGCCAAAACCATGATTTCGTCGTCATGATAGTAAAATGCAGGACGGATGCCCCATGGATCACGTAGGGCAAAACTTTCACCACTACCTGTGATGCCGCAGATGACGTATCCGCCATCCCAAATAGGTGAGGCTTTGTGTAGGACGTTGGCCATCTTCATGTCGCGTTCGATGCGGTGGGTGATGTCCATGCCTTCTAGGCCTTCGGCTTTGCATTGACGGAATACGCGTTCGACTTCTCGGTCTAAGCGGTGACCGATTTGTTCGAGCAATATATAGGTATCGGCATATTTACGTGGGTGTTGACCGTAGTTGGTGATCTCTTCGAAGATCTTATCTACGTTGGTCATATTGAAGTTGCCACATAGGCAGAGGTTCTTGGCACGCCAGTTATTACGACGTAGAAATGGATGGACGTAGCTCAACCCTTTTTTACCAGTGGTCGAGTAGCGTAGGTGACCCATATAGAGTTCGCCAGCAAAAGGGAGATTTTGCTTGGCGTATGTGCTATCGGCTAGGTTTTCGGCAGGGATACCTTTGTAATTCTCGTGTACATGCGAGAAAATCTCTTGGATGGCACCTGCACCTTCGGCACGTTCACGAAACATGTACTCCTCGCCTGGGTTGGCGCGAAGCTTTACGCAGGCTAGACCAGCGCCTTCTTGTCCGCGGTTGTGCTGCTTCTCCATCAAGAGGTACAGCTTATTAAGACCATACATCCATGTACCGTATTTCTCTTGATAATATTCTAGTGGTTTGAGCAAGCGAATCATCGCTACTCCACACTCATGTTTTAGTTGTTCCATAACTTAAAAGAAAACAGGCACAACTGCCCAAGCAGTTGCACCTGTATATATTGTACATAATAACTCGCAAATATATGTAAAGAAACACATAAAACAATTGGCGTCAGTAGAGCCAATATTCCCAGAAGCCCAAAAAGCCTGAGCCTGTGGGCTCCAACTATTTGTTTGGATAGTATGATAAGTATAACACTTTTTCATCCTTGTGGGTGTTTAATTTTTGATCCTTACTTTGTTCTTGTTTTTCGGGTGCAAATATAGAGAAAAGTTTTGACATAGTAATGTAACAAACTGATTTTTTGCCCCCTTTCGTCGCTTTTTTTATGTGGTGTCATGATTTTGTTTTTTTCTATTCTTTTCTTGTGTTAAAATGCTAAGAGAGTATAAACAAAATCGACAACTAATGGGTAGGCATGCGACTCAAATACACGCATCGTTGACGAATAGATGTTAACTGTTGCGTTGCACTTGTTTGGCCTCTTCCCAGTACACGTCCATTTCTGCCAAAGTCATATCTTTTAGGTGTTTGCCTTGTTTGATGGTTTTCTCTTCAAGATAGTTGAATCGTTGGATAAATTTCTGATTGGTTAGTTCGAGGGCGTTTTCTGGATTGATGCCATATAGGCGTCCAGCGTTGATGATGCTGAACAGCAAATCGCCATATTCTTCTTTGGCTTTTTGGGCATCCATGGCCGCGATCTCTGTTTGCAGTTCCTCAAACTCTTCCTGTACTTTATCCCATACTTGGGCTTTCTCTTTCCAATCGAAACCGACATTGCGGGCTTTGTCTTGGATGCGGTAGGCTTTAATGAGGGCAGGCAGTCCAGATGGGACGCCACTTAGTACGCTTTTGTTGCCATCTTTTTCTTTGAGTTTGATCTGTTCCCAGGTCTTGCTCACTTCGGCGGCTGTTTCGGCTTTTGCTTCGCCAAAGACGTGTGGGTGGCGGAAGATGAGTTTATCGCAGAGTTTATCGCAGACGTCTTTGATATCGAAATCGCCTTTCTCGCTACCAATCTTGGCATAGAAGATGATGTGTAGGAGGACGTCGCCTAGTTCTTTGGTGATCTCGTTGGTGTCCTCTTTTAATAGGGCTTCGGTGAGTTCGTAGGTCTCTTCTATGGTGTTGGGACGTAGGCTTTCGAAGGTTTGCTTACGATCCCATGGACATTTTTCGCGTAGTTCATCGAGGATGTCTAGAAGGCGGCCGAAGGCGGCCATTTGTTCTTGTCTTGTTGATGTCATATATATTATATAATATAGTTATTCTGATTTAATGAATGGTGAGGAGCATTTCTTGGGCAAAGAAAACAGCAATTCCTGCTAGATATCCAATAAGGATAAATAGCGAGAAGCTCTTGAGGTACCAGTTGAAAGTCATTTTTTCTAGACCCATTACGACCACACCTGCGGCGCTACCTATTATTAATATACTACCTCCTACGCCGGCGCAGTAGGCGAGTAGTTGCCAAAAAGCCCCATCTTGCACAAATAAGCTCATAAAGGTAGGGTCGGCGCTATTGGCCAGTTCGGTAGCGGTAGGGATGGCGTACATCCCCATGGCAGCGGCTACCAAGGGCACGTTATCTACGATGGATGAGAAGATGCCTATTAGGCCGTTGATGATATATATATTATGTAGGTGCTCATTGAGTTGGGTGGCTGCATAATCCAAGATGCCAGATACTTGAAGGGCAGCTACGGCGAGCAGGATGCCTAGGAAGAACAGGATGGTCGACATGTCGATATGGCTAAGGACACGGCTCACGCGGTTTTGCTTGTGTTCTTCGATATCGACGTGTTTGGTGTACACTATTTCGGTGTAGACCCATAGCACACCTAAGACGAGCAGGATGCCCATAAAAGGTGGTAGCCCCGATATGCTTTTGCAGATGGGCACAAATAGGAGTCCGCAGACTCCAAGTATAAGGACTAGTAGGCGCTGTCTTTCGGGGAGCTGATCGTAGAAACGACCGCTATTATCGGGCATGGAGTGGGCGTCGACGACCCCGCGTAGGCGATAATGAATGAATAGTAGGGGAACGATCATGGCGGTCAGTGAAGGGAGGAATACGTGGCTGACGGTGGGGAGGGTGCTGATATCTCCTTTGACCCATAGCATGATGGTGGTGACATCACCAATGGGTGACCAAGCACCTCCTGCATTGGCGGACAGAATAATGACACCACATATCCACCAGCGGATTTCTTTATGGGCCACAATCTTGCGGGCTAGCATGACCATGACGATGCTGGTTGTGAGGTTATCGAGTAGGGCGGAAAGGAAAAAGCTTAAGAAGCCAATGACCCACACTAAAATGCGGATGTTGCGGGTGGTGATGTGTTGGGTGATAAAGTTGAATCCTCCATGGTGGTCAATGAGTTCAACGACGGTCATCGCTCCAAGTAGGAAGAAGAGGGTTTCACTGACATCGCCTAAGTGTTCGAGCAATAGTCGATCGACTAGGAAGCGAATGCTCTGCATATCTACGGATAGTTGGGCGACACTGGGGTTCTCTAGGAGGTATCGGTTGAATGCTTCGGTATTGAATAGGGAGGTTACATCGGTAGCAAACAATAGGACGATGGCCCATAGGATGCTGGCTAGTAGTAAAGCAATGGCGCTTTTGTTGACTTTGGTTACATGTTCGATGGCTATCAAAATGTATCCAAAAAGAAAAATAGATATAAGGATGGTCCACATCATAATAGTGTAGTTATTTTAGTTTTTCATGAGGGAGAAACGGGAGTGTGTGAATAGTCTGTCGTTTCGTATATAAAAAGTGACGATAACCTATGGCAGATGCACTAGGTTATCGTCATAGTATCATTAATCGAGTTTAAGGACGGCAAGGAAAGCTTTTTGTGGAACTTCCACATTGCCCACTTTCTTCATGCGTTTTTTACCTTTCTTCTGTTTCTCGAGTAGTTTACGTTTACGGGAGATATCACCACCATAACATTTGGCGGTTACATCTTTGCGGACGGCTTTGACTGTTTCACGCGCTATAATCTTGGCCCCAATGGCGGCTTGGATAGCGATGTCAAATTGCTGTCTTGGGATGAGCTCTTTCAGTTTCTCACACATGCGTCTACCCAGAGTTTGGGCATTGTCCACGTGGGTGAGGGTGGAGAGGGCATCGACTGGTTCACCGTTCAATAGCACATCTAGTTTGATGAGCTTGGATGGACGGAATTCGGACTGTACGTAATCGAAAGAGGCGTATCCTTTGGAGATGCTCTTGAGTTTATCGTAAAAGTCGATCACAATCTCTCCGAGGGGCATGTTGTAGTTGATCTCTACGCGATTACCCATCAGGTAGTCTTGTTTGGTCAATTCGCCACGTTTGCTTAAGCATAGAGTCATGATAGGGCCGATGTAGTCGGTACGGGTGATGACAGATGCTTTGATATAGGGCTCCTCGATGCGATCGATTAGGGTTACGTCGGGCATACCGCCTGGGTTGTGTACTTCGATCATATGGCCCTGCTTATCATATACTTTATACGATACGTTGGGTACGGTGGTGATGACGTTCATATTGAATTCACGATCCAAACGTTCTTGGATAATTTCCATATGAAGGAGTCCAAGGAAACCGCAACGGAATCCAAATCCTAGGGCTAGGGATGACTCTGGACTGAAGGTTAAAGAGGCATCGTTTAGTTGGAGCTTTTCCAAGGAAGCACGAAGGTCTTCAAAGTCTTCGGCGTCAATAGGATATACGCCGGCAAAGACCATGGGCTTGACTTCTTCAAAACCAGCGATGGCCGATGTACATGGGCGTTCGATGTGGGTGATGGTATCCCCCACTTTGACTTCATTGCTGGTCTTAATACCCGAGATGATATAACCGACGTCACCTGTGTGCAGTTCGTTGCGTGGAGACATGGCCATCTTTAAGACACCGATTTCATCGGCATCGTATTCTTTACCTGTATTGAAGAATTTGACTTTGTCTCCCTTCTTGATGCTTCCGTTGAGAATCTTGAAGTAGGCAATGATTCCACGGAAGGAGTTGAATACGGAGTCGAAGATCATGGCTTGAAGCGGTGCTTCTGGATCGCCTGTTGGAGCAGGAATACGTTTGATAACGGCTTCCAAAATCTCGTCTACACCCATTCCTGTCTTACCTGAAGCACGGATGATGTCTTCACGATCACAACCGAGGAGGTCAACGATTTCGTCTTCTACTTCTTCGGGATTGGCGCTGTCCATATCGCACTTGTTGATCACGGGAATGATCTCTAGGTCGTGCTCGATGGCCATATATAGATTGGAGATTGTTTGGGCTTGGACACCTTGTGAAGCATCAACGACCAATAAGGCACCTTCGCAGGCAGCAATGGAGCGGGATACTTCGTAGCTGAAATCGACGTGTCCTGGAGTATCTATCAGATTGAGGATATAGGTCTGGTCTTCAAAGGTGTGTTCCATTTGAATGGCGTGGCTCTTAATGGTGATACCGCGCTCTTTTTCAAGGTCCATATCATCGAGCATCTGACCTCCTGTGACGTCGATCGTCTTGGTCTTTTCGAGCAGGCGATCGGCTAGGGTGGACTTACCGTGGTCAATATGGGCGATGATACAAAAGTTTCTAATATGCTTCATATATATAATCTTTCTTCTTTTAGTCCACAAATATACGGCTAAATTGTTAGAAGTCCTTGAGTATGGAGCCAAAAAAAAGTGTTATTTACTCCCGAAATGAGAGGATAACACTTTTTTTACGATTAGTGAGTCGTGGATGTCTAAACTAATTTGATAAATGGTTCGTCTTTTACTTCAGTGACTTCGATTTTTTCTTCACGAAGTAACCAACCTAGACCTAGATACAAGTCGTTATAAATAAGCTTGCTTTCTTTCTTTAGATCTTTAAGTGACATCCCTTTTGTTCCGTTTAGTGTCTCCCAGATTTTACCTGCAGTGACACCCGCTTTTTCTTTAAACATAATACTTTGTTTGTTTTAGTGAGACAATTCAATAGAGTTTGAGGTTGTGCGTTTTTTTTATTCATACATTTGGACAACCATTCTACCTTTGAACACAAAAATAAATAAAAAAGCGAGTATCACAATGATTTTTACTAGAAAAATGTGGATATACTCTAAAAATGTCGCTAAAAACACAAAATTAGAAACATTTTTGACTTATTTGCTTGTATCAGGGAGAATCAGATTAAGAAAAACGCCCACAACGGCTCCTAAACCGATGCCATTTAAGCTAAATTCACCTGCTTGCAAGACGGCACCACCGATGCCGACAGTCAAGATTAAGGAGGCGATGATGACATTTCTGGTCTTATTCATATCCACGCAATTGTTGATCAGATTGGTGAATCCTGCTGAGGCAATAGTCCCAAATAATAGGAGCATGACGCCTCCAAGGATGGCTTGGGGGATGCTGCCTAGAATGGCGCTTACTTTTCCTATCATGGAGAAGATAACGGCTGTGATGGCGGCAATACGCATCACTACGGGTAGGGTGATCTTGGTCAATGACATGGCGCCTGTAACTTCTGAATAGGTCGTTACGGGAGGGCCCCCTAGTAATCCTGCGACCGCACAAGCTAGTCCATCACCAAGGAGAGTACGGTGTAGACCAGGATCTTCGACAAAGTTTTTCTTGGCTACTGTGTTGACTACGTAGATGTCTCCGATATGTTCAATCACTGGGGCGATGGCTACGGGGATCATGTAGACTATGGCTTCCCATCTAAAGGCAATGGGTTGTAGTTTGGGGAGGGCAAACCAGTTGGCTGCTTTGATGGCTTCTAGTTTGCTCACACCATCCGTGACAAATAGTTCTGGAAAGAATATCAAGGCGCATATATAGCCTACTAATATGGCGGCAAAGATAGGAATCAGTTTGAGTAGCCCTTTGGCAAACATGGTGACCACGATGGCTGTGCCTAGGGCGATAAGGGCTAGGGGCCAACACGTTTTGGCCATATCGACGCCGTTGTGGGCCAGACTTAACCCGATGAGCATAATGACGGGGCCTACCACGATAGGGGGAAAGAGTTTATTGATAAAGGAGATACCTTGCCATTTGACGAGGGCGGCCATGGCGAAGTAGACGAGGGCCACTCCGGTAAGTCCTCCTAGGGTGCCTGGCATGCCGTACATCTTGGTGGCGGCTACAATGGGGGCTATAAAGGCGAAACTGGAACCTAAAAAAATCGGCACCTTGCCCTTTGTTACTAAGTGAAAGAGTAAAGTACCGATACCGGCTGTAAATAATGCTGTACTAGGATCTAGCCCAACGAGTAGGGGAACTAATACGGTAGCTCCAAAAGCGACGAATAGGAATTGAATCCCTACGATGACTTTCTTGGTCGGGGATAGATTGTGAACGACACTGGTCGGGGACGAACTCCCCGATTCTTGAATAATTGTTTTTTTGTTTGTTTCCATGTGGCAATATATTGCTTCTATATTATGTGGGGCAAAGATAGTGAATTCTGTAAAAAAAAAGAGGGATGTGTTGGGTAAACTGGTAGAAACTTCTAATTTTGTAGCTGTTGATGCTATTTAGATATAATTATAAAAACGTATTTCCATGAACAAACAACTGAACATTATCACACGCGACCCATGGCTAGAGCCATATGCTGACGCTATTCAAGGTCGCTATGATCATACACAATGGGTAGAAAAAGAACTAATAGGTGAAAAGACTTTGGTAGAATTTGCTACTGGACATTTGTATTTTGGATTGCATCAAGAAGACTCTTGTTGGGTCATCAGAGAATGGGCTCCTAATGCGCAGAATATCTATTTAATAGGCGATTTTTCGGCGTGGAAAAAGGAGGAAGAGTTTAGGTTTACTTCGCTCGATAATGGGGGGTGGGAACTGAAACTACAGAAGGACCAATTACATCATCTAGATTTATATAAACTCTTTGTGGAGTGGGATGGTGGATGTGGAGAACGTATCCCAGCTTGGGCCACTCGTGTGGTGCAGGATGAACAGACGAGCATCTTTAGTGCGCAGGTGTGGGCACCAGAAGTAGCTTATACACAAAAAATAGTAGATTATAGACCAAATACAGAACCTCTGTTGATTTATGAATGCCATGTGGGGATGGCGCAACAGGAGGCTGAGGTCGGCTCTTATAAAGAATTTCAAGAAAATATATTGCCTCGTGTCAAAAAGGCTGGATATAATTGTATCCAGATTATGGCCGTGCAGGAGCATCCTTATTATGGTAGCTTTGGATACCATGTGTCGAGCTTCTTTGCGGCATCTTCGCGTTTTGGCACACCAGATGAGTTGAAGGAGTTGATCGATACGGCGCACGAAATGGGGCTGGCGGTCATTATGGATATTGTGCATTCGCATGCGGTGAAAAATGAAGTAGAAGGATTGGGCAACTTGGCTGGAGACCCCAACCAGTTCTTTTATCCTGGCGATAAGCATGAGCATCCACAATGGGATAGTTTGTGCTTTGATTATGGCAAGCATGAGGTGATGCATTTCTTATTGTCCAACTGTGTCTACTGGCTTACTGAATATCAATTTGATGGATTCCGTTTTGATGGGGTAACAAGTATGTTGTATTATGATCATGGTATGGGTACGGCTTATACAGATTATTCTGCCTATTATAATGGAGGACAAGATGATAATGCGATTACCTACCTTACTTTGGCCAATAAGCTAATTCATGAAGTGCGTCCGCAAGCGATTACTATTGCCGAGGAGGTCAGTGGTATGCCTGGTTTGGCACTCCCTGTGGAAGATGGAGGATATGGATTCGATTATCGTATGGCTATGAATGTGCCTGATTATTGGATCAAATTGATTAAGGAAAAGATTGATGAGGACTGGAAGCCATCTAGCATGCTTTGGGAGGTGACCAATCGACGTGCGGATGAAAAGACGATTTCGTATGCCGAAAGTCATGACCAGGCTTTGGTGGGTGATAAGACGATTATTTTCCGTTTGATCGATTCGGATATGTACTGGCATATGCAGAAAGGGGATGAGAATTATACTGTAAATAGAGGCATCGCATTGCATAAAATGATTCGATTCTTGACGGCGACAACAATTAATGGAGGGTATCTCAACTTCATGGGCAATGAATTCGGGCATCCCGAATGGATTGATTTTCCACGTGAGGGGAATGGCTGGAGTTGTCACCATGCTCGCCGTCAGTGGGATTTGTTGGATCGCAAGGAATTGACTTATCATTATATGGGCGACTTTGATGCGGCGATGATGGCATTGATTACTTCTGTTGAGGGGTATCAGAAATTGCCAGTACAGGAGATCTGGCATAATGATGGTGATCAGGTATTGGCATATATGCGTGGGGACTTGTTGTATGTGTTCAATTTTAGTCCGATGAATAGTTACACGGATTATGGGCTCTTGGTGCCAGAAGGTGGCTACGATATTGTGTTGAATACGGATAGTGT
The DNA here is from genome assembly GCA_963668535.1 of Bacteroidaceae bacterium. Lineage (GTDB taxonomy): Bacteria > Bacteroidota > Bacteroidia > Bacteroidales > Bacteroidaceae > F22. Next base: position 2,180,263 of record OY764867.1, read on the forward strand.
CGAGTTCGGTGGAAATGGCTTTTTAGACGAGAGTCTTACATATTCTACGATGGAGGATCCATTGTATGCAGAGGAGCATAAAGGATGGGTACGTTTGTATTGCCCAGCGCGTACGGCACAGTGTTATCGCAAAAAATAGGTGTCTATATGCCATTGCGTATAAAAATGAATCTTTTTTTGAAAAAAAACTTGGAATCCTTTGGTAGTACGCGAATTTGTACTACCTTTGCAACCGCAAACGAAAAATAAGCCTCTTTAGCTCAGTTGGCCAGAGCACGTGATTTGTAATCTCGGGGTCGTTGGTTCGAATCCGACAAGAGGCTCAAAACTTCGAATGTACCGTATATGGGTAAGTCCTATACGGCCAGCTCCTAGCGAATCCCCCAGGGCTTGATCGCAGCAAGGGTAGTTGGTTGTAGCGGCGCGATATAGATCGCTTACCCACCCGCCTCTTTAGCTCAGTTGGCCAGAGCACGTGATTTGTAATCTCGGGGTCGTTGGTTCGAATCCGACAAGAGGCTCAAAAAATGACGAATGTCTATCATGCACTCTTAGCTCAGTTGGTAGAGCAACTGACTCTTAATCAGTGGGTCCAGAGTTCGAATCTCTGAGGGTGTACTCCCAATGGATAGACAATACGCATGCACTCTTAGCTCAGTTGGTAGAGCAACTGACTCTTAATCAGTGGGTCCAGAGTTCGAATCTCTGAGGGTGTACAAAAGATACAAATCCTCATTAGCGACAAGCTGATGGGGATTTTTCTTGTTTTCCAGACTTGCTGTGTTTTTATTGGCAAGTGTCGCGAAAAAATAGTATCTTTACGGCCAGAAAATCAATTAAAAGTTAGCAATAGGTATGATTACAGTATCTAACGTATCCGTTCAGTTCGGAAAGCGTGTTCTCTTCAATGAAGTGAACCTCAAATTTACACATGGTAATATTTATGGAGTTATCGGTGCCAATGGTGCTGGTAAATCTACATTCCTTCGTACAATCTATGGCGATTTGGAACCAACCACAGGGAACATCTCCTTGGGGCCTGGTGAACGTCTTTCTGTTTTGACTCAGGATCACTTTAAGTTCGACGAATTTACTGTATTGAATACGGTGATGATGGGACACTCTGTGTTGTGGGACATTATGAAGCAACGTGATGAGTTGTACTCAAAACCTGATTTCAGCGATGAAGATGGAATGAAGGTGGCTGAATTGGAAGAAAAATTTGCCGAAATGGAGGGATGGAATGCCGAAAGTGATGCGGCACAATTGCTCTCTGGTTTGGGGATAAAAGAAGATAAGCATTATACTTTGATGTCTGAGCTTTCGGGTAAAGAAAAGGTGAAGGTGATGCTAGCGCAAGCCTTGTTTGGCGAACCAGATAACTTGCTTCTCGATGAGCCTACCAATGACTTGGATATGGAAACGATCGTGTGGCTAGAAGAATATCTATCGAACTTTGAAAGTACGGTATTAGTGGTTTCTCACGACCGTCACTTCTTGGATGAGGTATGTACCCACACTGTAGATATTGATTATGGTAAGATCAATATGTTTGCTGGTAACTATACTTTCTGGTATGAGTCTAGTCAATTGGCTCTACGTCAACAACAAAATCAAAAGGCAAAGGCGGAAGAAAAGAAGAAAGAATTGGAAGAATTTATTCGTCGATTCTCGGCTAATGCTGCCAAATCTAAGCAGACAACTTCTCGTAAGAAGATGCTTGATAAATTGAATGTAGAAGAAATTAAGCCTTCTAGCCGTAAGTATCCTGGTATTATTTTCCAAATGGATCGTGATCCAGGCAATCAGATTCTTGAAGTATCTGGTTTGAAAGCGGTGACCGATGAGGGTGAAGTCTTGTTCGATGACGTCAACTTCAACGTAGAGAAGGACGATAAAATTGTCTTTATCTCTCGCAATCCACGTGCTATGACTGCATTCTTTGAGATTATCAATGAGAACCGAGCAGCCGATGCTGGACATTTTAAATGGGGCGTAACGATTACATCGGCTTATTTGCCAGTAGACAATACGCAGTTTTTTGACAATGATTTGAATCTCGTAGACTGGTTGTCTCAGTTTGGAGAAGGTAACGAGGTGTATATGAAGAGCTTCTTGGGACGCATGTTATTCTCTGGTGAAGAGGTTTTGAAAAAGGCACGTGTTCTTTCTGGAGGGGAAAAGATGCGTTGTATGATCGCTCGTATGCAGCTCCGTAATGCCAATTGTCTTGTTTTGGATACGCCAACAAACCACTTGGACTTGGAATCTATTCAGGCATTCAATAACAACTTGAAGTTGTACAAGGGGAATGTGTTGTTCTCTAGTCATGACCACGCATTTATTCAATCCATTGCCAATCGTATTATCGAATTGACACCATCTGGTATCATTGATAAGATGATGTCTTATGATGAATATATTACATCTGAGGCTGTGGCTGAAACACGTCAACGCATGTATGGCGATACAAATCTGTAATGTGTCTTTGGGATACAACTAAAAGAAACTAATAGTTAATAATTGTTTTTAACTCGCTGTGAAAGTGTCGTAGGTGCTAAAACTTGCTTCGCTTTTATAGCGAGTTTATTTGTTTGCATAGGTCAAATTTGGTATATTTGCGATATGAATAATGAATTATATTTTTCCAAGACTATACAAACTTTATATATACAAGATATCGAATCTCCAATTGGTACACTAGGTGCTGTAGTACATAATGATCATTTGGTGTTTTTGCAATTTAAAGATGCGGTACATTATGAACGAGATTTAAAGAAGTGCAAGCAATTATTGCGTAAAGAGTTGGTGAATGAATCTCACCCTGTGTTTGAAGCGCTTCAACAGCAATTAAACGAGTATTTTGCTGGAAATCGTCAATCTTTTGATATACCTATCGAATTTGTAGGATCGCCATTTCAACGACGTGTGTGGGAGTGTCTAGTGGAAGTGCCGTTTGGTGATACTCTGACCTATACGCAACAAGCTGAACGTTGTGGACAACCTACTGCCTTGCGCGCTGTGTCAAGTGCAGTGGCATTAAATAAGGTACTTATTCTAGTGCCTTGTCATCGCATTATCTCTAGTGGCGGCAATACAGGGGGCTATTCGGGAGGTACGAATCGTAAACAATTTCTTTTGCAACTAGAAGGCGCTCATACAGAGAGTGATCAGTTGTTGCAAATGTGGTAAATGTATTTTATGAACATTATTAATACACTAATTTATGAAACGAACAGATTTAAACGTAACCTTTGCTGGTAATCCTATTGATATTTTAGGTGCAAAGGTATCTGTGGGTGATGTAGCCCCAGATTTTGAAGTATTGAACGCGAAGTTACAGCCTGTGAAGCTGTCGGATTATGCTGGCAACAAAGTCGTGATTGCTGTGTATCCTTCTGTGGATACCTCAGTATGTGCGGCCCAAAATCGCCGATTCAATGCCGAGGCAGATAAGATGGACGATGTGGTCGTCTTGTCTATCTCTTGTGATTTGCCTTTTGCTCAGGCACGCTTTTGTGCAGCGGAGGGATTGAATAGTATCATTACTCTAAGTGATCATCGTACGCTAGACTTTGGTATGAAGTATGGTTTTGTTATGGAGCCTCTTCGTCTATTGGCACGTGGTACGATTATTATTGATGCACAAGGAGTGGTACAATATGTAGAACACTGTAGCGAAGTCACTGATGAACCAGACTATGATAAAGCTATGGAAGTCTTAAAGAGCCTGTAAGAAATAGTGAAGGTGATCCCTAGTGATACTTTACGAGAGAGAATTTTCTACAGGTGTATAGAGCAGAAACGGAGGTTTCTGCTCTTCCTTGTTTATACTAATCAGTCCTTTTTATGATGCAAACAATCATCCATTATTCCCTACATCTTATTGTACCACTGGCCATAGCGTATATCTTCTATCGAGATAGGTGGTTGAAGAGCTATTTCATATTGTTGGCCACCATGTTGGTGGATCTTGATCATTTGTTGGCTACGCCTATTTTTGATCCTACAAGGTGCAGTATCGGTTTTCATCCCTTGCATACTGGCTATGCTATACTGGTGTATATCGTTTTTTTATTTTGCAAAGAACCATATAGACTGATTGGTATTGGTTTATTGTTCCATATGTTTACCGATACTATAGATGCCTTACTATCTGGTCATCAAATATCATTTATGACGTTTTGGTGACATTTTATCTCATTTGTGCAAAGTCAGAGTTAAAATGTTTTATATTGGTTTTCTGAATTTGCTTTTCTCAATATTTTAAAGTATGTTTGCGCTAGCGAATAGACTACTCTAGCCAAATAAAAGAGTACGTATGGATATTTAATTTTGAATTATAATCGGTTGTTATGAATAGACTAGTCCTCTCTGACAATAAGAAGATCGCAGGTGTATGCGGTGGATTGGGTGAGTATTTTGATATTGACCCTACTATAATACGAGCAGCTTTTTTGATTGGTGCATTGGGATTTGGTGTAGGTGTTCTTCCTTACTTGATCCTTTGGCTTGTGATGCCATCTAGATAATAAAGTATAGACTCTTTCTTGAAGATATAAAAATAGACTATTGTGAATCTAAAGAAAAAAATTGTAGTACTTGAAGGTGCTGAATTAAACCCTGGCGACCTTGCTTGGGAGGATTTGTATGCGCTTGGAGATACGACGGTATTTGAAAATACTGCTGCCGACCAACTGATCGAGCGAGCTGCAGATGCCGAGGTGCTTGTGGTCAACAAACTCTTAATAAACGAGGCTATTTTGCAGCAATTACCTCATTTAAAATACATTGCTGTTTCGGCCACTGGGTACAATTGTATTGACATGGCTGCGGCAGAAAAATATGGAATACTTGTTAGCAATATCCCTGCATATAGTACCGAATCGGTGGCGCAGATGGTTTTTGCGCATCTACTAAATATTACATCGCAAGTGGGGCTGCATAACCAATTGGTCAAAAGTGGTGAGTGGACACGTAGACAGGTCTTTAGTTTCACTAGTGGTACGAACTACGAGATTGCTGGCATGACCATGGGGATTGTCGGGTTTGGACATACTGGGCAAGCTGTTGCTAGAATAGCACTTGGATTTGGCTTACAGGTCATGGCTTATACGAGCAAAGATCAAAGTCAATTGCCTAATGGTGTGCGAAAAGCAACAAACTTGAAAGATTTATTCCAATCTAATCAGATTATTTCATTGCATTGTCCATTGACAAAGCAAACACAACATATTATTAATAAGGAGCACTTGAATTGTATGCCTCAAGGAGGAATTTTGATCAACACAGGACGAGGTGGGCTTGTCGACGAACAGGCGTTGGCTCATGCATTGTCTACAGGCAAATTATTGGCTGCTGGAGTGGATGTGTTGAGTCAAGAACCTCCAATGGAGAACAACCCGCTTCTGCATACCCCCAATTGTTATATAACGCCTCATAACGCTTGGGCAACTCTACAGGCAAGACGGCGTATGCTGTCTATTCTGATAGATAATATCAGCACATATAATGAGGGACATCCACAGAATATTGTCCATTAATACTCTATGTTATTTATACGCAATTGGATATATTGAATGAAGCATTATGGTAGAAAGGTTATTATATTACGAAAGAGAGCTCTTCTTGTTGCTCAATAGCCCGCATAGTCCACAGCTTGATACGATTATGCTTTTACACTCACAAACGGTAATATGGGCACCGGTTTTAGTACTGATGATGTATTTATTGTTTATGAAGCGTACGCATGTCAAGCAGGGACTGCTCATTTTTATGCTTATGGTTATCGTGATAGCTTTGTGCGACCAGTTTGCTTCTGGATTGTGTAAACCGTTTTTTGCACGATTGAGACCGACGCATCATCCTTCTTTCTTTAATGTGGTGAAAACGGTCCATGGATACCGAGGTGGACGATTAGGGTTTATCTCCTCACATGCATGTATTAGTTTTGGATTTGCTACCTTTGTGGCACGATTATTCAAGAATAAATATTTTACGTTTGTAGTCTTCTTGTGGGCCACGATCAATGCTTACTCTAGAATCTATTTAGGGGTGCACTTTGTCAGTGATGTCGTATTAGGGGCATTCGCAGGAGTCATGATTGGTAGACTTTGCTCTAGTAGTCTATGTCCTATAGCACACTATATCCTTCGGATTTCTGATGTGGCTAAGAATCAAACGTATCTCTTACTCAACAAGCATGCCGAGCGGTATATGGCTTTTGGATTGCTTGCTACTTTTTTGGTTATTGTCCTGTTTTCCCAATCGTTATTGTCTCTATTAGGAAAGTAAACGACTCTATATATTCGTTTCTTCTTTCTTATCTTCAAGAGGTTGTCCTCCAGGAGGTACGGTCACTTGTGGATCTTGCTGATGGGCAAGTACAGGCAAGCACCAATGGTATTTTACGGAGATAAAACGAGTAAGGAGTACAACAACGGCACATACAATCTCACAAAAGAAATCATCAACATGAAGGGCCGATAGTATCCACCAAGCAATTCCGCCATTGATGCATGCCACGGCATAGACTTCTTTATGGAAGATAAGGGGTACTTCATTGATCAATACATCACGGATAATACCACCCGCTACACCCGATAAGGTACCCATAATAATCGCTACCCAGAAAGAATACTCTAGATCGAGTGTTTTCTGCATACCTACTACGGTAAAAAGGGCCAATCCAAGGGTGTCAAAGAAGAAGAAGGTGTTGTTTAAGTGCACGAGGCTACGACTGAAAAAGACGACCCATGCTAGTGATAGACCACCACATATCAAATACACAGGATTATCCATCCAAAATGGAGTGACATCCAGGAGCAGATCACGGATTGTTCCACCACCAATGGCAGTGGCCATACCCACAACGAAGGCACCAAACCAGTCAAACTCTTTGGCAGATGCTAGACGAATGCCACTAATGGCAAACGCAATGGTTCCGAGGAACTCGATTATATCTACAAAACTAGGCATATGTTCTTCTAAAGGTCATATATAACTACGAATCGCTTATTTTGCTGCAAAGAAACAAATTATTTGCGAAAAAATCATTACTTTTGGCCTGATAATTGTGACTAAATTTCTATACCTAGAAATTATTATATCAAATGAAATTAGTTTATATGAAGGATAATCACTCAAGTCTACATCTACGATTTCCTCTGGTGTTTTTCTTGCTTTGTTATTATATACTTACTCTACTTGGTGGCTACAATGTAACGCTATGGGCACAAAAGGTGCCTCGATATATATCGGGAGTTGTTACAGACAAGCATACGAAAGAGAAACTTTCCTTTATTACGGTATCATATGCTGGTAAAGGTGTTGGGGTTATTACGGATAACGGGGGAAACTATCGATTAATACGTAATGACAAATGGAATCAATTGACTTTTTCTTCAGTTGGTTATAAAACCCGTGTAATCAATCTTGCACCAAGCACTCGTTATCTGAATGTGCAGCTCGAACAAGATAATGTGCAATTGGATGAGGTCATTGTAAAACCTAAACGTGAGCGATACAGACGGAAGGAAAATCCTGCGGTTGCCTTGATGAAAAAGGTGATCAGTCATAAGCGGGCGCAGCGTTTGAGCGATTTGGATCAGTATCGTTATCACAAATATAGCAAGATGAAAACGAGCTTGAATGACATTACTCCAGAGAAGATGGAGAAGGGGCTTTTCAAGCAATTTCCTCTGCTTAAAAACCAAGTGGAAGTATCTCCCGAAAATAATAAGTTGATTCTTCCTGTGTCTTTGCAAGAAACAGCATCATTGGTGCTTTTCAATAAAGATCCTAAGCGTAGTCAAACGATTATTCAAGGAGAGCGCAGCGATGGGCTTCAAGATTTGTTTTATACTGGAGATATGTTTGAGACTATTCTCAATGATGTCTTTGCAGATGTCGATATCTATGACAACAATATCCGTTTGCTGCAACGTCGTTTTGTGAGTCCTATTTCGGACAATGCAGTCACGTTCTACAAGTATTATTTGATGGATACGATCAAAGTGGAACGGGATAGCTGTATCCACCTTTCTTTTGTTCCTTACAATTCGCAGGACTTTGGTTTCACTGGTCACTTATATATTCTGAAGGATTCGACCTATGCCGTGAAGCGATGCACCATGAATTTACCCGTTAAGACTGGGGTCAATTTTGTGGAGGATATGAATATCGACTTGTCTTATTATCAGATGCCCAATGGTAAATGGGTGATCAGTGAGGATGCCATGACAGTAGATTTGGCATTGGATAATAATCTTCAGGGGGTGCAGATCAAACGAACGAATAGCTATTCGGCTTACGATTTTAGTCCCATACCCGATGAGATGTGGAGCAAATCGAAGCTGACTACCGTGACTCATGCTAAAGCCGAGAAACAAGCAGAAGGTTTCTGGGAGGAACGACGGACATCGCGATTGACGAGTTCCGAAAAGCATATGGATGAATTTGTGGATAGACTACGGCGTACGCCTAAGTTCCGCTTTTTCTTAACCGCTACCAAAATTTTGGTTGAGAATTATTTGGAAACCAATCCCAATGAAAAGACGCCTAATTATTTCGATATTGGACCGATCAGTACGTTCATGGGCAATACCTATGTAGATGGATTGCGGTTGAAGTTTGGTGGCAATACCACAACGGCTTTCAACAAACGTTTCTTCTTAAGTGGATACGGGGCTTATGGATTTAAAGATAAAAAATGGAAGTATGATGGCAAAATAGCTTATTCCTTCCATGATTGCAAAGAATTTTTGTGGGATTATCCGCAAGAATATATACAGGCTTCTTATCATTATGATGTCCATTCTCCTATGGACAAATGGTCACGTGAACGAAATGAAGGCTTGTTCAACTCTTTGCGCACATCGCCCGATGAACTGATGAGTTATGTGAGAGAGGCCAAACTCGATTATGTGCATGAAAACGAAACGGGCTTTATGTACACGCTTTCGGGACGTTGGCGCAATGATGAGGCTACAGGAAAACTAGCGTATCTCAAAAATGACGATGCTGGTACACGTGTTGGCGATTTCAGTACGAGTGAGGTGACGCTTCAGTTGCGTTATGCTCCTGGCGAGAAAATTGTGACTAGCAAGCAACGTCGTCGCTCTGTATCTCGTGATGCACCTATTGTCACGGTTAGTCATACACATGGTTTTAAAGGGATACTAGGTAGCCATTATACGTCAGATCGTAGCCAGATTGATATCGAAAATCGTTTCTGGTTGGGACGTTGGGGTAAGCTCGATTTCTTATTGAGTGCTGGTGCTGAGTGGAAACAGGTGCCTTTCCCTTTGTTGATGATGCCACAGGCTAGTTTGAGCTACTCGACTTATTATGGGGCGTTTAATCTGATGAGAAACATGGAGTTTATGAGTGACCGCTATGCCGAACTTATGTTGTACTATGATATGAATGGACGTCTCTTGAATCGTATCCCATTGTTACATCGTCTTAAGTGGCGTGAATATTTCACTTTCAAGGCGTACTATGGAGATATGACGAATAAGAATAATCCTGATTATTTTGATGTGAATCATCCTAATGCACAGACCAAGTTATTCCGCTTGCCAACAGATGATGGGGTGCAAAGTTCGTATATCATGAACGGCGGAACACCTTATATGGAAGGCAGTGTAGGGATCTATAATATCTTCAAGGTGCTTGCGGTAGAGTATGTGCATCGTTTCAACTATATGGATCATCCTGATGTGGACCGTAATGGGGTGCGTTTCCGTATTGAGGTGCAATTTTAAGAGTCGGTGGCAACTAGACATCACTGAATCGTAGTTATTAATAGCAGATAAATTAAAAACATGAGACCATTAGCCGAACGGCTTCGTCCCGTCAGTTTGAATGACTATATTGGTCAGCAACATTTAGTAGGCGAGGGGGCAGTACTCCGTAAAATGATCGATACAGGACGTATCTCTTCTTTTATTCTCTGGGGACCTCCAGGGGTGGGGAAGACGACACTGGCACGTATCATCGCCGAGCAACTGGATACGCCTTTCTATACGCTAAGTGCTGTGACGAGTGGGGTGAAAGATGTGCGAGAAACCATAGAGCGTGCTCGTGCCAATCGTCTATTCAATACACATAGTCCTATCCTTTTTATCGATGAGATTCATCGCTTCTCTAAATCTCAGCAAGATTCTTTGCTGGGAGCTGTTGAACATGGCGATGTAACGCTTATCGGAGCAACCACCGAAAACCCATCTTTTGAGGTTATTCGTCCTTTGTTATCGCGTTGTCAGTTGTACACCTTGAAACCACTGGAAGAGGAGGACTTGATGCAATTGTATCATCGGGCTATTCACACGGATCCTGAACTTCAGAAACGCACAATAGAATTGGTCGAAAAGAGTGCGTTTATACAATATGCTGGAGGAGATGCTCGTAAGTTTCTCAATATATTGGAACTTCTGGTAGACTCGACAGATGGCGATGTGGTGCGCATTACTGATGAAGTGGTGACTAGTCATCTACAGCAGAATCCGATGGCTTATGATAAGGATGGCGAAATGCATTATGATATTATTTCGGCCTTTATCAAGAGTATCCGTGGTAGCGATCCTGATGCGGCCATCTATTGGCTAGCCCGCATGATTGAGGGGGGAGAAGATCCTAGCTTTATTGCGCGTCGATTGGTGATTAGTGCGGCAGAAGATATCGGTTTGGCCAATCCTAATGCCCTGCTATTGGCCAATCAGTGCTTTGATACTTTGATGAAGATAGGTTGGCCAGAAGGACGAATACCTTTGGCAGAAGCCACGATCTATTTGGCGGCTAGTCCCAAGAGTAATAGTGCTTATCTGGCTATTGATAAAGCGCTCGAGCTTGTGAAGCAAACAGGCAATCAACCAGTGCCCTTGCATCTACGCAATGCGCCAACTCGGATGATGAAACAATTAGGTTATGGTGCTGATTATAAGTATAGTCACGATTATCCGGGGCATTTTGTGAAGCAACAATTTATGCCTGATGCCTTGCAAAATATGTCTTTATGGGTACCCCAAGAAAATGATGCTGAGCATCGACAGAAGACCAGAATGCAGGGACTATGGGGAAATGAAAAGAAATACGATTAATAATTTGCCTGTCTAGGGACTAGTTTGTATATTTGTTTTATGCTATGCTAACCAACCTTAGACACTATGTCTTTACAATTAACTACATATTACAAAGGGGCTGATTTGCCAGATGCGTTGCTTGATGTCCATCCATTTCATTCCAAGCAGCTCTTCTTGTTGTACGAAAAAACAAAGAGGTACACGCCTGTAATGGTTACGGTTAGCGACGATGGGCAACTTCTAGGGCAGATGTTGGCGGTGCTACGCAGTAGTTGGCGACCTTTTCCTCCTTTTTATATACGACGGTGTGAGGTGTACGATACTGGGGTGTACATCCCTTTATCTGAGTACAAGAAACCGGTTGCTCACGATCGCTTGGAAGTGCACTGGCATGAGCGTTTGTTTGATGCGCTCCTTCAAGAACTCACACGGGAAGCTTCTCACCAATGTTTTCTGATTGAGTTTAGAAATATCCACAATGGACTTTTTGGCTATAAGCACTTCAAAAAAGAAAATTATTTTCCACACCATTGGTTGCGTATCGTGCATCATTTGGATAATTGGAAAGAAGATATCTCGTCCAATCGATTCCGCAGTATAGTACGCGCAAGAGCTGGCAAGGCACGTATGCGTTGTATCAATAGTAGCACAGAGATTCCAGATATTTATAAATTATTGCGTCTTCAAATGTCGGCACGTGTCGTGAAGCAATTGCCTACACCAGCATTTCTGGTGCATTTTTATCATGATTTTGTGGCCACTGGCAGGGGTGAGATCTATCTGGTACATTACAAAGATAAATTGATTGGTTGTTCGTTGGCCATTTTATGGAAAGGCACTTCTTATTTATGGTTTAGTGTAGGATATGGGCGACGCTTTCCTTTTCAATTTCCCAATACCATGGCGATTTATGCCGCCATTCAAGATGCATGGCATAGGAAATTTCCTCTTATGGAGTATGTCTCCGTGGGGGCATCCATTACCCACCATCACTATACGGCTTTAGTGGCTAGTTTTGGTGGTGATCAAGTCAGCACACGTCGATGGTTTCGCTACCGATGGGGATGGCTTAATCGTTTATTGCGGTTCTTTTATCTATAATTGTTTACTCACCAATAACCACATCATATGAAAAATGAAGATTTAGTACGTCCACATTGTCCAGTAGCTTATCAAGCTGATGGAGAACGGTATACGAAGATGCCTTATACACGAGTAGGGCATAGTGGTGTCTTATTGCCACATATCTCTTTGGGACTATGGCATAATTTTGGAACAGAGAAATCCATACAGCATAGTCAAGAATTGATTCATTATGCCTTTGATCATGGCATTACTCATTTTGATTTGGCCAATAATTACGGACCTCCATACGGTAGTGCTGAGGCCACGTTTGGGCAAATTATGAAGACGTCCTTATCGCCATATAGAGATGAATTATTCATATCGACCAAAGCAGGGTACGACATGTGGCCTGGTCCTTATGGAGATGGTGGATCGCGTAAATACTTGATGAGTAGCTTAGATCAGAGTTTGAAACGGATGAATCTGGATTATGTGGATCTCTTTTATTCACATCGTTATGATGCGCATACACCTATTGAAGAGACCATGCAAGCGTTGGTCGATATTGTGCGTCAAGGGAAAGCACTGTATGTCGGCATCTCTCGGTATCCTCGTGAGGCTGCTCAAAAGGCGTATGACTACCTGGCAGCTCATGACGTACCTTGTTTGATATATCAAGGACGCTTGAATATGATTGACCGTGGAGATGAACAGGATATTTTGCATCAGTGTGCTTCCCACGGGGTGGGCTATATCGGTTTCTCTCCTTTGGCACAAGGGCTGCTTACAGACCGCTATCTACACGGCATTCCTATGGACTCTCGAATGGCCGAAGATCATTTTTTGAAGTCAGATATGATGACGCCCGCTTTGCATCAACAGCTGTTGAAGTTGCAGAGTATGGCCAATGCCAAGAGCATGACCATCGCTCAGTTGGCTTTGAATTGGGTGTTGAGTCATCCAGAAGTTAATTCTGTGATTGTAGGAGTTAGCTCGAAGGAACAACTAGCAGATAATATCCAAACGGGTGCGATGGCTTTATTGACTGCAGCGGAAATGCAAGAAATAGATGCCATATTTCGTGCGGACTAATGTATGAGAGTATGGAGCATAAAGACAAGTATCAATTTGAGAAGATTGCTCATTTCTTGATTGACTTACGTTTTAATAATGAGCGCCCATGGTTTAAGGAAAATAAACCACGTTATGATGAGGTGCATGATTTGTATCTGACCTTTCTAGAGGACTTGCTTGTTGAGGTCAAGAAGATGGATCCTCTGGTGACCCTCTCGGCCAAAGAAAGCATGTACCGCATCTATAGAGATGTGCGTTTCAGTAAGAATAAAGAGCCTTATAAACCCTATTTTGATGCGTTCTTCACACGAGGAGTGCGCGATGAAGGAGCAGGCTATTTTGTGCGCTTTCAACCCGATAGCTATTGCCTAGCTACTGGGATTTATTGTGTGGACAACGTAGACCTCAAGGCCATTCGTACAGCTATATATAAAGACCCCGAAAGATACAAGGAGATAATCAACAACCCTTTGTTTAAAGAGTACTTTCCTGAATATATAGGAGATCGCTTGAAGCTAGCTCCTAAGGGATTCCCGAAAGATTTTAAGGATATTGATTTATTGAAATGGAAGAAGTATATCGTTGTGGGTGACATAGATAATGACTTCTGGGAGGCGCCCCATGTGATTGAACGCATTATGCAGCGATTTTATGTCACCAAGACTTTCGTAGACTTTATCAATGAGGCTTTGCATAAGGAGTAGAGCACCTGTGCTAGGTAACTTCATCTGCCTTTATTCATATTCCATCAGCCTTTAATATACTTGTCATCATGCATATATGTACATGTATGAAGTTATATATGTACATATATGCTGGTGTATATGTACATGTATGCAGGCATATATGTACATGTATGTACGGTTACAGGCTGTTACAGAGATACTTTAAGGCCTATGCTAGCTGTAGTCTTAGCTTGTTTATCTCTTTCAAGACACCTTTCTTGTATCACTACTGCTTTATTCTTGTGGAATTCCCTATGTTAATCCATTCCTTAATTTGTACAGCCAATGCAACTATACCTGCAATAACTATAGGAGCTATTAAAAGAAAATAGAGTATATAAGGATTCTTTTTTAACAAAATGCATGTTGCTATGACTATAACTGGGCATATAATTGTGAATACAAACAATGCATAAACTAATCCTTTGATGAGTACTTGGCGCTTTTTTTCTACATCTCTTAATTGTGGATATAGTGTGTATGCATACGTCACACCCATATAATCATCTATATTTGATTTGTTGTTTGTTATTACTTTGTATACGTGAATTAATAAACCAAATTCAAGTATGTAATAATAGAAGGATAAAGAAGGGTATATTTGCCCCACATAATGAGTCACAAATACACAATATAATACTACTCCTAAAAGTTTAATAAGATTGTTCATTTTTATTTTACAGGTGTTGGTTCCTCGATTGGTTGGGTCTATGACCACGATAATTTTAAAAGAACTATTTTATGTTTTGCTTTTGATTAAACGTGTATGTTGGTAAAACACGATACAAATTAACAAAATATAATTAACATAGCCTATATACTTTTGGGTACACTTTGTTGTTTTAGTATAGTTTGTGTTTTGAAATGAATAATTTATATTGCAGTTCTGATTCTTTATTGATGATGTGTCATCTTTCTGCTCAACGATCTACGACTTGGCACCAACATAATGTGTTACCTGGGACTATCCAATAGTTAAGGACCGGTCATGTCAACGATGGATTGACATGACCGGTCCTTCTAATACAGACTTTTACAGCTTTATCCTATACAACTCAGATAGTGCCTCCATATATTCCTTCTCAGCTTGTAGATAATCCAACTGGGCATCATATATATAATCACTTTCTTGGATATACTCTAGTAGAGACAACTCTTTCAGTTCCAGACCTTTGCGCAACAAACCCAAATGGTCATAACCACTGAGTGTTTCGCGATAACTAGCCAAAGCTTCTTGCATGCTAGATGCCTCCTCAAACAAGCCTTGTATCTGATACAAGAAAGTCGTTTTATTGGCTTGATAGGCCAATTGCATTGCCTTTGCTTTTTCGCGCGCTGCTTTCGTTTGGTACCTATGTTCAAAGAGGGGGATACTCATGCCTACGGTGACTCCTTTAAAGCCATCGCCATCTACTAGTTCTTGGGCGTAGCCAACTTTAAACGTAGGTAAAGCGCGGGCTTTGCTCACTTTAACTTGGGCCTTGGTAACGGCAAGTTCTTCTTCCAAATAACGCAATACAGGTATCTGATTTTTCTCCAGAGCTAGCCAGCTTACGAAGGATACGGGTAGAGGAATCGGCGTGAACTCTTTATCGTTACAGCTAATGGCTACGCCACCATTCAGTCCTTGTAGAGCCAGTTCGACCGCTTTGATTTGACCAGTTATATGCGCATAGTCTTGATTGACCTTTTGCTTATAGAGGACGACCTTATTGCGGGTGATGCGATTGACCTCTCCTAGTTCATAGGCCTTCTTATATTGTAAGACCAGCTTGTCGGCTTCTTGTCTTTTCTGAGCGAGCACATCTTCTACTGCTCGTAGATAGGTCAGTTTGATGCACGCCAATTGGGCTTTCCACAAGACGTCCTGACTAGCCCACTTGTATTTCCATACGGCTTGCATCTGCTTGGCTTTGGCTACCTGACCTTTGTAGGCATACAGGCTAGGGAAGTCAAAGTTTTGTGAGATGGAGAAATTGGTACGTTTCCCTTCTGTGGATGGAGCCCCCCACATATAAGCAAACTCCATTTCTGGATTTTCTAGATACAGTTGGGTTTTACTCAAGGTTTGTGTCGCCTTCTTCTCTTGTGCCAATTGACGCAATTGAAGATTGTTGGCACTGATTTGCTGTAAAACATCTTGGTATAATGTGCCTTGAGCTGTTACAGACAAACTCCCAGACACCAAGAAGAGGATCAGCAGATATAGTGTATTTATTCTCATGATTTCTTTCCTTTTACAAATTGATGATATACGATAGGGATCACATACATGTTTAATAATGTAGAGGTAATCAGTCCCCCGAGTACTACGATGGCCATCGGACTTTGGATCTCGTTGCCCGATTTGTGGCTATTGATAATCATTGGTATCAGTGCGAGTCCAGAAGTTAGGGCGGTCATGATAATAGGGTTTAGTCTATCTTTGGAACCAGATATAACGATCTCTCGAAGACTCACCTTGTCTGAGTGCAAGGACTGGTAGCGGGAAACCAGCAAGATACCATTGCGGGTAGCGATGCCAAATAAAGTGATGAAACCAATGATTGCTGGAATACTGATAATAGCTGAACTGATGTACACCGCAAACAAGCCACCGATCAATGCAAGGGGTAGATTGAGGAGGATAATACCTGCCAAGGATATATTCTTAAACTCAATATATAGCAATAAGAAGATAACGATAATGGCACCCAATGAGGTCAGCAACAATATATTGGAAGCCTTCTTGGCACTTTCAAACTGTCCACCATACACAATGCGATAGCCTTCTGGTAGTTTGATTTGTTTACTTACTTGTTGCTGGATGTTTTGTACGACACTGGTTACATCTCTACCAGCCACATTGGCCGATACTACGAGTTTACGTTGCACATTTTCTCTGGAGATGCTATTAGGACCACCAGTGGAGACAATCTCAGCCACTTCTTCTAGGGGAATTTTGGTGCCATTAGGACCATCTATAAGTGCTGTTTTGATCTGCTCTATTGAACCTGTATAGGCTTCATTGAGACGGAGTATCAAATCAAATTTTCTTTGTCCTTCATAGATGTCTGCTATCTTCTCGCGAGAAAAGGCTAGACGAATAAAGTCGTGAAACTCACCCATCGAAATACCATAATGTGCCAATCGCTGTCTGTTGGCTCTAATCTGAAGTTGGGGAGTTTCGATCTGTTGTTCGACAGCCAAATCGACAAGTCCAGGTATGTCTTTTATCGTATTTTGAAGATGCATACCTAGGCGATACATCTTGCTCAAGTCGGTACCAAAGATTTTGATAGCTATATTGGCACGTGTGCCCGATACCATGTGGTCGATACGGTGTCCGAGGGGTTGTCCCACGGTGCTGACTATACCTGGAATACCAGCTAGCTTTTCTCGTACTTCGTGCATGAATGCTTCCTGCCCATGAGGCAAGTCTTTAAAGGTGACATCCAGCTCTGAACCAAAAGTAGCTTGAGAATGTTCATCCAACTCCCCTCTACCTGTACGTCGTGATGTACTTACAACACCAGGAACAGACAATAATTCTTGTTCAATCAGTTGTCCCAGTTTATTGCTTTCATCTAGCGAGATACCTGGTTGCGCGAGGGCGTTGATGGTGAGTTGTCCTTCATTAAATGCTGGAAGGAAACTATGTCCCATCGTAGCATAGACGAGGATGGCCAGTACAAATAAGCCTCCGGTAGTTCCCAGTACCCATCTCTTATGGGCCAGTGCCAACTCCAGACTGTTGGCGTACTGTGTTGCCAACCACTGACTGAAGCGTCCGGTATTACTTTTCTTCTTGAGATAGCTATCTTTTGTAAGAAGTAAGCTACACAGAAGGGGAGTGACGGTCATCGCAGTAAGTAATGACATAAACAAAGACACAATATAAGCCACCCCTAGTGGATGCAGCATACGTCCTTCGAGTCCACTCAAAAAGAATAATGGAATAAAAGAGACGATAATAATGAATGTGGCATGGAGTATGGAAGAGCGTATTTCGGAGGATCCCTTAAAAATAACGTCCAATACGGGTACTCGTTCGGATGGTGCTTTCTGATAATTTCTTTTCAGATGCTTGTACACATTTTCGACGTCGATAATGGCGTCGTCAACCAAGGAACCGATGGCGATGGTCATCCCCCCCAGTGTCATCGTGTTGATATTGATCCCTAATGCGTATAAGACAATAATCGTAGCCAATAAGGAGATTGGAATGGCCGATACAGAAATGGCTGTTGTGCGTAAACTTCCGAGGAAGGCAAACAAGACAATGACCACAAAGATGGCACCTTCTATCAGCGAGGAGCCCACATTATTGACGGCCCCTTGAATGAAATCAGATTGACGGAAGATATGGGTGTTGAGGTGTATATCCTTTGGTAAGGATGCCTTGAGTTGGGTTAAATTCTCTTCAATCTTTTTGGTTACTTCCAAGGTGTTTATGCCAGGTTGTTTAGAAATAGATAGCAGGACTGCTGGGGTGGCATTGTGGGAGGCATACCCCATCTTCTGAGCAGGAGCAATGGCGAGAGTGGCTACGTCTCTTAGGAAAACAGGATGTCCATTGATTTGCTTGATGACGGTTTGTTGGAGTTCCTCTAAGTCGGTACTACGTCCCATACCTCTGATTACAAATTCATGGCTGAAATCACGCACGATACCCCCTGAGGAGTTTTCACTGAACGTTTTACCCACTTCCTCAAGATCAGCCATAGTCACCCCATAATGCGCCATTTTGAGAGGATGGGCAATCATGTGATATTGTTTGTAATCACCCCCTATAATGGTCACTTGTGATACGCCACCAGTTCCTAAAATGGTCGGTTTGACGACCCAATCTGCTAGGGTGCGCAATTCCATCATGGAGGTGCTGTCTGCTTGCATACCAATAAATAGGATTTCCCCCATGACACTTGATTGTGGAGCTAGGACGGGGATGACATTCTCTGGTAGTTTTTCCGATAGGGTCACTAGCTTTTCATTCACAACTTGTCGGGCTTTATATATATCTGTACCCCATTCAAATTCGACCCAAACAAATGAATAGCCTTGGCGAGAAGAACTGCGTACTCGTCGTACTTTGGTCGCTCCATTTACAGCGGTTTCAATAGGAAAAGTCACCAAGCGTTCGGTTTCCTCAGGTGACATATTGTGAGCATCTGCCATTACAACCACAGTGGGTGCGGTTAAATCGGGAAATACATCAATATCCATTTTACTCATAGTGACTATCCCAGTGATGACGAGCATACTTGTCGCTATAAGAATAAGGAGACGGTTTTGTAACGAAAATCGTATTATTTTATCTAACATATGATTCCTCCTTATTAATGTGAGTGTCCTGCATGAGGATTTAATTGACCTGTACTCTGTGAGATCTTAATCAGTGCAGCCCCTTCTGTAACGACGCGTTCGTTTGCTTCCAGACCTTTTAGGATAGTGGTGGACTGTCCATTTGTTTCTCCCAATGTCACCAATCGCTGCTCAAATGTTTCTGGATTGATTTGAACGTACAAGAAATATTGGTTCATACTTTCTACAATAGCCGTGTTGGGTACATAGAGCTTAAGCGATGCCTCGTCGCCAGTCTGTATATACATATCAATGAGGCGCCCTGGAATCCAGTCGTATATGTTCTTTATTTTAAAGATAGCAGATAGCAGGGTACGGTCATCTCGTAGGCTATGATCATAACTGATCAGTTCTCCACCGACATCTTCGAGTACTATAGTTTTATGAGATTGGGGGTCAATAAAAGTCGCTGTCGAAAAAGACTGTAATGGATGGAAATACCTAGGAGCTACCTGGGCTTCCAAATAGACATATTGATTTTGGGCTATGCTCATTAAGGGCAATCCACGATGAATAAATTGTCCATTATCTATCGTTACGTTCTTAATGTAACCCGATAGTGGAGCCACAATCTTCTGTTTCGATTGTACGTGCATGGATTGCATACTCTCAAATTCTAGCTCTATCTTTTTCAGAGTGGTTTGTGCTTGTAGATAATCAGCTTCTGAAACAATGCCTTCTTGAAGCAATTGTTTTTTGCGGGTAAAGTTGGCCTTGGCTTCTATATAGTCTGCTTGTTTTTGTGCATAGACCACCGCCATATTTTCGCTGCCTATCCCTTGTGGTTCTACATACATGAGTACTTGTCCTTTACGAACATACATGCCATTCGTGAGTATCTGTTGGTTGAAAGAGACAGTTCCCGCAATAGGCATGGTCACTGTTTGTTCATTCGACTGGCTTGATTGGACTTGTGCAACAGTCTTGATGACGCTTTTGAATGGTTGTGGATGGATGATATCTGTATGAAAGGGGATCTTCCAACTTTGCTCTTTAGTAAATGAAACAGTATTGACGGCATGTATCGTGTGGCTTTCTACATAAGCATGGGCAGGCGCATCTGCGGTGAAGAAAGGCTGTGCCTGCAAGCGAATAGCCACTTTCTGATCGCCTGTATGTACAGTTACAATCGGTTGTAGATTGTCACCCTCTATCTGGGAAGGAATGGTCAATGTAAAGCGATATATACCCAAACGAGTTGCTTGCGACAACGTGTGGTTGACCACCACGTTTTTCCCATCTGCAAGTTGTAAGGTCACTGTAGTGTGTGCAGGTACTGGGGTGTATGTTGCAGTCTGTGTGATATGCGCCATTATGGAGGCTTCTTCACCAGCAATGAATGGACTCATTTCTGAAAAGACTTCATACTCCTTACTATAGGTCGTGGTGGAGAAGGTGCCATGATGTTCATGACTATCGTGCGTGTGGCCCCCGTGATTTTCTTCTGAATGATGGTGTCCTGAATGACACGATGGCAATGTGATGACCAGCAATGTGGCCAGCACTAAAATAATTTTTTTATCTAGCATTGTACAATGTTATTTGATTAATTGTTCGTTTAATTTTAGCGTGCAATTAAACGATCATTAGGTGCTCGTAAGCCTAATGATTTAACCAAATAAACAATAGAATAGGATATCTTGTACACAGTGTATTCCCTATCATAATTGAGAAAATTATGGGGAAAAATGTGTATAATTGGGGGAGTTAGTTTGACCCCTAGCTCTTGGAGGAACAACCATAGTGGTTGCATCCATTGGATGTGTGATGAGGCTAGTTGCACCCCATGTACGATAAGGTAAAAGAAATTTTCGGCACAAGAATGAATCGTTCCGCTAGTATGTTTATGCTCTGTATGATGACACGATGCGTCGTGCCCTGCTGGCTCATCGGTCTCCTCGGAAAGTACGTTGACAATATGCACATATCGACTGTTATGATACATATGTTCGTGATGAGGGATAAACCAATGAAACATCATGGCAATAAGCGCAAGATATAGCGCCCCATACTGTATAGGCATTTTGGGATTCATTGTTGGGCAAAAATACAATATTCACACGCAATAGCATAGTAAAACAGGATTAAAAATATCTAATATCAAAATGTCGTGGGGAGGCGAGTGTGTACAATTATCCTAGGAAATAAGAATAGATGCTTTCTTTTAGTTTTATGTGTTTTGTTTTGAAAAATTAAATATTAGCGTTATATTTGTAAGGTGAAGAAATACGTACCTAATTAATCTATGGAGACATGCTATATTCAAAGTGCTTTTATGGAGATCCGCAAAATGGGACATGTGCGACTGAAAAGCTTCAAGAGATGAGTATCGATAAAGATAATTGTATCTTGAACACTTTCCGGACATCTACTGTGCCGTTAATGGAGTACTGGAATGAAAAACATCATTTGGCTCTTTTCAAGGAATTGGAAAGTCTCCCCCTAGGTATTTCAAAAGAGAAGTGGAATAGTATGACTAAGGTCTTTGAGTTTTCTGTCTTCCCACCCAAAGGCAAAGAAAAAGCATCTGTAACCGATCTAATGCTGTCTGCTGATGATATACAGATCGCTGTTGAAGCACAATTTACCGAGATGCTCGATTGTCAGCATCAAACGGTCTGTCAATGGCTCAAAGAGGGCTCGTATGCCAATCGACTAGCGGTGCTAGATGGTTGGTGTGATTTGCTCAATCCATTTCTTGATACGACTATTTCGGCTACGTCTTCCTTTCTTGAAAATATGCCTTACCAATTGTTGCATCGGGCGGCTTCGGCATGTATGGACAAACCTAAGCGAGCGGTTCTATGGTATCAGTTGTTTTGTGAGGAGGGGGTATTGTCTCGCGAAGATGTATGTGTCTACGAACATGAGATTGTGAGGAGTGTCGAAAATATACATTTCAGTGAGCATTTCAAAGTGCTTATCACATTGAATACTGTGCGATATGCCACAGATATAGTGGCTCACTTTAGTCGCGAAGATGCCAGTGCAAAGCTCAATCAGCTTTTTGCACGCATGCTATCTGCCTATCCTATTATTACTGATTTTGGTGATATTGAGGTGTTGTATTTTGAGTAAGTAATTTGTATTATATCCTATGTCATGACGAAAGTATTTTATCCTGTGTTGATTGCAGCTGAAATAGCTAGAGAACTGCATGCTGGCCAGACTGATAAGGCCGGTGTGGATTATTTCTTTGGGCACTTGTCTTACGTCAGTTCTTTAGGAGAAGAATGGAAGGAACAAGTGTTGGGGTACTTGCACGATGCCATTGAAGATACAGATATCTTATTGGATGAATTGATGAATCGATTGCGTAGCGATTGTGATGCGTATGCGAGTGAACACCCCATCGCTCAGCCAGTGACTGAAGAGGAATATCAAGAAATAAAGTGTGCTTTGAGGCTCTTAAATCGCTTATCTGCCCCTGATAGACGTACCTATATTCGCAAGATTAGTACCAACTTATTGGCCACTAGGGTGAAGATGTATGACCTGCGGCACAATTTGAATTTAGGACGCTTTGTAGTGCCTACGCAGAGAGACTTGGATCGTGCTGCCAGATATGCCGAAGAATTACGCTATCTATGGATGAAGGAAAAACTTTTAAGACACGGTGAAGATGATTTTAGATAAACAATGCTATGTATATACAAAATGAGGGTGGATCAATAAAATGACCCACCCTCATTCGTACATATTATTAACGTCGTTATTTGGTTGCGTTTTCTAGTTTCTTCATAATAGAGAAGATAAAGATAGCTGACACTAGACATAGGGCAATCAATATAGCCCATACTGACCATAATGGCAAACCACTTTCCCAAAGCCATCCAGGTACACCAGTTAACCAGTTACCGATTGCGGTAGCTACAAACCATAGTCCCATCATCATACCTTTGTATTTTGGAGGAGCCACTTTGGATACAAAGCTAATGCCCATAGGAGATAATAACAATTCAGCGAAAGTTAGTATCAAGTAAGTCGAAATCAACCAGTTTGTAGAGACCAAATCTGTTTCTTGCATAGGTACTGTTTCTAAAGTTGCAGGACTAGGAAGACTGAATGAACAAGTAGCTAGTACAATGAAACCAAGAGCGGCAACAAGCATACCCATACCAATTTTGCGGGGTGCTGATGGCTCTTTGCCTTTCGCTGCTAGTGATTGGAATAACAATAGCGAGAATGGAGTTAAGGCCACTACAAAGAATGGGTTGAATTGTTGGAATGTTTGTGGAAGCACATCAACTGATTCTGGTAAACCGAAATAGATCGATGAAATACCAGCTATAGCAGCTACAGATACAATACCTGAAATGATTTTAGTGCGTCCTTCTTTCGTTTGGAAGAAACTAACTGCTGAGTAAATTAAAACAACAGCTAAGGCCAAAATCCAGACGCTGAAACCTAGACGGTCAGCACCTTCTACGGCACGGGCTGTATAGTCACGAGCAAAGAATGTCATGGTTAAACCATTTTGGTGGAAGGCCATCCAGAAGAAGATAACTACAGCAAATACAAGCATCAACGCTGTGATACGTGCACGAGTTTGTTGAGGAGTCAATTCGACCACTGGCTCATTGGATGTAGTGTCCTCCGTTTTTTTGACATTGCTATGTGCAAATGTCGGTTTGAATATCATATAAATGGCCATGGATACAATCAGTGAGATACATGCTACACCGAAACCATAGTTGTAGGCACCAGAAAGGATATCAATATATTTATGCCCGAATGCTTCTAAGCTACCTGTAAAACCTTGAGCAGCTTGAAGGTTGACCAATGCTTCGCGGCCAGCTTCTGTCAATGTACCATTAAAGAGTTTGTGAGCTAAATCAGGAATTGCTGCATTGTATGTAAAGCCATGTCCTTTTAATACGTAGTTGGTAATCCATGTCGCTGTTCCAGGAGCGAATAATGCACCGATATTAATTGCCATATAGAAAAGACTAAAAGCCGAATCACGTTTGTTTTGTAGAGCTGGCTTGTCGTATAAGTTGCCGACCATGACTTGGAGGTTCCCCTTGAAGAGACCTGTACCTATAGATATCGCCAGTAAAGCTCCATACATCATGTATTCACTGATACTTGCATCCACTGGGAAAGCTAGTAACAAATATCCACAGAACATGACGATAATACCTGTGGTAACCATCTTGCCGTAACCAAATTTATCGGCTAGGATACCACCAATAAGTGGCATAAAATATACAGCAGCTAAAAACGCACTGTAAATGGATGATGAGGTAGCTGCATTAAAACCAAATTTAGCTTGGATATACAGCACAAAAATGGCAAGCATGGTATAATACCCAAAGCGCTCACCTGTGTTTGCTAAGGCTAGGGCATATAATCCCTTAGGTTGTCCTTTGAACATAGTATAACAGTTTAGATTAATAGTTTAATAGTCAGCACAAATGTACGCATATTCTAGTAAAAATCAATCAAAAAGTGCTACCAAATCAGCATGTGCCATGTTTTTAAGATCCTGTGGAGCAATTTTAAGTTGCAACCCTCTTTGTCCAGCGCTGACAAAGATATACTCAAAGTCCATGCAGGTGGGATGTATGTAGGTAGGAAATGGTTTCTTCATACCAATAGGGGAGCAAGCTCCACGGATGTATCCTGTCAATCCTAATAGAGACTTCATCGGGATTAAATCGCATTTTTTATTTCCTGATGCTTTGGCGGCCATTTTTAGATTGACCTCAGCTTTGGCAGGAATGACACA
The DNA here is from genome assembly GCA_963668535.1 of Bacteroidaceae bacterium. Taxonomy (GTDB): domain Bacteria; phylum Bacteroidota; class Bacteroidia; order Bacteroidales; family Bacteroidaceae; genus F22. The sequence continues at coordinate 2,205,285 of OY764867.1, forward strand.
TACGAAGTGTCCTGTCTTGTCGCCTAGTAAAACAAGGGTTTTGAAGACTTGTTCTACATCTTGATTTAATTGGGCAGCCACATGCGTTGCAGTCAGATCACTTTCATCCACTTCGTAGGATACAAGCGTATAATCCACATTGGCTGCATCACACAGGCGGGCTACATTTGTTTTATGTATCTTATTTTTTTTCATTAATCCTCTTTCTTTTTACGAAGAGATACAAAACGTTGCTTCTTCTCGTCTTTTAGGGCCTGTAGACGAGTGTCCATTTGGGCTTTTGTTTCTGCTTTCACAGGCTTGAATCGACTGAGCTCTTCTTTCAAAAATGAAGCTGTGTAGCTTTTTGTGTTTTGAGCAATCTCTTCGGGAGTACCTGTGGCAATGACTTGTCCTCCAGCTTGTCCTCCTTCGGGACCTACGTCGATGATATAATCGGCAATACGAATGACATCTAGATTGTGTTCAATGACGAGTACTGTATTGCCTGCTTCAACCAATCGACGTAAGACATCGACCAAAATACGTATATCTTCAAAATGCAACCCAGTCGTTGGCTCGTCCAATATATATAAGGTATTCCCTGTATCTTTACGGCTCAACTCTGTGGCTAGTTTGATACGTTGTGATTCTCCACCGGAAAGAGTGGTGCTATTTTGGCCGAGTTTGATATAGCCTAGTCCCACTTCTTGAATCATCTTGATCTTATGGGCAATGCTAGGTATATGTTCGAAAAAGTCGACCGCTTCGTTCACACTCATCTCTAGAACGTCACCTATCGATTTGCCTTTGTAGCGTACTTCCATGGTTTCACGGTTGTATCGTAAGCCATTGCATACATGGCACGGCACATGCACATCGGGCAAGAAGTTCATTTCAACAACTCGGTACCCCAGTCCTTTGCATTCTTCACAACGCCCTTTGCCCACATTATATGAGAATCGGCCCTTGGTATATGCACGGATTTTGGCTTCTGGAAGAGATACGAAAAGGGTACGGATATCGTCAAATACGCCCGTGTATGTGGCGGGTGTGGAACGAGATGAACGACCAATAGGAGATTGATCTACGGTAATCACTTTATCAATATTTTCGATGCCTTCTATACGATCATATGGTAGAGGATCTTTCAGACTGTGATTGTAGTGTTTCGACAGAATAGGTTGCAAGGTACCGTTGACAAGCGTCGACTTTCCGCTACCTGATACACCAGTAACGCAGAGAAACAATCCCAGTGGAATGTCTACATCAATGTGCTTGAGGTTGTTTCCGCTAGCACCTAGTAAACTGATTTTTGTACCATCCCCCAAACTGCGTTGAGCTGGCATAGGTATCTCCATCTTTCCATTGAGGTACTGGGCAGTCATCGTGTCTGTGTGTAGCATATCTTGTGGTGTGCCCATATAGACAAGCTCTCCACCATGACGACCAGCTTTGGGACCTAGGTCTAAGATCCAATCTGCGGATAGCATCATATCTTTATCATGTTCTACCACAATGATACTATTGCCTGCATCGCGCAATTGCTCCAAAGAACGAATGAGGCGTATATTGTCTCTTTGGTGTAATCCAATACTTGGTTCATCTAGTATATACAGTACATTGACTAGTTGCGAACCCACTTGTGTGGCAAGACGAATACGCTGACTTTCCCCACCAGACAAGGTACGTGAGGTGCGGTTTAAGGATAAATAGCCTACTCCTACATCTAGCAAGAAGCTCAAACGGGTGGTGATTTCTTTGATGATCTCGTGGGCGATAAGTTGCTGTCGATTACTTAATCGTTCTTCTACATGACTCAACCAGTAATGCAAAGTGATGACGTCCATTTGGGAGAGGTCAGCAATGTTCTTATCGTCAATAAAATAGTGCAAGGCTACTTTATTGAGTCTTTTACCTTGACATTCAGGACAGATACTCATCTTACTGAATTGTTCAGCCCAGTTTTGTAGCTTCTTAGGTGCATCCTCCGTAATTTGATCTTGGATATATTTGGCTACACCATCATATTCTGTATACAGTTCTTTGCCCGTATTGGGGTTGGTTACTTTGATGCGTTCAGAAGAGCCGTAGATAATTTCTTCTATCAAATCATCTGGGAAATTTTCAATAGGAGTGTTTAAATCGGCATCGTATGGTGCTAGCAAACTGGCTATTTGTAGCATGATAAAGCTCTTGGTCTTTCCCAAGGGAGCAATACCGCCTTGGGCAATGCTCAATCGACGATCAGGAATCACTAAGTCGACATCAACTTGATTGATTTCTCCTAGTCCTTTACATTTGGGACAATAGCCCTTGGGACTATTGAATGAAAAGCTATGAGGGGCAGGTACATCGTATGCCAATCCAGTGACAGGACACATCAAGCGTTTACTAAAGCGACGCATTAATTCACTCGATGCATCCAATACAAAGACCAAGCCTTCACCGATCTTGAGCGCCTTTTGGACACTCTCGCGAACGCGTGTATAATCTTCGTTGTGGCAGACCAATTTATCAACAACCACTTCAACATCGTGGTTCTTGTATCGATCCAATTTCATCCCAAAGATAATATCTCGTATCTCTCCGTCTGCACGAACTTGCAAATACCCTTTACGGCGTACCGACTCAAAAAGATCTCTGTAATGACCTTTACGGCCCATGACTACAGGAGCTAGTAGGTAGATACGTTTCCCTTGGTATTGTTCGATAATCATATCAATGATCTGATCTTCTGTATATTTGACCATGGGTTCGCCAGAGAGATAGCTGACGGGTTGTCCAGCTCTAGCATATAGCAAGCGCAGGTAGTCATACACTTCGGTTATGGTACCTACTGTGGAACGTGGATTGCGATTGGTCGTTTTTTGTTCGATAGAAATAACTGGAGATAGTCCTGTGATTTGGTCGACATCGGGCTTCTCCATATTACCCAACATATTGCGGGCATATGCAGAAAATGTTTCGATATATCGACGCTGGCCTTCGGCAAATATAGTGTCGAAGGCTAGTGAAGATTTTCCACTACCACTCAGTCCAGTCACTACAGTCAATGCGTCACGTGGTATAGTAACGTCAATATTCTTTAGATTGTGCACGCGGGCACCTATTACTTCTATTTTTTCGTTCTCTTGCATCCTAAACAGTCTACAGGTTAAACCTATTCATATGATTGTTTGCACAGCTAGTAAATTATTTCTACCTTTGCCATGCATTCTTGCAAAGATAGGATTTTATTTCTGTCTCAGAAAGGGATGTGTCAAGTTTAATTCTGATAAATTGCTAATAAGTTTGAAACCAACCATCTTTAAGCTTTGGGTCTGTTTCGCTTTCGTTTTTCTACTGGGGGTGCCTGTTTTGGCACAGCGTGCTGATGCAGTGCGTCATACAGTCGAAAAAGGACAGACTCTTTATGCACTGTCACGCATATATAAAGTGAGCGTAGCGGATATTGTTACTGCCAATCCATCCATGAATAAGGATAGTAAATTGTCCTTAGGGCAAGTGGTGGTTATTCCTGTACAAAAGCAGGCACCATCTAAGTATGCTTTCTATACTGTAAAACCAAAAGATACATTGTATCGTTTGTCTAAACGGTACAAAACGACCGAGGATGTGCTCTATAAGCTCAATCCTGGGCTTCATTCTTCTTCCTTACAGATCGGTCAAGTCATTCGTGTGCCTAAACAAGAGGTGCACAAGGTGTCTGAAGAGGAAACGATGATTATGCTTTCTAATGAACGTCGTGAGCAAATGGCTGCTTTGAAAGCACAAGATGAAGCAGCACGTCGTTTGGAGGATTTACGCAAGAAGAAATCAATTCCTATGCCTGCCAATCATCTTAAAGTTGGGGTGATGTTGCCTTTTATGTTGGAAAATGGACAGTATAGATCAGCCCTTGCTCAGCGCATGCGTGAGTATTATGAAGGGTTGTTGTTGGCTGTTGATAGTCTACGTAATGAAGGCACGAGTATCGAACTGTATGCTTATGACACTGGAGGCAGTGATCAGTTGATTGATGATATTTTGGTGAAACCAGAAATGCGTGATTTAGATGTCTTGTTTGGGCCTTATTATGCTAATCACATTGATATGGCTGCCGATTATACTCAAGCTCGTCATATCACTATGGTGGTTCCTTTTTCGAGTAAAGATGACAAAGTGTTTAATATGACACAAATCTTTCAAGTCAATACACCTCAAAGTTATTTGTATGCTGAGGTTTATGATCATTTCAAAACTATTTTTCATGATCAACATGTCATCTTTATAGATAGTCCTAATGATGAGGTGGCTATGGAGCGTAAGAAAGGTTTTATAACTGGACTGAAAGCTGCTTGTGCTGAGGCCAATATCCGTGTCACTCAATGTGCGCCTGAAGAAGAAGCTTTGTTGGCGGCACTAGATTCAACTGGTCGTCGAAATATCATCATTCCTACATCGGGCTCTAAAATAGCGCTTGCTACAGTTGCTCCGTTGGCAGTCGCTCTTCATCGTCAAGATCCTAAACTGAAGATTTCTACTTTTGGTTATCCTGAGTGGCAAACGTATATGCAGCAGTTTATGGATACTTTCTTTGAATTGGATACTTATTTTTATAGTTCATTTTATACCAATAATCTATTGCCTGGGCCTCGTAATTTCCAAAAGAAGTTTGCTACGGTCTATGGGCATGCTTTGGCTCAAACTTATCCGAAGTTTGGTATGCTAGGTTTTGATACGGGGTATTTCTTTATGAAAGGTAAATCAATGTATCATGGCGATTTTCAGAAGAAGTGTAATGAGACTCCTTTCCATGAGATTCAAACGGGCTTTAAATTTCAACGTGTGACCAATTGGGGTGGGATGATCAATAAACGTATTTTCTTTATCCATTGTACGCCTAAATTTGAGGTGCTAAAAATGGACTTTGATAATTAATATTCGAGGATACAATGAAAAAATACACGATATATGTAGGGGTTGTGTTAGCCTTACTTTTTGCTGGTGTTTCATCGGCTCACGCTCAGGTCGGTAAACCGCTAAACCTATGGGCTGCTGGTATCAATGTGGGGTTAAATAGAAATAATATGGAATTTCAGCCTGAAATAAAAACGGGCAATTTCAGCAAGATGCACTTTGGTCTGACTGGACGATATATCCATGAGAATTATTTTTCTATGATCTCAGGTATTCAGTTGGAGTTGAATTACTCTCAACGTGGATGGGCTGAAAAGTTTGACGGTGATGGCGATATGCGAAGTTATAGCCATACGTTGAATTATATTGAAGTACCTTTACTTGCTCACTTGGGATTTGGGCATGAAACGGGCAATCAGTTTTTTCTACACCTAGGACCACAATTTGGCTTTCTTGTCAGTGAGAGTTCTGATTTTGGTGGTGAAGGATGGACCGATGATTTAAAAGATAGTGATAACTACCGTGAAAAGGTGGATAATACATTCAATTATGGTATCGTTGGTGGAGCTGGTGTCGAACTTAAAACAAAGATGGGACATTTCCTTTTAGAAGGCCGTTACTACTATTCTTTGGCTGATATATACAGTAATGCTAAGAAAGAGTATTTTGATCGCTCTGCACCAACTACTGTAGAAATCACTTGTACATATTTAATAGATTTGTAGAACCTATACTTACACTTAATTATACTAGAGGGGCTATGTTGACACGTCAACATAGCCCCTCGTTTTAGTTCGCCCAGCATGGGCTGTTTACTCTAGGGTGTAAGTCCCGAGCACGCCTTAATAGCAGGAAGTGTTAGCTAATGGCAATGGTGTCCATCGCGAGGTGGAATCAGAAGGAAGCCTAATGGCAAAATCTTGGTGTGACGTACAGAAACCGAATATAAGGCTAAGGAGGTAGGATGAGTCTGCCTAACAAGACAAAGTCCCATGCTATTCGGATACCTCATAGTAAATTCGGCACATATATGAGATAGCACTACGCATCGCTAGTTCGATTACAAAGTTCGTGGAAGATACGCTTTATCTGCGTGTCAATAGAGAGAAAACAGTCGCCTGTTACATCAAACGGGTGAAATACCTCGGCTACTCCTTTTATATCTATAAAGGAAAATGTCGATTTCGCCTACACCCTAGCAGTGCGAGGAAGTTGAAGGATAGACGCAAGAAACTGACTTCACGTAGTAATGGGTGGGGGTATGAGAAACGCAAAGTCCAATTAGCATGGTTTATCAGAGGGTGGGTTAACTACTATAAACTTGCCGATATGAAGAATCTGCTAGTCGATATAGATGGGTGGTTAAGACGCAGGTTGCGTATGTGTATATGGAAGAACTGGAAACGTGTAAAGACGCGCTTTTATAATTTGCAGAAGTGTGGTGTGTCTCGTAATCAAGCTTGGCAATGGGCAAATACAAGAAAAGCCTATTGGAGTACAGCTAAGAGTCATATATTACAACGTGCAATCACTTCTGATGCGCTGCGTAAAGCAGGCTATATGTGCCTAATGGATTATTACGTCAAAGTGTATCGTAAATAGGAAACCGCCACGTGCCGACCGGCATGCGTGGTGGTGTGAGAGGTCGGAGTGGGAACTAATCCCACTCCTCCTACTCGATTACTTGAACGTATATTAGTTCTTAAGGTAATAGGTCACCGAGCTTACAACACGAATTTTCTTGATGTATTCAGTATTGTCGTCTAGTGATCGGATAGAGAATTGTCCTTGATTAGCTGTCTTGATTTTACCCAGTGCACTATTGCTGTCCTTCGCAAATTTTTCTGCAGATTGACGTGCATTCTTGGTCGCTTCTTCAATCATCTGAGGCTTGATCTTATTCAATCCTTTGTATGAGAAAGAAGGTTTATATTGGTAATTATCTGTTTTCATCAAGATACCTTTAACAAGTAATTTCTCTTGTTGCTGCATTAATTTAATGACTTTATCTACTTCAGAAGTACTTACAGTAATAACGCTTGTACCAAAGTATCTATAAGGAGATTTGTTATCACTATAGCGATTGGCATCTCTATCTTCAAAGCTGGGGGTAGATATATAGATGTCGCTTTTTTGAATGCCACCGTCAACAAGGAAATCAACGATTTCTTTATTTTTTAATTTGACTTGTGCATACATGACACGCATGTCATTACCTACTTGTGTGTACACCAATGGCCAAGTCACATAATCGGCTTTGACTTCTCTTTCTGCTAGTCCTTTGACATACACTACACGTTCTTTATTTACAAATTGTGCGAGCACATTGTGCATGATCACAGTCGAGACGATTAGAGCGACTCCTACAATGAGGGCTTCTTTAATCCAATTCTTCATAATATGAGTATTTAATGGGTTTATAATAATCAAGTGATGCACACAAAGATAGCAAAAGTTTTTGTATCTTTGTCCCGATAAAAAGAATTGTTGAAGCGTATGACCGACTACCAAGGATTGTGTCTTGTACAGGCACCCCAAACGATGCGCGGGACCATTGCACTACCTGCATCAAAAAGTATCAGTAACCGAGTGCTTATCATATATGCACTGTCTGATAAAACACATCGACCGACTAACCTCAGTATCTGTGATGACACTGATGTGATGCTTCGGGCACTTGACACCATGGGCCCTGAGATAGATATCATGGCCGCTGGAACAGCTATGCGCTTCTTGACATCTTTTTTAAGTATCACTCCTGGAGATTATGTGATCACAGGTACTGCACGTATGAAGCAACGTCCTATCCATATTCTAGTTGATGCCTTGCGAAGTATAGGAGCTGATATTACTTATGTCGAAAAAGAAGGGTATCCCCCACTAAAAATTCATGGTCAAGCTTTACAAGGCAATTTGTTGAGTATCAATAGTCAGGTGAGTAGTCAATATATTTCTGCTCTTATGATGATAGCTCCTTGTTTGCCTGAAGGTTTGAATATACAGTTGGAAGGTGAGTTGATATCTAAACCATATATTGAGTTGACCAAAGCTATCATGGAAGAATATGGAGCTAAGGTGGAATGGACTGGTGCACATACACTGCGTATTCATCCTACGCGATATGTGTCGGTCGCTTATCGTGTAGAAAGTGATTGGAGTGCGGCTTCTTATTGGTTCCAGATGGTCGCTTTATCATCCGATGAGGAAGCGTGCATTCGATTGCCTTTACTGTGTCTGCCTAGTCTACAAGGAGACCATGTGGGAGCAGAGATTTTCCAGTTGCTTGGCGTTCAAGCCACAGTTGATGGCGATGCCGTTGTGTTGACCAAAGGTCAGTGTACTGTAGAGAGTTTGGATAGAGATTTTAAAGAGATTCCAGATTTAGCACAGACATTTGTTGTGACTTGTTGTCTTCTGAATATTCCTTTTCGATTTACAGGTTTACAGACGCTTAAGATTAAGGAGACTGATCGTATTGAAGCGTTGATTGCAGAAATGCGTAAGCTAGGGTATATCGTACAACAAGAAGATGATAGCGTGTTGTACTGGACAGGTGAACGCTGCACAGCAGATGAGGCACCAGTTATTGCCACTTATCATGATCATCGCATGGCCATGGCTTTTGCACCAGCATCTTTATTAGTAGATAATGTGCATATTGCTGATATGGAAGTGGTGACCAAATCATATCCCGATTACTGGGCACATTTGGAAGAAGTTGGATACAACATTCAACTTAAGAAGTAAAAAATAGAGTATACAAAGAGGAGAATAGATATATTATGAATGCAGGATTGATTATTCTGATTGTGAGTTTTATCGTTTTAGGTGTTGTGGCTGCCATTGCGGGTACCATACGTCAGCGTAAACTAAAAAAACAGCTTGAGGCTGGTGAGATTGAAGCCATACCTGATGTTGTAGAACCGCCAGTAGAATGTTGTGGTAGCCATGAAATCTGTGAGGCTGATAGTCTTTTGGCTGCTGTATCTACCAAAATAGAATATTACGATGATGAGGACTTAGATCGTTTTCGAGGTCGCACCAGCGAAGAGTATTCAGAAGACGAATCCGAAGAATTTCGCGATGTGCTTTATACCATGGAAAGCGATGAAGTAGCGGGGTGGGTACGTAGCCTACAACACCGTGAAGTAGAGTTACCAAATGATGTCAAAGAAGAAGTCTTAATGATTGTTGGCGAACGCCGAGTATAACGAATTATGTGGCAATATGCATTTTTCCAACATGCGCTCATAGGCGCTTTGCTGATCTGTGTCCTTTGCGGCATGGTCGGCACCTATATTGTGACGCGTCGCTTGCTTTTTGTGAGTGGGGGAATTACGCATGCCTCTTTGGGAGGTGTTGGTTTGGGGATTTATTTGGGCGTCCCTCCTGTGTTGACAGCAGCCGTTTTTGCTGTTGGCTCAGCATTGGGCATTCAATGGTTGTCCAATCGCCCTGGTGAGCGTCAAGACTCAGCCATTTCCTTAATCTGGACACTGGGTATGAGTATAGGGATTATGCTTGCCTATATTACACCTGGTTACGGCAATGACCTGACTAGCTTTTTATTTGGTAATATATTGATGATTACGCAGGTTGATATATTCCTGTTGATGGGGGTTACGCTTTTGGTCGCAGCTTGTTTTATCATTTTCTTTAAACCCATTCTGTGGATCGCTTTTGATGCCTCCTATATGAAAGCACAATATGGACGTTGTGCGGCTTTTGTTGAGACATTGATGATGATCCTTATAGCATTGGCGGTAGTGGCTAGTGTGCGACTCATAGGCATTGTATTAGTCATGTCTATGTTGACCATCCCACAAATGACAGCCAATCTCTTTACAAAGAAATTTTCTTCTATGATGTGGCTAAGTATGCCGATCGGTCTACTTAGTTGTGTCGGTGGCTTTGCGATCTCCTTTTATTACGAGGTGCCTTGTGGGGCAAGTATTGTCGCATTTGCCATATTGCTATATGGTATAGTCAGAAGTATCAAACATTTCATTCGAAAATAACCAAAACCTTTAATACAATGCAGATAACGATTCATTCTATCGATGAGATAGCCGCTGCAGCCGCTCAATTTGTTAGCGCCATTGGTGACCGCCGTGTCTTCGCTTTTTATGGCGAAATGGGGGCGGGTAAAACCACTTTCGTACAAGCTGTTTGTAAAGCACTAGGTGTAGAAGATGTCATCAACTCACCTACGTTTGCGATTGTCAATGAATATGCCATCCCTGATGGCGAGTATCCCATCTATCACTTTGACTTCTATCGCATCAAACGCTTAGAAGAGGTCTATGATATGGGATATGAAGAGTATTTCTACGGAGGTGGCCTGTGTTTTATAGAATGGCCAGAACTTATAGAAGAGTTGCTTCCAGATGACGTGGTGCATGTCCAAATAGATATGCAAGACGATGGTACTCGTGTACTTTCTTTTGATTAATCTTGAAGCAATCGCTTCCAACGACTAGGCTGTCCATCATTAGGGGCAGCCTTTATTTGTAATAGCTTACAGATCAAAGGATAGATATCAACATTGACAAGGGTGTCTTGATTCATAAGACCTTGATGACTTGTCGCCATATAACTGCCTAATGTCCACACGGGTACATGCATCTCTTTGGTAAATGGATCGAATCCATGAGCACCACAAGTATAATGATAGGTATTGCAGAATTGATAACCTAGATCTGGGAGTACCACAACATCTCCAATGCGTGCATTATGGCTGTAGTTAAAACGAGCAGGCACATCCTCTTTTTTCCAAACGCGTACGTGTGGTGCATCTTTTAGTGCATGGACAATAGAGTCTGTACACCCTTTTTGTGCATAGATAAGTGTGGGCACATTTCCCAATCGATACTTTATCCATTGTGGACGAAGGTAATCTTTAGGGCGTATAATCTTGGCTGTATCCATTGTTTGCATACCATGATCGGATGTTATGATGATTTGTATGCTATCATGCAAAGGATGATTTTGAACAGTCTTATATAGATACCCCATCAGTTGGTCTAGATGAGTCAGCATGCTATCTGTTTGAGCATTTTCGGGGCCATATGTGTGTCCTACATAATCAGGATCACTGTAATAAAGCATCAGTAGATGTGGGCGTTTATTGGCTGGTAAAGATAGTAAATGAGCAAGAGTATCTATACGCATTTTTCTATCTATATGTGGTTTTTTTGCCCATTCCCAGTTGTATGTAGGCATGATATTATGGTGAGCAATTTGATTGCCTACCCAGTACATACATGCTGTTTTTACTCCTTGTTTTTCTGCCGTTACCCATATAGGCTCTCCCCCATAAAAACGAGGATTGTACACCGCTTCGTGATCACCCACTTTATATATTTTATCTAGTTTCGCATCGTAAAATTGGTTATGTACTATTCCATGATGTTCAGGTGTGAGTCCTGTGGCCAGAGTATAATGATTAGGAAATGTAAGGGTAGGGAAGCTCGCACGCATCATTTCTACATGTCCTACAGTAGCTATACTGTCTAGCCATGGAGTGATACCCCTTTGTGTGTACTCATAGCGGAAGCCATCCATTGATACTAAAATAACATAAGGACGTCCCTGTTTTTGTGAGTCGTTTGTTGAGCAACCAATAATGATAAATAAGATGAGACCACAGATTGTTGCTTGAACTGTGGAAAGAAATGTCAATCTCATATACGTTTGTAGTAAAAAGGTGTATAGTAATCTCTTGTATGAAAACAAAAGTAGTAATAAAAAATCGAGAAAAAGGGACGTTTTTCCTTTTTATCTAGTATATTTGTCGTTAAACCGAGAAATACTACATAATCCAGATTCTTTTGCTATAATCTGTAATATATATGACACATCTTCCCTCAAAATATCGCATTCTATCAATCTTCACCAGCCGCTGTTCACTTATATGGTGGACACTTGCTTTTTTCTTGTCATTATGTACATTTTCTAGTAGTCATGCTGCTTTTGGGCAAAAATGGGGAAATCTTGCTCCTACAGATACTATCACAGTTGTATATATACATTCTTTATCTAGTGATCAACCTTTCTATACGAAGCAAAATAAAGCTTTTGAGGAAGCTTTAGGTCAAGATGTCGCACAAGTACACGTAGTGCACAAATATTTAAATTGTCGGTTTTGGGGGAAAGAAGATGAGTTTAGAGTATGTCGTACTTTTTGCCAAGATGCTCGTGACCTTCATGCTTCCATGATTTTATGTGATGGAGATCAAGCCTTATATAGCATGTTGCATTGTGATGATTCTATTACAGACACACTCCCCATTATATACAATGGTACCTGTATTAATGGTCCTTGGTGGACTGACAAATATCCTAATGTGCATGGATGTCAAGCTCCCATTCATTTTAGAGAAATGCTAGTGCGCATGCAGCGTCTTTTCCCAGATCGAAAAAATTTCGTCATACTTCAAGACGCCCGTATGTTATCTCGTAAAGCGGCTAGGCAACTCGAAAATGAGTTTGAATGGTTTCAGCAGGATCATCCAGATATTCAGCTTGTTGAATTGGATGTAGAAAAGATGCATTTTAAGAAGAACTACTATGCCCTACGTGCTTCTGCTCCAGACAATATTCTAATTATTCCTTACTGGGGAGAAATTTTCTACCCTATTTTCCAAGAGATGCCCGCACCTATCATCTCTTTTCAAGCAGAGGCTGTTCGTGAGAATATATTTGGTGTATATGCACCTAATAGAGCAGATATAGGAACTCAATTAGGGCATTATGTAGCACGAGCTATTCAAGATGGATTGCATTTTAGTACGCCTATCCCTTTTGGTCAGCTGTCATATCATTGGTCAGTGGATTATAAACAACTAAAGAGATATGGTCTGAAAAATACAGATTTCCCTAGTGATACGTCTTGGAAAAATAAACCCCTTGATCCTCGTCTTCGTTTCTTGTTGATTGGCCTCGTGATAATTCTTTTTGTTTCCTTAGTGGTCACTCTCGTACTAGTTATTCGTCGTTATCGACGAGCCAAAGATGAAAAGCTAATATCAGAGACACGTGCTGATGCACAGAAACCACTGTTAGTGCAACGTCAACATTTTGCCGATGTGCTAGCTCATGAGCATATGGCCGTTATCTCCTATAATAAATTAGGACAAGTCCTTTTTCTAAATGAATGTGCAGCAGAGTTACTTCAATTGACCGATACAGAAAAAGAGCTAGTATCTCATAATGAAACATCACTCAATTTGTATGATATTTGTTTATTGGTTCGGGGGCATCAATTGCATCTGCTGGAGCGACTTACTAATCAAGTTTCAGAATCTAATCACTCGGTCAATATCCCTTCTTTTTCTTATCTACGATTAAAGAATACGCGTGATAATGTGCGTGTCAGTGGCATGGTACGTTATGTTATTGACGACCATACCCCTTCCTATATTCTTACGATTAAACCGTTGACCGGTGAAGACTTGAAAGAAGAATTGGCTAGTTTATCGGTCGATGTGCATCGCATCTATTCTTTTGTGTATGATTTTGTGGACAACTCATATCATTTTACTGGAGCTCAACCCACGTTTATGAGAAACTTACACAATCCTTCTGCATTTACACTTGAGGATTTGTCGCCTTTTATTCATCCAGAAGACGTTGCAGGAGTAGAAGCTATTGTTGCACATACCTTGGAAGAGATGCAGGTAGGAAAAACAGTAACTGTGTCCTTCCGAATTTTAAATCCCAAGCATGAATGGTCATGGTTTGAAAATCGTTTCCGTATTGTGCAGATGAGTGATACGGACGATAGCCTTGTGGGGATAGGGATTTGTCAAAGTATTGACGATAAAAAAGAACGTGAATTGCAGTTGATGCAAGCACGTGATAAAGCTAAAGAAGCCGATGTGCTTAAAACAGCTTTTCTCGCCAATATGAGTCATGAAATTCGTACACCACTCAACTCCATAGTTGGCTTCTCTAGTTTGTTGAACAATATGGAAGATTTTACTCAAGAAGAGATTTCCGAATATATCTATTTAATCAATAAGAATTGCGACATGCTGCTTAATTTGATTGGGGATATTCTTGAGTTATCTAAGATTGAATCAGGGAGTATGGAATTTCAGATAGATCCACACCCTTTATATGGTATTTTAGAAGAAGTCATGAAATCTCAGAAAATCAATATGACCGATGGGGTTGATTTTTCCTGTCAGATTTCTCCTGATGTTTTTGTGATGCCCGATGTCAGTGTCGATCCTATACGTTTACGACAAGTACTTCACAACTTGATAAACAATAGCAAGAAATTTACCGAATCAGGTTGTATTACCCTTGGATGTACCTATGAGCAAGGAAATAATGAATATACTTTATATGTAGAAGATACAGGGATTGGTATGTCTGAAGAGCAATGTGCTCACGTTTTCCAACGCTTCTATAAGGCCAATAGTTTCTCACAGGGTGCAGGATTGGGATTGAGCATCTGCCAAACAATAGTACAACGAATGGGTGGGCATATTTCCGTGACTTCTGCACAAGGAAAAGGGAGCCGATTTGAAGTACGACTCCCTTTAGGACATATCTTATAGATATTTGATGACTTTGGCAGGATTGCCTACTGCGACACAATTGTCTGGAATATCTTTAACGACGACACTGCCAGCACCTATCGTCACACCATGACCGATTTTCACTCCAGGGCAGATCGTTGTACTGCCACCAATCCACACATTATCTCCGATAGTTACCTCGCGAGCCCATTCTCTGCGTGAATTACGTTCTTCTACGTTGGTAGAATGGCAAGCAGTATATATACTTACATTAGGGCCAATAAAGGCGTTGCAGCCAATTCTCACCATAGCTTCATCCAAGACGGTGAAATTAAAATTGGCAAAGAATCCTTCACCCACTTCAATATGCTGTCCATAATCGCAATAAAAAGGAGGATTGATATGTACCTCCTTGCCACATCTACCGAGTAAACCACGAAGTATTGTTTCTCTATCTTTGGTGCGAGAAGGTTGTAAGTTATTGTATTCCCAGATAACATCTTTGGTACGATTTAAGTCCATCAGTAGATCTGGATCATCAGCAGCATATTCTATTCCTGCTAGCATTTTTTCTTTTTCTGTCATAATAGGTGATGTTTAGTGAGCAGCACGGTATTGGCTCGGAGTACATTTTTCCAATTTTTTGAATTGACGACTAAAGTGAGTCGGATACTCAAAGCCCAATTCATAGGCAATTTGAGTGATTGACAATTCATGTCCTAAGATCAGTTCCTTGGCTCTGTCCATGACATAAACTTGAACGTATTCCTGAGCTGTTGTACCTGTTTCTCTCTTTATTAAGTCTCCAAAATAATTGGAAGATAGATACAGTTCATTAGCACAATATTTTACAGTCGGAAGTCCATTTTTATATTGCTTATTCTCCTTGTAGTAATCGTCAAGCAACGATTCAAACTTCGCAATCACCTCTTTATTCGCAGCCTTTCTCACCAGAAATTGTCGTTCATAGAAGCGGCTGCAGTGATTGAGAAGAAGTTCTATATTGTTGCATATAATTGTTTGACTATGTCGATCAGCAGGTTGTTGTAATTCCGAACGAATCAGACGGAGTAAATTCAAGATCGTTTGTTTTTCATCGTCAGAGAGATGCAGTGCTTCGTTGACTTGATACGAAAAGAAAGTATACTTCTTTATGTTTTTACCCAATGAAGTGCCACGTATAAGATCTGGATGGAAAGCCAGTGCCCATCCTGTAGGTTCATACTCCTTATCATGACGTACGGCCCTGATGATTTGTCCAGGGGCAATACTGACGATACTTCCTTCTTGATAATCGTATGATTGACGCCCGTAAATCAAATCGCCACAATCTGATTCTTTTAGAAACAGGCAATAAAACCCATAGGTATGAGACGTATCTCCTCCCATGAGCTTGGTTCCACTTTGGTCGAAAGCAGTGACTAAAGGATGCAGCGTATCTACCCCTTTCATGTCATTAAACTGTTGAATAGTCTGTATTCTGACGATATTTTCTTCCATATTCTTATTGATTATTCCTATGCAAATATAAGCTTTTTTTGAGAATACTGCAACTTCTTGATTGGCCCTGTCATTAAAATTATGGATATTATTTTTCTTTCATTCAATAGCAGGAAAATTGGTCTTTCTATCAGTAATTTGTATCACACTTGGTTCGTAATCTCTCCCTATCTTTGCAGCGTGATAATTTATATAGGATATCATTCAATAAATCATTAATTACAAAACTATGTATTTAGAAAACATCAAAGGACCACAAGACGTACAGCAACTAAATCTTGAACAACTACAGACGCTCAGTCAAGAAGTGCGCCATACACTGATTCAGAAAGTAAGTGCACACGGTGGACATATTGGGCCCAATTTAGGGATGGTTGAAACCACTCTGGCCATGCACTATGTCTTTAATTCACCAGTAGATAAGATTGTGTATGATGTGTCGCATCAAAGCTATCCTCACAAGATGCTTACAGGACGAGCAGATGCTTTCCTCGATCCAGCCAAATACGATGAGGTCACTGGCTATTCAAATCCAGCAGAAAGTGCGCATGATTTCTTTACAATCGGGCACACCTCTACTTCCATTTCATTGGCTATGGGATTGGCTATGGGACGTGACCTCACTGGAGGCAAAGAAAATATCATTGCCGTTATCGGTGACGGTTCACTGAGTGGTGGTGAGGCATTGGAAGGGCTGAATAACGTATCCCAATTGTCATCCAATATGATCATCGTAGTCAATGACAACGATCAATCTATTGCAGAAAATCATGGCGGATTATACCAAGGTTTGAAAGAATTGAGAGAATCAAACGGAACGAGTGTCAATAACCTTTTCAAAGCCATGGATTTGGAGTACCATTATTTGGAAGATGGGCATGATCTTACTCAATTGATTGCTTTATTTCAATCAGTAAAAGATACCAATCATCCAGTAGTTCTACATATTCATACCATAAAAGGTAAGGGGTTGGAGTATGCTGAGAAAAATAGAGAATATTGGCATGCCGGAGGTCCTTTTCATATTGCCGATGGTGCGCCAAAGGGAGCTGGCTGGCCTGTCAATGAAACGGTAAGAGGTTCCCTTACCAACCTTATGGACGAGCGCAAAGACGTCGTGACAATTACCGCTGGTACCCCTTCCGTTATGGGATTTACTGAAACGCTTCGTAAAAAATACGACAAACAATTTTTTGATGTGGGCATTGCCGAAGAACACGCAGTGGCTATGGCCAGTGGTATCGCTAAGAATGGAGGTACACCTATCTTTGGGGTATTCAGTCCATTTTTACAAAGAACCTATGACCAACTATCATCCGATTTGTGTTTGAATAATAATCCTGCAGTACTTTTGGTTTCTTTTGCTTCCGTGTATGGCTTGAATAGTGATACCCACTTAGGAATATTTGATATCCCTATGATTTCTCATATCCCTAATCTTGTGTATCTAGCTCCTACGAATAAAGAGGAGTATTTGGCCATGTTTAAGTATGCCACTACCCAGAAGGAGCATCCTATTGCTCTCCGTATTCCTCCAATGATGCCCGAAACAGGTGTGGAAGATACGACCGATTATGCACAGTTAAATAAATACCAAGTTGTTGAGAAAGGCGAAGAAGTCGCTATTCTTGCCTTGGGTAGTTTCTTCGGTCTGGGAAAGCAAATCGCTGATAAGTATAAGGAGATGACTGGTAAACAAGTTACCTTGATCAATCCAAAATTCATCACCGGGGTAGACGAAGCATTATTAGATCGATTACAAACAAACCACACATTACTTCTTACTCTTGAAGATGGTATTGTAGAGGGTGGTTTTGGTCAAACTATTGCTAGTTATCTTGGGACATCAGTGACTAAAGTGAAGAACTACGGAATCAAGAAATCATTCCCAAGTGATTTCAATCCAGAGGAACTGATGAAAGAGAATGGTATTTCTGTCGAACAGATTATTGAAGATATTCAAAAGAATCTGTAAACTAATAGGAACTAAGTATTTAAAAACGCGGAGCATATATTGCTTCGCGTTTTTTTTGTGTGATGATTTTCAAAAAATACGCCTCCAGTAGTGTCTTATTCGCTAGAGTACCTAATCCTTTTTTCTTTGTCTGTCCACTTAATTGATTGTTAGAGTGTTTTGAAATGATCTGATAATCAGTCTTCTTTTCTGTTTTAGTCTTCACAGTAATCTACTTCTTTATCACTTCGCATTTTTTGCCGCTGTAAATTCATCTATATTTGCCACATGTTAACTGATCTGTTCCGCCTTATTGTTTTATGGTCGAAGAACAGTCTATTCTAATTATTATGGCATGAAAAAATTACTTTTTGCACTGATGTTGTTCGTGTGCGCTACAGCGTCCGCACAACAACTACATGTGACTGGTACAGTCACTGATCCCAATCAAGAGCCTTTGATTGGTGCGATGGTCACTGTAGTCCAATCTTCACAGGGAACCATCACAGATATGGATGGTCATTTCCAAATTAGCGTACCGAAAGGTACAAAGCTTACAATCTCTAGTATTGGTTTTACTAGTCAGACGGTTGTAGCACAGAGTGAAAAATCCATGACAATCGTTCTAAAGGAGGATGTGAAACTTCTAGAAGAGGTTGTTGTTATTGGTTATGGTGCGGTCAAGCGTAAGGACGTGACCACCGCCATCACCACAGTCGATACGAAAGACATGGACAATCGTCCCATCGTTTCTGCTGGACAAGCGCTTCAAGGTAAGGCAGCTGGTGTAGCTGTGACACGAACTAGTGGTGCACCAGGTGCGGAACTATCTATCCGCGTGCGTGGTACCACTTCTTTCAATGGCAATAACGACCCTCTATACGTCGTAGATGGTATGCCAGTCGACAATATCAAGTTCTTGTCTCCCAACGATATTGAAAGCTTGCAAGTTCTGAAAGATGCCTCTGCGGCAGCTATTTATGGATCGAGAGCAGCCAATGGTGTGGTATTAATCGGAACCAAAAGTGGGAAAGCTGGTCAATCAAAAATTACATTTAATGCGCAGTTGAGTCTCAATCAGGTCGTTAATAATTTTGATGTACTGAATACCGCTCAATACAAGGAACTACAAGATGAGATCGGTATCGTCAATATTCCTGATGGACTTCAAGACGTTACAGATTGGTCGGATGTAGCCTATCGCACTGGGGTATCTCAAAACTATCAAGTAGGTTTTACTGGTGGTAATGAAAAGATGAACTATTATCTATCTGCTGGGTATACCGATGAAAAAGGAAGCATCAAAACCACTTATTTCAAGCGCTATAATTTCAATGGTCGTTGGCACAATGACATCCGTAAATGGTTGACATTGGATGCAAAAGTTACTTATTCAGACTACACCGGTAATAGCACCACCACTGGTCTTGGTGCCAATCGAGGCGGTATGGTTTTGGCTGTTATCAATACGCCAACTTACGCTCCAATTATGTCTACTGCCAATCCAAATGAATACAATGGTAACTTCTTCGGAATCAATAACGTCACTAGTCCCGCAGAAATTTTGGCACAAGGAAAAGACAATGAGACAGACGAAGACAGACTTATTCTTTCTGGATCACTTACCTTCAAACCATTTAAAAACTTCACATACAAATCATCCTTGTCGATGGATAGAAGACACGGTTTGAGTACCACTTTTGTAGATCCTGAAGAAACTGAAACAGGTCGTATCAATAAAGGTACAGCATCAGATAATCGCAATAGAAATACCGTGCTGACTTTTGATAACGTAGCCAATTACAACTTTGATATCCAAAAACATCACGTAGATATCATGGCAGGTTCGTCATGGACCGATTCTGATTATTCTAATAGCTGGATTAACGGTTCCCACTTCCGTAGCGGAGATATCAAGACGCTCAATGCCGCCAATCAAATATCATGGACAGGCACTGGTACAGGTGGTTCAACATGGGGCATCCTTTCTTTCTTTGGCCGTATGCAGTATAATTTCGACAGCAAATACATGCTTACATTCAATATGCGTGCCGATGGATCTTCTAAGCTCAATCCAGATGATCGTTGGGGCTATTTCCCTTCTGCATCAGGTGCTTGGCGTATCTCTAGCGAATCGTTTATGAGCGATATCGAGTGGATCGATGATTTGAAATTGCGTGCTGGTTGGGGACAAACAGGGAACCAAAGTGGTATTGGCGACTACTCCTATTTGCAAATGTATGGCATCTCTCGTCAAGCTTGGTTTGAAGAAGGTAAGGAACAATCAGTTCCTTCTATCTATCAAACGAATCTTAGAAACTCAGACCTAACTTGGGAAACGACTACACAAACAAATATCGGTCTGGACGCCACTTTTCTACGTAATCGTTTGAATGTGACTGCTGATTACTACTATAAGAACACGACAGATATGCTTATGAATGTGACATTGCCATCAGGTGCAGCCACTGCCAACAGCATCACTAGAAACGAAGGCGAGATGATCAATAAAGGATTTGAGTTGTCCGTCACATCTCACAACTTTGTAGATGATTTCAAGTGGGATACCAACTTCAATATCTCATTCAATAAGAACAAATTGAAGAAGCTAGAACTTCAGCAAGTCTACTACGATGCCAAAACCAGTGATTTCACCAGTGAGTATGTCGTGCGCAATGAGCCAGGGCGCGCTTTGGGTGGTTTCTACGGATACGTATCGCAAGGAGTCGATCCTGAAACAGGCGATATGATCTACAAAGACCTCAATGGCGATGGCAAAATCACGTCATCAGATAGAACCTATATTGGTGACCCAAATCCAGACTTCACCTATGGCTTGACCAACACCTTTAGCTGGAAAGGACTTAGTTTGAATGTATTCATCCAAGGTGTCCAAGGCAATGATATCTTCAATGCTTCTCGCATCGAAACTGAGGGGATGTTTGATGGTAAAAATCAATCGACCAAAGTGCTTAAAAGATGGCGTACACCAGGACAAATCACCAATGTGCCAAGAGCCAATTACGACCTCAAAAATTCTACTTACTTCATTGAAGACGGTAGCTATATCCGTTTGAAGGAAGTGACTCTATCGTACAATATTCAATCAGCATGGTTGAAGAATATGGGTATCAATAAGTTCCAACCCTATTTTACAGCGAGCAACTTGTACACCTGGACAGATTACTCAGGTATCGACCCAGAAGTAAACCAATGGGGCAATAGTGGTGCGGTACAAGGTATTGACTGGGGCTCATACCCACAATCTAAGACCTATTTATTTGGTATCAATGTAGAATTCTAAAAAGCAAAAGAAATGAAGAAAATAATACTATATGCAGCTTCGGTCGTCCTACTAGCTGGATGCTCACTCAATGACTATGATCCAGTAGCCGACTATAGCGACGTTACTGAGGGCAAGACTGCGGATGCCAAGGAACCTGAATTTGCAGATGGAGAAAGTGTGAGAAGTTATATGGTGTCTCTTAGAGATACCTATAAAAATGCCCAAGAACACTGGTATCTCGACTACTTACTTATAGGCGATGCGCACTCAGATAATGCTTATGCAGGTACAACGGGTGCAGAAGTTATCCCATTTGAAGTCAATACCATAGATGGAGGCAACTCCGTGCTTTACCGTGATTGGGAGAGACATCTGGGTACCATCGCTGCGGCCAATAAAATCATCACACATATCGACGAGGTCTCTAACCAAGATTTGAGTGCGGCGACCAAACAACAATACATCTCCGAAGCAAAGATTCTTCGTGCAATGGCTATGTTTGATATGGTGCGTATCTGGGGCAATATTCCAGTAATTACCTCCACTGCCGAGCAAATCACAAGCGACAATGTAGAAGACGTGTATAGCAGCTATTTCCCAACTCAGTCTACTGAGCTTGAAGCGTATCAACAAATTGAAAAAGATTTGCTGGAAGTCTTGGCCAATCCGAATGCGTTGACCAACGATCCCACAGACAAAAGTCAACTGACCAAGTCGGTGGCTCGCATGATACTAGCCAAAGTATATGCCGAAAAACCACTTAGAGACTATAGTAAAGTGATCCAATATGTAGATCAACTTACAGCAGATGGTTTCTCGTTGGATACACATTATGGTGATCTCTATGATATGAATGAAGCAGGTACGGATATCGCCAATAGAAATACACCTGAAAGTATCTATGAAGCACATTTTGCAACAGGTAATGGCAACTGGGTCACTTGGATGTTTGGTCGTAACTTGCTCAACCTAGACCAAAACTTTACATGGGCCAAGTGGGTCACTCCATCTAGAGACTTAATCAACCTCTTTCAAGCTGAAGGGGATACGCAGCGATATAACGAAGCTATCGTGTACTACGAGTGTGCATGGAGCAACTACTATCCTTCGAGCAACTATCCCTTTATGTATAAAATCAGAAGCGATGTCAGTAACATGATTAAGTATCGTTATGCCGATGCCTTGCTACTGAAAGCAGAAGCTCTTATTATGGGGGAACCTATGAATCTTGGGGCAGCAGCAACGATCATCAACCAAATCAGACATCGTGCAGGATTAGCCAATCTACCAGTTTCGGTCACTTCAAGTCAAGAAAGCATGCTTCAAGCATATATGAACGAACGACGCATGGAATTGTGCTTCGAGGGTGAGAGATGGTATGACCTCGTGCGGCTAGACAAAGTAGAAAGTGTCATGAATAGCGTGTTTAGTAAAGACAGCGGAAGACTGGCACAAAGACGTCTCTATTCAAGTAATAACTACTTACTACCTGTTCCTCAAATGGCCATTGATGCCAACCCAAATCTAGTGCAAAACCCTGGTTATTAAACTCAACGAGCATAACCATATAAAAGACTAAAAATGAAAACAATGAACGTATATAAACTTGCCAAAGCATCTTTGATCCTCGTTTCAGTTCTAGGCGTAGCCCTGATCTCATGTTCCAATTCAGATGATGCTACTACCGATGATCACACAAAGGTCATCTTGCCACCTGCTACTGCGGATGTACAAATATTGGAAACAAACAATCAGCGTAGCTACGATTTAAGACCAACCTCTTGCGCATTTGCTACAGGCGATAATCTGTCGCCACATACCGTGATGATCGATGACAGCCAGACTTTCCAAACGATGGATGGATTTGGTGCTGCAATCACTGGAAGTACAGCCTTCAACTTGATGCAGATGAAAGCAGCCGATCGCCAAGCATTTTTGCAAGAAACCTTCTCGCCAACCAAGGGATATGGCTTTAGCTATGTCCGTGTGGCTATTGGATGTTCAGATTTCTCTTTCAGCGAATATACTTGTTGCGATACAGAAGGGATAGATCACTTCGCGCTCACTGCCGAAGAGACAGAGTACGTGATTCCTATCCTAAAGGAAATCCTAGCAATCAATCCTGATCTCCGCATCATGGCTGCACCGTGGACGTGTCCTAAATGGATGAAAGTAAACAATCTTACCGATTTAGTGGCTTATGATTCATGGACAGGTGGGGAACTCAATCCTGCATACTACACAGATTATGCTACGTATTTTGTAAAGTGGCTAGAAGCTTTTAAAGCGCAAGGAATTCATGTCACAGCCATTACTCCACAAAACGAACCGTTGAATAGAGGGAACTCAGCCTCTCTATACATGGGGTGGGAACAACAAGCAGCATTTATTGAAGTCCTTGGTCCCGTGATGCATGCAGCTGGTTTGGGCGATGTGAAAATCTATGCCTATGACCATAACTACAACTACGACAACATCGAAGATCAACAAGGATACCCTATGAAGATATACGACACGCCAGCTAGTGAGTATATCACAGGGGCAGCTTATCACAACTATGGTGGTCAAGTATCTGAAATGGGGGCAGTACATGCGGCTTATCCAAATAAAGGCTTGCTATTTACTGAAACATCTATTGGTACTTGGAACTCAGGACGTGACCTATCCACTCGATTGATTGCCGATATGACCGACACTGGTTTACGCACCATTGAAAACTGGAGTACTGGGGTACTTGTGTGGAACCTTGTGCTTGACAATGACCGTGGTCCCAATAGAGAAGGTGGATGCCAAACGTGCTACGGTGCAGTAGACCTAAGCAATTACGACTATAAAACCATTACACGCAACTCGCATTATTATGTCATCGCACACCTAGCTGCTTTTGTGAAGCCAGATGCCGTGCGTATCGCATGCACAGGATATACTCCCGAAAATGTCTTGATGCAAGCCTTCAAGAATACCGATGGCAGTTACGCATTGGTGGTTTGTAATACATCAGATGAGAATAAAAGTATCACCTTTAGTGATGGCAAAAACTACTTCATGTATAAAGTGGGTATGAAGAGTGTCGTATCATTTAAATGGAATAAATAATAGACAAATACAAGACAATGAAAAACATAAATAAATATATGTGGGGCGCATTGCTTACACTTTCTATAGGATTTGGCATGACGGCCTGTAGCGATGATGACGATGCACATGTCGAGATACCGACCTTCGACATCACCACGGCTGCACAGACCGCCTACTATGGCGATAGCATCGCTTTCTCGGTACATGCCAGTACGTCCCAAACAGCTTTGTCTGTCCTCACCGTAGAAGTTGTCTACGGTGAAGAGGTGATGGAGAAGACGACGCTACGTACTAAGGAGTCGGATGCCGATTATGCAGGCAAATTGCCATTGCCATACTTTGCTAATATTGCAGATGGTCAAGTCAAATTGCGCTATACATTGCTGAATGTCGACTTCGGTTCATCGACACAGGAACAAGAGGTTCCCGTGTCTCGTCCTGAGTTCGCCTACGTCACTCTGCATGGCGAGGACGATAGTTACCAGCTTGTACAAACGGGCGATTATACCTACGCCTACACTGGCGAACTTCCACTAAAGATCAACGGATATATTGAAACGGCTGCCATTCCAGGATCGGATAAGAAGCTCACTTTCGGACTGGATGCCGATGGACACGTCACAGAAGGTAGTGTCAAACCGATTGCTTTCTCCAGTTCCCTAGCTGGCGAATACACAGTTTCTTTCAACACGAAGGACTATACATATTCACCCAAGACGGTGTTGCAAGCAAATGGTAAGGACCTTAGCAGTACAGGCAATGAATACTATACGGTTGATCTTTCTCTTACACAAGGACAGGCCATTACTTTCAAAGGACTTGCTGATATCTCTGAATGGTGGATAGACCCCGATTTCTTTACCCTAGAATCGGGCAATAGCCTATCTCTCAAAGCTACCCAAGGTCAATATCGATTACTTATCGATGCGCAAGGCCAATACATCACTGCACGCGTATTGACAGATGGGGAACTAGCCACGCTTCAAGATGATGGTACTGGTGCAGTATGGATTATCGGTGAAGGTGTCGGTAAACCAAATGTGGCAGATTACCAAGTTGGATGGAATACAGACAATGCCCTTGCTCTAGCACCTATTGGTGGCAAGAAATACCAAATAACTTTGGAAGCAGGCGCACAAATCTCCATCAATCCAAGCAAGTTGAACTTCAAGTTCTTCTACCAAGCTGGGTGGGGTGGTGAATTCTCTAGTACTAGTTTGAGTACCGATAGCGAGGTCATCTTTGTGGGTGATGGCGAAAACGGACGCGACTCAGGTAACCTTGGTTTTGTATCCGAAGAAATCATCCCTAAGGGTACGAAGTATATCCTCACTCTAGACCTTTCTGCTGGCAATGATGCAGCCAAACTATCTGTTGAGACCATCGAAAGTACAGACCCTGGCGAGGACACAAAAATACAAGTCAACGGTACAGACCTTAAGCTGGTCGATGATGGAGTATATCAAGCCGACTTGACTTTAAGTGACCAACAAAAGATGACTTTTACTGGTCTTAGTGACCTAAATGATTGGTGGATTGACTCAGATTTCTTTACTTTGCAATCAGCAACTAGTGTTAACCTTGCTTCTATGGCAGGACAATACCGCCTGATTATCAATGAGAAATCAAAATATATGACGGCGCGAGTACTTGCCGATGGCGCACTTGCTACGCTACAAGACGATGGTACTGGAGCCCTTTGGGTTATCGGTGCAGGTGTGGGTAAACCAAACTGCACGGATTATGAAGTGGGATGGAATACAGACAATGCCCTTTGTCTCGCACCTATTGGTAACTCAAAATACCAATTGACTATTACAGTTGGCCAACAAGTCGCTCTTGACGCCATGAACTTTAAGTTCTTCCACCAAGCTGGTTGGGGAGGTGAATTCTCCAATGCCACGTTGTCCACAGATAGCCCAGTTATCTTTGTTGGTGATGGAGAGAACGGCCGCGATGCTGGCAATCTAGGATTTGTCACAGATGCTGCAGTGCAAGATGGCGATGTGTTCCGATTGACCGTCGATGTATCAGGTGGTACAGATGCGGCCATCTTGACCGTAGAAGCAGTTAAATAATAAAGACTGAATGCACAAAAGGATTTTCATAGGATTATTTATAATGATTAGTAGTTTACTTGGACAGGTTCACGCAGAGCCTGTTCAAGTTGACTCTATATTGTGGGTACTAGACAAAACGGTGCGTCAAAGCCACAAGTATTTCAATGCCAATGAGCAGAAGATACAGCGCATGAAAGAGGAGTTGTATCGGTGTAAAGACGATATCGAAAGATACCATCAAGCACAGAAGATTCACCTAGCTTATAATGCCGTGTCGTTCGACTCGTGCCTCCATTATAGCAAGCAGGCTCTTCGTTTGGCCATGAAGATAGGCAATCCGCAGTACATCACTATGAGTAGAACCTATTTAGCTAGGCTCCTAGTGCAAAATTCAGATTCGTTCTATGGCATGCAGTTGCTACAGCACACCTATGGGGCACTCCTAGATCAGGACGATCAGGTGCAATACTACAAGATCTGTCATAAGACCTTTCGAGATATTGCCTTTTATTCTAAGATTTCGCAAATATCAAGTGAGTACTACCGTAAGGCAGATTTGTATCTTGATTCATTGCAGAGCGCATGTCAGAAAAATTCCTATCTTGAACTAGAAACCAAACTGACGACCCTTATCGAGAAAGGCAAGGGGGCCAAAAGAGAAGCATTGAAGCAAAATCGTATATTGCTCGATTTGTGTACCCTAGGTACCCAAGAATACTCCATGCAGGCCTACCAACGTGCCATGTTGTATAAAGACATTGATGATGTGCAACAAGAAAAGTACTGGCTTGCCCTTTCTGCTATTTCCGATATTCGTTGCGGACGCTTTGACCATGCCTCTCTGTGGATGCTCGCAGATATACTCAGCAAGGAGAATCAATCTGAACGAGCATACAGATACATCACTTTCTCATGGAAGCTCACTAAGATGTACAACGGCAAATTTCGTATGGCACAAGTCTCTTCTATTTTACCAGCCATTATCAATGACAGAAACCGTATCAAAGAAGAATCTGTTCGATTGCTCAAAGGAGGTATCGCCGCAGTGAGTATGCTCAGTATATTGTTGTTGGCTGCCATGTTGTATGTGCACAAGCAGAAGCGTCATTTGGCTGATTCGCAGGAAGAACTGCGGGTTCGCAATGGGGAACTAGAACAACTAAACAATGATCTAAGAGAACTCAATCATCGCTTAGATGCCAACAACCTAGAAATTGCAGATACCAACAAGAAATTGGTCCTGAGCAATAAAAAGCGTATTCAGTACATTGGTAAATTCTTGGAAATGTGTGCCTTTCACATCCACAAGATACATCATCTTAGAAATACGATTATCATCCGAGCAAAGCATGTGCAAGTTGCCGATTTGATCAACTATCTACAATCACCAGCTTTTTATGACGATGAGCTCGATAATTTCTATCAACATTTTGATGAGGCTTTCCTCAACCTGTATCCACATTTTGTAGAGCAATTCAATGCTTTACTAGATGCTGATCATCAAGTGGAACTCGAAGATCCCAGGGTTTTGAGTACCGAATTGCGGATATTCGCGCTTATTCGTATCAATATAACCGAGAGTAAAAAGATTGCAGAATTTCTCAATTATGCACCCAATACCATTTATAACTATCGCGCCAAACTCAAGAAATATGCGATAGATAAAAGCACACCATTTGAAGAACAAGTGATGAGCATTAAATAGGTATCGTCTATCGCTTCATTAGACCATTAAACCCTTATCACATAACAATTTATTCGTATGATATTCAAACTTAAACAACTGTTTGTATGTGCCGCCCTCTCGCTCATAGCCTTAGTAGGCCATGCACAAACGACTACCCCGATCTATCTGGATGACAAGCATCCTATGGAAGCACGTGTAGAAGATGCGCTCAGCCGCATGACCCTCAAAGAAAAGATTGCCATGGTTCATGCCCAGTCTAAATTTAGTTCCCCAGGATGTCCTCGTCTAGGTATCCCTGAGAATTGGATGACCGATGGTCCCCATGGCATTCGTGCCGAAGTCCTTTGGGATGAATGGTTTGGTGCTTCTTGGACCAATGATTCTTGTTTTGCCTTTCCAGCATTGACTAGTTTGGCAGCCACTTGGGATCCTAAATTGGCCTATCTCTACGGCAAATCCATAGGTGAAGAAGCCAGATACCGCAACAAAAATGTACTTCTTGGTCCTGGTGTCAATATCTATCGCACTCCCCTCAATGGGCGCAATTTTGAGTATATGGGCGAGGACCCATTTCTTGCATCCACTATGGTTGTACCCTATATACAAGGGGTACAAAGCAATGGAGTGGCTGCTTGTGTGAAACATTTTGCCCTCAACAATCAAGAAATTGATAGAGGCAAAATCAATGTCATTGTTGATGAGCGTACGCTCCGTGAGATCTATTTGCCAGCCTTCAAGGCCGCGGTACAGCAGGGGCACGCATGGGCCATTATGGGCTCGTACAATCAGTATAAGAAACAACATTGTTGCCACAACGAATACCTTCTTAATGACATCCTCAAAGGAGAATGGGGATTTGATGGTGTTGTCATTTCTGATTGGGGTGGTGTCCATGATACCGAGCAAGCTGCCAAGAACGGCCTAGATATGGAGTTTGGTAGTTGGACCAATGGACTCAACTGGGGAGCAAGCAATGCGTATGACCATTACTATATGGCTGTTCCTTACCTGAAAGCCATTCAAGAAGGCACACTTGGCACGAAGGAACTAGACGATAAAGTGCGTCGCATCTTGCGTTTGAGTTTTAGAACGACTATGAATCGCCATCGCCCTTACGGCAGTTTCGTCACTCCTGCCCACGCCAAAGCAGGTCTAGACATTGCGGCCAACGGTATGGTGCTTCTTAAAAACGACAAACAACTATTGCCCATCAATCTAAAAACGGGTAAGCAACGCATCCTGGTGGTCGGTGAAAACGCCATCAAACGCATGACTATCGGAGGCGGTTCCTCATCCCTAAAAGTCAAGTACGAGGTGTCGCCACTTGCGGGCATAAAGGCCATCATGCCAGATACCACGCTGCTCACTTATGCCAGAGGATATGCATCTCCAGCTGTTGCCGAACAAGATGTGAAAGGCGCAGTGGCATCCACCCAGAAGTTTGATAATCAAGCCCTCCACGATGAAGCCATAGCCGCTGCCAAAGAAGCCGATGTGGTGATCTTCGTTGGCGGTCTCAATAAGAATGATGGACAAGATTGCGAAGGAAATGACCGCCAGTCATTGGGACTTCCTTATAACCAAGATCAACTGATAGCCGATCTTACCCAAGCAAATAAGCATACCGTGGTGGTGCTTGTTACTGGCAACGCCGTAGCCATGCCATGGGTACATAAAGTTCCAGCCATTCTGCAAGCTTGGTATGCCGGATCGGAAGCAGGCAACGCCCTTGCAGCAGTTCTATCAGGCGAGGTCAATCCTTCAGGTAAATTGCCTTTTACATTCCCCGTTTCCCTCGATGAAGTAGGGGCTCATGCCCTTGGCGAGTATCCTGGAGATGGTGTAGATGTACACTATACCGAAGGATTCAATGTAGGCTACCGTTACAACGACAGTAAACACATCAAACCGTTGTTTGCTTTCGGATATGGACTGAGCTACACGACCTTCAAGGTGGATCAAGTGACCCTCAGTGACAAGACCTTGACAGAAGGGGGCACCATCCAACTGACGGCGCGTGTCACCAACACAGGTAAACGTGCTGGCAAGGAAGTGGTACAGCTCTATATACAAGATGATGTATGCAGCTTGTATCGTCCAGAAAAAGAGTTGAAAGGTTTCACGAAGGTAGCCCTTGCACCAGGTGAATCTAAGACCATCACCTTTGATATCAACAAGTCTATGTTGACCTTCTACGACGACAAAGCACATGCTTGGACCGCAGAAGCTGGTACCTTCCACGCAGTAGTGGCCACCTCGGCAGAAGATATTGTGGCTCGTAAGAAATTTATATACAAATAAAATATTGATTAGTACCTAGCAATAATATAAAACAGATTATCAACGACACCTATAATAGTTTGTAGTTGAAAAAAAGGACAAAACGTGGAGCATATCGCTCCACGTTTTTTTGTTGCTATATTCTGAAATTTTATAATCCACTATTTTTTAAATTTATTAGTCGTATGCAGGAGAGCAACTTATGTTTTGTTGAAAGCGAGCTTAAGATCTTGTTGTTTGAATAGCAGAAAAGTGTAAATGTGGTGCAATATTGGGGATATCCTGTTTCTTATACAGACATATGTCTCATTTTTCTACCTGTGTGATATTTGTTATAGCATTTACGAGATTTGTTATAGTCACTACCCTTTCTCATCAGTATATTTGCTGCGCTATGAAATGTTATATTTGATTGAGAAGTGTATTTTGTTAATTAGAGTAGTTGTTACTTCTTTGTATCTATTCCTCTGTAAAATCTCTTGCATAAAGGAATAGCAATCAATTCTAATAGAAATGTATTTGTTAACTTTATATTAACTTTAAAATAAAAAAGTATGGTGAAAAACATTAGTTTTAGGCTTTGCACATTGATTATGTTCCTCTTTGTGGGAATTCCTTCATTTGCTCAGCAAATTAAAATCAACGGTCTTGTTGTTGAAAAATCAAGTGGTGAGCCTATTATCGGTGCTTCTATCCTAGAAGAAGGCTCAAAGAGTAATGGAACAATTACTGATATTGACGGTAATTTTACTTTGTCTGTAACTTCTGGAGCTATGTTAAGGATATCTTATATAGGGTATAAGACTGTTACTGTAAAGGCTCAATCTACATTGCATGTAGAATTAGTACAGGATTCCAAAATGATTGATGAAGTAGTTGTAACTGGTTATATGTCTGAGAAGAAAGCTAGTTTGACTGGGTCTGTTGCTGTTGTGAAAATGAAGGAGGTAACAGATACTCCTACTGGAAATGTGTTATCAAGTCTGCAAGGGCGCGTAGCAGGTATGAATATTACAACAGATGGTACCCCAGGAGGAGGTAATACTTCCACGTTGGTTCGTGGAAAGTCTTCTTTTCGAGACAACGCTAATTCTCCATTGTATGTGATTGATGGTGTGATGACTCGTGATAACATTTCATCCATACTCTCTTCTAATGATGTAGAATCTATTCAGGTACTGAAAGACGCAGCTTCTGCTTCTATTTATGGAGCACAGGCAGCTAATGGTGTTATCATTATTACTACTAAACGCGCAAAAAAAGGTGAAACACGTGTGGACTTTGATATGTCGTTGACTTTGCAAAACTATCAGTGTGGGTTCAATATGCTAAATGCCGATGAGTGGGGACAAGTTTATTGGGCTGCTTATAAGTATGCCAATAATGGTGCTACACCAAGTAGTGAAATCTATGGCAATGGTGCTACTCCGAAACTTCAAGATTACATTGGATTGAATGGAGCTAAAGTGAATGCAGTTGATACAAATTGGCGTGATGTTATCTATCATACAGCTTTGATGCAGAACTACAGTGCCACTCTTTCACATGGTTCTGATAATGGTGCTTTTTCGTTGGCGTTGAATTATCTAGACCATGATGGTTTGGTAAAGAATACAAATTTTCAGCGTGTCAATACTCGCATAAGCTCAAATTATCATTATCTTGATAATCGTTTACGTATTGGTGAAAACGTAGCTATCAATCGCTGGAAGCAGACTCTCAGCCCTGGTGGTGTAGATGAAAATGCTATTAAGCAGCATCCTGCCAAAACCGTTTATGATGAAGATGGTGGTTATAATGATGCTATCAATGATGTTTTAGGTGATGCTCCCAATATGGTTCGTCTTCTTGAAAACGAAAAAAAGAACAAACACGACTATTGGCGTGTTTTTGGTAATATGTATCTTGAATTTGAACCAATTAAGTCACTTGTATTGCGTACGAATCTCGGTGTGAATTATTATGATGAAACCAACAAGGTCTTTGAACCAGTTTGGGCACGCGATCAAATAAATAAATTGACTCAATCATCCAATAAAAAATTTGATTGGGTATGGACGAATACCATTACTTATAGTAAGACACTTGGAAAGAATAACCTTACTGCTCTTTTGGGTACTGAAGCTAAAAAAAATCACAGAGAATCTATGTTTGGTTATGGTACGGGATTGGCTGTTGAAAATGATGATTATATCTATCTTGATGCTGTGACTGGTGGAAAAAATGTAGGTGCTGGTGCTTCTAATTATGGTATGATCTCTTATTTTGGTAAGGTAAACTACGACTATGAAGGACGCTATCTCGCTTCTGTTACGCTACGTCGCGATGCCTCTTCACGTTTGGCAAAGGGGAATAATGTTGATTATTTTCCATCTGTTTCAGTGGGTTGGCGTATATCGAATGAAAAATTTATGGAGTCGACAAAAAACTGGTTGACAGACTTGAAATTACGTGCTTCTTGGGGGATTAATGGTAATGATATTATTGATGATGAAGCTCCTTATACAAAGTATCTGATTAGTTTAAAAGATGCAAGTTACAATATGAATGGAGATGGAACGACTCTTGCCCCAGGTGGGTATAAGGTGCGCTCTACAAATCCAGATTTAAAGTGGGAGCGTACGAGACAGTTCAACATTGGAGTTGATGCCACTTTCTTAGATGGTCGTCTAAGTACTTCTCTTGATTATTTTGACAAGAGAACTAGTGATATGTTGGTTGAGAAACCTTATATTGCTATCATTGGTGAAGGAGGTAACTGTTGGTATAACGGTGGTACGATGAGCAATAAGGGTTTTGAAATGGCTGTGAACTGGAATGATATGATTCAGGACTTTAAGTATAACGTTGGATTTAATCTTTCATATTATAAGAATGAAGTTACGGATTTGACAGAAGAAATTTACTATACTTATGGTGGAGGTAATGGTGTTGATAAAACGTTGGTTGGTCAGCCTTTTGGTTCATGGATGGGCTTTAAGACAAATGGCGTATTCCATACTCAGCAGGAGGTGGATGACTATAAATCTAAATATGATGTGCAGTTTGGTGCTCCTGGTGTGGGACGTATTAAGTATGTCGATGCAAATAAGGATGGTAAAATTGATACGAACGACCGTGTATGGTTAGGATCTGACAATCCTAAAGTGATTGCAGGCTTGAATATTGGTGGATCTTGGAAAAACTTTGATTTCAGTCTGTTTTTTAACGGAATGATTCGTGATGCTTATAATAATTCCAAATACTATACAGATCTGTTCCAGTGTTGGTCGGGAAATCATTCTACTCGTTTACTTGGTGCAATGCACGCTTATGAGAATTTTGAAAAAACAGGTGTTTACAATAGTAATGTACCAGCTCTTACTACCCTTAACAGCAACAATGAACACGAAGTTTCTGAGTTTTATATTGAAGATGGTTCATATATTAAATTGAAGACTCTTACATTAGGTTACACCTTACCTACAACGCTTCTTAATAAAATGAAGTTGCGTCATGCACGCGTTTATTTGCAGGCTCAAAACTTACTTACACTCACTGATTATACGGGTGCTGATCCAGAAGGATTAGGATATACTTACCCTCTACCTCGTACGTTTTCTTTGGGATTATCTTTTGGCTTCTAAACTTTAAAACAATACTATTATGAAATTGAAATATTTATATATATTTGGTGCTATAGCATTGATGAATGTAAGCTGTAGTGAAGACAGTTTTTTGGAATTGAAACCCCAAGGCAGTTTGAATGAAGATATCATGAATTCAACAAAAGGTGTCGACTTGCTTGTGAATGCTGCATATGCCGCTTTGGGTGGTCCCGAAGGACAAAGTTGGAGTGTATGGTGTCACCCTACTTCTAATTGGACTTATGGCGCTGTACGTTCGGATAACGCCTATAAAGGCGGAGGTGGTGTTGGTGACCTAAATGAAGTACATCGTATGGAAACATTTGATGTGGATGCTACAAACGGCTTTTTGGATACTAAATGGTATCATTTATATTGTAGTGTACAACGTTGTAATTCTGCTTTACGCGTACTAAATGGTGCAACAGATGATCAAGTAAACAATCGTGTGTCCCGTATCGCTGAGATGAAGGTGCTTCGTGGTCATTATTATTTTGAACTTAGCCGCCTTTTCAATAAAGTACCTTATTTTGATGAGAATGTAGATATTGCCCAATATCCAGAAATTTCTAACAATGAATTTACTCGCGATGAGATTTTGGGTAAGTTAGCTAAGGAAATGCTTGATGCTGCTGAGCAGCTTCCTGTTTCACAACCAGAAGTAGGTCGTATTCATAAGTATATTGCTTTGGCATACGCAGCTAAGATAAAATTATATCAAGCTTATGAGCAAGACGAAACGACTCATGCAGTAATCTCTATTAATAAAGATTTGTTGAGGGAAGTTGTTTCGCTTTGTGATCAGGTTATTGCTACTCATCGCTATGGATTGCTTAAAGATTTTCAGGGTCTAGATCTCGTTGCAAATGAAAATGGGGAAGAATCAATTTTTGCTATTCAATATTCTATGAATGATGGAACTGCAAATGCTGGTCGTGTCAATTGGAGTAATTTGTTGAATTCTCCAGGTGGGGGGAGCCCTTATGGTGGTGATGGTTTCTTTCTACCTAGTCAAGATTTGATCAATGCTTATCAAACAGATGCTAATGGGTTACCTGATTTTAACTATCAATCAAAATCAGATTATAGTTCGGTTGT
The DNA here is from genome assembly GCA_963668535.1 of Bacteroidaceae bacterium. GTDB lineage: Bacteria > Bacteroidota > Bacteroidia > Bacteroidales > Bacteroidaceae > F22. The sequence continues at coordinate 2,240,262 of OY764867.1, forward strand.
GTTGAACAATGGTATTTATACTTTGGAAAATACGACTCCAAACGTTGATCCTCGTCTTGATTTTATTGTTGGACGTCCTAATATTACATGGAAAACTTACCCTGACAAACCATGTGAAGGATGGGTACGTGATAAAGAAACCTATGGTTATAATTGTGTGAAACGATTTTGGGTATCTCCAGAAAGCAGTGATATGTTTAATGGTTGGCCTTGGGGTGCTTCGCAACTAAACTGGCAAATTATACGCTATGCAGATATTCTTCTTTGGAAGGCTGAAGCTCTTATAGAGCTCAATGAGGGTAATGGTCTTGAAACTGCTCGTGAATTGATTAACCAAATCCGTGATCGAGCTAGAAAAAGTACTTATGTTAAAGATTTTAATGATAATTCTCATAATGCAGCTAATTACCTCATCAACCTTTATCCTGCTGATGGATGGACTCAAGATTATGCTCGCCAGGCTCTTAGAAAGGAAACTCGTCTTGAAACAGCATTAGAAGGGGAACGTTTCTTTGATTTGGTGCGTTGGGGAATAGCGCAAACAACAATGAATAAGTATATTACGGATGAAATGGATAACCGCATTTACTATGCTAATGCACATTTCACAGGTGGGAAAGATGAATATTATCCTGTTCCGAACAATCAGTATGGATTTTCAAAGGGTAAGTATGTACAAAATCCAGGGTATGTCCCATTTAAGTAATTTTGTATAGAAACAAATGAAAGAGGAAAGGGGAATTAATATTCCCCTTTCTTTTAAACTACCTTTTATTATGAAAAATCTCGCTTACCTTTTATTAAGTTGCCTGCTATTCTCTTTTGATAGTGTTTTTGCCCAAAAGAAATGGTCTTTTGATACAGAAAAACCATTACTAGCCAATGATGGTAAATCATTATTCAAATTGCATACTATAAAGCAAATACCAGAGTTCGTTGAAGGATTTAGAGGGAAAGCGTTGCGTACAGATGGATATTCCACTTGGATGAATACTACTGTGGAAAAGGGAGTCTTGTCTTTGTCTAGTTGGTTTGCTTTGGAATCTTATCCAACCGATACTGCTGCTTTTATAGGGGTCAAAGATATGTTGGGAACATCTGTAGCAGTTTGTACAAATAGTTATGGAGAGCTATTATTGGGGATAGAAAAAAATCAAGTGTATCATTATTGTCCATTAAAAACAAAAGTTGAATGTTTTAAGTGGATACACTTATTGCTTGATTTGAAAAATAAAGCACTTTACTTAAATGGACAGAAAATAGATGAAGTGGTTCTACCTAAACTATTGTTTAATGAGAATATGCATATTCGTGTAGGTAAGGATTTTAGGGATAAGAAGGTTGGGGTATATGATGTAACAACTATAAATGGATTGATTGATGAAATAAGTATTTGCCCGTTTTCTTTTGATGTGTCGAATTTAAAGGATAGCATTGCTTTAGGTGTAGCAAAAATACCTGTATTGGCCATTCCAGCAATTCGTTTTGCAAATGATTTCAACCGTCCTCATTATCATTTGTTGCCTGCTGCCAACTGGACTAACGAGACGCATGGGTTGTTTTTTTATAATGGTACATATCATATATTTAACCAGAAAAATGCTTCTGGAATTTTCTTAAGACAGATTAATTGGGGGCATTTTAGTAGTCCTGATTTAATTCATTGGACCGAGGAAAAACCAGCTTTGATGCCAGATACTTACTATGATAAAAAAGGGATATGGTCTGGTTGTGCGGTGATCAATGATGATGGTATTCCTCAATTGATATATACGGCTGGTGGAGATAAAATGGGAGTTGGTATTGCTTTTCCAAAAGATTCTGCATTGATAAAATGGGAAAAATACGATGGTAATCCTGTAATTTCTGAAAAACCTGAGGGATATGCCCGTACTGATATGCGTGATGAATATGTTTGGAAAGAAGATGGAAGCTGGTATATGATTGTTGGTTTCGGGATTGAGAAAACAAAAGTCCCTCATGGAGCTTTGTTGCTTTATAAATCTACTGACTTAAAAAAATGGGACTATGTACATTTGTTTTTTGAAGGGAACCCAAAAGTTGATAAATCTGGTATTTTCTGGGAGATGCCTGTTTTTAAGAAAATAGGTAAAAAATATGTTCTATTGGTGAATCGGGTGCCTCATAATGGTGTACCTGCACGTTGCCAATATTGGTTGGGTGAATTTAAAAATGAGAAGTTTGTTCCTGATAATCCAATACCTCAAAATTTGGAAATAATCAACCGTTTGTTGTCACCTTCTGTACTAGAGACTTCAGAAGGAGATATTGTAGCAATTGCTATCATACCTGACGAAATAGGAGAAGAGGCTAGTTACAAACAAGGATGGGCCCATCTTTACAGTATGCCAAGAAAGTGGGTGTTGAAGAATGGAAAACTATGTCAGATGCCACATCCAATAATGAAGCAGCTTCGTGAAAAACATATGGCTTATTCCAAACAAACATTGACATCAGAAAGCCCGTATATTCTCAATTGTGATGGACGACAGATCGAAGTAAAAGCGACCTTTTATCCAGCTGATGCAAAACGCTTTGGATTTATTTTATATAAGAATCCAGACTATAGTGAATACAGCATGATTTATTATGATGTGGAAAGGCAAGAATTGGTTGTAGATCAGACGCATTCTTCTCTTCGTGCTCACATTCCTTTAAATACACGCAAGGACTATTATTGTTTGAATACTACAAATTCAGTGGAAATTCACTTGTTTCTTGATGGATCTGTAGTGGAAGGGTTTGTTAATAACGAGGACGCGTTTACTACGAGAATTTTTCCACTACAAGATAATAGTACTCAGCTAGAACTTTTTTCTGATGGAAATACTACAGAGGCTTCGGCAGAGGTATGGAAATTAGAAGATGCAAAAGTAAAGATGAATTTTTAATTATTTTTTGATATGAAATTATTTAATGTATTTATATTAATCGTACTTTTTAAGATCGCAGGACTATCAGTGTATGCTCAATCATGTTCTGATAGCTTGTATAATGAAACTTATCGACCTCAGTATCATTTTAGTCCAGAGAAAGGCTGGATTGGTGACCCCTGTGGATTTATGTATTATCAAGGTAAATTTCAGATGTTTTGGTGGGGGAAGGTGGAATCTGATGATTTGGTACATTATCGTCAAATAACCCCTTTTGCCATGACTGGTGCTGCTGATAGTATTAGTTATTTCACAGGTTCTGCTGTTATTGACAAGAATAACACGGCAGGCTTTGGTAAAGGAACTTATGTGGCAGCCTACACAATTTTTGAAAAAGAATCAAAAAAGCAGGCTCAGGGGATCTCTTTTAGTCATGATGGAAAGAAGTTTCATTATTATGATGGTAACCCTGTGCTAGATATTGAGAGTACGGAGTTTAGAGATCCTACTGTTTTTTGGTACGAACCCACTCATAAATGGGTGATGGTTGTTGCCAAAGCTTTGGAGAAAAAAATCAAATTTTACACCTCCTCAGATTTGAAAAGTTGGACTTGGACAAGTGATTTCGGTCCTGCTGGTGATAGTGAGAAATCTTGGGAATGCCCAGACTTATTTCAGTTGTCAGTTGACGGAAATCCCAATAACCTAAAATGGGTAATGGTTGTATCTGTAAACTGGGCACAAGAGCAGTATTTTATAGGTGATTTTGACGGTGTCTCTTTTAAACTAACGGATAATCATCCTAAGGAACCTTTGTATGTAGATAAAGGGCTAGACTTTTATGCATCCCGTACTTTTCGAGATTTTGATAATACTTTGAAGAATAAGATTTCAATGGGATGGGTTGCCAACTGGGATTATGCAACATTAGTTCCCTCTACATATGGAAAGGGATTCTGGTCTATACCCCGTATACTGGAATTGAAAACATATGCAGAAGGCATTAGGTTGATTCAAACCCCCATAGAGCAATTACAAACACTTCGTTATAATCCCATCTCTGTACAGCGTGATTTACCATTAGGTACACTGAGATTGCCTAACTTTTCCCCAAAAGAGAATGTGTACGAATTAGATGTTTCTTTTTCGACTAATATATCCAATACATTTGGTTTAAATCTATGTGTTGGTTCATCGCGTAAAGTTGTTATTCGTTATGACACGGATGGTCATAATTTGCTGATTGATCGTACGCATTGTACGAATGCACAGATACCAAAATTTAACCGTATTGCATATGCTAAAGTAGATCCAATGAATGATACACTTCGGTTACATATCTTTGTGGATAAATCAAGTATTGAAATTTTTGCCAATGATGGGAAAGATGTATTTACATTGTTAACTTACCCAGATGATACTCAAACAGGAATTGAATTTTTTGCACTGCATAAAGGAACAAGAATGAAACTGAATGCTTGGAAACTTAAATCTGTGTGGAAGTAAAAAGATCCTTTGCTAGTATTATGAACTATTAGTTGCAATAATCCAGTGATTATATTATTTTTGTCGACAATTAATTCAATCACAACGCATATGTACAAGCAAACTATATTAGAAAATAAACTTTCATTGGTGCTATTAGTCTTTCTGTTTCTATCTGTATTCAGTGTTCCAGTGCTTCGTGCACAGGTTAGCATCCGAAGTGAGTACATCGGCAACGCTGGGTATACTCTTAAGAAGGGCGATATGAAAGGATCGCAAGCGATAACTATTCAACGCTTTGATGGCAGTGTACCTATTGCTGTGAAAATGGAGAAAAAACGATTACACCATATGTGGAGATTGAGTGTATCGGGTATGTACGCACATGGTAGTGGTGCACATGCTGACGAGACAGCTTTATTTGATGACATCAAAACAGGTAATCTTATGCTTTCCTATATGCGTCCTTTAAAAGGAAAATGGATGATGATGTTAGGGGTATCTACAGGTGTGGCTACCGATGGTGGTGTAGAAGGTTACCGAATGAACTATGGTGGATTTTGCAACTTTATGTATTCTTTTAATAATGGCATCCATCTAGGGCTAGGGGGTGCATCGACCAACTATTTTGGTGCGCCAGCTATATTGCCATTGATTACTTTGAGTTGGGAGAGAGATTATAATCCATTCTTCGTGTATATTAAGACTGCTTACAATCTTGATGCAACTGTAGGATACCATGTAACTCCAGCGGTAGATCTTACATTGATTGGGTACAATAACAAAATTTCCTATCAAGACAAGAGCGATGATGACAATAAGAAGATTGTGTTTACCTACAACTATGCAGTGATTGGTATCCAGCCTGTATTTAAACTTTCAAAGAAGTTGAATCTGTCCATGTGTGCTGGTTATGCTTTCAATAAAAGTGCACAAGTAAAAGAAAGAAAATTGTCTAAGCTCTTTGATAACTTGTCTGAGTACAATGTCGATCCGAGTCCTTATTTGTCAGTGGGACTAAAATATAATTTTGGAGGAAGAGGACACTAGTTGAACCCAACTTTCTTTAGACTGAGAAGCAGATTACTAGCTATTATGACAAAATATACATGTACACTTATGCATGCATAGGTGTACATTTATGTTAGTGTATATGTGCATATATGCCGACATATATGTACATGTATGCTCGCTTGTAGTATAGGGAGCACTCAGTATGATACCGTTATATCTGTACGTAGAGTACTGTTAGTCCTCCAAATCACTAATCGACGTGCCCAGTTCCACCACAGTGACCCCAGCGCCACCAAACTGTACGTGTTCATCAGCAAAGTGCTTCACTCCAGGATTCGTTGCTAGATACTGACGAATCAATGTGCGCAGAATACCAGTTCCCGTACCATGCAAGATGCGCACCCGCTGTACCCCCACCATGATGGCATCATCGATATAGTACGTCACACTCTGTACCGCCTCGTCACCGCGCATGCCGCGTACATCCAACTCTTGTCTGAAATGCAGCTGCTTATCACGCATATTGTCCTTGGTCTGCTTACTCACAAACGTCGCCACCGTATCATTTTGTTGCTTCTTCGGATGCTTGATCGTCTTGGATAAGCGATTGAGTTTCACGGTTGTTTTCAAGTTACCAAAAGCCACCACAGCTTGTTTACCTTTGACCTCTAGCACCTCGCCCACTGTGCGTTGTCCTTCGAGATACACAAAACTACCCACTGCAATCTCCTCTTTCTTCTTGGACTTGCTTGAGTGAGCCGCTTTTGTGGAACTAGCTTCAGTACTAGCAGATGCCCCCTCGGTAGCAGACGCCTCCTCAGTTTCACCTTTCTTCTTTTTCTTGCGTTCCTGCTTGCGGCGTAAGCTTTCCATCTTACGGGCTATTTTATCTTCTACTGCCTTATCAGCTTCAGAAAGTGCCTCTTTAAATTCAGCCAACTCTTGACGAATCTCTTTGGTTCGTTGTTTCTCAGCTTCCGCCTGCTTGATATCACGTATGGTCTTTTCCACTTGCGCATTGGCCGAACGCACCACATCTTCTGCCTTCGTCTTGGCTTCTTGTAGGATACTCTTACGCTCTTTTTGCAGTTCGCTCATCTCCTTTTCGTAGCGTTCCACCGTTTGGCGCAGCTTCTTCTCCTCCACACGGATAGACTGGCGTTTACGGTCCCAATAGCGCTTATCACGCACGATATCTTGCAGATATTTATCGCTGCTGATATATTCAGATCCCACCAACTCGCTGGCCTCCTGGATGACCTCTTCGGGCAATCCAATCTTGCGTGCGATTTCTACCGCGAAAGAACTCCCCGGATTGCCAATCTGCAATTCGTACAATGCGCGCATCTCGTGGCGGTCATAGAGCATCGCCCCATTGACAGCCCCCATGTTTTCATCGGCAAAATGCTTCAAGTTCTGATAGTGCGTCGTGATCACCCCAAAGCTCTCTTGCTGTAAGAAGCGCGCCAATACCGACTGCGCAATAGCCCCACCGATTTGCGGTTCGGTACCTCCACCAAACTCATCGATCAAGATAAGACTCTGCCCATCGCAATGGCGAAGCATCATCTTCATATTCATCAAGTGAGACGAGTAGGTACTCAAGTCATCTTCTATACTCTGTTCATCACCGATGTCGATAAAGAGATGGTGAAAGAGCCCCATAGTACTTTGCTCATGTACAGGCACCAGCAGTCCACATTGCAACATATATTGCACTAGTCCCACCGTCTTCAAGCACACCGACTTACCCCCCGCATTTGGTCCAGAGATAATCAGCATACGCTTATCTTGTGTCAAGGTGATATCCAAAGGCACCACCTTCTTATCTTGTTTTCTTAACGTATCGGCCAGTAGAGGATGCACCGCTTCTCGCCAATCGACCATCTGCTCATCCACCACAGTCGGTAAAATACCTTGACAATGGATGGCATACTGTGCCTTCGCACGGATATAATCGATTTGTCCAAGGAATAGATACGAGTCCATCACCGCAGGAATATTCGGACGTAAGGCATCTGTAAATTGCTGCAAGATACGGATGATTTCCCGCTTCTCCTCGCCCTCTAGTTCCCGGATGCGGTTATTGGCCTCCACCACTTGTGTAGGCTCTATAAAGACCGTCTTACCCGTTGCCGACTCATCATGCACGATACCCGGCACACGGCGTTTCATGGCTGGCGCCACCGGGATCACCAAACGACCATCACGCATCGTAGGTGAAGCATCTTTTTCTACATACCCTTGTTGCTGAGCACTGCGCAAGATACTATGCAGCGACTTGGACACCCCCGAAGTCGTTGTGGCCAATTCACGACGAATCTCTCGCAGTTGCGGCGACGCATTGTCCCTGATCTTCCCATATTTATCCAATATCTGATCCACACGATTGATGACTTTGGGGAATGTTTGAATATCCACAGTCAACAAACGCAGATGCGGATACAGCCCCTTCAGTGCCTTACGCTCTGCTAGCGCAATGGCCACCTCCTCCTCTTCCGAGAGTACCGGCAGAGGTTCGGCATACGAACCATGTCCACGGCGCACAGGCACCTCGTCTTCCACACCACGCTGCAAGAAACGACTTACATCATGGATCGTTTGTAGCGATCTGTGCAAGTCGAATAATTCGTGCTCATCCAGATACAGTCCTTCGATTTCTACCCGTTGCAGAGCGGGACGTACATCGTAGAAATATTGGTCGGGAAAGTCATCGGCCTCTTGAATGATACGCACAAATTCCACCACCTGTTGCAACTGGTGCATCAGCGTAGGGTAATCGGTCATAAAGGTCATAGCGTCGACACAATCGGTACCCAGGCTACTCAAACAACGGGCTTTGAGGAGTGAACGGATCTGTGAAAAACCAATTTTTGGTTCGAAATGATTGGGATATATCATATGAAATTATACTTCTTTTTTTGCTGCTGCAAAGGTACTTTTTATTATCTTTGTTTGCAAGATTAATGCCAATGAATCACTTACCTCCTATCATATCCGACCTAGCACTTATTCTGCTGTATGCCGGAGTTACCACACTACTCTTTAAGCGGCTGCGCCAGCCACTGGTTTTAGGCTATGTGGTGGCCGGTATCTTGGCGAGTCAACACATCCCCTATCTACCTCACGTCACCGATATCGACAATATCCATGTATGGGGTGAAATAGGGGTGATTTTCCTGTTGTTTTCCCTAGGGCTACATTTCAGTTTCAAGAAACTCCTACAAGCTGGCGGCACCGCCGTGATAGGAGCCACCACCATCATGACCAGTATGATGCTCACTGGGATCTCCCTTGGTTTCTTGATGGGATGGCGTAAAACGGACGCCCTCTTTCTTGGGGGGATGATTGCGATGTCCTCCACCACGATTATCTACAAAGCCTTTGAAGATTTAGGAGTTGTCAAGAAACAGTTTGCCTCTACCGTTTTAAGCATCTTGATCCTCGAAGATATATTGGCCATCGTCCTGATGGTCATCCTGAGTACCGTCTCCGTCAGCAAACAGTTTGAAGGGTGGGAGATGATAGAAAGCATCTTATCGCTAGGCTTTTTCCTCGTTATCTGGTTTGTCGTGGGACTATACCTTGTGCCTCAGCTACTGCGTGCTTTTCGCAAATGGCTCAATCACGAAACCCTCTTGGTCGTAGCCATAGGCCTGTGTTTGGGCATGGTTGTGTTTGCCGCCCATGTCGGTTTCTCGCCCGCACTAGGAGCCTTTGTGATGGGATCTATCCTGTGTGAAACCATAGAAGCCGATGACATTAATCGACTGATTAGTCCAGTCAAAGACCTCTTTGCTGCCGTCTTTTTTGTATCCGTAGGGATGATGGTCAACCCCACGATGCTCGTATCCCATGCCGGTCCCGTGCTCTTGCTCACCGTGGTCGTTATGGTAGGCATGTCCTTCTTTGGTACCCTCGGCACCATGTTGGGCGGTCTCCCCTTAAAAGCCGCTTTGCGATGCGGATTCTCCCTGAGTCAGATTGGAGAGTTCTCGTTCATTATCGCCTCTTTAGGTATGACCCTAGGCGTTATCAGCGACTTCCTATATCCCATCGTCGTAGCCGTATCCGTCCTGACCACCTTTGCCACCCCCTATATGATTCGGTATTCGCCCCAAGCAGGCGATTGGTTAGAGATGCGCATGCCCCGACGCTGGTTGGAATTTTTCACCCGTTTCTCTTCAGGCTCCAAAGGCAGCTATCACCGCACCCACTGGCAGAAGTTGTATGCTTCCACCGCACGTATATTGCTTATATATACAGTGATCTGCATCGCCATCTTCCTACTAGCCTCCCAATTATTGTTGCCCTTGTGCCATCGATATATTGCCGCCCCATGGGATGGTATCGCTTGCGCCCTCTGTACCGTCTTGTGCATGGCCCCCTTCCTGCAAGCCATTGTACATCACCATAAAAGTTCCCTGCCATACCGTGCCTTATGGGCCGATGGACAAGTACAGCGTGGCCCTTTGGTAGCCCTCGTCCTCTTGCGTTATGGCTGGGTTATCGCCCTGATCGTCCTCGTCTTGAGCCGCATGGTACAAGTATCCGTAGCGATTTACGTCGCCTTTATCTCTTTTGTGCTCCTGATTATTATTGTATCACGTACCATGCGTCGACAGATGATGCGCATGGAAGCCCGTTTCCACAAGCAACTGGAAGTACGCGAACGTCAAGCCATCTTTATGGGTACCAAGAAGCCCGCCTATGCCGACCGTCTGATCACCCGAGACATCCATATCGAATCTTTTGAGATCCCCGTATGTAGCACCTGGGCAGGCAAGACGTTTATGCAGCTCAATATCGGTCGCCGTTTCGGCGCCCACGTGATGAGCATCCTGCGTGGTCATCTGCGCATCTATATTCCAGGTGGCAATGAACAAGTATTTCCAGGCGATAAAGTCTTTATTGTAGGAACCGATGCGCAACTGCATCAAGTAGAAGCCGAGATAAACCAACTCCCCACACCAAGCGAAGATGGCACCTATAAGCCCAGCCATATCGACTTCAAGACCTCGTTGGATCACCACATGAGTTTGCGACAAATCACCCTTGCACCGAGCAATCCGTTGGTAGGGTGTACCGTAGCAGAGAGCCAGTTGCGTGAAACTTATCATGTGCTCCTTGTTGGTATAGATAGAGGCGACGAGAAACTTGTAGCCCCCAATGCCGATGAAGTACTGCTCGCTGGCGATCTACTGTGGGTTGTGGGCGAAGAGAAGGATTTGAAGAGATTGGTGAGATAGGGGGGATTACTGTATTATTAGGGCTTGTTGTAACAGACGAAGCACATCCTTTGGATTTATTTCTTCCAGTCCTGCGCTCTTAAACAGATCTTTAGTAGGAAGATCATTGCTGATCTTTTTTAAGAATATGTGCCAGTCTTGAAGGATAGAATTAGGAAGCACGAAACGATCGGTTTCGTAAAATGTAATTCCTAATCGAAAGATGTCATTTTTATGCTTCCTAATGTTTCTAGAGTCGATTGGTTCTCCCTGAGATTTTCTACCACATAAATCATTGTATGCTCTGGCTTTAAGACAGATTAAAGCTTCTTTATTGGCTATATGTATACCATTCACAACGCTGCTATGAGACAGTGTAAATTGATAGTAATCAGTATCCATAAGTATAGCTGATAAACTTGATATATCTTCATCAATAGGAATAGGGATAGTCGGTATATCAGGAGCATATCTCTCGAAACCTACATCTTTAGAAAAGAGTTCTATTTGGGCTGGATATCTAGTGTCAGTAGGATGCGTGAAGCGATATAATTCTCGTTGATTATCAGCCTTTTGCTTGCTCTTATATCCTCCTTCACGAATAAACTTCCAGAAATGATGTGCAAATTTTGGATTTAATTCTTCGATAACGAGGATTAAGTCGATATCTTTGGTTGCTCGTGCTTTTTGTAAATTGATCTCTTCATGTATAGCACACGCCACGCCACCTATGATTACATAGTGCTTCTCGTAGCTGTCAAAATGCTCGGAGAATAATTCTAATCCTTTTACCATACTATATTTTTTATTAGAGTGTCAAGTTCTATTTGTACACGTTCATCCGTGTGATTTTTCAGCAATAAATATAGTGATAATTTGTCGATATACCCATCTTTGGCTAATAATTCTGGATTATATTTCCAGACCTCAATAGCATGTTCTCCATCATCATTATTATAGTCGAGAGTTACAGATTTAAATGCTTTTTTCCCAATAGCCCAATGCGTTTGGCCTGTTTCTGCTAGCATACTATAATGAGCAAGTGCTAGCTCTTCACTGATAAAAGCCTTCTTATGCATAAGTACTTCATCTGTGTATACTACTTTGTCAACTGGAGATACTAAATAGTCGAGCATATATGCCCACAGCTCCTTTCCTTCATATATAAATTGTAGCTTATATTCCTTGTCCTTAGAGTGAGGGCAACAGCCTATGTTTATTAGACAATTGACTGCACGTCGCGTGGTGATATAGCTACTAGAGAAGATCTCTGCTAGTTCTTTAGTTGTACACCCTATAAGTTTTTGTACTTGAAGATGGTATAGAACAATGACTTGAGCGAGTGGAGTGATTTTTTTTTGAATAGGTTTCACATCCCTGTATGCTTGAATATGAATCAGAAGTGTAGGGATAAAAGCAATTTTATCAGGGATAATAAAATTGATTTGCTTGTCCATTAAGCGTTGACGTTTGTAAGCTACAAGTTGGTCGAAAACAAAGATAATAGGTTTACTCACCTTATCTTTCATCATATTCGTGATATGATGCAGTTGTTTAGGTGTGTATGTATCATGTTGAACATGTACAAGAAGTACTTCTTGGTGATACAGTTCTGTTTCAAAGAAATTAAAACCACGTTGAAGAAAATAAGGCATATTCATTTTACTAGCTTTTTTGATGTTTCCCAAAGCTAGTCCCAACCCCCAATCTATATGTGTACAACTGTTATTAAATGTCATATTATCATCGTTTTTGCATATTATCATAGCTATGTGATAATGTGCAAATATAATGATAATATACTGATATACAACTATTTACTACGTTAAATTGTTTTGTGTAGTATTGTACATTTACCATGTTTATACTACCAGCATCTTTTTCATCTTGATCATTGTATAAATAGGTACACATAAGTCGTTACCTCTTCGGCTCAATTTTCTTATATTGTTGTATTGAGTTAGTATCATCTTGTTTCACCGATTTCTTCCCCCCAGAGAAATTCCAAGTAATCGCTATACTCACACGTGCGTTCTTTGAATGTCTATCGAGATAACTACGGTATGTATCCGTTGTCGTCTTGTAATCCAATTCTCGTTGATACAACGTGTATCGAAGTTTCAGATGCAATTTCTTATTCAGCATAGATTTGTACACACTACCACCTACCTCCATAGTCTTCTTGCACGACACATTGCCCCATTCATAAGGAGAATCATAGGATGCTTTCAACTGAGCACCAGCTGTTGGAGAGAAATTGAAACTATTGTTGATATTGAATCTCCAATGTCTATCATTGTGTAGTTTGCGTCCCTCCCAATTGCCCGAAGTAAGCATCAATTCAGCATGCGGCTTCATCTCCCACCACTTACATACATGCAGATTGGTTTCAAGTCCGATATTGTGAAACGCGATCCACTTATTATTCACAGGCGTATCGTAGCTGATGCCGTTCTCATCTATTTTAGTCGTATAGTCGATATAATCCATCGCTCTATGCGTACCCAGTGTAATCGTATATTTGTTGAACAGCTTAAGCATCGTCATCAAGTGCCACTGCGTTGGGATATCAAGATGAGGATTGCCCACCACATAATGATAAGGCGAAGTAAAGCGTTTATACGTACTCACAGCACTGTAAGGCATATCATCGGTCGAGTAGTTAAACATAAAGTTCAGCATATGCCCCTTCTGAGGATTGAGCATATACATAGCCTGTATGCTAGGATACACCCCCGAATTGGACGTACTTGTGGCCTGCTCCCCCTGGTTGACTTTCATCTGATTATACTGATACCGTAGTCCCGCCATATACATCAATCGTTGCCCGATCTTCGCCTGATACTCCAAGAACACAGCAGGAGCTACCCCCCTCATATCAGCATCAATAGGAGCCTGATTATCTTCAAAATGGATATAGTGAAAGTCACCCCCCACTTTGAAACCACCACCGAAAGCAGTCCCCGACAACATCGGCTTCACCCTATACATCGCCGTTTGCTGATCTGCATGAAGTGTCGAAATATCATTGGTAAATTGATGCGAATGCGTATCCTTATTCATATAATCAGCATCTACCCGAAGCTGCGTATTCTTGTCATCAAGTTGCCACACATAATACCCCGTACTCTGTATCGTAGTACCATGTTCATGATTTTTGTATAGCGTACTAGTGACCTCTTGATTCTCCGTGATATTTGAGCGAGTGCTCGGCTTCAGATCCTCATAATCAAGCGACAGACTCACCCCGATGGTGTGATGCGATGCTAGTTGATAGATCGCACTAAGTCGGTCATAAAAAGACTCCAGCTTCTTGTCCAATCGTGCATCGAGCGCCACAGTTCGGTCCGTATCCAAGAAATCTTTAGTCTCCTTCGACTCAGTCGTTCTCATATCCTTGTTATACACAAACGTATTGTACAAAGACAGATGCTTAAGCTGTAGATTACAATTACCATCCGTGAAATTTCCCCCATATCCATAAGCCGTATGGCGAGACACCGTCTCAAGCCATCCCGAATATCCCCCAATGACAGGTCGTTTTAATGTAATCTTCAAGACACCCCCCTGGTTGTTCATCGCTTCATCTGAACCAGCCATATACTCAATCGCAATCTTCTCGATTTGGGCCGCAGGAATCGAACTGAGTTCCACGAGATTGGTCAACTTAATACCATTAACATACACAGCCGAAGGAGGATTATTTAAGATACGGAGCTTATCTCCATCATAATTTACACAAGGTAAGAAATCAAGCAGTTCCGTCAGATTCTTGCCCTCTTTCAATGGACTATTGCGCAAGTTGACACTATATCCCTTGAGGTTATTGCTGATCTTACTTCTGCTGATCACCACATCTGGCAGATTATAGGCATCCGTTTTCAACTCGATATTTTCCAGATCACTCTGCACATCCAGATACCTCAACTTATACCCAATACTTGAGATCTTGATCAATCCATTTCGGGCCGCACTATTCAATTCAAACGTACCATCCTCATTACTGATGGTTCCGCATACAAATGCGCTGTCCGTTTTCGCGAGCAATACCACATTAGCATAAGCCAACGGATGTGCATCCACATCCACAATTCGTCCGTGTATACTCTGCGCCATAGCCACAATACTCATTAGGCTACATAGTACTACTGTAAAAGATCTCTTGTACATGGTGTTTAGTTTAAGTACATCCATAAAAACGCTCAGCCGATAAATCATAGATTGCTGACATTCATTTTTAGATGCATTCTTGTAAATGATTCGTTTTTTCCACTGGCATAGGATGTGCTGTAGATTCAGTTCCTATGTAAGTGTAATCTTAAATTATGATTTAATGCCTGTAAAATTACTATAAATGATTAAGGCATCTTTGTTTGTCTATGAAATATTAAAGAAAGAGGACGTGAAATTGATATATATCAAATGGTAGAGGTGTTCACTGTATTTAAAATAACTAAGAATATTTTGTCGTAATCAATTTTGTAGAGAGTTTTTTTTGCAGAAAATGCTATTATATACAGGCGATTACAACTCTTTTCTCACATCTTCCACCAATTTATACATCATAGTTGCAGGATTTCTTTGTGAACAAGCCACATCTTGATGATACTGACTCATAGCATCTTTAGCTCGTATTATGGCCATGCTCAAGTCACCATGTATTTTTAGAAAAGAATACACCCCCTCCATAGTTTTGCTATACTTCAAATTCTTATCGATTTTATCACGAATATGCTTATTGAGCCTATCTTCATAACCTTTGTAGGAATAAGCCCCTTTGGAGTTATTGAAATGCAAATAGAACCATAATTCAATACAAGAATTTGACCAAGCACAACTTATGCCATTGTCTTTGGCAAGACGTATAGCTTCATCGAAGTTGGTATATTCATCTTTATCAAAGACCACCCAAACGCTATCGTAGCTCTTAGATTTTTTAGCCAAAGTGTTTATGGCCTTTTTAACTAGACTCAAAGGGTCACGTTTACTACCTATCACCTGACTATACTTGGCGTTGATATGCGTATAGTCTTTGAGCATATCTTTGATATAGTTGGGCTCTGTCTTTTCACCTAAACAAAGGATGAAAAAAGTTTTCAAGGGTTGTCTACTATTTTGTTTCCCTCTTCTAGAGTTTGCTTTTCTTTCTCTCCTTGTCATAGGCTCTGATATTATAAGTCATCGTCAAATTCATCAATATATGGAATGGCACCAAAACGTCCCTCCAGATACGCCTTTTCGTAGTTTTGATCTTTGCGTGTTTTATGGCCACTGCTCTGCTTAAATTCTACTAGCGAGTATACATTTGTGGCATTCCAATCATCTTTTTCCGTAAACCATATCTCATCCCTTCTGAATAGTGAAGAGCGAAGTATATGAGTAGAGTGGGCGGTGAAAATTAATTGCGCCCCTTTTTTGTTTTCCTTGGGATTATTGAAGAGTTTGATGATTTCTTCAATAAGGAAAACGTGCAGCTTGGCATCAAGTTCATCAATAAGGAGGGTACCACCATATTGCAACGCATCAAAAATGATTGCCGATAGACCAAATACCTTGATCGTTCCGTCAGATTCAAAAGCCTCAAAAGGCACCTTGAGTTGGTCAACCACATTTTTGTCCGCATCGAGAATATCATGTATAGTAAACAGCGTTTTAGCATCCGTGTCGTCAGATATTTTTTCCGTTTTGATATACACATCTTTGAATCCAAGTTTCATTCTTTTGAACAACTCTTGTGCTTGCTTACTGCTCGTATCTTTGTTTTCAAAAGACGTCATTGTAAACTCTTGATAATTACTCTTCTCTATACCAGATATCAGGTTTAGTCGGGAAAACCAACCAATTATTTGATAAGCTATAGGTCCATTGAGCTGAGCCACCAAGGATAAGAACAAACGGTTTGGGTTTAAATTATTCACAAACGGTTTCCCCTCTTTAAATAGCTTATCGTTTACCTCAATCGTGTTATCCTCTCTGTTGAACAAAGGCTTTTCTTTTACGGTTGATTTGAGCTGTACCACTTCATACAGCCACTCTCCGATAATTCTATCAGAGTTATATTCAAATCCATATCGATAATGTGTCCCCTCAAGAAAGAACTCAATTTCAAAAGTTGTCGGTAGATTTGCTTTGCCATCTACCAGTAAAAAAGGAGTAAAGTGTAGTTGGTCGCCTGGATTTAGACGCACTGAATCCATCACCATCATCTTCATCATCGCCAGTGCCTTTAGAAAGTTACTCTTTCCACTAGCATTGGCCCCAAAGACAACAGCTACAGGTAGAAATAGCCCATTATCTCTTTTAATCAAAGATTCGGTATGTTCCGAGATATTACTCGCTTCCATACTGAATGTTTGATCTGACATAAATGAACGATAGTTATTGACGGTGAAGTTTATTAGCATATTACTCTATAGATTGAATGATTTATAAGACAAATATAGGCAAAGAATTGTTGTGAAGCAATAGTTATGTGAATAAAATAGCCGTAAAAATAGTATTTTGTGAGGAAAAGTCTCACAAAATAGCTTTTTTTGATGCTTTAGATGTCTTAAAACACCCAATAAGCCTCTTCAAGCTCACGTGCTATATTTGATCCCTTATAATTGGACAATCTTCAAATAAACCATACATTTGTCAGTGAACTATTAACCATAAAACTGACAACCATGCACATCGAACACGTGGCCATCTGGACAAAAGACCTTGAGACAATGAGAGACTTCTATGTCAAGTATTTTAATATGTCATGCAATGACAAATACACCAACAGCAAGAAAGGCTTTCACTCCTATTTCTTATCATGGCCAGGAAGTCGTTCCCGCATCGAATTAATGGATATCACTGGTCTAGAAGACGTGCTGAAGGCGCGAGGCTTCGACATGGGCTTCTGTCATATCTGTATCTCAGTGGGCAGCGAAGAAGCTGTCAACGCACTCACCGAACGACTGCGCACTGATGGCTATACCATAGCAGGTGAAACGCGGTGGTCGGGCGATGGCTACTACGAGAGTGTAGTGCTTGATCCTGAGGGAAATCGTGTGGAGATTACTATTTAGGGTGTATACTTGATCTTTACTTGTTGAGTGGATGTATCATTTCCCTATGCTAGCTGGGTGAGTGATTGCCCGATACTCGATAGGCCCAATACTGGATAAGTAAATGATTAGAAAAGATTCTAGATAGGTAAGAGATTAGAAAAGATACTGGATAGCTGCTCGCCAAAGAGTGGCGAGCTGGCCCAACGGGCCTGAGTGGTTGATGATTATTTCTCAACAATAGCCATCAAAACACCCTAGTATTCAGTGTTTTCTTTCAACCACTCAGTCGCTTCGCGCCAGCTCGCCACTCTTTGGCGAGCAGCTATCCAGTACCTTCTTGATTACTTTTGTTGCCATGTCTGTTCCGTTTTAATGCATTAAAGGCTCACTTGTTTTTATGCATATGATTTCCTTAATTGGCTAGTACAAACTAGGGTAATTAAGTAGACCATGTTATATGTATATGCTGTGAATATAAATTGTAATAGTAATAAAATAAATATTGTATATATGTTGTATTTATCTAAATTATTTAATTATTTTTGCTCTAGATTATATTTTATGTCTGTTTAAAAAAAGTGTTGTATCTTCTATTGTGTAAAAAGTAGAATAATCTCAAACTTATAGAACTGTGTTTTTTGCTCTATCTATGAATTTCAGATCATTTCCTTTATCGTTAGAATTGATATTAAGTTCCACGCTTTATTTGATTAATCGTATCCTATGGAACTTAGGATAACCTTGAATTATTATATTATGAGTATTGTTGACCATCATGGAGAAGTAGAGTACCCATTTTCATTCAAAACTGTATTTGATGCTGTATTGGAAGCAGCTCCTCAAATCGATAAAATTACTTTAGATAGCGCTGACGAAATGAGTGGACGTATTACATTTAAAACGGGAGTTAGCTTAGTTAGCTGGGGAGAGAATATTCCTATTCAGCTAACAAAAATTTCTTCCACCCGTACCAAGATGCAAATCTTATCTACTCCTAAAACAGGTGTGATGTTTGGTGGAGCTATGGATTTTGGAAAAAACCGCGAGAATATAGAGAAGATTATCAATGTAGTATCTAAGGTGCTATCAGAGAAACCTAAAGAATTAGAAACACCAGAGTCACCGAATGTTTCATCAATTGCCGATGAACTTCTTAAACTCAAGAAATTGCAAGAACAAGGTATTCTTTCTCACCATGAATTTGAAATAGAGAAGCAGAAAGTGCTTAGTAAAAGCACAGCTTATTCTACTAAAAATGCAAACTTGAGTAATCAAAGTACTGCTCAACCTAATCAACCAATGGTGCATATTGAAGGAAGTGGAAATAATTCCAAGGGCTATATAATTCTAGCTATTATCGTGTTTATTATTATCTTCTTGTCTTCATTCTTGAGTTTTTTGCCTATGGGGTATTGATAACCCTATAGTGTACCCCTATTTTAGGACCACATTTACTCTTATTTAAGAAATGACTCGTCCATTTGATAGGTTAATATTTAGTTTCTTGTTTACACTTGGGCTTCATATTAAGCCGCATAGTTGGTTTCAAAAGAACGTTGATATCTCTTAGCTGGAAAGTCATTTTGTATTCCCTGATGATGTCTGCGTTCATTGTAATAGTTGATATAGTGCTTAATCCCTTGATACAGTTTTGAGCTATTGTCAGGTAGATGTAAGTAAATGTATTTCTGCTTGATAGAGCGCCAAAAGCCCTCAATAGCTGCGTTGTCTTTGGCTCTTCCATGTCCATCCATACTGATGCGTATGTGTTGAGCTTTTAGATAATTGACCCACTGAGAGCATGTATACTGGCTGCCTTGGTCAGAGTTTACGATATCAGGCTTGCCATGCGTTTGTATCGCTTCCTGTAAGCACAGTATAGACTCAGAAGCTTCTAGCGAGTTAGAAAGCCTCCAAGCTAGAATCTTGCGGCTATACCAATCAATAATAGCCACTAGGTACATAAAGCCCTTAGGCATAGCTATATATGTGATATCAATGCTCCATACTTGGTTGCTCTTGTGGATATGTAGTCCACGTAGCAAATATGGATGAATATATTCGGCACGTCCTAGCTTGCTTAGCGACTTCTTTGGATAAATAGCTTGTAGTAATATTGGCTACGGCTAATACCCAAAAGGCGACACTGCTGGCGAATACTAAGCTTGCTATTGGTAGGCTCTACTACGGCTTTTTTTTAGTACGCCGAGCTTGTCGCAAGCACGTTCTAAAAAGTCACGCTCGATAGTAAGCTGACCTACTTTTTGTTCGAGAACACGGATATGCTCATCTTTAGCGACGCTTTCTTCGCCATGATGTTCGCTACCAAATAAAGACTCAAGTTGAGAAAGAGCTTCTTTCTTCCATTGAACGATTTGACTAGGAGCCACTTCAAAGCGGCGAGCCAACTCAGAGGTAGTCTCTTGTTCTTTTAAAGCTTCGCGAACTACGCGAGCCTTGAATTCACTGCTAAATTTACGTCGTGATGCCGTAAGCAAAATTTTAGGGTTGCATCAAATGGTCGAAAAATATCGTTTCTTAGCAAGTGGTCCGAAATATGGGGGACATTATAGTCTGAAATATCAGATAAAATTTTAATTTTGTACGACTGTATTCAAATCCTTAAAGCTCAATGTGTGATTTGAGATTTTCATATTGAAGCAGTTTGGATTATTGAATACTAAATCCCATTACTAATCAAAACAAAAAACATACAGATGACAACCTTTTCAGAGAGATACGGCTATACAGCTGTAGAAGATATTGTTATAAAAGAATCGATGCCAGAAACAGTTTGTAATACTATATGTACAGCTCTTGACAATCTAGAGGATAAAAGTTACTATTACAGTCTAAATTACGCTGTATGGGTGCATTTTATGAATAAAAGAAAGAAAGCTTATGATTTAAAACTGAAATCCAAGCAACGAAGTGTGTGCTGTGATTTCTTTTCTAACAGTATTCGTGAATGGTTCACGAAAATGAATTTACTTGAGTTTATATTACGCAATCTAGAGCGATTTGATAAAAGGGATTACAATAAATTCGTTGAATATTTAAACAAAAGATTTTCGGTTCTAAAGTATGGCTATAGGATTTGTGATACACAGGTTATACCGATAACTTCTGATGAAGAGCTTGAAGCAATCTCTCTTGCGTTAAAAGTAAATGATGACAATATTAGGAATCATCTTAATAAGGCAATCACTTTATATAGTGACAAGGTTAAGCCCGATTATGCCAACTCAATCAAAGAGTCTATATCTGCCGTTGAAGCTTGCTGCCGTAGGATTACAGGTGAGTCAACATTGGGAGAAGCTTTGAAGAAGCTAGAAAATAAAAATGTCTTGATTCCTAGAATGCTAAAGTCCTCTTTTGAAAAATTGTACTATTATACAAATGCAAAGGACACTGGCATTCGTCATGCACTAATGGACGAAACAGGGGAGTATGTACCTAAGGGTGAAGAAGCTTTGTATATGCTTGTTACATGTAGTGCATTTGTTAGCTATTTACTAGCCAAGTAACACAACATTTTTTTCTATGTAAGTCGTATAAATACTATGATAACCAATTAAAAAAACGGAGCAATGAAATTAGGACATAAATACGTATCAGATACATCTGATTACAGCTATGATGCTCTTGAGCAAAACTATATATATGCTACACCATTCCATGATCTAAATGATGTCCATGAGGCAATGTATGTTGATGAGGTTGTACCAGGAGTTAATAAAATAGCAAATTGGTTTGGTGTTGATTCGTCAAATGTTGTCCAAGCCTGGGATAAATTGAAGAGTCGTGATAGACTAGGAGTGTTTTCGTATACAACTACAAGAACGAATATACCGACAAACAATACCTTATGGACTCATTATGCGAACGAGTCTAGAGGATACTGTATTGTGTATGATGTTGATATGCTAGAGAGTATTGTTCACCCCAGTTTTGTTAATCATGTAAATGTTAGATATCAGGAGAAACCGCCAACTGTGAGTGTTACTGATTTGAATAAATTGAAAAGAGGTGACTATAAGCAATTTGTACAAAAAATGTATGCTACTAAGAGTAAGGATCATTCCCAGGAGAAGGAAGGGCGATTAATTTATGATATGGTTGGTCAAGTGCCATATGATAGAAATCCAATAAAGCAAGTTTATTTTGGTGCTCACTGTTCTGAGGAAACGAAAAGCAAAGTCATGTCTAAACTAAAAAAGAATAGGATTGACTATTATCAAATGCGTGTCAAGCAAGGAAGCTATAAGCTTGAACCTGTTGTTGTAAAAATGTCAAATCCGAATGATTATTTCTTACATGAATTTAAATATCAAATTATCTCCGAAGAGAAAAGTCACGCAGTAGAGAATTACCATATCTGGTATAAGGATGAAGACAGGTCAATTGAAAGATTGAATAAGTTCGTAAAGTGTTTTAAAGAAGAATATGCTACCAATGATTCTGTAAATTTGTTCTTGTTCAGTATAAACATGCCAAAACCTCTGATAAAAACATTCTATTCTGAGGATGAAAAGGAAATGATAGAAGATTACTTTCTTGGAGCTGTAATTCTTGGACTAGATGAAGTTATAACTGATCCTATGCTGCTATGATTGCAGCTATAAGTTAAATATTGCTTGATGTAGATGATGAATGAGATTCTTATGGCTCAAGAACAAAATATTACCATACAAGAAGTTATAGATACACGTACAAGGAAAGTGGTACCTTCCACTGTCCTTCTCAATCATTATAATCGATCATTAGATGCGAAAGCTGCGGCGCGAAAAGATGTTATAGATGCGATTGATGAAGGCAATCCTCTTTACTTATGTGCCTCTTGTCATGAACCAGTTAGGTTGAATGGTGGACATCCAGGTGAAGGCAAACGAGCATTATACTTCAAACATAATGAAAAGCATGATGGCTGTATCTACACTGACTATCTTGGATTAACTCAAGATGAAGTCAACAGCATCAAGTTTCATGGTTTACAGGAAGGTGAAACACATCTATTACTCAAGGAGACTTTGGACGATGTACTGTCTAAAGAAGGATATGATGTCAAGCTTGAAAAACGAGTTACTCTAATTAAAGAAATAGGAGAGTTCTCAGAAAAAAAGAATAAAAGGCTTTGGCGCCAACCTGATGTTCAAGCTTGTAATGAAAATCATAGCTTGATATTTGAAATACAGTTAGCAACGACATCAATAAATGTCATTAAAGCACGCATGGATTTTTATCAAGAGCGTGAAATGCATATCTTATGGGTCGTCTATAATCTTGATGTAGAAAATACGAGTTTAAATTTTACTCAGGCAGATATCCTTGCGTATTGCAATAGAAACATATTTCAGCTAGATGATGAAATGATGATGTTATCAAAGGAAGAAGGTAAGTTACATATGAAATGCTGGTATAGGATTCCCTTTATTGAAAATAATGATATTGCATATAAATGGGGTAGTGAAGTCGTTACTCTGGATGATTTATTTTATGACAATGAGCCGTTTATAGCTTATTATTACGATAGCGAAGGTGAAGAAGTAAAGCTTACCCAAGAGAATAAACTTCTTAGTAGTGATCTATCCTATTATGACATATACACTGATGGTAAACTTGACCTAGATAAGTCGAGTAAATTAACTTTGGACGAATTTATTGAGATTTTGAGTCCTTTGAGTCTTAATGAAATATGTAAAGTTGGAGAAGCATTCTTAGAAGAAGTACGTAGTTTTCCAAAGACAAATGACTTGAAGAATGAGTATAAAAAGGTAGAGTTAGAACAACTGTTTTATATCTCCTTCCTAAAAAGGATACAAACCCAAGTAAAGAACAACGATACGGCTGAACGATTACGAAAGAATTTGAGTGACAAGCACGTGCTTAAGTTCTTTACCAAGCTTGCCAGCTATCCATTTAGGCAGGTTATAGGTACTTATAATGCTGACTTAAAAGGTCTCACTGAATCTTTCTGTACGTACTATATGAAGTATGCGCATATAGTAGCAGCTATGATTAGAGTATTTGGCTTTGAAGAGGACTTGTCTTCAAGTTATAAACGCCTTGATCAATTTATGAAAACAAACGGTACTTCTCATGATTTGGATGTGCTAGCAACAACATTGTTTCAAAAGCTAGACATAAGTGATTTGAAGTGGTTTTGATGATTTAGGGGGTAAATCCCCGCTAAAACCGTCCTAAATACCGCCAAATATGAAAGAGTCAAGTTATTGTCAAGTAGTTTGTGATGCAGTTACTGATGATATGTGATAACTTTGAACTTTAAATCAAAAATATAGTTATACCCAATATGAATATCAATACTCTATTGCAGATGGTTCAATCTGCTAATGTTAACTTCTTAGTTGGTTCAGGAGTTTCTGCACCTTATCTAAAGGTACTTGGAAATGTAGAACAATGGTTGCATGAATTGGAAAAAAAAGAAAATCTAGATGAGAAGGAGGCTTTGATAAAGAAATTTGTTCAGGCATCTATACTTAAATCTTATATTGATGGAGTTATGGCACCTAACCGAGACGACTATTACTTGCGCGATGAAGACTTAAAAAAAGACTTCGATATAAAACTAGGTGAGTACAAGTCTTTTTTAACAACATGGCACGGAATCATGAGCAAGAGAGGCGTGAAATTGATATCTAAACAAATGAATATCTTTACTACAAATATTGATATCTTTTTCGAAAGAGCAGCTGAAAGGGTGCTGGTTGAAATGAATGATGGTTTTAGTGGTGGATTAAGCCCTTCTTTTAGCGAGAACAACTTTCACAAATCAATTAATAAAAGTTCTATGTTTTATCATCATAATGCTGAGGTTCCAGTCTTTAATTTACAAAAGATCCATGGTTCTATACATTGGAAAAAGGATAGCAATTTTACAATAATTAAAAAGGATACTGAATTACGTGTATTACAAAATGTAATTCTAAAACTTAAGTATATAAATAGACCTGTACCGTATGATATCTCTAGTTTTACAGGAAATACACAGCAGCAGATTAGAGAAGCTTTGGAAAAGGGCTATGAAGATTGGAATGATATAGAGAAACAAGAGGAAAAAATAAAAACTTTTATATCTGCCTATGACGATTTAGTAATGATAAATCCGACAAAAGCTAAATTTAGTTCATCTGTTATTGACTTGCACTTTTATGAACTGATGAGACTTATGTCTAACAGCTTAGAGAAGGAGAATAGTTTGTTATTTGTTATGGGGTTCTCGTTCGCTGATGAGCATTTAGCAGAAATAATCATGCGTTCTTTAAATGCAAATCCGACATTGCTTATGGTCGTCTTTCTCTATAAGGATACAGAATTAAGTGCATTCAAAGGTAAGCTAAAAAAAGTAGCAAACAATAGTAATGTCGTTTTCCTAACCCCTCAACGATTTACTAATGCTAATATGGAAGAACCAGATTTAGTTCTTAATAAAGACCGTATTAAAGTTGATACTTTTGATTTGGAGTCAATTAACAGAGTTTTTGCTAATATAGATAGTAGAATCCCTATACGATTGAATCATGGAAAATAATTCTAATTTAAATGACAAACAGATTCTTTTAGAACAATCTGTGTTGAAGGTAGGCAAGGTGGTGGCAGTTCTTGGAACACAAGTGAGAGTTGAGGTTGACAAAGAGAAAAATGCATCGCACTTGCTGTATAATGGGCAATTACTGAAAAATATTTCAGTTGGTAGCTATATAAAAATAATCAAAGGGTTTACTCCTATAATTGGAAAAGTGGAAGAGGAGTTTGTTGAGGAGGATGTACGAAATACAACAACTAGTTCACAGATTCATAGAATTAAACGCGTACTTAGCGTTACATTACTCGGATTTATAAGTAATCAGTATAGATATATTCGTGGAATAAATGAATTGCCTTTACTTGATAATGAATGTTATCTTCTAACTTCAGATGAGTTTGAGTTAATCCATAGGTTTGTAAATAATCCAGAAGACCCTACTTTACTTATAGGTGCTTTGTCTTCTGACCCTTTAACAGAAATAAGACTTGGTGTTGATTCTTTATTCTCAAGTCATATTGGTATTTTTGGGAATACAGGTAGTGGTAAATCGTATACTTTAGCAAAGTTGTATAGCGAGTTGTTTCTCAAATATAACGCAATGCCAAATTTTAGAACTAAGGCCAAGTTTCTCTTTTTTGACTTTAATGGAGAGTACTCAAGTGATGGTGCTGTGTGGAGTGAAAAGAAAGTGTATAGAATAAATACTCACACACAAGAAGGCGAAGATAAAATCCCTCTTTCTGAACGTAGTCTATTGTCAATCGAAATACTTACTATTTTGGCAAATGCTACAGAGAAGACACAAAGACCGTTTATAAATCGTTGTATTAAAACTTATCATTATATGATGAGGGATTTTCAGTTAACTCGTAAAGACGACTTGAACGAGTTTTCAATATATAAATACAGCTACAAATATGGTTGCGATTTCGATTTGTTTGAAATACATTTAAAAAGTACATTAGTGAATATTTTACATCTATCAGACCGGGAGAAAGGGATGTTATTGTTAAGTTATTACAAATATATTCTTCCTGTTACATTGGATGAGTTTGAAAATGAACGAAATGTCACAGAACAAATATCTTTTCATAATACTAATGGCTATTTCTATTTTGACCGTGGTGGGGAGGCTTTTAGAAATGATTTTAATAATTCAGACTTACACTTACAAACGTACATCTATGAATTAATAGATAACTATAAAAAACCTCTCGATTCATTTGAGTTTTTTATACATGTTATGTATTTTCAATTAATACAAGATGTACTTCATAATTATGCGATAAATGAGCACATTGCTCCTGCTATCAACAAAATGAAGAGTGCATCGAAAAATATAAGAAAGATTTTTGATACTTCTGAAAGGGAAAGAGATGATGATGAATTGTGGGGAGGGAAAAATATTATGGTTATTGACCTTAATAATGCGAATACTGATACTAAAAAGTTATTACCGCTAATTATAGCAAAGAACTTTTATGAGTCACACAAGCTTAATAGAAATGATAATGATACTTATTTCAATCTCATTATAGATGAAGCACACAATGTATTGTCATATCAATCTAAACGTGAGAATGAAGATTGGAAAGACTATCGTTTAGAAGTTTTTGAAGAGATTATTAAGGAAGGACGTAAGTTTGGGGCATTTATGACTATTGCAAGTCAGCGCCCTTCTGATATATCTGGAACAATTATATCACAGCTACACAATTACTTTATTCATCGTTTAGTTAATGAGCATGATATTAATCAAGTTAGAAACAGTATATCATACCTAGATAAAGTTTCAGCAGCTCAGCTTCCAATACTATCAACAGGAGTCTGTATTGTTACAGGTCAGCAAACTGAGATGCCTATTCTAGTGAAGATTCATTTGATTAAAAATGAGTATATTCCAAACAATGAGACAATAAAGTTAGTTGGAATTTGGGACCCTCATATTTCAAGTGCTAATGAAGAACAATAATAGAATTATGAATTATACAGAAAGTTCCCTTTATAAGAAAGCGTTTGATGATGCTGAAAACAATTCTCAAGTACGAAGGTTAAGAGATCAGTTTGAGCATTTTAGAACAAACATGGCTTATATTCTTAATAAAATTCGAGAAGAACAACCAACATTGACTTTGCACAATTATGAACATATTGATGAGTTGTGGTACATATCTTCATTAATCGTTGGTGATGGTCATGTATACTGTCCCCCATATTTCAGACCATTTGCTAAATGTGAAAGATATAAGGTGCTCTTTTTTTGATTAGTAGGTTATCTGTTTTCAAAACTCCCTTCTCCTCATCCTCTCCACCCACCCACAATAACTATCCACTATCCCTTCCAAAACCATTACTCTATCTACGTTTTTGGGATAGTATCGCTGTTCGCTGTACACGGCCATGTTGGCTTGGATATGCATCATTAGTTCCATATCTTCGATAGATAGCTCCTTTTGGTGCACAAGATGATGGATGATTTTATTTAGAGCAGGAATCATTAAGTTGGGTATCCTTAGTGGTGTTGGTGTGTGTGCATGGACATTGTCATCTTCCACAATCATTTCTAACAGTACGGTGGCGACAATATCTGTTTCCAGTGCGACCACTTCGTTGACTGTGGAACCTACGTACCGCATCTTTTTATCGACGTGACACCAGTGGTCATGCCATTCCTTATCAACAGGAATGTCCAACACGATGGGGTAGGCTCCTCGATAAGGTATGGCACATGTTGTAGCATCATTGAAGGATGTTTTTGAGGAAGATGCCTTTGAACCAGAAGGTTTTGAAGTCCCCTTTAAAGCAGTCCCCTTTAAAGAACCGTTTGCAGCAGCTCTCTCCAGCTCACGCATCACGTCCTCAACGACCAAGCCCGTACGTGTACACAATTCCTCTACATACCCACGTCGATACAAGTGATCACTAATCTTGGCAATCGCTTCAATCACTCGCTTCTGGCCAGCGACTTTCACAGGCACATCTGCTCCAGCAGGAATACATCCCAAGATGTACCCTACGAAGTCCTCACACAAATCTTCTACACATGTAGAAGTGCTTGAAGCAGACAACAGAAACTCTGCGGGATCCACTCCCTTGGGCAGTCTCACTACATCCACCACCATACCGCCTGCTAGCAATACATCAATGGCTCGTATGGCGGCTTTCTGTCCTGGTGCATCCCCATCAAAGAGGACTACTATGTGCCTGGTATATGGCTTGAGCAGACGTACCTGTTGCGCAGTGAGTGCGGTGCCACAAGTGCCCACACAATTGGTGTAGCCATGCTGATGCATCATCAATACATCTGTATAACCCTCCACCAGATAGGCTGCTTGCTTGCGGGTAATGGCTCCTTTAGCTAAATGCAATCCATACAGCAGATTGCTTTTTTTGTACATATCCGATTCCGCCGAATTGAGATACTTCGCTTCGGGGGTGGCAGGGGCACAGGGAGACATGAGAGACGTTTGTAATGTGTATCTTTGAAGCGCCCTAAATGTGTAACGTAAAAGCGCCACGGTAAGTGTCAAAAAAAGAGGTAATCTTTTTGTATCTTTGTGTGACCAAACCCAAAATACAAATTTATGATTACCTCTCCATCGTTCCCTTCTTGCATAAAGAAGCTCCAGATGTTCGACAAAGTTAGGGAATTGTCTTCAAAAGGCAAAACAAACACGCAAATAGCTTTTGATTTAGGTATCGACCGTCATCGTGTCGGTCGTTATCTTAGTATGAGTCGCAATGAATTTGTGGCCAGTAAAGCTTACAAGCGCAATTATGTTCGTGTGCTTGATAAGTATGAACAAAAGATTTACCAATACATTTACTTACATCCTTTTGTAAGTTCTGCAGAAGTGGGTGATTATATCCGTAAGTACTTCCCAGAGGTAGGTCGTGTGTCGCGTAAAACGGTTTACAACTACACAAAGTACATCCGTGCGAAGTATAGCATAGCGCAAGTTGGCTATGAACAACATCGCATAATGACTCAGCTTGAAGCTACCCCTTATGGTTATCAGGCACAGGTTGATTTTGGTGAACGTCGTGTGCCAGTGGCTGGTAGCAATGGCCATAAGCGCATTTACTTTATGGCTATGGTACTCTCTCGTTCGCGCTATAAGTTTGTGTTTATGAGCGATACTCCGTTCACTACAGAGAAATCGGTTTATGCACACGAACTTGCTTTTGAGTTCTTCGGTGGCGTACCAGAAACGATACTGTATGACCAGGATAAGTGCTTCTTGTATAAAGAGTATTATGGCGACAATCAATTGACCTATAAGTTTAAGCGTTTTGTGGATGATATTGGTTTTAGACCTGAGTTCTGTCATAAGAACGATCCAGAAAGTAAAGGCAAGGTTGAGAATGTGGTGAAGTATGTTAAAGGCAACTTCATGCGTACACAGGAATTTACCACCATAGCGCAGTACAATAAAGAAGCCATTGACTGGCTCAACCGTACAGGAAATCAATTAGAACACTCCGTAACAAAGCTGATACCTGCTCAAGAGTTCTTGCGGGAAATAAAATCACTTAGGCCTTATTACGGGAAGCCTACAGCTCCTAATATAGAGCCAGTGCCGTACAATGTGTCTAAGACCAATGTAATCCATTATAAAGCAAATACATATAGCTTACCTTATGGCACTTACAAACACCCAAGACAGAAATGTTATGTCTTAGTACAGCACAATGAATTGATCGTGTATGCTACTCAAACAGGCAAAGAGTTGACACGCCATACGATATCCTCTAAGCGTGGGCAGTATATCAATAAAGAAGCGCATAAGCGTCCTTTGGATAAGAAAGTGGCACAGCTAGAGGAACAAATCATGACTTATGTGCAGTCGGATGACTTTATGTATAAACTACTTGCCAACCTGAAAATAGAGTTGGGCAACTATTATAAGAGCCACTTAAAGTACTTAATAGCACATCTGAAAAGCTACTCCAAAGAAGACTTGCTACAAGGTGTCAAATGGTGTGTGCTCCACGATGTCGCTTCGGCATATCGTCTACAAGAGGTGGTGTGTACGATGAGTAAGAAATCACCTCAAGAGGTAGATAGTAGTCAAATAAAGCTACTTGGTCAAGCAGACCATCAAGCCATGGCTACGCCAGAGAAATCAACCATAAGTACGTACAATGATATTTTACAGATATGTCCAACTCAGAACAACTAAAAGAGCTCGCTTCCCAGCTTAACTTAGGGAGCATACGCAAGAATGCTGATCATATTATCCACGAAGCACAAATGAAGAAACCCAATTATCTGGAGTTCCTTGAAGGCATCTTGAATAATGAAATACAAACCAGAAAACGACGTGCGTTTGAAAAGCGACTAAAAGCAGCCAACTTGCCTAGAAAGCACGATTTAGACTTGTTTGATGACAGTACTGTTCAAGGCGTGACACAGAAACAACTCACAGAACTCAGACAACTGATATGGATGGAACAGAACTATAATATCATAATCATGGGGCCATCGGGTGTAGGCAAGACATATATCGCCGCTGGATTGGTGTACGAAGCTGTAAAAAGAGGCGATAAAGCTTACTTGCTAACCATGGAAGACCTGCTATCTATTATTAAAATGAGAGAGGTCTCACCAACGGCTATGCGGTCATACAATAAGCTAATTAAAGCAGACTTGGTGGCTATAGATGATATCATGTTGTTACCCATGAAAAAGGAGGAAGCGGTAGGCTTATTTAACCTCATTAATCAGCTACATGAAAACGTGCCTATCATTATTACAACGAATAAGGCACCAACTGAATGGGCTAAGAACCTTGAAGATGAAGTCTTAGCAACAGCTTTACTAGATAGATTACTCTACCAATGTGAGGTGCTTAATCTATCTGGTACTAGCTACAGAATGGAAAACAGAAAAACAATATTTTAAATTTATGTATAACCTGCAAGGAAGGACGTGACACAAAAGTGGTGCATTAACGTGACACAAATAAGGGGCTTTTTACTTGCACATTACAACGTTTCACCAGAAAGATCACACGAGGTGCCAACAGACTCAGGCAGCACCCGTCCGCCAAACCCCACACACCCGCCTTGCTTATCATGCACTGGAAAAATCACACGTCCTCTGAAGGTGCCCTTATCTCCGCCATAGCCCAGTTGAAACTGTTCGATAATATCGGTAGTGAGACCACGATCCCTCTTCAGATACTCCATCACACTAGGCGTAGCAGATAATAAAGACTGATACTCGATACATGCCGACGACAGTTGCCCCAGCGCTTCCTTGCGGGCCGCAGCACGGGCTTCTTCTTCGGGACTAGCGGGAATTTCCTGCATGGGCATCCCATAAAAATCGGCTATCCACTTCACCGCTTCTATCCAACTGAGTCCTTCGTGCTCCATCACAAAGTGCACGGCGTTGCCGCCCGCACCGCAAGAGAAACACTTGAAGATGCCTTTGGCAATACTCACATACAGACTCGGTTTGTGGTCTTCATGAAAGCAGCAGAGACCTACCAAGTCGCTACCACTGCGTCGCAGATCTACAAAACGGCCCACCATGTCGGCTATAGCCATATGGTCGAGCACGGCTTGTACTTGATGTTCGGGATATTTATTCATACTGGCATGAGGTTATAATGTGTGGAGCACATGGTACATATAGAGTAGGGCGATGCGTCTATTGGCCGTTATCAGGTTGTTGTGAGTGGAGTATATGGCATGAAAATGTTCGCCCAGTGCGATGCTATATTCTATACCAAAATGCCACGGCAGGGTGAAGTCGTAGATGATGGGGATGTATTTCTCGAGGCACGACTTGTGCAGATTTTGTAGAGCACATAGAAACTCTTTAAATTGTTGCTTGGTCCACTGGAGTGTCTCCAGAAGAGTGTGTTGCTTTTCTTGAGACAAAGCTTTGAACGAGTTGTAAGCTGTGGTGTATTCAAAGACCAGATGCTTATCGTCTACTGGATGATTTACGGCATGGTATATTTTATTGATACACGCATCGGTATCTATGTGCAATTGGTCGATAAGTTCCAGCGATTCCTTGCGTATGTTTTGTATATGTTTGAAGGTATATCCTTGTGAGCGCACCAGATGGGGCTTGTGACTGCGGAGCATATAAATCTCTTTGACCAGTTTATACAACCCCGGATCTTGGTCAAATTTGTGTTTCACTTTCTTGTTGTCCTCTGGCAAGTATATCTGCTTCTCTTTGGCTTTCTGTACAGCCAATCCCCAGTCGTTCTTGTCCGTATAACAAGTGAAAGGATGCACAAAATGCTGCTTGCAACCAGTATGAAAAGTGATGATTTGAGAGAAGGTATCGCTTACGGTTTTGGGCGGAAGATCAAAGTCGCCCAGATTCTTTGCAAATGCTTGTTCTATCACATTGCGCAGTGCCAAGTCCATATGGGCTACCTGGTCGAAGAAATGCGCCACCACCGTGTTGATTTCTTCCAGACTTTTGGCATATTTTTCGGTCTTTGTTTTCGGAGAGTTCATCAACTGCATAAACTCTTTGTAGGCTTGTTTCATGTCCCCCAGGATGGTGGTGATAATCGTGTACCTCTCCGAATTGATTGCTTTATCACTGCTCAATCCATTGAGCCATTTGGTGCAGGTATCATCTAGTCTCTCAAATATGAGGTGACGATTATAGGGCTGCTTTTTGTGGGCTTGTGTAAAGTCCGATATCCACTTTTTGAGCAGCGTCAAACTGCTGGCTCCCATCAGATTAAACACACGGCCGCAAGAGAAAAGCAAGATGCTGTAAGCAATGTCTCGAGATTTTTTGATGACTTTATAGTCTGTTTTATTGTAATATAGCCGCACTTCCTCGGCTTGATCGTGGTTGCTGATGATTTTTTGATAGAAGATACGCAGGAAGTTATAATAGTGACCGTCCACATGTACCACCGTATAAGGGCATAGCCATTCAGTTAGTTTCCCCTTCTTAGTGCGTGTATGTGGAGCATGGAGATGAGGAGTATGGTCTAGCATAAAGTGCCTTTCCGAATCGCATACCAATATGGCATCTAGGGTGAAAGGACTCAATGTCCAGTAACTCTTTCCGTGCTGTGCCACAAAGTGGGTGTCTTGTGCCGATAGTGTGTCGGGATGATCCTCTGGTTTGTGCGCACTCGAGGTGAAGATGTGGACGGGCGCATCGCGATGCTTCCCCCTGAGGTAGGCATAGGCCTCCTTGGTGAGGCCAAAGGATTCGCCGTTTACACAAGTCACCTGTCCTTTATCAAACCTTGTGATCACTTTCGATTCACGTAGCATACGTACATCTTGTACATCTAGTAGAGATTGTGGGTAGAATAAGTTGATTCGAGTCATAAGATAGAGCTATTGCATAATAAGTGATAAAAATCGAAGACAAAGATATTTATTTCTCTTTGTAGTGCATAGCGAATAGCTAGAAGTGTGATTGATTGATAAAATGAACGATGAAAATTATCATTTTGTTTGGGATTTTATCAATGTTCTATTTCCCTTGATGTATGTTCACGTTTACCATTCTATTTCATGTATCTTTGCTTGTGGAGTTAGAGGATAGTCCCAGTATCAGCCCTTAGATGTGTGTATTTAAGGCTTAGATGCAGAGATGTAAGGTGTAGATGTCAGGATCTAAGGCTTATTTGTGGACTATCATACAAGGTAAAAAAACACGCTATCACATATATGGGTAGCACAAAAGATTGAATCATGGCTAAGAAAAAACGAAAACCGCTCAAGTTGGAGTATATCCCTCGTAAAACTAAGCGGTACAATCACCCTGTGATCAAGCGGATCTACCGTGAACAAGGCAAAGAAGCCAATAATATTGTTCACTTGTTTGACCGTCTAGATGATTATATCCTAGAGCATGGGGGCTTTGTGCGGTATGATAATCTGCTGCTGAAAAAATTGCAAGCATCGCTGTGCCAACCTGTCCAAGATATCAAGAGATGGATAGAACCTTTGTTTCAGTACGATCTCTTCGACCAGCGATGTGTCAAGGACAAGATCCTGACATCTTATGAGATGCAAATCTCTCTCTGCGAACTGGGCCTACGTCTGCGCCACACCTCACTATCTATCCCTTATGCCTACTTGCTGGTGCCTCTGCACGAACGCATGGACTTTCACTTGGCACCCAGTATGGATGATCCCGATTGTGTGAAGCAATATCGTGAGGACGATTACCATAAGCTCTTTGCATCGGTCGAGGAGGAGGAACAGGTACAGTGCCAGATTGATGAGCGATGCCCGTATCTCATGTGGTGATGCCGCCAGATGTACCCATGGCACATTGCCTTTCTTTTGAGAAAATATAAAGAAAAATAGAAAAAGAAAGTCTCGAAGAGACCTGCCTGTACGCATATACCGCGCGTGCGTGGTGAGCGATAGCCCATGAACCGATGCGTACAGGCAGCCTCTGCGAGGAGTTTTTGAGATGATGATTAATGCTGCTATATATGACAACCGCTATGGCTTGCCAGCGGTGCTGGAGGTGACAGATGCCTATGGCGGACTGCGCATTCCAGTCAATGACATCATGATGTGTTTGGAGGTTGACCGTGCGCCCAAGGGGTATATCTATCGTTTGCCGCAGTTGTATCCTGCCGATAGCGTGTTGAGGTATGTGCCCGAAGCGGCCTTGCGAGAGACGCATTACGACTTGGACGGACTGGAACGTAAACTGGTCTTTTTTAGAGTGACAGATCCCAAAGAATTGGTCTTTCTCGCCTATACCACCGATTATGGCCGCAAGGACAATCCTTGCTATATCTGGATGGATAAGGTGCTGGCCAATATGCAGAAGGAGGTGCCCGATCCACAAGAGGAGCATTTTGCCATCGCACGCCAGTCGCTTATTGATAAAGCACTGCGGACGTATAAAAAGCATTATACCGACTCGCCCGAAGTGCGCAAAGCCCAACGCAAGCAACAGGCCGATGAGGATAAATCCTTGAGTTTGGAGGCCCTTGAACATAAGTATAATCCGAAGAATTTCTTTGTGGTGCTTGAGGTGCTCGATCCTGCTGGATTTACGCGTATGTCGCTTACGTATATTTTTCTCCGCATGATGGCTGGAGAGCATGTGCCAGGCTTTGTGCCCAATCCGTATAAGGAGATGCACAAATGCAAGTTTCTACGGCAAGTGCCCGAGTACTGTCTCACTGGTGGCTACGACCTCAAGAGGTTGTGGGCGCTGCTCAAAGTCAACAAACTGGAGATAAAAGAGCAGGATACCTTACTGATAGCCCATGCGTGCGATTGGGGGCGGAAAGACAATCCATGTATGGATACGTTGACTTATCTGAAGCGCACGGTGGATAAGCAGAACTTATGGAGCCCATTTGCCTTTTTGTGTGGGTGCTTTGCACGCCACTACAAGGTGATTGCTGGGGGCAAAAAGACCCGAGAGCAATTAAAGAAGAACAAAAAATAAAGATATGCAACAAGACACTCTAAGTAATCCATTGCTAGAACGCCAATTGCTGGCGGGCATCCTGATCGATCCCGATGCCTATTTCAATATCCTAGATATTGTTTCGGCCGATGATTTGACCAATCCCGACTATCAGATGATATTCCGACTGATGGGGGATGTGTACATAGGCAAACACAGTGAGCAGCCCGATATCTTCTCTTTGCTGGAAGCATGGAAGACGCAGCAGAGTGGCGATGCCAATCGCTATCTCGGGGTGTTGATGGAGATTCAGAGTGCGGCGACGACGTCGAAGCTGATCAAAGACCATGCACAGTGGGTGAGAGACCTGAGTATGAAGCGGGAACTGTTGCAGCATTGTCAAGATGTGGAAGCGCAAATCACATCGGGTGAGGGCGATGCCGAAGAGATTCTGCAAGAGGCCGAAGCCAAGATGATGGCGGTGCGTGGTCAGCGTGTAGAGGATAAAGTGACGCATCTGGATAGACCACTTGATGAAGCCTACGAGATTGCGATGAAGGCGGCCGATGGGCATCCTCCAGCATTGGGCATTCTCTCGGGATTCCCTGCTTTGGATAGGCTGACGCATGGTTTTGCCAAGGGTGAGGTGACGATTGTTGCTGCTCGTCCTGGGGTGGGTAAGTCGGCCTTGCTGGTCAATATCGCAGCCAATATGCTGGGGCATCCCGATGGGCCTATCCCTGTGATGATTTACTCCATGGAGATGGAAGCTCGCAAGATTGCCAATCGTATGTTGTTTGCCGAGGCCCAAGTGCCTTTGGGCATTATCTACGAACCGACGAAATTTACGCTGGCCGAGAAGACGGCGTTGCAGTTGGCCAAGCAGAAACTATCCGACTTGCCTTGTATCATCGATGCGACGCCAGCTATGGATATCAACGAACTGCATATGCGGGCCAAGCGGGCGAAGCGTAAGTATGGGGTGGAGGCGATCTTTGTGGATTATCTTCAGCTGATGAAAAATAAAGCGATGAAGAGTCGATCCAAGACCGAAGAGGTGGAGAGTATCTCCAATCAGTTGAAGCAGATCGCTATGGAACTGGAGGTGGCGGTGGTGGTTTTGTCGCAGTTGAATCGTAATATCGAAAGCCGTGAGGCGGATGCACGTCGTCCGCAGTTGAGCGACTTGAAGGCATCTGGGGCGATCGAGCAGGATGCCGATGTGATCTTGTTTATCCACCGTCCAGAAGCTATTGGAACTGGGGTGGGCGATAGCACGATTCCTGCATCGAGCAAGGAGATCACCGATCTCATCGTGGCGAAAAACCGTAACGGTGCGGTGGGTGAGGTGCGGATGCGATTTAGGGAGCGGTTTACACGCTTCTATGATTTGGGAGTGCCTATGCAGGTGTCGGCAGTTGCATCTGCTACTCCTGTGGTGTGTGCAACCGAGAAGAAGGTCAAGACGTTGGATTTGGATCAATTGGAAACCAATTGACCGACATATACGATTGTTTGGGTGGGCTCTGCGTGCCGGCTTGTGGAGCAACCAAATAGAGTGATAACCCTTTAATGAATGAGAATTATGAGTGTTTTAATCAAGGCTCGCCAGTCGAGTATTGTAGACAAAGAGAGTGGCAAGAAATTGTTCTACCCGCACACGGTGCGTCGTGGACAGATCTCTACGGACGATCTGGCACGTCTTATCGCTGAGAAGTCATCGCTGACTACTGGTGATATCCGAAACGTGATCGAAAACTTGGGTGAGGCGGTCGAGCATTACTTCCGCATGGGCTACTCGGTGAAACTGGAGAAGTTGGGCTCGTTTAGCCTAGGTGTCAGATCTGCTGGCAAAGGTGTGGAGAAGGCCGAAGACGTGAGTTCGAAGCAGATCAATAGCGCACATGTCAATTTTCGTGAGGAGCAAAAGCGTTCGGGCAATACAACACGCAACGTGTTGTCTGGAGAGCTTAGCTATAAGCTGTACACGGGAGTTGACCCTCTTGAAGAGGAGCCCGATCCCGATCCCAATCCAGATGACGGTGGCAACGGCGGCGGCGAAGGTGGCGGCGATGACTTGCTAGGTTAGTTCTAGTGGATCATGATTAGTTGGGGCGTGATCTATGCATCCCCCTAATCATGATCCCTTTCTTAAAGTAGTTTTATAACGATGAAAATTAAGTACAACTGTAAACCTTTAAACAGAATTATCAGTATGGAAATTAAAGTAGAACATCCCAGTGCAGGTCAAAGCACGGTCGAGAAGTGGATCCGTGTCGTTATTGCAGTCTTGTCGGCACTTGCTGGTGCCCTAGGAATGCAAGCATGTAGCATGCCCCATCTGTTTGGGTAGTGGCACCTAAGGAGCGCGTGTTGTTGAGGTATATGTTTTCAGGATAACGCATATATCTACCTATACGACCACTCCGTAATCCGTCTGACATGCAGGCACGGAGTGGTCATTAAAACCTTACTTAAAGTAGATAAAATGAATCATGAGACCTTATTTAATTCCGCAGCGAATACTCGTAAAATCGATACGATTATTGTTCACTGCGCTGCTGTACGCCCTGATAGTGGGGTGACGATAGATGATATCAAGAAGTGGCATCTGCAACGTCAATTTCGCGATATCGGCTATCATTTTGTGATCGATGAGAAAGGACGTGTCTGGAAAGGTCGTCCGCTCGAGGAGATGGGGGCGCACTGCAAAGGGCACAACCAACATAGCATAGGTATCTGCTATATCGGTGGACTTGATGATCAGGGACAGCCAGCCGATACGCGCACGCCTGTGCAGCAATTGGCTATCAAGCATCTGATTGGTTTGCTGATCAACGAATTTAAGATTTACGATGTCTTGGGGCATCGCGATTTATCGCCCGATGTCAATGGCGACGGACAGATTACGTCTGTAGATTGGCTCAAGATGTGTCCGTGCTACGATGTGCATCAGGAGTGGCTACAGTATCTCCGTGAGATGGCCTTGGTATCGCGCAATTATGTATATGCGCAGACGCACAGCGGCGAGAGCATTACGCCCGAATTGCGCAGATTATGCGATGCGGCCGAGGAATATCTCCATGTGGAATGGTGTGTGCCAAGCCCTCTGAGTGGCGCTTATGACCCTGTGGATAGTGACTATAACCCCGAGAGAGATGACAATGCGTCTTTCTCCTTAATGAATGATTCCAATGAGCCCAATCCTGTGCCTCCTCTTCCTGATACCCTGTCCCAGGGTGTTCAAACAAATGTATATAAGCCTAGTCTCGGCGGATGGCGTGGTATGAACTGGCGACGCTGGGGATGCCGTCGACAGGGGATAAGAAGAAATTAGTACTTTGTAGTTTGTGCAGTGTTGTTTTTCATAGATGCTGAATGTTTTTTGGGGTGACTCCTTCTAGATCGTGATGATCTGGGGGGAGTCTTTGTTATAGGTGGCTGAATGGTAAAATAGCACGTTTTAAGTATTTGTATAATTTAGGCAAAAATACATGTTGTAAAAAAATATGTAATATAATATTTGTGTATTAAGTGCAAACATTTTGTCAAAGAAAAAAGATTTTATATATTTATATCCAAACAAATATTATACTCAAGCATATGATAACTGTAAACAATATAATGTCCCCCATATTTCGGACCACTTGCTAAGAAACAATATTTTTCGACCATTTGATGCAACCCTAAAATTTTGCTTATGGCATCACGACGTACATTTAGCAGTGAATTCAAGGCTCGCGTAGTTCGCGAAGCATTAAAAGAACAAGAGACTACCTCTGAGTTGGCTCCCGCTTTGAAGTGGATCCTAGTCAAATCGTTCAATGGAAGAAAGAAGTCCTTTCTCAACTTGAGTCTTTATTTGGAAGCAAACATCCTAGCGAAGAAAACGCCGCCAAAGATGAACATATCCGTGTTCTAGAACAAAAAGTAGGTCAGCTTACTATCGAGCGTGACTTTTTAGAACGTGCTTGCGACAAGCTCGGCGTGCTAAAAAAAAAGCCGTAGTAGACCCTACCAATAGTAAGCTTAGTATCCGCCAGCAATGTCGCCTCTTGGGTATTAGCCGTAGCCAATATTACTACAAGCTATTTATCCTAAGAAGTCGCTAAGCAAGCTAGGACGTGCCGAGTATATTCATCCATATTTGCTTCGTGGATTACATATTCACAAGAGCAACCAAGTATGGAGCATTGATATCACGTATATAGCCATGCTTAAGGGCTTTATGTACCTAGTGGCTATTATTGATTGGTATAGCCGCAAGATTCTAGCTTGGAGGCTTTCTAATTCGCTAGAAGCTTCTGAGTCTATACTGTGCTTATAGGAAGCGATACAAACGCATGGCAAGTCTGATATCGTAAACTCTGACCAAGGCAGCCAGTACACTTACCCCCAGTGGATCGACTATCTAAAAGCTCAACACATACGCATCAGTATGGATGGACGTGGAAGAGCAAAGGATAACGGCTCAAAGCTGTATCAAGGGATTAAGTATTATATCAACTATTACAATGAACGTAGACATCATCAGGGAATACAAAATGACTTCCCAGCTAAGAGATATCAACGTTCTTTTGAAACCAATTATGCGGCTTAATATGAAGCCCAAGTGTAAACAAAAAAAATCAATATTAACTTCTCAAATGGACGAACCATTTCTTAAATTAAAGTAAATGTGGTCCTAAAATAGGGGTACACTATATTGCAACATCCTTTTAATCTAAAATTATCACATCAAGTCTTTCATGCTCACATATTGAGCATCATAGCGAAATTCCCGAGAGATTATTGGTTTATGAGAGGAATGTACATTTGCACTGTCCAATTCTTCAGAATTAAAATCAACTACAGCATACATAATAGTTGTGTTCACATTTTTGTAGATTGAATCATCAATTTCAATAGCAGGTTTGATCGTAACTTCTACTGTAATAGGGTACATATGTTGCCCTTCATCTTTGCGTGTATGGAACAGAATATACCCAATATTTGGTAGGTTTTGAACTATTTCAATAGAGTCCATTGTGTACTTGATACCTACGGCTATCTTGCCATTAGTTAGAAAATTCTTGCTCTTAGCATTAAAGTTCTCCATCATAACCATTAATACGCCATCTTTTTCTTCTACCGAATCAGAGCCTGATCTCGTTGCTGCATTCTCCAATGCTCCTGACGGATTGTCGCCAATGGCACATTCTTCGATATAAAAATGTTTACGCAATTCTGTTAGCAGCTCTTCATTT
Source organism: Bacteroidaceae bacterium (assembly GCA_963668535.1). Classification (GTDB taxonomy): domain Bacteria; phylum Bacteroidota; class Bacteroidia; order Bacteroidales; family Bacteroidaceae; genus F22. Next base: position 2,281,105 of record OY764867.1, read on the forward strand.
TCAGTTTCAAACTCTTTATCTAGAGCAAGAGAAAACATATCCTTATTAGCATAAGGCTGATATATCTTACCGAGCACTTCTTGAAAGTGATCCTTTATGTATGCTTCGGCATTTACTTGAGGGTAAGCAGCCATCGCATAGAAGTTGAACTTGTCTTCTAGTTGTTGTTGAATTTCAGAGCGAAACATAGTTCTGACTTTGTCTTTCCACTGCTTTTTTTGTAGCATGTTGTTGCGTGCATACAGTGATACTACATATAGGAAATTGACATCGTAATGACATATAAGCATAGTGTCACGGTCAAATAGACGGTTCTCAAATTGCTTATTACTGAAATGAGTGTGTTTTTTGTCTGTAATTTCAATTTCTTCTTTGTAGCTTAATTCTTGATTCAAACGTCCACTGATAAAGAAGTTTGGAATAATATTGTAGCCTTCTGTTGTATCATCACGCAGCTTAGGCACTTCGTCAAAGTTGTGTTTGTCTGAAATCATCTCAGGGTCATCCTCATGGTCATTCATGAATAGGTTAAGGTTCCATTGAATGACGTTGCGTGCATAAGTGAACTGTTTATAGACAGATTCTTTGCCTATGTTATTGCCACGTTTATAGTACTTTGAATCACCAATGTAGTAGATGAGATTATTTTCTTCTTCATGACTAGTAAGTCCTTTATAAGTATACATATGGTCAACTCGCTTGCCATCTTCTTGCTTCTTTAAGCCACGTGGGATGTTTCTATCACCTATCAGTTCATCGATAATAGCTTCAAATACAATATTGAAATTCTTTACTAATAGGTACTCTCGCTGCGTACTGTTTGTCCTAACCTGCTTTGCTGTATCAAAGAATGCATAACACAGATTCCACAATTCTAAAGCTTTATCTGAGAAGTATTTGTATTTGATCTGCAAGAGTCTTGTTTTGCCAAATCCATTGAGATATGTCTCGAATTGCTTTCCTCGAATCAGTTGATAGTTACAGTTGATATTTGCTGTAAAGCCATAATGTTCACAGATATAGTCAAGAACCGAGAAGTATATAACCAACAAATCTTCGTCAAACTGTATCTGACGTTTCTTATTTACAGGGTTTAAGTAGATTGGTTTATTCTGTTGTACAATAGCACTAGATTTACCAATAGTACGTGTCCAATTTATTTTATTGTACCCTGAGTGTATATTACGAAGAATATAGAAAAAGAAGCTTTGGTTATCTTTGTTGAACTGTAGTAGGGCCAATAATACATCTAAAAAGGTATTGCTCAGTCTTTGACGCCCTTTTCCAAGCTGGATGATCTTTTTATGGAACACAATGTTACTGTCTTCGTGGCCATATTGAAATACAACAATAGCGCGGTATATCCATACTGCAAATTCGTAGATAAAATCCTTCTCTTGTTGGGTTAGTGGATTGTTAGCATCAAGGTTAATGATCTCTTTTGGATCATACTTGCCAAATACCAGTTCTTTACCATTGGAATCTTCAAGAAGAACTTTGGGAAGTATAAATACGCAATCCTTTAGCTGAGTATTGTAGAAATACCCAATGTAGTTTAGGCTTACATAGCCTTCTATATTCTCCAATACATCTATGCCATGGAGAATGTCCTTTACATCTTCAAAGAGATATCGGTGTTCTTCTATTAGGATTTTCATCTTGCTACTCTTGTTCAGATGCTATTTCTTCTGTATCGGGGTCATTTACAAATTCTACTTCTAAGTTATTAAGGAAACGCTCAAGTTTATCTTTTCGAACAACGACGTTTCCACTTTCATCTGTAGTGTAGAATTTTTCAAAAGTAAGTGTCTCACCTTCGTCTTGGAAGATTGAATTGTCAAAACCAAAATCTTTGAATACATCATTCCATAAGTAAAAAATGACCTTACCTATAAATGTATCTGCATCGATGCAGTTATTGTTAGCCTTACAAAAGAAGAAACCTAGTTTCTTATCTTCAGAGTTTGTGGTTGAAGCAATATGATCATTGATCTTATTTAAAAATGACCACCAATCGTATTTTTTTGTACCTGCTTCGATTGTCCAATTAAGTTCAATCCCATTATCTCTACCTTTCGAGATTGGCATGTATTGCCAATCCCAACGACGTTTAAAAGCAGAGTCAATAGGGAACAACGATTGGTCACTTGTGTTCATAGTGGCCCATATATACAAATTACTTGGCAACAGTAATGTCTTACCACTTAACACTTCGCTAACTATATCTTTACCATCGTAGTGAGCATTGATTGTTTCTTTTTCTTCTTGTGATATAGTCAATCCGTTAAATGCCTTTGCAAGTCGCTTTTGCATATCATTATCTGCTTGAATCGGATAATCTGAAAATCCCCAATGATTGCGGTCGAGTAGTTGGAAGAGGTCACCAAAGATTTGAGCACAGTTGCCACGATTGATTTCTTCAATTACTAAATACTGCTTATTAATTTCTTCAGCAGCACTTGCGTAAAATTTCCATGCTTGGATATAAGCTTGTAAGAACGCTTGGTCTACGAATTCGTATACGATTTGATTCTCTGTTAAGATATCACCTTTAATATCTATTATAGGCACTGCTTTATCTCCTAAGTAGGTGTATCTAGGTTCTTCTTTTGTGGTTGGTTTGTAACAACCAACAAATGTTGAGTAGTCGCTGTCTGGGTGAAATGTTGTACGGATAACATGTTCAGTCGATGTTTGTTTTTTGATGGCGTGTGACTTGCCAGTGCCAGGAGAACCATAAAAAATTCTGTTTCTACAGGAACAGTTAGGCCTCGAAGAGGCTTTAGAGGCTTTTAAATTGTATGATTTCGAAAAATCAAAGTTAGTCAAGACTAAACATTCAGGTCCTGATATCGTAGTATATAGTGGTTGAATAAATGGCCCCCTAGTTAACTCTCCAGCACTACTAACAACAGAATATGGATCATCAAATGTAAGTGTTTTATGGTTAATCTTATTAGGAGTATCGGAGGATATAGCATTGAATAAATCAGCCTTTGTATACCCTGTTTCTAAAAGGTTCTGTTCATTTGTAAAATCTAAATCAAAGAATGTACTTATAGCTTCAGTGTCAAGTTTTATATCGTGAATAAACTTATTAACAAGTAATTTTAAATCAATTTCTTCCTCAAAGGACTGATCCAAATGAAAATACAAGGCAGCTTGTGCTATTGAAATTTTCTGCTTAAGAAAAATACTTTTCACTTTTGCAATCCAATCATTTGAAAAAGTGATATAGTAGCATTCTTCTCCATAATTACGTTTCTTGTGCGAATCTTCAAAATCAAAAAGCCTAATTAACAAATTAGAGAGTTTCTTTGCTTTGATTTTATATGTGACATTTGCAACAACTGGGCTTTCACTTTCTAGTGTACTTAATAGTGTTATTACTCCCCAAAATTTATTGGAAGATTGGCTTGACAATTGTGTCCAAGCTGTTAAGATTAAGTCTTTTTTAATTTTGTTCATATGCTTTTATCATGTTCTTTAGTATCTCTCTAACTACAGGTACTGCAACAGCATTTCCTAGTTGCTTGTATGCCTGTGTACTAGAAACTGGAAAAATGAAACCATCAGGAAATCCTTGTAATTTTCTTGCTTCATCAACTGATAATTTTCGATTTATATCCCATAGTTTAGGAGTTCTGTTTGCTATTATTGTAGGTGAATAGCTATCAAGACAACAGTAAAATGCTTCTTGGATTTGTGTCTTGGCTCTATCACCGATATGAAATCTCAATGATCCATCATTTTTTTGAAAAGAGTACACTCCGTGTCGCCCTTTTTTAGTGTGAGGCTTATACATAGAGTTGTCATGCTTAACACGCACATAATCTTTTGTGACATGTTTAAAATGAAATTCGATTCTTTTTGTTTCGAACTCAGAAAGTAATAACGACTCGTCTTTATTTGAAGTATCTATGATATCTCTTAGCGTGGCACCTCGATCTTGGTCTTTAGGAAAACAAAAATCAACTTCTTTGTTGAAACCAACACAGTACCACCTTTCTCTAAACTGAGGCAAACCAAAATCATAACTATTTAAAACGGTCCAATGGATGTTATAACCTAGTTGTTCTAATGATGTTGTTATTGTTTCTAAAGTCCTCCCTTGGTCATGAGATTTAAGTCCCTTTACATTTTCAAGTAAAAACATCTTAGGTCTTTTCGTCTTAACAATTCTTAGTATGTCAAAAAACAACGTTCCTCTAGTCTTATCGTTGAACCCTTCTTTGATTCCAGCAAAACTAAATGGTTGACATGGGAAACCGCCCGTAAGAATATCAAAATCTGGGATGTTTTTAGTATCAATTTTAGTGATGTCTCCATTAGGAATCTCACCAAAATTGGCCTCATAAGTTTCTTGGGCAAACTTATCAATATCAGATGAAAAAACAGTACTGATTCCTATCTCATCCATAGCACAGCGAAATCCACCGATACCACAAAATAAATCAATCCCTTTGTATTTAGTTTTATTAGTCATTACTTAATTGTATTATTCTGATGGCTCAACCTTGGTTATTTATAATAAACTGTGATGTTGTAACACTCTAGATTGGAACTTTTTGTATTACAGTATGTTTCATTGATAGAGTAAGGAGAGCATTATTTTTCATGTGCAAAGCTAAGAAATAAAACAGAAAGAAACAATCAATTTTGCTTCGTATTACGTAGTGTTTGAGTGGTAAGATTAGCATTTTGTTTTATTTAAGAAAAACATCTCCATGGATACTTACCTTCAGTTATTATACTGTCCCCCATATTTCGGACCACTTGCTAAGAAACGATATTTTTCGACCATTTGATGCAATCCTAAAATTTAGCTTATGGCATCACGACGTACATTCAGCAGTGAATTCAAGGCTCGCGTAGTTCGCGAAGCTTTAAAAGAACAAGAGACTACCTCTGAGTTGGCTCGCTGCTTTGAAGTGGCTCCTAGTCAAATCGTTCAATGGAAGAAAGAAGTCCTTTCTCAACTTGAATCTTTATTTGGTAGCAAACATCCTAGCGAAGAAAGCGCCGCCAAAGATGAACATATCCATGTTCTCGAACAAAAGGTAGGTCAGCTTACTATCGAGCGTGACTTTTTAGAACGTGCTTGCGATAAGCTCGGCGTGCTAAAAAAAAGCCGTAGAGCCAGCCAATACCAAACTTAGTATCCGCCAGCAATGTCGCCTTTTGGGTATTAGCCGTAGCCAATATTACTACAAGCTATTTATCCTAAGAAGTTGCTAAGCAAGCTAGGACGTGCCGAATATATTCATCCATATTTGCTACGTGGACTACATATCCACAAGAGCAACCAAGTATGGAGCATTGATATCACGTATATAGCCATGCCTAAGGGCTTTATGTACCTAGTGGCTTATCGATTGGTATAGCCGCAAGATTGTAGCTTGGAGGCTTTCTAACTCGCTAGAAGCTTCTGAGTCTATACTGTGCTTATAGGAAGCGACACAAACGCATGGCAAGCCTGATATTGTAAACTCTGACCAAGGTAGCCAGTATACATACTCTCAGTGGGTCAATTATCTAAAAGCTCAACACATACGCATCAGTATGGATGGACGTGGAAGAGCCAAGGACAACGCAGCTATTGAGGGCTTTTGGCGCTCTATCAAGCAGAAATACATTTACTTACATCTACCTAACAATAGCTCAAAACTGTATCAAGGGATTAAGCACTATATCAACTATTACAATGAACGTAGACATCATCAGGGTATACAAAATGACTTCCCTGCTAGAATATATCAACGTTCTTTTGGAACCAACTATGCGGCTTAAGAATAAAGCCCAAGTGTAAACAAGAAAATCAATATTAACTTATCAAATGGACGAACCATTTCTTAAATAAGAGTAAATGTGGTCCTAAAATAGGGGTACACTATACTAAAATTAGTTGCAAGAAATAATAAGTTGGAATAAGAAAAATATTTTTGGGAAGTAGGATACACTCATGTAGATTTACAATATTGTGAACTTACACATGAGTGTGTAAATTTAATTGTATCAGGACCAAATAAAAAAAGTCCAAGGTGTGGTAATGGGATGATTCTTAACCCTAAGTGCCTGTGTAAATGATATAGAATACCCCAAAAGTTTGACGCCAAACTTTTGGGGTACTTTTTCTATAGACAGTATTTTTTTTGTTCTTTTTATGCAAGTGACAAACAAATACCTTATCTTTGTAGACGTTAAGATCAAATACTATTCTATTCTCAAAGACAATACCCTTTGAGGCTCAGACCTTATTTAATACCATTTGAATAGCCATATGTTAAGGGGAGGCTCCATCGTCATATAGATTGGGGTAGTCTTGATTTTGCTGATTGCGTTTACGCTGATCATGAACAACAACACAATGATTGTAAAGACACAAACTTAACCGAATGTAGTACTTTAATGAATACCTTAAAAACTTCTTTTTACCGTGAAATCATCTGCTTATGTATCTGTGCATTAAGTGGACTCTGTTCTTTGATGGCGGCATCGCCTGGCTCACAGCCTCTTTCGTTTGAGGTGCCTCCTGTTTTGAACTCTTTGCCTGCCAAAGATGTGCAATCTATCTACCAAGACCATGACGGATTTCTCTGGATCGCTACCCGCAATGGACTCTTTCAGTATGATGGCTATGGCCTCACTACTTTTAAATCGAACTTGCATCATCCCGAAATGCTTACGAGCAATAATATCCGATGTATGGCTGAGGATACGCATCATCGGCTGTGGATAGGTACGGACAATGGGCTGAACTGTTTAAACAAGCAGACGGGGGATATCCGAAAATATGCGCAGAGTGAACTCTATACGCGTGGGGTGTCGCAGATATTGATCACTCGTGGGGGACGTATCTTGATCGGTACGGAGCAGGGCTTGTATGAGTATCATGAAGATGGGCATTTTACGCCTTTCAATCTAGATACTACTGGACGTGTGATGGTGCAGACGACTATCACTGCTCTGCTTGAGGATGTCGATGGGCATCTGTGGATAGGTACGTGGAATAATGGGTTGTATCGATATGATCCGTATAAGGATAAGTATTATCACTACCCACATATGAATGCTGCGCATTCGGCTCATGTGCTCTTTCAAGATAGTAAGAAGCGTATCTGGGTGGGTACGTGGGGCTATGGTTTGCAGTTGCTGCACCATCCTTATGATATGAAGCGGGTGTCGTGGACGACCTTTGATTCGGATAAGCATCGTGCAGGGAGTATCTCGGACAATCTGATTTATGCCATGACGGAAGATGCCAATACGGGGACGCTCTGGGTGGGTACGCGCAGTGGACTCAGTTTGTTGCCTGCGCAGGAGGTAGATAAGCCTAATGCGTCGTTTGTGAATTTCTATCCCAGTGAGAACGGACAATCCATCGGTGGAAACGAGGTGGCGGCTTTGCTCTCTGATCGCCAGGGTTTAATGTGGGTGGGCATGATCGGTGCTGGGGTGAACTGTGTCAATACGTATACGTCGGATTTTGCGCTCAACAAGTTGCTCCAGGTGAAGGCGCAGTTGAAGTCCAATTCTATTCGCAGCATGTTGCTCGATAAGAAGGGGCGGCTATGGATGGGGATAGGGTCGTGTGGATTTGGTATTCTGGATCGTGCCACTGGCCGATTTACTCATTATACTCAGATGCCGGAGTTTGCGGGCATTTCGGGTATTTCTACGGTGACAGATTTTATCCAGTCGCCTTCTACGGGGCATATTCTGGCGTCGATATATGATGGGGGTATCTATGATATTGATCTTGATGCGCCTACCAATTCGCGTGTGATACACTATCCCAATGATACGCCTTGGATAGGCGATCCTTGTGTGTTTTCGCTTCATGAGGATATGGACCACAACTTGTGGGTGGGGAAGCGCATCGGACTGTCGGTACGCATGGCAAGTGGTGCGGCGATGAGTTTGGATTCGCTCAAAATAGGGGATAAGTATCTGTCCAATTATAGCATCAATGATATCACGTCTTTTCAATCGCATGAGCTGTGGGTGGGTACTCTCAATGGTGGGGTGGTGCGCATCACTGGTCGGGGCGATGATTGGCATGGCTACAAAGCGGAGGCGTTTAATATTGAGAATAATCGATTGACGAGTAATTTTATTAATTGCTTGTTTCACGATAGTCATGGGCGCTTATGGGCGGGAACTAATAGCAGTGGTTTGGCGCTGTACGATGCGGTGCACCATACTTTTCGACCTGTGCATCTCAAATGGAATTTGCCTGGTGATGCGGTGGTCAGCATCTGTGAGGATCATGACGGGGTGTTGTGGCTGGGTACCAATTCGGGACTTATCCGCTTGGCGGTTTCTGAGGATACGAAGGGGGCCAACTTCCGTTTGTACACGACTACGGATGGGTTGCAGGATAATATCTTCAATAGAAAGGCGGTGGCTTTGGCGGCTGATGGGGAGATCCTATTTGGTGGCAACCGTGGGTTCAATAGTTTCTATCCTGAGCGTATGGAGCGGTATGACAAGGGGGCGCGGGTCACGGTGACGGATGTCAAAGTGTATAATCAGTCTTGGTCTTCTTTGGATGATAAGGAACGGACGGAGATTTCGACATCTGCTCCGGGGTTTACCAAGCAGCTTACGTTGGATTATCAGCATAATAACTTCTCGCTTGAATTTTCTGCGCTCGATTTCTTTGCGCCTGAGCGGGCTTTGTATGCGTATAAGTTGGAGAATTTTGAAACGGAGTGGCAATATACAGATGCTTCCAAGCGTTTTGCGTATTATAATAACCTCAAACCGGGAAACTATACCTTTTACTTGCGGGCGAGCAATGCCAATGGGGTGTGGGATAGTGAGACGCTGCGTATGGCTGTGACTATATTGCCTCCGCCGTGGAAAACTTGGTGGGCATACCTTATATATATAGTGATCATTGTGGGGATTACGTATTATGCGTGGCGTACTGTGCGCAATCGTATCCGTCTGAAGAGTGCTTTGCATATGCGCGAGGTGGAGAAGCAGAAGTCGGAAGAGTTGAATCATGCTAAATTGCAATTCTTTACCAATATCACGCATGAGTTGCTGACGCTGCTGACGATTCTTACGGCTTCGGTGGATGAGTTGAAGCTCTTGGCGCCGAGTTATAAAGAGCAGTATGGGGTGATGACCAACAATATCAATCGTCTCATTCGTTTGCTTCAGCAGATCTTGGAGTTTCGCAAGGCCGAATCGGGCAATTTAAAATTGCGGGTGGTACATGCCGACTTGGCTCAGTTTGTACAGCATAATATCGATAGTTTCCGTCCGCTTACGCATAAGAAAAATATGCATATCGTGGTGAAGAGTGAACTCACTCCTTTTATGGCGTATTTCGATCCTGATAAGTTGGACAAGGTGCTGTATAATTTGGTGTCGAATGCTGCCAAGTACAATCGTCCTGGCGAAACGGTGACCGTGGAACTGGCTTGTGTGGACAGGTCATGGGTGCAGTTGGTCGTGCGCGACGATGGACCGGGTATGTCTGCTGAGGCGCAGCGCGATCTATTCAAGCGTTTCTATGAGGGTGATTATCGTCGCTTTAAAACGATAGGGACGGGCATTGGGCTTTCGTTGGTGCATGATTTGGTGAAGTTGCATCATGGGGATATCCGTGTGGAGAGTGAACTGGGCAAGGGAACGGCTTTCTGTATCACTTTCCCGCTGCTACGTTCGTCTTATACGGCCGATGAGATCGACGAAGACATACAGCCTACCATGCTGGATGAAGCGGTGATGAAGATGGATGAGGTGTGTGTCCATGATGTCGATGTCGATGTCGATGTCGATGTTGCCGATGCCGATGAGCTGATGGCATCGCATGATGCTAGTTGTGCTGCTCTGCTAGATGGCGAGGGGGATGATAGTGCGCCTGCTTTGCTATTGGTCGAAGATAACGAGGAGTTGCTTACGCTGATGGTGAAGTTGCTGCGTCATGATTATCGCATCTATACTGCCAGCAATGGGTGTGAAGCGCAGAAGGTGTTGGAGCAACAAGAGATCTCTTTTATTGTGAGTGATGTGATGATGCCTGTGATGGATGGTATCGAGTTCTGTCGCTATGTGAAGACTAGTTTTGAAAATAGCCATATCCCTGTGCTACTTCTTACGGCCAAAACGAAAGAGGAGGATAGGGTGGAGGCCTATGAAAGTGGGGCGGATGCTTTTCTTACCAAGCCATTTAGTTTGAGTGTGCTTCAGGCGCGTATCAATAATTTGCTCAAGGCGCGTGAGCGTCATGGGTGTGACTTCAAGAAGCAGTTGGTCTTTGAGTCCAAGGAGATGAACTATACGAGTATCGATGAAGAGTTCTTGCAGAGTGCGATCGATTGTGTGAATCGACATCTTGATGATGCTGAGTTTGATATGGCTTGTTTTCTTGAAGAACTGCATGTGAGTCGAAGTACTTGTTTCAGAAAATTAAAGAGTCTCACGGGACAAACATTTGTGTCTTTCGTGCGTAATATTCGTATGAAGGCGGCGTGCGCACTGATGGATCAAAAAGAAAATATCAGTATCGCTGAGCTGGCTTATGCGGTGGGATACAATGATCCGCGTTATTTCAGTGGAAGTTTCAAAAAAGAGATCGGAATGCTACCCAGTGAGTATTTGGAGAAGAAAAGTGCTGTGACAGGGGCTGTTTCGAAGTGATATAAAAGTCTCATTTATATGTGAGAAATGATTCATGGGTGATTTGTCACGTCTTAATGGGTTAAAATTCACACTATTATAATAGAAAGACACGTTTCTTTGCGATGTCGAAAACATGGGGGCAAGTGTACTTATAAATATATAAGCTTGCGATCTCTATGTTTTCGGCATTATTTTCATTCATTATTAACCTTAAAATATTGCTAATGGAAAAGCAAAGAATGCTTTCTGCTCGACAAGCGCACTGCTATTGCCGAAAGTTGCCTGTAGCACTACTTCTTTCTCTGGCTCTTTCTGTATCTACTAACGGATATGCTCGGGAAGTCAACGGACTAGTGGCCGTGCAACAAAATGGAACGAAGGTGATAGGCTTGGTGAAAGATGTCAACGGTGATCCTGTCATTGGTGCCAATATCATGGTGATAGGAACCACTAATGGTGCAATTACCGATCTTGATGGTAATTTTTCGCTCAATGCTCCTGTGGGTGCGAAAATCAAAATTAGTTTTCTTGGTTATAAAACCCAAGTGATTACAATCAAAAAGGGTGCTAAACTCAACATCGTACTTGAGGATGACTCGCAGATGTTGGGCGAAGTACAAGTGGTGGCTTACGGGGTACAGAAGAAGGTATCTGTAACTGGAGCTATCTCGTCTATGAAGGGGGATGACCTCTTGAAAACTCCTGCTGGATCTATCTCAAATGTCCTTTCTGGTCAGGTAACTGGTGTATCGTCGGTACAGTATTCGGGTGAACCGGGTGCGGATGCTGCCGATATTTATGTGCGTGGTATCGCTACATACACAGGGTCGGCTTCGCCACTGATCCAAGTGGATGGGGTGGAACGTGATATGTCGCAACTGGATCCTAACGAAATTGAAAGTGTGACTGTATTGAAGGATGCTTCGGCTACTGCGGTATTTGGTGTGCGTGGTGCCAATGGGGTAATCTTGATTACAACGAAACGTGGGAAGGAAGGAAAGGCCAAAATCTCTTTCTCAACTTCTGTGGGTGTGAATGTGCGTACTAAGGAGTTGGATTTTGCCAATTCATATCAGTATGCTGACTATTATAATATGATGCTCACCAATGATGGGGGCTCGCCTATTTTCTCGGATGAGCAGTTGGCTAACTTCCGTGATCATACCAATCCTATTCTTTATCCTGATATCAATTGGATTGATTACTGTATGAAGAAGTCGTCTATACAGTCGCAACATAATGTGAACATTTCTGGGGGAACCAATAATATGCGTTACTTTGTATCGCTTGGGTTCTTCTCGCAAAATGGTATGTTCAAGCAGTTTAATGCTGCGGATGATTTTAACTTCGACTACAAAAGATACAACTATCGTGCTAACCTCGACTTTGATGTGACCAAAACAACCTTGCTTTCGGTCAATATCGGTGGTCGTGTAGAAATAAAACGTACTCCTGAATCGGGAGAAGATCAAAATCAACTGTTCCGTAAGCTCTATTGGGCGGTACCGTTTGCTAGTGCTGGTATCGTAAATGGCAAGTATGTGAAGTCTAATAGTGACTATCTACCATTTACGGGTACGGATGGACTAGACTCTTATTATGGTAAGGGGGCGCGTCAACGTACTAATAATGTGCTGAATGTCGACTTGGCCTTGAATCAGAAGTTGGACTTTGTCACTAAGGGGCTTTCATTTAAGATTAAGGGGGCGTACAACTCGACGTACTCTAATACGAAACGTTCTAGTGCTTCGGTGGCTAATTATACGCCGTATGTCAATGCGGATGGGTCGATCTATTTCCGTAAGAATGGGTCGGATAGTCAGTTGAGTTACAGCGATGGCGATTTTGGTAAATCGCGTGACTGGTATATGGAAGCGGCGTTCAACTATCACCGTAAGTTTGGCGACCATACGGTATCTGCTCTTGCGCTATACAATCAATCAAAGAAATACTATCCTGGTGGTACGTATTCGTACATTCCTTCGGGGTATGTGGGCTTAGTGGGCCGTGTTACGTATGACTGGAAGAGTCGTTATATGGCTGAGTTTAATGTGGGGTATAATGGTTCTGAGAACTTTGCTCCTGAAAATCGTTATGGTTTCTTCCCTGCTGGATCTGTTGGTTGGGTGCTTAGTGAGGAACCTTTCTTTGCGCCTGTCAAGAAGGTGGTAGGATACCTTAAACTACGTGCTTCTGTCGGTTTAGTGGGTAACGATAAGAATGGATCGGACCGTTTCATTTATCTAGCTAGTAAATACAATTATGGTATTGGCGATGGATACTACTTCGGTCAGGATGTGAACAATAAGAAGCCTGGTGCATATGAGGCGAGTCAATCCAATCCGCTGTCTAAATGGGAAACTTCATTGAAGCAGAACTATGGTGTTGACTTCAATCTATTGGGTGATCGCTTGAGTACATCGGTCGATTACTTCGTGGAAGATCGTAAGGATATCTTGACTAAACCTGGTTACCTACCTGGTATCTTGGGGATGACTCTACCATTGGTGAATGTGGGTAAAGTAAAGAATCAAGGTTTTGAAGTGCAGGTGAAGTGGAATGATCAGTTGAATGATAATTTCCGCTATTGGGCTACGGCCAATCTTTCGTACTCAAAGAATAAAATCGTCTTCATGAATGAGGTGGCTCAAAATGAAGAATGGATGTCGCAAACTGGTCGCCGCGTAGGTGCTCGATCTATGTATAAGTTCTGGGGATTCTATGATGAAACAGCTGATGCTCGTTATCAAGAAGAATTTGGACGTCCTATTGCCGATCATGGTATCACGCTAACTCCTGGGGATGCTATCTATTGTGACCTCAATGGGGATGGTAAGCTAGATGGTAATGATGCGACTCGTGATATTGGTTATACCGATGTACCAGAATGGACTGGTGGGTTCAATGCTGGATTCAATTGGGGCGATTTTGACTTCTCTATGCAGTGGACTGCTGCTTGGAATGTGGACCGTATGTTGTCTGAATTCCGCCGTCCACTTGGGGATACCAACGAGAAGGGATTGTTGCTTTATCAATACAACAATACATGGCGCTCATCGGCTGATACTTTCACGGCTAAATTCCCTCGTGCATCTAGTCTACACGCGGCCAATAACTATGCTGGATCGGATCTATATCTAGTGGATGCTTCTTACCTTCGTTTGAAGAATATGGAGATAGGCTATACTATGCACTTCCCATTCTTGAAGAAGATGAAGGTCAACAATTGTCGTCTGTATGTGAATGGGTACAACTTGCTGACATTCACTGACTTTATGTGGGGTGACCCTGAGTCTCGTCAGAGCGACCGCCCTAACTATCCCCTTACACGTGTGTATAATATAGGTTTGAAACTAGGATTCTAATCCATTGCTTCACACTAAAATAATGAATTTAAGAATATGAAAAATCTAACTAAATGGTTTGTTGCGGCATTTATTGGAGTCACTCTTGTGCTCTCTTCATGTGTCGATCCTATAAAGTTTGGTGACAACTTCTTGGAGAAGGCTCCTGATACAGGTGATATGAATCAGGATACTATCTTTAGCAAAGCTGAATATGCACGTGCCTTTCTCTGGAAAACCTATAGTAAGCTGTATTATGGCTTAGCTACCAACTGGAATGATGTAGATGGTAAGATGAACACGGGTATGTTTGAGACCTTGAGTGACTGTTTCCACAGTCATAACTCATGGGATGGGGTGAACCGTGAATACTATTCTGGTGCATATAAAGCGAGTAACGAAGATGGTACTAGCGAAACGCGTTTTGGATACAACAAGGAAAATTGTTGGCAGGCTATCCGTGCTTCATGGATGTTTATCGAAAATGTAGACCGTGTGCCTGATATGGAGAATGCAGAGAAAGCACGCCTTACTGCTGAGGCGAAGGTGCTTATCGCTTCACGATATTTCGACCTTTTCCGACACTTCGGTGGGTTGCCTATAGTAAAAGGTACTTATGGGGTAGAAGCGCAGTATGATGTGCCTCGTGCTACGGCTGAGGAAACTGCCAACTTTATCTGCTCGTTGCTTGATGAAGCAGCCAATACGCCTGAGTTGCCTTGGGATTTAGGTAGTGACGATGTCAACTGGCAAGGACGTTTCACCAAAGCGGCTGCTATGGGATTGAAGTGTAAGGTGTTGCTATTTGCAGCTAGTCCTTTGTTCAATGATAATGAACCATATTGTACGGAACCTCCACAAACGGCTATCGAAAATAAGCAAGCTTGGTATGGTGGATATAATGCGGAATGGTGGCAACGTTGTTATGATGCTTGCAAGGCTTTCTTTACTGAGTTGAGTAGCAAGGGGTATTATGAATTGACACAGGCTACTGGAACGACATGTGATGATTATCGTGAGGCTTTCAATAAGGCGTATTTCGTGCGTCAGAACAATAAAGAACTGATTATCTCGACTCGTATCATTGGTAAATACAACTGGGAATGGTGGTATTACTGGGGTGAATGGGTTACTTTTGGTGGATATACTCCTACACTCGAGTTTATGGAAATGTTTCCTATGAGTGATGGGACTGCCTTTAGTGATGATTCACTACAAGATGGTGCACAACCATTCTTTAATAATAACGATTATAACAGTCCTAACCGTGACCCACGTTTGTATGAAACGATCTTGGTCAATGGTGCGCGTTATGGTGACCATGCTGCCGAACTATGGATTGGTGGACGTGAAAATGTCAACGATACTAAAACCGAAACAGGTCCTGTGGCTACTGGATTCTCTCTATACAAGTTCTTCAAAGAAGGTAAGGGTAGTCTAGCGGGCAATTATCTAGAATGGCCATATCTACGCTTATCTGAACTGTATCTTATCTATGCCGAAGCTTGCTTGCAAACAGGTGATGCGCAAGGTGCTATCAACAATGTCAATAAGGTGCGTGCTCGTGTGGGATTGGGCGATTTGAATGCGTGCAATCCAAGCAAACATCTGCTTACTGATAAGGCGGCTTTATTGGAAGAAATATTGCGTGAACGTGCCTGCGAACTAGGACTAGAAGATGTACGATTCTTCGATATGATTCGTTATAAACGTGCCGATCTATTCAAAAAGAAACTTCATGGTTTGCGTATCTATCGTAATGATGGTGGTGGCGATCTACCTTGGAGTGGTGGTAATGGTAACTCATCTGCCTATCCTCAAAAACCTCAGGATTTCCGTTATGAATCATTTGTGTTGAGCAACTCGTCACGTGCTTGGTGGACTAGCTTCAGCCCTAAATGGTATCTGTCTGCTTTCCCTCCTTCAGAAGTGAATAAGGGATATGGCCTAACGCAGAATCCTGGGTGGAACTAAGTGATAAGGAACAGTATCAGTAAACTGATTAAGAAAGAAAAATAACATGAAGAAATATAAGTTTTTAGCTTTCGCCTTGATGGCATCTGCCACCCTGCATGCTTATGCACAAGATGGCAACGTCTCGGGCAAGGTGATAGATAAAAAAGGAAACCCGGTAGGGGGAGCTTTGGTGTTTATCGAAAACAATCCGCAGGTGCAGGTGGCTACCGATGAGAATGGTACGTTTACCATAGCTGCGGCGCAAGGAAGCAGCCTTAAAGTGCTTACTTGGGACGATGCGACGAAGGTGGTGCCGGTGACGGACAATAAGAGTATGACGGTTGTCATGGATTATGCTTCTGAGCATGTGAACTATGGCTTTGATTTGCATCAGACTCGTGCCGAATCTACTGGGGCGGTATCGACGGTGTATGCCGATCAGATCGACAATCGCTCTGCATTCAATATTGGTAATGCGCTGTATGGCAATGTGGCTGGATTGACGACGTTGCAGAAAACAGGTGAGGTGTGGGATCAAATTCCTTCGATGAGTATCCGTGGCATACAAACGCTCAATAACAACAATGGCATTTTGGTGTTGGTTGATGGTTTGGAGCGTGATAATAACTACAATGTGCTCAATTTTATCACTCCCGAAGAAGTGGAGTCGGTATCGGTGTTGCGTGATGCGGCGGCTGTGGCTTTATACGGTTATCGTGGTATCAATGGGGTGGTCAATATCGTGACCAAACGTGGTAAGTATCGTAGCAGAGAGATTAAGTTTAGCTATGATCATGCGTTCAATACGCAAGTACGTATCCCTAAAATGACTGATGGCTACACCTATGCTTCGGCTATGAATGAGGCTTTGGCCAATGATGGCAAGGCGGCGCGATATACACAAGATGAATTGAATGCTTTCAAGAGTGGCAATTATCCCAATCTATATCCCAATGTAAACTGGGCGGATGAGGTGTTCAGGGATAACAGTTCGTCTGATATTGCTACGCTTACTTTCCGTGGTGGATCGATCAATGTACGTTATTTTACGATGTTGAATCTGCAAAGTGACCATGGATTCATTAAGAATGCGCATGCCAATGATGGATATTCGACACAAAATAAATATTCAAAGGCGAACTTCCGTTCAAATCTTGATATTGACTTGACACCGACTACTAAGATGCAGGCCAATGTGATGGGATTGTTGAATGAATATAGCCGTCCTGCTTCTGGTGGTGAACAGCTTGTGCGTCGTGTGTTTGATGTCCCTGCTGCTGCTTTCCCTGTACGTACCGAAAGTGGTCTATGGGGTGGTAATGCTACTTGGGATGGTGGCCATAACCCAGCGTACTTGGCTCAAGGTCGTGGGTATTCTAAGGATCATACTCGTGCGTTGTATGCAGATATGAGTCTGCGTCAAGACTTGTCGTCTATTACCAAAGGTTTAGGGGCATCGGTGCGCGTAGGATACGATAATATCGCTTCTTATTGGGAAGATTACCGTCGTTCGCAGAAGTATGGTATGACCAGTGCTACTAAATGGGAGAACGGACAACCTGTAGAATTTAGTAAGTTTGAAGGGGGTACAGTAGGTGGTGTAACTGGTGGAGATGGCTTCGCGAAGCTTGACTGGCAGCATCGTTCGCTGAACTTCCATGCCAATGTGGACTGGACGCATCAGTTTGGTAAGCATAGTCTGTACACTGCCTTGCTATATACGTATAAGTATGATAATAAGAACGGAACCAATACGACTTGGTACACACAAAATATGGCTTGGTACACGCACTATGGATATGACAAGCGCTATTTTGCAGATTTTACGCTGACTTCTTCGGCTTCCAACCGATTGCCTTCGGATACTCGCTGGGGTGTGATGCCTACTGTGGGATTGTCTTGGGTTATCTCGAACGAAGAATGGATGAAGAATCAGGATATCATCGATTTCTTGAAGTTGCGTGCTTCATTCGGTGTTATTCAGACAGATAATATTCCATACAATGGATATTGGAATAGTACAGTGAACAGTGCCAATGGCTATCCTATTGATGATAACTTCAGTGGTGGCGGTTGGTCTGAAGGTCGCTTGCCTTCTCTCAACGGAACAACTGAAAAAGCGCATAAGTACAATGTGGGTCTTGATATGACTTTGCTTAAAGGATTGAACATTGCTGTAGATGGATTCTACGAACGCCGTTCGGATATTTGGGTGGCTACTTCTGGCCAAAACTCATCCGTGTTGGGTAATGCTGGTGCCTATAAGAATGCTGGTATCGTGGATAGTCACGGGGTAGAAGTGGCGCTTGACTATACGGCCAATATTGGTAACGTGCAGGTAAGTGCTGGTGGTAACTTCTCTTTCAGTCGTAGCGAAATCAAGGAGATGCTTGAAGAACCTAAAGCGTATGATTATCTAAACTATAAGGGCAATCGTGTGGGTCAAATCTATGCATTGCAAGCTATTGGTTATTTTGTGGACGAAGCGGATATCGCGAACAGCTATCCTCAGCAGTTTGGTCCTGTGAAACCTGGTGACATCAAATACAAAGATGTGAATGGTGATCATGTGATCAATGAATATGATAAGGTGCCTATGGGGTATAGCAGTGATGTACCCGAAATCTACTATGGTTTCCATGTAGGTGCTGAATGGAAGGGACTTGGTTTTAATGCCAACTTCCAAGGGGTGGCCAATTATACTGCTTTGTTGGATGGTGTGATGTATCGTCCGTTGGTCGACAACTCGAATATTTCGCAGTATTACTACAACAATCGTTGGACGCCTGAAAATCCAAATGCGCGTTTCCCTCGTCTTACTAATGAAACGGTGGACAATAACAATCAAAGAAGTTCTGTATGGTTGGCTGACCGCTCTTTCCTTAAATTGCGTAACGCTGAGGTGTATTACAAATTGCCTTCCGACTGGATCAGCAAGATTAAGTTGAAACAAGCTAAGGTATATGTGCGTGGTGTAGATCTTTTCAGTGTAGATAATGACGATATTACTGATCCTGAGGTGTCTAGTAGCTTGAATCCTGCTACACGATCTGTACATGTAGGTCTATCTATTGGACTGTAAGTATAAGGAAAAAAACTAGAACTATTAAAACAGTTACTTATATGAAATTCAAAAATATATGTTTTGGTGTAGCTTTTTTGGCAGCTTTATCTTCGTGTACTGACGAGATGAACTATCATGAATATACCAATTATGATAAAACTTATGTCTTCACTGACTTCGACCGTACATCTCAGTTTGTGAACAATATTTACTCGTACCTCGATAACGATCTACCAGGTACATCTAGTCTTGCTTCGGCTTGTGATGAGGCTGAAATGGCTATCACTTGGTCGTCTGTATTTGATTATACCAATGGAGGATGGAGTGCTATTAATAGCAAATCTATATGGGATGTGTATAGCGGTATCCGTGCGGCCAATTACTTCTTGAAAGAAGGAAGTGACCTTGACTTCTATGACCTTCGTTTTACGATCGATTATGAAGCACAGATGAAGCGGTACAATCGTTATCAGTACGAAGTGCGTCTGTTGCGTGCTTATTACTACTTTAGATTAGTACGTGCTTATGGGGATGTGCCTTTTACTACGGATGTGCTAACAGAGGAACAAGCCAATACAATGAGTCGTACGTCGGCTGATGTTGTTTTCGACTTTATCATCAGTGAATGTGACGCGGTGGCTCCAGAGTTGCCAACAACTTATACAGGATTGAGCGATGATGCTGCTAGTGGTGATTCGCCCGATAATGGTCGTGTGACACGTGGTGCTGCATTGGCTTTGAAGGCGCGTGCTGCTCTATATCGTGCGAGCAAGCTGTTTAATACGACTGACGATAAGTCTTTGTGGCTTGCTGCTGCCAAGGCTAGTCAGGATGTGATTATTTATGCCAAAGAAAATGGTATCAAGTTGGGTGCCTACACTGATATTTGGGGGCCTGACAACTACAAGGCCAAGGAGATGCTCTTTGTGCGTCGTATTGGTGATACCAATTCTCCAGAGTATTACAACTATCCTGCTGGAATGGAAAATGCGCAGTCGGGCAACTGTCCTACGCAAACTTTGGTGGATGCTTATGAGATGAAGAATGGTGGTGTACCTGATGAAAATAATCCTTATGCAGGTCGTGACCCACGTCTGAAGATGACTATTGCGTGCAATGGCGACAAATGGCCAAATGCCAATGCCAATCCACTTGAGATGTATGCTGGTGGACGCAATGGATTGCCTGTTGCCAATGCTACACCTACTGGTTATTACTTGAAGAAGTATCTGGATGGTTCTATCGATATCAGTGCTGGTAATGGTACTGGTGGTAAGCGCCATAGTTGGGTGGTATTCCGTTTGGGTGAGTTCTACTTGGACTATGCCGAAGCGATATTCCGTTACACTGGATCGGCCAATCAGACAGCTGCTGGACTGAATCTGACTGCTGTTGAAGCGGTCAATGTAGTGCGTGCTCGTACTGGAGTAGATATGCCTGGTTTCCCAAGCAGTATGTCGGCCGATGAGTTCTGGACTCGCTATAAAAATGAACGTATGGTTGAATTGGCTTTCGAACAGCATCGCTTCTGGGATGTGCGTCGTTGGAAAGAGGGAGGATTCACTAGTATCAAACGTATGACAATTACCAAAAATGACGATGATACATTCAGCTATCATACGACTACTAAGGCATTGACTTGGGACGATAAAATGTATCTTTTCCCTATCCCTCAGTCGGAATGTTTGAAGAATCCTAATCTGACTCAGAATCCTGGTTGGTAATTCTTGATCAGTATAACTTGTAATAATAAAGTATATATAAATATGAAATTCAATTATAACCTTATGATAGCTGCTGCATGTATTGTGCTATGTACGGCTACTGCATGTGATGCCAGGTTAGAGGAATTCGAATGCGTGGGTAGCACTGCTGCTCCAACGGCTATCAGTGCGTCGGCTGTAACAAGCGAAGCCTTGCCTGGTCAGATTAAACTCACTTGGACGAACCCTGAAGAAGATTTTGCTTATATGCAGATTCGTTACAATGATCCGTTGCAGAAAAAAGATGTGTGCAAGTTGGTCTCAAAAGGCACTAATGAGTTGCTTATCGACAATACGCGTGCTCGTTTCGGTGATTACTCTTTCTCTTTTCAAACTTTCAATGCCAAGCATGAAGGTAGTGAAGTGACCGAGGTGACAGCTCATTCAGGAAAAGCACCTGCTACAGTTACAGAAAAGCGTACTAAGGTGAGTTTGGTGCGTGGCCAATTATCTTGTAATTATCCAGATAGTTCTGAGGGGTATTTCGATGCCCTTATTGATGGTGACTTGAATAATTTTTTCCATACCAATTGGCATTCACCTCAAGTGGCTCTACCTCACTATATCCAAATAGATTTTAATGAGGCACACGGGACATTTGCTTTTGAGTATTACACTCGTAATACATCTAATACCGATGGTTTCCCTACTGTTGCCGAATTGCAAATCAGTACTGATGGGGAGAATTGGGAGACAGTCTCTACACTGACTGATCTGCCTGCTAAGAAATCGACGAAGTATTCATCTGCTTACGTGAAACCAGATAAAGCATTCACGCATTTTCGTTTCAACGTAACGCATAGTTCACAGGACAAAAAATATTTTCACGTAGCCGAAATCGCCTTTTACGACGTAGACGTGCAGATATATGATCCTGAAACTGCTGAACTCGATTAATTATAAATCTATCCTACATTATTCAGGCAGATAGGAGGATCCTTGACGCATGAATAATGTAGGTTAATACCTCAATAGAATGAAAAATCAAATTATAAGAATAACTGCACTGAGTCTGTTTGCTTGCTCGGCTGTGCTGTATAGCTGCAACAAAGAATCTGTTGATTTGAGTTATAACGGTCAACTCGATCTCAATCAGCTGGTGTTGAAGCAGGCTCGTGATGTGTGGGATGGGGGAGAATGTAATATTACAAAGACATTCACCTATGATGAAAACAAAACTCAGCGCAACGAAGTCATTGATCTTAATATTGCGCTTTATCAGAATCGCACAGCAAGTGCCGATGCTAGTGTGGAGCTTCTAGTGGATGCCGATTCTCTCGCTCAGGCGATAGCGAAGGCACCTAATGGGGGACTGTACGAGAAGTATGAAAAAGTACAGATATTACCTGATGAGTATTATTTCCTATCGGGGGATAAGATGAAACTAAAGGCTGGATCAACTCTTTCGGAAGATGCTTCATTGACTATTTATACAGAGAAACTGATTGATTATATTCAGAATACTCTTCGTAAAAGTGCAACGTATGTGGTGCCTATTACTGTGAAGAATGCCAGTGGGTATGAGTTGAACAAACACGTACATACTGTGATGTACTTCATCCAAGTAAACTATGTGAAACCAGCCAATGAGGCTGATTATTTGCCTGATGGATTGGGGGTACCTGATGATGATAAGGTGACTGTAGACAATGAGGAATACACATTGGTATGGCACGATGAGTTCAATGGTGAAGGGGCGCCAAACCCAGATATGTGGACGATGGAGGAAGGATTCCAACGCAATGAGGAAGATCAATGGTATAGCAGTAATAATGCTGTACAAAAGGGAGATGCACTTGTGATTACTGCACGTGAAGAGAGAGTGAAGAACCCTAATTACAATCCAAATGCTTCTGGTGGTAGTGCGTGGAAACAAACTCGTGAGTATGCCGAATATACTTCAGCGTGCTTGGTGGTCAAAGGTGATTATGCCTTTAGATATGGCTATATGGAGGTGCGTGCTAAAATTCCTGTAACTCAAGGTTGCTGGCCTGCTATCTGGAGTACTGGAAACTGGTATGAATGGCCTCTAGGAGGAGAAATCGATATGTTGGAGTTCTATAAAGAAAGAATTCATGCCAATGTCTGCTGGGGTGGTGACTATCGCTGGAGTGGAACTTGGGATTCTCAAAACTATCCTATTACTGACTTTACGTCAAATGATAAGAAGTGGGCAGATAAGTATCATATTTGGACAATGGTGTGGGATGAGTCGTTTATTCGTCTTTATCTCGATGGTAAATTGCTCAATGAAACGGATCTGAATAACACTTGGAATAAGGGAACTCACGGAGCATCAGATGGTGGAAGTATCAACCCTTATAAAAATGATTTTGAAGGGTTTGGTCAACGTATGATGCTTAATTTGGCTATCGGTGGCAACAACGGTCGTCCTATTGAGTGCTCATTCCCACAGGAATATAGTGTAGATTATGTGCGTATCTATCAAAAATAAATGTCAACGGTATAATAAAGTCAGTATAATGAAATATAGTTTCCAGTGTTTGCTCGTCCTTATCTTGTTTTGTTGTCAATCTTTGTGCTTACAGGCGCAAGAGTGGCGGGATACACAAGGTGCTTATATCAATGCCCATGGTGGAGGTATTCTGCATTATGGAGATAAGTACTATTGGTTTGGCGAACACCGTCCAGATAATGGTTTTTCGACGATGGTGGGTGTGAATTGCTATTCGTCGACCGACCTTAAGACATGGCGTCACGAAGGGGTAGCTCTTGCAGTGAGTGATGAAAAAGGAAGTGATATAGAACAGGGGTGTATTATAGAACGTCCCAAGGTGATATATAATTCCAAAACGAAGAAATTCGTGATGTGGTTTCATCTTGAACTCAAGGGACATGGGTATGGTAGCGCTCGTGCGGGTGTGGCTGTGGCCGATGAGATTACTGGCCCTTTCAAGTATCTTCATTCCGAACGTGTCAATGCTGGATTATACCCACTTAATATGCCTAAAGCAGACCGTGATATAGATGCTGCCACACAAGCAGACATGACAACATACAAATGGTGGACTCCTAAGTGGTATGACGCTGTGGCGCATGGCTTCTTTGTACGTCAACACGTAGAGGGTGGTCAGATGAGTCGCGATATGACGCTCTATGTAGATCGTGATGGTCGTGCTTATCATATCTATTCTTCGGAAGAGAATCTGACGCTTCAAATCGCTGAATTGAGCGATGATTACCTTTCGCACACGGGGCGTTATATTCGTCTTTTCCCTGGTGGACACAATGAGGCACCAGCGGTATTTAGACATGACAATACCTATTGGATGATCACTTCGGGATGTACAGGATGGGCACCCAATGCTGCTCGATTATTTTCGGCTCCTTCTATTTGGGGACCGTGGCAACAACATCCTAATCCTTGTCGAGGTGAGAAGGCTGATAAAACATTTGGAGCGCAAAGTTCTTTTGTCTTAGAGACAGGTGACCAATACATCTTTATGGCTGATATTTGGAAACCCAAAAGTTTGATGTACTCTGGATATATACAGTTGCCTATTCAATGGGATGAAAATGGATTGCCTTATTTGGAACAGAAGTAAGATCCTTTTTTGATAAGAAAAAAACAAAGCACGACAGAAAAAACGTTTTACATATGATATATATTTAATAAATCTCTCTCTCTTTCGGAAAAGAGATGTTTCAATAAGTATTCATGGAGCGAGGTAGTCTTGGTGACTATCTCGCTTTTTTAGGAGGATATTCAATCCAAGGGATAGGGGAATAGTTTAGTACCCCAAAAGCAGCTATTAAACTTTTGGGGTACACCTATTTACTACCAATACATGTATAAAATGGAGTAAACAGTATCAACAAAATAAACTATTTATTCAATACCAATGCCAGTAGTAGTGCGCGCTCTATTAAGCTATGACGTAAGATGCGTTCGTTGTTGGAAGGCAATATTTCACCCACGGGACCAAGACCATCTATTTTAGGCATTTGTTTTTCGATATGACAAATATCGGCTGAACTCCAACGATGTTTCTTTGTGACGCGTATATCGACTTGTTGTGCTATCTTTTGAATGTGATTGTATAACGCTTCGGTGTCTTCGGTGAGTGGCATTGCAGGACGTTTAATGCCTCCTCCGAAGTGTACTTGGTAGATCTTGCTGCGCTTCTGGGCAGTGATGATCTTTTTAAATTTTTCCTCGATTTGTGCGAGTTGGTCATTACAATTAAAACGCACACTGATGCCAGCCGATCCATGTGCTGCTTCTCTAAATATATTGCTGTTAAATTGGATGTTGTACGGAGCTATAAGATTGTCGGGCTCATTGTGAGACAGATCAGTCATTGTGGCTAGTGTCTTCGTAAACTGCATGGCCATCGTGGAGATGTTTTCGGATACATCTGTGGCGGTAAGTTTTGATTCGTATTGGTAGGTTGCCGAACCAGAACGAGAGATCACTAAGCCTCCGTTTTTAGAAGAACCGCTTACAGAAATAACACGTTGGGCAAGTTCTGCTTTTTGCAATATGATATTTTTAGCGTATTTACCGTCAATGCTAGAATCGGTTGTTAGTAGGATACCTATTTTCTTCTTCTTTAGTTGACGAGTAAAGCGGAGGGCTTGTAAGGCTGAAATGACAATAGCAATGCCTCCTTTGTTTTCCCACACACCAGTTCCTTCAATATATTGCTCGTGGGCTTTGTAGCCTTCATGTGTAGCCAAAGATACACGATTGTCCAAGGACAGCAAAATAAGGGTATCTATTTTTTGATCATATGAATTACTAAAATAGAGGATATTACCGACTTCCAATTGAGGATGCACTTCTTGCGTAAATCCTAAAGTACTCAGCGCATTGCTGATGATATCATTGCAGTGGTTGACGCCAGTTACGTTGCGCACATGTGTATTGGTATCTACCAATTTTTGTAGTATCTTCTCGGTTTGTGCCTGACGGGTTTTCAAAAACGAACGGATGCGAGTGGCTAGTGAAACTTTCAACGCTGCATTTTCACCTGGCAATGTAGTCATCAATGTATTGGAGAAATAACGCACAGCTGCCACGTCTAGCATGCGGTTGACTAGTGATTCATAGCTATATCCTGCCACTTTGGCTGCTGCTGGGTAGGAACCAGTCTCTCCAAGGCTAGCCATGGAGTTGATCTCTAATAAGTAGATGGTACCATCTTCGTCCAAGCGGATGTCTACGCGAGCAAAGTCTCTTAGATTGAGCGTCTTAAACGCCTGTATACTAAGCTTCTGCATCGCATCGGCCAGTTCCTCAGGAATAGGAGCTGGACACAACTTGCGTTTGGGCTTATGTTTCTTATCATCGACTGTTTGGATGGCATCAGGATCGCCTTCCAAATCGATCTCTAGAACGGGGAAAGTTTCAACTGGAGAATTGCCTAAGATACCTACGCAAAATTCACGACCACGTATAAATTGTTCAACAAGTGCTTGTTGTTCAAATTCTGTGACAATAAAGTGAATGGCTTCTCGCAGGTCCTCATCGTTGTACACTACTTTAAGACCAAACGATACACTTTCCATTTTGGGTTTGACGATAACGGGATATTTGACAGTAGACAAGTCTTCGTCTGCATGATTAAATACCCAAAAATCGGGGGTAGGTAGTTGATTGTTTTTCCAAATAATTTTGGTCAATACTTTATCCAAAGCAAGCGCATGTCCTGATGGAGAAGAACCCACATAAGGGATGCCTAGCATCTCGAGCATGGAGGGGATATGGGTGTATCGGCTTTCCCCCTGAATACCATAGGCCATATTGAAAATCATACCCATATGCTCGCCTTCTATAACGCGAGGCATAAAGTTTTCAAGACGTTCTATAATCTGTTTGTTCCCGTCTAGTATAGCGACGTTATGGCCTGCTTTTTCTAAACAGGAGGCCACACGTTTTACGGTCTTCTCAGAATAAAATTCTTTGTTTTGCATGCCGAAGGTGTTGATTACGCCTTCGATGTCTTTGTTGTAAATGATAGCTACTTTCATCTTTCTACATTAAGCTTCTAAAGGTTTAGGAGACTTGTTGGGATCTTTCACAATAACTGTTCTGTAAGGGAACGGAATTTCAATACCTGCTTGATCAAATCGTTTTTTGATGCTTTCTAGTACATCGCATTGAAGAATCCATGCTTCATCGTTGTTTTGAGTCCATACATAAGCACGAATGGTTATTGAATATTCGCCTAGACTAACTAAGCGAAGAAGCACTAGAGGGACGTCTTTACGTTTGTCGGCAGGTGTTCGGTAATCTTTAAGCAAAGGGTGCTTGGTGATTTCTTCTCGGATAATCTCTTTGGCAAGGTCTATATCCGAGTCATAGCTGATACCGATATCTATTTGTTTCTTAATTTTTTCTTCAACAATAGAGCTGTTGACTAGTATGCTTTCGCTAATCAAACTATTGGGGATAATGATACGACGAAATTCATAGTCACGAATAACCGTGTGGCGCAAAGTGATCTCTTCGACAACTCCTTTCAAATGATCGGTACGGAGTTCTATAGTGTCACGTACGCTAAATGGTTTGAAAAATAAGATGAAAATACCACTTAGAATATTTGAAAATACCTTTTGGGAGGCAAGACCTATGGTGGCCGCTAAGATACCTGCACTGGTAAATAACCCTTTACCCATAGCGCTGAGACCTGGTGTCTTGAGAAATATGACAATCAGAGCAATGGTGTAAATGATAAATGACACTGCGTTTTTAAGGAAGACGAAGTTGGTAGGATCTTCGTTGAGCTTTTTGGAACTTGTTTTAATGTAATAAGTCAAAAAACGTCTTATAGACCATGATAATACATAGGCTATAGCCAGTACACTGAATAAAAATACCCAGTACATGTAGTTGTTTTTAGGATCTATAATATCTTGCATATGCGTAAAAAGTTTTGAATCATTAGGAGTCCATCTTTGCTATACACTTCAGGGTGTGATTGGAATCCGTAGATGGGTTTTTCTGTATGTCGAATGATTTCATATGGAGTGGTATCTGAATATCCCAAAGCCATAAAGTGGGGAGGCAATTCAGATACGTGAAAATGGTGTTTCTTTTGTAGGAGTAGTTCACTTTTTTCCAATCCATCAAATAGGGGATCTTCGGTATGAGTAAGCGTTATAAGTTCTTTTGTATTATGATATTCTGGGAGTTTTTTGATGCGTCCACCATGGGCTACTGCTATGATCTCGTGTCCTAAGCAGAAACCTAAGACAGGGACATTCCAGTTCATTAATGCCACAAAGTTGGTTGTAAGGTTTAATGGTTCATATGGATTTCCTTTGCCACCAGAAAGAATAATACCCTGGATATCTGCATGTGCTGACAGGGTAATGGGTTGATTATGGTCAAAAACGACGTAATCAAAATTTTGCTCAGCAAGAAATTGTCTTTTGAATTTCTTGATAAATGCACTCTGGTTGTCAATGACTAATAACATATTTGTACGGGTTAAATGAATAACAATGGTCAATATGAATACGTTAACGAAGAAAGTGAAGCTAATAAAAGATTTTATGTATTACAATAAATGGTTTCGTTTATTATACGTAATAGTCCTGTTTGTTATGAGTAATCGCAGTGTTTGTTATAATTAATTATTGTATTTATAGTATTGGAAATGTTAGTTAAATGCCTCGCCCATTTGCTTGCAAAAATACGAATTAGTTTTGATATTCCAATTTATAAGAGAAAAATACGTTTCAAACATCTTTAGATTTACTGTGATGTGATATCTTGTATAGTGAGAGGATATGGGGATTAGCTTCAGTCATTTGTTTGTTCCCTTTGTGCATGTGTAATGTGCAAGTAAAAAGCCCCTTATTTGTGTCACGTTAATGCACCACTTTTGTGTCACGTCCTTCCTTGCAGGTTATACATAAATTTAAAATATTGTTTTTCTGTTTTCCATTCTGTAGCTAGTACCAGATAGATTAAGCACCTCACATTGGTAGAGTAATCTATCTAGTAAAGCTGTTGCTAAGACTTCATCTTCAAGGTTCTTAGCCCATTCAGTTGGTGCCTTATTCGTTGTAATAATGATAGGCACGTTTTCATGTAGCTGATTAATGAGGTTAAATAAGCCTACCGCTTCCTCCTTTTTCATGGGTAACAACATGATATCATCTATAGCCACCAAGTCTGCTTTAATTAGCTTATTGTATGACCGCATAGCCGTTGGTGAGACCTCTCTCATTTTAATAATAGATAGCAGGTCTTCCATGGTTAGCAAGTAAGCTTTATCGCCTCTTTTTACAGCTTCGTACACCAATCCAGCGGCGATATATGTCTTGCCTACACCCGATGGCCCCATGATTATGATATTATAGTTCTGTTCCATCCATATCAGTTGTCTGAGTTCTGTGAGTTGTTTCTGTGTCACGCCTTGAACAGTACTGTCATCAAACAAGTCTAAATCGTGCTTTCTAGGCAAGTTGGCTGCTTTTAGTCGCTTTTCAAACGCACGTCGTTTTCTGGTTTGTATTTCATTATTCAAGATGCCTTCAAGGAACTCCAGATAATTGGGTTTCTTCATTTGTGCTTCGTGGATAATATGATCAGCATTCTTGCGTATGCTCCCTAAGTTAAGCTGGGAAGCGAGCTCTTTTAGTTGTTCTGAGTTGGACATATCTGTAAAATATCATTGTACGTACTTATGGTTGATTTCTCTGGCGTAGCCATGGCTTGATGGTCTGCTTGACCAAGTAGCTTTATTTGACTACTATCTACCTCTTGAGGTGATTTCTTACTCATCGTACACACCACCTCTTGTAGACGATATGCCGAAGCGACATCGTGGAGCACACACCATTTGACACCTTGTAGCAAGTCTTCTTTGGAGTAGCTTTTCAGATGTGCTATTAAGTACTTTAAGTGGCTCTTATAATAGTTGCCCAACTCTATTTTCAGGTTGGCAAGTAGTTTATACATAAAGTCATCCGACTGCACATAAGTCATGATTTGTTCCTCTAGCTGTGCCACTTTCTTATCCAAAGGACGCTTATGCGCTTCTTTATTGATATACTGCCCACGCTTAGAGGATATCGTATGGCGTGTCAACTCTTTGCCTGTTTGAGTAGCATACACGATCAATTCATTGTGCTGTACTAAGACATAACATTTCTGTCTTGGGTGTTTGTAAGTGCCATAAGGTAAGCTATATGTATTTGCTTTATAATGGATTACATTGGTCTTAGACACATTGTACGGCACTGGCTCTATATTAGGAGCTGTAGGCTTCCCGTAATAAGGCCTAAGTGATTTTATTTCCCGCAAGAACTCTTGAGCAGGTATCAGCTTTGTTACGGAGTGTTCTAATTGATTTCCTGTACGGTTGAGCCAGTCAATGGCTTCTTTATTGTACTGCGCTATGGTGGTAAATTCCTGTGTACGCATGAAGTTGCCTTTAACATACTTCACCACATTCTCAACCTTGCCTTTACTTTCTGGATCGTTCTTATGACAGAACTCAGGTCTAAAACCAATATCATCCACAAAACGCTTAAACTTATAGGTCAATTGATTGTCGCCATAATACTCTTTATACAAGAAGCACTTATCCTGGTCATACAGTATCGTTTCTGGTACGCCACCGAAGAACTCAAAAGCAAGTTCGTGTGCATAAACCGATTTCTCTGTAGTGAACGGAGTATCGCTCATAAACACAAACTTATAGCGCGAACGAGAGAGTACCATAGCCATAAAGTAAATGCGCTTATGGCCATTGCTACCAGCCACTGGCACACGACGTTCACCAAAATCAACCTGTGCCTGATAACCATAAGGGGTAGCTTCAAGCTGAGTCATTATGCGATGTTGTTCATAGCCAACTTGCGCTATGCTATACTTCGCACGGATGTACTTTGTGTAGTTGTAAACCGTTTTACGCGACACACGACCTACCTCTGGGAAGTACTTACGGATATAATCACCCACTTCTGCAGAACTTACAAAAGGATGTAAGTAAATGTATTGGTAAATCTTTTGTTCATACTTATCAAGCACACGAACATAATTGCGCTTGTAAGCTTTACTGGCCACAAATTCATTGCGACTCATACTAAGATAACGACCGACACGATGACGGTCGATACCTAAATCAAAAGCTATTTGCGTGTTTGTTTTGCCTTTTGAAGACAATTCCCTAACTTTGTCGAACATCTGGAGCTTCTTTATGCAAGAAGGGAACGATGGAGAGGTAATCATAAATTTGTATTTTGGGTTTGGTCACACAAAGATTACCTCTTTTTTTGACACTTACCGTGGCGCTTTTACGTTACACATTTAGGGCGCTTCAAAGATACACATTACAGCATGTCGATTCAATCGTTTGGTCCCATCGATTCAAACGTTTGAATCGATGGGACCAAACGATTGAATCGAGGCTGGCAAAGTACGGTGCGAGATTCTTGAATCTGTAGAATATATTCTTGCCTTTATAGAGAGAACAAAAAGCGAGTACATCAAAGTCTATCATTGATGTACTCGCTATGTTTTATTGTGTGTGTATGTACGCTGTCTTATTTAGTAGCTGTTTTTTCGGGAATCATCTCATTTAAGCATTTGATAGCATTGAGAGTTCTCGGATATCCTATGTATGGAAGCAATTGAGTAGTGACTTCCAGC
Organism: Bacteroidaceae bacterium; assembly: GCA_963668535.1. Classification (GTDB taxonomy): domain Bacteria; phylum Bacteroidota; class Bacteroidia; order Bacteroidales; family Bacteroidaceae; genus F22. Next base: position 2,312,500 of record OY764867.1, read on the forward strand.
AATTTTTTTTTATGATTGCCTACAGCTATATTTCCTAGTATATGTCCCTTTACTTGAGGTTCACATCCCCCCAAAGAAATCAGCATGGAGTAGGTCAATAGTTCTCGCATCTGCGTAGATAATCCTGTACGAGTTTGGTAATCTCCGAAGCAATTTGCAGAGAGATAACGTTGTATATGTTTTTGATTTTCAGGTGCTGCTTCGCGCATCTTGTCTATAACATCACCAAAACATTCTTTTTGTAATGCCAATCCTTTTTCATATCTAGTCTTTGGAGATGTTGTGGATTGTGATGGCAATGGAAGGGTGACACCTGTTTTCAAAAGATAATTATTCGTGATTTCTATATAGTCCATGACGCGTGCAAGACCAACATAGGCAACAGATTGGTATAGTATTTCTTTCAACTCTACAGGAGATACGTCATTTTTAAGGGCTGCGGCCATCATTATCTTGTATTCTTCAATAGAGTGTTGAGCAATACATGAGGCAATGGTAACCATGATGCGAGTTTTGGTATCCAGTGTCCCGTGGTTGAGTACTTCATCCATGGCGAAGTTATCAATGATTGCCTTTAGATCGGGATCTGTTGCTTCTAAATTGGACGTATTCTTAAACCATTTTTGATTGTTGCTGGTTGCTGTATGGCTACTCTTAGGTGTGCTTGGGCATTCAGAAACAGCCTTGAGGTACTCCTTGTCATTGACTGGTTCTAGCCAAGTATTTTTGTTGGTTTTGGGATTGCATTCGATAGCTAGGTGTGAAAACCAGCTATTTGGAGCTGCACCATGCCAATGTTCAACGTTGGGAGCTATTTCAACGACATCTCCAGGAAGAAGAAGACGCGCTGTTTTTCCACGTTCTTGATAATATCCGATACCATCTACGGCCACCAGAATTTGTCCACCTGTATGACTGTGCCAGTTGTTTCTACATCCTGGCTCAAAGGTCACGTTTGCTATCGGACAATTTAAATCGGGGTTTGTAGCCAATCTGTTTAAGTAGGCTTGTCCAATAAAATATTTAGAGTACATTTCAGGAAGGGGTTTACCCAATCCAAAGGTACACGTTGTAGGCTTTTTAGTAGGCATATCTTGAGCTACTGCTTGCTGTATGCCGAGCATCATAAATAATGCTACAAAAATGTATTTAAATTTCATATTACATTGTATTTTGTTAGTGATTTGTGATCAAAAGAAAGGTAGTAATAATAGACAAAGAGGGTATATCAAATGTAATTTTTGACACCCTCTTTACCTTCTGCAAAGTGTGGCATTGATCTCTCAGGACTACACTTCTCTCTTACTCTACCTAATACCCTTATTTTTTCCACATATCTATGATACAAGATGTGTCTTTATATTCATCGTCTAGGATGATTTCTCCATAACTATCGGCTGTGATTTGACCACTAATCGGATTTTTTACGCTGGTAATATTGCCTTGTATAGTGGCGTGTACGCTGCTTCTTTCAAAGGATAAATCGCAATCAGGAGCCATCGTGCAGTTTTCCATAATTAAGTTTTCCGCATAACACAAAGGTTGTGTACCAGATAGTTTACAGTTAACCAATCGTAGGTTTTTAGAATACCATCCAAGATACTTTCCGTTGATTTCAGAATCATAAACAGTTACATTTTCTGTGTTCCAAAAGGCATCTTTTGTATCAATTTTTGCATTTCGTATCTCCAGATTTTGGCAATATTGAAACGAGTAGTTACCTTGATGCGTATAGCCATCTATAGTGATGTCTTTACTGTGCATGAACAAATATTCAGCATTTGATGTTGCCACATTATTTAAATGAACGTCTTGACAATGCCAAAAGCCCTCAATTGCATCGGTCAGTTGTACGTTTTTTAAGGCAAGTGAATGCATTTCACGAAAAGCTTTTGGGCTTTTAACGACCGTGTTGCTCATCTTAAGATGATCACAATACCAAAGGGCTGCTCGTGCACCTTCTGTAAATGTGCTGTCATTGATCTCAAAATTATGTACATGCCAAAAAGGGTATTTCCCTTCAAATTGGCAGTTGTTGGCGATGATATCTGCACACTCTTTCAATGCAGACTCTCCATCGTGGATAATTACATGGTCAATTTTTGTGTTTTTTTGTCCATAAAGTGGACGTTCATCACCATATTCAGTATGTGATATTTCTAGTGCTATTTTTTCTGCTTCCATTATCATTCTTTTATGCGACAAAGGTCGGCCTTTTTTTTGGTTTTACATTGCGAATATCAAACCAACATATGCGAATATCAAATATTTGATTTTCGGAAGTTGCTGGGAGTAAATGTACTGTGCTTTTTAAAGAAATAATTGAATCGAGATGGTTCTGTAAAACCAAGCATATAGGAAATCTCAGAAATAGACAATGAGGTGTATTTAAGGAGTACTTTTGCTTCTTGTAAAAGACGTTGAGCAATCAGTTCTCCCGTTGTCTTACCTGTAACTGATTTAATGGATCTATTTAGATAATTGACGTGAATGTTGAGTTGATGAGCAAAGTCGGATGGTGTGTGCAATTTGACGACTTGATGTGTGTTGTCAAGAGGGAATTGTCGTTCTAGTAGATCGACAAATAGGGTAGTTACACGTTGAAAACTAGTGGTTGATTCTGCTTCTATTGTTGCTGGAAGTTGAATTTTCATCGCGAAGTGTAGCAATTCGTAAATAAGGGTACGGATGACATCATACTTATATGGATAGTTGGAATTGATTTCGTCTTGCATGCGCTTGAAAAGAGATACGACATGTTCAGATTGAGTCATATCCAATTCAAATATATGGCTACCACCTGGCTTAAATAATGGGTATTCGGCCAGTTGTCCGAAATGACTGAAGAAATCAGCATTGAAAATACAAAAGTATCCCCCTTCAATGTTTTCAACTTTGTCCCAAGTATACGGAATTTGTGGGTTGGAGAAAACCAGTGCATGTCCATGTATGTCTATCGATTTATCTGCATAGTGTGCTGTAATTGAACTTGTGCGGATAAATGTGATTTTATAGTAGTCTCGCTTTTTGTATGGAACGGGCTTGCTAGAGGCTGGAGCACATTCATCTATACAAAAGACATTAAAATGACCGAGGGACTGACGTAAGTTGTTGGGCAGCCATCCCAATGTACGTTTATAAAATGTTTCTATGTTTTCAACTTCACTCATAGTATCTTATTTTCATATAATCTCGGTAAAGATATTGGTTTTATTTAAAAGTGAATAGCTTCTTTCCAAAAATATTGCGAATATCAAACGTGTCGTTTGCGAAAAACTAAAATAAAGCCCTACTTGATAATATACAATCAAGTAGGGCTTCAATAGCTGTGTTTGTGAATGCTGTGACAGCATTAATATATCTCAGAAAGTATTATTGCACATCAATAATAACGCTTGCTGATTTGACTCCGTGAGCGGATACTGTAAAACGAAGTTTTCCAGGATGATCGCTTGAACGAACAATTGCAGTTGCTGCGCCGCTAAACAAATCCATAACTGGTTTTTGGAATGAACGCAAACTAGTTGGATCTCCATTGGCTGTTGCACAGAATGAACCAGCACCTTCAACCTTAAATTTTACAACACGCGTATCGGTTGGGACGATATTACCATGCTTATCAGCTACTTGAACTGTGCAATAGGCTAAGTCTTCACCATTAGCTTGTAGTTGCTTACGGTTGGCTGTGATGACGAGATGATGTGGCTTGCCTGCTGTATGAATAGTTTCTTCGGCTGCTTGCTTGCCATCTTTATCGTAGGCTACAACTCGTACTTCGCCTGGTTCATAGACCGTGTGATTCCACATAAGACGGAAACGATTGGTTGCTGTACTATCATTCTTTTCTTGTATCCCTTGACTTTTGCCATTGATAAACAATTCAGCTTTAGGGTAACTAGTGTACACAAATATTGGAGTCACTTGACCTTCTCGACCTTTCCAGTTCCAATGAGGAAGGATATGTAGAGTAGGTGACTTTTTGTTCCATACTGAACGGTACAGATAGTATCTGTCTTTAGGAATAGAAGCTAAGTCAATGATACCAAATGTAGAGCTATGACTAGGCCAAGCGTTGGTGTCGTATGGAGTAGGTTCACCTAGATAATCAAATCCTGTCCATACAAACTGTCCAATGACATAGGCTTTGTCTTCGTCGGCTGCAAAATCAAGATCTGGAATATTAGACCAGTAGCAGCATTCGTTATCATAACTAGAACATTGATTGTCGTCGTGTAGAACTGCTTTCTGTCCTCTAAATAAAACAGGGAAATGGTAAATACCTCGAGAAGAAACTGTGGAAGCTGTTTCAGATCCAAGAATCAATTTTTGAGGTAATGTATTATAAGCTTTCTCATAATATTGAGGCTTATAATTAAACCCTGGAATATCTAAAGCTGCGGCAAATCCATTGTCAAGTACAGCACCAATTTGATCCATACCACATGTGACAGGACGAGTAGGATCAATCCGATGTACTAAGTCTTGAAGCATGTTCAATTCGGATACACCATCTGGTCCCCATTGAGAAGGTACCTCATTACCTATAGACCACATCACTACAGAAGGGTTGTTGCGGTAATGCTCTACCATATTAGTAACGTCCTTTTGAGCCCAATCTTTGAATAGCGCACCATAACCGTTGAGTGATTTAGGGCGGAAAGACCAATCATCAAAAGTTTCTACCATAAGCATGATTCCCATTTCATCGCAAAGGGAAACCAGCTCAGGAGAAGGCATGTTATGAGCTGTACGTATGGCGTTAGCTCCCATGTCCTTAAGAAGTTGTAATCGGTATCTCAAGGCTGACTTATTGATAGCAGCACCTAGTGGACCTAAGTCGTGGTGGTTACACACTCCCTTAAATTTAGTGAGGGTACCATTTAAGAAAAATCCTTTTTCAGGTACAAATTCTAGCTTACGCACACCAAAACGAGTGGTGTACTTATCAACTTCTTGATTATCGACATATAGTCGCGTTTGCGCAGTGTACAAGTATGGACTATCAGGTGACCATAGTTGAGGGTGGTTTATCAGAATATTCTGTTTGGCTACTTGACCATGATAGCTGTGAGGAGTACTTTGTGTAGCCACTGTTTTTCCTTGCGCATCTAGAATGGCTGTTTTAACCACGATGACTTGGCCTTTTGTAGCCCCGTCTATTTGTACATTTAGATGAACAGAGGCGTATGCTTTGGAAATGTGTGGAGTCGTGATGTATGTACCCCAAGTAGGGATGTGCACTTTATCAGTAATGACCAAGTGTACGTTGCGATATAAACCAGCACCCGCATACCAGCGCGATTGTTTCTTGAAATTTTCTAGTTGAACTTCTAAAGTATTTTTACCAGCGTGAACAACCTTGTCTAAGGTCACATAAAATGAGTTATAGCCATAAGGCCAATTTTTTACTTCTTGACCATTGACCAACACACGAGCATGACTCATGGCTCCATCAAAGATGAGCGTTGTACTTTTCCCTTGTGTGTCGGGTAGGGTGAAGCTTGTGCGGTAGGTACCTTTACCGATAAATGGTAGGCCTCCTGTTCGCCCTGTTTTGAGTGTCTTCTCTTTTTCTCCATTTTGTTCGACAGCAACAACTTGTAGGTCATTGTGCATATCAAATGGACCAGATATAGCCCAATCATGGGGGATCGTAACCGATTCCCATTTTGAGTTAGCTGTGACGGTGCCTTTGGTGAAAGTCCATCCTTTTTTTAGATAGATTTCTTGGCGTTCCGCATGTGAAATAAAGGGGATAGCTGCCAAAATGGCAGCTATCAACCCTATTCTAATTTTATTATGCATAAGTGAATCGTCTGGTTTTAATTTTTAAAGCAATTCAAAGCTGCTGTAGGTGCCCCATCAATAAAGCATCCTTTATTGTAACCACCGTTATATCCACCTGGTGCTTCTGGTTCCCAGTAGAAGATTCCATCTACGTGTCCAGTAGTTTGGCAGTCATCCATTAGTTTCTGCATCATCTTTTCACTTGCATCGACCTCGTCGTAAGCCATACCGACTTCACAAATCACGACTGGTTTACCGTAAGTTTCTGATACAGTATTGATGTTTGCAATACAGGCATTTACAGTAGTTTCCCAATTGGATGGGTCTGGATATAGCGACATCCCTATCATGTCATATTTGGCATTGTTGGTTTGTAGGTTGCCAAATAGGCGAGTGTACAACCACAATGTCTGACCTTGGTCGCAGTGAACTACCACTTTGGCATCTGGGAAGATCGCTTTGACGGCATCATAACCAGTGCTAACTAGTGTAGCGAAGTTCGAACCATTGTCAATAGAACCAAGAGGCCACATCATACCGCCACGAGTTTCGTTACCTATTTGTACCCATTCTGGTTCGATGTTGTATGTCTTTAATTTGCCAAGCATATCATTGATATGTGCAGTCATAGCATCTTCTGCACCAGCTAGGTCAAGATTGGCCCATGCAGCAGGAATGTCTTGATGTCCTGGATCGGCCCAAGTATCGCTAAAATGGAAGTCAATCATAAGACGTAGACCGAGGCTGTTAGCTCGACGTGCTTTAATAAGCACGTCGTCAACATTACTCCATCCTTCAGATGGATTGACCCAAACACGTAGACGGATGGCATTGACACCACATTCATCGCGTAAGAGCTGCATACATTCCATTTGTTTTCTATCTGTTGTGTAGAAAAGATTGCCTTCTGCTTCTAGTTGAGTAAGCCAACTAACATCAGCTCCTTTGGCAAATCCTGTGTGATCTACAACTACAGGTGTATTATCTACAGGTGGGTTTGTCACTGGACTGTCTTCTGTACAGGATGTGAATCCTAGTGCAGCCATGAATGCGACAGAAGCGACTATTTTATACATTGTTTTCATTGTTAAAACTGATTTATTGATTGTTTGCTGTATAAGAATAAGTGCCTTTACAAAGGTTTACGGTAAGGGTATATGTACCATTGGCAAGATCGTTATCACCATCGAAACCATCTTGGTATAGGCGTAACACACCGCTACCACCACCAAAGGCTAGATCCCAACTACCGTTGATTAATACTTTCACACCATATGGAGTGTTGGCACTTTTAGTGACTTGAGCTGTATATACACCTGCTTCGGCAGTTGCTTGCATAGCTGTCACATCCCAATTGTCGTTAAGACCAGCATATGAAACAGAAGTCACTGGATATAAATGGTATGTTTTACCTGATAATGATACGTCAAATAAGTATAGACCAGCGTCTGGTGCTGTAATAGTAGATCCGCCATCTGATAGGGAACCTTCAAGTCCTGTTCCACCGTCTACCATACCATAGTAGTCGTTCCAATTATTGGCTTCTTTATATAGTCGATAACCTTCAGTTGAGTTTACGTTACAAACACCACCATAGTTAAGATTATCTTCGTTGTACAGTACTAAGTAATTATCGAAGGTCCAATTTCCACCGTTGATGCCATCATCAATACCTGATAGGAAAAGATGTTGACTGACAGTTTCTTCTGGCGTGTTTGATGCATTCACTACTTGTACAGTCCATTGAGTCGGATCACTTAGGTTCAATTCTAGAGCTTTTTCTCCTGCTTCTGGTATAGAAACTGAAATGGTTGTAGCAGTAGTACCAAAATCAAGATGATCGCTTGTTCCACCAAATCCAACAGGAGTGTCTATAGCAGCACTATCATCAGTACCAGTAGATACATTGTATTGTTTACCTGTACCACTAATGGTAATTTCGGCTGTTTTAGCTTCAGTTGCTGTGAAGTTTAAAGTCCAAGTATTTGCCTTACGATCGAAAACCATTTCACCTTGAATATCACCAGATACAGTAAGTGCTGGAATAAACAATGCGCTCCACTCATTCGCTGGAGTATCTACGATAGTATAGTAGCAACCTGTTCCTCCTGGATACCAATAATTCCACATATCAATTCCACTTTCTGATGAAGTCATCATAAATGAAGTTCCTGTATTACCATCATTACCCCAGATTACTCCATTACCTTCTTGTAGGTACCAATTTTCCCATGCACCTGCACCGATAAATCCTTTGTAAATACCATCGCTATCTGCAGAATATAGGTTCTTGCCTGTATCTTCTTGTGAAGATGTGAGGTAATGTCCGAGTGTCATATCAATAACGTATGGAGTAACCTGAACAGTAAGCGTGTTACTGTATTGAGGAGTCATATTGTTTGCAAGTTGGCCAGCTATACGGATATACACAGGAGATGCCTTGCCTCCTTCAATACCGATACGACCTACCGCATTGTTTAGTTCTTCAACTGTAAATTGTTTTTGATAGACTCCATTTTCCATGATGAAATTAACTGTGTTAGTAAAAGATTCATCTGCAGAAAATTGTATTGTATTGATGACAGCATGCTTTGGAGCAGCAACACGTGGGTCACTTGTCGATATCAGACTATTGTCATTCCAATATAAGCTCAATGCTAGTGCGTCGAGTTGATTGTAGTCTAGTACTATATCTTGACTTGTACCGTTTAGTGTCAAGTCATCACCCCCAGTAGTATAGATGGTGTCACCATCGTTGCTACAGGACATCATGAATACACTCATGATGGCCATAGCAAAAAGGGATATATGATGTGTTATTTTCATATCTATATATTCTTGATGTTTTAATAATTAGGATTCGATAGATTAGGGTTGGCTGTAAGCTCTGCTGCTGGAATAGGGTACACATTGTACTTATCATCAACAGCTCGACCGTCAACTACGCCACCCTTCCATTGCCATAGGTATTTATTTGTTGTAAATAAACCGAAGCGGACTAAGTCGGTACGGCGACAAGCTTCTTGATAAAGCTCACGTCCACGTTCATTGATGATAAAGTTAAGGTTGAATTGTGCATCCGATATGTTCCCTGAGTCATTTCCATAGGCTCTATAGCGTACTAAATTGACTAAATCAAGCGCTTCTGCACGAGTCATACCTGTACCCCCACGAAGCACTGCTTCAGCTGCCATCAAATACACGTCAGCAAGACGGAAAACTGGGAAGTCAGTATCTACTCCATCTGATGCTGAATCTGAAGAAGCGGCACCATCATCTGTTAGGTTGGTCCATTTTTCGCTGTAATAACCTTGTGAACCTTCATCTAGTGATTTGTCTAGATATTGGGTTTGACCATCTGTCCATAGCATACAACGACTATCTGTTGATGTAGCTACATCATCAAATAGGGCAGAAAATTCTCCACGTACTCGCCAGCTTCCCCAACCACTAGAAATACCATAATCGGATGGATCTTGTGAACTATCACTACCGCAAGAACCACATACTAAATAAGTTGTAGCTCCCCAAGTCATGGTTGTTTTAGAATCAGTTACAAAGGAGAATAGAATTTCATTAGTACGCTTGTTGTTATCAGCATTAAACAATTTAGCGTAATCTGATTCTAGGCTATAGCGTTTTGTGTCAATGATTTTCTTGCAATATGTGATACAGTCGCTGTAGTGTTCAGTGCCTGTATAAACAGCAGCATTAAGATATAATTTTGCAGCTAAAGCCCATACAGCAGCTTTTGAAGCACGTCCGTATTCGTTTGTATCTGGCAAATCATTTTCTATCGCCTTAATTTCTGTTTCGATATAATCAAACAGTTGTGTACTAGTGTATGCTTCTGGTATGTAAGCAGATGCAGGACTATTTTCATCAACGAAAGGACCTTGACGGAATAGATCTAGTACGAAGTAGTAATCAAGTGCACGCATAAAACGAGCTTCAAGACGATAATTGCGAATATCTGCTTGTTCACTTTCACTGAATTGTGCTATTTTATCATCACCGCAGTATCGTAAAAATTCATTGCAAAGAGCAATAGAATAGTATAGACGATAATACGTATCTGATACCCATGAATCGCTGGCATCCCAAGTCATATAAGATAGGTTTGTCAGTTTATCACCACTCAACCAACGCATTGCAGTTTCATCGGTTGGAGCTTCTTGAAGGTTAAAATAGCTACGAAGTAAATCTTGACCATTGAAAGAGGAAATATCGGCATTACCACCACCTTTTTCTTGGCCTGCTAGGCTGTATGAACCATAAATTTTGGCAAGCACCATTTTATATCCTTCAGCACTTGTATAGACAGAAGATGAGTTCTGTTCGATAACGGGATATTGGTTGAGATCATCCGTACATGCGGTGCACATCAACACAATAGCTAGTATTAGGAATGAATATATTTTTTTCATGTAACGTTGAATTATTAGAAGTTAAGTCCTACAGTAAGTGAATAGGTACGAGGGCGTGGATAAACAGAAGTATCAACACCAGTTTGGCTTTCAGGATCAATTCCACCGTATTTGGTAATTGTAAATACGTTTTGTACCATTGTTGAGACGTGTAAGTCAAAACTATTGGCTATGCGTCCGAAGTCGTATGAAAGTTGGAGGTTATCCATTTTCAAAAAGGCTGCATTTTCTAAATAATAGTCACTTAAGTATTGACGTTTTTGAAAGCCAGTTTTCAAATAACTTGAAGAAAGGTTATTCAATTGACCTGAACACCAAGTTGTACATTCCCAAGCACCCATATTGGCTTCCATACCGTTGTACACGTAGTTACCAACTTGTGCTCTTAGTGATGTACTTAGAGTCCATTTTTTGTATTGTAGACTAGTACTTAATCCAAAAATCCAATCTGGAGAAGGAGAATGTGTGTGATAGCGGTCATCTGCTGTGATTTCACCATCACCATTAAGATCGGCATAAAGCCCCTCGATAGGACGACCTGTTTCTTTGTCATAAATTTGTTTGTACAAATAGTATGAGTAAGGCGCATGTCCTGTAGAGAATACTTGCATTTGGTAAGAATCAATATATGGACCCACTTCAGTGTCTGGACTATCTGCTCCAGGAATTAAAGTCATATTAGTAATACGACTACGTTGCCATGTTGCATTGGCTGTTACAGACCAAGACAAATCATCAGTGTTTATAACATGGGCATTCAAGCTCATTTCGACACCTTGGCTATCTACGTTACCAACGTTAGTCAAGAGCATCTTGTCAAAGTTGACCCCTGCTGGAGTTGGTACAGAAGCAAGAAGATCTTCAGTCTTACGATTGTAATAATCGACAGATCCAGTGATTCGGTTGTTGAGGAAGCCAAAATCAAATCCAGCATTCCAAGACTTAGTTGTTTCCCAAGTTAGATCAGGATTGTATGCTTCTGGACGATAAGTATGGATAGGAGTACCATTTAGTTGATATTGTGCTCCTTGTTGGCTGATGGTATAGATTGGTAAGTATCCATAGTTAGAAATACCATCTTGTTGACCTGTAATACCGTAACTTACACGTAGCTTAAAGTCATTCATTACAGAGCTAATTGGCTCATAGAAGCTTTCTTTAGATACACGCCATGCTAAAGCGACTGATGGGAATGTACCCCAACGGTTGTCTTTAGAGAAACGAGAAGAACCGTCACGACGGAATGTACCTGTCAACATGTACTTATCAGCAAGGGTGTAGTTTAAACGACCATAATATGATAATAATGTGTGACGTTGATCACTTGCTGCTGATGAAGCTTGTACATCGCCAGCTACATTGTATTCATCGTACGCTGAATTGTAGCTTTTCCAATATTGATAATCGTATCCTAAAGTAAGGTCTACATTACTATTTAGAGCATCAATGTCTTTCTTATAGTTGGCATAGACGGTAAGCAATTTGTTAAAGTTCTTTTGAGGACCATAACTATAATCACGTCCACCAGTGCTATAATAAGAATAGTTGCTTTCAGGAATGTACACTTCTCCAGTACCTTTAGAGTAGTCATATCCTGCAGTAGTATGAAGACGTAGGCCTTCTGCGAAAGGGAAACGATAGTCCATGTCGACATTTCCTACAAAACGGTATACTTTTGAAGTTGAGTTGTACAGGTTTAATTGGCCAACTGGATTGGCTTGAGCACCTTGAGCAGGCTTGCCTACATTATCAACAACGTTTGTATATCCTCCGAAAATGCTATTGGCATCTCTTACAGGTACGGTAGGATTGTACACTAGAGCATTCCAAATAGCTCCTGTTTCTGCAAAACGGTTTTTGCTGTATGTTCCTTTACCGCTGATGCGAATATGAAGATGGTCATCAAAGAACGATGGAGTCAAGTTGATGTTACCAGTATAACGTGTTGAGTTATCTGTACGTAAAATACCATCTTGATTCATATAACCCAAAGCTACACGGAAAGGTAGCCAAGAGGTAGCGCGTCCTGCTATACTAAGACTATTATCTGTACCAAGGGCTGTTTGATATATAGCATCATTCCAATTGGTACGTTCATTACCAATTAAGGCAATTTGATCTGCAGTTCCTTGTGTCTGATATGCGTTTTTGAATTGGTTTAGGCTAAGCATATCAGCTGTCTTGGTACGATTGGCAACAGAGTTAGTTGATTGAAGGCTGATTTTTATTTTATCACCTCCACCCTTTTTCGTATTGATGATGATGACACCATTAGATGCACGAGAACCATAGATGGCTGTCGATGACGCATCTTTAAGGATAGTCATGCTTTCAATGTCATTAGGGTTGATCAAACTTAAAAAGTTACCAGATCCAGTAACACCACCACCTACTTCCATAGGTACTCCATCAAGTACAATCAGTGGGTCGTTTGAAGCGTTCAGTGAAGCCCCTCCACGTACACGAATTGTTGCTGAAGCATTAGGTGAACCACCAGAGTTGATGATTTGAACACCAGCAATCTTACCGTTAATCAGTTCTTCTGGAGAAGATACAACACCACTGTTGAAATCTTTTTCTCCAACTGTAGAAACTGAACCTGTAAGATCTTCTTTCTTTTGTGTACCATAACCGATAACGACTACTTCATCAATCAATTGTGCATCAGTCTTAAGTACAACTTTAATAGGAGCATTGTCTTTAGTAAGTGTAATCACTTGTTTGACGCATCCGATATAAGAAACTTCGACTGTTTTAGTTTCAACGGGAAGTTGTAATGTGAAATTACCATCAAAGTCTGTAATTGTTCCCATTGAGGTACCTGGAACGACTACACTTGCACCAATAAGTGGTTCTTTGTTTTCGTCAATGACGACGCCCGTAATAATGCGGGTTGTTTGAGCGGCTGCTACAAGAGGTAGGGTCATTGCAATGAATGCTAACAAGAACATTCTGAACCTACAGCCGAAAAGTGCTGTTTGCTCTCTCATTGTATTAGTTTTTTTAGTTTATGATAAATGATTATTTAGTTGCTTTGGAGGCTTCAGTAAAGGCATCCATAATAGCTGTAGGGCGATCATTCTGAAAAGCACCTAGAGAGTATCCTCCATGACAGCATTCTGGCGCCCAATAAAAGACACCTTTGCATCGATTGTTTGTTTTTTCCATGCATGCACGGATTAGTCGACTCATAAAGATATAACCTCTATGAGGAGCATCTGCTTTGACACCTGTTTCTACGACCATAAGGTCACAGTCATAGCGCTTGCTAAGGGTGTTGATATTGGCTATGCAGTCATCAACTGAAGACTGAGCTAATGGATCACGATTATACCAAAATGGATAGATACTCATGCCGATAATATCCCATTTTACACCTAGGCGTTTTAGGGAATCAAACATGAAAGTATACAGGTCTAAATTATATCCTCTGTCAAGATGAATGATGACTTTTGCATCAGGATATACACGTTTAACGGCTTCACATCCAGCTTGAGTGAGTCCAGCATATTGTTTCATGTTGTCTGGAGCTCTCCCCATGTCCCATAGAAAACCATTTGTTGTTTCGTTACCCACTTGTACCCACTTGACGTCTACGTCGTGCTTCTTCAGTAAGGATAAAGTTTCTTCGGTGTGATGGACCAAGGCTTTTTTCATGCCATCATAGTCAAGACCTTTCCATGCTGCTGGTATGTTTTGCTTGCCAGGATCGGCCCACCAGTCGCTATAGTGAAAATCTATCATAATAGCCATGTTTTGTGCTTTGGCACGTAGTGCCATGGTGAGTACATCTTCTTTACTACTCCAGCCTCCTTTTGGATTGACCCAAACTCGAAGTCGGACTGCATTAAGTCCTAACTGTTTCATTAAAACGGTGTTTTCCGTTTGTACTCCTTCTCTGTTGTAAGAGAATATGCCTTGATGTTCTAATTCTGTGGTAGCACTAATGTCGGCTCCGAGCCAGAACTCTTGCCCCCACATGCATACACTGTTAAGTAATAAAGCACCTCCAATGATATAATACCTCAGAAGTGATCTAGATAATAAATGTTTCATACTTTTAGATGGTTAAAGTAAATGTGTATCCTAAAAAATCTTTTTACCATCAAAAACTGCTACCTGTCTTTTCTATTAATAATTCTACTTCTTTGTCGTGTTTTACTTGTAGATGCAAAGATAATTAGAACACTCATATTCTTATGAAGAAAAAAGACAGATCATAGCACAAAAAGGACAAGCGCTGATTATCAGCGAATTTTTGAGACTTTTTCTGCTGTTTTTAGCTTTGAGTAGTGTACGTTTCTATTTAATATATTCTTTCCTTTTATCACATGAGTTTGGTCACTCACTTGGATGTATGAAAAGAAATGAGATAGAATTTCAAGGTGACAACAAGGTGTGTTGCTCTTAAAATTCTATCTCTTCTACAATTAAAAAGGGGGATACGCAGAATGTTATTAATCCAGATTCTTGTTATGTTTCCCCATGTATTCTTTTGGGGACATTCCGAATTCTTGCGTAAAGCTTTTGGCAAAATATGAAGGGTGTGAAAAACCAACCATATGCATAACTTCAGAAATTGTGAAGCGATTTTGTCTTAATAAAATAGCCGTTTTCTTCAGTCTAAGTTGACGAATGAAGTTTACTGGAGTCATACCCGTTTGTTGTTTTATGAGACGAAGCATCTTTTTCGAACCGATTCCTGTATCATCACATAGTTGTCCAACATTGAAGTCAGGATCGCTCATGTGTTCTTCAATGACTTGTAGTACAAGTTTCATGATTTTCTCGTCGCTATTCAAAATCTCTTCTTTAACCTCTATGGTCGATTCGACCATTTTTTCTTGTTGCATTTTATCAGCGACTAATTTACGTGATTCTATAAGTTGTTCTACACGTAGTTTTAATCGTGACAATTCGAACGATTTGTGCATAAAGACATCTACTCCTGCTTTCATGCTCTTGAGTTCAGTTTCATGATCATGTTTTGCTGTAAGCATAATGATAGGTGTTGAAGCTAAGTAAGATGTCTTTCTTATCTGTGCACACAGTTTTAGTCCTGACATAATAGGCATCATCTCGTCAACGATCATCAAATCTGGACGAATCGTCTGAGCGGTTTTCAAGCCTTCTTGTCCATCATGGGCAAGAAAACATTGATAAGAATCTGAAAACACAGATTGCATGAATTCAAGAAGCTCTTCGTTGTCATCAACGATCAATAGTTTAGGCTTATTCTCAACAACTTCTACTTTGTTATCTTGTGTAGTTGACTCTTTTGTCTTTTGAGTTAAAAGGTTATCCCCTAATAATGGAATCTCTATTAAAAAAGTGGTGCCATTTGGTGGAGTACTATCTAGGCTAACTGTTCCGCCATGCATGTTGACAAATTTCTTCACAAGATAAAGTCCTATACCAGTACCTTGATTTTTCTTGACTTTAGATTTACCTTGATATAGTCTTAGCCATACCATATTATGTTCTTCTTTTGGTATACCAGGTCCATTGTCTTTTACGGATACTAATAAGGCATGTTTGGCTTCGTCTTTGTTTATTTTGATATGTATACAACCTGTATCATTGGGTACAAACTTGATAGCATTGGATAGTAAGTTGTAAAATATTGATTCCATTTTGAATAAGTCTAAGTTAAGCCAAATTTCTTCATGGAACGTGTCAATATCAAGAGTAATCCCTCTAGTTTCAGCTACTTGGTTAAATGAAGCGAGTACTGTACTGAGGAGGCGATTTACTTCTATTCGCGAACGCATTAGTATTTCTTCTTCCTTATAAGAACTACGTTTGAAATCTAGTATACGTTGGATAAGGGTGTTCAAACGTAGTGCATTTTTGTGAACACCTTCAAGTTGGGCTTGAAGACTTGCATCATCAACTTCTGTGAGCATTTTATCCAATGGAGCAATGATTAAGCTCAATGGAGTATTTAAATCATGAGAGATATTTGTGAAAAAATCAATCTTCATTCTAGATAGCTCCAATGATTTTTCTTTCTCCATGCGTTCATATTTTCTCTTATTTCTATCAAAAAGGTACATGATAAATAGAATCAGCATGATACATGATGCTATAAAATAGATTATCTTGGCCCAAATAGATAGATACCATGGAGGTCTTATTTCAAATGTAAATGAGGATACACTGTTTTTTTGTAGACTAGTGCGAAGGTTGAGAATATACTTGTCTGGAGACAATTCATGAAATATGATATGATTGTCTTCTGAAGATAATTTGTTCCATTCAGCATCTTTCCCATCACGGCAAAGTTGGTATTCATAGATGTATGGTTTCTTCTTGAAATAGCAGAAATCTGAAATCTCGAATGTCAATTGCTTTATGGATGCAGGGAAACTTGACAGTTTGCCTGCATCTTTTAATTGATAATCTATATTCGTTTTTAAACGTTTGTTATCATTGACAATAGATACAATATGAATGGGATGTGCTTTTTCTGTATAGGTGTAAATAGATGGATTTAAATTAAGAAGTGCATCATATCCTCCTAATATAAAATCGTCCTTTTGAGAGTCATAATAAATGGTACGGTATTCATAATCAGGTATATTCAAGTCTTTGAAAACACCAGTAGTTATGTTATATACTTTAATTCCATTAGTAGTAGTCATCCAAAGGCAATCCTTTGTATAACTCATTGAACTAACGGTGTTGTTAATGAGTGATTTCTGGGGGAAAATGACTACTTTATGGCTGGCAACATTTATTTGCCCTAAAGCATTTTTTACTGTGTACCATAGGTGTCCGTTATTATCAAAAGTAAGATTTTGTATATTGAAGTGAGACTGATGCCCTGTTTCATCTAAAATGGGGATCTCTTGAACATACATGGTCTCTATGTTTAACAGAGAGAGCCCACCTCGATGTCCTAGCCATAAGTTCCCACTGGAGTCTTCTTTTATATAATAAACATGGTTGGGGATTTCTTTTGCATCTCCTTTGCCCACTTCTTCAATCTGATCACATCGATAGGTTTGATATGCATGTTGCAATAGCTGCTTTTTGTTTGCAACAAAAAGGCCTCCTCCATAGGTAGCCACCCATAGTCGTCCTTTTCTGTCTTCATAAACATCATATACCCATTCGGCTTTTTTCGTGCCTTTCTTATTGGTGATATTGTACGTGATAAATTGTTTTTTTGTAGAGTTATAGCTCAGTACTCCATTGTCGGTAGCCACCCAAATCAGTTTGTCTCTATCTTCATATATTCGTCTTATGATATTATGAGGGATGTGATGACTAGATGACTCTTTTTGGAACCAAGTCGTTTTATTATGTTCTTGAAGAATGATACCATTATCACCAGCATACCAATAACGTCCTTGGGAATCCTTTAATATATTACTAAAGTGGTTGCCCTGATTATTGGTTATAGGTATATCTTTTATGATGGAAGGAAGCGATATGTATGTGTAGAATGGTGAATAGTGCATTAAACTAACTCCATGCCCTGTGCCAATCCAGATGTTATTGTCTTTATCCTTAAAAAGATTCCAAATAGCATTATTGCATAGGCTTTTTGAATCTCGTAGATCATGACTGTATATATTAGCTTTATTTTTTTCTAAGTTGTATTGTATTAATCCATTATCTGTTCCTAGTAATATGTCATTATTTTTACGAAGCATACACTTAAAGTTGGTATCGTATGTGTATATTGATTTTAAAGTAGATGTTTGTGGGAGATATTGGATAAAAGATCCATCTGTACCTATCCATAAGCAGTTTTTATTAGTGTCCCATAAACACGAATTGACAAAGGACAATGTGCCTACTGAGGTGTATTTTTGTGTATTGATAGTATAATACCCCAAACCATCTATGCCACCAACGTAGAGACGGTTATACCCATCAAATGCTAGTGCATAGCATTCGCCGATATTTTTATCTTTGATAGCCCATGTATTGCTTGTGAGATTGTAGGTGATTAATCCTTTCTTTTCGGTGCCAAACCATATGTTGTCTCCGATGCGACATGCCACACGCACTCTTCCTAGAACTAAGTTCTCTAAGGGGGTATGTACAATGTGCCCTGTAGAAATTTGATAAAATACTATTCCAGTTTCATTAGTGAAACAAAGATTGTCGTCATCAATAATTAGGATAGAGTGTACTTGACTACCTTGGACAGCAGGGTAAAACTGGTATCCATTATAACAAAAAAGACCGCTGTTGGTTCCTAGCCAAATTAACCCTGTTGGGTCTTGAGTAATGGATGTGTATTGATTGGTACCATAACCCCAATAGAAAGACTCAAATTGCGAACTGTGCGCAATTAAAGTATGGGCAATTAGAATACAGCTAAGTATAAATTTATTGATGTGTTTCATATAGTAAAGGTGCTCAATTTTTGACAAATATATATATTTGCAGCATTATACGATCTATTTTCGAGACAAAGATAAAAAATGAGAGAATATCTACACAGACATTCTCTCATTTTTTATCTTTGAATCTATTACACTTTTACTTTATTGTTCATCAGCAAACATAGGGTCCCAAGCTGGAAGACGTATCGGTTTTTGTTTTAGAATAGTCATTACTTTTTTTGTAATGTATTTTTTATCTACTACAAGACGGAACATATATTCATCAAACCAGCGATCAGTCATGACTAAATGCCCATGATTAGGTCCCTCTCCCCAGCTATTTTCAACCATCCATTTATTAGGTTGTCCATCTTTGTCTAGGTTGACAGCCATAAGCGTCATGGCGTGTGAACTACCACTTGCGAATGTTGCTATTCGAGCCTTTTTGTCCATTCCAAATGTAGTACCCATTAAATCGTCATAGTCGAAATTTTTTGTATCAAGTGTACCATTTTCTCGTAAAAAACATTTACCAACATCGCAACTAAAATACATCATCGTGCTATCTTTAATTGATTTAATAGCCATGTCTTTGATCTCTTCAATAGGGAGATTGACATATGTCCAGTTCTTTCCATCATATGCGTGACGATCATAGTCTATCTCGTATAATTTATTATATGGGCGAGTAGGGTCATTCATCAACATGACATACGTATTCTTTAAATCAATACCTACGTATTCAGCGTAGAATGATTTTGGTGTATATTCTTTTGTGCTGATTGTTTTGCCAGATTTATCACGTAATGTCCATTTGAATGTAGCTGGAGGTTCTCCCATGTTTAAGACAAGCATTCTATAAATAGTTCCAAGCATGCTAGTCTTGCGATCAAGTAAGTCTTGTGCTTTCTTACCATCTTTGGCCATCTTACGAAGGGTTAGGGCATCTTCTTTAAGACGTAGCTCTATAAGATGAGCCATCATAGATGTATTGTTTGTACTGAATGTTTCGGGCATAACTTCTGATGGAACTAACCCATATTTCGAAACGATATCAATTATACCAGTAAATTGTCCACCATCACTTAATGGATGCTTAAATAACCATTCAACCATTTTGTCATCCATTGGTTTATTGCTAGTGTCAATGATGCCTTGGAGAAATAAATTAGCTTTTTCTAATTGATCAAAGAAAAAACAATAAGCTTGTGAAAAATGGAAACTGCCCATATTATGTTCTGCAATCATTTTTGCACGGAACACATTAAGACCTGTAAATAACCAACAACGGCCACTAGATTGTTGATTAGTGATTCCTTGTGTGAGCACTTTATTTGTAAAATGATCATTTAGTAGTGGACGTACTTCACGATTTACTGCCAGTTTCTTTATACTCTCATTACGGATAGCATTTCCAATAGCTTTATCGGCTGCTGTGCCTTTGTAAGCTTGCTGTATCTCTTGATACATCTTAGGAGATATACCTCCTTCTTGTGCCATAAGTCCTGTAGCAGATGCTATGGCAAAACATGCAACAATTAATTTTTTCATTTTTGTCTGGTTTTATATAAATGCCCACTCTGTAGCTAGGTATAGAGCGGGCATTTGAAATTACGCTTGCAATGAACACAAATAGTGTCCAGTATTAGATATGATATATTAGTCCTTGATGTCTGTTAAAGTTAGATGCAACTCATCAAGTTGAGCGGGATCTAAAGCAGCAGGTGCATCAATCATCACATCGCGACCTGAATTGTTTTTAGGGAAAGCGATGCAATCACGAATAGAATCAAGACCAGCGAATAGGCTGACAAAGCGATCTAATCCATAAGCTAGGCCACCGTGAGGAGGTGCTCCATATTTAAATGCATTCATCAAGAAACCAAATTGTTCTTTAGCTCTTTCTGGTGTGAATCCAAGTAGTTCGAACATTTTGTTTTGAAGTGTTGCATCAAATATACGTATTGATCCTCCACCGACTTCAACGCCATTTACAACCATATCATAGGCATTGGCACGTACGGCTCCTGGATCTGTATCAAGTAAATGGATATCTTCTTGCTTAGGAGCGGTAAATGGATGGTGCATAGCCATAAAACGACCTTGTTCCTCATCCCATTCAAATAGTGGGAAATCTACTACCCATAAGCAAGAAAATTTGTTTTTATCTCTAAGGCCTAGTTGACTACCCATCTCAAGACGTAGTTCACACAATTGTTTTCTAGTTTTCATGGCATTGTCACCACTTAAAATTAGAATTAAATCACCAGCTTCAGCTTGCATAGCTGTTTTCATTTCTTGGAGTACTTCTTGAGTATAGAACTTATCTACACTAGATTTTACAGTGCCATCTTCCTGAATGCGAGCATATACTAAGCCTTTTGCTCCAATTTGTTGACTTTTTACGAAGTCGGTTAATTTATCTAGTTGTTTACGAGTATAAGAAGCTGCCCCTTTTGCACAAATACCACCAATATATTCTGCATTATCAAAAACACTAAATCCATGGCCTTTGAGCACGTCCATCAATTCGACAAATTTCATATCGAATCGTGTGTCTGGTTTATCGCTACCATAATACTTCATTGCATCATGCCAAGACATTTGTGGAAAGTCATTGTCAATTTCTATTCCACGAATAGTGCGGAATAGGTGTTTGGTCATGTCTTCAAAAATAGCAATAATATCTTGTTGATCTACGAAAGTCATTTCGCAATCAATTTGGGTAAACTCTGGTTGACGATCTGCACGAAGATCTTCATCACGAAAACATTTTACAATTTGAAAATAACGATCGAAACCAGATACCATCAATAATTGTTTGAAGATTTGTGGTGATTGAGGAAGAGCGTAAAATTGACCAGGATTCATGCGTGATGGTACAATAAAGTCTCTAGCTCCTTCTGGCGTAGAACCAATCAAAACTGGGGTCTCTACTTCCAAGAAATCTAGTTTGTCCAAATAACTTCGGATGGCAATTGTCATTTTGTGACGTAACTCTAGGTTCGCACGCACAGTATTGCGTCGTAGGTCAAGGTAACGATATTTCATGCGAATATCATCGCCTCCATCAGTATCGTCCTCTATGGTGAATGGGGGAGTAGCTGCTTTATTTAAGATGTTCAATTCTTGTACGATGATTTCAATATCACCGGTAGGAAGCTGATCATTTTTGCTGTATCGTTCATTGACTTCACCAATGACCTGTATAACGTATTCTCTACCTAATTTGTTGGCAGCCTCACATAGGCCTTTATTTGTCTCCTCATTGAACACAAGTTGCGTAATTCCATAGCGGTCGCGAAGATCGACAAAGGTCATACCACCCATTTTGCGTGTACGTTGTACCCAGCCGGCGAGTGTTACCGTTTTACCTGTGTCGCTAAGGCGCAAAGCACCACAATTATCTGTTCTATACATAATCGTTTGTCAGAATATTTGTATTAAAATTTATATTGACCACAAAGATAACAACTTATTACGGAATACCTCTTCATAATATGATGGTTTTTTATACATATGGTACTGAATATGGAAAAAAAGGGAACGATACACAGCAAAATAAGATAGACAATTACTTTTTTCTCGACAAAATAAGACAATATAATGAGGAATTATTATCTTTGTCCGCTGAAATTTAATGAAGTAAAAGAACAAATGGGCTTATTGCAAGACAAATTATCAAAATATGATCTTCCTCAGAAGATTAAAGCCAAAGGGGTATATCCATATTTTAGATGTATAGAAAGTGAACAAGATACTGAGGTTGTAATGTCGGGCCGTAAGGTTCTGATGTTTGGTAGTAACTCATATCTTGGTCTAACCAATCATCCTGAAGTGATTCAGGCGGCTGTAGATGCTACAAAGAAGTATGGAACAGGTTGTGCCGGATCTAGATTTCTAAATGGCACCTTGGATTTACACTTGGAGCTAGAAAAAGAATTGGCGGAATTTGTAGGGAAAGAAGATGCTATCATCTACTCAACAGGTTTTCAAGTCAATTTGGGAGTGGTATCCTGCTTAACAGGACGAGAAGATTATATCATTTGTGATGAATTAGATCACGCTAGTATTGTGGAAGGACGTCGTTTGTCGTTCTCCACGCAGTTGCGTTTCAAACATAATGATATGGCATCTTTAGAAAAAGTGCTTCAGAAGTGTAAACCAGATTCCGTGAAGCTAATTGTTGTTGATGGTGTATTCTCTATGGAAGGGGATATAGCTCCACTTCCAGAAATCACTGCTCTAGCTAAAAAATACAATGCCAATGTAATGGTTGACGAGGCTCATGGTTTAGGAGTTTTAGGTGAGAATGGACGTGGAACTTGCAATCACTTTGGAGTAACTCAGGATGTAGATCTTATCATGGGAACTTTCTCGAAATCTCTAGCTGCTATTGGTGGCTTTATCGCAGCTGATAAGACTGTTATTAATTATTTACGTCACAATTCAAGATCATATATTTTTAGTGCTAGTAATACCCCAGCTGCAACTGCTGCTGCGAGACAAGCGCTACATATTATGAAGCGTGAACCAGAAAGATTAAACCACCTGTGGGAAATTACCCATTATGCATTGGATCAATTTCGTCAGAATGGGTTTGAGATAGGGCACACAGCAACTCCTATTATTCCATTATATGTGCGTGATATGGAGAAGACATTTATGGTTACGAAGATGTTGTTTGATGAAGGTGTTTTTGTAAACCCTGTTATTCCACCAGCGTGTAGTCCAGAAGATACTTTAATTCGTTTTTCATTGATGGCTACACATACGAAAGAACAAATTGATTTTGCGGTGGATAAATTAATTAAATGTTTTAATGCGTTAGATATACCTTTGAATAAATAGTTTCAAAGAAGTAATATTCCACTTATAAAAGCAAGGACATGGCAGATCGAATTTAATCTGCTGTGTCCTTGTTTTTTTACGCGATACTGAATGAATAAAAATTCGACAATTTGTATATTTATATGTAATAAAATGAAGCTGTATTAGCTCAAAATATGTTGAATTGATATTTATGGTGCCTGTCTTGAAATATTATCTGATTTTATTGTTTGTGTTTGCATTATTATTCGTATATTTGTAGCCAATAAGAAGTAATAATACGCATTAATATGCAAATAAAAGAATGTAGCATATGAGTTTAAAAAAAACAAGTCGGCTAGTACTTATTAAACAACTGATCTCAAAACATGAAATTTCTAACCAAGAAGATTTAGTGCGTTTGCTTGCTGAACACGGAGTGAAGGCAACACAAGCTACTGTTTCAAGAGATTTAAAACAATTGAATGTTGCAAAAGGGTTTACGCCAAGTGGCCATACTTGCTATGTTTTACCTAATGAAGTTTTTTATCGAAGACCTAAGGCTGAATTGCCAGAAGAGACTAATAATGAGTCGTCTGTCGATACGTTGTCTTCTATGCTAGCTTCTCGTGTATTAAGTATCGATTTTTCATTAAATCTTGCCGTTATTCGTACAAAACCAGGATATGCAGGGAGTGTTGCGTATGATATCGATGAGAAAAATTGGGCTGGCATACTAGGAAGTGTTGCTGGTGATGATACTGTATTATTAATTCTTGCTGAAGGAGTTGGAAGAAATATGGTGATTAAGGAATTAGGAGCTCTTTTAGAGGGAGTTGACACACATATAACAAGTGTTTCGGAAGGTATGAACCATTTTGATCGTAGTAATGTGTCTTCTATGGCTATTGATAGTGAACTAGAAGATGATTATCATACGCTGTCATATCCTAATGAAGATGAGCCATTATTCAAGGATAAATAAAGAATTATCAGTATGAATATTGATGTGATGGTCGCAGATGCTTCTCATGAAGTATATGTTGACGAAATTTTGGACACCATTACTGCTGCTGCAAAAGTACGTGGTACAGGTATCGCCAAGCGAACACACGCTTACCTTGCGCAGAAGATGAAGGAAGGCAAAGCGATTATAGCACTTACAGCGGAGAAAGAATTTGCTGGCTTTTGTTATATCGAAAGTTGGGGTAACAAACAGTATGTTGCAAATTCGGGACTGATTGTCGTAGAGAAATTCCGAGGTCAGGGCTTAGCAAAAAGGATTAAAAAAGCTGCTTTTTTGTTATCAAGATTGCGTTGGCCTCATGCTAAACTTTTTGGTTTGACAAGTGGTGCAGCGGTGATGAAAATCAATACAGAGTTGGGGTATAAACCCGTTTCTTTTGCGCAACTAACAGACGATGAAGCGTTCTGGAGAGGCTGCGAGGGGTGTGTTAATCATGATGTGTTGGTGCGTACAGAACGCCATTACTGTATATGTACGGCAATGCTTTTTGATCCTGATGCTCCTAAAAAGGAGGATGTGGATGCCAGCAAAACTACAGAGAATTTAGCAAAAGAATTGGGCTTACCAGATGATGAAGAATTGTATAAATAAAAATATCCAATATAAGTTATGACTAAAAAAGTTGTTGTCGCATATAGCGGTGGGCTAGATACAAGTTATACTGTTATGTATTTAGCAAAGGAAAAAGGGTACGATGTGTATGCAGCATGTGCTGATACAGGTGGTTTCTCTGCAGAACAGTTGCAAGAAAATGAAAAGAATGCATATAAGTTAGGTGCAAAGGGTTATGTAACGCTTGATGTCACTCACGAATACTATGATAAGAGTCTGAAGTATATGATTTATGGTAATGTACTTCGTCAAGGAACATATCCTATTTCTGTAAGTTCAGAACGTATTTTTCAAGCACTAGCTATTGCACGATATGCTAATGAAATAAGTGCAGATGCTATAGCGCATGGATCTACGGGAGCTGGAAATGATCAGATCCGTTTCGATATGACTTTTTTAGTGAAATCTCCAGATGTAGAAATAATCACATTGACAAGAGATAATGTCTTGACAAGAGAGGCTGAGATTAACTATTTGAAAGAGAATGGTTTTGAAGCTGATTTTACCAAGTTGAAATATAGTTACAATGTTGGTATTTGGGGAACATCTATTTGTGGTGGTGAAATCTTAGATAGTGCAGCTGGTTTACCTGAAACAGCTTATTTAAAACAAGTGACTAAACAAGGAACAGAGGAAATTACTTTGACCTTTGACAAAGGAGAATTGGTTGGTGTGAATGGTCAATCGTATGATGATCCAATTTTGGCTATCCAAGCAGTTGAAAAATTAGCGGCTCCTTACGGTATTGGTAGAGATATGCATGTTGGCGATAGTATTATTGGTATTAAGGGGCGAGTCGGTTTTGAAGCTGCTGCGCCCATGTTGATCATTCACGCCCACAAGTTTCTTGAAAAGTATACCTTAAGTAAATGGCAGCAGTACTGGAAAGAGCAGGTAGCCAATTGGTATGGAATGTTCTTACACGAAAGCCAATATTTAGAGCCTGTGATGCCCGATATTGAAGCTATGTTGACATCTAGCCAACGTCATGTTAATGGAAATGTTAAGATGTTGATGCGTCCATATACATTTGAACCAATTGGTGTGGATAGTCCTGATGATTTAGTCAAATCTAAATTGGGTGAATATGGTGAAATCCAAAAGGGATGGACAGCTGAAGATGCTAAAGGATTCATAAAAGTTACATCGACTCCATTACGCGTGTATTATGGTAACCATCCAGACGAAGAGAGATAATTTAATGAAATAGAGTTCTTACATACTTCTTGATGAGGCATGTAAGAACTTACCATATATAGCAAAAAATAATATGATAAAAGTAGGTATCATTGGTGGAGCCGGTTATACTGCTGGCGAACTGATTAGATTACTGCTTATTCATCCGGAAGTAAAGTTGGAGTGGGTGAATAGTACGAGTAATGCTGGAAACAAATTGTATGCAGTCCATGAGGGGTTGATGGGAGACACGGATATGTGTTTTACTGATCAATTAGAATTTGATAGTATCGATTTGTTGTTCTTTTGTACAGCTCATGGTGATAGTGAGAAATTTATGAATGCACATCAATTGCCTGATGATCTAAAGGTCATTGATTTAGCTCAAGACTTCCGCCATAAACGACCAGGTAATGATTTTATTTATGGATTGCCTGAATTAAATAGACGTCAAACTTGTAAGAGTCAGTATGTGGCCAATCCAGGATGTTTTGCTACTTGCATTGAATTGGCTCTATTGCCACTAGCTAAGCATAAATTGTTAACCAATGACATTATGGTCAACGCGATTACTGGATCTACTGGTGCAGGTGTAAAACCAAATGCTACCTCTCATTTTTCGTGGAGAAATAATAACATGAGTGTGTACAAACCATTCAAACATCAACATCTCAAGGAGATATCAGAATCTCTTGAACAGTTGCAGGGATTTTGGGATGTTGATATTCATTTCATTCCTTATCGTGGTGATTTCCCTCGTGGTATTTTTGCTACATGTGTGCTTGATTGTGATAAAGATATTGATCTCTTATATGAGATGTATCGTGATTATTATAAGGCAGATAGCTTTACACATGTAATGGAAGAAAATGTAGACTTAAAGCAGGTGGTGAATACAAATAAATGTTTGTTACACCTAGAAAAACATGGTAGTAAATTAATGATTGTGTCATGTATTGACAACCTCTTGAAAGGGGCTAGTGGCCAAGCTGTGCACAACATGAATCTACTCTTTAATCTTGAGGAAACTGTTGGCTTAAATTTAAAACCATCAGCGTTCTAACCTCAGCAAACAACAATATAACTAACAAAATCATGAGTTCACTTTTTGATGTATATCCCTTATTTCCTATTGAAATTGTACAAGGAAAGGGATGTAATGTATGGGATAAAGATGGTAATGAATATTTAGACTGTTATGGTGGTCATGCAGTTATTTCTATAGGTCACGCACATCCACAATATGTGGAAGCTATAGCCCGACAAGTGAGCACATTAGGGTTCTATAGTAATTCGGTGATCAATCCACTCCAAAAAAAATTGGCAGAGAGCTTAGCTGAGATTTCAGGCTATCCTGATTATAGCCTCTTTCTTATAAACTCTGGAGCAGAAGCAAATGAGAACGCTTTAAAATTGGCTTCCTTTCATACGGGGCGTAAAAGAGTGATCAGTTTCTCAAAAGCTTTTCATGGACGTACTTCTTTAGCGGTTGCAACAACAGATAATCCAAAGATCGTTGCTCCGATTAATGAAACAGATAATGTTTGTTTTTTACCTTGGGGCGATATAGATGCTGTGCGTGGAGAACTTGAAAAGAAAGACGTGTGTGCAGTCATTATTGAAGGTATTCAAGGTGTTGGAGGTGTACAGGTGCCCAATAAAGATTTTTTACAGGGAGT
The DNA here is from genome assembly GCA_963668535.1 of Bacteroidaceae bacterium. Lineage (GTDB taxonomy): Bacteria > Bacteroidota > Bacteroidia > Bacteroidales > Bacteroidaceae > F22. The sequence continues at coordinate 2,340,359 of OY764867.1, forward strand.
GCGTACGCTGTGTACTGAAACAGGAACCGTTTTAATTGTAGATGAAATACAGAGCGGTTATGGTAGAAGTGGAAAGTTTTTTGCCCATCAGTATGCCGACATTCAAGCTGACATCGTGTCTATGGCCAAAGGAATTGCTAATGGTTTCCCTATGGGAGCCTTGTTGATTTCCCCTATGTTTAAACCTGTATATGGTATGCTTGGTACTACTTTTGGGGGGAACCACCTAGCTTGTGCAGCTGCTTTGTCTGTACTTGATGTTATGAAAAAAGCACATCTTATGGAGCAAGTACAAGAAGTTGGCGCATATTTGATAGATGCTTTGAAAGAATTACCCGGAGTCAAAGAAGTGCGTGGACTAGGTTTGATGATTGGTGTTGAAATGAATTATCCAATCAAAGAAATAAGACAGAAACTTTTATTTGAAGAGCACTTGTTTACTGGGGTAAGCGGTACGCATGTCATTCGTTTGTTGCCACCTCTTGTTTTGACAATGGAACAAGCGAAGGATGCTATTTCACGCATTAAGCGAGTGATTAAATAATCAGAATTGACTACTTGAAAAAGACACAGGATATGAAGATAACTATTATTGGAGCTGGCAATATGGGAGGAGCCATAGCTAGAGGATTGATCAATAGTGCAGGTGTTTCTCCTGCAAATTTAACTATTACAGCTGCTTCTGAGGAAACTTTGCAGAATTTTCAATTAGAGTTTCCTGCCATACATGCCACTAGAGATAATGCAGATGCTGTAGTGGGAGCTACTTACGTATTGTTGGCTGTAAAACCATGGCTTGTGTCACAAGTAATCGAGCAGATTGTACCAGAGTTTCGTCCAGAAACGATCTTACTTTCAGTAGTTGCTGGTATATCATGTGTCGAGCTTCAAGAAATGGTCGCTTCTGCTTGTGATAACAGCGATGCTATTCCTACTCCCGTTATTCGAATGATGCCAAATACGGCGATTAATTATGGGGAGAGTATGACTATACTATCTTCTTTGGGAGTATCTAGAGAAGAATTAGCCGAAGTGCAGAGTCTCATGAACACTATGGGACAAACGCTTGTGGTAGACGAAAAGAATTTAAATGCTGGTATGGCTTTGGCATCTTGTGGTATTGCCTTTGTGCTTAAATACATTCAAGCTGCAATGCAAGCTGGTGTGGAGTTGGGGTTATACCCTAAGCAAGCTAGACAATTGGTTGCTCAGTCTTGTATAGGTGCAGGTAAAATTATTCTTGAAAATGAAGATTCACATCCTTCTGTAGAAATAGATAAAGTGACTACACCTGGTGGATTGACAATCAAAGGGATTAATGCCTTGGAAGAGAAAGGGTTTTCTGCTGCTGTATTAGAAGCTATGCGTAGAAGCGCCACATAGATTGTTTTTTATCTTAGAAATTATTGGTCCATATGATAGGTTCATATGGACCTTTTTTGTCTATAGTGATTGGGCTTTTGCTAATAAAATCTGTTTTTAGTCTTTTTTACATAAGATAGAAAAAGAGCTTGTCCATAATGGACAAGCTCTCTATCTTGTTTGGTTTGTTTGTTTGAAAGAAGTCGGTAATTGACTCTAGGAGATTATTCTGCTGATTCTACTTCAGCTTCAGCCTCTGGGGCTTCTTCTCCTTTTAGTGCTGCTTCTGCTTCAGCTGCTGCAGCTTTTAGTGCTGCTTCTGCTTCAGCTTTTTCAGCTGCTTTTCTCTCTGCAATTACCTTAGCTTTAGCCTCGTTTACTGCTTTTTCAGCGTCAAGACGAGCAGCTTCTTTAGCTTTCTTGTCGTCGTTTAGCTTAGTAACCAGTTGGTCAAGACCTTTTTGCTTATCGGCTTTCCATGCCTCGAATTTAGCCTGTGCTTCAGCTTCACCGAAAGCGCCTTTCTTTACACCACCAAGTAGGTGTTTCATCATGTAAACGCCTTCACGAGAAAGGATGTTACGCACAGTGTCAGTTGGTTGTGCACCTGTCATTACCCAGTGAAGTGCACGTTCGAAATTCAAATCTACTGTAGCAGGGTTTGTATTTGGATTATACGTACCTAACTTTTCAGTAAACTTACCATCACGTGGTGCTCTACTGTCAGCAATAACGATTGAGTAAAACGCGTAGCTCTTACGTCCACGTCTTTGCAATCTAATTTTTGTTGCCATTCTGTTATTATTTAATTAATGATTTGAATGAGCTACTATCTCGTAGTAGCGGCTGCAAAGATAACTATTTCTATAAATCTGACCAAGAGTTTATATTATTTTATACGTTTTCTTTTTGAATAAATGCACCAAACGTACGTAATATGATGTTGACATCTGTCCAGAAAGAAAAAGTACGTGCATATTTAATGTCCAACATCTTTCTTTCTTCTGCAGACATTTTACCACTTCCTCCTCGTTTTTCGACTTGCCACAAGCCAGTAAGGCCAGATGGAGCCATAAAACGATCGATGTATTCATCGCTTGTAAGTAGCTCTGCTTCATATAATGGGAGTGGGCGATTACCAACGACAGACATATCTCCTTTTAGAATATTGAAGAGTTGTGGAAGTTCGTCAATGCTATATTTGCGAATAATTCGTCCAACCTTAGTGATGCGAGGATCATTCGCAAATTTTACAAAAGAATTTTCGGTTTCTTTAGCGCGTTTATCTTGGTAGGTCTTTTCGTCAACCACAGAATCATCTGAAACGAAAAGAATTTCAGCGTTATCAAGATTCTCAAGATCGGTGACTTGTTCAGATATAATTACGTGGCCATCCTCAGGGAGAATAATACCGCTTGTATCAATATCTCCAATTAGCATATGGTTATTGTGATTATTCTCTTGAGTCGACGTCTCTTCTTCTCCAGCATATTGATTTAATGCATTTAATTCTTTAAGTCGTTTGTCTGCATTGGCATACATCGAACGAAATTTTAAAAAACCAAATATACTATAGTTAGAGCCTACTCGCTTAGATACATATATAACCTTACCAGGACTTTCAATGTAGATAGCTATTGCTGTTATAATGAAAATGGGAGAGAGCATTAATATAGCTCCCAAAGAAAAAGCTACATCAAAGGTGCGCTTCCATAAAGGTAGTTTGAAAATCTTTTGCCCTTCTTTTTTTTCAGCAATTTCTTGTGCTTTGATTTGTTTTCTTCGCGCCAAATAATGCATTAACTTGCGTACATCTGCTGTATTAGCAGAAGGCGAAATCGTGTTATTAACCCCAGCACGTAAATATTCTAAACTTTCTTCGCGGCTAATTTCGTTGCTGACAAGAGCTACATATATACCTGGATATAATTTGTGTATGCCTTTTATTTCTTCTACATCAGAGATAAGCGAATTTTGTTCGAACAAGATAATTGCATCATAAATTTCGCGTACTTTACGTAGTTGGGGGGCAAGACGATGTAGATTTTTGCCGGCAGCAAAATAACCCACTCCAATTTCTTTGAAATGGTTTATTTTTTCTTCGTCCGATCCTATATAGAATAAATACTGCATTTGTCAGAGTATTTCTTGAAGAGACACAAAAAAAGGTAGACAATATATATCTACGAATTAAAAATGTCTCGAATTATCATGTAAGTGTAACTATCAATGTGTATTAACCAATAATCTTCTTAATCCTAATCTTTAATTCTAAAGGATTGAATGGTTTAAGAATATAATCTTCAGCTCCTTCTTCTAGTAGGCGGATACGTTCAGTAGTACTTTCTTCACTTGATAGCATGATGATTGGTATATTTTTGAAGAGCTCATTTTGCTTCATGTATAATAAAAACTCATCTCCCATCATCTCTGGCATACGAATATCTGAAATAATCAGATCAGGAAGTTCGCCCTGTTGTAACCAATCGATTGCCTTAATTGGATTTTCAAAATATCTAAAATCATAATCCTTGCTAAGGTAAACTGAAACGACTTTGCCAATAGAAGCTTTATCGTCGATAAGTATAATTTTTTTCTTCATAACTGTGATGTATTTACGAACTCTCAATAGTTTGTGCCTATAAGCACAGTACAAATATAAACAAAAAAGATAGAAAGGGTTAGCGAATCAAAAAAAAATATCTCTGAATATGCACAATTTAGGGAGGAAAGTCCAATTTTATTCCTTATAATGTAACTTCGCCAGCAATACTTGTTTTCATAGCCTTTTGTATTTCTACTAAAGTCCTATCATGAGCCAATAAAAACATGATTTTTGTCATAGCACATTCAAGGGTACAATCACGGCCACTCATAATCCCCGCTTGCAATAAGTGAAGTCCTGTTTCATAACGACTCATCAACACTTGTCCACTCATGCACTGAGTGATATTGACTATAGCAATTCCCTTATTGGTCGCTTCTTTTAGTAAGCGAACTAGCCAGTCCTTTTGAGGGGCATTTCCAGAACCGTAAGTACGCATGACTACGGCTCTTAATCCAGGTGCTTCCAACATGGCACGCACAATGTTTTCTTGAATCCCAGGGGCTAATGATAGTATGACCACATTAGGATTCATCTTGAAGTGGGTTTTTAAAGGCTTTTTAGGATCCCCAGTAAGCAATAGGTGTTCATGAAATTTAATTTCAATCCCTACATCGGCTAAAGGTGGATAGTTGAAAGTCTTAAAGGCATTGAATTCCTCTGCACTAAACTTGGTTGTTCGATTACCTCTCATCAATCTGCTCTCAAAGAAAACAGCAACCTCTTGTACCATAGGGGTATTGTCTTTCCTTTTGGCCATGGCCACTTCAATACTAGTGATAAGATTTTCCTTTCCGTCTGTTCGTAATTTCCCGATAGGTAGCTGTGAACCGGTTAGAATGACTGGTTTACAGAGATTCTCTAACATAAAACTCAAAGCCGAGGCTGTAAATGCCATGGTATCTGTACCATGTAGCACGACAAAACCATCAAATTCGTCATAATTGTATTCTATAACTTTGACAAGTTTTGCCCAATGGGCGGGTGAAATATCAGATGAATCTATCGCTGGATAAAATTGATAACTGGCAATATGACAATTAAAACGTTTGACTTCAGGCACATGTAGCATAAGCTCGTCAAAGTTGAATGCTTCTAGGGCTCCTGTATTGGCATTTTCAATCATACCAATCGTACCACCAGTATAGATGAGTAAAATTCGACTACGTCTTTGAAACATGTTATTGATCGTTTAGTTTGAAATATCTTTTTTAAGTTGACTGATTGCTTTTTGAGCATCTCCTTTATATTGATCCAGTAGATTGACAAAGCGTGATCCAATAATCCCCCCTCGTGCATATGTACATGCTGCATCGAATGTTTCTTTATTGCTGATGCCAAAACCAACCATGCGTGGGTTACGAAGATTCATATCATCAATACGTTTGAAATACTGCATCTTCGCATCGTTAAATGATTGTTGTGCTCCTGTGATAGCAGCAGATGATACCATATAAATAAAACCATCGGTGTGCTCATCGATATAATGTATACGCTCCTGACTAGTTTCAGGAGTGATCAACATGATGACCTTTATATCATATTGTTGGGCTATATCTTTAAACGTTTCTTCGTAATCTTTGAAGGGTAAATCAGGGAGAATAACGCCATCAATTCCTACTCGTTGACAGTCCTTACAGAAATTTTCAAATCCGTATTGGATGACAGGATTGAGATAACCCATTAGCACTAAAGGAATATGTACTGTGTCTCGTATACCTTCCAATTGTTCAAAGAGTTTTTTAAGCGTCATACCGTTATGTAGTGCTTGGGTTGCGGCTGCCTGAATAACAGGACCATCAGCCATTGGGTCACTGAAAGGGATACCTATTTCAATAAGTTCAACTGTATTGTTTTGCAATGTCTCAATAACTGAACGTGTGCCTTCTACAGTTGGTGCTCCAGCACAAAAATAGATAGATAGTATGCGTTGATTATCTCCAGCAAACAATGCATTTATTCTGTTCATAATGTTTATTTTTTGTAGGGTGATTTTAATTTGTTCTTCGCAGCTCATTAATAAATGGTGCTAATAAGTCGGGAGATTTCATCCCAGGAGAAATCTCAAATTTGCTATTTAAATCATAGCCGATAAGTTTGGGATGTGTGAAATCACGTAGAGACTCTAGACTTTGTGGTCCTATCCCCCCACTGATTAAAAAGGGTATCTTAAGCGAATAATCGTTCAAAATAGACCAATCGAATTGTTTTCCAGAGCCGCCTCCCAATTCACTTTTTGTGTCAAACAGCATATAGTCTATAACATCCTCATAAGCTGTTGCTAGTTGCAAGTCCTCCTTGGTAGCTATAGGCATGGCCTTAATAACACGAAGGCCTAGTTGTTGCAATTGCTTGCATAATGCAGGGGTTTCTTGCCCATGTAGTTGTACAATATCTAGTTTGTATTTAAGAATCAGCTTTAATATTTCCGATAGGGAGTGATTGACAAAAACGCCCACACGTTCTACTTGTCGAGGCATATATATCAATGCATCGTTACAGTATCGTGGAGATTTTTCATAAAAAATAAATCCCATCCAATCTATGGCCAATTGCTCAATATCGTGAATGTTTTGCGCTTCACGCATACCACAAACTTTGATAATCATATTACTGTTCTATTTCTGCAATTAGTTGTTTGAGAGTTAATGCAGGGTTGTCCGTTTTCATAAAAGCTTCCCCCATAAGAAATCCCCGATATCCCACTGCTCGCAATGCTTGAATAGTCTGCGCAGAAGAAATACCGCTTTCTGATACCAATAAAGTGTCTTTGGGCAGTAAATCTGCTATACGAAAAGAATTTTGTACGTCGGTATGGAAAGTTCCTAGGTTTCGGTTATTCACTCCTACCATATCTATTTCTGGTGTGATATATTCTAACTCTTTTTCATCGTGGATTTCGAGTAAAACTTCTAGCCCTAGTTCATGAGCTTCGTTCACTAAAGTGTGGCACATTGTTGGTGTCAATGCAGCAGCAATCAATAATATTGCACTTGCACCAACGAGTCTAGCTTGGTATAGCTGGTAGACGTCTACAATAAATTCCTTACGAAGAATAGGGGCTTGTACGTCTGCTGCAACAGCTTTGATATCGGCCAAGCTACCGCCAAAGAAAGCCTCATCAGTCAGGATCGATAATGCTGCGGCACCCGCATGATCATATTGAGGTATGATATCGGCAGGTTGCGCATCCTTGTGTATCCATCCTTTTGATGGCGAACGTCGTTTAAATTCCGCAATAATACCACTTGATGACTGCTCTAATGATTGGCGCATAGAAGGTACTATTGGGGCGCGGTCTATATTGTCTTCAAGCTGTGATTGTGGAATATTTAGTTTCATCCTGTCCACTTCAAAGCGTTTGTGCGCTAAGATTTCGTGGAGTATATCTTTTTTCATCATTTCTTTGCAAATAAACGAATTTTTTTGGGATTACCTATGCTTTTCGTAGGACAATTTTGTCTATACGGGATATTTGGTTATTAACTGTTTAAACTTACAAATTGTTTAAACGTAGCCAAAGCTTTTCCAGTTTCCAGCGATTCACGTGCCTCAGCTATACAATCTTCCAATGACTTTTCGGGACAGATTGTATGAATGGCAAATCCTGCATTAGCTATCACCACTTGTTGTTGAGCAGCTGTCGCTTTATTGGACAATACATTATCAAATAATGCTTTTGCCTCTGCCAACGTTTCTCCCCCGTGAAGTTCTTCTTGTTGACAGGTGAAAAATCCAAGTTCTTCTGGAGTATATATCTTTTCATTGGCTGAAGTCGATACTTTAAAAGGACTAGTCAATGAGATCTCGTCATATCCATCCAATGAATGTACTACTGCAAATTGGGTATCGTTAGCTTGATAAGCATATGTGTACAGTCGTTGCATGGGCAGGCTGTATACGCCTAACAATTGGTAAGCAGGCATAGCGGGGTTGACCAAAGGCCCTAGTAGATTAAAAAATGTACGTACTCCTAAAGCTTTTCTGACAGGAGCTACAGCTTTCATCGCAGGATTGAAGAGTGGGGCATGTAAATAAGCAATACCACAACTTTCCAAAGAACGTATAATCTGAGCATTGTCGTTAGTAAATTTCACTCCGTGCTCTTCAATCACATTACTGGCGCCACTGACAGATGTCGCTCCATAGTTGCCGTGTTTCACCACGGGATAACCAGCCGCTGCGACAATGAAAGAAGCACAAGTACTGATATTGAATGTGTTTTTGCCATCTCCACCTGTTCCAACGATGTCAATGACTTTAATTCCCTTTAGATCAATAGGAAGACGCATCTCTAGTAGAGCATCTCTAAAACCACTTAGTTCCTCTACACTGATGCTGCGCATCAAAAAAACTGTTAGAAGAGATGCAATTTGTGCGTCGTTATATTTACCTTGAGCGATGTGCTGTAAGATCTGGTACGCTTCTTTACGATCCAAGTATTGGTGCTCAAAGAGTTTGTATAATATTTGTTTCATGATTGTATTTTTATCTATGATTATGGACGAATGAAAGTTGTCGTTATAAAGATAACCAATTTTGGATCATCTTTTTCCCTTCTGGGGTCAGTACTGATTCTGGGTGAAACTGCACACCATAGATTGGAAGATTCACGTGACGTAGAGCCATAATCTCTTTTTCTTTGCTTTGTGCAGTGACCTCAATACAGTCTGGAAGAGATTCTGGATTGACCACCCATGAATGGTATCTTCCCACATCTGGATGACTGGATATGCCTTGAAAGAGATCATCATCCTGTAAGATTTCTATTTGACTTTGTATACCGTGGTGCACCATGTCCAAGTTGATCAGTGTCGCTCCAAAGACCTCTGCTATCGCTTGATGTCCTAAGCATATTCCTAAGAAAGATTTACCACTATTTTGGTAAGCACGAATGATTGGTTGTAGTAGTCCAGCCTCGCATGGAATGCCTGGGCCAGGACTTAACAAAATGTGCGTGTATGGTTCCACATCCTCTATCGTTAGTTGGTCATTACGGATAACATCAATATCCTTTTCGCCAAGTTCTCTAAGCACGTGTAGTAGATTATACGTAAAACTATCGTAATTATCTAAGAGTAATATTTTTTTGTTCATGCTGATAGTGTTTGAGGTTATTGATTATCTAGAGTTTCGGCTAAGTCAATAGCACGTCTTAAAGCACCTAGTTTATTATTGACCTCTTGCAATTCTCCCTCTTCAGAAGAATGAGCAACGATACCTCCACCAGCTTGTAGCCATAATTCTTGATTGCGGCTTACAAAAGTACGAATAGTAATCGCCTGATTCAATTGACCTTGTAAACCAATAAACCCAATACATCCTCCATATGCACCTCGATTGTGTGGCTCGAGTGCACTAATGATTTGCATAGCTCTTACCTTAGGGGCACCACTAAGGGTTCCTGCTGGAAATGTATCAATAAAACTCTTAATAGGATCTGCATCAGGGAGCAGTCGACCTTTGACACGACTTACCAAATGAATGACATGACTGTAATATTGTGGCTCTTTGTAGAAAGCAACACGCACATCTTCACAATTACGGCTCAAGTCATTTCGAGCCAAATCGACAAGCATCACATGTTCTGCATTTTCTTTAGGATCAGCCAGTAATTTTTCTGCCAAAGCTCTATCCTTTACACTATCACCTGTACGTTTAGTCGTTCCAGCGATTGGGTCAATATAAGCTTCTCGTCCGTCAATGCGACAGTGTGTTTCTGGAGAAGAACCAAAGATACGGTATCCTCCAAAATCAAAGTAAAATAGATATGGAGATGGATTGACACTTCGTAAAGCTCGATATACTTTGAAGTCATCTCCTTTATATTTTTGAGTGAATCTTCTTGAGAGGACCACCTGAAAAACGTCACCACGTAAGCAATGTTGGATACCCTTGCGTACGTTTGCTTTATGTTCCTCGTCTGTGATAGGGCTTTCAATATCACCCACTTTATTGAAGTTGTATGTCGCAAAATTGCGGTTAGCTAAAGCATTTTCTATACTGCTTAAATTGGGTTTTTCATTTTCTTGAAGCATCTCAACGATAGTCAGCTGATTGCTCATGTGGTCAAACACTAAGACATACTTATAAATAATGTATAGCATATCTGGGGCATCATTCGTGTCATCGTGGCTTTCTTTTACCGAGATTTGTTCGAAATAACGTACTGCGTTGAAGGTCGTGAATCCATACAAACCACATACATCGTTCATTTTACCATCGACTTTGAAACGATTGATAAATGTGCTTAGTGCATGCTCTACACGTTGCGTATGCGTGATGGGTTGTTCCTCGATTTTTCCATCGGGCATTTTCATTGTTGCGATGCCACTATTGATGCCAATACTAGCGATTGGACAAAGTGCAATAAAACTTCGGCTATTTTCATTCGCTTGATAGTCGCTACTTTCCATCAGTGCCGATTGTGGAAAAAGATCGCGCACTTTCAGATAGATGCTCACAGGTGTGTGCATATCTGCCATGATAGTCTTGGTGGATGTTGTATACTGATAGGTCATTGTCATCTTTATTTATTGTTCTTGTTATCCGATTATTGTGTTTTGCTATTTAGGTAGCTTAGGTAAGTGCCTAAGTCTTTATCACCTCGTCCCGATAGAGTGAGTACTACTACATCAGTAGGTTTAAATGCTATTTTAGGAAGAATACCCAAAGCATGTGAAGATTCCAAAGCAGGAATGATTCCTTCTAGTTGTGTTAGCTCAAAAGCAGCATCTAGCGCTTCATCGTCATTAATGGCGTAGATCTCTGCACGGTGTGTATCTGCAAGATGTGCATGAAATGGACCGACACCAGGATAATCTAGTCCGGCCGATATAGAGTAAGGTTCTTGGATCTGCCCATCTTCATCTTGCATTACCAATGTTTTGCTACCGTGTAGTACACCTACTTTTCCCGCTTGGATAGTGGCAGCGGTTTCTCCCGAGTCCACTCCAAGTCCTCCAGCCTCTACGAGCAAGATCTTGACTTTGGGGTCATTTACATAGTGATAAATGGTACCAGCAGCATTGCTTCCACCTCCGATACAGGCTATTAGATAATCAGGAGTATCTCGTCCCTCTTTTTCCAACATCTGTTGCTTAATCTCTTCACTGATAATTGATTGAAGGCGTGCTACCATATCTGGGTAAGGGTGGGGACCAACAGTACTTCCTATGATGTAAAAGGTATCTACTGGATGGCATACCCAATCTCTAATAGCTTCATTGGTTGCATCCTTTAGTGTCATATTCCCTGAGGTTACTGGTACGACTTCTGCACCAAGCATCTTCATACGTTGCACGTTGACGTGTTGTCTTTCTACGTCCAGCTTGCCCATATACACGATACATTTCATATTCATCAACGCACATACTGTGGCTGTAGCTACTCCATGTTGTCCAGCTCCTGTTTCGGCAATGATACGTGTCTTGCCCATTCGTTTAGCAATTAGAATCTGTCCTATTGCATTGTTGATCTTGTGGGCCCCTGTGTGATTCAGATCCTCTCGTTTAAGATATATTTTTGCACCATATTTCTCTGATAGTCTCTGAGCATGGTACAACGGATTAGGGCGACCTACATAGTCTCGTAGTAATCTACGATACTCTTCTTGAAAACGATCACTTTGGATAATATCCAAGTAGTTGTTTTGTAGATCTTCTACACATTTGTGGAGAATCTCTGGGATATATGCTCCGCCATAATTGCCGTAATAACCTTCTTTGTTTACTAAATAATCTTTCATTGTTGAGTGGTTTTAATATATTTATTTTTATGTTTCTGGGGATAATAAAAAAAGCCTTGTCGTAGGAACGACAAGGCTTTCATTTTATATTTTGTATGATGTTCAAGGATATGATTTTTATCCTTTTACGTCAAGACATACTGAAGAAGTCCGTTTCCTACTATGATTAAGTTCGAAACGGCGCCACCAATACATATTTGACATAAACAGATTCATCATTGTTGGACTTTTTGTTTTATTTGTGACAAATATATGAACTTTGCTTGAACTGACCAAAAAATCGATGCATTATTTCTTGCGATGGTAATAATATGCTATATTTGTAGCAGTTATTAAATTGTTTGAGAAAAACATTTTAAAAGTACAAAAGTTATGAGTAAACGTTTCTTTGTCCCTTTGTTAAGAGGGCTTGCAGCCTTAGGTCTAGGATATGTTTTTATTGCATACTCTGGATTGGCTGCCACATGGATTGCTCAAATATTGGGCATCGCGTTGGTAGTGCCTTCTGCTATATTGTTGATCCATTACATATATCGTGTGTTCCAACATGAGGAACGTTTTTTTCCATTCTTAGGCTTAGGTAATTTTGTACTAGGTATTTGGTTATTGATAGATCCTATGATTTTTGTCAATATATTCAATATCTTTTTAGGGATCTTGTTGATCCTTTTTGGGTTACAACAATTTATGAGTGCATGGTTATTTAGACATGTTGCTCGTTTATATCGCATCTACTATGCGGTGCCAACATTGTTGATCCTAGGAGGTTTGTTTTCTTTGTTTTCCACAGATAAGAACATCGTAACTATGTTGGTGGGCTTCTTTATGGTCTTTTATGCCATAAATGAGTTATTGAGATGGATATTTGTTGATCTACGTAAATCGCCAGCTAAGCCAAATATACATCCTGATAAGGAAGATTCCGATGACGATTATATCGAGATTATTTCTGAAGATGTAGATGAGGTGGATTCCGATCCCGTTTCCGATATAAAAAGTGATCTATAGTGGTTGAATATAGTCAACCAAAACTTACACAGTACACATAAAAGAGCAAAATAGAATAGCTATGCAGAAGAGTTTGTTGAATCGTATTTTTAAAGGTGTTAGTCTTTGTTTTGTAGCTTGCGTCCTACATTCATGCGGAATGTCAATGGAAAAAACAGGAGTTAATGGTACCCCAATATATTATAAACCCTGGATGTATGATTTTGGTGATGAAGTGACCAATCCAACCACCACGATTAAGATTGTGACTGACGGTACAGTTGATTTAAACAGCCTTAATGTCGAAATTCCCCCTCTTAAATATAATAAGGAACTCTTATTCCTGCTTTCTCAAGATGACAGTAGACATTCTACATTGTGTTATACTTGGGCGATGTTGAATGGCCGTCCTTTTGGATCGGATACTAGATATGAAGAAGAACATGCTTATTTCTATCATATAGAAGAGTTGTTGTTTTTTGATATGCATGACCATCCATATGTCATGCCTTCTAAAACTCTAGGTTGTACAGATGGTGCTGGCAATGAAGTGCGATTTAATTTTACGATGACTGTCATGCCTTTTCTAGGAGGATTTGGCGTTGATCATAATTATGATATATCCTCTTCCACACTTTTAGATAATCTGTATGATAGTGAAACAAAAACCAGATTAGTGTATAAAGGAAATGATTCGAGTATCTCGTGGAATGATGTGCGATATATGGCCAATTATGGCGTAGGAGTTTCTCTTCATGATGCAGATATCCCAGTTACTCTAGTGCATGATCTTCCAGTTATAGCTCAAGGTCTAGCAGATATTCAAGAGCAAATAGCAGATAGTTTAAATGGACGTGGCACAAAAATGTTGTGCGAGCCTAATGGCAATAGATCTTACCTAGATGCTGTGTTGCAAAATCCGAATCTTGGAATTAAAGTGTTGACTGCGCAAGAAAATGCCGATCTATTTCTTGTTCCAGCTCAAGTCCATGGAGACTTAGATAAATCAACGATATTCCGCGATTTTAGAAGTTACAATCTTGATAAGACTTGGCTCGTTTTGTGTGACAATGCGATGGCCATTGATTTTGAGCATCGTCCAGCTGTAAGTATAGGCATACATGGTACTTGTTCATCATATATATACACTTGGTTTAAGGGGATCAATGATAAGTATGGTAAAGATGGTAGCGATGTTATTTGGATGCCTTCTCAAGAAGAATATTATGAATACAATTATTATCGTCAACATGCACAGATAGAGAAAAAGATTGATGGTAATACTTTAGAGTTGACTGTAACTTTACCTACTGAAAATTCTTTTTATTACCCTGCTACCACACTCAATCTTGTAGGGGCCGATATGCAACATATCGTGTCTATAGAAGCTGATGACTTCACTACTGGCATGTCTTATGCAAATTATCATGCGTCCTATGGAGATGGGGCTATGATCAATATCGATTGTCGCAAATTCTTGCCAGACCTAGCTCGTCATTTTGTAGAAGATTATTATACAAAATACCAAGATGGGTATATTTATAATAAATGGGATGCTATCTATTTTTCCAAAATGCTTAAACCAGGTGAAACGCGTGATTATTTATTGGAACTTTGTCAATAGTCTCTTTGCATAACTCCTCATTAGTATTGAGATAACAAGTAAGCAATATTATAGAATAACCGATAAGTTTGCAGTTGCTCTTTAGTTGTTGTTCTTTTTATTTCAAACTTCAATTGGTGTATGCAGTTGCTTAACGTGTCCTTATTGGATGCTCCCGTCATGTGCATTCTGATGGTTTGTTCAACTTGCTTTAATAAATCATTTTGTGACAACTGACTATGCCGGTGTGCCCCTAGAGCAGATATGTACGATAGTAAGGCATGATTTTGATAAGCGTGCCGCATCAATAGCTCTACACTTTCCTGTCCTTTTCTTGGTTCTATGATAATGCTACGTCTAGCTTGGGTGATAGCGTTGTCAGCAATATGTGCTTTTCTTCTAACCACACGATATGCCAAGTCGTCGTTTTCGATACCAGCATGCCACTGCTGCATGATAGCATCGAAATAGGCAACATTCGCATGCATGGCTGTGTCCATAAGGGCAGGAAGTCGCTTGTGTTGCCAATCGGGCCATAATAATCGCATGACTCCAAAACTGAGTACAGCGCCAATGCAAGTGTCCACTAGTCGTGGCCATAATATACTCCATCCACCAGTACCGTCTAGTGCACTGGCTTCTAAAACAAACATGGTGATAAAGATGACTGCTACTGCATAATTTTTAGGCAACCACCAGAAGAACGCAAATGTGGCAGCTAGAAGCATCACTAAATGTCCCAGCGATGTAGGAAGTAGAATAAGTGCTGTCGCACCTAAGATTAGCCCCAGAATCGTTCCTGCTACACGTTGAGAAAGTCGCCTTCTAGTTTCTCTATAACTTGTTTGACTCACAAATAGAGCCGTAAGTGGAATCCATTCAGGAGTCTGAAAATGCCCCAGATATCCGATCATTGTACCGATCACAAAGCATAAACTAAGTCTGATGGCATATCGCATTCTGGAATCGCTTAGATTGATTTGACTGATCAACCTCTGCCATGCACTTCGTTCTTCTTTTTCAAGTTCAGGCATAGCGGTATAGTCTACCTGCTCATTGATTTTAGATAAGTTGATGTGCGACCGCCATAAGTTGTGCAATAACAACTCTAGATTCTGATTTGACGTTTGAGGCAACTGCTTGATCCTATTTTCTAGCGACTCTATTAGCCACGAGATAGCTACTGGATGTTCATATTCTTTTTCATCTCGTATATATTCGGCCACCAAACGACTCGCGTGACTTAATTGGTGCATCAGTTCGGCGATGCCTTGTAAGATGTCCGTGTAGGTCTTGTCTTTAGCCAATTGTTCGTAGAAGTCATGGCTCGAAGTTGCTCGTTCATGTAAACTTTGTAGCAACATAAATTGCTGCATATAGATCATGAGTTTTTCTTGATTGTCATATTGTCCATAGTTGTTGAGCACATCCTTGGCGTTTTCTAGAGCAGCGACAACGGCTAGGTTTTTATCCGCTTGTTGTTCACGCACATACCGTGCATCTGGATGAATCAATAATCGACTTTTAACCTCCAGATAATCAGCCAATGCTTCATACCCTCTAGCTAAATGTTTGGCCAGTGGTTTGCGTGGTGCCCGCACCAATAATATCCAAGACAAGACACTATAGACGATAGCCCCTATATTGAGTAGGAGAGGTTTCACATACCAAGCTTCCTTAGATGAGAATACAATCGTAGCATAGATACTGATCAGAATAGCTCCATAACTAATAGCTCGTAGATGTTGTGAGATACCCCCTATCAAGACAAATGCCATTGCACTTACCCCTAATCCTATAGTAAAGAGCACTGGGTATGGTTTGAGTAAAGAGGCGCAACACGTCGTTATGGTAAATCCCACCAACATGACAATCATACTTCGTGTCCTACTGATAGGATGTTCGTCACGTTGAGAGATGGCGGCAGCCACAACACCAAGTGCAGCAGCTAATCCCCAGTTGATTTGTTGAATCAAGAAAAATGGAAGAACAACAATAAACACACTTATAGTGATCCATAAGGGAGATTCTACTGTCGTATATATTTTATGAAGGCGTTCTTTGTTTATTGTCATAGTCTATTGTAGCTAAAAAGATACTAGACAAATATAATTAGAATCTGATGAAATGTCTCTGATGAATGAGAGAATTATTACCCTCAGTACTTATTTTGCACAAAATCAAAAAAAAGTAGGATAATATTTGGAATGTAAAAATAAAGTCTTTATCTTTGCATCGCTTTTGAGAAATAAAGCTCCTGAAATAAGGGTAAATACTCCTGTTTATGGGCTTTTCAATAAAGTCGGGCGAATACCAGAGTGGCCAAATGGGGCAGACTGTAAATCTGCTGTCTTTCGACTTCGGAGGTTCGAATCCTTCTTCGCCCACATCTATTTTTGCGGAAGTAGCTCAGTTGATAGAGCATCAGCCTTCCAAGCTGAGGGTCGCGGGTTTGAGCCCCGTCTTCCGCTCACCATAATTCAGATTTAGATAGCAGCGTAAAATGATTCGTCATTTTGCGCTGCATTTTTTTTCTGCCTTTTTATACAGTTGTGCACACGCCTTAAATATTGATATTCAAGCCTTAGATATTCTGATTTACGCCTTACATGTGCGCATGTACGCCTTGGACGTTTGTGTAGCCTCCTTATGTCATTGTAAGCACTCAAGATAAGATATAAAATGGGTGCGTCAAAAATGATATGAACCCCGAAAGTTAGACAAAAAACTTTCGGGGTTTATTATGATTAAAAAGAAAGCAAGAAAGAAACATACCCCATCAGATTGCCTTCGGTATATGCACATGTTAGAAGATGGAATATCCTTTTCTTCTATCCATAGGAACTACGGAATAGGTGAACAGCGACTAAAAGTCTTATGGTCACGCTATCAAAAAGAAGGAATATTAGGCTTGCAAAAACTGCCTAATATTAGGGCTGACTATGCATTAAAGCGCAAAATTGTTCTTGATATAGAAGAAAACCATATAACTTTGCATGCAGCTTCGTTAAAGTATGGTGCAAGTTCTCAACAGATAAGTGTATGGTTAAAGACGATGCGCACAGAGGGCATAGATGCACTAAGTAAATGTAAAAAGCGTGGCAGACCTACAGGTATGGGAAGACCAAAAAAGAATATAAAGCCACTGACTGAGCTGGAAAGACTCAAGAAAGAAAACGAGGATTTGCGCTTAGAGGTGGCACTGCTAAAAAAAGTGAGAGCCTTAGTAGAAGAAAGGAAAGCCCGACTACGCGAGATTGGGCACGGACCATCGAAGAACTAAGGCAGGAAGGATTCTTTCTTGAGAGTATTCTCGGGAAGGTAAAGATGGCTCGCTCCGTATTCTATTACCATCTATCACGTCTGAAGGACAGTGATGGCTATGATGATACAAGAAAGCGTATTAAAACAATATATGATGACAGCAAAGGTCGTTATGGGTATAGAAGAATCTGTTTATCCATGCGCAATGAAGGCTGCAACATCAATCATAAGACAGTGCAGAAACTGATGTCTCAAATGGGACTAAAAGCAAAGCGAAAGAAACGTCACTATCATTCTTACAAGGGTCAGACAGGAAAGATTGCACCAAATATCATTGATAGAAATTTCTTAGCAGAAAGACCAAACCAGAAATGGACTACAGATGTGTCGCAAGTCTGCATCAAGGATGAGAAGCTGTATATATCTCCAATACTCGACATGTACAATGGAGAGATAATAACATATACAATTACCCGCAGCCCCAACCTAAAAATGGTTACGGATATGCTTAAAAAGGCATTTAAACAGCATAAGAATCTTAATGGTCTATTGATTCACTCAGATCAAGGATGGCATTACCAACATACGCAATATCAAAAGATGCTGAATGATAATGGTGTTGTACAAAGTATGTCCCGCAAAGGAAACTGCTTAGACAACTCTATGATGGAGAACTTCTTTGGACTGATGAAGAATGAATTGTTGTATGTAAACCATTTCGATAGTATGGACAGCTTTGAGGCTGAACTTAAGGAATACATAATTTGGTATAATACGAAAAGAATAAAACTTAGATTAAAAGGAATGAGCCCGGTACAATACCGAGCTCAATACTATAGAGGTCTTAATTATTAACGTTTAATTTAACGTCCAACTTTTCGGGGTCACTTCAAAAATGACACACCCATTTCTTTTGGTTCTAATCTGCGGATGACTTTAAGTTGCCTTCTTTAGATATCGTATTTCTTTTCTTTACGTTGATGTCTTTTATAGTACTTCTTTACAACGGTCAAGAAGAGTACAATAGAAGCAACCAAGCAGCCCATAGCGATAGCTTGTACAGGTACAATCAAGTCTATGCTTGTGAAATAAACCGCAGTAATAGCACCAGCAATGAGCCCGAAGATCCATGTTAAGAATAACGTACTATTTGCAGTGCATCGTTGACAGTGCGTGGCTAGTCCCATATACATCTGTATCAGTTTAGGCACACCCGCTATAACAATACACAATATGACAACAATCTTTGCTGCAAGGATAAAGTCGATTTGTTCTTTTTCGAGATGCCTATTCATAATCCATAATCCGGCACTAAATGCAAAAAGCATCAGATTGGCAGTCAATACGAACGCACTGGGCAACCAAAATCGATCTAGTGTACAACGTTTCATCTCAATAGGTGCTCGGAATGGTACTTTTACAGCTAGAATAAACAACAGTGGAATGATGCTTAGGACAGTCGCTACATTAAAAAATGTTTGACTAGAACCTATTTCATTTAGCATATCATGTACCAAGTCGCCAATTAAAAAGCCGACAGCCTGAGCAATCATTGCTGTTTTAATGAGCAGTGCATTGGCGGTCTTACGATGATCACTACATGTGATATCAATATGGACAGTGATGTCTAAATTGAGTGCACTGCTAAAGGCCATGCCATGAATGATCACTAAGCATATGTATTGCCAAATTTCTGTTGTATAATAATATCCTATAGGGAGAAGGGCCATAATGAAAATAGCCCACATTCCTACGTGTTTACGACGAAACCTTTGAAACAAGAAAGCATTGAATGGGCCAATCAGAATCATACCCAGAGGAATACCTAATAACATGAGATGTGCATTGATACCATTTAATGGTGTATGCATTGCTATCCACTCGGGTAGACTAGGGATGACAAAAAAGAGAGCAGCAAACAAAAAGAAATTGCTAGCTAAAACCTTCATGAACGATCCAGTCCATACAGATGTTTGTTCCTGTTTCATGCCACCTCCTTAGTATTGTTCCTTCGCATTCGGGAAGTCCCCAGATTTCACATCTTCACTATATTGGTGAATAGCCTCGGTCATTGTTGAGTACAAATCGGCATATCGACGCAAGAAACGTGGCGAAAAACCGTGATTCATACCGAGCATATCTTGAAGTACTAGCACTTGTCCATCTGCAGCACTACCAGCACCAATACCGATAACTGGAATGGATAATTCTTTCGTGACTTGTGCGGCAAGAGTCGAAGGGATTTTTTCTAATACTACAGCAAAACATCCTGCTTCTTCCAATAATTTTGCATCACGAATAAGCTTTTCTGCTTCCTCTTCCTCTTTAGCACGTACGGCATATGTCCCGTATTTGTTGATCGATTGAGGCATTAGTCCAAGGTGCCCCATAATAGGAATACCTGCACTAAGAATACGGCGAACAGTTTCGATAATTTCTTCTCCCCCTTCTAGTTTGATTGCATCAGCACCTGTTTCTTTCATGATGCGGATGGCGCTAGAAAGACCTTCTTTGGAGTTCCCTTGGTAGCTACCGAAAGGCATGTCCACCACAACAAGGGCACGTTGTACCGCACGCATTACTGATGTACCATGGTAGATCATCTGATCTAAAGTGATAGGAAGCGTTGTAATATTTCCAGCCATCACATTCGATGCTGAATCGCCAACAAGAATGACATCAATACCAGATTGGTCAACGATTTGAGCCATTGTATAATCATAAGCAGTAAGCATGGAAATTTTTTCTCCACGTTGCTTCATCTCTGTCAATCGGTGAGTAGTCACTTTACGAGCATTTTCACCCAAATAACTTGCCATAACGTTTTGTCTTTTGTTCTACTAAATACTTAATTTATTTCTCTGTCAATTTACCTTATTGTAGGTCATTGACAAGTTAACAGCCTGCAAATGTACTATGATATACCGATATTCAAAAATCTTTTCGTAAAAAAATCGCTAAAGCCCTCCTTCTACTTGTATATATCAAGGAATAGCTGTAAATTTGTCGCTCATAAACGAAAAGTACAAAATCAATATAGATTTTCATGGAAATAGCAAGCAAGTACGACCCCAAAGAGGTCGAATCCAAATGGTATGCATATTGGCTTGAACACAAATTGTTCAGAAGTACGCCAGATGAGCGTGAACCCTATACAGTAGTGATCCCTCCTCCAAATGTGACCGGCGTGTTGCATATGGGACATATGCTCAACAATACCATTCAAGATATTTTGGTACGCCACGCTCGCCAGCAAGGTAAGAATGCATGTTGGGTACCAGGTACCGATCACGCCTCAATTGCTACAGAAGCAAAGGTGGTCAACCGTCTTGCCCAACAAGGAATTAAAAAGGACGATCTTACACGCGATGAGTTTTTAAAGCATGCTTGGGATTGGACTGAAGAACATGGAGGTATTATCCTCAAACAATTGCGCAAGTTAGGTGCATCCTGCGATTGGGACCGTACAGCATTCACAATGGATGAAGTGCGTAGTGAAAGCGTGCTTAAAGTTTTCGTAGACCTATATAAGAAAGGTTTGATTTATCGCGGTGTGCGCATGGTCAATTGGGATCCAGCTGCATTGACAGCCCTTTCTGATGAAGAGGTTATTCACAAAGAAGAGAATGGTACATTATACTATCTTCGTTATCGTGTAGAAGGCGAGGAAGATACCTATGCCGTTGTAGCCACTACACGTCCCGAAACCATCATGGGGGATACAGCGATGTGTATTAACCCAGAAGATCCAAAGAATGTTCACTTGAAAGGTAAGAAAGTGATTGTGCCTTTGGTCAACCGTACTATCCCAGTTATTGAAGATACTTACGTAGATATCGAATTCGGTACTGGATGCTTGAAAGTGACTCCTGCTCACGATGTCAATGACTACATGCTAGGTGAAAAATACAATCTACCAAGTATTGATATCTTTAATGACAATGGTACTATTGCCGATGGAGTGGGTTTGTATGAAGGCATGGATCGTTTTGAGGTGCGTAAGCAAATCGTACAAGACCTAGAAGCAGCCAATCTATTGGAAAAGGTCGAAGACTATACCAATAAGGTAGGGTATAGCGAACGTACCAACGTCGTGATCGAACCTAAGTTGTCTATGCAGTGGTTCCTTAAGATGGAACACCTAGCAGATATTGCCCTTAAACCAGTTATGGAAGATGACATTTGTTTCTTCCCTACTAAATATAAGAACACCTATCGCCATTGGTTGGAAAATATCAAGGACTGGTGTATCTCTCGTCAGCTATGGTGGGGACATCGTATCCCAGCATACTTCTTGCCAGAAGGTGGGTATGTTGTAGCAGAGACAGCCGAAGAGGCTTTGGCGCAAGCTCGTGAAAAGAGTGGACAAGCCGATCTTCAAATGGAAGACCTACGTCAAGATGAAGATTGTCTAGACACTTGGTTCTCATCTTGGTTGTGGCCGATATCTTTGTTTGACGGTATCAATCACCCAGATAATGAAGAACTTGCTTATTACTATCCAACAGCCGATCTTGTGACTGGTCCAGATATCATCTTCTTCTGGGTGGCTCGTATGATTATGGCAGGATATGAGTACAAGCAAGATATGCCATTTAAGAATGTGTACTTCACAGGTATCGTGCGCGATGGACAAGGTCGAAAGATGTCTAAGAGCTTGGGGAATTCTCCAGATCCACTTGATTTGATTGCTCAATATGGCGCTGATGGCGTACGTATGGGTATGATGCTTGCAGCTCCTGCTGGTAACGACATCTTGTTTGATGAGGCTCTTTGCGAACAAGGGCGCAACTTCAATAATAAGATTTGGAATGCATTCCGTCTAGTCAAAGGATGGGACGTTTCCGAAGCCATTGAGATGCCAACTGCTAGTGCATTATCTCTAGAATGGTTTGATGCTTTGATGGCTCAAACACAAGCAGAGTTAGAAGACCTATACAGCAAGTATCGATTGAGCGAAGCCTTGATGCTCGTGTACAAACTATTTAGAGATGAGTTCTCTGCGTGGTTGCTCGAAATCGTCAAGCCAGCTTATGGCCAACCTATTGATGCGGCTACATATAATAAAGTACTCGGATACTTCGACCAACTGTTGAGCATGTTGCATCCATTTATGCCATTTATCACAGAAGAATTATGGCATGCCCTTCAGCCTCGTGAAGACGGACAAAGTATCATGTTCCAACAATTGCCAACAAGCACAATCGCTCCAGAGCGTCAAGTAGAGCTTGTGAAGCATTTTGATGTGATGAAAGATATTGTATCAGGTGTACGTACTATCCGTACTAAGCGCAATATCCCTCAAAAAGAAGCATTGAGTTTACAACATCAAAAAACAGTGCTTGCCGAAGATATTGATACCTATCAATCGGTTATTACCAAAGTGTGTCACCTATCTGATATCACGTTGGTTGATGCCTTTGAAGATGGTGCAGCAACCTTTATGGTAGGGACAACAGAATTTGCTGTTCCATTGGGAGGATTGATTGATGTAGAAGCTGAAATAGCTCGTATGGAAAAAGAATTACAAGCTAAACGCGGATTCTTGAATGGCATCATGAAGAAATTGAGCAACGAACGTTTCGTAGCCAATGCTCCTGAACAAGTCATTGCTTTGGAAAAGAAGAAGCAAGCCGATTCAGAAGCTATCATTGCTTCCTTGGAAGAAGCCATTGCTAAGTTGAAAGGCTAAAAAGAACGCCGTACACATTATATAATAAGGTGTGCCCTGAAATGAAGTGACCCCGAAAAGTTGGACGTTAAATTAAACGTTAATAATTACGCCCTCTATAGTATTGAGCTCGGTATTGTACCGGGCTCATTCCTTTTAATCTAAGTTTTATTCTTTTCGTATTATACCAAATTATATATTCCTTAAGTTCATCCTCAAAGCTGTCCATACTATCGAAATGGTTTACATACAACAATTCATTCTTCATCAGTCCAAAGAAGTTCTCCATCATAGAGTTGTCTAAGCAGTTTCCTTTGCGGGACATACTTTGTACAACACCATTATCATTCAGCATCTTTTGATATTGCGTATGTTGGTAATGCCATCCTTGATCTGAGTGAATCAATAGACCATTAAGATTCTTATGCTGTTTACATGCCTTTTTAAGCATATCCGTAACCATTTTTAGGTTGGGGCTTCGGGTAATTGTATATGTTATTATCTCTCCATTGTACATGTCGAGTATTGGAGATATATACAGCTTCTCATCCTTGATGCAGACTTGCGACACATCTGTAGTCCATTTCTGGTTTGGTCTTTCTGCTAAGAAATTTCTATCAATGATATTTGGTGCAATCTTTCCTGTCTGACCCTTGTAAGAATGATAGTGACGTTTCTTTCGCTTTGCTTTTAGTCCCATTTGAGACATCAGTTTCTGCACTGTCTTATGATTGATGTTGCAGCCTTCATTGCGCATGGATAAACAGATTCTTCTATACCCATAACGACCTTTGCTGTCATCATATATTGTTTTAATACGCTTTCTTGTATCATCATAGCCATCACTGTCCTTCAGACGTGATAGATGGTAATAGAATACGGAGCGAGCCATCTTTACCTTCCCGAGAATACTCTCAAGAAATAATCCTTCCTGCCTTAGTTCTTCGATGGTCCGTGCCCAATCTCGCGTAGTCGGGCTTTCCTTTCTTCTACTAAGGCTCTCACTTTTTTTAGCAGTGCCACCTCTAAGCGCAAATCCTCGTTTTCTTTCTTGAGTCTTTCCAGCTCAGTCAGTGGCTTTATATTCTTTTTTGGTCTTCCCATACCTGTAGGTCTGCCACGCTTTTTACATTTACTTAGTGCATCTATGCCCTCTGTGCGCATCGTCTTTAACCATACACTTATCTGTTGAGAACTTGCACCATACTTTAACGAAGCTGCATGCAAAGTTATATGGTTTTCTTCTATATCAAGAACAATTTTGCGCTTTAATGCATAGTCAGCCCTAATATTAGGCAGTTTTTGCAAGCCTAATATTCCTTCTTTTTGATAGCGTTACCATAAGACTTTTAGTCGCTGTTCACCTATTCCGTAGTTCCTATGGATAGAAGAAAAGGATATTCCATCTTCTAACATGTGCATATACCGAAGGCAATCTGATGGGGTATGTTTCTTTCTTGCTTTCTTTTTAATCATAATAAACCCCGAAAGTTTTTTGTCTAACTTTCGGGGTTCATATCAAAAAGGGGCACACCTTTTTTTGTGTCTTATCCGTACGTTTTAGAAAGTCTATGTAATAAATACATCAGAATATCATTCTTTCAACTACAGTTTTCTCAAAAAAAAGGCATCGAAACTTTGTTATTGTCGTAAAAGGTGGTATATTTGCATCATATTAATACCAATAAGTATGCAACAGCAAGATATTATTATTCGAATTACCCTCCTACTGAACTGGCTCTTACTAGGGCGAGGATAAAAGCATGGGATAGATAATGGTATCAAATTGATTGTTGAAGCCTTTCTCACCTCATGCGGGTCAGGAAGGTTTTTTTATGCGATGACTTGTTCCACGCACGGACCAACTGATAATAACTAAGACAATATAACCACGCAGGATAAGACGTGTTATCCGTAACGCATTCCTATCCACACAAAAACCATTAGGTATGAAAGATAGATTATTTATTTTCGACACCACGCTAAGAGATGGCGAGCAAGTACCCGGGTGCCAGCTTAATAAGGTAGAAAAGATTGAAGTGGCTAAAGCGCTTGAAGCCTTGGGAGTCGATGTCATAGAAGCAGGATTTCCTGTATCGAGTCCGGGAGACTTTGATTCCGTAGTAGAAATTTCTAAAGCCGTCACCTGGCCTACCATCTGTGCCCTTACTCGAGCCGTTCCAAAAGATATAGATGTTGCTGTAGAAGCACTGAAATTTGCTAAGAGAAAGCGCATCCATACAGGTATCGGTACCAGCGATTCTCATATTAAATACAAGTTCAATAGCAATCGTGAAGAAATCATAGAGCGAGCTGTTGCAGCCGTTAAATACGCCCGTCGTTTTGTCGACGAAGTTGAGTTTTACGCTGAAGACGCAGGTCGTACCGACAATGCATATCTAGCTCGAGTTGTTGAAGCTGTCATTGCTGCAGGTGCCTCAGTGGTCAACATTCCTGACACCACTGGATATTGTCTTCCTTCCGAATATGGCGCTAAAATAAAGTATCTTTGCGACCATGTTTCCAATATCGATCAAGCCATACTATCTACCCACTGTCATAACGACCTAGGTATGGCCACCGCCAATACCATGGCCGGTGTGTTGAATGGAGCTCGCCAAGTAGAGGTGACTATCAATGGTATCGGTGAACGTGCAGGGAATACTGCCTTGGAAGAAATCGCCATGATCTGCAAGAGCCATGACGACATCCCAGTAGATACTAATATCAATACTCGTCGCATTGCACCTACCAGTCGCATGGTATCTAGTTTGATGAATATGCCCGTACAACCCAACAAGGCTATTGTTGGTAAGAATGCATTTGCCCATTCTAGTGGTATTCACCAAGATGGTGTATTGAAAGATATGAGCACTTATGAAATCATAGACCCCAAGATGGTTGGTATCGACGAAAATGCGATTGTCTTGACAGCGCGTAGTGGACGTGCAGCTTTGAAGCACCGCCTGACTATACTTGGCGTTGAATTGGAAAAGAGTGCCCTAGATAGCGTGTATGAAGAGTTCTTGAAGTTGGCCGATAAGAAAAAAGAAATCACCGACGATGATATCTTGATCCTAGCAGGTCGTGATATCTCTAATAATCGTCACATTCGATTGGAATATCTACAAGTTACTAGTGGAGTCGGTGTGCGTCCAGTAGCTAGCATAGGATTGAAGATTGCAGGAGAAAGCTTTGAAGCTGCATCCTCGGGCAACGGCCCAGTCGATGCTGCAATCAGTGCTGTCAAAAAGATCATCAATCGTAAGATGGAATTGAAAGAATTTACCATACAAAGTATCGACAAAGGTTCCAACGACCTAGGTAAAGTCCATATGCAAGTCGAATATGAAGGAAGTATCTACTATGGATTTGGGGCCAATACCGACATTATTGGAGCGTCTGTAGAAGCCTTTATTGACTGTATCAACAAGTTCAAGAAGAGCGAATAGTCCATCGTGACCACACGAATAATCAAAGAATAACTAAGCAATATAATTATAAAATGACGACTACAAAAAAAACATTGTTTGATAAGATTTGGGATAGCCATATTGTGCACCAAGTACAAGATGGACCCACCCAACTATACATAGATCGACTATACTGCCATGAGGTGACCTCACCGCAGGCCTTCTCAGGATTGAAAGCACGTGGCATTACTTGCTTCCGTCCAGAGAAGATCTTCTGCATGCCCGATCACAACACCCCTACACACGATCAAGACCAAGAGATCGAAGATCCTGTATCGCGCAATCAAGTCAAGACGCTTGAAGAAAATGCCCAATACTTTGGATTGGCTCATTTTGGTATGATGGATAAGCGCAATGGGATTATCCATGTTGTCGGACCAGAACGTGGACTTACCCTTCCAGGCATGACCATTGTGTGTGGCGATAGCCACACATCAACCCATGGGGCTATGGGAGCGGTTGCTTTTGGTATCGGAACCAGTGAAGTCGAAATGGTGATGGCCTCTCAGTGTGTGCTTCAAAGCAAACCAAAGAGCATGCGCATCCGTGTAGAAGGCGCCCTTCGTCCAGGCGTTACCGCCAAAGATATGGCCCTATATATTATTGCTCAGCAAACAACAGGAGGAGCCACAGGATACTTTGTAGAATATGCAGGTGAAGCCGTGCGCAACTTGAGTATGGAAGGCCGTTTGACGCTTTGTAACCTATCTATCGAGATGGGAGCTCGTGGCGGTATGATTGCCCCAGATGAGACCACCTTTGCTTATATCAAGGGCCGTGAATATGCCCCAAGTGGAGCTGAGTGGGATGCTAAAGTTGCCGAATGGACTGCACTATGTACCGATGAAGGTGCGCAATATGACCGTGAAGTCGTATATGATGCAGCAGATATTAGCCCGATGATAACTTATGGTACCAATCCTGGTATGGGCATGGGCATTGCCGACAGTATACCAGCAGTAGCCACTGTAGCAGATGAGGCACAAACTTCTTATAAGAAATCATTGCAATATATGGGATTTGAGGCCGAACAACAAGTATTGGGTACTCCAGTAGATTACGTATTCTTGGGCTCTTGTACCAATGGACGTATCGAAGACTTCCGTGCTTTTGCCGATTTGGTCAAAGGACATCATAAAGCCGAACATGTCGTTGCATGGTTGGTGCCAGGTTCATGGATTGTCGACGAACAGATACGTGCCGAAGGATTAGATACAGTTTTGGAAGAAGCTGGTTTCGTTATTCGTCAACCAGGATGTTCTGCTTGTTTGGCGATGAACGACGATAAAGTGCCCGCAGGTAAACTCTCCGTATCGACCTCTAATCGTAATTTTGAAGGTCGCCAAGGTCCAGGTGCACGCACCATGTTGGCCTCACCGCTTACCGCAGCCGCTGCTGCCATCACAGGTGTCGTGACCGATCCTCGTACCCTTATGGGCGTATAATCCATATTAATTCCAAACAATAGCATAATGAAAAATAAATTCAATATACTTCGTTCTACTATGGTGCCATTGCCCCTAGAAAATGTAGACACCGATCAAATTATACCCGCTCGTTTCTTGAAAGCCACCACACGCGAAGGCTTTGGCGATAACCTCTTTCGTGATTGGCGTTACGACAAGAACGACCAACCCATCGATGGTTTCGTCCTAAACAACCCGACCTATACAGGTGAAGTGCTTGTGGCTGGTAAGAATTTTGGTAGCGGCTCTAGTCGTGAACACGCTGCTTGGGCCATCGCAGGATACGGATTTCGCGTTGTGATATCCAGTTTCTTTGCCGATATTTTCAAGCAAAATGCAATGAATAATTTTGTGCTCCCCGTTGTTGTCAGCGAGACTTTCCTGAAAGAGCTTTTCGACTCCATCGCACAAAATCCTACCACCGAAGTCGAAGTGAATCTACCCGAACAAACAGTGACCAATCTTGCGACAGGTCTGTCTGAGTCGTTTGATATCAATGGATACAAAAAACACTGTTTGACCGAAGGGCTAGATGACATCGATTTTCTACTGTCTAATAAAGAAGAAATCGAAGCCTGGGAAAATAAGTAATGAAGAAGCAAGTACACATCGAAATCATGGATACCACCCTGCGCGATGGTGAACAGACGAGTGGGGTTACTTTTGTACCCCACGAGAAACTGTTCATTGCCCGTCAGCTGCTGGAGGAAGTTCATGTAGATCGCATCGAAGTCGGTTCGGCTCGAGTTTCAGAAGGAGAAGCCCAAGCTGTCAAGATGATATGCGATTGGGCCGCACAGCATGATATGTTGGAACGCATCGAAGTGCTTGGATTTGTCGACAATGGCTATTCCGTCGATTGGATTCATGAGGTAGGCGGTCAAGTCATTAACCTCTTGTGTAAGGGGTCACGTAAACACTGTGAAGGTCAATTAAGCAAGACCTTGGAGCAGCATATAAAAGACATCAAATCCACGATTATCTATGCACATAGTCGATCGTTGACCGTCAACCTCTACCTGGAGGATTGGAGTAACGGGATGAAAGATGATCCCGAGTACGTGTATGTACTCGTTGAGAGCCTTTTGGATATGGGTATTAAGCGCTTTATGCTTCCCGATACCCTCGGTGTGCTCAACCCCTTGGAAGTCATCAACTACGTACGTCAGATGAAGAAGCGCTTCCCCGATCTTCACTTTGATTTCCACGCACACAATGACTATGACCTAGCCGTCAGCAATGTCTTGGCAGCCGTGTTGAGTAGAGTCAGTGGCCTGCACACCACCATCAATGGATTGGGTGAACGAGCAGGTAATGCCCCATTGGCCAGCGTGCAAGCCATTTTGAAAGACCATTTTCAAGCGCATACCAATATCGTCGAAGAGAAACTCAATGACGTGAGTCGCATTGTCGAGAGTTATTCGGGTATCCGTATCCCAGCCAACCAACCGATCGTAGGCAAGAATGTCTTTACCCAAGTAGCTGGTGTGCATGCCGATGGAGACAACAAAAACAACCTCTATTGCAATGACCTAGCTCCTGAGCGATTTGGTCGTCAGCGAGAATATGCCCTTGGCAAGATGAGTGGTCGAGCCAATATCCGTAAGAACCTCGAAGCCATGGGCTATGACAATCTCAGCGAAGAGGCCATGAAGGAACTGACCGAAAGAATCATCCAGTTGGGCGACCGCAAGAAAGCCGTCACCCCCGATGATTTGCCTTATTTGATCAGTGATGTGCTCAAGCACGAATATGAAGAAGAAAAAGTTAAACTGCTGCATTATTTCGTGACCCTAGCACAAGGCCTCAAACCCGTAGCCACCCTCAAGTTGCTTGTCGATGACATGGAATACGAAGCCAGTGCCAGTGGAGCAGGGCAGTACGATGCATTTATGCACGCCCTCAAGCACGTCTACCATAAAGTATTGCACCGCGATTTACCAACGTTGCTCGATTACGAGGTAACCATTCCTCCTGGTGGACGTACCCAAGCCATGGTGCAAACCGTCATAAAGTGGGAATACCACGGACGAGTATTTTCTACCCGTGGGCTGGATGCCGACCAAACCGAAGCCGCCATCCTATCCACCATTAAGATGCTCAACATTATTGAGCAAGAAGCCCTCCTACCTAAAGTCGATTCATAACATATGATGCCGGCAGGGAGATTCGCCTATATCCATATGGTATAGGAAATGATAACTAGAACCCTAAAACAAGAAATAAAAAAATTATGAGCGTAATGAATATTGCCGTCCTACCAGGTGATGGCATCGGACCAGAGATTATCGACGAAGCAGTCAAAGTGATGAAAGCCGTAGGCAAACACTTTGGACATAAGATAGACTTTCGCTATGGATATGTTGGAGCAGCAGCCATCGACCGCATGGGCAATCCATATCCAGAAGAAACCCACCAACTATGTATGAAGAGCGATGCAGTGCTCTTTGGTGCCGTAGGCCATCCCCGCTTCGACAACGACCCATCGGCTAAGGTACGTCCAGAACAAGGACTACTTGCCATGCGTAAACAACTAGGTCTGTATGCCAATATCCGTCCAGTGACCACCTTTCCAGCGTTGATTCACAAATCACCACTTCGTGCAGATTTGGTAGAAGGTGCCGATTTTATGTGTATCCGTGAATTGACAGGCGGTTTGTATTTCGGTCGTCCACAAGGACGTAGCGAAGATGGCAATGTAGCCTACGATACCTGCGTGTACAGTCGCGAAGAAGTCGAACGCATCGTGCGTCTATCATACCAATTCGCCATGAAGCGTCGTAAGAAACTCACCATCGTCGACAAAGCCAATGTATTGGCCACTTCTCGTCTATGGCGTGAAGTATCCAAAGAGATAGAACCTGAATTTCCAGAAGTAGAAACAGAATACATGTTTGTCGATAATGCGGCTATGCGCATGATTCAATGGCCTACCTCATTTGATGTCATGGTGACCGAAAACATGTTTGGTGACATTTTGACCGACGAAGGCTCTGTCATCACAGGATCTATGGGATTGCTTCCTTCCGCATCTGTGGGTGTACACACCTCTGTTTTCGAGCCCATCCATGGGTCTTGGCCAGAAGCCGCAGGACAGCAGAAAGCCAATCCATTGGCCACTATCCTGAGTGCAGCCATGCTTTTTGAATATGCTTTCGATATGAAGGAAGAGGGGCAACTCATCCGCCAAGCAGTTCAAGCATCTATGGACGCCCACGCATGCACAGCCGATATTCAAGTGGCCGATAAAGCAGCCTTGACTACCGCCGAAGTAGGCGACTGGATCGTTCAATATATCGATGAAAAAGCCTAATTTTGTAGCATAATTGTCATAAAAGGATGTAATCTGGGTTTAATAGAGAGGAAAAATATTTAATTATTTGTACGAGTAGGGAATAATAGCCAATTTTGTATGGCAATATAACCCAAAACCTCACATTGATAGATTAAATATGGATTCTAAGACAGAAGAATTAGTGCTCAAATTAAAACCCACTAGAAGTTTAGACCCAGTTTACTTCCAAACAGTCGATCCTAGAAAAGCCGATGCTATCGCCGAAGAGCTGCTGCGCTTAATTGTCTCGGAGAAAATATATCGACAAACCGACATAAGCGCCAAAGCAGTCAGCGAGATGCTTGGAGTCAAGTCCAGAGATTTCTCCGCTATTGTCAATATGCGCTTTGCTCAAAGTTTTCCGGCACTGATCAACGAATATCGTGTCAGAGAAGTGCAATTTCTCCTCAAAGACTTGCGTTTGCGCGATGTCAGCGTTTGGGAAATCGGAAAACTTGTCGGTTACAAGAATCGTCAATCGTTTTATTCGGCTTTTACCAAGATTATGGGATATTCACCTCAAGAATGGAGAAAATTATTTCTTCCTCATTTTGAAAAAGACTGATTAATATATCCCTTATACTGGTTTCTGAAAGACCCATGCCCCATCCATCGCATAGACATGCGATAGTGGAGTATGGGTCTTTATTTTAGAAAAAACTTGACAACTTGCCCCTAATTTGTGTTCAATCGTTGGGATAAAGTCGGATTCATATCCAAAAGAATCAATTTGGCACATCCCTTGTTACTAATCTCTCTACATTAATGAGAATAAAAAAAATAGCGTATGAATAGTCCATTTACTCCACGTTTTACAAACGCACTCTTGTACGCAAGAGATGAATCTAAGCGTAGAAATATGCATGGATATATCCTACCAGAACATATCCTATGGGCCTTAGTGCACCAGCCAGATGGTCCATGTATCGATTTGTTATCTGAGTTAGAGATCGATTTGGAAACATTACAGGGGCTTACGGACGAACTATTGGAAATGATTTATACAGAAGAAATAGCGAATGCTATCCCTAAAGAAGCAGCAGAAGTGCCAGAAGATGCCCTGATGCTTAATCTGGATAGCAGTCAACTCATCAATAAAGCACGAGTGATTGCCAAGCGACTGGAACAACCACTAGCCGATGTAGATACCGTTTTTGTAGCCTGTACACAGATATCAGACACCCCAATGGCCGAAGCCTTATCCCAGTTTAACGAACAATTAAATTACGAAAATCTCATGGAATACCTAGAGAAGAAGTATCAAGTCTATAATGGTATCAGTACCCCCGATGACGACGAAGAAGAATTGGACAATTGGAAGTCAGGCAGTGCCAATGGTGATTCCGAAAGCAAGCCCAATAGCCAGTCAGGTGATTCAGGCAAACGTCGTCCCCCTCGTGGCAATGAGAGCCTCGAGCTGCTCGGCAAGTTTGGTGTTGATATCACAGCCCAAGCTCGTCAAGACCTCCTCGATCCCGTAGTAGGTCGTGAGAAAGAGATTGAACGCGTCGCACAGATTCTATCTCGACGTAAAAAGAATAACCCCGTACTTGTAGGGGAAGCCGGAGTTGGTAAGACCGCCATCATCGAAGGATTGGCCAAGCGAATCGTCGACCGTAAAGTATCGCGTCTTCTATTTGACAAGCGATTATTTTCACTCGATTTGCCAGGCATGGTAGCTGGAACCAAATATAGAGGACAATTTGAAGAACGCCTTCGTGGTGTCATCAAAGAATTGGAAGAACATCCCGATATCATCCTCTTTATTGACGAGCTACACACCATCGTTGGCGCAGGAAGTGCCCCAGGCACCATGGATGCAGCCAATATCCTCAAGCCAGCATTGGCTCGAGGAGTCATTCAATGTATTGGAGCTACGACCAATGACGAGTACCGCCAGTCTATTGAAAAAGATAAAGCCCTCGAACGCCGTTTCCAGAAGGTCAATATTCTAGCCCCAGATGCAGTAGAAACCCTAGAGATTCTACAGCAATTAAAAGAGCGTTACGAAGAGCACCATGGCGTATCCTATACCGAAGGCGCCCTAAAGGCCTGCGTCGATATGACCGACCGCTATATCTCCTCTCGTTCTTGGCCTGATAAAGCTATTGATGCCATGGACGAAGCGGGCAGCCGCGTGCACATGCTCAATATCAACGTCCCTGAAAGCGTGACTACCCTAGAGCAAGAAGTGGCCGAAATGAATGCAGCCAAGCGTGAAGCCGTTATGAAGCAAAACTTCGAAATGGCCTCTACATATCGTGAGAAAGAAGTCGCAGCCAAAGAACGTCTAGATGCTGCCAAGCAAGAATGGTTGGAACAACAAAGCGAATCACGTATCGTCGTTGACATCGAACAGATTGCCGAAGTCGTATCCATGATGAGCGGTATCCCCGTACAGCGTATGGCACAAAACGAAGGCATTCGTTTGAAAAACTTGAAAGCCACTCTACAACATACCGTCATTGGTCAAGATAGCGCCATCGAAAAGCTATCCAAAGCCATCATGCGTAATCGTGTGGGTTTGAAACCAGCCAATCGTCCTATCGGTACCTTCCTATTTATGGGACCTACCGGAGTAGGTAAGACCCACCTCTCTAAGCAACTAGCCAAAGAGATGTTTGGTACCGAAGAAGCTCTGATACGTATAGATATGAGTGAGTATATGGAGAAACATACCGTATCTCGCCTAGTTGGTTCGCCTCCAGGATACGTCGGATTCGAAGAAGGTGGCCAGCTCACCGAGCAAGTACGCCGTCGTCCATACAGCATCCTGTTATTCGACGAATTGGAAAAAGCCCACTCAGATGTCTTCAACATCCTGCTTCAATTGCTTGATGAAGGCCGTTTGACCGACAATCAAGGCGTCACCGTCGATTTTAGAAACACCGTCATCATCATGACCTCTAATATCGGTTCCCGCCAAGCCAAAGATTTCGGACGTGGAGTAGGCTTTGCTTCCATTGCTGGAGGAGATAGTCAAACCGAGCGTGATCGTATCATCATGAAAGCCTTGAATAAATTCTTTGCACCCGAATTTTTGAATCGCATCGACGAGATTGTCTCATTCGATGCCCTTGACAAAGACGCCATTCACAAGATCCTTGGTCTCGAATTGGCCGATCTTGAGAAACGTCTTAATCGAGTAGGGTTTAAGATCCAACTTTCCGATGCAGCACGCAACTTCCTAGTCGACAAAGGTTTCGATACCCAGTATGGAGCCCGTCCATTGAAGCGAAGTATACAGACCTACCTAGAAGATGGATTGGCCGAAATCCTAGTTGATCAGCCAGCCGAATCGACAGGATCCATTAGCGTAAACTATATAGAAGGTGATGAAAAATTATCTTTCAAAGTTGAATTGGATACAAAAACAGAAATTGTCGATTCAGCTAAAAAAGTTGAACCAATCATCGTAGCTACGCCCGATTTGGAAGAGTCAAATAAGAAATAACTAAATTGTACTCAGTATAAATATCAAATAAGTTTTAATAAAGTCTTGCCGCCAGTTAAGGATTATAAATATTCTGAGAAAAAGTGGCAAGACTCTTTTTTTTTGCGTTGAAATAACTACCTTTGTGGTATCGAAAATGAAATCATTACAATTATGACAGTCGAAAATTTAAAGAAGCGATTACTATCTCACGACATCCGTCCTTCAAAACCCCGCGTGGCTATTTTGAAGTATTTGATAGAACATCGCACCCACCCCAATGTAGATAGCATCTACCAAGCATTGGCTCCCGAGATCTCCTCACTGTCCAAGACAACCGTCTACAACACCGTAGATCTCTTCAGCGAACGCGGGGTTATCCAACGACTCACAATTGATGATAAAACCACCAACTACGATGCCGATACCAGTGTGCATCCACACTTTTTGTGTCAGGTTTGTGGAGCCATTTACGATATGCCCGAGGTGACAGATTTATCTGCCTTACCCGATGCGGGTCCACACGAATTGCACGACATCCAGATTTATTATCGCGGAATTTGTGCCAAGTGTAAAGATAGTAAGAAGGCTTATTCGTAGGCCGAAAAAATATTAATTCAATTCAAAAAAAGACTATTATGAAATTTAGATGTACAGTATGTGGTTATATCCACGAAGGTGATGCAGCTCCAGAAAAATGTCCAACATGTGGCGTACCAGCTAGCAAGTTTGTAGCAATCGATGAATCAGCAAACGGCCCACTTCAGTTCGCAGATGAACACGTTATTGGTGTAGCTAAAGGTTGTGACGAAGAAATGATTGCCGATCTAAACGCACACTTTCTAGGCGAATGTACAGAAGTAGGTATGTACCTAGCAATGAGCCGTCAGGCAGATCGCGAAGGTTATCCAGAAGTCGCAGAAGCTTACAAGCGCTTTGCTTGGGAAGAAGCAGAACACGCAGCTAAGTTTGCCGAACTTCTAGGCGACGTAGTATGGGATACAAAGACCAACCTATACAAGCGTATGATGGCCGAACAAGGTGCATGCGAAGACAAGAAGCGCATCGCTACCAATGCTAAAAAGCAAAATCTAGATGCAATCCACGATACCGTTCACGAAATGTGTAAGGATGAAGCACGTCACGGAAAGGCGTTCGAAGGATTGTATAATCGTTACTTCAAGTAATCTAGTCGATCCATTGAGGAGAAGAGTGGGGATGTCAACATTTGTTGACACCCCCCTCTTTTTTTATATACCTTGATTATTTCCCCCTCCCGTTCCAATTCTTGCAAGTTCTTGAAAAACTTGCAAGAATTGGAGCGTTTTTATAGGTGACATTTCAGACCTGCTTATCGCATAAGCACCCTAGCAATCATGATAAATCCACTGTTTTAGTAAAGCCTTTATTTGACAAAAAGTTCGCAAACTGGAATTTTGTTAAAACGAAGTAGATTAACAAAAATAGTTGTTGCTTGTTACAACAATATATGTATATTTGTATAAACAAAATTACATCAAATATATGAAGAAAATAGATTTTATACGTATTCCACCTTGTTTTGTTGGTAAATTGCTACATTATAGGCGTAAGAAATATCATCAAACGAATGCTTTTCAATATGGTGATCCATTTATCAACGATAATATTATTACTGATAAATGTTCCCTGTTTATTTCCAATACTCTTCCCCCCATCTGCCTTCTTATCAGCCTGTTGAGCCTCTGTGCACTGCAAGTTGACGCCCAGTCCTTGCCCAGTCATTTGGGTGACCACACAAAAGATACCCTAAGCACCATTTCCCCCGTGCTGATTCAGAAAGTGCGAGAAGCCTTATTGCAGACAGCCCCCATCACCAAAAGAGTGGGGGATGGCGAGATCACCGAACTCACCAATACGATTTTAGATAAAACCCCAGTTGAAACTGGCCTGCGCCCCTATGCGTTGCGCATTGATTTTCCCCAAGAGCTCGTGCGCCTTACAAGCGATGGGATAGATAGAAAATTAGTTCCCCAGTCCCTGACGAACCTTATGAAACCCCAGCCATTTACCTATAACATGTGCGTGGCATGCTGTAATGTATGGTGGATCAATCCTGTTGAATGGATCGTTGTGGATGTCCCCGAATTTCACGTTTCCGATTACGATATAGATACAAGCAACAACAACTGGTTTTGGGCCGAAGATTGGAGATAACGCTACGCTTCTACCCCTATCAATGACATCTTATTCATGTTAAAAACGACTCGTCCTACTTAAATTGTGTGTATAAATTTACATGTTACCACATGGTTACTTATATTTGTTCCCGATAAGTAACAAGAACGAATATGGACACCAAAACAACCCCAACAGGAAGAAATAGAGAAGCCACCGAGCAACGTCTACTAGACGCTATCGGAGAAATGATCGCGCAAGATGGTTTCGAGCAGATTGGCATCAATGCCGTAGCCAAACAATCTGGCGTATCCAAAATATTGATTTATCGTTATTTCGACTCCGTAGACGGCTTGATGGCCGCCTATATCCGTCGTAATGACTTCTGGATAAACTTCTCCATAGACAAGCCAGCAGATACTGATCTAGCCACCTACCTCACAGGCATCCTCCGCCAGCAAGTCCACATCCTTCGTCACAACCACACCCTAAGACGCCTATACAGATGGGAATTGTCCTCCAAAAACGACTTTATTGTTGCCCTTCGCGAACAGCGAGAAACGGCGGGACTCAAATTAATCGATAAAGTAGCACAGCTATCTGGATTGCCCCACCATCAAGTGGCCTCCCTCGCCACCGTCTTTACCGCCTCCATCACCTATCTTGTCATGCTCGAGGAGTTCTGTCCCGTGTACAACGGTATAGCCATCAACCAAGATCAAGGATGGGACCTCTTTCTTGAAGGCATAGAGATGCAAATACGCAAGGTCCTTTCGTGACCTTGCACCCTCTCCATCCTTTTTTTTGCAATAAATGTTCCCACTTGGGAACAAGTAAGTACTATATAATGTATCAAACAATGAAAACAATGCACATTTTAAGTTTCGTTCTCCTGCTAGGCAGTCTCTTCTCCTGCCAGGACGACCTCGTCTCCTACGACAGCGGAGACGTGAGAGTCAGCCTAGAGAAGGGAGAAAATTGGCTCCATGACTATCCCTTGTTTCTAGGCATCGACAAGAAGAATCCCCCCCAGATCGCTATCTGGCTAGAAGATACCCAAGGGCACTACCTATCCACCGTCTATGTCACCTACAAAGCTGGGCATCAAGCCTGGGTAGCAGCCCATGGCAATCGACGCAAAGAATCCTTACCCTACTGGGCACATGTCCGAGGAGTAGAGTACCCCGATGGCCTGTACCTACCCACCAAAAGTCAACCCCTTACCGACGGCATCTCTGGCGCCACCCCACGAGGCAGTTTTGCCTTGAAAGTGACCCCCACATCCGTGCTCCACGACTTTGTACTCAAAGTAGAAATCAATCATTCTACCGATTTCAACGAGACCTATTCCAAAGGCATCGCTCCAGGAGATCCCCATTATTCAGGAGGCAAAGACGGCAGCGGCCAGCCAGCCCTTGTCTATGCCGCAACCATCCATCTCGACGACTCAGTACGCGAATATCAAGCCCAACTGATAGGGCACAGCAGTCCCGACGGTAGCGATGGCACCCTCTATGACGACATGACAGGTGTCACCACCGCATTGCACATTGTCCAATCCATAAAAGTATATATACAATGAAAAAGATCTTATTGATGCTATCCCTTATTCTTTGTGGCATCCAAGTACATGCCCAATCGCCACATAAAATAGCCCTATCCACCAGCATCGGCACAGGCATCGACCTCAGCGTGCCCTCCTATACCCCTATAGAGTGGTACCTACAAGCCAACTATCCACTTAATCGATATTGGCGTGTCGGGCTAGGTACCGGTTTGATGAAGTACGAGAAGCCCTTATTGCCCCTCTATTTTGACACCCAAGTATCCTTAAAACATTGGAAGCGATGCACCCTATTTGCCCAGTGCGATACAGGATACAGTTTAGCCCTGGCCCATCAGACCAATGGAGGCTTCTACCTCCATCCAGCCATCGGTCTCGACTTTAGGGTGTATGGTACCCAGCGCTTTTTCGTCACCTTGGGCTACGAACTACAAGAATTGGAGCGCGTCAAACGCTATAATGGAGATTATTTTTCCGCCGAAATGCAAGAAGCATTGAGCCATAACCTGCTGGCCATCCATTTCGGAGTACGGCTATAGACCACATACACAGAAGAGGGGAGGTGACTTAAAGGGCTAATGCATAGGCATTAAGCACATATTGAAGTAATCTTCCCTCTGTGGTAATTTATCCCTGACCCCTATACCATCTACATCAAAGGCACATGCAAGAATAAAATCAGACGTATAATTCTTATCGTGACAACTAGTGTACACTTTCGTCTGCGTTTCATATCCCACCTTGCTCATCGTTATAGCGTATTTTTGTTTCGAAAAGCGCGTACTAGCTCTCACCAAGATACGTGCCGGCGTCTCTCCATCATACACCAGTTTCCCATGTTTATCGCGCACTACAATATCTGCTTGTTCAGGCGAAGACGTG
This sequence comes from Bacteroidaceae bacterium, assembly GCA_963668535.1. Taxonomy (GTDB): domain Bacteria; phylum Bacteroidota; class Bacteroidia; order Bacteroidales; family Bacteroidaceae; genus F22. Next base: position 2,379,907 of record OY764867.1, read on the forward strand.
ATAAGCAAGGTATATTGTCGTTTACCCAATATATTGGAACAACTAGACAGCACCATGCTGCATATCATAAGGCATAGTATTGGAAAGATACGGGTCGAAATAGATCTCATAGTCGAAGTCTTATTTATTGAATGAATCGTTTATTATTTCATAATGGTAAGCAAATATAGTAATTTCTTGGAAAAATATCACAATTATGAAAAATAATTATACTTTTCGTATCTTGGCCCCATCCCCATCTAACTCTTTAGTTTCTGTGATAAAACCTTTGACATATTATCAATGACCTTTATGACATTCTTTCGGTTTATAGCGAAATCTTTATCCCTTTCAAAGATTTCATTCACCCCAAGTGAAGACAGAATTTCCATCTTTGTTCGCTTAGGAGTAAGCTGTGTTAAATGGATAGATATTTTTTCTCCTAGACTAAGCAACCGAGCCCCAGTTTCTAGAACAAAAGATCCATTTTTCTCGTTGGCACTAGATAAGTTAATTCCACTCATTTCATGTGCTGCTTCCATTACAGCATCAAACACTGTCTTGTAAGAGAACCCAAACTCTACTTCTCGATTATAATCAACCCTACTCATAACATATTATTTTAAGTTATCCTTAGTTCCGCAGGATAGCGTTAAACATATAAAGCGTGGAACTACATATCAATTCTAACCAGTTAGAAAATGATCAATCGCTTTTTCAAATAGTGACTTAAAATTGTTTTGAGTGTAAATATAATCAAATAAAATCTAAATTACAAATAAAAATGAGTTCTTTCACGATGCTCTCGTTTAGAATAATTTGGTGTGGTGATTGTCGCTATCTTGTAGAGTGTCGTCTTTTTCTAGTGGCTATTCTTTACTCAATGATTTTAAACTTCTTTAAAATTTTGCGTTTACTCAAAGGAGAGTCAATGATGAGACCTTTAATGTATGATATATCTTCGTCATCGAGACACCCCACATAGTCTGCTTTAATTAGTTTGTCTATATTCATTTCAGGCAAGTAATTATAGCAGTTTAGATAACTCGTATGTTTTAAGAAGGTATATTTTGATTTTGGAAGAGGATATTGATAATTACGCATTTCCTCATTGGCCGAATAATCCCTTGTATTTATTGCTGTAGCTAGAATAAGGTCACCGTTGCTGTCTTTGCCAAGTACCACAATATACTTGTCTCTATAGTTTTGCCCATTCTTTGGAGTGATTCCGTCTGCTTCACCTAAAGGTAGATAAAATACATCACCTACGTTGATGTGATTTTTCTTTAGATCGACTAGAATACTCACATCCATCAGATACTAACTTAAAGCATTCATGATTCGGATATTTTCCTTGACGTAATCAATCATTTCAGGAGAGGCATTAGCTGCTTTCAAAATCTCCACAGAAGTGATTCGATTCATTTCTGGATCCTCCTTCATCTTTTCTCTTGTATCTTTCCAAGCTTGGTCTCCATGCGATAAGTCAGACAATGCATAAGCCGTCATTTTTCCATATTTCTTGATGGTATTGTCCAAACATTCTACATCCGATTTAGATAGCTCATCCATATCAGGCTTGTCAGTAGACGAAATACGTGTGACTTGTTTATTATGGTCGTTGGATACCTTTGTGACCTCGAATGATTGGCAGAACTGACGCATATTTTCGGTCATTTCATCGTTCATGATATGACACTCAAATGCTTTTTGAGTAAAAGTTGGCACAGGACCTAGATGTAACGCTTTAAACGTATCATTAAAAATAGTTCTGCCAAAACGACACAAATGTTCTTGCTGTGCAAAGTACATCAGCTTATATAATTTTAGATTATCTATTCCTTTAGGGAAAGACTCTAATATGTATAAGATAACAGATTTGATTGTAAGAATTTGATCGTTAGTTTTCATCATTCTAGTTATTGATTTACACTGCAAATTTACAGGTATATTTTTGTTCTACCAACTTTTATTGTGTTAATAATATAGTACCCGCCTTATCTTTGCACTGAATACCAGTCCATTTCACTTCTTCAGTTTCAATATCTGCTCCATTGGTTTATTTTTGTCGTCTTTATGTCATAAATAAATGGTATTAGAGATGGGGGGCTATAGTATAGGTCCGTGAAGTGTGATCATAGTACGAAAGTTCTCCAATTCTTGCAAGTTCTTCAAAAACTTGCAAGAATTGGAGAACTTTACACTAGATAGATACGCCTAAATACTCTCCACAATTTCATCGAATTTGCCACCTTTGATATAGCCTTTTTTGACTTTATTCAAAGCAATTTCTTCCAGTAAATAGGTGTTTATTAGACCAGCCAAATCACTTTTGGCAGTCGTATGTGAAACACCATAGCGGTTTTGCACTTCCTTAATAGTCAACATCAGTTTGCCGTTTTCATGAACAAGGCGAATGATATCAGCTTGACGTTCATTTAAGTTGCCAATCTTATGATACTGCGTGGCACTTTGTTGCGCCTTCTTACGTTCTAGATAGTCAATAAACTTTTTGAAAGATTGTTCTAAGACATTTAAGTGATAATTCACAAAGTAGCCCATATCTCGTTGGTCGTTCGCAACTTGAATATAGGCTTTCTCGTAGCTTGTTTTCTTGTCGTAAATAATTTTAGAAATAGACAAATACTCTGTCAGCCAATACCCTTCTTTGATCATGTACCAATAGAATAGAGTACGTGCAGTTCGTCCATTCCCATCAGTAAATGGGTGCAGATAGGCCACCATATAATGAATAAGAATGGCACGTATAATAGGGTGGATAAACACCAGTTCGTTTTTCTTATTGAAAAAGTCACATAAGTCAGCTATATGAGTAGTAAGCCCCTCGTGTGATGGAGGTCTATGCACAATTTCGTTGGTGATACCATTGGCCACGACTATATCATCATTGGTGCGCAAAGCACCTTCTTCTTCAGGATTACCCAAAGTCTTTTCAGTCATCATATGATGAATGTCTAGTAAGATCTGCGGCGTCAGTTCCTGTGACTTATTGTCGACTATATATCGAATAGTTCGATAATTGTTGTATATCATTTGTTCGGAGCGCGACTTGGGCGACTGCTCTTTTCTAAGCATATCTTTAGCCAGTTTGCGAGTAGTCGATGCACCTTCCATCTGGCTAGACGAGATGGCTTCCTCCATTAATGAATTAATGAGATATTTTTCTCTATGTTCGCTAGGAATACACGCACTACTAGAGCCTAAATCACCACCGAAATGCATATCCATTTCGTGACACTGTCTATTCATATTATTGGTGATATGCAGGGTACTATTAAAGGATTCCCAAGTGTAGCTTTTTCTTAGGCGGCTCAATTTGATACAAGCCCATAGCTCTTTATGGTTGATGCCTTCAGGTAGCTTTTGGTATTTGACCTTATCCCAATAAGCATACTCCTGGTTCAACCTTTCTACAAGTTCGGCTATCTCCGGACGATTGGACAATCGTATTGCTTTGAGATATTCTTTTTCTTTAATTACTGGAGGCTTTTCCATATCAAAAGTATTCTATATTTTTGCTATGGTCAAAGGTAACAATTATAACGACAATTCTCTCCAATTCTTGCAAGTTTTTGAAGAACTTGCAAGAATTGGAGAGAATTGGAGCAAAAAGATCTATGAAAGCTAGACAAAAAAGAGTCAAGCTAAATCCTTTTTTTAGGAGGCGTACACGTATGCAAGTCATTGATACTATGACTTTCTACAAGTTTTTTAGCATCAGCAGAGTAAGTGATTTCTCGTTCTAAGAACATAAAAGGTACATCATCCAAGAAAACGGTGGCTTTCGTCCAATCTCCCATCTCGCTATATTCAGTATATTCAATAGTGTACACTTTCTTATAGGTATAAGCATACCGCAATACAGGCTGCTCTTTTTCAGGAACAGGCATTTTCCAAAGCTTATTTTTCGATTGAGGTTGTCCTGCAGACATAGTCCTTTGCCACACTTTTCCTTTGGCAGTTTCACTGTAAATATCCTTTTCCCAAGTATGTTTTACCAAGAGCCCTGCATCAGAATACTCATTCGTGTACTTATAATTGTTTTGAGGGAAATCAGTTTCTTTCATAAAACTAGTCACTTGTCCATACACATTGATTTTATCAAAGGACGTATGCTCAATTTGTCTCCACCCATTGTGAAATGTCACCTCATTACCAAACTTAATATCATAGCCAGACATATGATATATCATCCTCCCTTTTGCATCATAGGTGTACTCATTCGATAACCCATGCACATCTCCCCGCTCATATTGTACAACTTTCAATAATTGATTTCGACTATTATACGTATATTTTGCGATATCCTCGGTAGCTTTACCATCTACATAATAGATCTTTGAAGTAATCAGTCCTTTACTATTAAAAAAAACTTGATAATCAAATTGAAATCCTTTAGGATACTCAAATATATGTAATGGTGCTCCTTTACACCACTTCTCTTTTTTATACACAGTTTGGCATACTGCTCTATACCCTTGAACAATATATGAAGTAGTTCCTGGTGATACATTATGTTGATACCAAGTAGTAAGTGGTTGGCCCAATAGATGGCATGTAAACATCCATAGTACCAAGAAAGCTATCGTTATTTTTTTTATATGCAGGAGTTTTCTTTGCCTAACAGGGGTTGACTTGTACGAAGTTGTTCTTACGCCCCAGCTCATGCAAAACAATTGTATAATTGTATCAAAAGACTCAATGCCACATATATAAATAAAATGACATTTGTTCTTTTCACTCTCTTGTATTTCTTTTCTATTTCTTCCATCATTAAAAAATTTACTGTCCAACTTGCTATGGCATAAGATTCTCGTACTTATTGTATACCTTCAAGTCCTTGATTATCATTACATCAACCCAATAAAGCACTAATATCTACTAGTTGATTGTTTAAGTACAAATATATAAAAAATACTAGATATTTACAAGATGATATTGCAAATACTAATAATTTAAGTATAAATTGGACTCTTATATCTACCCACCTAAATTTCATTTGCCTATTCAACTAATGATAGCAAACAAAGTTCATAATCTACATTATATTACTTTGTACGAATAAGATGGCCATTGTTGCTTAATATAATCAATTTTGCTATTTTCTGTAATAATATAATCCATTTCGGCTAAAGAAGCAACATGATATGTTCTTGCTGTATCTAATTTATAGCTGTCGGCAAGAACTACCCGTTTTTTTCCTCTTTTTATCATGCAACGCTTTATCATAGCTTCTTCTCTATCTGGGCAAGTCAAACCTTTTTCTGGATGAATGTCACTAATACCCAAAATGATCCAATCAAAAGTAATTGATTGCAATTCACGATATACTGATAAACCAACAGTTACTTGTGAAGCTGCAAAAACTTCTCCTCCCAAAAATATCAACTTTAATTTTGAGCAGTCAACGAGTTCATTAACTATTGGGAAACTATTCGTATAAATCGTTAAAGGCATATTTTTAGGTATTTGGCGGGCTACTTCAAGATTGGATGTTCCCCCGTCCAGCAATATAACGTCACCTTCTTTAAACATTGGTATTAGCTTGGCTGCCATTTGCTGTTTCATAAGAACAGCTGTACTTAGCCTTTCTGTAAATACCATTGAAATTTCTGATTTAGTGATAGCCCCACCATGTACTTTAGTTAGTAAACCTTGATTTTCTAATTCTACCAAGTCTCTTCTGATTGTATCATCCGATACTTCTAATTCTACGCTTAATTCCGTTACATATATCCGGTTATCTTTATTTATCCGGTTAATAATATATTGATGTCTTTCCTCTTTCAGCATAATATAGCCTGTTAATGTTGCACAATTACGCAAATATACATATATTTATCCACGTAAACCAGCTCTTTGTGACGTTTTTGACGATTTGAATGCGGTAATATGCGTATTTAGACTTTAAAAACAGCTTGATTGCAAAAAGATATTATAAAACCGCATTTGGCATAAATGACATTTTTGCAGGTTTTATCTAAATGGTGAGTTAAAAATATAATTCAAACTATTAAGGAGAAAATATTAATATTTGTTCAAGACAAACAAGAGTTTTGTCGCATTTTATCGCAACATTATTCAGATGAACAAACTATGTTGCTATTGAAACGAGTAGAAACGAAAAATATTTCGTTTTACGGTTGTGGGTTGAAGATTGCGAATATAAAAGAAAATTTAAACTATTTATAATACTAAAAAAATGAAGTACAAGCATTTAATTTTTGACATTGACGGCACTTTAGTTGATAATGAAAAAGCAGTAATAGCCACGTGGCAAGAAACTATAGCACAACTGTTTGGTAAACATTACGAAATCGCTGACTTAAATTTCGTCTTAGGTATTTCTGGAGAGACTTCGATGCAGCGCCTTGGTGCTGAGAATCCGAAAGAAGCATTCAAAGTGTGGGGTGAGAATTATGCAGCATACAAATCAGAAATAAAACTATTTCCTGGTATTGAAAAGACTATATCTGTTCTGAAAAGTAAAGGTTTCAATTTGGGGCTAGTAACATCACGTACTCGTGATGAATTAGAAAATGATTATGCCCTATGTCGAATAATCAGCAATTTTGATGTGGTAATATGTGTTACCGATACGCCACGCCCGAAACCCTTTGCAGATCCTATTTTAGTTTATCTAAAAAAGACAAATACAACGGCAGAAGATGTTATTTATATCGGTGATACATCTTATGATTATCAGTGTGCACAAAATGCAGGTGTAGATTTTGGGCTTGTTCAATGGGGGGATGGAATAAAAGAAGGGATAAGAGCTAAATATCTTTTTCATGTTCCCACTGATATTTTAGATAAAATAGTATTATAACGTACCCCTATTTTAGAACCACTTACAAAGGAACTCAGTATTGGTCAATAAACTGGTCATCTGCTAGTCATAGATACGAGTGACACAAGTGGCGATCTGTTTGTCGTTACCGCCTTGCAGTGCGGAAATCAGCATCTAGTACCACAGACGTTTTGGCATAGTGCGGTACTGAGTTGGTAAAAAATATATTTATGTGTGATAATATACAGTATAAATTGTACACTATCGGTTATTTTCTGTATCTTTGACGAAGTTTTTTGGAAAACTCATGAATGACCATGCGTTTTTTATCAACTATAAATCAATTTATAACAAAGAATCAGATCAAAATGAAAAGACTTTTTTATTTTCTTGCGTTTGTTCTTATGATTCCCGTATTGACTTCTTGCGACTTATATTGTGGTTGTGCCGTTGTAAAGGGTGTGAGAGATGCCTTTAGTGGTAAAGGGTGGGGAGAACCTCCACGCATAGATGCCTACCTCGATTTCGATGCAGATGGAGGCGAAAGAACTGCCGAGTACAAAAGTGATTATAACTTCTATATGGTGATGGTAGACAGTGACACGATATACCGTACGCTCAATAAAACCTTCCAGGAAAAGAGTATCCAAAATGGATATACTTTTGAAATGAACAACCGGTATATATCAGGCCATGGATTGATTTTGGATGGCACATATACCACAAAGCTCAAGGTCAAATTGGATCCAAATACTTCTGATAAACCAAGATATATGGAGGTCTGCACAGGACACGCGTTTGACGAAGAAAGGGGTATCTGGGGGCCACGGTCTGTGATTGCGATCAGACAAAAGGCTAAGGTGGAGAAGTAAGATGTGATGATATAATTAGCTCGCCATACTGGTATTCAGTGCGGCGAGTTTTTGTGGGAGCTATACAAATTCTTTAACCCTAATTTTTTACTCTATGTTGGAAAAATATTTCAAATTTGGAAAGAAGGTCGGTGAAAAACATAACGAGACTTTGGATGAGATTTATAGTTGGCAGGTTGACAGAAATGATCAATATCCTGTATCTGACGAGGAGCAATTTGAATGTTTTATTTCTAATGCCACAAATGAACTTTTATCTAAGTATTCTTTTGGTAGCAATTTGTTCAATAAAGCTAAGGAAAACATACATTTGAAAAGCAATAAGTTTTTTCAGCTACAAGAAGATTTTATAAAAAAATGTGTAGAGAATGATAAGACGCTAACTGAAACACAAGTACGTGAATTAATTCGGACGATTCAGAATAATGAAAGATGGCTCTCTGAAATGGAGATGTATGCGCTTTCTTCAACAGGATACACCTGTTTAAACTCTTCTAATTATTGGAGAAAAGACGAAAATAAACGAAAATGGGATCAAATTTTACCACGTCTAATAAAGAAGCTGGATAGAAAATTGCTTAAAGAGGTTGTAAAAGCGGATGCAGATGCTGGAGGAAAGTCTGTAATTGGCCTGTGTACTACTCATTGTATGGGCCTAAATTCCGATCCTTTACAACGTTTAGTTTTGTTATCGGCTGTATTGGCAGCTGTTGACTCAGCTTGGGCTTTAGGGAAAGTAGTATTCAAAAGTGACAACAAATGAAACAGCTTAACTTTGACAAATAACTTTTATCCAAACTGAATCATATTTCTATCCCCCTCATCTCCTCCATCACCTCACGATACCTCTTCTCATCCACCACCTCAGCGGCCAGCAGTTCTGCGGCCTCTTTACTCAAGGCAGCCATGCGGTCTTGTGCGATTCCCTTTTTCAGAGCCAGCACAAACTGCTGCATGCTGGACAGTATTTCTTGCGTAGAGGGCTGCGCATCTTCTCCGTAGGTCAACTCCTGCACCATCTGCTGGTCGTAGATACGGGTGGCACAAGTGGCGATGTGTTTGTCGTCGCTGCTTTGCAGGGCGGGAACTAGCACATAGGGGGTGTCGCAGAGGTCTTCGCACTGTGCGGTGCTGGATAGCCAGTGCTGATGGGCGGTATATAGGGTGTCCATTATGCGCTGTAAAATCTGGTTTGTGAAGTGGATGCCGTCGTCAGCGCGTAGCAGTCTCGTCACTATACATATCTCGTACAGATCCATCTTGAAAGTCAGAGAAATATAGAACGGAAGGACGGCTATGAGTTCGATAGTCCCGTTAGCCGAGTTCATAAATTTCATTTTGGATTTGCGTGGTGATAGTTCGAGGTAGAGTAGGCCTCCCACCCAAATGTGGTCTAGAAATTCTAGGGAAATAGGATGATCAATAAGATATTGATCAGAATGCTTATATGCCTGATGAAGAAATATTAAAAGGTTTTTATACCTAGTTCGATGGTGTTTAGGGTGATTTAGGTTATCATGAAGTGGTCGAACTTGCGGCTGTCGTTGAAATCGTGGTGGAGATGGAGTTGCATAGGCTGAGGAAATAGGAAAAGCAAAGATGAGGAAATGTGGGATGGTATGGTGATTTTGTGTTATGTTTTATTATCTTTGGGGAAATCGAATATTAATACTTAAACTAAAATCAGTAATGAAGAAAATACTCTGTACACTTGTGCTATGTCTTGTAGTTGTTATGGCTTATGCTGAAGGGACCAGACTGCTTAGTAGAATAAGAAAAGTACACTTGCATCCTTTGTCAAAATGACAAATTACGTTTATAGGATTAAGAGTAAAAGATAGATAATTATTGGTTGATTATTTACTATATGAAAAACGATAGAACAATAAAAAATTATACTGTACAGATTTTAAGCAAGAATAACCCTATTGGTACTGGAGTTTTATTGCCCATTCAAGATAAAACAAAAGGTCAATATCTTATACTGACTGCGGCTCATTGTCTGTACAATAAAAACCAGACCAAAGAATTTGAAAGTTGGAAGGAGGATGTTGCAATAAAATACCCGAAGCTAGAAATAGAAGATTCTCCTATAAAGTGTTCTCAAAGATTAGTTGATTTGGATAATGATGTTGCTATACTTTTGGTCTCAATTGAATTGTCAGATAACAATCAGGAATTTTCTATTACTGATTGTTACTATAAGCACAATAACTACAGCACTATAGGTTACCCACAGGCAACGCGACGTTGTGAGGAAGTACAGATATCACTGACATGGCAGCAAGACATGCAAGATACTGGTTTTCAGCTTGAGATGAAAAACCAGTACACTGCGTGCGGCTTGAAAGGATTATCTGGTGCAGGTGTGTTCCATGCTACCGATTATGAATTGTTTCTCGTAGGAATTGTAACACAAGTTCGTGAAGATGGCAGTATACTTTATTGTAAACCTATATCATTTTTCAATAGACTACTTCAACAGAATAACCTGACTATTATCCCTTTTGACTATTATGGTGGGCATGGTATTTCGTCAAAGTTTATTACTAAAATAGTAGATAAAAGTGTTTCTAATTTAGGGCAAAGGTTTAACCCAACTATTAATTATAAAACAGACACTTCTAAACTTTTTGATGCTTTATCATATGGGGGTGATTTTGTAGAAAGTTTCATTTCTGAAATAAGTGCCTTGTTGAACACATGGTTCCGTCCAATATCAAAAGAATCTAAAGCTTATCATTTAGAAGAAAAATATCAAAGTTCTAGGGATAAGATTATTGAATTAGTGAACAAAGGACATTTTACATATATGAATCCTATTGACATTGAGCAAATAAGAAAAATTGCAGAATCATGCAATAATGATTTGTATAACTTCTGGTCAAAGTTAGATATTAGAGAATCTAAAGACGAAAAAAATGTTGTAGGTAATCGAATGAATTATATTGAATCTATATTGGAACTTATTTCTAACCAGAGATATTCGCTAGCAAACAACAAAGATATTATAATTATAGGTGAGGCAGGTAGTGGTAAGTCTCATCTTCTAGGAGATATAGCTAAATCTAGAGTTGATAATAATAAACCTGTGGTCTTTTTGATTGGTGGAAATTTTCAAAAACATGAAACGATTGAAACCAATATTCTTAAAAATCTGGATTTAAGGTCTGACATAAGTTTTGACGATTTATTGAACGCACTAGAAGTTATTGCCGAACAGGTAGGTGAAAGAGTGCTATTTATGATAGATGCCATTAATGAAAGCAGAGGGAAAGATGTCTGGCGTAATTCTATTAATAGTTTTGTTGATAAGTTTAAAAATAGAGCAGGTGTATCGCTCGTTTTGAGTTTAAGAACGACTTATAAAGACGATATATTGCCTGAAGGGTTCGATAAGCTTGTTCCTATAGAACATCATGGTTTTAAAGGAAGTGAGTATGAGGCGCTTCATTTATTTAGTCAATTTTATAAAGTAAAAGTACCTGATTTTCCATTATTAGAAGAAGAGTATTCTAATCCCTTATTCTTACATATGCTTTGTAAAGTTGTGCAAGAGAATGGAGGGGAGTTCCCAGTTGGTATTGATGGACTTAATAACTTGTTTGATAGTTATCTTAAGATATTGGATAAAGAACTTGCTGACAAGCATGATGAATATCGGAATCGCAAGATTGTTAGTAAATCAGCAAAACTTTTTGCTGATTCTGTTGTTGCTAATCATTGTGAATTTTTATCTGTAGACGAAGCATTTGATGTTTTTGAAAACAAGTTTACTCACTTCCCTAATTTAGTGACACACTTGATTGACTCTTGTTTCTTTATGCAAGAGAAAAAATATGGTGAGAATGGATATTACGATGCTGTTGTAGTCTCATTTCAGCGCCTTAGTGATTATTTTATTGCTGAATCCTTAATTGATGGAAAGCAAACTTTCGAAGAATTGTTGGAATCTGTTAAAGAAGGTGGTGCCCTGCAAAAGATTTTTACTGATTATTACTGGTATAACAAAGGGGTGATTGAATGCCTTTTTTACATGTTTCCAGAAAGATTCGGAGTTGAACTTTTTGCCCTGTTAACCGAGACCAGAATAGATATCTTTGAAAGTGATTTATGTGAATTGTTTTTTGAAAGCTTGCCTTTTAGATCAAAAAAGTCTTTTAATAGAGAATTTATTGATAAATTGTTAAAAAACAGCAAGAGCGTTGATTTGGATTGGTGGTTTTTGTTTGTACTCAAAGCTTCATGTCTTCCTGAACATCCTTATAATTCAGACTATTTGTTTATATTTCTGTCGAGTTTTACTCTTCCTAAAAGAGATTCTTTTTGGCAGCATGTTTTAACTGTTGATACAGTAATGAATGCAAACTCGACCATTAATAAATTAATTAGATGGGGAATGGTGAGTAATATACATAACTCAACTCCCAAAATCATAAGATTAGTAGCACAAACTTTGATATGGGTGCTGTGTGCTACCAATCCTAAATTGCGTGTGGAGGCATCAGTTGTACTGATAAGGTTACTTCATAACGATATCCCTTTTGTTATTACACTACTTCAAAAGTATGAAAAAGTTGATGACCCATATTTGTATGAGATGCTTTATGCTGTAGCATATGGGTGTGTTTTAAAAAATAACACAGGATTGGGTGTCGGTGAATTAGCAAATAATGTATATAACAAAGTGTTTGCTAGTTCAGTGGTACCTAATATCGCAATACGAGATTATGCTCGGAATATAGTAGAGTATGCCATTGCCAAGGGACAGTATTTTTTGAAAACTGTTAACAGCATTCGTCCACCCTACAAGTCAGTAATGCCTTGCCTACCCTCAGAGGGCGATATTCAAAAATATAAATTTGAAAATGATTACGCAAGTTTCGAGAAACACGGCTTAAATAATGAAGTTTATTCTTCACTTATTGATGAATATACTAGTTATGGTCATAAAGAGATTAAACCAGATGTTGAACGTTTTTGTTGTATTCCCGCAAAAGAACATAAGAAAATATTGAGATGGATTAATTCAAATAATCCATCTAGAAAGACATTTCTTGAATTGTATGACAACTGTATGTCGGCTAATCTTAACATCTTTGATGTTTGTGGGGAAGAGCGGCTTTTATGTTATTGTGAAGATGAATATGATTGTGATTTTTTGATAAATTCTGTATTACCCTACATAAAGATGACCCAACAATACGATGGAGAGAAGATGGACTCTATGCCAGTTAGACGCTGGATGGTAAAAAGAGTTTTTGACTTGGGCTATTCAGTTGATTTACATGGAGGTTTTGATTGCTATTCGACAGGGAAAATCCGTCATGATAGCATTCGTGAAAAGTATATCCGTATAGCATGGTTAGAAATATTGGCATATCTATCTGATAATTATCTGTGTGAAGATTTCTATGATAAATATGGATTCTCTCAAGGGCCATGGAACTTCTACGAACGTATTTTTGATGTAGGAGCTGTTGATTTGCTATGTGATAAGTTGCACAATCCAAGTACCGAGATTGAAGACTGGTTAATTGATAATGTTAATATTGAATGGAGTGACCCAGAGGATGGGTTATGGTCTCAAAAGGAAGAAGGCTATTCGTATTTAACTGATATGTTAGAGAAGACTGATACCTTTGGTAAGTCTTGGCTATCATTAAGAAAAAATAATCATTGGAACGAGCCTGAGGCTTCACGACTTTGTTCTTCATCTTCTCGTAAAGAAGTGTGGCATTGGACGAATGCTTATATTGTAAAGAAAAAAGATAAGGTAGCAATGATAGATTTTCTAACAACTCATAAGTTTTCTAGTGACTCTAATCCTAAGCCACCTTATGAAAATACCTCATATGTGTTTTTTAGAGAAATGTTTTGTATGCCTATATATGATGAATATAGACGTGAAGAAAGGAGATACGATGCTACTGTATGGAAGAAACTAAAAGATTCAAAGTTAAAGGTAAAGCTTACTTCGGCTGTAGCAAATAGTAACTTTAGCTATGATCCAGAGCATTCTAATGTTACTTACTGGATTCCTTCAAGAGAAATTTTTAAAGATTTGGAACTTGAATATGCTGCAAAAGATGGATATTATGTGAATAAGCAGGGCTCAGAAATTGCATTCTCAGTTGGCAACTCTAATTTGTTGATTGATAAAAGCGTTCTAATTGATTATTTGAATAGCAAAGGCTATGATATAGTTTGGGCGATGTATGGTGAGAGAAATATTATTTTAACTTCGGGCATTGGCCCTTCTCCTTTTTATAAGATACTTCGTGGTGTCTTTTATTTAAATGAAGAAAATAATATAACTGGTAATGTAAAAACTTACGATAGATGATAAAACTCAGTTGTAATAAAGTAACATATGGTGACTCTTTTATTATTCAGTATGGAGATAAAGGAGATAAGTATATTTTTTTGGATGGGGGATTTGGAAAGAATTATAAGAATCAATTAAGGAGAATAATTGACAAAATGGCCTCTGATGGTTATGGTATAGATTTTTGGTTTTTGTCACATGTACACAATGATCATATCCAAGCTCCCAAAGAATACATAAGAGATATAGAAAGAGGGTATTTAGATGACATTGTATCTAAGTGGATTTATAATCCATTACAGCCAAATGTTGAAGTCTATGAATATAATCATAGTAATAATAGTGTAGATGTTGGTTTTGATCAGTTTGATGAAATTGAGGCATATGTACGTAAAGTTGCTAGCGCTTGTCAGGATATAATCTCAGGATATAGTATTGTTGATGATGAACTTGTGATAAATATCTTATCCCCAATTTCTTCTAAGCTTCAGATAGTTCGTGATAAATACAAAGAAAATGGTGAGCTAGATTTAGAGGAAAATGATCAGTTTAAACAAGATGTTTCTGGAGCGCAGTTCGATTATGATATATGTTTGGATGAGTTTGACACCACCAAGTCTTATTCAGATGATAGCTTGGAAAATCAAGCATGTATATCTGCTATATTCCAGAGTGGTAGTGCTTCTGTCTTGTGGTGTGCTGATGCGAACTCAGATACAATTGCCAACTCTTTGAAGAATATGGGATATTCGTCTGATAATCCTTTGAACTGTTCCTGTTTTATCGTAGGGCATCATGGGAGTCGGTATGGAAATTTGAGTAGCTTGATAGAGCTTGTTAAATGTACTTATTTTGTTGTAAGTGCTGATGGGAGTAATAGTTATGCTCTCCCTACTAAGGAGGTCATGGCACGAATTTTACGGTCTCCCAATAGGAATGAGAAAAAAATTCATATTCATTTTTGTGGTGAATCATATAATTTGGAGCACATGTTTGATGTAGATAGTGATGATGTTTATGAAGAATATAATTTTGAAGTAAGCTTTCAAGTGGAGAAGGAGTATTCTATATCCTTTACATAGTATAGTTGAATTCTTTCTTGATTATTTATGAGTGTGCAAGTGATTATATATAGAATGTTTTAATTACCTTTGTGATTATATGGATTTAGAGCTTAAGCTGAATAATTCTCTGTAATAGTTTCTGAGAAGTAATTTTGTGCGATAAGTTTTTGATTACATATTTAACTACAACCTTTAAATATAGTAGATATGGAAATAGACATACCTCATGCAATTAATAGTTTCTTTAGTACTTCAAGTTATGATATGATTTATTATGAAGCCGTGGCTAATGCTATAGATGCAGGGGCTACGGAAGTTGAAATACAGGTTGTAATTAATGAAAAAAATAGCAAAATCCCCTCGAAGGTTATCATAAAAGACAATGGATTTGGATTTACTAAAGATGGACTTGAGCGGTTTTGCAAGCTTTTGTCTCCTGGTGATAAAGCACATAAGGGATTAGGACGTTTGGTTTATTTGAAATATTTCAAGAATGTTGATATTGAGTCTAAATCTGAGAGTGGTTACTTGAATTTTTTATATCATCGTAATTTTGGAGAAGATGATGCATACCCGTCTCATAAAAACTCAGATAGCAGAGATTATGGTACCTCTATAACCATGAGGCAATTTGATAGTCAACGTTTGAGAACAAACGAATTTCTTAATCCTATTCAAATTAGAGATAGGATTGTTAGAAAGCTCTATCCACAGATATATAATCTTAAGAGCAGAGATGGGTTTACACTTAGTGTTTCTAGAGTTATTGCAGATCATTCTATACCGAATAATGATATGGCGACAAAATCTGCACTATTTACGACGGATGATCTTGATAATTTAAAAATACTTATGCCTAATACAGTACAGACAGATTTTTTTAGTATATGTGCTATCCATTATCAAATAAAGAAGGTGGAAGAAAAAAATCCTCTTGTCTTAGTTGCAGTAAATGTTGATGGGAGGGCTTATGAATTAGATTTTGTTCACAGAGATTTACTTCCTGATGGTTACAAGATAGTTGTGATGGTTCATTCAAAATCTCTAGAGGGACAAGTAGATCCTTCGCGAAGAATGCTTGCACTAAATTCACAGGAATACAAGTCTATAAAAAACGTTTTGCCGAAAGAAATAACAAAATTATTAAGAGATAACTTACCAGAAGTAGCATCTCAATATAAAGAAGAACAAAGTAAATTTATAGACTTATTACCCCATTTGTTGTCATATGTAAATAATGATGAGATGGGAATACAAAAACATGAAACTAACATAAAATCTGCACAAGAACGCTTTGAACAAGCTAAACGTGAAGTTTATCTTGCAGAGCATTTCGATGATGATTCATTTAAGAAAGCAATGTGTGTTTCAAGCAATGCGCTTGCTGAATACTTTGTATTTAGAAAGCTAATAATTGATAAGCTTGACTCCTTAAATAAAAATAACTCAGAGGATGATGTACACAATTTAATTTGTCCGATGAGAAAAATTTTTAATGAGAGTGAGCAAAGCGAACTATGGTATACAAATAACTCATGGATTTTGGATGATAAGTTTATGTCTTATACCACCCTATTAAGTGATAAATCAATTCATAAATTGATTGAAATTGTTACCACAGAGGATGAAAAAAAAGAAGAATTGAGACCTGATTTGGCTTTTGTTTTTTCTAAGGATCCAAACACTGAAACAGCTGTTGATGTTGTAATTGTAGAATTGAAAAAGAGAGATGCTGGTATAGTTGAGAATACACGAATGTTGGAGCAGCTTTCTGAAAGAGCATATATGTTAATGGATTATTATGGGCCAGGTAAAATTCAAAGAATATGGTATTACGGTATTTGTGATATTGATATTAAGATGAAACGTAAGCTGATTGAACGCAAGTATAATTCAATTCATTCTAATGGGATTGTGTATTGTAGTGATGTTCCTTTACCTGATATGGATCCTGAAACAGGAAAAGTGCGAGGAACTGAGTTTATGAGTACTTGTATCATGGACTTTAAGGCTTTAATAGAGGATGCTAGAGATAGAAATGAAGTTTTCTTACAGTTTATAAGAGATAGGTTCAAAAAATCTCTGGAAGGCTAGCTTAGAGACTCTACAGTCTCGCCAGTACTTTCTTTCGTGAAGTGTGCTGAAATAAAAGTAGTAAAAAGCCGTTTTTACAACTTTTGATTTTTATAGAGAACAGAATCCACTGCTAACACAAAGTATTCTGTTTTAATTAATTGTAGTAGTCAATTGTTAATTCTATTGGTTTGTCATTATTGACCGATTTTATTTCTAATTCGTAAAATGATTCATCTTCTAAATCAAACTCAATAGATAATAAAACATCAACTGATTCATCAAAATCATGTTTAGTCGTTACTTCTTCAAGAAAAAAATAGACCTTATCTTCATTATCCCATGCCGCATTTTCGTAATCAGGATATGTAATATCTGCTGCCATATCTATATGAATACTAAGTGTTATTTCGGCAGATATATTATTAATATATGTTATTGTTTTACTGAGTAACTTCAATTCTCGTACTGAATAGTTTGTTATTTCAGAATCACCATAATCAGTATTTTCAAAATATACATTCTTCGCGAGATATTTCTTTATTTGAGCTAAAATTTTGGCTTCATTTGCTTCAATCAAATTGGTAATAAAACAAATAACATCGTCTTTTTGTTTTTCTTTTACAATGTCATTAAATATCAAATCTATATTATTTGATATTTTAAAATTTGCAGGTTTATAGCACCCCCAATCACTGTCATTACTTATGGCTGTTATTTTAATTTTATTCTTTTTGCAGTACTTTTCTATTGAAGAAATAATAAAAGCATCAGGAAATTCACTTTTCTTATCTCCTTCCTTAAATGGTGGATTTTCTCCAAAATAATCGGCAATTATTTTAGCAAAATCAATATCATCATAAGGAATGATTATAAATGGAGTTTCAGTGATTATTTTATCAAAGTTGGAACAGAGCCTTTTTGTTTCTTTCATGAAATAACCTTTGTCTTTTAATTTTCTGATAGTGTCTGAATGTGATGTATTTCCTAAAATATAAGAATCGGGATTGTTGAAAAGTTTGATGCTATGACTTTTCGCTATAGCCATTTTCTTTGAAATTCGGCTTTTGACTTCTTTAATCACAATTTCATTAGTATATAACTTAATATATCCGTCCTTTACATATTGATATAATCTAGCTAATTTGCCTTTGAAAAAATTATTTTCTTCAAAAAAATTTGTGTCTATAAAAAGATGTTTCATTTGCTTGTTTTTTTATTTTTTATCTTCTCAAGATATTCTTTCCTAACAGCAAAAACTAGTGCAGTGTGTTCTCTATTATAGTTCAAGTACGCAACAAAAATATTTTCATCTTTTTGAGGGAGTAAATCTTTTTTTGTTGGGTTAGATATATTTAGTCTAAATGGCTGAATTACATAGGATAAAATGTCAGGATGCCCTGAATATTTCTCAGTAAATAAATTTTTTAAATACCCTAATATACCTAAAGTTCTATCCGACCAATCGTTTTCGTCTATGTTTACAAATAGTTCGTAGTTACCAGGCAGTACAGTTTTATATTGATGATAAAATAAACCTTTAAAATTTTTCTTATGGAAGTCTTCTATAGTGCTTTGACCAAATAACACACCACTTACCTTCCCTGTATCATCTATAAATAGTCGCTGTTTTTTTGATTGACCTCTGTTGCAAGATTTTGCTGCTTTTTCTGTAATTTTTTGATTTTCTTTTCGTTCTGCAATTACACCAATCATATTACGAAATTCTTCATCTGTCGGACTGTATTTACCATTACATTCAGAACAAGCAGGAACGGTGATACGATTTACTTTATATTTTTCATCATATCCTTCAAATAAATTTTTTGCTGGAATATGTTCTTTCGTAATGTCTTTTGCGTCAAATACCTTTCGACAATTGTAACATACTTGAATTTTTTGATGTCCTCTTTGTGCTACGGTTAATTTGGTGTTAGTAAAATCATTCTTAGGCTTGCTTATTTTTCTTTTTCTTGATATTGGTTTATAGATATATTTTCGTCTTGCTTTTTTCTTTTTACTTCGGTTTACACTATGATATTTATTAAATATTCTCCTTTTCCTCTTATTCTTATCTTTCTTTTTCATATTATTATTTTTTTACTCTATAGTCCTTTTTATCGCCTCACCAGAAATAATCACACTAGTCACCTTAGAAGTTTTTGGTATATACAAATACTGCATCCTAATATTGATAACCCCATTGGCGTTAATAGAGTGTAAGTATTGAGCTAGCGTCTGTTGAGCATCTTCAGCGTTAGCTGATTTGTATTTTCGATTACTAACGGTTGGCTGGTTGGAGGAGTACACACCATCTTCTCCGCGGTCTCTTCTTTTAAGGTCATTTTTAGTCATGTAGCCTGATTCACACACAAGGGTAAACGTGCCCAGAGATTCATACTCGTATGCAACAGATGGGCTAGCAGTGACTTGAATCCCTTCATCACTAAGAGGTTTGTATGACATGTAATAGAATCGATTTTCCAGTACGGGTGCACAACTTGAGACAAATAGCATTGCTAAGGATAATAGAATGATTTTTTTCATAATGAATAAATGAAATTAATGAGTTTATAATTGAATAAAGTTTTTATTCGATTATATTATGCAAATATAATAAATTCTTGTCGATATATTGTGTTTGGTCGAGAGCTTTTTGTGACACATATTTCAGTTTACTGATATATATTTCATGTTTATCGATAAGTATATAATTCTTAACCTAACCCTCCAACCTCATTGAAATTCCCTCATCTCCTCCATCACCTCTCGATACCTCTTCTCATCCACCACCTCAGCGGCCAGCAGTTCTGCGGCCTCTTTACTCAAGGCAGCCATGCGGTCTTGGGCGATTCCCTTTTTCAGAGCCAGCACAAACTGCTGCATGCTGGACAGTATTTCCTGCGTGGAGGGCTGCGCATCTTCTCCGTAGGTCAACTCCTGCACCATCTGCTGGTCGTAGATGCGGGTGGCACAAGTGGCGATGTGTTTGTCGTCGCTGCTTTGCAGGGCGGGAACTAGCACATAGGGGGTGTCGCAGAGGTCTTCGCACTGTGCGGCGCTGGATAGCCAGTGCTGATGGGCGGTATATAGGGTGTCCATCATGCGCTGCAAAATCTGGTTGGTGAAGTGGATGCCGTCGTCTTGAAGTGTGTGATACGTCCAGTGAACTAGCGCACTGTCTGCGTGGTGTACGTCTTGGCGATACGTGCCATACAGCACGAGATGGCGGATGATGTCTTTCTCTGCTTTTTCTCGTTGGGAGATGGTGGACTGTTCCACGCGGCTGAGTGGCTGGGGTGTTTCTGCGTGCTTGGGCGATAGGGCGGGTAGGGCTCCTTGGATTACATCCAATGATAAGTCCATCATGCTGGAGGCTTTCTTGGTGGCTGTCTCTTGGCGCACCCTGTCGGGTATAGCGGCTAGCAACTCAAAAATGATGCTTTGCCTGGTGCGCAATGTCTTCGCATCGCAGTGGGTCAATGAGGCACAGCAGTGGGTCAACCAATCATGCTGATACTCGGCAAAAGCGGCTAGCAGCGATTCCCGTGAGGCATCGGGATGCTCCTGTAGATGCCTTAGGATAAATTCATCTGGATCTTGTCCATCGGGCAGGACGACCATATCGACATACATGCCCGCTTGCAGCAGGACTTTCAGATGAGCGAGCATCGCCTTTTGGCCCGCTCCATCGCCGTCGAGCATCAGAATGGCTTGGTCGTTAAATCGACGCAGCAGACGCACTTGGTCTTGCGTCAGTGCCGTGCCGCATACGGCAACGGTTTCACGTACCCCAGCTTGGTGCATGGCCAGTACATCTTGGTAGCCCTCCACGATAAAGCAGTGCTTATGTGCCACGATTGCCTTGCTTGCTTGATATAGGCCGTAAAGCAACTGGTGCTTGTGGTATATATCCGATTCCTTGCTATTGATATACTTCTGTATCTTGTCGGTTTCGGGATGTGTGGGATCGGGCAATTTGCGTCCTGCAAAGCCTACAAACTCTCCCATATGATTCTGAAGAGGGTAGACCACACGATCGTGTATGGGCGATTGCCAGTCTCTGTTTCGGTCTTGTCTGAAGAGATGATATTTCTCGATTTCATCTAGGGAATAGCCACTTTTTGTCAAGTACTCTACCAGTTCATTGCTCGTGTGGGGCACCCCGCCTAGATTAAATGCTTGCATTGTTTTGTCCTGGAGACCACGTGCTTGGAAATACGCATACGCAGTTGTCCGACTTTCCCCTTGGCCGATCGCTTGATCCATGTGGCCCTGGTATGCATCGGCCACTGCCCGATGCAAAGCAAAGGCATGCTCGGTGCGCTTTTTCGTTTCAGCGATCTCCTGGGCATACTTCGGGTCTTTCGGCGTTTCAAGCACAGGGATATGGTACATATCGGCCAACTCACGGACCGCATCGACAAATGACAGCACGCGGCCACGCAGCTCTTCTATCTTCTGATAGGCCCCAATCACATCGGCACTCCACCCGCAACTTCTACAGATGCAGTAATTGCGGTCGGCATAGACATCGAGTGAGGGCCTATGGTCATCATGCACAAAGCACACCATGATTTCGTGATTGCCCGAACGCCTCAAGACACCCATCTTGCTTAGGATATGTCCTATGGGTATCTCGGTGCGTACACGGGCTATTGTGATGGGTACAATCATGTGGTATGCATTGGTTACTTCGTCGATTTTTTCTTTTGCAAGATCTCCGTTTCATTCTTGATGAGCACATCAGGTATCTCTAGGCTCGACTGTGCGTAGAGGTGTGCATATTCAGGATAATGCTGTACAGGCCATATATTATGCGCTTGATTATAGGCAGCAATCTGGCTGAGCACCTTATTATTGAAATAATAATCCAGACATTTTTCGCCCCTCTGTCTTTCAGGGGCTTGATCCAGAGAGGTGACTTTGGGAATGAGTTCCAACATCTTGTTATACAGTCTCTCGTGCTTCTTAGGCAAGTCGTTTATCAAAGGTTGGAGTACATACCAAAAAGGCGTTCTCTTGTCCACCTTAGTACATAGCGCATCTATCGTTTCTCGCTGATCAAGTGTTTGAAAAATATTAATCACTAGGTGTGTGTGCAATGAGGCCATTTTATATGTCTTTGTGCCTTGTACACAGGTACAGAGTTGCTTTATCTTATCCTTATTAGTATAGGTCACCCAATCACTTCCGCTGAGGATCTTGTGATAGTGTGCATTGATCAAGCATTTCTTCCTGAGTTTATATATACCGAAACAATGCAGATGAGGTTCGAGCTTTTTGACGCTGACATTGCATGGTATCATGACACCTTTTAGGGAGGGGATGCAGTTGGTATTGATCAGAATCATTCCTTTACGGTCATATTTGACATACCGAATAAAAGTTTGACTGTTGAGGTTGATATACTCATTGTCATGTTCAAATACGACAAATCGTTTGGGGACTTCGCCTTTCTTTTTTTTAGGGCAGTTAGCCTTATCGATCACTGTACACAGAGCCAGTAATTGGTCAAATAAATCAGACGTCAACGTGATTTTTTCGGGGCACTTACCGTAGCCTATATATAGGCTACTTTCATTGAAGCGTGCCAGCGGTTTTCGACTCAATTTGTCCATTATCTCCCTCCATAGATCATCTGCTTGTTTCATTTTTAATTTAGTTTGATTTCAAAATTAATAAGTGTTATTTAAGTACAAGACAAATTTAGCATACACAATTTATATATACAAGTCAAATGCTGGAATAACACATAAATAGTTACTTTATCCAACATATAGTGCATTTGTTACAAATCGTCACACGTACAAGTGGAAATATACAGATATACAGGATGTTTCTATGTGCGCTTTTTGCTCCATAGCGATAAATATATGACAATAATATGACAAAATGCTTCTACGTAAAGAGTGTATAAGATGTTACATATCGTACATAGCATACCGTATGTTTTACCAAAATATTTGTTCATGATGTATCGTTTATATACATTTATCACCGTGTTCGCGCGAAAGCTATTTGTGGGGTATATTGCAGCCTACTGAGATATACTTCCATGTCTACCCACGAGTATATGGCAGCTTGCTGCGATATACTTCTCACTCAGTCGGCAAGTATATCTAGGGTAGCTGCCATATACTTGTCTAGTCGATCATCTACACTAGATGGCTTAGGTATCATCGTTTTTTTAATTTTAAGGAAAGTTCTTATGGACAACAAGAAACGTGGCAGGAATATCAAATTCATTTCTTTGCCAGTAAACAGTATGGGACAAGAACCCTTTTGTGGCATTATCCACAAATTGGGAGGCAATATGGCCATAGTCTATTTAACCATTTGTCTACGTATTATTGAGAAGGGCGATTATGTCGCTACGCTTAGTTTTGCCGACTGTGAAGCGTTGAGCACTTTGCTCGGTGTGCCTATCAAGCGGCTACAAGAACAGTTGCAACTACTGATTGATGAAGGGTATTTCAGTCAGCTACTCTATAACAAGGATGGTCGCTTGACCAATGCCTTTATTCAAAGTCGATTTTTACGGGCCAGTTACCATATCCGCAAGAAAACGACAGCCATACCGCTTGACATCCTCTGCGTCTCCTCCAAGGAACGTATGACGTATCGCGTGGGACTTCATGAGAAGAACCACCGAGAAGTCGTCCAATACACCAGCGATGAGAAGTATCTGGCGGCCTGCGAGTCTTTTGGAGGGGTCGATGAGATGAATCGCCTTATTACAGAAAATGCACATTTGTTGCGCTGACAGTCTATTATACGCACTGAGAAGTCCCAGAGCTTCTAGTGCGTATTTTTTACGCTGGGACACCCAACGTTTATTTAGAAAAAGAGTTCTTACAGAACTCTGTATCAGAAAACTAGAAAACCAGAAAATTTTGAAATGAATTGCTTATGACACTTGCTGCCGATGCTATGCCCCGTACCGACCACCTGTTTTATTTCAATCCTTTCGGATTGACTGTTGTGCTCGACGTGCCCGACCGCCATGGAGCCTCACGGCTGTCCATCAACGACGTCATCTACATGCTGGCCCAAGGCCTCTGTCCCCCACGTTTCACCCATTGGTACTCTCCGAGACACCACGAATATCAAGGCCGTTATGCTTGGAAGTTTCAACCCGAATATGCCTCCACCGCCCAGTGGGATCTGGCGACCCTCGAAGACTATCTTCACGTGCTCCAAATCGGACTACGTCCTGAGACCGACCTCGAACTCTACTTCTTTCTCCATGCCACCGACTGGGGGTATATCGACAATCCCGTCTTTCTGTTGATGCAGCAAGAAGTGGATGGGTTGGTAAAGGAGGGCTTCTCTTGGGAGAAGCGTCAAAACCTTGTCGATAAGCTCGAAAACTGTGCCTGCGAGCACTTCAAGCGATACATGACCCTCAAGCCCGAGATGGTCCTGGCCGATAAGAAAGCACGCCAAAAGGAAATCGCGCTACCTTCGGACCAATGGCATCTGGTCGATGAGATCATCAATCCTGATAAGTTCCCTTTTATAGCCATGGTTTTGGACCGTGCCCGTCAGCCCATTCCCGATCTCAACGATCTGGTACAGGCCCAAAGAGAGAAGAAGATTCTGCCCGGCTATATCCCCAATCCGTATGACATGACGGACGAACTCCATACCGACCATTTGGGCCTGCTCTGGATCGTGCCTGAGTATATCCAAACACCCCATTACAACCTTTTGGGCCTGATCGCCAAAATCCGTGAAGCAGGGATCACAGGGTGGGATCATATCTGCTTTTTAGTGCATCTATCCAACTACGGTTGTGTGGGCAATGCCGTGATAGGGGCCTTGGAGACGCTCAAGAAGTCGCTCGACCTACGAGAGGCCAAAGGGGGACGGCCCATCACCAATAATTTCAACTACCTCAAAGGCATCATACTGAACATGAAGAGTTTCCGAATCGTAGCCCCACGGGCCACCAAAAAGTAACAGCCTATGATACGCAGAAACAGATACTTGAGGATATTGCAACATATCACTCGAGCGTCTATCAGCAAGCAAGAGTTGGCGGCGGCCATGCTGGCCACCGAATGTGCGTCGCCGCAGGCAGCGCTGAAAACGGTGCAGCGAGCCTTCCGCTCGTCCAAGGGGCTGCAAGAAATGATGGCCTTGCTGGGTTATCGCAAAGAGCAAAAGCAGCTCACCATCGCCCAGGCCTTGGTGATGAATGCCTACTTGGGTGGCGATGCCGACCACCGTATCTACGAGGCCTTGTGTGCCTTTATTGAAACCAAATATCCCTCAATAATAGACGAATGCAAACGAGTGTAAGAGCCACGGCGATAGTCCTACAAGATAAGGAAATGGAGCACCAAGTGCTCACCAGCATCATGATGACGGGGGCGAAAGCGTACTATACCGTTAGCCCCTTTTTGCAACCAGAAGATTTTGATGTCGAAGTCCACCGCTTGGTATTTGAAGCCATGGGCGAAATGGTCACCATGATGGCAGAGGATGCAGACCCCCAGCCATTTGATGCCCTGCTACTTCGACGGCAGTTGACCGACAACGGCAATCTCGACCGAGTAGGGGGTCTGCCCATCCTGAGCCAGTTGACTGGCAGCAGCCTCGTCGAGGAAACCCTCATACGCTATGCCAAGAGTCTCAAGGTGCTCTCGCTGCGGCGTGCCCTGCAAGGCATCGGGTATAGTCTGACAGAATCGGTCGACGACCCCCTCAAAAGCCTCGCCGACATCGTGCGTGAAACGGAGCAGCAGCTCGTGGAGATCGACATGGCCCAAAGCGAAGAGAAAGGGTGCAGCGTGAGCGACCTGCTAGCATCCCGAGAGGACTGCTTGGACTACTTCACTGGCGATAAGCAAGTGGTGAGTTGGAAAACAGGTTTTCATGAACTCGATGCCATCACTGGTGGGGTGAGTCCGGGCAATTTTGTCGTCATCGGGGCTCGTCCGGGCGAAGGAAAATCGGCACTGGCCTTGCGCCTGGCCACCAATCTGGCCGAGATCAATGCCATGCGCACCGCATTTATCACCCTCGAGATGAGCAGCATAGATACACTGAAACGTATCAACAGTTTTATGTCTGAAGTGAGCCATGATAAAGTCAAAGCCAAAACGCTCACCACCCTCGAACGCAAACGGGTGGAGCGGGCTTTTCATGAGATGAAATCTCTCCAAGTCGATATTCACAGTCAGGCTGGCATCACCATCTCCAAGGTGCTCACCATGATACGCCATAGCGTGCACAAACGGCAGGTGCAGATTGTCGTGATCGACTATATCCAGTTGCTCAATCCCGATGGCAAAAGTCAGCAGATGCGCTATGCCGAAGTGGGCGAGATGTGTAAGAGCCTCAAGCAATTGGCCATGGAACTGGATATCTGCATTATCGGTTTGTCGCAGCTCAACCGTGAATCGAGCAAGCGAGAGGGGAATGATAGCAAGCGTCCCACCAATACCGACTTGCGTGAATCGGGGGAACTCGAACAGAGTTCGGACATGGTGTGGCTCCTGTATCGCCCTGAGTATCACTCGATCAAGCAACTGAATAATCAGGATACCAAAGGCAAGGCACTGGTGATTGTGAGCAAAAACCGTGATGGAGGAACAGGCGATGCCAACATGGCCTTTATAGCCGCCTATCGTAAGTTTGACAATCTCAATGGACCAGGACTGGTGTCGCCGCCCGTGCAGATGCGAGACTATATGCCAGCGGTCACTGCGGCGAGTGCATCGGGCGAGGCGGGTGCATCGGTATCTACCCGTGTCAAGTCGCCCGAGGCGTTGGGCTGCGATGGCCCCAGTGGGGTGAAGGTGCCCGCAGCCATGATGCCCGAGTTTATGACCAAAAGAAAGTGGTATCTGTATGAGGAGGATTGGGAGTAGTTAAACAATCTATAAGTATCTTATGAAACCCTCAATGAGCAGCAGTATCCGGACACCTCGTCGGGCTACTGCTGTATCTTTGTCGTGTATTCAGCTGAAACATGTGTTCTAAGTTTAAATCTAAATTTTTGTAGAAATGAGCGTATTGATTAAAGGCCGTTTGGCGAGCATCGCCAACAAAGACGGCAAGAAACTGTTCCACCCGCAAGCCGTGTCTCGTGGGCTGGTAACCACGAAGCAACTGGGCGACGATATCGCCGAGAAATCAGCGATGACCCGAGGAGATGTGCTGAGTGTGATAGACAATATGATTTCGTTGATCAAGAAGGCTTTGCGCGACGGTAAGTCGGTCAAGCTCGACGGCATCGGATCATTGTATATCACAGTGAAATCCAACGGAAATGGAGTGGAAGATTTGCGCGATCTGAGCATCAACCAAATCGACCATGCCCACATCGTGTTTCGTGAAGAGAAAACCCGTACGGCAGGTAAAACCCGTGCCACCTTGTCGGATGACATCAGCTACGAACTGGCCAAAGAGCTTCAAGAGCAACTAGGCAAGATCGGTGTGACCGACACCAACGTGCCATCAGGCAATCCTGACTGGCTAGGTGAGGACGACAGCGAACCATCAGGTGGGGACACTGGTGGGGATACTGGCGGCGAATCTGGCGGCGACGACTTGCTAGGCTAAACTAAGGGTGTTGGGGGAAGCCAACCTCCAACACCCAAACAATGACTAATCTAAAAAGAAGAAAACAATGAAACCATTAACCACTCAGAAAGACTCATCACGCTGGTCTTACTGGCTCAATCTTGTTATTGCCGTATTGTCCACACTGGTTGGAGCAATCGGCGCGAAAGCAGCTACAGTCACTCATCTTATCGGATAGAGTATGCTGACATCTGAAAGGAGCTACCCAGTGTAGCAGGAGTGGTGCGTGCTACTAGGCACAGCCACTCCACCTTTTTGTTTCAAGAAACCACAATAAAAAACCAATCAATATGAAGTCATATGAAACATTATTTAATGCCCAAGCCATCACCCGAAAGATTGATAGCATCGTTGTGCATTGTGCTGCTATCCAGTCTGCCAGCCCTGTAACCACCGAAGATATTGCGCAGTGGCACATCCAAGAACGCCACTTCCGTGACATCGGCTATCACTTTGTGGTCGACCAGAAAGGCATCATCCACAAAGGGCGTCCACTCGAAGAAATGGGGGCGCATGCCGCAGGCCACAATGCCCATAGCATCGGCATCTGTTATCTAGGCGGTCTCGACTCGCATGGGCAGCCTGCCGATACCCGCACACCGCTCCAGCAACTGGCCATCAAGCAACTGATCGGCCTGCTCGTCAACGAGTTCAACATCTACGATGTCCTAGGCCACCGCGACCTATCGCCCGACGTGAATGGCGACGGTCAAATCACCCGAGTAGACTGGATCAAAATGTGCCCTTGCTACGATGCACATGCCGAGTGGCTGTCCTACCTCCGCGAGATGGCCATGGTCTCTCGCAACTACGTGTATGCCCAAAAGCAGCTCCAAGAACCCGTAACCGATGCCCTCCTAAAGCTCTGTGAATCTGCCGAAGAATACCTGAAGGTGGAGGATGAAGAGGGTGGGCTTGGGCCGATGGGTGGTCTTGATCCGCAGGAGCCTAGTTCGCTGGAGTGTCCAGACCGTCCACCTCTGGAAGCCCTACAAGAAGAAGTACCTATTGGATTATTACTGGAGGATGATCCGCCTGATGGGAATCCGCCTGTGCCGCCTCCACCAGCAGGGATGTATATGGTTGGGGGACGGAAGAGGTGGCTGAAGAGATTGTTGTTTAATTAGATTGCACTTAAGTTATGAAAAAGATAAATAGTCGTAATGTATGGATTAAGCCCAAACAGTCTGTTTTTGTAGATAAAAAATCTGGGCAGAAATTATACTACCCCGTGGCTCATAGTCGCGGGGTAGTTGGTATGAACTTGATTGCTGAGCGTATGGCAGCTAGGTCTTGTCTTTCGCAAGGAGATGTGATTGCAGTGTTGTACAACTTGCAGGATGAGGTACATCGAGCCCTGTCTGATGGGTATAGTGTCAAGATTGATGGACTGGGCAGCTTCTTTGTTACGCTAGATGCCACTGGAAATGGGGTCGAGAAAGCTGAGATGGTCGGGAGTGGGCAGGTGAAGAAGGTTAGGGTGCGGTTTAGGGAGGAGAGGGGTAATGAATAAATTTTTTTTGTTTTGTCCTTGTTTTTGTCTAGTTTCCTTAGGCTTTCTGGCAATATTTCTGTACATTTGTCAAATCTTATAGCCTTGTTCTAAGGGCTAAGTAATCTGAGAAGCTTTATCTGAGAAGCTTCTTTCCGTTGTATCGTTAAGCTCCTTTTTAAGTCGTGATGACTTAAGTGAATTTTATTTTGAGAAACAACGAATTTTTTCTGGTTATTTCCAACCATCTATCCATAGATAGTCTATTATTTAGGTGAGGCACGTTAAATCATAGATCCTTCTAAGGGTAATGTGCATTGAACATTCGCTTAGTGTGTCCAAAAGCGATTTCTTACCAATTGAGTTCATTACGCACATGCCTGAAAACCTAAACATTAATAGCCATTATGGAACTATTTTGTATTCTCGCTCTAAATAATGTATACACAAGTGAGAAATTTTGGGAGGATGTCTATGACTATCTTCAGACTTGGGACTCAGCTGTAAGTGAACCTGAAATCTGTTTTCGCTTATTAGTGGTTTTTGCACATTTGTTACCACTTTTAAGGGATGTAGCTAGAGCGTTATATAGAAGTCGCAACCTGTAGTCAAATGAAGATGGATAGGCTTGTTTTGGAGCCTATCTATCATTTACTACAGTAAGGAGATAGTTGTTCAACTAGGTTAATTTGTTCCTTTTTTACTCTCATAGTGTCGGTTTTTTGCAAAATGGCTATGGGAGTGGACATGGTAAAGAAGCCAGTTTTGAAGGGCTGGAGGAACGACATGCTAAGTTAGCTATTGGTATCTGTACTACTTTAGTCCATTTCTTGTGGGACTCTTATGAACAAATGGTAGTTCAATAACTGTACTACTCTTTTTTATGTATAAAATGCTTCTGATGTGTAATAGTTACGTTTTCCTATTTTTTGGCTATTTCATAACTTTGTATTTTTTTTGCACCAAAATCAAGTTATTAAATATGTAACAGTATGGCAGATAAGGTAATACTAATGGTTAGAACTTCAACAACTACCCAAGAAAGTTCTATGAATGAACAAGAAAAGGAGTTGTACCGTTATGCTAGACAAGAAGGCTATACGGATGAAAATATTACGCTTATACCAGAATTTGGTGTAAGTGGTAGAAAGCGTGGTAGGCAGATTACGGCTACTACTTCTGAAGGTGAAATAATTACTATTGAGGAAGAACGTAGTGGTATTAGGCAGATGAAGAAGCTAATAGAAAACGATCCACAGATTACTACTGTGTACGCTTGGGAAGTTAGCCGTTTAACTAGACGTATTGCAGTAGGTACACTACTACTAGAGTACTTAGCAGATAAGAAGGTTAACTTAAAGATACTAAAGCCTACACTGGCTTTACTTAATCCAGATGGCACTGTAAATACTGGTTCTAAAACTACTATTTCCCTTCTATTCCAGTTAGCAGAAAACGAAATGGAAGTGAAAATGGAACGCTTCCACAGAGCCAAAGAAGCTAGAAGAAAGCAAGGTTACTACATTGGTGGACCTGTTACCTATGGATATAAGATAGCAGAAGATAAGAAACTGGTGATAGATGAACCTAATGCAGAAGTGGTACGAATGATATTTACTATGTTTCTATCTGGTAAGTATAGCTATAGAAGCCTAGCAAAGGAAGTACACGCTTTAGGCTTCTTCCCAGAAAAGCCAGTAGAAGATTTACGTTCTAGAATCGGTGATATAGTAAATAATCTGGCTTACGCTGGACATCCTTCTGGTACTGTAGATAATAGGCACGGAAAAGCATTTAAGACAGAAGGCAATATCTACCCACCTATTGTATCTGAAGAAATGGTTATGAAGTGCCGTGAAATAGCCGAAAAGAATATTAGGCTACCTAAGTGGGCTTCTAATAACATCTACTTTGGTAGGTCTATTTTAAGATGCCCTAACTGTGGTAGAGTAATGCCTGGTGTTAAGACTACCAGAGTTTACAAGTGTACTAGATGCGAAAACAAGAATATTAACTATAATATCAATCTAGTAGATAGTGCTTTGTGGGCTTATGCGATCCCTCGCTATACTAAGATGCAACAAACAGATAACGAGGAACAGAAGAAAGCCTATGAAATCCACATAGGACTTCTGAAGCAGAAGGTAGAAGTAGCAGATGCAGATATACTATCCATTAAGGCTAGAATGGAAAAGATAGAACATAAAGCCTATGTGGAAGGTGCTATGGATATAGCTAGAGCAGATAAGTTTATAGCGGAACCGAATGCTAAGATACTTGATCATCAGAAGAACATAGCAGATTTCAACAACCAGATAACAGAGTACCAAAACCTTCTAATGGTAGCTTCTGGAAACTATGATGGCGAGTATATAGAAGATGTATCCAGTGTTACGGATGATAAAGTAAGGGATAAGATTATTAAGCAGTGTGTAAGTTGGTGTACCGTTGAGAAGTTACCAGATAACCACTGGTACAATATACTTACAATCTTTGATAAGGAAGATAAGCCTACCAGATACCTTCTAGATGGTAGAAACCATAAGATATATAGCGAGTTTACCCCAGAAGGTGTAGGCTTAGTGGAAGTAGAAGGTGCTTATATGGAACGTATCAAGAAGAAGGAAAAAGATAGGCAAGCTAACATAGAGTACCAGAGGCAAAGAAGGGAACAAGTGAAGAACAACCCAGAAGCACTGGCAAAGCAGAAGGAACAACAAGCTAAAGCCCAGTTACGCTACAGACAAAGGAAGATAGCTAGGCAAGTATTCTTAGATAAAATGAAGAAGGATGATGGCAATAAGTAAACAAGACATCTTTATAAAGAAGATGCTTACAGACTATAAGGAAGGTAAGATTAATACCCTTACCTTTGCCCCTTACTTTAACTGGAAGCTAGGTATTACCAATGGCTTACAGTGTACTAGGAAGGATGCTTATAATATGATGGATAAAGCCAGTGAACTACTGGAAGAACTTTGCCAGAAGCATCCAGATGCCTACAGTAATCTGGATAGCCAAATTAATAACGATCCCTTACAGAACTTTAGGGGATATGGTGAAGATTGCTACTTAGCTAGCTACTATGCCTATATAGAGGATGAAGTTACTAACCTGATTTTGGCTAATTACATCAAGGATTAACGCTTAACACTATAAATTGAATCCCAGTGCTACTAAGGTACTGGGATTTTTTGTACCTTTGTGGGAAAATTGTACTTATATGAAAGATGAAGGATTTACTATAGAGAAACTGGAAGATTTTACTAGGTACTTCTATGAAGTAAGAAAGGCTTGCATTACGGATGCTAATGCTATCTACCTAGATGATTTCTTCTATAATGCTATAGTTATAAGGGCTTACCAGATAAATAAGGGCTTTCTAGCCCTGTATAACACTGATAATCTTATTAGTGCTGCCCCACTGGTTAGATTACAACTGGAAACGGTTTGTAGGTGCTTTGGTGTGCAGATCTGTGATTTACCAGAAACTTACATACACCGTTTTATGGAAGGTAAGAAGGTGGATAACCAGACCCACAACGGTAAGCAGTTAGTATACGGCTATCTTATAGAACTGCTTTCTAATACCTATGATGCTACAGAGCTGAAGCGTATATATGATGAAGGTAATGTTACAGTACACCCTTCAGAAAAGGCTTTTAGAGCTGCTAACTGGGCTACTACTAACCCAGATGTAAGCACTAAGATTGAGTTAAAGAACCTAGAAAGTAAGATATTTACCCAGAAGGAAAAGGATGCACTATACCAAGATATGCTATATGTAAACCTTTGCTATCTATTTGTACTTCAGAACTGGATAGAACTAAAGGCACAAACAGAAGCAGAGCCTAAAGGAGAACCAGAAGAAATTACCGACCCAGAAGCCAAAGCTAGGTTTGAAGGACAAGTAAATAGAATCTGGGATGCAATGAAGCGAGAATAAAAAACGTATTACTAACCCCAAGTAGCGGATATACTATATATTTGCATCTGGGTAGTAGTTAAAAAATATTTATCATTGCAAAATATTGCTGAAAAAGTAGTAACTTTGCTTATTAAAAAAATATAGAAAGATATTTAATGAAAAGAAAACAAGATACATCGTTACCACTGTTTGGTGACATAAAATCAGAATATGCTACTATTGGTGAAATCTGTAGTAGTTTGGGCTGTGAATATGGAGTGCCTGGTTGGCCTGATAAATTAGGTGAAGCACTCCATAAATATTTAGAAGATAACAACTTACCAAAGATTAGGACTTTGAGCCTATTCTCTGGTGCTGGTGGATTAGATATAGGTTTTCACGATTTAGGTTTTGATATTATAGAATCTGTTGAAATAGAGCAGAAGTTTTGTAATACATTGATTCTTAATTCTGGTGAAGGGAAAAAGTTCCCATCATCTAAACCAAACTGCATAGATATTAGAGAATATTCTGGTGATAATCTAGGAAAGATAGATTTTATCATCGGTGGACCACCTTGCCAAACTTTTAGTGCTGCTGGAAGAAGACAAGGTGGTGTACTTGGTACTACAGATGCCAGAGGTGTACTTTTTAGAGAATATGTCCGATTACTAAAGAAGTTGCAACCTAAAGGCTTCTTGTTTGAAAATGTATATGGCATTGTTGGTGCTCAAGACGGTAAGCCTTGGGAAGAAATTAAAACTAGCTTCCAAGAAGTTGGTTATAAGTTGCATTTTCGTATCTTAGATGCTGCTGATTTTGGTGTACCACAACATCGAGAAAGATTAATTATTGTAGGCTTAAAAGAGGGTCCTTTTGAATTCCCTAGACCTACTAACGGTTATGATTCAATCAACGAAGAACCTTTCTATTCTGCTGGTTTAGCAGTTAAAGGATTAGAACTTACTGAGGATGAAAAAGCAGTAGGTATTAATGGTAGGTTTGGAAAATATATGTTTGATATTCCGCCTGGTCTAAACTATAGCTTCTATACAAGTGAGATGGGACACCCTCACCCTATATTTGCGTGGAGGTCTAAATTCTCTGATTTTATGTATAAGGCTGACCCTGATATGCCAGTTAGAACTATCAAGGCACAAGGTGGACAATACACTGGACCACTTCACTGGGATTCAAGATACTTTGCATATTCTGAATTTAAGAGATTACAAACATTTCCAGATGATTATCAGATTAGTGGTGTAAAGCAAGTAGCTGTACATCAGATAGGTAATTCTGTCCCACCACAGTTAGCTAGAATGATGGCTCTAGCTATTAGAATTCAAGTGTTTGGCACTCAATTCCCATTTAAATTAGAGTTGATCCCAGATAATGTAGAACTTTCATTTAGAAAAAGAAAAAGAGAGCTTACAAATTACTACAGAAAGAAGGCTAAGGATGCAATTAAAAAGTTGTACCCTAATGAAGTTGCTGTAGAGATAAAAGATGCAAATTTCTACCTTTCTCTTTCTGATAGATTCAAGTATATTGTTTCAGAAAACAGTGGAGATTATAAAGTATCCATTAAGTGTAAAACAGAAACATTGAAAATAGCAGTAGTACCTACTACTGCTATAGAAAAAGCAGATGTATCTACTATTACTATAAAGCCATTATCTGCTTGGAATGTGCCAGTAAGTAAAATAGAACTGAAGGTGAAAAGTAGTAACTGGTTTGCAGTAACTGCTGCTTGGAAGGTTCTAGATAGATTACTTATTGATTACAAACTGAAGGCAGACCTAGTGCAGTTGAATGGATATTATCAATATGAATCTAGCTTAGACTGTACCCTTAAAACAGAAGTATTGGATAGATTAAACATAATGTTGCCAATACTAAAGGGTACTATAGTAAGCAAAGAACTTAGTTCTGAAGATTTAAGTAAGTTTTGGGAAGTCAAGGAAGAAGAAGTAATGGAGTATGCAAAATGGCTTAGACGTCTGGGTTATGAAATCCGAAATAGCCATACTAATCCACAAATTCCAGAAGGTATTTGGTTGATTCCTTACAAGTTCCCAACACTATTACCAGAAAGTGTTCAATTAAATAAAACCTTAGAATAGTTATGGCAGATAATGATTTACATCTAGATGTATTTCTAGACCACAGTGAGTTCCACCAGAATGGTGAAACTACTATCTTTCAAGAGGGCAGACAAAGTAGTGCTGCTCAAAACAGATATAGTATTGTAACTAACAAGCTAGCTAATGGTTATTTGGAGGATATTTATAATACTTGTGCCGAAATTGACACAAGTATTATAGATACCAAAGTAAAGAGTGTTCTTACTGATCTAGTAAATGGAGTAACTAGTGAAGTAGGAAGAGCCTTAGTAGGTCTAGCTTTCTTACAAACTACTATTAAATCTATAGTCCCAGAACAATCCATTAGATTACATAAAGGTAGCACCAGAAATGGTTCTTTTTCTTGGAAAGAGGGTATTTCTATGCGTACTATTGATTCTAATTATGTAACCCCATTCCTTAGAGAAAAAGGACTACTAAATATTAATAAGTATGGTATTATGATGACCCGCTCTCTGGCTGAGAACTATCCATATTCTCAATTGTATAAAGCCGAAATGCGCGGACCATTCGATAAATGGATAAAGGTAGTAGATATACTGGAAGGAAATACTGTTAGCCCTGTTGCTATTTTGGCTTATATAATGTCACTACTGATTAATAAATCAGAAAAGTTTGAGGAATTAGCAGAGAATGCAATAAGCAAGCTAAACCAGTATAGAGATCATTCTTTTGCTCAGATAGAAGCACTTCTTATAGACTTCTTTACAACTACCCAATACTCTGCAAGAGCGTTTGAGGTTGTAATTCATAGTTTTATGCAAGCCTATAAACAAAACTACCTAACAGACTATGATGTAGTGCCAATGTCACAAATGAGAAGTGCCAATAAAAAGCACGGTAATGTTGGTGATATAGAACTAAAGGATGGAAGGATAATTATCGAGGCTTGGGATGCTAAATACGGCAAAAGCTATCTGTATGACGAGTTAGATGAACTTAAAGATAAGCTGCTAGAAACCCCTGGTACTCAAATTGCTGGTTTTATTGTTAATGACCACTTGGACATTAGACCAGACATTACCAGAAAGGCTACTGATGTTTCGATCCTTACGCAAACTGATATAAAGCTGTTTACTTTTAAGGACTGGGTTAAGTATGAACTCGATGGAACTAATGTTAATCTGAATAAGTTCGGAAGAGATTGGTTAGAAGCTACAGTAGAAACTTTTGCTAGAAGAAGATTAGATATAGCTCCATTGGATGAACCTTGTGATGAATGGCTCATTGATTTATCACGGTTATTACGATAGTACTGAATGAAAGAAAAGAATCTAACAATGACTGATATAGGAAATGCTGCTGGCGTTTCCAGAACTACTGTTGACAGAGTTTTGAAGGGGAAAGGTCAAGTTTCCCCTTCTGCCCGTGCAAGAGTAGAAAAGACATTGGCAGAACTACATTATGAACCAAATAGATATGCTAGTGCGCTTTCTTATAATAAAGCATTTGATGTAGCTGTACTTATTCCAGAACATAAGGTGGATACATATTACCAGTATATAGAAGATGGTATAAAAGACGCACATAAGCAAAATGATTATACTAATATTAATCTATGCTTCTATAAGGGAGGCGTAAGAATAACTGTGTCAAGGGTTAAAGAAAAAATTATTATCTTTAGCCCATAAACGACACACATTATGGAAGAATTAAACTTAGATGAGATTAGAGCTAAAGCTTTAGAACAACTTCGTACAGGTCAACCCCTGTTAGGCAAAGATGGTGCTTTTGCTCCATTACTAGAGAGTATTTTAAACGCTGCTCTTGAAGGTGAGATGGATGCTCACTTAACTCAAGAATCACGTGCAGGCGGCAATCGCCGTAATGGTAAAAGCACTAAGCAAGTGCAAAGTCCGCATGGTGAGCTTACTGTTGAGACTCCTCGTGACCGTGATGCTTCTTTTGACCCACAGACCATACGTAAACGTGAGCGCATGCTTGCTGAAGGCGCTGCTGACCGTATTATTGGCCTATATGCTATGGGGAATAGTACTCGTCAAATTGGTGATTGGATGCATGAACATCTAGGACATCGTGTCTCTGCTGAGACCGTGAGTGCCATCACTGACCGTGTATTGCCTGAGATACAAGCCTGGAAATCACGCATGTTAGATGCCGTGTATCCAATTGTATGGCTGGATGCTGACTATATCAGTGTAAATGTGCCACATGTATCACCATCAATTAAGCCACCGTATCGGTCATAATTGTTCCACCATTGTTTTATGGCAAAAAAAAGAAATACACGTTGCAAACGTTGCGGTAAATATATGATTTTTATTTGAGTTTTCCTCTTAAGGATTCTCCTTTTTATAGTGTACCCCTATTTTAGGACCACCTTTACTCTTGTCTAAGAAATAACTCGTCCATTTGATCGGTTAATATTGAGTTTCCAATCCAACATACAACCTGTTTAGATACGAGCAGGTAATACGATTAAATATTTAAATCAAAATATCTCCTTATTGATTACCCGTCGCCCCCCAAAAAATAGACATATTATGCTATTCTTCTTACCAAATGATGTATCTTTGGAATGATTTGAAAAACCTAATTTTTAGAACCCAACTTAAGGTCATGAAAAATAACCTGCAAGGAAGGACGTGACACAAAAGTGGTGCATTAACGTGACACAAATAAGGGGCTTTTTACTTGCACATTACATCTTGTTCTTTTAAAGCTTCGCGAACTACGCGAGCCTTGAATTCACTGCTGAATTTACGTCGTGATGCCATAAGCTAAATTTTAGGATTGCATCAAATGTACGAAAAATATTGTTTCTTAGCAAGTGGTCCGAAATATGGGGGACATTATACTCCCAAGCCGTGTTGATACATATATCCTAGGTTGCTTTGAGCACCACCATCTCCTTGTTTAGCTGCTAACTTATAATATTTTACTGCTTGGAGGTAGTCCTTAGCCACACCTGTTCCTGTATCGTATATGTATCCCAGGTTATTCTGAGCTGGGGCGTAGCCCTTGTCGGCGGCTAGTTTATAGTACTTGATCGCTTGAGCATAATCCTGGGGGAGGCCCTTGCCTGATGAGTATAAATAGCCGAGGGCAGTTTGGGCATAGGGCTCTCCTTTATGTGCGGCTAGTCTATAGTATTTTATAGCTTGCTGTATATTCTTGGTGATTCCCCAGCCCATTTCGTACATAAGGCCTATGCGACTTTGGGCAAACGTGTTTCCCGATTTGGCTGCTGCTTTGAAGCAGGTAAATGCTTGGGGATAATTCTTTTTTGAGAGATAGTCATTGCCTAGGGAACTTAGTTTCTCTGGATTTTTGATCTTGCTGATATCCAGTTCTTTAGTTGCCTTGGGATGTTCAGTATGTGTTGTGCTTTGGCAATAAGCTGGTGCTACCATGCATAGTAGTGTGCTGAGTAAAATAAGTTTTTTGGTACTGTTCATTTTAATATATTATTTAGGGTTATGGTTATCATGTCAAGTTGTTTTGTAGAATTGATTTGTATATAGTTTCATCTGGGAGAATGCAATGTGCCTTTGACCCCCTAATCTCCCGAATAAACCCTATTCACTTCAAAAGTATCCAACTTCTTAAGAAGTTTTATTGCTTCTGGTGCACCATGCTTCGCAGCTCTTTTTAGATACTTAATCGCTAATGTGACGTTACGCTCTACGCCGTCTCCGCGTGAGTACATCCCGCCTATTTCATACATCGCATTCGCATGGCCTTGTTCGGCGGATAATTTGAGGTACTTAAGTGCTTCGAAAATATTTCGAGCTACTCCTTGGGCATACAGATACATACAGCCAACTTGGAATTCTGCTTCGGGATCTCCTAGATCGGCAGCTATTTTAAAGTATTCAAAGGATTTCATGTAGCTTTGGGCTACAAGAAGACCTGTGTTGTACATAAGCCCTAGTCGCTTGGCTGCTTTTAGGTGACCTTGCTGGGCGGCCATCTCTAAATATTTGGCGGCATATGGTAGCTTTGTTGTGTCTCTTACATAGGTCATATAGGACACTCCTAGTAGATATTGTGCTGAGGCAAGGCCTTGATCGGCGGCTAGCTTATAGTATTTTTTTGCTTTGGCCACATCGTGACTGACTCCAATGCCTTCTTGGTACATATATCCTAAGTTGTTTTGCGCTTTGGCATGTCCTTGGTCGGCGGCTAGTCTATAGTAATTGGCTGCTGCCGCTAGATCCTTGTCTACGCCCAAGCCGTTTTCGTACAGGTAGGCCAAGTTGTTTTGGGCATTTGCATTGCCGTGGAGAGCTGCGCGGGTATAGTATTTGACTGCTTGTGCATAATCTTGAGCTACGCCATCGCCTCTATCGTACATGTAGCCTAGGCTATATTCTGCTTTGTGATTGCCTTTCTCGATGGCTTGTTTGTAGAAGTTGATCGCTTGTGTGTCATTTTTGGGGAGGCCTTTGCCTGTTTCAAACAAGTAGCCAATGGTATAGAGTGCATCGGGGTGGCCTTGTTTGGCGGCTAATCTATAGTAGCTTATGGCCATCTTTAAGTTTGTCTTGACTACTGAACCGCTTTCTAATATACAGCCCATTCTGTATTGTGATTGGGCATTGCCAGCATCTGCTGCGGATTTCAAGCATGTGATGGCTTTGGTGTAATTCTTTTGGGTATAATATCGGACGCCTAGGCTGTCGAGGGTATTCGGGTCGGTGATGGTGCTGATGTCTATGGTGTCTGAGGGGGGAGCGAGTGCTGTGTCGGTTGGGGTCTTGATTTTTCCGTCTTTATCTATATAGATTTCAAAATATTGAAGCACGTCTATGGCTTCTTTATTGCCGAGCTGTGCTGCTTGCTTCAAGTATTTTACGGATTCTTCTACATCGATTGGGACGCCAACGCCTTCCATATGCATCATGCCTTTAAAAAGCATGGCGATGTCAAGGCCTTTTTCGGCGGCTAGCTTAAAGTACTCCATGGCTTTGTTGTAATCTGTAGCTACGCCTATACCTGCGAGGTATTTGTATCCGAGGTCGTACTGGAAGGCTGGATCTCCTTGGTCGGCGGCCATTTTAGCGTATTTCAAGGATTCCTTGTCGTCTTTATCGACTCCTTGGCCTTTGTGGTACATTGTAGATAGAACATACATGGAGGGTGCATGACCTTGATGGGCGGCCATCTTAAAGTATTTGATGGCTTGTGCAAAATCTCGAGAGGTGGGGGTGCCATTGAGATAGATGCTTCCTATTAGATATTGAGCGGGGATGAGACCTTGGTCGGCGGCTAGCTTGTAGTATGTAAAGATGTTTTTGTTGATTTTATGGGGATGCTTGCTTTTGATATACAAGGTGGCCAAGGGGAATATGGCGTCGTCATACCCTTTTTGGAGGGCCATCTCGAGGTACTTGATGGCTTGGTCTGCATTTTGGTTGTTATATATGTATGTGAGGGCCAGTTGGTATTGGGCTGGAACAAACCCTTGATCGGCTGCTAGCTTGTAGTATTCGATGGCTTTAGATAGATCTTTGGAGACTCCTGAGCCGTTATCGTACATGTATCCTAGATTGTATTGAGCGCCAGGATGGCCTTGTGCGGCTGCTAGCTTGTAGTACTCGATGGCTTTAGATAGATTTTTGGCGACTCCTGTGCCGTTATCGTACATGTAGCCTAGATTGTTTTGAGCGCCAGCATGGCCTTGTGCGGCGGCTAGCTTATAGTACTTGACGGCTTGTGTGTAGTCCTGGGCGACGCCAGTTCCTCTATCGTACATGTAGCCTAGATTTTTTGGGGCTTTAGCACATCCTTGGTCGGCTGCTTGCTTATAATATTTCATGGCTTGTGTATAGTTTTGAGGGAGGCCAGTGCCAGATTCAAATAAAAATCCAAGGGCCGTGATGGCTTCGAGATTGCCTTGCTTGGCGGCCAATCTATAGTTGCTTAAAGCTTTGGGTAGGTCTTTGGGGACACCGGTTCCTTTTTCGTATATACACCCTAGATTATATAGACCGGTAGGATCTCCTGCTTTGGCAGATGCTTGGAAGCATTCAAATGCTTTGGTATAGTTCTTTTGTAGAAGATAATCGTGCCCTAGGGTGTTTAGGGTGCTAGGGTCTTTGATGGTGTGTATCTTGAGTTCTTTGGTGGCTTTGGGGGGCGTCGATTTTGTTGTGGTTTGACTGTATCCATGGGCCACTGTGAGGAGGAGTACACTGAGTACAATAAGTCGTTTTGTACGGTTCATTTAGAGATATTCTTTAGAGTTGTTATTAACGTTTCAATTCTTTTTATACAATCGCTTTGTAAATATAATGTTAATTTAGTAGATATCCGTCTTCTATTAGTAAAAAAGTGTCCAGACAAGAGATATATGTGAAATATATGGGTATATAGGTATAAAAAACGAGCTTATCGAAAGGAATAAGCTCGTTAATGGGGTGGGAAGGAGAAATGGCTGTTGATGATTTGTTGTAATGGATACTATGTGTCTTTCACCTAAAAATAATACTTAGCTTTCACAAAATACTCTGAATTATTCTTATAAGCAGCAAACATTCCTGTATCTCCAGTTCCATAAAACCAATCATAACCAGCGATTAGATGGATTTGATCATTAAGTGAATAATCGGTGGTAAAGCGGGTGAAAGAGGAACTGTGTTGTAGGTCTATATAGGAGTAGACAGAAAGACTTAGGGCATCGCGCAGTGTCTTTTTGGTGACGCTTATGGTCGCACAACTGGTGTGTTTATCAGTGGTCATATCTTTATCATAGTCGTTGATGAGTTTATGATAATATTGGGCCATTAAAGTCCAGTCGTTTTGAGCGTACCAATCGACTCCAAGTAGGAAATAACTGGCATTTTTTCTTGTATGCTGTATGGTAGTGGCTTCCTGAAGTTCGTTGAAATATTCGGCGCATTCTCCGCGAATGACAAGCTGATTGACGGGCATGGAAAAGTCTAATCCGACCATGGTCATGCGGTTGTAGTGGGCACGTAGGTGTATGGTATCGGTGGATTGGGTGTATGTGGAGCTAAAAATGGGATTTTTATTCCAGCTATGGAGGGCAGAGATTGAGAAGTCGATACCCCGTAGGTAGAAGGAGAAGCGGCTACCGAATTCGGCGTTCTTGATGGTCTTATCTGGGGTGGTGGACATATCGGTACTATGGGGATGCTGGAGAGAGTGGGTGATGGACCAGGGGTTGTCTTTGTCAACTGGGATCACGAAAAATTCGGGAACGGGTACAAAGACAATGTCGAGATTGTAGTTGGGCTGAATGTATTTGATGCGAAAGCCGTTGACGGGTACGCGGATGTCGTCGTAATCACGGGCGAGAAATTCAGTGTAGTCCATGGGGGAGATGATGTCGGTGACGCGGGTGCCGTCGGCGACTCCCCAAGTGATGATTTGTCGGCCGATTTTGAAATCCCAATGAGGGGTGGTGTATTGGAAGAAGGCTTCGCGTAGTTCTAGTTTGCTCTGGTCGCTTAGGAGGCTGTTGTGTATGGCGTTGATGGAGGTGTATAGGTAGGTATTTCCTGTAGTAGCTGATAGCTCGAGGCGGAGGCGACTGCGGGAGCTCATGTAATCGTTGGGGCTTTTGCTGCGTAGGGCGTGGTAGGTATCGGCAAAGCCGCTCAATTTGTATTTGACTTGCTCGGTGGATTGGGCTGAGAGGGTGATGGGGATTATGAGGAATAGGAATATGTATGCTATAACTTTCATAACGAATAGTTTGTCTATGAGTATTGGGGATATCAGTTGGAGAAAATGGATAATGCTTACCCAAGGTAAGCATTATCCGTAAAGAAGCCATTACAGAGTGCCTTTTTCTAACTTGGCCACTGTGAAGGCGCTTTCTTCTATTGGTATATTGTATTGTGGATTATTGATGGTCATGATGGTCTCATGTTGTGTGAGCACATTCTTCATATCTAGTTTTTCTGCAGCCCAAAAGCTGTCGACTTGTTTGATGTTGGACTGGATAAGGATGCGTTGTAGTTGGTTGTGACGGTCGTAGTACTCTATTTTGGGGGCTACCAAGCAGTCCTTACGTATCCATGAGATTTTACGGGAACAGATGTTGCGCTTGTCCCTAGATACGGACTCAACGACCCAACAGGGATGTCCGTCTAGGCTTTCTTCGCGTAAGAGGGTGTGGGTATCTTCGTCTACGTTGCGACTGCCCATGTCATCGTAGGTGAAATCGGTACCCATAAAGTAGTCTTTTTTGGCGGAGGAACCGCTGATACGACGGGTCTTCTTCATGGCTGGAAGGTAGAGCCATTTGTCATCGTCTTTGCCTATCTCGTTATAATCCCAGGTCAGAAATCCAGTACCTTTAACATCGCCTGGGTATTGAAAGAACATGAGGGTTTTATGGTCTTTCATGTCTGGTCCATAGTCTTTTGAGTAGGAGATGACTTTGCGCTCACGAATGCGACCACGTTTGTTGATGAGGGTCATGGTCATCTGGGAGGTGCGGGTGTCTCCATCTGGACGGTCCTTTACTTTTTGCATGATGTCTCGACCGCTGAGAGTTTGGGCGTTGAGACTGGTGGCGCCTAATAAAAATAGGGCGATGAGTAGGTTGAATTTTCTTGTTTTCATTATTTCTTTTTTTTAGTAATGGTATTCTGAATCTTTTTCTTCTCCGAAGATCTTAAATGATTTGATGAGCACAGGAGTGACAAACAAATCGGCTAGGAGGGCGGCAAACATACCTATGACGGCTAGCACTCCTAAGTGTAGGAAGGTCTTGGCAATGGAGGTCGTGTAGACGACAAAGTTGGCCGAGATGACTACGGTTGATAGGATGATGGCTACACCTACAACGCTAAAGGTGCGTTTGATGGAGGTTGTGTATCGGCCTGTACGCCTGAATTCTAGGTGGCTATGGTTAATAAAATGTATGGTGTCATCAACAGCTAAGCCAAGTATCATGGGCATAATGGTGGCGGTCATCATGTCAAGTGGGATGCCAAAGAGTCCCATAAAACCTCCTACGACTAGGGCGGGGGCTATATTGGGAATCATACCGATGAGTCCGAGACGGATGTTGCCAAAGACTAAGGAGAGGAGGAGAGCGATGATGACAATGGCGATAAGGAAGGATTGAACTTGTCCACGTACGACGTATTGCATCATGGCGGTAAATTGTGGGATGCTGCCAACGGCGGTGACTTTGGAACCAGGGAATAGGGCGCTTGCTTGATCTTGTATGGAGGCTAGCTCTCGCTCTGCTTCACCTGAGTTATAGGTGCTCAGTTCGACCATGAGGCGTAAGCGTTTGTAGTCGTAGTCTATCCAATATTGAGCCTCGGAACCACCTGCGTTTTCGTATAATAGGAGCATTTGGGCTACTTGATTGGCATTGTCTGGGATGCTGTAGTATTGCTCTTTGTTTTCATTCAATGTCTGGTTTAGATCTTTCAGTACATCTAGAATGGAGGTCGTGCGTTTGGT
This sequence comes from Bacteroidaceae bacterium, assembly GCA_963668535.1. Lineage (GTDB taxonomy): Bacteria > Bacteroidota > Bacteroidia > Bacteroidales > Bacteroidaceae > F22. The sequence continues at coordinate 2,424,587 of OY764867.1, forward strand.
CAATGGTAGGGAATCTACGTATTGGGTAAGGGCTTCGAGTTTGTGTAGGTTTTTGGGGGCTTTGGCCGCATCATTGTCTGGAAATTCTATAAGAAAATCGTAGGAGTACATGGAACCTAGTTCGGACTCACATATAGACATGATGTCGTGTACATAGGGGACGCTGCGCCCCATGGTCTTCTCGACGTCAAAGGCGGTTTCTACTTTGGTCAATCCGTAGATGCAAAGGAGGCCTATCAAGGTGAATACTACGAGTATAGGGGTGCTGCGTCTCAAGACCCATGTGCTGAGGTGCATCATGGTACGATCAAACCATTTTCCTCCGCGTGCGATAACTTCGGGGTGGGGTGTTTTGTCCTTACCAAAACTCAATAGGGCGGGCATCAAGAAGAGGACAATCAAAAATGAAAGGAGTACACAGGAGGCGGTACCGACACCCACAAAACGAAGGGGTTTCATGGGGATGATCAAGAAGGTCATCAGACCAGCCATAGTGGTAAGGGCGGAGAAGAAGACGGGCCATCCCATTTCTTTGACTGTTTCAATGACAGCTTGTTTGCGATGCCCGTGTTGAAGCATTAGTTTGTGAAAATAGGAATAGATGTGTATGTTGTAGGCGATAGCGATGGCGAAGGAGAGTAGGATGGGGACGGAGGTCATGGAGCTGTCGATTTTATAACCTATGTATCCTGTTACGCCATATACTATCATGATGGAGCCGATAGAGGTAATAAGGGGAACGAGGACTCCGCGAATGGAACGGGTGATTATGGCGAGAACAACGAGGGCTAAGACTAGGGCGAGGAGCATGATGCGTCCTGCTTCGTGACCAAACCACATTTGCTTGCTGTACGATAAGTAGGGCATCCCTGTGGCTTTGGGGTGTATGGCTTGATATTTCGCTTTGGAAATAATGCGTTGGGTTTCTGTACCAGTGGCTGTCTCTGGGGAGATATTGGTGGTCTTTTCCCAAACGGAATCTTCTGGGAAAGGACGTAGTTTAACTAATATCCATGTGAGTCGGCTATCTTTTGATACGAGCTTTTCGGCTATATGGGGCTTGTTAAATAGTTTAGTTCTGATGCTGTCAAGTGAAGTCTTGTCGGATGGAATGTCTTCGGGGACTATTTGTTGGATCTCCATACCATAGTCGGTACCTGTCAAGAATTCGAGATCGGTCAGGGAGGTGATTTTCTCGGAGTAGCTGAGGCTGTCCATCAACTCGTTGGATAGCTCGCGAATCAAGGTGAGATTTTCTTTTGTAAAGGTGTTGTTGCATTCTGTGAGCACAGCGACGAAATTGTCGTTGCCGAAGATTTCTTTGAACTTGTCTGTTTGTACCAGCATGGGGTCATCTTCTAAAAAGTAGCCATCGTAAGATGACTCGATGACGACTTGACGCATCCCTATAAAGGATATGCCGATTACTGCTATAAAGGTGGCGATTATTACCCAGCGCTTTTTGATGATTTGGTGCGCTAACTTTTCGAAATGCTGATTAATTCTTTGAATTTTCATATCGTTTTTTTTGGTTCTTAGAGCTGTCTCTAAGGAGTTTTATTATCTCAGTGGGTTGGAAAATACAAAAGAGAACATTGTTCATGTTTGTTCAAAAAAAAGTGGCTACTCATCGTGTATCTGTAGTAGCTTCTTCCATCCTGCTGTACTGTATTCTACATATTCGCGGATAAATTCTTCTAACTCGTTGTGGTTTAAGTCGTGCATAATCAAGTCGCTAATAAGACTCATATTGGCGGCGCTACATGTGCGGACGAAAAAATGAGAAATATTTGCATTTACTTCGGGATATTTAGCTTTGAGTAAATGGATGTATTCTATACCTATTTGTGTGTATTGTTCGATGATGTCTTCTTTGAAGTGTTCGAATTGAGAACCTGAAGATTGAAAAAAGAGAAGGTGTAATTCGTCTTTATAATTGGATATCAACTTTAGAAATTGGGTGACTTGAGTTTTTATATATGCATCTGAATGGAAGGCTAGCAGGGTAACAGATGCCGCACTGTTATGTTTAGCCATTGTGCTTTCAAAGGCTTTTAAGACGTCGGATAAGATCTCTTGAAGTATCTCATCCTTGTTTTTAAAGTAATTGTAGATGTTGCTTAAATTGACTTCTGATCTTTTTGCTAGGGTGCGCATGGAAGTGTCTTTGAACCCTTTGTCGAAAAACTCTTGCCTAGCTATGCGTAGGATGGTGCGACGAATGTCGTCTTTTTGGATTTGCATATCGATTATATTAATGATTATTTCTCTTTGTTTTTGCAAATCTAGAGGCTTTTTGTGGAATGCGCAATACCTATTTATTGTGATATTTCATAGGCATTTTGAAAAAAAAGTGTAGTGCGTAGTGGTGTTTTCTGAAATATATATTAATTATATACAAGTAAGAGATGTGCCAAAAGATACTTTTGACACACCTCTCTTATGGTAAAATGGAAATGTATTATATGAAGATTTACCTAGTATGATTGTATAGTATCAAAGGATAAACCGATCAATCACATATTCAGTGCCTCTCTTTGTTAGGGCGACAGTGACTTTGCGGTGTATATCGCCTGCTGTATAGGTGATTTGATAGGTATGGCTTCTGGATGGGGTACATTGTATGGTGGTGTACCACATGGCATCGAAGTCGAAGTCGTGTATCAGTAGGTCGTATCCATCTAGGTAGTCTTTGAGGTACTCGGATGATGCGTGATCAAATTGTGTCAATGCGCGTGGTGATAGATGCTGTGTGCGCAAGGTGGCGAGTTGCTCCTCTAGGTCTATAGGCATGGTGCAATAGATGGATGTATACGTTTTATAGAAGCTCTCCAGGAAGGCTTGTTCGGATGATTGCTTGATGGCTTGTGGGGCTTGGAGTGCGGTAGATAGTAGTTGGTCACCATATTGGGTACCGATCTATTCATGATAGGTGCTTTGGTATGTAGCTAGTTCCTTGTCGCTCATTTTCTCGTAGATGGATACGCCATATATCTTGCGACCATCGCTGAGGGTGCCGAGGTGTTCTATGGCGCAGAAACTGGCACATGTTCCTGTGGTCCAACCGATAATCTGTATGTAGGAACCATCAACGCACATGATGCTGCCGCGAAGGGGATCGGCGTAGGTGTCATTGAATGTAAAGGATACGGTGTCGCTCTTCTTGGCCATGGCTTCGGCATCGGAGATGTAGTAGGTGGTGATGGTGTGGTCGGTACCTATATAAAATTGGTGGGGACTGACACCTACGATTTCGGTATAGTATTCTCGGGGAAGGCGTTTGCCGTCTTCTGATATTTCCCATGTGGCGTAATGTTTCCATCCGTGACCTACGAAGTTTTCGTCAAAGCCTGTTGCGCCAATGGAGCCTGTAGCATAGCAGCGGCCTTGGGCATCGAAGGTGAAGTCGGAACCATGATTATTGATGCTGTTTTCCCACATGGAGTAGAGACTTTCGTTGTCATCGTCGTTGCATGAGGTCATGCAGCATAGGGCGCTTGCTAGGAGCACGAGGCTGAGAAGTCGGCCGATACTTTTCAAATGTATTGTCATAGCTTGGTTGTTAAGTCTGCTGGTGTAGAGACCTATCAGCAGGGGACTGTATAAATAATAGATTTACGTTGTTCTCAATAAATGAAAGACTCTGTAAAAGTAAGTAAAAAAAGTGGGGTGGATGGGGGATGTTTGGGAAAAAATGGTGGATGTTTTGTGGATTTATATTATTTTATGAAAGGTGGTCACGCGGCGTATCTTGTAGGGACGTTTATTTTGGGACTCGTAGTAGGTGCGCATCTGGAGGTCGAGTACAAGGCCTATCATAAAGAATTGGATTCCGATAAGGACGAGCATTATGCCTAGTAGGAGTAGGGGACGGCCCCAGATGTCTTGCCCCATCAATTTGACGATAAGGAGGTAGAGGTTGACTAGGCAGCCGAGGGCAAAGAGGGCCATGCCTATGCTGCCGAAGAGGTAGATGGGTTTTTGAAGGAAGTTCTGACGAAAGAGGATGAGTAGGAGGTCGTTCATGACTTTGAAGGTGCGGTTGAGGCCGTATTTGGATACGCCGTAGCGACGGGGGTGGTGGTGTACGGGAACTTGCTCGATGCGGGCACCGTTCATATTGGCTACAAGTATGATGTAGCGGTGAAATTCGCCGTAGAGTTCAATTTCTTTGGCGATGTCGCGTTTGAACACTTTTAGGGCGCAGCCGTTGTCTTGGATGTCTAAACCTGTGGCGCGGCCGATGAGGGCATTGGCTCGACGGGATAACCACATGCGTAGGTGGTTGTCTTGGCGGTGCTGACGGATGCCAGTCACGATGTCGCAATCTTTGTCTTGTAGGGTGTGTAGCATCATGGGGATATCGGCTGGATCGTTTTGTAGATCGCCATCCATGGTGATGATGTATTGGCCTTGGGCTTGGTCGATTCCGGCAAAGAGGGCGGCACTCTGACCGCTGTTTTTACGCAGTTCGATAAGCACGATATGGGGGTCTTGGAGGGCTGTGATTTCTTCGCGGGTGTTGTCGGTGGAGCAGTCGTCTATCAGGATGATTTCATAGGTGTAGGCACTCATGGCGAGGTGTATCTGCTCAACTAGGAGACTTACGTTGCCTGCTTCGTTGTACATGGGGATGACTATGGAGCAGTCTATTGGGTTAGGATGTAGGTGGGTCATGGTGTATACGGTTGTATGGTGTATGATTTATGGTTGGTGTACGGTCTTATGGGCTTGGGTGCTGAATTGTTCTTTTCTCAGGGCGATGGCGAAGGTTTGGGTCTCTTCAAAAATGTCTTTGCCTTGGTAGATGGTGTCGCATGGCACGGTGAGGGGGATGTGCTGGAAGGCGCGACGACGACCTATCAATATGCCATCGGGATGGCGAGCGAAAAATGAGCTGATCTCTGCTGGGGCTACGGCGATAATCGGTCTACGTAGGTAGAAGGGGTAGGCGGCGGCGAAGCGTCCTACGTGTCCTACTGGGTGGCTTTGCAGGGTTGGGAGGGATTGCTGTACGGGATCTTGCTGGCCTATCTTGGGGGCTATGATGCCGAAGAAAACGAGGCTTGTCAGGGTGGTGGTGATGCCTACGGCGGTGAGGTGGGTGTATAGATCATGACGCAAGAAGAAGGCGATTAAGATGCCTGCTGGGAGGATGATGAGCCATAGGGCATATTGATGGATAGGGGCGAGCGAGGGATCGAGCTGCATGCCGATGTTGGCGACTATGGGGACCAATAGGGCGATGAGGAGGATGATCCAATAGCTGGCGCGTATATTATAAAAGCGCATCCTCGGTTGGGCGAGGTAGAAGCCTATCAGTATGGCTAGAAAGGGATAGGTGGGTAGGGTGTAGTGGATGAGTTTGGTATGGCTGATGGAGAAAAATACGAGGACAACGGCTGCGGCAATGATGCTGAATAGTAGGAAGCCTGTGCCGCCTTGTGTTTCGTAGTTGAGACGGTAGGTGTGTAGGCGGTGGCGACGCTGGTAGAGGTAGCTGATGGCTTGGGGCAGGATGAAGGAGAAGGGAAAGAGTCCAAGGAGTATATATAATGTGGGGAGGAAGAAAGGACCGTGGTGGCCTTCCATGGACTGGGAGAAGCGACCGACGTTGTGCTTGAGGAAGAAGCCTTGGGTCCAGGCCCAATCGGTTTGTAGTCCGTTGATGACAAACCAGGGTATGGTGATGGCTAGGACGATCAAGAGGCCTAGAAGGGGCTTCATTTGGGCTATTTGTGACCAGCTGAGGCGTTGGGCTATGAGGAGGTATATGAGGAAGATCACACCGGGTAGCAGGATGGCGATGGGACCTTTACTCAGGAAGCCTAGGGCCATAAAGAGGTACATCCATAGGAAGTCGCGTAGGCTGTTGCTTTGGATGCCTTTGTAGAAGTAGAGGCAGGTGGCTGTAAAGAAGAAGATGAGGTAGGGGTCGGGGACGCCTAGGTGACTTTCGAAGATAAAGTGGATGGAGACGAGAAGGATAAAGGCACTCCAGAAGGCGGGGAGGTCGCCGAGCCATTTCTTGGTGTGGTGGTAGACGATGGTGATGGTGCTGGCGCCGAAGAGGGCGGAGAAGAAGCGGGCGCCAAATACGTTGATGCCGAAGCTTTTATAGGCGAGCATCATAAAGAAGTAATGCAAGGGGGGCTTGTCGGTGCGGAGGGTGTGGTTGTAGGTGGGGAGAAACCAGTGGTGGCTCTGGAACATTTCCATGGCGCAGGCGCTGTTGCGGGCTTCATCAACTATAAATATGGGGTATCCCCAGGCGTTGAATAGGCACAAAAGGAAGGCTACGGCAAATAATCCGAAGAGAAAATAGTTGGATCGGGTAAGTGTAGTAATGGGTTGTTGCATCTTTTTCTTTAGTTTGTTGTATGAGAGATCGGGCTCTGTAATGTCGGGGACCTACGGAATGGAAAAAAGCGAAATTATAGAGAATTTATGGACTAGACAAACTTAATGGAAAGAAAATGCGTGGTTAATAGTAAATAAAATGAATAAGGGGGTATTTGTTACATCTTGGTTACGTGATCTAGGTGTGGGTTGTGTAAATGGGCTGTGTGTCAGATTGGTGTTGCGATTTCTGTGTCATAGAACTGTCATGTCATTTTAATATTTTTGTATAGATATAGTAGGCATTATTTGTTATATTTGACACGAAAACGGAATAATGCTGTCGCAACAAATAAACAAATGTAGAGGTATGACTAAAGAATTTTTTCATTCGCAGAAGCTCTTGTTGAGTATGCTTGTCGTGATGATGGGTGTCTTGCTGGTTCCAGTGATTTTATTTGGACCTAATCAGTCGTCGTTGGTCTTGAATCAGTTTCACGCCCTTTGGGCGGATCATTTCTTTAAATGGGTGACTCATTTTGGGGAGTTCACGTTTATCGCGCCTGTGGTGTTGATCTTATGTATAGTACGCTGTCGGAGATGGGCGCTTGCGGTGACGTGTAACAGTGTATTGACACTTGTCTTGACGTATGGTCTAAAACATTATATATTTCCTCATACAAAGCGTCCGTTTGGGCTTTATGGACAGGTGGCGAGTCTTCACTTGGTAGATGGAGTGCAGGTGCATAGTTGTCATACCTTTCCGTCGGGGCATACTATGGCTGCGTTTGCTGTGTTTATGTTCTTGGCGTTTAATGTAAAGGGGTGGGCGAAGTATCTGTGTTTCTTGATCGCTGTAGGTGTGGGGCTGTCTAGGATATATCTGTTTCAGCATTTTGCATTGGATGTCATCAGTGGGGCGATGGTGGGATCGGTGATTGCTTTTTTTGCGCACAGTGTCATGATGGTGGATGGTTCTCTTGTATCATATCGTCTTCGCTTGAAGAAAGGGGTTAAGAAGGCCGAGGAAGAATGGGCACCTAGTGGGGTCTAAAGGGCATCTAGTGCACTAAAGAATCCCTATAAAAAATAATTAGGCATTTCTAACTCAGAAATGCCTAAAAACAAAAAGTGGTTGTCTCACGACAACCAATCTTTTTTATAACCTTAAATCTAATACCATGAAAAACACGTTGCAAAGGTAGGGCTTTTTCTGATATGTGCAATAGTAGAGGCTAATTTTCTGCATGAATTTAGTATTGTTTTACATTGAAGGCCTTATTGTATTGTGTATGTAAGAGTTTTTCGTGTCTAAGTGAAAGGATGTATATAAGAAAAAGGTCGTATTCCTTGAGGGAACACAACCTTTTTATAATGGGTCAATAGACGTGTGATCTACAATGCAAAACGTTCAGGATGTTTTCCTGTAGCATCGCGGTAGTAGTCTTTGATCTTTTTCATGTCGGCTTCAAAATCGCCTGTGGGAACTAAAAACTCATTCATTTTGATGACTTTCAGTTTGTAGTCGATTGAAACGAGGACGATAGGAATCTGTGCACCTAGGGCGATGTAGTAAAATCCTTTCTTCCAACGTGCGTTGGCTTGACGTGTGCCTTCGGGAGTGATGGCTACGTGAAAGGTCTTGCTTTCGGCTACTTGTTGTTTCATTTGTTCAACAAGTGAGGTGCGCTTCTTACGGTCAACTGGTATACCACCCATGGCGCGAAAGATTGCACCCAGTGGGAAGAAGAACCAGCTTTTCTTCATCATGAAACCTGTTTGACGATTAATGGCACGATAGAATAGCTTGCCGTATATCAAATCCCAATTGGATGTATGAGGGGCAGCACAAACGATACATTTGTCAAAATCAGGTACGTTTACTTCGGATTTCCATCCTAAAACATCGTGGTAGAGCCAAGAGGCAAAGCTTTTTTTCTTTTGAGAGTTCATTAATAGGAGGTTATGCAGTTGGAGCTGTTTTTAGATTGTTCATGTCTTGAAGTATTTCATTGACTACTGCATGAAAATCTTCTCCAAATTTTTTATAATATCCTTTGACGTTGCCTGGTTCTGTGTGGCTTACACGCATGGTGAAATCTTCATGAGCTGCAAGAATCTTGCCTAACACTGCGTTGGCTTTTGCTGGATCAACACCTGGGATGTAATTACGGAAGGTTACTGCTTCGGTAAATAGTTCACCCATGACGTAGCTGATGCCTTTTTTCAAATTTCTTCTACTTGCCATATTCTTTATTTTTTTACGATAAGGAAAATCCTTATCAAGTTAATCGCTGCGAAGGTACGGGTTTTTGTTGGAAAAGCAACTTTGTAAGTGAAAATTCCTGCGTTTCAGATTATTTTAACCATTGGATGGGGCTGTATCCGTGTTCTTCTAAAAAGGCATTAGTCAACGAAAATTGATGGTTGCCATGGAAGCCTCTATAGGCGGAAAGTGGGGATGGATGAGCCGATTTTAGGATTAAGTGCCGACTGGTGTCTATGCCCCGAGCTTTTTTCTGGGCGTAGCTTCCCCATAAGATAAAGACGACGTGGGGACAGTGGTGGTTGACCAGCTGGATGACGGCGTCGGTAAATTCTTCCCAACCTTTGCCTTGGTGCGAACCGGCTTGGTTGGCGCGTACGGTGAGGGTGGCGTTGAGCATCAGTACGCCTTGGTCGGCCCAGTGGCTGAGGTTGCCTGTGGTGGGAAGGTCTCCTCCTATATCGTCTACGATCTCTTTATATATATTACGTAGTGATGGGGGGATGGCGATGTGGTCATTGACGGAGAAGCATAGGCCGTGGGCTTGACCTGGACCGTGGTAGGGGTCTTGGCCGATAAGGACGACTTTTACTTTGTCGAGTGGACAGCGGTTGAAGGCTTCAAAAATTTGTGATCCTGGGGGGTAGATGGTGTGGAGGGCGTATTCTTGACGAATCGATGTGGTAAGTTGTTCGAAGTAGGGCTTGTCAAATTCGTTCTGAAGAACGTGTTGCCAAGAAGGATGTATCTGTACTTGCATGAGGAAATTATTTGTTGTTTGTGCAAAGCTAGCATATATGGGGCAACCTTGCAAAGAAAAGGGAAGGCAACTGAAAAGTTTTTACTATATTTGTGTTATGGAATCAAAGAATAATCAACCGTATATTATAAAAACTGACGATGGGAGCCAAACGATTGTGCATCCTACTTTTCACGAACAGTATCATAGCGTGAAGGGGGCGCGTAGTGAATCGATGCATATCTTTGTGCAACTGGCGTTGAGGGAGTGGATGAAGGGGCATCCTGCACAAAAGGTGCGGGTGCTGGAATTGGGGTTTGGCACTGGACTCAATGCGCTGCTTACTTGTGTGGAGGCTAATGAGGTACATACTCATGTGGAGTACACGACGTTGGAGTTGTATCCGTTGGGTATAGAGGAGGCGCGGTCTCTGGAGTATATGCCTAAGGAGGACTTTGAGAAGGTGCTTGCGGCCGAATGGGGGCAGCAGGTGGACGTGTCGGAGTGGTTTACTCTGTGTAAACGACAGGAGGATTTTCTATTGGCTTCATTAAATAATGGGTATTTTGATGTGGTGTATTTTGATGCTTTCTCGCCTGAAACGCAACCTGAGTTGTGGGGGGAGGAATTGTTGCAGAAGATATATGTGGCGATGGCATCTGGTGGGGTGTTGACTACATATTGTGCCAAAGGGGTGGTGCGTAGAATGCTGCAGCAGGTGGGCTTTGTGGTGGAACGTATGCCTGGTCCGCCTAATGGAAAAAGAGAGGTGTTAAGGGCTTGGAAAACATAATGTGTCAATCGTGTAATAATCTTGTCTTTTTTATGTAATATGTACGTCTTATTTTTGTCATGATAATTGTATAGTTTTGCATCAGCTCAAAACAAACTATATTAATTATACGATGAAGAAGATTTTTACACTGGCACTTGTGTTTGCACTTGCAAGCAATATGACTAATCAAGCGGCCAACAACTATTCAAGTACTGAACCGAACACCATTGATGATGCGGCTAGTATGTATGGAGCCATTCGTGGACGTGTGGTAGATTCTAACAAGCAGGTATTGCCTGGGGCCATGATAACGATACCTAGTATAGGTATGGCTGTGGTGACAGATGTCGATGGCTACTATACGCTCAGTGGCTTGAAGGAAGGTACATATACTGTCAAAATCCAATATGTGGGATGTGGCTCGAAAGAAATCCAAGTCAAGGTAACTGACCGTAAAACAGTCCTTCTCAATGTGGAAATGAAGGATGGTGTGTCGCTTGGTGAAGTGGTTGTTGAGGGAGCTTTCTGCGGCGAACGTCGTGCCTTTAATGTGCAAAAAAATGCGTTCAACTTGGTCAATGTGGTGTCTTCGGATCAAGTTGGTAAATTTCCAGATACAAATATTGGGGATGCTTTGAAGCGTATCTCTGGGATCAATGTACAATATGATCAAGGGGAAGCACGCTTCGGACAAATTCGTGGTACGGCTCCCGAACTTAGTTCGGTGATGGTCAATGGGGATCGTATGCCTTCTGCTGAGGGGGGGACACGTGCGGTGCAGCTCGATCTTATCCCTGCGGATATGATTCAAACGATTGAAGTTAATAAGGTGGTTACTGCGGATATGGATGCGGATGCTATCGGTGGAGCGGTCAATCTGGTTACTAAAAATGCGCCGACTAAACGTTTGGTTATGGCTCATGTAGGATCGGGATACAATCAGATTTCTGAAGAGGCGCAACTGGATCTTGGCTTTACGTATGGTGATACGTTCTTCAATAATAAGTTGGGCGTGATGTTGGCGGCTTCGTATCAAAATGATGATTTAGGATCGGACAACGTGGAGTATGAGTACGACTTGAATAAAGACGATGAGGTGTATTTAAAGGATATGCAAATTCGCCAGTATTATGTGGAACGTGCGCGTCAAAGTTATAGTCTTGGCTTAAATTGGAATATCAATAACAATAATAAGGTGAGTTTCAAGGGCTTGTATAACCAACGTAATGACTACGAAAATCGCTTCCGTTTACGCTTTAAGAATTTAGGTGATGATAAGATTAAGGTGTATCGCCAAACAAAAGGGGGAGCTTCTGATACGAAGAACCGCCGTCTTGAACGTCAGAAAACAATGGATTTTACTCTGAATGGGGAGCACCTTTGGGGGAAATTGGAAACGAAATGGAAAGTGGGCTATTCGCAAGCAAGCGAAGCACGTCCTAATGAGCGTTATGTAGCGATGAAGGGAAAAGCGGAAAATGGCGTTGACTTCGAGATCTTTAAACCTGGTACAAGGGATACCAATATCAAATTCTTAAATCCAAGTAAATTTGCTATTGAGAATATGGGATTTGATGAAATCACGGAGGAACAGGAAGATGTTATGGAGAAGAATTTTAAGGCTTCTGTGAAGTTCGAACTTCCATTGCAAACGGGTGAGTATGGTAATAAATTGCGCTTTGGGGCTAAACTGGGTATCAAGGATAAGTCTTTTGATAAGGATTATTATACGTATGAACCTACTGGTGCGGACGATGACGCGAAAGATGCTGCTGAAGATGCCTTTGTGGCGCAATTGCTTCAACATACAAAAGATGCTACACGTGATGGATTCTATCCTGGTGATGAGTATGTAGCGGGGGCATTTATTAACCCTTCTTTCTTGGGAAGCTTGAAGTTTAATGAGGGCAGTACGAGTATTGCTAATTTTAAAGGGAAGCAGGTGATTGAAGAGATTGCGGCAACTTATGATGCTACTGAAACGGTGTCTGCTGGGTATGTACGCTTCGATCAAAAAATAGGGGATGCCTTTAAAGTGATGGCTGGACTTCGTGTGGAGAATACGCATGTAAAGTATAGTGGCTATAACTATGATATCGATGCAGATAAGATGACGGATACTGGAAATTCAACTAAAACATATACTAATATCCTGCCTTCGTTATTGGCTAAATGGGAGGTGAATAAGCAGATGAATGTGCGTGCTTCTTTCACGAATACGTTGTCGCGTCCTAGATATGAGTATCTGGTACCTCGTGCAAATGTGAGTATGGAGGACAATGAAATCAAGTTGGGCAATTCGGATTTGAAACCTTCTCTTGCTTATAATTTTGACTTGTGTGCTGATTATTATTTCAAGCAATTGGGTATGATTAGTGCGGGGGTGTTCTACAAACGTATCAATGACTTTATTGTAGATCGTACGGTTGGTGATTATGAGTATAGTGGGCATGTCTATGATAAATTGACGCAACCTGTTAATGCTGGTGATGCAGATTTGCTGGGTGCTGAATTGACGTATCAACGTGACTTTGGGTTTATTCATCCTGCTTTGAAATGTATCGGTTTTGGTGGAAACTATACATATACGTATTCTAAGGTTAATGAATTGGGTATCCCTGGACGTGAAGGTGAGGATAGTGATATGCCTGGTAGCCCTGAGCATGCGGCTAATGCTTCGCTGTTCTTCCAAAAGGCTGGAGCGTCTATCAGACTTTCTTACAATCATGCGTCTTCATTTATTGATGAAGTGGGTGAGGATAAAGAATTGGATAGATATTATGATGCGGTGAATTATCTAGATGTGAATGCTAGCTATACTTTCGCTAAAAAGTATACAGTATATGCGAACGCAACGAACTTGTTGAATCAACCATTGCGTTATTATCAAGGTAAGGAAGATCGTACCATGCAGGTGGAATACTATGGTGTAAAGGTGAACGCTGGAATCAAGGTGCGTTTCTAATCAAAATCAAATAAGTAAACTTGTTGAAGATGAAAAAAAATAATCTATGGTGTATCTTAGTTTTGGTAGCTGCCTTTATGGCACTACCAAACTGGGTGTGTGCACAAATTGTGAATGGTGAAGTGGTGGATCATAAGCCGTTCAAAAAACATGTGGTCTTTCTCGTGTGTAATGACAATGGACGAAATGGGTATTATGAGCAGAAAAGCATCGCGGAAATGATGGGGCATATTGCGGAGCAAATTGGTGTGGACTTTGTGGTTGCTCCTGGTGATATACATCATTTTAATGGGGTGCGTAGTGTGTTGGATCCATTGTGGAAAAGTAATTTTGAAGATATCTATACTCATCCAGAGCTCATGTGTGAGTGGTACCCTTGTTTGGGCAATCATGAATATAGGGGATCTACTCAGGCGGTACTTGATTATGCAACGGTGAGCCGCAGATGGTGTATGCCTGCTAGATACTATACAAAGACTTTTAAATTGCATGGAGCTGAATTGCGCATCTTGTGGTTGGATACCACGCCGCTGATTTCTAAGTATCGTGAGAAAGCGGATAAGTATCCTGATGCGTGCAAGCAGCCTATTGCTCCTCAAATTCAGTGGGCCGATAGTGTCCTAACTCACTCTACGGCGAAATGGAATATTGCTTTTGGGCATCATCCTTTGTATGCACAAACTCATAAAGCGATTGCTGAACAGATGGACTTGCGTAAACGATTGTTGCCTCTCTTTAATGGACGTGTCGATATGTATGGTTGTGGACATATCCATAGTGGCCAGTATATTGTACATCAGGGGACGAAAGAACCGGTGTATTTAGTGAATACTTCGGCGTCTCTAGCACGTGATGTGCAACCTATGGAGGGGACACAATATTGCAGTAACGAAGCTGGATTTAGTATTGTGACTGTGAGCTCTGATCATATTGTGGTATATATGATGAATGGGCGTGGAAATATCTTACATTCCTTTGAGATCAAGAAATAATAGTTGTGGGTATTGTGGAATATATGCCGGTATGGCGGAAGATGTGCCAGTTGTGGTATTTCATATTTTATATTTGAAAGAATTCATCCTAATTAAAAGAGAAAAATATGGGAAGCCGAGAGGTTTCCCAATTTTTTTTTGTTTCTTTGTAACTAGTAAGCTGTTTAAATTAAGTGGCTAAAACCTAACTTTAAATATGTAGAAGAGCATGTCTGAATTGACAACAACATATGCATCTATTATAGCAGGAGTGGTCAACTTGCCTAGTAAGCAAGTGGTGCATACTTTAGAGCTATTGGAAGAAGATGCTACCATCCCATTTATCGCACGTTATAGAAAAGAAGTGACTGGGGGACTAGATGAGGTCCAAATCGGTGCTATCCAGACGCAACTAGAAAAGATGCAGGAGATCGATAAACGCCGTGCGACTATTCTTAAAACTATTGAGGAACTTGGTCAACTTACCCCAGAACTGGAGAAGCGTATTCGGGATACTTGGGATAGTACGGAATTGGAGGATATTTATCTGCCGTATAAACCAAAGCGTAGAACGCGTGCGGAAATAGCAAAAAAGAAGGGCTTAGAACCTTTGGCACAGTGGCTGTTGATGCAACAAGGGGGAAGTGTGGAGGCACATGCGAAGCAGTTTCTCGGTGATGACGTGAAAGATGTGGAGGAGGCTTTGCAAGGGGCTCGTGATATCGTGGCTGAAATGGTCAATGAGGATGAGCGAGCTAGAAATGCCATTAGACGTGTGTATCAATATACGGCACAGTTGCAGGCTAAAGTTGTAAAAGCGAAGGAGGAAGAAGGACAAAATTATAAGGACTACTTCGATTGGAATCATGGACTAAAGCGGGTGCAGAGTCACCAATTACTGGCTATACGCCGTGGGGAAAATGAAGGGGTGCTTAAAGTGAAAATTCAACCTGATGATGAGGAAGCGTTGGATAAGCTAGACTATCAGTTTGTACGTGGTCGTGGGGCATGTAGCGATCAGGTGGCTGAGGCTGTGGAAGATGCTTATAAGCGATTATTGAGTCCGTCTATAGCTACTGAATATGGAACGATGAGCAAGGAGAAGGCTGATGATGAGGCTATTATGATCTTTGCACAGAGTTTGAAGCAGTTGCTACTGGCGGCACCGCTCGGACAGAAGAGGGTGTTGGCACTCGATCCTGGGTATCGTACTGGGTGTAAGTTGGTGTGTTTGGATGAGCAGGGCAATCTGTTGGAACAAACTGCTATTTATCCGCATCCACCTCAAAACAAAATGACTGAGGCTGCTGCTGTCGTAGAACGGCTAGTGGCTAAACACAAAATACAAGCGATTGCTATCGGTAATGGTACTGCTAGTCGAGAAACGAAGAGTTTTGTCGATGGTGTACACTTCACTTCTCCTGTAGATACTTTCGTGGTGAGTGAGCAGGGGGCTTCGATTTATTCGGCTTCTGCTATCGCTCGTGAGGAGTTCCCAGATCAGGATGTGACGGTACGTGGTGCCGTGTCTATTGGGCGTCGATTGATGGATCCGTTAGCGGAATTGGTTAAGATTGATCCCAAGTCTATCGGGGTGGGCCAATATCAGCATGATGTGAACCAAACGAAGCTTAAGAAGGCACTTGACCAAGTGGTTGAAAATTGTGTGAATCAGGTAGGTGTCAATCTAAATACAGCAAGTGCTTATTTGTTGACATATATAGCGGGATTGGGACCAACTTTGGCCAAAAATATAGTCAGTTATCGTGCTGAAAATGGGGCGTTTACTAGTCGAAAAGAATTGTTGAATGTGCCTCGATTAGGACAAAAGGCTTATGTGCAGGCGGCTGGTTTCTTACGCATTCCTAAAGCGAAAAATCCGTTGGATGGTAGTGCGGTTCACCCTGAGAGTTATGCGCTTGTGGAGCAAATGGCGAAGGATCAGGGATGTAGTGTGGCTGATTTGATGAAAGATGCTTCAAAACGTGAGGCTATTGATTTACAGCGATATGTACATGGCAGTGTGGGGATGCCAACTTTAAAGGATATTATGGCTGAATTGGCGAAGCCAAATCGGGATCCTAGAGAGCAATTGACGGCTTTTGCTTTTGATGAGCAGGTACGTGTGTTTGAGGATCTGCAGATAGGAATGAGCCTCCCTGCGGTGATTGGAAATATCACAGCATTTGGTGCTTTTGCTGATATAGGCATCAAGGAGAATGGGTTGATTCACATATCTCAAATGGCCAATAGAAGAATTGCATCGCCTACCGAGGTGGTGAGTATTGGACAACAGGTGATGGTGGAAGTGATTGATATTGACACCAAACGTCGCCGTATATCATTGAGGTTAAAAAGATAACAGGCTGAAAGAAACAAACTAATAGGAACGATTATGGATATAGAAACTTTGCGCGACTACTGTCTCAACAAACGGAAAGTGACTGAGTCGTTTCCTTTTGATGAGACGACGCTTGTTTTTAAAGTCATGGGCAAGATGTTTGCTATCATGCCTTTGGAAAAAGACAAGATGATTGCTTTGAAGTGTGACCCTGATAGAGCTGTGGAATTAAGAGAGCATTTCTCGGGAATACAACCTGGATATCATCTTAGTAAGATACATTGGAATCAGGTGATTCTAGATAGTGATGTGTCTGATGAATTAATCTATGAGCTGGTTGACCATAGTTATGACTTGATTGTTGCCAAATTTACGCGTGCAATGAGAGAGGACTATATGGAGGGCATGCAGTAGAGTATATATCTTTTGGGAGTGATTGAACATAAACATTAACCTATACATAATAAACTCATGAAATCAATACACACGGATCATATGCATTACGCAAAATTGGATTCTACCAATCATTTTTTGCGTGAGCTGATCAAGGCACAAGAGGCATATTTGCCTGATTATTTAACTATATCTACCGATTATCAAACGGCTGGTAGAGGACAGAGAGTCAATGATGGATGGGAATCGGCACCGGGGAAAAACTTGTTGTTTTCTGTGTTGATTCGTCCTAAACGAGTTCCTATTGTGGAGCAGTTTTTGATCTCAGAGGCTATTTCGTTGGCTATCGTTGATGTGATGGAGGCGTATTCTGATGACATCAAGATCAAATGGCCTAATGATATTTATTATAAAGAAAAGAAATTGGGGGGCATACTGATAGAACATGCTATCCAAGGACAGAATATTGAATATACGATTGCTGGCATTGGGATTAATGTCAAGCAGACGGTCTTTCATGGATCGGCTCCAAATCCTGTCAGTTTGGCAACTATTACTGGTGAGGTCTTAGATAGAATGCCTATTTTAGAGCTCTTACGCGAACGTATTGAGGCGCGTTGTGAACTTCTCTTTACGGGAGAGGAGGATGCGGCTAATGAATTGCAGGTTGAGTATCTGTCTAAATTGTTCCGTTTTGATGAAGATGCTTATTTCTGCGATGAACTGGGTACATTCCAAGGACGTATTATTGGGGTCTCTCCTGAAGGTGTCTTGACGATTAAGCATCAGGATAGTGGAGAAAATTTGGACTATTTATTTAAAGAGGTTCGACATGTCCTATTCAATGATGATGAGGAAGAGTTGGCACTTTAGGTAGGCTATTAATGAAACATGTATAACAAAAATAATTATGATTAAGTACAACAGAATTCTTTTAAAATTAAGTGGTGAAAGTTTGATGGGGGGGAAGCAATATGGTATTGATGAAACTCGTCTTTCTGAATATGCTCAACAAATCAAAGCAGTGCATGATAAGGGTGTTCAAATCGGTATTGTGATCGGTGGAGGAAATATCTTTCGTGGTATGAGCGGAGCTGCGCAAGGTTTTGATCGCGTGAAAGGAGATCAGATGGGTATGTTGGCTACTGTTATCAATAGTTTGGCGCTTAGTAGTGCTTTGCATGCTGCGGGTGTACCTGCTCAGGTGTTGACTGCTATTCGTATGGAGCCTGTTGGGGAATTCTATAATAAGTGGAAAGCGATTGATTTGATGGAGAAAGGATCTGTTGTCATAATGTCTGCTGGAACGGGTAATCCTTATTTTACAACCGATACGGGAAGTTCTTTGCGCGGTATCGAGATTGAAGCTGATGTCATGATGAAGGGTACGCGTGTAGATGGTATTTATACAGCAGACCCAGAGAAAGATCCTACGGCTACTAAGTTTGATCGTATCAGCTATGACGAAGTATTGGAAAGAGGCTTGAAGGTGATGGATTTGACGGCTACTGTCATGTGCCGTGAAAACAACCTACCTATCGTGGTCTTTGATATGGATACTGTGGGTAATTTAGAAAAGGTTATCTCGGGCGAAAATATCGGTACGGTGGTACATCCTTAATGCTTAGATGTCTATAAATTAGCTTTGTTTTGTTGTATATCAACAAGAAAACAGCTACTTTTGTACCCAAATAAACAAGGTTATATATAACAAATAATATTATGATTGAAGTGAAAGAAGTATTAGGTGATGCAGAAGATATGATGGAAATGTCTGCAATGCACTTGGATGAGCAACTTTCTCATATCCGTGCTGGTAAGGCGGATGTGCGACTAATAGACAGTATCCGCGTTGATTCTTATGGTGCAATGGTTCCAATCAATAACTGTGCTGCTGTGACTACTCCTGATTCTCGTACAATTGCCATTAAGCCTTGGGATAAGTCGATGTTTCAACCTATTGAGAAGGCAATTATTGATTCTGATCTAGGAATCATGCCTGAAAATAATGGGGAGATCATTCGTATTGGTATTCCTCCATTGACTGAGGAGCGTCGTAAACAATTGTCTAAGCAATGTAAGCAAGAAGCTGAAAATGCAAAGATTAGCGTACGTAATGCTCGTCGTGATGGTATCGATAGGTTGAAGAAAGCTGTGAAAGATGGCTTGGCTGAAGATGCACAGAAAGATGCCGAAGCACAACTACAGAAAATTCACGATAAGTTTATCAAACAGATTGATGAACAGTTCGCTGCGAAAGAAAAAGAAATTATGACAGTCTAAGCTTCTATGCCTAAAGGACTTGTTATTCAAAATACTGGTAGTTGGTACATTGTGAAACCAACTGAAGGTGAGCCCTTGCCCTGTAAGGTTAAGGGCAACTTTCGTTTACGGGGTATCAAAAGTACCAACCCTATAGCTGTGGGAGATCAAGTAATCTATAATGAGCATGGAGAAGGTGCCGGACTTATTTATGAGATTGAACCGCGTAAAAATTATATTGTGCGTAAATCGCCCAATTTAAGTAAGCAGTCGCATATTATTGCTGCCAATTTAGATTTGTGTTTATTGGTGGCAACAATCAATTATCCTGAGACGTCAACGACTTTTATCGATCGCTTTTTGGCTAGTGCTGAAGCATACGATGTACCTACGGAAATTATATTTAATAAGGTCGATTGTTATGATGAGGATGACTTAGCTCAACTGCGATTATATAAAGAGATATACGAATCTATAGGGTACACTTGCCATGTACTTTCAGCAGAGACTGGGGAAGGACTAGATAGCATCAAGGATCTGCTTGTTGATAAGGTGACTTTATTTTCAGGACATAGCGGTGTCGGTAAGTCTACGCTGATCAATGCGCTCTTACCACATGTGGAGGCACGTACAGCCGAAATATCTGAAGCTCATCAAACGGGGATGCATACCACAACATATAGTTCTATGTATCCTTTGGAATATGCATCGGGGTATATTATAGATACACCTGGTATCAAAGGATTTGGTTCGTTTGATATGAAGGAAGGGGAAATTGCTCATTACTTTGTCGATATCTTTACATTCTCAGAAGGGTGTCGCTTCAATAATTGTACGCATATCCATGAACCAGGATGTGCAGTACTTGAGGCGGTGGATACTGGAGAAATTGCTCCTTCGCGTTATCAGTCTTATCTGTCTATGCTCGAAGATAAAGAAAGTGGTAAGTATAGATAGTTGTCAAACTATGATAGTGCTATATTGTGCTGAGAGTATATAGAGTGTATATAAAATAAACATACAGTGTATCCAATGGACATTATATCCATAGATACACTGTATTTGTTTTATTTAGCATCCTTGCCTTCTTTATTTTTTTTCTTGAAGGTGCTGTGTAGTTTTTTAGGTCCTTCTTTGGCCATGGCTATAAATTTGTCTAGCTGTTCATTGGCTTCTTGAAGGAGTGATTTGCGGTTTTTAGCGATGTTGTGCTCTACAAATTTACCCTCATGATATTCTGGGATCACGGATAGAATTTCTTGCATGATACGAATTTCGGCTTCTTCTACCCATTGACGGAAGTCTGGATTGGGCTCGAAATGCTGACTAAATTCAAGGAGACGTTCCAAGTCAAAGCTATCTGCCGAAAAACCTGCTCCTGCACGCATGGCATCTGCGGCATTGCAATCTTGCTCAATATGGGCAGGAATCATCATAACGGGTTTACCGAGATACATCGCTTCACAGATTGATTCGAATCCTGCGGTACTAGCGTAACACTTGCAGGTGCGCATGTACTCAAGGAAGAGTTTGTCATTAATCTTGTGGTAACTTAACGTGTCATCAACAACTGTTTCATCGGCCACACCTTTTTTATCCCAAAAGAAATGCAATGGTACTTCTGGATGTTTCTTATGAAAGGCCTCAATATCTTCGGAAAAGCCAGAATTGAGCATATAGCCATGGATGTGTTCTCCTTGTTCGGCTTGTAGTTCCAGTACTTCGCGACGTAGAATAGGAGGGACTACATCTATCTTGTTGGATTTATCTGATGGGAAGGGGTAGAAGGACAGCGCCAATCGTTTGGCGGCTCCAAGTGACGTGAATCGAGTAAAATATTTAAGCACATCAAAGCTGCTCCCCTCTACTGGAAGAGAAAATTGTTTGTGCATAAACAAATACTGATGTCCGATGCAGACGTAGGGTACACGTGGGCGATAGATCATATAGACCATACCAGTGAGCATCTCATAGAAATTGATCACGATATCAGCTTTGGATGATTTGATATGTTGATTAATTAAATGAATGCTTTGCATATAATCTTGTGCGTGGCGTATATTATTCATGATAGAACTATCTATCTTGACTCTTCTATTTTCTGGGCTTGGGGCGAAGTTGGGACTTAAAAAACGGGTGATTTTTGTATCTACGCGCTCTGTGAAGAAAGTGGGTAAGTCGCGTACATTACTTTTTCCCACAAGAACCTCCACAACATTGTGTCCGTAGCGTTGTAACATCTCATACATAGAGATCGCTTGGGTGAAATGTCCTCGTCCTTCACCTTGGACTATAAATAAAAATCTCATATAGATTGGTTTAGATATTTAAAATAAGATGTTTGCATGAGATATGCTTATAATGGAGATTCGTCCAACTCTGATGTACGTGTTTCACTCATGGAGTGGGTCGGTGCAGGAGGTGCGTTGTTTTGTAGATCCAATTGTTCAGCCAAAGTACTTGCTTCTTCTTTAATCTGCTCTTTCAACATGCCATCATAATAAACAACTTGCCATTCACCGAGCTCGTCTTGGATAAGTGCGCTCAGTGATTCTACCCAGTCGCCTGAGTTGAGATAATGTACATCGCCACACATCTTGTTGTCTGGGTGGTGGATGTGACCGCATATCACTCCATCGCATTGCTTGTGTTTAGCTAATGACACAATCTCCGATTCAAAGTCGGTGATATAGTTGATTGCACCTTTTACCTTATTTTTTATTTTCTGAGATAACGAGTAATATGGAAGACCCCGTTTTAAACGATTTTGATTATACACCTTATTTACCCATAGCAAAAAGGTGTATCCAGTATCTCCCAGTTGAGCGAGCCATTTCATTTTGGTGGTGATGCTATCAAAGACATCTCCGTGGCATACGTAATAACGTTTCCCAAAATTTTCGTAAGTCCATTCTGTTACCACTTCAATATTGGCAAATTGTAGGGGCATTAAATTATCCAAGAAATCGTCATGATTACCTCGAATATAGATAATTTTTGTGTTGTATTTTTCCATCATTTTCATGATGGTTTTGAAAAACTTGGTATGCTTTCTTTTCCATTTTCCCATTCCCGATTTTTTAAGATGCCATCCGTCAATAATATCTCCATTCATAATCAAAAGATCACAGCGGATAGAACGCAAGAATTCGGACACTTCATAAGTTTTACTGTGTGATGTACCTAAGTGGATATCAGACACGACTACTGTTGGGTAATAGGGAAGATTTGGCATAGTCTTATTGTTTGAAAATGTGAATACTTTTAGCAGAAAAAGCCATTACAAGGCATATCCGTATTTGCAAAGATGCAAAAATCATATTACAAAAAGATGAATTTAGACCTTTTTTTCGATATGCTGTACAATATATTATGAACAAAATGTCGATTAACGGATTAGCATAGGTGTACTTTATGAATAAATAATATCTTCTTTTGCAATTATTTTGACCTGCATCAAATTTTTACATTGATTACAAAGTAAACATTTTGAAAGGCTAGAATACGGTGTAAATATGTCGTATATTTGCAGTACCCTAAATGAGGCGGGGGCACAAACGCTTCGCAAATCTACATTTACATATAAATCATGGACGTTAAGACTACAATGAAAGATGGGCTTTGGACAAGCACCATTGATGTGGCCAATTTTGTTTCACTAAACATAACCCCTTACGAGGGTGATGCTTCATTTCTATGTGGCCCTTCAGCACGCACGAAGAAGGTCTGGGAAAAGTGTATGGAAGCCATCGCAGAAGAGCGAGCTAATGGCGGAGTACGTTCTTTAGATAACACAACTATTTCTACAATCTCTTCGCATAAAGCAGGATATATTGATAAAGACAATGAGTTGATCGTTGGACTTCAAACAGATGAATTATTGCGTCGTGCCATCAAGCCTTTTGGTGGTATCAATGTGGTAGATCGTGCTTGTAAAGAGGCTGGACAACCTGTTGATGAAAAAGTAAAAGAAATCTTTACACATTATCGTAAAACCCACAATGAAGGGGTATTTGATGTGTACACAAAAGAGATTCGCTCTTTCCGTTCGCTAGGTTTCTTGACTGGTTTGCCAGATAACTATGCACGTGGTCGTGTGATTGGTGACTACCGTCGTTTGGCTCTTTATGGTTTGGATCGATTGATCGAAACTAAAAAGCAAGACTTAGAAGATTTTGGTGGTCCGATGACAGAAGATCGTATTCGTCTTCGTGAAGAAATCGCTGACCAAATCAAGGCATTGAATGAGATGAAGGTGATGGGTGAGTACTATGGACTAGATTTAGGACGACCTGCTACATCTGCTCAAGAAGCTGTACAGTGGGTATATATGGCTTATCTTTCTGCTGTGAAAGAACAAGATGGTGCTGCAATGTCTTTGGGTAATGTCTCTTCATTCCTTGATATTTATATTGATTATGAGTTGACACAAGGTACTATTACTGAAGAGTTTGCTCAAGAAATCATCGATCAATTTGTGATCAAATTACGTATGGTCCGTCACCTACGTATGCAAGCATATAATGATATTTTCGCAGGTGATCCTACATGGGTTACTGAGGCTTTAGGTGGTAGTTTCAAAGATGGCCGTACAAAGGTTACAAAGACTTCTTTCCGTTTCCTTCAAACATTGTACAATCTTGGTCCTAGTCCAGAGCCAAATATGACTGTACTTTGGGCACAAGATCTACCTCAAGGTTTCAAAGACTTCTGTGCGCAAGTGTCTATCGATACATCATCTATTCAGTATGAAAATGATGATTTGATGCGTGCCACTCGTGGAGCAGACGATTATGGTATTGCTTGTTGTGTATCTTTCCAAGAGATTGGTAAGCACATCCAGTTCTTTGGTGCACGTTGTAACTTGGCTAAAGCTTTGTTGTTAGCAATCAATGGCGGTCGTTGTGAAAATACAGGTACATTGATGGTTAAGGGTATCGAACCTTTGACAAACGATGTCTTGAATTATGATGAAGTGATGAAGAACTACTATGTGGTGCTTAAAGAAATTGCTCGTGTTTACAATGAGGCAATGAATATCATCCACTTCATGCATGACAAATATTATTACGAAAAAGCACAAATGGCTTTTGTAGATACCAACCCACGTATCAACTTGGCTTATGGTGTAGCTGGTTTATCTATCGTAGCAGATTCTTTGTCGGCTATCAAGCATGCTACGGTGACTGCTAAGCGCAATGAAGAAGGGTTGACAACTGGTTTTGATATTGATGGTGAATTTCCATTTTATGGCAATGATGATGACCGTGTAGATAATCTAGCTGTCAAAATTACGCATGATTTCAATGAAATGCTTGGGCAATTGCCTATTTATAAGAATGCCAATCCTACGCTGTCTATTTTGACTATTACGTCAAACGTGATGTATGGTACAAAGACAGGAGCTACACCAGATGGTCGTGAAAAGGGAGTGGCTTTCGCTCCAGGTGCCAATCCAATGCACGGACGTGATAGTCATGGAGCTATTGCTTCTTTATCTTCAGTTGCAAAATTGAACTATACAGATGCGAAGGATGGTGTATCCAATACATTCTCTATCGTTCCTAAGAGCCTTGGAGCTACGGCAGAAGATCGAGTAGAAAACTTGACTACGATGATGGATGGATATTTTGCAAAGGGTGCACATCACTTGAATGTAAACGTACTTAATCGTGAGATGTTGATGGACGCAATGGAGCATCCAGAAAATTATCCACAGTTGACTATTCGTGTTTCGGGTTATGCTGTACACTTCGTAGAACTTAGTCGTGAACACCAATTGGAAGTGATCTCTCGATCATTCCATGAGCGTATGGCTTAATAGTCCTGCTCTAGCATAAATATACTATAACAGATATAGAAATGCCGAGGGGGCTTTGTTCTCTCGGCATTATATATTATATTTGTTACCAACCCATTCAAAGACCTACTTTATGAGTGAAAATAAATTACTACGTGTTCATTCTTACGAGAGTCTTGGTACCTATGATGGTCCAGGACTTCGTCTTGTTGTGTTTTTACAGGGATGTAACTTCCGTTGCCTATACTGTGCCAATGCCGACACTATCCCTCAAAAAGGAGGGAAAGAAACAGCACCAGAAGACATCCTTAAAATGGCCATTAGCCAGAAGCCTTTCTTCGGACGTAAGGGAGGGGTAACCTTTTCGGGAGGCGAGCCAACCCTTCAAGCTAAAGCCTTGCTGCCGCTTGTGAAACAACTGAAAGCGGAGGGAATACACGTCTGTATCGATACCAATGGTAGCGTGTGGAATGAGGATGTGAAGAACTTGTTGGAGTATGTAGATTTGGTTTTACTTGACGTGAAACAAATAGATCCAGACAAGCATGTTTCATTAACTGGTTTACGCAACGATAAAACTCTGACTTTGGCCAAGTATATGGAAGAGATTGGACAGCCGTTTTGGGTGCGTTATGTATTAGTCCCTACTATTAGTGATGCCGAGGCTGATATCCGTTCGTTGGGCAAGACGTTAGGAGCTTATACGATGATACAGCGTTTGGAGATTTTGCCTTATCACACGCTGGGTGCACACAAATACGAAGCTATGGGACAAGAATATGCCCTCAAGGATATTAAAGAGAATACTCCCGAACAATTAAATCGAGCAAAAGAGCTCTTTGAAGAATATTTTGGTGTAGTATATCTTAATTAAAATTAAAAGCATGCTGTATAGCATGCTTTTTTTGTTGTTTTGTTTGTAAGTTTACTCAGTTTCCCTATCTTTGCAATGTGTTTTTCATAGTATTAGATTTAAGGTTAACAAGGTTGGAGTCAGGTGTGACTCCTTTTTTTTGCTCTATACTTTTCTAGTCTATATTTTTCCAATGTATTTTCGCTCCCTGGTCAACATAATATCACACTCTATACGGTAGCATTTTACTGATTATTTTATAGATGTTCATTGTATTGTTTCATTTTTGACATATCCATGTCATATCTTAATGTGATTTTTGCACACATAAGGACTTACCTATTGTATATGTCCAGTTTGTAGATTGACGACATTATGAAACATATCTTACCTCAACATCGTATATCTTGGAAAAAGGCATCTCGCAGGCAATGGCTTGTTGGCATGTTAGTAGGCTTCGTTGCTCTATTCATAACGATTTGTGTGCAAAGCTGCAGTTTGATACAAGCAAAGCCAATTCATGAGAAAAGTACGCAGAAAAATGTGGATATAGTATGGGCGGTAGCGTCCGATTTGCATGTTATGGACACATCTATTGTCAAAAGGCCAGGTAAAGCATTTGAGGAGTATCTAAAAAATGATCGAAAATTATTGTCCTATTCCCGGGTGATGCTTGATTCCTTGTCGGCTCGTATGCTTATATTGAAACCAAAGTATCTGTTGATTAGTGGCGATTTGACTAAGGATGGCGCCTACGTGTCTCATCAATATTTAATCCATCATTTTTTAGCTCCCTTACGTGAAGCTGGTATACAGCCTATCGTGGTACCTGGCAACCATGATATCATGAATCCTCACGCCTATATATATGATGGAGATAAGAGTGTGCGTACTCGTACGATTAATCCAGATGAATTTCGTGAACTATATGGCCCATATGGCTATAATCAAGCTTTATCTAATGATTCTTCTTCATTGAGTTATGTGCTACAATTGAGTCCCAAAGTACGTCTATTATGTTTAGATGCCAATCAATATAAGAAGAATGATTTCAATTTAGATCTTTGCTATTGGAATGGAGTGTTGTCTGAGAGTACATTGGCTTATGTAGCAGAGCAAGCGCACCAAGCACAAAAACTTGGAATGCGCATGATGATTATGATCCATCATGGGGTTATTCCACATTGGCGATTGCAAAATCAAGCAAGTCCAGGATATGTCTTAGATAATGCCAGCGAATTACGTCGATTGTGCTATACATACAATATTGAGATTTGCATGACAGGGCATGCACATTGTCAGGATATTTCCGAACATAGCTATTGGGGAAGTCATCTATATGATATAGAAACTGGTAGTTTGGTGACGTATCCCTGCCCATACCGCGTGATGAGACTGCATGGTGATTCCTTGAGTATCGTCAGTGATTCGATTGAAATCGGATCGGGTTTCGAAGATATTGCAAAAGAGGCACTGATTGAAGGTGTGGCGACATTTTCATTATCGTCAGTTTCCAAAAGTTTCCCAGACACTTTAAGAAAACATATTGCCACAGACATTGGTCGATTGATGGTTGTTCACGCACATGGAGATGAAGTTTTGAGCGATAAACTACAACAAGATTTGATTGGTTTGGATCATCAAATGCGCCATTATTCATTTCTACAACGTCTGCGTATGTCGGCAGTAATCAAATCCTTATCTAAAGATTCTGGAGTTGCTGACAACGATGTTGATTTAGAATTATCTCCCGTGATAGCGATGACGAATAAATAGAATCATGTATCAAATATTCAAATAAATTATTCACACAATGAGAAATCCATGGATCTGTGCCATCTGTCTAGCTTTGACAACTAGTGCACAAGCCGCAAAGACTATTCCAGCAGACAATACAAGTGTACATGCTGGAGTCACAGTTGCCACACAAGACATACAAGGTATTGTTGTTGATGAAGAGGGTGTGCCTCTTCCTGGAGTGACAATATTTGTAGAGGGAAAACAAAATGCGACGATTACTCGAGTAGATGGGTCATTTAGTATTCGTTTATCTAAAGAAGTGGGACAAAAGTTGACATTCAATTTTATAGGATACCGTACGGTTACACTTGAAGCCTCTGCGCAGATGAAAGTTGTGATGAAACGTGATGTGTATGCACTTGGAGAAGTGGTTGTGACCACACAGAAACGTACACAAAGTCATATTGACGTTCCGGCTGCTGTCAGTGCCTTGTCTGGACAAGGGTTGGCTGCTCTAGATGTCAATCAGTTTGATCAATTATCCGAATATATTCCAGGACTACAAATGCAATTGCAGAGTCCTAACAACCCAGGCTATGTCATTCGCGGGGTTACGAGCGATGGTGGGGAGAGTTATTCTCAACCACGTGTCTCTATCTTCCAAGATGGAGTGTCTATATCTCGTTCACGCGCTTCTGTCGTGGAACTTTTTGATGAAGAACGTGTCGAAGTCGTCAAGGGGCCGCAGGGAACACTCTTTGGACGTGGTGCCGAGATTGGTGCTGTACATATTATCCGTAATAAGCCTACAAACAATCTTGCTGGTGATTTTGAGATAGGGTATGGCAACTACAATCAGTTCAATGCAAAGGGTATGGTCAACACACCTATTGTTGATGAAAAATTATCGAACCGTTTTGCTTTTTCGTATGACCGTCATGATGGATATATCGACAACAAGGCTGGTGGTGATTTGAATGGTAAGAATAGTCTTGCCCTTCGTAATTCTACCCGTCTATGGGCAAATGATAAGACTACATATGATTTGGTCGTGGACTATCAATATGATGACTATCCAGGTACCTCCTTCAAGTCGGATAAAATAGCACCTCTAGGTGGAGATACTTCTCCGTATAGTGATGCTGAATTGGAAGCTGGCAAAGGTTTATATATCCGACGTCATGTAGGAGGGGCCTTATTGAATGTAGACCATGAAATCAATGACAATTGGGATATGCGTAGTATTACAGGTTTCCGTGCCTTTAAGTCAAAGGAAACTTTTGATGCTGACGGAACTCGTTTGACATTGTTGCAATGTATAGAAGAAGAGAAAGGAACGCAATTTAGTCAAGAATTCCGTTTCAACTTTGATAATCACAAGAATCTGAGTGGTTTTGTTGGAGCGAGCTATTTTTATGAAAACTCTTCGCAAAAGGTAGTCGTATCTACCAATCCACAACAGATATATCCTACTATTTTAGCACAGAAATATAAAGATGCATTTGCTGCTCAATTGCCTATGGCTCAATTGCCAGCTGCTACACAGGCAGCCGTTAATGGTTTGCTATCTGCTATGTTTGATTTCCTGCCTGTCAATGCAGATGGCACGATCAATACTGTCAATGGTTTGGGCCTACGTCAACGTGCCGAAGCTGCCTTAAATGCGATGGCTCCTCAATATGGTGGTATGCTCACCCTTGAAACGGCACTTCCAGCATATATTCAAGATCCTACGATGCTTGCTGCATTGATTGGACAAATTGATTCATTGGATCAGATTCCAGTGACCCAGAATTATTCAGAGTCGGGTACCAATTATGGGACCAATCAAGCTGTAGAAGTTTTTGCTGATTTGACATACGAAATCATCAAACACTTGAAGATTACAGCTGGTATACGTGGTACATATGAACATCAAAAAACACAATACAAGTCTACCACCGTACCTCATCCATTGTTTATGAACGCTCCTTTGATGTTCTCTCCTACAGATGGTGGCGCAAAGGTGAGCATGCAGGATGACTACTATTCTTGTGTAGGTCGTTTGGTACTCAATTATGAGTTTAAGCACAACAATGTATATGTGAGTGTATCCCGTGGACGTCGTCCAGCTGTGTTGGCTTTCAATAACAGTCCCGAGAACACGTCACGCCTAGATCCTGAAATTATTTGGAGTTATGAAGTGGGTATCAAGGGGGGATTGTTGAAGAATAGACTGCAATATGATTTTTGTACCTATTATTACGATTGGTCCAATTTCCAAAGCTCTTCTCTTGTAGATGATCCTAATGGAGGTATCTCCAAGATTACTGTGGCTACCGATGCTGGTAAGGCACGAACTATTGGTGCAGAAGCTTCATTGCGCTATGCTTTCAGTCGTTACGTGAGTACTTTTGGTAACTATTCATATATCGACGGTAAGTTTAATCATTTTGATGACGATGGGAATGTACAAGCCTATTCTGGCAATCGCTTCCGTCTAACTCCTAAAAACACTTATTCTTTAGGAATGGATATTAAGATCCCCACTAGCCAATGGGGGCATGTATATATTCGCCCTTCTTATAGTTATAAGAGTGGGGTGTATTTTGAGAACAATAACCGTGCAGATTTGCATCAAGACGGATATGGCTTGTTGAATGGTACTATTGGTTACCGTTACCAACCGAGCAATAAGTATTTTGAAGTTTCTTTATGGGGTAAGAATCTTACAGATAAAGAGTATTTAATTGATGCTGGTAACTCAGGGGATAATATTGGATTCCCTACCTTTATAGCAGGAGCTCCTCGCACATTTGGAGTGAAATTGAAAATTGGATTTTAAGTAATTATGACTATGATCAAACGATTCATCCTATTTATATGTATTGCAGCTAGTCTTTTGGCTAGTTGCAATGCTCCTTATCGCTCCAAAGCACTTGTACATGCTCATAGAGGTGGGGCAGCTATTTATCCTGAAAACACGATCGAAGCTATGCTGTATGCAGTGGATTTAGGTGTTGATTATCTAGAATTTGATTTGCATGTGAGCAAAGACAGTCAAGTGGTTGTTTCACACGATGCTTATTTCAATAGTCAGAAAGCGTTGACTCCATCTGGCGATACCATAGCTCGTGATTCTGATAAGTTATATCGTCTATGGAACATGCCTTATGATAGCATTCGTAAGTATGATATAGGTTCTAGGGCCAATCCTCATTATCCAAACAGGCACAACTTTGTGGCCCGTTTGCCTTTAGCAGATGCGCTGATTGACTCGGTCGAGACACATATACGAGTGTGTCATCTCAAGCCAGTACAATATAATATAGAGATTAAAAGTTGGCCGACAAAAGATGGCATCTTTACTCCAGATTATAAGACGTTTGCCGATTTGTGTATGAAAGAACTATTGAGCCATCACATCGGTGATCGATTGTTGGTGCAGTGTTTTGACACGCGTACCTTAAATTACTTGCATCAGAAGTATCCAACAGTACGCCTGTCTTATCTAGTGGATAATGACAATCAAACGTCATTTTCAGACTACATGAGTCGTTTAGATTTTGTGCCACAAGTGTATAGTCCACACTATTCTTTGGTCAATACTGCGCTGGTCGATTCTTGCCGAGCATATGGCATGGCATTAGCTCCATGGACCGTAGATAGTCACAAGGATATACGGCGTTTGACTGCACTAGGGGTTGATGCCATTATCACCAATCAGCCAGATAGTGCCATCATCTGGCTGAAAAAATAATAGCCTTTGGGCTTTTGAAAGCACCCTTACAAGTTATTTAAAATCCCACAAGGAGAAGTTCTCGTAATCTGAAGCATACCATTCTGGTACAATCAGTATCATGGTATCAAATGGACTAACCCATATGACACTATATCTACTAGTCGCCTGATTATAGGTGAGTGGTGCTGCTTTCAAACGAGAGGTGAGTTGCTCTGGAAGAAGATATTTGTCAATATCTTTGCCCAGTACCAACTTGAGTTCCTCAAAGAAATCAAACCGCAATGGGAAAGGGCGTAAATCCACCAAGTTGTCTGCATTTTGACGTAGCACATCGCTTGTTAGGAGTTGTATCTGCCAATTTCTGTATGTTACAGGATCAGGTAGTTGACGAAATACACCCTTAATTGCTCGAATAATATCGGGAGATATCGAAAACGTAGAATCAGGCAAGATGATTTTCTGTTGTTCGATAATCGTGTCTTGCTGCTTTATATCAGATTGATTGACAAGCAGCACTTGGCTTTGTAATCCTTGTGTACACATCAAAAGCATTACAAGCATCGTAATATATAAACGAAGTGTTTTCATATAGCATTGCTTTTATGAGTTAAATCTGACCTATATGCAATGTTACAATATAATTTTTATTTATCAAAGAATTTTAACAAATAATCTATAGAAATAGAGCAGATAATAACAAAGCCGTGTCAAATTCTCTTTGACACGGCTCCATTCGTTGACGTACATATCCCATGCACACCCACGCGCTAACTTACATTTATTCATATATCACATAATAAATTCGGTCATTATGTTAGTATTTATAGAATACTCCAGGCATGGTTTGAACGACTAGCGGATTGCTAGGGTCCTCACCCACGTTGCTTTTATCAATAACCCACACTGTTTTGTCGTTTAACGACCAGAAATACTGATAGGCTTCTTCTCGTGTCCATGTGCTCAATAAGGTGTCCAAATTAATAATCTTTACCTTTTTAAGCGACGATACGGGGATGTGAGTGGTTGACATCATGTATTTCTCAGGATTGAAGGTTAAGCTATTCACTACGTTTTGTTTGTAATCATAGAATACTAAGCACTCATTCACGCCAGTATCTTTATTTACAAAATGAAAATAAATAGCTGGACGATTGAAATAACTTGTCATTCTTGTGTAGCGGTAAATCCCTTGCTTAAGAGCAGAATCAGTACTACTCGTGAACGTTACATACACATCTTTTTCAGAAGATGCCACACTACTTTTTACTTGTACTGGCCCCCAAAATAGGGCAATACACAGTAATAGGTTGGCTAGTTTCATAGCTTATGTCATTGCGACAGTGAATATCTTTTGCAGAGTCAAAAATATTAAATATATATTAAACAGCAAAAGAATGATAGAATAATTTACTGATTTGTGTTGTTTTTAACGAAATGTAGACACTGTGTGGCCATATCCATATACCGAGAAGTAAGTGTTAGATTGTATGCGATGCTTACCTAGTTTCTGCTTTTAAAGTATACTGTTGTAGTGCCACGTCCTTTTTGTTTCAGCCACCCTTTCTCTAGATGCGTTTTGATATCTCTATAAGCGATTGTTTTACCTATGCCCGCTGCCATCTGGTATTCTTTTCTGCTGACCACAATTTCTTTGTGCAGTAATTTTTCTAGAATATCTCGTCGCTCAGCAGGTGAGGGAACATCCTGATTTTTTCTTTTCAGTGAGTTGGGGCACCTTTCCACCTTACATTTCCAGTGCTTTATAAATGTTTTAGACAGACGGAAAGTAACCCCTTTGATTTTAATATCACTAGATGTTGTGCGAGCTCCTTTGGCCTTAGGTGCGCTACTTAATTGTACTTCAAAACTACCCAGTTCATCTATATGTACTCGATGGCTATCGGCCAGGTGATTTTTAATCGATGAGATAAATTCTATGATCATTCCGTGCACATCGCCAGATGTGTAGGAGGCTCGTTCAGAAATCTCTTCGCAGATAAATTTTAGGTCTACAGTTGCATTGATAACTGCTTGTGCTCGGTACTCTTCTTCCTCTGGTTTAGAGGGATTGTACTTCTTACGCATGTCGTAATAAATAGGCATAAACTTTTGATTTAGTAGGTACTACAATGAAATAATGGTTTCTCTTAATAGCGAACGTCGATTCAAACGTTTGGTCCCATCGATTCAATCGTTTGAATCGATGGGACCAATGCATTGAATCGAGGCTTATAAGCCTTAGAACCGACAAACTCTATGCTTTAAAGATACGAATAAAAGTATAAGTCGTTGCTGATTACTATCAATAAATGTAGCTAGAAGCTATAATACATATCAATGTAAAATAATTGTCATAGTAATGTAGTATTAATATGGTTGACCTCCATTTCTTATCCTGTTCAAATGACATATGATCAGCTCTCCATTTTCTTTACGAAGATGCATGCCATTGCCACGACAATAACGAAAATGTTTGCATGTGTCACAAGGAGCTATTTTCTTCATCCAAGAGCGATCTCTATATTGTTCAAATTTATGAGCCCAAACATCCATAAAATCATCTGTATAAATGGAGCCTTGGTTGTAATCGGCACGTATGCTCGGACAAGCAGAAATCTGGCCATCATGCAAGATGGAGCCAACTGTCACTCCAGCTTGGCAGAAGAAGAAATTGTCGCGCACCTCTCCTTCATAATGCCCGAGATACCCTTCGCAGCCATAACTCACTTTAATGCCACTATGCTTTCGGCTATAGGCAATGAAGTCCATCATTTGGACAAACTCTTGATCGGTGAGTTGAAGTTCAGGATGTTCGGCAGCACGCCCCACAGGAAATACGGTAAAGAGACGCCACGATTTCAATCCTTTGGATATAAGGTGTTCACGAAGCTCAGTCAAATGGCCGATATTGCGTTTGTTGACACAAGTAACGACATCCCAGATAACTTCATCTTGTTTGCCCAACATTTCAATAGCACGCATGGCATGGGCATAACTCTTGGGATGGCCACGCAACCAATTATGTGCTTTTTCAAAGCCATCGAGACTGATGGTCACAGCACGTAATCCGCTCCGTATCAAATTTTGTAAGCGCTCAGGAGTCAAGGCTAGGCCATTGCTCACCATTCCCCAAGGATATTCACGTTTGTATAACTCTAGTCCTATGGATTCTAGGTCTTTGCGCATCAATGGTTCACCACCCGTAATGATAATCATCACTTGATGTGGATTGACATGAGGTGTGATGCTATCTATCGCCCGCAAGAAATCTTCAGCAGGCATATCTGCAATATCTGCCTCTTTATGGCAATCGCTACCGCAGTGTTGGCAATGGAGATTACAGCGTAGGGTACATTCCCAAAAAAGTTGCTTGAGGGGATGCGATTTGATAGTTTGGTTTTGGATGATACGACTGATTTCTAGAGCTGTTCTCTTTTTAAGCGAGAGTTGATGTTTGTGATTCATTCAGATGAGAAGGCTAGTTGTTTTCTTTTTTGGTTAGAGTGGCGTCGATTTTTTGCTCTTTGTAGTTTATTGTCCAGCTACCTTTTTGTTGGCCATCTGTCAATGTGTGACTTACAGTCTTAGATTCGTAAGAACCGTTGGCGGCTCCATCGGTATCTACAAATTTAGCATCAATTGCACTAGGAGGATATATCTGAAATTCTCTGGAGTATAAACCATTGGCGTCCGTGCGCAAAGTATCAGAAATCTGGTAACCTTCTGTTTCGAATACCACTCCGATATAAGGGATACCAGTACCGTTTTCGTTAGTAACTTGACCTACTACTTTAAAATTAGCCACAGGGGAGCCATATTCACAAGGAGAATCCTTTACACAGCTAGTAAAACCAAGCATAGATAATAGTAAGAAAAGTACACGTCTGAGACCAAGCTCAAATAAAGTCAGTTTTTTCACGTTTTTTAATTTTATTGTGTAATGCAAATATACATATTTATTATTTAGCGAGCATAAAAAACGGGCTTTTTTCAAATCTAAAATAGGCCTAGTGCTGGAAAAATAGTATATTTGCAGAACGTTAGGGGGAAAACCCTATCCAACGATAAAATTATTCTAATTGATTCAATAAATTCATTATGGCAGCAACTCCAGAATTTAAGTATCAGCATCCTTTCCCAGTCGGTGAGGACAAGACTGAATACTACCTGCTTACCAAAGACTATGTAAGTGTAAGCGAATTTGAAGGCACTCCAGTGCTAAAAGTTGAAAAAGAAGGTTTGACAGCGATGGCCAATGCGGCTTTCCGTGACGTTAGTTTCTTGCTACGTAGAGCTCACAACGAGCAAGTAGCTAAGATTTTGAATGATCCAGAAGCGTCGGACAATGATAAATATGTGGCTCTTACATTCTTGCGCAATGCAGAAGTTTCTGCAAAAGGTCAATTGCCGCTATGCCAAGATACCGGTACTGCAATTGTTCATGGTGAAAAAGGTCAACAAGTGTGGACTGGTTACTGTGATGAAGAAGCTCTTTCTCTAGGTGTATTCAAAACATATACAGAAGAAAATCTTCGTTATTCTCAAAACGCACCTTTGACTATGTATGACGAGGTGAATACTCGTTGCAACTTGCCAGCTCAGATCGATATCGAAGCAACTGAAGGAATGGAATACAAGTTCTTGTGTGTAACTAAGGGTGGTGGTTCTGCCAATAAAACATACTTGTATCAAGAAACTAAAGCTTTGTTGAATCCAGATACTTTGGTGCCTTTCCTTATCGAAAAGGTGAAGAGTTTGGGTACTGCGGCATGTCCTCCATACCATATTGCTTTCGTGATTGGTGGTACTTCTGCTGAAAAGAACTTGCTTACAGTGAAATTGGCTTCTGCAAAATACTACGATGAATTGCCTACAACAGGTAATGAAGGTGGCCGTGCATTCCGCGATATCGAACTAGAAAAGAAGGTCTTGGAAGAAGCACAACGCATCGGTCTTGGTGCACAATTTGGTGGTAAATACCTAGCACACGATGTACGTATTATCCGTCTTCCACGTCACGGTGCATCTTGCCCTGTAGGTATGGGCGTATCTTGCTCTGCCGACCGTAATATCAAGTGTAAGATCAATAAAGATGGTATCTGGATCGAAAAGATGGATGACAATCCAACAGAATTGATCCCAGCAGCATTGCGTGAATCTGGTGAAGGCGATGCAGTACAAGTGGACTTGAACCAACCAATGGAGGATGTATTGAAGTTGCTTTCTAAATACCCAGTAGCTACTCGTCTTTCTTTGAATGGTACTATTATCGTAGGTCGTGATATTGCTCACGCAAAGATCAAAGAACGTCTTGATGCTGGCGAAGAAATGCCAGAATATTTGAAGAAGCACCCAATCTATTATGCTGGACCAGCTAAGACTCCAGAAGGCATGCCTTGTGGTTCCCTAGGTCCTACAACAGCCAATCGTATGGATCCTTATGTAGACCTATTCCAAAGTCACGGTGGTTCTATGGTGATGCTTGCTAAGGGTAACCGTTCTAAGCAAGTTACCGACGCATGTGCTAAGCATGGTGGTTTCTACCTAGGTAGTATCGGTGGTCCTGCAGCTATCCTTGCTCAAAACAATATCAAGAGCATCGAGTGTCTTGAATACCCTGAACTAGGTATGGAAGCGATTTGGAAGATTGAAGTGGAAAATTTCCCTGCATTTATTCTTGTAGATGATAAGGGTAATGATTTCTTCCAACAAATCAAGCCAATTCCTACTTGTGGATTGTAATCTCATAGGCTAGGGCACGCGCTCTAGTATAGATATAAAAAGGGCGAGTCAACTTTGATTGACTCGCCCTTTCTTTGTCTTATGGGATGTATCTACATTAAAACTTTAATGATTGCTTTGCGAATAGGTTGCTCACAGATAGCTGGAGCATGCGCATCTGCAGGTAGAAAAACAACTGCCATACCTGAGGTAAGATGTACATAATGTGTAGTCTTATTTAGATAAAAAGCGATGTCTTTATCCTCATTGTATGGGCTCTCTATTTGTTGCATAGAGCTGGTGGGAGCCCAACCCATTGTTTCTTGTCCTTCTATAAGAATCTGGATGTCCAGATATTTTTGATGTGTTTCAAGAAGAGCTTCTTCTTTGGTTTTAGGGCTGCATGAACTAACCATAATAAAGGCTTTGTCACCATCAATGGTTGTTTTACCTTCTGGAAGTGTATGTATAGGGTGGGCTTCTAAAAATTCAAGTACCGCAGCAAACATCGGATGGATATTTGTATAGTCTACTAGACCAGTCAATGTCGTAAAAATCATTGTTTTATTATTTAGTTATGAATGTATCGGTAGGGTGATCATAATCTGCTCTTCAGATTGTATGTATTGTCCACCTGTACGTTTTACTACAATGCTATTGATTGTATTGCGTACAGTACGTTCTTGGTCTACATCCTTTTTGTGTTTCTTCATGATTAGCGAGGAACCAGTGATTTTAAATGTCACTTGCTCCTTTTTCAGGATGTCATCCTTGTCGAAGTAAGTTTCGATAATCACATTGTCGGGAGTTGTCTCATCGTTGCCATATGCACTCAAGAAAGAATCAAAGAGCTGACCAAAACGATGGGTATCTAGTGTCATAATCTTGTGATACATCTCGACTTTATCATGAATAATAAACGCACCAATATTTTTGATTTCCATGCGTAAGCGTAGCGATTCAACAAAATTCTCCACTGTTGTTATTTCATGACTCAGTTGTACCATATTTGACTCCATGCGAGATAGCTCCAGTAGATTGCTCACGGTAGTCAAGATTTTTTGAGAATTTCGGTGTATACACGTGGCATAGCCATGTAAATCTTTGTTGGACAGATGAGGACTAGTGACCATTAAATCAGTAAATCCAATCACAGCATTGAGCGGAGTGCGTATATTGTGATTGAATGCCTGTAAAAATTCATATTTAGCTTTGTTGGCTTTATCGGCCGTAGCCTTAGCTTCTTTAATTTGGTGTACAGATTCCAATTCACGTTGACGAATAATATGGAATTTATACCATTGTCTAGCCGCAATCAATAGTGTTATAAGTCCCAGAACACATCCTAGGATAAGGTAGTTACGTTGATGCTTCTGATTGGCAAAGCGTTGAGCATCAAAGTTGTATAAAGCCTTTAATTGAGTGTACTGTTGATTGGCTGAGATATTATCTATTGAATCAATGAGTTGTATGCTTCGTGCATATGATTTTGTTCCCCCTTCTAGATCGTTAAATTTTATCTGTAGCTTTGACTTCTTTTGAATCAATTGTATATAATCACTCCATCCCAATTCGGTCATAGAACAGGTGTTGATTGCTGTGTCGATCGCACGAAGGGCACCTAAACTATCCTTTTTTTGAGAGAGATATTCAGCTAAGACTTCGTGGTAGTAGGATTTGTAGGGAGCATATGTTGTTGGATTTATCAAGCTGTCTGCATGATTAAGATACACTTTCGCTTGGCTAGTATCTCCATGATGTAGTTTGATATCAGCTGCACTACAGTAGGTGTCTATGGCATAATCACCATCCCATCTCCCTATTTTGGAACTATCTGGGTTGTTCAGGTTTATCTTATAATAGCTTGATAGTGTTTGTAAAAGGCTGTCGGCTGGTAGGTACATTTTCATCTTGATATACAAAGACAATAATTCGGATTGTATATCTGAACGCCCCTCAAAAAAATCTTCTTTTGGAATAAGTTTTAAGGCCTTTCTATAAGCTGAAATTGCTTTTTGGTTTTCATTAAAATTGTCATATATATGTCCCCATGTTTGATAGAGGAGATACTTTGTTTGATGGTGAGGATATAAACCCATCTCAAGTTCCATCTTTTTGACTTTAGCTATTGCATATTCAAAATTTGCCGCTTCAATATCATCAATAATGGTTAGATGGAATACATAGAAATAATAAGAGTAGTCCTTTATATGTTGGAAAAGTCCACGCATATTTTCAAGCACCTGTTCTGTTTTTTCTGTTTGTGCATTATTGAAATAGTAGATGGCTTGTGTATAACCAATATAGTTCTGTGTTTCATAGTCTCTATTTGATGCAGCTTCATTCCATAAACGATTGGCCACTACCATATAAAATGGGTTGTTTGTATCTAAAGTGTCCAGTGCATCAGACAAGAACTTATATCTTTCTTTGTACTGACTGAGGGCATTTAGTTGGCCTGATAGTGTCAAGGAGTCAGTTGTGACATCAGCTCCCCAGCAGGTGATGGCGATGAGTGAGGCTAGCCCTAATATGCTCAACCTAAGATTGAAATATCTATTGTATAGACTATTTAGTGTCATGATACTTGTGTCTTAATGGGTGAGTAAATACAAATCGAGATCCCTGAGTGTAGTTTGGGTCAATATAAATGTGCCCTCCCATTTTTTCTACAATGAGATGACATATAGAAAGACCAAGTCCAGTACCTTGGCTAAATTCATTTACTTTTTCAAAACGTTTAAATACGCTCTTTTGTTTTTCTACTGGGATACCGATACCAGTATCCGTGACACTAAATTGAGCTTCGGTTTCATTGAGCATACAAAGCTCTAGCTCTATGTATCCTTTTTTCGTAAATTTAATGGCATTGGTCATCAGGTTGATAAGCACTTGTTGCAGACGTGCGGAGTCGGTTTCAATTGTCAGTGTATCCAATTGGGACTTCCATCGAATATCAATATTGGTTTGATTAATTTTCCGCATCGATTGCAAAACTTGCTGGCTTAACTGGTCAACTTCGCATGGAGATATTTGTAGCTTGATCTCATTTTGAGTAAAATCAGACATATCGATCATGTCATTGATTAGTTTCATCAATAGACCGGCGTTGTGCTGAATTAGTTTAACGCCTTCCTCACGAAGTTCATTATCTATATCTTCTTGTGCAAGCATATCTGAAAAGCCAACAATAGAGTTGAGAGGAGTACGTACTTCGTGACTCATATTAGCAATAAAGACACTTTTGGCTTGTAAGGAAGCCTTGGCTTCTGCTTCTTTTTGAAATAGTGTATTGTACACTTTGACTAGTCTTTTGTTTGCTTTCAAGGTACGACGTATCATGTAAAGCACAAAGATAACAGCGATGATTATACCTAATAATAAGAAGCGTTGAATGGCTAGTGATTTTTGATTGCTTAGGTATTGATTGAGTGATTGTTGAAAATGCACCCGCACAGTATTGAAGTGATGAGCATTGGAATCAAAGTGACTCTCTTCTTGTAGCGAGGCCACTTGTTGGTAATGATAAATGCTGTGTGGGTAGTCATGATTTAAAGCATAGAATTTGGCTAAATTTCGATGATTAAGTAGCTTCAGGTACGTTTGCTCTTTTAGTTCTTGGGCATTTTGGATAAGTGTATCACAAACCATTAAGTAGTGAATGGTTTTGTCCAAATCATGTGTTATATTATGGGTATATCCTGCACAGGCTGCCCAGTGTCCTAGTTGATCTTCAATTGGATAGTCATTTTTGTGAGACATGTATTTTTTACCCATCTGCAATA
The DNA here is from genome assembly GCA_963668535.1 of Bacteroidaceae bacterium. Lineage (GTDB taxonomy): Bacteria > Bacteroidota > Bacteroidia > Bacteroidales > Bacteroidaceae > F22. The sequence continues at coordinate 2,465,258 of OY764867.1, forward strand.
TGTTATATGCTTTGATGGAGTCCTGATGAAAGAGGGCGTGAAAAGCCTGAAAATTGTTGATTCTAAGAGACAATTCTTGGGATATGTTTTGATGCGTATTTAGTACATGACGTAGTGACTTGTCTATTCGATGGAGTAAGGGAGCATTTCCTGTGATAAAGGCATAGTGCCCTATGGTGAGAGCACTGGTGATATAATTGATTTCATATCCCTTTTCATTTTGCCATAAATGCATGGCCTCTTGTTCAAGATCCATACCTATATCCACCATATTGGACGCATAAGCATAACTGGCAATATGACTGGCGATAAATGCCCAACCTGCATTGTCATTGTCATTTCCAGCTCGTCTTGTCATCAAGGTAATTTCTTTCTGACATTGTTGAACATCGCCAACTCTAAAGGCACTATCGGCTACATTGCAATGAATCAGATAGAATCCTTCGTTTTTATGCGCACATAGACTTTGTACGTTGATAAGAGTCAACGCAAAAAGGAGTAGAATAAGCACTTTTGTGGCTATTGTTGATTGAATGTTGAATGGCTTACTGCCCATGTGAATGAATACTCGTAGTGTTACAATGATTGCTTAACCTAAAATTAGGGGGCAAATATACGTATTGTTTTTTGTATTTGCAAATAGAAGTGAAAGAACTGATTGTCGTGATTATGTGAGGTGTTGAAGTCGTGTAATAGTCTCTTCACATTCGGTCATCAACTTGTGTATGATAACACTTGCTGGTTCTATTTTATGTATCATACTGGCTACTTGACCGATTTCAATTTCTCCTTGTTGGGTGTCGCCTAAGAAGATCCCTTTTTTGGCACGCCCTTTTCCTAGTAGTTGGCGCATCTCTTCTACGCTTGCCCCTTGATTGCGCAGGGTATCCATCTCTTCTGTAAAGGCATTGGGAATGAGACGTACTGGGCCGAGTTCTTTCAGAGTCAGTACGGTTGCTCCTTCTTGTGCCTCCAGAATGGCTTGTTTATATCCTTCATGTGCTGAAGACTCTTCTGAGGCCGCAAAGAGTGAGCCTACTTGGACACCATCTGCACCCAAGGCTAAGGCGGCTGCCATTTGGCGACCAGAACCAATGCCTCCTGCGGCCATAAGGGGCAATGTGGTGCAATCACGAATAAGTGGAATCATGGCCATGGTCGTTGTTTCCTGTGGAGAATTGTGACCACCTGCTTCAAAGCCTTCTGCAACAAGTGCATCTACGCCTGCTTCCTCGCATTTTTTTGCGAAGCGTGTGTTGGCTATAACGTGGGCAACGGTGATGCCGTGTTTTTTCAATAATGGAGTGAGCTTTGCTGGACTACCAGCACTGGTGAATACGATTTTAATATCATGTTTTAAAATCAGTTCGACTACACGGTCTAGCTCAGGATAAAACAGGGGAAGATTGACGCCCCAAGGTTTATCTGTAGCTTGTTGCATCTTTAGAATATGTTCTTCTAGGGTTTCTGGATGCATGGAACCGATGCCAAGTAGTCCGAGACCACCAGCATTGCTCACAGCACTGGCCAATCGCCAACCGCTACACCAGACCATACCACCTTGTATGATGGGATATTGAATACCAAAAAGGGTTGTTATAGAATTGGGTTTCATTGATGTTGCTTTTATATGGTAAGGGGAGTACTTACTCCTCAAAAATTACATGTCTTCAGCTTCAAATGTTTGTTTGGCTTTATCATATACTTTCATGTTTGAGGAGTTAGGGTCGAGTGGAGCCATTCCTTTTTTGAAGAATATGAGTTTTCCTTTAAGACTAGGGATACGTAATAAGTCACGTACTGTTTCAGCTACGCAGATATCTTCTGCGACTCCACATATTATGATCTTATCGTAACTTTCTAGATCAACGGGTAAATTGCTCTTGGGTACGAGCTTGCCATCAAAAGTCGATAGTACGCTAAACATTTCGGCATCGGCAAAAGAGCCTTTCTTGTACTTCTTCCATCCTGTTGCTTTTTTTCCAGCAGGCGTGTCGTTCCATTTATCAAGTGCTTGTTGTAAGCTAGGAAAAACTTCCCATCCTGGAGTACCTATTATACAGTGATTAGGCCAGATGGTGTTTGTGCGACCTTGTGCTTTTAGTGCAGCAAGATATTGTTTAGCTGTTTCCAGTGGTGCCTTAGCAGGCTTCCAGATATCAGTATTGTCAAATTGGGTGAATGGCTTTGGGTGGTTGCCATGAGCATCTACCCAGTATTCAGCATGCCCTACATGATAGGTGTGGTGCGAATCCATCGACACACATATATCTGTAAGTTCTTGTCCGTGTTGCTGTATATATAAAGCGATGTCGTCCATACGTTTCTCTGCTCCCTGCACGTACAAAGCGCCAGTGGGAGAACAGAAGTCAACTTGTGGGTCAATAATAAAAAGTAAAACGTTCATAATAACTGCTAGATTCATGTGAATAGTAATTTTAATTCAAACTGTTTTGTGCAAATACAAAGATAATATATTTCAAAAATAATCTAGAATAGTAAGTCGAATTTAGTATGTGCTTGCTATTTTCTCTTGATCTTATCGAAAGCAACTAGATGGTCTTCTTTCTGTAAATAGCTCTTACGAAGTTCATCTTGTTCTTGTCGTAAATGATTGATATAATCTGTCAATTGAGTATTGTCTAGTAATCGAGCTGCCGCTTGTACATTTTGACTGGCATCTTTCATGTGCAAGACAGCCCCCGAATAACTTGGAGCCAACTTCAAAGCTGTATGTAAAGCAGATGTTGTAGCACCACCAATCATAATAGGGCAAGTAAGACCTGTCTTTTCTGCTAGTTCCAAGACATTCTTCATTTCTTGTAACGATGGGGTAATCAATCCCGAAAGACAAATTATATCGACTTTTTCTTCTTGTGCAGTTTGGATAATTTTATCTGTTGGCACCATGACACCTAGATCGATAATGTTATATCCAGCACAAGCCATGACGACCGATACAATATTTTTGCCAATGTCATGTACATCTCCTTTTACAGTTGCAAGTAGAATCTTGCCACTATGCTGTACGTCTGTCTTTTGAGCTTCAATGGTAGGCTGTAGGTATTTAACGGCCTGTTGCATTGTTCTCGCGGTCTTGACCACTTGGGGCAAGAACATTTGTCCACTTCCAAATAATTCACCCACAATGCGCATCCCATCCATAAGCGGACCTTCAATAATGGCAACGGCTAGTTTATATTGAGCTAGAGCTTCTTCTAAGTCGAACTCAAGATAGCTTGATTCGCCGTGTTTAAGGGCATGTATCAATCTGTGTGCAACAGGTTCACTACGCCACGCTTGCATCTTTTTCTCAGCCTCTGCATTGTTTGTATTGAATGCTTTATCTGTGTTTTTCTCAGCAAGCATTTTTTCGGCCAATGCTATAAGGCGATTTTCATGTGTCTCATTAGGGTCTAAGAGGGCGTCTTCGATGATAGTCAGCATATCCTGTGGGATGTCACTATACATCACTTTGCTGGCAGGGTTGACTATGGCCATATCCAGCCCTGCTTGAATGGCGTGATATAAGAAGACTGAATGCATGGCTTCACGCAGATAATTATTTCCGCGGAAAGAGAAAGATAGGTTACTGATACCTCCACTGATATGTGCATATGGTAAGTTATCATGTATCCATTGTGTTGCTTCGATAAAATCAAGTGCGTAACGTCTATGTGCCTCCATGCCTGTGGCAACAGCTAGCACGTTGGGATCGAATATAATATCTTGTGGTGGAAAACCAACGGTGTCTACGAGTAGATCGTATGCACGTTTGCAAATCTCTATCTTACGGGTGCTGGTGTCTGCTTGACCTATTTCATCAAAGGCCATGACCACAACGGCTGCACCCATTTTCTTTAGAGTTTTAGCATGGGATATAAATACAGCTTCTCCTTCTTTTAACGAGATACTATTGACAATTGGTTTACCTTGTATTTCGTGCAGAGCTGCTTCGATAACGGACCAATCTGAAGAATCGATCATCCATGGACGAGAGGCGATAAGTGGATCACTGCCCATAATACGTAGGAAATGTACCATCTCTTTTTGGGCATCAAGCAATCCGTCATCCATGTTGATGTCAAGAATCAAAGCACCATCTTCAACTTGTTTTCGTGCAATTTGGGCGGCTTCCTCATAGCTCTTTTCTTTGATCAAGCGTAAGAATTTACGACTACCAGCTACATTACATCGTTCTCCGATATGCGACATGTTTCGTTCGCTGGTGATAGGGAGCATCTCCATGCCAGCTAGTTGCATATGCGTTGGACTAGGTTGTGGCACTCGAGGAATAGCTCCTTCGCACATTTTGGATATGTGTTGAATGTGTGCATCTGTGGTACCACAACATCCACCAACCATATTGACCATTTGGTCTGTAAATAAGCCGCGCAACTGTTCTTCCATAATAGCCGGAGTTTGATCATACTGACCAAGCGCATTGGGTAGTCCAGCGTTGGGATAGACGGTCAGGTAGTAAGGACTTATAGCTGCTAGTTCTCGCACAAATGGCACGAGCTTATCGGCACCAAAAGTGCAGTTAAAACCTACAGAGAGGAGAGGAAATTGGGATACGGAAGCTAAAACAGCTTCTAAGGTTTGTCCGCTTAAAGTACGCCCACTTTCTGTGAGGGTGATACTTAATAGCAGTGGAGTGTCTTGTTGTAAAGATTCTCTAGCGTCTACTGCAGCAGTCAATGCTGCTTTGGCATTGAGTGTATCAAAAACAGTTTCAAAAAGCAGCCCATCTACACCTGCTTCAATAAGTGCAACGCACTGCTCGTAATAGGCGCTATGAAGTTCGTGCCATGTAACATCTCGTCGAGAGGCATCACTAACATCTGGACTTAGGGAGGCTGTCTTGTTTGTTGGACCAATACTACCTAATACGTAGCGTGGTTTGCTTGGATTTCGCAGGGTATATTCTTCTGCTATTTCACGTGCTATTCGAACAGCTTCTTTGTTGAGCTCTACAACTTTATCTTGCGTATTATAGTCTGCTTGAGATATGACTTGTGAACTAAAGGTATTGGTCTCGATCACATCGGCTCCAGCGTCTAGGTAGGCCCGATGGATATCTTGGATAATCTCTGGGTGAGAGAGGGTGAGCATGTCCATGTTGCCTGCATGAGACAGGCGTTGCTGTATCATAGTACCCATAGCCCCGTCTAGGCATAAAACTCTCTGGGTAATGGCGTCTTGTAAGGATAATTTCTGCATAGTCATTCTCTCTATTAGTTGTATTTCTTATGTATAAAGTGATAAATTGATACAAAAGTAGCATTTTCGGGCGGATTTTACTATCTTTGCGCTCTAAAAATAACGAATAAACATATGAATATAATAGATATTCTTGATAACCAAACGCGTACCGCTTTTAGTTTCGAAATTTTACCTCCAATAAAAGGGGCTGGTATCCAGCCTTTATTAGATACGGTGGAGCGTCTGAGTGAGTTTGATCCTAAGTATATCAATATAACGACTCATAGAAGTGAGTATGTATATCGTCCACAAGATAATGGGTCATATTTGCGAGAAAAGGTGTATCGAAGACCAGGGACTATTGCTGTGGCAGCGGCTTTACAGCACCGATTTAATATCCCTACTGTGCCTCACCTTTTGTGCAGTGGTTTTACGCAAGCAGATACTGAGCAAATTTTGCTCGATTTGCAATTCTTGGGTATAGATAATCTATTAGTTCTGCGAGGTGATCAGGCTCCAGATGCAAGAAACTTTAAAGCAGAAGAGGGTGGCTTAGCTCATGCCTTAGAATTGCAAGATCAAGTCAACTTATTTAATGATGGGGGGTTTTACAATGGTGAGAGTATGCCTTCTGCACCTAAATCAACATTTCATTTTGGAGTGGCTTGTTATCCAGAAAAGCATGAAGAGGCACCAAACTTAGACCAAGATTTGTATTGGTTGAAGAAGAAGGTTGAACATGGGGCTAGCTATGCTGTAACTCAGTTGTTTTACGATAATCAGAAGTATTTTGATTTTGTAGAAAAAGCAAGAGAAGCAGGTATCACTATTCCTATTATACCAGGTATTAAGCCTTTAACTAAACGTGGACAGCTTACTGCGTTACCTAAAATCTTTAATATTGATATCCCGCAAGATTTAGTGCAGTCTGTAATGGCTTGTTCCGACGATAAAGCCGTTGCACAAGCTGGTGTTGAATGGAGTGTGCAGCAGTGTCGTGAGCTTATGGAACACGGAGTGCCAAGTATTCATTTCTATTCGATGGGTAGAGCAGATGATGTGTATAACGTGGCTAAGGAAATTTACTAATTATTCGTTGTGCAGATGGTATAATCAGAGAAAACTAGATATTCAAAAAACGGACTGTTGCAGTATGCTACAGTCCGTTTTCTTTTATCCTAATACTCCACCCAAGAAAGGACGAAGAGTATGAGGTGCTATTTGTCGTCTTCTTGCATAATCTTCAAATTGATCTTCGCCAATCCTGTCAATATTGAAATAACCTGCTTCAGGATGAGCAATCATCAATCCACTGACAGATGCATGCGGCTGCATGGCGCCTGTTTCGGTTAGTGTAATTCCCAGATGATCAAAGTCAAGCATATCTTTTAATAAGAAATTAATAGATTGATCGGGTAGTGAGGGATAACCAACTGCAGGACGAATACCTTGAAAACCGTTGATCAATAGTTCCGAAATAGGTAAGTCCTCTTCAGGTGCATATCCCCAATCCGTTTTTCGTACTTCTTCGTGCGCCATCTCTATACTGGCTTCTACAAGGCGGTCGCAAACTGTTTGTGCCATCATTCTGTGGTATGGGTCATCTTTGAATTGCGATTCTGCAGCTTTATCTATAGTGGCAGCGAATAGACCTATATAGTCGGTTGCTGTTGTTGATTGAGATAAACCCTGTGTAGTGTCTACGAAATCTGACAAACTCAAAAAGCGATTATTCCCGTGATCTGTTTGTTGACGAAGTAAAGGTATCCTTTTGTTGTAAGCTGGAAAGAATAGATCTTCACCATCTATACTCGTTTCACAGAATAGAATATGTACATGAGTACGATAGTGCACAGCCAATTGGTTGACCATTTCTATGGCTTCTTCCTTTAATTGTGCTTTCTGCGCTTTCCCCTCTGGAGTTTGACCTTTTTGTCCAGTCAATCCCCATGCATAATAAAAGTAGATCCAATTAATGTATGGAACAGCTTCTGACAAAGCGTATGATTTCTTTATCAGATGATGGACTTCTTTAGGTTGTGTCGGGGTATATGTCATCTTAATCCTCTCTAGTAGGGTATACTAATTGTTCGGGAGTAATACATTCAAGTACTTCTGTCAAATATTTCTTACTTTCATATCTAGCCATTGGCAGATCGTGAAGAAGATAATTACCACAATCAATAGCTTCTGTTCCTGGTACTTTTCCTGTATATTCTGCCACAAAAGCAAAAGTACGTTTTAATAAATCTACAATGTCAGCGCTAGCTAGATCACCGCGTAGCAATAGGTAGTTACCAGTTAGACAACCCATAGGACCAAAATAAATAATACGATCTTTCCATTCTTCGTCATTGCGAAGATAGGTTGCTGCAAGGTGTTCGATGGTGTGAATCGCTCCCTGACCTAGTGCTGGCTCACGATTAGGAGCTTTCATGCGAATATCAAAAGTTGTGATAACTTCTCCACCTACTTGGTCACGACGAGAAACATAAACACCTCGTTGTAGCTTATTATGATCGATTGTAAAACTTGGAATCTTTTTCATATTGTTGTTGGTTGATTGATACATAGATAATGGTAAATGTGTGGTCCAAAAGTAGGCAAGATTTTAATGGCTCCCAAAAAATTAGGAATAAAAAAAGGAGTCACACTTGACTCCAACCTTGTTAACCTTAAATCTAATACTATGAAAAACACAGTACAAATATAATGGTTGGTTGTGATATGTCCAAATGAATGGGCCTTAAAAGCATGTTGGATAACATTATTTTTGTTTTTATGCTTTACAACACCCCAATTTAATCGGATTTTAAGGTTTCTAATTCGTCCAATTTGCTATATTTGCATTACAAAATCACCAGTTTGGTGGACTCATACCACGAATCTTCCATACTTTTGGTGCATAAATCGAAACCATTAACCCTTAATTGAAAAAGACCATGGATAAAAAAAGAGTGTACCGTTTTGGTAATGGCCAGGCGGAAGGTAAGGCGGAGATGCGTAACCTTTTAGGTGGAAAAGGCGCTAACTTGGCAGAAATGAATCTTATAGGTGTACCTGTGCCTCCTGGTTTTACTATTACTACTGATACATGCAACGAATATTATACGCTTGGCGAAGAAAGCATTATCTCTCTTCTAAAAGATGAAGTAGATGAGGCTGTAAAGCATATAGAAAAGCTAATGCGCTCTACTTTCGGTGATATAGAAAATCCTTTACTTGTTTCTGTACGTTCTGGTGCTCGTGCATCTATGCCAGGTATGATGGATACCATCTTAAACTTGGGATTGAATGACGAGGTCGTGGAAGGACTTGCTCGTAAAACGAATAACCCACGATTTGCTTGGGATAGTTATCGTCGTTTTGTACAAATGTATGGTGACGTGGTGTTGGGTATGAAACCTGAGGATAAGGAAGCCATAGATCCATTTGAAGCCATTTTGGATGAGGTTAAAGAAGCAAAAGGAGTTAAGCTTGATAATGAATTGGATGTTGAAGATCTAAAAGAACTGGTGCTCAAATTCAAAGCGGCAGTGAAACAACAAACGGGTAATGATTTTCCAACGGATGCTAAAGATCAACTTTGGGGAGCTATTTGTGCGGTGTTTAACTCTTGGATGAATGAACGAGCTATATTGTATCGTAAAATGGAGGGCATTCCAGATGAGTGGGGAACTGCTGTAAGTGTGCAGGCTATGGTCTTTGGTAATATGGGTGATAGTTCTGCTACTGGGGTGTGTTTTACTCGTGATGCTGGTAATGGAGAAAACTTGTTTAACGGTGAGTATCTGATTAATGCACAGGGTGAAGATGTCGTAGCGGGTATTCGTACTCCACAACAAATTACAAAAATAGGTTCTCAGCGATGGGCTGTGATGGCTGGTGTGACTGAGGATGAACGTTTGGCTAAATATCCTTCTATGGAAGAAGCACTTCCTGAGATGTATGCAGAATTAAATGCTATACAGGAAAAGCTAGAACATCACTATCATGATATGCAAGATATGGAATTTACCGTTCAAGAAGGTAAGTTGTGGTTCTTGCAAACACGTAATGGAAAACGTACTGGTTCGGCAATGGTTAAGATTGCTATGGATATGGTTGAAGAAGGACTTATTGATGAGAAAGATGCAGTCTTGCGGATTGAACCAAATAAATTGGACGAATTGTTGCATCCTGTATTTGATAAGGATGCTTTAAAGTCGGCTCACGTCTTGACACGTGGGTTGCCTGCATCTCCAGGTGCTGCGACAGGTCAGATCGTCTTTTTTGCGGATGATGCTGCCGAGTGGGCTGCGCAAGGAAAACAAGTTGTGATGGTACGTATTGAAACATCTCCTGAGGATTTGGCGGGTATGGCAGTTGCATCTGGTATCTTGACTGCTCGTGGCGGAATGACATCGCATGCAGCTGTTGTGGCACGTGGCATGGGTAAATGTTGTGTGTCTGGTGCAGGGGCGCTTATTATCGACTATAAAACTCGTACTGTAGCAATCGAAGGTACTGTACTTCAGGAAGGAGACTATATCTCTATTAATGGTACAACTGGTGAGGTGTACGGTGGCGAGGTCAAGACTCAGGCTGCTGAGTTGTCTGGTGATTTTGCAAAACTGATGGACTTGTCTGATAAATATGCGCGTCTTGTGGTACGTACCAATGCTGATACTCCACACGATGCACAAGTGGCACGAAATTTTGGGGCTGTTGGTATCGGTCTTTGTCGTACGGAACACATGTTTTTTGAAGGCGAAAAGATTAAGGCGATGCGTGAGATGATTCTTGCTGAAGATGCAGCTGGACGTGAAAAAGCTTTGGCTAAGATTCTTCCTTATCAAAAAGAAGATTTTAAGGGCATTTTCCGAGTAATGGCTGGTTGTCCTGTGACAGTTCGTTTACTTGATCCACCTTTGCATGAGTTTGTACCGCATGATGAAAAGGGACAAAAAGAAATGGCAGAAACAATGGGGGTATCTTTGCAATATATTCAACAACGTGTTGAGTCTTTGATGGAACATAACCCTATGCTAGGACATCGTGGCTGTCGTTTGGGAAACACCTATCCTGAAATTACAGAAATGCAGACACGAGCTATTATAGGTGCGGCACTCGAGTTGAAAATGGAAGGTGTAGACACTCACCCTGAAATTATGGTACCGCTAACTGGTATTTTATACGAGTTTAAGGAACAGGAAACTGTTATTAGACGTACAGCCAATCAGTTGTTTGAAGAGGTTGGCGATACTATTGATTATAAAGTGGGCACAATGATTGAAATTCCTCGTGCAGCTCTCACAGCAGCTAAAATAGCTTCTTCTGCTGAGTTCTTCTCGTTTGGAACGAATGATTTGACTCAAATGACATTTGGATATAGCCGAGATGATATCGCTAGTTTTTTACCTGTGTATCTAGAGAAGAAAATTTTAAAAGTGGATCCCTTCCAAGTGTTGGATCAAAATGGGGTAGGGCAATTAGTTCGTATGGCTACTGAAAATGGACGTGCTCAACGACACGATTTAAAATGTGGGATCTGTGGAGAACATGGAGGTGAGCCTAGTTCGGTGAAGTTTTGCCATCAAGTAGGACTTAATTATGTGAGTTGTTCTCCTTTTAGAGTGCCAGTGGCAAGGCTTGCAGCTGCTCAAGCTGCGATTGAAGAGGCACAAGTTGTCTATTGTGATTAGTATATGTAATACATCCCTTAAAAGTGCGGTTAAGCTGATAAAATCTGCTTGAATCGCACTTTTTTCTATAATAAAATGCTTCATAGAATAAACCTTTTGGTATTATAGCTATCTTAGCATCAGAACAATAAATACTAATCTAAAATTCAGTAATAAGATGATGAAAAAGTTTGTTTACGGGTTTATAGGGATAGCAATAATCGTTGTCGCTTTTGGAGCTACAGCAATTATGCTTAATGGGAAAAAGGACCCACGTCGCAATCAAAGTAAGACGGCATCACTTTTTGTTAAAACCACTAAGCCCATTACAACTACTGTAGAGACAGATGCTTTGTATAATGGGCGTGTCAATTCCTTGGCAAATATAGATGTGGCAGCTGAAGTGTCAGGACGGATATTAGCAGGTAATATTGTCTTAAAAGATGGGGCAACTTTTCATAAAGGTGATGTGTTGTTTCGAATTTATAGTGAGGATGTTGTAGCGCAATTAAAAGCCAGTAAAAGTAGTTTCATGCAAACATTGGCCATGGTGTTACCAGATATAAGTGTTGATTTTCCTTCTGAGTTTCAAAAATGGAATACTTTCTTTTCACAAATTGATTTAGAAAAGCCATTACCAATGCTTCCTGAATGTAAGAGTAATAAAGAACGTATCTTTATGGCTTCGCAAAATGTATTGACATCTTACTACAATCTAAAACAATCTGAAATCAATCTTGAAAAATATACTGTGCATGCTTTGTTCTCAGGGAGTATAGTTACTGCCGCAAAACAGGTGGGAGATATGGCAAATACTGGGACGACGGTAGCCCGTGTGATTCGTACAGATCAACTAGAAGTGGTGGTGCCTATCCAAACGTTGGATTATGCTTGGATAAAAGTAGGAGATCAGGCTGTCCTCACAACTGCATCTGGTCAAAATATTGAAGCAAAGGTTACTCGTATTGGTAGTAGCGTAGATGAAGATACGCAAAGTATTAATACCTATTTACGTCCTGTTGCTGAGCAAAATATACACTTATTGCAGGGTGAATATGTAGATGTAGCCTTCCCTGGTAAAAAATTAACGGGATTGCTTATTCCTCGTGAAGCTTTAGTTGGCTCAAATCAAGTGTACCAACTAAATAATGGGAAATTAGAACTTCATGATATTGAGGTTGTACGTCAGATGGCAGATACATACTTAATTGCAAAAATGGATACGTTACTTCCTGTTGTGGTAGAGTCAGTAGCCAGTATCGACTCTACAATTGAGTATAAATCTCGTAAATAATCACTTCAATAGATTGTAAATATAATGAAGAAAATATTAACCCTGTTTGTCAAATATCCCTTCTATGGTACAACTGCCATTATAGTTCTGTTGTTGTTAGGATTGATTTCCTTAGGCCAAATGAAGAAGGCTACATTTCCCTTAATTGAGTCTAAGACAATCTCTGTGAGTGTGAGTTATCCTGGAGCAACTCCAAAAGAGATGGATGAAGGGGTAACATCGCTTATTGAGAATAGTATTCGTGGAATTGTGGGGATAAAAGAGTTCTCTTCTCAATCTCGTGAAAACAGTGCCTCGGTAACTATAACTGCAATGAATGGTTATGATATGGATGAACTGTTGAGTGATGTAAAGAATGCTGTTGATGGTATCTCCAACTTCCCTTCTGCTGCAGAGCGCCCTATTGTGTCTAAAGGTCGTGCTACTGATATGGCTATGTTTGTGGCCTTGTATTCTACTGCTGATGAGGATCCGTTGAAGTTGAATGAGATGGCCAATCGTATAGAGGATGATTTTCTAGCTTCTGGTAAATTGTCACAGGTGGATGTACGAGGATTGCCTTCTAAATTGGAACTGGTAGTAGAAGCTAGTGAAACGCAATTAAGTCGTTATGGTTTGAGCTTAAGCGATATTAAAACAGCTATATCAAGTAACAATATCGATGTAAGTGGTGGTACTGTACGCAATCCACGCGAACAAATAAAAGTAATTGCTCGTAAAAGAAGCGTGAAGCCTGAAGATATCAAACAAATCGTTGTTCGTGCTAATACGGATGGTAGTATTATACGAGTGAAGGATGTGGCAGCAGTACGTATGCAGATTCCTGAAGATCCATCGGTGAGTTATATCGATAAGAAACCTGCGGTTACTTTTGTTGTACGTCGTTTGGCTACCGAAGACTTGGAGGATATCTCTAATTATGTTAATCGCTATATTGAGTCTTTCAATGCTAAGAATAATGGGTATGCAATGCATGTTAAGATGGATTTTCTTGATCGTATTAATGGACAGTTGGATATTTTGATTAATAATGGGATTATTGGGGTATTCATGGTGGTACTGATGCTGTCTCTATTGTTGAATTTCCGTCTTTCTTTATGGGTAGCATGGGGGATACCATCTGCATTCTTAGGAATGTTTATCATCGCGCAGATGCATGGAATCACATTAAATCTGGTGAGCCTTTTTGGTATGATTCTGATTATTGGTATTCTGGTAGATGACGGGGTCGTTATTGGTGAAAATATTTTTACACACTTCGAGATGGGGAAATCACCTCGGCGAGCGGCTATCGAGGGGACTATGGAAGTATTACCTGCAGTGTTTTCTTCTGTGGCAACAACTATTGTAGCTTTTATGCCTATACTCTTTATTGAGGGTAATATGGAGATGATGCATGATATGGCTTACGTCGTTATTATTTGTTTGGTTGTATCTTTGTTTGAAGCTGTATTTGTATTGCCAGGGCACTTAGCTAATCCAAAGGTGCTTAGTCACCCAGATGCAAAATCATTTTATGGAAGGATTCGTGGATATTTAGATGCGGGGATTAATTATGTAAAACAATCTTGGTACAAGCCACTTCTGAAGGGTGTTTTACGTCATAAGGTGCTGACGTTGATTAGTGTGATTTCTCTTGTTGTGTTGACTTTTGGTCTTGTAGCAAGTAACATTATTACTTACACATTCTTTCCTCAAACTCCATCGGATACGTTTACTGTTGATTTAGCTCTTAAACCAGGTGTGAGTGAAGACGTCACTCGTAAAAAAATCTTTGAAGTCAGTGATGCTATCTGGGCTGTCAATCAGAAAACTTTAGAAAAGACTGGGGATAAAACTCCTTATGTAACTTCGGTGCAAATACGAATGGGATCATCATTTAGTGGGTCTGAAAGTGGAACACATGCTGCTCAAATTCGCGTGTTTTTAAGTAGCTCTACAGAATGGAGTCCAAGTATTACGGATCAGTATTTGAAACGTGCTATTGCTCAAAAAGTTGGAGAAATACCTGAAGCGTATAAGTTTACTGTTGGGGCTTCTAATAGATTTGGAGCACCAGTATCTATAAGTCTTTTGGGATATGATGAGAATGAATTAGAAGCGGCTAGAGAAGAATTGTCATCTGAATTAAAGAAAATGCCAGCTTTGTTCAACGTCTCAGATAATAGCCAGGTGGGTAGTCAAGAATTACGACTTACTTTGAAACCACAGGCTTATGCACTGGGATGTACCACTTCATCTTTGTTACAACAGGTTCGTACAGCTTTTTATGGTGGATTAGCTCAACGTATTCAGCAAGGGAAAGATGAGATTTGGGTGTATGTACGGTATGCTAAAAATGAAAGAATGAATATCGGTCAACTAGAAAAGATGAAGATACATACCACTTCTGGAGATTTTCCACTTGCTACTTTGGCTGATATATCTACTGCACGTAGTTTAAGCAAAATTAATCATTACAATGGACAGCGTGAAATATTAGTGGAAGCCTATCAAAAGGATAAGACGAAGTCTGTGCCAGTATTGTTAAGTTATATCGAAAAAGAAATCTTACCTGGTATTTTAGCGCATCATGATGGTATTCAATTTCAACATCAAGGACAATCTAAAGATACCAATGAGCAAATGTCAAGTTTGTTTTTGTACTTCGGTATTGCTTTTGTGATTATCATTCTTATTGTTGTTGTTTACTTCAAATCTTATAATCAAGGTCTGATGGTTATTAGTATGATTCCATTGGGGATAATTGGCGCGATCTGGGGACATGGAATTCATGGAAAACCTCTGTCTATGATGACACTTTGGGGGATGGTGGCTCTTTCTGGTGTGGTTATCAATGATGCTATTGTCTTTATGGCTCGATTTAATCAGAATATAGAACGTGGTCTTTGTGTTTATGATGCGATTGTTGAGGCGGGAATTTCTCGCTTTCGCCCAATATTGTTGACAACAATAACTACTGTTGCTGGCTTAATGCCACTGATATTGGAAAATAATCCTGATGCAGCTATGTTGGTTCCAATGTCTATTGCTTTGGCATATGGTATCTTATTTGGAACTTTCTTTATATTGGTATTATTGCCTGTGTTATTAGCATTAAATAATAGTCTGTTGTATTTCTGGCGTAAGCGCATATGCAAAGATGAAGAGGCAACTCGTGAATCAATAGAACCTGCTATAAAGTATTTGAAGATTGACCAAGCTTTGGAAGTGAATATGGCAAAAGAGATTGAAGAAAACCCTTATCATGAGTAATTGATTTTGGTGAATAATAAACAAATTGATTCTATAATAATAGATATATGAAAAAGATTATATTGTCTTGTATTATGCTTTTAGTAGGAACAGAGGGATGGGCGCAAAATAACCTGACTCTCTCAGATGCTATCAATATTGGACTTAAAAATAATTATTCTCTAATTGTACAGCGAAACGATCAGCGAATAAGCGAAATAAACAACACATGGGGGAATACTTCGTTGATGCCTACACTGACGCTAAATGTGGCTGGCACTCAAACTAAAAATTATAATGACGATGACGATTATAAAAATTGGAGTTTAACTCCCCAAGTAACTCTTAATTGGACACTTTTTGATGGTTTTAAAGCTCAAATTAGCAAAAAGAAATATGAAGAATTAGAAGAACAGTCTTCTGGTAATACTGCGTTACTTGTTGAAACAACTGTACAAGATATTGTATTAGCATACTTTAAAGTGCTGCAAGAAAGAGAATTGCGTGATGCTTATTTGTCTATGAGTAATTTATCTAAAGACCGTATGGATAGAGAGGCTAGGAGCAAAGATATTGGAGCATCTACATCATATGATTATTTGCAATATAAAACCTCATATTTGTCAGATTACTCGAAGTATCTGCGTCAAAAAACAACATATGAAAACTCCTTGCGCTCATTGAATTATATTTTGGGTATCAAAGATCCTATTATTTGGACTTTGACAACAGAGCTTGTAGCTCCGATGTCGGATTATAATTTAGCAGACTTACAGGCGGCTATGGAGAGTAGCAATAAGACATTAAAATTGCAGTATCTCAACCAGCGAATAATGGCGTTAAATACTCGTGCTGCTCGTAGTGACTATTATCCTACTTTGAAAGTAAATGGTGGAGTTCGTTATAATGATAATTCACGTCACTATTCTAGTAGTACTCCTAATGTAGATATGCAATCAACAGATACGTATGTTGGATTTTCATTAGCATGGACTATTTTCAACGGAGGAACACGCCAAAGGGCCGTTGCTATTGCAAAAATTAATGAGAAGTCAGCGCAAGTAGAATTAGATCAAATGAAGCATTCATTACAAAACCAATTGTTGACTTATTATGCAAATTATGAGGTAAACAAAGAGGTGTATAAGCTTGCAGAAGAACAAATTAAAACTGCTAAGTTAAATCTAGAAATTTCTCGTCAGAAATATGATCAAGGTGCGATTAATTCTTTTAATTTTCGAGATGTTCAAAACACGTATTTAAATGCAGTTGCTTCGCATGTAGAGGCTTTATACAATTTGATATCAACAGAAACAGACCTATTGCAAATATCTGGAAATATTGTGGGATATCATCAGTAATTTAATTACTAGCGGAAGTTGTTGGGATGAGAAACCTATTTTATTCTATTAAAAGATATATTTTATTATTGTATGATTGACTTCTAGGAGATTCTGAGTATCTTTGTGTGGTTTAATTGAAAAATGGTTTTTCAGAAAGGTAAAAATAAATGAACATGCAAGATATTCAAGCTGTATTTTTGGATATAGATGGTACAATGGTGAGTTTCGAGACTCATCGAATGGCTGAATCTACCATACGTGCACTTGATGCAGCAAGGGGTAAAGGAGTTAAGCTATTTGTTGCAACAGGGCGTCCACCTAAGGTTATCAATAATTTAAATAATTATCCATTTGATGGATTGGTGTCTATGAATGGCTCTATTTGTTATAATCATAATGAAGAGCCTTTATTTAAATCTCCACTACCTAAGAATGATGTGAAGCTGGTTACTGATTATATGAAACGTGGAGCTGGTATATCTGCTATAGTCATCACAGAGAGTGACGTGTATATTACCAATCGTGATGAAATTATGAATCGCACATTGGAGCTTGTTGAGTTTCCAGTATTACCAGACATGTCAATAGATGATGTTGTAAATCACGATATATATCAATTAACTGTATGTTTTGATGAACAGCAAGAATTAGAGATAATGCCTCAGATTCCTGGTTGTCATCATACTAGGTGGCATCCTGATTTTATTGACATTAATCGAAAAGGAAATACAAAAGCATTAGGTATTGATCAAATTATTAATCATTATAATATTCCATTAGAAGCATGCATGGCTATTGGGGATGGCGGTAATGATGTAGAAATGTTAAAGCATGTAGGATTAGGCATTGCTATGGGTAATGCCCATGATAGTGTGAAGTCCGTGGCAGATGATGTGACGCGAAGTGTTGATGATGATGGAGTTTGGCATGCTTTCATGAAACATGGATTGATATAATGTAAGGTGTATCTTGCTAAAAAGATTTCTTAGTAAAAAGAAAATATTCTAGGTTTTTTGTATATTTACAGCGTTTAAAAATTAAAATGCTGATAAGTATATGAAAAACCTAGTTTGTTTTAGGAGATGGCAGTCTATAGCACTTGTTATGATTGTGAGTACGACAATGGCTTTGTTGGCTAGTGAGCAAGAGAATTTAACGGTGCATTACGGTGTGGTTGTACCTGCACCAAAACAGCTCACGGAATTAACTCAGGATAAAGGATACACACTTAGTTCGCCCGTGAAAATTACGGTTGTTGAAGCTGGAGCTGGCGCGAAGCAATTGGAAGAGTTGAAGAAAAATGCAGCAATGCTTGGTGGATATATTGCTGAAGCTATGAGCGGTGGTCCAGTGACTAATCATGTGGATACAACTACTGTTGCTCAATGTACAAATGATTCTACCATTGTATTAGCGTCTGATTCTACGACTAAAAAACGAACAATTGAACCCGCTCAAAAACGATGGGGAGAAGTAATCACTGCTTCGGTAAACCCAGAAAAAGGTATTGTCATTCAATTAGATAAAACAATCAAAAACAAAGAAGGGTATACGCTTAATGTAAATCAAAATAGAGTGTTGATTTCTGGCTCAACATCTGCTGGTGTTTTCTATGGAATGGAAATGTTGCGTAAAATAATATACACTGCAGGTGAGGTAAAGATTGATCAAAACGCATTAGCTAATATGGATCCTTACCATTATACACAGTCCGTCTTTGCGCCACTTCAAATGAATAAAGTTGTTTTGGGGGCAGTTGATATAAAAGATGAACCGCGTTTTGGTTATCGTGGATTTATGCTGGATATAGCCCGTCATTTTATGGGAGTTAAGGATCTTAAGAAAGTAATTGATTTGTGTGCATTGCATCAATTAAATTATTTGCATTTACACTTAACAGATGATCAAGGATGGCGCATAGAAATAAAACGATATCCAAAATTGACAGAGATTGGTAGTCAACGAGATGAAACTGTGGTTGGTCGAAATTCTGAACAATATGATGGAAAACCTTATGGCGGTTTTTTAACACAAGAACAAGTGAAGGAGTTGGTACGATATGCCCTTGACCGTCATATAACGATTGTTCCAGAAATTGATGTACCCGCTCACACTTTAGCTTTGCTTGCTGCATACCCTAATTTAGGTTGTACTGGAGGACCATATAAAGTCGGTACAAAATGGGGCGGATATCCTGATATTTTATGTGTAGGTAATCCTCAGACAATTCCTTTTATTCAAGGTGTACTAGATGAAATTATAGCTCTTTTCCCATCTCCATATATTCATATCGGAGGGGATGAGGCTGATAAAACGAGATGGAAAAGTTGTAGTAAGTGCCAACAATTGATTCGACGTCTGTGGATTCAAGGTAAGCCCGATAATCCTGCAGAAGATCAGTTACAAGCGCATTTTATTGTGCAGCTGGAGCAATATCTTAATAAAAAAGGACGTCGCATAATTGGCTGGGATGAAATATTAGAAGGAAGGTTGGCCCCCAATGCGACTGTTATGTCTTGGCGAGGTGTAAAAGGAGGAATTACAGCTGCAAATATGGGGCATGATGTAATAATGTCCCCAAATAATTGTCTGTATTTTGATCACTATCAGGCTGATAAAAAAACTGAACCGCTTGCAATCGGTGGAATGAGTCCTGTAAAAAAAGTGTACACATTTAATCCGATTGTTTCTGGTTTAGGAACTCATGAAGGAGAAGGACAACCAGTTGATGTAAAAAAATCTCAGTTTAAAAGCATCCTGAAGTCTACTATGGCTGATAAAAGAATGATGGATACTCGTCAACAAGATTCGAGATATCTGCCAACATCTGTTGATATGGAAGCTAAAAAGCCTATGGATCATATATTAGGAGCACAAGCAAATTTATGGACAGAGTATGTGCCTACAACAGATTATGCTTACTATATGATACTGCCTAGAATGGCTGCATTGTCGGAAGTCGTGTGGTGTGATAGCGAAAAAAAGAATTGGAAACGATTTGAAAACGCTATGCCATACGTTATGCGTATGTATGAGGAGTTAGGCTACAATTTTGCTCCGCATATGCTGAAGTCTACTGGCCAAACTGCAAAAAATGAAAAATAAACGAGGCTGTGACGATAATAGTTTAGGTAATACTTGGAGGTCTCGAAAATAATGTGTTACTTTGCAAACTGTTTGGAAGAAGTTTTTTGTTAAAACGAAAAAATAAGGATTGAGATGTCAAGAATTTGTCAGATTACCGGAAAGAAAGCCATGATTGGCAACAACGTTTCGCACTCAAAGAGAAGAACGAAACGTACGTTTGATGTGAACTTGTTTAAGAAAAAGTTCTTTTACGCTGAGCAAGACTGCTGGGTTAGTCTAAAGCTTAGTGCAGCAGGACTACGCCTTATCAACAAAAAGGGACTTGATGCAGCTCTTAAAGAGGCTATTAGCAAGGGATACTGTGACTGGAAAACCATTAAAATTGTTGGGTAACAGCTAAAACTAAGAAACTATTATGGCAAAAAAAGGTAAAGGTAATAGAGTACAGGTGATCCTTGAGTGCACTGAGCACAAGGAGAGTGGTATGCCTGGAACATCACGTTATATTACTACTAAGAATCGTAAGAATACCACTGAGCGTTTGGAGTTGAAGAAATACAACCCAATCCTCAAGAGAATGACAGTACATAAGGAAATCAAGTAAAATCGTAAACTATGGCTAAGAAAGCAGTAGCAACACTACAGACCGGTAATAAGAGCGGTCGCTCATATACAAAGGTGGTTAAGATGGTGAAGTCTCCTAAGACTGGCGCATATGTCTTTGATGAGCAAATGGTTCCTAACGAACAAGTAAAGGATTTCTTCAAGAAGTAAAAATAGTTTTAGCCGTCCGTAGTAGGTTGGCAATTATGAATTTTCTTCAAGAAGGTAATCACTTGTAAGATATAGAAAAGAGGGTATATCTCCAATGCGGAGATATATCCTCTTTTATGTTTATAGTGTATTGTCGGTAATATTATTGAGTGTATAGGCTAAGAGTCTGCCGAGATTTCACTATCTTTGCCTAGCAATAGGTAGGTGAAAGTATTTTTTAGTACAGCAGAAAATAGTAAACAAAAATTTTATATATGGGAATCTTTAGTTTCTTTTCCAAAGACAAGAAAAAAACACTTGATGATGGTTTGTCTAAAACCAAGGAAAGTGTATTTGGTAAAATTGCACGTGTTGTGGCAGGTAAGTCGACTGTAGATGATGATGTCTTAGATGACTTAGAGGAAATTTTGATCACTTCAGATGTTGGCGTGGATACTACCTTGAAAATTATTGAGCGTATTCAAGAACGAGTGGCCCGTGATAAGTATGTTGGTACATCTGAGCTTCAAGGAATGCTTCGAGAAGAAATCGAGGGTTTGCTTACAGAAAATAACACGAAGGACTTAGCTGGATTTGAAATCCCAGATAATATTTCAGGTCCATATGTACTCATGGTCGTTGGAGTTAATGGAGTTGGTAAGACAACTACTATTGGTAAACTTGCCAATCAGTTCGTTAAGGCTGGTAAAAAAGTCTATTTAGGAGCTGCAGATACATTCCGTGCGGCAGCTGTAGAGCAATTGGTTGTATGGGGAGAGCGAGTTGGTGTACCAGTTGTAAAACAGAAAATGGGCGCTGACCCTGCTTCAGTAGCGTTTGATACCTTAAAATCGGCTGTGGCAAACAATGCTGATATTGTAATCATTGATACAGCAGGACGACTACATAATAAAATAAACTTAATGAATGAGTTGTCAAAAATTAAGAATGTCATGAAGAAGGTTGTTCCAGATGCTCCTCATGAGGTGATGCTGGTGTTAGACGGATCTACAGGGCAAAATGCTTTTGAACAAGCCAAACAATTTTCTGCAACAACTGAGGTGTCCTCGTTAGCGATCACAAAGTTGGATGGAACAGCAAAAGGTGGTGTAGTTATCGGTATTTCTGATCAACTTAAAGTTCCAGTAAAATACATTGGTTTAGGAGAGGGAATTGATGATTTGCAATTATTTAATCGTCAAGATTTCGTTGCTTCTCTATTTGGGGAATAAGTATTTGAATAAGGAGGAGTCCTTTAATATATGTAGGTGTAAGAAGGTAAAACTAAATGAAGAAAGTAGATATAATTAGTTTAGGGTGTTCAAAGAACTTAGTTGATTCTGAACAGTTAATGCGTCAGTTTGAATTAGCGGGATATACTATGCGACACGATCCGGAAACTGTTGATGCAGATATTGTCGTGGTCAATACCTGTGGTTTTATAGGTGATGCGAAAGAAGAATCGATTAATGTTATTTTGGAACTCTGCGAAGCTAAAGCAATGGGGCAAGTTGAGAAGGTGTATGTTATGGGCTGTTTGTCTGAACGTTATTTAGCCGATTTAGAAGGTGAACTGCCTGAGGTTGATAAATTTTATGGCAAATTTAACTGGATCAATTTAATCGCCGATTTGGGTGAGGACTATCGTGAAGAAGCGGCACATGAACGTGTATTAACTACTCCTAGTCATTATGCTTATGTGAAAATATCTGAAGGCTGTGATCGTCATTGTGCCTATTGCGCAATCCCCATAATAACAGGTCGCCATAAATCACGTCCAATTGAGGCTATTGAGGAAGAAGTAAAATATCTTGTTGCTAAAGGAGTTAAAGAATTTCAAATCATAGCTCAGGAGCTTACATATTATGGTGTCGATATATACAAAAAGCAAATGCTTGCTCAACTTATCGACCGTTTAGCTCAGATTGATGGAGTAGAATGGTTGCGTCTTCATTATGCATATCCTGCACATTTCCCAATGGACGTACTAGATGTGATGGCAAAACATGACAATGTTTGCAAATATATCGACATTGCCCTTCAGCATATTAGTGATAATCAGTTGAAATTGATGCGTCGCAATGTGACCAAACAACAAACTATAGATTTAATAGCTGAAATGCGTCGTCGTGTGCCAGGCTTGTTTATTCGCACAACTCTTTTGGTTGGCTTTCCTGGAGAAACAGAGGAAGACTTTGCTGAATTAAAAGAATTTGTTCAGACTACTCGTTTTGAACGCTTGGGTGCTTTTGCATATAGTCATGAGGAAGGTACTTATGCGGCTAGTCATTACAATGACGATGTGCCTGAAGACGTTAAGCAGGCTCGTTTGGATGAAATAATGGCTATTCAGCAGAATATAGCCGTGGATGTTAGTGATAGTATGGTCAATAAAGTGATGCGCGTTATTGTTGATCGTCAAGAAGGACCATACTATGTAGCTAGAACGCAATTTGATTCCCCTGAAGTCGATCCTGAGGTATTGATCCCCGTCGATCAAAACGCGCCTTTACAAATAGGGGAATTTTATAATGTTCATATTGATGATGCAGATGTCTTTGAGTTATATGCATCTGTCATTGATTAACTGTTGGTCAAAAAAGAGTAAGTAGAATAAATCATGAGTACAGATAAAAAATCAGCATCTTCCTTAAAGGGTGGTCAACATGAGCATGTTGATCATCAAGGGCAGTGTGAAAGTAATGCTGTACATTCCTCAAATAGACATAAGGAGGAGGAGGCGCTTGTTGATAACGAATATGATAGCAAGGAGAATACAACGGAGGAATTATCTGTTGATGCTATAATAGCATTGGAAATCTCACGTAATAGAAGTTCCCTAAGACGTACCGTATCGCAACGTACTAAAGCAGGAGCTTCAATATCTGGTCGGTATATGCCGAATAAGCAGGGTACACCAGTGTTAGAAGGGACGCATCGTTTTGCAGCATTGCAATTGCATCAGATTATTCGTATCGCTGTTTCTATTCTTTTCTTGATTATTCTAGCCACTTTTTCGTGGTATATACTCTTGCCTGAGGTTGAAAATTCTCCAGCTACACCTTATCAAGGTATGCGTGAAGAAGCCCAAATAAAAAAATATGCGAAGTTGTTTGGTATAAATAGTTCGTCTAAGGCAGAAGATAGCGATGCTAGCACCAATCAATCGCAAGATGTCTTTTCTAAATCAATGACTCTGGGGCAGAACGAAAATAATGTTTTTAATGCCAATGATCCATTTATCTCTTCTTCCATCCAAAATGCTGGAACTTCTGATAATGGACTTATTGTCATTCCTTCAGAAGAAGAGTTTGATAAGATGAATATAAAGCAAAAGAAAAGTTTTTTTCAGCGTGCTTTGTTAAACATGAAGCAACAAGTCGAAGAAGGCAAACAACGTGAAAAATTGCGATATGCTAATGACAATACTGCCGAGAGCATAGATAATAGCAGCTCATCTGATATGGATAGCACTCAAGTCTTGTTTGATTCGTGGGCAGATAAAGGGAAGGGGAATTATCAAGATTTGCTTCGTCTGCTTAATCAAAAACATAAGCAATTAGCTGTGTCAATGACAAAACAAGTCGTATCGACACAACATGATGTAGCTAAAGATGAGCATGTGCTTAATAAAGTAACCTCAGTGAACAATCTTAAGAATACTGCAGAAGAATCGCAAGCCAAGGATAGGTCTGGTGCTACAATGGGATTAAGCGTAGATAAAAAGAAAGCTTTGCATAGGGCTATAGCCAATGAGATAAAGGTAGTCAAGACTCGTAAGTCCCCTGTAGTTGCTACTAGTGTGCCAGAAAAATATTTGAAAAACATTGAAGGCCTATTAACAACTCATGCTGTTCAAAATGGTGAAACATTATATTCGATAAGTCGGCTGTATTACAAAAAGGCCAAATATGCATCATATATTTATATGTTTAATAAACAGAAGATAGCCAATAAAGATATATTACCAGTAGGGATCAATTTGAATATACCGCAAATTAAGGGTGTGGCAATTCCTGATGTCGATCTAAAGTAAATTGGAAGTTTTGCTTAATATAATATGATAAATATTTTACTATAAAAAACGTGCTATAGTTGTTTTATAGTGAAAGAGTCTATTTTTTTAAGAAAAAACGGCCTTGTGTTTATTGGTTTTCTGTGATTTTTCCTATATTTGTGGAACAGTTGAATCACTTAGCTATGCTAAATGAGTTTTCAATGACATTTTGAAAAAATATCTTGTAAAAATAGAAATACAATGAGTAATCCAATTGACATTCGTGCGTTAAATGAGCGCATAGAGGCAGAAAGTGCCTTTATTACTGATCTTGTGACTGGTATGAATCAGACGATTGTAGGTCAGAAACATTTAGTTGAATCTCTGCTAATAGGACTCTTGTCAGATGGGCATATTTTGCTTGAAGGGCTTCCTGGATTAGCTAAAACGTTGGCTATTAAAACGTTGGCAAGTTTGATCGAATCAGATTATAGTCGTGTGCAGTTTACTCCTGATTTACTACCGGCCGATGTGATTGGTACCCAAGTATATAGCCAAAAAGATGAGGAATTTAAAGTAAAACGTGGACCTATCTTTGCTAATTTTGTCCTTGCAGATGAAATAAACCGTGCACCAGCTAAAGTACAAAGTGCCTTATTAGAAGCCATGCAAGAACGTCAAGTTACACTTGGTTCGTCTACTTTCACTTTACCAGCTCCATTTTTAGTATTGGCAACACAAAACCCTATCGAACAAGAAGGTACGTATCCATTGCCTGAAGCACAAGTCGACCGTTTTATGTTGAAGGTACTTATCGATTACCCTAAACATGAAGAAGAAAAGTTGATTATTCGTCAAAATATTACGGGAGCTACATTTGATGTCAAGCCTATTATGAAGGCAGAACAAATCGTAAAGGCACGTGAAATAGTTCGCCAAGTCTATATTGACGAGAAGATTGAACGTTATATTGTCGATATTGTTTTTGCAACTCGTTTCCCTGAAAAATATGGCTTAAAAGATTTAGCTACGATGATTGATTTTGGTGGCTCTCCTCGTGCAAGTATCAATTTAGCACTTGCTGCACGAAGCTATGCCTTTATTAAGCGACGTGGTTACGTTATTCCTGAAGATGTGCGTGCTGTAGCGCACGATGTACTCCGTCATCGTATTGGACTTACTTATGAAGCAGAAGCTATGGATATGACAGCTGACCAAATTGTAAGTCAAATTCTTGATCATGTAGAAGTACCTTAATAGTATGGAGACCACAGAACTATTAAAGAAGGTGCGCCGTATAGAAATTAAGGCGCGAGGTCTCAGCAATAATATTTTTGCGGGACAGTACCATTCTGCCTTCAAAGGTCGAGGTATGTCCTTTGCCGAAGTGCGTGAATATCAATATGGTGATGATATTCGTGATATTGATTGGAATGTCACAGCACGTAGCGGTAAACCATATATCAAAGTTTTTGAAGAAGAACGTGAGCTGACAGTGATGCTTTTAGTAGATGTGTCTGGTAGTCAAGATTTCGGAACAAAACAACAGATGAAACGTGATTTGATTACTGAGATGGCAGCAACAATTGCTTTTTCTGCTATTCAAAATAATGATAAGATAGGGGTCATCTTCTTTTCAGATAAAGTTGAAAAATTTATCCCTCCAAAGAAAGGGAAGAAGCATATATTATACATGATTCGTGAATTGATTGATTTCAGACCTGAGAATCATGGTACAGAT
Organism: Bacteroidaceae bacterium; assembly: GCA_963668535.1. GTDB lineage: Bacteria > Bacteroidota > Bacteroidia > Bacteroidales > Bacteroidaceae > F22. The sequence goes on from OY764867.1 coordinate 2,491,575, forward strand.
ATAAGCGTTCCATTGCAGCATTTGACTCATGCAATTAAGCGTCGTTGTACTGCCTTCATGTTGAGTGATTTTATAGATCATCACGATTATGATTCAGCCTTAACCATCGCTAATCGCAAGCACGATATTGTAGCTTTACATGTTTATGATCAACGCGGGGCAGAATTGCCCAATGTTGGACTACTTCGAGTGCACGATCCTGAAACGAAGGTTGATCGTTGGGTTGATACTGGAAGTAAGCGTGTCCGTGAAGCATATAAGCAGCATTGGAATGTGCAGAATCAGCGTCGTGAACAGTTATTTAAGAAGAGTAATGTCGATAGCGTCTCCGTGCAAACTGGTGACGATTTTGTGGCAGCACTCATGCAATTATTTCATAAAAGAAGTCGCACATGATCCAGATATTTCGTCGTGTTTCATTATTAATATGTTTAGCATGTAGCATTTTTGCTTTACATGCGCAAGATAATAATAATGTTTCGGTATCAGCTGCTTTAGATTCCATGCAGATTCGTATCGGTGAACCTGCTCATATAAAACTAGATGTGTCTACTGATGCTGGTAAACATGTTCAGTTTCCAATGTACGCCCCTGGAGATACTATTGTCAAAGGGCTTGAAGTATTAGAGGTTGCCAAACCAGATACACAATGGATCAATAATAAAAAGCGAATGCTTATTCAACAGCAGTATACAGTTACTGCTTTTGATTCTGCATTAATTTATGTTCCTTCTATTAACGTCATGCAAGACAGTACGACGTATAAGAGTGATGCGCTTACTCTGAAAGTATTAACTGTTCCAGTGGATACATTGCACAAGGATAAATACTTTCCTGCAAAGGGGGCAATATCAGTGTCGTATTACTTTAGTGATTTTTTGCCTAGTATTGGGGCATTCATCCTTGTTGTTATTTTGGCTCTTTTGTTTGTTTGGTTGATGCGTTTGTTTGTCAATAATCAGAGTATAACAAAACGCGTGAAAGTTGAACCTAAAAAGCCTGCTTATGAAGTGGCTTTGTATGAGCTTGAACATGTGGAAATTCCAAAGGATGAAGATATTGTTAGTAATAAAATTTACTATACAGAAATAACGGATGCAGTTCGTACATACATCGAAGAACGATATGAGTTCCCCGCCATGGGAATGACATCAACTGAAATTTTGGATGAACTATTGAAACGTTTTTCTGCAGATGAAGTAAATGAAATGCGTGCTTTGTTTAGTACGTCCGATTTGGTGAAATTTGCGAAATATTCGCCAGACAATATTGATAAGAAACATCATCTAGAGAGTGCCCGAAGTTTTGTGGATAAAACAAAGGTAGTCCCTTCAGAGGAAGAAAAACCACAAATTATAGAAGAAACTATCGTAGAGGGACGTTCCAAAACAGCCACTTATTCGATGATTGCCATTATGGTGGCAGTAGGAGTAGGGGCTATAGTTAGTTTAGGTTTTGTCATCTATGAACTATACAATCTTTTAGCGTAGATAAAAGTTGTATATAATCGAACAATCATAAAGAATAAAGAAGTATATTATGGTTTTTGCACATATAGAATACTTGTTTTTACTCCTTTTTCTCATTCCATACATAGTGTGGTATGTGATGAGGTGTCGTCATCTGCATGCTACAATGCAGATAAGCGATACACAACCATTTGAGCACATGGGGCATAGCTGGAAAGAATACCTTTTGCATGCACCTTTTGCATTACGAGTTTTGACATTAATCTTAGTCGTCATCATTTTGGCGCGGCCCCAAAGTATGGATAAACTGCAGAAAAGTAATGTTGAAGGTATTGACATCATGATGGCTATTGATGTTTCAACTTCTATGTTGGCAGAGGATTTGAGTCCCAATCGTCTAGAAGCAGCTAAAAGTGTAGCAGCCCAATTTATTAATGGGCGCCCCAATGATAATATTGGTTTGACTATTTTTGCTGGAGAATCATTTACACAATGTCCTTTGACTGTAGATCATGCGGTACTTATTAATCTTTTACAGCAGGTTCAGACAGGTTTAGTGGAAGATGGTACAGCCGTTGGGATGGGTATTGCTAATGCGGTCAGTCGTTTGAAAAATAGCAAAGCAAAATCTAAAGTCATTATTTTGCTGACAGATGGAACGAACAATAGAGGAGATATTTCCCCTTTAACTGCCGCTGAAATCGCTTCTACATTTGGCATACGTATATATACCATTGGGGTCGGTACCAATGGGATGGCACGTTATCCATATCCTACACAGATGGGAGTCAAGTATATTCAAGTTCCTGTTGAAATTGACGAAAAGACCTTGACTCAAATTGCTCATGATACTAATGGTGAATACTTTCGTGCCACATCCAACGATAAGTTGAAAGAAGTGTATGAAGAGATTGATAAGTTGGAAAAAACTAAGTTGAGTGTAAAGGAATATACGAAGCGTGATGATGAATACCAATGGTTTGCTTTATTGGCTCTATTGTGTATAGCATCTGAGGTGGCTGTTCGTTATATTGTGTTGCGTAAAACACCATAAATGTGACCATTATGTTTAGATTTGAAAGTCCAGAATACCTATATATATTGCTCGTAATACCCATTCTTGTTGTGTATTATTTTTGGAGCATATATCAACGTCGTCAAGCTTTAAAGAGCTTTGGTGATTTAGAATTGTTGTCGACCTTGATGCCTCAAGTGTCCAAGTATCGTCCAAGTATAAAGTATTGGATGATGACTGTTGTATTGGCTTTAGTAAGCCTCTTGTTAGCACGTCCTCAATTTGGTGCTAAATTAGAAAAAGTAAAGAAACATGGTGTGGAAGTTGTCATAGCACTGGATATTTCCAATTCTATGCTAGCTCAAGACATTGCACCAAGTCGTTTGATGAAGGCCAAGCGTTTGATCTCAAAGCTAGTCGAAAATCTTCATGATGATAAAGTCGGCTTGATAGTCTTTGCTGGAGAAGCATATACTCAATTGCCTATAACCAGTGATTTTGTTTCTGCCAAAATGTTTTTAGAGACTATTGACCCGACAATGATAGAACGTCAAGGTACCGCTTTAGGAAAAGCCATTCAATTGGCATCCAGAAGCTTTACTCCACAAGAAGGAGTTAGTCGTGCAATAGTATTGATTACTGATGGAGAAAATCATGAGTCTGGTGCAGAACAAGCCGCTAAGCAGGCAGCCGACCTCGGTATTAAGCTAGAAATCTTAGGTATTGGTTCGCGCGATGGAGCTCCTATTCCGATGGAAGATGGAAGTGGTGATTTTCGTAAAGACAAAGATGGAAAAGTGGTGGTCACTAAGTTGAATGAAAAGATGTGTCAAGATTTAGCGAAAGCTGGACAAGGATTATATCTTCATGTCGATAATAGTAATGCTGCACAAAAACGTTTACTTAAGGAAATTGATGGATTAGCTAAGACAGATATTGAAAGTAAAACATTTACAGCTTATAATGAACAGTTCCCATATATTGCTTGGATTATCTTAGTATTACTCGTGGTTGAATTGCTGATTTTAGAGAAACGAAACCGTCGTTTTGCGAATATTCATCTTTTTCGTTCCCATCTGTCAACTAAAAAGTCATCTACTATAAAGATGATTTTAGCGTTGATCGCATTTGGCGGAATGAGCACGATGATCAGTCCCCTTTATGCTCAAAATATGCCGCAAGTGCGTTCTGTAAATAATCTTCCTAATAAGCAATCCCCACAACAACAAGTACACTTTGAAGTACAGGTGAAAGGTCCTGATCAAAGTGAACAACCTTTTAATAAAAAAACAGATCGTGAAGTTCGACGTCTATTAAGAAAAGGTAATCACTATTTAAAAGATAGTTTGATGACTGAGGCTCAAACTTGTTTTATGAAAGCTGTAGATAAGGATCCTAAAAATGGAGTTGCTAAGTACAATCTGAATCAAGCATTGATGTTGGGAGGGGTACAGCAGTTGAAAAATTCAGTTGATGTCCAACAGCAAGCAGCTGGAGGTAAAATGCTACGTGAACAACATGCTATGAATTATCACAATATGGGAGTGATGTCTATGGCGGCTAAAAACTACAAACAAGCTGTTGAATGTTTTAAGCAGAGTCTTCGTGATAATCCTAAAGATGAAGAAACACGCTATAATTTAGCTCTAGCACAGAAATTGCTGAAAGATCAACAACAGCAACAGAAAAAGCAAGATAAGAATAAGGACAAAGACAAACAAAACAAGGATAAGAAGAAGGACGATAAAAAGGATCAGAAAAAACAAGATAAGAAGAAAGATGATCCTAAAAAACAAAAGCAGAATCAAAATAAAGATAAGAAAGAGAAACAGCAACAACAGCAACAGCAAGGACAGAAACCAAAAATGTCTAAGCAAAATGCTGAGCAAATGTTACAATCGGCAATGCGTGATGAAAAACGTATTCAAGATAAGGTCAAGAAACGTAAAGCTGCTGTTTCTGGTCGTCCACTTGGAAAAGATTGGTAGAGAAGTAAAAGATAGCTATACACAATGAAAGATTTATCAATAATGAAACAAACGAAAAGATGGTTTAGTTTGGCGGGCATTTTATGTATGCTTATATGTACTATACCTATGCAATTGCTTCGTGCAGATGAAAAACCAACTATTCAGGCCTCTGCGCAACCCAATCCCGCAGTGGTTGGCGAGCGCATTCGCGTTACTTTTGAGTTGAATACACAAAATGCTAAGAATATCCAAGTACCTAACATGGATATTGATGGCTTGACTGTGTTGTTTGGCCCATCCGAATCGCGTAGTAGCAATGTCTCTTTTATCAATGGTAAGATGAATAGAGAAAGTCGTTTGACTATTACCTATATGTTGCGAGCTGATAAGGCTGGTAATTTTCAGCTCGGTGTAGCGTCAGCTGTCCATAAGTCTAGCAAATTGAGAAGCAATGCGTTGACCATTAAAGTGCTCCCTCAAGATGAAGCAGGAGGGATTGATCCACAAGGTAATAGCAACACTTCAGCAACAAATAAGAAAAATACTTCGGATAGTAAACGTGCAAATGCACGCAATAAATCCAATGACTTGTTTATCCGCGCTATTGTTAGTAAAACAAAGGTACAAGAACAAGAGGCGTTTTTATTGAGTTATAAAATCTATTCGGCTACAGACTTGCGCAGTTTTGAGAATGTAAAGCTACCCGATTTTAAGGGATTCCATTCACAAGAAGTAGAGAAGGCAAGGAGTATTCAGTGGACAAGAGAGCATTATAATGGAAGGAATTATAATACGGCCATATATCGTCAGTTTGTTTTATTCCCACAGCAATCAGGAGATTTAGACATTGCACCTGCGCGCTTTGATGCCATTGTACTGGTGCAAGATCCCGATGCAGATCCTTTTGATTCATTTTTCAACGGTGGTGCAATGGGACGTCAAATTAGAAAAGTCTTGATGACTCCTAAATTGACCATTCATGTAGCATCCTTGCCAACTAGACCAGCTGCCTTCTCTGGAGCTGTTGGGTCTGATTTTACCCTTGATGATGATTTATCGACAAAAGAAGTTCATGCGAATGAAGCAGTTACTTTGAAGTTGAAGATTTCTGGGGTGGGTAATTTGAAGTTGATTAATAACCCAAAGATTGACTGGCCAGCAGATTTCGAAGCATATGATCCTAAAGCGACAGACCATTTTGTTTTGACTGCTCAAGGACAAAAAGGAAGTCGTACCATCGAATATTTAGCTATTCCACGTTACGCTGGAGATTTTACAATTCCTGCTGTAAACCTAGTCTATTATGACACAAAGCAAAAGAAATATGTGACTCTACATACTGCTTCTCATACCTTAAAGGTACTACCAGGCAAGGGAAATAATGCTGCCCCAGTAGTTGTAGGAGACTATACACAAGACAAAGAGGAAGTGCGTGTATTAGGTAAGGATATACGATACATTCATAGAGGAGATGCAGCTTTGAAAGATGCTTCAGATATTTGGTATGGAACTTTATCTTATATCTTGTGTTATCTTATTCCGTTAATTGCAGTGATTATTGCTGTGATACTTGGTAGACAACAAGCTGTGGCTCAATCAGACGTGAAGAAACAACGTAATAAAAAGGCGAATAAAGTTGCAGTTAAGCGTTTAAAAGTTGCAGGGAAATTGCTTCATAGTAAAGATAACGAAGCGTTTTATGATGAGGTACTCAAAGCGCTTTGGGGCTATACAAGTGATAAGTTGGCTATGCCTATTTCAGAATTGAGTAAAGACAATATTGCTGAGAAGCTAACAGTTGCAACTGTGCCAGGTACTCTTGTGTCAGCGTTTATAAAATTGCTTGACAACTGTGAATTTGCTCGTTTTGCTCCATCTTCGGATAAGGATAGTGAAATGGATAAGATCTACCAAGAAGCTGTCCGTGTGATTGCTGATATGGAAGGAGTATTAAAATAAGAAATAACGTCTCGAGATAATAAGTAACGATGAAACAAATTATTCGTATATTTTCCATAGCGCTGTTAGCGCAAATAGTTTTAATGATGTACCCACACCATGTGTGGGGGCAGAAAGATTCGGCTGCTCAGGTACTTTCTCCTAAAGGTACATATTCGAAAGTCATGGGAGACACAGCTTATGAAAAAGGTGAATTTGCTCAGGCTATTACACAATATGAAGGAGTACTTAAATACCAAGGTGTTTCTGCCGACTTATATTATAATTTAGCTAATGCATACTACAAGACTGAAAAATGGGGGCTAGCTATTTTAAATTATGAAAAAGCCTTGAAGCTAAAGCCAGCTGATGATGATATCAAAGCCAATTTAGCGATGGCTAATACTAGAACAGTGGATAAGATAGAAGATGTGCCACAGATCTTTTTAAAAAATTGGGTAGATGATGTAATCTATTCCCTGAATTTGTCTACTTGGGGCATGTTAGGTGTTCTATTTTTTGCGTTAGCTCTAGCTAGCTTTTGTGTCTATTTTTGGAGCCGCGAATACAATACTCGTAGAGTATCATTTTTGTTGACTTTTGTATTTGTTGTCTTTGTACTTGTGGCCAACTTATCGGCTGCGCATCAAAAACATTATTTGTTGTTAGAAGATCATGCTATAGTCTTGCGCCCTACTGTAACGGTCTACTCTGCACCTGGTACTGGTAGCAATGAACAATTTGTGTTACATGAAGGGAGCAAGGTCGAGATTAAGGATGGCAGTATGTCCTCGTGGAAAGAAATCCAGTTATTAGATGGTAAAGTTGGATGGATTGAATCGGATGCTATAGGAATTTATTGATACTTTGTATTTTATCATATTACAAACAGGCCGTAGGATGACTATCCTATGGCCTGTTTGCTTATATGCCCCGTTTATTAAGTAGGTGTCTCTATTCTTAATAAGTTTGATTCATATTGTTGAATTGCGCTAGGTATATATGTAATCGGTGAACTCCTACCTATGCATATCATGTTTTGATAAAGGAAGAGCTATCTACTATACATGTGTAGTAGGATCTACTTATCATGTATAGTAAGTTCTACTACTCATGTGTAGTAGGTATTACTACTCATGTATAGGCAGTTGTTCTCAAAGTACTCTGTCTTTCATTGAAATAGGTTGCATTACTCGATACAGTATATTGAATAAGCGTATATCTTATAGAAGTCTCGCTTTGAATATTTGTCATCTTTACTGGTGTGATCCTTTTTTAGTAGGATGCTGCTATAAAGTTTATGGGGTATAAAACAGTGGTATATCCCATAAACTTTGTAGCGCGAAGTTGGGAGATGTAGGTGTCCCATATTAATAATAGCAAGAAAAAAACGGGTCATAGGATAATCAAATCCTATGACCCGTCTATAGTTTAGAATGAACTTTTGATCAATCTCAATGTGAGTTGTCAACAATCAGGTTCATCTTATCTCTAATTACTTTGAAGCCTCTTTTTTGCAAGAAGCACTAGTCATGCTGACATTGCATGTAGATTTAGCCTTCAAGATCTTCTTAGCGAAATCTTGGATATCCTTCTTAGTAATATTATTGACGACCTTTGTGTAGTCATTTACATTGTCGATACCATCTAGATCGTATTCTTTAATAGCATTCATCCAGAATTTGTTTTCTTTCAAGTTAGATTCAAACTTCTTAAGCATAGGAGGAAGCACTTTCTTCATGTTGACTTCTTTAGGACCGTTTTCAGCTATGTCCTTCATTTGTTCCTTTGCAATTTCTGTAAGACGATTGAATTTAGCAGGATCTGTATCAAAATAGATAAAGAATACAGCTTGTTTTTCTGGTTCGTCAGTGACTGTTCCACGTACGTATGCACCATAAGTACCACCTTCATCTTCACGCATTGTTTCAGTGCAACGAATATCCATCAACTTACCATAAATAGATGATATAAGTTGAGTTTTCAAATTGTATTCATAAGGCATATGGAATCCAATAAATGCTGTAGTCTTCTTCATATCTTGTTCTTGATAGAAGTTAAGGGTTCTGTGTCCCTTTAGAAGATGAGCAACGTGATGATTGGCTTTTTCTCGTACCTTATGATCAGGTAGCGATCCTATATACTTTTCAAATAATGGTTTTGCAGTATCAAGATCAATATTTCCTACAACATAGAAAGTAAAGTCACCAGCATTAGCAAAGCGTTCCTTGTATAGTTCCAATGTACTTGCATAATTTACCTTATCAAGATCAGCAGCTTTGAAGCGACGAGTGTGTATTTCATCACCATAACGTGCGTAAGTTAAGCTATCACTGAAGTGGGTTGCAGGGTTCTTTTCTGCATTTTCTAGAATAGCTTTCATACGATTCTTGTATGAGTTAGCAGCTTTATCATCCTTGCGTGGTGCAGTAAATGTCAAGTAGTTCAGCTGTAGCATTGTTTCAAGATCCTTAGGAGAACAATTAGCTGAGATTGTTTCTGAGAAAAGATTAACAGAAGCATTAACAGAAGCGATTTTACCAGAAAGAAGTTTAGTCAATGTAGTATCATCAAACTTACCAAGTCCCCCGATGTTATATGATTCATTTACTGAAGCAAAATCATAATAGCGGTCTTTGCCATATAGAGAAGTTCCCCCCTTACTATAAGCATTCATAATGATTTCGTCTTTCTTGAAATCTGTCTTTTTAAGGATAACCTTAGCTCCATTAGAAAATACCCAAGTTGTTGTACCAAGAGTTTTATCTTCTGATGTTTTTACAAGCTTACCAGGAGTTAGATCTTCGCTTATCAATGGCTCATCAATGACTTCATCTACATAAGGAGTTAGTTTTTCAGATTCAACTGCAGCAAACCATTTTTTCATGTCTTCCTTAGTTGGAACTGTTACACCATCCTTGATAGGCATAGTCAGTGTGATCACGCGATTTTTCTTATCTTTTAATATACTAGCAATTGTTTGGTTGATAGCAGCAACTGGCAATTTAGGTGCGATTTGATTGACCATCGCATATTCAGTTTCTATGCTAGGAATTGCATCGCCTGAGATAAAGTGACGGATATATTGTTGTGCATAGAATCCATTCTTTTGCTTATCACGGTCATTATATATAGATTCTAATTTACGCAAGTATTCAGCGCGGGCACGTGCATATTCAGAAGGTGTAAATCCGAATTTCGCAGCACGAAAGACTTCACGAACAAGGGCTTTAAATCCACCTTCGATATCTTTTTCATTCACAATAGCCGTTGCATCAAAGCTTGACTTAGTCATATTTGAAAGAAAAAAGTCAGAGAAGTTAGCCCCTGCGTATGCATATGGAGGATTATCTGATTTTTGAGCCAATTCTTCGTAACGCTTATTGAGCATAGAGCTAATCATAGATGTCACGTAGTCTTGTGCTAAAAACATCATAGTACCACGCATTTGACGAGGCATACGTTCAGATTTTACTTCGAAGCTAGTTAGCGTTCTAGTAGCTTCTTTATCTGCTGCAATAGCAACAATCATGTCATCGTTGTCTGGTACTGGATAGTAGATACGTTCTGCTGGGTTGACTGGTGCAGGTACATCAGCAAACATTTCTTTGACGCGAGCTTCCATCTTATCTACATCAATATCACCAACAATGATGATACCTTGCAAATCAGGGCGATACCATTTATGGTAGTAATCACGCAAAACCTTAGGATCAAAATTATTGACCACATCTACGCTACCTCCTGGAAGGCAGTCTGCATATTTTGAGTCCTTACCGTATACTTGTTCAGCGATCTTTTGCAAGTTGCGCATTTGTGCATTGTCACGACTACGTAATTCTTCACGGATTACCCCGCGTTCTTTGTCAATTTCTCCTTTTTCAAGAAGAAGTGCATGACTCCAATCATGTAGAATGAGCAAACAAGAGTCTACTACGCTAGGAGCTGTAGTAGGTACGTTTGTGATTCGATACACTGTTTCATCTACTCCAGTATAGGCATTCAGGTCACGGCCAAAAACAAGACTATGACTTTGACACCAAGGTACGATACCAAGGCCTTTATCATTGCCAGGGAAATTTTGGGTTCCATTGAAGCACATATGCTCTAGGAAGTGAGCAAGTCCCCGTTGTTGTGGAAGTTCTAGGATAGCACCTACTTTCTGTGCGATGTGAAATTGTACACGATTTTTTGGTAATTCATTGTGACGAATGTAGTAAGTTAGACCATTGTCTAATTTTCCTACACGCACTTCTTTGTCCATTGGTAGTGCAGGCACTTGTGCCGACATGTAGCTAGTCCCGAAGCCTAAGAATAGAGCAAAGGCTAGGGTAGCTTTTCCAAATGCATGTTTCATACGTTTTCTGTTTTTTGATTTGTTTTTTAGTTACATACATTCCATTAGACGTAGTAGAGAAATGAAAAGTTGCAACAATAGGTAAGAAATATTGAATTTAAGCATAAATATGCTTGAGAAATAGTTATTTTAACGCTTGTCTGATACGTACAAGTTTGGTAAGTAGTGCATCGAGCTTGTCTAGCTTAAGCATATTTGCCCCATCACTTTTGGCTACAGATGGATCCATATGTGTTTCCATAAACAATCCATCAACGCCTGCCGCTACACCAGCTTTCGCCATTGTTTCTATAAGGTGAGGCATCCCTCCAGTCACTCCACTCGTTTGGTTAGGACGTTGTAGAGAATGCGTTACATCAAGGACCACAGGCCATCCAAACGATTGCATTTCTGGAATCCCTCTAAAATCAACAACTAAGTCTTGATAACCAAAAGTAGTACCACGTTCTGTAAGCATCACTTGGTTGTTGCCAGCATCAATTACTTTTTGTCCTGCATGCCCCATCGCCGCACCAGAAAGGAATTGCCCTTTCTTGATATTCACGACTTTACCTGTTTTTGCAGCTGCAATCAGTAAGTCTGTTTGTCGGCATAGAAAAGCAGGGATTTGTAAAATATCCACATAATTGGCCGCCATAGCAGCTTCTTCTGCCGTGTGAATATCAGTGACAACAGGTAGCTCAAATTCACGAGATACTTTGGCCAGAACTTCCAATGCTTTCTCGTCGCCAATGCCCGTGAAACTATCGATGCGTGAACGATTGGCTTTGCGATAAGATCCTTTAAAAACGTAGGGGATGCCCAATCGCACAGTAATTTCCTTGATGTGTTCAGCAATACGCATAGCCATATCTTCGCCTTCGATTACGCAAGGACCAGCTAGCAAAAAGAAATTATCTTGGTCGTTATTAGTTAAAGTATTTATAAGCATAATTATTTTATTGTGAGGTTAAGTTTAAGAATCGGGGGATTAAGGAATCATCATTGTGATTTTTTCTGGCAAAATCTTTATATCAAGAGGATAACATTTACCCAACAGGCGACTATCTAGATCTATACTTGCATTTCTAGCACGCATGACACGAATATCTTTACCTCGAAATACATCAACTTCTTTCAAGTTCTGTATGCGATTATTGATCATCTGCCATAAACAGTATAGAAAATGTCCGATACCTTTGGGTCTATGGATTAGAGAGATGTCTAGCCAACTGTTATACGGTACCGCACTAGGAGTTTGCCCCCAGCCAGTGCAGTTACCTATACATACGGTCATATAACGCCCTTTTATATGTACATCATCTATACGAAGATGCATTTTATGCTGCTTCTTTTCAAATAAGAGCATAAATCCAGCTTCCAATAAGGCCATATATTTCCAACCCCAAAAACGTTTGGCACGATCTGTAACACGTACCATGCGTTCTCCTACACCGATATTGACTGCATTAATAAAATAGCGGTATATATGTTGACCTTTTGTTGTATTGTAGTGGCTTGTTTGTCCAATATCCACCTTTCTAGTACGTCCAGAAAGTAGTCCTTGAATGGCTGTTTTATAGTCTGTAGATAGATCCCAAAACTTGGCGAAGTCATTGGCCAACCCATTGGGAATAATGCCAAATCGTATCTGCTCTAAATAGTTGGGATCATTTTGTACAGGTTTACTGAGTAGTATACCGTTAATCAGTTCATTGAGTGCACCATCCCCGCCTACAATAATCAGAGTTTTGTAGCCATTATTCATCAGGATATCTGCAAGACGTTCGACAGCACCATATCCTTCACTTTGGAAATAGTCATACTTGATGTCGCAGGAATCGAGGTACTGTTGTATCTCATGCCAGCGTCCTTTGCCTTCACCCGATCCAGCCATTGGATTGTAGATGATGCCCCATTTATTAGGATTAAACTTCATTTATTTTATTTATGTACACTTGCTTATCCATTGTCACCAGTTTGATACCAAGTGAGAATCTGATCTACACGATCCGAAATGGGCATCGTAACTGGAAGCCAATGTAGTTTGAATCCACGGCGTTCCATGCCTCTATACCAAGTCATTTGTCGCTTGCTAAATTGGTGAATCGCAATTTCAAGCTGACGCACCATTTCATTGTACGACAATTGACCTGTTAAATACATGGTTACAAATTTGTATTCTAAACCATAATAGACCAAGGTCTCTTCTGATACTCCTTGATCTAGTAATGTTTGAACTTCATCGATCATGCCTTCGTTGAGACGAGCGTGCAGACGCTTTGTAATGCGTTCACGACGCAACTCTCTGTCGATGTCCATCGCCACAATAAGCGCATGAATTGGTTTAATTTCCGTTCCCATATCCGCATGCTCCTTCTGATATTGAGCAATTTCTATTGCTCTTATAGCACGTTTGACAGTATCTACATCAGTCGTGTTATGTAAAGATTGCATGGTAGACAAGATGTCGGTCAATTCTTGCAATGTCTTACCTGCCAATTCTGCACGTAAAGCATCGTTTTGAGGTACGGGTAGTAAGCGGTAGCCTTTAAGTACCGATTCTGTATATAAGCCCGTCCCTCCACATAGTACAGGAGTCAATCCTCGCTGTTTCATGTTTTGGTAGACTTGAGTGAAATCTTGTTGAAATTCAAATAGATTATACTTCTCGCCTGCATCTAGAATGTTAATGAGGTGATATGGGATAGTGTGCCCATTGATAGTATATTCACATAAGTCTTTTCCTGTACCAATATCCATACCTCGATATACTTGACGGGAATCGGCACTAATAATTTCTGTATGTAAAGCATCAGCAACCGCTACAGCTAAACCAGTTTTACCGGTTGCTGTAGGGCCAACTATGCTAATGATTTCGTAAGGATTCATAAAGGATAAAGATAGATTACTCAGGTAACATCACGATGTCTTCGTCCATGTTGGTTGTGCATTCCAAACCTTCCTCAGTCACAATCCAGGTGTTTTCAATACCGACAGGACCGATGCCAGGAAGCACAATCTTAGGTTCTAATGCGAATACTTGGCGAGGTTGTAATTCTACATTCTGACGAGGCGCTATAACAGGCATCTCATTAATTTCCAAACCTACGCCATGGCCAATAAACTGAGCTTTTTGACGCGTACCCATAAAGTTACCAACAAAGCCAGCTTTGTCCATGATAGCCATTGCCTTGTCATATAGATCGCTAGCGATAACACCTGGCTTAGCCATTTCAGCAATTTCGTGTTGAACTTCCAAACAGACTTTATGTGCATCATATGCCTTTTGTGGCAACTTGCCTATACTATACACACGACTCATGTCACTCATATATCCGTTGAAATTTCCTCCCATATCAACCATCATGCTGATGCCTGGAGTAAGGCGAGTACCACTTGTTCCTACTGGGAGTGATGCATTTAAACCAGCTCCACCTAGAGCAAAGTCATATGGTGAAGGTTCCTCAGCATTATCACCTGCAAGAATACTGCCCATGAAGATCTCCATGCTTCGTCCAAAAATGCGGAAAATGCCTAGACATCCTTCTTCTCGCATGACTTTTTCCATCTCGATAGAAAATTCATGATCAGTCATACCTGGGCGATAGATCTCTGGGATGCGCTTGTAAGCTTTTGTATGCATCATGCCTGCACGGCGAAAAAGATTAAGCTCAAAGTCTGTCTTAATCATGCGTGCCTTACGGATAAAAGGAGTCCCATTAACAACCTCAGCTTCAGGCCAAAGTTGTGATAGACGCATGTATTCTGAATAAGGAAGTTCATCTCCCTCAAGCATTAATTTTGTTGGTGCTGGAAGTCCACGAAGTTGAAGCAATTCAACGATTTGTTCTGGTTTACGTACATGTTCCACATGTTCTCCAGCTACAGTATTGGGACGCTTGATAAATAGAATTGCTGGACTATGCAATGGGATGTAACAATATCCATTGATAATTTGTCCACAAGTATAAAAAAGGTTGGTGTTGCAGGCAATAAGAGCGGCATCTATACCTTGCTCAGCCATTTGCACGCGAATATTATCTCTTCTGAATTTTAGTTCTGAGTGTAAAGCCATTTTCTTTTTCTTTATGTTTATTCGTTTTACAAAGATAGGAGAATAATTGCAATGCACCTCATTATTAATAAAAAAAACGCCACTAAGCTGTCGTGTCCAACAACTTAGTGACGTCGCACTACTTCTATCTCTCCTCTCTCTCTAACTGTTATCTCTTAGTAACTTGTAGTGCAGTGATTGATAGATTTTCATATAGTTAAAGCTTAGATTATGCCTTGTGCAAGCATGGCATGAGCTACTTTCATAAAGCCAGCTATATTGGCTCCTTTCACGTAGTTGATATATCCATCAGCTTCTGTACCATAACGAATACATTGTTTGTGGATACCTTCCATTATACCATGCAATTTTTGGTCTACTTCCTCAGCACTCCATGTAAGGTGCATTGCATTTTGAGACATTTCAAGACCACTTGTTGCTACACCACCAGCATTAACTGCTTTACCTGGTGCATACATGATCTTGTGCTCAATAAACAAGTCGATTGCTTCTGGAGTACATCCCATATTGGAGATCTCACCTACACAAAGTACTTTGTTTTCGATAAGAGTACGGGCATCGTCTTCGTTCAATTCGTTCTGTGTAGCACAAGGTAATGCTACATCAACAGGAACTTCCCAAGGATGCTTCCCTTCTACAAAAGTAGCTTCTGGGTATCGTTTAGCATATGGAGCCACAATGTCATCACCAGTTGCGCGAAGTTCTAACATGTAGTCAATTTTTTCTCCACTGATACCTTCTGGATCGTATATATATCCATCTGGTCCAGATATTGTGACAACTTTAGCTCCTAATTCAACAGCTTTTAGTGCTGCTCCCCAAGCGACGTTACCAAATCCAGATAAAGCTACTGTCTTGCCTTTCAAACTTGTGCCGATATGACTTAGCATATGGTGTACAAAGTAAAGACCTCCAAAACCAGTTGCTTCTGGACGGATGAGACTACCACCAAATTCTAGACCTTTACCAGTTAAAGTGCCGGTACATTCTCTAGTCAATTTTTTATACATGCCATATAGGTAACCTACTTCACGACCACCTACACCGATGTCACCAGCAGGAACATCGGTATCAGGACCAAGTTGGCGCCATAATTCTAGCATGAATGCTTGACAGAAACGCATGATTTCAGCATCACTTTTACCTCGTGGAGAGAAATCACTTCCTCCTTTGCCACCACCCATTGGGAGAGTTGTCAAGGCATTCTTGAAAGTTTGTTCGAAACCGAGGAATTTTAAGATACTTAGATTAACTGATGCGTGGAATCTTAATCCACCTTTGTATGGGCCAATCGCATTGTTAAATTGTACGCGATAACCAATGTTTGTTTGTACTTCGCCTTTATCGTCAATCCACGTTACACGAAACGTGAAAATGCGATCAGGTTCGACTAGCCGCTCAATAATTTTAGCTTGTTCAAACTCTGGGTGTTCATTATAAACATCCTTAATAGATAAAAGCACTTCCTTTACTGCTTGCAGATACTCTGATTCACCAGGGTGCTTTGCTTCTAGTGAAGCCATGATTCTTTCAATATTCATAGCTGCTCTTTTTAAGGTTTATGATTAATGATAAAATGTCAGTTATATACCCTGCAAAGGTAATGAGTCTTTTGAAACTACCAATTTTTTACTTAAATAATTTTCAAAAAACTGATAAAATGATAGTTGAGTACATTTCCCTTTGTGTTTTCTTGGTTTTTGTTTGTTAAAGTCTTAAATTATTGCTAATTTTGTCCTGTTGGTATAAAAAAAATAAAACAAACGAGTGCTATGATGAGAAGCAATAGATGTGGCAATACTACTTGGATCAGGTATGTGATGCGTATTTTAGCGTCACATCGTTACATGTGTTTGTTTAATTTATGTATTGTTTTACAATTAAGTGCAATGTTCCAGATTGCTCTTTATGCTCAAAATAATAGACATCCTTTTCTGGATTTGGGAGTGTCCAATATGAGTGTCCAACAGGAACAGTATACAGAAAAAGAGGATTCCCAAACGTATAAGCATTCTGCAAGAGTACTGTATATAAGTTCGTATCACCCAACTTTTACGGCCACTAAAGCACAGATTGGTGGCTTGATGTCGGTAGTCGATACTATGGGCGTAGAAATTAGTATGGAGTTTATGGATACGAAGCGTTATCCGAATGATACTGTACAGGTGGCATTATTTCGCAAACATTTAGCCCACAAACTCAAAATCTGGCCAACAGTTGATGCTGTTGTCGTGGGGGATGATAACGCTTTTCTTTTTGCGCTTAAAGAACAGAATGGGCTTTTTAAAGATCAGCCTATTGTGTTTGCTGGTGTTAATGATAAACGTTTGGCCTTGAAGCAAAATGAAAATCCAAAGATGACAGGGGTTATAGAACAAACCTCTATGGATGAAACGATAAGGCAAATGATAGCGTTAAAGCCAGAAGCAAAGAAAATTTATGTGCTGACAGATTCGACCACTACTGCGCAGCTTGATTTTAATTTGTTGATGGAGACATCAGCTCAAAAATTTCCACATCACGAATTTGTGGAAGTAAACATGTGTTTTTATTCTATGGCTGCTTATAGAGGTATGTTGAATCGTATTCCTGCATCAGAACTAATTCTTCTTATTTCTGGATACAGAGATCGCTTTTTGCATCCTATCTCCTTGTCTAGTTTGTTGCGCATGATTCGTCAATATACACGTACTCCCGTTTTTCATTTGTGGGATCATGGTGTAGGTGATGGATTGGTAGGAGGG
The DNA here is from genome assembly GCA_963668535.1 of Bacteroidaceae bacterium. Lineage (GTDB taxonomy): Bacteria > Bacteroidota > Bacteroidia > Bacteroidales > Bacteroidaceae > F22. The sequence goes on from OY764867.1 coordinate 2,509,125, forward strand.
CGTGTTGTCTCACCTTATAGGCATGGACAATTGGCTGGGCAATTGCTTCGTGAAATTTTAAGTGGCACACCTGTGAGTGACATTCCAGTGATATATAAAGATGTCAATATTAACATGTATGATTGGAAAATAATACAACGATATAATATTGATGCACGTGTTTTACCCAAGGATACGGTATTTGTTAATAAGCCAGTTGTTTTTTTTACTTATCATGCTCGAGCATTAGTTATAAGTGGCTTGATCATGTTGGTCTTACTCTTGGTGATTGTATATTTGCAACAGCTTGTTCGTAATAAGAAAAATCAGGCAGAAAAGATGATGTTGCGTGCTCGCGCGGCTGAACAAGCTGATAAATTAAAGAGTGTGTTCTTGGCTAATATGAGTCATGAAATTCGTACTCCACTCAATGCCATTGTGGGATTCTCTTCTTTAATGGCAGATGGAGAATTGTCGGATAAAGAGCGTCAGGAATATTTTGAATTGATTGTTAAGAATAATGATCAGCTCTTAAACTTGATCGGTGATATATTGGATTTAGCGAAATTACAATCTGGAACAATGAAGATGACTCCTGAAGTTTTTGAAATCAAAGCTTTTATTGAAAGATTATTTGTTTCGCTGAGTCATTTGTCTAAGTCATCTAAAGTTAAGGTGGTGCTTGATGTTGATGATCAACCGTCTTTTGATATTTATTTTGATTCAAAGCGTTTAATGCAGGTTATTAGTAATTTTATGACCAATGCTTTGAAATTTACTGAGAAAGGTGAGGTGCGTCTTTATTATCGGCTTGAAGATAGGGGAGCTGTCGTCTGTGTGCATGATACAGGAGTTGGTATCCCTTTGGATAAGCAAGATAAAGTGTTTCAACGTTTTGAAAAACTAGATCAACATACTCGTGGTACTGGACTTGGATTGTCGATTTCTTTGGACATTATGGAGCAAGGACATGGCCGCATCGGCTTTGAATCTACACCAGGTAAGGGGTCTACTTTTTGGTGTTGGGTGCCAAGTGCTAGTCGTAAAAATGAGATTCTTAGGAAAGAAGCAAAGTTGAATGGTTAAGTTTTAGATATCTAACATATAAAGAATACTGCTTTATATGCACTCGAAAAAAGTGTGTCATGGTAGAGGGCGTACAAAATAAAAGATACTATTTTATACGTTGTTGTATGTTTCAGCAAACTCTTCCAATTTGTTGAAATCTTCTATAACCATTGTAGTCTTATCGTGATAAATCAATCCTGCGTCTTCTGCTAATTTTATTTTTTCTGCCATTGTGACATGGCTGCTGTTAACACCGAGTCCTAAGCTTCGTAACGAAATTTGAATACGTTTTGTTCCTATCGTGTTTTCAAGTCTAGTGCGGATAAAACATACTGCACGTTGTAAGACGTCATTGGGCGGTATAGTCCACGCTTTATGTTGCATTATTTGTGCGCGCGCAGATACCATATTAATATGGTTAAGTCGGATCAGTGGAAATTCAAACAAGACATCCAATGCTTCCTGTTTTGTAATTTGTAATGTTGTGACCTCTGTAACACTATGATGTGTGTACATGTGGTCTGTGTATCGTCCAAAGAGACAAGAGGGCTCAATAAGATAGGGCCCTTGAAAAGTTTCAGATACACTGTATTTGAAAGGTTCTGTGATCTTTTGCGTGCTACGAATTTCACCTGATAAAATAAATATCAACTTTGTACAGGGCAAACCTTGTCTCATGATAGTTTGTCCAGCTTTATAGTGTACAAATTGTACACGTAGTTTTTCCAATAAATTATTCAAGTCTTCTACACGCAATCCTTGAAATAAAGGTAAGCGAAGAAGCTTTTCGTACATCGAGTCTGGTTGGACTCGTACTATATTTGTATTCTTGCTCATAGGCACAAAAGTAACAACAAATTTTTAATTAGCTACCAAAATTAGGTAAATTTTTTTGTAGTAATTTTTCAAAACCTTGAATTTATGCAGTATATTTGCGCTCGTAAACTAAAACCTGTTCTATGATGAATGATTTTTTTAGCCAATTTTCCTTTAGCCACTTTGATGTGGAACAATTTGCAAGTGCTTTTATTGTCTTGTTTGCTGTGATTGATATCATAGGATCAATACCTATTATAATTAATCTCAAGCAAAGTGGGCGTAGTGTTAATGCAACACAAGCCACGTTGTTATCATTTGGTTTAATGCTGGTTTTCTTCTTTGCTGGTGATATTGTTTTGCGTTTATTCAATGTAGATATTCGCTCCTTTGCGGTGGCGGGGGCTATTGTCATTTTCTTGATGGCTTTGGAGATGCTTTTAGACGTTGAAATATTTAAGAATCAAGGGCCAATTAAAGAAGCGACTTTGGTTCCTCTAGTATTTCCTCTTTTAGCAGGAGCGGGGTCATTCACGACATTATTATCTTTGAAAGCCGAGTATGCCACTGTCAATATCTTGATTGCGTTGATACTAAATATGATTTGGGTTTATGTCGTTATTAGTTTGACAGATAAAGTACAACGAGTACTTGGGACTGGTGGTATCTACTTAATTAGAAAATTCTTTGGAATTATTTTGATCGCTATTTCGGTTCGCCTTATCACAGAAAACTTTACAGCTTTGCTTGAAAACATTTCATCTGTGAAATAAAGATCTTATAATTGTAAAAATAGGGTATACCTCTTATAAAGGTGTGCCCTATTTTTTTTATTCCAAGTTTTGTCTGTATAGTCCTTTGTCTTTTTGTGCTAACGACTTCTTCTGTGGCTTTAATTTTCTCTTATTCTGTCTTGTGGCTTGATTATAATGGCAAGAATTATTCATGGTATACATTGTATGCATTATTAAGTATATACTTTAGTCGTGTAAAATAAAAAAATAGAAATAAAACCTTTATACTCTTTGCAATCGTGTGCGAGTTTTTTTATATATTTGGCGATACAAAGTTTTAGCTAACTTTTCAATATAAATCATATGAATTAATTAAATCCATAATCCATGACCTATTTACGTTTTGATAAGACGCTGACTAGCAATCTTCAAGAATCTCTTACGCATGAGATGCTTCGTGGTAATGCTATTGGTGCCTATCATTGTACTACAATCGTAGATTGCAACACAAGAAAGTATCATGGCCTATTAGTGATGCCAGTTCCACAGATAGATGATGAAAATCATGTGTTATTGTCTTCGCTTGATGAGACTGTCGTACAACACGGAGCAGAATTCAATCTTGGCCTTCATCAATATCAAGGAGGACATTTTTCACCCAATGGGCACAAGTATATTCGTTCTATTGAATGTGAAAAGGTACCTATTACCACTTATCGAGTGGGAGGGGTTATCTTAACTAAAGAAAAAGTGTTTGTTCAAGAAGAAAATCGCATCTTAATTCGGTACACTTTGGTTGATGCCCATTCGGCCACAACGTTGCGTTTGCGTCCTTATTTAGCTTTTCGTAGTGTGCGAGAGTTTACTCATGAAAATGACATGGCATCTCAGGACTACAAGGAAGTTGAAAATGGAATAAGTTGCTGTTTATATCCAGGTTATCCTGATTTGTTTATGCAAACGAACAAAAAGAATGAATTTCATTATCAGCCAGATTGGTACCGAGGTATTGAATACAGTAAGGAGCGCGAACGAGGGTATTACTTTGACGAAGATCTATTTGTTCCTGGATATTTCGAAGTCCCCATTAAAAAGGGAGAAACAGTTGTTTTTTCTGCTGGTGTAAGTGAGATTAATCCTCGCAATCTAAAAAATCTATTCCTCAAAGAAGTTGATATACGTACGCCACGTACAAGTTTCTATAAATGTTTGAAAAATTCAGCCAAACAATTTTTTATTTCAGAAGGAGATAATATTTATTTGCTAGCTGGTTTCCCATGGTTCAAATGTCGTGCTCGTGATATGATGATTGCTTTGCCAGGAATGTCCTTAGATTTAGATAATGAGCAGCGATTTCATGATACCATGAGAACGGCCATGAAAGCATTTTATGCATTTATGGCTGGGGAGGAGATCCCAGTGAAAGTCTACGAGGTAGATCAGCCAGATGTTCTCTTGTGGGCTATTGCAGCTGTACAGCGTTATAAGAGTTGTACCAATTACGATAAAGCTTGTGAGTTGTATGGTGACTTTTGTGAGGATGTTATCAATTATATTCTATCTGGAAAGCACGAAAACTTGTTTGTTCATGATAATGGACTGTTGTGGACAAATGGAGAAGATAAGGCCGTGTCGTGGATGAACTCCACTACAAATGGTCGTCCCGTAGTGCCACGTAATGGCTATCTTGTAGAAATCAACGCCTTATGGTACAATGCTTTGCGTTTCGTAGCTAAAATGCAACGTACTAGAGGGCTAGAAGGTGAGGCTGTGCAATTAGAGAATCGTGCACAGATTACAGCCACAACATTTATGACTACGTTTTTAAATGAGCATGGTTATCTATATGATTATGTTGATCATCAACAGACCGTCTGGAGCGTACGCCCAAATATGCTTTTTGCAGCAGCTCTTGATTATTCTCCACTGGATAAACGTCAACGTAAACGTGTACTTGATTTTGTGACTCGTGAGTTGTTAACACCTAAGGGTATTCGTAGTTTAAGCCCAAAGAGTGATGGGTATAATCCATATTATTCGGGACCTCAAAATGAACGTGATTTGGCTTATCATCAAGGGACAGCTTGGCCTTGGTTGACAGCCTATTATATGGAAGCTTATTTAAAAGTGCATGGTTTGTCCGGCGTTAGCTTTGTAGAGCGTCAATTGGTAGGCCTTGAAGCTGAAATGGCCAACCATTGTATTGGATCTATCCCTGAGCTATTTGATGGAAATCCACCGTTCAAAGGACGTGGTGCTGTTAGCTTTGCCATGAATGTTGGTGGAGTGTTACACGTCTTAAAACTACTAACTGTATATAATACTGAGGAGGACACTGAAGAATGAAAGTATTGATGTTTGGGTGGGAATTTCCACCACATATATTGGGGGGACTAGGTACGGCCAGTTACGGACTAACTCGTGGTATGTCTAAGCAAGAGGATATGGAAATTACATTTTGTATCCCCAAACCATGGGGAGACGAAGACCAAAGTTTTTTACGTATTATTGGTATGAATAATATACCCGTAGCTTGGCGTGATGTGTCGTGGGACACTTTGCAAGCGCGTTTCGGTAGCTATATGGATCCTCAATTATATTACGATTTACGTAATCATATATATGCTGATTTTAATTATTTGCACACCAATGATTTGGGGTGCATAGAGTTCAGTGGACGTTATCCAGATAATCTTCATGAAGAAATTAATAACTATAGTATTGTTGCGGGGGTTGTTGCTCGTCAGCAAGACTTTGAGATTATCCATTCGCATGATTGGCTAACTTACCCTGCGGGTATACATGCTAAGCAAGTAAGTGGTAAACCACTGGTGATTCATGTGCATGCCACTGATTTTGATAGGTCTAGAGGAAATGTCAACCCTACGGTTTACAGCATAGAAAAGAATGGGATGGATCATGCAGATCACATTATGTGTGTGAGTGAGATGACTCGTCAGACTGTTATTCATAAGTATCATCAAGATCCTAATAAAGTGAGTACAGTGCATAACGCCGTAGAACCTTTGCCTCAATCTATATTAGAGTTGCCTGAATATCATAATCCCGATGAGAAGGTTGTCACTTTTCTTGGACGTATTACGATGCAGAAAGGACCTGAATATTTTGTGGAAGCCGCTAATATGGTTTTGCAACGCACTCGCAATATACGTTTTGTAATGGCTGGAAGTGGTGATATGATGGATGAAATGATTCGTTTGGCAGCCGCACGTGGTATTGCAGATCGTTTTCACTTTCCTGGATTCATGAAGGGTGAGGACGTGTACAAAGTGTTTAAGCGAAGCGATGTGTATGTGATGCCTTCTGTGTCTGAACCTTTTGGTATATCTCCTTTAGAAGCGATGCAGTGTTTTGTGCCAAGTATTGTATCCAAACAATCAGGCTGTGCTGAAATCTTAGACAAATGTATAAAAGTCGATTACTGGGATATTCACGCATTAGCTGATGCTATATACAGTGTCTGTATGTATCCAGCATTGTACACTTATCTACGAGAAGAAGGAAAAAAAGAAGTTGATAGTATCACTTGGGAGGCTGTAGGCCATAAAGTAAGGGATATCTACGACCATGTCATCTACAATTATTAATATAAACTCTCTATACTCAGAATAAATCATGAAAACAATTTGTTTATACTTTGAGATACATCAAGCCATGCATTTGAAACGTTACCGCTTCTTTGACATTGGTACTGATCACTATTATTACGATAATTACGCCAACGATGTAACTGTTACTGATGTCGTTAATCGTTCTTATGTGCCTGCGCTCCAAACGCTTTTGAATATGGTGCAAACATATGGAGGAGGATTTAAAGTTACATTCTCTATTTCTGGTGTTGCTATTAGTCAGCTTGAAATTTATGCCCCAGAAGTGATTGATTTACTTCAAGAACTTGCGGCTACAGGTCACGTGGAATTTTTGGCCGAACCATTTAGCCATGGATTGTCTTCGTTGGCAAATGAAGAATTTTTCAAGCAAGAAGTTGCCCGTCAACAAGAATTAATGGAACGAATCTTTGGACAAAAACCAAAGGTGTTGCGTAATTCTTCTTTATTGTATTCTGATGAAATTGGAATTTTGGCCTATGATATGGGCTTTAAAGGCATGGTTACAGAGGGAGCTAAACAGATTTTAGGTTGGAAAAGTCCACACTATTTATATAGTTGTGCTTTGCAGCCCAAGCTTAACCTACTGATGCGTGATTATAAACTATCAGATGATATCTGTTTAAGATTTAATGATTCGTCATGGCCTGAATATCCGTTAACAGCATCAAAATACGCCGATTGGATTGCTCAAATTCCAGAAGATGAAGAAGTTGTCAACATATTCATGGAATTGCAATCCCTTGGTTATTATCAGCCACTCGAATCAGGTATCCTAGACTTTTTACGTGAATTGCCAGCGTGTTGTTCAGAGAGAGGGATCCGTTTTGCTACTCCTAGTGAAATATTAAAGAGCTACAAAGCAGTTGCTCCCATGCCTATGCCACACCCTGTGACTTGGAACGATGAAGAACGTGATACATCGTCTTGGTTGGGTAATCAATTACAACGTGAAGCTTTTAATAAGTTATATGTTGCTGCGGATCGTGTACGCTTGTGTAAGGATCGTCGTATAAAAGAAGATTTTGATTATTTGCAAGGTAGCATTAATTTTCGCTATATGAACACCAAAGCAACTGCCGTGGGATTTGATAGAGGAATTTATGAAAGTGCATACGATGCATTTACAAATTATATGAATATATTGGCCGACTTTATGAAGCGTGTTGATGCACTGTTTCCTGAAGATGTTGATGCAGAAGAATTGAATTCGTTGATTATGACCATTCGTAATCAAGATGAAGAAATTAACAGTTTGAATGCTCAATTGCAGACTTTACGCGATGCAGCCGTTCAGGCTGGAGAAGCAGCCAATGTGTCTGTAACTGAAGAAAAGCCAAAGAAGACGGTGTCACGCAAGAGTGTGGCTCGCAAACCAACGGCTAGAAAAGTTAAGACTTCTACGTCTGCAAAAAAAATGTAGTCTTTTATAGTGCTTATATAAGACAAAGTGTGGTGCAAATAATCGTTTGTGCTACACTTTTTTTATTTGTGATTTGATGTAAAATAATGCTATATTGGTTTGGTTATATATGTCGTAATGTTTATCTTTGTGAATGTAAAATGCGATAAACTATAAATAATCATCTGAGTTTATAGTAAAATGAAAAGTTGATAGATAGAGTCGGAACCTATGAAATGGGAAAAAAGTAGTTTAACTTGGTTATTGTCAATTGTACTCCTTGCGTTGGTGGCGATAGGGATTAGGCAAGTCGTACTCTTTCGTCAACAAGCTGAAATGGAAAAATTTGAGGTGCTTACTTTAATTCCTAGTAGCGCTGTTGGGGTATTACAGACGGATAATTTTCTTGAAATAGCTAACCATAGTCCATGTCATTTTATTTTACATCATACTGAAAAAATTCCCTCCTTTTATCACCAGTATATTGATAAAGTTGTTGTCAGTGAACACCTTAATCAAGGTGTGCCTCATTTTCTGACTTACATTAAGTGCGCCAAATCACGACAGAAAAAACTTATTGATGTACTTAGGTTGATTAATCAATCACATTATCCAATCAAAATACATCAGTATAATCAACATACTATTCAAATACTTCCGCGAGACAATGGAGAGTTTCTTGCGATATATGCAACTGATAATGCACTCGTCTTAAGTGAAGACCTATACTTACTTAACGAAGTCATTAATACAGAAGAAGGTCATATTCAATCACTAATAAAAAGCGACAATTTTAATCGTGCCGTTCGGGTGGCCAAATATACTAAACATAAAGTTTTTCTAATAACAGAAAAGTCATGGGTCTGCTATGAGATGAATTTTAATGGGGATAATATTTATTTTACAACTAGTATTTCAAAGGATGAAAACAAGCAGCCATTTCTGTTTATGCTTAATCAACAAACACAAATGGATACATGTTCGATGAGCCAGTTGTATGATAATATCGTTAACCTAGACTGTTTTTCGACAAGTAATTTATTAGCATGGATACCTTATCTTGATTTATCTCCGAATACTCCGTGGATTAATTGGGCAGATCAGCAATGTGATAGAAAAATGTTTCGTGCAACATTTATTTTTGAAGACCAAAGTGCAAGTGTTTATCTAGTCCCATTAAAACAAGTTTCTCCTAAGATACATACTGAACTGCTTAGTACGTGTTCGCATGCCTCTACGCAATCGTGGAGTATTATCGAATATAATAATTGTTTATTCTTATCCAAGCATAAAGAAGCACTTCAGTATTATATGCAAGCTGTTAAGGCAGGGCATACTATGGATAAATCGGATACATTTAAGGATATTTTAGCGCAATTTGAACCTCCATTTTCTTTGTTCTCAATTATATCTATACCACTTTCCAATACGCCATTAAATATGATAGATACACTTGGTTTTAAAGACTTGATTGTGGCTTACCCTAATTTTTATACTCGCTTTTGTGTAGGGGTGCAAATATCTCATGCTAATGACTTACATTATATCAATGTTGTTTTTGTACCAAAATAAATAAGGAAATTGTTTGTTTAATACGTATATATATCGTAATTTTGTACCATTCTAATGAGGGCAAAGGGGTGTAAAACCTCTACGGTCCCGCCACTGTAAATTACTCAATGTGAGTATATAAGTCAGAAAACCTCTTAGAGTGGATTATCCAATATGTAATGAAGTCTCCGAGGAGTGGACTGGATAGTATATGAACAGCAATAAATTCGGTAATTTGTATAATAAGGTTTTAGAAAGCGTTTGCTTACTTCAAAAAGTAAGTGTACGCTTATTTTTGTGTCTACTTATCAGTGGATTGAGTGTAAATATGTATAGTCAAGAAATTCTAAAGGACACATTGAGTGAAGTTACTGTTCGTGGAGTACGCAAACCTATTCGTAGCATGGAGCCAATGCCAGTTCAATCTGTTGAAGCTGAAGAATTAATGGCTCAAGGAATACAAAGTATAGCAGATGCTATTAAACATTTTAGTGGTACTACTGTGCGTGATTATGGTGGTATTGGTGGCATGAAAACTGTTTCTGTGCGTAGTCTTGGGGCTTATCATACTGGTGTCTCCTATGATGGCGTGGCTGTGAGTAATCTAATCGCAGGGCAGATAGATATAGGCCGATTCTCAATGGATCATGTGGGTGTTATATCTTTGTCGGTAGGTCAAGATAGCCAATTGTTGCAATCAGCACGCCTGCTTGAATCGGCTGCGGTGTTAAGTATCAGTTCTGACTACAGTAAAGTTTCTTCGACCAAACCGTGGGCTATAGATGGTGCTATACGTGTTGGCTCTTTTGGTGAAATGAATGGTGATGCACGTTGGACACAACAAATTAACAAACAGACAATTGGCTCTTTTAATATTCAAGCGATGCACGCTGATGGAGATTATCCTTTTACTCTGAAAAATGGAGAGCTTACAGAAGAACGTACACGTAAAAACAGTGACGTTGATCAACGCAAAATTGAGGCTAATCTTATACATCAGTTTAATGACTCGAGTCGTTTAGACACCAAAGTGTACTATTATTATAATAATCGCGGATTGCCTGGCAGCGTTATTTTGTACAATGAGGAAAGTTATGAGCGTCTTCTTGACGAAACATTCTTTGTTCAAACGGTGTATAAGAAAGAATGGGGGAGTAAGTGGAGTATGCAATCTCAAGCTAAGTATGGTTATGGATATAATCGATATCAAGACAGAGACGTGGCACAAGAAAATAATCTACGTATTCAAAAAAATAAACAACAAGAGTATTATGTAAATACAACTATAGTCTATTCACCCAATAATTCTTGGAGCTTTTCCTGGGCTAACGATGGTATTTATAACACTCTCAAGAACAATTCTAAGTGGGTTCATCATCCAGAACGATGGACTTGGCTTACAGGACTAACTGCTCGATGGCAACAACATAATATTCAAGTCTTAGGAACTCTTTTACACACTGTGACTTTTGAGTCTGCTGGAGGTGTGGCACCGCCAGATAATCAAAATGAATGGACGCCATCTATTGCCTTGCGCTATACACCTATTCAAGGAGTTCCTTGGCATGTACGTGCATTATACAAACGTAGTTATCGTTTACCGAACTTCACGGACCTATATTATGAAGAAATGGGAAATACAAAGCTTGTACCTGAAACGGCTGATGAATACAATTTGGGTACCAGTTATACATTAGCTTCTCCAAGTACTTGGTGGGACTATCTTAGTGTACATGTTGATGCATATATTAATAAGGTAGATAATAAAATCGTAGCTTTCCCAACAACCTATGTATGGAAAATGCGTAATTTTGGTCGAGTCGATATAACTGGAGTTGATCTTAGTGCAGATACCCGTTTGTTTATTTTGCCACGATATACTTTGGATATGAACGCTAGCTATACTTTTCAAAAAGCAGTCGATAAGACAGATTCTTCAGCTAAGAATTATAATGATCAAATTCCATATACTCCTAAAAATAGGTACAGTGTTGGCGCCACTTTATCTAGTCCATATGGAACTTTAAGCTATACCATTTTACACGAAGGTGAAAGGTATTATCAACCACAGAATATACCGGTCAATAAGATGAACGCATATGATGAACACAGTGTCACTTATTCATTAGACTGGACTTTGGCAGGAATCGATTGTCGATGGAGTGTTTCCTGTATCAATATGTTCGATGAGCAGTATGATATCGTCAAATTTTACCCTATGCCAGGGAGAAGCTGGAAATCTTCTGTGCGCTTCTCTTTCTAGTTGTCGAAATATTTATAAACTAACAATGATAAAAGATGAAATTTAGATCTATTTTACTGGGCTTGTTTGCCGCTTTAGCGTTGTCTCTTAGTGTGACTTCATGTAGCAATAGTAATTCTGATGATCCCTATGGCCCTGCTGGAGGAAATCGTGCGGCATATTTATTATGCAACGGTAAGTCTCAAGCTAATAATGGTAGCCTTAGTCTTATGTATTTAGATGCAGATCCGATGACAATTACAGATCATATCTATGTACTGCGTAACAAGAAACAAATTGGCGATTTGGCACAAGATTTTATTGCAGAAGATGGATACTTCTTTATGACAGTTGCCAATTCAAAGAGCCTTGTGCAAATGGACACTCAAGGTCTAATCGTAAATCGTTATGAATTCCCTGAAGCGGATGGAAGTCCACGTTATATGGCTTACTATGGTGGTAAATTGTATGTGACTGTATGGGGAACTGGTGTCGTTGTATTTGATGCAGCTACTTTGCAACGTGAACAAACGATCACTGTGGGTGCTTACCCTGAACATATTCAGCTTTGGAACAATAAATTGTATGTAGCTAATCAATCGTATTCTCCTTCAAAAGATAACACGGTTTCAGTCATCAATCCAACGACTCAAACAAAAGAAACAGATATTACTGTCGTCGAAAATCCAACAAACTTGCTTGTGTGTGATGGTAGCTTGTACGTGTCATCACAAGGTAACTATGCAGAAATCGGTTCATCTGTACAACGCATAGATTTGAGTGCTGGTACCTATTCAGCTACAGAAGTGGCTACTGGATCAACTGTATGGACAGATGGTGCAAAACTATATATGGTTAAAGTTGTCTATGATGCCAATTGGAATGCCACAAATGAATTTTCAATCTATGATCCCGCAACATCACAAACAACTCCAGGGTATTTCCTAAAAGGTACACCAGAAGGACTTGAAACGACTAATTTCTATATGTTCTATTATGACGAAAAAACAGATCGTTATTTCGTAGGAACTACAGATTATGTCAATAATGGTGATGTGTATGTGTTTGATGGAAATTTTAACATGTTGTCACATATAGATGCGGGCGGTGTAAACCCGGCAAAGATGGTTGTTGTCAATTTGTAAAAGAAAAAATATACTAGTATCTTTGCATGAAGATACTTGAACAACTATATAAAACTAGTGTTTCGTTATATCGAGACACTAGTTTTATCACATAATCTTATAGTTATGAACAATTCGCAGAAAACAAGAGCGTCTAGGAATAGAGGTATGAATATTATATTGATACTTCTAGTTGTCGTACTTGGTATATATGCTTATTTATTTTTTGGATTTAACGAAGATGCTGCATTAACCTCTTCCAAAGCTCAACTCACTTCTTGTGCAACGACTAATAAATATAGTCGCTTGTTGCAATGTACTCGTTGGAATAAGTTGAATCAAGTGAATATAATCAATCCATGGGATACAACTAAGGTGCTTCAAAAATACTTATTTGTTCCCAAAAATGTGAGAGAGGCAAATGAAAAGAAAGTTTCAAATTGGAAGCATATATTCCATGGTAAGGTTATTTATACCCCAGTAGAGCGTGCAGTTATTTATTCTTCTGTTCATTGTGCTCTTGTTGTTGATTTGGGGTGTGCACATAACATTGTTGGGGTTACAGATGCTGAATATATTTACTCTCCAGCTGTTCGTCAAGGATTAGACGATGGACAAATTGCCGATTTGGGGTCAGGACTTGATCCTAATATTGAGAAATTAATTACTCTTAAACCTGAGGTGTTGTTAATATCTCCATTCGAATATAGTGGCGGTCATGGTCGAGTAGACAAAATTGGTATCCCAGTTATTGAGTGTGCCGATTATATGGAAGTATCCCCATTGGCACGTGCAGAGTGGATGAAGTTTTATGGAATGATGTTTGGAAAATCTGATGTAGCCACTTCTCTCTTTACAAATAGTGAACGAGCATATTTGGATATTGCTCATCGGGCATCAAGTGCCTCAAAACGCCCTACCGTTTTGGCTGAAACAAAAAGCAGCAGTGCTTGGTATGTACCAGGGGGACGTAGTTATGTAGCAGGATATTTTAAAGATGCAGGTGCTGATTATCTTTGGGCTGATGATAATCGCAGTGGTTCCGTTCCTGTTTCCTTTGAAACTGTTTTCAAAAAAGCAAAGGATGCAGACTTTTGGTTGTTTAAATACAATAAAGATAAAGATATGACTTTAGACGATTTAAAAGCAGAATACGCTCCATATGCAGGATTTAGACCATATCATATTAAGCAAGTTTATGGTTGTAACACTCGCTATAAACGTTATTACGAAGATATCCCATTTCATCCTGAACGTCTATTAGCTAATATGGCTCATATTTTTCATCCTGAAATATTTGAATCGTCAGAGTATACCTATTTTAGCCCACTTCCCTAATTCTTATATTTGCATATCATATGAAGCGATTTACTTTTTCCATGCTTATAATGAGCCTCTTGCTTGTTGTTCTTTTTGTGGCCAATTTAGTTTGGGGAGCAGAGAATATTCCGATGCAAGATGTATGGGCAGCTCTCACCACTGGGCACAGTAGCAATGATGCTTGGACTTTCATTATGCTTGAATCGCGTTTACCTCAAGCGATTACAGCTCTTTTTTGTGGTGCAGGTCTTTCCGTAGCTGGATTGATGCTTCAAACAATTTTTAGTAACCCTTTGGCAGGTCCCTCTATTCTTGGTATCAATACTGGAGCTAGTCTAGGAGTTGCTTTAATTATGCTTTTACTAGGAGGCAATCTTCAAGTGGCTGATTATTCTTTTTCGGGCTACGTGTCTGTTATCTTAGGAGCCTTTATAGGAGCTATGTGTGTATTAGGTATTATTCTTTTCTTTTCGACCCTAGTAAAGAGTAATTTGATGCTTCTTATTATTGGCATCATGGTTGGATACATAGCTTCTTCGGCAATTTCTTTATTGAATTTTTTTGCTACAGCCGAAGGAGTCCATTCATATATGGCTTGGGGAATGGGCAATTTTAGTGGTGTTACTACCGATCAGTTAGGTCTGTATGTTGGCACCATTATGATTGGTTTAATCATCTCTATCTTTTTGATGAAACCCTTAAATGCCCTATTACTTGGACAGCGATATGCTGAAAATCTAGGAGTCAATATTCGTCGAGTACGTCTATGGTTGTTGCTAGCTGTTGGTTTGCTTGTTGCTATCACAACGGCTTTTTGTGGCCCTGTATCTTTTATAGGACTAGCTGTCCCGCATGTAGCGCGTATGTTGTTGGGGAGTAGTAATCATAATGGGCTTTTACCATTTACCATGACTACTGGTGCTGTCATAGCACTTATTTGCAATATCTTAAGTGTATTGCCAGGTGCTACTGGATTGATCCCTCTCAATGCCGTAACTCCAGTTATAGGAGCACCGGTTATTATTTATGTTATTATAAATCAACGTCGTCTTCAGTACTTTAATTGATGCCGTGTATTTTTATATGATTGATTCATGAAACAAGTCACTCTTTCCGCCCAAGACTTAGATATAGGTTACCAAGAAGGTAGTCACGGTAAACATGTTGTACACCGTAATCTCAACTTATCTGTGCCTAGAGGTACTCTGGTTACTTTATTAGGACCAAATGGAGCTGGTAAATCAACGCTCTTACGTACGCTTGCGGGAAGTCAATTCCCACTGAGTGGCAATGTCTTTCTTGGCGGTAAAGATTTGTATAGTTTAAGTCTGAAAGCACGTAGCCAGTCTATCGCTTTGGTGCTAACAGATAGGACACTTAGTGGTGGACTTACTCTTCGCGAACTCGTCTCTTTGGGTAGACAACCATATACAGGCTTTTTTGGTCGATTAAATCGAGAGGATAAAGATATTGTACAACAGGCTTTAAAAGATGTAGGTATGTATCATCTTCAAGATAGATATGTTGCCGAACTTAGTGATGGTGAACGTCAAAAAGGACTGATTGCTAAAGCGCTTGTGCAAGAAGCTGATTTGATCATCTTGGATGAACCAACTGCCTTCCTAGATGTCGTTAGTCGCATTGAAATTATGCAGCTCTTGCGTAGCCTAGCTCAACAAAAAGGGTGTAGTGTGCTTCTTTCTAGCCATGATGTAGAACAAGCTCTTATGCAAAGTGATTATCTTTGGCTATTGACTGCAGAAAAAGGGCTTCAGCATGGTTTTACGGAAGATATGGTACTTTCGGGCATGATGGAGGATCTCTTTCCACATAGTCCTATGGTTTTTGATGCAGTGCGAGGCACTTATCTTCCTCCTATTATTCATCAAAATGTGTGTCTTATTACAGGAGATGATGCGCTTCGTATTCAATGGTGTGAAAACTTGCTTATCCGTCACGGTATACGTACTATTTATCCATCTAATGCCACCGATGTTATGCAAGATTCAGACAAATCATATTTGGGACATATAACTGTTAATCAAGCGTCACCTATTTTATATAGATCTAGGGAGGGGGAGCGGTTTGTATGTTGCGATTTTCAAACGCTTGCTCAGCATATAATTTAGTAGCCCAATTATTATATACAGGTGGGGCGTATATTCAACAAAGAATACACGCCCCACTTATATATTGTGATGTCAATCAGTAACTTATTCCTTGATAACACCTAGCTGTTTCCCTACAGTGATAAAGGCCTCAATTGCTTTATCCAAATGTTCACGTTCATGTCCTGCTGAGATTTGTACACGGATACGTGCCTGATCTTTAGGGACTACTGGATAATAGAATCCAGTGACATAGATATGATGTTTTTGCATTTCAGAAGCGAAATCCTGAGACAGTTTTGCATCATAAAGCATAACTGCGCAAATAGCACTTTGGGTCGGCTTGATGTCAAAACCAGCGGCCATCATGCGGCTGCGGAAATAACTTACGTTGTCAACCAATTTGTCATGCAAATCATCGTTTTCTTCCAACATCTTAAATGTTTCAATAGCAGCACCAACGATAGCTGGGGCTAGTGAATTTGAGAATAAGTAAGGTCGACTACGTTGACGAAGTAATTCAATAATTTCTTTTTTTCCAGTTGTAAATCCACCTAATGCACCGCCAAAAGCTTTGCCTAATGTGCCAGTGTATAAATCAACGCGTTTGTATGTGTCGAATAGTTCACTCACGCCATGGCCGGTTGCTCCAACGACACCTGCCGAGTGGCTCTCATCCACCATGACCAAAGCATCGTATTTTTCTGCTAAGTCACAAATCTTATCCATAGGGGCTACATTCCCATCCATAGAAAAGACTCCGTCTGTTACAATAATACGGAAGCGTTGTGCTTGTGCTTTTTGTAGACAAACTTCCAATTCCTCCATATTTGCATTCGCATAGCGATAACGTTGCGCTTTACATAGTCTTACTCCATCAATAATAGATGCGTGATTAAGTGAATCACTAATGATAGCATCATCAGCTGTAAACAATGGTTCAAATACTCCCCCGTTGGCATCAAAACAAGCAGCATATAAAATAGTATCTTCAGTTTTGAAATAACGGGCAATAGCTGCTTCAAGTTCTTTATGAATATCTTGTGTACCACAGATAAAACGTACTGATGAGACACCGTATCCACGGCTATCCATCATGTACTTAGCTGCTTGAATAAGACGAGGATGATTGGATAATCCTAAATAGTTATTGGCACAAAAATTTAAGACTTCTTGTCCACCTACTTGAATAACTGCTTGTTGTGGACTCTCAATCAAGCGTTCTTGCTTATATAACCCAGCTTCTCGGATGTTTTTCAATTCTTCCTCAAGATGAGCTTTCATTTTTCCATACATAACAATGATTGGTTTTATGGTTAAATAATGAGTTGACAACAAAGATGCGACTTTTATTCGATATATAGAGCTGTTTTTTCTATTTTCTTGTGTAGAATATCAAAAAAGCATTTATCTTTGTTCTATATTAATCTTAGGTCTTTCCTGATGTGTAAGACATAAACTACAAGCGTTAACCTATCCCTTAAAACGAACTAGAATTGTAATAATGAAACGTATATTTGTCATAGGAGCCACGGGCCAGATTGGTTCAGAGCTCACCCTGGAATTGAGACAGCGTTACGGCGGCGACAATGTTGTAGCAGGTTATATACACGGCGCAGAACCGCAAGGTGTATTGCGTGATAGTGGACCGATGGCTCTTGCTGATGTAACAGATGCTGATGCCCTTGCTCAAGTGGTCAAGGAATATCATATAGATACTATCTATAATTTGGCTGCCCTATTATCAGTTGTTGCTGAAAGTAAACCCCTACTAGCTTGGCACATTGGTATAGATGGACTTTGGAACGTATTGGAAGTGGCACGTGTATATGGTTGTGCTGTATTTACACCTAGTTCCATAGGTAGTTTTGGCCCAGAGACTCCCGCTGATATGACTCCCCAAGATACCGTACAACGTCCACGTACTATGTATGGTATTTCAAAAGTTACAGGTGAATTACTTAGTGATTATTACTTTCATAAGTATGGAGTTGATACTCGTTCAGTACGATTCCCTGGGATTATTAGCTATGTGACTCCTCCTGGAGGTGGCACCACGGATTATGCAGTAGATATTTATTATTCAGCTGTACGTCATGAAGATTTCGTATGTCCTATAGCTGCTGGTACCCGTATGGATATGATGTATATGCCAGATGCATTACATGCGGCTATTCACCTAATGGAAGCCGATCCAACTCGTTTGGTACACCGCAATAGCTTCAATATCGCTTCAATGAGCTTTGATCCTGAAGAAATATATAATACGATTTGTGCAGAGAAACCGGAATTTAAAATGACTTATCAAGTAGATCATTTAAAACAGTCTATAGCTGATAGTTGGCCTGATCGCCTTGATGATAGTTGTGCGCGAGATGAATGGGGGTGGGCGCCACAGTATGATTTGAGCAAGATGACCGTAGATATGCTGGCAAAATTAGAAGCTCGGGGTATTTAGGCAAACCAAACACAACAAAGAGTAAAAACTGAAAATCAATGACCAATCGAAATACCTCCCAAATCCTTTTTTGTGGTTTGTTTATCATAAGCTTGGCTTTTACGGCGTGTCAACCACGGCGTAAAAGTCGTCAAACGACACAAAATCAAGTCGCCATTCGTTCATGGGATGAAGGCATGCAAGATATTGTCAATCTCATTGATTCAGTTAGTAGTCAGCAAGATTCTCTAGTTATTCATGAACCTAAGCTATATCCAGAACAAGTCGATACTTATTTTGAAGACTTTATATATCAGTTTGGCGTTGACAGTGATTTTCAGTTGCGTCGTATAGTCTTTCCACTGCCGATTTATCGAGGAGATAGTATTATCTATTACCAAAAGGATGCATGGAGGCACGATAGTTTGGTCTCTCATTTGCCCTATTATTCTATGATTTTTGATGATAGATCTGAATATAGTATGATGCAAGACTCGACGATTCGTCTTATTCATCTCGATTATTACGACTCTAAGCACCAGTATTGCAGAAGCTATTATTTTAAGAAGATACAGGGACTTTGGCTTCTTGAAGCCATGCATTATCCCAAGCATATAGAAGGAAAAACAGAAGATACCCGTTTGGGCTCCTTCTTGGACTTTTGGATGCAGTTTGCTTCCGATACTATTTTCCAGCAACAACATGTGCAGCGCACTGTGGAAATTGAAACAGCTAATCCAGATAATGAATTTGAGACAATAAAAGGAACTTTTGATCATCAACAGTGGCCTCTTTTTAGGCCATCACTTGATGGAAATGTCTTGACTAATATAGATGTAGGTCAGCATCTTGTGTCGACTAGTCATACACGTACTGTTGTGCTTGATGGCGCAAGCAATGGACTTTTTATAGTTTTGCGTTTTCGGTATGATTCCAAGAAAAAAACATGGTTATTATATGGTTTGGAAGAACCAGCAACATAAAAAACATTATGATACATATATACGAATCAATCTCTTTACTGCCTTATCATACATTTCATATCGATGTCTTAGCAGATATGCTAGTAGAGTATGATACCATTGAAGATTTACAAGAGATTCTCCGTAATCCCAATCAATATCCAGCTCCTTTCCTACATGTAGGATCTGGGAGTAATCTGTTATTTACGCAAGATTTTCATGGTACTATTTTGCACAGTAAGATGCAGCATATACATGTAGCAAATGAAACAGAAGATACAATTGATTTGCTAGTAGACAGTGGCCTTGATTGGGATGTTTTTGTGGCATATTGTGTGAATAAAGGCTGGTATGGTGTAGAGAATCTTTCATTTATTCCAGGTGAAGTAGGGGCTTCTGCTGTACAAAACATAGGCGCTTATGGAGTTGAAGCTTGTCAATTGATCCAGGAGGTGCATGCTCTTGAAACAGCTACAGGTGATGCATGCGTTTTTTCGGCTGATGAATGTCAATATGGTTATAGACAGAGTTTGTTTAAACAGCCTGGTGTGCGTGGTAAATATATTGTCACTCATGTACTTTATCGCTTATCCAAAAAACGTATTGTGCATCTTGAATATGGCTCTATCCAAGCACATCTCTCTTTATTAGGAGTTGGTGTTGATACGGCCAGTTTACAACAAATACGTGATGTAATTATAGATATTCGCAAAGATAAATTACCTGACCCTGACATACTGGGCAATGCTGGAAGTTTCTTTATGAACCCAATTGTATCTGAAGAAACATTTCAACGTATGTATTCTGATTCTCCAACGATGCCTTTTTATCGTATTTCGGATGACCGAGTCAAAATTCCCGCTGGATGGATGATAGATCAATGTGGCTGGAAAGGGCGTAGTATTGGACACGCAGCTGTGCACAAAGATCAAGCTTTAGTTTTAGTTAATCTTGGATGTGCTACTTCTGCAGAAATTGTCAATTTAGCCGAAGAAGTGCGTGCTGCTGTATTTGAACGTTTTGGTATCTCTATTTATCCAGAGGTACTCTATATATAATAATTTGAAGATAAGACATTATGAGTATTAAGTTCACAATTCTAGGTTCAGGCACCAGCACTGGTGTTCCTCAGATCGGGTGCACTTGTCCAGTCTGCACTTCTACTGACCCACGTGATCGTCGTATGCGTTGTAGTAGTTTTATAGAAACTGACAACACACGTATTCTGCTCGATTGTGGCCCTGATTTTTATCATCAGGCTTTGCGCTATATGCCGTATAAAGCATTAAGTGGTGTCTTGATTTCACATGAACATTTTGATCATGTTGGTGGCATCGACGATTTACGTGCTTATTGTCATTTTGGCGATGTTGATATATATGCTAATGCCTCTAGTGCGAATTCTCTTCAAACACGTATGCCATATTGCTTTGTTGAAGAACGTTACCCAGGTATTCCACTCATTAATCTTCATAGCATTCTTCCATATCATCCTTTTACCATAGGTGATGTAGAAGTATTACCGATTGAAGTGATTCATGGGAAATTGCCCATATTAGGTTATGTGCTTACTATTGGGTCTGTTCGCATTGGTTATATTACAGATATGAAAACAATGGATGAACGTAATTATGCCCTATTAGAACATCTAGACCTATTGGTGATGAATGCGTTGCGAATAGAAAAGCATTGGACTCATCAGACTCTTGATGAGGCGCTTGCTGTCGCAAAAGAAGTGCATGCAAAGCAAACTGTTTTTGTACATATGAGCCATGATATGGGATGTCATGAAGGAATAGATGCTCAATTGCCGCCAAGTGTGAGTTTGGGGTATGATGGCTTAACTATTGAATATCCATAATGATAAGATAATCATTCAAATTGTTTGGTTATGTTGCAAATAAGACGTATATTTGCAGCCTATCACTGGGGTTGACTGGATTTGACAGTGGGCCGAGGTGGTGAGTAAGCATGCAGTGCGTTGATTGTTAGCACTTTAAACTCAGTAATCAAACTTTTTTAATTGGCGAAACTAATTTTGCTTACGCTGCCTAACCGAATCATAGTACGTTAGCTTAATCTACCGACCCAGAAGAGGCGGTAGACGTAACATCGCTCAGGGCCTGTGTCTTCGTAGCCCCCTGATTCAGCGGTGCTGTCGAGACGGAGATAGTCAGTACTTTCCTCAAAGTGCTGGTGAAATAAAGAGGATAAGGTTAGAGCGGATGGCTTGGGTTCCAATTTAACTCGAAAATTTTAGGCCAAGATAAGCATGTAGAAAGCTTATTAGTTCCCCATTTGGACGAGGGTTCGACTCCCTCCAGCTCCACAGCGATAAAACGCCCTCATAAGTTTGTACTAATGAGAGCGTTTTTTATTAACAGGTATACATAGTACCATGTTGTTTATCTCATTCTTTATTAGTATATTTGATACCTATATGATAATAAACGTTCCATAAATGTATAGTCAAAACGAAAGTAAATTATTGATGTCATGAAAAAAATATTTTTATATACTCAATGCTGTTTTTTGAGTTTATTGATTGTGTCCTGTACACACAGTTCGCGTTCCCTTAATCATACATTGACTCAGTGGCATATGATGTATCCCACATCTAGTCAAGATCTTAATTTAATTGGGGCAGTTAAGACTGTCCGTCTCAGAACCTATACTCCTATATTAGAAGATGGTCACTATGTTAGAGGGTCTATTAAAAAGGTGACTCATGCTGAAGTAGCTCGTAATAAATCCTACGAAATTGAATTTTCTGAGTTGGGTGTTATAAACTACATTATTTCTTTATCTCATACTGATCAAGTGCTCAATAAGCAAGTCAGTATTATTGATACAAATGGGCAATATATTGGCTTTTTTAATTATGATGCTCAAAGCAATCCTGAGTTTAAAGCTGAGTATAATTACACTCAAGATACGCTTATACATATTGAGAGTAATTCAGAATTAGCCGATGGTTATTGGGAAGTGGATTTTGATTATCCATCATTGGATGAGATGTCATATACTCAAAAGTTTTATGAGGGTACACTTGAAACAAAAGAACGTATAATCAACCAAAGGGTACATGAAGTTTGGGAAAAACATATGGCTGAGGGCGATACTGAAACGACTCACCACGAGTACGTATATAACGCATATAATGATATCATGAAGGAACACGTAGTGCGTAGTGGTATTTATCTTGGTGCTCCTAAGGCTCACCAGAATAAAGTCAGTTACGAAATGAGTTACATATATACGTATGATAAGAAAGGTAATTGGATAACTCGTGTTGTTTTGAGAGATGGGAAAGCACTAGATTATCAAACACGAGATATTGTTTATTATTGATGCTGTTTTGTATATATTAATTTTTTTACACGCTTGTTTTTTGGTTCTGTTTCTTTTATTGCATTTAATTGTAATGTTTGATGCACTTTATTTAGTAAAATAACTTTATTTCTCAGCATGAATTTCTACCTTTGTCGCCGTTATCAGGATTTCATAAAATCAGAGATTACGAAGAACTCTTATTACAACAAAGAAAAAATGGTTTTTAAACTTTCAGTACGGTTTCACATGCTTATTTTAGGCATGTATTGGTTTGTCCTTCTTCCACTTATTCATTTCATTTTTGATTGTACAATCATTCAACTTTTACTTATTGCTTTATGTTTTGCTGCCATTCATTTCCTAGCTACAGCAAAAGATAAAGTTATTATAAGCCGGCAATGCGTGAAATGGAAATTATTTCATATAGGACAAACTGCTTATTATGAAAATATGCGTAATGTCAAGATTACCAAGTATTGGTCACGGCGATGTGTGCAGTTTGATTATACTGACCAATCAGGTAAGAAGTGCACGGCACATATAGGCGGTATGTATGATATTCACGAAATTTACACAGAACTTCATTATCTTCAAGCTTCGTGACAAAATTATCTCTACTTTCTTTACGTAGAATTCTTGTTGCTTAAGTGGATGAATCTGTTTGACAACTTGTGGTGTATGTACACTACATTAGATATATAAAACAATCGCGCATATTGGATGCACCCAATACGCGCGATTGTTTTTGTGTTATAGAGTGAGGTCTCCAAACGACTTCTTATAATTCTTGGTACATGTGAATAGTCATTTCTGTTTCACACAACGCGTTAATCTGAGGACAGATTGTTGTAAAATGAGGCGTTTGACTGTGAATCTCAATGCTTTTTTCGTCTTTCCAAAATTCTATAAAAGCAAGTGATTGCTTGTCTTGTAGATCTTGGTGTAAACCATAACTAATGTTGCCTTCTTCTTTTCTTGAGCCTTCAACTAGTGGACGTGTTAACTCAATTAGTTCCTGAATTTTGTCGGCTTTTACTCGACAAGTTGCTACAATCTTGATCATAATTTTATATTTTAATGTGATAATACAATTTCTTCCGTAGGAGATATACAAAAGTAGTCTATTTCTACAACATTAGCAAATACTTAATCGGTGTAAATCTTGTGTTTTTTTTATTGGAGTGTGATGTTGAAAAATTTGACTACTATAGTAACAGTACTAATATGTTATAGAAAACGTCTATGTGTTTATTATTATTTTCTATTTGTATTTGTTACAACAATTGCTTATCTTTGATGCATCAAAAATTAATAACACATTTAAAGAATTACATTATGGAAGAAATGAACAATACACAAGTACATGCTATGCCACGTATAGGGGATAAAGCACCAGCTTTTGAAGCTGTAACAACTCAAGGTCCCATTAAATTTCCAGAGGACTTTTTCGGGAAGTGGACTATATTATTTAGTCATCCTGCTGACTTTACCCCAGTCTGTACCAGTGAGTTTATGACTTTTGGTAGTCAAATTCAAGAATATGAAGCTCTAAATTGTCAGTTAATAGGGTTGTCTATTGACGGTTTATATAGTCACATTGCTTGGCTGCGTACCATTAAAGAAAAAATAGATTTCAATGGCATGAAAGATGTGGAAGTAACTTTTCCTCTTATAGATGATGTCAGCATGAAGGTTGCTTCTAAATATGGAATGATACAACCAAACGAAAGCAGTACTGCTGCCGTTCGTGCAGTTTTCTTTATTGACCCTATGGGAATAATTCGTACTATATTATACTATCCTTTATCTCTTGGACGTAACTTTGATGAAATTAAGCGTGTGCTTATCGGATTACAGACGGTCGATAATTTTGGAGTAGCACTACCAGCCGACTGGCGTCCTGGTAAAGAAGTGATTGTGCCCCCTGCAGGATCTTGTGGAGTAGCTAAAGATCGAGTAGAGGGCAATGAAGGTGAAATGAAATGTTATGATTGGTTCTTCTGTACAAAAGAACTTTCTAAAGAAGAAGTGGAGAGTAAGTTAGGCAAATAATTACGTTTTCATATGTATAATCCCTGGAAGCAAGCTGATGGCTGCTTTCAGGGATTTTCTTATGCGTTGTTTGATAAATAGTAAAGCTTAGCCAAATTCTGAATGATTTTTGGATTGTGCTTCGTTGTAAGTGAAATATATAGCTGTTCCTGTCGTGCATATGGTACCATCTGCTTTGCTAATTGTAACTCCTATTTCTACGAGGTTTCTACGTTGGCGTAGCACTTTACCTGTAATGGTCAATTCTCCGTCTGTAATATGGATAGGTGCTAGGTATTTGACTTCGAGTTTACTTGTTACTCCCTTGACCTGCAAGCGATCCATAACCACCCAAGCTGCAACTTCATCAATAAGCAAGCCTTGAATACCGCCGTGCAGTACGTTCATCCAGCCTTGAAGTTCTTTTGTTGGTGACCACTTTGAAATGACATTTTCTCCGTCTCGATAAAATTCCATATGTAGACACATGGGATTGCGGGGTTCACAGGCGATGCAGTAGTGATCTGGATGCTTGTGCCAAGGATTGTGTATCTTTTCCATAATTAGTTAACTTTTTTGAGTTTATCACAAAGGTACATTCTTTTGTGGAGATATTGGTTGTGAAATAGAAATATTTAGTGGCAAACATTGGGGTACATATAAAGTAAGCCTGCTATTAGAAAATTCTTATAGCAGGCTTCTCTCATGCTTATCCAAAGGTAAGCAAAATAAGTTGATGCAATTTATATTACATCATTTGTACGGGGATGTATTACTTCTTAGTTATCTTTTTTAAAGAGATTGCAAAACCTCCAGACGCAGCTTCCCAAATTTTCAAAGTAGTCTTAGAGCTTACTGTACGTGTTGTAATTTTGTAGCTCTGAGGATTCTTTAGATAATCCGCATCTTTACCATCTTGGTAAATAGTCGCTGTATATCTTGCACCTGGTTCTAGAAAATCTAGCTTAATTTTGCAGGTACGTGGATTTTCATCGGTAATACCACCAACAAACCAGTTTTCGCTATTTTTAGCAAGACGGGCAATAGTCAAGTAATCACCAGGAGCAGCTTCCAAATATTTGGTATCATCCCAATCGATTGCTACATCTTTAATGAACTGGAAGGCATCCATATGTTTCTTATAATTCTCAGGAAGATCGGCGGCCATTTGTAGTGGAGAATACATGGTTACGTAAAGTGCCAACTGCTTGGTCAATGTAGTCATGACTTGAGAGTGGTTGTCATGTCCTAACCAATTAAGTTGTGTGTCAAAGATACCTGGAGTATAATCCATTGGGCCACCTTTGAGACGAGTAAATGGAAGAATCACTGTATGATCAGGATTGTTTCCACCGAAAGCCTCATATTCAGTACCACGTGCACTTTCGTTGCCGATTAAGTTAGGATATGTACGGCAAAGACCTGTAGGGCGTACAGCTTCGTGAGCGTTGACCATAATCTTATAATCAGCCGCTTTTTTCAACGCATACATATAGTGATTTACAATCCATTGATCATAGTGGTGTTCGCCACGTGGTAACATATTACCGACATAACCACTTTTCACAGCAGGATAGCCATTGTCTACCATAAATTGATAAGCTTTATCCATCCAACGTTCGTAGTTGCGAGTTGAACCAGATGTCTCGTGGTGCATAATCATTTTGATTCCTTTGGATTTTGCGTAGCGGTGAATTTCTTTCACATCAAAATCTGGATAAGGGGTGATAAAGTCAAATACAAAGTCTTTTGAATGACCGAACCAGTCTTCCCAACCAATATTCCAACCTTCTACCAATACTCCATCGAAACCATTAGCAGCAGCAAAATCGATATATTCTTTGACATGTTCGGTTGTTGCACCGTGACGACCATTAGGCTTTTCCTTAGAGTAATCAGTGACACCTAGTTTCAGACCAGTAGCATCTGTGTATGCCCAAGTTTTAGCTCCAGTAATCATTTCCCACCATACACCAATATATTTCATAGGATGAATCCATGAAGTATCTTTTAGTTTACAAGGTTCATTCAAGTTTAATTCCATCTTATTGGCTAGAATACCAGCAGCATTAGCACTAACCATAACGACACGCCATGGTGATGTTGCTGGAGCCATTAGATATCCCTTCTTGCCTTGTGCATCTGGAGTTAAGTAAGAAGTAAATACAAAATTTTTGTCGTCTAGGTTAAGATGCATACATGAATAATCTACTAATGCAGCTTCATGTATGTTCATAAAAATACCATCGTCTGTTTTAAGCAATAAAGAAGTTTGCACACCAGTTTCCGAAAATGGAGTTTGAGAGGTGTTTGGTGTGATTGCTTTCTTCATTTTACCACGGATTTCTGAAAGACGACTTGTTGTGTACAAATATTCTTGTGTGTCGAAATCACCAGGAATCCACCAAGCTGTTAGATCACCAGGCATGGCAAATTGTGTTTTTTCTTCACGCAATACAAAATCACTAAGATTAGGTTGGCGTGGAAATTCGTAACGGAAGCCAAGTCCATCATTGAATAGACGGAAACGAACAATAATATGACGTTTTGTAGAAGTCTGATCGAGAGTTACGGCTAATTCGTTGTAGTGATTGCGGATAAATTTAGTTTCTCCCCATACTGGTTTCCAAGTATTATCGAAACTAGACGTTTGAGTGTCACTTATAACAAATCCATCCATGAGATCTTTTTCTGGAGCTACTAACTGCAAGCCCAGTGTAGATGGTTTAATAACTTCTTTGTTGTTGAAATACAACGAATACACTGGAGTACCTTGTGAGTTCAGGGTAAAATCCATACGTAGAACACCGTCGGGAGAGGTCAACGTTTGTTTTTCTCCGGCGATTACTGATGCTGGAATACACATCAGAATGGCAGCAATCAGTAGGGTAAAAAACTGATTCTTTAAGATTAACTGCTTCATTGTCTAATTATTTTAGATTATAATAAATGGTATGTGCCTTCTTCTGACAAAGGCCTATTTGTCACAAAAATAACGATAATAATGTGGGGCTCCATCGTTTGCATACAAAGTCTTACTTGTTTTGGGCTGCAATCGTTTTCAAAAGTTGAGGAAAAGCCCTATATTTGTAGACTGTAACTAAATTATTGTTCACTTAGACTTAACCGGATGTTTAAATTCGTTTTAAAGAACTATATCTTTTTCCTGTTTATAGGCCTTTTGCAAAAGCCTATTTTTATGCTATATCATTATAAAATGATGCCCATTCATAAAGTATTTGATGTTATGTTTAATGGCATACCTCATGATTTAGCTGTTGCAGGATATCTTAGTGCTATTCCACTATTTGCTTTAATCATTCGTCAATGGTGGCGTAGCGACTGGCTGTTGCTTTTTCAGCGTACTTATTTGTGGATTGTGGCGCTAACTGTAGGTGGTATATATGCTACTGACATGGTGTTATATACCCAGCGTGATTACAGACTAGATTTGTATAGCAGTGGACCTGCAGTTTCTACAGGACAGGTTGTGTGGATTGTTTTTTTAGCGATTGTTTACGCGATTCTTATTTATCAGATAGGGCGTAAGTTACTGATTGATACCATGGTGCATCTTGAAGATACTCGTCATGAGTATACACACCGAATTATTCAAAGTGCATTGGGATTGCTCTTAATGGGTATCATCTTTATTCCTATACGTGGCGGATTTGGTACATCAGTAATGAATAGTGGAATTGTCTTTTTTAGTACAAATAAAGAACTTAACCATGCAGCCTTAAACCCATGTTTTACGTTGGTTGAGTCTTTGGTTCATCCAAAAGATTTTTCGTCAGAATATCGTTTCTTTGAAGATGGCGATAAAGTTTCTGAGATGTTGATGCCTTTGCAACCATCTCCTTTAGATCCTAATACTTCCTCTTTGTTCAAGGTGTCGAGACCGAATATTGTATTTATTATGATTGATGGAGCCATGGCGCAGGCTATGGCTAGTTTGTCACACAAACCATTCTTACATGAGAATGTATTAGTACATCTTGATAGCATTGCTCAGACTGGGGTGAATTTTACAAACTTCTATGCCAACAGTTATTCTAGTCAACGTAGTTTGATGCCTATATTTAGTGGATTACCTGCATTGCCTAGAGCAGTTATGATCAATTATCCACACATGTATCAGGGCATGCCGTCTTGGCCAAAGTTATTAAAGGACGAGGGATATCAAATCGAATACTACTATGGCGGTGATGTCAATTATAAGAACATGCGTGCCTATGCTCGAACTATGGGTTTCCGTCGTTTGGTGAGTGATAGTTATTTTTCGATGTCTGCTCAAGCATCCAATAGGCGTGGTATTTATGATGAACTCCTCTTTAGAAAAGTGATGAGTAGTCTCAAACCAAGTAAACAAAAAGAACCATTTTTGCGTGTTGTGCAAACAGCTATATGCGGCGCTCCTTATTCTGTACCTTTCCGTCGTAAGGGTTTGGATAAACCAATGAACGCTTTGGCTTATTCAGACTCTTGTGTCGCTGATTTTCTACAACAGTTGAAGGAGACAAAATTCTGGAATAACACATTGGTGTTGATTTCATCAGACAGTCCGCTGCGTTACCCTAAGTATATGGAAGAGGATTGCTCTCAACGTTATCAAATTCCGTTGATCTTAACTGGAGGAGCCCTTAAAAAGGGAGGACTTACTGTTGATACATATGGATCACAACAAGATTTGGCTGCTACACTTTTTGCTCAGATGGGTATGTCTCATGATGATTTCCCTTTCTCTCAGAATTTGTTGGATAGTACGCGCAATCATTTTGCATTTTTTACAAGTCAGGATGCATTTGGTCTTGTGACACCCAAAGGTGAAGTTATATATAATGTCAAAACGAATGGAGCTACGGGTGATCTTAAAGATAAAAAAATATGGATTCAAAGAGGTAAGGCGCTCTTACAAGGAGTGAGTGATGTCTTTGCACCTATGTAGGATGAAAAAGACTTATTTCTTTTGTGAATCGGTATGGAACTAGTATATTTACAACAACAAAATT
The DNA here is from genome assembly GCA_963668535.1 of Bacteroidaceae bacterium. Lineage (GTDB taxonomy): Bacteria > Bacteroidota > Bacteroidia > Bacteroidales > Bacteroidaceae > F22. Next base: position 2,538,873 of record OY764867.1, read on the forward strand.
TAAACCGAAGATATTATGGATAAAATCGTAGAGCGCTTTATTACATATGCAAAGCGCTACACTCAAAGTGACGAACTCACTAATATGACTCCATCAACTCCTGGACAAATGGAGTTTGCTGTTCTGCTTAAAGAAGAGCTAGAGTCCATGGGATTAGAAGAGATTAGTTTGGATGACAATGGATACTTGTTCGCAACCCTACCAGCGAATTCAAACAAAGACTTGCCTACTATTGGCTTTATTGCACACATGGATACCAGTCCCGATTTGACAGGCAAAAATGTGCAACCACGCATTGTAGAAAATTATGATGGAAGTGACATTGTTTTGAACGAAGAGCACAATATAGTAATGGCTGTGGCACAATTTCCAGAATTGTTAGATCATAAAGGAGAAGATATTATCGTGACCAATGGGCTTACACTTTTGGGTGCAGATGATAAAGCAGGAATTGCTGAAATTGTATCTGGTGTTGAGTATTTGATGAGTCATCCAGAGATTGAACATGGCAAGATTCGTATTGGGTTTACTCCTGATGAAGAAATAGGACAGGGTGCAGACCATTTTGATGTTGAGAAGTTTGGTGCAGACTGGGCATATACTTTCGATGGTGGCGAGCTAGGAGAATTGGAATATGAGAACTTCAATGCTGCTGGTGCAAAAATTACTTTTAAGGGACGTAATGTACACCCAGGATATGCACGTCACAAGATGTTGAATTCTATGCGCATTGCCAATCAGTTTATGTCAATGATACCGCGATGGGAAACCCCAGAACATACACAAGGTTATGAAGGTTTCTATCATTTGATTAAAATGACTGGTAGCGTAGAAGAAACGACTTTACAGTATATTATTCGTGATCATGATCGCCAGAAGTTCGAAAGTCGCAAACGTGAGTTTGAGCATTTGAGTCACAAGATTAATAGTGAATTTGGTGCGGATTGTTCTGTTGTTGAAATCAAAGACCAATATTATAATATGCGTGAGCAAGTGGAACCAGTTATGCATATTGTGGACTTGGCTCATGAAGCGATGAAAGCCGTGGGAGTACCCCCCAATGTTAAACCAATTCGTGGCGGTACAGATGGAGCACGTTTGAGCTTTATGGGCTTGCCTTGTCCCAACATATTTGCTGGTGGATTGAATTTCCATGGACGTTTTGAATGTTTGCCTATTCCTAATCTTAAGAAAGCCATGGATGTCATGGTGAAGATTGTGGAATTGTCTGCAAAGCAATAAAATACGGCGCAGATTGATGCGCTACTTTATGCTCTATTGTTTGGGTAGCGAATGAAGAATTCGGTACTAAACAATAGGGCATATATCAATAAAAAACACATGTACTCCCGTGAGGGAGAACGTATATCTTTTGAAAAACAATATAACCAATATCTAATGAATAGAACTATGAACAAAAGAACTTCTTTTTACAACAAGCACGTAGCGCTCGGAGCCAAAATGTGCCCTTTTGCAGGTTGGGATATGCCTATTGAGTATTCTGGTATTATCGATGAACATATGACAGTTGTCGAAGGCGTCGGTGTATTTGATGTCTCTCATATGGGTGAGTTTTGGGTTAAAGGACGCTATGCTTTTTCTCTATTGCAACGAATAACAAGCAATGATATCTCTGCTTTGGAAATAGGAAAAATCCAATATTCTACTCTATTGCACGAAAATGGAGGTATTGTTGATGATTTGTTGGTCTATATGTATGATATCGAAAAATATCTTCTAGTGGTTAATGCAGCCAATATTGACAAAGATTGGGAGCATATCAATAAGCAAAATGTAGAACATGCGGAACTCGAAAATGCCTCTGATTGGATGGCTCAGTTATCCATTCAAGGCCCTAAAGCCATTGATGTATTAGCAAAACTAGTGGATGTTGATTTGAGCAAAATTCCTTATTATCATTTTACTGTGGGGAGTTTGGCTGGAGTTGATAATGTCATTATCTCAAATACAGGTTACACCGGATGTGGCGGATTTGAAGTTTATTTTTATCCCGAACAGAGTAAGATTATTTGGAATGCCATTTTTGAAGTTGGCAAGGAATATGGTATAAAACCAATTGGACTTGGAGCTAGAGATACATTGCGTTTAGAAGCTGGATTTTGTTTATATGGACACGAGTTGAACGACCATATAACCCCTATAGAGGCAGGTCTTGGTTGGATTACCAAGTTTGTCGATGATAAACCTTTCTTGGGACGTGAACGTATGGAAAAGCAGAAAGAGGAAGGAGTGGCACGCCGTTTAGTTGGTATAGAGCTTCAAGAGAAAGGCATCCCGCGTGAAGGGTATCCTATTGTTGATAAAAATGGACAAGAGATTGGTGTCGTGACTTCGGGTACTATGTCTCCTATACGTAAGGTGGGTATTGCTATGGGATATATAGACGTACCAATGAATAAGGTGGGTACGGAAGTGATGGTCCAGATTCGCAAGCGTAACATACCTGCACTGGTTGTTAAACCAGGTTTTAGAAAATAAGACGTACATATTTACATATATAAAATGAGCTAGATGTATCTACAATACACGCTAGCTCATTTCTTTTTCTTCATTGTAAAAATATTACTTATCGAATTGGATACATACTGGATGATATAATGAAATATCTTGATGTGTATTGGTCAATAAGCCCGTTTTTAGATCTCTTTTATACACTTCTATACAGTCACTGTCACGACAAGCAACCAGTAGAAATTTCCCATTAGGTGTGATCTTGAAATTACGTGGATGGATGCCTGTAGCTTGATAATCAACCTTGGTCAATAAACCATCTTGTGCTATTTGATAGATGGCTATACCATCAGCCTTATGTCTATTGCTGGCATAGAGAAATTTTCCATCTGGACTGATACGTATATCTCCACTTTGATGTCCACCCACACTGTCGTTTTGTACGACTTGCTGTTGAGTAAATTGATTGTCGGTGTATTTGTAGACAAACACTTGTCCACTCAATTCTGTTAAGACGTAGAAAAATGGATTATTGGGCGAGAACACAAAATGACGTGGCCCTGTTTTAGGAGGCAACTGTAGATAATGCTCTTGAGGAGTAGGATAGGTGCTGTGATTAAACGAATATAGACGGCTATTTCCTAAATCGCTAGCGTACAGTGTCGTTGAATCAGGTGAAAAGCGTACGCAATGCATATGTGCTTTGGAGGCGCCTTTATATCCATCAAATGCTGTGAGCACTGGATTTGGTTTCAAACTACCATCTTCATTGAGTGCTACAGTTGTTAGACTACCACCTCCATAATTGGCTGTTGTAACCATATGTCCATCCGTTTGAATATAACAAGGATAGGCACCGTGCGTAGGCACATTATTTAGATGTGTTAGTGAACTTGTAATACTGTCATAGGAGTATGCGTGAATCATAGCATCAGCACTATCATTTTCACTGACGGCATACACCTGTTTCTTGTCTGCCGAGAAAGTCAAATAAGAGGGGTTAGATACTGGTACAGTCCGTACAAATTTGTGAGTACCATTTTCTTGATCAAATTGATAAATATTGATCCCTTGTGTGGAGTCAGCGGTATAAGTACCGACCAGCATTGTCATCATATTAGATAGGGATTGAGTAGGTTTCTTTGGTTGACACGCAGTAAGCAGGAGACCGAACAAAGCTAAGGCTATGCTAGTCATTTGTACAATAGATCTTTTGTTGTGTATCATTGTTCTTGTATATTAGGGTGTAACATCGATGTCGCTTTTAAGCACTTCTATAGGATTGAATAGGGGTTTGACTAAATAATTGTGCTGCGATATTGCGAAACAAATATACGAAAATCTATGTAATAATACGTCCTCTTTTATCATGTATATTATAATTCTCTATAATATACTTCTTAAGAGTAGTAGCAAAAGATGAGGTGCTTATTATTGATATATAGACTAGAAAGCCATTAGATATATTCCCTTTTGATAGATTGCAAAAAAGACGTGGATTTTATCAAAATGATAAAATCCACGTCTTTGTGATCGCGATAGGATTCGAACCTATGACCGACGCCTTAGAAGGGCGTTGCTCTATCCAGCTGAGCTACGCGACCAGCCTTAACTTTTGTTTAGCGAGTGCAAATGTAGGGTTTCTTTTGTGATTGACCAAGTTTTTTAGAGGAAAAATTAGCTAAATCTATTCTTTTTCTACCGAGGTCAGTTCTTCTTGCTTTATCCCACTATCAATCTGAGCTAAATACGACTGAATGCGTGTCCAGTCATATCCTTCTATTTCTTGTGTTTCTGACTCAATGTTCATGGTGAAATAAAACAATGAGCCTTTTCCTGATTTTGATACCAAACCAATGTGCCCACTTTCATGACTTTCAATAATGGCTTTGGCGATGGCCATACCAATACCCGTACCATTGGCAATATCATCCAGTTTAGCAAAAGATTTAAACACATCTCGTTGTTTCTCAATGGCTATACCAATTCCTGTGTCAGCCACAAAAACCAGCAATTTACTGTCTTGCACTAGAGCTCCAAAATAGACATCACCTTCCAATGTGTACTTACAAGCATTGCTTAAGAAATTGTGAATAACACGAGTGATTTTATGTCTATCAGCAAGTATTTTGAAATTACGGTAAGCCATGACTTGATGTAAGTGTACTAGACCCTTTTTCTTTAATTTTTCCAGAATTACATTGAATACACTTTCTAGTTCATTCATTTGTTCTACAACATCATACCATAAAGGCTCGATTTTGGAAGCCCCAGATTGATATTTAGCTAAATCAACAACATCGTTTAAAAGTTCAAGTAAATATTCGTTGTTTTGAGATATATGTTTGCTAAATTCTCGGATACTTTTCTCATCGTTTATATCTTTCATCATATGTGCAAAACCAGTAATGGCATTGACAGGAGTACGTATATCATGACTCATATTGGCAATGAATAGCGATTTTAGTTTTTCTGCCATTTCAAGTTTTTTACGCGACTCAATTAATTCGGTGACATCAATTCTGACCGAATACACATAGCTGTAGTTATTCTCTTTAACAAGCCATTTGCGTGTATAACAAGCGTGAGGAGATCCATCGGCACGTCTATATTGTTCTATCTCATCATATTCTTGTCCTGTTTTTACGACTTCCAAAGAAGTTTCTTGTGAGCGACGGTGTAGTAGTCTATCCATACTGTATCCCTTTATCCCAGTATTCTCAAGGTCAGGATACACTTTAAAACTAGCAGGATTGCGATATACAATTTCACATCCCTTATCTACGTCTTCCATCTGAACAGGGTGCGGAATAGCATCCAACACAGTACGCATAATATGACGTCTATATTTAAGCTCTAATCTTGATTTACGACCACGTAGGTACATTATTGTAAAGATTGAACATAGGACGAATAATATGAATGGACCTATAGTCAAAAATAGATTAAGGTAATAATTGAAGTTATTAAAATATTGGGGGATTCCTTCTTTATCAAAGACTTTTTTGAGCGAACCATCCAATGCCTCAGATACTATGGCATGATTTAAATCTGGTATAATAGAAGCATTAGCGTCATTAGTTGCAATGATGAACGCACTTTTTATAGCTGGTAATGCTTGCATTTTATATTTTAGAGCACTCAGTCCTAATGTATATCCTTCATAGTTCATTCTCATCTCATCTCCAAGGATGGCATCAACTTTTCCTTCATTTAGGAGATCTACAGCTTCTTCAAAATTTTCTGGAAAAGAACAAGTCACTTGATCTGGTAACAGCGATCCGATGGAGTATATACAGCATCGATCAAATAAGCTGATACGATGGTTGAATAGACCTTGTAGAGAATTATAATTTTTTGATCGTTTCGTAAAAATACTGATATGTCCAGTGAGGAAGATCAGTGTGTGATTTTTTATCTCATCTTCATGATGCATTTGTTGTGGCAAAACAGCCATGTCTACCTTATGTTCATTCATTTGAGCAATGATATTGTCATAAGATAGAGGAACCAATTTGTAATGACAGCCAATATGTTTCATGAAATAATCAAGTTGCTCTAGAATAATACCATGAGTAACTTGTCCATTCTCTACATACATATAGGGTGGGTGATGATACACACCAATCTTAAATGAGTCCTCCTGTATGGTGCTAGGATCTTTAGTTTGGCTTACTTGTTGTGCATGTGCCATAACAGAGTACAAGCAAAGCAAGAAAAATAGATTCAATACGGTCCATAATTTATGCTTCATAAAATCCTCCTTTCTGTACGGCATTGCCCAGTTCATCATATTCATACCAAATACCTTTCCATCTTAAATCCAGTATTTGATCGTATTCTGTTGTGTCATTAACGATGAGTCCTTCTTTTTCATATGAGAAATAAGCAGACACCCAAAATAGGGAACCTTTACCTTCTTCTGAATAAACTCCAATACGTCCACCAGGGAATAATTTCATCATTTGAAGACAGATTGGCGCACCAAGTCCAGTGCCTGGTGTGAAGTCATCCACTTTCTTAAAACGATCAAACACGCGATTTAGTTTGTCTTTTGCTATACCGCTACCAGTATCTTGAACATAAAATACCGATTCGTCATTTTTGTTATACCATCCTACACGTATTGTGCCTTTATTGGTGAAGCTAATAGCATTCAACATAAATTGATCTAATATGTATCTGTAGCATTTATCGTCTACTTGCAAACGAAAAGACTCATATAAAACGTCACTCACTATTTCTATAGATTTGTTTGCAGGAATGAAATGCTCATACATCATTTTTATATTACGGGTGACGTTCATAGCATCACCTGGGCGCAATGATAGTTTGAATGTATTGGACTCTAGTTTAGAATACAGTAAAATATCTTCAATCAATTTTGCCAAAAAATCACTCTTTTCGCTAATCAGTTGGGCATAGTAAGCGCGCTCCTCTTCTGGAAGATCTGGAAGCATATCACTAAATCCAACAATTGTATTAAGCGGAGTACGTATTTCATGATTGATTGTAGATAAAAAATGCTCCATGCGTAAGTTGTTTTCCTCTGCCTCTTCACGGGCTTTGTTGAGATTTTGCACATTAGTAGAGACATATAGTAGATAGTATTTGTTTCTAATCTTGATACGTTCTACAAAAATATGTGCATCCCATATTACATCATTGGGAAGAGACAGACGAGTATAGTATGAGGATGAACCACCCTCGTTATATGTCTTATTGCCGACCCATAAGAAATTATCACGTTGTTTATCATTTAAGATAGCTAAGATTTCTTGTTTGGTTGGGAGAGAACCATTAAATAAGTTATAGACAACCTTATTAGCTAGAAAAATAAAGTGATCATCATGTGCATCCCAATCCAAGATATATAATGCAAAAGGTATATTGTCAAAGACCATTTCTACATGTTTGGCATAAAATTGCTCTTGTCTAGAATCATATTTGTTCTTTAGATGTCTACTGATAATTAAGAAAATAGTAATAAGAATAGCCAAGAGTAATATGGCACTTCCAAGTACGAATTCGATAGGCCATTTCTTTTGCTGAATTTCTGGGAAATATTGATTGACCAATTTATCAAGTTCCCCCGAGTGCTTGATATCCAGTAGCACTTTGTTGATACTTGTTAGTTCGTGTGTCCCGTTATTGCGAAGAATCCCTATACACATGGGAACATTTATCTTTTTATTTCCAGATGTTTCGATGTAATCACTCGGTAATTTATAGAGCTTTATTCCATTATATGTCGTAAAGATATAGGGAGGAGTCAATACAAACTGATTGGCATATTCTTCATCATCATCATAAATACCCACGAAGATGTCGCGAGGATTTTTCTTCATATATGGAATGATTTCTTTCCATGGCATAAGACGAATGGAAATCGGGGTGTCTTGGGGGAGTTTTGCTTGAAGAATTTTAGCTAATTCATAATTAAAACCACAAGGCTCTCCCTGTTCATTATAATATGAAAACGGGGCATCATCAAGGCACAAAACCAAGTGTATTGTATCTTGTTTGGAGGACGCTCGAACATGTAGCAAGTTACAGAAACTTACTACACATATAAAAAATGCCTGCAATATATATTTCATGTTACGTCTTGTTGTCTTATTGCACCTAAAATCCACACCGCAAATATACCAAAAAACTTCGATTTTCCCCAATTTTAGGCATCTACATATGCATATACCGCATCGTTTTATCTCGAAAATCTTTCAAGAATCTTTTTTTTACCAAAAACGCACTTTGCAGCATTAGTGCAAAGTGCGTTTATATCAGTGAACAGTACTAATCAATTCGTTATTTGTGGCTTTCACACCATAGACGAGCATTGACAAATGCTTCTATCCACGGAGTAATCTCATGATTTTCTGCAGATGCTTCTGGGTAGAAACCACATTGCCAAGGGAATATAGCTCTTTCCAAGTGAGGCATCATTGCCAGGTGACGTCCATCCTTACTAGCTAATCCAGCGACATTATATGCCGAACCATTCGGATTGCCAGGGTATGTTTCATATTGGTATTTTGCAGCAATATGATAGTCCTGCTCTGACAAAGGAAGAACAAATTTTCCTTCACCATGCGCTACCCATATACCTAAACTAGCACCGCTTAGAGATTCAAGCATCACACTTTTGTTTTGAGGGATGCGAAGGCTTACAAAACTAGACTCAAATTTATGCGAATCATTATGATCCATATAACTTCTTTCTTTATGTTCAGGATTGATAACTCCAAGTTCCATCATAAGCTGACATCCGTTACAGATTCCTAAAGACAATGTATTAGGGCGTGCATAGAATGCATCCAAAGTCGCTTTGGCCTTAGGATTGAACAAAATACCACCAGCCCAGCCTTTGGCCGAACCCAGTACGTCGCTATTTGAGAAACCACCACAGAAGACAATCATTTGAATATCTTCTAGTGTTTCACGACCTGAAGTCAAGTCGGTCATAGTTACATCTTTTACGTCAAAGCCTGCAAGATACAGTGAATAAGCCATTTCTCGTTCACCATTTGTTCCCTTTTCACGAATGATAGCAGCCTTTATACCAGAAGTTTTACGGCGATCTTGTGAAATGCCATACGAAGCAAGAGTACCATCAAATGCCTTAGGCATATTCCAAGTTACCGGCTGTAAGTCATAATGCTTGCGGCGCTCATCTGCAGTGCCATTCATGCTTTGCTTTTGGTCCATAAACCAACTTGCTTGATACCATGCATCACGAAGTGTCGCTACAGTAGTAGACAACAAGTTGTGACCTTCACGGTTGATGGTCAATTGAGCATCAATAGTTGCTTCACCCAATGCGGTGTAAGCAATACCCGCTTCGCTCAAGACTTCTTCCAAACGGCCTGCATCTTTTGTTTGAACGAGTACCCCTGGGTTTTCAGCAAAGAGTATCTTGATAACATCCTCTTCTGCAAAACCATCTAGAGAGATATTTGCACCGATAGCAGTTTGTGCGAAACACATTTCGGCAATAGCTGTTACTAAACCACCAGCAGAAATGTCATGCCCTGCTATAAGGTTACCTTCATTTACTAAGGTTTGTACAGCATCAAAAGCGTCACGGAAGTATTGAGGATTAGTTACTGTTGGTACATCGCTACCTACTTTGCCTAATGATTGTGCAAATGCCGAACCGCCTAGACGTAGGTTGTCAAAACTAAAGTCGATATGATAAATTGTAGCATCAGCAACATCTTGAAGAACTGGAGAAACGGTTTTTTTGACGTCGCTTACTTCGCCACCAGCAGAAACAATGACTGTTCCTGGAGAAATGACCTTCTCTCCACCTGGATATTTCTGAGTCATAGACAAAGAGTCTTTACCAGTCGGTACATTAATCTCAAGTGCACAACAGAAATCACTCAAGGCTTTCACCCCTTTGTATAGACGTGCATCTTCACCTTCTTGGCTACGGCATGGCCACATCCAATTGGCAGAGAGAGATAGACTTTTCATGCCATCTGCGAGTGGTGCCCATACAATGTTGGTTAGTGATTCGGCTACTGCCAATACACTTCCTTTTGCACTGTCTGCAAGAGCGGCTTGTGGAGCATGTCCGATAGCTGTCGCTATCCCCTTATTTCCACGGTAATCCAAAGCCACAACCCCACAGTCACTAAGTGGTAATTGCAGTGGACCCTGACATTGTTGGCGAGCAACTTTTCCAGTGACAGAACGGTCTACCTTGTTGGTCAACCAGTCTTTACAAGCCACAGCTTCTAGGCGAAGCACATCTTTGATATATGTAGTGAGTTGAGTTGCATCATACTGAGGCATCTCGTATGTGCGTTCCACGGTGTTGTCACGCATATACGTTTTAGGAGAAGACCCAAACATTTGTTCTACAGATAAGTCAAATGGACGTATGCCATCTGCTTGTTCAAAAGTAAAACGATGATCGCCAGTTGTTTCCCCAACAACATACATTGGAGCCCGTTCACGTTCAGCGATGCGGCGCACGTGATCAATGGCATCTTCTTGAATCAGAAGTCCCATGCGTTCTTGACTTTCATTGGCAATAATCTCTTTTGCACTCAGCGTCTTATCACCAATAGGAAGCTTGTCCATATGAATCAAACCACCACTTTCTTCCACTAGCTCAGACAAACAATTGACATGTCCTGCACTACCATGGTCGTGGATAGACACAACGGGATTATTTTCTTCTTCGCAAAGGGCGCGAACAACGTTGTTGGCACGTTTTTGCATCTCGGCATTGGCGCGTTGTACTGCATTTAGTTCTATACCTGAGCTGTAACGTCCCGTGTCTACAGAAGATACCGAACCACCACCTAAACCAATGCGATAGTTGTCACCACCGATAACGACCACTTTATTACCAGTTTCAGGCTTGCCTTTTAAGCAATCACGTTTAGGACCATATCCTACACCGCCTGCAAGCATAATAACTTTATCAAATCCGTATTCGACACCATGTTCTTGGTGCTCAAAAGTAAGCACGGAACCACAGATTAATGGTTGCCCAAATTTATTGCCAAAATCAGAGGCACCGTTAGATGCTTTGGTTAGAATCTGTTGTGGAGTTTGGTATAACCATTTTCTTACTGGTAGTATTTCTTCCCAAGTAGATGCTGTTTTACGCATACGTGGGTAACTAGTCATATATACAGCAGTACCAGCAATAGGCCAAGAACCCTTGCCACCTGCCATACGGTCGCGAATTTCTCCACCTGTACCAGTAGACGCCCCATTAAATGGCTCTACAGTAGTAGGGAAATTATGTGTCTCTGCTTTTAGAGAAATTACTGATTCTATATCACGAATGACAAAATAATCTGATTGGCTATGATCGGCTGGAGCAAATTGTTCCACCACAGGTCCACTAGCAAAAGCCACATTATCTTTGTATGCTGAGACGATTTTGTTTGGGTTTTCTTTCGTTGTTTTCTTGATCATTTGGAAAAGAGAAGATTCCATCTCTTGACCATCAATGATAAAAGTTCCTCCAAAAATCTTATGACGGCAGTGCTCTGAATTGATTTGAGCAAAACCAAAAAGCTCCGAGTCAGTCAGTTGTCTCCCCAATTGTGATTCGACATCACGTAGGTAAGCAATTTCTTCTTCACTCAGAGCTAATCCTTCAGCTTCATTATAAGCTTCGATGTCATCAATGTATTGGATAGGAGCAGCCTGTACATCATGTACAAAAATGTCTTGGTTGAGTTGTTCGTAAACACGTTGGAGCATTGGATCGTGATCAGCTTCCTTAGAGTCCACTGGGAAATATTCCTCAATACGCTCCAGGTACTGTACCCCCATGTTGTTTGCTATTTCTACAGCATTAGTACTCCATGGTGTAATCATTTCGCGACGAGGTCCTATAAAAGTACCCGCTACTTGTGTCTGATCCATTAGTTGGGCATCGCCAAACAGCCAGCATAACTTCTTAATGTCTTGATTATCAATCAGTTGTGTAACTTGTGTAGCAATTACCACATCCTTCTTGGTTTTAAAAAATAAAATCATTGTCAGGGTTTGTTTTTGTTTGATTTGCCGAAGGGGCGGAATTTTCGCGCAAATATACTGCTTTTTTTGTGTTATTCCTCGCGTATGTAAGGTATTTTTCCGATATTTGCCGCATGATTAGTGTGTTACTCCTTTTTTTGAAGTGCTTTTTAGTAGGCGTTATCGTATCTGCTCCCATGGGTCCTGTGGGAGTTCTTTGTGTACAACGTACATTGAACAAGGGACGATGGTACGGTTTTGTGACTGGATGTGGAGCAGCCTTAAGTGATCTTATATACGCTGCTGCAACTGGATATGGCATGAAATGGGTCGACCCATTAATCCATACACATCGCATATGGTTGCAAGTGTTTGGTAGTCTTTTATTATTTGGATTTGGCTTGTATATGTTCTTGTCTAATCCAATAAAGAGTGTGCGCCAATCCTCCAAGCAGCGTGATGGCTATTGGCACAACGGAGTAACAGCTTTTCTTGTGACTTTTTCCAATCCCATGATTCTTTTGCTGTTTATTGCTTTGTTTGCACGTTTCGATGTGACTTTGCATGTCTTACCTGATTTTCAGAAAATGATTGCGTATGCAATGATCATAACTGGTGCTTTGGTCTGGTGGTTTGTCCTAACGACTGGAGTGAATATGGTAAGAGAACGCTTTAACTTGCGAGGTATTTTTCTGATTAATCGTACAATGGGAGCGATTGTTATGATAGCAGCCGTTATCGGCGTGCTGTTTACCCTGTTCGCATAGTAAAACTAAACTACTCTATTATTATAGATTTTTTAAACAATGTATATTTCCGAGAAACTAAGAAAAGAAAACCAATCAGAATACCTTTTATATCTTTGGAGCGTAGAAGATATGATAAGGAGTTGTGAACTAGATATTGAGATCTTGCGTGAACGCGTGGTAAAGCCTTACCAGCTTTCAGCGGAACAAGAGGAAGCCTATGTGGAATGGTTGCAAGATCGCATTAATATGATGCGTGATGAAGGTGTTGTAGAGAAAGGACATGTGCAAATTCATCGTAATGTCATGATTAAATTGTCCGACTTGCATCAGCAATTATTAGCTTCATCCAAATTTCCATTTTACAGCGGTGCTTACTATAAAGCATTGCCCTTTATTGTAGAGTTCCGTGCTAAGAGCGAAGCTGAAAAGCGGGGAATAGGGGAAGTGGAAAGCTGTTTCGAAATGTTGTATCAAGTGATGATGCTTCGTTTGCACAAACAAGACATCACAGAACAGACTGCAAAAGCTCTTGAACCTATTCAGAATTTTGTTTCGTTGCTAGCCAATTACAAGGAAAAGGATGATGCAGGAGAATTGAAATTTGACTAAATCACATACGAACATATAAAATAAACCTATATGAGATTTCTTGTAACAGGAGCGAACGGACAACTTGGTAATGAGTTGCGTACATTGTCCGAGATGTCTAACTATTCGGAACACACCTATTATTTTACAGATGTTACAGAATTGGATATCTGTGATGAAAAAGCACTTTTCGATTTCTTTTCTACTCATGAAGTGGATGTTGTGATCAATTGTGCAGCATATACAGCGGTGGATAAAGCAGAGGACAACCCAGCATTGTGTGAAAAAATCAATGCGATTGCTCCTCAATTGTTGGCACAAGCTGCTCAGGCACATGGCGCACGTGTTTTGCAAGTATCTACCGATTATGTATTTGATGGTACCCATTGTAGACCATATATAGAGTCTGATGACACTGCTCCAGTTTCAGTGTATGGACGTACAAAACTCGCAGGTGAAGAAGCTGTGATGAACTTTTGCCCATTAAGTGCCATTGTGCGCACGGCTTGGTTGTATTCAACGCATGGAAATAATTTTGTGAAAACGATGATTCGTTTAGGGCGTGAGCGTGAGGAACTCAGTGTCGTGGCAGATCAAGTAGGAACTCCAACGTATGCCGCTGATTTGGCCGAAGCACTTCTGACGATGGCTATTCAAGGCATACAACCTGGCATCTATCATTATACCAATGAAGGAGTGGCCTCGTGGTATGATTTTACGGTGGCCATCCATCGTTTAGCTGGGGTGAATAATTGCAAGGTTAAACCTATTCGCACAGAAGATTACCCAACACCAGCAGCGCGTCCAGCGTATTCTTTGTTGAGTAAGACAAAAATTAAAACAACATATAGTCTGGAAATTCCTCATTGGGAGGAGGCCTTGAAGTTGTGCATTAAGCGACTTGAAAGCTAGACCAGACTTATTATACGTATATATAATATAGAATAATATAAATTCATGGCGAACGAAAATGAAATCAGCAGAAGAAGAACTTTTGCGATTATTTCTCACCCCGATGCGGGTAAAACGACGTTGACCGAAAAACTCCTACTTTTTGGTGGCCAAATCCAAGTGGCGGGTGCGGTAAAAAACAACAAAATAAAGAAGTCTGCTACGTCCGACTGGATGGAAATAGAGAAACAACGTGGTATCTCTGTGACAACTTCTGTGATGGAATTTGATTACAAGGATTATAAAATCAATATCCTTGATACACCTGGGCACCAAGATTTTGCTGAAGATACTTTTCGTACACTGACTGCTGTAGACAGTGTCATTATCGTTGTAGATAGTGCGAAGGGGGTAGAGGCGCAAACACGCAAGTTGATGGAAGTTTGTCGCATGCGCAATACACCAGTGATTATCTATGCCAATAAAATGGACCGTGAAGGTAAGGACCCATTTGACCTTCTTGATGAATTGGAAGAGGAATTGAAGATTGGTGTGCGTCCACTGTCGTGGCCTATAGATCAGGGACCTCGTTTTAAGGGAGTGTATAATCTATACGAGAACAAGTTAGATTTGTACCAACCTGACAAGCAAATCATGACTGAGAAAGTCGAAGTCGATATCCAATCAGAGGAACTCGATGCACAAATTGGAGAAGAGTCTGCTGAAAAGTTACGTGAGGATCTTGATTTGATAGAAGGGGTCTATCCAGCCTTTGATCGTGAAACATATCTAGCGGCTGAGGTCGCTCCTGTTTTCTTTGGATCTGCATTGAATAATTTTGGTGTCCAAGAACTGCTTGATTGTTTTGTAGAAATAGCTCCTAGTCCACTGTCTATTGAAGCTGTAGAGCGTACAGTAGATCCTACAGAAGAGAAATTTACTGGATTTATTTTTAAAATAACCGCCAATATTGATCCAAATCACCGTTCCTGTGTGGCGTTCTGCAAAATCTGTAGTGGTAAATTTGTGCGCAATACCCCTTATTTGCATATGCGTCACGGTAAGAATATGCGATTTTCTAGTCCGACGCAATTTATGGCACAGCGCAAAACGACCGTTGATGAGGCCTATGCAGGCGATATTATTGGTTTGCCCGATACAGGTACCTTTAAGATTGGCGACACCCTGACATCAGGTGAAAAATTGCATTTCAAAGGATTACCAAGCTTCTCGCCATTGATGTTTAAATATATTGAGAATGCAGATCCAATGAAGCAAAAGCAGTTTGCTAAAGGTGTGGATCAATTGATGGACGAAGGGGTCGCTCAGCTGTTTGTCAACCAGTTTAATAATCGAAAGATTATTGGTACAGTGGGGCAACTTCAGTTTGAAGTGATTCAATATCGACTTGAACACGAGTATAATGCGTCTTGTCGTTGGGAGCCCTTGTCTTTGTTTAAGGCCTGTTGGATCGAAAGCGATAGCGAGGAAGCCTTAGAGGCGTTCAAAAAGCGTAAATACCAATATATTGCAAAAGATCACGAAGGTCGTGATGTGTTTTTGGCAGATTCAAACTATGTGTTGCAGATGGCACAGAACGATTTTAAAGACATTCGTTTCCATTTCACATCCGAATTTTAGTGGCGTATACCCGTGTCTACACTTCAAGGCCTACATGTTCGGATTTAAGGCTTGAATCTCAGGATTTAAGGCGTAAATTAAAATATTTAAGGCCAGAAAATTGGTTTTTGAAGCATCCTTTTGGCTACAGATAATAAAGAAAACTGATTATCAGTAGATTTAAGACTAAAATAATAGGGCTTTCTCTTTGTGTATTCAAGAGAAAGTCCTATATTTGCGCCCAAATTAGAGTGTATCAATATAATGTCTAACTCAATTAACGTAACAACAACAAATTATTAATGGAAAATTTAAAAAATGTAGCCCCTCTTGCTGAATTCGATTGGGACTCTTACGAAAACGGTGAACAGAATGTAACTGTAAGCCAAGAAGAACTAGAAAAGGTGTATGAAGGTACCCTTAACAACGTTACTGACCGTGAGGTTATTGATGGTACGGTGATTGCAATGAACAAGCGTGAAGTCGTTGTCAACATCGGTTTTAAATCAGACGGTATCATTTCAACAAATGAGTTCCGTTACAATCCTGATCTTAAAGTAGGCGATACTGTAGAAGTATATGTTGAAAATCAGGAAGACCAGAAAGGCCAATTGGTACTTTCTCACCGCAAGGCTCGTCTTGTACGTTCATGGGATCGTGTAAACGCTGCGCTTGATAATGAAGAAATTATCCAAGGTTACATCAAGTGCCGCACTAAGGGTGGTATGATTGTTGATGTATTTGGAATCGAAGCGTTCCTTCCAGGTTCGCAAATCGACGTGAAACCAATTCGTGATTACGATGTATTCGTAGGTAAGACTATGGAATTCAAGGTTGTGAAAATTAACCAAGAATATAAGAACGTAGTGGTATCTCACAAAGCATTGATCGAAGCTGAACTAGAACAACAGAAGAAAGAAATCATCTCTAAGCTTGAAAAAGGTCAAGTACTTGAAGGTACCGTTAAGAACATCACTTCTTATGGGGTGTTTATCGACCTTGGTGGCGTAGATGGTTTGGTACATATCACAGACCTTTCTTGGGGCCGTGTAAGCGATCCACACGAGGTTGTAGAACTTGACCAAAAGTTGAACGTTGTTATCCTTGATTTCGATAACGAAAAGAAACGTATCGCTCTAGGTATCAAGCAATTGACTCCACACCCATGGGATGCTCTATCAGAAGAGTTGAAGGTAGGTGACAAAGTGAAGGCTAAGGTTGTCGTAATGGCAGACTACGGTGCATTTATCGAAATCGCTCCTGGTGTAGAAGGTCTTATCCACGTATCTGAAATGTCTTGGTCTCAACACCTACGTAGTGCACAAGACTTTATGAAGGTTGGGGATGAAGTAGAAGCTGTTATCTTGACTCTTGATCGTGATGAACGTAAGATGTCTCTTGGTATCAAGCAACTTAAGGAAGATCCATGGGCAGCTATCGAAGAAAAATATCCTGTAGGTTCTGTTCACGCTGCTCGTGTACGTAACTTTACAAACTTCGGTGTATTTGTAGAAATCGAAGAAGGTGTTGATGGTCTTATCCACATCTCTGACCTTTCTTGGACTAAGAAAGTGAAACACCCATCTGAATTTACTACAGTAGGTGCAACTATCGACGTGAAGGTTCTTGAAATCGACAAAGAAAACCGTCGTCTAAGCCTAGGTCACAAGCAACTAGAAGAAAATCCTTGGGATCAATACGAAGATGAATTCGCATATGGTACTATTCACAAAGGTACTATCGTAGAACTTCTTGACAAAGGTGCTGTAGTTAAGCTTGCTGAAGGTATCGAAGGATTTGCTACTCCTAAACACTTGGTTAAGGAAGATGGCTCTGCTGCTGTACTAAACGAAGAACTAGACTTCAAAGTAATCGAATTCAATAAAGATTCTAAGCGTATTATTCTTTCTCACAGTCGTATCCACGAAGATAAGGCTAAGGGTGAAGAACGTGCAGAACGTCGTGCTAAGCGTGCTCAAGCTCCACGTAAACAACAAGCAAATGCTGGAATTCAAAACCAAGCTGCTTCTACAACTCTTGGTGACTTGGATGCTTTGGCTCAATTAAAGCAACAACTTGAAGAAGATAATGATTAATCATTCTTCATCTAAGTAGTTATATACAATAAAGGGAGTTCCTTCGGGAGCTCCCTTTTGTATATTAGGACAGTATATTTGTGGATGTAGTATAATTTAATTATCTTGCATCCAATAACTAATAAAGTAGATATTTAGTGCAGAAATTTGATGTTCATATATTAGGCTGTGGGTCTGCTAAGCCGACGACTCGTCACAATTCTAGTTGCCAAGTTGTAGATGTAAGAGATAAATTGTTTATGATTGATTGTGGAGAAGGTGCCCAGGTGCATTTCCGCCGTAGTCATTTACATTTTAAACGCTTAAATCATATTTTTATATCTCATTTGCATGGGGATCACTGCTTTGGATTGATTGGCTTAATCTCAACGCTTGGTCTTTTAGGGCGTACAGCAGATTTACATATTTATGCTCCCAATCCGTTGCCAGAGTTATTGAAGCCACAATTGGCTTTTTTTTGTGATGGACTTAGTTATAGAGTGAAGATTCATCCTTTTTCAACTAGGCGTAGTGAAATCTTATATGAAGATCGTTCTTTATTGATTGAAACAGTCCCTTTGTTACACCGTATGCCTTGCTGCGGTTTTATATTTCGAGAAAAATCCACCAAATATCATCTTGATCCCAGCGCAAAAGAGAAGTATCAGTTGCCTCTCTATGCGATACATGCGATAAAGGCAGGAGAAGATTATGTCACACCATCAGGCGAGGTTATTCCAAATAGTGCTTTGACCTTGCCTATGAAACCTGTGAGAAGTTACGCATATATCAGTGATACGGCTTATAAACCTGATATTGTACCGAGATTGCAAGGTGTTGATTGTATGTATCATGAAGCCACTTTTCTCCATGAGCGTCTAGGGCGAGCTGTAATGACTCAGCATAGTACAGCTTTACAAGCAGGCTTAATTGCAGATGCTGCCAGTTGTAAGAAGTTAGTTATAGGACACTTCTCTGCTAGATATCGTGATGAAAGTGTTTTGTTGGAAGAGTGCAAGACAGTTTTCCCTAATACCGAACTCGCCAATGAAGGCATGGTCATCAATGTCTAGGCATTTTCTTGTTTATAAGCCCTCTATTATTTTGATTTTCTGAGTACCAGTAATGAATCAGGCAGTATGCTGCAGTTGATAACCTCCGGCATGATGCATGCTTCTCCATCAATATGAATAGGGGCTTCTTTTTCACGAGTGATTTGAATGGAACGTCCTCTATACGTTTCTACACGATGATTTTGCGCAAGCGTTTTATTAAAAAGTTGCAAGGCCAATGCAGGTAAATCCGGTATTTGAAAAGGAAGTACTATGGTGATATCTAGCCATCCATCACTACAGCTTGCTTGCGGTGCGATAAATGCATTGTTTCCGTATTGAGAGGCATTGTTGATAGCAATAATAAAAGCACTTCGCTCAATTGTTTCTCCGTCAATATGTATGGTATATCTTTCGGGTTTGTACGTCGGCACATTTTTGAGTACTTCATCCACGTACGTGTTGAATCCTCTTTTATCTCGTTGTGCAAATTTCCAACTAATTAAAGCATCAAATCCCACACCGCAGCTACAGAAATAGGGGATGTCATTGACAACCGCTGTATCAATAAGTTGAGGAGATGCATGTAATGCTATATGCAGTGCTTTTCTAGTATCCTGAGGGATATGTAGGTGGCGTGCTAATCCGTTGCCAGAGCCAGCAGGAATAATGCCAAGAGCCGTGTTTGTACCGACCAAGGCCTGCGCCACTTCGTTGATTGTTCCATCACCTCCAACAGCAACAACACGTTGTACCCCTCGTTCTACAGATAGACGAGCAAGTGCTGTCGCTTCACCCGCTTCGCGTGTGAAGATAATATGAGGCGAGTAGGGCATACTATTGGCCTGTTGCTCAATCAACTGGACAATGCTACGCTTTTGTTGTGTGCCAGCGTGTGGATTTATTATAAAATGAATCTCTTCCATATACATGCAAACCTACATGTTTTTCCCGATTTATGCAAATAATAATCAAGTAATATGACAACGAAGAGGGCCACCCAAATGGGTGGCCCTCTTTATGTGTTGTTACTGTACGTAACGACTACTTCTAGCTAATTGCTATGTACTTGTTTAATCGAAAGATTAAGCGTTTACAGAAGCCATGTAAGCTACAAGGTCAAGAACCTTGTTAGAGTAACCGATTTCGTTGTCATACCAAGATACAACCTTTACGAATGTATCAGTAAGAGCGATACCAGCTTTAGCATCGAAGATAGAAGTACGAGCATCACCTAGGAAGTCAGCAGAAACAACTGCATCTTCTGTATAACCTAGGATACCCTTCAATTCGTTTTCTGAAGCTGCCTTCATAGCTGCACAAATTTCTTCGTAAGAAGCAGCTTTCTTCAAGTTTACTGTCAAGTCAACTACAGATACATCTAGAGTTGGAACGCGGAATGCCATACCTGTAAGCTTACCGTTAAGTTCAGGAATAACTTTACCTACAGCCTTAGCAGCACCAGTAGAAGAAGGGATGATGTTACCTGCAGCAGCACGACCACCTCTCCAGTCCTTCATAGATGGACCGTCAACAGTCTTTTGAGTTGCAGTTGTAGAGTGAACTGTAGTCATCAAACCAGTTTCGATACCGAACTTGTCGTTCAATACCTTAGCGATTGGAGCAAGACAGTTTGTAGTACAAGATGCGTTAGATACGAATTGAGTACCCTTTACATATTCAGTGTGGTTAACACCGCATACAAACATTGGAGTTGCATCCTTTGATGGTGCAGACATTACTACATACTTAGCACCAGCAGCGATGTGACCTTGAGCCTTTTCTTCTGTTAGGAAAAGACCTGTAGCCTCTACTACGTATTCAGCACCTACTGCATCCCACTTAAGATCAGCTGGGTTGCGTTCAGCAGTTACACGGATTGGGTTACCGTTTACGATAAGTGTTGAGTTTTCAACATCTGCTTCGATAGTACCTTCAAAGATACCGTGCATAGTATCATACTTAAGCATATAAGCCAAGTAATCTACAGGGCAAAGGTCGTTGATAGCTACAACTTGGATGTCAGAACGAGTCTGAGCAGCGCGGAAAACAAAGCGACCGATACGGCCGAATCCGTTAATACCTACTTTAGTCATTTCGTTATAAATTTTAAATGGTTCTATTAATATAGATAGTATATCTATTTTTTACTATCAATTAAATGGCTGCTTATGCAATTGAAATATTATCAATACAAAGCATTTCTTCCGATGCAAAAGTAAGAAAATGATTTCATTCCGCAAAGAAAAAACTAGAAAAGTAATTGAGGAAGAAAAAATACATATGTCTTGCATTAAAATCTTGTTTTGGAGGGCAATTAGCAGAAGTTTTTTCGTATCTTTGTAACCCATATTAGCCAGCCTAAATATGGGTGGTCATACACATATTTATAACAAAAACTATGCAAGAAAAGATTATCATTCTGGATTTCGGTTCACAAACGACACAGCTTATTGCTCGGCGCGTGCGTGAGCTCAATACGTATTGTGAAATCGTACCCTACAACAAGTTTCCACATGATGACCCATCTGTTATTGGGGTCATTCTTTCAGGCTCTCCATTTTCAGTGTATGATGAAAATGCTTTTAAGATAGATCTTAGCGAGATTCGTGGCCGTCTTCCTATCATGAGCATTTGTTATGGTGCTCAGTATATCGCTTATACCAATGGAGGTAAAGTGGAGCCAGCTGATAGTCGTGAATATGGTCGTGCACATATATCAAAAGTTTCTGATAATGCATTACTCAAAGGCATTCGCATCGATGATCAAGTGTGGATGAGCCATGGTGATACTATAACAGAAATCCCTGCAAATTTTGAACTGATTGCATCAACAGAAGATGTTGAATGTGCAGCTTTCCAAATTAAAGATGAAAAAGTATGGGGTGTTCAATTTCACCCAGAAGTATACCATAGTACTTGTGGCACGCAGTTGCTACGCAATTTTGTGGTAGACATTTGTGCCAGCAAGCAAGATTGGTCTCCAGCCAGTTTTATTGAAAGTACCGTGTCTGAATTAAAGGCACAACTAGGTGATGATCGCGTCATTTTAGGATTGAGTGGTGGAGTGGATAGCTCTGTCGCAGCGGTATTACTACACCGTGCCATTGGAGATAAACTGACTTGTATCTTCGTAGACCATGGCATGTTGCGTAAGAATGAGTTTCAAGATGTCATGCGTGATTACGAATGTCTAGGCTTGAATGTGATTGGTGTAGATGCGAGTGCGAAGTTCTTTAGTGAGCTAGCAGGAGTGACTGAACCAGAACAAAAACGCAAGATTATTGGAGCTGGATTTATCGATGTCTTTGATGCGGAAGCACAAAAGATTACCGATGCGAAGTGGCTAGGACAAGGTACAATCTACCCCGATTGTATTGAGAGCCTTTCTATAACAGGTACGGTGATTAAAAGTCATCATAATGTCGGTGGACTTCCAGAAAAGATGCATCTTCAGCTTTGCGAACCATTGCGTTTGTTGTTTAAGGATGAAGTACGTCGTGTAGGCCGTGAATTGGGAATGCCTGAACATTTAATTTCTCGTCATCCTTTCCCTGGTCCTGGACTTGCCGTGCGCATATTGGGAGATATTACACCAGAAAAGGTGACTATACTTCAAGAAGCTGATCATATCTTTATTCAAGGTCTTCGTGATGCTGGCTTGTACAATGACGTATGGCAAGCGGGAGTTATTTTACTTCCTGTACAAAGTGTGGGCGTTATGGGCGATGAACGTACATATGAAAGAGCTGTTGCGCTTCGTGCTGTAACATCTACTGATGCAATGACGGCCGATTGGTCTCATCTACCTTATGAATTCCTGGGTAAAGTAAGCAACGATATTATCAATAAAGTCAAAGGGGTTAATCGTGTTTGTTACGATATCAGCTCTAAGCCACCAGCAACTATTGAGTGGGAATAAACGGACTATAAAGAGATTATATTATGGAGAGGGGAGACATCTATTGTCTCCCCTCTCTTGTGTTAATCAGATATATTTTATCCAAAAAGAGTATTCTCGTTTTGAAAAACTGCAAAAAATAAACTTATTTTTTGTCCCGTGGAATATAATACGTATATTACGTCGATTTTTTAACCTTTAAAAACGAGTATGATGAAGAAAAGTGTCTTATTTAGCTTTGTGGTAACAGTCTTGCTAGTACTTACTTCGTGTGGTCATGTATCTGGTCCAGCTGATGTAGCTCAGTCTATTGTAAAAGCGATGAGTGATGGTGATTTTGAGTATGTTGTGAATCATCTAGCTAGTTCCAAAACTGCTGTTTTTACAGAGAAACAGAAGGAAGAGTTCAAAGCCTTATTTGAAAGCGAAAAGATTGCTAAGACTTTACAGGAAAACGGTAAACTAGTGTCTATAAAGACCGACAGTGAAAAAATTGCTGAGGATGGCAATACAGCTACTGTCGATTTAACAATATCCTATGAATCGGCTGGGGAAAAGTCTGAAAGTTATAAGATGGTAAAGATAGATAATCAGTGGTACGCTATCATGTCAAAATAAGTTTATATATTCTTCTTTGTTGCGTCGCAACAAGTTGTCATTTATCACGTTCCAAAGTCGTTTCTGAAGAAATCACTTTGGAACGTGCGCACGCTATACATGTAGTGCAACAGAAAATGCATCCAGGTGATTTATTATTTCGCAAAGGAGAAAGTGTAGTGAGCCGTTTGGTTGATATCGGAGATACCCATAGTGTATATTCCCATGTGGGCATTGTCTTTCACGATACATGTGGGTGGCTTATAGTGCATGCTGTACCTGGCGAAACGGATTATCCAGGGGAGGAGGAGCGACTTAAAGTGGAACCAGTACAAGATTATTTGGCTCCCAATAAGGCGGTGTCCTTTAGTTTACAGCGATTGACTCTGACTAATCTTCAAATCAAGACTTTAAAAGATAAAGCTATTGAGTATAATATACATCCCCCTCTTTTTGATCATGATTTTGACCTTGATAATGATAAATTATATTGTACAGAGTTTATTTATAAATTGTATTTGGCGATAGGAATAGACCTAACCGCTGGGCATATTACCCATCTAAAACTTCCAGCCTTTAATGGAGATTATATATTGCCCAGTGATTTGATGCGTACCCATAAACTTCGCGAAATAGTGCATTATAATTTTAAGAAATAGGCCCTTCAGCTGTCAAGTATATAAGAGCGCGCTGTCATATACTTGACAACCTACCTAGCAAGTATATAAGAGCGTGCTCTTATATACTTCTCAGCTGACTCTTATATACTTCTCGTCTAGCTCTTATATACTTCCCAGTTAGCTGCCCTATATAAGCTCGCTTTTATGGGCTATATTGCCCTTTAACTGAGAAGTCTAATTCTACTGCCCTGTAATGCGTTTGTACTTAGCCAGAGCAATCATATATTGTGTGCTAGCTTCTGTCAATTGATTTTCACTTTCTTGAAGAAGCATCTGTGCATCTAGTAAGTCGGCCATCGTTGTTGTTCCAGCTTGATACGTATTAGTGTTTAGACGAAGATTCTCTTTACTACTGTCAATAGCTTGCGTCGCAATCTGTACTTGGTCATACGCCTCCGTTAGCGCATTCCAAGTTTGTGAAATTTCCAGTTCCATAAGTTCCCGTCCATTCTTCAAGTTGTTTTTTGCTTTTTCAATGGCCAGCTTCTTTTGCTTGATGGCATGACTACCACTCCACCAATCTGTGAGAGGTACTTGTACCGTTGCAAATACAGTTGAATTATGATCCGTTTGATCTAAGATGTTAAACTGTTCCACGCTCGCTCCTATAGCTACTTGAGGAAGACATTTTCCAATTTCTATATTCTTTTTTAATCTACTAGCCTGTACTTGTTTATTGAGTAGAGCGAACCCCTCGCGTCCACGTACGGCTTCTACAGGAGGTATAAAGTACGTAGATGGCTTTTGAATTGTCGGAAAAGATTGCATATCAACTTGAAATGAATCCTCCTTTTCGGGAATGCCAATATATTGCGCCAGTGCTTTGCGACTGATGTCGATTCCATGATCTAGAGTCACCAGTCCACTGGCAATTCGTTTCTGTTGAAGTTCTACACGAAGTAAATCATTCCTATTTGTTACCCCCACTTTGACAGCTAGAGCTACATCATGTTGCAATTGCTTCAACAACGCTGCTTGTGCATGCAAAGTTTTACGCTTCTCTTGAAGATTGATAATGCTCCAGTAGTAATCTTCGGTTGTCTCTCGTACTTGTTTTTCTGTACGTGCCAACTGTAATTTGCTTGCTTCTTCGCCTATCTTAGCCAGTTTATTACTTTGGATAATTCGTCCACCAGTATAGACCGGTTGCACGGCTGTGACACTTCCGTAATATCCTTTTTTGAGAAGTTGTACGGGGATGGCAGGCACACCTTGAATAGGGAGGGCCACCGTACCCTCTAGCACGGGGTGGTGTGCCTGAAAGGCAATAGCACCTGCGGTAACTGTTGGGAAATATTTGGTTTGAGCTTCCATCTTGCGATAGTGCGCTATCCCTTTGTCCTTACGCGCATTATCTAAGGTGTAATTATATTTCACAGCAAGAGAGATACATTGCTCTAGTGAATATTTGGGAGCTATTTCTTGTGCATATATGGGATGTACTAAAAGTACTATAGCCCAAGTGAGCCATTGATATCTTTTTTTCATACAATCTATTGTTTATTATCTTTCACTTGCTTGTGTAAGCAAGTGAAAGACGTGAATGGTTAAGCTTCTACAACTTGAGTTTCTTGATCCGTGTTTGTTTGTACATTTTGGAAAAGCAAACAATATATAAGTGGGAGTAGGGTGACCGATAATACCATCGATATAATGGTACCAAAACAGATCACAGCCCCCATTGGCATCCACAAAGCAGTGTGACTGATAATCATAGGAACGACACCGACACCAGTTGTGGCAGAGGTCAAGAAAATAGGCAACATACGGCGTTTACCTGCATCAAAAGCAGCATCTTTTGCCGTCCATTTATGAACCAATCGCTTCTCTTCTGCGTGTTCAAAAATAAGGATCGCATTTCTGACTATACAGCCCATGAGGGAAATAATCCCTAGGATACTCGTCATCCCAAATTCAAGTCCAAATATCTTTAGACCAACCGCGGCACCAAGAATACATAATAAAATACTGCTCAAAGCACCTGCTGCGAGGGACAATTTTTTGAAGTTGATTAATAGCATGATAAAGATGATTAAGACAGCAATAGACATCCCTTGTATAATAGGGGTGGTTACTTCTGCATCATTCTCGATACATCCGCCAACTTCCATATTGACTCCGTGTGGCATACTAGGAGCAACGTATTTTTTATGCAATTTCAGTACGTCGTTGAATGCACTACCTTGATTGACATGATATTTTACATTGGCAAGTACACTAATAGAGCGTACCCCATTGCGGCGTACTATTTGACCTTGTGACCATGATGGAGTGATGGTAGCCACCTGTCGCAATGGTATGCGTACAGTAGGGATTGCAGTGGCCAAATAACTATCTTCCAATTCGTTTACGGTTTCAGGACCAGTCTTGGCTTGTTCTACATGGATATCCAGCGGATAATCCTTTTCCCACATCGTTCCAGCAGAAATCCCTTCTTGAATGGCCGCTATTTGAAGTTCAGCTAGTGTTTTATTAAGTCCCAAACGAGCTGACTTAACTGGGTCAATTTTGACTTCAACAGTTGGCCGCATTTCTTCATAATTGGTATGCACCCAAGTGAGCTCTGGCATCTGACGCATATGATCGACAAGCGTGTCGGCACAACGCATCAGGCTATCTATATTATCTCCGTAATAACGTACTTCAATAGGTAGCGCTATTTTTTGGTAATCCAATTCCTTGAAACGTACATAAGCATTGGGGAAGTAATTAGCATATTTATCCGTATATTCTTCCAATAAAGTTTGGTTATCTTCTATACTTGTGGTATTGACGATAAATTGTGCGTAGTGTTTATTGGGGATATTAGGAGCATATGTCGTTTGGAATCTAGGGGATGAACAGCCCACAAATTTAGTGACACTTTTGACTCGTTTATCTTGATGTAGAATGGACGATAGACTATCACAAATCTGTGCCGTTTCATCTAAAGTACTTCCTTGTGGGAGGTAGATTTCGACTGCAAATTGATCCCGATCGGCAAATGGGAACATGCGCACAGGAATAGTCGTCAATAGCCATCCACCTAGTGCAACGATAGCAACACCAATAGCAAGTGACAATTTAGGGGCACGGAAACATCTGGTCAATAACCACACATACCAATCATTGACATAGTTGAGTACTGTCTTTTTCTCTACCCCTCCATTTTTTTCCAATCGCTCTTGTTGGCGTTTGACCAAACCTTTGCGAATAAGCATATACTCCATAAATGGAATAATCAATGTAGCGACCACTAAGGAGGTCATTAAAGAGATGGTTAGCGTGTTAGGGAAATCTTCCAAGAAATCATGAAACATCCCTTTCATTGTCAAGAGTAAAGGGTAGAAGATACTACAGATACAGGCAGTGGCAAGAAAAATACCCCACAGATATTCTTTTGCACTATATATAGCAGCATGCCAACGACTCATCCCTTTATCTAAATTGACAAGATAGGCGTCAATCACGATGATGGAGTTGTCAACAATCATTCCTAGAACTACAATAAGACCAGCCAGTGTAACCGTATTCAATGGAATGCCACTGAAGTACATGACGGCAATGGACACAAAAATACTAATAGGAATAGATGTGGCAGAGACAATAGCACTTCGGAAAGGGAAAAGGAGCATTAAAACTAAAATGACCACACCTATAGACGTGAATAAATCACCGACAAAACTAGTCACAGAGTCATTCACTACTTTAGGACTATCTGCAATACGCTCTATATGTACACTTGCGGGCAAGTCTTTGCGAAACTCAGTAAGCACTTTATCGACTTGCTCACCATAGTGAACGATATTATAGCCTGCAACCATCTCCAATGAGAGAAGAATACATGGCATATCGTTGTTTTGAATATAACTATCTGGTTTGGCGTATTCTCGACGAATGGTGGCGATATCCTTTAAGCGTACAGTTGGTTGCCCTGGAATCGCTAAAATCACTTGTTCTGCAATGCGTTGCTCAGTGTCCATACCACCAGTGACGTGTATGGGCAGATTTTCAGTACTCCCTTCAATAGTACCACTCATGGTCGTTAACCCTTGCAATTGCAGCGCTTGCATGACTTGCAGGTAACTGATATTATAACTGTTGAGCTTTTGCTTATCAATATATATACCAATGCGTTCGCTTTGCAACCCATAGCGTCGTAGATTAGAGACCGATTCGATGCGGCGAAGCTTCCCTTCAAGAATATCTAAATAATCTTGAAGTTCTCTATATGTTTTTTCTTTACTTTGAAGAGTGATTAATAAAGCCGAGGTCTCTCCGAAATTATCATTGACGACAACAGCCAAGACACCAGGTGTAAGACTTGGTTTTAAAGTGTTATTGACGCCTAGTTTGATTTTAGACCACACGCGATCTTTGTCATACACATTGTCTTTGAGCTCTACCATTGTATAGCACACCCCATCTTGACTCATTGTGTATGTCTTCTTTTTGTTTATCTCCTCATATGTAAACAGAAATTTTTCTAATGGTTTGGCTACTTGTTCTTCTACTTCTTCAGCTGTTGCTCCAGGATAGACACCTACAATAAGTCCTTGGCGTACTGTGATAGGAGGAAACTCTTGCTTGGGCATATGTACTAGGGCGTAGATACCGATGCCCACTAGAGCTACTGTAAGCAAAATCATTATTTTGTAGTAGCGCATGCCCGATTCGATAAGCCCCAATCGTTTTTTATTACTCATTGATTTTAATTTTACTTCCGTTACTCAATTTATGGTATCCTTCTGTAATGACCCAGTCCGAAGAGCTCAGTCCATCTTCTATCGTTAATCCACCAGGTACAAGGCCTCCAATTTTTACTTCACGACGTACAGCCTGTCCATCTTTGGCTAGCCATACATAATGATGCTTGTCGAGGGTCACTTGTACTGCACTTATTGGGAGAACAATCGGAGTTTTCTCTATGGATTCACCTGTAGTGGTGTTGGTTTGATGTGTACACAATGTGACAACGCAGGCCATACCTGGTGCCAAATCTTTGATGTCATCTTTAATAGTGACATATGCTGTATAGTTGTGTGAGATTTTGTTGGCATCTAATCTCCTTTCGGATATAGAGGCTTTGAATGATTGATTGTCTAGAGCTCCAACAGATACGCTTGCTGCATTGCCTATCTGAATGTGTGCAATCTCTTCCTCGGGTACATCAAAGGCAACTTTCAAGCGACTTATATCTATCAAAGTAAAGATGCGTTGACCAGGGAGCACGTTTTCTCCGACTTGCACTGCACGACTTCCTATGATGCCAGTGAATGCAGCATACAATTTACTTTCACCTAAGTTGCGTTTTGCAATACCAAAGGCCGATTTAGCTTGTTGCACACGAGTTTTAGCTTCCACATATTTGATTTCTGGCAGGGAGCCATTGTCGTATAATACTTGCATACGGCGCATGGCATCTTGAGCTTGTGCCAAAGTGGCTTCTGATGCGTCATACTGATGTTGTAGCGTACTTGCATCCAAGGTAGCCAAGAGTTGCCCTTTTTGTACTTTTTGTCCTTCTTGTACAAGTATCGTTTCGACTTGCCCAGGTACTTGAAAACTTAAACTGCTCGATTTATTTCCCTCTAACAACCCAATATACGTATGGGCACTTAATTGCTGATCCATTTGTGGATGTACAGCTTTCACTGGGAATACTGTTTGTGTTTTGGTTGCCTGCTTCTTACCGCAGCTAGTGAGCAGGAGCGGTAGTATACAGATTGGTACAAAGAGAAAAATTTTTTTCATTATTCCGTTCTATTAGTTTGTTCTTATATCGTTGTTGTTCATTATGTACGATAAACTTTTACAAAGGTCTATATTCTTATTTAATTAAGAAAAACTTTATGGTACTTAGAATGTTCAAAAGGTCGAATTTGTTCCCTTTGTGTTTGTTTTTTCTATTATTTCAGGTATATTTGTTCTGTTATCAACTTAAAAAGAATAGCGGATATATGAAAGACGGTTCAGCGCCAAATACACATACGCGTGCCAATACACCTGTTGGTACAGCCAAAAAACAGTTGCCGAGTTATTCTATCAATGATATAGCCCATTCGGTGGGTTGGGTGAAACAAACTGCTGGACTAGAAAGCGATTTCTTGTGTGTTAAGGCAACTAATTTTCAAAGTGATCTATTTAAAGATCCTTGTCGTGTAGATGGAGTTACTATTGTGATGATTACTGAAGGTGAAGTACAAGCCAATATCAACTTGCAACAATTAAAGATGCAGGCTGGTGAAGTGATTGTCAATGTACCTGATAATATTGTGCAAATTCTTCAAGATGGCAGCAATGTATTGGGTATAGTGATGCTTGTCAGTTATGGTATGTATCAAAAACTATCAGCATTGCACATAGAAAAGACACCGACCTACACCTATTTACAGAAACATCCCGTTTTTCGTCCAAAAGATAAGGATTGGAAATGGTTGTTGGAATTTGCAGACTATGTGTATTACGTAGCCAATGAATATGATGGTGAAAGGAAAATCGAAATTGTTCAAGGCTTATTATTAGCATTCAGTCAGAGTTTACTTGATGCTGCCAATAGAGCTGATTTTATTCAGACGAGCTCTATTGTGTTGAATGCCAATACTCATCAAACAAATATTTTTGAACAATTCATGACATTGCTGCAAGAATATCATACCCAGGAACGTACGGTACAATTCTATGCCGAAAAACTATTGTTTACCCCCAAGTATTTATCTCGTTTAATACAAGATATTACTCAACGAAGTGCTACAGATTGGATTACCGATTTTGTCATGCTGGAAGCCCGACATTTATTGCGTAAACCAGATTTAAGCATTAAAGAAGTGGCCTATCAATTGAACTTTGCAACGCCTTCTTTATTTGCGCGTTATTTTAAAAAGCATGCGCAATGTACACCGCTAGAATATCGTAATGGAATGGGTTTATAGTGACTATAATTAATTCAATACTATTTATATATGGGTTATCTTCATATTTATACTGGAAATGGAAAAGGCAAAACAACAGCGGCTTTTGGTTTAGCTTTGCGTGCTCATTTTGCTGGTAAAACTATTTTTATTGGTCAGTTTGTCAAGAACATGAAATACCATGAAACACAAGTGACCGACAGTTTATCTGGATGGGAAATTTGTCAATTGGGGCAGGGGTGCTTTATTTATCAAGACCCTTCCATACAAGATGTTGTAATGGCTCGCGAAGGACTCGATCTGTGCGTGCAAAAGATGTCTTCTGGGCATTATGGTTTGGTTGTTCTTGACGAGTTGTCCATTGCTCTATATTTTAAATTACTCACTCGTGAAGAAGTTGAAGCAGCATTGGATCAGGTAGCAGATGATACCGAAGTGGTCATCACAGGGCGTTATGCACCCGACTGGCTTATCGACCGTGCCGACTTGGTCACAGAGATGAAAGAAGTCAAGCATTATTACAGTGTTGGCGTAGAAGCTAGAGATGGTATAGAGCGCTAGCAGCCTGTTTTTTATTGAAAAAAACTCAAGCGCTTGCGTTTTGGAGTGCAAGCGCTTGCGAAAAATGCGGGAATTTGAAGAGATATTCTAAAGGTTTACGTTGTCAGTTTGTCTATTCTTTGATGATGATTTTTTTGAGCCTACACAAGTAGCACCAGCGATTGGTCGAGTTGACCCATAAGCGGGTGCAACGAGACCTTGGGCAAGGGTGCCCCTTCATGTACGCGCACCAATAAGCAAGAGAAGCAGTCGTACTACTTGGAACCAACCAATCTGATTGTCGATGCGGTGTCTATTCCTTTGATTTTGATGGGTGGCAACCGCGATGCAAAGCGTCTGGAAGGCCTTTTGGAGAGTGCTGCTATAGCCTGTTTTGCTGTGGCTTGACCGTTGCTTGTGGAGCCTGATTTGGTGAAGAAATGACAAGCTGATTTGGGGTGTAAGTCGATATGTGTGTCTTGTAATGGGGGGTATATGAAGAGGGATACTATTGTGCATTGTGTGGTGCCGCTGAGGTTCTGGAAGGGGTGTACTCGGTTTGAGGAGGTTGGGGAAGGGTGAGGGGATGGGTATCGCCTACAAACATTGAATCTATGTTTTGGTCATCTTATAAATGAGGTGACCAAAATAAAGCAATGATTGATATACTAGAGTTATAGGAAAACAAGAATAGGTTTTAATGGTCAATAAAGTGAGATTATATTTGTGTATCCCACTTTTTATTCCTTATTTTGCAGAAAACCTGCGAATATGATACAAAGTATTGAATTTTCCAATTATAGGTCGTTTAAAGACTCAACAGTTTTTACCTTCGAACCTAACTCCTCGAAACAAAAGACTCATAACCTTCATTATACAATGGATGAAGGGCATGCTGATGAGCATAAAACGGCCTTGTTGAAGTTCGGAATTATTTATGGGGCTAATGCTTCGGGGAAGACGAATATTATTAGAATGCTTCATGCTTTGGTGGAAAAATTGAATGGAGGGTATGACATTTTATATAATCCTTTTAAGTTTGATGCAAGTACTGCGGTATCAGATGGAAAATTGAAGCTCGAATTCGATGTAGCTGGCTCACGATATATATACGAAATTACATTCAACAGAGCGCTTATTGTAGATGAGAAACTTTTGTGGATTAATGGGTCACGTAAATTGGTATTCAAACGTAGGAATATTAAAGGACAGAATAAAGCGGTTATCGAATATGGTCCTACAATCAAATCTAAAGATAACACACAGGCTACTGTACAAACAGATAGTTTGATCTTAAAACTATTCCATGATAGCTTGTATCATGAGAATATTAGCCCAGCTGCCGAGTATTTAGCTAGCATGATAGTAATCAATGGTTATAATCAAGTTATGTTTGACAATATGTTGGTTGAAGTCAATAAGTGGGTAGAAGATAATCCAAAGAACTTACGTCGACTTTCTGAATTGGTAAAAATGAGCGATACAGGTGTACACTCTATGGCAATCAATAATGAAGGTGTAACTCCTGAGCGAAAAATCGATATGTATCATGGTGCTAAAGAGATAGAACAGTACAAATTGAACTTTGTGCACCAATCTCAAGGCACAAAAATGATATATCTAATAGGTGGTATGATGCTTAAAGCCATAGAGCAAGGTGTCCCAATCTTTATTGATGAAATGGATGCTGTCTTCCATACCTATATCACTCGATGGCTGCTAGAAATCTTCACTAGCGATAAGATTAATACGAAGAAAAGCCAGATGCTGTTGACCTCTCACGATATCAACCTGTTGGATGAAACGAAGATACGCAAAGACCAAATTTGGTTTGTAGAAAAGAACGAAAAGGGAGAAAGTGATTTGTTCCCATTGTCAGATTTCACTGATGTGCGTGAGGATACGCCATTTGCTAAATGGTATATGTATAGTAAATTTGGGGCAACTCCTAATATTGGAGCAGTTGAAGATTTATTTGAATAGATACAGCAATGGCACAAACTACATCTCTAAAACGCACAGTAAATCCTGCATACTATATCGTATGTGAAGGCAAAAACACAGAACCTGATTTTTTCTATGGACTTACACGCTATCTTGTACAAGGTGGATATATCAATAACAAGAATCAGATACGGATATATCCTACACCAGTCGCTCAAATAGATGCTGCTCGAGGACAAGAAGAATCAACACGTCGAGGCAGTTACTCAGGTAAGAAAAGAACAACAAAATCAGTATGTATTCCAGATGAAAAAACACCGCCTGGGCCGCAACCTCTCAATTGGGTAGTTAATGCTATACAAACATTGGATGCAAACGAGGGGATTGATATAGCTTGGGCCGTCTTTGATAAGGATGGGCATCCCGAAGCTGAAGCGGCTTTTAATAAAGCTGCAGAAGCACGAGCGTCAGGAAAAGAGGTGCATATAGGGTTTTCAAGCATCAGTTTTGAGCAATACTTATTGCTTCACTTTGGTTTCTATACACATGCTTTTTCAAAGTCTAAATGCATCAATGGATATGCTGGGCGCAAAGAGTTTTGGCCTATAAGTAGAGGTAAAAAGGTGGACTTTGATAGATTCAAAAATAAATTATGGACTGGTGTATATAATGCAAAGTTACTTCGCATCCTTAAAGGTGAAGGTGATGGTATTAAGATTTGGGAAATAAACCCATATACCACAGTGGATAAGTTGGTATCCAGTCTTTTGGGCTACACAGAGTTGAAACTTGATGCTCCTGTTTCTGTAGCACATTTTACGGTCACATTACAAAAAGACGCTTTGCTTATTGGGAGATATGGAAATGGATCTCAGATTATAAACAAAAGGATGTTTAGCTATCTTCATTCAGAGGATACGGGGCAAACTTTCGAACTTGGTGCTAAGCTATTATCTCCTGGGGAACAGCATATTATTCCGTTGTCTCAATTCGGAGAGAAAGCACTTGTGGCATTGGAAGTGGATTATAAGCATAAAGTGTTCTTTTTAGTTTAAGATTATACCATACAATATCATACCTAAGACATCTCATTGTGAGGTGTCTTTTTTTTTGTTCCACTCCTAACAAACCCTAAACTTTCGCTCAATCTCCACCATCTCCGTATCCTTCTCTTAAATACGGACGAAAGACGGACAAAAGACGGACAGTGCCCCTCTGGCCATGTCGTATCTTGCGGATGTTTTCAGAGAGGCTCTGTGGTCTAGCCGGCTAGGACATCGGCCTGCATCTGAAACAAGTAATAACCCTTTAAATGATTGAGATTATGTCTGTATTAATTAAAGCCCATCAGTCGAGCCTTGCCGACAAAAAGACGGGTCAGAAATTGTTTTACCCGATGGCTACATCGCGCGGATTGGTGGGTACGGATGAGTTGGCTCGCTTTATCGCTGATAAGTCGTCGTTGACGTCGGGTGATATCCGAAATGTACTGGAAAACCTTGGGGAAGCGGTCAATCACTTCTTCGGGCTTGGTTTCTCGGTGAAGCTCGAAAAGCTGGGGACCATGCGTGTGACGGTCAATGCCCAAGGCAACGGTGTGGTGACTGCCGAGGAGGTGTCTTCCGATCAAGTGAACAGTGCTCACGTGGTGTTCCGCGAAGAGAAGCATCGCTCTGGTAAGATGACTCGTACCGCGTTGTCGAGTACTATCGAGTACGAGATGGTGCGTGGTGTCGTGACGGATGATGAGGACACTGGTGATGATCCTGGAAAAACTGGCGGTGATGCTGGCGGTGACACCACTGGCGGGGATACTGGCGGTGACGGTGACTTGCTAGGATAGCAGGCGCGTGCTGAGGGCTCGCCAGCATAGGCGAAGCCTCGCCAGCACGTATGCTAGTCGTTTTTTTCTAACCCTTTAAACAAAAAAACTATGAAACCATTGTCTACAAATGACAGCCCTAAGAATTGGGGGGTGTCCAATTGGATCAATATTGTGATTGCTGTACTTTCTGCCTTGATGGGGGCCATCGGTACCCAGGCGGCCAATGCGGCTAACCTCGTGTAGAGGACTATATCATCCGCCCCGCTTAGTGTGGGGCGGTATGTGTATTCACTAGTATGAAAACTCTAAACTACAAAATATGAAATTATATGAAACTTTATTCGAAGCACGCAGCATCGCTCGAAAAATTGATACTATCATTGTCCATTGTGCTGCTACCAGCGCAAATAGTCCTGTGACGACCGAAGATATCGCGCGGTGGCATATCCGTGACCGCCATTTCCGAGATATCGGCTATCATTTTATTGTCGACCAGAAAGGGGTCATCCATGTGGGAAGACCGCTCGAAGAGATGGGGGCTCACTGTCGTGGATATAATGCCACGAGCATCGGTATCTGTTATATCGGTGGGCTAGATGCGCAAGGAAATCCTGCCGATACACGTACGCCCTTGCAGCAGCTGGCCATCAAGCATCTGATAGGCTTGCTGGTCAATGAGTTTAAGATTTATGATGTCTTGGGGCACCGTGATTTGAGTCCTGATATCAATGGCGATGGAGTGATTACATCGGTCGACTGGGTCAAGATGTGTCCTTGTTATGATGCGCATGCGGAGTGGCTGCAATACCTCAAAGAGATGGCGATTGTGGCGAGAAATTATGGGCAGGCGCAGCCAGATGGTGGTGTATCGATTACACCAGAGCTTCAGAACCTGTGCAGCGCAGCAGAAGAATATCTCCAGATGGAGTGGGGCGAAGGCAATCCTCAGGATGGTACAGGTGCTCCTGTCGATACAGGGTATCCTCCTGAAAGAGAGCCCGATATGTCTTTCTCCTTGATGCATAACCCCAATGATACCAATCCTGTGCCTCCACTTCCTGATGCCTTATTCGATGATAAAGTGATTCCTCTGGCTCAGGCACACAAGCTTAGCTTTGGCGGCTGGCGTGATCAGGGGACGATGAGAAATTAATGTGTTTATGTATTTCCTATAGATGACGTTATGTGTGTGTTCCTTCTAGGCTAGGATGGTCTGGAAGGAGTTGTTTTTGTATTTAACTCAGTTATGGTAGATTGTGTGAAAATTAATTGTTATCTTAGTGGTATAAATAAAAAAGAAAACTATGATAAAGGCTTACTTAGACTGGAATATTATTACACATTTGAAGGAAAACAAGAATGATAATCTTAGGAAGTTTATGTTAGATTCTTCTGAAAAGATATTATACCCTTATAGTCAGGCACATTTTCAAGATTTAATGAGAAGTGCTCCTAAAGATGGTGCCCACAACAAGTGGTTCGATAAAGATTTAGAGATGCTTGATTTGTTATCAAAAACGGCTCTTGTTGATTATGACGTTGAAGGAAAACAGATTGGAATGTATGTGTGTACACCGCGTCAATTCTACGAGTCTTTGTGTGCGGATGATAATCCCTTCTTTTGTTCAATTCCTACGTTTAATGAGTTCATGGGTATGCTCGATCAGTTGTCTGGTGAAAGTCAAGTGGGGAAGTTATTAACTCGCATTTTACAAAGTGAAAATTTTAACTTTGACCTTCCAGATTTAAATAATAGTGTGGTTCAATGTAATACCTTGCATGATGCAATGGAGCATTGTATGGATGTAGCTAATGTATTCTTCAAAGATAAGAAAGTATATAAAGCGCATGCTTTAAAAATAAGAGAAACCTCAGGTGAACTTCAAGGGAAAATAGATAAATCTAGTTATGATAATGTCTTCGACTTGTTTGATGACATTATAATTACTCACGAAGCTGGCAATGGTATTGTTGATGTCTTGAGGACACAACTTCCTGAGAATGTGAATTGTGATTATACTCTGTTTCTTAGCTTGTATATATTACTTGATATTATTGGTTATAATGGAGATAAACGTAGAACTCTTGAGAATATTGTGACAGATGGTATACATGCATATTATG
Organism: Bacteroidaceae bacterium; assembly: GCA_963668535.1. Lineage (GTDB taxonomy): Bacteria > Bacteroidota > Bacteroidia > Bacteroidales > Bacteroidaceae > F22. The sequence goes on from OY764867.1 coordinate 2,576,310, forward strand.
CTTCTTATTGTGACTTCTTCGTAACAGATGATAGAAATCTATTTGAGAAAGCCAAAGCCATATATACAAAGCTTGGTATACGTACTAAAATAATTGATTCAAGTCAGGTCTTTACTTCGTTTTCTGACACTCTTTCAAAATCATGTGACTTAAAATCTTACTTTGAAAAGATAGATAGTTTGCACGTTAAATATATATATTCTGATATAAGTGTGAAGTATTGGAAACAATTTGAATTGCCTTTATTGGGTGCATTTAATTTAGGGTCTTTTGTTTGTGATTATTCGACAGGCGAACAATACTATTTATTTGAAGTAGATTATTCAAATGTAAGAGGCTTCCTCTTCTATATTGAAGTAGATTATATTATTGATATTTTCCAAAGGAATTTTACTCCTGCTATGGTAAATATGCCACCAAGAGACTTTTGTAGAACAAACGATTTTGCTGTTTCTGGTTGGATGGTAAGCAGTACTGAAGTTATTGTTTTGTATCTTAATAGCCCCGATTGCTGTAAAGTGGCTTTTGCTGTATATAGAACAAAACGACCATATTGGAACATGCAGCTATTGAATGCATTTGTGACAAATAAGAATACATTGAAATAGATGAGTTTAAACTTTTGACTGAAGACATGATGTAGTAGTCCACAGTCAAAAGCTATCGGAATACTATATATCCTTTATTCGGAAAAGGTCAGAATTGCACTCTATGAAAATTTGTTTTTCAACTTTTTCAAAGTCTTGTTGTATCATAAATAGTTCTTGTGGCCCTATGTCTTCAGTTTCATCACCTGTAATAGGATTAACTTTGGCATAATTGTAATGAAGGTGATTCCGTACACTTAATTTTTCCATGAGTTCTCTTTTTTGTCTTTTGTTTGCTTTGCATTTTTTTCTGCTTAATTTACTTGAGCCCTCTTTATCAACAGTAAAATAGACAAGTTGAGCGTCTGATTGTATCAGACGGCGTCCTATGTATTGCGCCCAATACGAATCCGTTGGGCCAAGAGATGCTCCAAATATAACAAAGAGATTAGTTTGCTGAATTTGATGGATAATTTCATCGATCTCTTTATTTCTTATTTCGTTGTTAATTACCGGTTTTACGATACTGTTTACAAAATCATCATCTTCTTGTAGTGCTTTGTTTTTTATCTGATATTTATCGTTCAATCCTAGAATAATATCATCTACTGTAGAATGAATATGAAGAATTGGGTGATTATTTATAATGTTTACTCCTTCGCCGAAATCATCCATATGTTTCATAGTCCCTTTCATAAGTTCTTCAACTGTATTAGTATAGTTGAAAGAAACAACTTTTACATCTATTGTCTCAATAGAAGTCTTGTCAATTGTTGGAAAGTTATTGATAGTTGTTGCATTTGAGAAATATTTGTTAGGTGCAGTAAAATCAGACCAAAACTTTTTTAGCTGCTTAGGGCTAACAGACAATTTTGATATTTCTGATTCTAGGTAATCTTTTAAATGATTGGTGATGTCATCGAGTATAACCTCAAAGTCAGTAGCTGATTCTATAACCGCTGTATACTCACCCAAAGCGATTTCCAAATCTCCCCAATTTATATTTCCATCACTTTCTTTCTTCTTATCGTTTTGATAAGAAGAAATATTGCTTTTAATTTGTTCTACGTGATGGTTGTCACTCGGTTGTTTTGTATAGTATCTATAAAACTCTTTATATTTTGTGGCTAGTCCAATTTGAATGTCAAACCCATTTCCTAGTATGTATGTTATCTTCATTTTTTAATCGTATTTCTTGATAAATCTTTGTCCTACAGAAGAGACTCTAACATCTTCTAACCAGGAGTAAATCTCTGACTTTGAGTAGTACGGTTTACCATTTTTATCTTTTTTCTTGTCCATAGCTGCAGCTATCAAAGCATATTCATTTGGTAGTGATGTGGAGAATACCCCTTGGTCGTCAGTGTTTATTGAGACTGATAAGGAATGTATTGGTTCGTCATCTTTAGCAATGCCATCATTGTGGAATCTAAATATAGGATGATTCTCATATTTTTGTAACCCACCAATTCTAAAATTAGATGTTGGGTTGCATTCTACACAAATGTGTAATTGATCTACTTCTTCTAATATCGCCTCTTGTAGAGCTGTAACAAGTTGTGGATAGCTTTCAGGAAAGCATAGTTCGCACATAACACGTCCTTTGTTACGGATATCAGTATCATAATGGTATTGTTCGTACATTTCTACAGCTTTAGGATTTTTACGGGCATTCTTAGCTTTGATACAGAAGTTAAAATTCATTTCATCCCAAGTGTATGGTGGGAGGGTGCTCTCTAAAGAAGCTTTTTGATTTGCACTTGGGTTGTCACCACGTAGCTGCATAGAACTGTAATAACAGTTTATGCTAAACCAATCTTTACCGTAGCCCAATTCTAATGCAATAGCTTCAGTCTTTTCCTTTAGGAATGCTTTTAATCGAGTGTCTAAATTTATACCATACTCTTGAGATTTGAAGTAGCACCATACTATGTTGTCCAGCATGTCTTGTTTACTACATGTTATGGTCAGTTTCTTTCTGTCGTAGTAATTCTGTGAATCTATGCCTAGAGCAAGAGCATGTCCTATCCGGTCACCATTTTCTAAATTGAGGAAATGAATAGCTTCGTCTATGGCTCTTAGCCCGTCAGTAATGTCATAATAATCCTCACCAGCATGGAATGTAAAATGTAAGCCTTGTTCCTTTCTTAAGTAACGATAGGCTTGAGCAAATACTTCTGGTCGGCACCCGAGTTCAGTATTTGCTGCATCAATTCCTTTCATGTATTCTATTAGACCTGGGCGCAATTTAAGAGTAGCTATAATAACTTTACTCTCCCTTTTTATCTTATTGCGTAGCTTATGATGTCTTTCCTCAAAGTTCTTGTATTCTTTATTATCGGGTTGCTTAATAAAATGCAATGTAAAATTGCATAAACTAGTTCGCTCAGAATCGACTACAGGGCAGAACTTTTTATAGTAGTCCATAGTTTTACTCATTTCCTCGAAAGTAGACTCGGGAGCAATGCGTGCTTCTAAGTAATCAACTTCTGGTTGAGCAAGAACACCGTTTATTGCATAATCAACTAGCTTTTCTTCATATATAGTGTGATTCTTTATAAACAGAGTTTTACGATCTTGATAATTACAAAAATTCTCAAATCCAATGTTTCTATTAATCTGGATGAATTCTTTACGGAATTTAGCTTTGATGCATAAGTAAGTATAGAAAAGTTGATTGTACTCTGGGTGTTCTGTGAACCTATTACTAAATATGGCTTTAAACATACCGTACATGAGTTTTCTTTCACCAGAAACGAAACTATGGTGTTCTTGTAAAGTTTTGCTTGTTTCTTTCTTATCAGTATATGGAGTAAGGTGTATAGCATAATCTAAGCAATTACTAGACTTTGTATGTTGCATGCAAAATTCTGTATTAATCTTATATTGTATTTCTGTTGGAATTTTGCTGATTATATAATTGCTAGCCTCATTTTCAGTATATAGATTCCTTTTTGCCTCTATCTCAGATTCATTTCCTATAAGAAGGTGGTAAAAGAATAACCTTAATGCAGCTGCCTTAATACACATTTCGTACAAAGAATAATATCTTTGACTTTGAGTGGTCTTTTTTTCTTCGCTTAATATGTTATTCATTTTACGAAAAGTACTTTCTCTTTTATCTATGTGATTCATTAAGCACAGCCAATTAAGTTCGAAATTAGCTGATGAACCTTTTAAGTGAAAATGCATTTCTGGGATACCTTTCTGTGTAATCTCATTGACTCTAAAGTGATTGTGAGGACTAATTAGTGGCCAATCAAAGATCCGTTTCATGTTGGTTCTGTAGACATCTTTATAAGCAAGAAAAGAGGTGGTGAAGATGTCTTCACCAAGTATGTTTGTAGTTTCTTGCCAGCGCAATAGGTGATTAAATCGTACCTTAGCACCACAGCTATTTTCAATCAAGACTTCTTTCGAAAATTCATATAAAGGTAGGAAAATGTTTCCATAAGTATTTGATTTGTGGAGTTGCATCCAATTATCCATAGCATAAGAGACTATGCTCTTATGCTCACTGTCTGTATATTGGTTGTTGTATGCCCTATGTGCAAGTAGTAAGTTCTTCTTAATGTTTTCTTTGTCGAAGTTATAATGTTGACAAATACAAAACTCGTAAGGTATATCTTGGTATAGAGCCTTTATTATGCTTCTGAGATTATCCATTACTCTTGGTTATCTTTATCTAGTTCTTTGTAAAGCTTTATGTATAAGTCCGTCCAGACTTTTGCCTTTTTCGCGTAACCAATTTGTTCAGCTTTTTCTTTAATGTATTGTTTACGTGAATTATACCATGTTTCATGCTCTAATTCGAATCGATATAAAAAAGTTCCATCTGACATTGTTTGGTTTCCTCTAATTATCCTATCTATTTGTTCTTGGCTTGGACCATCGTTTTTTTCCGAACGATTACTATCTAGAACATCATTTAACCATGTGGTTTCTTCGTCCTCAAGGTCTTCTAATACTTCGCTTAACGCACTAAACATTGAAAACTTAATTTTATTGTTCTCATTCTCACTTTTTACATACATGTCTAACGTAAAATCGCCTAATATCTTATAGAATTTAACAAAACGTTCTCTGTTATCTGGGATACTGAAATCCTCTCTGTTATCAATTAGATAATCTGACAGCTCATCAATTAGCTCGGCATTTCGCAACCCTGCAAGTTGAAGGAGTGTAGATTTGGTATACTTTGCATCCGTCCATTCTTTCATTCTTTGTTTTGCTTTTTCATGCATAAGCGAATAAATAGAGTGTTTAGTTCTTTCAGCAAGGGTATATAGAATGCCTTCAGAGGAAAAACGTGCGTAGGATAATTTAAAATCTAAGACATTAAAAAGAGGAGCTAACATATCAAATTGAATGTTTTTTATACTACTTAAGTTCTTTGTGAAATATGCTGGAGATCTAAGTCTATATTTGTTTTTACCAATTTCTTTTAAGTCATTACGATCTTTTCTGTCAAAATGTCTAGATGATATAAGTATCAAAAACTCTGCGAGTTGTAATTTCTTTGTACCGAATTCTTCGACTTTTTGGTCTATCTCTTCTGGAGAATAATCATCATCTACTATATCCTTAAATTCATCTTCGATATCTTTTATTAACTTGATTAACATCTTCCCTTCACCCATCCAGCGTTGTCTGTTATACCCTTTATCTAAACTATTAGAAATGATGATTTTATCTTCTATTTCATAAAAGTTGCCAGCAACGAGTTGACAATAAGCAGTGTAGTTATCAAGTGCACCTCGTCTGTTTAATTCAGGAATGGTCGATGATTTAGACTTCTTATTAGCTTCGGAGTCTTCGTCTTTATTGCTGTTTTCAACTGTATGACAGTAGTAATCATATAATCTTATTGAGTAAAGAGACTTGATAAAGAAAACTAAGTTTTGAGCTTTCTTTTCTGTTGCGAGTTTCGATATGTGGTTTAGCAATGCGAAAACATCTCCAAGTGAAATATTATATGGAATATTATCAACGTTCACGATATCTTCAAGTGATTCAGGTAACTCAAATAGATGTGATTGATGCTTGTCGTCGTTATCTGTTTTGAAGAAAGAAGCGTATAGAAGTTGTATCACTTTTTTATTCAAAAGTGATGGCTCATCTTCTGCAAGGCATAATAAAGCAATTCTTTTATATTCAGCACCAAGGCACTCAATCCAAGTTCCAAATAGATATTCTTTAAAGTGTCTTTGATTATAACTTGAAATGCTATAATATTCAAAGTCGTCCATATTGTGAAGCATTCTTATAAGCATTCGAAGTTCACGAAGGTTGCGAGGAATAATTGGAGAGCTTTGTCCTTTTGTGTTGTAGAATAGATATCTACATTTAAAGAAAATTAGGGCAGGAACCAACTCGCGTAATGATACAATTCTATGTCCAGGGTTTACATTGTGGGTAGTGTGAATATCCTTCTTAAGGACAACATTTCTGTACATGTAGCTTTCATTGTCAGGAAGAAATACTCTGGAAGTATGAGGCATAAGTTTTTCAATGTATTTTTCTGACATATCTTCTACTTCAGCTTTTGTGATAATATTTTGGTCAAGAAGTGTTTTGTTCTCAACTAGCATCTTCTGAGTAATAACATGACGTAATTGACCAAATTTTACAGCCATTAAAAAGACCACGTTAGGTAGAATCATGTACTTGCGTATTTGTTCTACCATTTGGTATGCATTTTGTGTATTTAAGTCAATGTCGTCTAAGCTTATAATCAATGTTTCACTATTAAAGAACCTGAGAAACTCTTGGATTAAATCATAAAAATGCTTTTTTAAATTGTCTGTCCCCGCTAGATAAGAAAGTTCTTCTAAGGAATCCGAAGAAAAACTCACTTTGTTCTCAAGGTAACATAGGCTATTTTTAACTTTTTGGAATGAATCTACCAGTTCTCTTACTGCATGTGGATTGATGGATTCTCCGGATCTATTTGCATCTTTTTTTCTCTGGTCAAATAGGCTATATAAACGTCCAATAATCAATTCAAGTATGTTGTTGCTGCTTTTGTCATCAAAAAAAGAAGGATCTATAGAGTCCATGACATAGCATTTTTTTTCTTTGATAATACTAGGTTTTGCTATGTCTGAGCTATATTCTTTAAGCAGTTCAGCAAAAGATAGCATGCATGAAGTTTTACCAGAGCCTCTATCACCTACAAAGGCAATTATATTATTCCGTTGTGAGTGTGCGAAGTCTTTTTTGCTCGAAGCAGTATTGTTTGCTAGGATAGATTTAAATAATTCAAGTGCTTTTTTGTATTGTTCTTCAAAGATAGAACCTGTGCGTCTATCTTTGTCTTCGACAATAGGGTGAGTCTCTTCACCCATATAAAAGGTGATGTATTGTTCACTTGCGTTTTCAGTGGAGTTTTGATTAGCATTTTTTGTGCTCATAGTACGAATTTGTTTAATTTTTTAGACATAAATGCAAATGTAGTGATTTTATATGAGGTTGTTGCTGTACTTGATTAAAAAAAGTTTTAACGAAAAATTAATGTGGTTTTAGATAGTAAATGACAAGCGATAATATACTCATTTTTACTCTAGTTGTTAAAATGCCCCAAAATGATAGACGCAAAATTTACTACAAAATACATTCTTGGCTGCATTATACTGAAACCTTGTTGTAAATGATAAGTGGTGATGAAATCTTTAATTATAGAGTTGACTATTATCGGGGCTAATTCGTATCCTGAAACAAAATAACAATTTGGAGCACATCCATCTCTCTTCTTACCGTTGTCAAGTTTTTGTCAAGTAAATAATAGGCAAAATGACCTATTTATCCCCCTCTTAAAGTAAAATGCGTACTTTTTGTCAATACAAACTTGATGTCTTTACAATAAAATAGTTGTACTTTTGTGCATCAAACAGTATAAACGTCGAAAGGCATAAACCACTTTTCATGAATCATTCTTATAGAAACAAAAGTATGGTATGTTTGGCGGGCTTTCTATGTGGTATCATCCTATTGGGACATAGTACCAAGGCACATGCTCAAGCACCCAAACAACAACCTCCAAAAGAAGTAGCTCATATCACTGGTGTCGTAGAGACCACTGATGGCACGACGCTCCCGAACGCTAGCGTTTTTGTGGTCAAAAGTAAAGAACTCAGAAAATTTGTCGCTCAAACAGTCACCGATTTAGACGGTGCCTTTTCATTGGACAATCCCAAAGGGGACTATCAACTGGGAGTGAGCTATATCGGTTTCGAAACCAAGTATATTCCTGTATCTCTTAAAGCCGATACTGACAAGAATGTGGGAAAAATCGTGCTGAAAACATCAACCAACGAACTTCAGACTGTGGTGATTCAGGGCCGTGCGGTGCGTGTGCACATGAAGCCTGATGGATTTATTGTTAATGTTACGACATTGCGCGAGAGTTGCAACGATGCGCTGGATATCTTGCGTATGATTCCTAAAGTACATATCGAAGGAGAAACACTGTCTGTTATGGGGAAGAAAAAGGTCCTTGTGAAGATTGGCCAGGTACTCCAACGTATGGATGCCGATAAGCTGACCGATGTGTTGAAAAGCTATGAGGCAGGGCTGGTGAAATCTGTGGAGGTGGTGATGCAACCAGCGTTGCGTTACGACCGTGATGGCAATACGGCCATGATTATTCTACATATGTCGTCGCTTTTTGAAGAATATATGGGCGGAATGGTTAGCACTGAACTGATGGATCGTGCGGGGTACGGCGGACGTGCGGGTGGCTATGCCACGCTGATGTATCACAAGAAGAAGCTCTTCTGGTCTGTGTCACCGTCTGTCACCATAAGCAAGTCGCGTTATGAAGAAGAGTCATCGTATATATATGATGACAAAACCTATCAAGTAAAATCACCTTCAGAAGGTGGATTCAACTATACTGGGGGACGATTTACGATGCAGTATGAATATGATAAAAAGAGTCATGTGGGTGTCTATCTGAATGTAAATACGACTCATACGGACAATGAGTTCCAAAGTTATGAGACAACGGTACCAGTATCGACTACTTCACCCAATACGGTCAATGAGAATAACTTTGTATCTGATGTGCCAAAAATTACAACGACGGCGTATTGGGAAAAGACGTTTGGTGACCGTGATAATAAGATTTGGGCAGAGATGTCGTATTACAATTACTTCCGAGATGCGGATACAGGTTATTTGGGCAAGCGTATGTCGGATGATATGAACTTCTTGACTTATGAAGATGATCAGGAAATGAGAGTCTCTGGACTTGAATTTACTAATGATTATTCTATCAATCTGAACGATGCGAAGAGTTATGTACTGGATTTGGGTATCAATGGAACGCGCACAATAACGGATCATGATAAAACGCATGATCAGTGGCAGAAGGATAATGCAGCTGAGACATTCGTCCAACGCAATAATATTGAATTTGAAGAGTGGTTGGTCACTCCATATGTAAGTGCTACGTTTCGTTTCTCTCCAAAATGGTGGCTACGTGCTGGTATGCGTGTATCGACAACTTCGTCTAAATTGACACAAAAGGATACGGGAGAATCAGATTCTAGAGACAAAACTGTATTTCTACCGAATGTGCATGCGAAGTATTCACCTAGCAAACATCATGCTTGGAACTTAACGCTCAATTCGTATGCTACGCAACCTACCTTTAACGATTTGAATCCTTTTGAGTGGCGTGTGAATCAGCACCAAGTTTCTCGTGGTAATCCTATGTTGATTCCGTCTACAACATATAAATATAATTTGGGATATACGTACAAAGGGGTGTTGTCGTTCTCTACGAATATGGAACAAGTACGCAATAGCATTGATAGAGTCACGACTATTGATAATGATATAATCTATACGCAGGCTCAAAATGCAGAGAATAGTTTCTTTGTTGGTGCAAAAGGGAGCTACTATTATAATAAGTTGAAGTTTATGACTGCGTTTCTGGAAGGTACTTATGGGCGTAGACATTATTCGCCTATTGATAAATCTTTGGCTGATAAAAGGGATGCTAGTGAGTGGAAAGTAAATGGAAACATGGGGCTTATATTCAATAAGAAGCGTACATTTACGGGCTATGTTTATGGAAGTTATGAGGGCAAGAAGAAGACTTCATTGGCGACAATAGATCCACAATATAGCATGGGGGTAGGGTTGAATTACAGCGTACTCAAAAAGCGTTTGTCTTTTGAATTGGCTGGGATGAATCTCTTAAATTGCCGTTACAAAGGAGAATCTATACGTGATAATTACCGCATGGAATTCAATAATATGTATTCTTATCCTACGTTGTATTTGGCTATACGATACCGATTCTCGAAGGCTAGAGATCATAGCAACCACAGACGAAATAGCGCTTGGGATGTGCAAAAACGATTCTAGATAATGATTCGGTAAGCTAATAATATAATATCTAACTCTCTCTAATCGTGTCATAACGGACCAAAGAGTATTCTTTAGCCCTGACACAATGGGATATATGAATCAAACCATAAAAAGAGCTTGCACCAGTACAATACTGACGCAAGCTCTTCATTATATATGCCGTACTGATCCATCATCATATCGGTAAAGTCTTCGATGAGGTAGGTGAGCCGTACAGGGTGTGGCGTTTCTGAAATCACGCACTGTAGCTATTGTTGATATACTTGGGTTCTGTTTTGGGGGCATCTTTCTTGAGTTTGCTTTCTGTCACTAAGAAAAGCGATATTTTTCGGTAAGATGCAATAGCTGACTACAAAATATGGGACCTGTCTCCAAATGCAATAGCCAGCAGTTGTGTGTCGTGTAAAGTTCTTCAGTGAGAAGATGAATTTATTCTACTGGTAGATAGAGATCTTTTTCTGCTAAAGGAGAAGATGGATAATTGCGACCACAAAAACCAACTTCCAGGTTTTCTCCCATATAATCTTCAAAATACAAGACACGCAATTCATGGAAACCTTTATCAAGGGCTATCTTACCTTCTATCTTACGAGCGCTATGTCCTCCATCATTATCGACAACTTGTTTGCCATCAAGATACAGTTTAGAGCCATCATCAGAATAGGTGTAAAAACGATACACACCTCTCTCTGGTATCTTTATAAAAGTACGAAAATCATACGCAAAATGATCTTTCACAGGTGCCTCTTCAATAGAAATAGTATTCATAGTACCCTCACTTATTTTTTTACAATTTGGGATTTGTGCAATCGCTTTACATGTCCCTTCATAATAAGTATAAGCCACTCCATGTTTGTCAGGTGTGAACTGCTGAGCTGGAGAATAAACCATTTCTTTTTCATCTGCTGACGTTAAAGCAGAAGGATAATAATAGGTTGCTTCTTTTCCTTCGGGTGTACAAATCCAAGTATCAAATTTTCTTTTTCCTTCATAGCATTGAATCACTCGCGCACCTCTCTTCAACGAACCATAAGCATCTGCTCCTGTAACACGTCCATAACCTAATGCTATTCCATTTTTTAATCCTAAGAAATCATTATCATGATCATGTCCAGCAAAAATACCCATGACATCATTCATCTCTATAAAAGAAGCAAATAAGCCGGGATTTATCTGGGAAGAAGCAACGCCTCCCTCTAATGTATTACCAAAAGTTTCAGGAGCATCCATGATTGCTTTATACTCCACCAATGGAATATGCAAAAAAGCAAGAGAGGGAAGTGGTTTGCCGTGATTGTTTTTAGTAAAAGATGCACTCTGTTGGCGATACCAATTGATTTGATCAAAATGAACCCAATCATAATGACCATACGTATTTACAGGTAGGTAACCATTCGAGTCAATACAATAAAGCGTAGCTTTCACTACTGATTGATCATGCGAAGCATACACAGGTATGACACAATTGCCACATCCTTTTATATCTTTAGGCCCTTTCTCTCCAACATAATATGGAGAAGCCAAAAGAAGATTATATATTGAATCTTTCTTCAAATATTCAGCATCATGATTGCCCATGGTTACTGTAAAAGGCATTTTAGCTTGTTCAAAGAGTTGAATGATCTCTTTCCAACCTTTTGTCGCTGGTTCATAAGTGACCACATCGCCTGTCAACACAGCCAGTGCAGGTTGCTCCATCTTTAATACTTCACGTATTGCTGCCTTGGTTTGAGCACAATTTGGTGATCCTGATTTCCAATGGATGTCTGTAAATTGGCAAATCTTAAAGGTGCCATTTTCAAAACTAAACTTTCGTTGAGCAAAAGTATCAGTAGATAGCAAGCATAGGCTGACCAATAAAAAGAGAATGTATTTTTTCATGATATTAAGGTAGGTTATAAAAAATAGTTTTTCAATTTTGACTTGATCATATCTCCGAACCCTTTGACGAGATTTTCAAATCAGTTCAAAGATACATTATTTCCTTTGATTTGTTTATGCGATTCACGTGTTAAATTGTTAATTCTTTAAGGTTGAGCTTGGTACTTGCCACGCAGAAGAACACACTGAGTATGCGAAACAGAAGTCCGTTAAGGACAGGTAGTACGGTGTTGAATTCAGAAGGGAGTGTAATCGTTTGTGGTGAACTTTTTACCGTTGTCAAGTTTTTGTCAAGTAAATAATAGGCAAAATGACCTATTTATCACCCTGTTAAAGTAAAATGCGTACTTTTTGTCAATACAAACTTGATGTCTTTACAATAAAATTGTTGTATTTTTGTGCATCAAACAGTCACCGATTTAGATGGTGCCTTTTCATTAGATAATCCCAAAGGGGACTATCAACTGGGAGTGAGCTATATTGGTTTTGAAACCAAGTATATCCCTATATCTTTAAAATAAATTTCAATGAGAAGATCTTTTTTTAAAGTATACATGACGTTTGTATGTATCCTTTTTTTTGCAATGAAACTGCACGCTGATAATAAACATGTATTGTATACTGTAGTCATGGATAAAGCGGAAGCTTTGCCACTCTCTTATAGTACAGTGAAAATTACATCGGCAGATATGCGACCTATGTATTTGGTTTCAGATGCTGAGGGACAGGTGGTGATAAGTTTGCATTCAGGTATGTATACGTTAGAAGTTAGTTATGTAGGCTACCAAAGCAAGACAACACACTTTCAAATAGCTGACAAAGACCTGAAGCTTGCCACACTCTATCTCGAATCAGATGCCCAAGCTTTATCTGAAGTTGTGATTACAGAGCGTAAAAAACTAGTGACTTTGAATGATTCTGGCTTAGAATATAATCTATCCAAGGATGCTAGGGTGCAATCGTCTAACTTATTAGATGCTATGCGTCAGGTGCCCTTAGTCAATGTCGATGCTACGGGCAGTTTGCTTGTTAAAGGAACTAGTGACTATGCGATATATCTAAATGGTAAGCCCTACCGTATTGCGCAAAGCAGTCCTAAAGAAGTCTTGCAGAGCATTCCAGCATCTACCATAAGCAAAGTAGAAGTTATAACCAATCCCGATGCACGTTATAGTGCAGAAGATGGGAGTACCATCATCAATATTATAACTGCACGAAAGCGCATAGATAACTACTCTCTGACTCTTAATGCCGCAGGTGAAACGAGACCAAAAGGCCAAGTGGGGGCTACTTTTATCGGTACACTGGGAAAATTGACTTACTCCCTAGGTTACAACTATACAGTAGATCATCAAAATGACCAACCAGTAGATAGAACCCAAATCTTTAAACAAGATGACCATACTAGTCAGCTTGTAGATATGGACGGAGAGAGCGATGGCACATGGCAGAACCACACTATACGCACGATGTTTGACTGGGAACTAGATAGTCTAAACTCTATATATGTAGATGCGCATGGATTGCTCAAGCGGATAGATGACAATACGCACTGGAAAGAAACAATAACTCATCCAAATACATCACCACAATCTAGTACCTTTAGTAATAGTGGGAACACATGGGTGGGCACTTTTGAAACCAATGTTATCTACCGAAATCTATATAAAGAGAGCAAATCTGCACGCTTTACAGTAGGGTATCGTTATACGTATACTCCAGATAAAAAAGATTACATATCTACTGATTCAAGCACGCGTACACAGAGTCGTAATAATGGGGGACTAGATGAACATACTATCCTAGGAGACTGGTATATCCCTATCAACAAGTATAACGATATACGAGTTGGTGTCAAACAAATATGTCGTATCGGAGACTCCAACCCTAGCTATAAGCAATGGAATGAGTCGGCTCAGCTTTGGGGTGAGTCTACGCAGCAACTTACAGAGATGGATTATCACTACAATATCTCTAGTGCATATCTCAGCTATAGTGCTAAGTATAGAAAGTTTCGATTTAATCTAGGTACTCGTGTAGAGTATGCTTGGATGGATATGGAGTTTCCACAAAGTACTTCGGATAACTTTTCTAATCATCATTTTGATTGGATTCCACGTGCCAGCATTTCGTATAAACTGTCCAAGCACCAAAATACGACTTTGCGCTATTCTACTAAGTTGTCAAGACCAAGCATCAGTATGTTGTCGCCATTTACCTTACAGAATACAAACTACTCGGTAAGCTATGGCAATCCTACTTTGGACAATGCACATAAGCAATACCTGTCTTTAAGCCATATGTATTTCTCCAATAAGGTGATGATGTCTAGTAGTCTGGATTATAGCTATACCAAGGATGCGATATTGAGATACTATAATCGAATGGATGATACCGATATGGTGGCGAGTACTTACGACAATATAGGACAAGTCACCACAGTAGGTGGAAACCTATATCTCAATTATAGGCCGACTCCACGCTTATCGCTTACAGCCTCTGTTAATGCCGGCTATTATGGCATTAAAAACCATAGACTAGGTGTAAACCAAGACGATGTGACTTATAATATCATGTTTATGGGGCACTTACAGTTGAAGAAGGGCTGGTCTATAGATGCCAATTGGGGGCGATTCAAGCAAGCGCCTCTACCATGGGGAGAATATGACCCAATGGATTTCTATGCCATGTCGGTCAGCAAAAGTTTCTTGAAGAATGCATTACACGTCACAGCAGTGGCGAACTCTCCGTTTTCTAAGTACATTGAGTTTAGCTCTAAGATAGATAGTCCTAGTTATGCCCAATCGCAAACGAACTATATGGTCGGAAGGTCTTTTGGAATTAAGTTGGCTTATACACTGCATAGTAAGAAGAAGCCGTCCTTGAAACGTTGCAAGACTTTACGCAATGATGATTTAGATACTGGGGTGAGGTAATCGTTTGTGGTGAACTTTTTACCGTTGTCAAGTTTTTGTCAAGTAAATAATAGGCAAAATGACCTATTTATCCCCCTCTTAAAGTAAAATGCGTACTTTTTGTCAATACAAACTTGATGTCTTTACAATAAAATAGTTGTACTTTTGTGCATCAAACAGTATAAACGTCGAAAGGCATAAACCACTTTTCATGAATCATTCTTATAGAAACAAAAGTATGGTATGTTTGGCGGGCTTTCTATGTGGTATCATCCTATTGGGATATAGTACCAAGGCACATGCTCAAGCACCCAAACAACAACCTCCAAAAGAAGTAGCTCATATCACTGGTGTCGTAGAGACCACTGATGGCACGACGCTCCCGAACGCTAGCGTTTTTGTGGTCAAAAGTAAAGAACTCAGAAAATTTGTCGCTCAAACAGTCACCGATTTAGACGGTGCCTTTTCATTGGACAATCCCAAAGGGGACTATCAACTGGGAGTGAGCTATATCGGTTTCGAAACCAAGTATATTCCTGTATCTCTTAAAGCCGATACTGACAAGAATGTGGGAAAAATCGTGCTGAAAACATCAACCAACGAACTCCAGACTGTGGTGATTCAGGGCCGTGCGGTGCGTGTGCACATGAAGCCTGATGGATTTATTGTTAATGTTACGACATTGCGCGAGAGTTGCAACGATGCGCTGGATATCTTGCGTATGATTCCTAAAGTATATGCTGATGGTGATAAGCTCTCTGTACTTGGGAAGAAAAAGGTGATAGTGCAGATTGGGCAGGTGCTCCAACGTATGGATGCTGGTGAGCTAATCAATGTGTTGAAAAGCTATGAAGCGGGTCTAGTGAAATCTGTGGAGGTGGTGATGCAACCAGCATTGCACTACGACCAGGATGGCAATACGGCCATGATTATTTTGCATATGTCGTCGGTCTTTGAAGAATATATGGGTGGAATGGTTGGCATGGATCTGATGGATGCCGAGGGGCACAACGCGCACTATGGTGGTTATGGGACCTTGAGGTACAACAAAAAGAAGTTTTTCTGGTCGGTGTCTCCTGGTGTCACTTTACATCAGCTTAACCGTGTGGAGGATGGGGCGTATACCTTCAGTAATAATAGCACGTATCGTGTGAAGGAGCCTTCAGAAGGGGATTCTAAGTATGCTGGAGCTCGATTTACGATGCAGTATGCATATAAAAAAGATAGTCATGTGGGTGTCTTTATGAATGTGAATAATGAGCGTGAGGATTATGATTTCTTGAGTTCTGAGACGACGGTGCCTGTATCGAAGACTTCGCCTGATGCGGTCAATAACAATCATTCAGAATCGGATGTACCGAAAATCAGTACGACGGCGTATTGGCAAAATACGTATGGGAAACGTGGTAATAAGATCTGGGCGGAGATGTCGTATTATAATTACTTACGTGATGAAGACACAAACTATTCGGGGATGTATATGTTGGACAATACGGAGTTTTTTAAGTATGCTGATACCAGCAACCTGAGGGTCTACGGTCTTGGTTTTACCAATGATTATTCGATCTTTTTGAATGATGCGAAGTCGTATGTGCTCGATCTTGGTATCAAGGGGACGCGTACGGTGACGAATCATGATAAAAGACATGACCAGTGGCAGAAGGACAATGCGGCGGAGACATTTGATCAAAGTAATAAGATTAAGTTTGAAGAATGGTGGTTTACGCCATATGTGAGTGCTACATTCCGTTTTTCTCCTAAATGGTGGCTGCGTACTGGCATGCGTGTGTCGACGACTTCGTCTAAATTGACGCAAAAAGATACAGGAAAATCAGACTCTAGAGATAAGACGGTGTTTCTACCGAATGTGCATGCGAAGTATATGCCAAGCAAGAATCATCAGTGGGCTTTTTCGCTCAATTCGTATGCCACGCAACCTACATATGGGGCGTTGAATCCGTTTGAGTGGCGTGTCAACCAGCGTCAAGTGTATCGTGGCAATCCGATGCTGATTCCGTCGACGACGTATATCTATGATTTGGGCTATACATACAAGGGGGTCTTGTCGTTCTCTACCACTGCAGAGCAGGAGCGCAACAGGATCGATCAAGTGACGACTATAGATGATGATATGATTTATTTGCAGACTAAGAATGCAGAAAATAGTTTCTTTATCGGTGCAAAGGGGAGCTACTATTATAATAAGTTGAAGTTTATGACTGCGTCTCTGAGAGGTACGTATGGTCGCAGACACTATTCGTCTATTGATAAAAATTTGGCTGATAAAAGAGATGCTAGCGAGTGGAGTGCAAGTGCAAATATGAATTTTTTCTTCAATAAAAAACGTACTTTTAGAGGGTATCTTGGTGGGAACTATGATGGTCGTAAGAAGACGTCTTTGGCAACGATTGATCCTCAATATAGTATGACGACTGGATTGAGTTACAGCATGATGAATAGACGTCTGAATTTCGATTTGTACGGGTTAAATCTTTTTGCTAGTCGCTACAAAGGGGAGACTATACGTGATACGTATCGCATGAAATTCAATAACAAGTATGACTATCCTACGCTGTATTTTTCTGTAAGATATAACTTCTCTAAGGTGAAAGATCATAGCAGTCGAAACCGTAGGGGGACTAGGGATGTGGAAAGACGTTTCTAGTTGATGATTCAATATCTTTCTTAACTCTCTGAAGTGTGCCCTCAAAAAGTTGAATGTTAACTTTTTGGGGGTGCTTTATATTCCCCATATATTTCTCAATACGCCCCAACCGATAATCATCCCAAACAAGAACCAGATAATCACTGGATGATGCATCTTGGTATACACCTCAGGATACTTCTTTCGTAATGCCTCCACTATGGCATACACAATCACCACAGGAATCAGGGTCACTAGCATTGCATTTAAAGAGAAAGCTGTTGCGATATCCATGTGAAACAACGCATAAATGGCCCGTTGCGACCCACAGCCAGGACACTTATATCCAGTAATCATCAAGAAAGGGCAGCGGGGAAAGAAATACTTACTAGGGTTGAAATGGCTATATATATACGCAAGCGCAATAACTCCAAGAATTATTGCGCTAGTACGTGTTATTTTATTTTTAAGCCAGTTTGCCACGGATATTATCCACAAGTGGATTCTGCAATAGAGAAGGCAAAGACACCAAGCATAAATAAAAGATATAGTGCAATCGCCGCTATTCCTAGCCATAAGCTAATATAGAAGAAACGCTTTGCTTTTCGTGAGTTCTCTTCAGCTATACTATAATCGCCTCTGTTGAAGGCTGTTTCTACGGCGGCGGCATAGACGATGCCAACGACACCAAGTGGAAGGCAGCAAAATATAGTGGCTAAGATTGATTCTAGTAGATATGTTTTGGGACAAACTCTAGGAGGGTAGTTCCTGTTTTCAGGATTCGGAGGTGTTGAGTCTGAGTGCATATTGGGCCATAATTTTTGACATACGTCATCAATATATTGTGCTTTTGTCCAGTCACTCATCCCTTTTTTCCAAATCGGAGTGTGAGGCTGAATGTTATGACTAGCAAGTTCATCGATTGATACTGGACCTTGTTGCTCTCCCTTACTATTGATAAAATAATATTGTTCCATGTTTTTTTATGTTGAGAATCTTCTACTTTAATTACGGTTTGACAAATATACAGTATTAAAGGTAAATAACAAATTAAATGTGTACCTTTGTCACGAAATTTAAATATATATCTTATGAAGTCTAAGCCCCAAACAACACATTACAAGTTTGTTCAAAATAGTCAATGTGAGTATTTCCCATGTCATAAAGTAAAGAACAAAGAGGATTTTAATTGCCTTTTTTGTTTCTGTCCGCTATATATGTTGGGAGATCAGTGTGGCGGCAACTTTAAGTACACAAATGGATTTAAAGATTGTAGTGACTGCTTGTTGCCTCATACAAAAAAGGCTTATGAGCATGTGATGAGTAAGATGGATTTGGTTATGAAAATAGGTAGTAAACGAGAGTAAAAAGGAACTATGACAGCAATTAATTTTATCATTGATAAAGAAAAGTGTATTCAATGTAAGAAGTGTGTGAAGGATTGTCCAGTATTGATTATTGATGGCAAGACTGAGTATCCTGAAATTAAAGCAGGGAAAGAAGCGATGTGTTTGGCGTGCCAACACTGTTTTGCGGTGTGTCCTACTGGAGCATTGTCTATTTGGGGTAAGAATCCAGAGGATAGTGTAGTGGTAAGCAAGGAAACTGTATCGCCTGAGAAATTGGCTCTATTGTACAAAACTCGTCGTTCTATTCGTGCGTTCAAGAAGGAAGCACTTGATGCAGCTCTTCTTCAAGATTTGTTAGAAACAGCAGCCTATGCGCCGACTTCTAAGAATGAAAATAGTGTACACTTTTCATTGGTAGACTCTCCAGAGACTTTCGA
This sequence comes from Bacteroidaceae bacterium, assembly GCA_963668535.1. Lineage (GTDB taxonomy): Bacteria > Bacteroidota > Bacteroidia > Bacteroidales > Bacteroidaceae > F22. The sequence goes on from OY764867.1 coordinate 2,595,501, forward strand.
TAAGGTACGTGCTTTGATCTATGATGGTATCAAGGAAGCGGCTGCAGAAGGTCGTATCCCTGAGAAGCTGTCTTATCTGAAAAACTTCCAAGCTGTGTGGGAGAGTAAGGGGATAGATGTGCTATTCCGTGGTGCTCCACACTTGTTGATTTCTTCAACTCCTAAAGATGCAACCAATCCAGTGGCAGATGCTTGTATTGCGTTGAGCTACTTCGAAATTTATGCCAATAGTAACGGGGTAGGTACACTCTGGGATGGTTTTGCTAGGGCTGCAATCAGTGTGGTGTCTCCTGCTATTCAAGAGCAATTAGGTGTCCCTGCTGACCATGTCTTGGGTGAAGTGTTAATCTTTGGTAGACCAGCTATTCGTTATGCACGGGGTATCCAAAGTGAGGGCTTAAACTTAAATACTATTAGTTTATAGTTGCTTCAATTTTGATTCAGGTGGTGTGAGTTTTGTCACATTTGATATACTATTGTTACAAAAAGATTTCGCATTGATGGCAAAAATATTAAATTTGCGTCTGTGGGGTGTTTTTGAGGAAGAAAATTTAAAAAGATACTGATCGTTCATTTAATGATTATTATATTTGTAATGCTCTCGGAAGATGTAGTGCATTATAATACTGGGTAGAATAACCGAGAGGTGATCATTAGAAATGTCGGTAAAAATGATTTGAAAAAGTATTGCCTCCGTTTTTTATGTGAATAAAAAACGGAGGCTTTTGTTTTTTTGAATGATTACTTTTGTTCTTTTTGTTTTCTAGTATAAAAATCCTTCAAGACGTAGAAAGCTTGCTTTTTTTGTCCTTCGGAGGATATAACTCCTTTGCGATTAAAGAAGTCTTGAATTCCGTGTAGCCTACGACGAGCTGATAGAAAATCAACTAGTATCCAAGGAGAACATCCTGCAAAACCAGGTACACGGTTGTACATCTTAAGATTTTGAGAATATACATCTGCTTGAAATTCTTCTGTCCATCTTGTGTGCTTGTCTCCATGTTTCCCATACAATGCGCCGCCACCAAATTCGCTAACGAAGAATGGCTTATCTTTTGGTAGATCCCATATTTGTCTATCATAATCTTTTGGTTGGCCATAATACCATCCTAAATAATGATTGAAACTCAAGATGTCAACATAATCACTTAAGTTATCTTCCAATTTTAATTCATGATCACTTACATTGGTCATTTGCATAGCCATGCTTAGTAATCTAGTATCATCATCTTGGCGAGCTTGTTTAGCGAGTTTGATCAAGAATTTATCACGTGCTTCGAGCTTAGGTGTTTCATTGGATAGAGACCATACAACAATTGCGCAGCGGTTCTTGTCTCTATTCATGTTTTCTTTTAGCTGATTCGAGGCATTAGCATATGTGATAGGATTTTCCCAATCTATTGTCCAATACACTGGAATTTCAGACCACACCATGAGGCCCATCTCTTCGGCGGCACGTACCATGGCTTCGCTATGTGGATAATGTGCTAGACGCACAAAATTACAGTTGAGATCTTTGGCCCAAGATAACAACGTGTGACATTCTGCTTCTGTTGATACTCGTCCTTGACGAAAGGGAGCTTCTTCGTGTATGCAAATACCTCTTAGGAAAACGGGTTGTCCATTCAGTAAAACTTGTTGTCCTTTTGTTTCGATTTGGCGGAATCCAATCTTATCTTTCAATACTTCGTGGTTGTTACTGATCAATACATCGTATAATTTAGGATGTTCAGGAGACCATAATTCAGGTTTTGCTTTCAACGTAAATGAAGCCGTACCTGATTCATCTGTAGTGAGTTCACGATGGATTTTCAATTCAGGAATCTTTAAGTCAACTTTGATACCTGCTTTTTCTTGATTGAGTTTGATATACCCACTTATGCTTTTATATGATCCCTTAGATAACTGTACTAGATAATCATCAACGGATATTGTGGGTGTTTCTACTAATAAGACATCTCTGGTGATTCCTCCATAATTCCACCAGTCTGAATTGGTGGTTGGTACGTATTCTTTCTTACGGATGTTGTTGACACGTACTACTACAAAGTTATTGCCTTCTTTGACTTGGTCTGTGATGTCAAAATTGAAAGGAGTGAATCCGCCTTCGTGACGCCCTACATATTCGCCATTTAGATATACGTTCGCAATATAATTTGCAGCTCCAAAATATAGATATAATTTTTTCTGGGCATCTTTGTGATAGCTAAAATCGCGTTTGTACCACATGCTACCTTCGTAAAAAAAGAAGCGACTGTCTTGTGTGTTCCAGTCACCTGGAACTTGTAGCGTCTCTATATCTGAAAAATCATATTCCAAAAGGGAACTTTTGTTTTCAGCTTTTCTGTTTTTGAAAAAACCATTTGGATCTGGTTTCAGTCGATAATTGTAGTATCCCACATCAAATGGGTCAACAATAGATTGCCATTGGCCGTTTAATGATGTGTGTGCACGCCCATAAACGTTTTGTAAAATACTTTGTGCGTGAGTGGTTGTCAAACCTCCCATAAAGAATAGAAGGAGTAAAAACCATAATTTACCTGTTTTACAGATTGTTTTGTTTCTCATGTTTATTTACTAGATTAAATGTTTGTACAAAAGTAAACAAAATGAGAGAGAAAAACAATATCTTTTGCTGTCTTTTCTGTGTGCGATTCAAATACAATTATTTGAGAACAATATTGTGCTTGAAATGACTATTGGATAAATGAATAACCCAATTCTTCCACACACTGTCGAATCTCTTCTATATCCATATCATGACCTTGTATGGTCACTGTTTTATTAGCTAAGTTTACATTAGCTGACTGAACCTTTTCTAGATTTTCTAAATGAGACTCCACGTTTTTCTTGCAGTGATTGCATGTCATCCCTTCTACTTGTACAACGAGAATTTGTGCTGATTTTTCCATAATAGGTGCTTTTTTATGTGTTATTTTACTAGTGATATATCCGTTTACGATCAACAAGGCCAAGATGATTGCAGATACAATGTTGAACCATGGTAATGTTTGTATAGAATGTCCATGAGCCATTGTTGTATTTAATGTTGCTGTAAACCAGTTAGCTGGTAATCCATAATCAATCAAAAGACCTGTTGCAACAGCACCAATGGCAATGCTTGCTAAATAGATAATTAGAGTTTTACGTCCCATGACTTTGCCAATCATAGTCATGGTGGCTATATTGGTAGCTGGGCCTGCCATTAGTAAAATAAATGCAGCGCCTGGACTTAACCCCTTTAACATAAGCATAGCTGCGAGGGGTATGGAACCTGTGGCGCAAATATAAAATGGAATAGATAAGAATAGGACCATAATCATTTGCACAAATGGAGGTAGATTCAATATGTGCATTAAATTATTGGGAATGATCACTGAGATGAGGGCGGCAAGTACCAAACCAACAACTAGCCATTTTGAAGTGTCTTGCATAAAATCGACAAAACCGTAACGAAGTGCTATTTTGATTTTCTCTTTTAGGGTATGAGAAACTTCTAGTTTAGTTGGACATTCTGTTGTCTTGTTCGACTCGTGCTTAGTAGCATAACCAGTCCATGTGCCTCCTAATACTCCAGTGATCAACGAAGTTATGGGGCGAATAATCATCATGGGTAATCCCATTAAAGCATAAGTTGCTAGTAAGCTGTCAATTCCTGTTTGAGGTGTAGAAATTAAGAAGGATACAGCGCTGCTTTTATCAGCACCGTTTTTGTACAATGCTGTGCCTGTTGGAATTACACCGCATGAACATAAAGGCATGGGGATGCCTATTAAACTGGCATACAAAGAGGATAAAAATGGGTGTCCTGTAAACAGCCGTTTTATATGTCGTTGTGGTAAGAATGCTCTTAGGATGCCTGCGAAGAAGAATCCTATTAATAAATATGGGGCCATTTCAGCCATGATGGTGATGAAATCACTCGCAAATTGTGTGATAAATTTAGTCATAACTCCTATAAATTATTTACTGCAAAGTTCTGACTAAATCATTTTTCTTTAGTACACTATTCTGGAAAAGATGTGCACAATTTCGCTAAATTTCATTTAGAGGTTTGCGCATTTGATAGCGATGTGTTTTTTGAAACTCAGAAGCCGACATCCCTGTGACTTGTTTAAACTGTCTCGATAGATGTTGTGGGCTACTGTAATTTAATTGGTATGAAATTTCTGTTAAACTTTCTTCTCCATATATGAGCAATTCTTTGGCACGTTCAATTTTTTGCTTAATGATGTATTTTTCAATAGTGATTCCTTCATAAGCAGAAAATAATTTACTAATGGTAGAATAATCGGTGCCAACTTCTTGGGCGATGTATTGAGAAATAGTCATATGTAAGGGTTTGCTACGTCCGAAATGTATCCATTCAATGAGAAGTTGTTTAACATGATTAATTATGACATCTTCTTTGTCTTGAAGTAGCTCAAAACCTTGTGCTGAGAGTGCGTGGTTTAGACTCTCTTGTTGTGCATCAGTGAGAGGGTGTAGTAACTGTACTTCTCCTAATAGAATAGGACTTTTGAATTCAATGCTTTGAGCACTCAAAATGTGTTCAACGGCACTGATACATCTTGGGCATACCATGTGTTTGATATGTATTGTGAGTGTGTCTTTCATTGCGATAAGTTATTTGTCGGTAAAATAAGATAAAATCGTGCTCCATCTGTATAAGAGCTATCGTAGCCTATTTCTCCATTCATAACATGAGCTAGGGTTGCTGCAATATTTAATCCTAAACCAGTTCCTTGAGCCTTATGATTTAATTTGGCAAATCGCTCAAAGAGTTGTTGTCTTTTATTTTCAGGAACTCCAGGACCTGTATCAGTTACAGAAAAGATGACATGTGTTCTTTCTGGATCTGTCCAAGCGCAATGCAGAGTGATTTGACCTTTTTCGGTGTGTTTGCATGCATTGGATAAGAAGTTAAAGAGAATTTGTAACAAGCGGGTTTTATCAGCATGAATCATGGTGTCTTTACTCAGCTTACATTTTACCTGCATCTGTACATTGGCTTGCTTTCTGTGCGTCATACTTTGTATCGCTTGGTCGCAAAGTGTGGAGACATTAATCTCTTCTTGATGGAGAATGTAATGGCCAGACTCTAATTGGGCTGTGTCTAACACGTCGTTAATGAGTTGCAGGAGCATATTACTGCTTACTGTGATTTGTTCGCTAAATTGTTCTTTGCTTTCTTTGTCTAGTGTTGGATCCTCTAATAACAATTCGGAAAATCCAACAATCGTATTGAGTGGACTACGTATCTCATGATTCATGTTATCTAGAGACGTTGTTTGTAACATTTTAGCACGTTCCGCCTGCTGTTTTTCTGCTATCGCTTTTTGGGTGGTACTCTTTAACTTAATGATTAATCCACGTTTTCTTCTATTGGATATAGCTACAACAATAATTCCCCATATACTGAGTAGTAGGATGATCACTACGGCAGAGAATAATAAGATACTCCAAAAGGCTGTTTTATTCTCTTGTTGTAATTGATTGATGGCAATGCTATGCTTAATCTTGTTGATTTTAAACAAGATTGCGAAGTCTGTTTCTTTCTCCTGTTGTTTCTTTTCTTGATATTGCTGTTTGATTTTGTAGTTGCGAAAAAGCTGTGATAAATATTTTTGAGGGTGTTTGCACCTTTTTATTGCTTCATTCTGGAGACTTATATAGACATATTGCGAATCAATCTTTTGATTATATCTTTGAATGTTATTTTCGGTTGTGGCAATGACTTGTTCATACTTTTTCTTTGCCATATTGTAGTATAGAGTTGGGGTTATTTCTGTTTTTTCATAACGAGTGATATATTTACGACATGTGTCTCCATAATCAGTGTTTATAAAAGCCCAGTTTCTTTCTAGTATTTTGGGTGAAATGTCATCATAACAGTATAGTTGTTGATAGCACATGTAGTAGCAAATACAGGCATAATGTAGTTCCATTTTTAGGAACGATTTTGGCATATTGGGTAATGAGATGATACTTTGTATAACTTGTTCACTAGATTTTATTGTGTTTTTGTAGTCTTTCATCTGTACATACATATCTGATGATGTAATATACGAATTGATTTTACTGGCTATGAATTTGTTTGGTAATTGTTCGACTACCCAATGTAATCTGGTTAGGTAATTGTAAAAAGGAGATGTTGTTGAGTCAAGATGTACGGCACTTAACAAAGCACTCAAATATAATCTGTTATTAAGTAGATAGATTGTTTTTGCCTCCATATTGTTGGGGCTATATAGGCTATCTGCGTAGACGCTATCCGCTTTTTGAATCATTGTTTCAACGAAGGTGTGTATTTCTTCACTGGGCATTTGGTTGATAAGCAAGCGATAATAGCTTAATCGCATTTGAGTCTGATTGTAGACAGAATGGGGCGTTTTTGGAAATGTATCGAGTACACTTAAATATCTTTTTATAGAATCTATTTCTAGCATATTGAGCATGTTGCCAATAGCTCTTACTTGCAAAGAGTCGTTATGATGTTGTCTGGCCAAATTAAAAGCTTTCCAATTGTATGTGGTCAGAGTATCCATATTCCCTTTATGGTCTTTTCTTATAAAGCTATTATAAGAGTGTATCCATGTAGAGTCTGTATTGTCAGCATATGACGATACAACTCCAAGCCATATGCACAATATGGTCAGTATACATCTTATAAATTGTTGATAAAAAGATTGTACCATGCTATAAAGGAATATTGAGTTGGATAGTGATATTGTCTGAATTATAAACACTTAGGATCAGCTGGGCGTTGATTAATTGGGAGAGCATTCTGGCTAAGACCAAATAATACTTGGCTGCATCTTCATAGTCTATCATTTTCTTGTGAGGGTCTAGAGCTTCCAATATATCCTCTTGGCTTTGTTGGCCTCGCAGGAAACTGATATTGATACAAAGTTGTTTGAGAGATTGGTCGCAAGTGCTTGTGACTACAATCTCATTTTGCTCTGATGTACGTACAGCATTAATAACTACTAGCTCAACGATCTTTCGTACATGCCTATCATCTGTTGTAAGCATTGTAGAAGATTTTGCTGGTGCAATATTCAACGAATGGGTCGGGGGCATTTGATTTAAAAGTTCTTTCCAGTTGTTGGCTGCTGTAAGTTGTTGGATCTCAATATGACGCCATTGAAGAGACATCTTATTTGTTTCTACTCTAGCGATAGCAAGTAGATTGTTTATAAGTTCCAATAATTGCGTATTGGATTTACGTATCTGTTGTCCAGCAATTTCTTGTTCTTCTTTTGATAAGGTGTCTGGTGAAGATAGTAATTGAGAAAACCCAATCAAGGTATTCAGTGGAACTCGAATGTCATGGTTGAGATTCTTTACTAAATTGACCTGCTTTTGGTAGGCATCTTTTGCTTCGTCAAGTGCTTTTCTTCTAGCATCTTGCTCTTTTTTGAGTTGATGCACTATGGATATCTTGTGGGCAGATTCTTTTCTATACAGATACCAGAGTAAAGCGATAATAAGTAGCCCAAATACGCCTATTAAGCTGCCTTTTCTAGCGTAATGAACAAATTCTTTTTTATTGTTTTTATCGGTCTCTGCTTGTATTCTAGTCTGTTCTTGGAGCTCTTTGTATGTGTTGTAATCAGAGTTCTTTATGTGCATAATATCATTGTAGATACTATCTTGTAGAGCAATTAAGCTCAACATTTTTTGTGTGTTGTATTCTGAAGAGGGTAATTTTTGCAGTGCATAATACATGATTCTCGCAAAGTGGATGCGTTCTATTAATGTCAAGTCATGTCTTTGTAATAGTGAGCTGCACAATTTGATAATCATGGGGTATTCTTGATATACTAGGGCAATGCCCAAGGGAATGCGCTTATCTGACATGTTTTTTAGGTAGGCAATGTTTCTTCGAGCTTGTTCAGGAGAGAGTGTTTCATAACAAAACAACTCGTTGATCATAGCTTCTCGTAGGTTGATGCTATCTTGTTGAGATAGTTCAATATGATTTATCGATATGCCCATTATTACGTTTTCTAAAAGTTGTAGGGCATGTGCTTGATTATTGTCCAATACATAGAATGTACTAATCAATCTCCATGTGTACCATTTAAGTGATCGGTAGTTCTCAGGAAGTTGGGCTACAAGTTTTTCAACCTTACCAATATATGTGCGGTGAATATCCATCGATTGAGCAGGAGTAAGATATATGACCATATACATGAGCTGTATATAATAGTCTTGCCATACCGTTGTGTTATTAGCGTATGCTTTGCTCAGGATATCTACGTGATGTTGAGCATGTAACCACTGGATTTGTTTTTCTACAGGATTTAAACGGAGTGATTGATGATATTGTTGATTACATTGGGCAAGGATTTCCTTTGCGGGATAACGGTTTTTTGCCTGTATAGTACCGATACACAAAAACGTGAGAATACAGTAAAATATTCTCATCTTATTATTTAGACTTATTGTGTTATTGAAAATCATGTATGTATTTGGCAAATTTCGTACACACAAAAATAATGATTAATTGTCAAAGTATGGCAGTCTCGAAAGAGAATTTAGTCATATTTTTTTGTCTTACTATATATTTGGTGATTTTAGTGTTAAACTAGATTGTTGTAAAAGAGTAATATAATTACTCTTTAATATATACTTCCTAAATGATAGGACTAGAGTGTTGTGTTGTTTTGAGTGTCATTACAAGGTCAAAATATAGCAAATATATGTATGAATGTATTTTGTTTGTACTGTGATGTTGTTATTGTGTGATTTTTTTTAATGCTCTGTATCAGGTGTCTTTTCGCAGTCTATGAAAATGCGTACTTTTTGTCAAATCCATTTCTTGGACACTTTCTTCAATTTTCTTATTTTTGCCCTTCCTTTAATATGCAATGCGTATAGAGTGTGTTTTATAAATCATGTAGTCTATTTCTTGAAAAAAACAAGTATATAAAAAGTTAATATTAAAGGTTAGGTTTCTATAGGTAGCCCATACTTATAGAGATGAAACAGCGTTCAGGAATCCACCGCGAACGCTGTTTCTATTTTAATATTTTATAATAAGGGGTGTGTCATTTAAAAGTTTAGATGGGGAGATATATTTATTTTATTTATGTAGCTATTGCTCAAAAATAAGTATATTTGTAGAGAGCACATTAGAAATGTAGCCGAAGTAAACATAAATTCTATATATTCGCTATATGACAACATTAGAAATAAGAAACATCGGTCCCATTAAGCACGCTAAGTTTACACTTAATCATGTGAATGTTTTTATTGGGCCACAGAGTAGTGGAAAGAGTACGATTGCTAAGATTGTGAGCTTTTGTTCATGGCTAGAGAAAAATTATTTTTTGTGCATACATGATATAAAAGGACAGTATGTCAATTCAAGCGATGTCTTGCTGCGTACTTATCACAATATGACTAAAGAATATTTTTCTGAAGATTCATATATCTTGTATGAGAGTGATTCTTGTACATTGTCATTTGGTTATCCAGAGGGATCGGATCAATTTACGCATACATTTACTCGCAAAGATACTGTTGCAGAACAAAATGAATGTACCTTATTTCAAAACAGACAAATTTGTTATATCCCAGCAGAGAGGAATTTTCTTGCTGCCATCAAAACAGAACGGTATACGGATACGCCAAATAGTATTACGGAGTTCATCGAGAAATGGTATACTGCTAAAGAAGAATATGTTGATTCTGATTTGGATATGCCTTCTGTACATGCTAAATATTATTATGACGCTGAGGCTAACCAAGACAGAATTAAGGTCGATGGCGTGAATATCCAGTTGGCTAGTGGTTCGTCGGGGTTGCAATCCATTGTGCCACTGCTGGTCTTAGTCGATTACTATTCCTCTATTATTTATGAGAAAGAACGTTCAATATCTCCTCAGTTAAAACGCTCATTTAAGCAGGGAGTACTTCATCGGGCTCCGGCTGAGATGCAACAGGAGTTATTGGCTTTTATTGATGATCTAAATAGTATTCCAACAACAAAGGATAGTCTGATTCAAGCATTTTGGGAAAAGCTCTCTCAAGTATTAGGGATAGATGTCACGTATCATTTCACTCGGTTCATTATAGAAGAACCCGAACAGAACTTATTCCCCAAAACACAGAAGGAACTTATAGTGCAACTCTTGAAAAAATTTCAGAATGGAGGTTATCCACATGATATGATTCTTACGACTCACAGTCCATATATCCTATTTGCCATTAATAATTGTATGTTTGGTGGATTAGTGAGGGATAAACTAAATGAAGAAGATAAGGCACTCTTGGATCACCAATTGACCTATATTCATCCACAACGTGTATCTGTTTATTCTGTGGATAATGGGACGATTACTTTAGTTCAAGGTTGTGATGGATTGATAGATGAAAATTTCCTAGGTCAAGCTATGCAAGATATTATGGATGAATTTGATATTATGTTGAATTACTATGAACCAGAAAGAGATGCCTAATCCATTTGAATCTGTCCACACGTATGACACAGACTTGTATATTGTGGACTATACAGAGCAGACTCGAGAGGATAAAAGAAATCATCGTGGTGTGGAGCTTCATACACAGCAACCAGATGATATCAGTGGGTTGCATATCTCTAATCCTAATAAGATTGTCTTTCATGTGGTGAATATTGAAGAAGCTAACAATATCGATTTCTTTACCAACCAATATGGCGAAACTATTTCTCAATGTGAGTGTGTAGGATTGGCAGATAAGTCGGATGTCAATAAGAGGGTTTGGTCTATTGCAGTTGAACTAAAATATCCTCATTCGAAAAAAGGAATCAATCGTAATAAAGGTAAAGCCAAGCATCAAGTGTTGTCTACTTTGGAATTTTTATTCGATGCTGGTTTGCTTTCTAAAGAAAATGTCAACTATCTTATTGTGTCTATTCCACGATTTCCACGTTCAGTATTTGGAGGATTTCATATTAGCCCTCATGATAAACTAGATTTAAGGCGTATGAATGCTTTTATTAAGGCGACAAACGTGGTCTATATAGAGGACCAAGAGCGCTTGAGATTTCATGAAAAGTAGCTGTACATTTTGATTATATACTTGAAACGAGAGCGGACATCTTTTGTCAAGATGCCCGCTCGATGTATTAGAGTCTAATTATTTATTGTTATTCAGTATAACGGTTGATATCGTTTACTTGTACTTCTCCATCGCTACAATATATTCCCCAGCCATTGTGTTGAAGATTGTACACTCTATTTGTAAAAGCATATTTGCCATTTAAGTATACAACACATACAGAATTTTCGTGTACAAAAGTTACGGTATATTTCCCGTCTGTAGATTGGTCAAATCCATTCCAGTTTTCGGTAATATTATCTATTGTCTCACTGCCGTCGGTTGCTGTTGTGACTTTTTGTAAACGGAACGTTTGCCAACGAGCTTCAATAGCGAGTCGATAACGCACATTACTATCGGATGCATCTCGTAGGTACAAACCAAAGACTGCTTCGCTTGATGTTGGAGCTTGTACGTTAAAACTAATTTTGTCGATGTTTCCTAAGCGATTGAAGTGTACCGATGAGCCAGCTGGTATTGTGTAGCCCGTAGATAGGTTTCCACTAACTTCTCCTTCGCTGGAATTCTCAATAATGTCTGTAGGTGAACTAATACGCGTATCGATTGCTTCTGGTATTCTGCAACCAAGGCTGCCATCCGCATTTTGCACTAATTGGTGAGCTACTAAATTACCAGCCCAATCTTGTGTCTCTTCAGTAATTTCACCAGCACGACTTGCACACCACCCATATAAAAAACGGTGTGTGCCATCACTTGTGGTTTTACCTGCATAAAAAGATGTACCATCCAACTTACCTTCGTGGGGTGGGTAGTGATCTTCATTTCTAGTCATTAGTTCGGATAAAGTAGGGGCATAGTAGTATTGTACTTGACGAGTGACATCTTTGTCTGAATAAATCATATACCAATAATTACCCATTTGGAAAACGTCTGGGCACTCATAAAAACGATCGTTCCAATTGTTATTTAAAAATGGGGTAGTGAGTGTCCATGTTACTAGGTCGGTTGAAACAAATTGCGCAATTAATGGATCACCGTTGTGGTACGTACTCAACACCATGTGGTATGTATTATCTTCATTACTATAAAAAACATGTGGGTCACGAAAATCATTGCTACTATATCCTTCAGGAGCATCCAGTCGAAAAGCACGATTTTTGATCCATGTGTTTCCATTGTTGGAAGTGGCCAATAGTATAGCTTCTTTGGCTTGATCGGATGTCGCATTATCTTTATGCCCTGTATAGAAGGTATAATAGATACCGTCTTTGACGATTGTACAACCTGTACCAATGGCAGGGTCTTGTTCTGTAAGTGTGCCACATGATATAATCTCTCCTTCACTTTGATAATGTGCCGCATCAATTGCACGTACGCTATGTATTGGGTGATATGTATCACTACCATCTCGCCAATCCATTAGAAATAGTATGCGTTGCACTTTGTTTTGTGGGTCATAAAAAGGCATTGGGTCACCTACGTACCCTACAGCAGGGCGATAGTATAGGCTATAACTGTTGGGCTCAACTGCAGAAATGGCTTTTGTGTTTTCTTGCCACGTATTTGTATCTTGAATCTTGTGATCACCATTCCCGCAACCGACCATAGATGTAGTCAGTAGTGCGAGTATTTGTATGAGTTTTATATTTTTCATATGTATCATTTATTGGTTAAGGTATTGAATTGCATTTTTGGTAAGTGTGTAAATGTTACTATGGTATTGATCTGTATCCGACATATTTGGGCACCACCAATCGTATGCACCAGAACTGATAGTAATAACTTTTCCAGAACCGTTGTTGAATGCAAATTCAGCCATAACAACTGCCCCATCTCCACCGTGTGCGAGAGGAATACCACCCGTTTTTGTTTCCCACATGTCAATATTGTCATAGCCTCCCCAGTCAGAACCAATATGCCATTGGTATGTACTATTAGTTACTCCATAGCCTGTGTCAAAGGTGTACATCTTATTTCCATCTAGTGGAATATTGTGAAATACATCATGGTATTTTTGATTTTCGTAAGCTTGAAAATCCCAAGGACCTGTAACGATTTCTGGTTGATCTTCGGCTCCTCCCCAACCATTGTTAGGGCGTTGACCATTTAGGGTAATTCCTAGATCAGAAAGTAAACATACTGCATAACGTGTCAGTAGGAGATTACCTCCATCTTGGTAAAAACTTTGCAGTTGACTCATTACTTGTTGCAAATCATCTGGATAAACTACATTTGAATCATTAAACCAATCAATATGCCAATGATACCATATCGTATTGTATTTCTTGAAACTTACATTACCAGCAACAACATCAGACATGGAGAGATATTCTGCTGCTGATATATTTTGCATAAACCATTGAGCTGCTGCTTTTTCTTCTGGATTTGTAAGCTCGTCAATAGTAGGAGCATTCCCTAAAAATGCAGGAATCTTCATATTGGCAGGAATCACTGTAACTGTATACGTTACATCGGCTGATCTATATACAACTTGGTAATTTACGGGATGAGTAAAATCCTGCGACAAACCACTAAGTGGTGTTACATTTGCACCTTCGGAGATGGTGATAACTGGTGTCAAATTGGTGATGTCATATTCAAGAGGGACATATACAGTTATAGTATGAAATCTATTATCAATAGCTCCTTCATATTTGTCAATTTTAAAGCTTAAAATACTTGCATTATCCAGTTCAATATGTACTGTGTATTTACGAAACACATCGCCGTTTTTGATGGTAAATGTTACTGGCAACTTGAAATTAATGGATTGTCCTTGGAGCATAGTACATGTAGCTCCTGGACTTAACACAGCCTGAGGAACTAGTGCATCTACATTGGTGTCGGCAGGCATATGTACAGTTATTATTTCGTTGATCTGATCTATTTCTCCATCAATATTTCCAATAGAAAAGGAGGTGATGCTAGCATCTTTATCTAGTGATAATGATGAATTATTACTGCTACTACTACAAGATGTAGCGCTAGCAATAAAACATAATAAACAGCATATGTTGAATATTTGAAATATCTTTTTCATGGTCTTAGTTGTTTGATGTCCATCCATAATTTTGAGTATAGTGACCTGCACTAGCGGCTATCTGTGAATAAGGAATCGGTAGATATTCGTTTTTGTTTTTTGTAAATAAAGCTTCGCTATAATACGTACGTTTACTTTCTTCACTTCTATAAAATGCATTGATTACTTGATCAGCAATTCCCCAGCGTACTAAGTCAAAAAAACGACAATTTTCCATTCCAAATTCGAGTCTACGTTCCCAACGTAGCGCTTTACGAGCATAATCCTCTGTCCAACTTATTTTATTGGCGTCGTACAGAGATATATCTAAATTTGGTGCATAATTTATAAGCTCTCTATTAGAATTGATTGCTCGACTACGCACTTCATTGATATATGTCAGAGCTTCGTCAGAACGGTGTAATTCAATCAAAGCTTCTGCACGCATCAATAATACGTCTGCATATCGCAACACAATATAATTCATTGAATTTGCCCAAAAATCGTTGACTTGTACACGATAGGGACTATCTGGATCAACATTTTCTTTCAAGGATGAATATACTCCATAATAATCCTTGTTGCGACTCCAACTGTCATCGAATATATAGTTGCTGTTATATTTGTATGGATAACCAGGAATAGCTACTGTATGGTATAGACGTGGATCCGCCGTATCAGTATTAGGATCATAATCTTCATCATTATAATTGTCAAATTCAGGTAATCCATGTAGTGTTTTAAAGGAATTTACAAGGTTTTGACTTGGCTTTCTAAAATCTTGTCCACCGAGTTGCAAAGGCACTGAAAGCATTGTGCCAAAATTGACATTACCAAACTGTGTGCCATCGTCAATTGAATATTGTATAGCCCATAAGGATTCTTTCCCATTTTCAAATTCTGGATTAGCACGAAAATTATGACTATAATCGTTCTCTAGTCCGTATTGTCCATCTGTAATTACAGCATTGGTATAGGTCAAAACCTTATTAAGGTCATCTTGGTCGATACTTATTACATTATACTGCTCATCTTGTCGGTATGCTTTATATAGGTATGTTTTTGCCAAATATGCAGCAGCAGCGGCACGAGTAGGGCGCCCTTTATCTGTTTGTGATACAGGTAGGTTATCGTATGCGTATTGAAAATCATCGGCTATTAGCTGCCATTCCTCGTCATTGGTGTATGTTGTATTCGATAAAGTTGCATAATCATCTTGTGGAATGGTTTCATCTACCATCACGATATTATGGAACAATTGTTTGAGAAGAAAGTGTGCATGTCCACGCAAGAAGCGCATTTCTGCAATGCGCTCATTTCGGTTGGCGGCATTTTCATCGACTTTATCTAATACTGTAAGTGCCGTATTAGCACGTGTAATGCATATGTATAAACGTCGCCATATATCGTTAATATTCCATTGATCTGAACGCACACCCTGACTGATTTCTAATACATGAAAGACATCACCGTCTGCTGGTCCAGCTCCTCCTTTGTAACAATCGTCAGAACGCACTTCATAGTTCCCCAATGTAAAAGATGCATTCATGTCAGCTCCCGTTACCCAGATTGCATAAGCGGAAATCACAAGAGGATCAGCATACTCCGTAGATGTTGCTTCATCACCTACTAAAACCCCTTGGGGAGTCTTGTCTAGCATATCACTGCATGCACTAAATAGCAGTACCACTAGTAGTAAAGATAGTATATTGGTTTTCATTTTGTATCAATATTAAAATTCGATATTAAGTCCTACGGTAAAATTTCGAGGGATTGGGTATCCATATGTAGGGTTCTCTGGATCTTCTCCGCTGAAATTATTAGATTTAAATGTCAGTAGATTTTGTCCACTTACATATAGACGTAATTTTTGTACTTTCATTTTATTAATCCAATCGCTAGGAAAATTATACCCAAGTTGTGCCTGACGCAGTTTCAAATAGGATCCATCCTCAACATAGTAACTAGATAAGCGTGACTCACTGTTTCGATCGGAAGTTGTTAATGCAGGAATCTTAGAATGTGTATTTTCAGCACTCCATGCATTCAGCACTCGACTTCCTTTATTGAGATAAGCTACATTAGTCACACTCCAGAAATCCGTTTGTCTTTTGATATCATACATCATTACATCCACATCGTAGCTACCCTGCCAGAACAAAGATACATCAAAGTTTTTATATGTTGCGTGGATATTTACTCCGTAGTTGAAGGCAGGGGTTGGGTCATAAATCCATGTCTGATCGTTTTCATCAATTATATTATTGCCATCCAAGTCACGATAGCGTAGACGTCCTACATCTGCTCCTTCTTGAGTGGCATGATTAAGGACCTCCTCCTCGTTCTGGAAGATTCCATCGCATACATAACCAGCTTGTGAATAGATGGCATGACCTATGACACTTTTTACGCCATTCCCTCCAAATGTGCCGTTAGCGGCAACCGTTTCTGGGATATCTACTACCTCATTTTTATAGGTTGATATATTTGCATTGACGTCAATTTTTAGTTTGCTAGCAAAGGTTTTTCTGTACCCGATACTGAATTCATATCCTGTATTTTTCATCGAGCCAGCATTGACATATTTTCCCGCTCCTTCTCCTTGTGCTGCAATTCCTTCAAAAAGAACTAGAATATCTTTTGTTCTCTTATTAAAATATTCCAATGAACCATATACACTTTGGTTGAGCAAGGTGAAATCTAGACCAATATTTGTTTGGGTTGTAGTTTCCCATTTTAGATCATCATTCCCCAATTGTACACGTTGAAATCCAGATGGAAGAATACCTCCTCCATTACTTCCTGTAATATCATAAGATGTACCATTAGTTCCTGCAGAATAGCCAGCATCAGTTCCATAATTTGCTTTATATACAGTATATCGTGCCAAGTTACTGATTGACTGATTACCCGTTTGTCCCCAAGAGACACGAAGCTTTATATCATCAATATAAGCTTTAGTTGATGCCATAAAATCTTCATTGCTAATTCTCCAACCAAGTGAAAAAGCAGGGAAGGTTGCATACTGATTGTTTTTACCAAAGCGAGACGATCCATCTCTACGTATAGTACATGCAGCAAGATATTTGTCCCCGTAGCTATAATTGAGCTTGCCAAAAAGAGAGACTAATGCATAACTACTCGCAATTCCAGATGTTGTTGATTGGCCTACGCCAGCATCTGGCCACATATAGTCAGGATTTAATAAACTAAAATCTTCTTGATGTAACCCCATGTCTGTACTTTCCTCATTATTGACTTCTACACCAAGCATTGCTTCCCCTCGATGCTTCTCGATTTCTAAATTGTAGGTTGCTACTGCATTCCACATCCACTTAGTCCAATGCTCTTGGCGCATATCAATAGCCGCTAGGCTAGATGATTTGTATCCTGTTGTATAGGGTAGAGTAAAGTTACGTTGATTTTTATTAGAATAATCTAAGCCAAAATTAGATCGAATATTTAGTCCTTTGTAAAGTTTTAGATTGACAAAAGCATTTCCAAAGAATCTCCAATAGGTGTATTCATTGTCTTTGTTGTATTCTACAACTCTTGCAACATTCTGACGGTCAGGATAATTCCCAACTGGGCCTCCCCATCCACCAGATTCAGTGTGTACTGGTATCATAGTGGGCATATCCAGTGCATCGCTGATAATATTGCCTGGGGCACTTATTTCTTTAGTACGGCTCAATGTGAAATTTTGCCCTATTGTTAGGCAGTCTTCAATGAGCTTATAATTACTGTTTATACGTGTGGATAGTCGTTGGAAATCAGTATCTTTGATAATCCCTTCGTTTCCATAATACCCAAGAGAGAAAAAATAATTTCCTTTATTCGTACCATTACTTACAGATAGATTGTATTGCTGTATTGTGCCGTGCCGTGTTATTTCGTCCAACCAGTCAGTATCTGAAGCACGCATGGTGTTGGTCTCGTCAATATATTGTGGATAGCTAATATTTTCTAGGTGTGGTTGATTTTGACTATTATATCCCCATTGATATTGAATGCCTAGACCGTTGCTATTAGGATTGAGTCCATCGTTTACATATGCTTGCCACATGGCAGTCGCATATTCTTGTGTGTTCATCATGTCTACCTTAGATTGGTATGATGATGTTGTTAAAGAAGCGTCGAAATTGACTTTTATTTTGCCCTCTTTACCTTTTTTTGTCGTGATGATAATTACACCATTTGCAGCTCTAGAGCCGTATATTGAAGCCGATGCTGCATCTTTCAAAACCTGAATAGACTCAATGTCGTTGCTGTTGAGCTCCTGCATTCCTGACGTAGTAGGCATACCATCTATAATATATAGTGGATCGTTGTCATTGAGTGTGCCAATACCACGGATGCGCACAGTTGAAGCTCCGCTAGGACTACCATCTGCTGAAATGTTGATACCTGGCAAGCGACCTTGTAATGCTTTAATGGCATTGTTTTCTCCCGAGTTCTCTACATCACTCATGTTGACAACAGAAACAGCGCCTGTCAGATCGGCTTTTCTTTGAGTCGAATAACCTGTAACAACCACTTCATTTAATAGTTTACTGTTCTCTTGCAAAGTGATGACCATATTACTTTGTGCATTTGTGATTACAGTTAGATAACCAATATATGTAATCTTAATTTTCGCATTTTGAGACACAGTCAATGTAAATTGGCCATTGAAATCAGTTATAGTACCATTGCTAGTACCATTTTCCATAATTGTAGCTCCAATAACAGGATCATTCTTTTTGTCGTAGACAATACCTTTTATCTGAATGTTTTGCTGCTGATTGAGTAGTGCTTTACTTAGAATAATATTCCGACCATCTATTTTAGATATAAGTGCTTGTCCACTTGTTAATTGTTTGATAACCAGTGGTAGATTATCTGCATTGGCGTTGATAGATACCATTTTTTTTGTATCAACATCATCTGTAGAATAAACAAATAAATAGTTGGTCTTTTCCGTAATGACCTTCATGGCATGCTTCATGGTGACCTGGTCCAATTTAATCTGGGCACCTTGTGCCATCAGACTTAAGTTGAGACAATAAAGTCCTAGGACTATAAAAATAGCCCGTTTTACATATGTCATAAGTATGAGTTTAAAAAGGTTACAAAATTCAGTTTTAAGAATCGAAGTAAATATAGTACTGACCATTTTTGCCTTTGTACTTCAGGTTTTTGGTGTGTACTATTTTTGTTAGGATATCCTCTATTGTATTTTTACTTTGTATGAATTTGCCGTAGAAACGTAGATTTGCAATATCTATTTTGGTGCTGTCGAGTGTAATATGCACATCGTATGCACGATTAAGTGTTTTAATAATCTCGCTCAAAGGTAAATCTTCAAAGAGCAGATAATCACTGGTCCATTGCGTTGATTCTTGCGCTTCACATATTGACTTTTTCCATTTTCCAGAACGATTATTGAATGTGGCACGTTCATTTGGAAGTAAATGCATAATGCTCTTTTTTTGAATTTGGTTTTCTAGAGCTACATGTCCAGAAAGGAGATTTACTATTGTAATTGAGTCCTCAGGATAGTCTGTTACATTAAATTTTGTGCCAAGTACTTTGAGGCGCATACCATTCATCTGTAATTGAAATGGTATTTTTTTGTTTTTAGTTACTTCAAAATATGCCTCACCTTCTAGTGCCAAGTCCCTATTTTTGTGTCCAAAGCTTTGCGCATATGAAATTTTAGATCCAGAGTTTAACCATACTGTTGATCCGTCTGGAAGAACTAGCTTTGTTTTCGAACCTAAAGGCGCTTCTATCGTGGTTAGTCTATCTAGTGAGAAGGAAGCGTATGATTGTCCCACCCAATAAGCAAGCACACCAACTACAATAACAAGTATTGCTATAGCTGCTATCTTTGATAATTGCATATAATCAAATAATTTTGTCCTTTGTGGACGTTGGTTAGCATCTATACGTTGAATAAAATGGGTATATGCTTTCTCCCAATCATATTGTTTAGCTTTAGGATTGGCACACATAGACACATACCATAATTCTTGCTGCTCTTCAAAATAACGTTTATGTGTAGCGTCTTTTTGGATCCAAGCAACTAGCGTTTCACGTTCAGACTTTTCTAGTCCTTCTGTGAACAGCTTTTGGATTAGTTCATCGTATTGATTAATGGTGGTTAACTTACTCATATTTTAGTTGCTTTACTAGTATGACAAAATAGGATAGGGGGGTGGGTAGTGAAAAACGTACATTTCTTTAAAAAAAATGACCGATATAGATAATAGCTAAGATAAAATATTTACCTAATGCTTTGCGGAGTAACGCTAATGCTTGCTTTATGTGGTATTTGACAGTATTGATAGAAATCTGTAATGTATCAGCAATCTCTTGGTTGCTCATACCCTCGAAACGACTAAGACGAAAAACACGATTCGTTTCAGTTGGCAAGTTATTAACAGCTTCTTGTATATCTCTTTCGAGCTCTTGTGTGAGCAAGTGTCCTAGTGGATGATTGTTATCAACAAAAAATCTATCTGGATGAATATCTGGATCGGTAATTTTGGACAAATGAATTTCATATTTATTTTTCGCTGTGCGAATATGATTAAGTGCCCTATTGCGTGTAGATGAAATTAGGAAAGCTTTTAGAGATTTCTGGATATGTATGCTGTCGTAATGTTCCCATAAGTGAAAAATAAGATCTCCCACAATACATTCTGCATCATAATGGTCTTGCACAATGGAGTAGGCCACTGTACACAGCAACTGATAATAGTTGCTGTATAGATAGTGATAAGCTCTATTATCTCTTTGAGATAATAGCATAATGATTTCTTGGTCTGACATAAGTCTTAGGCTGATAGTTCGCTACGAAAATAGTAATTTTTTCGTTGAACTATCGAAAAAATAGTAAAAAACGAATTATTTATATATTTCGTAACCAAGTGCTTTGAGTAGTTTTATCGTTTCATAAGCTGTTTGCCTATCATATGATTTTTCCAATTCTGTGAGTTTTTCGTAGGGCACTAAGCATGGATGACTTTTGGTGGTCTCATCTCGGGATGGACCGTAAGTCCATCCCTCGTCTAGGCGTTTTTTTGCCCAATTTTCGTGTACGTTTTTAGCTATAATATCTGATAAATCTAATATCGACTGATCTAGCTTAATGTGTGACGTGTCAATAGGTTTGGGTATATATTTGTTCATTATTTAAATCCAATTTTTGTTTGTACTTGTGTAGTAAAACTCGGTATATTCTTAATTAGCACATCGGTGTCTTCCGGGAGAATATGTAGGGTATAATCATCCTGTGCTTCTCCCATATTATTGCTCAGTCTTAAGTAGACAATTTCCAAAAGATTATCTATTAATTCTCTAATGCCTCTTAAATTGGCTTCTTGTGGATGATCTTTATGCAACTCACGGATAAAGCATGCTAGTTGAGTAGAGGCCGATTCGTCGATACTAAAACCAGCTTCTACAATGAAATTCTTGGCGACACAGTGTAATTCTTTTGCAGAGTACTGCGCAAAATGCCAAGTATGAGAAACGGCATTGGAGTTATTAGCTACAGTATAATCAGAGCTAGTAGTACTTGCCTCATGTTCAGCTACAATTAATACCAATTGGGCGTGTGACTCAATGGATAGATTGGCAATTCGAGCTTGGATCTCTTCTATATTCAGCGTCTTGTATTTGCGCTGAAAAGCTGCTGCATCGCTATCAAGAAATAAGACATTGGCTCCTTTTTGTTTGAGTACATTTTTAAATAAGTAATCCACCATATGAGAGGGCGTAAAGTAAACCTGCTCTCCAGAGAGTTGAACGAGTTGTGGCCCATCAATCAGTCCCAAACCAAACAAAATTTCCGTGAATATCTGTGCTACTGTGCTTTTACCAGTGCCTGTATTGCCTGTATAAGTCCATCTTTCATATACATCAGGTAGAGGGTGTTTCTCCTCGCGTATACGTATTCGCGCTAAAGCAACAATACGATGTATAGCTTCTTTGACTTCCTCAAGTCCCACCATGTCATCTAGTTTCTTCAATGCATTGGAGACCGTAGCCTCATCAAAGGTGTATTTTTTTTGTTCATCTGGTACAAATGTTGGAATATCTGTATCAGTGATTGTTGTGAGCAAATCAATATCATAAGAGTTACTACTCATGACTCTTGTTGCCATATTGGGAATAATCTGGCTGTTTAAAAGTTGTGTTATAAAACGAGCGTTACCAAAATGTACTGTTTTATGATTGTAGGCAGCTTGAATATGTTCCTTTAACCTATTCTCAGCATGGTCACCTAGTTTATACTGCATGCGGTTTATATGTAGATGAGCTATCGCAAGAAGTTCTTCAACATTGTAGTCTTCAAATTCAAAATAGTAGGCAAACCTTGATTTTAATCCAGGATTAGATTTAAGCATATGATTCATCTCTGTGGGATAGCCAGCTAACACAACGATACAATCAAAATCTGGAGAAGCCAATTTGGTCAATAGGGTTTCAATCACTCGATTACCGAAGTCATTTTTTTCACCCATTTGATTGCTGACCCATAAATTATAGGCTTCGTCTATAAACAGAATACCTCCTTCTGCTTGCGCTATAGCAGCTTCTGTATTGCTTTCTGTGTCGCCTAGGAACTTACCCACGAGTTTGCTACGCTCTGTGCGAACCACATGCCCTTTCTTTAATATACCAAGATCACGATATACTTCTCCCATCAATTCTGCCACTGTCGTTTTTCCTGTTCCAGGATTTCCCGTAAATACCATATGCAATGGTGGAATCTTGGAGTCTAGTCCAAGCTCTTCGCGTGCTTTCAACATCTTGATGAGGCTAAAATGCTGATTGATCTTATCTTTGATTGATTGTAGCCCAATCATTTCTTGAAGATTATTAAAAGCCGTTTTTTCGTGATTCTCGGATGGAGTTACAATATCTCCTATATCTGGATTCTTTAAATATTTGTTGACCTCAAAATTTCCTTCTTTATCTTCATGTCCTATGGCAATAGGGACACTCATGATTGTTTGCCCAAGGTAATCAATTTCAATGGTGTATGTACCAATATCCAAAACAGCTATAATTGGTGTATCGTAGCGGAAGTAAAAACAAGCTGAATCATCTTCTAATTTATTAGATCTTACACTTTCTGTATCAACGACTTCTCCTTCTTCATTGATAAAGCTAAAAACGAGATCCATTTCTTGTATGAGATGCTCATCTTGTTTGGCATCAATATTAAGCAGTATGCTTGCATTCTCTGTTTTGCTGCAATCAAATTTTGTGTAGTTTTTTATATGTTCAGAAGTAGTACTCATATCCTCTGAATACACAGCAATAAAATGCGTAATCTTAAAACACTTGTGATAATCGAGAGGGGCATCTTGTTTGCACAAATGCAAGGCGATATCATCGTGGCCTTCGCAATATATTTTAATCTCCTCTAGGCAGATATTAAAAGAAGAAATGTCAAATGTGAAGTGTATAGTTTCTTCACTATTAGGTGCAATTAGAATGTGTTGCTTTCTTTTAATTAATTCTATTCCCGTGTGATCTTCGATGATGCACGTTAATACATCTTGAATCTCATGTTTGTTTGAATCGTTGCTAACTACAGCTTCAACATGAAGGCAATCCGTCTCTTCTTCGCTAAAAAAATGGCGTTGAGCTTTTCCAGACAATCGACTTGATTGTTCTTCTCCAAAGCAATATAGTTTGTTTACTGTAAGAGTAGGTTTCATCTAATTTTTATATTGAGTATATTTATTGTTGTATCATTCCCAGTTTAATTCCACGTGCTTGTGTTGTATCAATCTCTAAATCCTCCCAAGTATAAATGGATTGATCCAATAATGCTTTTTTGAGATTGAATTCCATGCTGAACACAGTTCTATAACAAGCAAAAGCATCTTCAGATAATTCTTCTATATTATTGGCTTTGTCAAGAGGAGTATAAGTTGTGCGTAGTACATTTATCCATGCTTGAAGTATGTGGCCATTTCCTGTGAAAATATGAGTAGAAATAGCCTCGGTAATTTCTTTTACTTTTTCAGTAGCATTTTCCCAAAAGGGTACTTGGTGATGAATATACAAGCCCATTACTTTCTCTTGAATCATAAGCCATATCATAAGCGTTCGTAACTGCATATCTTTAGCTGGTAGTTCTATAATGTTGTTGTATTCTTTCAAAAATATTGGATAGTAATTGCGTAAGGTTGCTTCATCCTTCACATAATGCATCATTCGGAATGATGATTTTAAATAATCACGTAAAGCCGGACCATCTTGGGGGTGTTTTAAATAAATAGATTTAAACAACTCTTGTGCTTGTCTTAGTGTCTTAATCATTGACGATTCATCTCCTATCTTATAATAAGCATCACTAATTGTGTCCAGAAGCATCGCTATCTTATTTGTTGGCGCATAGGCATATTCAGCGTCGCGTTTAATTTGTTCGATTACTTCATAAATGGATTCTATAATGGATATTAGTGAAGTTTTATCTTTCGCGCATTCAACCTCTAAATCAAATTTAAAATATTGATTGACAAGGTAATTGTCAAATTGTTGTTTAGGATTTTCTTTATATAGATGTTCAAATATAGGTGCTGCTTGTTGAATATACTTATATGCTGTTTCCTTATCATTATGTTGTTGAACTAGCCAATTGGCCATATGATCTAATGCGATTGCGTAATCACGCAATAAAGTCATGTTATTAGGATGCAAGAGACATACTTCATATAACATCTCCTTATTCTTTTGTAGATAGAGCATGCTTTCGGTAGGCTGACTTATCTTTTCATAACAAGTAGATAGTATTTCATAAGCTAGTCTATGTGTATTATAATATCCATATTTGTCTAAGAGTTGATGTGTACCAAAATGTTTCATGATTACAGACAGATTCTCTATGATGTCTGGATAAATTTCATGATTATTGTTCTCATTTTCTGCGTTACTCATTCTTTCAAAGATGCGTACAATATCTTCATATAAAGCAAGGTCCTCTGTTTGAGCATATATATTTAGATGGGTATCTTCATACAATAAAGAATCTTGTTGATACTGCTGTTGAGCTTGTTGTAAGATATCACGTATATTTTGTATATGTGGGTTCAACACTATCCCAATAAATTTCCAGACATCATTGATGGTCTCTTTATTGACGGGATAGATTAATCCAAAAAACAAAGTGATAAAACGACTTGCCAGTAGATGTGTAGAAGAATGGTGTACAGCTTCTAGTTTATTTTCCGCTTTCACCTGCTTGAGGGTATCATACAGATGGATCACTTTCTCTGCAATATTTGCGTTCGGACTTTTGTAGAGCGCGATTATTTCAAGGAGACCCCAATCAACTGGTGGTAATTTATGATTTGTTGATTCTTCAATTTGTTTTAGTTCCTTATATATGTACGTACCTATCTCAGAGTAATGGTGTATATAGGCCCAAATACCCATATATATTCTATCTTCAATAGACCATGACGACTCTCTCCATAGACTTACATAATCTTCAGTGGATACAAGAAGAGCATGCATTCGTCTTACAAACCCATTGATGTGTTGCAAATCGTCATCATCGACTTCCATTATCCCCATCGTTTTTTGAGGTGACCAAGCCATTTCTAATTCTATTTCGGCTTGTAGCTCATCAAATTTGATAAACTTATGAGATTGTTGGAGTTCTTTTAGCTCATCCAATATGAAGTGTTGCATTATATCTGACACTGTTGTAGCTCCCATGAACTGGTAGAGTAGTGCACTGTGGTATCTTGATGCTAATTTCTCGTGTTGAATTTGAAGAGATGGATTGTTAGAATAGAGATACTGAGCATATTCTCTATATTCTTCAATAGTACCGACGTCTTCATACGATTGATCTAGATAATAGATACTGGATATATTGGCTAGATGTTGTTCTATGATTGAAAAATCTTTTTTGTGAAGAAGCGTCTCTCCTACTTCAATCGATTTATCTAGGAAGTGTGTCAAAATTTCTTTGTTTACTTTTTCTAGATTGTGTACACCAGCTAAGTAAGCAAGGGATAAAACCCTGTGTTGTGTATGCAGGCTAGTAATAGCTCTTTCTTCGTCTTCCATGACACATGAGAGCACTTCATTTGCAATCTGCATGATAGATTGAGCCATTTGATCGTTTTTCTGTTCAGCGATGTCAAGATATTTTATGCAGTCGTATGCATAATCTACTAATAGGTTGATACGTAAATCATGAGGAACACCTGTTGCAAAATGAGGAGTATTCATAACATCACTGGCAGCATATAATAACTTGTTGGCAATTTCATGTTCGCCTATATGTCTGATCTTTCTTGACAAAGAACAAATGATATGTGTAGTGATGACGGGATAAGCATTGAGACTTTTGTTCAACCACGTAAAAACATGATTTGTGTTTTTATGGATGAGCCAATACACTCTGTCTACTGCTCTGCCATAGTCTGAATTTTCTAGATTGAATAGTGCAGGCACAAAATCGGTCTCTTGCCCGAGGACAATTATATCTGTAAAAGCATCTAATATGAGATTGTTTATTGTTTTACCTTCCTTGATATTACGTTTAATTTGAGTAAGATAAAGCTGATATATCTTATTGATCACTCGCATGTCTTGTTGAAGTACATTGCCAATTAAACAGCTATGTGCCAGCTTGATACGTCCATCGTAAGCATATTCTGTAATCATATCTCCGAACCAGCTTAAGGCATTGGAAATCGCTAGAGTAGCATTGACTTCAGCTATCGTTAGCATACTGATAAGATCTTCACGGTAAAGCCCTCTAGGTGCCATGCCAAGTATATACACGATGAAGTATGCATCACTCATGTGTTCAGGCACATGAGAGAAACGCTGTGCAAACAAACTTTCTGGATATCCTTCTGCATTGTCTATTAGCTGCAATTGATATTGGATAATTTGTTGCATGGGAGTACTGGCTGGCATAGAATCAATAGTCACATAATCTTCTGCTGTGAAATAGATCAATTGATGCAACATGCTTTGCAACCAAATCGGTTGAGCAGCACAATGGTGTTCACCTTCATA
Source organism: Bacteroidaceae bacterium (assembly GCA_963668535.1). Lineage (GTDB taxonomy): Bacteria > Bacteroidota > Bacteroidia > Bacteroidales > Bacteroidaceae > F22. Next base: position 2,622,619 of record OY764867.1, read on the forward strand.
TTTGTTTACTAATGCTTGAATGACTATAGGATTTATTTCTTTACTATATGCTTCTCCAAAGGATTGGATAATATTTTGGATTTCTTGATTACTGATTTGTTCGTTTAAGGCTAGTGGATAGACTTTATTCTGTTGTATTAGTGTGGCAATCGCCATTTTGTATTGAGCTTCTAGTGTACAGATAAAGTGAGCATCAGGGATATATTCTTGTATAGTATGTAACGAGTCAAAGTCTATGAGTTGTTCCAATCCATCGATAATCAAGATGACCTTTTTATCGCTCTTCTTAATTATTTCTTGTAGATAGGTTTGTAGTCCTTTGTTAGTCTGTGCTATCTCGTTTGGAATATGAGGGGTGTCTGTCAGCGCACTCATTTGATAAATCCACTTACGCCACATAAAATTGACTGAGAAATTTTCCGAGCATAATTCCGCATAATGTGTAAGTACAATGTAATCAGTTTGAGAACTGACCAAATTTTTATATTGAACCATTAAAGCAGATCGCCCAGTTCCAGCATGTCCTACAAGTACTGTCGGTATACCACTGTCTAATCTGTTATGTATAGCTTGTAATGTGTCTGTGCGTCCTTGAAAATAGCTTGTGTGCTTTTGTTCAAATTGTGTTTCAAGTTCCAACACGTGATCAAATATATTCCTTTCGTCTATGGAGCTTGTGTTTCCCAGTTCATGAAGTGTAATTTCACGGATTAAGAAATCCACGATTTGGTCCACGAATGTATTAGGGATTTTGACTTGCTCATCTGCATATTCAGCGTCGTACTCAACAACATGTTTCTGCAACATTTGATTGCTCATCATATGTTGAATTCGAGTTTTCAATTGTTGTAATTTCTCTTTAGCAGTAGAATCGTTTTCCGTATAATAGGGTAAGTCTTGTATTGAAGTTGTATTGGTAGAAGTTAGATTGCGAAATAGGAATAGAGAACGACGAAGCAATTGTTGATCCATCATAGCACCCAGAATGATTTCTAGTTCAGTTACACTTGTTGGCATCTGATGTAGTGCCCCCACATGTTGCGCCTCGTTTTCGTCTAATTGTTGTAGTGTATGTTGCCATACTTCTGTAGGGGGAACCCAGCCATATCGATCACCTAGTATGCCAATAAAAAATGGGCGAGATTTTCTTATCTCGTCAATACATCTGTTTAAGACGTGATGATCTTGTTCAGATTCTGAGTATGCATTAGTATCTACACCCCAACGTAGATCAACAAATTGGACACTAATCCCATGTTTTTTGAGTATATTGTTGACTCTAGGAGCGACTTGGTACATGAGTGTATCGCGCTCAGTTTGCATATCTCTGAAGGTACTGCTGACGAAAACTTTGATTTGCTTCATGGCAAGAATATTATTTGAATGTGACTTCCGATATAAGTGTCTGCAATATACTCGTTTTTTTTGACATGAATGGTCTCTTTATAAAAAAATGAATTCATAAGAACTTCAAACAGCCCCCCTTATATTCTTACATTTTGTAAAAATCACCATCTTCCTCGTCCGCTTTCCAATTAATATCGCTACATTTGCATGATAAATAATACAACTCTACCATATTAGACATACTATTTAATGGCCCAAATAAAATCGAATCATTCTAAAATATCAAATAAGATACCGGAACCTTCTCTAAGAAGATTACCGTGGTACTTGTCATGCTTGAAATTAAGTCTTGCAGATGGTGTTCAATTTATTTCCTCCACTCAGATATCAAAAGAGACAGGGATAGATGCTAGTCAAATAGCTAAAGATATGAGTTATTTGAACATTTCTGGACGTACTCGTGTGGGGTATGAAGTGGAATCGTTGATTCAGGTATTAGAAGAGTTTCTTGGCTTTTCTGAACAACATAAAGCTTTCCTGTTTGGAGCTGGTAGTTTGGGACGAGCATTGCTCGGAGATTCTGGGTTAAGTCTTTTTGGGTTAACGATAGTAGGTGCCTTTGATATTGATCCTGCTGTTATCGGTACTCAAGTTGGTGGTATACCCGTGTATCATTATGATGAATTGGAAGCACGCCTTAAAGAACATAAAGCTCGAATCGGGGTTTTGACAGTTCCAGTCAGTGAAGCGCAGACAGTTACGGATAAGATGATTAAAGCAGGAATCAAAGCCGTTTGGAACTTTACCCCGTATCGCATTCAAGTACCTCCTAATATTGTTGTGCAAAATACATCGTTGTATGCACATTTAGCAGTGATGTTTAATCGATTATCAGCCAATGAGGAAGGAGAAAATTAAAAAAGGAATATGAAAATAATTTGTGTAGCAAATAACTATGGGCAAGTTGATTCTGAGAATCAATGCCCGATGATATATATGAAGCCCGATTCAACTTTGTTGAAAGACGGGCGTCCTTTTTTTATTCCTAGTTGTACCGGAACGGTCGGCTATGGGGTAGAATTAGTCGTTAAAATAAGCCGTTTAGGTAAGTGTATTGCTGAACGTTTTGCTCATCGTTATTATGATATGGTAACTGTTGGTGTAGGGCTGACTGCTTTAGATCTTTTTGAAGAAGCTAAAAGTCAAGGACAACCATGGACGATTTCCAAAGCATTTGATGGTAGTGCCGTTATAGGTCAATGGGTAAACCTTCAAGAATTGACAGATACAAAGAATATTCCTTTTCGCTTAGAAGTGGATGGACAACCAGTGCAAGGAGGGCAATCAGCTGATATGTTGCATACTGTCGATCAAGTTATCGCTTATATTAGCCAGTTTATGACCTTGAAAATTGGTGATATAATCTTTATGGGGGCTCCTGTATCAGGAGGAAAATTGGCTATTGATCAGCATATGACAGGTTGGTTAGATAATCAGCGTTTATTAGATTTCAAGATAAAATAGCATCATGAATATACGTGTAGGAATGGGCTTTGATGTCCATAAGTTGGTCGAAGGGCGTGAACTGTGGCTTGGAGGGATCAAAATTGATCACACTCTAGGCTTACTAGGACATAGCGATGCAGATGTCTTAATTCATGCCTTGTGCGATGCATTATTGGGAGCAGCCAATATGAGAGATATTGGTTATCATTTCCCAGATACGGCTAATGAATATGAAAATATCGATAGTAAAATTTTATTGGCTAGAACCATAGAACTGATATCCACCAAAGGATATAGAGTAGGGAATGTCGATTGTACTATATGTGCTGAACGCCCCAAATTGAAATCACACATCCCTATGATGTGTGCAACCTTGGCACAAGTGATGGGAGTTGATATTGACGATGTAAGTATCAAAGCCACTACAACAGAGAAATTAGGCTTTACTGGTCGGCAAGAAGGTATTAGCGCTTATGCAACAGTGCTTATCGAAAAATAAGAGCTAGAGTATGCAAGAAGTAAAATTAAATTCCAAGAAGGTTCTTTTAGGATATAGTGGTGGCATTGATAGTACTGCGGCAACTTTAATGCTGCGTGCTCAGGGTTATGAAGTCATAGGTGTTACTATGAAAGTATGGGATAGTCCTGCAAATGATGAGGCTATTCAAGAGGCTATTGATATGGCCAAGAAACTGCAACTGGAACACCATGTTGTCGATTTAAGAGGCCCATTTCGTGAGCAAATTGTGCAATATTTTATCGATGAATATAAGTTGGGACGTACTCCCAATCCTTGTGTTATGTGCAATCCATTGTTTAAATTCCATATCCTGATGGACTGGGCCGATAAATTGGGATGTGCCTATGTGGCTACAGGCCATTATGGACATATCATACAATACAATCAACGATACTATATAGAAGTTGGCGAAGATGCACTAAAAGATCAATCTTATTTTTTATGGCGATTAAGTCAAAAGCAATTGAGTCGTATACTTTTTCCACTAGCAGATTATACTAAACCACAAGTTCGTGCTTATTTAGAAGAACAAGGGTATGGTGTGAAAGCCAAAGGAGGTGAGAGTATGGAAGTTTGCTTTATACAAGGAGATTATCGTGAATTTTTGGAAGCACAAGCACCCGAATTGGCCGAAGAAATGCCTGATGGGTTATTTGTAGATAGCAAAGGGCGCACAATAGGCACACATAAAGGAGCATACAAATATACAGTAGGTCAGCGCAAAGGATTAGATATTGCCTTAGGTTATCCTGCTTATGTCTTAAAAATCAATGCTCAGCGCAATACCGTTATGCTTGGTCATGCAGATGAACTAAAAGCTCATTATATGATTATTCACGATCTTCAAGTTGCCCATGTGGAGGAATTGAAGCAAGCTTCTCAAGATAGAGCCTTGACGGTACGTATCCGCTATCGCAGTAAACCTATTCCATGTGAGCTACGTGCCATGTCGGATGGTCGTTATATTGTACATTTTCTTGAAGAAGCATCTGCTATTACACCAGGGCAGTCGGCAGTGTTTTATATAAACAAACGCATGTTGGGTGGTGCATTTATTGATGAACAAAAAGGAGTACAATATCTAGGAGATACCTATTTTTTGTCGAATAAAAAGGAAGACTAATTGAACAAATATACATATTTTACATGGATCGCTTATATCTGTGTAGGGGTCTTTGCCCTTTTCCAGACAGCTGCTGGAGCAAATATAGAACAACTTGAATCTCCAGTACGATATCGCGCAGTTTTACGCGATAAAGCGGCCACAATGTTTTCTTTGAATCATCCAGAAGCTTTTTTATCCAAGAAAGCTTTGCAGAGAAGAGCACAACAAGGTGTACAAGTTGATTCTATTGACCTGCCAGTATGCCATTTGTACATAGATGCTATACATAAACTAGGAGCAGATATTATAACTGTAGGTAAATGGGAGAATTTTGTAACGTTTAGCGTACTTAATTCTGATGCGAAAATACGTCAAGGCATAGTTGATTCTATTCGTCATTTACCTTTCGTACGTGAAGTGCGTGTGGTTTGGAGTCCTCAACCACATTACTTAGTGGAGCACCCAAAATTGGAAGATAGGATACATCTAATTAAGCAGAAACAAGATAAACGTAAAGAGTTTTATGGTGCTGCCTTCTCGCAGATACATATGTTAGGAATTGATAGTTTGCATGCGGAAGGCTATACAGGCAAAGGGGTTACAATAGCTGTGATTGATGCTGGTTTTCATAACGCAGATGTTTTGTCCAGTTTTCAAAAAGCACAAGTATTAGGCACTTATGATTTTGCAACACAAGGAGCTCGATGTGTATATGATGCCTCGGAACATGGTATGCAAGTTTGGTCTTGTATGGCGGCCAATTCACCTTACCATATAGTTGGTGCAGCACCAGATGCAAGATATTATTTGCTCCGTTCAGAGAATAATGCTAGCGAGCAGCTTGTTGAACAGGATTACTTTTGTACTGCCATTGAATACGCTGATAGTGTAGGAGTACAGTTGATCAATTGTTCGTTGGGGTATTATGATTTTGATGTAGAAAAGGACCGATTCAAGCTTCGTGATTTAAATGGTCAGCATGCGCTAATATCTCGTCAGTGTAGTCATGCTGCATCAAGAGGAATGCTTGTTGTATGTAGTGCAGGAAATTCTGGAAGTAAAAGTTGGAAGAAGATTACCCCTCCAGCAGATGCTTATGATGTACTTACAGTTGGTGCAGTAGATAAGATGAAGAAGTTGGCTCATTTTTCTTCCGTTGGAAACACAGCCGATGGACGTATCAAACCTGATATAGTTGCTTTGGGCGATCATGCAGGATTAGAAGGTGCAGCAGGATGGACGACACATGGTAACGGATCTAGTTATGCTGCCCCAACAGTATGTGGTGGTATTGCTTGTATCTGGCAAGCCTTTCCACAGCTGACAGTGTACGAGTTGATAGACTTGGTAAAACAAAGCGGAGATAGAAAGAATTATCCCGATAATATATATGGGTATGGAATACCTAATCTTTGGTTACTATATAAGAATTACAAAAAAGAGAAATAAGAAATGATTGATGCACAAACAGATGCATGGTCTCTAGAAACACTTGGACAACATATCCAAGATGTGTTGCTGCATGGCATGCCCCATAATTATTGGGTGCAGGCAGAGATTGCACGTGTATCACAAAGCAGAGGACATTGTTATCTTGAGTTAGTGCAACAAGATGTGCGCTCTGGATATACAGTTGCGAAGATGCGTGCCAATATTTGGGCTAGTACATATGCGCAGCTTGCTCCAAAGTTTATTCAAGGAACAGGTCAACATCTAAGTGCGGGACAGCAAGTGCTTTTGTTTGTACGTGTTACCTTTCATCCACTATATGGTGCTAGTTTGCAAGTTGTAGATATTGATCCGACTTATACTCTTGGAGAACAAGCACGTAAACGCATGCTTATTCTAAAACAGCTGCGTGAAGAAGGGGTGGATGATATGAATAAATCTTTGCCATTGCCTTCGCCTATACAAAAAGTGGCTATTGTTTCGAGCTCCACTGCCGCAGGTTATGGCGACTTTTGCAACCAATTGCATAAGAACAGTCAAGGATATATTTTTTATACTTATTTGTATGAGGCTAGTATGCAAGGTCAGCATACCGAGACATCTATATTGTCTGCATTAGATGCTATTTTAGATAGTGGAATTAATTACGATGTGGTTGTCATTATTCGCGGTGGAGGAGCCACTTCCGATTTACAAGATTTCGACACTTATATGTTGGCGGCTGCCGTAGCACAGTTTCCTATACCAATTTTAGTTGGTATAGGGCATGAACGTGATACAACAGTTTTAGACGAAGTGGCTTGTGTTAGTTTGAAAACGCCTACCGCTGTGGCATCTTATCTATTGGATAAGATGGAAGAATTATATACTCAGTTACTGAATATTGAAACAAGTATCCAACAAATTGTGCGCGATAGACTTGATGACGAAAAACATCGTCTGCAAGACTTCCAACATCGCATTCCACTACTCGTGAAACGTCGTATAGATCAGGAAAAATCAACAATTCAGCAGTATCAACAATTTGTACTAGTCCATGTTCCACAGCGTATTCGACAAGAGCATCAGCGTTTATTGCATGTAGAGATGCAGGTGAAGAATGCTCCGATAATGTCTATGCAACGAAAGAAGAATCAACTTGATTTCATAGAACAACAGCTGCATTCCATTGTGGTGAATGTCTTGAAGAACCGTCATGACTACTTAGACAGACTTGCCCAAAGAGTGTATGATTGCTCTCCAGATCGTATTTTAGAAAAGGGATATTCGATGACTTTTGTTGGAGGAAAATTACTTAAATCACATACTGACGTATCAGCGGGTGATCTTTTAGTAACTCGCTTACACAAAGGTGAAGTCAGAAGTGTGGTACAGGATGAAGATAACGCATAATTCTCTAATCTTTTTGTACTAACTTTTTTCCTTGAGTCTTGTTCTTTATCAGTAATGCAATAGTCATAGATAGGATGCGTAAGTCCAAAAATAGTCCCCAGTTTTCAATATACCATACGTCATGTTGCACTAATTTTTCTATATCTACTAGAGAGTGAACTTCTTCGTGGAATCCGTGTAGTTGTGACCAGCCTGTAACACCAGGCTTGACATAATTTCTAATAAGATAGTGGTCAATCATTTGACTATATTGCTCTGCATTATCTATTAAATGGGGTCTAGGACCTATAATACTCATATTTCCCTTTAATACGTTCCAAAATTGAGGAATTACATCAATGTGAGTACGATGTAAGAATCTCTCCCATTTATTCCTTTTTCTGTATTCATAAGGAAGATGTCCTGGTTCTATATGGTATGTGTCATCCATATGATAGCTTCTAAAAGTATAACAAGTAAAGGGCTTTTTATTTAGTCCCGTACGTGTTTGTCGTAAGAATATAGACCGTCTATTGCATATAGCCCCGATTCCAACAAATACAAATGCTATTGGAAAGAGAAAACACAATGCAAAAATGGCCCCTAGCAAATCAAAACATCGTTTCATAAATTTGTTGAGCTCGTCTGTAAGCGGTTCACTTCGTATACTCAATATGGGTACTTCGTTGAATGTCTCAAATTTTAGACTGCGGTGTAAAAAGCGAGAAACACATGGAATAACATAAAACTTGATTACATGAGCTTCACAGAAATCCAATAAGGCCTGTTCTATAGGTTGATACCTTTCTCCTACTTGACAATAAACTCGATGTATATGTATTTTTGTGTTTTCTAGCCATGTGATAGCCGAGGATGAATCGCCAAGATATTGTAATTCTCCAGGAGCATCAGGTATAGGGCTTGGGGCGAAATATCCCACAGCATGTAGACCTGCATAAGGGTTATTATACGCCAAATCAAAGAGCTGTTTAATACTATAAGTGTTGCCAACTAAGATAAAGTTGCGCGTATTTCTTCCATTTTTTCTATATAGACTCAGTAACTTACGGGCAGTTGAGCGTATAACAATAATTATGAGCAATAATATCGGGAACAGTATCATCATAGGGATAACTAATTGCTCTATTTGAGTTGTGAGCAATACAGCTAAGCCTAGAAACAATACAATGAATGCCGCAAAATGTCCCACTAAGTTGCGAACTAATCTACCTGGATGTCCAAACCGTTTATAGGCGTCATGAGAAGTTTGTACTCGAGCTAGAAAATAGCTGGTGTTCCAGCATACTAGCACTCGAGTGTACTGATCAATAATTTGACTAATAGTACTGTGATCGTAAAAAACAAAAAAAAGGATAAACGCACTATTGAGCACTAAGAAATCTCCAAATGCAACAATATAAGGTAATAAAGGCGAATACCCCTGCTTCAGTGTCATATTCATGGGGTTAACATTAAGGTATTAACAAGTACAGGTTGTATAGGTTAAGAGGTATTTAGTGTGTGCTTTTAGTTATACTTTTTTTCCATTGTATTCACTAGCAATATACACAGGCCGTTTTTTTGTTTCCTCGAAGATACGACCTAGGTATTCACCAATGATTCCAAGAGACAACAATTGTAATCCTCCTAAGAATAAAATAACAATGATCGTTGTAGGGAAACCGCTTGTTTGATCTCCAAACATAAGCGTCTTAATTAAGTAAAAGAGCATCATCGCAAAAGTAATGAGAGAAATGATGATTCCCGTAATAGATGCTAAGCGCAGAGGAGCAATAGAGAAAGTCGTGATACCTTCAATTGCCAAATTAAACAGCCCAAAGAAATTCCACGAAGATTCACCAGCTGCACGGTCTGCGCGATCAAAGGTAATTTCTTTCTTTTTATAGCCTATCCAACAAAACAACCCTTTGGTATATCTTTCAGATTCTCTTAATTGGCGTAGACTATCTATGCATCGTTTATCTAGCAACCTGAAATCTCCTACATTTTTAAGGATTTCCACACGAGTCATCTTTTGGAGAATTTCATAAAATGTGAGGGATAATTGTTTACGAAGCCATGACTCTTTGCCACGATCATTGCGTTTGGCATACACATCCTCGTATCCTTCTTCCCAAAAGGCAATCATACTGTCAACCAATTCAGGAGGATCTTGCAAGTCAGCATCCATGATTACGCAGGCATCACCAGTGATGTAGTCAAATCCAGCTAACATGGCTTTTTCTTTGCCAAAATTACGGCTTAGGTTTACATAACATACCCGTTCATCTTGGACGCGCATACTCTGAATAATGGGGAGCGTGTTGTCGCGGCTGCCATCATTGACAAAAAGAATCTCCCAGTCGTAATTGGGATGACGGTTCATTAGTTTGCAAAGTTCAACATATAACTTATCCAAGACTTTTTCTTCGTTGTATGCTGGAATCATCAATGAAATTTTTTTCATATACTGACTGTTAAATGAATGTTGAGAGATGGCTGATACGCATCAAACACGACAAATATAGCTAGAATAATTGAATAAACAAAAAACATTTAGTTAAGGGCAGCATTATATATGTCTTTATTAGTTGGTAAGTAGTGGTTAAATCAGTACATTTGCAGCCTAAAGAAGATATAACATGAGTAAAGATAGAAGGAGACGTGCACATCAGGGGCGCGATACAAAGAAGCGTAGTCAGCAAGCACAAGGACCTAAACGGTTTAGAGCTGCTGATAAGTTTATGAATTTTCCCGTAAAGCAGGAAATGCCATTGATGCAATTCGTTATGGATGTAGCCATGAATGGTATTAGTCGTCAAGTAGCCAAAAGCTATTTGTCGCATCGTCAGGTATATGTCGATAAGCAAGTGGTTACGCAGTGGGACTTTGTCGTACAGCGTAATCAACTAGTACAAATATCTCGAACAAGAGGTCATCAAGAAATCACCCATCAATCATTTAAAGTAGTTTATGAAGATGCCTACTTGTTGATCATTGATAAGAAGGCAGGTATTGCGACTAAAACTCCAGCTCATAGTCGTGAAACAAGTGTGTATGATGTCTTGTTGCGCTTGTTACAACGTCGTAATAAACAACATAAGCTCTTTACTGTTAATCGTTTAGAACGAGATTGCTCTGGATTTTTGATAATGGCTAAAGACGAAAAGACCAAAGAACATTTTGTGAAAGATTGGTATGATTTGGTTAGAGAATATCGTTTTGTTGCTGTATTGGATGGTCGTTTAAAGAATGCCAAAGGTCAGGTGAGCTCTTGGTTGGACGAAAATCGTGAACCACAAGTCAGCTTTGCTCCACAGCACATGAATTACGAAGATATTACTTGTACCAAGTATACACGTATTAAAGAAGGTACTCATCCAGAAGATGCCAATCGTCCTATTACATTGGTTGAATTGGATCCTGAGTGGACTATCCGTAATCAGATGCGTTTTCACATGGAACGCCTGATTTGTCCGATTTTGGAAGAGCCACGTTTACACCTGCATTGCTTTAAACTAGGCTTCTATCATCCAGTGACTAAAGAGTGGATGGAGTATGAAAATTATTATCCACAGATCTTTAAGCAAATGTTTTAGATCCTGTTTATATTTCCCTTATGAGGGTAAACTCATACATATAGCATATCTCAGCCGTCCTGTCTTATATTGATAAGTCAGGACGGCTGGTTGGCTTTATTTTGTCTTTCACTGCTTTTTACCATAAACATGGTATTGTGTATTCTGTAAAAAACAACTACTTTTGTCTCTATAAATAAAGAAGAAAATAATATGAAAAAGATTTATTCCGATTTAACCCAACTTGTTGGACATACACCACTTGTTGAACTTCCTAGGTACAGTAAACATGTAGGGGTTCGCACTCCAGTGATTGCCAAAATAGAATCGTTTAATCCAGGCGGTAGCGTCAAAGACCGTATTGGTTTGGCTATGATAGAAGATGCCGAAAAACGTGGTCTTCTTCACAGTGACTCTGTGATTGTTGAAGCAACCAGTGGTAATACTGGCATCGGTATCGCATGGGTTGCTGCTGCCAAAGGGTATCGAGTAATTTTAACCATGCCTGAAACAATGAGTATGGAGCGTCAGAATCTCCTAAAAGCTCTAGGTGTCGACCTATATCTTACACCAGGGAATCTAGGTATGGGTGGTGCTATTGCCAAAGCTGATGAACTTACACAAACATTGCCCAACGCAATCATGCTTAAACAGTTTGATAATCCAGCCAATCCTGCAACTCATCGTGCTACAACTGCCGAAGAAATTTGGGCCGATACAGATGGTGAAGTTGACGTTGTTGTAGCAGGCGTAGGTACAGGAGGAACTCTTACAGGTATCTCACAACGGTTGAAAGAACTCAATCCAGCTATTGAATGTATTGCCGTAGAGCCATCTCGTTCTCCAGTACTTAGCGGAGGTCAAGCTGGACCTCACATGATTCAAGGTATTGGAGCTGGGTTCCAGCCTGTTAATTACGATCCGACAAACATTACAAAGGTTGTTCCAGTGAGTGATCAAGATGCGATAAGACATAGTCGTCTTGTTGCTCAACAAGAGGGCCTTTTGGTGGGGATATCTAGTGGTGCAGCATTGAAAGTGGCGAGTGATTATGCTCAACAACCAGGTAATGAACAGAAACGTATAGTCGTTATATTGCCCGATACAGGTGAACGTTATTTGTCAACAGCATTGTATGCTTTTGAAGATTACCCACTATAAAATAGAGTAGATGACTTCTACAGCATTATTATTGTCGGGTGGGGTAGACAGTGCTGTTGCCCTTCACCTGCTCAAAGAACAAGGCATTACTCCTGATTTGTATTATATCAATATTGGTCCAGATCCAGATCAAGGATACAGTTGTAGCAAAGAAGAAGATACCCAAATTTGCCGTATGTTGGCCAAACGATATGGAGCCAACTTAGAGATAGTTGATTTACATAAAGAGTATTGGGAAAATGTAGTTGGCTATATTATTACACAAGTCAAACGAGGATTAACCCCTAATCCTGATGTAATGTGCAACAGATTGATTAAGTTCGGGTGTTTCGAGGATGTGGCTGGTCGCGCTTACGAGTATATTGCTACAGGACATTATGCTTCACGTATCCATTATAATGGTCAAGATTGGTTAGGTGCCGCAAAAGATCCAGTGAAAGATCAAACAGACTTTCTTGCACAAATTACTCATACTCAGTTTGCCAAGAGTGTATTTCCCTTGGGACATCTGATGAAGTCAGAAGTACGTACTATTGCTCAAGGACTGCATTTGCCTCCAGCTAGTCGTCGTGACAGCCAAGGCATTTGTTTTCTCGGTAATTTACAATACAAAGACTTAGTCAATGACTTTTTAGGTAAACATCCTGGCAAAATAGTGGATTATACCACAGGAAAAATCCTCGGCACGCACGAAGGACATTGGTTTCACACCATCGGTCAACGTAAAGGTCTTGGTCTTTCAGGAGGACCATGGTATTGTGTGCAAAAAGATATTGATGCTAATATCGTCTATGTCAGCAAAGGGCGTGAAGAAAGTGTCCATCATTTTGTCCATGAAGTACAACTTAATGGATTTCATACGATTGCTGGTAGTCCTTGGGATAAAGAGTGGACAACACAGCGTGTCTTGTATAAGCCGCGTCATACCCCAGATTTTGCTACCGCTACTTTGTGCAAAAATGATGAACAGTACAAATTATATTTTGATGAAACTCCTGTTGATGGCATAGCTCCAGGCCAATTTGCAGTTATATATACAGATACTCCATCTGGGCGTATTTGTGTGGGTAGCGGAGAAATGGCTTTGTTACCATAAAAATACCAAAAAACATCTATGAAAACTATTATTTTTGCTGATAATCAATATTTGACTTGCGCAAGTATTGAAGAGTTATTCCTCAAAGTCTCGCGAGAGACCTTTGAGGCTATGCCTCATGTAACTATGAAAAATTCTTTGATAAGAGCTTTGGAGAAATATCCAGAGGCTATTGTTGTGCTGGATATACCTTTATTTGATTCACTTTCTATAAATCGATTGTCAGTTATTCAAACTAGATTTCCGTTAGTTACATGGCTTCATTTTTCAAATGATTTTTCTCCTTCACTATTATTAAATCAATGGAGTTTAGCAAGTACATACTTCTTATATAAACAAGCTACTGAAGATGTTTGTATCCAAACAATAGAGGCTTTGCTAGCTCATCGCACATGGGATGATCCTGATGTATTGCAAGCTCTAGAAGATGCTCGTAATCGGCGTGATCGAGGGGAAATAATTGAATTGACAAAAGCAGAAAAAGATATTCTGTTGCATATTGCTCGTGGACTATCGACCAAGGAGATTGCAGATATCCGCTTCACTAGTGTAATGACTGTACAGACTCAGAAAAAGAACCTTTTCAGAAAACTAGACATTAATAGCAATTATGAAGCCATGCGTTATGCCATTCGCATAGGATTAATGGACATGACAGAATTTTATTTGTAACTCTTTCTATAAAAAGTCTTTGATTGTGAGATAATTACTATCTTTGTTGCTCACCCATCATTATTTATATAGAAGCAATATATCAGCATGGTACAATTGGGAAAAGCCTCTCCAAAACAGGCGAAACAGTATAGTGTTATAGAAGAAAAATTAAGTAGCTGGAGTCATGCCATAGGAGTTGTCTTAGGGTTGGTGGCCAGTGTTATTTTATTTGATAAAGCATGGACACATTCATCTCCATGGCATCCTTATATTGCTATCCTGGCTGTTTTACTCTATGTGGTTGGTATGTTGAGCTCCTATATAGCTTCAACAGTGTACCATGCGTTGCCACCAGGACCAAAGAAAGTCTATTGGCGTCGTTTTGATCATGCTGCAATCTATGTACATATCGCAGGCACATACGCTCCATTTACTTTAATCGCTTTACGTGAACAAGCCTATTGGGGATATGGCCTTTTTGCCTTCACTTGGTTGTCCGCTCTTGTAGGAGTTTTGTTCTCTCTTAAGCCACAGAAAACCCATAATTATATAGAAACCATTTGTTATGTTGTGTTGGGGTGTTCTGTGCTTGTAGCAATGAGAACCCTATGGGATACTTTAGCTATCCATCACCATCTACCAGCTTTTTGGTGGTTGATAGGTGGGGGTATCGCTTATGTTGTTGGGGCAGGTTTTTACTCTATCCATAAATTACAGTATATGCATGCGGTATTTCATGTATTTGTCTTACTAGGTAGCATTTGTCATATTCTCGGCATTTACACCATTCTCACGTAATTTAAATCAGTGAGCGTAAAAATATTTCAGGTTCTTGACGTATTTGGCAAAGATCAAACAATTTCTTACGTACTGGAGTATCCAAAGTACGTGCTCCTTCAGGACATTGTTTTATGCATGCACAACATTTTATACATGTTGTTGTATCAGCTTCAAATGGACTCTTTATCGCTCCAGAAGGACATATCTCTACACAAGCCCCACATTCGGTACATAAAGCACGATTCACAGATGGTGCTAGGGGGGCTGATGCAGATGGGGTCTTATATGGTCGATTACCTTTAAATACCGATGCTATTGATACAAGTGGAGTTGTAGATAATAATTGTTGTGCTATCCCTTGTGCAAAGCTCTTAATCTTATTCATGTCTTCTTGGTCAGGACGATGAGCAGCAATAGGCATGCTTTCATTGCTAAAGCTGTGTTCGGCGATAAACGCACCTCCAGCAATTGGTATGAAATCCAAAGCTTCAAAGAAATCTGATAGTTCTATCAATGCATCATCATACGCTCTATTTCCATAGACCACAATAGGTACAACAGGTGTCGGGTTGTCTGCATAATCTTCAATACCTTGTAGATTCAAAGCTTTTAATCGTTCCATCGCTAATGGGGCGATCCGTCCAGAATAGACAGGGCACGTACATATATAAAGTGTATTAGGAGAGTAAAGTATAGCTACTTCTTCTACATCCTTAGGTGTTGTCAGAGGAATGTATTCAATAGTCATAGTGGGCTGATCTAGGTGTATTCCCAAACTAGATGTCAATTCTTGGACTATGGCATCAGCAATAGTCTGTGAGGTACCAGTCGGTGAAAATGTAAGGACACGAATGGTGGTTAGTGTTGTCATTGTTTTTTCTTTGATGTATATAAATGATTCTAGTTCACAAAGGTCAGTATAAGGTATACCAACCTTTTATTCTATTTCCAGGTCAATCACTCGGTTCGCAGCTATTGCTTGCTTATCCAGATAACTGCCGTATGCCATTCCTAATACTAGTCCAACAGGTAGCATAGTTCCCATCAAAGCCATATTATCAGCCATTAAACCAAAACTACAACCAATAGGTAGTCCAAATAGACACATACCTAAAGGCATCCAATAATTTCTATAGTAGTTCTTCGTAATGATCTGGTGTTTCTCCCGAACAGTCTCCAAAATCTGGTGTATTGTCGAATTAATCGCTTTTACATATCCACCATTTTGAGGAGCTATATTCAATAGAGTATCCAGCTTAGCATTAAGCAGATGAATTGTGTCATCAGGCATCTCTTTCTTATTGAGCTCTTCGATAATAGTCGTCAATTTGCTGATTAACTTGTGTACTTTAGGATCCGAATCAGTGCATCTATCATCGGGTAGATTAATAATTTTCATATGGTATATTATGTGTGAGGGACTTCAATCATGACAAAGATACCATTTTTTTTTATCCTTATGCAACTTTTTTCAACTTGTATGCCGTCTACAATGTAGTAACCCATAAAAATATTGATTATGAATCATAAGAGTACAGTGTATTTGTTTTTAGCAACTTTTTGTTTGCTGTCTCTATCAGCATGTAGTTGCACGATTATCGGAATGAATCGTATCAAACCAAGTAAGGCTCAATCCGAAATAACAACTGAATTTAAGACCTTGAAAGGTGTGATGTCTAGTTTGCCTTTTGATATGGTATTGACACAACATCCTCAGGAAGTAGCTTCCATCAAAATGACTGGACCAAATAACTATATAGAACTAGTACATGTCGATTATAGTGATGGTGTACTTAGTTTGCGCTTACCACCTAGAACATATGTAACCAAACCAGAAGCTCTTAAGATCTATGTCAACGTGCATGACTTACAACAAGCTGGAGTTTCTGGTACTGGAGATATGTATCTTCATGGAGCATTCCAGGTGGCTGATAGTAAGGTAAGTGCGAGTGGTACAGGTGATTATATTGCTCAAGGCACCTTTGATTTCAAAACACTCAATATCAATAATTCTGGAACAGGTGATGTGACCTTTAAAAAACATCATGGACGCAAAATTACCATCCACGATAGTGGTACAGGCGAGGTCTATATGACAGGTGTGTGCGAAAGTATAGATGCAAGTACTAGCGGTACTGGTGATGTCTATTTGTCGGGTACATCTCAAGAAGTAGGACTCAGAACAAGTGGTACAGGTGATATTACAGGAAAAAATCTGACTGTTCAAGATGCAAGATTGCACACTTCTGGTACAGGAGATATCAGTTGTACTGTGATTAATACTATAGATGCGAGTACTAGTGGTACAGGCGATGTGACAATTTATGGACAACCAAAACGACTACACACTCGTGAATCTGGTACTGGAGATATTGACTTCAGACCTCTATCAAAAGAATAACATTTCATTATTATAGAACCTCTTAGTAACAAGCCTCCCATCGTAGCAGTGATGCTATACGATGGGAGGTGCTTTTTTATGATTAGTTTAAACAGAATAGTACTTTTGGGGCGCATGATGTGTCAAAGATATTCGAATGATGGTGTATATCCAGACTACAAGTAGGGGATATGTCATAAGTTGCGAAGAACTTGATTGGTTTGTAGAGGAATTGGAATAGGTCGTTTATGGCTATAAAACGCAAGCGCTTGCGATTTGCTACTTATCGGGATGTTTGGCTTTTCGCAAGCGCTTCCGTTTTGGGGTGCAAGCGCTTGTGAAAATATCAGTCACAAGAAAAGAGACATTCCTCTCCTTCAATTTCTAAATCAACGGTGACATGCTCAATATGATGAGCTTGTGTAAGCTTGTATAGGGCTTCTTTGATACGTATGCGATTACCAATTTCCATGGAATCAATAACTAAGTGTAGAGTCAGTACGTGCGATTCGCCATCTTGAGACCAGAAATGCAAGTCGTGTAACGCCATCACACCATCTATACCTAAAATCTCTTTTTTTAGATCTACTATATTCAATTCATCGGGAACAGATTGCAACAAAATCTTGAAGGTATTGCGTAGGTTGCCCAAAATATGATACAACACCCATATGGTGATCACAATACTTAATAGGGAATCTAGTATAGGGATGTTCCAAAAGTGGAGTACTATACTAGAGATAAATACAGCGACCCATCCAAGCACATCTTCCATCAAATGAATATAGACAGCTCGCTGTGTGATGCTGACATGTCGGCTCATACGAAATGCGGCAGCTCCATTGATCAATATACCGATTATGGCTATCCACAGCATCCCCTGAGCATGTACAGGTTCTGGATGGATAAGACGAAGAATTGCTTCGCGAATAATAAAAAAGCTACTCAATAATAACAAGACTCCCAAGAAGATATTGCCGAGTAGGGCAAATCGTTTGTACCCGTAACTGTAATATTCATCTCGTGCTTGTTTGGATTTCTTGTGCAGTCCCCAAGTGATGCCCAAAGAGATGCAATCGCCAAAATCATGTACGGCGTCCGATAAGATGGCGATACTATTAGTGTACAATCCTCCGACTACTTCTATTACGACAAAAAATACATTCAAAAAGAAGGCAGTGGCAATATTTTGGGCACCGTCTTGTGGGTGATTGTGATGATTATGATGGTGAGCCATAGTGTTCGTTTTTTAATAGGATGTTTCAAAATTGTTTCTACAAATATACGAAAAAATAAATTCATGTCCTAGAACTTAAGAAATGATTCCAACTTCTTAAAAACCTTTGAAACTCCCTTGTGTAAGTTGTTTTGATGACTTATATTTGCTTCCAGCTTTGCGGGTTGAGTGCATATAAATCAAATCGAACGTCTTATAAATCAAATCGAAATAATGAATAAGCAGACATATTATTCCATACAAGTTGTTTTATGTATAGTTTTATTGATTATTCTATACATGCTATGGGATGTGCTCTGTAACCACGAGGGGCTATTGTTCATGGCGTAAACAAAATAGGACAAAAAAGAACTAGCTTTTTTATGAAATGCTTTGTCGATTGTGTATCTTTGCAACTATGAAAAATACTTCCTTGTATATTCTCATTGTATCAATATACTTCTCGAGCGTCGCTTTATTGGGATGTCAGTCATCCAATAAAGAAGCAGATCGTGTCTATCAAGAGGCGAGTGCCAACTTTATCACATACAGAGATTCAACAGCTCATTATTTGTCCTTGTATCGTACGCTTCCTAGGCGTATGTTGATGCAAGAATGGAGTTTACAAGCCAACGATTGCTATAGTCGAATGCAATTTGATAGTGCGGCTACGTATTATGGGCTGGCTTCTTCTATTGCCAAAAGTCCTAATGATCGTTTTGATTTTTTGCTGCGAGCGGCTAATACCAGTGAGATCAATCATCATTACGAACAGGCCGATAGTTTGCTGACTGAAGCGCATAGTGTGTTGACAAAAATGCGTAAAAAAGGGACTTCTCAAGCTCGCTTACTAGGCACACGGGGTGTGATTGCTACACGAAGAGGGCATTATAAAGAGGCTACTCAACTGTTGACAAAAGCGGTCGATCAACTAGCTCAGGACAGTCTGCATGAAAGTTATGTGTTCTATCTTAATTATCTAGGTATTGTACATTATAAGCAGGGGCATTACGGCAGGGCAACGACCTTCTTTATCCGTAGTTATAATCTTGCCCAACAAGTTCGCTTTAATTATTTGATCCCTCGACAATATCAGTATATCATTAGGTTATATATAAAAATAAAGCGTTTTAATGAAGCCAGTTCTTGGCTAAAAAAATACCACGAATGGGCAGATGAACACCATGTACCTCTTGAAAAATGGAGGGTAGAAGATGCCAGTGGTATTTTATATACTGAAAAGGGAGATTACGAGACGGCTTTGCAACATTTCCAATGTGCTAAGTGTATCATCGACTCAATAGGACGCAGAAATACTCAGGCAGTAGCTGTGTCAAACTTGGGGAACTTGTACAGAAGAATGAAACGATATGAAGAGGCTATGGCGTGTTTTCAACAGGCGTACTTATATTATTCTTGCGTTCCAGTGTCATACAATGGCATGGTCAAGACGTTGTGGAAACAAGCTGATATAGCTGGTGTAATGCGCGAAGATGGCCGAGCGGAGTCTCTTCTAAAGCGTTCGCTTCAGTATACAGACTCTATTAGTGATCTTTCTTTGAAGATACAGAGCTTGCGCCGATTAGCTGTGTACTACGGGAATCAGCGACAATATAAGCGTAGCAATGCGTTGTGGGGAGCCTATACTAGAGAGACTGAGAAATGGAATCAACAACAGAAGAAGGATAATTTACAGAAGTTATTAGTGCAGTATGAGGCCAAACGAAAAGCGGTACAGATTCTTAATCTGCGTCATAGCTTGTCTCTTAAAAACTGGACAGTCGGTTTCTTGTTGCTTATCTTATGCACCTTACTTATTTTGCTGTATTTCGTATGGTTATTGCATAGAAAGCAATTGATACATAATCGAGAATTGGTGCGCCAGCAGGAGGAAATAGAGAAGAAGGCAGATAAAATTTCCTCACAAATCAAAACATGCGGATCGAGCGATCTCAGCGACACAAAGGCGCAAATAAGTAAGCGACTAGTGGAATTGATGGAAAATGGTATCTACCGTAATCCTGAATTATCTTTGAAATGTTTGGCGCAAGTGTTGGGAACAAATACCAGTTATCTTTCAGAAATTATCAACAAAGAATTTGATTGTAATTATAAATACTATATTGCTTCGGCTCGAATCACTTGGTGTAAACATCAATTGGCCAATAACCCGCACTATGTTGTGAAGCAATTGGCTATAGATGCAGGATTTACATCGGCATCTACATTCTATAATTCGTTCAAGATGTACACCAAAATGACTCCGAAAGAATATATCAATGCCGTGGCTAATCAACGAGCCTTGTCAACAGATAACGATGCCGATAATGATAGGACTACGTTGTCTTAGGCTCAAACAAAATAGTAAATTCATGTGTACTATCTCCTTTGTATGTATAGTGTAGTTGATATCCCAGTTGTTTACATGCTTCATATACAATAGATAAGCCTAGTCCTGTACCTTCCTTTTTATGATCACCTCGTACAAATCGTTGATAGATAATGGATGTGTCTAATGGCTTGTCCGGACCTTCGTTGCTAACGACAAATTGCTGCTTGTCCAATTGTACGCGAATAGTCGATTCTGGAGCACTGTACTTGATAGCATTTCCTAGCAAATTATTGCATACTGAGGTTGCCAATAACTCATTGCAGTCGAATAGGGTGCATGGGTTTAAAGTGTACACTAAGTGTTTTTCACTCACTTCTACATTTTCTAGCATAAGAGAGATATATTCTTCCACAATCTGTTTAAAATCAACATCTTGATTATTAGCATA
Source organism: Bacteroidaceae bacterium (assembly GCA_963668535.1). Lineage (GTDB taxonomy): Bacteria > Bacteroidota > Bacteroidia > Bacteroidales > Bacteroidaceae > F22. Next base: position 2,643,562 of record OY764867.1, read on the forward strand.
TTGGTGATGCTCAATGCGACTAAGCAGTAGCATGTTCTTATTGATTGTAGACATGTATTTGACATGGCGAAACATGCTGAACAACGTCTTCGTTTGTTCTTCATCTAGTGAGGTGTCCAATAGCTCAGTGATTTTGTTATTCATCACTGCTAGAGGAGTTTGCATTTCGTGCATGGTATTCTCTGTATAGGCTTTTTGTTGCTCTATCAAGTTATGGTTTTCCTCTATTAGAATGTTTACTGACTCACGCAATTGCTCAAACTCGACAATCCCTTTACAATCAATACCAATAGGTTGTGGGTTATCCAACTTAAGACGACGCATTTGTTTGTTCAAATCAAAAAATGGCGCCCATTGCTTTTTGCTCACTGTGCGCATAATGACTATTAGCACAAGGATAAAACAGAGATGAATCACTAGTTGTGCTAAGATGATACCGCTGGTCAATTTATCCTGATCGAGAACTTCTTTTTTGAAGTTGATGCAGTATGTGGTACCATGGATGGTTACATAGCTGATAATTTCGCGTACCGTTTCATTGTGCCCTTCAGCTTCGCTGTAAAACTCTTTGGTAAACAAAGAATCGGATGCAGGTACGTAATGATCTAGTCGCTTGACTGAAATATCATGGTCGAATAGACTGTGATACTCTCCCTTTTCTCCAAGAATATCTGGCCCATTAAATTCCAATGTCAACATCGTTTTTTCTTTAAGATCAAAGAGAATATGGTCGACATCGTGTTTCCAGATCGCATTTTCTACAAAGATTAGTACAACGCTACCCACAAGCATTACACCAATAAAAGCAATGATATATCTGCGAAGTGTCAAGTATATAAGAGAGTTCCTTTTTTGCGGCATCTTGGTCTATTTTAGTTGTTAGATGAATCGAATTTATACCCCATGCCATAGACTGATTTGATGAACTGATCGCATTGGGCTTTCTTCAATTTCTTTTTTAGGTTTTTGATATGAGCATAGATAAAATCAAACTGTGCAAAGTTATCTGCGAAATCTCCGATAAGATTCTCTGCTATGGCTTCTTTGGATAATACACGTTTAGGGTTGGAAACAAAGAAGAGCAGGAGTTTGTATTCCATTTTTGTCAAGGCATCGACTACTTGGTCTTTGTAATAGACTGTTTGAGTATCTAGTTCTATGCGTAAATCTTCATAACACATATCATTATTACCTTGGAATTTACTTCGTCTGATCAATGAATAAATACGTACACTCAATTCAGACAAGTGAAAAGGTTTAGTCAAATAATCATCTGCACCCAGTTTTAGTCCCGTTATTTTGTCTTCAAGAGCCCCTTTGGCTGTAATGATAATGACTCCTTCTTCTCGTCCGTTTTGTTTGATCAAAGGCAAAAGATCTAGCCCTGATCCATCAGGTAGAGTTAAGTCCAGGAGCACACAGTCGTAGGTGTACATGTTAATCAAATAGGTGGCTTCCTGTATACTGTAAGCCGATTCGCACGTATATTGCTCATCCGTCAATGCTTTTTTGATGGATTGGTGCAGTTCTATATTATCTTCAATAATAAGTATTTTCATTGTTTATATAACGGCTTATTTGAGTTACGCTTCTATATATGCACTTTGTTTTGTGCACGCTATTGTATGAAGACAAAGGTACAGATTAATTCTGTAAAGAATCTGTTTTTTTAGACGCTTTGTCTATTACTTTCCAGTTAGAGTTAGTTGGTCAGGGTAAGATGTTCCCATATCCAGCGTGGTATACATTGCATCACTGCTATAGCAATGCGGTATTTCCAATCAACAACAATGATGCGTTTGCGTGATTTCAAACCTTTAAATATGATATGAGTCGCATACTCAACAGGCATAATCATAGGATACTTTTTGTCCTTACTTAGTATAGGGGTGTCTACGAAGCCAGGCTTGATAGTCGTTATCTGTATGTGATGTTTCTGCATGTTAGATAGCTGACTCAAGGCTTGTAGATAGCTATTATTAAAAGCTTTACTAGCCGAGTACGATGCGCCTGTGCCCATACTGCGTGTACCAGCTACCGAACTTACGGCTGCAAGATGGCCTCCGCCATGCACACGCATATAGTTATAGACTGTGTCGACCATGCGCACAAAACCAGTTACATTGGTTTCTACTGTTGTAATATCTATATCAAGCTGAAGGTCTTTATTTTGTTTCCCGAAACCAGATACGTGGATATAGAGATCCAATCCTCCTAAAGCATCGATCAACTCCAGTAATTGTTGTTCAGCCTGCACATCACGTATATCTATCACTTTGTAGACTACTTGTTTAGGAGCTGTCTTTGCAATAGCTTGTAGGCAGTCTTCACGTCGTCCAGCAATCGCTACTAAATATCCTGCTTGTATGTATCGATAGGCGAGTCCTTGGCCTATACCAGAGGTAGCGCCAACAATAAGTACTCTTTTGCGCGATTTCTTGTTTTTCATATTATGGGTTATTAGTGTTTATATGGTCGTTTCTTGGTGTATAACAGGGTGCCTATTGGCCGAGAAGACCATCAATAGAATGGCTGGAATCAATATAATAATGCTAGCTCCATAGGTCATCGAAAAACCAAGCATTTCGTACAGAGAAATACCTAGTAGTGGCGCAAATACAGCCCGTACACCCGTTAGAAACAAGTGTACAGATTGGTAATCAGCTGCTTCATTGGAACTGCAAAAATAACTAGAACCTATGCCCCATAATAGTGGCATGCTGCCCATAAATGTACCATTAAATAGAACAGCTATCATTAAACAAGGATATATTTTAACTCCTGCTATAATATAATAGCTGTCAAATGTCTGGGTTAATGACGTAAAAAGGATAAATAATAGCAGGGAACCAAAGGTAATCAAGCCGAAGCGACGCGGATCCATCTTGCCAATCATTTTACTAAAGATGGGTAAAACTAGAATGGCCATTAAGGTATACGCATTGTTGTAGAAGGATACTCCTGAGTAATTAAGGTGTAGCGCTTCTTTATAAAATATTGTGATCACGGCATGGGTACTCATCCAAGCAAATCCATAGAGCATAAATCCGACTTCTAAATGACGGAAGGGTACGTTGCCACATAGTATTTTCCAAATACGTTTAAAACTATCACCTAGTGCCTGCGACATCGGTTTGACGACTAGATCGGGCTTGTGGTAAAATGGAATCATCGTCAATTGAAAGACAGATATAGTGCCCAATACCCCCACAGCTGGATAAAACCATCGATAGGAATTGGGATCCCAATCAAGCAATACCCCCACAGCAAAAGTGGTGATCATGGTCATGACTTTATTGATAGTGGTAGCATATCCGAAAAGTCTACCGAAATTTTCCGACCTATAATTACCCTTAAGATACTGATTGATGGAGGGAATGACAGCAATACGTGAGGTGTAGAACAACAGAAATACGCCCAGAAATAAGGTGTGATATTGTGGAGGGAGACCCTGACCATGTACGGCTGGAAAAAATGCAAATAAGATAAGCGGCATGCGTGTAATGATACTTACCCAGCGCAAAAGAATTTTTCTGTTGGGATAGCGGCGCATGATTTCATTAGCCACCATGGAGAACAAGTAGATCACCATGGAGAATTGAAATAGGAAGGCCAATTGTACATTTCCTCCCCCTAGTTGTTTGATAAATATAAACTCATTTAAGATGAGTGCACCACGCACAAATCCATCAAGCGAGGCATATCCTATATGTTTTTGGAAGGTTGATCGCTCAGTGGCGTTGAGTTGATGCTTGTAGTATGTTGAAATCATCCTGCAAGCTTATTATAATCTACTTTCTAGAATCTTACGGATATGGGTAGGGGTGACAATGCCATGCTCACCTAAGTGCATATCTTTCTCCTCAAATCGTCCGACAATTTCATCGATAATATCTTGTCCTATCACATAATCCGAAAGACGTACCTTTTTGCCTGTTTGTACAAAGAAAGCCTCGGTTTTGGCAATAGCCATATCAATACGTGTGTCTACGTCCCCCGATGTGATCCCCCATATTCTTTCCCCATATTGAAGAATTTTATCTTGTTTCTCTCTTCGCATAACATCCATTGTTCCAGGATAGATAATGGCCAATGTCTCGCCGTGGTCTAGTCCAGTAAGGGCAGTGAGTTCATGTCCTATCTTATGGCTGGCCCAGTCTTGAGTGGCACCCATAGCAATCCAGTTGTTCAGCCCCAGTGTTGCAGTGAGCATATAGTTGGCAGCTACATTATAGTCCACCTGTTCGCTTGTCATAAGACAAGGAGCTAGTTCCACTAATGTTTGTATAATGCCTTCTGCCATGCGGTCAGTCACCATATACTCAGTAGTTGTCATATATTGTTCGGCCACATGAATAAACACATCGACCAATCCATTGCTGATTTGCTTTTTGGGCAATGAGTAGATCGTTGTAGGATCGAGTACAGAGAATTGAGGAAAGAGAGCAGGCCCATAGAAGGCCAGTTTCACTTTCATAGCTCTGCGTGAGATCACAGCGCGCTCGTTCATCTCGCTGGAAGTGGCCGGTAGTGTGAGGACCGTACCAATCGGTAAGGCCTTTTGTATAGATTCTCCACTTGCGACAATCTCCCAAGGATCACCATCGTGCATCACAGCAGTAGCAATAAATTTACTCCCATCTATAATAGACCCTCCACCAACGGCCAAAATAAAATCAACCTCTTCTTGCTTGCAGATATTCACTGCTTGAATAAGGGTGTCGTAATCGGGATTGGCTTCGATACCGCCAAACTCAATGATTTTGAAACCTCTCAATGCAGCCATCACCTGATCATAGATTCCATTTCGCTTTATTGATCCACCTCCATAGGTGAGTAGTACTTTAGCATCAGCAGGAATGAGTGTGTCTATTTTGGCGATTTCACCCTCTCCAAAATATAATTGAACGGGATTATGGAAAGCAAAATTATTTAATGGTACTTCTATACTTTGGTGCGCCTTCGATGTAGAGACAGATGACGACGCTGTTTTTTTAGCTCGGTGCTTGCCTAATTGTTTCTCTCTCTCGAAAGCAGCTTTACGTGCTGCATATTGCGCATATTGATTTTCTAAATAATTATCTGCCATAGCGGTTATTTCATTGGTTCTACGTGAATAACGATATGCGTGTGTGGTCCAAAATGCTCGCGTAGGGCATTCTCTATTTGAGTGGCTTGATCGTGCGTATCTTTCAACGAACGGTGTCCATCCATACCAACATGCATTTCAATCGCATATGCTGTTCCCAGCATACGTGTATATAGTTTGTGTACATCACTCACTCCATCGAAGGAACAGGCGATATCGACGATTTTATCTTCGACTTCTTTAGGCAATGATTTTTCCAATAAAATCTCCAGATTAGAAAACATCAATTCCACAGCGATCTTCATAATCAGTACGCTCACAACTACAGCAGCGATGGGATCTAATATGGTCCATTTATCCCCCAAAAGGATAGCGCCACCTATACCGATAGCTGCCCCTATAGATGATAAAGCATCGCTATTATGGTGCCAAGCATTGGCGATTAAGGCTGGTGAATGTTGCTTTTTGCCTTCTTTTAATGTCACAACAAACATATAGTATTTGATAATGACAGAGGCTATTGCCACAATAAAGGCCAGTACATTGGGTTGTGGTACGGGTGTCCCCTGAATGGCTTTATAAATAGTCATTCCACTTGATTGCATCAGCCTGATACCCACGATAAACAGGATAAGGCCAATGATAACAGTGGCTAGTGTCTCGAATTTACCATGCCCATAATGATGATCCTTATCGCCTGGTTTAGAGGAGATCCTGATAAATATAAAGACGATAATATCTGTAATAAAATCACTCAATGAGTGCACGGCATCGGCAATCATGGCTCCACTATTGCCCAATACTCCTGCAAAAAATTTGGCAACAAGGAGCACGGCGTTGCCCAAACTACCTAAAATGGTGACTTTAAATATTGCTTTTTTTCTACTGTTAGAATCCATAATGCTTTACAACTTTGCTACAAAAGTAATAAAAAGAAAGTAGAAAATTAAGGGAAAACGTGGATTTCAACGGAGAAAATAATCAACATATTATGTCCAAACTTCTTCATATAAACGCTGTGTCTCTTCGTCAAATGCATTCATAATAACGTGTTGTAGAGAAGATTTTGGATGTTCATGTAGCCACATTTGGATCGTTTCTTTGGCGATATAAGCAGCTTCGTCTTTCGGGAAACCGAATACTCCTGTGCTGATAGCACATAGTGCGATACTTTTTAAGTGCATCTCTTCTGCAAGATCAAGGCATGACTTATAGCTCGTCGCCAGTTGTTGTCGGTTCATATCTTCTAGAGCCCCCTGTACGATAGGTCCTACAGTATGTATGACAAAAGAAGCGGGTAGGTTATATCCTCGCGTAATCTTTGCATCTCCTGTTTTTTCTACATGTCCTTGCAGGGTTATAATGATACCACAATCCCGTCTGAGTTGTACACCTGCGGCATCATGTATCGCATAGTCTATACAGGTATGAAAGGGGATAAAACATCCCAATAGCTGACTATTAGCTGCATTGACGATGGCATCTACTTTGAGTTGAGTGATGTCTCCTTGCCAGATGGAAATAGACCGTCCAGCACATGCAAATGAATCAATCTCATGACTATCAGTTACTACTTTCTGTGTCAACTCCTCTTGTAAGATGGCATCGTTTAAGTCCACCAACTCTTGAGACACTTTTCCTGCTGGACGTACAGTCAGCAGGGCACGTACTCTGTCCCGCTTGGAAAAACGGTCCAGTTGTTTCTGTTTGAGTAGCTGTTGTCCACTGTCTTCTTCAGCAAGGAGCGTATACAGTGTATCTATACGTGCAGGTCCTTGGTGAGGAATAAAAGTTTCATATAAGTGTAGGGGCTGCGCATAAGCTTGTAGCCCAATATCCATCGGATTATTCAAATTCTGTGACATAATTCATATATTGTTCCAATTCACCAATAGCACATGCATGCATAAGCTTCCCAGTGGCTACAGCGTAAGGCTTATTGAAATGTACATCCCATAGATCCGACTCTTTGCGCCAAATAGAGTACATACATAAGGTGTTTTCATCTCCTTTTACAGTGTAGATATCAAAAAGCAGATTGCCTTTTTCTTCTCTTGAATGAGCAATATGCGTAGCGAATTGTTCTAATAGCTGTACTCGTGATTCGGGCTTAATTCGAAAGATAAATATACTTACAAAGACATCATCTTGTGGGTGAGCCTTTTTGGGATTCTTCTCGTATAGTGGTTCGGGATAGACTGTCTCCAATTCAAATACTTCATAAGTGCTAATGGCCTCTTGCATTCCCGATATGATATGCTCCGTGTATGGTTGTCTCAGATGTTCTGCCAATGCCGTTTTATCTTGCCATCTTTCATACACAAAGAATCTATGCGCTTGATTTTTATCTACAAACAGGCGCATCTCTTTATTCCCAGATTCTTGTACCGTTTGGGTTTTCATGTCTATCAATGCAGACTGAATTTCAGCTGCATGATCTGGTTTTACAATAATTTTAATGATTCTGTTCAGCATACCTGTATCATATTATGTGGATCATCACCACGTATTAAAATCCTTCTAAAACTATTTTCCCATAGGCTTCTTTGCTTTCAAGCATAGCATGTGCCTTGCGTAGATTCTCTGCGTTGATTACTCCTAGATGGTGCGTCAACGTTGTTTTGATTTCTCCGTTATCAATCATCCGGCTCACTGCATTGAGCAGCCTGTGTTGTTCCACCATATCGGGGGTATGAAACATCGATCGAGTAAACATAAATTCCCAGTGTATAGTTACCGATTTGGATTTGAGCTGCATGACATCTAGATGGTTCGGATCATCAATCAAACCAAAGTGTCCTTGTGGAGTAATAGATTGTACGATTTCCTTGTAGTGTCCCTCTGTGTTATTCAAGCTGATGACATAATCGACTAGAGGAATACCAATTGCCTGTAATTCTTCGGAAAGGACTTTGTTGTGATTGATAATATAGCGTACTCCTAGGTCTTTGAGCCACTGAATACTCTCTTCGCGCGATGCTGTGGCCACCACCGTGGTATGGGTGAGCTTACGGAGCAATTGAACCATAATAGATCCTACACCTCCTGCTGCGCCGATAACCAAAACCGTTTTTGGGGTTTCTGTTTCTTCTGTTGGTATCTGAAGACGATTGAATAACATCTCCCATGCTGTTATAGTTGTGAGTGGCAAAGCAGCCGCTTCGCTGTACGAGAGAGATTGCGGCATGCACCCTACTAGGCGTTCATCAACCAGTTGATATTGCGCATAACTACCTGGTCGGTTGAGATCTCCAGCATACCACACTTTGTTGCCTTTTTCAAATAGAGTTACCTGATCTCCCACATCCTTAACGATACCTACGGCATCCCAGCCGATGACCTTCCATTGCCCTTCATCGGGAGGAATATTCAATCGTACTTTATAGTCTACAGGGTTGACAGAAATAGCTTGTACTTCCACGAGTATATCATGTCCTGATGCATGTGGAACTTCCAAATCAATATCTTGCAGTGCATGGATATCTTCTACAGGAAGACATCGTTGGTATCCTATCGCTTTCATAGTGTTGTAGTTTGTTAATATTCAAGTTTCTCTTACAAAGATAACCACTACTTTTGTTTTCTGCAATAACACATTGTACTCTGGAGAAAGCCTGAAAGATGTAGATGGATGTATTAACTTTTAATAATATTTTGTGTTAATACCCTGCATGACCTTATACAAAGTCATGTAGATGTAAAAAATGTTGTACAAATGTAAATTTATCCTCGGATTGATAGACAACAAGGCACGGAAATAAAAGTGTAATTTCTGCTATCAAACATGTTATTCAATCGCTTATTTTAAAAGCGTTTGGTGTAAAAATGACAATCTGGCTCACCTTCATGGTGTTCGAAGTAGTCTTGATGATAGTCTTCAGCTTCATAAAAAGGAGATGCAGGCGTTACTTTAGTCACAACATCATATCCACGTTCGCGTAGAATACCGATTACCTTTTCTGTAATGAGCTTTTCTTCCTCAGTTTGATAGAATATTTCACTGCGGTATTGCGAACCAATATCAATCCCTTGTCCATCAGCCTGCGTTGGATCATGAATCTCAAAGAAGAAACGCAGCAAAGTCTCGTAATCTGTCTTTTGAGGATCGTACGTGATACGTACGGCCTCTGCATGACCTGTTGTCTGACTTTTTACCTGTTCGTAAGTCGGGTAGGCCACGTGTCCACCTATATATCCACTTTCCACACTGATTACTCCTGGTTGTTTTTGCATGTAATGCTCAACTCCCCAGAAACATCCACCAGCGAAAATCGCTGTTTTATACGTCGTATTTGTTGTTTGACTATCCATTGGTTATGCCATTTTATGGGTTATCGTACAAAGATAGCCAATTTTATAAATAGACAAAAATGTAGGATGAGAAGTCGTGATTTTCATGATCTTTTTGTATCTTGCAGCAGTATCCAGACGGATGCTACATCTATCATTAATATATAAAAAAAAGAACGCAATATGAAGAAAATAATTGCTTTTGCTGGAACAAACCATTCCAAGTCTATCAATCATCAGTTATTACAATATGTCGCTGAACTTTGTCCTCAAGTAGAGGTTTTTCGTCTCACCGATTATAGTGCACCTATGTATAGTCCAGAATTGGAAGAAGAAGGTGGCATTCCCGAAATCATTGTGCAGTTGGAAAAGAAACTGGCTGAAGCCGATGAAATCATTATTTCTTGTGCTGAGTATAATGGCAATCAAACTCCATTCTTTAAAAACATTTTGGATTGGCTTTCACGCTACAAACGTGAATTTCTAGGTGGCAAGCGTATCCTTTTGACTAGTGCATCTCCTGGCCCAACTGGCGGCATGCATTCTTTGAAATCTACACAAACGATGCTCCCTTTCTTTGGGGCAACAATTATTGGTGGTTTCAGTTTAGGCAATTTTGACCAAACTTTCGTAGATGGTACAATTGTTGACGACACCTTGGATGTTCAACTGAAAGAAGTGCTCAAAGGGGTAGGATATTATCAACAATAGGGATTTGTGTTGCTAGATATTCTTAATGTTATTTTACGAATAAAAGAGGTCACCTCAAATTATATTGCTATTTTTGCAATCCCAAAAATGGTAAGAAGATGAATAAGATAACAATCAAAGCCTTGCTACAAGGACATGGGGCTATTTTTTTAGCCACTCTATTTATAGCAGGCGCAGTAGTCGCGTGCAAACAAGTGGCTCATACCATGCACCCATTGACACTCACTTTATTGAGATTTGTATTGGCTGCTATTTCCCTAGCACCTATTATATTATGTAAGGCTGCTAGAAGAAAACAGATTCGCCGTGCAGCTCCCCGCAGTTTAGTCATCAGTTTCTTTTACAGCATGTATTTTGTGCTGATGTTTGCCGCCCTTAGAGATACCAGTATATTGCATGTCGGTAGTATAGGCACGTTGGCTCCATTATTGACCGCTATTATCAGCTTGATTGTTTTCCGTACCGCTATCGGTTGGAAGAAATTGGGAGTTTATCTGATTGCCATGATCGGCACACTAGTGGTCGTCTTTGATGGGAGCTTTCAATCTATGATGCGCTTTACGCTCAATAGTGGTGATATGGTCTTTTTGGTGGCCACATTATTGATTTCTGTTTATTATATTGTCCTTAAAGGACTACATGGTGGGATAGAACCTATTGTTTTGGCCTTTTGTACTGTTATAGGAGGAATTATCTGGATTTGTGCCGCCATGCTGGTGATGCACGTCCCGTTCGATTGTAGCGGATTGACTACTTGGTCTGATATCATTAGTCTACTATACCTAGCCTTGGTAACTACGAGTGGAACTGCCTATTTGATGCAAAAAGGAAGTACCATGATCTCCCCTAGTAGCGCCAGTGCATACCAGTTTCTTTCTCCTGTACTGGTCGCTGTATTGGGTGTGATCATTATGGGCGTCTATCCTAGCATGATAGGATGGATAGGGGCGGTTATTTCGATAGCTGCTACGGCCTTACTCTTAAAAATTGATGCATCACAGAAATGACATAAAGGGAATAGCTCCACAAAAAATGACCTATAAAAACAACGATACAATGAATGAAATAATTACATTAATGAATCGCCGCAAGTCCGACCGCGTATTTAGCGGCGAGGAGGTTAAGCAAGAAGATGTAGACCTTATCTTGCGCACCGTGCAGCACGCACCTACATCCATAGGTGCCCAACAGCTCTCCTTGATTGTGGTAGAAGACAAAGATACTATTGCCAAAATAGCCGAGTACACAGGTGGACAACCCCAAGTGGCTAGTGCCGATAAATTTGTGTGTGTGGTTGCCGATTTTAATCGTACACGAGAAGCCGTGCAACTTGATGGCGCATCACAAACCATTACCACTATGGTCGAAGGATTGCTAGTGGGAGCTGTCGATGCTGGTATCATGGTGGGTGCTCTAGATACTGTGATCAAGTCGCTTGGATATGGATCAACTGTAATCGGGGGCATTCGCAACAATCCTCAGGGGATGATCGATTTATTGGGACTACCTCCATTGACATTTCCTATGGTTGGAATTACCCTAGGTGTGGTGTCACCAAAAGATACTGCTCAGCCCAAACCACGTGTACCCTTTGAATCCTTTGCGATGTATGGACGATACGATGCCGACAAAGTGGCGCAAGGTGTCTTGGCCTATGACAAAGAATTGCGTACTTGGTGGGATGAACAAGGATTGACAGATATGCCTAGCTATGTTGGAGCAACTAGCCGATTTTATGGTGCATTATATTATCCTTCTGTGAAGCCAACTTTGCAGAAACAAGGATTTACTTTAGAGTATTAAGCAAAGAAGCCCTCGGGCAAATCACGTTAAAAATAGCGCATTTCAAAGAATCTCCCGTAGATGATTTGAAATGCGCTATTTTCTCTTTGAAATTCATACTACTGCTGAAGACTAATCTGTTATTTTTGTACCTATAGGAAAGACTAATCTACGCATAGTAAACTATAGATATAGATACGTGATGAAAAAACAAGTTGCTTTTGTAAGTCAGGGGTGCAACCTGATAGGGCACGTCTACTATCCAGACAATATGGAGCCCGAAGAACAGTATCCAGCTATTATCGTGTTGGGTAGTTGGACAACTGTGAAGGAACAGATGGCTGGAACGTATGCAGATCGTCTTTCCCACCAAGGATTTATTGCGCTTGCTTTTGATGCGCGTGGTTATGGCGAGAGTGAAGGAGAACCACGTAATTGGGAAAATCCAACGTATAAAATGGAAGATACGCAAGCTGCCCTGCGTTTCATGCAATCTCTACCCGAAGTAGATGAATCGCGTATAGCCCTCTGTGGTATCAGTGCAGGGGCCATGTATGCTTTGATGACTGCTGCACACGATGAGGGTGTGGCCGCTGTATGTACTGTCGCTTCATGGCTCCATGATGTTGATACCATACCACTATTATATGGTGGTGAAGAGGGCGTGAAGCAGAAACTACGTGCTGCCCATGCAGCCAAATGGAGATATGCCGATGAAGGGGTACTTGAAACAGTCCCTAAAATATCGACTACAGATCCCAATGCAGCGATGTATGGATCTTTTGATTATTACTTGAATCCACGTAGAGGTGGCATACCTCAATGGGATAGTGCCCATTTTGCCGTCATGAGTTGGGAAGATTGGTTGCACTGTGACCCCATGCCATTGGCCAAAGATGTCACAGTGCCCGTCATTATGGTACATTCTGATGGCTGTTTGTTGCCCGAACAGACCAAGCAGTTTTTCCATCTGATAGCCTCTCCAATCAAGAAACTAGTATGGTACGACACAGATATTCCATTCCCAAATCAACAATTTGCCTTTTATGACCAAGACGAAGTCGTTAATTATGCTATTTATAAGGTCAGTTCATTCCTAAAGCAACATATATAACAAGTATGTAGCTCTTAAATACAAGAAAAATACAGGCATTGTTTGAAATGAGCTATACTGTATTTGAAATGAATCATTGTTGATTGATATATATTTGTATATTTGCAATAAGAAGTTAAATAAAAACACCTGCAAGCCTATATTACTGTGAAGTCAATATACATGGATAGTTAGTAGGTAAGTGATCGTTGTACTATCCATGAAGTGAGAACTGATGAAGTGATAGATTGAAGACGGAGACGAAGCGATCGTCTCCGTTTTTTTGTGCTACGATTCGTTCAGTTCATTTCAAAACAGTATCTTTGTTAGCAAACCTACTCAACATACACTATGACACGTAAATACCCTCATATGGTCACTTTGACCGATTACTGTAGGCATGTTGGTATAGATATGCCTAGATATCCACATTTCGACATCCGTCTATTTCGTGACAATATAGATCGTGTGCATCCCCAGATGACTCCATTTAGACACGAATGCATTGCCATTGCTTTACGCACCAAGCAAGAAAGTGCTCACAAGTCATCAGCAGATGAGGAGTTGGGCCCTGATAATATGTATATTTTTTTCAATTCGCCATTCAAACTCGTTTCTTGGGATAAGCGTCGTGATTGGGATGGCTACTATTTCATCTTTTCGCAAGATTTTATAGCCGAACACGTCCATTTGCATGCGTTGATGGAAGAGTTTTCCTTTTTGAAACTTCCCGATAATACCCCTTTAGATGTGACCTCTGAAGAGGCAGCCCAACTGCTATTTTACTACAAAGAAATCTATGCCGAATACCATAGCGACCATGCCGACAAATTCGATGTGATCGTTCCCTTAGTGTTAGTTGTCTTGCAGTATGTACGTCGTATTTATGCACGCTACCACACAGAAGATGAGTTGCACCAAGCCTCTCGCAGGGCAGAACAAAATCTATTTTCCAGATACAAAGAATTGATTAAACTTACTTTTGAAAGCAATATTCAGAGAACCGATTCGGTCAACCCCCATTCAACGACTTATTATGCCCAGAAGTTGAGTGTCCACCCCAATTATCTCAATGCCATCACCAAGAAGATGGCAGGGCAGACCGCTTTACATATCATTCATCAACATCTCATGCTATTGGCCAAGACTAAAATAACTCAGACCATGTTGTCCATGAAAGAAATAGCTTATGAATTGCATTTTGAAACCCCCAATGCCTTTTCTGCATTCTTTAAAAAGCAAACGGGGATGACTCCTATGCACTATCGAAATGAACACGAAAACAAGATCAACTAAACACCCCAATACTATGCCCACAAAATTACCCAATAACTTATCCATTTCTTCATTAATGGATGAAGTTGTCGATGTGGCTCGCCAAGCTGGCGCCATGATTCGCCTCGAACAAGCCCATTTTGATACCACGCGCATCGAAATGAAAGGACACCACGACTACGTATCTTATGCCGATCGCACAGTCGAGGAATTTATTGTGAAGCAATTAACCCCTCTCTTGCCCGATGCCCATTTTCTTACAGAAGAAAAAACACAACAGCATCAGAAGGAGGGCCAACCATCCCCGTATACATGGATTATTGACCCCATAGATGGTACGACCAATTTCATCCACCAGATGTCGCCTTGTTGCGTCAGCATAGCACTTCGAGATGAAGCACAAATCCTGATTGGCGTGGTCTACGAGATAGGATTGGACGAATGTTTTTATAGTTGCCTAGGACAAAAAGCCTATCTCAATGGAGACGTCATTCAGGTATCATCATGTACAGATCGTAATCATGCGTTTATCGAACTCGGTTTGCCGTACATGTCGGCCAAAGCACCTTGTCTCCCCGTACATCTCATACAGCGATTGTATGGTCAAGTAGGAGGCATGCGCCTTTTGGGAGCCTGTGCAGCAGAATTATGCTATGTGGCATGCGGACGTTTCGAGGCACGTGTCGAAGAAAACTTAGGGGTGTGGGATGTTGCAGCAGGTGGTTTTATTCTCCAGCAAGCAGGCGGACGAGTCACTACATTTCACGGAGAAACTAGCGATATCAATGCCCCAAACAGCTGGTTGGATGCCAAACAATTGTTGGCCACCAATGGGCATCTACATGAGTATATACGAACCGTTATTCAAGAAGCACGGTAATCTACGCATCTCTACGTTTTTTTGCGTGCATCAACAATGGCAGCCACGGCGGTATCTCCAGTTACATTAACGGCAGTTCGCAGCATGTCCAGCGGTCTATCTACTCCCAAGATCAAGGCAAGCCCCTCGGCAGGAATACCTACCGTTGTCAGCACCATGGTCATAATCACATAACTTCCACCAGGGATAGCAGGTGTGCCTATAGACGAAATAGTAGTCAATAGGATGATAGACAGCAGTTCGCTAAAACCGAGCTTGATGCCCAATACCTGAGCTATAAATATCACCGCAATGGCTTGATAACAGCTGGTGCCATCCATATTGATCGTCGTCCCTATAGGCAGTACAAATGAAGAGACCTCTTCACTAATGTCCAAATTATTTTCGGCATTATCCATAGTCAATGGTAAGGTAGCCGCACTGGAACTTGTCGTGAAAGCAAAAAGCTGTACCGGATACATCTTCTTCATAAATTTCGCCACAGGAATCTTGGTGAAGAGCCAAATAAGAGCAGGGTAGAAGCCTAAAATGAGCACCAGCAATGTCCAGGCTACAACTAGCGTATAGACTGCCAATACAGTAAATATATTCAGATTGCCCGCATAGTCGGCCACCATCCCCGTCATCAGAGCAAACACTCCATAAGGAGCTAGATGAATGATATATTCAACAATCTTAAGAATGATATGGTACACCGACTCGAAAAAGTCCACAAACGGTTGAGTCACCTTCTTGTTCATCGAGATAATAGCCACGCCAAACAAGATTGAAAAGAAGATCACCTGCAACATCTTCCCATTATCCGTCGTTGCTTGAACGATATTATCAGGGATACAGTCCTCCAGAAAGGCTAGGGGACCATCGATTTTTCGTGCGTCTGCCTTCTCTTCAATTAGAGACACTTTATCAGTGTGCGCCCCAGTGAGCTCCACAACACCTAGATGGACCACCTTACCAGGTTTGATCAGTACAGCCGCACTCACCCCAACGATAATAGCGAAAACAGTGGTACCCACATATATGGCCATCGTACGCAGTCCCATAGAAGAAAAATGCGCCACATCCTTCACACTGGTGATTCCCTTCAGCAAAGAGAAAAAGACGAGAGGAACAGCAATCATTTTCAACAACCGAATAAACATCTTACCCCAAGGGCTGATCCAGTTGTGAATGAAAGAAACGCCCCAGCTGAATTGTGTACACAACACACCAGCTAGGACGCCCAAAAGCATGCCCAGCACTATTTTGATGTATAGAGGAATTTTCTTAGGTAATTTCATATTGTTCGAATATCTTTTGTATGTGTAAAGCGATAGAATGCTTACAAATATACAAATTATTCGTCAATAATCCGACACCACTTCATAGAATGTTTCCCTATACCGTGCTAAGCGTTATCCCTACATAGAAGTCGTTCCCTATTTACTACTTCTGTGTATACTTAAAATTACCTTCAAGACGCACCATACCTATTTCACTTTCTTTTTCATCCACCGTGATGATAATCATCTTGGCAATCTTGTCGCCTGCACGCAAGGTCCAAATCTGATTTATTTCCTTACCTTGACGTCTGTCGGTAGTCAATTCATAATCCTTGAAACCACCTTTTTTAATCATATCCACAATCTTGGCTTTATTTTCTGGGGAACAGTCATCAAGGTTTAAGACACACACACTCTTGATTTCTCCAGTTTTATCTACATTTTCATCGGCACCACCCAATAATTGAGATAAATTCATCATGGAACCATTAATATTGATGATCTCATGGTTAGGCAACTCTTGTGCTGTTTGAAACACTTTCTCTAAACTCTGCGCATGTAACGCTCCGGTGATAGCAACAAATAGAAGGGCTATCAATGTAATTAAAGTTCTTTGCATTTTGTTTATTTTTAAAATCATTAAATGTATATCAATAGGACACAGCTTAATGTATTAATTTTGTGTAGTCTAAAGGCTCACCATCCGATAGTTCTTCTAGCGTGAAATTCCCTTTTATTCGTACCAAATTACACGAGTTGTCATCTTTATGTACAATGATCATACGAACGATTCGGTCTTTCTTTTGATGCACCCATATTTGAGAAATTTCCTCTTCCTTTTGCTGACTAACGAGTAGGCTGTAGTCATTAAAATGTCCTTGTAAGATTGTGTCCATCCATTTTTCTTGAACAGCCGAAGTACACTCATCTAGAGTCAGAACAGACACACTATTAAAATGGCGCAATTGCTTGGCATCTTCACCAGAAACAAATAATCTAGCCAGTGCCATCAGTGGAAATCCTACGCTCACTTTATGACAGTTGGACAGATGGGATACTTCTTTGTACACGTTGTCCAGCTCAAGTGATTTGGCTTGCACACAAACCACCGATACGAGGCAACTAATTAAAGTGACGATAACTTTCTTCATATACTATTTATTTAAAAGATTACATTCGTAAGACGTGCGTATATATTCATTTAGTTGCAGATAAATTTGTTAATTTTTTATTTCCTCCTTATTTGTGAGGATTTTATGCAACACTTTCCTCGTTTATTTGTTGTTTTCTTAAACTTTCCCTATTTTTGTCGAAACTGAAAATATTCAATCGAAAATTATTGTCCACCGCATACACTTGTTGTATATGAAACATCTTATCTCTTCACTTCTAGTCGAATCATGAAAATGAACAGAAAAACCATCTTTTGCATACTCGCCGCCGTCCTCACGATTTCCGTCAGCATGTATAGATTGAGCATGGGGCATACTGCACCCAAGAAACTGACCTACACCTTCAATCTGTGTACCTATACCGCACATCTGCCCCTTTCTGGTCGATCCAGAGGTGAGCGCGTTTCCTTACGTCCTTCTTATCATGGCAAAGAAGTCTGCACGTCCTATCTGCAGTATGTAGATGCCCAATTGCATTATCGACCCTATCCATCTTTTGAGAATTATACCACCGTCGATTTTGATAGCGCATACGCTGTGCTTCCAGCCCAACCACCAGCTACCACGCTTCAGTACTACCTCACCATCCAAGGAGAAGATTATTATAAAGATTCCCCTTTGATCATCCGATATGAAGGAGATGTATCTTTCTGGCTATATGTGCCCCATATCCTCTTTTTATTGCTCGCCCTATTTTTTGGCATACAAGCTGGCCTATACGCCCTTGCCGATGATACACGATTTCTACAGTACGTTCGCTCAGCAGCAATTTGCTTATTTATAGGGGGATTTGTCCTGGGGATATTTGTGCAGAAAGCAGCGTATGGCGACTACTGGACCCATTTCCCTATCGGCTATGATTTGACTTGTCATACGATGCTTATAACCCTTTTCTCTCTGGTATTGGCCTGGCGCACCCAGTATCTGGTTAATCGTCCAGTCAACAGATGGATTACCGTAGCAGCTGCATTGATTATGTGTATCATGTATTGTTTACCATACGCCATCAAATAAACGCACCGTCCCTTGATATACCTACACAACTGCATATATAAAAAATCGAGGGTGTTTCACACTTGAAACATCCTCGTTTTTCTTGAGAGAGACCGTTTTTTTAGAGATTCTTGGTATTCATCCAAATTTCACTTACATTTAACAAATAGGTAATGAAATAATCAAAACCAACCAATTATTACATGGGCAAATATAGTCAATAGATTCTATTGCACCATTATTTCATGCCACACCCCTATGGGGGACGACACGACACATCGCATACCCCACAAACATATTTATTTATTCAATACTTCCCATGAACTATACCGTACGACAGAAAACAGCCATACTGAAATCCCTATTATTGATTATCCATGCCGATAATATCCGAAGCATCCAAGAACAACAATTTCTTCGGTGGTTTTCCATCCAGCAGAACGAACCCCTAGACCCTCTGATGCAAGCAGCAGAACAGATGACTCTTGAAGAGATGAAAGAGGAATTGGCCCATTTTTCACCCGCACATTTCCGTGAGGTACAAAATCTGTGGTATATCTGTTCCCTAAGCGATGGGATAGTTCCAGAAGAATTGCACGTTATTCGGGAACTCGCTCTGCCCAGTGTCTCGCCTGCAAATAGAGAGCACCTTACCGAACAAGATATTCCCTATATCACAGCCACCTATACTCGTATGACCGATGATGCCAGTGTGCGCCAAGCCCCAGCCGATTTTCTGGTACGCTACAATACCCAGCAGACTCATGGAGATCTCCAAGCCCTAGAAGATCGATTCTATATGAACCAAGAACTCCTAGATACCCTTGATTTATACGATTTTGATTTAGAATCCTTTTGGAATCTCGTGCTCTTTGTCAAAGACGTGATTGAAGAAAAATGCGACACAGCTGTTGTCTCCTCCTCCAGTATAGTCGATTCTATCGCCTCCTTCCGCGATGCTATCGGCGCCCTCCCACTGCATCCAGCTTGTCGAGATATCAACCCAAACGATCAACTCCCCGAAGATGCTTATGTGCAGTTTGACACCCCCGTCGAACTGTCTCTACGGGCCGATAAGAAAAAAGTGCATAGTTGCCATAACGACCAAGCCATCTTCCTGATAGCACGTGCATGCGACAAGATGCTCCAAGACTACGACTCCTTACTGCTAGACATACCCACCCAGCGAGTAGACATCTCCAATACCCGGAAACTAGCCATGTTCTATCTTGTCATGCAGCAATTCCTGCATGATAAAGAACCCAGGACCAAACAGACCAATCGCTCCTACGATAAAAATCTCCTCATAGCCCGCGTCCTCTATGCCATCGAGTGGGTCGATGCCAGTTACGCCGTCGCCTACGACGACACCAAATACACCCCCAACCGCAAATTGTACGACTTGATCAAGAAATACCTCAAAAAACCTTGTGAGGGACTAGAATTTACCAGCGTATATTACCAAGGCATCCAGCTATAATACACGTAGAGAGCGAATCAAATACCTTATTTTGATTCGCTCTCTATTGCTTCTCATCATTGGGTTTACACCGAGTACACCACATTCTCATGAATCATCATGCGGCCATCTCCTAGCATTTCCACTTTGAAATACTCCTGCATGTCCAGAGTCAACACCTGTCCATTTTTGGTTTCTCCGAGAAATCTAAAAGATACATCCACATGGTAATACCCATCCTGTTTGACCACAAAAATAGCTTCAATTCTGTGCTCATTGTTGGGTCGATACGTGAGCATAATGTTTTTGTACCAAGTACTAAACCCTTCTGGCCCAGAGTATTCGCCTTCTACAAACTTAAATGTAGCATCAGGAGTGATATGCTCTAAGAAATAATCTTCATTACTCAAAGCTTCGTAATGTGCAAACCAATCCTGAACGAATCCCTTGACCTTTTTCACTTGTGCATCATTGTCAAGTTCCATAGTTTTCATAGTGCGTTTTTTGTTTCAAATTACTAGTCAAGGTGTGTAATATAACACAAAATATTTTCATCGGCAACTATTCAGCAAAAAATGAAACAGGCTATTCTGTTAATTGTGATATATTTACATTTAATACACAAAGTAAATAATATCCACCCACTTCATACCATCTCCTTAGAGACCTAGATTGAGATAGGATAGGGGAGAACTTCTCATATTTAGCAACGCCTTGGTAAATGTATGGGATCTCGATATAAATGGCATCGTCACATCAAAATAGATCATATGCGTAGGCGTGATTTTCTGAGGCAAGTTCGCTCCAAACTCATACTTGTTTGTCGAATCCCATGTCGGATCCATCACCACCCATCTATCAGCATAATACGCCATCACCAGGATATGCTCCGTACCATTACGCAAGGTGCATTCTAGTCCGATGGCCGGCACACCCGCCGCCCGCAGCAAAGCCACACTCAGAAACGTATAGCCACTACATACCGCACGGTGATATTTGAGCACCGTCGACACCTTATTGGCTCGATAGTACTTCATCGATTGGAAGAAATTCCTAGTCTTCCTTTTTTTATCTTGTTTGAAGGCATCCCAATCATAAAAGATGTTTGTACTCACCCATCTATGGATAGCCTCCATCTTTTGATAATCATCCGCCAATCCCGCAGTCAGCTCACCAGCCAGCGCCACCACCTGCGGATTATTTTTAGGATACAGCTCATTGTTCGCCAGCAAATGCCGCTTCACCTTATCCGTCATCTTGATCTCATTCAACACCTTGATATTCTTGAGCGTATTCTGTGCCACGTCCCATTCGGCACCATGCACATCACACTTCACCTCAATATCCTTATTGCCCAATACCGGTTCCCCATTCTTATCCATAATCGTCAAGCAATAACGGCCTCTATTCCACAAGCTCGTATCCCAAGTCGGCATATCATACACACACCCATTATCAAAGAGATGCGGCAGATCCTGCTCCGAAGTCCACACCACCTGCCACAACTCGAAACTAGGCGTATAAGGGAAATGCTCCACCGCCACCTGGTTGTGCTTGATGTTGATAGACAAGGCGTATCGGCGACAGTACGATGTGATTAGATGCTTCTTGGCATCCACCCCCTCTACAGCCGAAGCCTCCATCGGCGCAATCGGATAGTCCGAAGGCTTGAACGGACGAATATGATTCTCCACCAGCCACTTCACCTTGCCCTTATACCACAGATGCCCTCGATTGGAGAAATACTCCAAAGACATATCCATGCCTTTTCCCACCATCTGGTTGGTCATCTCCAACACTGGATTATATAGATGCCATGTTCCACCGTAAAAAACAACAGGAATATATTGCACGATCGTATTATCCTTCTTATCGCTAGTCCACCACGCAGCATTAGAGGCCAACGCATGATACGGCATGAATAGCGCAGGCACCCCTGTTGCCCTTAACACACTAACCACCAACATAGCCACCCCCTCATTGACAGCGCTACGTTGACTGATCATATGATCGACATGCAAGTCCTTGCGGTAATAACTTCCCACGTTCAACTTGATATTTTTAATCGTCCAGTTCATCACCTCCTGCACGATAGCTCGGTGCGAATCGTCCCCCTTTTGCGCCACTGTAGCCAAGATATGCTTGGCCAACTGCTGCACCTGCGGCGACTGAGTCTGGATAGCCCCCTCGTCCGCAAGGCATTGCTGCAAGAAATCTGCATCAGTAGGGAATCGCTCCAGCACCGCCTTATTTTCCAACCCATAATACGCTGGCGCAAACGACGCCCTATGCTGATCCACTTTCAGCACAATATCATACGGATTGGTAAAATTCCAAAACTGCGCCCCACCAGTTCGATGCACATACAGCGCCACCTCATACAAGCCATCCTTCAGCTGATTGAGATCCACCTCCGCTTTCTCACCCACTGAAGCAAACGATTTATTGATCCATCTCGATTGGATAGGGGAGACCAGCTGTTTCGTCACCAGATCCGCTAAATCAAACGACGCCTTCACCCCCACCAAGTACTGATCATACCCCAAAGACGAAGGGAAAGTATCCACCCGAAGTATATTATCCTCGATAGACAATGCTATTGCATACTTGTCATCATGACTAAGCGTATACGACATCCTCTGCTGCGCATATAGTCCCATGCCACACCACAGCAAGACAACTGTACCAATCAAATTCTGTATTCTTTTCATACCCGTATGTTCTTATGTATTATCCACAAAGATACCTATTTCCAATGACGTACCCATGCGATATATAAAAAAGTGAGATGCTATCTCATCAATAACATCTCACCCTATACCTTTTATTTCAATAATTCTTGTAAAGCCCCATAAGCCAAAGAACCGTACATCACACACGGTCCGCCACCCATATAGAGCGCCACCTCAATGGTTTCCACTATTTCGTCGTGAGTCGCACCCGCGTCCAACGCCCCTTTGATATGCGCCAAGATACATCCTTCGCATTGCGCATGGATCCCAATACCCAGCGCCACCAGTTCCTTATGCTTGGTCAATAGCGCCCCATTTTGTGTACCCAAGTGATGCATCTCCATAAACGCCTTCATCATTTTAGGAGCCCCCACTGCCAAATCATTCATTCGCTTACCATTTGTTTCCAGAGTTTCTTTAAAATTCTTCATACTTCGTTTGTTTAAGGTTATATACTTATGCATGCCTACAACACATGCATGCTTTTCTTCAGTTCATGTATCAAATCGCCAGGATGCTCACAACTCACGATATAATACCCATGATTGGTGCGTATCACCACCGCCTTCGATAGATTCTTCACATAATCACGGTGCAGTCCTTCCTTTTTATTCCAAAACACACCGATATATCCAAACCATCCCGCATCGCCAAAGATTTTCATATCCAGCCACAGTCTTTTCTTGCGATATACCTCCACGATCTCATGCCGTGAGATATCCACCTTGCCACACACCCTGACGATAGTGAGCCTATCATCCGTGAGTTCCAACAGCACAGGCTGCATACACGCAAACCGCACCAAGATAATCAATAAGCTCCCCATAACGATCAACCAAATCCAATTGTCCAATCCGAATGGGGGATGTACCACGAGCGAGAATAGCCAAGAGAAGAGGCCCACCAATATCAGCGTAACGATTACCGTGACCCATAACAAGGGTCTACTCAGTTGTACTTTAAATTGTTTCATAGGAGATCTCTTTTAAGGTTACTGCGTAAAGATATAGATAATTTTTGATATATACAGCACCTATCGACCTGTCGCACAACAGCCTTATTCTCCTATATAAGCCTTAAAACAGCTCCTCCTCCTTAAACACCATCAACCTTTGCGCCAAAGTGTACGACTCTGGTGTGAGAAACTTACCATGCAGGGCCTGCGTCATATCCTTCATATCAAAGGGAATATACTCGATTTGTTCCCGTTCTATTCTATCCTTAGCACTATCCGTATACGGACTCAACTGCTCGTGAATATCCCGCGAAGCATCTGTCTCAATGATAGAGAACGACAACAACTCCATTTCCAATCTATCACACTCAATCAACCCCAATTCAAACACCCCCGTGTTGAACTTGGTCGACACCTTATTCTGTAACCGCAATTCCTCCTGCAACGCCCTGCGAATAATCGTATTGGCATCCAAAAAGAAAGCCCCCTGATCATCGCGAATAATCTCCTTCTCCTTATTGCGTTTGATATCCTTCAGCAGATGCACCGTCTCGTCATAACTAAAGTGCCACATATTCTTGGCCTGAATAAAGCCCGAGCGTTTGACCCATTGCAGATACTCCTCCTCGCCATGCTTGACCACGATAAAACCACCCAGACCCAACGAACACAAGAAAGGCGCATAAGGAGTCACCGACTGGAGTTTAATGTCAAACTTCGCCCCACGCTTCTTGAGCAAATGAAACAACTCCCCAGTACATTTAAACGTAAAATAATCCGACTGATACAAATCCATCAACAAGATACTATCCTCCTCACTAGGCGACCTATCCACCGCGATATTGTAAACCCCCACCATCGGTCCGTTAAACATCAAATTATTGCGCTGCAAGTCCCCCGCAATCACCTCTGTGGCCAGTTCCTTCGCCTCCTCCAAAATGCCCAATGCCTCCACACGCGTCATCCCACATTGCGTCTCAATAAAAGCCAGCATAGACTCCATCAACTCCGATGTATCGATCATCCTCATACCATTGATCTCCGCCAGTTCCCCGCGCCATCCCGCACTGCGGTCCAAGAACGACCGCATGCGTGCCGCCTGTGCTGGAGTAGGGACAATATACATCGCCTTATCGGTCACCTTCATAATCAGATGCTCGTTCTTATACACATCCGGATTGGGCTCGATCGACGTAAACGTACCGAAAGGCATCAGCGGTTTTCCCAGCACCTGCTGAATCCCGATACGTGCCAAGATCACATCCACGGAAAACTTATCCTCATCCCTATCAGGCAAGTCCGTAATGAGCGACTGCAACGTATTGGCCTTCTGCGCCCCCTCCACATACTCGCCCAATCCAGGAATATGATGCAATTGCTGGCCAGTACACAGCCACTGCGTACTATTGAGCTTATCCGAAAAATCGCGATGCCTATTGAAATTGACCTCCTCATTATGAGGAAAAAAAGGGAAACACAACACCTGTTTTCCCTTCTCGAAGGCATAATCAATCTCCTTCTTCACATACTCCGATGCCATCGACTCCTTCGTATAAATCAGCAATACCGCCTTCGAATCGTCGATACTATTCATAATCTCCTGCGTAAAATCCGTTCCTGGATTCTTATATAAATTCTCCGTATCTATCCACGTTGAGATATTGCTCAACTTGAAATCCTTCAGAAACGAAGCCACAATATCCTTGTTTTTGCTACTATAACTGATAAAAATATCTTTTTTCATCTGCCGTCTATATTTGATTTATAAAGTCATCTCCTTAATGATACGTGCCGGATTGCCGCATACCAGCGTCTTGTCAGGCACCGATGTCACCACCACAGCCCCAGCACCCACCATAGCCTCCCGACCTATAGTGAGTCCACACAGAATCGTCGCCCCCGAACCGATGGCCGCCCCGTAGTGCACCACCGTATCCTCCAGCACCCAATCCTTCTCCGTTTTCAGTTCCCCCTCAGCAGTAATCGCCCGCGGATAGGTATCATTGGTAAACGACACATTTGTTCCCACAAACACCCCATCCTCCAGAGTCACCCCCTGATAGATACTGTTATTATTTTGAATTTTCACCCGATTGCCAATAGTCACATCATGATCCACAAACACATTGCGATGAATCTTACAGTGACTACCTATTCGGCACCCAGCCGACAAATGGCAGTACGCCCCAATCACTGTATATTCACCGATCACCGCCCCGTCTTCCACGACCGCCGTTTCATCAATCACCACATGGTGCGCATACATCCGAGTATCCATATCAGCACACCCCATCTTTAAGTTCCTCAAACTCCTCCCTGTACTCCTCGAAGATCTCCAACATAAAGAGCAGATTGATCGTAATCTGATCATCCTTATCCAACTCCTCCGGACTATCCTTCATCATCTGATAGAAAGGAATAATCAGCGGATGAATCATAAACTCATTATCCTTCACTTCTCCTGGTTGCGCAGGACGATACCCCGCCACCAGCTTCTCCGCATTCCATCTCATCTTATTCATCTTCGCGATACAAAGCGACACCTCCTGTGCCCGCTCATCCTTCTTCTCCATCAGCATCGTGCGCATCTCCTGGTAACTCTTATCAGGAAATACCCACTTGAGATAACGGATCGTATTGCCAAACACATCAAGCGTATATCGATTGCTCCAACGCAATTTCTCCAGCAATCCCCCCCAATACGCATTGACCTGCGTGAAATGCTCCACAAAAGCCAGCTTAGCCGCCTTGTCCTTCGTCTGCTTATACGTCTCGACAATCTCAAAAAGCCTATCGATAGACGTATTCACCCGACCCTCCAACTCCTGCTGATTGGCCGCCTGCTTCACCCACTCATTCCACTCATAGTCCGCATTGAAATACATAGGAATCAAATCATCAAAACAATCCAAGTCAATCTCCTGATTGCCCATCCCATACGTGTACACATGATTAAATCGGATGACATCCTCATCCAAAATATCACTGAGTCCCTCCTTCAGTTCCTGCCGCACCAGCACCGTATTATTGATTCTATTTTCTATCGTCTGCCCCTGCTCATTGCGCACCACCATATCCTTTTGATAGTACACCGCCTCCGGAAGATTCAATCCCATAGACAACGCCTCGTCGGGTGCAGGATGATTGATCACAATCGTCATCACCGCATGCCCATCCTGCGCCACCCGCGCAATAATCTCCTGCGCCCTAGGATCGCCCAGATGCGTATCCACAAATTCCACCTCAATATCCTCAATCAGATTGATATAAGGATAATGCGACTCCAACTGCGCCCGCTTACCCATCGTGTACAGTTCCGGGTCAATAATCGTAATCTTCGTTTTATGCTGATTGATCCCCTTCGACCTCTTCTCCCCAAGAGTAGGGTCTATCTCCGTATAATTAGGATAATGGCACATCCGCAACGCCTGAAGCAACAACGCCGTCCCCATCTCATCCAGTTCCACAATCACCAGATGCACATACGTATCCCCCACAATCACCTCATTATCCAAAGGGCGATACTTGCTCGTCCCATTCCACTGAAAGCGCCACAACTTGCCCGCCCACAACTCATAGAAATTAAAAGGTCTGAAATAAATCGTATGCTTCACCTCACCAGGCGCATTCGCCAGCGTCGACGAAGCCGTCAAATAACTATCCGGCATCTTCAACTTCTGCATCGTCGCGTACGACGACATCGTCTCAAAGTGCACATGCACATTCACCCTCGGATTGTCCCCCCGTAAATCGGCCAAATGATGAAATGCCTCAATATTCTTCGTATCCGTTCCAGGATCACCATATTCCCCCAACAGATAAATCTCCTTCGCCTTATCGATATTCAAGCGCTGCAACTGCTCCCTCGACTCCACAAACCCCGAATAAAAGATAATCGTATCAAACACCTTCTTATCCAGCGTACTGCTCAAGTTACGTCGCACCTCCTCCATATTCTGGTTGGTCAGCAAGAGCACCTTGCTCACCTCCATCTTGCGGCCCCCCACACGATAGGCAGCCCCCTCTATTTTGGCCATCTCCTTTTTATAGAGCGTGTGTATGATACTCTCCGTCAACTGCGAATAGCCCACCACCACATAATGATCCTTGATATGCTTGTACGTAATCTCCCCACGCATCACCTTCTCAGCACGCCTGCTGATGATATTGGTCAACGTCGAAATCAACAAACCACCCATACAAATAACCCCAGCAAACGTCAGGATAAAGCCCAGCAGATGTCCACCGACACCCGATGTAGGCAAATGCTCCAGATTGCCGAACGTATAAGCCGTAATCACATTCCACGGATTCGACCCAAGGAGATAGCCCACCGCCACAGCAAAGACCACCATGACCGCATTGAACGACAAGAATAAAAACACCTGCGTAGTCAAACTACTCGACATCACACGGTCCAACCGTCGCTGACCAGCTCCCCTAATCAGACCGATCCCGATCCAGATAGCCGCCAGAATCACCAGCACGATAATGCCCACAGCCACCAAGTCCCATCCACTACACGACAAGCCTTTCAGCCATTGACCATTCCACACGTTCATGGCCATACATACACAGTTTAGTATCATGATTATAAGTATAGATAATTGTTGATAAACAAAAATACGAAAAAAATGGAGTGAACAAAAATATACAAGCATTAATCCTTCCTCTACAAAAAAGCATCCTCCCGTACACACCCATTCAGATGCCTACGCGAGGACGCCCCTCATTATATTATGCGCTAAAACAACCTTTATTTTGTCGTGATTTCCACCACACCATTAGCCCCTTTTTCGCCATACTTCGCCGTAGCCGATGCCCCCTTAAGGACCTCAATCGATTGAATATCAGCAGGCTTCACCTCATCATACTTCTTAGTCGACACCTTACCATCGATCACCACCAAAGCCTTAGCGACATCCAACTGCTTCTTCAAGGTGATTTCCACCACACCATCTTTGGCCTTAGCACCATACTTATCCGTAGCCGATTGGCCCTTCAACACATTGATCGACTCGATCTGATCGGGAGCAATCGAATTGATATCCTTTGTGTACATCTTACCATTGACCACAACCAAAGGTTTCACACCCTCTTTGCCCTGCATCGTTGTGACACAGCAACCATTCTTCTTCACCTGTGTGACTTTGACCTCTTGAGCCAAGGCACTACAAACCATTGCGATACTACAAAGCATCGCCATCAAAATTTTCTTCTTCATGGGTTTACAAATTAAATATTAGAAATATATCAGTGTTTCATGGTGATCACAATCACACCATTTTTTCCTTTGCTACCATACGTACGCATAGCCGATTCCCCCTTGATCACACTGATCGCTTTGATATCAGAGGGCGGTATATCATTAATGTCTTTAGTATATTCCTGACCATCTACAATCACCATCGTTTTGGGTGGTATTCCCGACGATTTCGCCTCACCAACCTTTGGCGCAGAAGACAACGTACGTCCCAGTACATCCAAGTGCGACAACAAACCAATCACCACCACCACAGGCACAAATAGCAGATACCGCAGTCCCCGTCGTCCCATACTCTTCTTCCTGTTCATCATCAGCACCCGCTTCTTAAGCGGCGTTCTATTCATCCTATTGGCCAAGCCCTTCTGCGCACCCCCGCAAGCCAGTCCCAGCAGATGATACTGATACACCTTGATATTGGGCGTCTGCTTGCACACCGCATTATCCGCCAGAAATTCCAAGTTTGTGCGTATCTCCCTTTTAATCAACCAAGCGAACGGATTGAACCAAAAGAGCATAGTCACCAATTCCGCCCAGATAATATCCAGCGAATGTCCTTGCCGCACATGCGCCTGCTCATGCAGCAAGATAGAAGTCAACTCCTCCTTCGTGTGGCGTGCTGGATCCAAAAAGACCCAATGAAAAAACGAAAAAGGCGACGCATTATTGGGCAACACACAGACCCATTGTCCGTTCACCTGCACCTTACTAGCCGTAGCCCCCATATAGAGTAGGGTACCTAGTTGAATCAAGAAACGGATATACAGCACCAATACCCCGAGCCCATAGACCCCCAAGATCCACAGCCCCCATACCGGCATCTGCTGCGTACCCCCCATAGGCCAGTTATTGGGATGCAGATGCGTCATATAATGGGCCGTCATCTCCTGCACCGTATGGTCACTCAAGCCCAGATTCCAGTGCAGAAACGGCAAGCACATCGCCATCAGATACACCCCCCACAACATAGACCTATGTATATGGAATAGCGTACTCCCCTGACTACACAAGCGATACACCCCATAGCAAATCGCCAAGATCACATTGACCTGTAACACATAATGAACCACCTCATTCATCTTTCTGCTCGATTAAGTCAATAATTTCCCTCAGATCATCCTTACTTAGTTGTTCATTCTTCGCAAAGAAAGTCACCATCTCCTTATACGAATTTTTGAAATAGTTCTCCACCACACTCGTCATAAACTGACGCTTGTATTGCTTCTGATCGATAGCCGGTGTATATAATAAGGTAGTCCCCACCTTGCGGCTCGACACATACCCCTTCTTCTCCAAATTCTTCACCACAGACGCCAACGTCGTGTAGGCAGGCGCCTCCGTATACGTGGCCCATATATCCTTGACAGTAAAGTCCTCATATTGCCAAGCCTTCAGCATCACTTGTTCCTCTTGAGCAGTCAATTTTTCCATTGTATGATATCTTTTTATATTGTTTGAAATGATCGATGCGACAAACATACGAAAATTTCGTAGATAAAACAAATATTTCGTACAAAAAGTGCATACGCCTCCCTAATGCGTACTTTTTGTCCATAATAAAAACGTCAAGTTCACCCCATATGTTCCCCATTTATTTCACTTTTCTCCTCAATAAGACCGATGTAATAGTTATAGAATGTAAAATGCAACGTGGTCAACATTTTTTTTATAATTGTTGTACAATCAAATCAATTAATAAGACGTGTGCTATGTATATACAAAATAGTGTTGTTTTGTTTGTTTATTTTTTGTAGATATGCGTATTTGTTGACATATAATAAGGCGTATAATGTAACACACCTAGCCTTTATTTTTTTAAATAGACCATATATCCTAAAATGTCAAGTTTTTGTCAAGTCGATTTCTTGTACAGTTCATGTATAAGTTCTACATTTGCAAATCAACTTATCTAATAAAACAAAAAAATGATGCCTATTTACTTCAAGCCAAATATGAATTGGGTTATCCTCATTATCCTCGTCTATTTGGTCTGTCTTATATCCTACTATTTCTACACAGACATACAAGAAGAGTATGTGGTGTACACCATGCTACTTAGTTTATCGGCATGTTTCACCATCCTTCTAGTGTGTTTGACTCGCCGAGTCATCATCAGCGAGCACACCATCACCCACCGTCGATTTGGGCGCACCGTGACCACCTCCTTCTACAAGATCAGGTCCGTCACCTACAAAAAGAGTCCATGGTACAGCGGTCGCTACATCTGCATCGAGTACGCCAACGAATACGGACTGCTCGACACCATGAATATCGGAGGTGATTACAACATTGATACTATATACGACCTGATAGAAAAAGGTCGCCATGTGGCCTAAGAGCCACCCCCTATCTATACTCTACCTTACATTATTTATCTCATTATGCAAAGACATACATTTTCTTACACAGCGTGTACTCCATTTGTTATTTTCTTATTAGGCGTGGCCTATTACATCTATGCCGTCAAATCCCCCAGCTACCTCCTTATAACAGTAGCCTTCTTCGCCGCTTTAGCACTATGGCACATTATCGACATCCGTCGCAATACCAGCTACCGTGATCTGCGTCGTCAAGATATGGACATCACCCTCTCCACCCTGACCAACTTCCATGCCGATGAAACCTACCACACCCAGTACAACGGCTTCACCCTCCAGATCGACAAAAACCGAGGCAAACTCGCCTTTATCGATCACAACCTCGACATCCAATGCGTCTATGTCGAAGACATCACCTCCTGCTTTTATTTGACCGACTATTACGACAGTCCCATCCATCAGGATAGCCACCGCGACACCTATTCGCAGATAGCCCTATGCATCCGCACCAACAACCCCAAAAAAGAACGCCTCGTCTTTCCCTGCTTCGACCAATGGTACAGCTGCGATGATATCGTGCGCAGAGCATTCGGACACAACAAAGGCTTTCTACAAGCCATGAAAGAAGTGCAAGACGTCGTCGAACGCATCAACAAAATGATTCCACAATAAATACAAACAATACTACTACACGATTTTTTGAGACCACCTGATTTCCCTTACTACCATGCCCCCATTCAGATACCCCCTGCTTCTACTGTGCTTACTAGCCACCATCCCCGTCTACTCACAAATAGGCGAGGCACACAACTGGTACCAATGCAACGCCTCCTCAGGCACCTATAGCATACTCGTTGAGCGCTTTGATGCCGTCCTTCAAGACGGCCGATACGTCGCCGGCAAACGCAGCGATACATACTATAATGACATCTATGGCTTTGCCCAAGACTACGAACTCGTTTTCAAGTCAACAGGACTAGTCGATAGCTTATTCTACTATCGAGACGGCCTACGCACAGGTGCTTATGCCCATTACGACTACAAGTCTTCCTTTACCCTCCATAGCAGGATACATATCGGTGAAAATCGACGTAAACACACCCTAAATACATACACCTACTTTGGTCGACATAAATTGCTCAATGCAATAGCAGGCATAGGAGCGAGAACATACAAAGATGGCATCTTCCACATTGGAAAAAGGAAAACATACGCCCTAGAATATGACAGCCTAAATGCCGAAGGACAAGTTGTCCGTTCCCTACGCAAGCAACGCGACGGAAGCAACATCTTCACCCGCATCAACAGCTATACCTCAAAAGGCTGCCTTGCCAAGTCCTTGTGGACCCGACACATCTACAATATCCACCACAAGATAGCCTATATCGATAAGCAAGAATACACCTATAGATACAGCTATAATCAGCAAGGAGATTGGACCCGCGCCATCGTCAGCCTCAATGGCACACCCACAATGATCGTCCAGCGCACGATACAGTACATGCAGGTACCCACAAGGCCCCACACAGATATACCATTTGACAAAGCCATGAGTACATGTATAGAATACTTACTCAAGTCTCCACACATACTCGAACTAGCTCGAAAAGTCAAACAAGGCATTCACGACGTACTACGCCCACAGCATACTCGTTTTCTCGAGCAATATGCACACATGTCCTCCCGCATGAAAGAAAAGCCGCTATATTGTGCTATTATAGACTCAGATCAGCAGCGCATCCGCTATATGCGCACCTATTCGGCCTATGCCAGCAACCTCGTCGATAAGAACCCGAAAGCCCTTTTAAAAGAAGACTTCGACCAGATACTCTGTCCCGATTGCCGCTGGGCAGGCTGGAGCATCCGCCAGCTCCCAGTATTATGTACTGGCATCGACCTGTACGAGATGCAGCATAAAGGCTTCAAGCTCGTTATGGCCGTCAATACCCTGGCTCCGTCAGACCAAAACAACTTAGAAGTAGATTATCTACTCGATGGAGAGACCACTTCGCACCACACTGCGCTGCGTGCAGGCGAATGCAAGGTCTTTTGTTATGGCGGTACAGATGACGATAGGGTGTTTAGGAAGGTGGTGAAGGTAGAAAGGAATGGGGGAAACAACAAAGTGAAAAAGGAGTCTGAAAAGGTAGTCTAAGATAGAGTGAAAGAGATGAAGGATTAGCCTTCAATTTTTTCCAAAATAAATATTATTAGTAATGAATTTAAAATGATAATTATGAAAACAATGAGATTAAGTATGGTGCTTTTTATTGCATCAATTTGTGCCTCTTCTATGTCTGCACAGGAAACTAAAAATGAAAAGGCGCAAACAAAAATGGAAGCGTTTGTATCAAAGACAGGTTCTATGATTAAGTATATAGATACTAAATTGCCATATCTAGTAACAAAATATACGAGTTGTGAAACAAGAATAAGAGAAGTGATTGCTAACCACGAAAGTCAATATTTCTATCAGATTGAAAAAGACGGAAAATATAAAACGAAAAGAGCCTCTATAGCCTATGATGATTTACTTGAGCTTATCAAAGCAACAGAAAAATTACAGGGAGATGTCGCAGCAGATATCGCTTCTAATCCTGATTATTTGGAAAACAAGTTTATTACAGACGATGGGTTTAAAGTAGGCTATTTTGTTGACAAAGGCAAAGCTAGCTGGTATATTGAATTAAAAAAGTATGAATCTGGTGATACCTTTTTTATTGAGGATGGGGCGAAGTTAATCGCTGCATTTAAAGAAGCTAAAGAGAAGATTGAATCAATGAAATAATATTTATAAGATACCACATGAAAAAGATTATATTTACACTATTAGTATTATTGCCATTACTAACTATGGCCCAATCTAAAATCATTATTGATAAAGTAGACAGTGATGGTACGCGCACTATAGCAACTAAGTGTACGTTAATGAGAAATGGTTTTACAGACAAATGCCCTCTGAAATTTGGACTTGTAGCTTTTGTCTTTGCAGATGGAAAGCATACGACAGATTTGTGTCTAGAACTAGATAGACTTAGTCCATTAGCTATTCCTAAAGATGGAGTGTTATTGATCAAGCTGGACAATGATGAAATACTTGAACTACATCAAGCTTTACCTACATTAGAAACAAAAGATATTGTAGGTACATATGTCAAAGCCGCAGGTATGACAACCTATACGACCCATGCAATGTATCCACTAACCGATGCACAACTTCAATTGATACATTCAAAACTCATAACAAAGATTCGTTTGGAAACTGAGACAAAGACATTTGACCAAGTATATAAACCTAAGCGTCAACAGAAGCTTTATCAAATTCTTTCAGCTCAGTGTGAAGAGGTTAGTAAAAGATTAGCTGAAAAGAAAGATATCCGATCAGGGTTCTAAATTTTACAGTAATAAACTTGCAAGTTATGATGAAGAGAATTTTTTTATGTGTTGTCGTTGCCTTGCTGGCTGTGGGGCAGAGTAGGGCGCAAGTTGAGGTAACTAAGCCTCAATTTCGTAAGTCTAGTTGGGGAGATTCTATGGTTAAAGTAAAAAACATAGAAAAGAAGCGTGACCTCTACCCAGAAAAAAAAGATCTCTATGTCTTCAAGTCCATCGTAGCTGGTTTGGACTGTTATGTAGTATTCAATTTTATTAATGATAAGCTTACAAGTGGCAAATATGTTACTCATATGGATCACCTGAACAAAGAGCAATTTCTATTTGACTATCAAGACCTAGTAAAGCTCTTAAAAACGAAATATGGTGCACCTGATGATGTGCAAGAGCTTTGGCGTGAAGGGCATAAAAAGGACGACTACAGTGTAATGGATATACCGCTATTAAATGGATATGTCACCTATAAGACAACGTGGAATAAGGAGAAAACAGTAATAGTAATTAAGCTGTATAGCTATGACAATGATATTCGTATTAGTATCCAATATACTAGTCGTGAGTATAATAAATTGAATGAGGAAAAAGTGCTTGAGGGGTTGTAGTCTTTAAGTAGAAAATCATACTGTTGAAGTAGTATATATGAGAAGATAATGGTATATTAAATTAAAACATTAAATCATGAAAATTAGAGAACTGATTTTTATTGTCATTGGACTAATATTGTTAATCGCGTTTGTAAGTGGACGTAGTGAATCTAGTGCACTTAGAAAGCAAACTAAAACATTGCAAACACAAGTCGCACAACTAAGTGCTGAAGTTCAGAAATATAAGAATTCACCTGATAGATTGCTGGCACAAGCCGATGAATACTATAAACAAAAAGATGTCAAGCACTTAGAAGTCATTCATTCTAAATTAGAGAAGTATCACCGTAGCTCTAAGGAGTATACAGAAGTAGGCCAGTATATTACCACCCTAAAAGATGCAGAAGCCAAGCGTATTGCAGCAGAAAAAGAAGCTAAACTAAAAGCCGTAAAACGCTTAAGAAAAAAGTTAGATGATGTTAGTGGTATCACCTGGTATCAAAACCCATATTTCACCCACTACAACAATAGTAATCATATCTCTATATACATAGGTAAAAGTGATAACTCAGTATGGTTAAGACTTAAGATGTCCTATTACGGTGACGATTGGATCTTCTTCAAAAGCGCATACTTATCTTATGATGGCAATACAATAGAGATCCCGTTCAATGACTATAAAGATAAAGAAACGGAAAATTCTACGTCAGTTTGGGAATGGATAGATGTTTCTTTGTCTGATAGCCAAATTGATTTCCTAAAGAAGTTTGTAAACGGAAAGTCGTTAAAGATGCGATTAACGGGTAAGTATACTAAAACCAAAATAATTTCCTCTTCAGAACGTAAAGCACTTAAAGATGTTTTGCTTGGATATGAGGTGTTGAAGAAAGAAATGAATCAATTATAACCGTAAAAGAATATGAAAATGACAAAATTGACTCTTTTGGGGCTAGCGATGATGAGTGTCTTTGTACTGTCATGTACGGACAAGAAAGAAACAGTTAGTGAGACTAAAACTGAAGTAAAGCAAAAAATCAATGATGGGAAGACTAAGCTAGAAGCCTTTGTCTCTAAAAAAGGAAGAATGATAAAAGCTTTAGATTACAATTTGCCAAAGGTGTCAAGCCTCTACTGTGACTGTAAAACAAGAGTAAGGTTGCTTGAAGCTGAAGGCGCTAAACGCTACTTCTTCCAAATAATGAAGCCAGGTAAATATTCTACGACAGTTGAGTCTATAGCTGATGAAGACGTACTTGAAGTAATTAAAGCTATTGAAGTGCTTAAAGCATCTATACCATCAGACTTGAAGAGTGATGCCGATTACATGGAAAACAGTTTTATAACTGATGATGATTTTAAAGTCGGTTATTATATAAGTAAAGGTGAAGCTCAATGGTACGTTGTACTAAGTGGTATCAAGTCAGAGACTTTATTTTTCAAGGACGTGAAGTCATTGACTGAGGTCTTTGTTGATGCAAAGAATAAGATTGAATCGATAAAAAATAAAATTCAATAATCATGGGATTCGTTTAAGTTTGATGTGCATGCGATGTTTTTTTCAGAAGATGCACCAACATTGGAAAATCAGCTTCACAAAGTCTTTGACAATAAGAAAGTTAACATGGTAAATGGTCGTCGTGAATTCTTTGATGTGACTATGAACGATATTCAGCATGCTGTATCTGAAACAGGTTTAGATGTAGAGTTTAAGGTAATTCCTGAAGCGGCAGAGTATAGAGAATCTATAGCTATTCGCCAGAAGATGTTAGAGGACCTGGAGAATCCTCCAAAGACTGTGGAGCAAGAGGTGAATGAAGTGTTTCCTATGGAGATATAGATTTGTGGTTTTGAGTATTATATTTAAGCATCTATTAAATCAATGCTATTGTTAACTTAAAAAATAATTGTATGAAAGTTTATTTTAGTGACTTCTTTGATATATCACCTGAAGTCTTGGAAAATTATGGGGCAATGAATATATCATTAATAAATGATATGCCTCTCTTTATAGACCCATTTCTTCTTTTTGGAAGTGATAAAGCTGAATATAAAAAAATGCATAATGAGATTCTGAAATACATTGGCTTTTTAAAGGAAAAATCAGCAAATTGTCAAATAGGAAGAGACTCAATAACTGCTTGGTACAAATTCTCTGAGGTGAAACAAAACTGGTTAGGGTATAGTAAAATTGGCAACAGTGGCAGTGGCTTAGGCGAGCAATTTGGACTTGCATTTTCTAACAATATCAATACGGTATTCAAGGATTTAGGGCAAGAGACTGTGACATTATCAAGTCATATAGAAAAGGCTGCTCTTTTTGAAAATGGTGTCGGAAGAGATAACATTAGCGATTTTACTGTTAATTTGATTAAACCATACATCTTGGAGTATACTCAGGATTTTGCACGTAATAATCTAAGTCCAACTTGTTGTAAATTAGTCAATGTGGACAAGGTGTACTTTGATTATAAGTTAGAAAGGTGGATGCCCAAGCAATATTATTTGCCTTTTATTTTTAATGACTATGTTTTGTTGACACCTAAAGATATACTAACAGTAGACAGAACTTGGATTAATAGGGATGACATGTTGAATATGTACGATCAGATTTCAACAGCTGTTGAAAATGAACAGCTAAGGGTAGAAATTAATAACTACTTCAATAAGGTATTGCCAAGAAATCCAAATGGTAAAATCACTCAAAAAGAACGAAAAGAAGCAGCGGGAAAGACTTACAATTCATTTACGCAACTTGTGGATCTTTATCTAAAGACTAAAGAAGAGAATAAAGAATTGGCATCTAAAGATTCAATTCAAAAAGTAAGTGCTACCGAACGATTGTTTATTGATAAATTGTCGAAATTCTCCAAAACACTTGAAGCTGAAACAGACTTCTATTTATATAAACCAAGTAAATCGTATGATGAAACTTTGAAACGTTTAGGGTTTATGAAACATGTTATAGAGAACAATGATGGTTACAAGTTGTTTTATGTTGATGGAGAACCAATAAAAAGAGAAGCAGATTTGCAAGTAATATATAGACTTACATGGTTTGCTTCTGATTACGATGTAAATAGAGAGGTCAATAATGGAAGAGGTCCTGTTGATTATTCTATTTCTAAAGGAAGTAATGATAAGTCTTTGGTAGAGTTTAAGTTAGCATCGAATTCTAAATTGCGCATGAATTTAGCAAAACAAGTCGAGGTGTACGAAAAAGCAAATAACACAGAAAGTTCGTTCAAAGTTATATTATATTTTGATGAAAATGAACACAAGAAAATACTTAAAGTACTCAACGAACTAGGACTTACTGGTAGAGAGAATATTATTTTGATTGATGCTGGAAGAAAAGAATCTGCGTCTAATGTTAGAATTTAGTGAATGCACTTATGATTTGCATAGTGGTTGTATTATATGCTGTTGTTTAGTTGTAATTCTGTCACTATATTCATCATTTAAACTTTTGTGCTGATTTGTTCTGAGATTTGATGTTTTGCTTGTGAATCATGATAACAAAGAATTGTATTCAGAAATTTGTACACAGCCTCAAAAAAGAGTAAATTCGCAATCACACTGCATTTTGTGAAAAAAATGCAGTGTGATTAAGCAAAATCTCATAACCCCATATCAATCTATGGCATCAGAAATACAAAACCTTACAAAACAAGTAAGACAATTTACAGAAGACAGAGACTGGGATCAGTTTCATAATGGAAAAGACTTAGCACTAGCCCTTTCAATTGAAGCAGCTGAGCTTAACGAAGCCTTTCTTTGGAAAACTCCCGACCAAGTGAATAGAGACAAAGTCCGCGAAGAACTTGCGGATATCATTAACTACGCGTTGTTGATAGCTGATAAGTATGAGTTTGATGTCGAAGAAATTGTTCTTGAAAAAATGAAGAAAAATGCTGAGAAATATCCCGTAGATAAGGCTAAAGGGTCAGCAAAAAAATATAATGAATTATGATCGTATATCAATCAACGAAGCAGGGATTTTGCTCTGATATTAAACATAATGCAATAGCCGACAGAATCAATGATGCCTATTATGAACATCTTGGTCGTCATACATCACAGTCTGAGTACAACTCATGGAAAAATTCTATGATGTACATGAACGTTGTTATCAATGATACTAGAATACCAGATAATGCTGGAATCTCTATCGAATATCAAATACCTTTGACTTCCAATCGTATTGATTTCTTAATCTCTGGTTATGACCAGCAGAATAAGGAGCAGGTGGTGATTGTGGAATTGAAAC
The DNA here is from genome assembly GCA_963668535.1 of Bacteroidaceae bacterium. Taxonomy (GTDB): domain Bacteria; phylum Bacteroidota; class Bacteroidia; order Bacteroidales; family Bacteroidaceae; genus F22. The sequence goes on from OY764867.1 coordinate 2,683,080, forward strand.
AATGGTCTGTAGCCAAGCTTACAGATAAAGATGCACTTGTGAGTACTCGTTTTGCGCAAGGAGAGCGAGAAGTAGCTCATCCATCTTATCAAGCACTTTCTTATGCCAACCTTTTGCGCAGCTTTAATGTGACAATTCAAGAGAAGGACATCAATTTAAGTCCTTGCGCTTATTTGCACAATTACCATGATGATGGCGTGATTACAAATAAGTTTTATCAAGAGTATATTAGACAAGCACCTGCTTTTTTGGCTTCTGATGCAGAGAAATTGCAGGAGTTTATCACACGTCGCATTAAGAAAGGTGATGATCGTGAGATTATTTTTGAGATTGAAAATGGTAAACTTAAGCCTTCTAAATATCTTGCAGATTCTGTATATTCCATGCTTCAGGGTAATAATGAATTTACTCTGATTGATAATCAAAAAGTGGCCTATGAAACTGTGTTATCTGCGTGTCGTAAAGCAAAATCAGGTAGCAAAAATGTGATTATTGTAGAGGGTGGTCCTGGTACTGGAAAGAGTGTCGTCGCCGTGAATCTCTTGGCTAACCTTATTCATGAGGAAAAATTGGCGATGTATGTATCCAAAAATGCTGAACCACGCAATGTGTACAGTACCCTGCTAGCCAAGAACAATGTCAAAAAGAAATTGATTCAAAGCCTATTCTCTGGTAGTGGCTCATTTATGGATATGGAGAACAAAAAAGATGCTTTCCACGCCCTAATTGTGGACGAAGCGCATCGCTTGAATCTTAAATCTGGCTTGTATGGCAATCAAGGTGAAAATCAGATTGCTGAGCTGATTAATGCAGCCAAAGTGACTGTCTTCTTTGTTGACGACAACCAACAAATTCATGTAAGTGATGTTGGTCGTAAGAAGTATATCGAAGAGATTGCTTTGAGCATGGGAGCTAAAGTGCAGCACTTAGAGCTTGAGTCTCAATTCCGTTGTAATGGAGCGGATGGTTATCTTGCCTGGCTAGATAACACTATGGAGATAAAGGATACAGCAAATATTTTGTTGTCTCCGTCTACATATGACTTCCGTATCTTTGATGACCCAAATGAAATGGACAAAGCCATACGTGAACGCAATGAAATCAATAATCGCTCTCGTATTGTGGCAGGTTATTGCTGGCCATGGGATAGCAAGAAAGACGCATCCAAGATGGATGTTGTGATACCAGAATATCAATATGCACGTCAGTGGAATTTTACCAATAAGAATGAAAGCTGGATACTACAGCCTGAGTCCATCAGTGAAGTAGGGTGTATCCATACGTGCCAAGGTCTAGAACTAGACTATGTCGGCGTGATTGTAGGTAATGATATGCGTTATGAAGATGGTCAAGTAGTGACTGATATTCATAAGCGTCATAAAAGTGATAGAAGTATCTTTGGGCTTAAGAAACGCTTGAAAGAGAAAGGATACGAAAAGGAACTAGCCCTTGAGCAAGCTGATCTGATTGTCAAAAATACATACCGCACGTTGATGACACGTGGTATGAAAGGATGTTATGTGTACTTTGAAGATAAAGCACTTGCGGAGCATTTCCGTTCTTTACTTGTGAAGAACTATGCAGAAGCTTTAGAAGAGGTGGAATTGTCTATTGCCGCAGAAGAAGAGCAAAGCGCACTCCTTCCAGATCAAGACGATACTATTCGCATAGAGCCTACAGTCAACGACAATGTGCGCTATGTAGACTTCTTGCCTTTCTATTCAGTCCACGCTGCATGTGGTTACTTCGGAGATGGAGAGCATGTGGATGTTGAAGGTTGGGTGGATATAACTCAATTAGGAAGAAAAGTCAATCGTTGGATGTTTGCTGTACGTGCATGTGGACATTCTATGGAACCCAATATACAGGACGGAGATATTTGCATCTTCACGGCTCAAAGTGGTGGGTCTCGTGAAGGGAAAACTGTCTTGGTTGAGCATACTAATAAATTTGATGCTGAGTATAGTGGACGCTACTCTATTAAGCAGTATCAGAGTGAGAAGGTGACTCAAGAGAGTGGGGAGTGGAAACATTCTCTGATTAAATTGATGCCTACAAATGAGGAGTATAGTCCTATTGTTATTGACGAAGCGAGTGCTGAGGAAGGTGACTTTAGGGTTATTGGTGAGTTTGTGGGGGTGGTGAAGTAGGCTTACAGTTGAGTATAATGTATTACAAATAGTGCCATTGGAATAAGCCGACAAAGAAACGAGTATTATAGAAAAAGATGACATATGTGAGTAACTAACTGCGTTGCAATTATGTCTAAAACAATAAAGATAAATTTATATGGATTTTAAAGACAGAATTTTTCAATTTAGAGACCAAGTAGCCGCTCGTAAAGAAAAAGCATTTACAGAAGAAGCTACTAAAAACGCACTTATTATGCCTTTCCTTCAACTTTTGGGTTATGATGTGTTTGACCCAAATGAAGTTATACCTGAAATGACTTGTGATATAGGAACAAAAAAAGGAGAGAAGGTTGATTATGCGATTATGAAAGATGAGAAGCCTATAATTTTAATTGAATGTAAGCATTGGGAGCAAGACTTATCAGCCCATAATATACAATTAAAAAGATACTATCATGAATCAGAAGCCAAGTTTGGAGTTTTAACTAATGGTGTTGTATATAAGTTTTACACAGATATTGTAAAGCCAAATGTTATGGATGACACTCCATTTTTAGAGTTCAATATAGAAGAAGATGATGAGGAGGAAAAGCTACAGGAAGTAAAGAAATTCCACAAATCCTCTTTTGATGTAGAAGAAATTTCTAGTTCTGCTAATGACTTAAAATATTCTTCTGAGCTTAGAGCTTTGATTCAAGAAGAGTATTCAACACCTTCTGATGAATTTGTGAAGTTCTTTACAAAACAAGTGTATGAGAAAAATGTCACACAAGCTGTTATTGATGACTTTAGACCACGTATAAAGAGTACTATTGAGAGTCATTATAAGTCGATTATTTTAGAGCGATTTACTCAGTTGACAAGAAATCCTGAAGAAGAGAAGACTAAGGGTAAAGACGTGAATGAGGATGCCGATGAGACAGAACAGCCAGAGAATGAAATTAAAAATAAGATTGTAACTACTAAAGAAGAGCTTGAAGGCTATTATATTGTTAAATCAATCCTTAGAAATATCATTTCATCTGACCGAATAACTTATCGAGACTCTGTATCCTATTTTTCTGTGGTTGTAGACGATAGTAGTAGAAAACCTATTTGTCGTTTACATTTTAATTCAGCTAATAAACGAATTGGTTTACTTGATGAAAATAAGAGTGAGACACGCCATGGGTTGTCTTGCTTAGATGATTTGTACCAATTTGAAGAGGAGTTGAAAGCAGCTGCTAATCGTTATCAGTAAATTGATAGTGAGTGGTTTTATTACTCATTACTTGAAGAATTGGCTCTTACTGACTATCTTTTGAAGAGCCATATGAATTGGACTGTACTCAAAATATTAAAGAGCATTATGTTATAATTTGCTGTTTGATTTTTTGAAGTGCAGTTCATTTCTTTTAAATAAAGTGGTTTTTTTTGTATGATTCAGAGAAAATTTCGTTATCTTTGCACAAACAAAAGTTGCGAAACATGCTCATTAATTTTAAAGTAAAGAACTATCGTTCATTTAAAAACACTGTTGTGTTTAATATGCAGTCAGGGAAGAGTTCACGATTCTCGTCTCATAGAAGTGACCCTGTAGGTGGAATCTCAGCATTAAGAGGTGCACTTGTGTTTGGACCTAATGCAGCTGGTAAGACCAACTTATGTAATGCAATAAAATTAGGTCAGATGATATTATTGCGCGGAATGAATCACAGGAATGATAGAGCATTATCACTACGCACTTATGATCCATTTCGTTTAGGGAGTAAAGAGTTACTTTCCCAACCAACTCTATTTGAGTATTCTATTCAGGTAAATAATAGCAATTATCGATACGGCTTTATTTATGACTCAGTAAAGATACATGAAGAATGGTTATACTCAACATCTAAACGTACAGAAAAACTGATATTTAGTCGCAATTCTAAACAAGATTCACCTTTTGATATCTCAGGTCTATTCAAATTGAACAAATCAGAGAAGAATCGGAATTTTCTTGATTTTACGGTTCGTTCTTGTCCAGACGATAGACTTTTGATGAGAGAGTTCTTGAATCGTCCGATGAAGCGTGAGTTAGAAAATATAGAACCAGTTATTGATGTTTTAGATTGGTTTACAAAATATCTACGAGTAATTTCTTTGGATGAACATTATGGTGCACACATTATTAGTAACATAGCTAATGATGATGAACTAAGGAGCGCTTATTGCAAAATACTTAAGAGATATGATGTAGATATTGATGGTATTGAATTTGAACAAATTGATTTGACGAACTTTAGTCTTACTCATAGCTTTATTACTGATATTGTTAATGATCTTTCAAAGGATATTGCTAAAAAGAAAGAAGACTTAGCCTCTCTTACGGAAGAAGAACTTAAGAGTCAGGATGTTGATGAATTTCGTATTGGCGGGATACTAAATTTCAACAGAGATATTTATAAAGTGGCAATGAACTTGGATGGTGAAGTTACAATTAATAAGTTGAAGATAGTTCATAAAGTCGATCACGATTCACGAGTCGAACATTTTGATCCAAATGATGAATCAGATGGCACAAATTACATTTTCGATTTCCTTCCACTTATGATTGAAATGGGAACCAAAGAAAAAACGTTTGTAATTAACGAGTTTGGACATAGTTTACATACTCTCGCTGCACAAAGGATGATTAATGATTTCTATGATGCTGCTTTACGCTGTAATAGTCAATTTATTGCAAATACACATGAATTATATTTGATGAACCAAAAAATAGTTCGCAAAGATGAAATATTTTTTATGAGTAAAACAAAAGAAAAGTCTTCTAACATCACGAGATTGGATGATTTTACTGTAAGGTTTGATAAGCGTGTAAGAGATTCCTATTTGAATGGAGATTTTGATGCATTACCTGACTTACTAGAAGAAAGTTTAGTGTTAGACTAAATATTTTAAATGAGTATATGAGCTTTGATGATATAAAAGTACTACCTAGATGGTAGTGCTTTTTTTTGCTACAGCAAAAAGATGTATAAAAATGTTAAGATGACGTGAAAATCACCGAAGGCTTTGGTTGATGGCTGTTTATGTTGCTATCTTTGTTGTAGATGAGTTTGTGGTCACAAAATCGCGGTCGAGCGATTGGCCATTCTTTTGTCACTTTATTGTTTAACAAAAAAAGTTGATTATGTTACAAAAAAGAAGTATTCGTAATTTACAAAGGCATCTTGTAGATATAGATGCAAACGAGAAATTTTATGCCTACGTGCAAGTTGATCACATCAATCCGAAGCGTTTAAGTCTGTATGGACTTTCTAGCTTCATGACAGAAGGTAACAGGGTTTGTCCTTGGCCAATTGGGCCAAAGACTAGGTATAACTTATGGGGGAAAGATATTCCTCTGAAGAACCAAGCTAAGATACAAAAGTATAGGCATGCGGTTATAACAGATTGGCATGGTAATGAGCACGATGTAGATATTCAATATTGGGGATATCGGTATGAGCATCTTTCAGCACCAAACGTTGAGCTTACAGTTATTAAACGTAATGGTCAGTTTGCTATCGTTTCTCCATTAATGATAAATGATGACAGCCTATTAAATGTACATATCGTTAATCTATTTCTGGAAGTTTTTGGTGAATGTGATTTTTTGCACGAAGATCTTAGTGATACAATTAAAAAACTACCAATAGAAAGAGTCAATTGGGAAATTTTGCCAGAAGGGAAACTACCTTGGGAGACTGTCGTGAGTGGATTAGGTATTAGCCAATCGAAAGCCAAGAGTAAGTTGGCTGAGAAATATCGATTTGAGCATTTGGATAAGCATATGCCTGCTAAAGTATACCAGGGTATGAATGGGTTTCATGGTTATTTAGTTTTTGATTTTCCCAAAGCAGGTGTCGTTATTATGGAGAATATGCTATATGGTAACGCAACGTACGTTATCGAGAAAAACTGGGAAGAAGTTTCAAAGCTCACTAAGGCGGAGGTTATAGCTAATAACTTAGCAAAAGGCAGAGTCATTCATAGGGCAAAGAGATGGAAGACTGATATTGACAAAATATTAAGTTGATATATTTATTAACCAGCTATATGCTTATGTATATGGCATAAGTTTTTTCTTATGGGAAGGAATCAACATGTAGTAAAGCATCCAGACGGTTGGGCTGTAAAAGGTGCTGGTAATTCAAAAGCTACAGCCGTAGTGAATACACAGAAAGAGGCTGCTGTTATTGCTAGAGATATAGCAATAAATCAACGCTCAGAGGTTTTAATCCATGGTACAAACGGTAGAATTCGTGAAAAGAATTCCTATGGTAACGATGATTGTCCACCTAAAGGCTAATACCGAGAATTATGTGACTAGTCCTGAATATGCGTTACAGTTATTTACTTAGCACATCTTTATACTGGTCTGTACTTTAACCAGATATTTATCAGGTCATAAGATTATCAAGTCTTATGACCTGATTTTTTTATTTATACGATTTCTATTTCACTGCAAGATATAAGAAATTCATTTAATCAACAAACTCTACACTATGCTTTTAGACAACGTTGAGTAAGTTCTAATAGTGACTATGTGAACTGCACCCAAAAAGTTGAACAGTTTTTGTATCACTCTCAATTGTACCACCGCATCACCCTCAATTATGCCACCAAAGTTATGGAGAATACAAATCATTTTCCCTACCTTTGCTACATGCCTAATTCGGCCGTAAACAGAAATCGCCTACTTTTATCTATTACACCAATGAGCACAGTATACTATACCATAAATATCATCATGACCATTGTCTTTGCTCCATTTATTCTTTGGGGACGGCCTATTACGCAGAAACTAATCTACTGTATTGCGGCACCTGTAATCACGCCTCTTGTGATGTGGGGGATTTACACGGATAATTTGAAGTTTGTGTTGTGGCTGTATTTGGTGATAGGGATTATCGTTTTGGCTTTGATCTAGTGTTTTTTATTCAAGTAGGCTAGGTTTAGATTCAACCACTCCGTCGCTTCGCGCCACCTCGCCACGCTTTGGGACGAGGAACTGTGCAGGGTGTTTTCCTGAGCTGTGGATTGCTACCCCTTCATTTTCTCCCAAGCCACCCTCAACATCTCTGTCCATTGTTTTTTCTCTTGACTAAGGGCTTTATATTGATTGATATCATTCTGTTCCAGGGCATTAAAGAGGTCTAGGGACAGTTTTTTTATGCGCTCTTCGATAATGGTTATTTTGAGGTGTAGTACTTGGGTTTCTACGATGTCTAGTACTTCGGTGGGGCTAGGTTGGGCATCTTCCCAGGATCCTAGGCCGTCGAGCTTGACTGACTTGCCATCTTTGAAGGCGTCTTGCATAATCTGCAAGAGATTACGAATGACGGAGAGTACGTCTCCTTGGGTCAAGGAGGACTTGAGTTCGATCTTGGCGGCGATTTCATCCATGCCGATGTTACAGCTGTTGACTAGCTGCACGTAGTACAGCTTTTGGCCTTCTGCGTTTGGCAGACTACTGCGTCTGCCTTTGAATAATACTGACATACAATTTTTTTTAATAAAACATCCTGATTACGGGTACTTGATAGCGCTTCGTGGTACATGTACAATATACGAGGGAGGGAGGACAATTGTCGCGATTTGTCGCTGTACTTGTCGAGATGAAAGGTTTATTAAGTTTTTTAACAGGATAATACAGAAAAAGAACGCAGGAATCAATACATATCTGGATCCAACTCCTTGAAGTTGTCGTCGTCCATGTCGACCTTATCGCTACCTAGGGGGATCTCGCCGTAGTCTTCGTTCATCTGGATGGGATTGGGTGCTGAGGATGCGCTGCTTGCGTCTATCTCGCGAGATGCGCGATTCGCTAAAGACCATGCGGTCGGTGAGGTTGTAGTCGGTGGTGCAATTGGTCATAGACTTGGTTTTGGATTGCGTACATCGTGTACCGTTTTGCTGGCGATATGGTGTTCTGTGGTTGTATGTTTGAGGCCACCAACACGGTTGCTGGGGGATATCGAATGGTTTTGTGCACACGAAACTGGATGGTGTCTGCTTGTGGATGAGGGCGAGAATGTAACACCGCAGCATGTTGAGTAGATGCTGCAGGATGAGATTGAGCGGTCCACATGGCCGATTGTTGCGGTGGGGCATGTGGTGTACTTGGACTAGCCCCAGTGGATTGTCATAGGGTTGACTAGTCAACGACGCTCCCTCACTGTGGGGAAGCGGTGTGGATAAATGGACCATTTTTTTCTGTTTTTTTTGTTTCAAAAACCCCTCCCCACCCAAAACCCTAGGTATTAGGTGGGGAAGGCAGGTTTGTATATAGAGCTGCATAGTTATCTCTATCTATATCTCTATCTAGTGAAGATTGTAGCAGTTTGTGCTAAAAGCAGTAAAACGGCTATTTGCTACAAATAGGTACATTTTGTATCACTTTGTACGTTAGCGCACCCTAGTTTACCTACTCAAATCGGGCTAATCCCCCTGTTTATCGTCGATTGGCTTTCTTCGACATGTGTACAGCGTGGCCCTTCTGGCACGATGCTTTACTCGCTGTCGGTGGACAACTACATCCTTGCTTTTATAGTCAATATGCCTTTTCCTAAAGGCTTTCGAGCGAAAAAGCTTGAAAACATTGGTATAGGTTGGAGGGACAAATACAAGGGCCATGTTGGCTTTTTTATCAGTAAAAATCGCAAGCGCTTGCGATTTGCTAGACATTGGGATGATTAGCTTTTTGCAAGCGCTTGCGTTTTGGGGCGCAAGCGCTTGTACAAAAATACGAAAAAGTGAAGTGATTCGTCAAAGATTTGTACTGTATGTTTGTTGTTTTTGATAAAAATCGCACGTTATTTTTTTTCTTGCAAATCTTCTCCAAAAGCGATAAAATTTATTTGGGATTCTTTCGATTACTCGTTTTTTTTGCGGACATTTGTGGTGTCTTGGGGTGGGAAAGTAGTAGTGGGGGATATTATGATTGTGATTGATTTGGGGCTTTTTCAGCATGGTTTTTGAGCTCTGTGAGTGTACAAGAATCTGCACAGATTTTGATGAGGATGATTACAGATTATTGCGTGACGAGTTGGCACGTTGATAATATGGGGTGCACCCAAAAATGAACTGCACCCAAAAAGTTGGACAGTTTTTCGCTTTACTTGCATTTTCTGATTGAATCAGTAGTTCGCAAAAGCATCGAAGGAAGGTGTCATGCATGCCGTGAGAGCCGTTTCTATTTAGAAGTTCTGTGATGAAGGCACTGTGAAGGCGTACTTCGTCAGTCCAAAGGTTGAGAATCTTGAAAGTATTGAATGATTCTCCGTTTTTATGTTTCTCTTGGCTAATCGTTTTGTGTCGTTTGATTAGTCGGGTGATTGAGGTGAGGAGGGATTGAAGGTTTTGCATGCTGATAAAGATTATTTATGCAACAAAGGTAATGAATTCTAACGATTTGTATTTGAAAATGTCAAAATTTTGTTATCTTTGGTGGTCTTTTGTGATATTTGCCCAGAATTATGTGTAAGAAATAACTGTAGTCGTAATTTCTATATTATAAAATATGAATAATTTGTGGTGTGCAAGAGGCTGTTTTTACTAATAATAATTTATGATTAACTATGGCAGTTTTTGGATTTGGTGCTAATTTTGATGGCACAGATATGGCGGGAGAGTTTATAAAGAATAATGAGATTTATATTGGCTGGGGTAAGGATGATGCTCCATCTCAATACAATCTTTTACGCTCTATTAAAGCTGGAGATATTGTATATATCAAATCACAAGCTCCAAGCGTTGGCTTGCATATTAAAGGGATTGGTATTGTGCTATCGCACGATGTTAATGGAAAATCATCGCTAAATATGAAATGGATATCTGATAAGGTGATTAAATGGGGAAAAGTTAATGACAAGTACAATGTAAGAAGCAACACTTTATATGAAGAGTTTAACCCAGAGATAATTGAAACAATCCTTAATGAACTATTTTCAAAGCTAGAAAAATAACCATTGACCAACTATGACTTCGATCAGAAATCCCAAGATTGAAATCCCCACAGACGTTCCATTTTCAAACTGTAAATTGGGTCGTGAAAAATATGCCGAAATTTTAAAGGCCGTAGTACAAGCATATAGTAATGGTTTTGTGCTAGGTTTAGATGGTGCCTGGGGGACAGGTAAAACCACATTCTTGCAAATGTGGAAGCAATACCTAATAATTAATGACTTTAAGTGTGTGTACATAAATGCATGGGAAAATGACTTTGTATCTGACCCGATGTCTATGATATTAGGTGAGTTTCAAGAGCAATTAATCAACAAAGAGGCAGGTGTCTCGAAAACAATAGAAGATAAGTTTGAAAAAACGCTTGAAGGGTTAGCAAAAATCTCTAAATCTGCGATACCGAAGTTACTCGAAACAGTACTGAAAAGTTCTACAGGTGTCGACTTTGCTAAAGTGATATCAAAAATAGCTGAAGCATCTACCAGTATTCTCACTGAAGAAGTCAAAGCGCATGAAGAAAAGAAAAATAGTTTCAGTGAATTTAAACGTTCTCTGAAAGAGGTGGTAGAGGAATTGACTAATGAACAACCGATAGTTGTTTTGGTTGATGAATTAGATAGATGTAACCCACATTTTGCAGTAAAAGTACTAGAACGTGTAAAGCATTTCTTTGATATAGAAGGGATGGTATTTGTTCTATCTGTTGATGCTCAACAGCTAAGTCACTCTGTGCGTGGTTATTACGGTAGTGAGCGTATAGAAGCAGAGGAATATCTACGAAGATTTATTGATTTGTGGTTTGACATGCCAGCACCAGATTACAAAGCTTATTGTCATTATTTGTATGATTACTATAGACTTGGGGATTACTTTGAAATGAGTTCTAGGATGACTAGGCAATTGTTCAAAAGTAACGATGATGAGTTAAAATCATTTTCGGTTCTTCTATCTGGAACTAATAAATTGTCTTTGAGACAGATTGAGAAGCTATTTATTCGAACTAAAGTGGCTCTAAACAGTTTTACTTCTGACCAGAAGGTATTACCAAGTGTGTTTTATATTCTTATTTTCTTTAAAGAATTTAAGTCAGATGTGTATCGTAGTATAAAGTTAGGTCAGTACTCTATTCATGAATTGGTTTCTGTTTATGAAGATATGATTGCTTATGATAAAGGTGAAAAATCTAATGGAGAATATGGATGGGAGCATGTCTTTGTTATGCTTGTTTGTATGTATCGAGAACATTTGAATGCGTTAGAGAGCAACCGTGATTTTTCTAATGTGTCCCATTATTTACTGAAAAGTGAAGATGGAAATAAGGGGAATAAGTTAGCGTTTGAAGTAAATAAATTAGACGAGCGTCAATTGATTAGTCTATTAGAATACTTTACACAAAATCATTCAGGGCGACAAGAATTAGCTCCATTGTCTCATCTCTTAGATAAATTGGAATTGTTGGATCATTTTGTAAAGCGTGATTGATTTCTAAAATGTTTGTTCATTATTAGTAAGCATCCGACAAACCACACCACATGATGATATTATAGTCCCTACACTAAGGGGTCAACATGGGCCAGAATGCGTACATATATCGTTTGGCAGCCATGTGCTTGCTGTTATCAATAACAGGTAGCACTGTTTCGTCCATTTGGATGTAGTCACTAGCTGAGACTGTAAGCCCAACTGTGTCAAATGTTAATATTGGGATTATTTGACTAGTCCACTATTATTGCTATCGTCGCAACTCAGTATTCGTAGTCCACTATACCGATTTTTTAAAGCTCTGGTTCCTTATAGCTTTTTTTAGCCATAAGGAACCAGTTTGCTTCCTGTCACCAAGCAAAGGAACGATATTTTTCGGTAAGATGCAAGAGGTAGCTACAATAGTTTAAATCTATCTCCAAAAGCAATAGCCAGTTGCTGTGCTTTCTGGTGGAGTAGTTCGTTCAAGTCGCGCATAAATTCCTATTGATTTTTGTAGGATACGTACTTGATAGAATTGCGTATTTGATGAATAACACAAAGCTGTACAACGGCCTGGGATACACACTTTGTATAGCATCCGGGAAGCCTCTAATACCATCTACACAGACTATTAGAACATCCTCGACGCCTCTATTTTGTAGGTCTGTAAGGACAGATAACCAGAAATTAGCACCTTCACTATGAGAGATATACATACCTAGCAATTCTTTCTTGCCTTGCTTGTTTATAGCTAATACATTGTAAATGGCTCGACTTACAGCACGTCCTTGTTCATCCTTGACTTTGTAGTGAATGGCATCCAGCCATACAATTGGATACACGGCATCTAACATGCGTGATTTCCAGGCTTGTATCTCAGGCAATACACGGTCAGTGATGGCACTCACGGTCTCAGCAGAGACACGATGTCCTAGATGTTCATGCATCCAATCACTAATTTGACGAGTACTATTCCCCATAGCATATAGGCCAATAATACAGTCAGCAGCGCCTTCAGCAAGCATGCGCTCACGTTTACGTATGGTCTGTGGGGCAAAAGAAGCATCACGGTCACGAGGAGTCTCAACAGTAAGCTCACCATGCGGACTTTGCACTTGCTTAGTGCTTTTACCATTACGGCGATTGCCGCATGCACGTGATTCTTGAGTTAAGTGAGCATCCATCTCACCTTCAAGAGCAGCGTTTAAAATACTCTCTAGTAATGGAGCAAAAGCACCATCTTTGCCTAACAGGGGTGACCTGTACGAAGTTGTTCTAAAGCTTTAGCTCTAATTTCATCTAAGTTTAATTCTTCCATAATGTGTGTCAATGGTTAAAGATAATAATTTTTTCTTTAACCATTGACACAGTTATTCTTACGCCTCCCTTTTAAGGTTTGTCATAATGTTTAGTTTAATATTTGTCATTAGTCAATTTTGTCTTCATCTCTTCGTAGTACTCTCTAACAGTGCAAAATTAAAATATCATTTAGATCAATGTTTAGCAACTTCAATATGCCTGTAGGGCTTTGCTTAATTAAAATCGCCCCTCGTTGATGTTATTGACTAAATATAGAAATCATGTAGGCCAGACGCTATTGCACTCGACTGACCTACATTAAAACTCACCAAAGCGGCGAAAAAGAAAATGAGTGAATAGCAGGGTTATTCAAATAACTTTTCTCGCTTCTTTCGTGCTATAATCATCTCCGAAATTTCATTCATCAATTCATAGATATGCTTTCTTCTTTCATTCTACAGCTTAAACCCATTCACTGTTTCATTGTCAGAAAAATACATCTAATTGACTTCCAAGCTATTTGCACCATTAGTACAAGTTGTTTCGGACATCTTAGACAAGCTAACATATTCAATGCTAGGCAAATTGTTTATAGAGCATAATAAATATACTAAAACAAATATATACAGTACAATCTAATGTAAAAACTTACGCATAATAAAACACCTCCTTTCTAATTCATAATTTGTTTGTGTAAAGAATATCAACATGAAAAACTGCTACCATTGTTTTCTATAAACTGTCTCATTGCACTTATCGAGTTACTTAACTCTTCTTTTGTGTAATCTTCGTTCTGTTCATTATCTGGGTGATGATAACGATGTCTAATGTATTCTGAAATACAAATATCTTTTTGTCCATTTCTCCAATTTGGATTGTAGTATGTCTTGTTTGTTTGTGATATTGACTGTTTATATTGTGTCATTAACTCTGGATCTCTTGCTATAAATCCATATAGTTCATTATGGTAGTCATCAGATATATCCCCAAAGGCAAGATGATTGACTTCATTGTGTGATACATAAGGAAGTTGTCTGGGTTCAATTGTCTTAATTTCGATTTCTTCATCGGAAGAATCAACAAGACGAATATTATCAAATTCGACTTCTTTGACAATCAAAGCACTGTGTGTGGTCATTATAACTTGGGTGTTTGAGGCTTGTGATAATTCTTCAAAAGCTTCAATAAGTTTCTCTTGATAGTTGCCATGCTGAGATGTTTCGGGCTCCTCTATTGCATAAATCACATTAGCGTGATTTGATTCTCTTAATTTACGTTCAGCTTCTGCACGGAAAAAGTTTAAAAGGACAAGTCGTTTAACACCACTACCACGTTTGTTAATTGGAATGTTTTCGTCACTTGCTATTTTGACGTTCTTAAATACATCATTCCACTTAAGGTCTTTAGTCAAAGGAATTTGTGGAATAAGTTGACTAGCAACATCAGGATCCATTTCTTGTAGTTTTCCTAGAGTGGCATTTGCAACTTCGGCTAGCTTTTCATTGACTTCTTTGGCTACTTCGTCAAGACGGCTTTGTATGGAACTATCTTTGATAATTTCATTGACTGCCAGCTTCATAGGATTTTGTACTTCATCATCGCCATCTGAGTTCTTTCTATCTGATTGGAATAAGTTGTAGATAGGGATGAACTTGCTTAAGGATTCCCATATACTATGAGCATCATCTTTTCCTAAAACTTTAATATCAGTCTGTTGTAGTTCCAAGTCATCTTCATACTCATGCCAAATCGCTTTTCTTAGTTCTGCATTGATCGTTTGATTTGCGGCAATAGGCGATTCTAGACTTGTGTATAATCGTTTTAACGCCGCATTATTCTTTGAGTGTAAATTTGAACATGCTGAGTTGTTTGGGTGCTTAGCTTTGATATAAGTTTCCATTTTCATGGTAGCACCAGAGTAGGTTTTAACTACTTCTAAATAACCACTCTCATTGAGTAAGTATTCATCTTTGAGATTAGTTCTACCTTGAGTATCCAAAACAAGTTCTGCAGGTAAATCACAAAACTCAACACTAATCGTTACACTTTCGTTGCCTTCACTTTTACCTTTGACATTTACATCGTTCTTTTCAATCCTCACAGCACCGCTTTTATCGTTAAAGAAGATGTCAAGTGCTTCAAGGATAGTAGATTTACCAGAATCATTCTTACCAATAAGAACAGTTAAGTCATTAAAGTCAATTTTGGTGCTATTTTTATAGCCCCTGAAGTTTTCAATTGTTACAGTTTTAATTTTCATATCTTGCAAATTTTAGTTGTTCAAAAATATACCAGGTACCGTGGTATTATTAATATATCTTCCTCTTCTTTACCCAGGCAGGTAACCTGCAGAGCTCCAGCCTCTTTAGCCATCCCTCACACCACAAATTTAAAAACATCCTCCCAAACCACCCAGAAAATCCTTAACCTGCCTGTAGGGCTTATTTAAATTTTAATCGCCCCTCAATAACTAATTATAAACTAAAATGAGTATATTTGTCTGTCAAATCCAAAATCTGAATTAAAAAATGAATTTTACTTACACACAAAAAGTAGCCATACTCAAATCTCTACTGTACATTGTTGATGCCGATGGCATCCGTAGCATTGAGGAAAAGCAATTCCTTCGTGCTTTTTCTATTGACCAAAACACACCTTTGGAAGTCCTACTGAAGGATGTCGATAATATCTCCAAAGAAGAAATGTTCGATGAAATTCATAGCATGGATAAAATCGCTTTTCGAGAAGTTAAAAACTTGTGGTATATCTGCTCTCTGAGTGATGGTATTGTGCCAGAGGAGTTACATACCATAATTGATATGATGCGCCCTAAGGTAAATCATACCATTAAGAGCGAATTATCTAGAGAAGATATTTGCTATATTATTGACACATATGACAATGAAACCGAACAAGATCTTCCTTCGCAAGATTTTCTACTCCGTTACAACCAGTTGGAGAGTAAACTCGATAATCGCAGTATGGAGGACCAATACTACAATAACGAGGCGTTGCTGGAGACACTAGAATTGTTTGGATTCAATGATGAGTCCTTCTGGTATCTTGTGTTGTTTGTAAAAGACGTAGTAGAAGAGAAATGTCATAGTGCAACATGCTGCCCTGAGTCTGTGTATGACACCATACGTGGCTTGAGAGATGCCATTGATGAATTGGAGTTACATCCAACCTGTCGTACATATAGAGCCCACGAAGAGCTTCCAGAAGATGCCATAGTGCGATACAACAACCCTGTGACTTTGAAATTGTTTGAAAAGAACAGCACTAAATATAAAACCATGAGTAATCAAGCCATTCGTATGATTGCCCATGCTTGCGATCACCTATTGAAAGAGCATACTCTTGATTATATTGGGGATTTTAAGCCAGTAGAAGTGCCATGGACGAAACGTATGGCTATGTTTTATGTGGTGATGAAACGATTCCTAGAGGATAAAGAGCCTAAAACTAAGTTTACCAATGTGTCTTATGACAAGAATCTTCTGATAGCGCGTGTTTTGTGTGCTATTGGTTGGATTAGTCCTGAAGATGCAGCGGCATATTCTGAACCTTATGATGAGAAATTGAATCATAATAGGAAGTTCTATAATCTAGTGAAGAATTATAAAGATAAATTGTCTGATGGAGTGAGATATAGTAGTCTGTTCTATCAGGGGGTGAAAGTGTAAGGATAATATTAGAAAGATATATACTATGAGTGGCTTTACAGATAAACAGAAGCAAATTATGGATGAGCTTCTTGACTTTAAAGAGAAAAATGATATTCAAGGATTACAGTGTATTAGACTATTGAGACGACACGCCAGTTTTTTAGCTCTAAAATGTGACTCTGAACCTAGAGAATCAGTAACAGTATACACTCTTAATGGAGATGATGGAGCAAAAAATAAATATTATGATGCATTTGATTTTTTATATTTTATCGAAAGATTGCTAAGAGAGGGATATATAGAGTGTCAAACAGTTTCTAAAAATCACTCAAATAATTTAGAGAGGGATGACAAAACTATTATGATATATGATAGGGAAAGTTATAAATATTACCCTAAAGAGGAGGCTTTATTTAGGAAAGACATTGAGTTTTGGCTGATTGATGATAAGGGCAATGAGTATTCAGTGGACTATAATAAAGAGATTACCTATACAGAAACGGTTGGGCTGTTTAAGAAGTACGAGAAATGTATTGTTTTTCCGTTGGACACCTTACAAGAATTAAAAAGAAACGACTATTTGACAACTGAAGAATATAGGTACGAGCAACAAATAGAGAAGCAAAATCAACAAATAAAAGTGCAAAATGGACATCTGGGTATAGCTAAATGGGCATTTATTATATCTACATGTTTTTCTGTAGTCTCTTTGTGCTTTACGCTCTTGAATTGTAAAGGAACTTCTACGGATTTAAACTCAATAAGAGAAGCTATTCAACAATCTAAAATAGAAATACCAGCAAGTATAGCTGTATCTCATTTAGACACCCTTCAAGTCAATGAAATCAACAGCGAAAATAACCCAATAAAAGGTGTAGAATGGGAGCTTTCTAAACAAAATAAGACATTGCAAACATCCTCAGGAGCAAACTCCAAAAGCAACCTTTAGTATAAAGATCATATTACCCCAATCATTGTTGGTATGTGATTATATCTAAAATCTTTATGTGGTTTGTCAAAGCAAATATTTATTTGTAAATCGCTATAATTTCTCCTCATATTTTGTCTTCCTCGATTATATATATTACTTTTGCAGTCATAAAATGTTCAGCATCAAGCAAAGCATTTTGACATTATTTCGCATTTGAATAATATCACTTAATTACCTATGAGTATTGACAAACAGATAGCCAATAGCCTTCGTAAAATTAAAATGAACGACTTCCCAGAGAAGGTCGTTCTTACCGAAGACGGTAAGAAAACTCCTGTGTATTATCATGGAGCTAGGTCAACTAAAGATATGCTGGCTGTAATTACTCATTATATTCAAGATTTGGAGAACACCACTGAGGATATCCAAGATGAAGCTGTTGATTATCTGTATGACTATGTAGTAGGGTATCATGGTATCAAGAATATTCCTATGGATATGCTTCGCGAACCACAAATGGTGGATATGTTTGCAAACTTGATTGATGTCCCTTTTCCTGCTCCAAAAGACCCTGAATTTACATTTATAGATTTGTTTGCTGGTATTGGTGGATTTCGCCAAGCTATGCAAGCACATGGAGGTAAGTGTGTATTCTCTTCTGAATGGAATACCTACTCACAAAAGACTTATTATGCCAACTATGGAGATATGCCTTTTGGAGATATAACTAAGGAAGAAACAAAGGCATATATACCAGCTAAATTTGATGTACTATGTGCTGGTTTCCCTTGCCAGCCTTTCTCTATTGCTGGTGTGTCTAAAAAACGCAGTATGGGGCTAGAAACTGGCTTTAAAGATAAGACCCAAGGTACATTGTTTTTTGATGTCTCTCAGATTATTGAAAGACATCGCCCTAAAGCATTCTTCCTAGAGAATGTAAAGAACCTTGTTTCTCATGATAAAGGGAATACGTACAAGGTGATAAAATCGACTTTGGAAGAATTAGGCTACACTGTATACGCTAAAGTCATGGATGGACAAGCGTTTGTTCCTCAGCATCGTGAGCGTATTATGATTGTTGGCTTCGATAAGGAACGCTATAATGGAAATGAAAAGTTTGCTTTCCCAGATTTAGGTGAACCTATTCTCAAGATAAAAGATATCCTAGATCCACGTCCTAGTGAGAAATATACTTTGTCTGATAAACTGTGGTCTTACTTACAACTACATGCAGCGCGCCACAAAAGTAAAGGAAATGGGTTTGGTTTCGGCATGACGAACCTTAATGGGGTGTCTCGTACGTTAAGTGCACGTTACTACAAGGATGGCTCGGAGGTGTTAATACCTCAAGGAAAAGACAAAAACCCACGACGTCTTACTCCACGAGAGTGTGCTAGACTTATGGGGTATCCTGATGAGTTTAAAATAGTTGTCTCTGATACTCAGGCTTATCGACAGTTCGGAAACTCTGTTGTTATGCCTCTTATTAGAGAGGTGGCAAAAGAGCTTATAAAGACCATGAATCAATACAAAAAACCTTATATTCAAGAATAGTTATGGAAGAAATGTTACCTACAGATTATATACCAGTTGACTTGCAAAGAGTCATGAGTGTTGTGGATAGTAGTGAATCGGCTTTTTGTCGTTTTATTACGGCGAATGATGTAGGTAGCACAGGTGCACACCAAGCTGGATTGTATATCCCAAAGTGTGCATCTAGTTTGTTGTTTGAGACTCCTGGAGTAAAAGGTAAGAATAAGGATAAGCTCCAAAATATCGTTTGGCAAGATGAATTGACAATAGCCAATAGATTTATTTACTACGGGTGTGGCTCTAGAAATGAATATAGAATTACAAGATTTGGGAAGGGTTTCCCATTCTTGAAGGATGAATATATTGGTAGCTTGTTTATCCTTGTAAAAGAGAACGCAGAGGAATACAAAGCGTATGTGCTTTATAACGATGACGATATAGAGACTTTTTTAGCTCATTACAATATTGGTGTTGAGAAAACCAATAACTTAATTGAGGAGGTCGCAAGTGCTTCTCCCGATAGTTTGATGGAGCAATGCATCAATAATTTCATTCTACAACATAGTGATTTTCCAACCACTGTTGTGATGTCTGAGAATGCTCGTCTTTGCTATAATAATGCCTATAATGTAACCAATACAACGATTAATAACAGCCCAGATAAGATCCTTTTGAATTGGGTTGATGCTGAATACCAATTATTCAAGGCATTTGAAGAGCGGTTTTATCATGATATTTACTCTACACCGTTCGAAAATTGTCAAGAGCTGATCGATTCTGCAAATACAATTCTTAACCGTAGAAAGTCAAGAGCAGGTAAGTCGTTAGAGCATCATCTAGGTCACATCTTTAACACGGCTTCTATTCGTTTCGACTCTCAAGCTGTAACAGAAGGAAGAAAGAAGCCTGATTTCTTATTTCCAAGTGGACTGGCTTACCATGATCAAGCTTTTGATGTAGATAAGCTGACCTTCTTGGGGGCAAAAACGACCTGTAAAGATAGATGGCGTCAAGTGTTGACTGAGGCTAATAGAATTGATCACAAATATTTGTTTACACTTCAGCAAGGTGTGTCTAGTCCACAGCTAAAAGAGATGGAGGATAGCAAGCTTACTCTTGTAGTTCCCGATTCAAATAAAAAGGCTTTCCCTGCTGAGCACAGAGGACAGTTGTTGAACTTGTCTGAGTTTATTAAGTTGGTAAGAGAGAAGCAAGGTAATTGAATCAAATCATATTCACTATACAATGAAAGTTCTTGTAATAAAAAGGTTCAATTGGATTGCACTTATTGAGAGACTGTAAGCCCAACTGTGTCAAATGTTAATATTGGGATTATTTGACTAGTCCACTATACCGATTTTTTAAAGCTCTGGTTCCTTATAGTTTTTTTTAGCCATAAGGAGCCAGTTTGCTTTCTGTCACCAAGCAAAGGAACGATATTTTTCGGTAAGATGCAAGAGGTAGCTACAATAGTTTAAATCTATCTCCAAAAGCAATAGCCAGTTGCTGTGCTTTCTGGTGCCATTCCCTGATAGGCATACGCCCCCACTTTTTAGCGATGTTCCTGTAAGCGTAAGCATCCGATAAAACACATATTGCCAGCCGTCACTTAAACCCTTACCTTTGCTGTCATAAAATTATCCCCTATGACAACAAAGAAAAGAATGACCCAATCTCGCTTCCTTGAAGTGTATGCCAACTTCCTACAGTCTGGCATGTCAGTACGCGAGTATTGTGAGATGTACGACTACAAGATGGCTAGTTTTGTAATGTGTATCTTTGAAGCGCCCTAAATGTGTAACGTAAAAGCGCCACGGTAGACCTCCAGCTTACGAAAATATTATACTAGAAATTACGGCTTCTGCATTATTTCTTATTTGTATATTTGCTCCCCTCATATAATATCTATACATTTGTGTAAAACAAGAAATACATGGAAAGAGTTACTATAAAACACTTTGGTAATATACAAGAGGTTACAGTTTGCTGAAAGAGAATCACCTTTGGACAGATGGTAATAGGGACATTATGTTTGCGGCTGCAAAACGGTTTGAAAAAAGCAAAGAATTACGTGATGTGGATGAGGTGATTCATTTATCTGTTATTGCTTACCGCAAGAGAGTTGGTTTTTATAGAGCTGATCATTTTGAGAAGGTCGGAGAGCAGTATAAATGTCGTACTTATCATCCAGGGATAAAGCTGAATGAAGAGATTAAAATTGACTGTGCTGGTCGATTGAAGTTTGTTGATCGGATGGAATAGTTCTGAAACGGTATGATAAAAACCATTGTGAGTATAGTATATATTATCCAGGATTTGGTGATGACTATTATAAAATAAAGTGTTGATAGATAAAGCAAACAAATATGTTACATGCAGTATTAAAAAAGAAAGCTAAGGTGAAATATTGCCTAGACAATAGTAAAGCTGAAGATATTTACACCTCAACTTATTGGGGAGTGATTTCTTATTTACCAGCTCCTGTTTTATTACCATTGATAATGAAGAGTTGCAGCATTAGTAACCCTGAAGTGCTACCTGAGGATTTCAAAAGTCAAGAGCTTTTGAATGTTGATTTTTGGCCTATTTTTTCTATAAAATCAGAAAGGGAAATTGATGGCAAGCGTAGAGAGCCAGATCTTGTGCTTGAATTTACTAGTGTTGTTATTATTGTGGAAGCTAAGAAAAACATAAGTAATCCACAATCTCCAACACAATGGAAAGAGGAGGTTGAGGCATTTGAATGCAATAATCCTGATAACGAAAAGCCAATAGTCGTGTTGGCTGTAGATGGGAATGAAAAGTTATTTAACTCTTCTGAGGAGGGATATGAAGTATGGAGAACCAACTGGTATATCTTGTGTAATGAGACATATAATTTTCTGAGTAGTTCTGAATTATCATCTAGTCATAGGCGTATCATAAATGATGCACTGAAGGGATTAAGTTATTTAGATGTCTCAGCAACAAAATGGCTTGACACATTGCACAAAACAGAGATTGAATTTGATAAGTCACTTAAAACGATAAAAGAATGGACAATAAAATAGAGGAAAATAAAATTAAGGAGATTGAAAATGCGTTGATTGAGGTGCGTAAGGCACAAAGGTTATTGTATTCGTATCAAGAAAGAATGCTTGATATAGCTAAGTTGGTTATGACTAAGCTCAAATTTGGTCAGAACCTAGTTGGTAATAGAATTCAATTTAGTGAATTTAGAAATACAACAGCTTCAAAAAGGGGCAATATACATGTTGAAGGAGTATGGGCATGGGATTTTTTCTATGGATATGCTTTTGAGTATTATATGCATTCGCGTAGGGTTAGTATTGAGGGAGCAAAATATAGACTATTCGCATCTTTGGTACAAATTACAGATTCAGGACATTATGATAGACTTGATGAATTAACAGGTAGTGCTCGTTTCGAAGATATTAAACATATTGATAAGTACAATAGCGCTGAGAACTCTACTACTGATTTAATTTTAGTTCTTGAATTGGCTAAAGATGGGCATGAATCTTCTTATTGGAACATAAATGAAGAAGAGAATCGTAGGGAGAAGAAGGAGCAAATATTAGCATTTTATAGTTCAAAGTCTTCAGACAAAAACAGTATTGCTGACTGTTTTGATAAATCGACTGTTGTGCAATCGGGTCAACTAGTTATGAAAAAGTACTCCGCTTCGGAATTTCACTCAAACGAAGCTATAGATGAGATTCTAAACGATGCGCTTGGTGATTGTAAAGAAATCATTTTGACATAAGTCTCTCGTTGAAACTAAAGAAGGTTGAGAGGTATTTTCATTTACCCGCCCTATTTCTTTGCTTTCCCACAAACTTGTCCTTATATTCGTATACATGAACAATTAAAGGCATCTATCATGGATAAGCTGCACCAATTACATACTGAATGGCTGGATTTTCAGCCAAGTATGCAAGACAAAGACAAGAAGCATTTGAACGATAAGTTCAAGCTGGAATTTAACTATCACTCCAATCGCATAGAAGGAAATCTACTGACATACAGTCAGACAAAACTTCTATTTATGTTTGGAGAAACCACCGGCAACGCTTCTTTGAAAGACTACGAGGAAATGAAGGCTCATAATGTAGGACTAGAGATGATGAAATCTCTAGCCATGGAGAAAGAGCGCCCATTGACCGAATCTTTTATCCGTGAGCTGAATAGAATCATCTTGGTACAAGACTACTGGAAAGATGCCAAAACACCAGACGGACGACCTACCCGTATGAAAGTCGAAGTAGGGGAATACAAGTCGCGTCCGAACTCTGTGATGACAGTCACTGGACAGCTGTTTGAATATGCATCTGTAGAGGAGACACCTGCATTGATGACTGAGCTATTGACTTGGTATCAGGAAGCAGAAGCATCGCAAACGTACCATCCCTTGGAATTGGCGGCTTTATTGCACTATAAATATATTCGTATCCATCCATTTGAGGATGGCAATGGACGTATCGCTCGTCTCCTGATCAACTATGTGTTGCATAAGAACGGGTATCCTATGATTGTAATTAAATCTAGCGATAAGGAGAACTATCTGCGTATCTTGCATTTGTGCGATATCGAGGTGGGACTCCAACCTGCAGATGGTGCAACTGCCGAGTTGCATCAGATTCAGCCGTTTGTGGAGTATATCAAGGAGCAATTGATTGCGGCAGAGGAGATGAGTATCAAGGCAGCTAAAGGCGAAAGCATCGAGGAAGAGGATGACTTCCAAAAGCAGATTGCTGTCTTGCAGATGTCAATGAGTGGAGAAGCTGAAGAGAGGCATGAGACATATAGTGCCGAGCATGCTTGGGATATTCTGACTAAGTTTCACAAGCCATTTGCCAAGAAGCTTGAAGCCAATATTGCTAGTGCCTTTGATTTTTTCAATAACATCATCATCCATTATGCGGTGTCTAACAAAGCAGGTCAAACTAGTTACCCTATGGTGCAAGTTAACGAAGGTTTGACTAGTTATACTGATAATGATAAGACAAGAAAAGGATTTGAAGATGCAAAATCAATTTATTATCAAATCAACTTGTCTTCTGTAAAGCGCAAGTATAAGATGAAAGATATCACTGTTTCTGTAAGTGCGCATATCACATTTGAAGATACGTTGTACACTTTTGCTTCTCTTGATAAGGTATACAGATATGGGCAGTTGCCTTCAGTTGAAGATGTCTCGGAAGTAATCAAGGCCATCAAGACGGAAATCTTAGAGAAGATACAGGCTGCAAGTCAAAAATAACAGTATCATTTCTTTTTTACAAAGCTTTGCCCTTCTAAATTAATTTACCTACATTTGTCATGAACACCCAGCCAAGCCTCTTTTCAATGCTTGAATAGAGGGTGTTTTATATACAATGAAAGAAATAATCACCATACAAAACCTAGGTCCAATTCAAGACGTTACTCTTGAATTGAAACCCTTCGTGATGCTTATCGGCGAATCTGCATCTGGTAAGAGTACGATACTTAAGACCGTACGCATGATGCGAGAAGCCTATCGATATGTAGCTGTACAATCGTACTTGCATCACTCAGGTATTGTAGAAGCTCCGTTTCACCTAGGCATACATAACTACTTGTATGATTTTGGTTTGATGAGTTTGGTGACAGAAGATACAAAAATCGAGTATAAAATAATCTATGGCGATGCTGAGTATGCTTTGTCTTACGAGCATGACAACCAAGTGCCCATTGCACCAGTAATCCGTACGGAACACCTGTCGTATGAAACATACGTGTTTCTCTCAGAAAATAGAAGCTTTATTCCTAATATGTTGGCTGTGGCCACTCAAGGGATCGATATTCAAGATAAGCTTTTTATGGAGACATTCTCTGCATTTAATATTGCAGCTTCTGTACTCGAATCGGTAGATTTACCTTATTTGAATATGCGATTTAAGTACAATAAATCTGCTTCTAATGGGGATAGGTACCAAATAGTTCCAATGGATAATCACCATGATGTCATAGAATATAAGTATGCATCTTCGGGTATACAGACGTCCACTCCATTGACGGTGATTGCCCGCTACCTGGCTAATCATTATAGCTTTAAGAACGACTTCAATCGTTCTGTCATAGGGAACCTTATCAAAGATGATCAACTGACAAAGTTTACTCCCGCAGCCGAAGTGGGCGAGATGCGCAAGGTGATTAATATGCACATTGAAGAACCAGAACTAAGCCTCTATCCAGATGCTCAACGCTTGTTGATATCTCACCTCGTGGATATCATAAAAAACGCCAATGACGACAGAGATATGCAGCTCATGTTTGCTACACACAGTCCGTATATCTTGAACCACGTGGCATATCTCCTAGAAGCATCTTACTATCCAGAGAAAGCGGCTGAAAGAGGACTGCCAGAATTGAAGCCTGAGGATGTGCAAGTCTACCAAGTGAAAGATGGTAAAGCATCTTCATTGATGGCCACTACTCCAGAAGGGCACGTAACAGTCAATACAATGGCACTCTCTACGACGATGTCGGATATTTACAATGAAACTAAATCGCTGCGTGATGCTTGATTTGTTGAAGATTGACTATCCAGCGCACTATAACACTCGCTTTACTGGCGAAGTGTCTTATTGGCAAAAGGAAGCCCAGTCTTTTGAAATTGTAGATGCAGAAGGTAATCAAGGTGAGCCTATTGTTTGTGAGGAAGGACAAGGGGATGCAGCTTACTCGAACGAATCAGGAAAGAAAATTACTTTTATCAATATAGACGCTTACTTTTCCCAGTATGGTAATAAACTAGCTGGAAGAGGTAAGCGTTGTGACTTACTATGGTATACGGAGGATGCCTCTGTGTTTGCATTGAATGAACTGACACGTGGATTTAAGAGCACGATGCAAAACCCGAATAAAGAGCCTAATAAATGGGACAAAGGGCCTAAACAGTTGCAGGAATCTGCTGAGCGTTTGTTGGCTGTGCCAAGCATCAAAACTCATATAGAGCGCTTTGCCAAACGGAAGCTTATCTTTTCGTATCGCTTTAATGAAGAGGCACCTAAAGCTGATGCGGGCGCTGAACCGTCGGGAGAGGATCTATTTAGAGATGCGACCAGTGCTTTCTTGGCCCCTCAAACATTGTATAGAGAGTTGACTATGATAGAATCGCCTGTCGAGGGATTTGACTTGGTGTATAAGCAGTATCCTGACCCATTTGTTATCAAATAAATAGAAAATCATCTCTCTTCAATCAAGAAAACAGCTATCTTTGCCCAATCTCTCTGAATCAACCAAAGATTCAACATCATATTATCACATTTAAATCGGTCAAAACATGGAGAAAATTAAAGCTATATGCACGCTTGCTAATTTTGTTATACTTCTTATTATCATCAGTTTGGCTGTCTTTATCTGGGGAGTAATAACCGATACTTCTTGGGCTATCACAGGTGGACTTGTCTTCTCTGGCTGCTGTATAGGAACTTATGTGGGTTCTAAATTGAAAAAACGATAGATATTTTATGAACTCTACTTTCACCGCCGTCGACTTCGAGACCATGACCCCAGCCAGCACAAGCGCCTGTGCCATCGGCCTACCGATGACCACACCATGCTCATGTAATGTGCAAGTAAAAAGCCCC
Organism: Bacteroidaceae bacterium; assembly: GCA_963668535.1. Lineage (GTDB taxonomy): Bacteria > Bacteroidota > Bacteroidia > Bacteroidales > Bacteroidaceae > F22. Next base: position 2,709,691 of record OY764867.1, read on the forward strand.
TTATTTGTGTCACGTTAATGCACCACTTTTGTGTCACGTCCTTCCTTGCAGGTTATACATAAATTTAAAATATTGTTTTTCTGTTTTCCATTCTGTAGCTAGTACCAGATAGATTAAGCACCTCACATTGGTAGAGTAATCTATCTAGTAAAGCTGTTGCTAAGACTTCATCTTCAAGGTTCTTAGCCCATTCAGTTGGTGCCTTATTCGTTGTAATAATGATAGGCACGTTTTCATGTAGCTGATTAATGAGGTTAAATAAGCCTACCGCTTCCTCCTTTTTCATGGGTAACAACATGATATCATCTATAGCCACCAAGTCTGCTTTAATTAGCTTATTGTATGACCGCATAGCCGTTGGTGAGACCTCTCTCATTTTAATAATAGATAGCAGGTCTTCCATGGTTAGCAAGTAAGCTTTATCGCCTCTTTTTACAGCTTCGTACACCAATCCAGCGGCGATATATGTCTTGCCTACACCCGATGGCCCCATGATTATGATATTATAGTTCTGTTCCATCCATATCAGTTGTCTGAGTTCTGTGAGTTGTTTCTGTGTCACGCCTTGAACAGTACTGTCATCAAACAAGTCTAAATCGTGCTTTCTAGGCAAGTTGGCTGCTTTTAGTCGCTTTTCAAACGCACGTCGTTTTCTGGTTTGTATTTCATTATTCAAGATGCCTTCAAGGAACTCCAGATAATTGGGTTTCTTCATTTGTGCTTCGTGGATAATATGATCAGCATTCTTGCGTATGCTCCCTAAGTTAAGCTGGGAAGCGAGCTCTTTTAGTTGTTCTGAGTTGGACATATCTGTAAAATATCATTGTACGTACTTATGGTTGATTTCTCTGGCGTAGCCATGGCTTGATGGTCTGCTTGACCAAGTAGCTTTATTTGACTACTATCTACCTCTTGAGGTGATTTCTTACTCATCGTACACACCACCTCTTGTAGACGATATGCCGAAGCGACATCGTGGAGCACACACCATTTGACACCTTGTAGCAAGTCTTCTTTGGAGTAGCTTTTCAGATGTGCTATTAAGTACTTTAAGTGGCTCTTATAATAGTTGCCCAACTCTATTTTCAGGTTGGCAAGTAGTTTATACATAAAGTCATCCGACTGCACATAAGTCATGATTTGTTCCTCTAGCTGTGCCACTTTCTTATCCAAAGGACGCTTATGCGCTTCTTTATTGATATACTGCCCACGCTTAGAGGATATCGTATGGCGTGTCAACTCTTTGCCTGTTTGAGTAGCATACACGATCAATTCATTGTGCTGTACTAAGACATAACATTTCTGTCTTGGGTGTTTGTAAGTGCCATAAGGTAAGCTATATGTATTTGCTTTATAATGGATTACATTGGTCTTAGACACATTGTACGGCACTGGCTCTATATTAGGAGCTGTAGGCTTCCCGTAATAAGGCCTAAGTGATTTTATTTCCCGCAAGAACTCTTGAGCAGGTATCAGCTTTGTTACGGAGTGTTCTAATTGATTTCCTGTACGGTTGAGCCAGTCAATGGCTTCTTTATTGTACTGCGCTATGGTGGTAAATTCCTGTGTACGCATGAAGTTGCCTTTAACATACTTCACCACATTCTCAACCTTGCCTTTACTTTCTGGATCGTTCTTATGACAGAACTCAGGTCTAAAACCAATATCATCCACAAAACGCTTAAACTTATAGGTCAATTGATTGTCGCCATAATACTCTTTATACAAGAAGCACTTATCCTGGTCATACAGTATCGTTTCTGGTACGCCACCGAAGAACTCAAAAGCAAGTTCGTGTGCATAAACCGATTTCTCTGTAGTGAACGGAGTATCGCTCATAAACACAAACTTATAGCGCGAACGAGAGAGTACCATAGCCATAAAGTAAATGCGCTTATGGCCATTGCTACCAGCCACTGGCACACGACGTTCACCAAAATCAACCTGTGCCTGATAACCATAAGGGGTAGCTTCAAGCTGAGTCATTATGCGATGTTGTTCATAGCCAACTTGCGCTATGCTATACTTCGCACGGATGTACTTTGTGTAGTTGTAAACCGTTTTACGCGACACACGACCTACCTCTGGGAAGTACTTACGGATATAATCACCCACTTCTGCAGAACTTACAAAAGGATGTAAGTAAATGTATTGGTAAATCTTTTGTTCATACTTATCAAGCACACGAACATAATTGCGCTTGTAAGCTTTACTGGCCACAAATTCATTGCGACTCATACTAAGATAACGACCGACACGATGACGGTCGATACCTAAATCAAAAGCTATTTGCGTGTTTGTTTTGCCTTTTGAAGACAATTCCCTAACTTTGTCGAACATCTGGAGCTTCTTTATGCAAGAAGGGAACGATGGAGAGGTAATCATAAATTTGTATTTTGGGTTTGGTCACACAAAGATACAAAAAGATTACCTCTTTTTTTGACACTTACCGTGGCGCTTTTACGTTACACATTTAGGGCGCTTCAAAGATACACATTACAGCTCAATACCGACATCCACGGCATCGATATGGATATGGTAGCGCATGCTCTATAGTGTCCCCCTATTTTAGGACCACATTTACTATCGTTTAAGAAATGCTTCGTCCATTTGATAGGTTAATATTGAATTTCTTATATGTCTACGTTCATTATAATATACTTAGTTCCTTGATATAACAATGAGCCATTGTCAGTAGAATGATTTGACTAGGATCCACTTCAAAGCGGTAAGCCAACTTAGAGGTAGTCTCTTGTTCTTTTAAGGCTTCGCGAACAACGCGAGCCTTGAATTCACTGCTACATGTACGTCGTGATGCCATAAGCTAAATTTTAGGATTGCATCAAATAGTCGAAAAATATCGTTTCTTAGCAAGTGGGCCGAAATATGGGGAACAATATAATTGGCCAATAATGCACTCATTATACACTATTGGCATAACTATTAGTATGTTTTTTATTCAATATTTTTTGAATCCGTATCAGAAAGTGCATCGAACTTTGCTTTCATTGTTGGGTTCCCGCGAGTCAGCCTTTTAATGGTCAGATTATCAGCCTTATCATTAGCTAATCTTAGATTATTCTCTGAACCTATAAGTGCATTTTTAATTTTCTGAAGGTGGTCTATTGATTTATCAATTTCATCAATTGCAGTCTGGAACTTCTTACTTGCCAAACGGTAATTATAAGCGAACTTGTCCTTAAAGTCATTTAATTGGCTTTCGAAATTAGTCACATCAATAGACTGATTCTGAGCCTCTACTAATGCTTTCTTATACTGGAGACTCTTTTTTGAGGTCTGAACTAGTAATGTTATAAGAGGAATAAAGAACTGTGGACGGATAACGTACATTTTAGGGTATCTATGTGACATATCTACAATGCCTGTATTGTACAATTCACTATCAGGTTCCAATAATGATACTAATACTGCATACTCGCAATTCTTTGCACGGCGATCTTCGTCTAATTTTTTTAGAAAGTCTTCGTTCTTGTGTTTTGTTGCAGTTTCATCCATCTCGTTCTTCATTTCGAACATAATAGATAGATATTCTGTTCCATCTTCTGAATCTCTAAAAATAAAATCACCTTTACTACCACTTGAAGCATCATTATCTTTCTCAAAATATGCGTAAGGGAACATAGGCCGAATTCTGTTAAATTCCGTGTTACAGTGAATTTCCAATGTTTCACCTACCATCTTAGTAGACATACGTGCTTTTAGATCTTTATAGTAATCTACCATATCTTGCTTCTGCTTCAGTTGAAGCTCGTAGCTTTCTTTGATGCTTGTTTCACGCATTGTAGCCTCACTTTTTTGTGAGTTTATTTGATTTTCCAAACCAGCTATAGTTGTTTCTTTTGCTTGAAGTGCTTCTTGGGCTTTTCCTTTTTCTTCTAGGATAGCAATTTTTAAGTTAGCATCATTCTTTTCCAATGCTGATGTTAATTCAGCAATTTCTTTTTCCTTCTGCTGAAGTTCTACTCCAAACTCTAATTGCTTAGATTGAGCAATTCCATTGATTTTCTCATTGAGTTTTGCAATTTCTGCATCCTTTGCACTTATCGCTAGTTTGCTGTTTGATAATTCATTTTGAAACTTCTGTTCAGCTTTTAGTGCTAAGGCCATTTGTTCAGCTTGTGTCTGTTTATGAAGTTCTTCAATTCTTCTATTAACTTCACTTTCGAACTCTTGGTTCTTAACTTGACTAACTATGCTTGCATAGTCTGCTTCATCCACAGTAAAAACACTCCCACATTGTGGACATCTTAATTCTTTCATATATTCTAATTTTATTGCAACTCATATTTATCTGTTTTAATTCGCTTTATAAAAGCTGTGCGTTCTATTATAGGCGGTAAATACGTCGGCCAACTGTTTAACTAGTGCTTGATTTATTGCCATAATAAAAATTTTCAGAATTAAATAAAAGTCTTATACACTGATTTGGTGTAAAGAAGAAAATAAAAATACAAATATAGTGATAATTCACATATAAAGCATTAATAATAATAACAAAGTGCTATCTTTTGTTGTTAAATTATGTATCTTTGATTCATGTGTGGAATATTCAAATTTGCATGGCTTGAATACTTGCAACAATGCGGGCACTTATGCGATGACCAAAGAAAAACTTACAGACTGCTGTAAGCAATATAATATCCCTTTTAGTGAACATGAGCATCATGATGTTCCTGCTGATCGTTTTATTGTATGAAGGTTGTGATTGCTGATACACAGGGGCTGGTCCCAAGAAAATGGAGAAAATACACAAGATGCATGATGACGGTTTATATATTGTGGTAATGTCTGAGAAGGAGGTTGCGGTGTTATTTTGCAGCTAATTATCTACCACTATCTATTCTTCAACTGTGTCATCTTGTCCCATTTCTTTGCTCTCTGGAACAACTCTCCTCGACGATTATACGCACTAGATACTCCCTGAGGATACTCATTCAAATAGAATTCCACAAAAGCATCACAGTCATATAATTTGCGGAAATGTCTGATATGCAGTTCGGCTGGTGGGGCGATTAGTTCGTCTTGTACCGTGCCTTGGGCATCTAGTAGCTGAGAGATTGTACCTGGACGTGTATATAAAAAGTGTTTGATATTATGGTTTGTGGTAATATCAAGAGCGAGTTGTTTAAGGGTTTCGGACGCTACTGGGATCTTCTCACCTTGTTCGGTCCATGTGTTTGATGGAACCAAGGCGATCGCTGTATGGACTAGTTGATTATCGCTTGACTGGTGATAGGCGACTCTAAGGATGAGATAGTGAAAGTCTTTGGCGTATAGATCATGTAGGACTTCTTGACTGGCTGGCAGGGCGATACATCCGTCTTTAAAAAATTGACTGAGGTAGTTGTTTATTAGCTCTCGCTCTAGGTGTACAACTGGGCAATCTAGAGAGGTCTTGCCTTTTGTGTTAAGGGTAGGTGTAGTAAAATGTTGCATGTTCATAGTTTTTTATTTTAAAGTTATTGTATTAATTGGAGATTTTGGCTTGCGTAAATATAGTGATTTATGCTGGGATTGGCAAGTTTTGTGGGAGTGGTTTTTGTGGGGGCTAGTGAGGAAATGGGTGTTGTGAGGCCAACCACTCCGTCGCTACGCGCCACCTCGCCACGCTTTGGAACGAGCAGCTATGCAGGGTGTTTGTTCAATCCTGATTAAGTGCTTTATACTGATTGATATCTTCCTTTTCCAGGGGCTTAAAGATGTCTTGGGACAGTTTTTTATAGTCTTTGTATACAGTCTCGTCTGGAATTTGTATATTTGTTGTAATTAAGAACACCATATATTTATGAGTAAAACTTTTAATATCTATAGCGATGAAAGCTGTCATATAGAAAATGATGGTAAGAAATATATGTTTTTAGCATACATAAGCTGTGCTTATCCTCAAGTAAAGGTACATTCGGATGCGATTAAGGGCTTGAAATCTAAACATCATGTTTATGGGGAAATCAAATGGACCAAGGTGTCTAATTCAAAAAAACAGTTCTATCTTGACCTTATTGATTGGTTTTTTGCTACTGATATGCGCTTTCGTACTATCGGTATACTGAAGGAAAAGATATGTTGTGAGAAGTTTCATTCAAATTATGATGAGTTTTATTACAAGATGTACTACTGCTTGCTTAATCACAGGCTAAACACTGAATACAAGTATAATGTATATATTGATATCAAGGATACGTTTAGTCAGGATAAAGTAAACAAGCTCAAAGAGGTACTGAATATACAATATGAAGTGTTCAATACTGTACAACATATACGTTCACATGAAAGCTTACTTATGCAGTTAGCGGATTTTATTATGGGGGCTATATCGTATCACAAAAATGTGGAGGAGAAAACCAATGCGACTAAAGTTGCTATTCTGAAAAAGATAAGTCAGCATATTGACTTGGACACAACAAACCGCGATGATAAACTGAATCTCTTCTATATAAATCTAAAGTGATGCCTTTTAATTTACTGAAATCTTATAATGCTCTCTTGGAGCTGCTTGGAATGAATCTGGAGCAAAGAAAAAAGAGCCTGCATGGTGTTTTCAAAAGAGATTTTGAAAGCCAAATAATTACGTTTCATAATAAACAAGTTGATCCAACCCCTCAGGCAGGTGAAGATACCCTAGCCACTTTGTTTAGGCATCTTACGACTGTGATTGTAGACAAGAAGACTAAACATCGTGAGTTCGAACTTTCTAGATCAGAAAGATTGCATTGGGTTAGACATCATCTCGATGAGAAAAAATTAGAGAATATGTATCTGTTTTCTGTGAAAGAGGGTAAGAATAAACGAACGTATTATTATGACGCAGATGAAGAATACGTGATAATTTTGGAACCTCTAAGAAGTGGGGAAGGGTACTATTTATTGACAGCTTATAAGCTAGAGGGGAAGGATAAAGAGAGAAATAAGATTATGAAGAAGTACAAACGAAGACTTCCTGAGGTCTTATAAAGCAGAAAACGCAGAGCATCAAAGGCTCTACGTCGTCCGATTTCCTTCACTCGAATGAGCGATGAACTCAATGCAAATATACGTGTTATTTTTTAATCTACAAAATAATTGTTTGGTTTTGGCAAATAATTTGACCAAGTTATTGGTGTATGTCTATTCTTTTATACTTAATATCTCATGTTATGAAAAACATTAAACGAATGGGTCTTGTTTTGTGTAGTTTATCTATCCTGTTATGTGTGTCGAGTTGTAGTTCGAATCCGAATCCCGAACTTTTGATCGATCCCGAACCAACTATCCATGATTACAATCATATGTTATTGATGACCTCCAAAGCTATTGGAGAAAGTATCACGCTTGAAATTGCCGAAGAGGATCTGAAAAATGACATTTGGATTGATCTAAATAATGATCACAGAAAAGATGGCGATGAACTCGTGACCAACAAGCGTAATGTATGAATAGAGTATAGTTACGAATACATCGATATTAGCTTAATCAAGCATTTTCTTTAAATGGGTATTGTGAGACCAACCACTCCGTCGCTACGCGCCACCTCGCCACGCTTTGGAACGAGGAGCTATGCAGGGTGTATGTTCAATCTCTATGGAGGGTTGTGCGCTGATGCTTTGGGGCGCGATCTTCAAGATGCTGAGTTAAAGAAATAGCCCAATGGCTATTTGATATGGTGAAAGATTTCTCCATATCGTTTGTAGGCTCTATACAAGCTGCCTGGTGATGCGTTGTGGTAGTAGTGGGTGAATGGGTGTTCTCCATATAGTTGAACTGCACTCCAAAAGTTGGACAGTTTTATACTCTTATTTCTTGATCTGTATGTACAACTCTCCATCGCGCATATATGCACTATTGGTACCTTGAGGGCGTGCATTGAGGTAGTACTCCACAAAAGAGTCGCAGCCATATTGCTTGCAGAGGTGATCTATAGGTAGTCCAGTGGGAGTGTCGCTAAGGGTGTCTTGTTGGATGCCTTGGGTATCTAGCAAATTAGCTTCACCGTTTGGGGATACATACAGAAAATTGCTTATATGGTGTTTGTCGGCTAGGGCTTGACCTACTTTTTTGAGTGATTCTGGGGCTACTGGCGTTGTCACAAACCCCTTGTTCCATATACATGTATAGGACGGCACAATCACGATAGCGGTATAGACTAGCTTGTGGTCGCTTGGCTGCTGATAGGCGGCTCTGACGATGAGATACTTGAAATCTTGTGCACGTAAATCACTTAATACGTCGCTGTTGGCTGGTAGGGCGATGTAGGAGCCTTTAATATGGTGACTGAGATAGGTGTTGATATCTTCTGGGGTGGTGTCTACGACACGATACTCAAGAGTTCTTGTACCGCTTGTTTTTAGAATTGGTGTTGTAAAATCTTGTATGTTCATATTTGTATTATTTGTTCTTGAATAGTATATTACAGCGAAGCTTCCTGCTTCATCTCTGCCCAAATGTCATCTAGTTCGGTGTCTTCCATGCCCCATAGGGTATACATCAGATGGAACATGGCTTCTGTGTCTAGAGTTGGCATCTGGTCACGGATAGCTAACCACTGTTCTTGTAGCTGACTATTCGCATAGTATTTAGATAGGACATTGTCCATGGATAGAATAAAGCCATCGTCTTCATTGCTGAATAGGACTTGGACGAGGCGGTCTTTGCGCTCTAGTTCTATGCAGATGCCTGCATAGGGGAGTAGGATGGGGTATAGCTTCACATGGGTCACTAGGTTGATACGGAGAAGTATCTTTTCTAATGCTTTGTAGTCTGTTGGGGCGGATGCTTTTGATTGGTTCATAAGTCTGAGATTTTGTTGACGTACATGTAGGACACCTACTTCCTTATTCGATAATGATCATTTTCTCCAGCCAACCACTCATAACATCTAGCTTCATCTATCCCTATCAAACTATACGCTTTGCGTAGTCGTTTCCAGTTCCTGCGTATCTTCTGAACAAGCGCATCGCTGGCTGCATCGTTCTTGTCATATAGCATATCTAGAAAGTACACTTTGATACGATAGCTGTCTTTGAGGGCTTTGATAAGGGCTGCTATCTGCTCGTAATCGTCTCCTGGGATATCTGCTATAATCAGGTTGCGACGGAATAGGTGGACTTCTATCTCGTCGTTATGTTGGGCGTTGCAGATATAGTCATTGGCTGTTTGTCGGCCTTGATGGAAGAGGTTGTCGGCGTTTTGGAAGTCGGACTCGAAGAAGTCGGCTTTAAACTGTTGGAGAAAGGCGGCTTGGGTCTCGCTGTCACATTTCTCGTTTTCTATCCATGGTTGCAGCCAGTCGTAGGTGATGCTTAGAGGGTGGGATAGAGTGTTGTTGTCTGCACAGACCTTATCTATGGTGGCTTGGCAGCGTTTCTTCACGTAGGTGAAGCTTTGCTCTGGGTCTACCTCCCAAAGGCCGTCGTCGACTAGGACGTTGATGAGGATGCCGAAAAATTCATTGGCGATATAAAGGCAGTTCTCTAGTTTGATGTCTTGAAAGGAGAGAAAGTCTAGGTTGTCTGTGTGATCTAGCTGGCTTATCTCTGGATGCTGTTGTTTTATCCATGCTTCTTTCTTAGGGGTGGGGAGCCCTAGGTACATGATGGCTTGTGGGCCGTCTCCTGCATAGTCTTGGATAATAGCTGCAGTAAGGGCTAATTCATCGAATGGGGTTTCTTTTGTTGTCATATTGTTTCGGTTTTAATGATTTGTTTAAGTAGGAGCTTGGAGCTCTTTTAATGATGGGACAAATGTAGTGGGGAGTTACGCAGGTTAAGTTCGTGAGTGGTAAAAGTGTATCTATTGTATTTTTTTTGACGTACATTTTGTGTGTGTCAAAAAAGTTTGTTATCTTTGCAGCAAATAAAGTACTATATAGTGGAATTACATATAAGTAATACTCTAAAGAATAAGATAAAAGACCAAGCTGCTTGTATAAAAAACTTTGGAAAGCAGTGTGGCAGAAAACTATATAGTCGAATTTCCGATTTGGAAGCCGCTGAGACTTTAGAAGATGTGCGTCACTTACCAGGAAAATACCATGAACTTACTGGTAATAGAAAAGGACAGTGGGCATGCCATATAAGTGGTAACTATCGCCTAGTATTTGAGCCTGTAGAGAATCCTATTCCTACAGATAACGATGGGCACTATATGTGGATAGAAATCAAATCTATCGAACTTCTTGAAGTAGTAGACTACCATTAGAATCAATGAATTATGAAACCTTCCGCTATGTTTAAGTTAGAAGTGGCTTTTCATCCAGGAGAAACCTTAGAAGAAGCCCTTCAAGAAAGAGAAATGTCAATCAAGGAATTTGCTGTGCGCAGTGAAAAACCTGAAAAAACAATCAATGCTGTGTTAAGAGGGAAAAGCTCTATAACTCCTGAAATGGCTATCGCCTTTGAACGTGTGTTATTAATTCCTGCTCATTTTTGGCTCAATAAGCAACGTCTATTCGATGAATATCAAGCTCGTTTACAACAAGAAAAAAATCAGCAGGATAATATCAAATGGGCGAAGCACTTTCCTATTGCAGATATGATCAAACGGGGATGGATTCCTCAGGTCAGAACTTGGGGTGAAAAATTAGAGGCTTTGTTGCAGTTTATGGGGATGAGTAGTCCAAAAGCTTGGCAGGGATACTATATGGGGCAAACCTTGAAGGTCGCTTTTCGTATCTCATTAAAAAATAGCAAAAATCCGTATGCTGTGTCGGTATGGTTGCGACATGGTGATATAGCGATGCTAGAAAACCACTCTATGGTGGTGTACAATGAATCTGATTTTGTGAATAGTATCCCCAAGATTAAACAATTGGTGCAAAAACAACCTGATGATTTTTTCGTCAAACTACAGCTTATTTGTGCACAATCGGGCGTAAAGCTCGTGTTTACTCCTGCACTAAAAGGGGCACCTATTAATGGTGCGACTCGTTGGATTAATGGAAGACCTTTGATTCAAATGTCTGATAGATACAAACAAAATGATATATTTTGGTTCTCGTTTTTTCATGAGGTAGGACATATCTTAAAGCATGGCAAGAAAGATATTTTTGTAGAGTCTCAGGATAAAGCATTGACAGAGTCTTTAACTGACAGTGAGCTAATAAAAAATAAAGAGCGAGAGGCAGATAGATATGCTACCGAAATTCTTTTTCCACACTCGGCATATCAAGAAATGATTCAGCTACCTTTGACGCAAACTAGAATCGAGCAATATGCTAAAAAATACGATACGCATCCTGGAATTATTGTAGGTAGATTGCATCATGACAAAAGATTGCCTTATACATGTAAGTATGGGTTGATTAAAATTGATTTGTCTAATGAATAGAATTGATTAAACATGAACTATAAGATATACCACCAACTAAATTGATGTAGTTGGTGGTTCTTTTTTTCTCTAAGCAAAGATGCATTGGTCAACAAAATTCAAATACAACTATTCTTGATGGCTTACAAGATACGTCTCCATCTCACGCCGATTCGTATGGCGTTGATGCTGTTGTCGATTAGGGGATCTTGTACAAAGCTGGCAGACACAAAGGGCATCTTAAAAATTTTAAGGACTTTGCCGTGCAGATGAAATTTGATAAAGCCATATCGACGTAGTGTGGGCTTGGAGGTGGACTTGCAGCAGGTGTATTGCCAATAGGGGGTGTAGGGCAGATGGAAGTAGACAATATCTTCTTGTGGGTTGATATGTACTAGAAAGAGACAGAAATCGGTCCAGGTGATGGCGATATGCAGGTAGATACGGCTACCGCTGATGGAGTAGTTGTATTCGCATAGTGTCTGCTGATCGATATATTTCTGATAGTAGTCGTCTGGAATGATAAAGGTGTAGGGGCTTAGTTCTTTGTGCATTGTAGTCCTTTTTTGCTAGCTTGTTCGACAGATTTCCATAAACACGATAGTTCTTCTTCCTGCATATCCAACAGGTAGTAGAGGATGCAGAATAGCTGGTAGTGTGTAAGGGTTTGCAGTGTGCCACGGGTTTTGTCCCATAGGTTGGATAGGGGCTGTGCGTGGTAGTAGTTCTGAACGGTGTGGTCTATATTGTGTAGATAGTCGTTGGTGGGCCATAGGGTGTGTTCGATGTGATCGTCTTGTTGAAGCTGTATGAGCAGTTTCATGCAGTGGATAAACTGTGGGTCGAAATTCACTTGTTCGATAATCATGTTGTGAAGTATTTGTTTTTCTTGTCGGTTGGTGTACATATTGTAATATTTTTAGGTTTGGTGTACGTTTTCTTTGTCTTTAAAAGAGCTCTTTTTTTAATGACACTGCAAATATAATGGGGAGATGCGCAGTCTAAGTTCGCATGTGAAAGGGATCTATATCATGCTGGATGGAGGGCATAGAAAAAGGTGAACCACTGGGGAGTGATTCACCTTGTGAGCAATAGGGGATTGCTTTTGAGATTGGTTATTGATTGTGTGCGAACGTGCTATTTTGTTGTTGTATAAAGTCTAGATACCAAGTGAGAAAGCTGAGCAGAGTGTGTATAATATTAGGAACGAGGTAGGGCATTGTGCCTGATTGTATACCAGCTCTTACTTGTGGGGGAAGTTTGTCTTTGGTGACATGTTTTCCACTGTGTGAGGCGTCTTGGGTGCAGCGTACCATATAATCAAAAGAGATTTGAATATACCGGTGAACTCCCATTTCTTGCAAATCCCAATTTTTAAATTGATAGGTCACTTCATTGAGGGATAGGTTGGGTTCTACAATTTGATATCGTACTAAGCTTTCTGTAAGTGGGCCTTCGAGGAAAGCACGTACAGTCGTGAGATGGCTTGCTTGGTTGTGCTCTGATGGGTCTTCCAATATCTGTATAAGATCTACGATGTCTTTCTCATTTTTCTTGTCTAGGATGCTGCCGTAATCGGGATGAAAAAGTTTGAAGATATCTGGATATTTGTTTTTAATTTGTCGATAGGGACTGTCCATATAGTCTATGACTTTATGGATGTCGATAAGTAATTGAGCGGCGTCTGATCTCTTTTGTTTACTGTACCATAGTGGGAGGGCTAGGTCTTCATGCCAAGGCATGGTGGGGATGGCATTGTCGAGACTATCGGCTCCGTCAAAACCTGCGCCAGCTGTGAACACAAGCCAGGGCACGTCTTTGCCTGCGGCTTCGCAGCATTTGTGGATGGTGTTGGTAAGCATCATGCTGCTGGCTTGTCCATAGCGAGTGACATAGTTGGCATCAAAGAGCATGAGGTCGTAGTGGACATCATTTTGTTTGAGTAGATCCAAGCCTCGTTGTAGTGTAGGGGCTTGGGTGATGTCTATATTTTCATCGTAAGCATCGGCTTCGAATGCTTCGAATTTGTTGTCGTCAAACCAAAGTACATGTTTCATATTGATAGGGGTCTGGTTATTGTTTTGTTCTTTTATTTTCGAATAGTAGGTTGTAGCCAAATGGGAATTCGGCTTTAGGGTCGTCAATAACTTGGACGTCTGTGCCATATTTATTCATGACGTTTTTTATCTGCCATGCGCCGATACCTGAACCTTTACCTGTGGTCAAGCCATCTTGAAAGATGTTATTTTTGTTTACGCTTTTATCTAATGGTTGGCCATTGTTTGTAATGCGGACGCAGATTGTATCTTCTTCGTCTTCGGTTATCAGGATACGAATTTTATAGTCTTGCCTTTCTTTAGAAGTAAATCCGTATTTGCGTGCGTTTTCAGTGATATTGAGCATGATGACATCGAGGGCACGTAGTGGAATCTCAACACAAGGACCTAGGGGTGTGCTTGTGTTGCTGGAGTATTCTTCTATCAGTTCCCATGAGAAGTCGGTGTCACCTTTATGTTTCTTGCAGTGTTCTTTGAAGTAGTTTACTAGAGGTATTGTGATGGGGCTGCCATAATGATTTTCGTCAAGCATCGTTTGGATCATATCTCCCAAATCATCAATGTTTTTGTTGATCGTGATTTGATAATCTGCTGCGGTGGCGACACCGCCTGTTGACAATAAGCTCTAGTAAATAAAGTACCCGAAGATGCCAGCGCATCGATATTCGGCGTTTGAATGATAGGCGCCCCATAACAGCCCATCATAGGCTTGAGGTCATCCACCGCGATAAATAAGATATTCACAGGATCCCCCTTAGGCGTAATCCCATACATGCTAGCCGGCACAGACAGCGCCATAGCAGTCAGCAAAGAAGTCGATAAATTTTTCATGATTTCAGGTATTGCTTGTGTTTAAGGTCGTCGTAAATGTAGTCATAATTTGACACACCACCAAGCCCCCATCCGATAATCACCCTCTATAGCGGTTGATACTCCTCATCGTCCACCTCTTCCCCATCCCAAGTAAACGGAATCTCCAGCTGCTTATACTTATCGTCCTTCTCCTCCCCAGGAAAATTTGACATACTTAGCCCCAGCAGCCTCACACCGATCTCCTCGATTTCCTCCTTAAACTCCCTCACCATATAGTACACATGCTGCTTGATATCATACTGCTCAAACACCATCTCCATACTATTGCTGCGAGTAATCGTACGGAAATCCCCATAGCGCAATTTCAGCGTCAATGTCTTGCCCGACTTCCCATGCCTTTTGCATCGTCTCCACACAATCTCCTGAATCTCCTCCAGTTTCTCTTCCACCTCCTCCAGCGTCATGATATCCGTCTCGAAGGTACGCTCTGCACCCACCGATTTCCTTTCTCTGTACGGCTCCACAGGGCGTTCATCCACACCCCGCACCACATCATAGAAGTAATTGCCCACCTTACCAAAGATACGCGTCAAGTCCTCCCTCGAGAACCCCTTCAGATCCCGTCCTTTGTAAATCTTCAACGCATGCATCCGCGTCTCCGTACGCTCCCCCACACCGTGAAACTTCCCAATCTCCAGTTCCTCCATAAACGCCTCCGCCTCCTCAGGCTTGATCAGCGTAAACCCATCCGGCTTATTCATATCCGACGCAATCTTCGCCAGAAACTTATTATACGACACCCCAGCAGATGCCGTCAGCTGCGTCTGTTCAAATATCTTCTGCTTAATTTCCAGAGCAATAAGCGACGCCGAGAGCGGGCCACTTTTCGGTTCCGTCACATCCAGATACGCCTCGTCCAGCGACGCAGGCTCCACCAAGTCCGTGTACTCATGAAAGATACTGCGGATAATCTCTGATGCCTCCTTATACGCCTCAAAGCGCCCAGGCGCCAGAATCAGATGCGGACACTTGCGCAGCGCCACCGACACAGGCTGTGCCGAGTGCACCCCATATTTGCGTGCCTCGTAACTTGCCGTCGACACTACAGAGCGCGGTCCGTTGTGCCCGACAGCCAAGGGCTTGCCTCGCCATTCAGGGTGATCACGCTGCTCTACAGCAGCGAAGAAGGAGTCCATATCGATGTGTATGATTTTTCTCATGTGGAGTGGGTAGTGGGTTTATGAAGAACAAAATTACGGATAATATTGTGTATATGCAATGTGCTTACTGTATAATTAAGAATTATCTTGTACGACTCAAATATAATTTCTCTTTCTTTTCTCTACCTATAAGGGCTTGGTTAATTCTTATATTAACCAAGCCCAATATGTTTAAGTAACAACTGATTATCAGTAAATTACGGCATAAAATTCTCAGGAAGTGACTGTGCCACTTTACCGTTAATCAGATACCCACTCTTAGCTTTTCCGCTATAATTTCCATCTTGGTCATAACTTCCCCACTGTTTCCAATAGAAATGCACATTTTGAATCTTGCATTGATGTTGTAAAGATTCCACCCAACTCAATTCAGCTCTTCTAGCCTTATTACCGCTTTCACCTCCAGCAATCACCAAACTAATTTGGTCTAGACTGAATGCTCCAAGATTTTCAAGCAAAGGTTCACAACACAGATGTTTATACTTAGCCTTTATCTCTTGAAGGTCCTCAATTCTAGGCAGCCCATGCTTTCTATCCTCAACAGTAACACCAATCCAACAGTTGTCTGGCACATTTCTAGTGCTGAAATACTCTCGCATTCGCTGACTTCTTTTAGTCAAGATACAGAAGTGATGCCAGTGAGCTTTCTCCACAATATTCATGATTTGATCAATATCCGAATCTTTCGCGTCCTCATGAAACGTATCACTCATGCTATTGATAAAATAGAAAGTTGGTTTCTTCCTTTTCAGCGGAACCGCTTTTTCTAATCTGTCATAATGCACAGTGAAATCAAACTTATTCTCATACCCAGCAGTTCCCCACTTATGTAGTTTGATAGCAAATACCTCGGCATAGCAATTTTGACATGCTGGAGAAACCTTTGTACAACCCGTAAAAGGATTCCAAGACTCACTAACTATTTTCCCGACTTTGTTTTCGCTCATTCATCTCAATATTTAGTATGAATACCTTTACTCCTCAAATAAAGCCTTTATATGCTTCTCTTTCAAAACCGAATCAAAGTTGTTCGCTAGATCTCTTTTAAATTTATCCAACACAAAACTACCCGTTGAGATTCTTCGCACACCTACCGACGCCAGCGTTTCAGAGTCAGGTGAGCTTGCCATACATAAGATATTGACAGGCAATGAAGTCGACTGGCAAATCGTTCTGATACTTTCAGCATCCGTAAGGAAAGGCACAAAGATACCATCTGCTCCAGCCTTCTCATACTTTTTGATCCTAGCGATTGTTTCATCTAGTGCATTCGGCACGCCCATAATAAACGTGTCAATTCTCACATTAATAAACAGTTGATTACCCAGCTCTTGTTTGATAACGCGCAACTTCTCAGCAAAGTTCTCAGCACTATCCAACATACGTTCCTCTCGGATAATGCTATCCTCTAGATTGACCCCCGAGATACCTATCGCGATAAGCTTCTTCAAGTTCGCCACGATTTCCTCAACTTTTTCGCTATATCCACCTTCAAAGTCGATAGATACAGGCAGAGAAGTACTAGCCTTAATTCTTTCAGCAAAATACAGCATCTCCTCCACACTGATATTTTCACCATCCTCATACCCCAGCACCTGAGCCACAGCATCGCTTGATGTACCCACAGCCTTAAAACCACTTTCTTCCGCAATTTTTGCACTGATAGCATCCCATACATTGCAAAGCATAAGCGGCGTGTCACTTTCGTGTAATTGTTTAAAATCCATATCTGTCATTGTTTTAGTTTCTGCAAAATTACAACTTAATACAGACACCATTTATTCAATAAACAAGACAAAAATGGTACTTTTCAACTATCCTCCAATTTGCGGTAACTTTTAGGCGTATAGCCCGAGTATTTCTTAAATGCACGTACAAAATACGATTCATCTTCAAAATTCAACCTCCAAGCTATTTCAGAGATAGATAAAGAAGAGTAATTCAATAACCGTTTTGCTTCCAGAAACAGCCTATTCGTAATATACTGTTTGGCCGTGATATGTAAACTCTCTTTGATTAAGTTGTTCAGATACCCCACGCTAATAGCCAACTCATTTGCGTAGTAACTCACCGCATGCTCCGTCTTAAAAGCATCCTCCACCAACTCTTCAAATTGGATGACCACCGTGTTTATTTTACTCGGACCATCCGTCTTCTTCTGGCTTGCATACTCTTTTTCCATCAGCGATAAGCCCTGATACAATAGCGCACGCAACAGGTGAATATTCCGATTCTTATAATTAAGAATCTCCTTTTCGATATGCTGACACACATCCTGGAGTTGCGCCATCTCCCCATCATTTAAGTTGAGCGTCTGCCCACCAAAATTAGTCTGAAAGATATTCAGCTTTTTCACATAATCAGAATCCGTAAAGAAAGTCGATAAAAACTCCTCTTCAAAAATCAAAGCAAGTCCACCTATCATATCCTTAATCTTCCATTGAGATATCTGCATAGGGTTCACAAAAACCACACTGCCTTTGCTCACTTCAGAACTCTTATTATCAATCTGAATTTCTGACTCCCCCTTATTGACAAGCAAAATCATATGGAAAGTCAGTTGATACGGCTTTTGCAGATTGAAATAATCTCCCAGAGATTCAATCCTCAAGATATCTATTAATAGATGAGTACCGTATTTCTTTTTGAAGAATTTGAATGTATCAATCATTTTCGATGTATATTATGGATGCTATAGTTTCTTTGTTTCGATTCAAAGGTAGAAAATAAAACGATAAATCCCACTTGATTTTTTTCAAAAACGCTTCTTCTCCTCCCTATTTTTGTGTAAAAATTTACATTTTTTACACAAACAGTAAAATGCGAACTTTTTGTCAAATCCATTACACTATTTTTCCATGAAAAAATGTGTACCTTTGGTTCTAAGATACTTATAATAACGCCGAAAGGCACAACCTCTTAATATGAACTATTTATATGCGATTAAAAAAAACATCGGGCTGTCCATGGCTCTTTTTGTGATTTGTAGTATGATCTCTTGCACTCATTCAGATGATTTTTGGAAGCAACTCAAAGAACAGGACAAGTTGAGTCAAGGAGTGGTCAATGTGACCTATGATCGAGTAGATCCAAGCCTCGTTGCAGTGTAGGGGCTTGGGTGATGTCTATATTTTCATCGTAAGCATCGGCTTCGAATGCTTCGAATTTGTTGTCGTCAAACCAAAGTACATGTTTCATATTGATAGGGGGCTGGTTATTGTTTTGTTCTTTTATTTTCGAATAGTAGGTTGTAGCCAAATGGGAATTCGGCTTTAGGGTCGTTAATAACTTGGACGTCTGTGCCATATTTATTCATGACGTTTTTTATCTGCCATGCGCCGATACCTGAACCTTTACCTGTGGTCAATCCATCTTGAAAGATGTTATTTTTGTTTACGCTTTTATCTAATGGTTGGCCATTGTTTGTAATGCGGACGCAGATTGTATCTTCTTCGTCTTCGGTTATCAGGATACGAATTTTATAGTCTTGCCTTTCTTTAGAAGTAAATCCGTATTTGCGTGCGTTTTCAGTGATATTGAGCATGATGACATCGAGGGCACGTAGTGGAATCTCAACACAAGGACCTAGGGGTGTGCTTGTGTTGCTGGAGTATTCTTCTATCAGTTCCCATGAGAAGTCGGTATCGCCTTTATGTTTCTTGCAGTGTTCTTTGAAGTAGTTTACTAGAGGTATTGTGATGGGGCTGCCATAATGATTTTCGTCAAGCATCGTTTGGATCATGTCTCCCAAATCATCAATGTTTTTGTTGATCGTGATTTGATAATCTGCTGCGGTGGCGTTTGTTTTAGCATCTACAACAGTGTCTATGGATAGTTGCCCTCTGCGTTTTATAATAGTAAATATACGGTCTACTTTGGAGCGTATTTGCATGATTTCTTGCCCCATAGCATGTTTACGTTCCCGAAGCATGTTTAGGTAGGCTCCTTCTATTCGGTTGATTTCGATACCTAGTTTGCCGATCTCGGCTTGTAGGGCATCTGCTACTATGCGGCGTTGTTCTTTTTGACTTGGTAGTGGGATACAGATGTCTAGAAAGTCTTTGGCTTGAATGGATGAGATGACTCCATTGCTGCTTAGGGCTTTAAATTGGTTGGTGGCATCGGGGGTGTTGAGGGCGTAGACGAGGTAGTCTAGTTCTGTTTCCTTGTCTTTTAATGCACAGGTGAAGTAGTTGCCGCGTAGATATACTGGGTGCTCTTTGGAGGCTTGTATGTAGGTGGGTTTGATTTTGTTGTACAATCTTGCACAGACTAAGGTGGGGGTGGTCAAACACCTCATCTTATTGGGCTCTTTGCTGCTTGTAGCTAGGCTATTGGGGGATACTGTATAGTTGAATGCCGATAGTGAGAGATTTTTACTCGTGAACATAGGGGCATTGCTGATGTTTTCTTTGGGGTATGGGGCTACAAATATCTCGAGCAAGTCGCGTAGGTAGGTCATGGATTGTTCCTGGGCGATGCGTTGATTGTTTACTTGTTTTTGTAGATAACGACGGCCGTTGAGGTCGTAGTTATTATCGATAATATCTTGGATAGGGATGGCTATTTGACGGTACTGATCAAGGGTGATGTGTGTACTGCTATATTGCTCTGGGGTGATATAAAAAGTGATATCATCATGGGCAGCACGTAGGTCTAGGTGCACCAAATAGCGTGGCTTTGCTGGGTTGACGTATTGGTACATGCTGCTGTCGGCTGGTATCTCATAGATGGCTCGCAGATGCTTTTTGTCAAACAATGCTTTGCGGTGGTTGGTGTTGTCTGAGATGTTGTGTAATTGTTCGTGGATATAGGCTGAACTACAGACAAAGAGTAGGGTGCCTGTATTGGATAGGGAAGTGTAACTCTTGTCGATAATCATTTCATCAAGGGTGACATGTGAGATGACGTTGTCGTCAATATTAATCGGGGGGTTGGTGATGATTAAATCAAACTGGTCATTCGATGAATTCCAGTTCTTGATAGAGTCATTGATGGTATAGTGTTCCGAACTGATGCCGTAGTACTCAAGGCGTAATACACCAAGTGCCCATATGTATGGGTCGAATTCGTCACCATGGTATTCGCAGGCGGGTATGCCTGTGGCAAAGGAGCCTAGTCCAGCAAATGGGTTATAGATTTTGCATGGTTGCTCGGCTTGGGTAATGCTGCAAATAAGTTTGGTGAGTTGTGGATTTTGAAAGAACATCTTGGAGCCTCTTGAGTAGTCTGTAAATTGACTGATGCAGAGGTCTATTATGTTGTCCTGACTTTGGTGTTGTACTAGGAGGTCTAGTATCGTGCGTATATGTAGGCTAAACTCGGTGTGGCTGTTTTCTATCCGTAGTGTCGCAAGGGCTTTGAGTACGTTGGCTTCGCTTACCAAAGGAACGGTATCGTGGCTCTGTAGGTACTCAATCAGTGCATCGGTATGGCAAAGAAGAGTGGGTGTGATAGCTATGTGTTTGCGAAGACATAGGCAGGCGATAACTGTGACGGTCAGTTGATCTGTAACATTAAAGTCACGGCTTATAGGGAGTTCAAATTGAGTTGGAGTCATTGATTATTGGTCGTTGTATCTTTGTTGTACATTGTTTATATGTTCACGCATCTTATCTACGATGTTGGCTGGACTGATGACGCATAGTTCGGCTCCGTAGGAAAGAAGCTGCGTGTAGAGTTCGTAGTTGGGGATCACTTTGATGGTGATATAGCTTCCGTTAGGCATTGAAGGGTGTGCTGCTTGCAAGGCGGCAAGGGCATCACCTCGCACGGGCTTCTGTGTGGGATGTAGTGGCTTGGTCTCTATATAGGGGGTGGTATTGTGGCTCACCCACATAGTGATGCATTGGCAGGGAGTGCCCGAGGTATAACTGATGCCGATAATATCGTAGAAGTAATCGTCGAAATCTCGATCAACGATCTCGTAGTCGATTTGTGTGGTTTGTTCAATACTGATGATGCGGTCGATGGAGAGAATGCTAAGATTATCAAAGCGGGGATCTTTGGTGAGCAGAAACCAACGGTTGTTGTACTGTTTGAGGTATTGGGGAGAGACACGGAAGTGGATATCTCTATCTCCGTGAAATGGGTGATAGACGATATGTAGGGGTGTGTTCGCAAGGATATGTTTGTATAGATCGCTTACTAAGTTGCGGTTCTTAAGATCTGGATTTTCTTGGAAACTGAGTATCTTGCGAGCTTGGGTGACATCTTGGTTGTGGGTTAGGAGTGGACCGAGGTTGTCTAGCCATTCTAGATCTGGGCGACCTTCGAAGCTGCCGAGTAGGCTGAGTGCTTCACTGATGGTTTGTTTTTCCAGAGGAGATAGTTGTTGACTGCGTAGACTGAAATGTGGATCTGTGTAGCGGTAGCATCGTTTGCGATTGAAAAAGGACTGTTCTATGGGAGCTTGGCAGGTTTCGCTCATCATGTACTTGATGTCTTCTTGAAGGGTACGTTTGGATACTTGGCTGATGCCTCTGGTTTGGAGAGCGTTATTGAGCAGGTCAAGGAGTTCGTTTTGTGTGTACCATTTGCCTTCCCAGCGTTGAAATATTTCGTCCAGTATGTAGAGCCTATCTATTTGATTTTTTGTAACTGCCATATGAATTGTTGTTCTTTTCTTTTGGTTGCGTAAATGTACAATTATTTTTACTAGAAGCAAAAAATATGCTTCTTTATTATGATTCTGGTGGAAAGTATTGCAAGTTGGTTTTTGTCATATTACAAGAGAATGGTGATGAATATTAGACAAAGATACGGGGGAGTTGCGCGGTTTATCTTCGTAAGTGGATGGATATAGCGAGTGTGGGGTATAGTTAGTCCGTTTTTTTCAGATGAAGAAGTTGCTTTAATTTGTCCACTGGTTTTTTGAAAAACAATGGGAAGTAGTTTTGAACTGGGATGTATTGGGGATATTTCGTCTTGAAGAGGTGGTGTAGTTTGATCCTGTCTTTAAGAGGGAAACAATAGGCTTTCCACACAACGGCGGGTAACATCCTGGACAAATGGAGATCAATGATTGCTTGATAATCGGGCGCCATGTGTTGTCTTTCTTTTAAGAGCTCATCGCACACGGCAAAGTAGCCGTTGATGTTTTTCCATGTGGTGAGGTTGGTCATTGTGGAGCAAATGCGCATGCGTCGTTTGAAGTAAAACTGATCAATACATGAAATTCTTCGGGCGTGCAAGTGCAGTAAAAAGGTGTAATGTTCATCTTCATGAATGGCGCCTGGTATAAAGCGTACATCGCATTTCTTGACGAGTTCGCTCTTACTAATATAGAGGCAGGGGGAGGGGGAGAAGTGATTGGTTTGTAATCGATATTTGAGCGATTCGATTCCAGTGGAAATTCCTGTAGAATTGGGGCAACCTGTGTGGATGTAGTTTAGTTTGAGGTCTTTTCTATGGCAGGAGTCTTCAAAAAAGGAAGCGCCATTGAATAAGACAATGTCTAGGTCATTCTCTTTTGCTTTCTTGTAGCACGACTCGAGGCAATCGGGCTCGAGGATGTCATCACTGTCCATATAGTATATATACTCTCCTTGAGCTATATCTATGCCTCGGTTGCGAGTGACCGACTGGCCCATATTGGAATGGCTGTACACTTTAAGACGGGAGTCTGTCTTGGCGCTCTGTTCTAGGATGTCTAGAGAGGGGTCGGTAGAGCCGTCGTTAATGGCTATGATTTCTATGTCAGTAAGTGTTTGTTTTAACATGCTTTGTAGACAATCGCTTAAATACTTACTTGTATTAAAGATTGGTATGATAATAGAGATTTTAGGATGTTGCATAATGTTTAATTGTTTCAATTCTTATAAAACGTCGCGAATATAATAAATATGTTTTATCTGAACAATTTATTTGTTGTATAAAATATAAAATCACTATATTTGTATCATGAATAGACAAGAATATGACAAAAGAATTAAAGATTGATTTCATGACTGAAAAAAGAATTAATTTGTTTTGGTGGGCTCGGACAAACAATCTAGGAGATAATCTATCGCCTTATTTGGTGGAGAGGTTATCGGGGCAAAAGATAGCCCCGCTGCCTTTCAAGTACACTAAAGATACCGTCTTGCATATTATCAGGCAGTTGTGGAATTTCAAGCGATTATATAAACAGGATCTTATGGGGGAACTTGTACCCGAGAGTCCATGTATGACAGCTATCGGGAGTATTCTTGGGGAGTGTCCTGCGGATGCGGTTGTGTGGGGATCGGGGTTCTTGGAGGCCTCTCATATGTATCGTGGCAATCCGATTACTGCTTGTCGTGGGGCGTTGACGCGCGATGTGTTGATCAAGCAGGGGGCGCATCTTCCAGCACAATTGCCTTTGGGGGATCCTGCAATATTGACTCCGCTGGTGCACAATAGGTCGGTGGAGAAAAAATATACGGTGGGACTAATTCCGCATATTTCGGATTTGGAGTATTTTACGAAGCATTACGGGGCGCATAGAATTATTCGTTTTGATACGGATAGGGTGTGGGATACGATAGATGAGCTGCGTAGTTGTGCGTATATTTTGTCGAGTAGTTTGCATGGCATTATTTTAGCTCACGCGTATGGTATTCCTGCGATTTGGGTCAATACGGGTATTTTATCGAGTAGTGCGTTTAAATTTCATGACTATTTCTCTTCTGTGCAGATTCCGTTTTACTATGGTTTCTTTGATCTCAAGGAGGTGCTATCTAGTGAGGCGGATGTGATGCGTTTCTTTAATCAGCATGCTGCGCTTTCTTTACCACATATAGATCTGGCTGAAGCACAGCAGGCTTTGCTTCGTGTAGCGCCTTTTGAGGTGTTGCCTGAGTATTTCACTAAATAAATAAGACGGATGATTACACTTACAGATATACGGGCTAATAAACAAAAAACTAGAATTACTGCAGGTATTCTTATCGATAATGAGCGTGAGGAGGTGGTGACGACGATCTCTGACAATGTGGCGCAATATGTGGTGACGGATAGGGCGGATGCGTATGTGGTGGGATTGTTGTATTTTGCGATGATCACTGGTCATGATATTTGTTCGATGTGTCCTGTGTCGGAGGAAATACTATGGCAAGTAAATGATTTGTTGATTCCTAGTTTGGTGCGTGCGGACAAGCGTTTTCATCACATTCATGTGGAGGCGCCTGTATATGTGGCGCAGGATGATAGGGTACCATCGATTGTGGCTACTGGAATCTCCTGCGGGGTGGATAGTCTGTATACGATTCTTAAAAATAAGGAGAGGCATTATGCTGATTATGCTATAAATTATTTGGCGTACTTCGATGTGGGGGCGGCCAAAACGAATAGTACGAAAAGGGATGATCAGCAGCTTAATGCGGAGCGTCATGAATTGGCGGTGAACTTCTGTGCTGAATATGGGTATCCGCTTATGGAGGTGTCGTCTAACCTTGTGGATATCATCAGTGAATATCATTCATATAAGCATCTAGAGCAGGTGACGTATATGAACTGTATGGCGGTGTTATTTTTGGCCAATGGGGTGAGTACGTATTACATTAGTTCCTTTGATTCATTTAGTGAATTTAAGATTTCTGCTGAGGATGCTCAAAGTTATGATTTGCTTTTGCTTCAGGCGTTTTCGACACGTTCGTTGCGATTCTATTCTATCGGGGGGGAAACAACTCGCGTGGCAAAAACGCAGTATATCAGTCAGTTTGATATAGCGCATACATATCTGAATGTGTGTACGCGGTCTATACATAATTGTACGACGTGTCCTAAATGTGTGCGAACGATTACAACTATTGATGGGTTGGGGCAGTTGGAGAAGTATGCTGATACTTTTGATATTTCACTATATAAAAAGAATCGTTTCCTGTATCTGCGGCATATCTGGATAAAGTGCTTAACGATTCCCAAAGATAATTCGTATTATGCGATGTATAAGGAGATTTTGGATTTGTTTAAAGAGGAATTGACGTGGACATTCAAATGGAAATGTGCGATTCAAACGATTATACATAAGGTCAAAGGTACGCATACACCGATTAAGTAATTAGGCAGTTATGAATCAATCTAAAAATAAACAAATAGCCAAAAATACGATCTATCTGTATATTCGGATGTTATTGATTGTGCTTGTTGGGTTATATACTAGTCGCATTATCTTGCAGCAATTGGGGGTGGTCGACTATGGGATATATAATGTGGTAGGTGGTCTTGTGGCTATGTTTTCGATGATATCGAATGCGGTATCTTCTTCTACTACTCGCTTTTTGGCTTTTGAGATTGAGGGGAAGTCTTTGGCACGACTGCAAAAGGTGTTTTCTACGTCATTGACGATCAATCATATTTTGGCATTGGTTATTGTGGTGGTGGCGGAGTGTGTGGGACCTTGGTTCTTGACGCATTATCTAACTATTCCTCCTGATCGATTGATGGCGGCTCATGTGGTGTTTCAGTGTGCGGTGTTGTCTTTCGGATTGAGTCTTATTATGTCGACTTATCACGGGCTGATTATTGCTCATGAGAGAATGAGTTTTTATGCGTATATGGGGATTCTTGAGGTGGTGCTGAAATGTGCTATTGCGTTGATGCTGAGTCTGTCTTTATTGGATAAGTTGATGGTGTATAGTGTGTTTTTGTTGGGGATACAGATAGTACTCCTGTTGCTCTATATGTGGCATTGTAGACGGAATTATGGTGAGAGTCGGTATATACTGAAAATGGAGTCGGCTTTGACTAGACAGATGACATCTTTTGCTGGATGGAATATGATAGGATCTAGTTCGCTTATATTGCGTTCGCAAGGGGTTAATATTGTGATCAATATCTTTTGTGGCCCTGTTATCAATGCGGCTCGTGGCATCTCTTTTCAGGTGAATAGTATGGTGACGCAGTTTAATAGTAGTTTCATGAGTGCGACCAATCCGCAGATTATTAAGCTGTATGCTGAGGGGGAGCGCAAGCAATATTTCACATTGATTGAAAGGAGTGCGAAGTTTTCCTTTTTTCTGTTGTTGATGCTATCTACTCCATTGATTGTAGAGTGCCCTTTTGTGCTCGATTTATGGTTGGACAAGGTGCCAGCACATAGTGTGCTATTTGTTCAGCTGATGCTGATATTTACGCTGTTTGATAGTTTCTCTATCCCCTTGTACTACGGAGTTGAAGCTACTGGGAGAATAAAGTGGTATCAGTTGATTGTTGGAACGATCCAACTGCTCAATCTACCGATTTCGTATCTTTTATTGGCGCATGGTTTTGCTCCCGAAAGCACAATTGTAGTCTATTCTGTATTGGCTATTGTTTGTCTTTTTCCTAGGGTGTATATATTACAGTATCTGACCAATTTTCCTGCCAATAGATTCCTTATTCATGTATTTCTACGCAATATTGTGGCTGGATTAATCAGTCTTAGTGGGGTGTGGGGTGTGGCTCATTATTGTCCCGATAATGGGTTAGGTTTTATGATGGTGCTATGTGCCAGCATAGTATGGGTTGCTGCTGTGATTTTATATATCGGTTGTAGCAGTGAGGAACGAAAGGTGCTATATGCTGCTGCTTATAAATTCTGGAGAAAGATCGTTAAATAAGGGTCCAGTTTTTGCCTAGCGGGAACGATTGGATACACACTGCAAGGAGATATTACATACTCTACCACGTTATCTAGGGCGTGAAGCTATTGACCGTGGCGCAAATTGGTGCGATGGTGAAGTTGTAGTAAAAAATACCCTAGCAAGTTTAGACACACGATACTTGCTAGGGTTATTTATATATAGTTTGATAAAAGATGCTTAGAATATCATCCCTAGAGAGACCATCTCTTCGGGAGTCATACCGACTTGTTTGGCGATATTATAGTTGTAAGCATCGATTGCATCTTGAAGGGTTATCAATCGGATAAGCCACCAGATACCAAATCCACCAAAAGTAAGGTAAAAGAGGAGCTGTGTACCTATTTTGCCTAAAGAACCGTAGGACCATCCCAAGAATAAAAAGAGCAACCAGATAACTGGAGCGTCTGCTCTGCGCATTTGATACATCATTAATTTATCTGCATTCATAATTGAAAAATTTAGTTTATGATTTGATTATGATGCAAAGATAGATTTTCTTCGTAGTTTTTCTTACAACTCTTCTATATTCACTATGGGGAGGTGTTTAGCTTATGGTTTGCCCCAAGTACAGTGGGTGAGGTGTGCAACTTTTTCAAATAATTGCTTCTTTTGGGGTGTCGTGTCTTTTAAATAACTACCTTTGTGTGGTAGATAGTACATGAACTATTCATGTGAGTGTATATTATGATGTATCATATAATTTTTGCAATATGTTTATTATTTCTTTAACGTATAAGGCTCCATTAGAAGCTATCGATCGACATTTAGAGAATCATGTATCTTATTTAAAGGCGCAGTATGCTTTGGGGCATTTTGCGGCATCTGGTCGAAAGGTACCTCGAACTGGCGGGGTCATTTTATCTCAAATAGCTAGTCGGGAGGCCTTGGATAAGGTCTTAGAGCAAGATCCTTTTTATCTACATGATTTAGCTGATTATGAAATTATCGAGTTTATTCCTTCTATGACGAGTGAGTCGTTCAAAGATTTGCTACAGAAATAGTGTCGCTATGACGTCATTTAGGCGTTTAAAATAGATAGCCCCGTATATATCGTTGGAAATATACGGGGCTATCTGTATAATGTATTGATCTTATTTTTTAGATACCATTACTAAGTGGCTGCGCCATTCTTTTGGTATTTCATTGGTTGTGTACACTTTGACAAGGTCTTTTTTTGTTGTATTGTCTTTATCAAGTGTTTCACTGACAAATGAACGGTCTAGCTTGAACATGGCACCTGTAATAGGGTCTACAATTAGTAGTCCAATAAATCCACCAAATACAAGGTTGCCGATATACCATGGATCAAACTCTGAAGAAAGTGGCATGGTTCTCGTCTGGTAACCATCTTTTTCAAGTGTGTACGTATAAGAGGCTTTTTGGAAATATCCAGAACCAGCTTTTAATTTAAAGGTGGCTGGAGTTTCTCCCGTAAAGACAATCACTCCGTTTTGATCTTTAATGGTGAGCTTAGCATGTGACGGATCACTTGCGAATGATACTGGGTATGAACTTTTGCTGACAATGGATGCGCAGCTTGAGAAGAATAGTACACTTGCTGAAAGTGTGAATACGGTTAGTTTTCTTAAAATCTTTTTCATTGATTATTGTATTTGTTTTTAAGTCAGGCAAATATAGATTTTATTTCCGAAATAAAATCTATTAATTCGATGTTTTTTGGATTTAAATTCTTCAAAATAGACATATGTGTTGTTTTATGGTTTTATATATACTAGTATTTGTTTTATATTGAATATTTGTATGTAACTTTTACACATGGTGGATGGTGTACTTATTCTGAAACAAATGTTTGTGGAGAATAAATGTGTAGTCTCTTTGTAGGATAAATCGAAAGATGCATACGCTAATGTAGATTATATATCCACAACTCAAAACAAAATGATGCATTTATTCAAACGATCGTTGCTACTTTTATAAAGTAAGCACATCGGTTTATTCTTTTATATTGTTTCTCATTGCATTTTATTTTATTTAAACACGTCATGTTATTTCTAATAAGTATAAATGGTTGCTACATATTTTCTATATACTATTTAGTACGTACTATGTTTTCTATATGATAATGATGTAGACAATCTATATACTTACTTACATAATTGCTTTGGTAGAGCTGATTTTGTATAGTCTGTATATTTTTTATATAGATTCTGTATATATGATAGTTTAAATAGAACGTATATCTTTGTCATCTAAATGAATGCATGTCTATGTGTGTTTAATCATCTGTCTTCGAGTAATCGTGATGAATGATTAAACATATAGATAGTGCTTTTATCTATTTACAAACAAAAAAATACGATCATGCAAACTCAACAATGTAATCTATTAAAAATCAGGCAGTGTTTAATGAATCATCTTGTATCTGTCTCTTATTGAAAAAGCAACTCTTAACATTCAAGTGTATATCTATATGTAGTGTTATAATCTATGTTCAAACCACAATGTGACCTGATATTATAGTCTATCCAAAAACACTTATCTAGATATATACACTAGTGAGATGTGTATAGAAACATGTCTTGTAAAATACTTATTTCCTATTATATTATGAAAACTTTTTTTTTTACTGTGTGTAACGTATTGTGTCTACTTTTATGTATTGTCAGCTGCACACAAGCATCCCCTATTTCAACAAAAGATATTGATAAGGTATTAGTTCATGAAATGTGGTCTTCTATAACGAAGTCTAGTGCTGATACTACTGCTATTGAATCAAGCATACGTGATTATATGTTGGCGCATAGTAGCTCTACTGATAAAATGGACAAAGATTGGGGGGAATGGATGAGTGTATTGTACTTTCAATTGGCTCAATATCACTACGAAATACGAGATGGAGACTATCTTAAGGTGCTGACAAAGCAATATAAGAAGTTGTTAGAAACATACGATACACCTGTGATTCGCTATCATTGGTATATTTTGCGAGCTACGTTTATGATGGAGCAACTTTTGAGCGATTCAGCTAGTGTCTCTTCTGAAAAAATGTCGTACGTGGCGTTGCAGTATAATAAAGCTCAAGGGTGCTTAAAAATGATTTCGAATAAGCAAATAGAAAGAAATAAATTAGATCCTACTTGGCTATACTATAATATAGCTTTGATTCACGAGAAATTTGATGTAAATCAGACTACAGATAGCGTGAGGAAGTATTTGAATATAGGGGAGAGTTGGGCTAATCGAATGGCTGATAAGAAAGATAGTACAGCATATTATGAGTATATGATTAAGAGTAATAATCTAAAGGCTTATATGCATCTTAAAAACAGGAGGCCTAAAGCTGCGCTGCAAGATGTGGGGCGAGCCATGACCTATTTGAATGCTCAACATATAGCGCCTTTAAGTTTTCAATCGGCTCGGATGGCTTGTTTCTATTGTTTACATGACATCTACCAAGAGAAGAAGGATTATGTAGTGGCACTGCAATATGCCGATTCTATTATTCAGTGCCAAGAGAAGAGGTCGCATTTACATCAAGCACTTTTGCAGAATCTCATTAAAAAGCATGCTGATATGTGTACCCAAGAAATGGCATTAAAAAAGATGAATGCAGCACATGCTGGTGTGTGGCATGTTGTATCCTTTTTCATTTTATGGCTGGGGGTGATAGGTACAGGTTTGTATATAAGCTACCGCATATGTCGATCGAAAAGGGGAAGCGTGGATACCGCAGAAAGTTCATCTACCTCCGTAGCTGAAAAATATCCTGTGCATGAGTTGGCTACAAAAATCACTTTGGAATATCGCAATTTGAAAAATCAATCGGATAAATTGCGACAAAGTATCCTGTGTAACCAGATTATTCCTGAGGAACGCAAAAAGAGATATCTATCTTCGTTGGATGATATAAATTATGGGTATCTAGAGGAAATTCTATCAAAGTCTACTAAACGATTAACATCAACTGATAAGTACTATATTCTTTGTTTCTTAATCGAAATTACGGTACAAGATATCACGATTTTACTGAATGTGGAACCAACTACTGTGTATGCTGTGAGATACAGAATTAAAAAGAAATTTCCTAAAAAGGCACATGAGGCTTTGACTACTTTTCAATAAGGGAATACATGTAGGCATAATATGTCGAAGAGAGGCTGAAATATTGTCTATATATTTCGTGTAAACTTGTATATGATGTTGTCTATATACTTAATATAGATACTGTACATATGGGATTGTATTGAATGCAATATCTTTGTGTGGAATACATGAAGACAAGTAGACTAGTTCCAATGAATGTAAATGAATTAATAATTGATATATATTATGATATTGGCGAACATGCACAATATGTTTTTTTTGATGATTAATCAAATGATGGGGGCTAAAAGATTGGCACCTAAATTGGGGAGGATGGATCGGTTATGGATGGATCAAGCTACTTTGGTGGATAGTTCATCGACAACTCACAGCTTGTTTGTGTCGCTAATTGTGTGGCTGGGAATTTCAATAGCAGGTATTCTATTATTGTGGTGGCTTTATCTGTTTATAAGAAGAAAGGATAGTGGTAGTATTGCGGAAGATGATACAGTAAGGACAACTACAATATCTGAGGTCAAGCTATCTTTACCATCAACTAAAGAATGGATGGAAGTCAAGAATCTAGTGATACATAGTACACTGTCAAGCACATTGAAAGATCGGGCACTCAGGGCGCTTACGGAGTTTGATGAGAATAGGTTTGAAGACATTCGAAACATGTCGGACAAATCAATCACAGCCAGTGATGTGCGGTATATGATCTGTTTTAGTGTGGGAATGTGTGTCACGGATGTGGCGACAATATTTCAGGTAGCACCAAACAGTATCTATACGATGAGATATAGATTGAGGAAAAAGTTTCCACAAGAGGTCTTGTCGCGTATTGAATTTTTATAAAGAGCACATAGAAAATCTAATAGTTTGAAGTATGGTATGGAAGATTTGAGTAGAATGATGGATCAATATTGGGATATCATCAATATTGTGTTGATATGCGTGGGGAGTTTATTGCTCTTAGCTATAACGCGTTTTATGGTGGCGTATCTGCTGGATATACGGAGAAGGAAGTATGTGAAGGGCTTGCGAATGGTATATAATCATGATGTGGAGTCGGTGGAAGATGTCCAAAAAATCATGAGAAAAATAGAAGTGAAAAGGCACTTGCAGAATAAGTGGATTCATAACACGCTGCTCTTATCTATGATGAAAAGTGGGACACTCAAGGTGGTATATGAGCAGGTAGATGTTTGGGGTATGCTACCAGTTATTATTGAACAAAGTAAAAGGGTAGTCAACCATGATGATACGAGGATAATGGTGGTCTGTGATGTTCAGGTCAAGAACTTAGTCATTCATACGGATAGGCAGATGATTAAGACATTGTTGGGGAATGCTATTAATAACGCACTGAAATACACGTGTTTTGGAGAGGTACGTGTCGGAGGATTTATAGATGGAAAGGAGTTGGTCCTATATGTTCAGGATACTGGAATTGGATTAAGTGATGAGCAGGTACATATGCTTTTCAATTCATTTGTTCAAATTGATCAGTTTACTGAGAATGGTGGATTGGGTATTCCATTGATGATAGAGGCGGCTAGGTTGCTAGATGGCTGCGTGGGGGTGTATTCTCGCTTGGGACTGGGAAGTACGGTGTATTTTCGACTACCTGTATGTGAGAATGGTGAACAAACAACCCTTCATATGATAGATAGTGTGGTGTATCAGCAGATGAAAAGGGCGATATGGGTAGATGGAGACAGGCAGTAGTCAGATACCTTTAATTATCGTCAATAAAAACGATAATCTTAATATATCGCCAATAATAGCGATATTTGTGCTGTATCGCTAAAAATGGCAATAAATATCTTGCTGAGTACATAAATATTTTTATCTTTGTCATATTATTGGATATTATGAATACAAAAGCAGCTATTTCAGCAGATATCATTGCTTCTACTTCTTTAGAGATGAATGAACTGCGTACAGTGAAAATTTCTTTAGAGTCTTTTTTTAATGACACTAAAGAAAGAGTAACTTCTGAATTTTGGGGAAGAATTATTAAAGGTGATTCCGTAGAATGTATAGTGCCTCATATAAAAGATGCGCTTAGAATAGCCCTGATGCTTAAATGTGCTATAAAGTCTTTGCCATTGTCTTTTACGACATCTTCATCGCATTATAAAAAGATAGATCTTAGAAAAAAGTATTTTTTAAATTACGGTGTGCGTATAGCTATTGGACTTGGAGAAATGCGTATTGTGGATCAGGAGTTGGACATAATGGATGGAGAGGCCATGTATTTGGCTGGACGTAAAATACAAGAAGGGGGAGATTCTAAATCTAAACGAATTACTATTAAGCAAACGCTATTTATAGAAGGTTGTGAAGAATTTACGGATGTATTACGTCCTTATCAAGTCATTGTACGATTTCTAGATGATATTATGAATAGGCTGACGGCCAAGCAGGCCAAGGTGGTTTACTGTAAGCTAGCTGGGATGTCTGTTGAAGAAATGCAAAATTATTTGCATCTCGCTCAGCCGACAATCAACACGCATTTATCTAGGGCCAGTTGGTCGGCCATTTTGGAGGGATTGGACTATTATGAATCAACTTTAGCCGATCAATTGTCATGAATGATTCGTTTATTACCCTTTTAATTCTACAAGTGATTGCCCATGTAGGTTGTGATTTCTTTTTACAATCAAATGATTCTTGTGCAGATAAGTCCAATAAAGGGTTTCAATCAAAAATTTTATATGTGCATGCTTTAATAGCTGGTGTGTTGTCGTTTATATCTGCTTTTGACTGGACTTTTTGGCCTATTAGTGTATGTATTGGTGTCATGCATTTATTAATTGATGGGTGGAAGTCTACGCGTAAGCCTTTTCCTACGCTATTCTTTATAGATCAGGGATTTCATCTGATTATTATTGCAATTGGATGTCTAATCTATTGGCAGTATTATACATGGGGAAGTTGGATAACTCAAAGAGTAGATGTGGCACACCTATACCTGATTTTAGCACTATTATTGTGTTTAAAACCAGCAAATATTATCATACAGGAGGTCATGAAGGGACAAGGATTGATCGCTACTGATACACAGTACGATGAGTTACAAAAAGTGACACAAGAACTAAAGAATGCAGGGAGATTAATAGGTAATCTAGAAAGACTGCTTACTTTGGGATTTGTGATCACGGGACATTTTGCTGCTATTGGGTTTATTATCGCAGCAAAGTCTATTCTTAGGTATAGGGATGGAGATACGGCCAAAACAGAATATGTGTTGGTGGGGACATTTTTGAGTATAGGGTGCGCCTTGGCACTAGGTATGGTGTATAATTATTTGTATGGATAAAGATATAAAAAGAACACGGAGAAGATCGTAATAATCTTCTCCGTGTGTGTCATAAAATCTAGATAAACTAGTTGTTTCCAAAGCCGCGGCCCATGCCCGACTTGCGTCGGCCTTGACCACAACCTCTACCTTTGCCTGCACCGTCGTTGCAGCCGCGTCCGCGTCCCTGGCCTAAACCTCTGCCGAGGCCTCTACCTTGACCGCGTCCTTGACCAGATGCATCGCTTGTACAACAACCGCCTAAGCCACGGCCTTGGCCTTGACCCATACCTTGTGTTGTGCCTGCTTGTGCAGGACCTGTTTTGTCTCTGTTAGGCATACTTGTAGTGTTTTTTAGTTCAATCGTTTCTTTCTCTTGAGTATCTTTTTTATTTGCAGATACTGTGTGAGCATCTTTCTCTACATTCTTTTTACCGATAGTGAGAATCTTCTCTAGGGCTTCTTGTAGGGCGAGAGCACATGCCGAATCGGGGGCGTACTCTGAGATGCTTTGTTTAGCAAGCATGGCTTCGACCATTCGCTTGTCAAAGGGCACCTTGGCTACTACAGGAATATCTTGCTTATGACACCAATCTTCTATTTGATTGGTACATGTTTCATCCAAATCGTATTTATTGATGACGACAGCTCGCTTGCTACAAAATTCTTGAGCTAGCTGAGCCACTCGTTTCAAGTCTTCTATACCAGACCGTGTGGGTTCGGTGCACATGACAATCATATCGACACCTGTTATGGTAGAGATAACTGGGCATCCGATACCTGGAGGGCCGTCCATAATCATGTGGTCGTAGTGCTTATCGCGCATGATTTCATCGGCACGAGTACGAAGTTCGTTGATGAGTTTACCAGAGTTTTCTTCGCCTGGATAAAGGCGTGCACGAGCCATATATCCGAAACGGAAGGGACCGTAGTACATACTGCTTTCGTGGTCGTGGTGCATAGAAATGGCTCCAACTGGGCACACTCGACTACACAGTTCGCAACCTTCGCATGCAATCTCGTCGACACGCACCATATTATCGATCAAAGATAAGGCGTTGTAGTGACAGTGGTCTACACACTGTCCACAGGCAATACATGCTTCTGGATCAATCACTGGATGTTCACCAGAAACATAGCTGCCTCGTTCCTCAACTTGTTGGTCAAATAGGAGATATAAGTTGGCCGCATCGACATCGCAGTCGATCGCAAAGGTCGATTGGCTTTGGGCGATAAAATCGGCCGTAATACTTGATTTTCCTGTACCTCCTTTTCCACTGATAACGGCTATTTTCATAAGGCTTTATCTTTAGTGTGTTGTTGATTGGCTTCTATAAGTCGGATATGTTCCAAAATCTGTTCAAAGTAGATGCGGTAGTCAGGTAGTTCGTCGACAACGAGCTGACCACCAGCATAGCATGAGGCTATCTCACGTGAGAAGGGGATACGGGCAATGACATCAACACCTCTATCTGCAAGGACTTCTTCCATTTGATTATCCCCCATATCGACACGATTGATGACTACACAATATGGTTTGCCTAGACTGTCAAGAGTATCCATGGCTTGAATCAAATCGCTCAATCCAAACGGGGTGGGTTCGGTCACCAAAATGACGAGGTCGGATTTGGCGGTCGTTTGAATAAATGGGCATGAGGTGCCTGGAGGAGAATCAAGGAGATAGTAATCGGCTGGATATTCCTTTTCGGCAAATGCCACTGTATCGTGAATTACAGGAACTCCCGAACTGGTATTGACGGCCATGCGGCCTTCGATAAGTATAGAGCCATCGGTAGTTTCCTTGGCAGTCACTTGTCCTATTTCCAAGTTGGACGCACTAATGGCACCGTGTGGACAAGCAACCATGCAGGCGGTACAGCCGTGGCATAGATCGGGAAGCATCTTGGTCATATGTGCTGATGGCACACAGAGCATAGCGTTGTAGTGGCAGTATTCGACACATTTACCACAGAAGCGGCATTTGTCAAGGTCGATAACTGGACGAAAATCGGTGACAATATGACTTTGACGATCGGTCGTTTCCAAAAAGACGTGACTATTGGGAACTTCTACATCGCAATCGACCAACACCACAGATGGGGTGTGTTGGTGCATCAGGCGGAAGAGGTTGGTGGAGACGAAGGTCTTACCGGTGCCGCCTTTTCCACTGGCAATACTAATTTTCATAATGATGTATTTACTTTTTTCTGTCTTGAAGCATTTCGATGATATGGCCAACGGTTTCGCCTTCTTGTACAACGATCATTTGGATGCCGAGTTCATCTAGAAGGGGCTTTACTTTTGCACCAAAAACGCAGGCAAAGATTTTTTCAACACCTAAGTTGGCTAGACGATTGACAGCTCCTGTACCAGCACCATGTTGTTGAGTGCCCACTTGATTTTGCAACCAGTCTACTTGACCTGTTTCTGTATCGTATAGGGCAAAATATGCTGCACGACCAAAACGGGCATCTACATGGCTATTCATTTCTTTCTCTTGACTTGTAATAACGACTTTCATTGTTGTATTATTTGTTTATAAATGTACGTAGTATCTATTCCTCGGTCATGAGGTTATCGGGGTTGTGATAGACGATTATTTCTGTTTTACCACATAGTGGACATTCCATTGAGGACGTAGTGTCTGTTGCATTTTGTGGGATATTAAACACGCTGCGGCATGAAGTACATTGATACCATTCGGTTTCATAATGTACGTTACCTCCCTCAAATTTGATAGGACGTCCCTCTATAAAGGCTTGAGCCACCTTTTGGCGTGCTCGTTGATAAATACGGGTAAGGGTAGGACGCGACACATGCATCAATTCGGCGGCATCTGTCTGGTTGTTACCTTCGTAGTCCAATAAGCGGATGGATTCATATTCTTCAAAAAGGAGCATGATATGCTCTTGCATCCGACCGCTGTGGTGCCCGCCGCGATGTCTTCTTGGGCCACAAGGTCTAAAGCCCGACACCGTAGGGGCACCAGCTATTTTGCGTATCTTTTGGGGTCTTCCTACCATAGTTTTCTTCTTTTATGATGCAAAGTTATGAACTATTGTTCAATATTCAAAACGAAATAGAAGAAAAAAACATAGGGGTCTTTTCATTTTTATGTATCTTTGCACTAATAAAGAGTGGTTAAACATGTAGATACATAATAAAAGACTAATGATGATACATAGAAATATTGGAGATATAGATGCCGTGCCTACTTCGCACGGAGCAGGCATGAAGAAGGTGCTTATAGCTAAGCACGAGACTCCCTCGAATATTACGCAGATAGCCTATACAA
Organism: Bacteroidaceae bacterium; assembly: GCA_963668535.1. Lineage (GTDB taxonomy): Bacteria > Bacteroidota > Bacteroidia > Bacteroidales > Bacteroidaceae > F22. The sequence continues at coordinate 2,747,313 of OY764867.1, forward strand.
CTGTAGATAAGGGAGAGCATATCCTAGGCCATACCCATACGGATATGGAGGAACACTTTTTTATTGAGAAAGGAAGTGGATGTATCGTACTGAATGGGGTAGAGTATCCCATGCATGATGGAGATTATTTTTATGTTCCTGCTGGAATGAAGCACGAACTATGCATTGGGGATACTCCAGTAAAAATGATGACGATAGGGGTATTGGTCTAAAAAGTATGTGGTAGAATTAATGATTTTCTTCTATATCTGAATAGAGTAGACTATATATTTCTAAATCGATAAAACGGTCGTTGGGATAGTATTCCGCTTCTCGTGCTACACCTTCGAAGGTAAAGCCGAGACGTTTGGGGATGGCAGCGCTAGGATGGTTGCCTACACCACAACGTATCTGCACGCGATTAAGATGAAGATCCTCGAAGGCGTATTCGCATAATCTCTTGGTAGAACGAGTTACAATGCCTTGTCCCTGACAAGCCGATGAAAGCCAATAGCCGATTTCGGTTTTGAGGTTGATAGGATCGGTATCCCTGAAACCAATTAGCCCAATAATCTGTTGTCCCATACGGATGGTAAAAGTGGGTTCTGGTTCACCGTCTGATGGATAGAGCGTAGCTTGGATAAAATCTTTGGTATCTTGACTCGTCACCGTAAATGGTACAAAGGGAAGCCATTCTTGAAGGTACTCTCTTTGGGTATCTATGATATTGAAAATGGCTTCAGCATCTTCGATGTGTAGTGCACGTAGTGTGATGTTGTCTGTAATTTGAAAATACATATTGATTGTTTTTTATGAGATAATCTTTTTACGGGAATAAGTTACAACAAATGTAGTGAATTTATTGAAAAATGTTTTTTGCTTCCCTGTTTTTATTTTACTTTTGTCCCGAAGTTTTTCAAAGATGACTTTTAGTGTCGGATAAATCAGTGAAGTACAGAACCTCTATGTGGACAGCTTTCACACATCATAAACAACGCACGGCATGGTGTTTTATATACATCATGTTGGCTATGTGTGTGTCTAAAGGGTTGCACTTTCATGAGGGGAATCATCTTCAACATACGCTTCATATTGAGCACGTTGATACGAAATATACGACACAGCATATTTTTCAATCGGCTGAAGAACATGCTGCTCATAAGGCGGTATTAGATCATACCTGTGAGATATGTAGTCAGTTGATCATTCTATTACAGACTCCTATTCAAGGGGTTTATTGGATCTCTCAAACACCTCTGCTCGAGAGAGTCTTATTTAATCCATTATTCATTTTTCTTAAAGCCGTAAATACGTTTACGGTGAGGGGACCTCCGTGTTGTACTGAATACTCTTTTTGAGTTCCTTTTTACTATACGATCACCTTATAGGATGCCTTCACGAGTGTTTTGACTTATGAAGACATGGCTGGTGTATGCGTATGAAATATAAAATAATTAATTCAGTACAAACAGATGAAAAGAATCTATTTAATGCTGTTTATGGGCATCTTATGTGGTGCACTATATGCAGCTACTCCAATATCGCAAAATGCGAATAAACTAGCTACAATTACTGGACATATCACAGACTCTAAGGGAATGGCATTGATTGGAGCTACCGTATATATCCCAGAGTTACAACGTGGTACAACAACTGATGTTCACGGACAATACACGTTGAAGAAGTTGCCCATGGGGCGAAACCTACATGTACGTTACGCTTATGTAGGATATGAAACGCTGATCAAACAAGGACGCCTTACTCAGGAGGTAGTGACTTGGGATATTACTTTACATTCGTCGGTGATTCAGACCGAGGACGTAGTAATCACTGGAGGATACATCACTTCGCAACACGAAAATGCGGTAAAGATTGATATTGTGCGCCCAGATGATTTGCAGTCTACTCCCAACTTGACACAAGCTTTGGCTCAAGTGCCTGGTGTGGATATTATTTCGAAAGGAAATGGCCCTGCTAAACCTGTGATTCATGGATTATGGGGAAATAATATCATGGTGCTTCAAGATGGCATCAAGGTAGAGAACTACCAGTTTAGTGAAAATCACCCAATGAGTGTGGATAATACAAATCTAGGTCATGTAGAGGTCATTAAAGGTCCGGCGTCTTTATTGTATGGTTCGGATGCAATCGGTGGGGTTATTAATTTTGTGGCTGCACCTCTAGCTCCTGTTGGAACAGTACAAGGCAGAGTGACTGCACAGGCCTTTAGTGCAACGAAAGGGTGGAATACTTTGGCGGAAATCAATACGACACAAGGAAATGTCTCTGGTGGATTGAGTGTGAAGCGTAATCAGCATGAAGATTATCGCCAGGGAAATGGTAAGGATGCTAAAAATACGCGTTTCAACCAGTTGAATATGAAGGGTTATCTTTCCTATGCATTGCCTATTGGGATCTTTAAATTGACTGCGGAGCAGTATGATCAACAGTTGGGCATGTGTGTCGGTGCGGCCCAAAAGTTGGTAACATACAATAGTCACCATAACGATGTGTGGTATCAAGATCTTCGTAGACGTGTGGTAACGAGTCAAAACACATTGTATTTGGGACGTGTAAAATGGAATGTCAAAGGGGCGTTTCAAGAATCGAATCGTCAATTGCAAACAAATGGGGTCAATCCGGAAATTGAGATGAAGCTTAGAACATATACTCTCGATTCAAAATGGAATGTGCCTGTATGCGATCAATCTAGTTTTATATTTGGTGCGCAAGGTATGTGGCAAAATAATAAGAATCTTCATGATAGAAATACAACCTTATTGCCCAATGCAGATATTAACAGCTTTGGGCTTGTAGGATTGTATCAAACAAAGATGGGGGCTCGTTGGAATATGCAAGGAGGATTGCGTTATGATTGGTATCACGTGGATACTGAGGCGGTGGGCCAAGCTAATGATGCGGCATATAGACCAGCGTTGAACAGACGATACCATAATCTATCTGGTGATATTAGTGCCAACTATCGTCCTGATGAGCATTGGACATTGCGCTTGAATGTGGCACGTGCCTTCAGAGTTCCGAATCTAAGTGAATTGACTTCGAATGGTAGTCACGGCGCACGTATCGAATTGGGGAATGCTGATTTGGAAACACAAGATGCAACAAATGTTGATGTGAGTGCACACTATCATTCACGATTGGTTACTTTTGATGTGGCAGCTTTTTATAATAATATCAAGCACTACATTTATGTGCAATCTACGGGTAACTTCAGTGAATCGGGAAGTCCCATCTATCAATATCAACAAAATGATGCACGATTGTATGGTGGCGAAGCTGGATTGCATGTGCACCCTAGCATGATTCCTTGGTTGCACGTTAAATCGACTTATTCCTATGTTGTGGGTAAACAAAAGGGTGGGGAATATTTGCCATTTATTCCTGCACAAAAGATACGTAGTGAAGTGCGAGCTGACCTGCCATCAACTGGATTTTTCAAGAACAATCAGATCAGTATCAATAACCTAGCTGCTTTGCGCCAAGACAAACCAAATGTATTTGAAACAGAAACTCCAGGGTATGCGATTTGGGGGATGAAGGCATCAACTAAAATGCATATAGAGAGACAACCGATTGAGCTTAGTCTTTCTGCAGATAATCTGCTAGATAAGACTTATTTCGATCATCTCTCTACATTGAAGCCTATGAATATTTATAATCCTGGCCGTTCGGTCATGCTAAGTATTACGGTGCCTTTTGAATAAAGGCTTGGATCCACTTCTCGAAAGCTTCAACAAGGTCTTTATGATAAGTGAAGCTTTCGCGGAAGCCCCAACCATGACCACCTGTGGGGAAGTGGTGAATCTCTGATGATACACCGTGAGCTTGTAGCGCTTTATCGTAATTGATGCTATTTATTGGTGGCACGAGGTCGTCGTCATCTGAATAGAAGATGAGTGCGGGTGGAGTGTCTTGGGTTACTTGCTTCTCATTACTGTATTGGTCAACAAGTGCTGAACTTGGGTGAGTGCCTAATAGATTGATACGAGATCCTTGGTGGGTCATATCGCCCATAGTGATGACGGGATATAAGAGGACCTGAAAATCAGGGCGAGTCATATCGGTATAATGTGTGGCTAGTGTCGAGGCTAAATGGCCTCCTGCACTGGCGCCCATTATACCGATTTTTTTGGAGTCTATTCCCCATGCCTTTGCGTGGGTACGCATGTAGCGGATGGCAGCGTGTCCATCTCCTATTGGTACCTCCCTGTTGCCTTCGGGTAGGCGATAATCGAGCACGGCGTAGGTAATACCTTGCTTATTCATCCAAGCGCCCATATCCAGCCCCTCGTGCATCATTGCCAAACCAAAATAGCCTCCTCCTGGACACATGATAAGTGCGATGTCTTTGGGGTGTTTGGGATGAAAGATATATAGGCGTGGGGTGCGTACACGTGACTTGAACCCATCTTTGGAACAGCTTTCTTGGTACACAAGAGTTTGTGCGACGGTGCGAGGAAGATCTACTATATCAATATGGCTAGTATATTGGTTTCGAAAGGCGGTAGCGATAGATTCTTCTTGAGGATACATGGACAATATCCATGCTTTCCCTATGGTATGTACCTCGGTAGCAGTACATATATAGTCGTGATGTCCACCTAAAAAATCGGGTGATACGGTTGGACCGAAAGCCAATAATTCGTGCTCTCCTTTACCGACGGCGAACTGTATCCCCTGCTTATTACTAGCTATCTGTATGTAGAAGGGGTACTTCGCACCCTTTTTGACGGCAAGAGTATCTATATGCATCTGTTTATCGTCTTGTAGATGATGTTGAAGAAGTAGAAGATGTGTCCCTTTTTTGATGCATTCTATTCGGGTATTGTCTTGCCCAGTAAGCGCTATACCAATAACGGGTGGATTGATCTTTGGAGCTGGCAATAAAGCTTGCACAAAATAGTATGGATAGGACATGACAATTTTTGTGTGAGATGGTAATTGATTCGTTGAGTTTGATGCTTCAACTTTGTTCGGGCAAAGTAAACTGCCTAAGATGGCCAAACCCAAGAGGGCGACACGTACGGGTGTTTTCATATAATATTTTATTGGTTATGTGTACAAAAGTACAATTATCTGGTGAATAGCAAGGGCTTGTATGTCGTGAATATGGGATATATTTGTCTAGAAAATAAAAAACAGCATGTTTTCAATAATGAAACATGCTGTTTTTATATGGTTGATTGTATCTTGTTATTTCTTTTTGTCTTTTAATAAGTCTGGACGTAATCTCTTGGTACGTTCTAAAGATTGTTGAATTTCCCATTCTTTAATTTTGGCTTCATGGCCAGATAGTAGAATAGGGGGAACTTCCCATCCTTTGTAGTTGGCCGGACGGGTATAGACGGGTGCAGCCAATAAATTGTCTTGGAAGCTGTCGTTAAAAGCTGATTGTTCGTCTCCAATGACGCCAGGAATCAATCGAACGACGGCATCTGCCATAACAGCTGCGGCTAGTTCACCCCCTGTGAGGACGTAGTCGCCGATGCTGATCTCTCGAGTAATCAAGTGTTCTCGGATGCGGTAGTCGATGCCCTTGAAGTGTCCACATAGGATGATGACATTATTCAACAAAGACATGCTATTCGCAATAGGCTGATCAAACTGTTCTCCATCAGGTGAAGTGAAGATAATCTCATCATATTCACGTTCGGATTTTAGTTTTTCGATGCAGCGTTCTATTGGCTCGATCTTCATAACCATACCTGCAAAACCACCATAAGGGTAATCGTCTACGCGTTTGTAGTTGTCGTAGGCATAATCACGCAAGTTGTGGATATGTATTTCGGCCAAACCACGATCTTGCGCGCGCTTCATGATGGAACAGTTTAAAAAGCCCTCAAACATATCGGGCAAAACGGTGATAATATCTATACGCATAGGTTTTCAGTATTTTTTATAGCGCACAAAAGTACGAATATTCGATGAGAATGCCTACTTTTGTAGAAAATATCGATAGAAATAAACCAGCTATGACGAAACCAAACTCACTTTTTCCCGATTTATTTGGGGATGTACAGCACTCTCCAGTAGAAACATCTTCTCAGGTAGATGCATCTGATGACGCCATACAACAAAAAATAGAGGATTTGCGAGAGTCCTTGCATCAACATAATTATAATTACTATGTGCTGAATGCACCAACTTTGTCGGACCAGGAATTTGATGCCCAGCTTGCTGAGCTGACGAAACTGGAAAAAGCTCATCCTGAATATAACGATCCAAATAGCCCTACGCAACGTGTGGGGAGCGATATATCCAATAGTTTCGAGACGGTGAAGCATCGCTATCCGATGCTATCGTTGGGAAATACATATAATGAAGGAGAAGTACGTGCCTTCTTTGAACGAGCTGCAAAAGACTTAAACGAGGAGTTTGAGATATGTGCAGAATTAAAATATGATGGTACTTCTATCTCGCTTACTTACGAGCAGGGTAAGTTGGTACGTGCGGTAACTCGTGGAGATGGCACACAAGGAGATGATGTAACGAATAATGTCAAAACAATTCCAACTATTCCTTTACAATTGCCCGCGAATGCTGTCTACCCTGATGTCTTTGAGATGAGAGGGGAAATTCTGATGCCATGGGATACTTTTAATAGATTAAATGAAGAACGTGAACGCCAAGAGGAAGCTCTTTTGGCCAATCCACGTAATGCGGCAGCAGGTGCACTGAAGTTGCAGCAATCAAGTGAGGTGGCTAAACGGGGCCTTGATGCTTACTTGTATTATATACTTGGAGAGGATATTCATGAAGACGGGCACTACGAGAGTTTGAATAGAGCACATACGTGGGGCTTTAAGGTGTCGGATCATATGCGTTTATGCAAAAACATAGACGAAGTCATGGAGTATATCCACTATTGGGATGAAGGACGCAAGTCTTTGCCTGTGGCTACAGATGGAATCGTCTTGAAAATCAATAGTCGACGTCAACAAAGAGCTTTAGGAAATACGGCTAAGAATCCTCGATGGGCGATTGCTTTTAAATTTCAAGCAGAAAAGGCATGTACTCGTCTTAATAATGTGGTGTATCAGGTAGGACGTACTGGGGCTATAACTCCAGTAGCAGAATTGGATCCAGTGCAGTTGAGTGGAACAACAGTGAAACGTGCATCGCTCCATAACGATGATATCATTCAACAATTGGACTTGTATATCGGTGACATGGTCTACGTGGAAAAGGGAGGTGAGATTATTCCTAAAATAACTGGTGTAAATAAAGATCAACGTTTATTGGTGGGGGATAAGGTGCACTTTATAAAAAATTGCCCTGATTGTGGTACAACGCTTGTTAGAGATGAAGGCGAAGCTGCTCATTATTGTCCCAATAGTAATGGATGTCCCACGCAATTGCGTGGACGAGTGGAGCATTTTATATCCCGTAAGGCCATGAACGTAGATGGGTTAGGACCAGAGACGGTTGATTTGTTTTTTGATCAGGGACTTATTCGCAACTGTGCAGACTTGTACACGATTACTCGAGAACAGATCTTGAAATTGGATAAGAAGAAGGATAAATCGGCTGATAATATTATTAAAGGAATAGAAGCTAGTAAGGATGTGCCTTTTGAAAGGGTATTGTTTGGACTGGGCATTCGCTTTGTTGGTGAAACAGTGGCTAAGCGTTTAGCACACGCTTTTAAAGATATGGATGCTTTGCAAGCAGCTAGCCTTGATGATTTGGTGCACGTGGATGATATCGGTGAACGCATTGCGGAAAGTGTAAGGATGTACTTTGCTGATGAACAAAACAAAGAGCTTATCGGTCGTTTACGTGAGTACGGTCTTCAGATGAAACTGAGCGAAGAGGTCTTGGCAAATCAAAGTGAGAAGCTGTTGGGTATGAGTATTGTGATCAGTGGCGTGTTTGAAAAACATTCGCGAGATGAATACAAAAATATGATTGTTCAACACGGAGGAAAAAGTGTAGGTAGTATCAGTAAAAAAACGAGTTTTATACTAGCTGGTGCTAACATGGGACCGTCGAAACTGGAAAAAGCACAAAAATTAGGGGTAAAGATACTTGACGAGATGCAATTTCTGGACCTAATACAGTGACAAAATAAAATAGATTTAGTATTTTTGCTTCCAAATTAAAGCGAATAGCGATAATAACGATGATACAAAGCAAACTAAAAGGTATGGGGGTGGCCTTAATCACTCCATTCAAGGCAGATGGAAGTGTAGACTATGATGCATTGGTGCGTATGGTCGATCACTTAGTGGATAACAATGCCGACTTCTTGTGTGTGCTTGGCACAACTGCGGAGACGCCAACATTATACAAGGAGGAAAAAGAAGAGATAAAACGCGTGGTCATCGAACGAGTACACGGACGAGTGCCTATTTTACTTGGGGCCAGTGACAACAATACTGAGGCACTGGTGAAGCATTTGAAAGAAGATGATTTTACGGGAGTGGATTATATTTTATCTGCAGTACCTAACTATAATAAACCTTCACAAGAAGGAATTTACCAGCATTTTAAAGCGGTAGCAGAAGCTTCGCCAAAACCTGTCGTTCTGTATAATGTGCCAGGACGAACGGGGGTTAATATGACGGCCGAAACAACACTACGTATTGCGTGTGAGTTTAGTAATGTGATTGGTATCAAGGAGGCCTCTGGCGATATTACGCAGATGGATGAAATCATTAAGAACAAACCTAAGAATTTTGATGTGATTTCTGGAGATGATGGAATTACTTTTCCTTTGATTACACTGGGAGCAGTGGGGGTCATTTCGGTTATTGGTAATGCATTCCCTCGTGAATTTTCACGCATGACACGATTGGCGCTTGCTGGAGATTATAAAAATGCATTGACCATTCACCACCGATTTACAGAGTTATTTAATCTTCTCTTTGTGGATGGCAATCCTGCCGGAGTGAAGGCTATGCTACATGCTATGGGTATGATTGAAAATAGATTGCGATTACCACTTGTGCCTACAAGAATCACAACGTTCGAACGTATGCGCAAGATTTTGGAGGATTTGAATATTCGGTGCTAGAAGAACACATACAAACATTTTACTAAAAAAGCTACAGAATACGACGGTGTATTCTGTAGCTTTTTTAGTATAAATATTTCGGCCTTGAATGTACATATTTAAGGCCGAAATATTGAAATCTAAGGCTTAGATGTACATCTTTCAAGCCTTAGATTTTTGACTATCTCTACACGTTAGATTTTCTTCAATTCTTGTGCCATTTCAGCTTGTAATTCTTTTGCTGCTTGGCGTGCTGCTGCACCAAAGTCTTCTCCGTTGGACTTATAGATAATACCACGTGAAGAGTTGACAAGCAGTCCGCATTGTTTAGTCATACCGTACTTGCATACTTCTTGAAGAGAACCACCTTGTGCTCCCACACCAGGTACAAGCAAAAAGTGCTCAGGAGCAATTGCACGAATCTGTTCAAATGCCTTGCCTTGAGTAGCGCCTACAACAAACATCAATTGATCTTCGTTGGCCCATGTTTGTGCCGTGCGCATCACACTTTCAAATAGAGGTTGTGCATTCTCTTTGTTTTCAATACGTTGGAAATCAGCCGATCCTTTATTGCTTGTCAGGGCCAATAGAATAACCCATTTATTAGCATATCCTAAGAATGGAGAGACGCTGTCTTCACCCATGTATGGGGCAACGGTTACGGCATCTGCATCGAGTGCTTCGAAGAAAGTACGTGCGTACATTGCACTGGTATTGCCAATATCACCTCGTTTGGCATCAGCTATGACCAGTTGTTCTGGATAGTTTTCTTTGATATATGTGATTGTCTTTTCTAAGGCTATCCAGCCTTGTACACCTAGACTTTCATAAAAAGCAGTATTGGGTTTATAGGCAACACAAAGATCTTGTGTAGCATCAATAATTTCTTTGTTAAAGGCGAAGATGGGATCTTCTTCGTTTAGTAGGTGTTCAGGTATCTTCTTGACATCTGTATCTAGTCCTACACATAAAAAACTCTGTTTCTTTTGAATTTGTTCAAATAGTTCAGCTCTGTTCATTTGTTTTGTTTTTAACTAGTTGGTTCTTGTTGGATTGAGATGAATCCTTATGGAGGGTATATAAGAAGACCACTTCATTGTGATAAGGCAACAAAGTGGTCTGTCTGTATATTCTTTACAATTCGGCTTCCTTCATGCGCTCTGCATTCTCGGCAACCATCAAGTGGTCTATTACATCCTGTATATCACCTTCCATAAAGGCATTTAGATTGTAAATGGTATATCCGATACGGTGATCGGTAATACGTCCTTGTGGGTAATTATACGTGCGAATCTTTGCAGAACGGTCACCTGTTGATACAATAGATTTACGACGTGAAGCGATGTCATCGACATACTTTTGATGTTCTTTGTCATAAATGAAGGTACGCAAACGGGCTAGGGCACGTTCTTTATTCTTTGGTTGGTCACGAGTTTCGGTACATTCAATCAAAATTTCTTCTGATTCTTTGGTGTTAGGATTGGTCCATACATAACGTAGACGAACTCCCGATTCTACTTTGTTGACATTCTGTCCACCAGCACCACCTGAGCGGAAAGTATCCCATTTGATTTCACCTTCCTTGATCTCTACTTCAAAAGCATCGGCTTCTGGCATAACGGCTACAGAGGCCGCAGATGTATGTACTCGTCCTTGTGTTTCTGTTTGTGGTACGCGTTGTACTCGGTGTACTCCCGATTCGTACTTCAACGTTCCGTAGACATCAGTTCCAGTAACGGAGCAGACGATTTCTTTGAATCCACCTGATGAACCTTCAGTACAGCTAGATACTTCAAGTTTCCAGCCCTTAGTTTCACAATATTTTGTGTACATACGGAATAAATCGCCTGCAAAGATAGCAGCTTCATCACCACCAGCACCACCGCGAATTTCAAGGACGCAATTTTTTGTGTCTTCTGGATCCTTAGGGATCAACATGATCTTGATTTCTTCTTCTAGTTCTGGTAGACGGGCTTGACATTCTGTAAGTTGCTCTTTAGCCATGTCGCGCATATCTGCGTCTTTTTCAGTATCCAAAATTTCTTTTGCTTCGTCAATTCCTGCCAAAGCATTGATATAGTCTTGACGACCTCTCATAATTTCTTCCAGGTCTTTATACTCTTTGGTCAACTTGACATATCGTTGTTGATCAGCTATAACGCTGGGGTCGGTTATTAATGTGGATACTTCTTCAAAACGGCTTACCAAACCGTCCAATTTATCTAAAAGATCATTTGCCATCTTCTTTTCGTTTAGGTCTCAATATTATTATTAGAGGACTGTGCAAATCATATAAGATGCGAATGCCCTCAGTCTTTTTTAATTATATTCGAACGTTCCAAACTTAGAGTTAATCGTCAAACGATTAGCATCTGGTGCTTGAGTTTCAACGCGACCGATAATTTGGGCGTCAATACCAAAGCTTTTGGATAGTTCGATAACTTGTTCTGCATGTGCAGCTGGAAGATAGACTTCAAGACGGTGTCCCATATTGAATACTTTGTACATCTCACTCCAATCTGTACCACTTTGTGCTTGTATTGTTTGAAACAACACGGGCACGTCAAACATATTGTCTTTGACAACACGTAGGCCATCGTTCAAGAAATGAAGAATCTTTGTTTGTGCACCTCCAGAGCAGTGTACCATGCCGTGAATCTGATCGCGCAATTCGTCCAAAAGTCGTTTTACGACTGGGGCATATGTGCGAGTAGGGGACAGAACTAATTTACCAGCATCTAATGGGGAACCTTCTACAGACTCAGTCAAATCTAGTCCTCCTGAATACACCAAATCATCTGGAATGGCTGCATCGTAACTTTCTGGATATTTCTTCGCAAGCTCGTGAGCAAATACGTCGTGACGTGCAGAAGTTAGTCCGTTGCTACCCATACCTCCATTGTATTCTTTCTCGTAAGTGGCTTGTCCACTTGAACTCAAACCGACAATGACGTCGCCTGCTTGAATATTTGCGTTATCTACAACATCACTACGTTTCATGCGGCAAGTCACTGTACTATCTACAATAATAGTGCGTACTAAATCACCAACATCGGCTGTTTCTCCTCCAGTGGCATATACACCAACACCCATATTTCGAAGTTCAGCAAGTAGTTCGTCTGTACCATTGATGATAGCACTAATCACTTCGCCTGGAACGAGCATCTTGTTACGACCGATCGTAGACGATACTAAGATATTATCTACCGCACCAACACACAAAAGATCATCAATATTCATGATGAGGGCATCTTGAGCAATCCCTTTCCATACAGATAGATCGCCTGTTTCCTTCCAATACATATATGCTAAGGAAGACTTAGTGCCTGCACCGTCTGCATGCATGATATTACAATATGCTGGGTCTCCACCTAGGATATCTGGAATAATCTTACAAAAAGCTTTCGGGTACAAGCCTTTATCGATGTTTTTAATCGCGTTATGTACGTCTTCTTTAGAGGCCGAAACGCCGCGCATCATGTATCTCTGATTGTTCATACTTGTTTGTTTGTAAAATAGTTTTTATATTTGCGCGCAAAGATACGCATATTTTCCCGATAAATAAAATGAAAACTGAGCATATGACTAAAGAGACTGAAGAAATCGTTTTTCAAATGGCCGATAAAGAGCTTCTGCCACAAATGATGCTTTGTATACAGGAAGCGCAAGCTCGATTGGCAGCTGCTGATATTGATCAATGGCAAGACGGTTATCCAAATAGCGAACAATTATTGAAGGATATTACTCGTAAAGAAAGCTACGTGATATTATACAAGAACAAAGTAATCGCTACTTTTTGTGCTAGTTTTTCTGAAGATTCCAATTATAAGATTATAGATGGAGCATGGCATTATGACGCACCTTATGTTGTTTTGCATCGTATAGCTGTTCGCAATAGTCATCTTCGTCAAGGTTTGGCTACGCAGATTTTCCAATATACTATGCAAGTTGCCTCAAACAAAGGCATTTCTTTATTCAGAGTTGACACTCATGCAGATAATCACGCGATGCAGAGTCTATTGAACAGATTTGGTTTCAAATATTGTGGCATTATCCAAGTGAGAGATGGAGCTAGATATGCGTATGATTTAAAATGGTAGAATTGTGTGGGGATATTCATCACACGTTTGCGTGACCAGAATCTAGTATATACATGTATCTACTTTCTTTTAAAATATGTGCTACTTAACATAATAGGTATTGTCTGATGCTTTAATAAGAAGATATTTAAGATAGATCTAATGGTTCTAGGATCTATTTTATGTTAAGTAGAATAGATTGACAAGAAAGCAATATATATAGAAAAAAAGCACGTTATGGCTTTTTATTGGCTCAATAACGTGCTTTATTATATTTGTGAGAAAACTCTTTGTAAATTGACTTACAATTCAAGAGCTCCGATTAGATCGTTGACATCAGAAAATCCGTGGCGTTTCATATAGTCTTCTATTTCATCTGCTACACGTACACAAACCGTAGGATCTATAAAGTTTGCCGTTCCAAGTTCTATGGCCGATGCACCGGCTAGCATAAACTCAATTGCATCTCTACCATTCATAATACCTCCAAGACCAACTACAGGAACACCAACTGCCTGAGCAACTTGCCATACCATACGCAATGCAACTGGTTTTACAGCTGGCCCAGATAAGCCTCCTGTTACTGTAGATAAGATAGGTTTACGTTTTTCAGCGTCAATAGCCATCCCCAATAATGTATTAATAAGTGATACACTATCTGCGCCAGATGCCTCTACAGCACGTGCAATTTCTGTAATGTCTGTTACATTTGGCGACAATTTGACTATCATCGTTTTATTATAGACTTTACGCACAGCCTTAACAACTTCTGATGCTCCCTTGGTAGTAACTCCAAAGGCCATACCGCCTTCTTTGACATTTGGGCAAGAAATGTTAAGTTCAATAGCTGGAATTTGATCCAGTTCGTTGATAATCTCTGCTGTCTTTACGTAATCATCTATCTGTGAACCAGATACATTGACAATAATATGGCTGTCTATATCTTTAATTTCTGGGTAAATATGATCCGCAAAATATTGAACACCTTTATTTTGAAGTCCTACAGCATTCAACATGCCAGATGGTGTTTCGGCCATGCGAGGATATGGATTCCCTTCACGATGATGCAAGGTGGTCCCTTTGACAATAATACCACCAATACGGCTTAAATCCATAAAGTCGGCAAATTCAGGTCCATAGCCAAACGTACCTGATGCAGTCATTACAGGGTTCTTTAATTCTAAGCCCGCAATATTTACTTTTGTGTTTATTCCTGTCATATTTTCGTTTGCTCTATAGATTATTCCATTTTAGATCTTCGGTATTAAAGACAGGGCCTTCTGTGCACACACATTTATGTCCCTCTTTGGTATCTTCAACACAGCACAAGCAAGCACCTACGCCGCAGGCCATTGTGTTCTCTAAGCTGACTTCACAAGGTATCATTAAACGATTGGCAACTTGAGCTACAGCCATCATCATTGGTTTAGGACCGCAAGTGTAGATCATTTGAAATGTCTCCTTATTTAATATACTATGCTGTGTAACAAAACCTTGTTCACCATATGAACCATCTTCTGTAGTTGTATACACGGGTCCGTATTGAGCAAAATCATCTAACTGAAGCAAATCTTTTCGACTGCGAGCTCCTAATAAGAAAGAGGGTTTATATCCTTGTGCTTGAAGCAATGCCCCCCAATAAAGCATAGGAGCTGTACCAACTCCGCCACCAATAAGTAACACCGATGGTTCTTTATCAAGCGGAAGGGAAAATGTATTCCCTAAAGGCAATAAGCAATTACAGATGTCACCAGGCTTCCACTGTGCCATAGCGCGTGTTCCATCGCCCACAAGCTGAACTAACAGCCATAATTCGTTGCGTTCGCGATCTACGAAGTTAATTGAGATAGGACGACGTAAAAAAGTTGTCGGAGAATTATCAACCCGAACTTCGACAAACTGTCCAGCGCCCATTTCAGGCAACTTCTCTTCGTGTGATAATTTAATCAAAACATACTGTGCATTGAGCATCTCGCAGCTTTTAACTGTGAGATCGAGCATCATCTTCTTCATGTAAAATTGTACTTGGTTTTTATTCGCGTGCAAAGATAGTCAAAATTCACGAGAATTACTTTCTGGGTACAAAATATTCATACGTACCATCGTCGTAGTAAATACAGATCTCGCGCACCTTACGTGGAGGGCGTTCTTTATATTCTATTTTTGTAACGACTTGTGGAACTGGCATCTCTGGAGATGTTGTCGTTTGTTGCGTCTGTTGTGACACAGTTGGTACTACGGGTACATCGGGAATATTATATGAGGAAGATACATTATCCTTCAACGCTGCATGGTCATTAATCTCAGATACATCCAGATCTGAATCAAACAATCCATTTTGTACAAAAAAAGGTTCTTCAGTATTCATTGGCGAATCTGCATCAATTGTTTCTGGAATGATTCCTCTATACACACGTATAAAATTGGGCATATCTTCTTCCACTCCTTCCATTAACCAATTAAAGGATACACCGCATTTACTAGCTATAGCTTGTACTAAGTCTATGCTAGGCTTTTTATTACGCCCACTTAATGTGTGAGATAGCGTGGCTTGCTTAACATCAATAAATTGTGCAAAAGCAGAATTAGTCATGTGCTGAGCTTGGATTATTTCCTTAATTCTTTCAACTATTGGTTCCATATTATAAGTTCTTAGAAGAATATGATAATACAAAGATAATATACATTTGTTGTAATACAAAAATACAAGCATATATTTTTGGAGATTTTACATTTATCCAAAACACGCGCATTAAAATATTCCAATTGTATTATTACTTATGTTGTTTTAGTACACATGTAAAAGTATACAGCTGTAAATAACTTCGTAAAACTTGAGTAAAGTACTGATATACACCATTATATAGCTATCGTATGCAATGGATAAGGCTATATCTATGTAAACACCTCTTGTTTTTATCAAAACACTTTATATTATACACAGTAATATGCTGATTGCCAGCTATTATCTACACTTATTCTTACTTTGTTAAGATTAGGAGATTTACAAATATACTCAAAGGTCTACTATTGTAGATTCTGTACAAAAAGGACACAAAGTAATATATTAATGTTATAGTGTTCTAGGCTACTATATACAAAATGAATAATATCACTCAATTTTACATCCATAAATATAATAATGGGCTTAAAAATTGAAACCATCCACTCTATATTGTATACATTTGTATTGCTCTTAAAAAAACATCACAGAACATATATAAATGAGTTTCAATCTAAAACATGCGTAATCACAATTGCCATTCTACAAAAAATACAATCCCACCTATTTAGTAAGAAACTATAGCGAGATATGATTGTGACTCATCCTCCCTACTCACAAAAAAAAACGCGTATTTCCGTAGATAAAATAAATCAGACGGAAATACGCGAAAATAAGTTAGTGTTTCTACACGAATCAGCTTTAATACAATTTATTTACGAGTCGATAGTTTGTACACACAGTACAATAAATAAAAATATAGAAGTGAGTTCAATACAGTAGCAATTTGGGTGGTTATTCCAATTGTTGAATTTGTTTCAACATTGGGATTAATTACTGAAGCACCACTTGCAATTCCTCCAGTTACAACACCAATAATTATGCTACCAATGAATAGAATTAAAGTTGGCTTGTATAACGGCAATTTAAAATTCACCATATCTACTAAAATCATAATACTGTAAATAAATAAAATCAGTGCCAAAATTCCAGCTACAACCGCAAGGCCAATAAATATGAGGCCATTTTGACTTGTCACCATTGATGCTGGATTGGTTTTTAAAGCCTCAATTTCACTCATGTGAGTTGACGTAAAAGCTGAAACCGCAAATCCAATGATAGCCGATAATAGAGTAAGAACAGATAATGCATACATCCTTTTTCCAATCTTTAAAGGAGTCATAGGTTGCATGCGATACCCAAAACTAAGTACCCAGGTAATGTATGCAGCAGCTAATGTCATAAGTAATGTCACAGCTGCAACATTTAATGTCATTGTTGGATCTTTCGCCAGAGCCATAGGATTGATAACAAACGCTATTCCAGTACTGACTAGTTTACATACAAATACGACCAAAATAGCTGGTACAATTTTAGTACTTCTCACTCGGTCGGCAATGACCGTCTCGAGGTCGCCTGCTTCCTCGATAAACTTTTGTTTGTCCATAAAATAAAGAGTTTAATATTGAATAATTAAGATTCATCTTTTCTTGATTTATTATTGTTACAATTAATATATAGAGCGAGGAGTCTACATGCCTTTATAGTAATTCTTCATAAGAAGGTATATCTTTTAGAAACTCGACTCTATTTTCCTGATAATGCACGCGACAGCAATAGTGATTAATGCCGTTGCTTATAATAAGATAAGGAACATGGAGCACCATATTGTATCTTGCTATTTGATCAAAAACCTTTTGAGAAATCGGTACTGAGGGACGCTTGTATTCAATTATAACAAGTGGATCTCCATACTTGTCATACACCACAGTGTCACATCTTTTCTGTGTGCCATTAAGTGCGATGCCAACCTCGTTTGAAGTACGCCCAGGAGGAAATTTTTTGAGACTAATCAGAAAATGCACAAAATGCTGTCTCACCCACTCTTCAGGCGTGAGAAGCAAGTACTTTTGGCGCAACTCGTCCCAAATGTACTTTTTTTTGTACTTCTCTATGATTTTTATGTCGTATTTAGGTAGGTTTATTGAAAACATTATTTATCTTTGCAGGTTAAATAGACAAGAATGATTTAGCTTCTATTTTTTAGAGTCTCCTTTGCTAATTTATAGTATGCGTCATACACCTTGTACAAGGTATAAAATGAGCATAGAAGATCTGAAAATTAATAAGATTTGCTAGACATTCTTTTATTATATAGGCAAATATAATAATAAACTTGTAAACTCTAATAAAATAACCAATAAACCAAAAAGATGAAGACAAAAAAAGCAATTGTAACCAACTGGCTTGTTCGTTACACAGGTTGTGCCTTAGAAGATTTTGGCGAATATATCCTCCTAACTAATTTCAATAATTACGTGCACATTTTTGCAGAGATCATGCATACTACAGTTCACGGTGAGAATGCAAACATGATTAGTGCAACCGCAAATAATATGACAATTATAAATTTTGGAATGGGAAGTCCAAACGCAGCTATCATCATGGATTTGTTGAGTGCGATTTCTCCAAAGGCTGTACTTTTCTTAGGAAAATGTGGTGGAATCTCCCGTAAAAACAAGCTTGGAGATCTTATTTTACCGATCGCAGCTATTCGAGGAGAAGGAACCTCTAATGACTATTTACCCCCAGAAGTTCCAGCCCTACCAAGCTTTATGTTGCAACGTGCCGTCTCTTCGGCCATTCGAGATCATGGAAGCGACTATTGGACAGGCACAATATATACTACCAACCGTCGAGTGTGGGAACACGATAGTGAATTCAAAGAATATCTTCGTAAAACACGAGCTATGGGTGTAGACATGGAAACAGCCACCCTATTCTCTTGTGGATTTGCCAATCACATACCAACGGGCGCCTTGTTGCTTGTAAGTGATCAACCTATGGTACCAGAAGGTGTAAAAACGGATGAAAGTGATAAAGAAATTACACGCAATTTTGTCAACACACATGTACAAATGGGAATTGATTCTCTTCATATGATTATTGATGAAAAGAAGACAGTACGTCATCTAAAGTTTGACTAATTCAACTGGACTATTTGTCTAAATAGAAATCACGAGTCAATTCTTTAAACTCGTCACTATATTGATGCCTTGCCACTTCTGTGAGCAAGGCATTCTCTTTATATTCTTCTGCATAAAAAGCATTTTTGTGCACATATTGTGTAAGCACCCTGCGTATAGGGCCGTCTGGTTTGGTGCGTACCAGCAGCTTTTGTTGAGGTACGAGATCTAGTTTTTTGGCCTCCGTTTCAAACACTTCAGCTTCTGTAGTTGGGAGAATAATCACTGAAGTTCCTTGTTGTGACAAGAGGCTTTTTATACCTGATGCCAATTCCCAAAATGACAAACTATCAGTGTGTCTTGCTTGAGAAAGTTGAGCGGTGTTATTTTTGAGACTATTTTGAAAATATGGAGGATTAGACACAATAACATCGTATTTATTTGTTTGACACACCTGTTCTTTACTCCATGTAACAAAATCTTTATTTACAATGCGAATGTTTTTACACCAGATAGAATCGCTAATATTCTCAGCGGCTTGATTCGAAGAATCTACATCAATCTCTATAGCATCTACAATAAACGTAAGACTCGATTCGTTGAGACTATCCTTGTCGGCGCAAAGTACTGATTTTGAACAATTAGCACCTTCCGTTTTAGCCAACCTCTGTGCCAACATTAATGCCACAAGTCCAGTTCCTGTACCTACATCCAACACTTTTATTTTATCTTGCTGTGGTAGAGGAGCCCATGCTCCTAACAAGACACCGTCCGTACCCACTTTCATGGCACAACGATCGTGATGTACTGTAAACTGCTTAAATTGAAAATATGGATTTGGCATATCGTGTACTATTATTATTCATATTGAAGCCGCAAAAATAACCAGAATATATGAGAGTTCAGAAAAAAAACACTACTTTTGTATCACTCAAAAATTTTAAACTTGAGGTTGTCCAACTACAATCTCTATACGAACAAATATGCATAAAGAATTAATCGAACAAATCACCCGTCTACAAAAGGACGAGGCTGCTTTACAGACCTTCTTAGCGCAACACGGATTTCCATCTGATCGCTATATCGCTGAACTAGTGGATTTTCCAGTTGAAAAGTTAGCACAAATTGAGGCTGTTCCTTTTCCCAATGCACCTGCAGAAGCTGGAATGACTTCTTTCTATATAGTCAATAAGGCAAAATTTTTAGAGATCATACAAGAGCCTGGTTTTATTAATACCGAGCGTATTTTTAATGGGCAACCCAAAGGTGAAATTGACATTACAGCACCTATCTCGTATACAGCAGGTGTAGATATCGATTTTCCAAGTATACTCTCACAGTTGAACGAATACACAGAAGATGGTGATTTTGTTCAAGGCAAAGATGAACAAGCTCACGACGGCGATATGTCAAATGATGATGCTCCAATAGATCCCGAATTACTAAAAGCGATTCATGAAGGCAGTCCTTTTGATCCATTCAGCCAATTAATACGTCCTAGCTTTGAAAGAAATAAGGATAAACTTATTTACCCTTTAGAAGAGGGCTTAGCGTTGTACTCTAGATTGATTGAGATAACCAGTCAAATGTCTATACAACAGCAGCACAAGCAGGAACTCTCAGAAGACGACGGGGCTATAGAAGAAGCTAATCAAGACGAACTTGAAGCCATCATAGAGGAAGAGCAAACAATCAATCCCTATGAAGCTCTTGAAGATTCATTTAATGATAACGAGGCGCATGATGACGAACCATCTTTCCGGTCATTAGCAGCCCTCGATATGGTATACTTCACACGTGATATGCCCATCCCATTTTTGGAAAATGAGTTTCGTATTGACCGAGCCCTTGTACAAGGCAGCAACCACACCATCCCAATGCTTGTTTTACGTGGCATGGTATTGATGCCCAATACAATGCGTCCTATTATGGTAGCTCGTAAAGAATCGCTTGCCATTTTAGAAGCGATGCGTGATGTGCCATTTCATCGTATAGCATGTTTCACTCAACGTGAAGATGAACAAGATGAGTACCCTACCTCAGAAGATGAAATCTTCCCATTGGGTGTGCTTGCCGAAATCGCCAATATAGTCCCCTTCCCTAACGAGAAAGATTCTTTCCTTGTGATGCTAGAATTGAAAGAGCGCATCACATTGGATAGTATGCAGCCAGGCACGAAGTTCCCAATGGCTCATGTGGCCATCTACAGAGACATTTATCCAACCACAGATGCCCAGATTAAGCACTTCCAAGTGTTGCGTAGTGAAATAAAAAAACGCTTGAAAGATCTTGGACCAGAAGTTCGTGAACAAATGGTAGTACCAGGAGTAGTTGTCGATAACACGACTTCCATTCCAGACGAAGCACCTTTACACATCCTAATACAAGACCTAGCTCATGCTATCAATGAAACTTTGATACCTCGTGAGGCAAAGCTTGAGATGCTTACCATTACTAGCGTAGTAGAACGTTTCGAACGTTTTTTACATCATATCAAATATGTCGGTGAGATACAGCATCTTAAACATGGAATTGACGATAGAACGAAGGCACAACTTGATGAGCAGCAGCGCGAATACTTCTTGCAACAGCAGATGCGACTCATTCAAGAAGAACTAGGTGAAGAATCCAATCCAGACGTTAAAAAGCTACTTGACTTAGAGAAAGAAAACCCTCTTCCAGAGAAAGCAAAAGAAGTCTTCGATCGTGAGATTCAAAAAATGCTGCGCATGAACCAGCAGAGTCCTGATTATGGTATTCAGATGAACTACCTCGAAGCGATAATCAATCTACCATGGTCCAAGCATACAAAAGATAACACTAATTTGGCCAAAGCTAAGCGTACATTAGATAGAGATCACTTTGGTCTGGAGGAAGTCAAACAACGCATATTGGAACACTTAGC
Organism: Bacteroidaceae bacterium; assembly: GCA_963668535.1. Classification (GTDB taxonomy): domain Bacteria; phylum Bacteroidota; class Bacteroidia; order Bacteroidales; family Bacteroidaceae; genus F22. The sequence continues at coordinate 2,768,980 of OY764867.1, forward strand.
CGTATTGAAACTTCGTGACAATATGGAATCGCCAATTATTTGTTTATATGGTCCTCCTGGGGTTGGTAAAACTTCTTTAGGGCGCTCAATAGCAGATGCTTTGAATCGTAAATATGTACGAATAGCCCTTGGCGGTTTGCACGACGAAAGCGAAATCCGCGGTCACCGTCGTACCTATATCGGTGCGATGCCAGGTCGCATTGTCAAAAGTTTGACTAAAGCACAAGCTAACAATCCTGTCTTTATTCTTGATGAAATTGATAAAGTAAAAGACAACGGGGTACAAGGCGATCCATATGCAGCATTGCTAGAAGTGCTAGATCCTGAACAAAACAATAGTTTCCACGATAATTATATCGACATGGACTATGATTTGTCCAAAGTACTCTTTATTGCCACAGCCAATGATATCGGTACTATTCCAGAGCCTTTGAAAGACCGTATGGAAATGATTGATATCAGTGGATATATCACCGAAGAGAAATATCAGATTGCTAAGCGTCATTTGTTTCCACGTGCTTTGAAAGCTACAGGTTTGGAAAACGCAGACATAAAATTGCCTAAAGCAACGATTATAGCTATCATTGATCAGTATACTCGTGAAAGTGGTGTGCGTCAACTCGAACGACAAATTCAGAAAGTACTACGTAAACTAGCGTTTGAATTTGCACTCAACGACAAGATCGAACACCAAACAGTGCAGCCAGAACACTTAATAGATCTTCTTGGTGTACCAAGCAATTCTCATGACATCTATCAAGGCAACAAATATGCTGGTGTCGTTACTGGATTGGCATGGACTGCAGTTGGTGGTGAAATCCTTTTTGTTGAGACTAGTTTAAGCAAAGGAAAAGGAGGCTTGACCATTACTGGTAATTTAGGTAATGTCATGAAAGAATCAGCTACCCTAGCCTATGAGTATGTGAAGTCGCATGTAGATAAATTGGGAATTGACCCAGAAATCTTGGAAAATTGGAAAATTCACTTACACTGCCCAGAAGGGGCTATCCCAAAAGATGGTCCATCGGCAGGTATCACCATGGTTACAGCCATAGTCAGCGTGTTGCGTCAGTGCAAAGTGAAAGCTTTCTTAGCCATGACGGGCGAAATCACTCTTCGGGGCAAAGTACTGCCAGTAGGTGGTATTCGTGAGAAGATTCTTGCTGCTCGACGCTCTGGCATTAAAGAGATTATCTTGTGCAAAGAGAACAAACATCATGTGGAAGAGATCAACCAAGATTACCTAAAGGGACTTTCTTTCCATTATGTAGAAGATGTTTGTGAAGTCATCGATATCGCTTTAACCAAAGAAAGCGTTCATGATGCCAAACAATTAACCAATAACTAAATTATAAAGCAATATATGCATTATCAATTACAACATACAGATCCTAAGAGCAATGCCCGTGCGGGCTTGCTTCATACGGATCATGGCGTAATCGAAACTCCTATTTTCATGCCAGTTGGTACCCTAGGCAGTGTCAAGGGTGTACAACTACGCGATCTAATCGAACAAGTATCTGCTCAAATTATATTGGGCAACACCTATCATCTATATCTTCGTCCAGGTCTCGAAGTACTTAAAGCAGCAGGTGGACTACATAAGTTTAACGGTTTCAACAAACCAATGTTGACCGATAGTGGTGGCTTTCAAGTCTTTTCACTGACTGGTATTCGTAAACTAAGCGAAGAGGGTTGTGAATTTCGTAGCCACATAGATGGTAGCAAGCATATCTTTACTCCAGAGAAAGTAATGGATATCGAACGCGTTATTGGTGCTGATATTATGATGGCTTTTGACGAATGTCCTCCAGGTACAGCGTCTTACCAGTATGCCAAAGACTCTCTTGGACTAACTCATCGTTGGTTGGATAGATGCTTTAAGCGTTTTAATGAGACTGAGCCACTGTATGGATATAATCAATCGCTCTTTCCTATCGTACAAGGATGTGTTTATCCAGATCTTCGACGTCAATCAGCAGAGTTTGTAGCTAGTAAAGAAGCCGATGGTAATGCCATTGGTGGACTAGCAGTGGGTGAACCTGCGGAAAAGATGTATGAAATGATCGAGATTGTCAACGAAATACTTCCTACAGACAAACCACGTTATCTGATGGGTGTAGGTACTCCTATCAATATCCTAGAAGGTATCGAACGAGGGGTAGACATGTTTGACTGTGTGATGCCGACACGTAACGGACGTAATGGGATGATTTTTACTAAAGATGGTATCATCAATATGCGCAATAAGAAATGGGAACTTGATTTTAGTCCCATAGAGGCCGATGGGGCTTGCGAACTTGATCGCACGTACACTAAAGCTTATTTGCGTCACCTATTCCATGCGAAGGAATTGCTAGCAGGTCAGATTGCGTCAATTCACAATTTGGCTTTCTATCTATGGCTTGCCCAAGAAGCTCGTCAGCATATTATTGCAGGTGACTTCTCTAGTTGGAAAGCACAAATGGTTCCACGATTGTCCACACGCCTATAAATGAGGTAGAACTTAAGCTTATGAGCAATAAATTTATACGAAAAATAGATTGGTATATTATCAAGAAGTTTTTGGGGACTTATTTTTTCGCCATTGCCCTGATTATATCCATTGCAGTAGTCTTCGACTTCAACGAACGCATGGATAAGTTCATGGCACATGACGCACCATGGAGTGCCATTATTTTTGATTATTACCTAAACTTTATTCCTTATTTCTCTAACCTATTCAGCCCACTTTTCGTCTTTATCGCTGTCATATTCTTCACGTCTCGACTAGCCGATCAAAGCGAAATTATTGCGATGCTGTCTACCGGTATGAGTTTTCGTCGACTGATGCGTCCCTACATGATATCTGCTGCGTTGATATCTATTGTAACCATTACGCTGAGCAGTTATGTGATTCCCAAAGGAAGTAAAACAAGAATTGCATTCGAGAATAAGTACTACAAAAAGCGCGAAGTCACCAGTGCGAGTAATATTCAATTGATAGTCAGTGATGGAGTCGTAGCCTATATTGGACACTATGATAACTATAGCAAAACGGCTCGACGATTTAGTTTGGATAAATTCGTAAATAAAAAACTGGTAAGCCATTTAACAGCTCGTCGTGCTGTCTATGATACTACCCGGGTTAATACGTGGACAATCAAAGACTATACTATCCGTACCATGGATGGTATGCATGAAAAGATTATTCGAGGAACCAAAATGGATTCTGTTATCAATATGGATCCAGCTATTTTCCTCGTTCAACGCAACGAGGAAGAAACAATGACATCGGCTGAACTGTCTGCTTATATAGCTAAGCAAAAAGCTCGTGGTTTTGCGAATACTAAGGATTTCGAAATTGAATATCATAAGCGCATAGCTATGGCTATGGCTAGTTTTATCCTCACCATTATCGGCGCATCGTTATCGTCACGCAAGATCAAGGGAGGTATGGGATTTCAGCTCGGTGTAGGTTTAGCACTTAGTTTTGGATATATTCTGTTTCAAACAGTTTCTTCTACATTTGCCGTCAACGGAAATACTCCCCCTATAATAGCCGTATGGATACCCAATATTGTTTATGCTGGTATTGCATGGTATCTCTATAGGAGGGCCCCAAGATAAAGAATGCGTATTTTATATATGAAAGAGAGCCTATCAGTTGTCGCTGATAGGCTCTTCTTTTTTTGTTATATGTGCGCCAAAATGCGGACATCTATATGAGAGTAAACTGAGAAGTATATAAGAGTACGCTCTTATATACGTGCTAGCCCTGTTGTCAAGTATATGGTAGCGTGCTCTTATATACTTCTCGGTTTTCTCTTTCGTATACCCACACAAATACAAAAAGATAGCCTGTCAAAATCAACGTTTTGACAGGCTATTTTATGTATATCCAGCAGCATGAGCTGCTATTGTATGCTCATTAATTAGATACCAAGATCTTTCATAACAGCTTCAATTTTCACGTCTGCTTGTGCATCAGCTTCACGGTAAGCATCACGAGATGCACATTCACCCTTAACTTCGATGTAGAATTTGATCTTAGGTTCTGTTCCAGAAGGACGCACACTAACCTTAGAGCCATCTTCTGTGAAATACTGAAGTACGTTACTAGTAGCAGGGAAGTCCAAATCAGATTCGCTGCAATCTGCAGTATTGGTCATCTTCAAAGTTTGGTAATCTTTGATTGTTGCCACTTTGCTACCAGCTAAACTTGCAGGAGGATTGACACGGAAGTCTTCCATCATCTGAGCGATTTCTTCTGCACCACTCTTACCCTTCTTCACAACGCTGATACCCTTTTCTTTAGAGAAACCGTATTCTACGTAGATATCTTGAAGCATTTGGTACAAGCTCTTGCCATTGTCTTTTGCCCAAGCAGCGATTTCAGAAATCAAACAGCATGCAGAAACAGCATCTTTATCACGGCAGAAATCTTCAGCCATAAATCCGTAGCTTTCTTCACCACCACCGATATACTTCATCTGACCTTCACGAAGACGTACTTCGCGAGCAATCCACTTGAATCCAGTGTAGCAATCAAGCATTTCGATGTTGTTTTTATCAGCGATTTTCTTGATCATTTCTGTTGTTACGATAGTCTTCACGCAATATTCGTTGCCTGTCAACTTACCCAACTTCTTGTATTGAGAAAGGATATAATACAAGTAGATCATACAAGTTTGGTTACCATTAACCAATATCCACTCACCTTTATCGTCTTTGATTGAGATACCTACACGGTCTGCATCAGGATCGGATGCCATCACTAGTTCAGCATCAGTTTCTTTTGCTTTCTCAATAGCCATTGCCAATGCACTACCCACTTCAGGATTTGGAGATTCCACAGTTGGGAAGTCACCAGAGATCACATCTTGTTCTGGTACATTGATGATATTTTCAAATCCCCACATCTTCAATGCACGTGGAATCAATGTGATACCAGTACCATGGATAGGAGTATATACAATCTTCATATCTTTGTGACGAGCGATGACTTCTGGCTCGATAGATACCGTTTTAACTGCATCAAGATACTTCTTATCGACATCTTCACCGATAATTTGGATAAGTTCTTTGTTGCCTTCAAACTTAATATCCTCAGTTTTTACCAAGTTTACTTCGTCGATGATACCCTTATCGTGTGGCGCCAATACTTGTGCCCCATCATCCCAATAGGCTTTATATCCATTGTATTCTTTAGGATTGTGTGATGCAGTCAAGATAATACCACTCACGCAACCAAGTTCACGGATAGCGAAAGACATTTCTGGAGTTGGGCGTAGATCTTCAAAAAGATACACCTTGATACCGTTTGCAGAGAAAATATTTGCAGAGATTTCTGCGAACAAACGGCTATTATTACGACAGTCATGACCCACAACAACACTCATTTGTTTGTCTGGGAACTGCTTATTGATATAGTTAGACAAGCCCTGAGTAGCTGCACCAACAGTATAGATATTCATACGGTTTGAACCTGCACCCATAATACCACGAAGACCACCAGTACCAAATTCAAGGTCTTTATAAAAGCACTCGATTAGTTCCGTTTTGTCTTCAGCTTCAAGCATGCGTTTGATTTCCGCTTGTGTCTCAGCGTTGTAAGCAGGTGAAAGCCATTGATTGGCCTTTTCTGTTACTTGCTTGATAAGTTCTTGATTTCCCATGTATAAAATCGTTTTATATTATAATGATTTGTTTTGTGTCACAAAGGTACAAAGTATTTCGCAACTTCTCTCTTTGTGGAGGCTTTTTTTTCTGATTAGTAAGCTTTTTCCTCCCCCTTCACGACATTATATATGGTAAGAAATACAATTTTAAGATCCAAAAACATCGTCCAATTTTCTAGGTACCAGATGTCACGCTCAACTCTTCCTTCCATTTCAGACAATTGTTTGGTTTCTCCACGAAATCCAGTAACTTGGGCATAGCCAGTAATCCCTGGTTTGACCAGATGTCTCACCATGTACTTACTAATCAATGCCGAATATTCTTCAGTATGTGCTAGCATGTGTGGTCGTGGACCGACCACACTCATGCTTCCTGTTAGTACATTCCAAAATTGTGGTAGTTCATCAATATTGGACTTCCGCAGGAAATTTCCCCATTTTGTTTTACGTGGGTCATTTTTAGTTGCCTGTAGTTTGTCCGCATCTTTGTTGATTTTCATACTGCGGAATTTGTAGCAATAGAAATTTTTACCATCCAAGCCTGTACGCAGCTGTTTAAAGAACAGTGGTCCAGGGGAACTCAACATCGTGCCCACCCATACTATAGGCAATAACCATGGAAATACCAGCACGATGACCAACAGTGCAAAGAACACATCAAAGACACGCTTCGCCCATCTGTTGACGTCATTGTCTAGCGGTTCATCCCGCATCGTCAATAGCGGTACCCGATCTAAAACACTGAATTTCATACTCCGCTTAAAGTATTTATGCAGACTAGGTATAAAGAACATATGGATACAGTTCTTTTCGGCCAGTTTAACGATAGGTAATATCATCTCAGAGTATTCACTACACAGATGACTATAGATGCGATCCACCTCCACTTTATGCTCCATAAACCACGGATACATGCTGTTAAGATCTCCCAAATAATTCAAGCCCTCTGGTTCATCTTCCATAGGAGTTTCTGCAAAATACCCCATAGCTTTCAAACCAGTAAATGGATTTAAATTGGTGGTATCAAATAGACGACGTATACTCTTTGAATTGCCTAAGAACACGATATTTCGGTTGTTCCCCCCTACCTCACGGTAAACATGCAGCACACCTCGTACGATTATGCGCCAAGTTAAGATAGCACAGGCTTCTATGAGTAAAAGATACACGATAGGTTCAATCATTTGGTCTATATGTGCCACGACAAGAAATGAAAGCACAAAGAAAATACCACTCCACCAGATAATTATACCGAATATCTTACGCAACATCTGGGCAGCTCGACCAAATCGAATCTTATAACTATAGTTGCGCTGCATGCCACTTAAGAAGTAGCTCACATTATACAAAACAAGGAGTCGTAAATTGGAGATACAAACTTCTTCTATGCTCATTCGATCAATAAACATAAAAAAGAGAATGAAAACAGCATTGCCCACTAAGACATCTCCTAGTGCTGTTAAGAAAGGAATGACAGTGCTTGTTCCATGTTTCGATTCTCGGCTATCCATAAATACTAGTTAAAAGGTTATACGCTTGTGGTTCATCTCCTCACAAACTCACAATTGCAGACAAATATACTAGCAACCTTTTAAAAAACCAAAGATTGCTGGTATTTTAAGAATTATAAAACACCTCCCATATTGAAGTGTATTTCTTTACTATGATACATATCATACAGAAAATACAGTTCAATAAGAGAGGTGTATTGAGTCCATTTATTTTTTGTAACAGACTGATAATGACTACTTTCGTTTACATTTTAACAACATCTTGACTCGTGTTTACCCAGATATACAGTGAGGTAGCAGCCATAGGCACATCAATGGTCTGATCCCCATGTATCTGTTTTAGTTTTTTTGGTCCTTTTACACCTTCTTTGTAATTGACGGCCTGGGTTGTAGCAATTAATCGCCATTGTCCAGCAGGGAAATGCACTTCTTTAAAAGCAGTCTTCTTTTGCCCTGCATGTATTAAAACCATGACTTTGTTGTCTACACAGTATCCAAGTAAGCTATTATCTTGTGGAGTGATCCATGCATAATATCCTTCTGGTACAGCATCCGCTACACGAAAGACTGCCCCATATGATGATAAACGGAATGCATTTAACCCCTTCCAAAATGCAAGCATATTATCATAATCATTTGAATTATGCTTCGTCGGTTTTTGCCCTACTGTTTTCCAAACAAATTCATTCGCTTTACGCATGTTATATGTGTCTCTGTACCCATGCATATACACCTTAAAACCAGCCTTTGTTTGTTTCACGACCTCCTTCAATGGTGCCGATGCTTTGCTGCGCATAATTTCAGATCCTCCATGCGTTACGATAGGGCCTAGCGTCGTGTACAATAACGTCGTTGCAATTTTGTATTCATCTTGATCTACCGATGTGCGCCCATCAAAATGATCCCCACCAAACTGATCGGCTAAGGCGAAGTTGTCGTGAATATCGAGGTAACTAATGCCCGATAATGGCGTCTTATCATCCTTAAACTTATTGGCAAGTCCTTTCATCACAAGAGGTCTATCGGTAAATTTACCACCAGACCATCCTCTGTCCTTCAATTTGTCTTTTAGTTCAAACACTGGACCTTTATAGGCACCACGAGAGTCGTCTTGAAAGAAAGTTATAGGTGCATCCTCTTTATACCAATCCCAATCAGGATTTGCTTCATAATTTGGATCATTCGATCCAATCCATGCTTCACCATAGACGATCTTATCTTGACCAATTTGCGCTTTCAGTGCCGTCAAAGTTTGTTGATCCACCTGTCCAGCCAAATCAATACGGAATCCATCTACACCGAACTCATTGATGAAAGACTTACACTGATCGACCAACCATCGTTGAGTCATCGGACGATTCTCTGTTTTCACCTCATTACCATACGCCCCAAGATGTTTAAAATCTTTAGTTCGATAATAATACTGCATATCAATTCCATTGAAATTGAAAAACCAAGAATTACCATCCATATTCTCCGCTGTATGGTTAGGCACCATATCAATAATCACGGCAATACCTTTATCGTGAAAAGCTTGAACTAAATCTCTAAATTCATTGCGTTCTTGACCTGGTGTAGTTCCTTTGGTTCTATATCTAGATTCTACAGCCATCGCAAACGATGTTCTATATCCCCACTGATAGTTCTCTTCCGAGATACCTTGACTAATCATGTATTTATCATTTTTGAACGATGCTTTCCAATCATCAGTTGGGAACTGTACATACTCTTGTACTGGCATCAGATGCACCACATTGATACCAAGATCTACTAGATAGTCAAAACCGATTTTTCGACCTCGACTATTTGTCAGTCCAGGCATCGTCATCGCCTTGAAAGTTCCCTTTAATTTCTTTGAGACAGGCAACTGATCCGTAAAGTCCTGTACATGCACCTCATATGCTATCACATCTTGCATCTTGGGTATGCCATGCACAAGCGGAGTCGCCGGAGTCGTTTTGTGCCAAATACGACACTTACCCCAAGTATCGTCACTAACACGTGCATATGGATCATTGATATGTACATGGGTTGTTTCATAAAAATGATTACCTGGTTCATCAGCTCCATGTACCGTAAAATCATAGTAGACACCATGAAGATCTTCCTGTACTGCATATTCCCAAACGCCCTCATGATCTTCTACCATGTTGACTGCTTGATAGGCTTTTTTATCCAATCGGCCAGCATATAAGTATAATTTGACAGAATCAGCACGAGGAGCAAATAGACGCACCGTTGTCTGTCCATCCTCCACATTAGCCCCTAACTCCTTAGTGGAATAAGTATCGCGAAACCAGCCATCAAAGCTGCAATTGGTTTTCAAACCTTGTGCAGGAATTTCTAGGAAATAAACATGCTTTTTATTAAGCGGCACCACTGGTCTGATAATAACTGACGTAGCACTATTAGGTAGTACACCCGCAACAGGAATCACTTTTCCTCTAGCATCCGTAATGCGATATGCATCTGCTACCAACGGCCTATTTTGGCTCACTTCAGCCCAGATCAATCCTTGTGCAGTTAATTCTGCACTAAATGACGTTCCTTTGGCCTTTTTCATGAAGACTAAGTTGCCATCTTTTATATTTTCAGCGACCGCAGCAGGCGCAAGCCACTCCCCATCATCCACACGATACTTAAATGGAGTATTGGGTTTAATGACTGCGAAGTCTGTGTTATCTATCGTCAATAACCACTGTTGCCCTGTTTTCTTGAGGAACCACTCCTTTTTATCAGCCGATGCGTCCCAGCCTCTAAAGTCGCCAGTTACAAACACTTTCTTAGGGGTGACATCATACAATGCTTCATCAAAGATAAACGTTACCTTATCGCCCATAACGGCATAGCCTTGCTTCAGTTGATCACCAGTAAACGATTGTGCGCTTACATACCCGATACAGCATAACGCCATCAGTAGGCATGATGTAATAAATCTATTCATATTAGAATATAATGAGGTTAACAAAAGTCTATAATTCTATCAAGTAACAAATATACAATATATCTTACATATCTGCCAATATACAAAAGCGATACCTATTCCCCCACTCCGCAAACGTTGTCAAAACAATCTTCACATACATATAAAAATCTCCTGTGCCTATCTAGTAATAGCCACAGGAGATCCCCCTTTTATATCATATATACACTATACGTTTAGTTCGGAGTTACATCTACTCTGTAATCAACAAAACGCACACAATTAGGATTAACAGCATTGACACCATCAGGAGTCAATTCAAAGTTCTTCACTAATTCACCTTCTTCGTTCATCCAAAGTACCCAACCAGACTGATCCAACAAGAACACATCATTGTTTGAAGGATCGACAGCCAAGTCATAAGGCGACTGTAGATGATAACCGCTTGGTTCAGAACTATCTAGATAATCGGTTACTTCATCAGTTGCTAAATTCAAACGCTTGTATTCAGTCTGATAGGTCATATAGCTGAAATGATAGCAATACACATACTTGTCTGTGACAGTCATCTTGCTACACGTAAAATCTTCATAACTAGCCAACACTTCTTTGTTGGTATAGTCGATTTCGTACAAATGGGCATCCACTGAAGTCCAGTTGCCCCAACAACTCAAAAACAGACGCTTATCTTTTGTGACACGTAAGCGATTAGGATTTTGTGGAACTGTAATCGTCCCTGTTTCCTCTTCAGAATCTAGAGAGACAACAGACAGTGTAGTACCAGAACCACCAAAAGAATCCCCCTTGTTCCCTGAGTTTGCCACATACAAATTGTTATCAATACGCACGATGTTTTCAGAGAAAGCACCTGAAAGAGCGATATTTTTTGTAATCTCCAGAGAAGTGGTATCCATTACAGCCACTCCATTCATGTAGGTAGACATATATACTTTTCCGTTGGCCCCCACAGCAAAACGAGGTTGTGTCTTTTCTGCAAAACTAACCTCTTTAATTAGTTTACCCGTTACAGCATTCATCACAACGACTTTATCTGATACATTGACAAGCACATACGCTTTACTACCATATACCAACAGATCTTGTGCTGTATCGCCCAATTTTGCTCCTTCATTTTGAGAGATAAAGAACTGGCAATCCAATGATCCATCCATAAAATTATACATCGCCAATCGAGAATCTGCCTTGTTCATACGACCTTCTCCAAGAATATACATCATGCGATGATCTTCATATACCTTAGGAGCTTGCGTAATAGTCAACACAGTGGGTTCTACCGTTTTACGAGTAGAAGTGATCGTCACTGTTGCTGTACGAGCCACTTCTCCCATATTCTCAGTAGCTGTAAGAATCACCGAGTGCTCCGAAACACTTCGAGTTGTCTTATAGCTCAACCAAGAGGTACTAGCTTCGTCGATCGTTACATAAGCATCTGTATTTGCTTCAAACGGAATGTCAATATCCCCTCCTGCATTTTTTACGCTGATAGGCGCTGTGTCTAATACAGTCAATACTCCCTTTTCATCATCACTACACGATACACATGCCACTGCACACAGCACCGCAACCACCAATTGCTTCAATTTCATTGTTTTGTCATTTTAGTATAATAAATAATCGAGACAGATATACTAATGATACCTATCCATCTTTTTTATCGTCCCTAAAATCAATAATAAACAGTCATGAGGAGCCTAGAAGATACCTGCTCCAAGAATCACGACACCCATTTTCCCGTAGGCTGTTTGATTAATGATTCATTTGGCAGGTATTCTGACTCAATTCACCCTTTGTCTCCTTCCCATATTCGTCAACCTACTCTCCACAGAGTACAATCAACTAAAACACAGTGGTTTCTGACAAAGTGCTGCTTGACAAGCAAGCTGAATTTTACAGCAGCGGGCACTGTTACCGGTTTACACGGTATTCCCTATTAGGCTATAAAAGCACCAAAATTGGCACAAAGATACACATATCTATTAAATAACAAACAATATTTTACTTTTTATGTTGCTTAGTCCTTTGCAGGCAGTTGCTTGAGTAAGGTATTCAACACTCGTTTAAGCTTCTTATCATCTAAGTCGGCATAAATAGGAAGACAGATAACAGAATCTGCTATCTTATGGGCTACAGGCAAATTGACAGGATCACTAGATGGTAAACCTTTATAATCAATAAAATCACTAATCAATGGATAAAAATAACGCCTACCAAAAACACCCTCTTCGCGCATTCTAAAATACAAGTCATCGCGACTAATTCCCAAAACCTCTTCATCAATAAAAATTGGGAAATAAGAATAATTATGTGCTACTCCAGGCATATCACCCAGATAACGAATACCAGGGATGGTACCCAATACTTCCCGGTATTGCCGTGCTATTTCTTTTCTTCTAGCTATCGCCTTAGCCACCAATTTAAGATTCAAAAGTCCGTATGCCGCACGCACCTCATCCATCTTACTATTGATGCCAGGTGCCACCACAGTCACTTCATCAGCGAAACCAAAATTTTTCAGATAGTCAATCCGTTTTTTCGTCGATTCGCTACCGACCACTAAGGCCCCTCCTTCTATCGTATTGAAAACCTTTGTGGCATGAAAACTCAATGTCGACATATCCCCCTCAAGCAATATAGATCGTCCATCGACAGTTACCCCAAACGCATGTGCTGCATCATAAATCACCTTCAAGCCATACTTATCAGCAATAGCTTGAATACGCTTCGTATCGCAAGGCATTCCATATACATGCACAGGCATTATAGCCGTTGTTCTTGGAGTAATTGCAGCCTCTATTCTATCAGGATCTATATTGCATGTCACGGGATCAATATCCACAAATACAGGCGTAATACCATTCCACCACAAAGCATGCGTAGTGGCCACAAAGCTAAATGGAGTTGTGATCACTTCGCCAGAAAGTTTCAGTGCTTGAATAGCCGTAATCAAAGGCAACGTACCATTGGTAAATACACTTAGATAATCTACACCTAGATATTTCGTGATTTTCTTTTCAAATTTACGATGGTAGTACCCGTTGTTTGTCAACCATTCCCTATCCCATATATCTTTTAGAACTTCATGAAAATCTTCCAAATCAGGCATCAATGGAGACGTCACATAAATATTTTTCTTACACTTCATATCCTATCCTCCTTTTTATTGTGATCATGGTTTTTATCTGTGCTTAATGCAGCATTGTTTTTCTTTTTATAAGACATAGAAATCATTTGTTTCATATCCAATCTCATATGATCTTTTTCCAAAACTTGTTTTGTCTCGACTTCTTCAGACTCACGTCTTTTTATAAGGATGGCCAAGACAATATGTAAAACGACCCATGCTCCCATATCTATGGCAAACACCATATTAATATTTAGATGCACAGACAATATATACGTCATCCCTACAAATAGTAATTGCACAGTCAAAATAGAGACCAACGCCACTCTTGGTCTCAAGCCAATGCGCATAAACTTATGATGTATATGGTTCTTATCTGGAACAAAAAGTCCCTTACCTTGATATACCCTCGTACCCATAACCCAAATGACATCCATAAAGGGCACCATCACTAGGCTAAATGCTTGTACGATGTTGATTGTGACTTGTCTTTCAGTGGGCTCTGGACTAGCCGACAACTTGATCGCCATGATTGCCAAAAGCAACCCCATAGAGAGCGATCCAGTGTCCCCCATAAATATTCTTCTTTTCTTGACAAAAGTACCCCACAGATTGAGATAAAAGAACGGAATAAGTACCCCCACAACAGTAGCAGTAATCAATGCTATCATCCAGGATTGCATAAAGATAAAGAACCCCAAGAAAGTGACACTCGCCACCATAGATAGTCCCGAACATAGCCCATCAATGCCATCAATTAAGTTCATCGCATTGATCATGTAGACAATCACTAAAACCGATAATGGGGCAGCAACAAACCATGGTATGCCATATACCCCAAACAGTCCATGCAAACTGTCTAGGCATATACCCGAGCTCACCATCATGGCAGCTACCAATACTTGGATAACAAATTTACCTCTATAGCTGATGCCGACCAAATCATCCATAGCACCCAATGCATACAGCATAAAGCCAGCAGAAAGTCCCATAGACAACGTAACCGCAGCACTATCTAGATTTCGGTCCAAAACATGGAATCCCAGTAATTCATCCGATGCAGTAATCAATCCCAATATCATCATCACCGTGGGTGCAAATGCCAATCCTCCCAATCTTGGGATGATTTCACTATGTACCTTTCGCGCATTTGGGATATCAAACAGTTTTTTTTGAAACGCAATCCGTATAATCTGAGGTATAGCTATACTTCCAAGTACCGTACTCAAAACTAGAGCTAAGAGCAAGTATAGGAAAATAATCATAGCATATATATTAAATCAATTCACACATCATATTCACATCACGATTGGACCCATTCGGTCCAAATCAATTGGGGATAAGCCCAAAATATTTTTACTAATCTCTTTGCTTGTTTTTGTGGTTCTACGTACAGTCTGTGTAGCCATTCTAGGCTGTGTCTTCTCATCCATTTTGGTGCTCTTGTAATATTCTCATCTTCAGAATAAAAATTAAAAGCAGCTCCCACTGGGACAACCACCCCTTGTATCAGTTTGGGCAGCAAGTAGTGCATAAAATACTCCTGTTTAGGAGCTCCCAAAGACACCCATATTATATCCGCTTGAAACTGATTGATCTCTTTAGCGATATGATCATAGTCAAATTTCTCGACCTCCATAAACGGTAGTGGAATGAAAAGATAGTACGATAAATTGACGTTTTGTTTCCGTAATTTTTTAGCAATCATCGCGTGATTTATTGGAGTATTGCCTATGAATACCTGTTTGTATGGTTTATTGACATACTCCTCAAATAAATCAGATCCAGTATAGTGTTCATATTTTTTGTGATGTATCAAACCTGCCACTTTAGCAATAGTAGATCCATCACATACATTTAAATATGATTCATTAATCATTTGCTTGTAGTCCTCGTTTGTATGTGTAATGGATAGAATCGTTGCATCGACCACACCAATAGCCGCTCGCTGCTTTTGGGTCAACAGCGTGTTTATTTTCTCTTTAATAGATGCAATAGAGAAATCGAAATACACTCCAAACATTTTTATCATATTTCCGATCGTTAGTTAGCAAGTTTTTTTAATAGTAGTGTTTTGTATACGAACAAATATAGAAATTTGAAATTAATAAAACAAAACATTTATAACTTTTATTTGCTTGCGATTGTTTTTTTAATCAACTTTTTGTTGCGTTTTAACAACTAAATCGTAAATATAGAGCATATTCTCAATTCTTTTCTCCCAGGTGTGTTTCTTCTGAATTCCCTTAAAGAAAGGCTTAAACTGGTCTAAAATGGTCTTATTATCCATCACCCTATCAATGATGGAGGCAAATTGTTTCACCGATTCTTCAGGAGAGGAAAGTGGAATTTTAAAACCGACCTTATCCGTTACAATATCTCCCTGTCCACAAGTATCAAAACACAAGATCGGTACATGATTGGAGATAGCTTCCAACACAACGTGTGGGGTTCCTTCAACCAAACTAGTAAAGAAAAACAAATCACATTTTCTCATCAATTGTTGCACCTCATCATGAGATATTACCCCATGAAAGATACAGTTGTCACCTATGCCGAGTCGTTGAGCGAGTAAGCAATCAGCTTCCGTAAAACCGCCACCGACTATATGCAACTTCACTTGCTGTTTCTCTTGTAGTTGAGCCACAGTTTGCATCGCAATATCCAATCTCTTCGTAGCCAGCTTTCTCCCCACCCACAACAAATGCACCTCATCACTTGCTCTTTGAGTCTCTACCTGATCATCGGTCATACTACATCCTGTTTCATTGATCATTATAGAAGACACCCCCATATACTGATTAAAAGATACCTGAATAACAGAGGACGCCGTAATTACAGTCTGTGCACGTCTTTTCATTTTTCTCAACCGACGCCCCATCATCATCTGTCCCCGTGTGATACCCACCTTTAACAAGATAAACGCAGCATCTTTCCAAGACATCCCCTTTAGATAAGCAAAAGGAAAGAAAGCAGTGCAGCCCACCGGTCCCCACACCAAAGGTATATCCTTGATTTTCCAAAGATACCCTGGTTCCCTAAAACCGATCATATTCAACTGATGCAACACATCAATATCTACCCGACTACAAATATCCCTAGCAATAGTCAGTGTCCTCTTTTGCCATTGTTTATAGTAAATATAGAACCGCCAATCTCCTTGATTCCAGCACATTTTTCGCACCTTCTCAGACACAGGATTAAAATAGAAATGCATATTTCCCCCTTGAGGCAAGCGAGATACTTCATACATGATATCCTCACGAAATTCCTCTTCAGTGATGATATGCAATTCACAGTATTTCGCCAGCTCTTTACACCAATGCCAAGCCATCCCAGGCTCAGACCCTTTGTATGGGGAACAAGCGTATGCACTAATTAAAATCTTCATATCTTTGTTTTCATCATTCTATGTATACACTCTTCTAGTCTCTTCAACTGCACCTCCTCAGAAAATTCAGCATCAATACGCTGCGATACATACTGAGCATATTCGCTCCATTTGTTCTGCTCCACAATCTCTCCCACTATTTTTGCTGCGAGTTGAGGAGTGTAGACATCAAGTACCAACTCATTACGCCCCACTAAAGACTTCGTAAAACCTACATTCGCCGCAACAGGCACAACACCCCATGCCATAGCCTCCGTCAACGCATTCGATTGTCCCTCTTTAGGCGTTTCACTGGGGAATAGAAAGAAATGCATTTTTTGCAATATCCCCCACAATTCATCCTGCACACATTTAGGTCGGATGACAACAAACTCTTCCAAACTAAGTTCCTCGATCAACTCACGAATCTCCTGCTCAAAGACCTTCGATTCAAACTCACCAATCAAGTCCAACGTCACAGGATAGCCCCATTCCTTCAAGGAGTATGTCGTTTCCACAATAAGATCGATACGCTTTTCGGCAAACAAGCGTCCGAAATACACCAAGTGTATTGTATTATGCAACACCTTACTTTGCACATAAGCTATATGCTCCACCTCTATATAATTGGGATGATAATATACTGGAGTATTCCCACAACTATTGATTAACGGTATATTCTCTTTTCCCTGCGTAAAAATATAATCAGCCCAGCGTATCGTCTGCCTGAACACAGCACGATACACAGCACTATATTGCTCATAATACGTATTGGCACCACCGCCCCGCATCTCATAGATGGTTGTATACCCCAATAACTTGCTCGTACCCACCAGCAGCCATTCATGATAGACCACCAGTCCATAAAACCCTGCTATATGCACCAAAGATCGTTTGCGTCTGCCAACCAATAGCACCCCCACAAACTTCATATAATTCAGTAAGACAATGACAGGCAACAACCATCTATTCTTGGGAGTAAAGTACTTGGGAATAGCCCGTACGTGCCATCCCAAACGTCTATACAACTTCATCGTCTTCGCATTGCCCACCTGGCCTCCACCAAGGGGTAACTCACCTTTACGCGCTAAAGCTCCATAAAAATAGATAGTACTTGTTTTGTTCATACACCAGACTCCTTGATAATATACTCGACCAAAAGGTCCAAATCTTCATCTTGTTTTCTTTTTATGATATCAAACTGCCTATATCCTCTGTGCTGATACTCGTGATACACTTTGTCGTTCAAAATCATCAAGAGCCTATTTTGAATCTCAAGTATAGAGAATGGATTGAAATAAATCACCGCATCCGCACACACCTCAGACACCGATGAAAATGCCGAAGCCAGTACCGGGGTACCAGCGTGCATAGCCTCCAATGGAGGATAACCAAACCCCTCATTGAGTGTAGGATATACAAAGCAATAAGCCCTCTTGTACAACTCATTCAGTTCCTGATCATCCACATACCCTAGAAATTCAAAGAGCTCTTTATTCTTGACCCTATAGTAATACCCATCCTCTTTCACGCCAGTGACCACCACGCGATACCCGTTAAGCTTCCCCCCACTCATCAATTCATCTAAAGCCATGATAGCCCGCAGATTGTTTTTCTCCCAGCGATTGCCACTTACCAACAAAAAGAACGGCTCCTTCTCTGCATCAAGCTCTCGATCACACATCGTCCACGTCACAGTACTCGGACTCGCAAAAACCTGTATCTTTTGATAGTCAATCATCGGAAAGACCGCACCAAACGAGTATTTCGAGTGATTAGAAATCGTCACAAATTTCAGATTATCCCTAGTCAACATCTGCGCCTGTTGCTGTTTCGCACTATGCGTATTCCAACGATCTATCAGCACCTTTTTCCAGAACTTAGCCATTTGCCTCAATGACTTTTTATATAGCAACTCATACCAATCCAATGGCAATTCAAAATCCCTCAAACCATGAATAGTCATGATAATAGGACAATGAGTCGTCTCAAAGTCTGGCAAGAAACAATTAGACACAGGCGAGTAAAACAACCGACACCCATAGTCCTTCATCAGCTTTTCAAACGTCATATCACGATTACTGAGTAAAGTCACCCCATTGTCACGGCACACTTCTACAATCTCAGGATTGATCCATTTCTTATCATCATACAGTGCAATCACCTGCTTGGTTTTACGAAGCAATTGCTTAAACACAATTTCTCCATATATTCCCCCTCCATGCCTCTTTCCAGAGTGGATATCCGGTTGGGTCGATGCCATATTAAATACAATCATACTCCTCAATTTTTATGTAAACCATTTTCGTATACCGATATTTATCCTCATGAGCAATCTGAATAACTTAAGCCATACCTTATTCACCCGCTCATATGTTTTCAAGTAATAGAACGAACTCTCCATAGAATATTCCAGCATCTGTACACTAGGCATTTTGGCCATCGTATTGCCACCTAGATGCACACATTTCAATGTCGTCACGATATAATTCTGAAGATGCTTTTGAGCAATTCTTTTGTACAGTATATTTTCCTCAAAATACAAGAAAGTATGCCTATCAAATCCACCCAAATCAAGCAACAAATCCCTTTTGAACACCATACATGCCCCCGACGGCAGTTCGATGGGCAACAACATAGGCCACTCATTCGTCGGCATCTTTCTCAACAACTGCCTCTTTATTTTCATCTTGCTCACCAGACCGAAAGGATCTTTTCTCATAAACAAAACATCAGCAAATATTTCCTTCACAGAATGATTCGTTCTCGCACAATTATAATCCAAAGTCTGCTTATCCGATTTAAGCAATAGCGGAGAAACAACCCCCACCGATTCGGTCATAAACAGCACCCAATTCAGCTTCGGAATAATATCCTCGACAAACAACACATCATTATTAAGAATCATCACACTCTCTATCCCAACTGTGCGAAGCATATAATCGATTCCCAGATTATTCCCCCGTGCGTACCCCTCATTGGTCGGAGAGAGAATCAACGTACAAGCCTGCGGCATCATTTGTCCGGTCGCAGACTCCATCGCATCGACCACTTGCAGATGCGTAAACCTCACCGCCAAAGCCTCCCTGAGATACTGTGCAGACCGATCGGTCGATCCATTATCCACCACCACAATAGCGACCTCAGCCGTATTGTGATGCACAATAGAATCGACGCAATCCATCGTGTCTTGCGCATTATTATAGTTAAGAATGATAATCCCTGTCTTCATACCCATTATTCCCCCATTGATTAGTTGCTACATGATTTACCTGCTCCAACATCTCATTAGTATTCTTTGGCTGATATTTATAGACCGAATAGGCCAACAGCACCATCAAGAAACATTGCAGATGTGGATACAGATGTATATCGAATGAAAAGGACAACATCACAAAAGCCAACAGATAGATCACAATATTTCTAGTTCTCGCCCTATCCACATGCTTCAACGCATAATGAAACGGAATAAAATAATAAACAAAGCACACCAATGAGAAGACCCCGTAAGCAGCTATATTCGTTAGAAAGAAATTGTCCAGCGCCTCAAAATCTTTTAAGAAAAAGACCGATTGATAATTCTCTATTCTAATCGTATGGAATACATTAGAAGCCCCCACACCAAAGGGATAATCCGACACCAAGTCGCTCACCACCTTATACGCCCCCAATCGGTGTCCAATATCCCCCTCTTGGAAGCGTTGAGACACCATATTGATCATAAAAGGAAAGAACTCCATCACCAAAGCCCCACCAATCAAGACCAAGGCCAGTGACAACAGGTAATATTTAACCTTATTCATTCGCTTCATCTTGCTCCTCACCCCATACAACGTACACAATAAGAAAACAATAGCGAATCCCAAGAACGTCGTTCTCGTCACAGAAATCAAGACCGATATCGTTACCACAGTAAACAACAGCGCATTCTGCCATTTATTGAGTCTGGCATTAATCAAAAACCAAGCTTCAAAATACACGATAAACACAGAGTAAATCAAGGAAATAGAGAACAATCCAGATGGTCTAAACACATGCCTTGCTGCTTCCTCCAATCTATAATTCAACAACTCCGGATAAGGTGAGATTTTAAACAAAGCCTCCAAGAAGTAAAAGAATATCGCAAAGCCAGCAATCAAGACAATACTTCTCCCCGCCCCCTTTTTATTAATCAAAGGATCATTTAGACACACGTTGAAGAAAATAAACGTAAAGACAAGTGTAGGTACCATCTGTCGATACACAAGTTGCACATCATCCTTATTATATAAAGCCCAGAATCCAGTGAGACAAATAAACAAGATCACAATAGCCCCATATCGGCCCAATAGATTGATCATATGCTTTTTAAACATCAAATCCAAGCCATATATCAGCACTATAAGAATCGTTATAGTCAACCTAAATTGATTCACCACATGCATATCGATAGTCTCTGCAAATCCACCCGACTGCACATGCGGCGTCACAAATAACGCCGCAAGGAGCACCAAAGAGTACCCCCCCTTATTGTACAGATACAAAGCCATAACCAGTACAACAAGCAGTACCACTGCCACGATAAAAGCAGGAAACAATATAAAAGGCATGGCACACATCATAAAACATAACGAAATTATCGGTGCCCTCACTCTTCCATTCATACTAATCATATTTAAGTTATACTGATTTCTAATTTATCCTCCAAAGATGATACGATACACCACCCGAATGAAGACATGCCAATTCTTATCTCTTGCATACGACTCCTTAGCATATATCCGTGCGTTATCCTCTATATGTATATCCCTTCCCAAATACTCGAAAGTTTCATTTTGGTCCAGCTCCTGATTATGATGCTCATCGGTCAAATAGCTATCTGAATCAATATTGCCCGATCCATCCCAACCCATATTGCGCACCTTCGACACTTTGGGCATCACTACATATTTATCCTTATAAAAAAGAAGCTCACTGACCACCACATCTTTCATCCTATTATTCCACCGTCTGCCAGAACACGCATAAATCGTTTTCAAGTGATTCCATCCTCTCCTATATGCCTGGAACAGTTTTCTTGGATTTCTGATTATTCGTCTAAAGTACTTATAATCCCCCCCATCCATAATAGCCTCTCGTTTCTGCACCCAATATCCATATCCCCATGCAGAAAACTCACTATTTTGTAAGAAGTAATTGTTATTTTCGAACACCAACGGATAGAAATGCCTATATCCACAGATCATAGCCACCCTATCATCCTGCTCATAACGGGCTAATCCTTTATTGATATATTCCAGAAAATTAGGGGCAAATACATTATCATCTTCCGAAAAGATCACTCGATCATGCTCTCTTTCAACAATAGCCCTTAAATCCTGACCATTTTTAGGGATCCCATAGTTCTCCGTTCTCTTAATCAGATGCACCTCTTTAAATCCAGCAATAGAAGGGATATACTCCAATAATTTGCGATAACCAGGCCATTGAGAAGTATTTGTAGGATAATCAAGGGCGACATACAAGACCGTATGTTCGACCCCCTTATTTTTACGAAGAGAATCAATTAAAGCCACAAAGTGCTCAAACCGACAAAGAGTAGGTATCATTACAGCCGCATATTTCATAGTCCTAAATGTAGTATAGTTTGTTTATATAGCGTGTACATGCTAATCGGTAACAAGTATACAGGCAAATATAAACAATTAATTATTATAAACAAAAAAATACATACAATTATCCATAAGCACCCTCTTTATCTGCTCATTTTCTTCTGATACAGAAGATGTAAACCCAACAAATAAAATATACCTAAAATTTGTTGTTTGTTTTTTTTTATTATCTTTGCAATAAAGTTACACTCTAATGCACGTCTTATGAAAAACAGATCCATCGTATTGCTAGGAGCCTCCAAGCCCCATGAAAAGCTATACACAAAAGCCCACGAATTAGGGCTAACGACCCACTGCATAGCCTGGTCCCAAGGTGCCTATTGCAAAGATCTTGCGGACTACTACTGCGATATATCCATTCAAGATAAAAAAGAAGTACTCAACTATTGTCAAACCCACCAAGTGGATGCTATATTAAGCAACGCCCTTGAGATGGCCATGCCTACTGTAGCCTATGTCAACGACCATTTGCATCTACCAGGAGTATCTGGCAGTTTAGTTGCCACATGCGTCAACAAACACCTTACCCACCAAGTTGTAGCCAGCACCCACACATGTAGGCGTCCCGCCTATTGGCACCTCGGTTCACACGATCAAGTGCCATCCCTCCCACTCCCTGTCATCGTCAAGCCAGTCGATGCCAGCAGAAGCATAGGCATACAAGTAGTGCATGACAGCGCTACCCTATCCGACGCTATCGCTTCAGCCAGAGCCGCTTCCACCTCAGGAGACATCATCATAGAAGAGTATTTAGAAGGATGGCAAGTCGAAGTCGACACCCTTAGTTACCACGGGCAACATCAAGTCATCGTCATGACCGATATGAAGATGGATAAAGGCGCACGTATCACCGATATCGCCCACCATCAGCCCAGTCAACTACCAGAACCTATACAAAACAAGTTACGTGACACCACCCTACAGATATTAGATGCCATGGGCGTTACAGACAACGCTTGTTTTTTAGAATTTATAATTACCCCCGATGCCACCATTTATTTTATAGAGATGGCCGTCAATGGCGGCGGTGGAGGACTCACCTACCACCTCGCCGAACGAACTACAGGCTATGACCTCATAGGCCATATGATACGTGTCGCTTTAGGCGATTCGCCTGCACCATATGATGGACACATACAGCACTACACGGGTATCTTTTATGAAACCGCCCTCACCCCTTGGATCTCCCAAGTCATCAAAGACCATCACGATGCCCCCTGGATGACCGCCTACGAGTACTACGCTCGCACCGACCCACGAGGACGCAGTGGACACTTTATGTATTGCACCGACACCCAAGTTGAGCAACAAGAACTGATCTCATTGGTGCAAACATACGCAGAGAAAACATCAAACTTTAAAACGAAATACTATGAACATCCTATTAACTTCAGCAGGTAGACGAGCCTATATCGTCGACTACTTCAAAGCAGCAGTACAGCCATACAATGGACATGTATTCTGTAGCAACAGCGAATACTCCATCGCACTTGAACGAGCAGATGATTACTGCATCACCCCTATCATATATTCCGATGAGTATATTCCCACCTTATTGAAATTTTGTCAAGAACATCAAGTTCAATTACTCCTATCCTTATTTGACATAGACCTTCTAGTATTGGCTAGAAACCGCGAACGATTTGCCGAGATTGGGGTAACCGTAGTTATCGGCAACCCCGATTTTATCGAGATATGCAATGACAAATGGCTCACCTACCAATTTGCTCTTCAATATGGCATTCGTGCCCCCCAATCATTCTTGAGTGTAGACGACGTGCTTCAAGCAATAGCCCGCCAAGAAGTACAGTTTCCCATCATCATCAAACCACGTTGGGGAATGGCTTCTCTATTCATCTATCGTGTAGACAATGAAGAAGAACTGCGTGTACTAGCCGACAAAAGCACGAAAGAGATCTTCAATTCTTACTTAAAGTACGAATCCTCGCTCACACACGATCAGCCACTGATCTTTCAGGAGATTATACACCATCAAGAATACGGTATCGATGTCGTCAATGACCTCCACCGCAATTATATAGGCGTATGTCCTAAAAGCAAGCTGCGAATGCGCTCAGGTGAAACCGATTTAGGTCAAACCGCCCCTCCGGCACAGTTTGAAGCCTTTGCCCGCAAGCTATCGACGCTAGCCAACCACCAAGGCATTCTATCGGTCGATTGCTTCACAGATGGCACCGACTTTTGGCTATTAGAAATGAACTGCCGCATATCAGGTCACTACCCATTAAGTCATCTAGCAGGCTTTCATTATCCAGAGATTCTTTTAGAAGACTATGCCACTGGCCATATAGATCCTAAACGGCTACAATTTAATGAAGGTCTCTATATCACCAAAGACCTGATACCTACCGTATTGAAACAAGGATACTAACAATCATTTTTATAGAGGATGTGTCGCGTCACTAGCATCACATCCTCTTTCTTTTTTCTTCAATCAATTGCTTCACAAAAGCGACTTCTTTAGTATGCATCACTAGATGACATGCAATATATCCCAACATACCGACCACAATATCCGAGAATAACACCACCCATACATTGCTCCATTGTATCATCCAATGCCATCCCACAATACAAACCACCATCCATAGGCAAGCCACAATGATCCCCTTAAGCTCATTGATCTGCTTCCAAAATCCCAGTTGCATCAACTTATCAGAATAGTACATATTAACCACCAAACTAACTACTGAAGCCACCACCAGTCCATAACACACATACAGAATATTTCCCAGAGACATCGTCACCAATAAGATACCTATACCAATCGTTTTCTTGATGACTTCCACTTTTAAAAATAAATCGGTTCTCCCCTTGACCTCCAGTAAACTCAAGTTGACCACATGCAAAGGCAGCCACATACTCGACAGACACAATACCTGCAACAACGGAATTACAGGTGCCCACTTCTCCGTAATCATAGCAATAACGAGTGGTCTAGCCACACAAGCCAATCCCACCATAGCAGGAAACACCACCGCCGAAGCCAACCTCAAGAAAATGATGTATTTTTTCTTCAGTTCCCCCTCATCCTCTTTCACTTTACTGAGTATAGGAAACACCACCCGTTGCATAGTTCCCATTAAAGAATTAGCAGGCAACCCCGTAAAATGCTTTGCCCTCGAGAAATACCCCAATATTTGAGGCGCAAATATTTTACCGATAAACAAAGTGTACACATTCTGATATACCGTATTGATCAGTCCCGAAGCCAGCAATTTAGACCCATAATGAAACAACCTATTGAAAGCCGCCTTATCAAATCGCCCTTTGGGCCACCACGCACACAAGATCCAGAACAACAGACACCTCATAGCCGACTGTACAATAGCCTGTACAGCGATACACCAAGCCCCCATACCACGATACGCCATATACACAGCCACACCACCAGCCACAACCACAGAAACCAAAGAGACTACCGCCTGCCTTTTAAAATCCAACTGAATTGTCAACATCGCCTGCTGCACGATACACAACGAATTACAAATGAAGACCACCCCCATAGCTTGAGCGATAGGCGCCAATAACGCCACATTATAGAATCGAGCAATGGCCCCTGCCCCTATATATAAGAGCACAAATGCCACCACCCCGACCACCACATTAAAAATAAATGTCGTGGTATAGTCATTTTCAGTACAGCTATTTTTTTGGATCAATGCCCTAGAGAACCCGCTATCAATAAACGTTTGCCCAACTGCCAAGAACACCGCCAACAAGGCAATAATCCCATAATCCTCAGGCATTAGCAATCTAGCCAGTACAATTTGCAAGACAAACTGCACCCCCTGAGTGGCAAATCGTTCAATGCCACTCCACACCATACCACTCAATGCTTTAGTCTTTAGCGATGTCATTCTTATTTCTTTTTACGTAATTCCTTTGTCTATACAAGCAAGTTACCACATCCACGCCTTATATTAACTATTATTTTAACATAAACACGTCGATTGTTTTACAAATATATACATTATCGGACTAAAATCAAACAATAAGCACAAAAGCATAAAAATATTTTCTGTAATTTTTATTTGCATTTAACTTTCCTATCCCAATATAATTATTAACTTTGCTCCGCTACATGAAAATAATGACCTTAAAAGGACACTAAAAGACCTTTATCTTACTTACACCGATATGAAAGTTATGTACACACGCGGCGAGAATGTCGCAAACGTTTTGTGCCCTGCTACACTACTTGCACAAGAGTTGCAAGCCGCAGGGATTGGAGTATCTATGATAGCTCCTAGTTTTCAAGAGAATTTACTCGATTCTTCATGGAAAAGATTGCGCAGTTATCGCAGTCCAGAGATTTACGACATCTACCACGCACAAAGTATCGACCGCTGGTCTTTATCCACTTGTCATACCAACGCCCAGCACGCCCACAAGCCCTATATGATTTCGCTCAATGGCATGCTCGATCCCAAACACCTCAACCATCTATCCTTTATTCAACATCTCGAATATCAGATACTTATCCGTAAGCGCTTACAGGAAGCCACCTGTGTGCATGTCACCAGCGAGAGCGAACTGCGCCATTTTAGACAATTAGGATTTACTAACCCCGTTTGTCTTATCCCCAATCCAATCGAGATCAACCCCCTATCAGAAACCCATACAGACAATACCTTCCGTATCGGTTTCTCTGGCCTCATACATCCCGAAAAGCATATCGAACGCATCTTCTATAGCGTACATTCACTATTGAAAGTGCTCCCCGCTATGTCTATCAAGCGCCCCATCGAAGTCCTCATTATAGGCAGCTACGAAGGCGCCTATATCCTCAATCTTCAAGATGAAGTGAAGCGCCTAGGCATCAGTTCTCACGTGCGCTTCGTTGGCGATATAGAAGGTCCAGAAAAAGATGAAGCCCTATCCAGCTGCAGCATACTCGTCATGCCCAACGCCCATGAGAATTCCTCCCGTCATCTTCTCGAAGGTCTCGTTCGCGGCATACCTTGTATTGGCACCCAAGGTTCCCCTAGTCACAGCCTTGATGTCAACTGCTGCGGCTGGACTATCGAACCCAACCAGAGTTCGCTCAACAAAGCCCTCCTAGACGCCTACCACACCCCCAATAGCTACCTCAAGCTGATGGGGCAAAATGGCCGTCAATTGGTCGAGCGAGAATACTCCGCTCGCGCCATAGCCAAGCAATTAAAAAGCGTCTATACATGGCTTCTAGGAGGCGAAAAGCCCCTAGGCATCGTCTGGTAGGGACCCCAATGCATTTGCATATCTCAAAAAAAATCCGTATATTTGCATCAAACTTACAGATAGGGACCGTGTGTGCATACTCATATTTTACCTATAAATTAATGTCCTTGCCTTTATTTTCACTGCATATCATATGGACATTTTGCACCACATCGTAAGATTATTTTTTTCTTATTGATAGTATCATAGTAGATACATGTCAAGTCCCATTAATCCTTAATTATATTATATGTATAGAAGCAAAAAAATAGCATTTTTGCTCCTTGCCTGCGCATATGCAGGCTTTGGCACAATGCTACATGCAAGCGAAGAAGAAAAACCAGAAGTAAAAATCGGAGGAGCCCTACGCTTTTCCTACAGCTATTCAGACTGGCAAGACAACACCGAAAAACGCGGTGGTGATTTTGTCTACGACGTTTTCCGTCTCAATGTCAATGCTAAGTACAAAAACATCTCCCTACACACCGACGCCCGCTACTATGCCGATTCTTTCGGCGGCTTTATGCTTAAATACGGCTACGCATCATTTCATATAGACGACCAACAGCGCGTCGACGTAGGTCTGGTTCCCGTTCCCTTCGGTATCAAACCCTATACAGCCAACAACTTCTACTTCAACCTTCCCTACTACATCGGTCTAGAAGACGACGCCGATACCGGTATAGGATACAGCTACACCGGCAACCACTGGGCCTTTCGCGGCGTATTTTTTAAGAATTCCGACCTACAAAGTTCGGGCGACAAATCCGAAATCAGCGGAGCCCGCTACGGATACGACGTCGCAGGCGCCAATCGTGAAACCAACACCATCAACCTGCAAGGCCTCTATCGTTGGGGCACAAAGACCAAGCAAGAGCTAGGTCTATCCCTTCAATATGGTGGTCTCTACAACCTCGACACCGAAGACATGGGGCATCAGACAGCTGTCGCCCTACACTATACCGCCCAGTACAAACGCTGGCATCTTATGACCGAATATTTCTACTATAAGATGGATCCTAAAAATGCCGAAGGTACGTCCAACGACTACATCACCATGACCGCCTTCAATGGTCCATACCACGTAGCTACCGAAGGTCAAGGCCTCACCGCCTGCCTGAGCTACGCCATCCCAGTAAAGTCCAAATTCCTGAGCGAAATCAAAGTCTATAATGACTTCAGCATGCTCGACAAACTCAAAGACGGCTACAAAGATAGCTACCAGAACGTCCTCGGCTGCCAGCTCACCATGGGCCCTATCTACACCTATGTAGACTACTTAATAGCCAAACGTCACGCCTGGCTGGGTGGCGATTGGACCGATTCCTTCGCCCAAGGCGGCGATAATGGCGACTGGAACACCCGCCTAAATATCAACATCGGCTACTACTTCTAAAGCAAACCAGAAAGTAAAACGAAACATATGAATAAAATAGACATTCAAAATTTGCATCTCATCTTTGGTCCTAAAAAGAAAAAGGCCATGCAGATGCTTCAAGCAGGAAAAAGCAAAGAAGAGATTCTTCGCGAAACAGATTGCACCATCGCCGTCAAGAACGCCAACTTCCAGATCGAAGAAGGCGAAATCTTTGTGCTGATGGGCCTATCAGGAAGTGGTAAATCCACCCTCCTACGTTGTCTCAATCGCCTGATCAACCCCACCACGGGCAAGATCCTATGCAACGGTAAAGACATCGCCACTCTCAACGAGGAAGAATTATTGAAAGTACGCCGCAAAGAATTTGCCATGGTCTTTCAAAACTTCGGTCTCCTTCCCCACCGCACCGTTGTCGATAACATCGCCTTCGGTTTAGAGCTCCAAGGCGTCGACAAAGCCGATCGCCACCGCATCGCCCTAGATAGCATGGAAGTCGTTGGACTCAAAGGCTACGAACACAAGATGTGCAACGAACTCTCAGGCGGTATGCAACAGCGCGTCGGGCTAGCCCGTGCACTCGCCAACGACCCCGAAGTACTTCTTATGGACGAAGCCTTCTCGGCCCTCGACCCATTGATTCGTGTACAGATGCAAGACGAACTCCTTGAACTACAAAGTAAACTCAAGAAAACCATCGTCTTCATCACCCACGACCTCAGCGAAGCCATCAAACTAGGCGACCGCATCGCCATCATGAAAGACGGTGAGATTGTACAAATCGGAACTTCCGAAGACATCCTCACCTCGCCCGCCAACGACTACGTCGAACGCTTCGTCGAACACGTCGACCGCGGTAGCATCGTCACCGCCGAATCAGTGATGATCAACAAGCCTCTCGTGGCCCGCATCTATAAAGAAGGTACCGAAGTCATCATCCGCAAGATGAAAGAAAAGACCATCAGTACCATCCCAGCTATCGACAACGATGGTCAACTCATCGGCGAACTTCGTCTTAGCGACCTAGTCAAGCTTCGTCGTCAAGGCATCCACTCAGCCATAGATGTGCTCTGTACCGACTATCACTCCGTGACCCCCGATACCGTACTCGAAGATATCTTGCCTATTGTCACCAAGACCAATACCCCGATTTGGGTAGTCGACGAAAACCGCAAATTTTACGGCAAGATCCCATTATCGTCTCTTATCGTGGAATTAACTGGGAAAGACAACGAAGAAATAGACGAAATCATTAAAAACGCCAAAGAATTATGATCAATTTACACATAGGAGACTATATAGAAACCGCCATCGACTGGCTCACCACCCACGGTGCCGGCTTCTTTGACTTTATCAACGATATTATAGGCGGTTTTATAGAAGGCCTACAAAACGTCCTTCTATTTCTCCCCTACTACATTTTTATCCCCCTTATAGCCGCTTTAGCTTGGTGGAAGGTGGGTCGCAATATGGCCATCTTTACCGTTCTCGGCCTCCTGCTTATATGTAGCATGGACCTCTGGGAACCTACCATGATGACCCTCGCCCTCGTGCTTTCATCTAGTTTTATGGCCCTACTATTTGGTATCCCCATCGGCATCTGGGCTGCCAATTACAAACGCGTGTACAAATTCTTGCGTCCAGTCCTCGACTTGATGCAAACCATGCCCGCCTTTGTCTACCTTATTCCAGCCGTACTCTTCTTCGGACTTGGAGTCGTACCAGGTGCCTTCGCAACCATTATCTTTGCGATGCCCCCAGTGATTCGTTTGACCATCCTCGGTATCAAAAATGTACCCAAAAGCATCATCGAAGCCGCCCTATCCTACGGAGCGACCAAGCGCCAGATGCTCTTTAAAGTACAGCTACCCCTTGCCCGAGGTACCATCATGACCGGTATCAACCAAACCATGATGCTCTCGCTATCCATGGTCGTAATATCCGCCATGATTTCCGCAGGAGGTCTAGGAGAGATCGTCCTTAAAGGGATCTCCCAGATGAAAATCGGAATGGGATTTGAGGGCGGTATCGCCGTGGTGATCCTAGCCATCATCCTCGACCGCATCACCCAAGGCATCGCCCAAACAGCAGGAACAAAGAAAAACAAATAATACATTAAACATACAGAACAATGAAGACAATGAAGACAATGAAAAAAAGAATGACCTGGCTCTCCGTACTTCTCGTTGGCCTACTGATGAGCGCCTGCGGAGGTCATAGCAACAAACGAGAGATCAAGATCGCCTATGTCAACTGGGAAGAAAGCATCGCCATGAGCAATGTTGCCAAGACCATCCTCGAATCAGAAGGCTACAAAGTAACCCTTATGAATGCCGATATCGCCCCCGTATTTGCCTCGCTATCTCGCAAGAGAGCCGATGTATTTACCAACGTATGGCTTCCAAAGATGCACAAAAACTACATGGATAAATATGGCGATAAACTCGAAAAGCTCAACGTCAATTACAGCAACGGACGCATCGGCCTCGTCGTACCCCAATACATGGACATCGACTCCATCTCCCAACTGCCATCCGTAGCCCAAGCAGTCAACAGCCAGATCGTCGGCATCGACCCAGGAGCAGGCGCCATGAAAGCCGCCGACAATGCCATCACCACCTACAAGCTAGATGGCTTCAAACTCCTCACAGCCAGCGAACCAGCCATGACCGCCAGTTTGAAGAAAGCCTACGAAGCCCACAAACCCATCGTCGTTGTCGGCTGGACCCCCCACTGGATGTTCGACCGCTATAAATTGAAGTTCCTCGTCGATCCCGAATTCGTCATGGGCAAAGTCGAAAACATCGAAACCTACGCCTGGAAAGGCTACGCTGCCAAAGACCCATATGCAGCTGCCTTCTTCGGCAACATTAAGTACACCGATGCAACCATCGCCAGCCTCATGAGCACCTTCAAGAAGTTTGACAAACCCGAAGATGCCGCCAAAGCATGGATCCAAGCTCACCAAGAACTAGTTAACTCTTGGATACCTGCCCACTAATCAAGATTGTATAGGATGACGACTCATCCACAATTAGTTATATGCATAAGCACCCCAAAGACTCGCTCCTTGGGGTGCTTATATTTTGCATTTTGAGAATTTTTTACTACATTTGTCGTCGAGTATTTCACATACTCATTCAAAATACTTACATATACTTAACCAAAAGACCAAAAGACCATACATGTGTCTTATTTTATAAATCAACAGAAAGTATGAAGAAAATTTTCAATCCAATCAAAACCAGTATGAATAGAATGACACGTCTTCTGCCCATGCTCCTTTTAGCAGCATCGCTAAGCAGTATTCAGCCAGTCCATGGCCAATTATTCAAAAAAATTAAAGAAGCTGCCGAAAGGACAGCCGAGAAAGCATCCGAAAAGGTACATCACGCAACACATCATCACACACGTCCCGTACATAGAGACCGTGTGACCTCACCTAGCTATCCAGGCGGGCAAGTAGCGCTAGACCGTTTTGTGCGCCAGCAATTGCGTCATAGCATTAGTCGCAAGATGAGTTCCCGAGGCATTCATTCAGGCTACGTCTACGTCCGTTTCCGTGTCAGTCGCATCGGACGCATTCGTGACGCCCGCGTTACCCGCAGTAGCCACCGCAGTCTAGAAAAAGAAGCGCTACGCATCGTAGACCGCTTCCCACTTTGGCACCCCGCTCGTCGCAACGGCCGCGCCATTGACACATGGCACACCTGCAAGTTGCACTTCACCTTTAAGCGTGATATCACCACACGTCCTAGCATACGCCCACCACATCGTCCAGGTAGACTTGAACGTCGCGTGATGGACTTCACCGAAACCATGCCCTCCTTCCCAGGCGGCAACCTCGAACTGACCAGATACATTCGTCGCCATGTACAGTACCCATACATCGCTCGTAGCAGACGCATCGAAGGCCGCGTATATGTACGCTTCATCGTCAACGAATATGGCCGTGTGACCAGTCCAACCATCATACGAGGCATCCATTCATCGCTCAATGCCGAAGCCCTCCGCATCGTGCGCAACATGCCTAGATGGACCCCAGGCTACCACCGCGGTCGCGCAGTATCCGTGTACTACATCGTCCCAGTAGATTTCTACCTATAGACGAAGCCAATAACAAAAGAATCGCTCCCAATGTGCCATGTATGGTCAGCACATTGGGAGCGATTCTTTACATTATATTGTATGAGATCAGTTTAATCGATGCTTTTGATCACCTTGGCAGGCACACCACCCACAATCGTTCTAGGCGGCACATCCTTGACCACCACTGCCCCCGCAGCAATGATCGCCCCATCACCCACAGTCACCCCTTGAGTAATCGTCACATTGGCCCCTAACCACACATTCTTACCGATCACAATAGGCTTCATCAACATATCCCCTCTTCGTTCCGGACACTGGTCATGATTGATCGTCACCAATACCGCATTATGCCCGATCAGCGACCCATCGCCAATCACGATACCCCCTTGATCTTGAAATTTACATCCCGCATTGATAAACACATGCTTGCCCAGCACAATATTTTTGCCATAATCAGTATAAAACGGTGGAAATAGACCAAAAGAAGCATCCACCTCCCGTCCAGTCAACTCAGCCATCAGCTTCACCAACTCCTCCGCAGAATGGTACGTCGTATTCATATCCATTGTAATCCTCAACGCCTCCTGCGACATTTCATGCATAAACATATGCATCTCCGATCCAGCCACTACCTGATTATCCACCAGTAGTCGTTCCTGAAATTCTTCAACAGTCATCTTCTATTTTTCTTTACATTAAAATCATCATTAGCCAGCACAGTTATTCCACCAGAGAATACCTCACCAACCCATTGCTTTGCGACGTAATCGTCACCGTCGTCCCCTCACCTTCGGTCGATGTCACCTGCATATCGCCCCCCACATACTCCACGATCAGCTTACTGATATTGAAGGCCAGCACATAGCTACTACTCACCCCATACGCATAGTCCCCAGGCGACTCAAAGAGCATCTCCAAGTCCTCCTTTGAGATCCCCCGACCCGTATCCACGATACGTATCGTCACCAGTTCGATATCCTGTCTAAAGTGAAAGTCCACCGACACCTTCCCCTGCTTCGTATTCTCAAAAGCATGACTCACCAGATTAGACAACACCTTCATCACCCTCGCAGGATCGGCATTCGACATCAGTGACTTGAAATTGCTCGTGATCTCCAACTCCACCTCCTGGCCATCATGAAACGCCTCCAGATGGTCGTGAAACTGCGTCTTGAGATATTCCACCGCATCCCCAAAGTCATACTTCCTAGGATGCCTATTCTTGCCCGCATCCGCCTGCAACTGAGATAAATCCAAGATCTCATCAATCAGATGCAACAACACATGCGTATGTTTCTCCACCTCGTCCGAGTACTTCTTCAATCGCTTAGACTTCTCCTCATCCACAATCAGCGACGCATACCCCACGATAGCATTGAGCGGTTTTCTCAAATCCTGCGTCATATTGGTCAAGAACTGCTTCTTCAACCTATACGACCTCTTAGCCTGACTCTTAGCCAGTTCGATCTGCGTCACATCAATCTGCAACACCACCGAATAACCCTCATAATCATATTCAAAATGCGCCCTCTCCTCCTTGAGAAAGAGCACCTCCTTATCTTTTTTCTTCTGCTCAAACACCTCATACTGCCTATTCCACATCTTCGGACTCTCCTGTCCATCCTTGTAGATAGCCACCCCATGCGGTAGTTTCATCACCAGATCCGTAAACTCCCTAAAGATTCTCTTCTCCCGTCTATTCAGCCTGATCAACTTACGCACCACCCACGCCAGTCCAGCCACCACCAGCAGCCACAGTCCCGTCATGAGTACCACATGATTGCGCACCAGCATATACTCCTGCTGATATGGATTGCCCAAATACAATTCAAACATCCCATCCACAATGCCACTATACCTGATATGCTGAATACTCTCCTTCAAGACATCATACATATACGGACACTGCTTCTTCGCGATCACAAAATAATACAGATACGGCATACTATTGATCTCATTGACCACCACATGCTTCACCTTCTCCTTATCCTTATACCACGTCAGCAACCTAAAATCGGCCAACACCACATCACACTTCTTCAGATTCAGCAGCATGATCGCCTCCTTCAGACTACTATACTCCATCACCTGCTCCTTCTGGATCGGCACATTGTACGAACGGATCATCTTATAGTAATAGTTGCTATCGGCCACCGCCACGCGGCAATTCTTCAAGTCCAGCACACTATTGACCACCCCATCCTCACGACACAGCGCCCCACTCGTCGAACTATACAACACCCTCGACAAGCACACCTCATCGCTTAGCCGCTCCTGAATATACTGCGGCACCACCGCACACGCATATTGCCCGATGCTATCCGCCTCCAGCTTCCTCTTATTCAAAACCAACTGATACTTCAGGCCACTGCCCGCAAAGATCTGCTCCACCAAGTCCACATACAGCCCACACGTATCGCCCATAGCATCGACATACGCATACGGCATCTGCTGATGCATACAGATCGTTCTAGGCACCCCAATCGCATTGTGCGCCCATACCGAGCCACCACCTCCCAGCAGCACCACCGTCCACATACAGACCCACATCGTCCATTTCATACCTTGTATCGTCTTTAGTCTATCCATATCGCCTCCTTCATTTGCTCACACACCATCGTATCCCCCTCCAGTGAAGGCAACACCAACTCATCACACGTCTGCAATCTGAAATAAAACGTACTCCCCTCATTCAAGAGCGAATAGACCCCGATACGCCCCTTTAGCAATCGTGTCACCTCCAGCATCAGCGGCATCCCCAGACCCGTGCCCTGCGTAAACGTATCCACCTTCATAAACGGCGTAAAAATATCAGCCACCTGTTTCTTATCGATTCCTATCCCCGTATCCTTCACATACACGATCAGATCCTCCTCATCCATAAACCCACCTACACGCACCTCCCCAGCACGCGTAAATTTCAGCGCATTATGCACCGCATTCGATAGCAGCGTCATCAGCAACTGGCGGTCCGTATGCATCGTCACCTGCACCCGTTGCAAGTCACACGCCACCGCCACCTTCGTCTCGTCATGGTTCATCACATTTTTGGTCGACTCGATCACCTCCTGGAGCAACTCCGGCACATCCACCTTCTCGTGCACCAACTGCACCACCCCATTCTGCATCTTCGACAACAGCAAGATATCATTGATCAGCTTATTGAGCAGATTGCTTTTTTCATCAATCACCTCCATCAGCTCCCCCCTCTCCTCCTTGGGCAATTGCGGCAACAACTGGCTGAACCCCAAGATACTATTGAGCGGCGTCCTCACCTCGTGACTGATCGACGCGATAAAGGCATCCATCGCCTTATCATTGTCCACTGCCTCCTGTCTCAGGCGCACTTCCTCCTTCATATCATAGATCGTCTCAACCACCGCCAGATCATTATTAAACAGACACGTACTCACATACACCGTATACGGATTATCCTCCAATCGATAATCCTCAAACGACATCATCTGATTCGTCTTCAGCGCCATCTCATACGCCACCATAAAGTTATTGACAAACTCCTTATTCTTCTCGATCGACGTCCACCGCCTTATCCTATAATGGGCCTGATGAATATATTCATTCTCAAAATAATGCACAATCATCCCCCTCTCCTTCTTGACCACCGCCAACGGCAAAGGCAACGTATTGAGCAGATTCACCACATACCTTCTCTTTCTCTTCTCCATCCTGTACAGCACCAGAAAAGCCACCCCAGCCACCGCCAAGATCGCCCCCGTAACGACAAGCACCCGCACAATCACCGACAGATACCTCTCCATAACCTCATGCGGTCTGCCCACCTGCTTTCGTCCCAGCCATTTGAGTGCACAACGCTCCATCTCGCCATTATCCACCAATACCGCCAGCGCATGATTCACCCGATAGAACAACTCCTCATGATCCACCGCCACCGCCATACCATAGCCCGCCGTTGGCCTCTTATGATAGCCTACCGTAAACGGCAGCGATCGTAGAATCTGCGAATGATTATCCTCCATAGACCACCCCACGATCACATCCACCTTATCCTGCTTCAGCATCATGACCAACTGCTGCTTCGTCCCCGTCACATACACCACCTCGTCATGCGTCTGCTCCATCACCATCTTGATCACATCGACAAAAAAGCCACCGTATCCCTCGTTGTCCACGACAAGATACGGCGGCTCCATTTTGACAAGGCCCACCTTGACTACATGATCCTGTGCCTTCACCTCCTTGCTAGAGGCGCAGACCACCAGAGAGCACACAAAAAGCAGTAAAAAGCAGTGCGATTTCAGCATAAGTCTATTTTTAGGGTAATAGATTCCAAAATTAGAACAAATCCCCCTATAAACCAAAAAAATGCCACACTTTTTCTCCGCTACTCCTTCGTCATCGGATTATGGATAAAATAAACAATCCAATTCTCCTCTATATCCTCCTTGGCCAGACAGATTTCCCCATTCTGGATCAAATCCGCCACATACTCCGGCTGCTCATCCCGATCAAAAATCAAATAATTCGCATGAAATTCCGCCACATCCCTATGCCGTCCATCCACATACCAACTATGAAACTTCTCCCAGATCGGCCTCTCCAATTCCGGGCGCACCGCATAACTGAAATTGACATTATTCAACAGCGGTATCCCAGCCACCGCCGACACCTCCTCAAACCGCTTCGTCAAGCATTTCGGCGCATACATACTCGCACAATGCCTTCTATAATAACGCAAGAAGTCAGGATTGACCTCCCTAGGAATAAACACCATATCCCTATTCGACAGATGCCCCTCACACCACCGTACCAGATGAGGATGGAAACAGTGCGCCTGCGTATAATGCCCACGCAGATCATTCCATTTTCTCACCACATCCCCATAGAAAACCGTTCCATTGACGAAAAACGCCACAACAATCAGCCACGCATACACATTGCGATCTTTCACCCGCTCACACAGCCAGTATATAGCCCCTACAATAGCAGCCACCAGCAGCATCTTCGCTATAAACGCCGCCTGATAAGACACACCATATCCCATCAGCCAGTGATCAATCACCGCCTGGTCCATATTGTGCGTCAGCGAGATGCGATACATCGACGCCACCGTGATCACAAATAACGCCCCCTTCCATATCTTCTTCATGCCATCATAGCGCAGCATCAGCAACACAAAGCAACACACCATCCCGATATACGGAATCTTGATAAAATTGTCCAGCGGATTGATATACGGAAACACCCATATAAACGGCACACACACCATCCCCGCCCCTATATATAAGAACCTATCCAGCGTCGCAGCCTCCACAAACCGCTTCGGATGCTTGATCAGCGACAGATACACCGCCACCACAAGTCCCAGCCAAAACACAAACATCAGCGAATTGCCCTTGACATACTGCCACACCTCCCGCCAGGAATCAAACACCTGGAAGCTCCACATCATCACCATCTTCTCGTAATCGCTCGACACCTGTAGCATCCCCAACTTCGTCGTTTGCCAGAAGATCCACAATACCGCAAACCCAGCAGCCCACACAGCCACCTGCCCCCACCTCTTGACCAAGACACTCTCCAGCGCCCCAAACAAAAAGATCAGCAGAAACAACGCCATACACACCGAAGAATATAAAGGCGCAAACAGCCCCAAGGCCACCAATACCGCCACCAGCACCCCCGAGTCTGTCCACCCCAAAGTTCTATTCCTATACTCCATATACGACAAGCACCACGTCGTGATCCCGATAATAAACAAGCAACTAGGCCCCAGCATCAACTGCACCATCGAATACGTCGCCGCATTATAATAAAAAGCCGATAAACCCGAAAAACCAAATAAGAAAAACAACCCAAAGACCCTCGTTTTAAAGCGCACCCCCCGCATACGCAGCAAGCGGCACAACGCATACAAAATGCCACATACCGAAAGCATCATCATCGCCTGCACCACATACACATACTCCACATGCAGTCCAGACGCCAGCATCGCCACCACGCCATCATATCCATAGTGATACACCAGCGGCACCCCATCCGTAAACAGCCCCCTAATGGGCCACTGCCCCCTCATAATCTGTTGAATAATATGCGCATGCGTAGGCGCATCCGAACAAAAATGATTGATCAGTCCAGGCGCCAGCAATACAGCCCCCAGCACCATACACGGCACGTCCTCCCAGATCACTCTATGAGCCCCTTTAAAAGAGCGACGCCCCCTATCCATATATTCCACCACAGCGATCACCCCAGCCAGTAGCGCCAGCATCCCGCCATATAGCCACCCACTTTCAGGCACCTTATAGTGCACCCCATATCCCAGAGCCACCAACACAATAGTCCCCAGTATAGGAGCAAAAGCCACAGACAGAGATCTACTTTTCAGCGTCACACGCGATAAAAAGTAGCCACTTAATAAACCAATAAAAATAAAAACCATGAGATTTACAATACTATCAAAAATTCATAGAAAACCGTTCACAAAATATATTAAATACCTCGTATATTACAAAACATACTATTAAATCCTTGTTTATTAACACTTTGAAAAACATTAATATTTTACGAATGCAAATATACGTATAATAAACAACATATAGACACAATCTAGACAATAATATTGGTCCTCGCCAAAGAGTGGTGTAATGTGTATCTTTGAAGCGCCCTAAATGTGTAACGTAAAAGCGCCACGGTAAGTGTCAAAAAAAGAGGTAATCTTTTTGTATCTTTGTGTGACCAAACCCAAAATACAAATTTATGATTACCTCTCCATCGTTCCCTTCTTGCATAAAGAAGCTCCAGATGTTCGACAAAGTTAGGGAATTGTCTTCAAAAGGCAAAACAAACACGCAAATAGCTTTTGATTTAGGTATCGACCGTCATCGTGTCGGTCGTTATCTTAGTATGAGTCGCAATGAATTTGTGGCCAGTAAAGCTTACAAGCGCAATTATGTTCGTGTGCTTGATAAGTATGAACAAAAGATTTACCAATACATTTACTTACATCCTTTTGTAAGTTCTGCAGAAGTGGGTGATTATATCCGTAAGTACTTCCCAGAGGTAGGTCGTGTGTCGCGTAAAACGGTTTACAACTACACAAAGTACATCCGTGCGAAGTATAGCATAGCGCAAGTTGGCTATGAACAACATCGCATAATGACTCAGCTTGAAGCTACCCCTTATGGTTATCAGGCACAGGTTGATTTTGGTGAACGTCGTGTGCCAGTGGCTGGTAGCAATGGCCATAAGCGCATTTACTTTATGGCTATGGTACTCTCTCGTTCGCGCTATAAGTTTGTGTTTATGAGCGATACTCCGTTCACTACAGAGAAATCGGTTTATGCACACGAACTTGCTTTTGAGTTCTTCGGTGGCGTACCAGAAACGATACTGTATGACCAGGATAAGTGCTTCTTGTATAAAGAGTATTATGGCGACAATCAATTGACCTATAAGTTTAAGCGTTTTGTGGATGATATTGGTTTTAGACCTGAGTTCTGTCATAAGAACGATCCAGAAAGTAAAGGCAAGGTTGAGAATGTGGTGAAGTATGTTAAAGGCAACTTCATGCGTACACAGGAATTTACCACCATAGCGCAGTACAATAAAGAAGCCATTGACTGGCTCAACCGTACAGGAAATCAATTAGAACACTCCGTAACAAAGCTGATACCTGCTCAAGAGTTCTTGCGGGAAATAAAATCACTTAGGCCTTATTACGGGAAGCCTACAGCTCCTAATATAGAGCCAGTGCCGTACAATGTGTCTAAGACCAATGTAATCCATTATAAAGCAAATACATATAGCTTACCTTATGGCACTTACAAACACCCAAGACAGAAATGTTATGTCTTAGTACAGCACAATGAATTGATCGTGTATGCTACTCAAACAGGCAAAGAGTTGACACGCCATACGATATCCTCTAAGCGTGGGCAGTATATCAATAAAGAAGCGCATAAGCGTCCTTTGGATAAGAAAGTGGCACAGCTAGAGGAACAAATCATGACTTATGTGCAGTCGGATGACTTTATGTATAAACTACTTGCCAACCTGAAAATAGAGTTGGGCAACTATTATAAGAGCCACTTAAAGTACTTAATAGCACATCTGAAAAGCTACTCCAAAGAAGACTTGCTACAAGGTGTCAAATGGTGTGTGCTCCACGATGTCGCTTCGGCATATCGTCTACAAGAGGTGGTGTGTACGATGAGTAAGAAATCACCTCAAGAGGTAGATAGTAGTCAAATAAAGCTACTTGGTCAAGCAGACCATCAAGCCATGGCTACGCCAGAGAAATCAACCATAAGTACGTACAATGATATTTTACAGATATGTCCAACTCAGAACAACTAAAAGAGCTCGCTTCCCAGCTTAACTTAGGGAGCATACGCAAGAATGCTGATCATATTATCCACGAAGCACAAATGAAGAAACCCAATTATCTGGAGTTCCTTGAAGGCATCTTGAATAATGAAATACAAACCAGAAAACGACGTGCGTTTGAAAAGCGACTAAAAGCAGCCAACTTGCCTAGAAAGCACGATTTAGACTTGTTTGATGACAGTACTGTTCAAGGCGTGACACAGAAACAACTCACAGAACTCAGACAACTGATATGGATGGAACAGAACTATAATATCATAATCATGGGGCCATCGGGTGTAGGCAAGACATATATCGCCGCTGGATTGGTGTACGAAGCTGTAAAAAGAGGCGATAAAGCTTACTTGCTAACCATGGAAGACCTGCTATCTATTATTAAAATGAGAGAGGTCTCACCAACGGCTATGCGGTCATACAATAAGCTAATTAAAGCAGACTTGGTGGCTATAGATGATATCA
Source organism: Bacteroidaceae bacterium (assembly GCA_963668535.1). Classification (GTDB taxonomy): domain Bacteria; phylum Bacteroidota; class Bacteroidia; order Bacteroidales; family Bacteroidaceae; genus F22. Next base: position 2,810,750 of record OY764867.1, read on the forward strand.
TGTTGTTACCCATGAAAAAGGAGGAAGCGGTAGGCTTATTTAACCTCATTAATCAGCTACATGAAAACGTGCCTATCATTATTACAACGAATAAGGCACCAACT